>NZ_JBQBEO010000002.1:707500-3687500 GCF_051919525.1 Aeromonas sp. 6P | reverse complement strand
CAAAATAGAACCGTAACTTCGGGAGAAGGTTCGCTCCTGACAGTGAAGTCCCTTGCGGATGGAGCAGTTGGGAGTCGCAGTGACCAGATGGCTGGGACTGTTTATCAAAAACACAGCACTCTGCAAACACGAAAGTGGACGTATAGGGTGTGACACCTGCCCGGTGCCGGAAGGTTAATTGATGGGGTTAGCGCAAGCGAAGCTCTTGATCGAAGCCCCGGTAAACGGCGGCCGTAACTATAACGGTCCTAAGGTAGCGAAATTCCTTGTCGGGTAAGTTCCGACCTGCACGAATGGTGTAACCATGGCCATGCTGTCTCCACCCGAGACTCAGTGAAATCGAATTCGCCGTGAAGATGCGGTGTACCCGCGGCTAGACGGAAAGACCCCGTGAACCTTTACTACAGCTTGGCACTGAACATTGAACCTACATGTGTAGGATAGGTGGGAGGCTTTGAAGGCGTGACGCCAGTTGCGCTGGAGCCGTCCTTGAAATACCACCCTTGTATGTTTGATGTTCTAACGCAGGGCCCTGAATCGGGCTCGCGGACAGTGCCTGGTGGGTAGTTTGACTGGGGCGGTCTCCTCCCAAAGAGTAACGGAGGAGCACGAAGGTTGGCTAATCCTGGTCGGACATCAGGAGGTTAGTGCAATGGCATAAGCCAGCTTAACTGCGAGACGGACAGGTCGAGCAGGTACGAAAGTAGGTCATAGTGATCCGGTGGTTCTGAATGGAAGGGCCATCGCTCAACGGATAAAAGGTACTCCGGGGATAACAGGCTGATACCGCCCAAGAGTTCATATCGACGGCGGTGTTTGGCACCTCGATGTCGGCTCATCACATCCTGGGGCTGAAGTCGGTCCCAAGGGTATGGCTGTTCGCCATTTAAAGTGGTACGCGAGCTGGGTTCAGAACGTCGTGAGACAGTTCGGTCCCTATCTGCCGTGGGCGTTGGATGATTGAAGGGAGTTGCTCCTAGTACGAGAGGACCGGAGTGAACGAACCTCTGGTGTTCGGGTTGTCACGCCAGTGGCACTGCCCGGTAGCTAAGTTCGGAATCGATAACCGCTGAAAGCATCTAAGCGGGAAGCGAGCCCTGAGATGAGTCATCCCTGACCCCTTGAGGGTCCTAAAGGGCCGTTGGAGACCACAACGTTGATAGGTGGGGTGTGTAAGCGCGGTGACGTGTTGAGCTAACCCATACTAATTACCCGTGAGGCTTAACCATACAACACCCAAGAAGTGTTCTGGGCCTTGTAGCGAATGAACGAACTACTCAAATTCAGTGATAGTGACAAGCCAAGCGCAACATCACTACTCACGTCAGCTTTCCAAGATTGAAGAATTTGCCTGGCGGCCATAGCGCCGTGGAACCACCTGATCCCATGCCGAACTCAGAAGTGAAACGCGGTAGCGCCGATGGTAGTGTGGCATTCGCCATGCGAGAGTAGGACACTGCCAGGCACCCAATACAAGAAACCCCGCTCATCGAGCGGGGTTTTTTATTGTCTGAAAATCAGCAAATAGCCTGATAATTGCCCCGTTTTATTACTATCCCTTTGAATTCCTCGTCTTCCCCGTCTGTTTTACTCATAAAAAACGGTCGCAACAGCTTAAAATGGCGCTTTATTTCGTCGGAGATAGCCCATGTTTTGTCCAAAATGCGGCGGTCAAACCCTGCAGAGCGTCAGCCCCAAAGAGCTTCGTTGTGGCTGCGGTTTTCATTTTTTCCAGAATGTGGCGACGGCGGTAATGGTGGCGCTTTGCTGGCAGGATGAGGTGCTGGTTGCGGGGCGTGCCCGCAATCCGGGCAAGGGGTTGCTGGATCTGCCTGGCGGATTTGTCGATCCCGGCGAGTCGCTGGAGGTAGCGCTGGTGCGCGAGTTGCAGGAGGAGCTGGGACTCGATGTCAGCGCTCAACCTTTTACCTATCTTGGTTCCTTCCCCAATATCTATCCCTACGATGGCATTACCTATCACACCTGTGACACCTTCTTTGCCATCAGGCTGAGTGAAAAACCGGTCATCCAGCCGGCTGACGATGTGGCCGCCTGTCAGTGGTTGAAGATCAGCGATATCCCCTTGTCCCGCTTTGCTTTCGAGTCGACGCGCACCGCTATGGCGCGGCTGCAGCAATCCTCTTTGCAAGCCTGATCCCTGCTGATGACGATGGGGATTGGCAGCGACCATCCCTGTCTCATCCTTGTCCGCTTTTGTCTCGTAGACGCCATTCGTCAGACGGTGAGTGGTATAGTCAGCAGTGGATCCGGATTCAAGGAGCATATCGTGAAGAAGATAGTTCTCATCTTGCTCGGCATCGCCGTGGCGGCCTTGCTGGCCATAGTGACGTTGATAAGCCTTATCGACCCCAATCAATTCAAGCCCCAACTGGCTGAACAGGTGCGCAAGAGCACGGGCCGGGAACTGGTGATGGCGGGGGAGATTGACTGGCGTTTCTGGCCGAGTCTCGGCCTCTCGCTGGAGAAGGTTGCTCTGCGCAATCCGGCCGGTTTTGCCGAGCCGGATCTGGTTCGTTTCGAACAGGGGGAGGCCTCGGTGGCCCTGTTGCCGCTGCTCTCCCATCGTCTGGAGATTGGTAAGGTGACCCTGAGTGGCGCCCATCTGTTTATCCAGACCAAGGCGGATGGCAGCTCCAATCTGAGCGGACTGATCAAGGATGCCACTGCTGATGCAAGCGAACCGGTCGTCCCTGCAACCCCTGCGCCAACCTCTGATAGCAAGCACTGGCAGATCAGCTTGCAGGGTGTCGCGCTCTCCCAGGCCAGTGCGCTGGTACAGGATGATCGCAGCGGCACCTCGCTGCGACTGGATCGCCTCGATCTCGATATGGGGCAGCTGGCCACCGGTCAGTGGGTACCCGTAACGCTAGCCGCCAAGGGGAGTGCCGACAAGCTCGCTTTCGATGTTAAAGGGCAGACCCAGGTCAAGCTGGCGCAGGAGGTGATGGCCAGTGAACTGAAAGACTTGAGCCTCAGTGGCAGCCTGAGTGACCCGTCCCTGCGACTCGACAGTTTCTCCATCAAGGGGGATCGACTTGCTCTGGGTGAGTGGAGCAATCTCACGCTGGCGCTGAAAGGAGCCAAGGGGGAGGGGCAACAAGCTTCACTGGCTGGCTCGCTGGAGGGTACGTTCAAGGGGCGGCTCGATAAAGAGATGAAGCTGGCCGAGCTCTCCGATATGGTGCTGACAGCCGCGCTGGAAGGTGATGCGCTGCCGCGCCCGCAAATGAAGCTGAAACTGGCCGGTTTTGCCCGTGCCGAGCTCGACAAGCAGTTGATTACCCTGAGCAAGCTGGTGATGAGTGCTGATGAGGCGCTGCTGAGTGGTGATGGAACCGTGCAGCTTGGTGCCGTTCCCGCAATCAGCTTCGATCTCAAGGGGGAGAAGCTGGATCTCGACAAATGGCTCGCCAAATCGGCACCTAACACACCTGCGCAGGCGAAAGAGGACAAACCGGCGGCCGGTGTTGCCAATACCGCGGTAAGTGGAAATAAAGCGGTAACTGGCAAGAGCGAAGCCCTCTCCGCGGTCGAACCGGATCTGGGCGCGCTCAAAGGGGTGGATCTGGATGGTAGGTTGCAACTCGGCAGCCTGCGCCTGAAAGGGCTGGATCTCGGCGCAGTCGATCTGCAGGTGGATCTGGCAAAAGGGCTGCTGATGCTCAAACAGTTCAGCGCGACCGTGGCAGGTGGTCAGGTAAACGCGAACGGGGTACTCGACGCACGCCAGCAGCCCGCCACCTACAAGGTGCACAAGCAGGTGGCCGGAGTGAACATTCGTCCCTTGTTGCAGACTCTGGCCCAGAGTGAGCTGCTGGAGGGCAAAGGCGATCTCGATGTGCAGGTGCAAGGACGTGGTCTCTCTGAGTTGGCACTGCGCAACGGGATGCAGGGCAAGATTACCTTGAAGCTGAGCGACGGTGCCCTGCACGGCATCAACCTGCCGGAGATGATCCGCGAGGCGCGGGCAACCCTCAGCGGCAAGGGGGCCGAACAGGTGAAGGAGGCGCGCAAGACCGACTTCAGTGCCCTGACCGCCAGTTTCCAGATTGCCGATGGTATCGCCCGCAGCAACGACATCCAGCTCTTTGCCCCGGCCTTGCGGGTCAAGGGGGAGGGGCAGACGGCGCTGGTGCCGGAGAGCCTCGACTTCCTGTTCCTCACCTCCATCGTCGAGAGCAGCAAGGGGCAGGGGGGCAAGGATGTGGATGAGCTCAAAGAGATCACCATTCCGGTGCGGATCGCCGGTCACTGGCAGGCCCCCAGCTATCGGCTCGACGTAAAGGCGCTGCTCAGCAACAACAAGCTGCTGGAGGATAAGGCGCGCAAGGAGGCCGAACGCGGCCTCAAGAAGCTGCTGGGTGACAAGGCCGACAACGAGGCCGTCAAAGGGGTGGCTGACCAGCTGCTCAAGGGACTGTTCAAATAGGTGACGGTTCATATGGGCTGGCGGGAGCTGTGCCAATGCCGTTAGCGGTTGACCGGATGTCAGCGCCATTGAAAAATGGCGCTGACATTTTTTATGGCGCAGTGACCTGCTGCGCCTTGATCCGGAATCATCTCGAGTTGAACCCATGCGCCTGATCCTGCTGCTTTGCTCCCTGATCTGCTACGGCATGGCGTATCCTGTGCGGGCCGGGCCGCTGGCGGATCGTCTGGCTGGCGAGCTGGCGAGGCAGGCTCCCGAACAGGCGCGGCCTCTTGACGAGGTGCAGCGGCTCGACCGTCGCCTGATTGCTCCTGACTCCCTTCATCCCGCCTGGCAGCGCTATCCGCTGCGCCAGTTGCGGGCCATCTATCGTTACCAACAGGAGTGCGGGACAGAGAATGACTTGCCCGCCGAGTGGCTGCCACTGCTGCGGGCGCTTTGCGGCCAAGGGGCTGCGCCCTCGACCCGCTGGTTTGCCGCCCACCCCATCTATCCGTTGGGTGGCTCCAGCGCGGCTCGCTGGCAGGATGGTCATTCGGCGGCTGGGCTCGACGCTCTGCTCCATGTGCGGGAGCGGCGAGATCAGTTGGGGCAGCTTGGCGAGCTTGACGATGACAACCTCGACGCCCTGCTGCGGGGTGATCGCTGGCTGCTGCAATCGGGTCAGCTCTGGCTGCTCGCAGATCAGCAGTGGCGCCGTTATGGCGCCGGGCAGTGGCAGCCGCTGGCCGAGCGGCTTGGCGTGACGCTGGATAGCCGGGTCGATGGCTCCTGCCAGGAGCGGGTTGGGGGGATCTGCATCAACGAGCGCCCAACGCTCCATTGGCAGTGGCTGGCGCTGGCCAGCACGCTTGGCTTTATCCTGTTGCTGGGGTGGGCCAGCTGGCAGCGCTGGTGCCTGCTGCGGGAGCGGCGCGTCGCGTTGCAGATGCTGACCCACGAGCTGCGCACTCCCATCATGGCGCTCTCCGGCATCAGCGAGGAGCTGCGCCACGATTTCGACCGGCTGCCCCCTTCCGCCCAGCAGAGCGTGGGTCAGCTGCTGGGCAGTGTCGCCCGCCTGCATCAGCTGGCGCAGGCCAGTCGCCACTATCTGGCGGCAGAGACCCTCGAGGATGAGCGGGTGGCGGTTAGTCTGGCCGAGTGGCTCACCCTGGCCTGCGAGCGGCATGACGCCACCTTCTGCCTTGAGCGGGAGATGACTCTGGCGCTCCCCTTCTACTGGCTCGATCTCGCCCTCGACAACCTGCTGCGCAACGCCAGCCAGCATGGCCGCGCACCGGTTCGGGTCTTTGCCAGCTGGCAGGCGGGGCGCTTGATCCTCGCCGTTAGCGATAGCGGCGAGCTACCGAGTTATCGGCTCGCCACCCTGCTGCGCCGCGGTGCCCGTGCCGATGGTCTGGGGCTGGGGCTTGCCATCGTGCGCCATCTGCTGCGCCGTCTTGGCGGGCGGATCACCCTTTCCGGCCCGCCCACCACCTTCACCCTGACGCTGCCCTGCCAACTCTGGAGCGACCCCGAATCATGAAGACCATCCTGCTTGTCGAAGACGAGGCATTGCTGGCGGAGAATCTGCAACGCTATCTGACCCGCGAGGGGTATCGCTGCCTCTGGTGCGACACTCTGGCTGCTGCGGAGCAGCAGTGGCTGGCGGCGGATCTGGTGCTGCTGGATCGCACCATGCCGGAGGGGGATGCTCTCGACTGGCTGCCCCAGTGGCTGGCGCGCAAGGCGCTGCCGGTGATCGTGCTCACCGCAAGGGTGGAGGTAAGCGATCGGGTGGCCGGGCTCGATGCGGGGGCGCGCGACTACTTGACCAAGCCCTTCTCCCACGACGAGCTGCTGGCGCGGATCCGGGCTCAGCTGCGCCAGCTGGGGGATGGCACTCAGGCGGTGGGCGGCTTGCAGCTCCATCCCGCCCGGATGCAGGCGAGCTGGCAGGATGCGGATGTGAGCTTTACCCCTACCGAGTTTGCCCTGCTCACCCTGCTGGTGCGAATGGCGGGGCGGGTGCTGAGTCGGGAGGAGATCCTCAATCGGGTGTGGGGCTATCAGGCGTTCCCCTCCACCCGCACGGTTGATACCCATATTCTGCAACTGCGCCAGAAGCTGCCCGGGCTGGCCATCGAGACGGTGCGCGGCATCGGCTACCGACTGGAGGTAGAGCAGTGAAGCGCGCAATACTGGCCGCGCTGCTGTTGGCTCTAAGCACTGGCTGCGTTATGGCAACTGAACGTGCCGATCCACTGCAACCGGCTACCCTGGCGCTGTTGCAGGGGGATAACCGGCACGCCTGGCAATCTTTGCAGCAGGCATGGCCTGCGCTCAACAGCGATGCCGAGCGCCGCAGCTGGCAAGGAATGCTGGCTGCGCTGAGTGCCCAGCATTGCGGCAAGGATTTCCCGCTCACTCTGCCTGATGGGGTGAGCGAGCTGCGCCTTGAGCTGATCCAGCGCGATGCGCCGCTGCTGCGGGATTATCGGGTGCAGCTGACCGGGGAGGGACCCATCACAGCCGCTGAACTTATCGATCCCGCTGGCCGCAACCGCTTGGAAGGTGCTCAGTGGGAGGCGGAAGAGAATAAAGGGGTCAGGGTCGTGGGGGCCGATCTGCCGAAGCCTTTACCAGCCGGACTCTATCAGCTGCGGCTGACGGTGGCGGGCAAGGAGTGGCAGGTGGCGTTGCCGCTGCCTGCGGTGCAGGATCTGGATTGGCTCTCCCGCTCGCCGCAGGCGGTGGCCAATCCCCCCTCTAATCCCGCTTCGTGTACTCCGCTCTGGCTCGATCAGGCGGTGTTGGCCCGCCCGCAATACACCCTGCTCTGGTGGCACCGCATTGCGCCCGATGAGCCGGTGAACTGGCCTGCTGCCACGCCCGACAGCTGGCGTACCCTCTCGCTGGTGCAGACCAGCCAGCGCGGCCAGCTGGTGTTGCAGCTGAGCCACAGTCAGGCGGGGCCGGTGGAGTGATGCCGGGTGATTGAGTCGCTGCTTCTGGCAAAGATTGTTTCGCAGGTGCAATGACTGTTACTTTTTGCTGATGTTATTTGCAACAATTGGCCAGTGGATGGTGGTGGCTATCAAACAGGAAATGGCAGAGCAGCCTCTCCGCTTCTGCTCTGGGCTTAATCCTGACATTGGCCTGACAATCTGAGCCTGCCGATCTGCTGCAATGGCGGCTCCCGTTTGTATCAGGAATCTCCGACCATGACTTCTTTCCCCGTGCTAACGAGCCGGATCCGCCCGCTGCTACTGTTGGCGCCGCTGTTCTCCCTGCCTGCCGAGGCGCTGACCCTTGCCAACGATCAGTGGCGCATCGAGCTGGATCCCGCCACCCTGGCGGCCGAGGCTGTGCTGCCATCGGGCAAGCACCTTCTCATCTCTTCTCCCGGCCCGCGTCAGCCGGTCACCGCCTTGCAGCAGGAGGGGGAGCGTGCCAGCTGGCTGACCCGCGCCGATGGCGAGGTGCGGGCGTTGGCTCGCCTCGAGGGCAACCGCCTGATCCTCACCCTGAGCCGTGCGAGTGCTGGCGAGCTGGTGTGGCCGCGAGTGCCGGCAGGGGCACAGGCGCTGATGCTGCCGATCCACGAGGGCTTTCGCATTCCGGCGACTCATCCCGCTTGGAGCAAGGCGCTGGCGCAGGAGTATCAGGGGATCAACACCACCGAAGATCTCACCCTGCCGCTGGTCGGGCTGGATCACGGCGATCAGCAACTGGCGATCCTCTTTGCCAATCCCTTCAACAACCGCCTCACCTTTGCCCCGAAGCAAGATGGCATTGCCCTCACCGCGACCCATAGCGTCAATCGTCTCAATCTTACCGACCCCTATGAGGTGGCGGTATTGCTGCAGCCGGGCAATGACTGGCTGGCGGCCGGCAAGGCCTATCGCAGCTGGTTGCAGGCGCGGGGCGAGCTGGTCTCGCTCGAGAGCAAGCTGGCGGCGGTGCCGGATGGCAAACGGCTGATTGGCGCCTCTCACCTCTACCTCTGGGGCGAGCGACTGCTGGTGCCACAGGATGTGAAGAGCTGGCCCGCGTTGCGCCGCCTGATCCCTGCCGACTGGCTCAAGGGGGAGAGCAAGCGTGCGCTGCAAGCGTCCGATCTCGAGCGCAACCGCTACCTGCAAAATCTGGTGTTGGCCGGAGTTGAGCAGGCGCTTGCGCTGCGCCACCCGGGTCAGCAACTGGCCGATTTCACCGCCCGGCGTGCGCTTGCGGCCACGCAACTGGGCGCTGCGCTCAATGACCCGCAGAGTTGGGGTGATGGCAGCTCGGCCAAGATGATCGCCACTCTCAAGCAAGCTGGACTACCAAAACTCTGGCTGGGTCTGCCCCAGTGGACGGCGGGCTTTGCTGCGCCAGAGGGGATTGAACTTGCCAAAGCGGCGGGCTATCTCATCGCACCTTACGACTCCTACGATACCGCGCTGCCGGAGGAGAATCGGCAGCAGAGCTGGCTCACCGCACAGATGGGGCAGGATATCTACCTGCGCTGCGGCATCATGCAGGAGAACGGTCGGCGCAAGAGCGGTTTTCAAAGCAGCGGCGTCTACACCAATCAGGCCTGCGTGCGCCCGGTGATGGAGCAGCGAGTGCCAAAATTGCAGCAGGCGAGCCACTACAACAGCTGGTTCCTCGATGTGGCGGCGACCGGCATGGTGTTTGACGACTTCGACCCGGCCAAGCCAACCACTCAGGCGCAGGATGCGGACAACCGGATGGCGGGGATGGCGTGGATTGCCAAGAGTCAGGGTGTGCTGGTGGGCTCCGAGGAGGGCGGCGCGGTTGCCAACCGCACCGCGGCCTTTGCCCACGGCCCCCAGACCAGCGGCTTTGGCTGGCATGATCCCGATATGCGCCGCAACAAGCGCTCCCCCTTCTATCTGGGGGTCTGGCATCCCGAGTTTCAGCCCGATTACTTCTTTCGCCAGAGCCACCTCAAGCCCGAGTATCAGGGACTCTACTTCGATCCGGCGCTGCGGTTGCCGTTGTTCCAGAGCGTCTTTCACGACAGCATAGTGACCACCCACCACTGGACGATGGACAGCCTCAAATTCAAGGAGAGCCGCCAGGTCACCGAGCTGTTGCAGCAGCTCTACAACGTGCCGCCGCTGCTCAATCTCAGTCTGGATAGTGCCGGTACGCGCATTCCCTACCTCAAGGGGCTCGATGCTTTCTTCCGTCCGCTGCATGAGAGGCTCTACAACCAGCCCCTTACCGGTTTTCACTGGCTCGATAAAAGAGGTGTAGTGCAGCAGAGCGAGTTTGCCGATGGCACCCGACTGATCGCCAACTTCGGCCCGGCCACCGAGCTGACAGGGATAAAGCTGGCAGCGCACAGCGTGCTGGCGCTGCTGCCCGATGGCAGGCAGTTGCAGTTTGTTTCGCAAGCAGATTGATTGGCGGATCACTCATCGGCTGTAGCAGAGACCACAAGGGCCCGCCTGAATTGCTTCAGGCGGGCCCATTTTGATTGCAGTCGGCGGGAATTACTCTCCCAGCAGCTGTTGCCAGACCGCCAGCACATGGCTGCGCTCACTATGCAGCTGATCGTCGCTCACCTTGCGGGAGATCTCCGAGAGGTTGAGGCGATGGCCGAGGTTGCGGATCTCCAGATAGGCTTGTTTCAGCCCCTCCGCCTGCTCCAGCGTCAGCACCCCCGCCATGACGCACTCGTCGAAGATGCGCACGTTATCGGACCAGCGAGTGAGGGCATCGGGCTCGCCGCAGGCGTGGGCCAGCACCAGATACTGGGCGATAAACTCGATATCCACCATGCCGCCGGGGGACTGCTTGAGGTCGAACTCGCCGGCGCCCGCCTTGAGCAGGTGGTCCCGCATCTTGTGGCGCATCTCGCGCACCTCGCGGGCCAGGGTCGGCAGATCCCGCTCCTTGGCCAGCACATCGCGGCGGATGCGGGCAAACTCGGCAACGATGGCGTCATCGCCATAGATGGGGCGAGCCCGCACCAGCGCCTGATGCTCCCAAGTCCACGCCTCGTTTTGCTGGTACTGCTCGTAGGCCGACAGCGACGAGACCAGCAGGCCGGAGTCGCCGGAAGGGCGCAGCCGCATGTCGATCTCGTAGAGGATGCCGGAGGGGGTGCGGGTGCTGAACAGGTGCAGGATCCGCTGGGCGAGGCGCAGGTAGAACTGGCGGCTGTCGATGGGCTTGCGACCATCTGTGTAGCTGTTGGGGTCGCCGCCGTGCAGGAACACCAGATCGAGATCCGAGCCGTAACCGAGCTCGATACCGCCCAGCTTGCCATAGGCCACCACCGCAAAGCCGCGCTGGCCGCTCAGTGCCACCTCGGGTGGCACCCCGTAGCGCTCGCTCATCTGGGCCCAAGCCTGATTGACCACCTCTTCGGTGATCGCCTCCGCCAGCCAGGTGAGGTGGTCGCTCACCTTCATCAGCGGCAGGGCGCCAGCGATGTCGGCCGCCACGATGCGCAGCAGTTGCACCTGTTTGAACTGGCGCAGCGCCTCCATCTGCTGCTCCACGTCCTCTTCGGGGATGCGCAGCAGGAACTGGCGCAGCTGGGGCTTGTATTGATCGAGCGGGGTGGGGTGATAGAGGTGCTGGGGATCGAGCAGTTCGTCCAGCAGGATGGGGTAGCGGGCCAGCTGTTCGCTCACCAGATGACTGGCATCGCACAGCCGCACCAGCTGGCGCAGGGCGGCGGGGTTCTCCGCCAGCAGTTGCAGATAGGCGCTGCGGGTGAAGATGCGGGTCAGCAGCTCGCACACCCGCTCAAACAGGCGGGCAGGCTCACGGCTTGCTACCACCAGTCGCAGCAGCTCGGGCATCAGCCAGTCCAAGGCGATGCGCCCCTGCGGGCCCACCTGACGGCGTTTGTACTCCTCCTTGAAACGCAGCAGCGCGGCGCAGAGCGGGGCGGGCTCGGCCACCCCCTGCGCGGTCAGCAGTTTTTCCAGCTCGGTGGCGTCGAGCTCGGTGCGCCACAGATCGAGCCAGAGCTGCTCCAGATGGGCGGGAGCCTCTTTCTCTTCCCCCACCACGGCGGCGAACTCCTGATGGACGGCGGCCATCTCCTCATCCAGATGAGCCATAAAGGCGCCCCAGTCAGCAAAGCCGAGGGCGGCGATCAGCCGCTGGCGATCACGCTCCTCGGTGGGCAGGGTCTGGGTCTGCTGATCGCCGATCTCCTGCAATATGTTCTCGACCCGGCGCAGGAAGCGATAAGCCGTCAGCAGGCGGTCGCAATGAGCGGATTCGAGGGCGCCGCACCGGGCGATGGCGGCCAGCGCCTCGGGCAGGTGACGCACCCGCAGCGCCGGTTCACGACCGCCGCGAATAAGCTGCAGCGCCTGGGCGATAAACTCCACTTCACGGATGCCGCCAGCCCCCAGCTTGATGTTGCCCTCCAGCCCCTTGCGGCGCACCTCGGCGGCGATCATCGCCTTCATCTGGCGCAGGCCGTCGATAACGCCGAAGTCGATATAGCGGCGAAATACGAAGGGGCGCAGCATCTCGGCCAGCTCCACCGCGTGCTCGCATTGGGGGCCCAGCACCCGCGCCTTGACCATGGCGTAGCGCTCCCAGTTGCGGCCGTGATGCTGGTAATAATCCTCCATGGCGGCAAAGGAGATGGCCAGTGGCCCCGCATCGCCAAAGGGGCGCAGCCGCATGTCGACCCGGAACACCTGACCATCCTGGGTGGGCTGGTGGAGGGCGTTGATGATGCGCTGACCGAGCTTGATAAAGAACTGCTGGTTGGCGAGCTCGCGCCGTCCGCCGACCGTGTAGCCGTTCTCGGGGAAGGTGAAGATAAGGTCGATGTCCGAGGAGAAGTTGAGCTCGCCGCCCCCGAGCTTGCCCATGCCGAGAATGAGCAGCGGCTGCGGGTTGCCATTGCCGTCCATCGGGGTGCCCAGCTCGCCGCACTGTTTGGCGTAGAGCCAGTCGCGGGCAGAGCAGATCAGCGTATCTGCCAGCTTGGTGAGGTGGATAAAGCTCTCTTCTACTGTCGCGTGGCCCAGCAGCTCGCGCCAGGCGATCACCAGCATGCGGCTGCGGCGGAACTGGCGCAGGATGCGCTTGAGCGCCTCTTCATCACTCACCTCGGTGAGCAGGGCGGTCAGATCGCTCTGGTAGGCGGGCCACCGCTCGGAGCGCTCCAGATCTCCGGAGGCGAGCAGTTCGGTCAGCAACTCCGGCTGTTTGAAGAGAGAGTCGGCGACAAAATCGGAGAGGCCGAGCAGGGTCAGCAGGGTCTGGCGCACCGGCTCGGGCTGGTTGCCGTAGTCGGGGGCCAGTTCAGTCAGCCGTTGCCACTGGCGCTGGGCCAACTCCTGCAGCAGGGGGGAGAAGGCGGAGAAAGAGGGAGAGTGCTGGGCCACGGTTGCCGTCCTTGTGATTAACGAAACTGCCGGATAAAAAGCTGGCTGCCAATCTAGCACCGTCAGGCCCCCGCGTCACAGCGCAGGGGCGAGAAGCATGATCCAGAAAGGAAAATGGGTTGCTGGTGGGGATATGAAGAAAGGCCCCGCAGGGCCTTTCTGTCTATGCGCTGTGGTCACGCCAGCTTGAAGGACTGGATCTGGCTGTCGAGCTCCTTGCTGTGCTGCTCGACCAGTTCGGAGGCCTCTTGCAGTTCGCGCAGCACCACGACGGAGCCTTCGGCGATCTGCTTGACCTGCTCCAGATTGCCGCGCATCTCTTCGGCGACCGAGCTCTGCTGCTCGGAGGCCGCGGCGATGTGGCGGTTCATGTCGGCGACACCCTGTACCCGCTGCACTATGGTGGCGAGCTGGGTACCGGCCTGGGTCACCTGTTCCACCCCCTTGTCGGCCTGCTGTACGCTTTGGGCCATCAGCTCGCCAGCCTGATGGGCATTGCCCTGCAGCTGTTCGATCATCTTCTGGATTTCGACGGTGGCGGCCTGAGCCCGGTTGGCCAGTTCACGCACTTCGGAGGCCACCACGGCAAAGCCACGACCCGCTTCACCGGCGCGAGCCGCTTCGATGGCGGCGTTCAGTGCCAGCAGGTTGGTCTGCTCCGAGATGCCGCGAATGGTGTCGACCACAGAGCCAATGCGCTCGACCCCCTGCTCCACCTCGTTGACCACGGTGGCGGAGCGCTGGATGTTGCCGGAGAGGGTGTCTATGGTGCTGACGGTGTCGGCGACGCAGCGGCTCCCCTCTTCCGCCAGTTGGCTGGTTTCGGCGGTGGCGTGAGAGGCCTGATCCGCATGGGCGGCCACTTCGCGAATGGCACCGACCATCTGGCTCATGGCGCTGGCCAGCTGTTCGATCTGGGTGAACTCTTCGTTGATCGCTTCGTTGGCCTCTTCCATGCAAAGGGTCACCTGGGAGGCGATGTCGTTGAGCTCCTTGCAGGCGGCGCGCTGGTTGCCAAACACCTCTTTGAGGTTCTCCTGCGAGTGGGAGACCGCCTTGGCGATGTCGCCGAATTCGTCACGAGACTTGAGCAGTACCTTGTGGCTGAGGTCCCGCTTGGCGAAGCGTTCCAGCAGGCCCACCAGATAGTGCACCTGCTTGACCATCAGGCGGGAGCCGGTGAGCAGCAGGATCACGAACAGCAGCCCCATGATGGCGGTCTCCATCAGACCGGTCCAGAGCAGGCGATTGGAGATCGCATCCGCCTTGGCGGGATCGAGCCCTTCGCTGAGCAGGGTCGCTTCCAGATTGTTGGCGTCAAACCAGAGTTTTGTCAGTAGCAGGAGGGTACTGAACACCATCAGCAGCACCACTTTGGGTACCAACCGGATGTTGCTCATTCTTTTCTCCAGCAGGTTCAGCTGCATTGTCATTCTCCTTTTAAAAGCCGTTTTTTCCTTTGCCCTCAGGACTATCGGCATTATCTTCTCTTTTATTAATTTGCACTGTGCTTAAAGTTGGAAAATGTATGCGACATCACTTAACTCATCTGCGGGCGATGGATCTGCTGATGGCATTTCTGTCGATAATCTCGGTTGTGCTGGTGACGGCCCGCTGGTGGGGCCATGAGAGCCTGACACCACAGACTCTGCAGCTCTTCTATGACCTCGACAGTCTGATCTGCTACTTCTTCCTCGCGCACTTTGCTTATGGCTGGATCCGGGCCTCCGATCGCAAGGCCTATTTCAAGGCCAACTGGATCTATCTGCCGGGTAGCCTGCCGATGGCGGAGCAGTTGCGCTGGGCGCGGTTGATCCAGCTGTGGCGGGTCTATCAGCTGTTCAAGGAGCACCCGGATCTCTGGGCCATGTTTCGTCGCGAGCGCAACGAGACTACTCTCTCTGGCATCCTGTTCCTCTTCTTCCTGCTGCTGGGGGTGGGCTCCGGCGTCATGTACTGGATTGAGTCAGGCCAGCCCGGCAGCCAGATTGAGACACCCTATGACGCGTTCTGGTGGACGCTGGTGACCCTCTCGACAGTGGGTTACGGCGATCTGGTGCCCAAGACCGAGGAGGGGCGGTTTGTCGCCAGCCTGCTGATCCTGTTCGGAGTCGGTCTGTTCGGTGCCATCAGCGGTTTTATGGCCAGCCTGTTTTTGCAGCCCAACAAGGGGGATGGCGAGACCGACAAGTGGCGTCATCACTACAACAATCAGCAAGAGGAGCTGCTGCGGGAGATCCGCGCCCTGCGCAGCGAGGTGCAGGAGCTGAAAAACAAGTGAGACCGCAGACGGGCAAGTTGCGAGGTAACTCGCAACTCTGCGCTCTTTATCTGGGGGGAGGTGCTTTTTCTTTGCTTGTCCTTTAACCTGCTGGCGGCTTAACATTCAACCTCTTGTCCAAACCTGAAAAAGAGAATCGATCGACCATGCGCGCCCTTCTCGGGATTTTGATCTGCTTGTGTGCCCAACAGGCACTGGCCGATACCCGTTATGTTTCAGACAACATCTTTACCTATATCCACAATGGCCCGGGTACCCAGTACCGGATCCTTGGCAGCGTCAAGGCTGGTGAACCGCTGGAGGTAAAGGCGGTGAACAGCGAGGCCGGTTTCACCCAGGTGGTGGACGGTCGTGGCCGCGAGGGGTGGATCAAGAACAGCGAGCTGCAGAGCCAGATCAGCCTGCGCGAGCGTCTGCCCCAGGTGGAAAAAGAGCGCGATGAGCTTAAAGATCGCTTGCAGAACCTCAACGGTGACAACGAGAAACGCTTCACCGAGAAGGATGGCCAGATCGCTGCCCAGAGCAAGGAGATCGCTGCTCTCAAGGCTCAGCTGGTCAGTCAGGGTGAGGAGATGAGCAATCTCAAAGAGCAGAATGATGCCCTGACCCAGAGCTACGACAACCAGGAACATGACATGCAGATGGACTGGTTTATCCGTGGTGGTGCCATGGTGGGTGCCGGTATCCTGCTTGGCATCCTGCTGCCCATGCTGCCCCGTCGTCGCAGCCGCGGCGATCGCTGGATGAACTGACAGCATCTGGCTGAATGAATTGCTGAGAAGGGTCGCCGTGGCGGCCCTTCTTGTTTTGGGGCGTATTGGGCGAAATGCGTGGCTGCTTTGCGATAGAGCGGCGGCAGATCGTATACAAAATGAAGTCAGATGACCCTCACGCTTGCTGGCGTATTGGCTTCAAAAGGGAATTCATGGGGGGAATGAGCGATCTTTGTTAAAGAGTGGCAACAAATTCATTTCATATAGGGTGCAACATTGTATACATTATCGGCGTTTCGGCGGCGCGTCCGCCTTTGTCGATATCAGCCCTAGGGCGTACAGGAAGACCCCATATGTTCAAAGCTACTCAAGTGCTTGCCGCTGACTATATCCCCTCCGATCTGGCCGCCCTGCGCGAAGCCATCACCCAAAACTACGTGGTAGATGAAAATGCCTATCTGGCCGAACTGTCGGCCATGTTGCCGGGGGATGGCGCCTCGCTGGAGCAGGTGACCCAGCGTGCCCGTACCCTGGTGACCAAGGTGCGCAAGGAGAGCGGCTCCGGTGATGGTATCGACGCCTTCCTGCAGGAGTACAGCCTCGATACCCAGGAGGGGATCATCCTGATGTGTCTGGCCGAGGCGCTACTGCGCATTCCCGATGCCGAGACCGCCGATGCCCTGATCAAGGACAAGCTCTCCGGCGCCAACTGGTCCTCCCATTTCCGCAAGAGCGACTCCACTCTGGTCAACGCCTCCACCTGGGGGCTGATGCTGACCGGCAAGATCATCAAGCTCGACAAAAAGCTCGACGGCAACCCGGCCAACCTGCTGGGGCGGATGGTCAACAAGCTGGGGGAGCCGGTGGTGCGCTCCGCCATGTACGCCGCCATGAAGATCATGGGCAAGCAGTTCGTGCTGGGGCGCGACATGAAAGAAGCGCTCAAGGCGAGCCGCAAATCCCGCGAGCTGGGCTACACCCACACCTATGACATGCTGGGTGAATCGGCCCTCACCTTGCAGGATGCCGACAAATACCTGACCGATTATCGCAACGCCATCGAGGCGGTGGGCAATGAGCGGATCAGCGACGGTGGCCCGGCCCCCTCCATCTCCATCAAGCTCTCGGCCCTGCATCCGCGCTATGACGTGGCCAACCGCGAGCGGGTGCTCGGCGAGATGTGCGAGCGGCTGGTGGGGCTGGTACGGCTGGCCCGCGACAAGGATGTGGCCATCAGCATCGATGCCGAGGAGATGGACCGACTCGAGCTGTCGCTGGATCTGTTCGAACAGCTCTACCGCTGTGACGCCAACCGTGGCTGGGGCAAGCTCGGCATGGTGGTGCAGGCCTACTCCAAGCGCGCCCTGCCGGTACTGTGCTGGCTCACCGCACTGGCTCGTGAGCAGGGTGACCTCATTCCGGTGCGACTGGTAAAAGGCGCCTACTGGGACAGCGAACTGAAATATGCCCAGCAGGCGGGCCTGCCCGGCTACCCGCTCTTTACCCGCAAGGCGGGCACCGATATCTCTTACCTCGCCTGTGCCCGCTACCTGCTGAGCGAGCCGACTCGCGGCTTTATCGCCCCCCAGTTTGCCACCCACAACGCCAATACAGTGGTCAGCATTCTGGAGATGGCGGGCGATCGCCAGTTTGAATTCCAGCGTCTGCACGGCATGGGCGAGGAGCTGCACAACGCCGTGCTGAACGACAATCCCGGTCTGCACTGCCGCATCTACGCGCCGGTCGGCGCCCACAAGGACTTGCTGCCCTATCTGGTGCGCCGCCTGCTGGAAAACGGGGCCAACACCTCCTTCGTTCACAAGCTGGTGGACCCCAACACCCCGGTGGACTCGCTGGCCGAGCATCCGCTGCGCACCCTCAAGCGCTACTCCGGCTTTGCCAACGACCGCATTCCGCAGCCGGTGAACCTGTTCAGCGACCGCAAGAACTCCAGCGGCGTCAACATGAACATCCTCTCCATCCAGCGCCCCTTCTTCGCCCGCTTGAAAGAGCTGGAGAGCAAGCCGTGGCTGGCGGGCCCCATCGTCGATGGCGAGACCCTCAAGCGGAGTGAGGCGCGCACCGTGCTGAGCCCGCAGGATGTGAGCCTCACCGTCGGCAAGATCCACTGGGCCGACGAGCAGGCGGTGGAGCAGGCCTTGGCATCCGCCCACGCCGCCTTCCCGCGCTGGCGTGAAACCCCGGTGAGCGAGCGTGCCGCCGCGCTGGAGAAGCTGGCGGCTCTGCTGGAAGCGAACCGCGAGCAGTTTGTCTCCCTCTGTACCCGCGAGGCGGGCAAGCTGCTGCAAGATGGCATCGACGAGGTGCGCGAGGCAGTAGACTTCTGTCGCTACTACGCGGTGCAGGCCCGCAGCCTGATGGGGCAGGCGACCCCGCTGCCCGGCTACACCGGCGAGCAGAACGAGCTGTTCCTGCAGGGGCGTGGCGTCTTTGTCTGCATCAGCCCGTGGAACTTCCCGCTGGCGATTTTCCTCGGCCAAATCGCTGCTGCGCTGGCCACCGGCAACACCGTCATCGCCAAACCGGCGGAGCAGACCGGCCTTATTGCCCATCTGGCGGTGACTCTGGCCCATCAGGCTGGGATTCCTGGCGACGTGCTACAGCTGCTGCCCGGTGACGGCGCCACCGTGGGTGCCAAGCTGACAGCGGATCCGCGTATCGGCGGCGTCTGCTTCACCGGCTCCACCGAGACCGCCAAGCTCATCAACATGACCCTGGCCCAGCGCGATGGCGCCATCCTGCCGCTCATCGCCGAAACCGGCGGCCAGAACGCCATGATTGTCGACTCCACCGCGCTGCCGGAGCAGGTGGTGCGCGACGTGGTGAGCGCAGCCTTCCAGAGCGCTGGTCAGCGCTGCTCGGCCCTGCGGGTGCTCTATCTGCAGGAGGAGATTGCCGAGCGGGTGCTGGAGATCCTCACCGGCGCCATGCAGGAGCTGAAAGTGGGCAACCCGGCTGAGCACAACACCGACGTAGGCCCGGTGATCGATGCCGATGCCAAATCCGGTCTCGATGCTCACCTCGCCTACATGATCCCGCGTGCTCGCCTGATTGCCCAGGCGCCGATGCCCGCCGCGACCATGGAGGGACACTTCGTTCAGCCGACTGCGCTGGAGATCGGCTCCATCCGCGAGCTGGCCAAGGAGCAGTTCGGCCCCATCCTGCACGTGGTGCGCTACGCCACCCGGGATCTGGACAAGGTGATCGGCGACATCAACGGCACCGGCTATGGCCTGACGCTGGGGATCCACAGCCGCAACGAATCCCACGCGGAGGAGCTGGCGAGCCGCATCAACGTCGGCAACGTCTACATCAACCGCAACCAGATCGGCGCCATGGTCGGGGTGCAGCCGTTCGGCGGCCAGGGGCTCTCCGGCACCGGCCCCAAGGCGGGTGGCCCTCACTATCTCGGGCGGTTTGTTACCGAGAAGACCCGTACCATCAACACCACGGCGGTGGGCGGCAACGCCTCCCTGCTGGCGATGGGCGATGCCTGATCCGCGTCGATAGAGGCCGGATACGGGATACCGGATAACAACGGGCCGCCTTCGGGCGGCCTCTTTATTTGCACCATCCGTTTTTTACGAATGGGACAATCGGCCACGGCGGGGTCGTCAGCGACCCGTGCTGGTCGTAAGATGGGAGCCATTCGCGTGGCGTTTGCCCCTTGGCGGGCCCGCCGTAGCCAGGGTTTTGTTTTAACGAGAGTGTTTATCTGATGTCATTAACCGAACAAGCCCGCTGGTTCGTGCTGGGGGGCGATCATCTGGTACTGCTCGATCAGCAGGGAGAGGTGCCACAGGGTAGTAAAGCGTGCCTGCCCGCAGCGCTGGCCGGTGCCCATTTCGAGCGTTTCGACGAGTGGCAGGGGCTACCCTGCTATCTGCTCGATCTGGGGGCTGAGGCCGACACGACTATGATGGCCCCCCTGCGCCAGTTGATGGTGGCGGGGGACGAAGAGGGCTTTCGTCTCGCGGGCCGTGCCTGGCAGCTCGTTACCTTCCGCCGCACCCACCGTTTCTGCGGCGAGTGCGGCGCCCCCATGACCCCGAAGGCGGGGGAGTGGGAGCAGGTGTGCCACCACGGCCACACGGCCTATCCGCGCATTTCACCCTGCATTATCGTGGCGGTGCGCAAGGGGCCGGAGATCCTCTTGGCGGCCCATCGCCGTCACTATCAGGCGGATGATCCCATGTATACCGTGCTGGCCGGGTTTGTGGAGGCGGGAGAGAACCTTGAGCAGTGCGTAGCGCGGGAGGTGTTCGAGGAGAGCGGCATCCGGGTGCGCAATGTGCGCTATGTGGCGAGCCAGCCCTGGCCCTTCCCTCACAGCCTGATGATGGGCTTTACCGCCGACTACGAGAGCGGCGAAATCAAGGTGCAGGATGACGAACTGGTCGCTGCCGCTTTCTTTGCCGCCGACCAGCTGCCGCGTTTGCCACCCCACGGCACCATTGCCCGGCGGCTGATCGAGTTGTCACTGGCTGGCGAGGGGTAACGGCGCTTATCTTTTCGCCAACCTTTTTGCACTTCATTTTAAAAACGGGGCGCTCTGGTTTGCGCCCCTTCACATCTTTGCAACCGCGCGCCCATTTGCCACGTTTTGGGCAGTCCGCTCCGGTGGGCAAAGTGGTATTATGGTCGCCATTTTATGCGTGATACGAACTCAGGAACTGGGATGAAAGAGCTGAAGAACGATCGATACCTGCGCGCCCTGCTGCGTCAGGATGTAGACATGACCCCGGTATGGATGATGCGCCAGGCAGGGCGCTATCTGCCGGAATACAAGGCGACTCGCGCCCAGGCGGGGGATTTCATGTCCCTGTGCCGCAATGCCGAGCTGGCCTGTGAAGTCACCCTGCAGCCGCTGCGCCGCTACCCGCTCGATGCCGCCATCCTCTTCTCCGACATCCTGACCGTGCCCGATGCCATGGGGCTGGGTCTCTACTTCGAGCAGGGTGAAGGCCCGCGCTTCGAGCGCCCGATCACCTCCATGGCCGATGTGCAGGCGCTGCCCATTCCGGATCCGGAAGATGAGCTGGGCTACGTGATGAACGCGGTGCGCACCATCCGCCGCGAGCTGAAGGGCGAAGTGCCGCTCATCGGTTTCTCCGGCAGCCCATGGACCCTGGCCACCTACATGGTGGAGGGGGGCAGCTCCAAGGCATTCACCAAGATCAAGCAGATGATGTACGCAGAGCCGCAAACCCTGCACCTGCTGCTCGACAAGCTGGCCGACAGCGTGATTGCCTACCTCAACGCCCAGATCAAGGCGGGTGCACAGGCGGTCATGGTGTTCGACACCTGGGGCGGCGTGCTCACCCCGCGCGATTACCGCGATTTCTCCCTGCAGTACATGCACAAGATTGTCGATGGCCTGATCCGCGAGCACGACGGTCGCCGCGTGCCGGTCACCCTGTTCACCAAGAACGGTGGCCAGTGGCTGGAGCAGATCGCCGCCACCGGTTGCGATGCGCTGGGTCTGGACTGGACCACCGACATTGCCGATGCCAAGCGTCGGGTCGGCGACAAGGTGGCGCTGCAGGGCAACATGGATCCCTCCATGCTCTACGCCACTCCCGCTCGCATTCGTGAAGAGGTCGCCTCCATTCTGGCCGGTTTCGGTCACGGCAATGGTCACGTATTCAACCTCGGTCACGGCATCCATCAGGATGTGAACCCGGAACATGCCGGTGTGTTCGTCAACGCGGTACACGAGCTCTCCGCCCAGTACCACGGTCGCTAAGGCTGGGGCGAGAAAAGAATAGTTTGTTTGAAATCCGGGGCCGCAAGGCCCCGTTTTACATTAAAGAATGGCGCTGCGACACGAGAGCGTGGCGCCCGTGCAGGAGGCAAGATGAGCAGCAAGTCACTGGATTGGGGTATCGATCTTGGCGGTACCAAGTGTGAATGCGTGGTGCTGGAGGGCGACGAGGTGCTGCTGCGCCACCGCATCTCCACCGAGCGGGCTGGCGGTTATGACCATATGATCGGCCAGATCGCCAAGCTGGTGGCAGAGTGCGCCGAGAAGATTGGCCAGCGCCCGGCCATCATCGGCATGGGCACCCCGGGGGCGCGGGATCCGCAGACCGGCCTGATGAAGAACTGCAACACCACCGAGCTCAACGGCAAGCCGTTCAAGGAGGATCTGGAGCGCAAGCTGGGCGTGCCGGTGCTGATCGCCAACGACGCCAACTGCTTCGCGCTGGCAGAAACCCATCTCGGTGCAGTGCGCCAGCACCATCCCGATGCGAAAGTGGTGTTCGGCATCATCATGGGCACCGGGGTCGGCTCCGGCATCGTCATCAACGGCCAGATCCTCAACGGCCACCACGGCATCGCCGGTGAGTGGGGCCACAATGTGCTTTCCCCTGATGGCCCCGAGTGCTACTGCGGCAAGCGTGGCTGCGTCGAGACCCTGATCAGCGGTCCGGCGCTGGAGGCCTGGTACGAGGCCAAGGCCAAGCGCCGCCTCTCGCTTGCCCAAATCGCGGCTGCCACCGCCCACGATCACATCGCCAAGCTCACCATCGATCGGCTGCATCTGCTGTTTGGTCAGGCGCTGGCCAATGTGGTCAATATTCTCGACCCGGATGTTATTGTCATCGGTGGCGGGGTGGGCAATGTGCAGAGCCTTTACAGCGCCGGACGGCAGACAATTTTGCCCTTCCTCTTTAATCCCCGCTTCAGAGCCCCCATTATTGCTCCTGCCCTTGGTGACAGTGCCGGGGTATTCGGGGCCGCACTGCTGGCCCGCGGTGAATTCAAGGAGGCCCTGCTGTCGTAGCCGGGGCTCCCGGGCGGCCGGTGTGCCGCCCTGTTGCTGGTTCAAGGAAACGGATTCTCGATGATCAAGATTGCCATCAATGGTTACGGGCGGATCGGTCGCAACGTGTTGCGAGCCCTCTATGAAAGCGGGCGCGACAAGACCATCAAGATCGTCGCCATCAACGAGCTGGCGGCCCCCGAGGCCATGGTGCACCTGACCCGTTACGATACCAGTCACGGTCGCTTCCACCATCCGGTGCAACTGGCGGGCAACAGCATGCTGGTGGGGGAGGATCTTATCTCCCTGTTTGCCGAGCGGGATCCGTCAAAGCTGCCGTGGCGGGCGCTGGGGGTGGATGTGGTGCTCGATTGCACCGGGGTGTTTGGCTCGCGGGCCGATGCCGAGCTGCATCTGGCGGCGGGGGCGGGCAAGGTACTCTTCTCCCACCCGGCGGATGCGGATGTGGATGCCACCGTGGTCTACGGGGTCAACCATCATACCCTCACCGGAGCGGAGCGGATCGTCTCCAACGCCTCCTGTACTACCAACTGCGTGGTGCCGGTGATTGAAACATTGCATCGAGAATTCGAGATAAATTGTGGTACTATTACGACAATTCATTCGGCCATGCATGATCAGCAAGTCATCGATGCCTACCACAGTGACTTGCGCCGAACCCGTGCTGCCAGTCAGTCCATCATTCCGGTGGACACCAAGCTGGCAAAGGGGCTGGAGCGTATCCTGCCCCACTTCGCCGGCAAGTTCGAGGCGATCGCGGTGCGGGTGCCGACCATCAATGTAACAGCGATGGATCTCAGTATTACTGTTCGTAAAAAAGTGACAGTTACTGACGTAAATCAAGCCCTGCAACGGGCATCCAGAGGTACATTACACGGTATTCTGGATTACACGGAAGAACCGCTGGTCTCCGTAGACTTCAATCATGATGCACACTCCTGCATCATTGATGGTACCCAGACCCGGGTGAGCGATGCCAACCTCGTCAAGATGTTGATGTGGTGCGATAACGAATGGGGCTTCGCGAACCGGATGCTGGATACCACCCGGGCCATGATGGCCGCAGGCTGAGCCTGCCCCGGGCGAAAGGTTACTGTTTTTAACATTACCTGGAAAATATAGAGGACTGAATATGTCTGTTATCAAGATGACTGACCTGGATCTGGCGGGTAAACGCGTTCTGATCCGTGCTGACCTGAACGTACCGGTAAAAGACGGCAAGGTCACCTCCGATGCACGTATCGTTGCGACTCTGCCGACCATCAAGCTGGCTCTGGAAAAGGGCGCCAAGCTGATGATCACCTCCCACCTGGGTCGTCCGACCGAGGGTGAATACAACGAAGAATTCTCCCTGGCTCCGGTTGTCAACTATCTGAAAGACGCTCTGTCCTGCCCGGTTCGCCTGGCCAAGGATTACCTGGATGGCGTAGAAGTCGCTGCCGGTGAGCTGGTTGTGCTGGAAAACTGCCGCTTCAACAAAGGCGAGAAGAAGAACACCGAAGAGCTGGCCAAAAAATACGCCGCCCTGTGTGACGTCTTTGTAATGGATGCGTTCGGTACTGCTCACCGCGCCGAAGGTTCCACCTACGGTGTTGCACAGTTCGCTCCGGTCGCCTGTGCCGGTCCGCTGCTGGCGGGTGAACTGGAAGCCTTGGGCAAAGCCATGCTGAAGCCCGAGCGCCCGATGGTTGCCATCGTTGGCGGCTCCAAGGTCTCAACCAAGCTGACCGTTCTGGAATCCCTCTCCAAAATCGCTGACCAGCTGGTTGTCGGTGGTGGCATCGCCAACACCTTCATCGCTGCTGCCGGTCACAACGTCGGCAAGTCCCTGTGCGAGCACGACCTGATCGACACCGCCAAGAAACTGGCTGCCGAGACCAACATTCCTGTGACCACCGACGTGGTTGTAGGTGCCGAGTTCTCCGAATCCACTCCGGCGACCATCAAGTCCGTCTCTGACGTGACCGACGGCGACATGATCTTCGACATCGGCCCGGATTCTGCCAAGGCCCTGGCTGACATCATCATGAACGCCAAGACCATCCTGTGGAACGGCCCGGTTGGTGTATTCGAGTTTGACCAGTTTGCTGAAGGCACCAAGGTTATCGCTGAAGCCATCGCTGCTTCTCCGGCCTTCTCCATCGCTGGCGGTGGTGACACCCTGGCTGCCATCGACAAGTTCGGCATCGCTGACAAAGTCTCCTACATCTCCACTGGCGGCGGCGCCTTCCTGGAGTTCGTAGAAGGCAAGGTACTGCCGGCTGTTGCGATTCTGGAACAGCGCGCCAAAGCCTAATTGACCCGGAACGGGGGGCAAAAGCCTCCCGTTTCGTTTATCATGTGCCCGCTGTGCCGGTTCATGATGAACCCCCCATTTTTTATTAACGGCATACGAGACAGGACGATTAAACATGTCTAAGAAAATTTTCGACTTCGTAAAACCCGGCGTGATCACTGGTGATGACGTTCAGAAAGTGTTCGCCATCGCTAAAGAGAACGGCTTTGCTCTGCCGGCAGTAAACTGCGTTGGTACCGACTCCGTGAACGCCGTACTGGAAGCTGCCGCCAAGGTTAAAGCGCCGGTTATCGTTCAGTTCTCCAACGGTGGTGCCGTGTTCACCGCCGGTAAGGGTCTGAAGCTGGAAGGTCAGAAAGCTGCCATCCTGGGTGCCATCTCTGGTGCCAAGCACGTTCACGCTGTTGCCGAAGCTTACGGCGTGCCGGTCATCCTGCACACCGACCACGCTGCCAAGAAGCTGCTGCCGTGGATCGACGGTCTGCTGGAAGCGGGCGAGAAGCACTTTGCTGAAACCGGCAAGCCGCTGTTCTCCTCCCACATGCTGGATCTGTCCGAAGAGTCTCTGGAAGAGAACATCGACATCTGCTGCGAGTACCTGACCCGCATGGCCAAGATGAACATGACTCTGGAGCTGGAACTGGGTTGCACCGGTGGCGAAGAAGACGGCGTCGACAACAGCCACATGGATCAGTCCGCTCTGTACACCCAGCCGGAAGATGTTGCTTACGCTTATGAGCGTCTGTCCAAGATCAGCCCGCGTTTCACCATCGCTGCCTCCTTTGGCAACGTACACGGTGTATACAAGCCGGGTAACGTCAAGCTGACCCCGTCCATCCTGGACGCTTCCCAGAAGTACGTTTCCGAGAAATTTGGCGTTCCAGCCAAGTCTCTGGACTTCGTATTCCACGGTGGTTCAGGTTCCACTCTGGAAGAGATCCGCGAGTCCATCTCCTACGGCGTAGTGAAGATGAACATCGACACCGACACCCAGTGGGCAACCTGGGAAGGTCTGCTGAACTTCTACAAGAAGAACGAAGCTTACCTGCAAGGCCAGCTGGGCAACCCGGAAGGCGCCGACAAGCCGAACAAGAAGTACTACGACCCGCGCGTATGGCTGCGTGAAGGTCAGACTTCCATGATCAAGCGTCTGGAACAGGCTTTCTCCGACCTGAACGCCATCGACGTACTGTAATTCGTTACAGCACCTTGATTGCATGAAAAGGCGCCCTTCGGGGCGCCTTTTGCATTTCTGTGATCCGCACCGGTTGGTGAGTGGAGGGGGAACTGGGTATTATCGAAACAACTTTGCTTATTTTATTAAACAATTTGCAACCAAGGCAGGATGCTGAGTATGCAGGCAGGAAAGCACAACGGATATCAGGAGCACGTCGCCTCCTACTACGCGGCCACCCGCAACGACTCGCAACAGTGGCCCGAGCTGGAGGGGGAGCACAAGGCTGACGTCTGCATCATCGGCGGCGGTTTTACCGGTCTTAACACCGCCATCAATCTGGCGGATGCTGGTTACAAGGTCGCCGTGCTGGAGGCCAACCGTATCGGCTGGGGCGCCTCCGGGCGCAACGGCGGTCAGCTTATTCGCGGTATCGGCCACGATACCAGCCAGTTTGCCCGCTGGATTGGTGAGGATGGGGTGCGCGAGCTCGACCTGATGGGGCTGGAGGCGGTGCAGCTGGTGCGCGAGCGGGTGGAGCGTTTCAATATCGACTGCGATCTCACCTGGGGCTACTGCGACCTCGCCACCCGTCAGCGTCATCTGGCTGGCTTCGAGGAGGATCTCGCGCATCTGGCGAGCCTCGGCTATGAGCACGAACTCAAGCTGGTACCGCGGGAAGATATCCATAGCGTGGTGGGATCGGATCGCTATATCGGCGGCCTCATCGACATGGGCTCCGGCCATCTCCATCCCCTCAATCTGGCGCTCGGCGAGGCGCGCGCCGCAGCCAGCCTAGGGGTTTCCCTGTTTGAACACTCCCGGGTGACCCATATCGATTACGGCAAGCAGGTGGAGGTGACCACCGCCCACGGCCGGGTCACGGCCGACTATCTGGTGATCGGCTGCAACGCCTATCTCAATGACCTCAATCCGGAGCTGGGAGGGCGGGTGCTGCCGGCCGGTTCTTACATCCTCGCCACCGAGGTGCTGGATCGCCGCTTGCGCCAGCGCTTGCTGCCGCAAAACATGGCGGTGTGCGATCAGAACGTGGCGCTCGACTACTACCGCCTCTCCGCCGACGGTCGTCTGTTGTTCGGCGGGGCCTGCAACTACTCGGGAAGGGATCCCCGCGATATCAAGGCCTTCATGTTGCCCAAGATGCTGCGGGTCTTCCCCGAGCTGGCTGGTACCGCCATCGAGTTCCAGTGGGGCGGGATGATCGGCATTGGTGCCAACCGGCTGCCGCAGATTGGCCGCTTGAAAGCTCACCCCAACGTGCTCTATGCCCAGGCCTACTCGGGTCACGGTCTCAACGCCACCCATATGGCGGGCAAGCTGGTAGCCGAGGCGATCCGCGGCGAGAGCCGGGGTTTCGATCTCTTCGCCAGCGTGCCCCATATCACTTTCCCGGGTGGCCCGGCGCTGCGCTCTCCGCTGCTGGCACTGGGAATGTTGTGGCACCGGATGAAGGATATCTTCTGACGCCGATTGTCAGCCTGCGCAGTGATGGCTGAGCGCCGGCTCCCTTGCCAGCCCTTGTTTATAGCGGGTTGGCACAATCGTTCCGCCTGATAGACCAAAAGATGCATTCGCGCCAATCTCGTCCGGTTGGCGCTATCTTTTAGGTGTGAGAGCGGTTATCTGCCAAGGGGACGAGGGTGTGTCTGCTTGCCGGAATACTTGCCGAGAAAGAGCTGAGGACGGGGAGAGGAGGGCCAAGATGGAGATAAATGTGGTCGCGTCAGGCGGGCTCAGCCCGCTGGCGCAACGGCAGGGTTCTCCCGCCGTGCAGGCACAGGAGCGGGCTGCGACTTCACCATCAACGGGCAGTGACAGCCTGGTGCGCGACCTTAGCGCTGTGCTGGATGAGCTGGGGCTGTCACCACAAGGGGAGAGCAGCGGCGGTGGCACTATTTCAATCAGGGATTCGCTGGAAGCGTTCATCAACACCATGATGGGCTCCCTGCAACAGCAGCAGGAGCAACAGTTGGCATTGCAGCAACAACAGCGGCAAGAGCAGGAACAGCGCAAACTCGCCATCGCCGACAGCAGCGAAAACCCGCTCAAGCGGGATCTGGCGCGTCTGCTGGAGACGCTGGATCAGCAGGGCGGACAGGAAAAAGCGAGCGAGCAAGGAGCCGAGCGTGAAGCGGTCAACCCCTTGCAGAGCCAGCTGACCAAGCTGCTGGAGAGCAGTGGTGCGGCAGAGAGCGGGGTCACCCTCAAGGAGGTGCTGTCAGGGTTGTCCAGCAAGCTGCCGAGCGAACCTGCCGAGCGAAAAGGCTATCGGGTCGATACCCAGGTTTGAGCTGGTTGGCAACGGCAGTCCAGTCGTTGCAGTGCGTAAGGGGCGGGCAGCCCTTTATTGGGCCGGTTCCGCCAGTCGCCACCCCTGTTCGTCCTTCATCATCCACACCTCGGCCTCTTGTGGCAGCACTTGGCCCGCCTCGAACTCACCATATTTGCGCTCGAGCTCCATCAGCCCCATCTCCTGCTGGAAGGGGCCGACACGGTCATAAATCAGATCTTCGTCGTACAGCACCTGCAGCTGATCCAGTCCCTGCTTGAAGTGGAGCTGGTAGCTCACCTTGACCAGATAGACCCCCTCCATCCGCTCCTCCTTGCTAAGGATGGTGAAGTCGCTGATATCGAACAGGTTGGCATCCGTTTCGGCCAGCAGCTTGGCGGTGACCTGCTGGCGGATATCCTCTTCACCGGGCCCTGCACTGCAGCCATAAAGCCAGAGGGCTAGCAGGGGGATGAACCACTTTTTCATCAAAACTCCGGACGGGCGAGACAATCGAAGGGCAAATTCTGCCATGCTGCCGGTCATATACAAGGGATTGCCAGAAAAATCAGTGCGTAACGTATAAGGCTGCCCCCTGTCTGTCTACAGGGGCGCCGTTGGTCAGCGTAGCTGATCGAGCCTGCCCAGAAACTCCGCCGGCCCCATAAAACCGGTGACCCGCTGGCCTGTCAGCTCCTTGCCCTCGCGGTCGAAGAAGATGAGGGTCGGCAGCCCCAGCACATTGAGGCCGTTGAGCAGCTCGATATCGGCATCGTCGTTGGCGGTAACATCCGCCTGCAGCAGCACCATCTGGCCGAAGCGCTCCCGCACAGCTGGATCGCTGAAGGTCTTGTGCTCGAACTCCTTGCAGGCGACGCACCAGTCGGCGTAGAGGTCGAGCAGCACCGGCTTGCCGCGGGCGGCGGCCAGCTGCACCTTGAGATCATCCAGCGTCTTGACGCGGATAAACTGCGGCGCCGTTTGACTGGCATCCGTCGTGATGGCAGCAGGGGGGGCCGGTTGCAGCAGATCCTTGCCCACTACCACGGCGCTGATCATCGCCAGCAACAGCACGAAGCCGCGCACGCTTTTGGCCACCGAGTGGGGTTGGTGCTGGTTGTGGTGATAGAGGTAGCCGCACAACAGCAGCCCCCAGCCGAGCCAGGCGAGAGTGGCAATCTGATCGCTCCAGAGCCGTGACAGCAGCAGGATCGGCACTGCCAGCAGGGCAAAACCAAACAGCTGCTTGATCACATCCATCCAGGCGCCCGCTTTGGGCAGTAGCTTGCCACCCGAGGTGCCTAGCAGCAGCAGCGGTAGCCCCATCCCCAGTGACAGCGCATAGAGTGCCGCCCCGCCGAGCCAGAGATCGCCGCTCTGGGCCACGTAGATCAGCGCCCCCGAGAGCGGCGCCGTAGTGCAGGGGGAGCAGACCAGCCCGGAGATCATCCCCATGATGGCGACCCCGACCACAGAACCACCCTGCTGGCGGTTGGAGAGGCCGGAGAGCCGGGTCTGCAAACTGCTCGGCAGTTGCAGGGTGTAGAGGCCGAACATGGAGAGGGCCAGCAGCACGAACATCACCGAGAGGCCGAACAGCACATAGGGGTGTTGCAGCGCCGCCTGGAATTTCAGCCCTGCCGAGGCCACTACCAGTCCCAGCAGGGTGTAGGTGACCGCCATCCCCTGCACATAGACCATGGAGAGCAGGAAGGCGCGACCGGTAGAGAGGCGATGGCCGGCACCGGCGATGATGCCGGTCAGAATGGGATACATGGGGAAGACGCAGGGGGTGAAGGCGAGCCCCAGTCCCAGTGCGAAGAAGGCGACGATGCTGAGCCAGAATCCCTGATTGCCGAGGGCTGCGGCCAGCTGATCTTGCTGGCTAACCGGTGCGACGCTTTGTGCCGTTTCAGCAGTGGGTGCGGTGGTTGCCGTGACCAGCGGGGTTACATCGATCAGCTTGTCGGTCGGCGGGTAGCAGAGGCCGTCGGTGCAGCCCTGATAGCGCACCCGCAGGGTGGCGCCGTCGCCCACTTCTTTGAGCGGCACCGCGATGCTCACCTGCTGGTAGTAGACCCGGGTCTTGCCGAAGAAATCATCTTCGTGCTCGGTGCCTTCCGGCAGGGTCGGCTCGCTGAAGGTGAGGTTGTTCCCCTTGAAGCGCAGGCTATGGCGATAGAGGTAGTAGTCGTCGGCGATGTGGAGGGTTAGCAGCAGCTGATCGCCGCGCTGTTCGCTCTCGATCTGAAAGGCCTCATCGACCTGTAAAAATTTGGGTTTGGCGTTGGCTTCAATGCCCAGCGAGCTGAGCAGATCGGCGCCGCTGGCGTGGGCAGGGGAGCTGCCCACTGTTGTCATCAACAGGGCGCAGAGCAGCAGTGGAGAGAGCAAGCGGGTGAACGTCATGCGGTCTCCCCATTGAGCCAGTCCAGATAGGCAGGTAGTCCGGCACTTACCGGCAAGGCCAGCAGCTCGGGCACCTCATAGGGGTGATGGGCTTGAATACATGCCTGCAGCTCGGCAAAGCGCGATTGGCGGGATTTGATGATGAGCTGGATCTCGGTGGCGCGCTCCACCTTGCCTTGCCAACGATAGACGGAGGTGATGCCCGGCAGTTGATTGATGCAGGCGGCCAGCCGCTGGTTCAGCAGCTGTTCGCAGAGAAGGTCGGCACTGGTTTGATCTGGGCAGGTGCAGAGCACCACAATGGCGTCGGTCATAAAGCGGATCTTCACCTCGTTGGGGTAAACCGGGCAGGCGCCCTTGCCGTCTCATCCCTGTCTGCGGATGAAGGTGAAAAAAGCGCCTGAAAATCAGCGGCTACTATACCCCAGAGCCGCTTCAAATAGCATCTGTAGCCATTTGTGAGCCAGCGCCAAAAATTTGTGGGGGGCATGAGATAGACGCTGTCATGGGGACAGGGCAGAATGAGCGGGCTTGTTCCCAATTGACGTAAGGAAATGTATGACCCAACAGAATGAGCAGCAGAGAAACCGCATGTTGAGCCTGCTGCGCGAAGGTGAGCGCCGCATGTTGGTTCAATTGGCCGGGCTGCTGCGCACGACCGCCGATGAAATCAATGCCGAGCTGGAGAAAGAGGAGCTGATGGCCACCCTGGAGCAGCCCATTACAGTGGAGTATCTCAACGGCGTGGTGCAGCACCATCTGTTCGAGCGCAAACACAAGGGAGATATGGCGGTTGCCCAGCAGATCCTGAGCGATTATCAGAGCGAGCTGGAAGCGCTGCAGGCCGCCCAGGCTCAGCCTGAAGAGGCTGCCGCTGCCGACGAGAGCGGCGAAGAGCTCAAGGCCCAGGCTTGAGCGACGGGCAGGCCTGAATCCTTACCTCTGAATCAGCCGGCCTGCCAGCGCTGACGCTTTTTGCGGCCCCATCATGTCTGCCATGATGGGGCCGTGTCGTTTCTTCTGTAGTCTTTCCTTGTTGACCTTCACTTCTCGGTTTCAATCCAACTGATTCGTGCCTTAGCGCACCTCTTGTGGCATGCCGTGCGGCACTTCGCGGGGGATGGGGAACACCTTGTCATAGCCCCAGTTGTAGACGAAGGCATAGATCAGATAGAAGACGACGAAGCCCAGATCCAGCACCAGCGCCTCCAGCATGCTGACGCTCAGCCACCAGGACATGACCGGTAGTGCGACGATCAGCAGACCGCCCTCAAAGCCGAAGGTATGCAGCACCCGTTGCCACAGGGTCTTGTGGGTATGGCCCTGATATTTGAGCAGCAGCTTGTCGACCCCGATGTTGTAGATGTAGTTCCAGACGGTGGCCAGCACCGAGAAGAACAGTGCCAGCGGGCCCATATGGTTGAGCCCGACCCCGGTAACCCAGCTGGCCAGCGGGGCGGCAATCAGCAGGCCAATAAATTCAAAGCCAATCGCATGGCGCAGGCGATCGTTACGGGTACGCATAAGTCACTCTCTCAATCAGGTTCATTCACGGATTGCTGGTTAATCTATAGATCTTTAGCGATAGATTCATGTTGGTATCCATCGCTAAAATAGATGGATGAGAGAGCTTGTCGGAGGGCCATAAGATGACGCCATCACTGGAACAACTGAGGATCTTGCTGGCGGCCGCCGAAACCGGCTCGTTTTCCGCTGCCGCCCGCAAGCTGGGCAAGGCGCAGTCGGTAGTGAGCAGCGCCATCGCCAATCTGGAGATCGATCTGGCGCTCACCCTGTTTGACCGCAGCGGCCGCTATCCGCAGCTGACGGAGGCGGGGGCCCGCATGGTGCAGGAGGCGGGGATCCTGCTGGCACAGAGTGAACGGTTGCAATCCATTGCCGGGGAGCTGGCGGCCGGGGTGGAGACGCGCCTCACACTGGCCATCGATGATGATTCCCACCTCCCCTGGCTCGGCACCCTGCTGGAGGAGTTCGCCACTCGCTACCCGACCGTGGAGCTGGAGCTGCTCTTCCCGTTGATGGAGGATGTGACCGAGATGCTGGTGACTGGGCGTGCCCAGCTCGGCATCAGTTATCAGAAGGTGCATCCCCAGCGGGAGATTGTCGCCCGTTCGCTGGGGGAGGTGACCATGCCGCTGGTGGTGTCACCGGATCATCCGCTGGCCCGCAAGCAGCCGCTGCGGGAGGTCGATCTGCAGGGAGCACGTCAGCTGATGGTGACCGGCCGACGGGAAGGGAGCGAGCGTCAGCGTTTTCGCATCTCGGCTCAGGTGTGGTGGGTCGAGGGGGATCTCGGGGTGCTGGAGCTGGTCAAGCGGGGCCTTGGCTGGTCCGCCATCCCGGAATTTCTGCTGCATCAGCCGTTGGCTCGCGGCGAAGTGGTGGTGCTGGAGCCGGACTTTATCGCCAGCCACGCGCTGGCGCTGGAGTTGCAGTGGCATCGCGCCCGCCCGCTGGGGCAGGCGGGGCGCTGGCTGAAGGAGGCACTGCTGGCGCGGGTGCCTCGCTAGCCGACCTTACTCGGTCAGGGCGTAAGGCAGGGGTTGCAGGGTGAGGCGAGAGCCTTCATCCTGCTTGAGGCGGAATTGGGCGTCAGCCTCGGTATCTTTCGGCAGTACGGCGGTGAGCCACACCTGCCCGGCCTGTTGCCAGGCGTTGAGCACCATGCCGCTGCGGCGCCAGTTGTCACCCAGTTGCAGCTCCAGGGTATCGCCGCTGGCAACTGGCTCGCCGGTAGTCCCCGCCAGCAGGAACAGGGCGCGGTTGTTGGCGCCGCGATACTTGGCGCGGGCCACCGTCTCCTGCCCCATGTAGCAGCCCTTGTTGAAGCTGATGCCGTCCAGTGCCTGCAGGTTGAGCATCTGCGGGATGAACTCCCCCTGATGCACCGCTTCCATGTGTGGCAGGCCCGCCTTGATCTCGAGCCCCCACCAGAGTGACTCGTCACCTTGCGGCAGGGCGTCGGCTTGCTGATTGCTCACCAGCAGCCAGCGATCCTGTTCGATCTTCACCACCATGCCGCCAGCGACCAAACCGCTCTGCTCCAGACCAAACTGCGCGGCGACCCACGCATCTGTGCCCTTGCCAGCCAGACCGGTGGCGTGGCGTTCGTCGGCGGCAATCTCCACCTTGGAGAAGACGGCAAATTTCTTCAGCTCCGGCAACTGACGTTCCAGCACTGAAGGGCTGGTCAGTAGCAGCAGACTGTCGTCGAGGCAGAGCAGGCGGAAATTGCTCCACAGCTTGCCCTTGGGATCACAGTGGCCGCCCGGGGTCTGTTGCCCCGGTTGCAGGGCGTTGACATCACAGGTGACCTGACCTTGCAAATATTTGGCGCGATCCTGGCCGCTGATACGGGTGATGGCCAGCTTGGTCAGGGGGAAGCGGGTCGGCTCGGCAGGAAAAACAGGTGGTTGCAGGCTCACGATGGTATTCCAGAGAGAAAGTATGTGAGCTGCATGGTAAAGACGTAACTAATGTTTGTCAGCCGGAAAATCCAGCTGGTACCATCCCCCGGTCTTTGTAAGGAGAGTGCCATGTTGAGCCCAGTTGAAAAATCCCGCCTGAAGTGGGCCTGCCGTCGCGGTATGCTCGAGCTGGATGTGATCTTTATGCCCTTTTTCGAACACGAGTTCGACTCCCTGAGCGAAGCCGATCAGCAGACCTTTATCCGCCTGCTGGCGAGCGACGATCCGGATCTGTTCAAATGGTGCATGGGTCATGGTGTCCCTGCCGATCCCGCATTTGCCGCCATGATCCCGATGATCCTGGAGCGCAATCAGGCGCGCCACGACCGCCAGGGGTAATACCGTGGAGCGGGTGATCATGACGGTTCACCCCTCCCGCCATCAGCAATATTTGCTGGTGGCCCTCTTTCTGTTGCTGCTCTGGCCGGTGGCTGGCCTGATTGCCGGTTGGCAGTGGGCGCTGTTGCTGCCCGTCTGGCTGGCGGCGCTCTGGTTGAGCTGGCGCTCCCTAGCCGCGCCCCCGTTCGAGCTTGTCTGGGATGGTCAGTGGCTACAGTGGCAAGGTTGCCGCTATCAGCTCGACAAGAAAAGCCGCATTCTGCCCGGCGTGCTCAGGCTGGCGCTTTGTCCCGAACCGCAAGAGAGTGGAGCCGTGTCGCCACGGCAACTGTGGCTCTTCTCCGATGCCCTTCCCCCCGAACATTACCGCCTGCTGGCGCGAGCCATCCACTTTCTGCCGTCCCGGCGCTGACGCCTGCTTTCCGTGATGACCATGCGCTGATTTATCGCGATAAGCTGTTGCCATGTGGCTGGCGACACTCTTTTTGTGGCTGAAAAGCGGTTGAAAACAAGTGACCCCGCCGGGGCGGGGTCACTGATAGCTGCAACGCTTGGCAGGAAGGGGGATTAATCCCGCTCCGGGGTCAGCACGGTTGGCTTGGAGTCCGGCAGCATATCCGGATAATCCAGGTTGTAGTGCAGGCCGCGAGACTCCTTGCGCTGCAGGGCGCAGTTGACGATAAGCTCGGCCACCTGTAGCAGGTTGCGCAGCTCCAGCAGGTTGTTGGAGACGCGGAAGTTGGCGTAGTACTCCTGCACCTCCTGCTTGAGCAGGTCGATGCGGCGCTTGGCGCGGGCCAGGCGTTTGTTGGTACGCACTATCCCCACGTAGTCCCACATCATCAACCGCAGTTCGTGCCAGTTGTGCTGGATCACCACCAGTTCGTCGGAGTCTTCCACCTTGCTCTCGTCCCACACCGGCAGGCGCGGCGGCTCCACGCTCATCGGCAGCTTGGCCAGAATGTCGGCCCCCGCCTGATGGGCATAGACCACGCATTCCAGCAGGGAGTTGGAGGCCATGCGGTTGGCGCCGTGCAGACCGGTGTAGGTCACTTCACCGATGGCATAGAGGCCGGGGATATCGGTCTGGCCGTTGTTGTCGATCATCACGCCGCCACAGGTGTAGTGGGCGGCCGGCACGATGGGCATCGGCTCCCTGGTGATGTCGATGCCGACCGCGATGCAGCGCTCGTAGATGGTCGGGAAGTGCTTGATGATGAAATCGGCCGGTTTGTGGCTGATGTCCAGATACATGCAGTCCGCCCCGAGCCGCTTCATCTCGTGGTCGATAGCGCGGGCGACTATGTCCCGCGGTGCCAGCTCGGCCCGCTCGTCAAACTCCGGCATAAAGCGGCTGCCGTCCGGGCGGCGCAGATAGGCCCCCTCGCCACGCAGCGCTTCGGTCAGCAGGAAGTTGGGATCATCGGGGTGGAACAGGCTGGTGGGGTGGAACTGGTTGAACTCCAGGTTTGCCACCCGGCAGCCAGCCCGCCATGCCATGGCGATGCCATCGCCAGAGCTCACATCTGGGTTGGAAGTGTACTGGTAGACCTTGGAGGCGCCGCCGGTGGCCAGTGCCACGAAACGGGCGCGGATCACCTCGACCTGCTCGGCGTTGCGGTTCCAGACGTAGGCGCCCAGTACCTTGTTGCCCGGCAGGTTGAGCTTGCGGGTGGTGATGAGGTCGACCGCGTTGAAGCGCTCCATCAGCTGGATATTGGGGTGGGCGCGCACCTGATCGATCAGGGTCAGTTGCACCGCCTTGCCGGTGGCATCCGCCGCGTGGAAGATGCGGCGATGGCTGTGGCCCCCTTCCCGGGTGAGGTGGTACTGGGACTCGCCGTCGGCGTTCTCCTCCTGATCGAAGGGGACCCCTTGCTGAATGAGCCACTGGATGGACTCGCGGGCGTGGCGTGCGGTGAACTCCACCACTGCCGGGTCACACAACCCGGCGCCCGCGTTGAGCGTGTCGCTCACGTGGGATTCGATGCTGTCGGTTTCGTCGAAAACGGCAGCGATGCCTCCTTGCGCATAGAAAGTGGCCCCTTCACTGATGGGCCCCTTGCTCAGAACCAGGACTTTGGCGTGGTCTGCCAATCGCAACGCGAGGGACAAACCAGCGGCACCGCTGCCAATGATCAGTACATCGCAAAGGTATTCAACACTTGCTTTCATAAGTATCATTGGCCTGGATTAAGAACTGGCACCATGGTAGCCCAAGCGAGGGCGAGGATGCAGCCTGCATCACATTTTTTTCAATTGAAGCGAACTTTCTCTGATTCTCCCTGTCTGAACTTGTGCGCTTAGGAAGGGCCGGAAAAGAAAAACGATAACCTGATGGGGGTTTTACGGCTCTGATGAGCGACCAGAATCTACTGGACGAACAGCTGGTTGAACGGGTCCAGCGCGGCGATAAAGCAGCTTTCAACCTGTTGGTAAAAAAATACCAGCATAAGGTGGTCAACCTGGTTGCCAGGTATGTCAACAATCCCGGTGATGTGCCCGATGTGGCGCAAGAGGCCTTTATAAAAGCCTACCGTGCATTGCCGACATTCCGTGGCGAAAGTGCTTTTTACACTTGGTTGTACCGAATTGCCGTGAACACGGCGAAGAATTATCTCACCTCCCAGGGGCGCAGGCCGCCCAGCAGTGATGTGGAGGCTGACGAAGCGGAGTCTTATGGTGGTGGTGAAGCCTTGCAAGAGGTCTCAACCCCCGAAAACCTGGCGCTGACTGACGAGATCAAACGCACCGTGTTTTCAGCCATAGAGGCATTGCCGGAAGACCTGAGGACAGCTATCACCCTTCGCGAACTGGAAGGGCTGAGCTACGAAGAGATTGCCGAAATCATGGATTGCCCTGTGGGTACGGTCAGATCCCGTATCTTCCGGGCGAGGGAAGCAATCGATAAAAAGCTGCAACCTCTGATCGAGAATTAACTGGGGAAAGACGGGTTAACTTATGGCAAATAAAGAGCAAATCTCTGCCCTGATGGATGGTGACCTGAGTGACGCAGAGGTACTGAACGAGCTGGAGATGGACTCCGACTTGCAAGATACCTGGGGTCGTTACCACCTGATCGGCGATGCCATGCGGGGTGACCTGCCGGTCAATCTGCAACTGGATCTCAGTGACAGCATCATGGCTGCGCTGGAGGATAAGCCCACCATACTGGCACCCAAGCCGGTCGAGGCGGCTCCCGTGCTGCAACCTGCCGTTGCGCCGGTCAAGACTGATGCCAATGTGGTTCCGTTGTTCCGCCGTGTCGGTCAGCAGCTGGGTCAATATGCCATCGCAGCGTCTGTGGCCGCTGCAGTTATCTTCGGGGTGCAGCAGTATCAGGGACAAGATGGCGTTCCGGCCAATCCGGTACTCAATACCATTCCAATCGGTGGCAGTGCGGCGCCTGTGAGTGTTCACTATCCGCAACAGGATGGCGCCCGTGCCCGTCAGCAGGGGCTGACCGAACAGCAGATGCAGGAGCAGCGGGAGCGGATCAACGCCTTCCTGCGTGACCACCAGTTGCAGCAGCGCCTGTTGCAAGACAGACAGATCCAACAATAACGAATTGTCAGGGATACAAACGTGCGCCAGTCCAGCCGTATTTTGCTGGCCTCTCTCCTGCTGATTAGTGCCAAGGCCTCGGCCGACGATAAGTCGGCCGAGGCCTTGTTGCAGCAGATGCAGAGTGCCGTGCAGCAACAGAATTTCGAGTTGTCCATGGTCAAGGCCCGTCAGGGGCGTCTTGAACCGATCCGGATCAGCCATGCCGTGATCAACGGCAAGGAAGTGGCCCACCTCAGTTACCTCGACGGCAAGGCGATCGAGTATCTCCAGCGCCAGAACGAATACACCTTCTTTGAAAACAGCCACGATCCCTACACCCTGAAGGATGCCCGCTTCCCCGGCATCTGGTCGACCCTGGTGAAGATGCCGCTGGCACAGGTGCTGGAGAGCTATGATCCTGTGCTGGCCGGCCGCAGCCGGGTTGCCGGTGTGGTGGCGCAGGTGGTAAGGCTGGTGCCTAAAGAGGCCGACAAATATGGTTTCGTGCTCTGGATTGATGAGCAGAGCCACTTGCTGCTGCGGATCGACATGGTCGAGCGGGAAGGCAATCTGGTGGAGCAGGTGCTCGGTGTCGAGCTGGATCTGCAGAGCAAACCGGCCCCCTGGCTGGTGAAGCTTGCCAACAGCAAGCAGCCTCCGGCGCTGGCGCTGGAGGATGCCTATCCGGCGCCACAACAGCAGTTGAACTGGCAGATCACCTGGCTGCCCGATGGCTTCAAGGTGCTGTCGCAAGACCGGCACCAGCTGGTGACCACCAGTATGCCGGTGGACTACATGATGCTCTCCGACGGGCTGGTGGATCTCTCGGTCTACGTCTCCCGGGTGGATCCCAAGCAGGCGGTGCGCCAGCAGCTGATCCGCCAGGGGGCGACCTCGCTGGTGAGCTATGTCAACGAGGTGGGGGTCGAGATCACCGTGGTCGGTGAGGTGCCTGCCGAAACCGCCAAGCGCATCGCCGAGTCGGTCCAGCCGCTGGCCCGCAACGAAGCGGTGCAGTAACGGGGGATGCGGGGTTCTTCACCGCTTGCCGAGCGTGGCGAGTCGTGGTCAGATCCCCTGATTGTGTGAACCCGAGGTGTTGCCGTGAATGAGATGAGTGAAGAGCTGGCGACCGTGGTGGCCATTGAGGGTGACCATGCCTGGGTGGAGTGCGAGCGTCGCTCCGCCTGCAGCGGTTGTCAGCAGCAATCCAACTGTGGTACCGGCACCGTGGCCAAGGCGTTTCCCCTGAAAGCTCCCCGCTTGCGAGTCAGGCTGACCGCCGAGGTGCGGGTTGGCCAGCAAGTGAGGCTCGGTATCCCGCAGGAGAGTCTGCTGCGCGGGGCTGCGCTGGTCTATGTGCTGCCGCTTTTCTGTCTGTTGGCCGGCGCTTTGCTGGGGCAGCTCTGGCTGGCGCCGCTGCTCTCGGGCGGGGAGGGGATCACCATCCTCTGCTGCCTGCTGGGGGGCATGCTGGGCTTTTTACTGGTTCGTTACTTTTCCAACCGCCTGGATCAGGGGCGCTACGGCCCGCAGATGCTCGGCGTGGTAGTCCCTGTCCGCATCCTCCCCTGACCGAACAGGCGCTATTTCACTGGCGCTGGCGACTAAAGAATGGCCGTCAGCCGGGTTATCCAGTAAAATCGCGCCTCCATAACTGACCTTAACTAATTTTGAGTGACTCTTGCTCGATGAAACACATTCGTAACTTTTCGATTATTGCGCACATCGACCACGGTAAATCGACCCTGTCGGACCGTCTGATCCAGACTTGCGGTGGCTTGTCCGACCGCGAGATGCAGGCTCAGGTGCTTGACTCCATGGATCTGGAGCGCGAGCGCGGCATTACCATCAAAGCACAGAGTGTGACCCTGAACTACCAGGCACAAGACGGTAACACCTACCAGCTGAACTTTATCGACACCCCGGGCCACGTGGATTTCTCCTACGAGGTCTCCCGCTCTTTGGCGGCCTGTGAAGGGGCGCTGCTGGTGGTGGATGCCGGCCAGGGGGTTGAGGCACAGACTCTGGCCAACTGCTATACCGCCATGGAAATGGATCTGGAAGTGGTGCCGGTGCTGAACAAGATTGACCTGCCGGCCGCAGAACCCGAGCGGGTTGCCGAGGAAATCGAAGACATCGTCGGTATCGACGCGGTCGATGCGGTGCGCTGCTCCGCCAAGACTGGTCTGGGTGTTGATCTTGTGCTGGAAGAGATCGTCGCCAAGATCCCGGCGCCGGAAGGTGACCCGGATGCCCCGCTGCAGGCGCTGATCATCGACTCCTGGTTCGACTCCTATCTGGGCGTTGTCTCTTTGGTGCGGATCAAGAACGGTTCCCTGAAGAAGAACGACAAGATCAAGGTGATGAGCACCGGTCAGGTATGGGGTGTCGATCGTATCGGTATCTTTACGCCCAAGCAGGTGGATACCCAGGGTCTGGGTTGCGGCGAGGTAGGTTGGGTTGTCTGCGGCATCAAGGACATCCACGGCGCGCCGGTGGGCGATACCCTGACTCAGGCCAAGAACGGTGCCGACAAGGCGCTGGCTGGCTTCAAGAAGGTGAAGCCGCAGGTTTATGCGGGTCTGTTCCCCATCTCCAGCGATGACTACGAGTCGTTCCGTGACGCCCTCGACAAGCTCTCCCTGAACGATGCCTCCCTGTTCTTCGAACCGGAGAGCTCCACTGCGCTGGGCTTCGGCTTCCGTTGTGGCTTCCTCGGCATGCTGCACATGGAGATCATTCAGGAGCGTCTGGAGCGTGAATACGATCTGGATCTGATCACCACGGCGCCGACCGTAGTGTACGAGATCGAGCTGACCGACGGCTCCACTATCCATATCGACAGCCCGGCCCAGATGCCTGCCATCACCAGCATCAAGGAGATGCGCGAGCCGATCGCCGAGTGTCATATCCTGCTGCCGCAGGAGTACATGGGCAATGTGATCACCCTCTGTATCGAGAAGCGTGGCGTGCAGACCAACATGGTCTACCACGGCAAGCAGGTGGCGCTGACCTATGAAATCCCGATGGCGGAAGTGGTGCTCGACTTCTTCGACCGTCTGAAATCCACCAGTCGCGGTTACGCCTCGCTGGACTATGGCTTCAAGCGTTTCGAAACCTCCGACATGGTCCGTCTGGATATCATGATCAACGGTGAGCGCGTCGATGCCCTGGCCATCATCACCCACAAGGACAACGCCCAGTATCGCGGTCGTCAGGTGGTGGAGAAGATGCGTGAGCTGATCCCGCGCCAGATGTTCGATATCGCAATTCAGGCGGCCATCGGCAACCAGATCATCGCTCGCAGCACCGTCAAGGCTCTGCGTAAAGACGTAACCGCCAAGTGTTACGGTGGTGACGTGAGTCGTAAGAAGAAACTGCTGAACAAGCAGAAAGAAGGTAAGAAGCGGATGAAGTCCCTCGGCCGTGTCGACGTGCCGCAGGAAGCCTTCCTCGCGATTCTCCACGTCGGAAAGGATTAATAGATGGCAAGCACGTTTTCCCTGATCCTGGTGGTGGTCTGCGCGATCACCGGTGTTATCTGGTGTCTGGACAAGATGATTTGGTCCAAGCAGCGCGCCGCCAAGATTGCCGTGGCTCGTGCCCATGGCGGTGCCCACCTGGATGAGAAGACCCTGGCCAAGGTCGCCCCCGTACCGGTCTGGATTGAACAGACCGCTGGGGTCTTCCCGGTCATCACCTTTGTGCTGATCCTGCGTTCGTTCATTTTTGAACCGTTCCAGATCCCGTCAGGTTCCATGATGCCCACCCTGCTGGTGGGCGACTTCATCCTGGTGGAAAAATTTGCCTATGTCTGCGGGACCCGGTGACCAACACCAAGTTCCTTGAGACTGGCGAGCCCAAGCGTGGCGACGTGGTGGTGTTCAAGTATCCCCTTGAACCGCGCGTTGACTACATCAAGCGGGTGGTCGGCATGCCGGGTGATCGGGTTATCTATCGCAACAAGGAGCTGATGATCCGGCCCAAGTGCGAGGAGCAGGAAGGGAAAACGTGCCCGGGCTTCAAGAAGCTCGACGTCAAGTTTGAACAAAGAGGCGAATTTACCCAGATGGGGATCCCCCTTGACCGCTATACCGAGCAGTTGGGTGATGTCTCCCACGAGACCCTGCGCAATCCGCTGATGCCCGACATGGTTGGCCGTTACTATCGCCAGCCCGGCACCTACCCCGACGAGTGGGTGGTACCGGAAGGCCAGTATTTCGTGATGGGCGACAACCGCGACAACAGCACCGACAGCCGCTTCTGGGGCTTTGTGCCCGAGCAGAATCTGGTCGGCAAGGCGGTCGCTATCTGGATAAGTTTTGAATTTGAGCGCGAAGAAGGCTCCCTGCTGCCAAGTTGGGTACCGACAGGTGTGCGCTTCAACCGCATTGGCGGAATCAAGTAAATGAATATCAAGATGAACAGACTGCAGTCCCGTCTCGGGCATGTCTTTGCGGATCTGGAACTACTGACCCGGGCGCTGACTCACCGCAGCGCCGGTTCCCGTCACAATGAGCGACTGGAATTTCTGGGTGACTCGATTTTGAGTCTGGTGATTGCCGACGATCTCTTCCACCGCTTCCCGCAAGCGGCGGAAGGGGATCTCAGCCGGATGCGCGCCACCCTGGTGCGCGAGAAGACCCTGGCCGAACTGGGCCGGGAGTTTGACCTTGGTGATCACCTGATCCTCGGTCCCGGCGAACTCAAGAGCGGCGGTTTTCGCCGCGAATCCATTCTGGCCGACACGGTCGAGGCGGTGATCGGTGCCGTCTATCTGGATACCAATCTTGAGACGGTGCGGACACTGCTGCTGAGCTGGTATGCCAGCCGCCTGGAAGAGATCAAGCCGGGCATCGAGCAGAAAGATCCCAAGACCCGTCTGCAAGAAATTTTGCAGGGAAGCCGCAAATCCCTGCCGACCTACACCGTGACCAATGTCAAGGGCGAGGCCCACAACCAGGAGTTCACCGTCCAGTGTGACGTGGAAGGTCTGGATGGTCCCCTCGTCGGGGTCGGCACCAGCCGTCGCAAGGCCGAACAGGCCGCGGCGCAGCAAGCATTGGAAAAACTGTCATGACAGATACCACCTACTGCGGCTTTGTCGCCATCGTGGGCCGCCCGAATGTGGGCAAGTCCACCCTGCTCAACAAGCTGCTTGGCCAGAAGGTCAGCATTACCTCGAAGAAGCCCCAGACCACCCGTCACCGGATTTTGGGGATCGACACCGAGGAGAACTACCAGACCATCTATGTGGATACCCCGGGTCTGCACATTGAAGAGAAACGGGCCATCAACCGCCTGATGAACCGTGCCGCCACCAGTTCGCTGGGTGATGTGGCCATGGTGGTGTTCATGGTCGACGGTACCCACTGGACCAAAGACGACGAGATGGTGCTGGGCAAGCTGCGCAATCTCAAGTGCCCTGTGGTGCTGGCGGTCAACAAGATTGACAACGTTAAAGAGAAAGAAGATCTGCTGCCCCACCTCGAGTGGTTGGGCCAACAGATGAACTTCGCCCATATTCTGCCCATCAGTGCCGAAAAGGGCACCAACGTGGAGAAGATCCGTGAGTGGGCCAAGGATCTGCTGCCGGAAAACGTCCATTTCTTCCCGGAAGATTACGTGACTGACCGCTCCTCCCGCTTTATGGCCTCCGAAATCATCCGCGAGAAGCTGATGCGCTTCACCGGTGAGGAGCTGCCCTACTCGGTGACGGTGGAGATCGAGCGCTTCAAGGTGGAAGAGAACGGCCTCTACCACATCCACGGCCTCATTCTGGTCGAGCGCGATGGCCAGAAGAAGATGGTCATCGGCAACAAAGGTGAGAAGATCAAGACCATCGGCACCGAGGCGCGCCTCGATATGGAGCGTCTGTTCCAGAACAAGGTGCACCTCGAGCTGTGGGTCAAGGTCAAGTCGGGCTGGGCTGACGATGAGCGCGCCCTGCGCAGCCTCGGGTATGGTGACGACTGATTGCTGACCCCGGCTTTCGTCATCCACAGTCGGCCCTATCGGGAGACCAGCCAGCTGGTCGAGGTCTTCACCCAGGATAGTGGCCGATTTACTCTGGTGGCTCGCGGTTCTCGCGGGCCACGCTCCCCTCTCAAGGGGTTGCTGCAACCCTTTACCCTGCTCACCATCGCCTGGCGCGGCAAGGGTGATCTCAAGAACCTCACCCAGGTCGAATGCCCGGATCACTCCCTGCGTCTCGGCGGCGATCGTCTCTTCTACGGCCTCTATCTCAACGAGCTGGTTTACTACCTGCTGGAAGCGCACACCCCGTTCCCTGAAGTGTTCGATGCCTATGCCCGTGCCATCATGGCGCTGGCCGACGGCGAGACGCCGGAGCTGCCGCTGCGCCGCTTCGAGTTCCTGCTGTTGCAGGCGCTCGGCTATGCGGTGGATTTCGAATACACGGCGGACGACGAGTCGCCCATCGAGCCGACCTTGCTCTATGGCTTCGAGCGTGAATTGGGCTTTGTTGCTTGCGAGCGGGCGCCGGATCCCCGTACCCTGTTTCTCGGTGCCCACCTGCTCGCCTTTGCCGAGGGACGTTTCGATACCCCTCCCTTGCTGCAGGCGGCCAAACGTTTCAGCCGATTGGCGTTGCAACCCTATCTGGGCAAGCGCCAGCTAAAGAGCCGGGAGCTGTTTTTAAAACGCAAAGCCAGCATGCAAGGCTGACACAGATTACAGACATACGGATATTGGCGCGGGGTGAATCGCTGACCGCGCAGTCAACAGATGAAGCCTTTCAAGGAGTTCTCAATGAGTGAAATCTATCTGGGTGTGAACATCGACCATATCGCCACCCTGCGCAACGCCCGTGGCACCCAGTATCCGGATCCGGTACAGGCCGCGTTCGTGGCCGAGCAGGCCGGGGCCGATGGCATTACCGTGCATCTGCGTGAAGATCGCCGCCACATCACCGACCGCGATGTGGAGATCCTGCGCCAGACTATCCAGACCAGAATGAACCTGGAGATGGCGGTGACCGAAGAGATGATCGGCATCGCCTGCCGCATCAAACCCCACTTCGTCTGTCTGGTGCCGGAGAAGCGCACCGAGGTGACCACCGAAGGCGGTCTGGACGTGGCCGGTCAGCTGGACAAGGTGACTGATGCCGTTGCCCGTCTTTCCGCTGTCGGGGCCCAGGTTTCGCTCTTTATCGATGCCGATCCCATCCAGATCGATGCGGCTGCCGAGAGTGGTGCCCCCTTTATCGAGATCCACACTGGCCGTTATGCCGATGCCACCACAGATGCCGAGCGCAACGCCGAGTTCAAGCGCATCGCTGCCGGTGCCTCCTATGCCGCTGGCAAGGGCTTGAAGGTCAATGCCGGTCACGGCCTGCACTACCACAACGTCAAGGCCATCGCCGCCATCCCCGAGCTCTATGAGCTCAACATCGGCCACGCCATCATCGGTCGTGCCGCCTTCGATGGTCTGGCCAAAGCCGTGAGCGACATGCGCCTGCTGATGCAGGAAGCCCGTCAGGGGATCTGATGCTTCGGGCACTGGCAACGCACAGTGGCCATATGAAACAAAAGGGACGCCATGGCGTCCCTTTTGTTGTTTCTGCCGATGGGAATATCGCACTCGTCAGACCTGCTGCTGCGCCCATCTTCCCAGACGTTGCAGCGCCTCGCCGAGCAGCTGGCGGGAGGTGCCTATGTTGATCCGCACATACTCTTCGCCATCGCTGACGTAGTGGGAGCCATCTTCTATGATGACCCCCGCTTCGACTGCCCACCTGCGGGTCACCTCGCTTGCGCTCATTCCGCTCCCTTTGGTATTGACCCAGACCAGATAGGAGGCATCCATCGGCATGACTTGGAAGTCGGGCAGATTCTCCCTGAAGTAGCGCGCCAGCAGGGCGTAGTTCTCTCTCAGATAGAGATTCAATTCGGCCAGCCATGCATCGCACTCGTTATAGGCGGTGATAATTCCCCAGAGCCCGAACACATTGGGAGAGGTGATGGAGTTCTGCTCAAGGCGCGCTCTGAAGCGGTTTCTTATCTGCGGATTTGGAATGATGCTGTAGGAGGTTTTCAATCCGCCCAGATTGAATGCCTTGTTGGGCGAGCTCATCAGCATCATGTTGTTGCAGTAACGCTCCTCCAGTGCCAGAAAGGAGACGAACTCGCCATGGATGATGTGCTCTGCATGCACTTCATCGACCATCATCAACACCTGATGGCGCAGACAGATGTCGGCAACGGCTTCCAGCTCGGCCTGACTCCAGATCCTGCCCGACGGGTTATGGGGCGAGCAGAGAAAATAGATTTTGGGCTTGTGGCTAATGATCTGCTCCTCCAGCTTCGCCAGATCGATCCGGTATCGTCCTTTGTTCAGGGCTAACGGGTTGGCGACAACCTTGACCCCCTGCCTTTCGGTCGCCTTGGCAAAGGGATCATAGACAGGGGTGTTCATGATGATGCTGTCACCCGGCTGGCAGAATGCCTGCACCGTGTAGTGCAGGGTGGAGACGGTACCATAGGAGAGGGTGATCCACTCCCGTTCCACCGCGACCTTGTGGTGGCGGGCCTGGAAGTTGATGACCGCCTCGTAGAAATCATCGATGCAGTGGGTGTAGCTGAAGGTGCCCCAGCTGATGATTTCGCTGAACTTGCGAGCCACAGCCGGCGGCGATTTGAAATCCATATCGGCAATCCACATGGGAATGCTGTCGGCGGGAACGGGGCCAAAGCGGCTCTCGATCACTTTCATATCCCACTTGCGGCATTTGTCGCTGATGCGATCTGCCAGCTCGTCGAAACGGGAGGATTGCAAGTCGGCAGAGGGGGTTGGGAGGCGCAGGGCCTCCCGATCTTTACAGGAGAGCATCGAGATTATCCTTCACGGTTTGAACCTGAGCGCCAATGATGACCTGCACGCTGTGCTCGTCGATCTTGACGACGGAGAGGGCGCCAGCCTGTTTCAGGATCTTTTCCTGCAGCTTGCCCATATCGTGTACCACCAGTCTCAGCCGGGTAACGCAGTTGTCCAGGCTGACGATATTTTCCTTGCCACCGAGGGCACTCAGGATCACGGCTGGGTCATGTTTCGCAATCTGGATATCATCGACCTCATCCCTGCCGGGGGTCTTGATGTCATATTTCTTGATGTACCAGTAGAAGACGGTGAAATAGATGGCAGACCAGATGAGGCCAATGGGAATTATCAGATACCACTTGGTTTGCCAGCCCTGCATGATGCCGAAAATAAGCAGGTCGAGTGCACTGCCATCGGTATTGCCGATGGTGACGCCACACATGGCCACTACAAAGAGCGCGGCGCCGGTCATAAAGACATGGAACAGATAGAGTACCGGCGCGACAAACAGAAACAGGAATTCGATGGGTTCGGAAATACCGGTCACGATAGAGACCAGTACCCCGGAGATAATCAGGCTCTTGATTCTGGTTCGATTGCCGGGCGTGGCTGCCATATACATGGCTAACGCTGCGGCAGGCAGACCGAATATAAAGGTCGGCATAAACCCTTGCGACAGGAAGGCGGTTGCTGCCGGGCTGATGGGTTCACCCGCTTTCAACTGGGCGAAGAAGATATTGAGAGCGCCGGAAATGGTTTCGCCATTGACCAGCTCGGTGCCTCCTGCCGGGGTGAAGCGCACCATGGCCAGCATGATGTGGTGCAGACCGAGCGGTTTGAGCAGGTTGATGGCCACTCCGTAGAGGAAGGCGCCAAAAGAGCCGGCAGAGATGATCATGTTGCCGACCGCAGTAATACCGAGCGCCACATAGTGCCAGAAGAGCGGCATGGCGAGACCGATCAGTGACATGACCAGCACAGTGATAATGGGCACGGAGCGCAAGCCGCTGAAGAACGAGAAGGCGTCGTGCAGTTTGAGGTTATAGAAACGGCGATGGATGAAGTAGGTCACGATCCCTGACACTATGCCACCCAGCACACCCATGGAGAGGGTCTGAACCCCCATCACCATGGCTTGCCCCGCCAGTTTGATATTTTCCGGCGAAGCCAGTTGATTGGTACTGGCGAGATAGAAGTTGATCCCGATATTCATCGCCATATAGCCGACGAAACCGGAATAGGCCGCGACACCCTTGTTCTTTTCGGTCAATCCCATCGGAATGCCGATGGCAAACATGATGGGCAGATAGGTGAAGCCGAAGCTGCCTACGGTTGCCACCAGATTGAAGACGAGCTGGGTATATTCCCCACCAAGAAAAGGAAAATTATCTATGGTGGAGGGGCTGGTAATGGATGATCCCACTCCCAGCAGTAATCCCATGAATGCCATCAGAGAGACGGGAAACATAAATGTTTTCCCCAAACTCTGGGCAAATTCCCATACCTTATTTCGCAAGGATGCGCGAGCCATCATTATTATCTCCCAGACCTGTTACCGTAATTTTATTGTTATCAAATCTTGTTATTGCTCATGCACATACGGATTTTCGTCTCGACGACTTCCTCCATGGCTGCCATGGCGGGCACCAGATACTGGCGCGGGTCGCTGGCATCCGGATGAGAGCCAAGGAAGGCTTTCATCGCATCGGCGAAGGCGATCTTCAGTTCGGTCGCAACGTTGACCTTGCAGATCCCGAGCTCGATGCAGCGGCGCACATCGGCTTCCGGTACGCCTGAGGCGCCGTGCAGCACCAGCGGAATATCCACCTGCTCGCGAATGGCGGCGAGGCGGGCAAAGTCGAGGCGGGGCTCCTCCTTGTAGAGGCCGTGGGCGGTACCGATGGCCACCGCCAGCGAGTCGATACCGGTGCGGCGGACAAACTCGGCAGCCTTGAGCGGATCGGTAAATTTGGCGTGAGCGGCATCGACGATGAGGTCATCCTCCTGACCGCCCAGCTGACCCAGCTCCGCTTCGACGCTGGCCCCCATGCGGTGGCAGAAGGTGACCACGCTGCGCACCTTCTCGATGTTCTCTTCAAACGGAAAGTGCGAGGCATCGATCATGGCGGAGCGAATCCCCGCTTCGACCTTGCTGTGGATGTCCTGCTCGTCTTCGTGGTGATCCAGATGCAGCACCAGCGGGATACGGTACTCATGGGCCGCGGCCTGACAGATGGAGACCAGATAGTCGACCCCGGCATGGCGATAGGTGCCCGGGGTGCCAGCCAAAATCACCGGAGATCGCATGCGAGCGGCGGTGCGAGCCACCACCTGCACGGTTTCCAGGTTGTGGATGTTGAAAGCCGGTACGGCGTAGCCGCGGCGCTGGGCATCTTTGAGCATTTCATGGGAAGAGATCAGATACATAGTGACTCCTGAGCGTCCTGATTGACGCGAGATCCTGAGAAAAGGGAGGAGAGCTGGGTCGGGTTTATCTCCCGGCCAGCCACCCAGATGTGTTGTTGATTGAGTTCAGTGGTGAGGGCGAGCAGGTTGGCCTGTTTGCCAACTGCCAGTGAACCGAGACGATCGGCAATGCCGAGCATCTTTGCTGGTGCCAGCGAGGCCATTGTGATGGCTTCATCGAGCGGCACATCCGCCAGCTGCACCATGTTGCGTACGGCGCCAAGCAGGGTGAGGGTGCTGCCCGCCAGACCGCCGGTTTCGGTGCGTACCACGCCGTTTTTCATCTCGACCCGATAGTTGCCAAGCAGATAGTGACCGTCTGGCATACCGGCGGCGCGCATCGCATCGGTAACCAAGAGCAGGCGCTGGCCGGCACAGCAGTGACAGAGCTTGAGCACGCTCGGGTGGAGATGATGGCCATCGGCGATCAGCTCCAGCCAGGCTGCGGGATGGACAAGGCCCGCACCGACCATGCCGGGTTCGCGGTGGTGCAGGCCGCGCATGCCGTTAAAGCAGTGCACCAGCCCGGAGGCGCCCGCTGCCAGTGCCGCCATGGTGGTGTCGTGATCCGCCGCCGAGTGGCCCAGCATTACCCGCACGCCGTTTGCGGCAAGATGGTGAATGGCCGCGATGGCGTTGGGCTTTTCCGGTGCCAGCGCGACCACCTTCAGGCTGCCGCGCGCCAGCTGTAGCAGATGGTTCAGCTCGGCAATATACAGCTCACGGAACAGCGCCTGATCGTGGGCGCCCTTGTTGTCCGGAGTGAAGTAGGGGCCTTCCAGATAGCAGCCGAGCAGCTCGGCGCCCGGCATGCCGCGGGCAACGCCATCGGCAATCCGAGCAAGTGTTTGCTCTATCTCGGGGAGTGGGGCGGTGACCGTGGTGGCAAGGAAGGCGCCGACCCCTTCTGCCGCCTTGGCCATCGACAAGGTTGCCAAGGCATTGTCCTCGCTATCCATGACATCGACGCCTGCACCGCCGTGGACATGACCGTCGATCAGCGCAGGCACCAGCAGCTCGACATCTCGCGCCGGATCGCCATCCGTGATGGGGTCGATGGCGGTGATGATGCCCCCTTCATGGGTCAGCTCCTGATGTTCCAGCCAACCCTGTTCGGTCAGCAGGCGACGGGCACGGATCCGTGAGGTCATCAGATGCCCTCCTCGGCGAGAGCGACATCTGTCTGACGCTCTTTACCCATCTCATCTGCCAGCGAGGTGAGCCCCCGGTGGCCACAATCAAGGGCCTGCCGGCGGAATTCACGGGCGCTGAGGCCATCGCGCTCCAGCGCCATCTCCAGCAGCAGTTGCAGGTTGGTACCGGTAATAACCTCCCGCTCTGGCTGGTGCAGTGAGAGGGTTGAGGCGACCCGAAACGGGGTGCCGCCGAGCAGGTCGGTCAGGAAGACCACGCCATCCCCCTTGTCGACCTCTGCCAGCGCCGCTTCGCACTGTGCCTGCAGCTGGGCGGTGGTGGAGCTCTCGGGAAAGTCGATGGCGATAACCGCGTCCTGTTCGCCGAGGATCTGCAGCATGGCGCGCTCCAGACCGCTGGCGAAACCGCCATGACCACAAATGATGATGCCCAACATAGTCTGTTCCTTTACTGCAAAGGGGGCCGGCTTGCTGCCGGCTCCGGATTAGAGGAAACCGGCGAACTTGCCGACGATACCGAGTACCACCGTGATGACGATGAGGCGCAGCGGGCTCCAGCCTTTGCGGATCAGGGCGTACATCGCCAGGGTGTAGAGCAGCGGCAGGAAGGCGGGCATCAGCTTGTCGAGCACATCCGCCTGCAGTTTGACGACAGCATCACCGGCAGTGATCTCCAGCGTGGTGCCAAGACGCACATAGGTGGCGACCAGCGCGCCGATCACCGTCATACCGACGATGGAGGCAGCATGGCCCACCTTGCGGGTATTGGCCTTGATGACCGGAATTGCCGCCACCCCCATGCGGTAGGCGTAGTGCGCCAGACCAAAACGCAGGCCGAAGTGAACCACGTTGAACAGCAGGAAGAAGACTACGGCACCCATGATGGAACCTTGCAGCGCCAGATCTGCCCCTATGCCGCCGCAGATGGGGAGCAGGGTGAGCCAGAACATGGCATCGCCAATCCCGCCGAGCGGTGCGCCTACGGCAATCTTGGTGCTCTGGATGCTGTTGACGTTCTGCTTGGAGCGCTCCATCGCCAGCACGATCCCCATCACGAAGGTGACCAGGAAGGGGTGGGTGTTGAAGAAGCCCATGTGCCCTTTCATGGCCCGGGAGAGATCCCGCTGATTGGTGTGGATCTTCTGCAGTGCCGGCAGCAATCCATAGAGCCAGCCGGAGGCCTGCATCCGCTCATAGTTGAAGGAGGCCTGCAGCAGCAGGGAGCGCCAGGCAAAGCGGTTGATATCCTGCTTGGTCAGCTCGGCGCCAAGCTGCTGATCTTCATAGGTGTCGTCGGATTGTGGCCGGGTATTGTGCGGTTCGGCGCTGGAGATGATCCGCGCAGCTGTGTTGTTAGATGCCATCTTCGGTTTCCTCCTGAACAGGACGAGCTTGCGGGGTGGTGGTGCGCATGAAGTCGATCAGGGCCATGGCCAGCGCGGCGGCGGCGATGGCCAGCACCGGCAACTGGAGCCAGGCGGCAGCGACGAAACCGAGGATGAAGTAGGGGATATAGACGTTCTTCATCATGATCTTGAGCAGCACGGCAAAACCGATGGCGGGCATGATGCCGCCAGCAACGCCGAGGCCATCGATGAGGCGGGCGGGCAGCACGTCGATGGCTGCCTTGGCATGTTCGGCCCCGAAGTAAGTGGGCAGGAAGGCACAGAGGAAGTAGAAGGTGCCCAGCGCCAGCAGCGCCAGGTAGTTGACCCGCTCGATACCGCGCACGTCAGCCGCTTCGGCCATGCGATCGCAGCGGGACATGACCCCCGACATCACCGAGAAGAGGAAGGTGATCCCCATCTGCACGGCCACGGCGAAGGGAACGGCAACCCCGACCGCCACATCCGGCTTGACCCCGGTGGTGATGGCGAAGGTGGCGCCGACTATGGTGCCGATAATGACGTTGGGCGGTTGCGCCCCCGCCAGCGGGGCCAACCCCATCCAGACCAGCTCCAGGGTACCGCCCACCAGAATGCCAGTGGGCAGGTCGCCGAGGATGAGGCCAACCAGCGGCCCCAGCACCACGGGACGGTGGAAGTGGGTCAGACCGTTGAACAGGTCGAGTCCGGCGAAAAACGCCAGGATGCCAAGCAGCAGACCTTGTAACAAACTGATTTCCATCACAATTGTCCTTAATCAGAGCAAATTGAAAATGTCCTGTGCCGGTTCGGTCGGCACGCCCTGGACATAGCACTCGACACGGGCGTCCCGCAGGGCGCGAAATGCGGTGATGTCCTGTTCGTCCACGGATACGGTCTTGTGGATTTGACGCTTGCCGTCGGCGTAATGCATGTTGCCGACGTTGATCCGGGAGATGGGGACACCTCCCTGAACCAGGGTGTTGAAATCGGTCGGGTTTTTGCAGACCAGCAGGATCTTCTGGCGATCCGCCGCCTTGTGGATGTTGTCGATCACCTTCTGGAGCGGCCAGAACCGCACCGCAATGCCTTCGGCCAGCACCATCTCCATCAGGTTCTGCTGGATGGGGTCCTCTGCCACCTCGTCGTTGGCGACCAGCACCAGATTGGCACCGGCAAAGCCGACCCACTGGACACCGACCTGACCGTGGATCAGACGCTCATCGATCCGGCTCAATACGATATTGGGCATCACAGCACTCCTTCTTGGTGGAACGGGTAGATATTGACCCCCTGTACGACCCGGTTGACCTGACCGGTGGGGCAGGGATTGTCCGGGCTGATCCCCAGTCCCAGCGAGGTATGGAAGGCGTAGTACTGGGCATAGAGCAGGTAGCAGAAGGCGAGCTGGGCATCGTCGCCATGCAGAGTGTGGGGCAGGTAGATGTGCTCCCCCTCCTCGATGGCGGGATGGCGCTGGTCAGCGATGGCAACTACCCGGGCAGCCTTGCCATCGCTTCGCAGCTCGCGCAGCAGATCCAGATCGTATTGCCGGGTGTAAGGGTCGTTGGAGATGAGCAGCACGATGAGCGTCTGTTCGTTGACGACCGATTTCGGACCGTGGCGAAAGCCGGTGGGGGAGTCGAACATGGCGACCAGACGGCCGGCGGTCAGCTCCAGCAGTTTGAGTGCCGCCTCCTGCGCCACCCCTTGCAGACTGCCGCTGCCAAGATAGATGACCCGCTCGGGCAACGGCTCGTTCCAGGCCGGTACGCGCTGCACAATCTGCTCCAGAATGGCGTCACTGGTGGTGACCAGCTGCTCGCAGCGCTGGCGGTTGAACCGCTCTGGCAGAAAGAGAGCCAGACAGCTCAGCATCATGCTGGTGAGGCTGCTGGTCATGGCGAAGCTGCGATCATTGGTCTGGGGCGGCATCAGCAGGGCCAGAGAGTGGGCATCTTGCTGGCAGCGGCGATAGAGCGCCCCTTCACCGTTGCAGGTCAGCACCAGATGGTGGCAGTGGCTGAGCAGCTGACTGGCCAGTTCGACCGCAGCCACGCTCTCGGGGCTGTTGCCGGAGCGGGCAAAGGAGATAAGCAGGGTCGGGCAATCTTCGGCCAGATACTCGGCCGGGTCGGTGACGATATCCGTGGTGGCGATCGCCTCGACCCGGGCATGCAGGTGGGCCGAGAGATAGGGGGCGAGCGCCCGACCGGCAAAGGCGGAGGTGCCAGCCCCGGTCAGGATAATGCGCAGCTCTTGCCGGGCGAGCAGGGGGGCCAGAAAACGGGTCAATGCTGGACGGCACTCCTCGACCATGGTGAGGGTCTCGCGCCAGGTGGCGGGTTGCTGGCGAATTTCACGGGCAGTCGCCAGGCCATTGGCACTGCGCAACATCTCTTCTGGATAACCAAGGATCATGTCTGCAACTCCTTATACAACGGGGTCGAGCTGGGAATGGCGGCGAGAGGCCGCAGTGCAGGCGCTGGCGTAGTGCCGCAGCACCTCCTGCACCTGATCGAGAATGAGGTCATGGGGATTGGCCGAGAGCGTGCCCTGACGCACCTTGCGATACTGCAGGGGCAGATGCTGGCTCAGCAGTGGCAAGGGAATGGGCTCCGCCGCCAGATTGGCCAGCAATCTGGCGTAGCACTCATCGACCCGGCTATCGGGCCAGTAGTAGCGAATGCGATCCGAATAGCTGTAGCCACGGGCCAGCCGGCACTCGTTGGCACTGCCCTGGTAGTGGCTGCGCCAGAAGTCGGGGCGCTCCAGCATGGTCTCTTCCATCACCTTGCGCAGACCTGAACAGGCCTTGGCAACCACCAGTTCCTCCTCGATGGCGGCAAGGGCAAACAGCGCTTCGCGCAGGGCGAAGGTGAGGGCTGGGCCGACTTTGAGAATGGCAAAGTGGTCGCGTACCAGCTGGCGGTAGGCCTCGGGAGTTTGGTAATCGGTGGAGTGAGCCTCGAACACCATGTGGGGATAGGCTTCGATCATCCGGCTAAGGGGAGCCGCTTTTTCGGGCCGGTAATCGATGACACGGGTATGGTCAAACTCGACACCGGGTTGCACCACCAGACCGATCACCCTCGGCCAGATATGGGCCAGCCCCGCCTTGTTGAAGGCCTGTTGATGGGCCTCGAGGGTATGGCGCGCCGCCTCCGGCGTGGTGACCGCCAGCTCGGCAAGATCTTCATGGGCACCGCCCGGTACCGGCACCTCGGTGCCAATCACATAGACCAGATCGCTCTCGCCAAAAGTGGCCAGACAGGTTTGCTCGGCGATCTGCGCCAGCCGTGCGGCTCGCTCTGCGACCAGCTCATCGGTCAGGGGAACGGGATCGCCCTGACAGGACATGCTGCAGTCGAGGTGGATCTTCTTGAACCCGGCAGCGACATAGCTGGCGATGAGATCTTCGGCATGTGCCATGGCCTGCTCGGCCGGTTCCCCCTGCCAGCGGTTGGGGCCCAGATGGTCGCCCCCCAGAATGAGGCGCTGCGCCGGAAAGTGACATTGTGCCGCCAGCTCGTAGAGGCGATCGCGAAAGTCGGCGGGGGTCATGCCGGTATAGCCGCCAAACTGATCCACCTGATTGGAGGTGGCCTCGACCAGCAGCAGCTCATCCCCTTCGGCGGCTAGCCGCAGCGCGGCTTCCAGCACCAGCGGGTGAGCGGAGCAGACGGCGTAGATCCCGGTCTGTTCTCCCTGTTTGTGTCTTTCGACCAGTGCCAGCATGGATTTCATTTTGATGTTCCTTGGTTGCTGCGGATGGAAAGGTTCTTTCGATTTCTTTTCTTTACGGTAGTAGGGAGGGAAAGAAAACGAAACAAAAGAGTCGTTAGATCTTGAGATGGATCACAAAAAGAAAGGTATCGAAAGGTTGTGGATGATGGGTAAAGATGGGGAGAGTGGTGGTAAAGCGTAATGAAGGCTTGATTTGGCACCTTCGCTGAGCGTTAATATGCAAACGTAACGAAGTGAAAGCGATCTTTCACTACAGCATTTCGGCAGAAGAACTATGCAAACAAGCGAAAAAGGTGCGCTCGGAACCAGCGAGCGGCGGGAGCGGATTATTCAGCAGCTGCGCAGCAATGGCAGCGTTCAGGTCAACGAGCTGGCGACTCACTATCAGGTCTCTACCGTGACCATCCGCAACGATCTGGCCTTTCTGGAGAAGCAGGGGGTGGCCGTGCGCGCCTACGGCGGCGCCCTACTGTGCGAGCCTGGCCAGACGGTGCCGGAGCGCACTATTGCCGACAAGAGTGTGCTCAATACCCCGGTGAAACAGCGGATAGGTGCGCTGGCGGCGACCCTGGTGCCCTCCGGTTGTCGCCTTATCCTCGATTCGGGGACGACAACACTGGAGGTGGCGCGTCATCTGAAGGGACATCAGGAGATCCTGGTGATGACCAACGGCATGAATGTGGCGAATGAACTGCTCGAAGCAGAGGGGGTGGAGCTGCTGATGACGGGCGGACATCTGCGCCGCAAGTCGCTCTCCTTCTACGGTGCGCAAGCGGAGCAGTCCCTGCAAAACTACCACTTTGACATGCTGTTTCTCGGGGTGGATGGCATCGATCTGGAGCGCGGCGTCAGCACCCATCATGAGGACGAGGCGCGCCTTAACCGCTGCATGTGTCAGGTGGCCGAGCGGATTGTGGTGGTCACCGACTCCACCAAGTTTGGCCGGCGCAGTCTGCACAAGATCATCGATACCCTGCGTATTCACACCCTGATCACCGACGATGCCGTGCCTGCCGATATCCTTTCCGGCCTGCGCAATGCCGGTATCGAAGTGCTGTTGGTACCAGCCGATGGCAGCAAGGGGCAGGAGAAGCAGGGGCAATATAATCCAGTACAATCAGCTATAAGCGGTTGATGACAAACGCGATAGACTGGGTTTCTTACTCACTGATCGAGCCTGTTATGTACCACCCCGATATCACCGAACTTGAACCTGTCGCCCGCGCGGCGGGGGCGGCCATCATGGCCATCTACAGCCAGCCTTTCGCGGTGGAGTACAAGAGCGACGAGAGTCCGCTGACCGCGGCCGACAAGGGGGCGCATGAGGTGATCGTTCAGGGGTTGGCACGGCTGACTCCCGATATCCCTGTGCTGTCGGAGGAGTCTGGGCCTGAGGTGATGGCGGCGCGCCACGGCTGGTCCCGTTACTGGCTGGTGGATCCCCTCGACGGCACCAAGGAGTTTGTCTCCCGCAACGGCGAGTTCACCGTCAATATCGCGCTGATTGAAGGGGGGGCGCCGCGCTGGGGGCTGGTCTATGCCCCTGTGCTGGACAAGCTCTGGTATGGCGGAAAGGGGCTCGGTGCCTGGTGCATCGCCGATGGTAAGCGCGAGCCTATCCAGACCCGGCCTCATCGTGAAGGCGAGGCGTGGCGAGTGGTGGGCAGTCGCAACCACCTGTCGCAGGAGACCCTCGATTTCTTGGCTCCTTTTGGCGAGATCGAGCTGGTCTCGATGGGCAGCTCCCTCAAGTTTTGCATCATTGCCGAGGGGGGCGCCGAGCTCTATCCGCGCCTCGCACCGACCTGCGAGTGGGATACCGGCGCGGCGCAGGCGGTGCTGGAGGGGGCGGGTGGCAGCGTCACCCAACTCGATGGCTCATCCCTTGCTTACAACAAGCCCGATATCCTCAATCCCTGGTTTGTCGCCAAGGCATAAACGAGATATCGGGATGCAAAAAGGCCGGACTGGAGTGAACTTCCAGTCCGGCCTTTTTTATTTCGCTATGCGCTTCGGGTCAGAAGACCTTCTTGAACGGCTTGATGGTGACCTTGGCATAGACGCCAGCTGCCACATAGGGATCGGCATCGGCCCAGGCTTTGGCGTCCGCCTGCGAGGCAAACTCGGCGATGACGGTGCTGCCGGTAAAGCCTGCATCGGCCGGATCCTCGGCATCGATGGCCGGGTGTGGGCCGGCAGTCAGCAGGCGACCTTCATCCTGCAGGGCTTGCAGGCGAGCCAGATGGGCAGGGCGAACTTGCTTGCGCAGTGGCAGGCTATCGGGGACATCTTCGGAGTAGATGAGATACCACATGAGAGGATCCTTTTCTGATGAGGGTTACTTTTTGAGTTCGTCTTTTTGCTGGGACAACTGCTCGGCAGGGATGTGGCGGTAGAGGTAGACGCCGCTCAGCAGGGTAAAGACCAGCGTCATCCCCAGCAGGCCGAACACCTTGAAGTTGACCCACATCTCTTGCGGCATGTTGAATGCCACATAGAGGTTGAGCAGGCCACAGACGGTAAAGAAGCCGACCCAGCCGAGATTGACCTTGTCCCAGACTGCATCGGGTGCCTGCAGTTCCTTGGCCAACATCTGTTTGATCAGATTCTTGCCAAAGCCGTAGCGGCTGATGAGCAGACCCAGTGCGAACAGCACGTTGATGACAGTCACTTTCCACTTGATGAAGGTGTCATCGTGGAAGAAGACGGTGAGGCCGCCGAAGAAGCCGACTAGCAGGAAGGTAAAGAGCTGCATCTTCTCGACTTTGCGATAGCGGATCCAGCTATAGGCGAGCTGCAGACCGGTGACCACTACCAGTGCACCAGTGGCCATGTAGATGTCGTAAAACTTGTAGACCGCGAAGAAAACGATAAGTGGAATAAATTCAATAAATTGCTTCATGTCTGGCGCCTAGTCCTCAAAGATGGCCTGCAAATTTCGCCCAGTCTACCTGCATGGCGGACAACGGCAAATGAATAAGACCGCTCATTTTTACGCCGGTTCCGTGCCGTCGCCAAACAGTTGGCGTGCAATGGATATCCCCAGTCGCTGCTGATCGGCCAGCAGGTCGCGGATATGGCGCTCTTCAATCAGAGGGTTGAGCAGCACGGCGCGCAGCAGGGTGAGCGGTTGGGCACCGTAGCGTACCACCGCTCGTTGGGTGCGGGAGACAAAGCTGTGCCCCTCGGCCCGCTGGGCTTTTTGCAGTGCCACGTTGAAGTCGTTGATCTGTGCATTGGCCGCTTCATCCAGCACCTTGCCCTGCAGGTGGGGCGGGATGCAGCGGTAGGAGAGCAGATTCATCACCGGTGCCGACATCAACTCGAAGGCAGGGTCGCTTTCGATGAGCTCGGCCATCAGTCTGGCTCGGTCGTAGTTGGCTTCGATAAGCTCGGCATAGCCTTGCTGGCCGAAGAGCTGGAAGGCGGCGTCCAGATAGAGGGCGTTGGCCGGGCGGGTGCCCTCCAGCGTAAAGCGGCCCTGATCGAACGAGGTGGCGCGAATGGCATAGGGCGCCTCTCGCTTGACTGCCATCATCAGGTCGGGCTGGCGGCAGAGCAGCATACCGGTACCAAGCGGCACCAGCAGCTGTTTGTGGCCATCGAGGGTGACGGTGTCGGCCTGCTCTATTCCGGCCAGCAGACCTTGGTAGCGGGGGGAGAAGAGGGTCGGGCCGCCCCAGGCGGCATCCACGTGGAAGTGGATCTGCTCGCGCTCGGCGATGGCGGCCAGCTCCGGCAGGGTGTCGATTGAGCCAAAGTCGGTACTGCCTGCCACGCCGACCAATGCCAGTACTTTCAATTTCTGCTCTTTGCACTGGATCAGCGCCTGCTCCAGCGCAGCCAGACTGAGCCGGTTCTGCTCGTCGGTCTCGAGGCGCCAAACGCTGCGGGCGCCCAGCCCCAGCAGATCCATCCCCTTGTCGAAGGAGTAGTGCATCAGGCGGGAGCCCAGAATAACGGCGCCGCGATAGCCCTGCTCATAGAGGGTGAACAGGTTGTCGCCGCAGGCGCGGTTGCGGGCCAGCCACAGTGCCGTGACGTTGGCGATGGTGCCGCCGCTGGTCATGACGCCGAGGGCGGCATCCTTGGCATGCATCTGCTCGCCGTAGAAGGCATCGTCCCGGCCATAGATGAGGCGGTGCAGCTTGGCCAGCACCTCTCGCTCCAGAAAGCTGAGCAGGCGGGAGGACTCCATCTTCATCGGATTCTGGTTGAGCATCACCAGCAGGCGCGACAGCTCGGCGGTATAGGCCGGCAGGGGCGCCGTCATGTGGCCCATGTAGCGTGGCGAGGTGAGGTGCGAGGCGCCGGGCACCAGAGTGGCCAGCCGCGCCAGATACTCCTCGATAGGTTGGCCGACTGCAGGCATGCGGGATTGATCGAGCTGGTGGGTGAACAGGTCGCGCTGATAGGGGGGCTGACTGTCGTCGGAGTGGTGGAAGCTCTCCAGCAGGGTGTTCATCGCCTCGCCAAAGGCGGGATCCGCTTGTGCAAACAGCTCAGTCAACTTCATCAGGTTCTCCAGACCAGGTCACCGGGGTAGGTGTCTATGCCGCTTGTCTCGGGCATCGGCGGCAGAGCATACACCAAAGGTTGGCAGGTGACAGCCACTCCATTTTTTAAGCGAACACTTGTACTCCGAAATGGCGCTGGGTAGAGTGAGCCACAGTTATTGTGGAGTCGATGTTATGAGTGGTGTGATGGATTACTCCCCCCGGGAGGAGCTGGCAAACCGGCTGAGCCACGGTGCGGGATTGTTGCTGGGGATTGTCGGGCTGGTGCTGTTGCTCATCAAGGGATGGGGGCAGGGTACGCAAGCGCTGGTGAGCTACAGCCTTTATGGCGGCAGTCTGGTGCTGCTCTATCTCGCCTCGACCCTCTATCACAGCATGGGGTCAGGGCGGGCCAGACGCTGGTGCAAGGTGTTTGATCACTGCGCCATCTATCTGCTGATTGCCGGCACCTATACCCCCTTCCTGCTGGTTGCACTCGACACGCCGCTGGCGAAGGGCTTGATGGTGGTGATCTGGGCCCTAGCGCTGGCTGGCGTGGTGTTCAAGCTGGTGTTTATCAATCGCTTCAAGAAGTTGTCGCTCTTTACCTACCTGATGCTGGGCTGGCTGTCGCTGGTGGTCATCTACCAGCTCTATATCCATCTGGCCGGTGAGGGGCTGCTGCTGCTCGGGCTTGGCGGCCTTATCTACAGCTTCGGGGTCATCTTCTATGTGGCCAAGCGGATTCCCTATAACCATGCCATCTGGCATCTCTTTGTGCTGGGTGGCAGCGTTTGTCACTTTATGGCCATTTACGGCTACGTCGCCTAACGTCTTACAACTAGCCCTTAATTGGTATTTTTAGCGCGTAAAAGGATAAATTCGTGCGGTATCACACAGTTGGCATCAGCGTTTGCTGACAAGCTAGGGCCAGTTCAATTCGCAAAGGATGCACGAAATGAGTGAAATCGCGCTTTCCATCAGCATGTTGTCGCTGGTGGCAGTGCTAGGACTCTGGCTGGGAAACTGGCGAGTCTATGGCGTTGGGTTAGGAATAGGGGGGGTGCTGTTCGGCGGCATCATTGTGGGTCACTTTGCAGGTGCCTCCGATCTCGCGCTGGATGCACAAACGCTTCACTTTATTCAAGAATTTGGCCTGATCCTGTTTGTCTATACCATCGGCATCCAGGTTGGGCCGGGTTTCTTCTCGTCATTGCGCAGTTCGGGTCTCAAACTCAACGCCTTTGCCGCTTTGCTGGTCATCCTTGGCTGCGTGGTGGCTGCTGGCTTGCATCAATTTTTCGATGTGCCGTTGCCGGTCATTCTGGGGGTCTTCTCCGGTGCCGTCACCAATACGCCATCCCTCGGTGCGGGCCAGCAGATCCTGGCCGAGCTGGGCGCCGCGCCCGGTTCTACCGGTTTGATGGGGATGGGATATGCGGTTGCCTATCCGTTTGGTATCTGTGGCATTTTGCTCACCATGTGGCTGGTCAGGGTCTTCTTTCGCATCAAGATCGACGATGAAGCCGCCCAGTTCGAGCTACAAACCGGTAAAACCAAGGAGAGCTTGCAGACCATCAACATCGCGGTGCGCAACCCCAACATGCACGGCCTGATGCTGAGCGAGATCCCGAGTCTCGACGAGTCTGATGTCATCTGTTCACGGCTCAAACGGGGCGACGAGCTGATGGTGCCACGGCCGGAATCCCGTATCGAACTGGGTGACTTGCTGCACCTGGTGGGTGAGCGTCACGCGCTGCACAAGGTGTTGCTGGTGTTGGGGGAGGAGGTGGAGACCTCGCTCTCGACCCGGGGCACCGATCTGCGCGTCGAGCGAGTAGTGGTGACCAACGAGCAGGTTCTTGGCAAGAAGATCCGCGATCTGGACATCAAACAGCGCTATGACGTGGTGATCTCCCGTCTCAACCGGGCTGGTATCGAACTGGTGCCGACCAGTCAGACCAGCCTGCAGTTTGGTGACATCCTCAACCTGGTTGGCCGTCTCGACGCCATCGAAGCGGTGACCAATGTGGTCGGCAACGTGCAGCAAAAACTGCAACAGGTGCAGATGTTGCCGGTATTTATCGGGATTGGCCTTGGCGTATTGCTCGGCTCCATCCCCTTCTATCTGCCCGGTTTCCCGGCCGCCCTCAAGCTGGGTCTGGCGGGGGGGCCGCTGGTGGTGGCGCTGATCCTGTCGCGGATCGGCAGCATCGGCAAGCTCTACTGGTTCATGCCACCCAGCGCCAACCTGGCGCTGCGGGAGATCGGGATCGTGCTGTTTCTGGCGGTGGTTGGATTCAAGTCCGGTGCCGGCTTCGTCGATACCCTGATCAACGGCGATGGTCCAGCCTGGATGCTCTATGGTATGGCGATCACCCTGATCCCGCTGCTGGTGGTCGGTGTGCTGGCGCGCCTCTACGGCAAGATGAACTATCTGACCCTGTGCGGTTTGCTGGCCGGCTCCATGACAGACCCTCCCGCGCTGGCCTTTGCCAACGCCATGCACCCGACCAGTGGCGCCAGTGCGCTCTCATACGCCACTGTCTACCCGCTGGTGATGTTCCTGCGGATCATCTCGCCACAACTGCTGGCTATCATCCTCTGGGCGGGAGCATAGGGTTAATCCTGACGGGAGCATGCCTTGTCATGCTCTCGTCATCATTCTGTAATTTATTGATAATTTTGGTTTTTACCATTATCACAACCTGGTCTTACACACTTCTGTCTGGCTGAACAGTTCAGCCTCAAATCTCCCTATCCTTTCGAATTTTCGAGCTGGTTATTTTTGCCATGTGTATGCACAGTAAGTTGTGGCTTGTTGCATTCAAATCAGGATTCAGGAGAGAACATGATTACCAATGCCGTTACCTTGGAACAGGGCGTAACCGTAACCCAACTTAAAGGACAAATTTATCTGGTTGCCGAAGATGGCAGCCGGAAGCTGTTGGCTGAAGGTGATGTGCTGCCGAAAGGGGCGGTGATCATGTCGCCGGATGGCGCCAGTTTCATGGGGGGCGGACAGTCGTTCACTGTGCAACCGGCCAGCGAACAGAGTGAGCCTGCCGAAGAGGGGGATGCCCCCCAGTTGGCGCAAAACGGTGCTGCAGGTACTCCTGATGATATCAGTGCTCTGCAACAGGCCATTTTGGGTGGGGCTGACCCGACCCAGGCTTTTGAAGCCTCCGCAGCAGGCGGTGCGCCTGCTGCCGGCGGTGGCGGTATTGGGGGGGTCGCCGGTGCCAGTGGCAACGGTGGTTTTGTCACCATCGACCGTACCGGTGATGCAACCATTGCCGAAGCCGGGTTTGATACCGATAACCCCGCAGATACAGCCCCCATAGGGGATGCCCTTGGTGGTGAGGACGATATCCTGTTTGATGGCGTTCCACCATCCATCACCGTGAACGCCCCAGACAACACCAACGACACCACCCCGACCATTACCGGTACGACGGATGCCCCGGCGGGCAGTACCGTTACCCTGGTCGTGACCGATGCCAACGGCAACCAGCAGACCCTGACCGCCATCGTGCAACCGGGTGGCAGCTATAGCGTGGATGTCACTACCCCGCTGGCGGAAGGGAGCTACAAGGTGGATGCCAGTGTCACTGACCCGGCTGGTAACACCGGCACTGCGACCGACGATGGCAGTGTGGAGATTGATGACCCGGTCGATGCGGTAAACGATAGCTACGAGGTCAACGAAGATGGCTCGGTGAGTCTGAGCCTGCTGGCCAACGACAAGGCGCCGGATGGCGGGCTGAAGGTTGTCGCCATCAATGGTGTGGCGCTGACTGGCGGTGCCCAGAGCATCGCGGTCAAGGACGGGGTCGTGGAGATTGCCGCCGATGGCAGCATGACCTTCAAGCCGAGCAAGGATTTCAACGGTAACATCAGCTTTGACTATGAGGTCGAGGATACTGACGGCGATACCGACAGCGCCATCGTCAATATCACTGTCAACAACGTTGATGATCTGGTCGATGCGGTCGATGACGAGTACACCGTCAACGAAGATGGCTCGGTGAGTCTGAGCCTGCTGGCCAACGACAAGGCGCCGGATGGCGGGCTGAAGGTTGTCGCCATCAACGGTGTGGCGCTGACTGGCGGTGCCCAGAGCATCGCGGTCAAGGACGGAGTCGTGGAGATTGCCGCCGATGGCAGCATGACCTTCAAGCCGAGCAAGGATTTCAACGGTAACATCAGCTTTGACTATGAGGTCGAGGATACTGACGGCGATACCGACAGCGCCATCGTCAATATCACTGTCAACAACGTTGATGATCTGGTCGATGCGGTCGATGACGAGTACACCGTCAACGAAGATGGCTCGGTGAGTCTGAGCCTGCTGGCCAACGACAAGGCGCCGGATGGCGGGCTGAAGGTTGTCGCCATCAACGGTGTGGCGCTGACTGGCGGTGCCCAGAGCATCGCGGTCAAGGACGGGGTCGTGGAGATTGCCGCCGATGGCAGCATGACCTTCAAGCCGAGCAAGGATTTCAACGGTAACATCAGCTTTGACTATGAGGTCGAGGATACTGACGGCGATACCGACAGCGCCATCGTCAATATCACTGTCAACAACGTTGATGATCTGGTCGATGCGGTCGATGACGAGTACACCGTCAACGAAGATGGCTCGGTGAGTCTGAGCCTGCTGGCCAACGACAAGGCGCCGGATGGCGGGCTGAAGGTTGTCGCCATCAACGGTGTGGCGCTGACTGGCGGTGCCCAGAGCATCGCGGTCAAGGACGGAGTCGTGGAGATTGCCGCCGATGGCAGCATGACCTTCAAGCCGAGCAAGGATTTCAACGGTAACATCAGCTTTGACTATGAGGTCGAGGATACTGACGGCGATACCGACAGCGCCATCGTCAATATCACTGTCAACAACGTTGATGATCTGGTCGATGCGGTCGATGACGAGTACACCGTCAACGAAGATGGCTCGGTGAGTCTGAGCCTGCTGGCCAACGACAAGGCGCCGGATGGCGGGCTGAAGGTTGTCGCCATCAACGGTGTGGCGCTGACTGGCGGTGCCCAGAGCATCGCGGTCAAGGACGGGGTCGTGGAGATTGCCGCCGATGGCAGCATGACCTTCAAGCCGAGCAAGGATTTCAACGGTAACATCAGCTTTGACTATGAGGTCGAGGATACTGACGGCGATACCGACAGCGCCATCGTCAATATCACTGTCAACAACGTTGATGATCTGGTCGATGCGGTCGATGACGAGTACACCGTCAACGAAGATGGCTCGGTGAGTCTGAGCCTGCTGGCCAACGACAAGGCGCCGGATGGCGGGCTGAAGGTTGTCGCCATCAACGGTGTGGCGCTGACTGGCGGTGCCCAGAGCATCGCGGTCAAGGACGGGGTCGTGGAGATTGCCGCCGATGGCAGCATGACCTTCAAGCCGAGCAAGGATTTCAACGGTAACATCAGCTTTGACTATGAGGTCGAGGATACTGACGGCGATACCGACAGCGCCATCGTCAATATCACTGTCAACAACGTTGATGATCTGGTCGATGCGGTCGATGACGAGTACACCGTCAACGAAGATGGCTCGGTGAGTCTGAGCCTGCTGGCCAACGACAAGGCGCCGGATGGCGGGCTGAAGGTTGTCGCCATCAACGGTGTGGCGCTGACTGGCGGTGCCCAGAGCATCGCGGTCAAGGACGGGGTCGTGGAGATTGCCGCCGATGGCAGCATGACCTTCAAGCCGAGCAAGGATTTCAACGGTAACATCAGCTTTGACTATGAGGTCGAGGATACTGACGGCGATACCGACAGCGCCATCGTCAATATCACTGTCAACAACGTTGATGATCTGGTCGATGCGGTCGATGACGAGTACACCGTCAACGAAGATGGCTCGGTGAGTCTGAGCCTGCTGGCCAACGACAAGGCGCCGGATGGCGGGCTGAAGGTTGTCGCCATCAACGGTGTGGCGCTGACTGGCGGTGCCCAGAGCATCGCGGTCAAGGACGGGGTCGTGGAGATTGCCGCCGATGGCAGCATGACCTTCAAGCCGAGCAAGGATTTCAACGGTAACATCAGCTTTGACTATGAGGTCGAGGATACTGACGGCGATACCGACAGCGCCATCGTCAATATCACTGTCAACAACGTTGATGATCTGGTCGATGCGGTCGATGACGAGTACACCGTCAACGAAGATGGCTCGGTGAGTCTGAGCCTGCTGGCCAACGACAAGGCGCCGGATGGCGGGCTGAAGGTTGTCGCCATCAACGGTGTGGCGCTGACTGGCGGTGCCCAGAGCATCGCGGTCAAGGACGGGGTCGTGGAGATTGCCGCCGATGGCAGCATGACCTTCAAGCCGAGCAAGGATTTCAACGGTAACATCAGCTTTGACTATGAGGTCGAGGATACTGACGGCGATACCGACAGCGCCATCGTCAATATCACTGTCAACAACGTTGATGATCTGGTCGATGCGGTCGATGACGAGTACACCGTCAACGAAGATGGCTCGGTGAGTCTGAGCCTGCTGGCCAACGACAAGGCGCCGGATGGCGGGCTGAAGGTTGTCGCCATCAATGGTGTGGCGCTGACTGGCGGTGCCCAGAGCATCGCGGTCAAGGACGGAGTCGTGGAGATTGCCGCCGATGGCAGCATGACCTTCAAGCCGAGCAAGGATTTCAACGGTAACATCAGCTTTGACTATGAGGTCGAGGATACTGACGGCGATACCGACAGCGCCATCGTCAATATCACTGTCAACAACGTTGATGATCTGGTCGATGCGGTCGATGACGAGTACACCGTCAACGAAGATGGCTCGGTGAGTCTGAGCCTGCTGGCCAACGACAAGGCGCCGGATGGCGGGCTGAAGGTTGTCGCCATCAACGGTGTGGCGCTGACTGGCGGTGCCCAGAGCATCGCGGTCAAGGACGGGGTCGTGGAGATTGCCGCCGATGGCAGCATGACCTTCAAGCCGAGCAAGGATTTCAACGGTAACATCAGCTTTGACTATGAGGTCGAGGATACTGACGGCGATACCGACAGCGCCATCGTCAATATCACTGTCAACAACGTTGATGATCTGGTCGATGCGGTCGATGACGAGTACACCGTCAACGAAGATGGCTCGGTGAGTCTGAGCCTGCTGGCCAACGACAAGGCGCCGGATGGCGGGCTGAAGGTTGTCGCCATCAACGGTGTGGCGCTGACTGGCGGTGCCCAGAGCATCGCGGTCAAGGACGGGGTCGTGGAGATTGCCGCCGATGGCAGCATGACCTTCAAGCCGAGCAAGGATTTCAACGGTAACATCAGCTTTGACTATGAGGTCGAGGATACTGACGGCGATACCGACAGCGCCATCGTCAATATCACTGTCAACAACGTTGATGATCTGGTCGATGCGGTCGATGACGAGTACACCGTCAACGAAGATGGCTCGGTGAGTCTGAGCCTGCTGGCCAACGACAAGGCGCCGGATGGCGGGCTGAAGGTTGTCGCCATCAACGGTGTGGCGCTGACTGGCGGTGCCCAGAGCATCGCGGTCAAGGACGGGGTCGTGGAGATTGCCGCCGATGGCAGCATGACCTTCAAGCCGAGCAAGGATTTCAACGGTAACATCAGCTTTGACTATGAGGTCGAGGATACTGACGGCGATACCGACAGCGCCATCGTCAATATCACTGTCAACAACGTTGATGATCTGGTCGATGCGGTCGATGACGAGTACACCGTCAACGAAGATGGCTCGGTGAGTCTGAGCCTGCTGGCCAACGACAAGGCGCCGGATGGCGGGCTGAAGGTTGTCGCCATCAACGGTGTGGCGCTGACTGGCGGTGCCCAGAGCATCGCGGTCAAGGACGGGGTCGTGGAGATTGCCGCCGATGGCAGCATGACCTTCAAGCCGAGCAAGGATTTCAACGGTAACATCAGCTTTGACTATGAGGTCGAGGATACTGACGGCGATACCGACAGCGCCATCGTCAATATCACTGTCAACAACGTTGATGATCTGGTCGATGCGGTCGATGACGAGTACACCGTCAACGAAGATGGCTCGGTGAGTCTGAGCCTGCTGGCCAACGACAAGGCGCCGGATGGCGGGCTGAAGGTTGTCGCCATCAATGGTGTGGCGCTGACTGGCGGTGCCCAGAGCATCGCGGTCAAGGACGGGGTCGTGGAGATTGCCGCCGATGGCAGCATGACCTTCAAGCCGAGCAAGGATTTCAACGGTAACATCAGCTTTGACTATGAGGTCGAGGATACTGACGGCGATACCGACAGCGCCATCGTCAATATCACTGTCAACAACGTTGATGATCTGGTCGATGCGGTCGATGACGAGTACACCGTCAACGAAGATGGCTCGGTGAGTCTGAGCCTGCTGGCCAACGACAAGGCGCCGGATGGCGGGCTGAAGGTTGTCGCCATCAATGGTGTGGCGCTGACTGGCGGTGCCCAGAGCATCGCGGTCAAGGACGGGGTCGTGGAGATTGCCGCCGATGGCAGCATGACCTTCAAGCCGAGCAAGGATTTCAACGGTAACATCAGCTTTGACTATGAGGTCGAGGATACTGACGGCGATACCGACAGCGCCATCGTCAATATCACTGTCAACAACGTTGATGATCTGGTCGATGCGGTCGATGACGAGTACACCGTCAACGAAGATGGCTCGGTGAGTCTGAGCCTGCTGGCCAACGACAAGGCGCCGGATGGCGGGCTGAAGGTTGTCGCCATCAACGGTGTGGCGCTGACTGGCGGTGCCCAGAGCATCGCGGTCAAGGACGGGGTCGTGGAGATTGCCGCCGATGGCAGCATGACCTTCAAGCCGAGCAAGGATTTCAACGGTAACATCAGCTTTGACTATGAGGTCGAGGATACTGACGGCGATACCGACAGCGCCATCGTCAATATCACTGTCAACAACGTTGATGATCTGGTCGATGCGGTCGATGACGAGTACACCGTCAACGAAGATGGCTCGGTGAGTCTGAGCCTGCTGGCCAACGACAAGGCGCCGGATGGCGGGCTGAAGGTTGTCGCCATCAACGGTGTGGCGCTGACTGGCGGTGCCCAGAGCATCGCGGTCAAGGACGGGGTCGTGGAGATTGCCGCCGATGGCAGCATGACCTTCAAGCCGAGCAAGGATTTCAACGGTAACATCAGCTTTGACTATGAGGTCGAGGATACTGACGGCGATACCGACAGCGCCATCGTCAATATCACTGTCAACAACGTTGATGATCTGGTCGATGCGGTCGATGACGAGTACACCGTCAACGAAGATGGCTCGGTGAGTCTGAGCCTGCTGGCCAACGACAAGGCGCCGGATGGCGGGCTGAAGGTTGTCGCCATCAACGGTGTGGCGCTGACTGGCGGTGCCCAGAGCATCGCGGTCAAGGACGGGGTCGTGGAGATTGCCGCCGATGGCAGCATGACCTTCAAGCCGAGCAAGGATTTCAACGGTAACATCAGCTTTGACTATGAGGTCGAGGATACTGACGGCGATACCGACAGCGCCATCGTCAATATCACTGTCAACAACGTTGATGATCTGGTCGATGCGGTCGATGACGAGTACACCGTCAACGAAGATGGCTCGGTGAGTCTGAGCCTGCTGGCCAACGACAAGGCGCCGGATGGCGGGCTGAAGGTTGTCGCCATCAACGGTGTGGCGCTGACTGGCGGTGCCCAGAGCATCGCGGTCAAGGACGGGGTCGTGGAGATTGCCGCCGATGGCAGCATGACCTTCAAGCCGAGCAAGGATTTCAACGGTAACATCAGCTTTGACTATGAGGTCGAGGATACTGACGGCGATACCGACAGCGCCATCGTCAATATCACTGTCAACAACGTTGATGATCTGGTCGATGCGGTCGATGACGAGTACACCGTCAACGAAGATGGCTCGGTGAGTCTGAGCCTGCTGGCCAACGACAAGGCGCCGGATGGCGGGCTGAAGGTTGTCGCCATCAACGGTGTGGCGCTGACTGGCGGTGCCCAGAGCATCGCGGTCAAGGACGGGGTCGTGGAGATTGCCGCCGATGGCAGCATGACCTTCAAGCCGAGCAAGGATTTCAACGGTAACATCAGCTTTGACTATGAGGTCGAGGATACTGACGGCGATACCGACAGCGCCATCGTCAATATCACTGTCAACAACGTTGATGATCTGGTCGATGCGGTCGATGACGAGTACACCGTCAACGAAGATGGCTCGGTGAGTCTGAGCCTGCTGGCCAACGACAAGGCGCCGGATGGCGGGCTGAAGGTTGTCGCCATCAATGGTGTGGCGCTGACTGGCGGTGCCCAGAGCATCGCGGTCAAGGACGGAGTCGTGGAGATTGCCGCCGATGGCAGCATGACCTTCAAGCCGAGCAAGGATTTCAACGGTAACATCAGCTTTGACTATGAGGTCGAGGATACTGACGGCGATACCGACAGCGCCATCGTCAATATCACTGTCAACAACGTTGATGATCTGGTCGATGCGGTCGATGACGAGTACACCGTCAACGAAGATGGCTCGGTGAGTCTGAGCCTGCTGGCCAACGACAAGGCGCCGGATGGCGGGCTGAAGGTTGTCGCCATCAACGGTGTGGCGCTGACTGGCGGTGCCCAGAGCATCGCGGTCAAGGACGGGGTCGTGGAGATTGCCGCCGATGGCAGCATGACCTTCAAGCCGAGCAAGGATTTCAACGGTAACATCAGCTTTGACTATGAGGTCGAGGATACTGACGGCGATACCGACAGCGCCATCGTCAATATCACTGTCAACAACGTTGATGATCTGGTCGATGCGGTCGATGACGAGTACACCGTCAACGAAGATGGCTCGGTGAGTCTGAGCCTGCTGGCCAACGACAAGGCGCCGGATGGCGGGCTGAAGGTTGTCGCCATCAACGGTGTGGCGCTGACTGGCGGTGCCCAGAGCATCGCGGTCAAGGACGGGGTCGTGGAGATTGCCGCCGATGGCAGCATGACCTTCAAGCCGAGCAAGGATTTCAACGGTAACATCAGCTTTGACTATGAGGTCGAGGATACTGACGGCGATACCGACAGCGCCATCGTCAATATCACTGTCAACAACGTTGATGATCTGGTCGATGCGGTCGATGACGAGTACACCGTCAACGAAGATGGCTCGGTGAGTCTGAGCCTGCTGGCCAACGACAAGGCGCCGGATGGCGGGCTGAAGGTTGTCGCCATCAACGGTGTGGCGCTGACTGGCGGTGCCCAGAGCATCGCGGTCAAGGACGGGGTCGTGGAGATTGCCGCCGATGGCAGCATGACCTTCAAGCCGAGCAAGGATTTCAACGGTAACATCAGCTTTGACTATGAGGTCGAGGATACTGACGGCGATACCGACAGCGCCATCGTCAATATCACTGTCAACAACGTTGATGATCTGGTCGATGCGGTCGATGACGAGTACACCGTCAACGAAGATGGCTCGGTGAGTCTGAGCCTGCTGGCCAACGACAAGGCGCCGGATGGCGGGCTGAAGGTTGTCGCCATCAACGGTGTGGCGCTGACTGGCGGTGCCCAGAGCATCGCGGTCAAGGACGGGGTCGTGGAGATTGCCGCCGATGGCAGCATGACCTTCAAGCCGAGCAAGGATTTCAACGGTAACATCAGCTTTGACTATGAGGTCGAGGATACTGACGGCGATACCGACAGCGCCATCGTCAATATCACTGTCACCCCAGTGAACGACGCGCCTACTACCTCCGGTGGTTATGCCCAGGGTGAAGAAGATATGCCGCTTACTTTGAAGTGGAGCGACTTCAAGGCTAGCGATGTCGATACCGCTGCGGACAAGCTGTCGATCAAGATCACTTCGCTGCCGGCGGACGGAGTGCTGCAGTACAAGGATGACGACGGTAACTGGCTGGCTGTGGTTGAAAATCAGGTATTTACTCAGGCAGAAATCGCCGCCGGCAAGCTGCAGTTCAAGCCTGATCCGCATGAGGCGAGCGGGTCGGCGGATAGTGGCGCAGGTTCAGGTGGGGTTGGCAACAAGCTGGGGGATTATGCGTCGTTCGGCTATCAGGTGAGCGACGGGGTAAACAGTAGTGGTAATGCGACCTTTGTGGTCGATATCAAGCCGGTGGTTGACGGCGTGACGCTGAAGGTTGAGCTGGTGAGTGGCGGGTTTGTGCCGGGGGCGGCTAAGGTAGAGCAGATTCTGTCCGACCTGAATGGCAAGACACCGTCTAGATCGCCGACCACAGAGGATGATTATCTGGTTACCAATGGCAGCCGAGTTAATGGCGGTGGCGGTAACGACACCATCAAGTACGGCACAGGTTTCCATTTTGAGGCCGATGGTGGGACTGGTAACGATATTCTGATCGGTGGTGGCAGTGTCACTGACAACCTGGATGGTGGTGATGGGGATGACATCTTGATTGGCGGTAAGAATGCTACTGCGTCGGTCACTCTGAATGCTGGTGCTGGCGATGACATGCTGATTGCGCAAAGCCTGAAGGCGTCCACGACCTATTACGGTTGGGACGGGAAAGATGTGGCCTATGTCCCAGGCTCAATGAAGGATTTTCAGCTGGTGATGGGCGGTTCGCCAAATCAATTTGATTATCGACTGATTTATACAGGTACCAATGCTGGGTCCAACAGACCCTTCCATGATTTTTACAGTGTTGAGACTCTTTACCTGCAAGATGGCAAGTATGAGTTCAAGAATGGCAATCTGACTAAAGTAGCTGATCTGGCGACCTTGAAGGTTGATGTCGACTTGAAAGATATCGACGGCAGCGAGCGCTTCACCGATCTGACCATTACCGGCCTGCCGACTGGGGCCGTGGTGCAAGGCGGCAGCCTGCAGGCCGACGGCAGCTGGAAGGTGCCGGCCAGCATGCTGGATCAAGACGGGAAAGTGTCGCTGCAGGTGGAGTTGCCGACCGGTAGCGAGAACCTCAAGGTGACGGTCAAGGCAGGCTCGCAAGAGTATGAGATGGATGGTCTGCCAATAGCCGGTGAAGTGAAATATACCGAAGCGGATACCGGCTTTATGGTCAAGCCCACTAACCCGAATGGGGACAATGGTACGTCAGACAAACCTGTCGAGGGTGGGCGTGGTGATGATGTATTGCTGGGAGATATAGGTGGTATCAAGACCTCGGTTGAACCGGGCAAAAACTACAATATCGCCCTGATTGTAGATACATCAGGCAGTATGAAATTTGGCCTGGATGGAAGGGAAAACCCGCCTGCAGGTCAGGACAGAATGACCTTGACGATTAACGCCCTGAAAGCGTTGGCCAATCAGCTGGCAGGCCATGATGGTGTCGTTAACGTGACGCTCATTGGCTTTAGTACCTCGGCGAGTTCGCTGTTGACGATTAACGACCTGTCGAAGAGCGGTAAAGAAAAACTGCAGGATTTTATCGACAAGCTTAGCTCGTTGAAGGCCGACGGGGCGACCAACTACGAGGATGCCTTTATCAAGGCTGCCGCGTGGTTCAACAGCCAGCCGGGCAGTGGCAGCGGGAAAACGTTCGAGAACCTGACCTACTTCCTGACTGACGGTAACCCGACGGTTTATAACGGGGATACTTCGGGCAGTGGTGGCACAACCGACGATATCGATATGCAGAAGGCCATCGATGCTTTTGCGAATCTGTCCGGCCAGAGCGAGGTCAAGGCGATCGGCATCGGTAATGGCGTGACGCAGGGGAACCTGGCGTATTTCGACAATACCAAGGTGGTCGGTTCTGGCAGTAAATATGAGAACGCTCAGTTGCTGAATGATTTTTCCGGCAATACAGGGCCGTGGAGCGCGAGTAGCTGGAGCAAGACCGGCGATAGCTCGGGCTCGGTTGATATCTCCGGCGGCCGTCTGACGCTGACGGATAAGGGTGATAATGGTGTGTCAGTGTTTAGAAGCGAAAAGCTGACAGTGGCGGCGGGGACCGGCCTGCGCTTCGATCTGAGTACGGGTAATGATTTCGGCCGCGGAGACACTTTCTCGGTGCAACTGCAACGCTGGAATGGCTCTGCCTGGGAGAACGTGGGTGCCGCGGTGACCTCGGCCGGAACAGTCAACAGCGGTGCGTTGGCGGCGGGGGATTACCGCTACGTATTCACTGTAAATGAGGATGATAGAGGGGATTCTGCCACGCTGCTGATCGACAATCTGAACAAGGTGATGGGCGGGCGTCCGCCGGTTGGCCAACCCGACATCATCACCACGGCAGATCAGCTTAAGGCTGTGCTGGTTGGCAGTTCGACCACCAATACACCTGCTGAAGTGGGGGTCGATGTCCTGCACGGTGGTGCGGGTAACGATATTCTGTTCGGGGATGCCATCAATACCGATCACCTGCCGTGGGGCACGGCTGGCAACCCGACCAAGCCGGCAGACTGGGTCAATGGCAAGGGGCTGGATGGTCTGACCCAGTTCCTGACCTTGAAAAATGGTTATGCACCCAGCTCCCTTGAGCTTTACGAGTACATCAAGGGGAATGCCAACTCATTGGATGTGGCGGGCGATACCCGAGGGGGGAACGACAAGCTGCACGGTGGCCTTGGTGACGATATCCTGTTTGGCCAGGGTGGCAACGATAGCTCTATGGTGATGATGGCAACGATATCCTTTATGGCGGCACTGGCAGTGACAAACTGTATGGTGGTTTGGGTAACGACATTCTGACTGGCGGCGAAGGTAAAGATTTCTTCGTATGGAGTCAGGGAGATGCGAGTGCCAGCAATCCTGCCGTTGATACTGTCACGGACTTCAAACCGAGCCTGAGTGATCCTACGCTGCGCGACAAGCTGGATCTGAGTGACCTGCTGGATCATGATGGGTCTAAAACGGAGTCATTGCTTAAAAGTCTGTTGTCTGTGTCTGCAGATAGCCAAGGTGTGCATCTCAAGGTTAGCGATTCGGTGGGTGGTTCTGTGACCCAGGAGATTGTGTTGTCTGGTCACACTTTTGGCTCTCTGACCGGTAATAGTGGTGCAACGGCTAGCCAGGTGATCGATTACATGTTGGCCAACAACATGCTCGATATTGATAAACAGTAAGCACTAACAACTACGCAATAAAAAAGCGGCAGAGCAATCTGCCGCTTTTTTTATCTTTGCAAGGAAGAGAAATCAGTTGCCGAGGGTGGCGAACAGGCTCTGCTCCAGGGTGCCGCGGGAGACGCAGACCGGCTTGATGGACGGGGCCGGTACGCGTTCGCCTGAGGACTCAACGAAGAACAGCTCGGTGTTGCCCTTGACGTTGACCGTGGCCACGCTGCTGTTGCCGCTCTGGGTGATGATCAGGTTGATCTGCAGGTTCGGGTTGCCCAGTGCAACTTTGGAACCCATAGTTCCGCAGTCCAGCCACTCCAGCCCGTCGGCTGACTGGTTGACGTTGGCGGTCATCAGGCCGGAGCCACGCTGGCTGTTTTCGATGGTGAGGCCGTGATCGGTGAACCACTTCTCGGCGCGAGCCCACACCAGATCCACCGGGATCGCCATTTCCTGAGTGTTGTTGGTTGCCTTGGCAATTGGCGGGTTGTAGCGATACTCCTCACCGCCGTTATTGTCACCAGCACAACCAACCAGCAGCAGCGCCAATGCGCTCCCCATAATCTTTTTCATCTTGTTTCTCTCGTCCATATCACCAGGCCATTGGCCAACCGGCGCCTATTATCGCCGGAGCGACAATCTCTGTCAGCAACCATCCAGCGTTCGATGTTATGGGGAGGTGATCGGGGTGCTTTACAAAATTGGTTTGCTATCATAGATTTGCTCGAAATTCCTCCATAAGCACCCCTGTGACCAACATGCTCACCCCGGATCTGCTGCAGCAGATCATCGACCAATTGCCAATGAGTATCTTCTGTCGAGATAGTCATGGGCGTTACCTGTTCGCCAATCGTGAGTTCGCCCGTGAAGCCAAGCTGGAGTCGCCTGCCGAGATTGTCGGCAAGACAGATGCAGATATGCCATGGGGCGATCTCTTTCGCAGTGAGGATGAGCAGCTGCTTGCCGGAGGCGTGCCGATGCTGTATCAGCAGCTCCATTGCAACCGGGGTGGGAATACCTGTTGGATGGAGGTGCACAAGGTGCCTCTTTACACCCCGCAGGGAGAGGCGTGCGCAGTATTCGGGGTGGTTAACGAGATTGCCCAGCGCAAGAGCCTGGAACAGACGGTCAAAAAGCAGCAGTTGTTGCAGCGTTTTCTGCTCGATGCCATTCCTGACCTGATCCGTTTCGATGATCACAACGGGGTATTGCTGGAGTGCAATCAGGCATTCCTCGACTTTATCGGCCAGGGGGCGGATGAGGTGCTGGGTCAGCAACTGCCGTTCCGGTTGGCGGCGCCGCAGGGGATGGGTCATGGCGAGTGTTGTCTGCTGGATGCCAGCGGGCAGGGGCGACACATGGAGATCACCCGGGTCGATGTCCCCGATGGTGACGGCCACTCCCTCGGGATCCTGACGCTGGGGCGTGACATCACCGGCCTGCGCACCACTCAGGCGCAGTTGCAGCAGGAGCAGCACTACGACAGTCTGACCGGGCTGCTCAAACTCTCCCGGTTCTTGCAGACCAGCCGCCATCTTGGGGGACGCAGTGCCACATTGGTGCTGGTCGATCTGCACCATTTTCGTGAAATCAACGATCGCTTCGGGATCCGGATTGCCGACCGCTTGCTGAGCCAGGTGGCCAAGCGGTTGCAGCAGCTGGTACCGCCGCGTTCCCTGCTCTGTCGGGTCGCTGCCGATGACTTCAGCCTGCTGCTGCCGGACTTCAACGAGCCATTGCAGGGGTGGAGCCAGCATCTGCAGCAGCAGTTGATGGAGCACTATCAGGTGGAAGATCATCGCATCCAGATCCCGGTGTTTCTGGGGCTGGCTCAGGGGCGGGCAAGCGATGCCGAGCGGTTGCTCAGTCATGCCGAGGCTGCGCTGGCGCAGGGCAAACGGCAGCAGCAGTACTGCACCCTGTTTGATCCCGAGCTGCATGCCCGGCTCAAGCGGCGTCAGTTGATCGCCGCCCAGTTGCCGCTCGCCATCAAGTCCGCCCAGCTGGTTGCCGTCTATCAGCCCATCATCTGTACCCGCACCCACCGGCTGCATGGCGCCGAGCTGCTCTGTCGCTGGCCCCATCCCGAGCTTGGGATGATCTCCCCCGACGAATTCATTCCGTTGGCGGAAGAGATGGGGATCATCGGTCAGCTTGGCCAGTTAATGCTGGAGCAGGGCTGTGCCCAGCTGGCGCAGTGGCAAACTGCGCAGCCGGATATGGTGCTCTCCATCAACCTCTCGCCGCTGCAGTTCCGTGATCCGGCGCTCTGTGAGCGGGTCTCTGCCTGCATCGCTCGCCATGGTCTCAAGGCCAGTCAACTGGAGCTGGAGATCACCGAAGGGGTGTTGATGGAGAACGCCGACGAGATTGAGACCAACCTCGACAACCTGATCGCCGCCGGTTTTCAGTTGGCCATCGACGACTTTGGTACCGGTTACTGCTCGCTGGCCTATCTGCCACGTTTGCAGGTGGCGACCCTCAAGCTAGATCGCAGCTTCACTCAGGGGCTCGCCAGCAATAGCGCGACCACCGCTATAGTGCGTTCGGTCATCGGGTTGGGCCATGAGCTTGGGATCCGGATCACCGCCGAAGGGGTAGAGACACCCGAGCAGCAGTTGTGGCTGACCGAGGCGGGGTGTGATCGGCTACAGGGCTATCTGTTCAGTCGCCCCCTGCCGCCGGCGGAGTTTGCTGCCAGCTATCTGGTGTGAGAGATCGTCAGAAACAACAAGGCCACCGCAAGGTGGCCTTGTTGTTTTACGATGGAGGCAGGATCAATCCTGGAAGTAGGTGCCCCAGCCATCGTAATCCACCCCATATTTTTCCAGGATGGGCAGCATCTTGGCGATATCGGCGACGATCGCTTCGACATTCAGCTTGCACTCGATGGTGGCATCGAAGCAGAAGATGGTGGCGCCGTCATCCAGCTCCATCTCTTCGGCATCGGTCACTTCAAAACCGGCTTTGAACAGGTCAACCGCTGCTTTTTCCAGACGGTCGAAATCCTGGCAGGCGAAGTGGTGCTCGATGTCGTAATCCGCATCGGGATTGCTGCCATCGGCCAGCAGTTCGTTGACGATCTCGGTGGTCTCATCACGCCACTCTTGCATATTCAGACTCATGTTGCCTCCAGGCGGTATCATTGCGGCAAAGCATACTCGCAGAGTGGATTCGGCTCAATGCGGCGGACCCACTGAACCTCGAATTTCCATCATATTGGCGCAGACTGCAGGGTGTTCAGAGGCCAGCAAGTGCGTGAAACGGGACTGGAATGGATAATAAATGGTCGCTTCGTTCGGTTGTTGAGCGAACGCACTTTTTATCGTGTCATCATGGTTGACACTCTGCGCTGGAAAGGGTTTAATGCGCGCCGTTGCCCAGATAGCTCAGTCGGTAGAGCAGGGGATTGAAAATCCCCGTGTCGGCGGTTCGATTCCGTCTCTGGGCACCATAATTCCTCCTTAGTTCAGTCGGTAGAACGGCGGACTGTTAATCCGTATGTCACTGGTTCAAGTCCAGTAGGAGGAGCCAAATTCGAAAAGCCCGCTCAATCGAGCGGGCTTTTTCATTTCTAGTTGCTGTTGCATGCGGCCAAAAAGAGCGTCGCGCCACAGGTGGCACTGAACAGCAGCATTCCGGTTTGCAGCATGCTGCCAGGGCATGGCTTCTTCTCTCTTTTTCTGGCCCTGATCCACTTCGGTTTCATCACATTCCCTTATCCATTTTGTCGGCCTGAATGGCTGCACTCCTGTGCAGGCGAGCCATCTTTGTTGAATGGCGCCATAGCGTCAATCTCCCCTGCAAAACAATTAATTCAGCACTGTTGAAGAGCTGCTTGTCGGGTGATGTTTCGACCTTTAAGCCATTGTTAACATTTTGGAAAACTGGAGTGACCCTGTGGCCGGGCGGGGATATGATGGGATCAATGATGTTCCCATCCTGACGGAGAGATCCCAGATGAACAGCCCCTTGAGCTATGTACTGGACGGCATTCATTGCGAGCCGCACTTTTTTACTGTTCCCCTCGATCATGATGAGCCTGATGGCGACAGCATTACCCTGTTTGCCCGCACCCTCTGCCGTAAAGACAAGCTCGATGAGAAGTTGCCCTGGCTGCTGTTTCTGCAAGGTGGGCCGGGATTCGGGGCGCCGCGCCCGACGGCCAATAGTGGTTGGCTCAAGCGGGCGTTGCAGGAGTTCCGAGTGCTGCTGCTGGATCAGCGTGGCACCGGGATGTCGAGCCCCATCCACGGGCAGATTCTGGCCAAAATGACCCCGGCCGAGCAGGCGGAGTATCTCGGCCATTTTCGCGCCGACAGCATAGTGCAAGATGCCGAGTTCATCCGGCAGGAGCTCTGCCCCAAGCATCGTTGGAGCCTGCTTGGTCAGAGCTTTGGTGGTTTTTGCTGCTTGACCTATCTCTCGCTCTTCCCCGATAGCCTGCGGGAGGTCTATATCACCGGCGGCATCGCGCCGATTGGCCGCAGCGCCGAGGAGGTTTACCGCGCCACCTACCAGCGGGTGGCTGACAAGAACCGAGCCTTCTTCGCCCGCTTCCCCCATGCTCAGGGGATTGCCAACCGGCTGGCCAACCATCTGCACCAGCATGATGTGCGACTGCCCAACGGCCAGCGCCTGACGGTGGAGCAGTTCCAGCAGCAGGGGCTGGATCTCGGTGCTACGGGTGCCTTTGAGGAGCTTTATTACCTGCTGGAAGAGGCCTTTATCGGCGACAAGCTGAGCCCGGCCTTTCTCTATCAGGTGCAGAGCATGCAGCCATTCAATACCAACCCGCTGTTTGCCATTCTGCACGAGGCTATCTACGCCGAAGGGGAGGCGACTCGCTGGGCGGCGGATCGGGTCAGAGGAGAGTGTCCTGCGGTGAACTGGGCGCCCGGCAAGGATTTCGCCTTCACCGGCGAGATGGTTTACCCCTGGATGTTCGAGCAGTTCCGCGAGTTGCTGCCCCTGAAAGAGGCGGCTAATCTGCTGGCCAACAAGGCGGACTGGGGGGCGCTCTATAATCCGGCCCTGCTGGCCCGCAACCAGGTGCCGGTAGCATGCGCCGTTTATGCCGAGGATATGTATGTGGAGTTTGACTACAGTCGCGAAACTCTGCGTGGGCTTGGCAACAGTCGCGCCTGGATCACCAATGAATATGAGCATAACGGTTTGCGTGCCGATGGTGAGACGATTCTTGATCGTCTGATCGCGTTGAATCGCGACCGTTAATTGCCGTTATCGGCAACCATCGCGGGAGCCCGGACTCCCGCGATGGTTGTTATGGATGGTTGTTATGAAAGCGTGACACCCTGAACCTTGACCCGTATCCGCCAGACGATGAGTGGATAGCAGGCTGATTAATTTCCCCCTCTTTCACTGTCTCTGCCGATCCCTCACCATATACTTGCCAAACGACTCTGTATTGAGCCGCGGTCAAACCGATAGACCAACCCGTGCTCGTTACCATTAGAAAGTCGCTCTGATGTTCTGTATCCCGCGTATCAGATATGCCATCTCTGCATGCCCCGCAATCCGGGGGAGGGGATGGTCGTGCTTTTCAATCACAATAAGGATGTATGATGAGAAAGTCTCTGTTGGCCTGCTCCCTGTTGCTGTGCCCTGTCGTGTTTGCTGCCACCCCCCATTGGGAATATAGCGGTGAGGCGGGGCCTGCCCACTGGGCCAAGCTGACCCCTGAGTTTGGTCAGTGTGCGGGCAGCAATCAGTCGCCGGTTGACCTGAGCGGATTGGTCGAGGCCAAACTGGCCCCGCTGGTACTCCACTATCAGGCGGGTGGCAACACAGTGGTCAACAACGGTCATACCGTGCAGGTCGGTTATGCCCCGGGCAGCACCTTGCAACTCGATGGCACCAGGTTTGAACTCAAGCAGTTCCACTTCCACGCCCCGAGTGAGAACCTCATCGAGGGCAAATCCTATCCGCTGGAAGGGCATCTGGTGCATGTCAGTGACAAGGGAGAGATCGCCGTGGTGGCGGTGATGTTCGAGGCTGGCAAGGCCAATCCGGCGTTGGCGGCAGCTTGGAGTGCATTACCTGCCAAGGTGGGGGAGATCCAGGCCCTCAAGGCGCCGCTCTCTGCTGAGCAACTGCTGCCTGAGAATCGTGACTACTATCGCTTCAGCGGTTCCCTTACTACGCCTCCCTGCTCGGAAGGAGTGCGCTGGCTGGTGATGAAGCAGCCGATTGAGGTCAGTCAGGCCCAGATCGACGCCTTCAAGGCGGTGATGCACCACCCCAACAACCGGCCGGTGCAGCCCCTCAATGGGCGCGTGGTGCTGCAATAACACAGCGTTGCAATAGCACTGCAGATAGCAAAAACCACAAGAGGGCCGCGAGGCCCTCTTTTACATGGCGAGGTATCGGCGAGCGATCAGAGGCTGGCGGCGATGCGGGCGCCAAGTGCCGCGTTGTTCAGTACCAGCTGGATGTTGGCCGCCAGCGAGTTGCCGCCAGTCAGCTCGCAGACGCGGGCCAGCAGGAAGGGGGTCGACGCCTTGCCCTTGATCCCCTGCTCATCGGCTTCACGCAACGCTTGGGCAATGGCTGCGTCGATATCGGCTTTGGGCATGGCGTGTGCGGTCGGGATGGGGTTGGCCACCACGGCGCCGCCCGTCAGTCCCAGCTCCCACTTGAGGCGTAGCGCCTCGGCGATGGCTGCCGGGGTATCGAGGCGATAATCGACCTTGAAGCCGCTCTCGCGGGTGTAGAAGGCGGGCAGCTCTTCGGTTTGATAGCCGATCACCGGCACCCCCTGGGTCTCCAGATACTCCAGCGTCAGCCCGATATCGAGGATCGACTTGGCTCCGGCGCAGACTACGGCCACTGGCGTTTGCGCCAGCTCCTGCAGATCGGCGGAGATATCGAAGGTCTCTTGCGCGCCGCGATGTACCCCGCCAATGCCACCGGTGGCAAAGACCCGGATCCCCGCCATAGCGGCGATGATCATGGTCGAGGCGACCGTGGTGGCCCCCATCCCCTTGCGCGCCAGTACGAACGGAATGTCGCGGCGGCTGCACTTGGTCACGCTGTGGCCAGCCCGGCCCAGCGCTTCCAGCGCACTCGCATCCAGACCCACCTTCAGGCGGCCGTCGAGGATGGCGATGGTGGCCGGAATGGCGCCGTTATCGCGCACCACCTGTTCAACCTGACGGGCCGTCTCCACGTTCTGCGGATAGGGCATGCCGTGGGAGATGATGGTGGATTCGAGGGCGACCACCGGTTTGCCGGCGGCCAGTGCGGCAGCCACTTCCGGTTGGATATCGAGGTAAGCGTTCAGCATGAGTACTCCTCCAGTATGCGGTCAACGGCGGTCTTGCTCAGACCGGAAAAAACGGTATCGGAACAATTGACGGTGAGGGCGGCGCAGCCCAAGGCAAAGCGGGTGGTCTGGGCAATGTCGAGCTCTTGCAGCCAGGCGTGGGCGAGGCCAGCCATAAAGGCATCCCCGCCGCCGGTGACGTTGAGTACCGGACTACCCAGTACCGGCAGGTGACCCTGCTGCTCGCCATCGCTGTAAAAGATCCCCTGTTCACCCAGACTGAGGAACAGTCGCTTGACCCCGGCGCGGTGGAACCAGGCGGCCACCATGGGCCAGGTTTCGGGCCCGGCGATGGTCATGCCGCACAGCTGCTCTGCCTCGCTGCGATTGGGTTTGAGGGTGTGGATCTTGCCGAGCCAGGGGCGGATCTTCTCCACTTTGGCCACCGAAACGGTATCGACAAAGATGGCGTGCTCACCTTGCCGTTCAAACAACCAGTCGAGGGTATGGATAGCCAGATTGGTGTCGAGCACCCAGAGCCGGGCACCACCGAGAAAGCCTGCGAGGGGGGTCAGGCGGGCTGGGGTGAGCTGCTCTATGATGGCCATGTCGTTGATGGCGCAGCTCATTTCGCCGCTACCATCATGCAGGCTGAGATAACAGGAGGTGGCGTGACCATCGAGCACCAGAGTCTGGCGCACATCGACGCCGGCCCGCTGGCTTACCTCCAGCAGATGGTGGCCATACTGGTCGTTGCCGACCGCTGTCAGCAGCCGGGTGTCGCTGCCGAGCCGCGCCAGATTCTCGGCGATATTGCGGCCGACACCGCCTGCCGAGGTGCGCACCTTGCCCGGGTTGGAGTCGCCGAGCAGCAGGTTGTCATGGCTGGTGCCGCAAATATCCATATTGGCACCGCCGATCACCACTATGTAGGGGCCCTCTCGCAGTACATAACCTCTGCCTTGCACATATCCCTGCCGGATCAGGCTGGAGATGTGGCTGGCCAGCGCGGAGCGGCTGATGCCGAGGCGATCGGCCAGCTCCTGCTGGGCAATCATGGGATCCTGACGCAGCATGGCGAGGATCTCTTGTTCACGCTCAGTCATAGACAAACATCCATTTGCAAACGTTTGTCCATTATTGCTGGGAAACGTTTGCTGGCTATCGGCTTGTGCAAGATTTGTCGGATTGCGCACAATAAATCGACATTCAAAGATGGGTTGGCAAGCGGTTTAGCCGGGGAGGGGACTTTTAACGGGTCGGTGGCCCTGCAACGGCTTATAATGGCCGCCGCAAGATGAGGAGAGATGATGGAAAAGAGTGCATTCTGCTGTGTGGGGCTGGTCAATCCCAAGTCTCCGGAAAATGTCGGCTCAGTGATGCGGGCTGCGGGTTGTTACGGGGTGGACGAGGTCTACTACACTGGCAACCGCTTCGAGCTGGCGCGCCGCTTTGCCACCGATACCAAGCAGATGGTGGAGAAGATCCCGCTGCTCGGGGTGGATGATCTGATGGCGTTTATCCCGCAGGGATGCGTGCCCGTGGTGGTTGATCTGATCGACGGCGCTACACCGCTCCCCGACTATGTCCATCCGGAACGCGCTTTTTATATCTTCGGGCCGGAGGATGGCACGCTCGATCCCGCCCTCTATGGCGCGGTGAAAGATGTGGTTTATGTGCCGACCCAGGGCTGCATGAATCTGGCCGCCTCGGTCAATGTGATCCTCTATGACCGCTTGGCGAAGGGGTTCCGGCAACCCTGAGTTGTGGCGTGGCCACGGTCAATCAAACCGTAATGGAAACGGTGTTGCTCATAGACTGGTTGCTGGCGGTGGCCGCTGTTGACGGGGCTGCGGTATCCTTCTCTTTCCCCTATGGTGGGATCAGTTTTCGCCTGCCTTGACCGCCTGCTCCTCGAGAAAGTCGCGGTAGTAGTCATAGAGGTGATAACGGCGATATATCTCGGCCAGCGTGCCGCGACGGATCAGATTCACCATCTCCTGCTCCCACAACTGCAGTAGCCGGTCGCCCTGCTCGGTATCGGCAAAAATGGGGTAAGTCGGGATCCAGCGCAAAATGGTGCGGTACATATTGGCCGGGGTCTCATCGGTAGAATGGAGCACGCCAGCGGTCAGGTAATAGCGATAGCGCCCCTTGCTAATCAGCTGCAGGGCCATCTCATGGTTGTCGATCTCATGCCATCGCATGGTGACCGGAAGATATTTATCCAGCACCCATCCTCGCCGCCAGAGTACGGTCTCTCCCTCCAGGCTGCGTTCTCCCCGCCATTGTGGCTGCCACTGCTTGAGCATGAAGACGGTCACATCATCGGCGGAGGCTGGCTGATGGGGCTGTTTGACCCCCTTGATCTCGTCCCGATAGACACTCATTGCCATATCCCCCTCTTGCCTGGCTACCATGGCGACGGCGCGTTTGTAAGGCACGATATGGGGCACGATCTGATAGCCGTGGGGTTGGTAGATGGTTCGCACCAGATCGAGATAGATACCGCGGCCATCCGGTTGGCAGAAACCGGGCCAGCCATCGCAATAGACGTGGATATCGGTTGTGCGAGCGTGGGCGATCGCACACAGAGAGCAAAGCAGCAAACAACCGATGCGTAGCATGGTCAGCATTATCCTCGCAGGGGTGAGGAGAGCATTTATCACCTGATTTATACCATGCCATTGATCGCGGCGGGCGGAGAAAACATCCCGCATCTCTATTTTGCGACAGGGTCGAGGGTTATTTGCGGTCGGATCGTTATGATCGAGTAAAGATTCAATAGCACCCCAATCAGTAGAGGAGACTGCATTATGCCATCGATCAAGACTCTGCTCTGTCCAGTCGATTTTTCCCAAATGTCTCGCGCGGTACTCGACTATGCCGTTTTCATGGCACAGAGCCATCAGGCCCAGCTCAAGCTGATCCACGTGGTTGATCAACTGCACGGTTTTGACAGTTACAAGATCCTTCATATGACGGCCATCGAGATTACTCACGAGATGGAGCGTCAGGCCAGAACCCAGCTCAAAGAGCTGGTTGCCACCCTGCCGATCCCGGCTACCTTTGATATTCGCTTTGGCCGCGCCGCCGATGAAATTGTCATTCAGGCCAAGGAGGATGAGGTTGAGCTGATCGTGATGGGCAGCCACGGTCGCTCCGGTATCAGCCATCTGCTGGTAGGCAGTGTCGCCGAGTCTGTGGTGCGTCATGCACCCTGTCCGGTACTGGTGGTGCGCCAATAACGCGCCACGTTTAGAGTGAAAAGCGTAACAAACAAGGCCAGCGATTGCTGGCCTTGCGTTTTCTGGTGTTGTGCCCGCTAGCCGTGAGCGTAGATGACACTCCCTCCCTTGATGGTATCTATGATGGCCCTGGCCTGCTCCTTGGGCAGGGCGGGGCAACCCCAGCTGCGGCCCAGCTTGTCATATTTGCGCAGATGAGTCGGGCTGGCATAGGCGGCGCCATGTACCACGATGGCACGCTTGCGGGCATTGCTGTTCTTGCCGGGGCTTAGCCCGTCCAGCCGCAGGGAGTAGCCATGCTTGCCCAGATAGGTTTCTGCGGTGCGATAGACGCCGAGGGAACTTTGGCGGGAGTTGAGCTGGTTGGAAAAGCGTTTTGCGGCCAGTTCACCTGAGTTCCGGCCATGGCTGACCCAGGTGTGATAAAGCAGCTTGTGGCGCTTCATATCGATGACAAACAGTCTGCGCTGGGTGGATGGCTTGCTGTAATCGATGATGGTGAGAATAGGTTTTCGTTTGTGGCGCACAGTTTGATAACTGTTGAGTGCCTGACGAAAGGTCTGTTTATCCAGCTTGCCGGCCAGACCCAGTTGACGATAGAGGCTCTGATCCCAGCTGGCATCTGCCGTGCTGCTCCAGATGAGCGATATCAACAGCAGTGGCAACAACTGCCACCCGCGTTGCCAGTCTATGTTACCGCGCACTTGTCTCATCCGTGAATATCTCCTTGTCACTCCCTGTCAACGGCGCGGATATTGCCATCAATCCGCTCGATAGTTATATGCAAGGTGCTGAAAAGGCGCAATAAAAAAACCGGCCGCAGAGCGGCCGGAAGTCATTCAAACAGTAGACATTGGTATCACAGGGTATAACTGACTTCCAATTACTTAGAAGTTGTACTGCAGGGCAACCGCGACTACGTCGTCGGTGTTCTTGCCCAGAGAGTTGGTGTGAGCATCCACGCCATTGTTGTCCAACAGATTGATCTTGTAGTCAACGTAGGCGTTGAAGTTGTCGGTGAAGTTGTACCAGGCACCGATAGATACGTACTCGGTGTAGGTATCATCAACACCGTGAGCTGAGTCTTTCACGTCAGTGCGCAGGTAGGCCAGAGAAGGCTTGAACTTGCCGATGGCGTACTGGGCAACAGCTTCGTAGCCATCCATCTTCTCTGCATAGCCGTTGAAGGTTTTGACATACAGGTGGTCTTCACCGTGGGAATAGGTTGCTGCCAAGTAAAGGTCACCCACTGCGTATTTGGCACCTACGCCGTATAGTTTAGCGTCGCGATCACCACCAAAAGCGGCATTGGCTGCCTGCTCATCTGTTTTACCTGCTTGGTTATAAGCAGTACCCAGACTCAGACCCATGTCGAAATCATAGTTGGCAGATACAGCAAAACCTTCTGCAGAGCCCTTCGGATTCCAAGTGCTGTGTGCACCAGAGAGGTTAGAGCGGTCAGCATTCTGCGGATCATTGTTACCGGTGAACTGGGCACCCAGAGTCAGCCCCTGATAGGTGTAGATGTACTGGGCCAGACCGTTGGTACGGCCGGTGCCGAATACTTCGGTATCTTTGCCCAGGCCGTCACCGCCCCACTCAGGCAGGACGTCGGTATAGTTGTTGACGGCCTTGGTGAACAGGCCATCCTGACGACCATAGCTGAATGCGCCGAAACGGTCGTGCTTGATGCCGGCATAGGCATAACGCAGCTCGTCGTTGTCAGAACCGGAAGTCGGCAGGTTGTACTCGGCAAAGCCGAACGCCTTCATCTCGGGAGCAATCTTGGTCTCGCCAGCAACGTGCAGACGGAAGTAGCTCTGGTCACCTTCGGAACCGTTGTCGTCAGTACCGTAGTAAGCACCTTGTGCACGGCCGCCGATCTCCAGCTTGGTATCGTTCTGGTTGTAAACGGTAGCAGCATGGGCACCGCTCGCCAGCAGCAGGCTGGAGATGGCAATAGTCAGTGCAGACTTCTTCATATGCGTTATTCCTCTGATGTAAACACTTCCGAACTTGTTGTCGGTTTTGTGAAATCGGAAATAGTCCGATAGCCACACGGTAGGCGTCCCAACCTTGACTGGGCCTGAATCCATCGTTGTTTAATTGAGGTTGCGAGGTCGTTATCAAAACTGGGTGTGACGGTTTTTGACAAGATAGAAAAAGATTAAATTCAATGAATTGTTTTCTAGTGACTTTTTTGACATCAAGGCTGTTCTGAGCAACAAAGTCGATGGCTCAGTTGTGAGCTAGATCACGCAGGGGAGAATGGGGCGGGGCGGGAAAAACGGGGCGGGAGCCTTGCAAGGCTCCCCCCAGTGATCAGATGGGCTGTTGCCACAGGGTCAGCAGCAGATCCTGTTCCAGTTCATTCGGGCCTTGTTGAGCGAAAGCGTGACGCTGCTCACCGGTTGCCCGCCAGCCAAGACGGCTGGTCTCCAGAATAAAGCTGCGCATGGCCTGATCCATGGTGAGGCTGAACTGGCAGCGTTGTTGAGTCACCGGATTGAGGCCGCCGAGGGTTGGCCAGCTGAGGGGGTGTTCCATGCTCACCGGGTTGAGGCTGACCCGCAGTTGCCACTGATGACGGGGGCCAGGCTGCAGATAGAGCAGATAGCCACCGGGCGCCAGCCAGCTGACCAGCTGCTCGGTCTTGACCTTGAGATCGTTGACCAGCAGCACCTGAAGAGCCCGGTTGCAGCGGTGCTCGGGCGGGATCGGCAATGACAAACTGGCCGTCCGGCTGCGCTTTTTTGGCGGCAAAGATGGTGTTCTTGGCGATATCAACCCCAGCAAACTGCCAGCCGGGCAGGCGCTCTGCCAGCGCGCGGCAGTAGTAGCCTTCACCGCATCCAAGATGGATCAGCTCTTGTGGGGCCAGCGGAGCGAGCAGGCCGGCCATGGCCTCAACTAGCGGCAGTTGGTGGCCGGCCTCCAGGAAATGGTGCTTGGCGCGCATCAGGGCACGGCTGTCGCTGTCTTTGGGGTTTTTCTTGCCGGGGATGAGATCCAGATAACCTTCCGGTGCCGGATCGAAGTGATGCTTGTTGTCGCAATAGCGCCCCTGGGAGGCTTCATGAAGATGGAGCGGACTGCGGCAGCGGGGACATTGAAGGTGCATAGTAACTCTCTGGGCGAATGCCGGAACAGTGAAGGGCGTTCGGGATTATAGGGGAGAGGATCAAAAAAGGCTGCCGTAGCAGCCTTTTTTATCCCAAGGCCTCAGTCAGGCCTGCGGACGGGTCATCAGCGAGTGCCAAATACCACAATGGTCTTGCCGTGAGCAGAGATGAGCTCCTGCTCTTCCAGCATCTTCAGGATGCGGCCCACGGTTTCACGAGAGCAGCCGACGATCTGGCCGATCTCCTGACGGGTGATCTTGATCTGCATGCCATCCGGGTGGGTCATGGCATCCGGCTGTTTGGCCAGGTTGAGCAGGGTCTGGGCGATCCGGCCGGTCACATCCAGGAAGGCGAGGTTACCCACTTTCTGGCTGGTGTGTTGCAGGCGCTTGGCCATCTGGCCAGAGAGACGCATCAAAATGTCCGGGTTGACCTGGATCAGCTGGCGGAACTTCTTGTAGGAGATCTCTGCCACTTCGCAAGAGCCTTTCGCGCGAACCCAGGCGGAGCGCTCGGGGTTCTCGTTCTCCTCGAACATCCCCATCTCGCCCAGGAAATCACCCTGGTTCAGATAGGAGAGGATCATCTCTTTGCCCTCATCGTCCTTGATCAAGACGGCCACGGTGCCCTTGACGATGTAGTAGAGGGTCTCCGCTTTTTCACCCGCATGGATCAGGGTGCTCTTGGCGGGATACTTATGAATGTGGCAGTGCGACAAGAACCATTCCAGGGTGGGATCGCTTTGCGGTTTGCCAATGACCATGAGAATTCCTCTGTAGTGTCTTTTTATGGACTTGTGCGTCCGGGCAAGCTGCCAATCTTGCCATTCCTTGTATTGGTCGCAGTAGGATAAGAGCCTTTGCCTGTGCTGACAAGGCTTTGCGGGCTTTTGACAGAGCCCTTTGAGTAATGCCTGCTGCGCCGCTCCGGCCATTCTAGGGAAGATAGAGGTCGGAGATGTTGATTTTGATCTATTTCCATCCCAACTCCCCCTGTTCGGCAGAGATAAGCGACTGGGTTATGCTAGGGATCCATCATCATGATTAACAGGAGAGAGTGCGAGATGAAAGCCAAGGTCAGCTGGGTGGAAGGGATGAAGTTTGTGGGTGAGAGTGAATCCGGTCACAAGGTGATCCTGGATGGTGCCAACCCCGGTGAGGGGGCCAGCCCGATGGAGATGATCCTGCTGGCGGTCGGTGGCTGCAGCTCCATTGATGTGGTCTCCATCCTCGAAAAAGCGCGCCAGTCTGTGACCGCATGCCATGTCGATGTCAGTGGCGAACGGGTCGATAGCGTGCCCCGGGTTTTCGAGAAGATTAATCTGCACTTCGTGGTGACGGGCAAGGGATTGGCAGAGAAACAGGTGGCCAGAGCGGTCGATCTGTCGATGGAAAAATACTGTTCTGTTTCCCTGATGTTGGAAAAAGCGGTACAAATTACCCATAGTTATCAAATTGTTGAAGCTTGATAACGATAGTTTCGTTGGTACCCTGGCATAAGGCCGTTACGTAAGGCCACTGCACAAGGCCATGACATAAAGCCATTACATAAGGAAAGTGCAATGAAAAAATTGATCGCTCTGCTTCCCCTTTTGGGCCTGGCGGCGTGCAGCAGCCCGCAACCTACCCAGTATCAATACAGCCAATACCAGTGTGGCGAAGAGATGCTGGCCGTTACCTATGATGCCCAGGCTGACATGGTGCAGTTCCCCTATTCTGGGGTTTACCACAAGCTGGCGCGTGTGGAGTCAGAGTCTGGCGCCAAATATTCTGACGGCCTGACCACCTTCTGGAATCAAGAGAAACAGGCTCTTCTCACCCAGAAAGGGGTCACACTGTTGACCTGTACGCTTAAATAAGTGACCACAGATAGCTGAAGGTGTGCAGCTTTGTGTCCCAGTCTGGCCAAGACCAGACTGGGACACAACTGTGAGACCACAAAAAACGGCTTGCCGGGAGGCAAGCCGTTTTTCTATCCATCCGTTATCACTAAACAAGCGCTAGTTGGTGGGGACGCGATTGAGCAGCTCGGCCGCGAGCTGCTGGCTGAGTGCCTGACGCTGGCTGTCTTCAATGCTCACGTCGCTGGTCAGCTGGATGATGCTGCTCCAGACCGCTTTCTGGGTTTTGCGATCGAGCAGCACGATGGCCAGCGACCCTTTGCGCTGGTTGGCCGAGGCATATACCCCGGGCGTCATGCCAAGACGGGCGAAAATCTCGCCGTCACTCATATCCTTGCCGCCCGCGACGCCGATGGCGACCCACAGATCCGCCTCGTCAAGCGGTGCACTCTGCCACCCCTTGCTATTGAGCTCCCGGCTTACCGCCTGCTGCATTGGCTCTAGCCACCCTTCCGCCAACTCACCGGCAAATTGATACTGCTCGGCCAGGGCGTAGCGCGGGGTTGCACCATAGGTCCAGTTGCCCATCGGACGAACCAGCATGGTGCCGGACTCCAGCGTGGGTGCCGCCGGCCCGCTGCTGCAACCGCCAAGCAGGGCGAGCAGTGCCACAGAGAGATAAGCAAGCCGCATCGTGAACTCCTTTGAATCAGGTTATTTTGCCGGTTTCGATCAATTGCTGGATGAGCGGGCGCAGGATCAGCTCCATCGCAAAGCCCATCTTGCCACCCGGCACCACTATGGTGTTCATCCGCGACATGAATGAGCCGTCGATCATCGACAGCAGGTAGGGGAAATCCACCTGCTTGATACCGCGAAACCGGATCACCAGCATACTCTCGTCCAGACTCGGGATCACCTTGGCGCTGAAGGGGTTGGAGGTATCCACCGTCGGTACTCGCTGGAAGTTGATATGGGTGCGCGAGAACTGCGGGGTGATGAAGTTGATGTAGTCATCCATGGAGCGAACGATGGAGTCGGTCACCGCCTCGCGGGAATGCCCTCGCTCCGAGGTATCGCGAATGAGCTTCTGGATCCACTCCAGGTTGACGATGGGTACCACGCCTATCAGAAAATCCACGTGGCGCGCCACATTGTGATCCTCGGTGACCACACCGCCGTGCAGCCCTTCATAAAACAGCAGATCGGTATTGCTGGGCAGATGCTGCCAGGGGGTAAAGGTGCCGGGCATCTGGTTGAAGGGCACCGCCTCGTCAAAGCTGTGCAGGTAGCGGCGATACTGGCCATTGCCATCCTGCCCATAGCCCTGGAAAAAGCTCTCCAGCAGCCCGAAGTCATTGGCCTCAGGGCCAAAATAGCTGATATGACGCCCCTGTTCGCGCGCCTTGCGGATCGCTACATCCATTTCCGGTCGGGTGTAGCGGTGAAAACTGTCACCTTCCACCACAGCCGCGGTATATCCCAGTTGATGGAACATGGAGCGAAAGGCGTTGGTGGAGGTGGAGGTGCCGGCACCGGACGAACCGGTAACGGCAATAATGGGGTGCTTGGCCGACATGGGATTCTCTCTTCCTTGGGAATTCCGTTATAAGGTCCGGATTGCGGTTGGGTCAAGACTGCTCGATGAAGCGGTCTTTCATCACGATATTCACCGATTCGTGCAGCTCGCTATAGACGATGACAGCTTTGCCTTGCTGTAATTGTTCTCTCACTGCATCGACTTTGACGCCAAGCGGTACATCCTGTTCTCCATATTCTGTTCCCTCCTGCAACACAAAGTGTTCGATCAGGTTGGTCAGGGTGTCGCCGTCCAGTTCTTGCCAGGGAATGATCATTTAAAGGTCTCACAGCAAAAGAGGTGATCGTCAGGCTATTGTTGTGTTGAATCCCGCGAATGCAATCACTTTTTACCTTTTCACCGGAGTCTGAGAGATGTTGTCTGAAGCGCAGCGCAGCGCGCCGTTAACCCTGACTGAGCATCTGGACAGCGCACGTCGAGAGGCGATTGCCCGAGGCATGGTGTGGTTCTGGTTGTTGAACTGGCTGGTGGTGCTGTTTCTTTCGATACGCTACGAGGTTTACAGCCAAGTCGGGCTCGCCAGTGATGACAGCTTGCCCTGGCGCTTTCAGAGTGAGCTGGCCCTGGTCATGGTGGTGCTATTGCTACTACCTGTTGTCAGCCTCTTTTGTGACCATCTGCAGGATCGCCTCTGGTTACGGATGGCTGCGCTGGTGATGGTGCTATGGGGCGGACTCTGGACGCTGCACATCTACACGATTGGTCAGGTGGAGCTGCGGGGAGGGGTCAGCTATGCCAACGGGATCATGCGGCTCAACCTGCTGGCTGCGCTCATCGCGTTTTATCCCGATCGCAAGGTTTTTTATGGCTATCTCTTGGGCCCGATGACGGTGGGTGTAGGGTTGGAGCTCTTTTTGCGCGTCGATTTTCCCCAGATCTACCTGCTTGGCGTGTTGTTTGACGTGATTGCGCTGGAGGTTGGCCGCCGCATGCTGCACCGCTGGTTTGAGTTGGCGATCATGCGGGAGCATGAAAATCTGACGCTGCTGCGCCAACTTGATCAGCTCGCCAAGCAAGATCCTCTGACCGGTGTCGCCAACCGGCGGCATTTCAATATCGAGTTGGAGCGCGCGTTGGCCCATAGCCAGGAGAGCGGCGCTCCGCTATCGCTCATCCTGATGTGGACTATTTCAAGCGCTTCAACGACCACTATGGCCATCAGGTAGGGGATATGTGCCTCAAGGAGGTGGCACAAGCGCTCAACCGTGCGGTACGCACACCATCTGATCTGGTGGCCCGCTATGGCGGGGAGGAGTTTGTGCTGCTGCTGCCCAATACCGACCGTCAGGCGGCGGCCAGCGTGGCGCAGCGGCTGCAAGATGGCTTGGCCATCCTGCGGCTGGAGCATCTGGCGTCCGATGTTGCCCCCTGGGTGACGGTGAGTCAGGGGATTGCCAGCAATGTGTCCGGCGAAGGGGCGAGCCAGTTGCTGGAGCGGGCCGATCAGGCGCTCTATCGGGCCAAGGAGTTGGGACGCAATCAGTTCTGTGTTGCAGAGTGACTATGTTCGGCAATCCAGCGACTGATCCGTTCATCCAGCCAAAACCGTGGCCGCCAGGGCGTGCCGTGCAGAAAGCCGACATGGCCGCCACGCTGGCTCAACTCATAGCGCACCGTGGGCGAGAGTTGCTCTGGCCGGGGAATGACCGCGCGTGACATAAAGGGATCGTCGGCGGCGTGCAGGATAAGGGTAGGGATGGGGATCTGAGCCAGCAGCGGTAGTCCCGAGCAGCTCTGGTAGTAGTGGTTGGCGCTGTGAAAGCCGTGCAGCGGCGCGGTAACCAGCTCGTCAAAATCGCGCAGGGTGGCAATCTGCTCCACTTGTCGAGGTTGCCAGCGTTCACTCGCTTTCTGCTGCTGGCTGATCTTGTTGAGCAGGTTGCGGCGCATGGTGCGTAGCAGATAGTTCTGATAGACCTTCGAGAAGCCCTGATTGACCCGCTCGGCGCAGCTCGCCAGTTGCAGCGGGGCCGAGACTACCACCGCCGCTTTCAATGCCGCAGGACAGCCCCGCGCCAGCAGATTGACCAGCATATTGCCACCCAGTGAAAAGCCGATGGCGATCAGCGGTTTGCCCGGGAAGCGCTGGCTCAGCTCGGCAATCAGCTCCTGCGCATCACCGATGGCGCCGGAGTGATAGGCCTGCAGGTGGCGATTGGGCTCGCCACTGCAACCGCGAAAGTGCATCAGCACGGCCTCTCTGCCTTCTTGCTGCAGGTGGGCGAACAATCCCTTGGCGTAGTGGGAGTGAATGCTTCCCTCCAGCCCGTGAAACACCACTATCAGCGGCCGTTCATCAAGGCTGACTTCCCCGCTCCAGGCGAGGTCGACAAAGTCCCCATCCTGCAGTTCAAACCGCTCCGCCACAAAACGGGCAGGGGTGCGGCGCAGCCATTTGGGCAATATGGTCTGCAGATGAGGATTGCGTGCCCACCAGGGGGCGTGGAAGTGGCTCTCGGTCAGCATGGGGTCAGTCGGTCTGGGTCGAAGATAAGGAGGACGGGAGGCGTGTTCCTCCCGCCAGTCATTGGCTTATTTCAGCAGGCGATCGTGATGTTCGGCGCCGCGCAGCATGGCCTGGATCAGCTCGTTGGCCTCGAACTTGGTCAGCGCCTCATGGGCTCCCACCTGATGGGCCCGCTCCACACTGATCTCGCTGGAGAGCGAAGTGTGCAGGATGATGTAGGCCCCCGCCAGTTTGCTATCGCTCTGCACCTCGAAGGCCAGCTCGTAGCCATCAAGTCCCGGCATCTCGATATCGCTCACCAGAATGTCGATCGGGGTCTTCTGGCTCGCCCGCGTCTGCATCAGGGTCAGTGCATCCTTGCCATTGGTGCAGACCTCATAGGGGATATTGATGTAGTCCAGCGCGGCCATCAGCTGACGGCGAGCGACCGAAGAGTCATCGACCAGCAGGATCCGCATCGGCTTGATCCGTTCCCGCTGCACATCGGTCAGTACCGGATAGAGGTGGCTCGGATCGTCCGGATAGACCCGGGAGAGGATCAGCTCAACATCCAGCAGCTGGATCAGCTGGTCATTGACCCGGGTCACACCGGTTACGAAGACATTGTGGCCGAGGGAGGCGGGGGGCGATTCGATATCGCGCCAGTTGCACTCGGTGATTTTATCGATGCCCCGTACCAGAAAGCCCACCAGGGTGCGGCGGCAGTCGGTAATGATGATGAAGCAGTGGGGCATCTCCTCCTTGCTAATGGGGCGATAGCCCACCGCCATCGCCATGTCGATCACCGGAATGGTGGAGCCGCGCATATTGGCGGCCCCCAACACGGTCGGGTGCGAGTGGGGCATTGCCGTCAGCTGGGTGTAGGGCACTATCTCCTTCACCTTGAGGGTACCGATGGCAAAGGATTGTTTGGCTGAAAGGTGAAACAGCAACATGCCCTGGGATTGATTGGCTTTGCTCGTCATGGCAGATGTCCTGTTGGTCGAAACGTTGGCAGTCACTTCAGGCCTCTAGCATAAAGGATTACGGGGTGAATGGCCCTTCCTTGTTAACGACCATCTGGCAAAAAACTGGACTCATTCAGCCAATTTAGTTCGCGCATTCACACCGGCGTCCGGTTATTGATCTCCATCCTCGCCAACGCCCCACTGCTGGCAGGCCGCTTGCAATGCGGCCTCATCGGCATAACCCAGCTTGCTGGCCACCTGCGCGGGCTTGCTGCCGCCCTTGAGCAATCTGAGCGCCTGCAGCAGTTGCCACTGTTGTTGCAATGCAGTCCCTTCCACCGGCGCATCGGCTTGTTGTGCCCACTGTTGCAGAGACTCCTGTTGGCCATTGGCCAGTGCTTGCCAGCAGGCTTGCAGCTCACCGTGACCCTGCTGGCTGATGGCACACTGTTGCAGCTTATCCAGGATCACCTGCAGTCGCTGACCGTAGGCCCCTTGCCACTCTTTCGGACGTTGCCACAGAGCCAGAGAGTCGAGCAGGGCATCGAGCAGCGGAGTGGCTTGCAGCCAGCCAGCCTGCTGCGGCTGAGCCACGCGCAAAGAGACATTCAGCTGATCGTACTCGCAACCGCTGAGGGGGCTGAAGGCCGCGAGGGCATCGGCGCAGAGCCAGAAGCTGCTGCCTGCCGGCAGCAACAGCTCATGTTGGCCCAGTCTCAGCAGCGCGGCGCCCCGGGTGATCCGCAACAACTGCCCGACCGGAGTTCGTTTGCGGTTGCCGGCGTGCAGGCCATGGCAGGAAAAATGGTGATACTCGATGGCGTGATGCATGTAAAAACCCTGATATGATGCTGCCTGGAGGTAACAAATATGGAAACCAGACGTAAAAAACGCTTCATTGCCGGTGCGGTCTGCCCGGCGTGCGGCAAATTGGACAACATGATGCTGTATCTGGAGCATGGAGTCGAGAAGGTGACCTGCGTCGCCTGTGGCGATACCCAGGTACAAACGCCTGCCGAGGTCGACAAGCAGACTCGCGAAGCGGAAGAGGTGATCGGGGTGTTTCGCCCCTGATAAGGGAACGGCGGATGGAATGAGGGTCTCTTTGCTGACGCTGTTGCCGTTTTTTTCGTCACTCCGTGGCGCCGCACGCCATATGCGCGGCCCGCTTTTTAGGGTATTCTGAGCCCGTTTTTTTCTATCCGCAGGATCCTGACATGAAAGTAGCTCCTCTGAGCGTGGTTACGCTGGAATACACAGTCACCGACGAGCACGGTGAAGTCATCGACAGCACTGTCGGCAAAGAGCCGCTGGTCTATCTGCACGGCACCCGTTACCTGGTCTCTGGCCTGGAAGCCGAGCTGGAAGGTCGCGCGGTAGGTGAAGCCTTCGAAGTGACTCTGGCACCGAGCCAGGCCTACGGCGAATATGACGAGACACTGGTACAAGAAGTACCGGGCGAGCTGTTCGACGGCATGGAAGTCTCCGAAGGGGATACTTTTGTCGCTGAAACCGACGATGGCCACCGTCCGGTGACCGTGGTTGAAGTGTCCGAAGAGTTCGTCAAGGTAGATGGCAACCATCCGCTGGCTGGCGTGACTCTGGGCTTCAAGGTCGAGATCAAGGACGTGCGTGCTGCCACTGCCGAAGAGCTGGCCCACGGCCACGTTCACGGTGCCGGTGGTTGTGGTCACGATCACGGTCATGACCACGATCACGGCGGCTGCTGTGGCGGTCATGGTCACGACCACGATGAAGATCACGGCCACGGCGGTTGCTGCGGTGGTGCTGGTCACGGTCACGATCATGGCCACGACCACGGTGACGACCATGGTCACGGCGGCTGCTGCGGTGGTGGCGGTTGTGGTGGCAAGGGCCATCACCACTGATCACGGCCATGCCGATGATAAAAAATCTGCCGTAGGAGTCATACCGAGCAATTAATGCTCATTAATTGCTCCTCCTTGGATGATGAAATCCGAAGCCGGTTGTTCTGGCTTCGGATTTTTTATGTCTGTCAAATAGGCTCGCGGCTTTTCCCAAGCTAACAGGGGCGCTTATTTTTGGTTAATGCTCAACATTATTTCCTTCTCGATTCCGCGATGTGTTTTTGGCTCGGTGCGTAAACGGGTTACCAAATCGGTGTCTTCATCAGCACAATATGACCATGTTAGGTCATGTCCCAACAGCTATAACGAGCCAGCGTCAGTCTCTATTTGGTCTCGTTGTGCCCCATAAAAAAATAGCCAGTCAGGCTTAACTGACTGGCTATTGCCTAGTGACTAACTGATAGGCGCGAAGCCTTACAGCTGCTCGATACCGACGATATGCCAGGGGGCATTGTTCTTGGCCAGATCGCGCTCGAGGTGCCACACCTCTTTGATGTCTTCTTCGACCTGCTCCTGACGGTCCATGTAGCGGCCGCTGAAGCGCACGCTCACCTGGGCCCAGTCGCTGCCATAGTCAGCACGTACCAGCTGGGTGTCGACATACATTACTTCTGTGTGCTGGTCGCCAGTCAGTTCGGCGCGCTCGGCTTTGAGCTGTTCAAACAGCTCGGGGCTGACGTATTCGCGCACTTTTTCCAGATCGTTCTTGTTCCACGCCTCTTGCAGGGTGCGATAGTGATCGCGGGCACCGGCCAGGAAGCTGTTCATGTCAAAGCCCAGCGGCAGGCGGAACGGCACGTCGCTGTCGGCAAAGCCGGTGGCTTGCGGTGCGCTGTTGCTCTGCTCAAATTGCTGCGGGGCCGCGGATTGCGGTGGCTGATAGCCCGCATAGGCCGCCTGTTGTGGCTGTGGTGTCGCGACCTTGCCCTTGCGCAGGGTACGGATCAGGAAGACTGCCCCCAGCGCCAGCAGGGCGATCAGCAGGAAGTCCATTCCTTGCAGACCTTCAAAGGCACCGCTGCCCAGCAGGTAGGCAAACAGGCCGCCAGCCAGCAGGCCGCCCAGCAGGCCACCCATCATGCCGCTCTTTTTCGGCGGAGTCTGGGCATTCAGTGTCGGATTCTTGGTGTCGACCGGTTTGGCCGCAGGCTGGGCCGGCGCAGTTTTGTAACTTTTACCAAAGGATTTGCCGCCGCCAAATTTCTTGGCTTCGGCGTGAGGTGCCCCCAGGCCAATGGCCAGGATCACGGCAAACAGGGTCAGCATCTTTTTCATTTTGACTCTTTTCACTCTCGTCTGTGGGTGGGGCATGCTCCGCTTTGGCAAGCTCAGCAAGGCGCATGGCAGGCTGCCTGTCCCTAATTGTGTCGCAGCTTGTATTCATCAATATCACCTCTGGCATGAATTATTCATGAACGAGGTTGCCGCGATACGGCGTCAAACAAGAGGAGTAAACCGGATGAAAAGCAGAAGATTGAGTCGCAAGGAGCGCAAAATGCGAAGCAAAATCAAAATGGTCAAGGTAGAGCAGACTCTGGTTTGGCCCTTTATGATGGTATGAGCCGCCAGATAGGGCTCGCCGTAGTTGGCTTTCTTTTGTAAAATTCCCGTCCCCTTCCCGCTGCGGTTTTTATGTGTATGGCAGAGCAAGTGACGGCGAAAAAAGACGCCAAGACACAACAGCTGAAAGTTCCTCCCCACTCTTTTGAGGCCGAACAGTCCGTACTGGGCGGCCTGATGCTGGATAACGATGCCTGGGATCGGGTTGCCGAACGGGTGATCGATCAGGATTTCTACAGCCGTCCGCACCGGTTGATCTTCCAGGCTATGACCCGCCTCTCCAACGTGGGCAACCCCATCGACCTCATCACCCTGCAGGAGGAGCTGGAGCGCTCCGAACAGCTGGAAGAGGCGGGCGGCTTCGCCTATCTGGTGGAGATCGCCAAGAACACCCCGAGTGCCGCCAACATCAACGCCTACGCCGAAATCGTGCGCGAGCGGGCGGTCGTACGGGAGATGATCTCGGTCGCCAACGAGATAGTCGAAGCGGGTTACGAGCCACAGGGCCGTACCTCCGGCGATCTGCTGGATCTTGCCGAGAGCAAGGTATTCAAGATTGCCGAGCAGCGCACCAGCGCCAACGAGGGGCCCCAGCCCCTGAAGCTCATCCTCGAGCAGACCGTCGACAAGATTGAAGAGCTGTTCAAGACGCCGCACAACGGTGTTACCGGGGTATCTAGCGGTTACAACGATCTCGACAAGATGACCGCCGGTTTGCAGCGTTCGGACTTGATCATCGTGGCGGCCCGTCCCTCAATGGGCAAGACCACCTTTGCCATGAACCTCTGTGAGCATGCGGCCCTCACCGCCGACAAGCCGGTGCTTATCTTCTCGCTGGAGATGCCCTCCGAGCAGATCATCATGCGTATGCTCGCCTCGGTCGGTCGTATCGACCAGACCAAGGTGCGTACCGGTCAGCTCGACGACGAGGATTGGGCACGCCTCTCCTCCACCATGGGATTGCTGCTCGAGAAGGGCAAGATGTATATCGATGACGCCTCCGGCCTCACTCCGACCGATGTACGTTCCCGTGCCCGTCGGGTGGCGCGCGAGCACGGTGGCCTATCCATGATCATGGTGGACTACCTGCAGCTGATGCGGGTGCCGGCGCTCTCTGACAACCGTACCCTGGAGATCGGCGAGATCTCTCGCTCCCTCAAGGCCTTGGCGAAAGAGCTGCAGTGCCCGGTGGTGGCGCTCTCCCAGCTGAACCGAAGCCTGGAACAGCGGGCCGACAAGCGCCCGGTCAACTCGGATCTTCGTGAATCGGGCTCCATCGAGCAGGATGCGGATTTGATCATGTTTATCTATCGTGATGAGGTTTATCACGATGACAGCCCGGACAAGGGGATTGCCGAGATCATTATCGGCAAGCAGCGTAACGGCCCTATCGGAAGAGTGCGTCTCACCTTTCAGGGTCAGTTCTCCCGGTTCGACAACTACGCCGGTCCGGCGTTTGACGACGATTATTGATGTAAACCCAAGGTGATGGCGGTTTCGCCATTACCACGATTGCCCTGATCGATAGCCAGTCATTGGCTGCTGCTCAGGGCCTGTTTTCCCGGTTCGACAATTATGCCGGTCCGGCCTTCGACGACGATAAGTGAGTGGCGGTCTTCGGCCCGATGAGGGGGAGACCATTTGTGCCCTCGTAAGGGAAAACCATGAAAGCGGCTACTGCCCAAATCAACACTGCGGCCTTGCGCCACAACCTCGCCGTGGTCAAGCGCCACGCTCCCGCTTGCAAGATCATCGCTGTGGTCAAGGCCAACGCCTATGGCCACGGACTGCTGCCGGTCGCCCGCACCCTGGTGGATGCGGATGCCTACGCGGTGGCCCGTATCGAAGAGGCGCTGATGTTGCGCTCCTGCGCCGTGGTCAAGCCCATCGTGCTGCTGGAGGGCTTCTTCTCCGCCGACGATCTGCCGGTGCTGGCGGCCAACAATCTGCAGACGGCGGTTCACACCTGGGAGCAGCTCGAAGCGCTGGAACAGGTCGAGCTACCTGCCCCCGTGGTGGCCTGGCTCAAGCTCGACACCGGCATGCACCGCCTCGGGGTACGGGCCGACGAGATGCCCGCCTTTATCGAGCGACTCGGCAAGTGCAAGAACGTGGTGCAGCCGTTCAACATCATGACCCACTTCAGCCGCTCCGATGAGCTGGAGCAGCCTATTACCCGCGAGCAGATCGATTTGTTCAGCAAGTTGACCGCACCGCTGGCGGGCGAGCGGGCCATGGCCAACTCGGCGGGCATTCTGCCTGGCCTGACTCCCACTGCGACTGGGTTCGCCCCGGTGTCATCCTCTATGGCGTGTCGCCATTCCCCAACACGGTGGCGGCCGATTACGATCTGCAGCCGGTGATGACCCTCAAAACTCAGCTGATTGCGGTGCGGGATCACAAGGTGGGCGAGCCGGTGGGCTACGGCGCCAACTGGGTGTCCGATCGCGATACTCGCCTTGGCGTGATCGCCATCGGCTATGGTGACGGCTATCCGCGCATGGCGCCCAACGGCACTTCCGTGCTGATCAACGGCCGAATCGTGCCGTTGGTGGGGCGTGTCTCCATGGATATGAGCACAGTCGATCTTGGGCCCGGCGCAACCGACAAGGCCGGCGACGAGGCGGTGCTGTGGGGCGAGGGGTTGCCGGTGGAGCGGGTGGCCGACGAGATTGGCACCATCCCCTACGAGCTGATCACCAAACTCACCTCCCGCGTCTTTATGGAGTACGTCTGATGTGGCAGCAGTGCCTGCTGACTCTGAAGCCCCATTCACGGGGCTTTCATCTGGTGACTGACGAGCTGGTGGCCAAGCTGCCGATGCTGGCGGATTACCTGATCGGCATGGCCCACCTGCTGCTGCAACATACCTCCGCCTCGCTCACCCTCAACGAGAATTGCGACCCCAGCGTGCGCAGCGATATGGAGGCCCATCTGCACCGGCTGGCGCCGGAAGATGCCCCTTACTATCGCCACACCTATGAGGGGGCGGATGACATGCCCGCCCACATCAAATCCTCCCTGCTCGGGGTGAGCCTGCTACTGCCGATCCGTGACGGTCAGCTGGCACTCGGCACCTGGCAGGGGATCTGGCTTGGCGAGCATCGCGTCGATGGTGGCGCCCGCAAGGTACTGGTGACCCTGCAGGGTGAGTAATCAGGCTGCAATCAGCTGAAAGATGACGATAAAAAAGAGGGATGGCATTGAGCCATCCCTCTTTTGTTTTTACCGTTTCGCGAGCTATCCGCTGGCAAGTGGCGCGGCGCTCTTCGTGGCTCAGCTGACCTTGAAGGGGGTCAGCTCGGCCAGCGGGGCTGCGTCCATAAAGGCCTGCGGCTCCTGACCGTGTTTGAAGATCTTGAAGTCCTGCTCGCGGGCGCTCCAGTACTCCAGACGCTCGCCACTTACCTGTAGCAGGCTCGCTTCGCGCAGGGCCACCACGTGCTCGCTCGGGTTGATGGCGCAGAACTCGGCCAGACGCTCGTCGCGGGTCTCGCCCATGTGGCCGCTGATGCTGGCGTCCAGATAGTGCGGGTTGATCTGCAGCGGGAACAGGCCCAGCGCCGGCAGCACGGCGGCGCTGCAAACCGGCATGTCGTTGGTGGTACGGATGCTCGGGGTCGCCACGTTGCAACCGGCGCTCCAGCCCACATAGGGGACGCCCCGCTCGCGCACGGCACGCTGGATCGGCACGATCAGGCCGTTTTCGTGCAGCATCTGGTTGAGGCGCCAGGTGTTGCCGCCGCTGATAAAGATGGCGTCCGCCTGATTGATGGCATCAACCGGATCATCGAAGTGGTGGATGCTGATTGCATCGACTCCCAGACTCTCCTGCAGCTCGTTGGCACGGGCATCCCAGTCGCTGCGGATCACCGCGTAGGGGATGAGCAGGATGCGCTTGACCTGTTTGCGCGCGAGCAGGCTTTGAACCCGATCCCGGGCCCAGCCGAGCAGACCCGGAAATTCGTTGGCTTTACCGTTGCTAAGCAGAAGCAGTTCCATCAAATCGTTCCTCAAAAAGTGAAAGCGGAGGAGGGAGGGCCACCGGATCCGCCGTGCGGCCGGATGGCAAGAGGAGGCATGCTACCACCATTGGCGCGGCGGTTCTGTGATCGGAGGGCCTATTCAACGGCTATGGATGAGTTATGGATGGATAACTCAATGCCAAGCGGTGGACTAATGAGCCGTGGTCAACTCGCCAGTCATCGCCAAGAAAAGACCCCGCCGCAGCGGGGTCATGGCAGAGTTAGTCGAGTTTGAGATCGACCCACACCATGCGGTGATCCGAGCTGACTCCCTTGGCGATGCCGAGTTTCGCATCATAGACCAGGTGATCACCGGCCTCGAAGCTGGCAGGCCAGAAGACGCCGCTCTTGACCGCGTTGAGGTTGGCGGAGGGGATGACGTGATCCAGCTGCAGCACGCTGGAGTTGGTGATGCGTTCCGGGTTGGGGCGAGTGAGGTTGCGTTTGCAGTCGGCCCCCTTGCTGACACACTCCGGGCCCCCTTCGCTGACCGGGATCAGGGTGCCATTGGTGATGGCCTGATTCATCAGCGGGTTGTTTAGCAAATCCTGAATGGCGGTCAGGTCACCGTCACCGGTGAGCGGATCGGCGTTGAAATCACCCGCGATAACGAACTTGGCGTTTTTGGCCAGCCCACCCTTGGTGCCCTTGTCATCGGTCATGTAGTTGAGACCCTTGACGTAGTCGTTCCAGAAGGCGATCTCGGCGCGGTTGTGCTTGACGGTGTGACGCGCCGCGTTGGCAAAGATCGGCGGGGTCGGGTGGGAGATCAGGAAGTGGATCACCTCTTCACCCTTCTCGGTCTTGATCCGTACTGGCACATCGGCGTGGTTCTTGGAGGAGAGCGGGTACTGCTGCCAGGCGGCGTCTGAATACCAGGCATCACCACACTGGCGGCTGGCCGGGATCTTGACCTTGGGATTGTTGCAGTCATCGATGATGGGGTTCTGCTCGCCCGGCATATCCTTCCACTTGAAGTGCTGGAAGGTGCGGATCTGCTTGGTGTCGATGGGGTATTTGGACATCACCGCAAAGGCGTACTGGCCGTGGTAGTTGCCAAAGCCCCAGGCATCGTCGGGGCCGCTGTTGACCTTGCCATCCAGATTGAGGTCATAACCGCTCATCAGGCCGGTGTTGGTGGCGAAGTTCTGCATCACCGGATAGCTGATGGCCGTCACCTCTGCGTGCTGGGCGTGAGCCAGATAGTTGTCGTTGAAGGCTTTCAGATCGGCGGTGCTCTCGCCTTTGCCGTCGTTGTCGAACTCGTTGAGCAGGAACACATCCGGACGGGTGCGCTGGATGATCTCCGCCACGTTGCGGATCTGCTGCACGTTCTTGGCTTTGGTTTCCGTGGCGCCGCTCAGGCTCCCTTCGGCGAGGCGGGCCAGCAGGGCATCCTGCTCGGTGCGGGTCAGCGCCAGCTCACCGGTCAGCATACCGGCAGCAGAGCGATCAAAAGCGACATTAAACGTGGCAAAGCGAATCATGGTGACACCTGCGTCGGTTAACAGGCTGCCATTATAGGGTTGCAGTGGTTCGATCGAGCATCTCGCATCAGAAAGAATGACTACACCACCATCGGCAGGCCGCTCTCGGGGTGGTGGATCACCTGTGCCGGATAGTCATAGAGACGGGCAATCAGCTCAGGGGTGAGCACCTTGGCAGGTGTGCCATCGGCCATCAGCTTGCCCCGTTCCAGCATCACCAGCCGATCGGCATAGCGCGCCGCCAGATTGAGGTCGTGCAGCACCACCAGCACTGCAGTATTGCGGCTGGCCAGGGCGCGCGCCATGGTGAGCAGCTGATGCTGGTATTTCAGATCGAGCGCCGAGGTGGGTTCGTCGAGCAGCAGCAAGCGGGGTTGCTCGGTCTGCTCGGTCGGAGAGGGGGCCTGCCAGATCTGCGCCAGCACCCGGGCAAACTGCACCCGCTGCCGCTCGCCGCCGGAGAGCCCCGGATAGAGCCGCTTGGCCAGATGCTCGACCCCGGCATGGGTCATGGCCGCTGCCACAATCTCGTCGCGCCGCGCCGCCGGTTCACTGTGTGGCAGGCGCCCCATGGCGACCACTTCCTCGCAGAGAAAGGGGAAGTTGAGGGAGGAGCTTTGCGGCAATACCCCGAGTCGGTGGGCCAGCTGGCTGCTGTCCCACTGCTGGCGATCTGCGCCAAACAGGGTGATGGAACCCTCATATTCCAGCTCGCCGGTCAGGCACTTGAGCAGCGAGCTCTTGCCCGCCCCGTTGGGGCCGAGCAGCGCGGTGAGGGTACCGCTCTCGAGACTAAGATCGAGCCCATCCAGGATCTGGCGCTGGCCACGGCGCAGGCTGAGTCGGGTGCAGCTCAACAGGGGGGCGGAGAGTGAGGATGAGAGTGGTTGCATAACAGTCCGTATCACAGGGCGCGGCGGCCTTTTACCAGCAGCCAGATGAAGAAGGGGGCGCCGAGCAGGGCGGTGATGATGCCCACCGGCAGCTCGGCAGGGGCCAGCAGGGTGCGTGCCAGCATATCGGCTGCCAGCAGCAGGGCGGCGCCAAGCAGGGCCGATAGCGGCAGCAACCTGACATGGTTGGGACCCGCCAGCAGGCGCACCAGATGAGGCACCACCAGCCCGACGAAGCCGATCATCCCCGATACCGCTACCGCCACCCCGACGCCCGCCGCTGTGAGCAGAATCAGACGACGTTTGAGGGATTGCACATTGACCCCCAGATGACGAGCCTCCCCTTCACCCAGCAGCAGGGCATTGAGGGGATTGGCATCGCGCATAAAGAGCCACAGCAGGGCCGCCAGGGTGAGCAGGGCCAGCGCCACATCGGCCGGTTTGCCTGCCGCCAGCGTTCCCATCTGCCACAGGCTCAGGTTGCGCAGCATCTGATCGTCCGCCAGATAGGTGAGCAGGCCGATCACTGCACCGGAGAGCGCCGTGATGGCGACCCCGGCCAGCAGCATGACAGTGACCGAGGTGCCCCCCTCACGGGTGCCGAGCAGATAGACCAGGGTGGTGGTGAGGGCGCCGCCGAGAAAGGCGAGCAGCGGCAGCAGACCAACCCCGATGGTGGCTTGCAGCTGCTGGCCGAGGGGGGCCAGCAGCACGATGGCGAGCGCCGCACCGAGCGCCGCACCGCCGGAGACACCTATGATGCCGGGGTCAGCCAGGGGGTTGCGAAACAGCCCCTGCATCACGGCACCACAGAGCCCTAGAATCCCCCCCACTGCGATGCAGAGCAGGGTTCTCGGCAGGCGAATTTCCTGCACGATCAGCAGTTTGTGCGACTCAATCCCGCTCTCCTGCCCGGCAAACAGCGCCCGCAGACTCTCGCCCAGGGTGAGGGTCATAGGGCCGGTTGCCAGCGAACCGAGCAGCAACAGTGCCAGTGCGGCCGTGGTAAAGGCCAGCAGCCAGGAGAGGGGTAACCGCATCATGACCCCTGCTTGATCCACTGGGCGATCTGGTTCGCCTGTTGCAGGGAGTTGAGGCTCAGGCCCCCTTGCAGGGCGTGACCGTCGATGGCGTGAATGGCGTTGCGCTTGCCTGCCGGGGTAGCCGCCAAGGCGGGCACTTCCGCCAGCACCTTGGCCGGATCGGCATATTGCTGCCAGTCACGACCGCTAACCAGCACCAGATCGGGCTGCATCTCGATGAGGGATTCGGCGGATACCGGCTTGTAGTTGCGTAACTCGGCGACCGGATTGATGCCGCCCGCCAGCGAGATCAGCGCGCTGGCAGTGGTGTCCCCCCGGCGATGCTGGTGGGTTGCCCCTTGTGCAGCAGCAGGAAGGCGACCTTGAGCGGTTTGTTCTGTTTGGCTTGCGCCGCCAGCTGAGCAGTCTGAGCCTGGATCTCAACCTTCAGGCGATCGCCAGCGGCTTTATCGCCCAGCAGGCTGGCGAGGGTGTCGATACGCTGATTGAGGTTGGCGAGGGTCGGCGCGGTATCCAGCACCTCCACCTTGACCCCGGCACGACGCAGCTGATCCAGGGTCGGGGCCGGGCCCATCTCGTCGCTGCCCACCAGTCGGGTGGGGGAGAGGCTCAGGATCCCTTCGGCGGCCAGCGCCCGGTGATAACCCACCTTGGGCAACCCTTTTGGCAAGGGGCTGCTGACATCGGTGGCGATCAGGCTCGATTCACCGCCAAGGGCCAGAATGAGTTCTGTGGTGGCCGGGCCGATACTGACGATACGCTCTTTCTGGCCGTCGGCGGCAACGGCAGAGAAGGGAGAGAATGAACTGCAGAGCAGGGTGATGGCGAGGGCAAGACGACGGCCCATGCTAACCTCCGAAGGGGTGAATGAAACGGGTGTGCCGCCGAGAATATCAAGGCTTTGGAAAAAATGCACTGATAATGATAGCAATTATCAATTGCATTGATTCCAGTGCTTTATTAGAGTAGCCGCCATGATAAACAGCGGGACGACCTGGTCCCGCAGAGGGAGAAAACATGAGCATTGCACAACGCATTCACGCGCTGCTGGAGCAGGATCCCGGCGCTCATCCGTCCACCCTGGCGGCCCAGCTTGCCATCAGTGAATGGGAGGTGGTTCGCCATTTGCCCGCCGAGCTGGTGACCCTGCTACCCGCCGATCGCGCACAAGCTCTGCTGGAAGATCTGGCCGACTGGGGCCCGGTGACCACCATCGTTGAATCAGAAGGATCCATCTTCGAGGTAAAAGCCCCCTTCCCGAAAGGCAAGGACGCACGCGGTTACTACAACCTGATGGGCCGCGACGGTGAGCTGCATGGTCACCTCAAGCTCGACAACGTGGCGGGGATTGCGCTGGTCAGCAAGCTGTTCATGGGCAAGGAGGGGCACTCCTTCCAGTTCTTCGGTCACTCCGGCCGCTGCATTTTCAAGGTCTATCTGGGTCGCGACGAGAAACGCCAGCTGCTGGCCGATCAGGTCACCCGTTTCATGGCGCTGCGCCACAACTCTCAAGAGGAAGTCAAAGCATGAGTGAACGTCAGGAGCGTCTGCAGAACCGCCTGCAACCGGAGATCCGCGAGTTTCGCGACAGCTGCCGCACCCTGCAGCTCGCCACAGTCGATGGCGAAGGCAACCCCAACGCCAGCTATGCCCCGTTCGTGCTGCAGGAAGATGGCTACTATGTGCTGATCTCCGAGATCGCTCGCCACGCCCGTAACCTGCAACAGGTGCCGCGAGTATCCCTGATGCTGATCGAGGATGAGAGCGGTGCCCGCGAGCTGTTTGCCCGCAAGCGCCTGACCTTCGATGCGGTGGCTGAAGTGGTGGCCCGTGACGACGCCCGCTGGAGCAAGGCGGTGGCGGCGCTGGAGGGGCGTTTTGGCGAGATCATCAAGGGTCTCTCCAACCTCAAGGATTTCAAACTGTTCCGCCTCAAACCGGAACAGGGGCTGTTCGTCAAGGGCTTCGGACAGGCGTTCGCGGTTTCCGGTGACGAGCTGGTGGATTTCGTCCATCTGGTGGAAGGGCACAAGCGCATCGACAACGGTGCCGAGCTAACCAGCCCGGCCGATGCGCCGGTCTGATAATCTCTGTCGACCACTACAGCCGTCATAACAAAACGGGCAGCCAATTGGCTGCCCGTTTTTATTGCGTTATCTCATCCGCCAGTTCAATCCTGCCAGGAGGCCTTGTTGGGAAAAGCGCGACGATCGGCGTCGGTGGCAGTTTCGTTGCACTCTCCCCGCACCTTCCAGGAGGTCTGGCTCAGCACTATGTAGCCCTGGCGGCAATACTGCTTGGTCGCCAGGGTCTCGGTCAGCAGGTTCTCCTGTAACGCCTCCCGCTGTTCCAGCAGCCGCTGGCTCTGGGCCGCCGAGAGGCCGCGCGGCAAGGTGTCGTTGGGCGCGGCTTCAAAGGTGAACCGCTTGCTCCCCTCCTCGTTGATGTGGGTCAGAAACAGGGGGGGCGGCCCGTCATACTTCTGGCCGGGCAAGCTGGAGCAGGCCGACAGCAGGGGAACAATCAACAACAGGGTGGCAGACAACAGGCGCACGACAGACTCCAGTGAGAAACGAGGCGAGGCTCGCAGATTAGCACGGCTGCAGGGCGGGTGTTACTGCCAGCAGCTCGTCGGTGGTGAGCAGGGTCACACTGCGCCCCTCCGGCAGGCTGAGGTGGCGCCACATCCAGTGATGGTGCTCGGTGATCTGGGCCGCGCTCAGGTGGGGGCGATCGGCGGTGGTGTGACCATCGCTCAACACCAGCACCTCGTACCCATGGGAGGCCGCACTGCGCACTGTGGTATCGACGCAAAAATCGGTGGCGCAGCCACAGAGGATCAGTCGATCGACCGGCTGCTCGGCCAGCAGGAAGGCAAGCTCGGTATCGAGAAAGCTGTCACAGGCCGTTTTGCGCACCCGGCTCTCCCCCTTGGCCGGTTGCAGCGCACTGTGCAACTGCCAACCCGGGGTGCCCGGTTCCAGTTCGGTACCAGGGGGCGAGTCATGCTGGATATAGATGACCCGTCCCTGTTGCTGTCTGACATGGGCCGCAGCCCGATTGATATTGGCCAGCACCTGCTCCTGGCGGTAACGGGGCTCGTTGAACAAGCCTTGCTGCACATCGATGATCAGTAACACATCCATATTTTACCCGCCGTTTCCTGGAAGATTAGGGTTGCAGCCACTGGCTGCAGTCACGACTGCGGGATTGATGCAGCGCGCCCATATCTTGCTTCATCTCGTCACTGTTTTGCCAGCGCTTAGGCAGCGGCATGATGGTTACCTGCACATCGGCTGCGGGATCTGCAACAGAGGTCTCATCTGTGCGGGGCACGACCAGCGCTACCTTGAGGGCAGGATTGCGGCTGGCGATGCGACTGGCGAGCCCAAGCCCCCCCTCGACGTGGAAATTGCCGGCGATATGCATGATCTGCTGGCCCGGGTGCTTGGCGAGATAATCCACCATGCTCTCGGCCATGGTGTCATCCCAACTGGTCTGGGCGGCGAAGCGGCGGGCGTTGCTGTCGGCATCGCCGTGGTGCATGGAAGCCATAAATTTCTGGCGATAGGGATCATCCCCCTGCGTCAGTTGGCGGGCCAGCTGGCTGCGACGCGACGCGGGCAGTTTGTCTAGCCACTCAGCCCCCTCCTGACCGACACAGCTCACCAGCGGCTTGGGGGCGTTGGCGGCGATCACCGGCATCTGGTGCGCTTTGGCAAACTCTACCAGCGGGCGGTAGTCGCTCGGATAGTTGGGCCAGGCGTTGCCTTCGCGGATCAAGGCCGCTTCACCAATCTGGTTCGCCAGATAGGCATCCAACGTCTTCTGATCGGCGCGGCTGAACTGCTCCATGGAGAGGGCCAATGGCCGACCGTGCTGCTGACCTGCGGTGTAGAGCCCGCTCAGCAGGCGCGATTGCAACAGATGCACGGCGGGATGGCTGTGCAGCTCACCCACCAGAATGATGTCGGCGTCGGCAATGCGCGCGATTGCTTGCTCCAGCGTCAGGTCTGCTTCTCTTTCGCCGCTTAGCCGGTAGTCATAGAGCGTCTGCAACTGTGATGACTGGGTCGGTTGGGTGGGGGTGGCACAGGCTGCCAGTAGCAGCGGCAGGGCGAGCAGGGGAAGTCGTCTAATCATGGGATCTCACGGCTGATATGCCCGGATGCCGGTGCATCTCGGGGGGCTAATAGAGAATAAGGGCAACACAGGGCGACAGTGTAAAACCAATTTGGTTCAAAACAAATGAGAATGATTTCGTTTCTTGTTGATCTTTGTCTAGAGCCGGGTAATATGCGGCCTGTTTGATAACAGTTCTCAATAAGGATTCGCTGTGACCCATCATAACGCACTCTCTCTGGTTGCCCTCGCCGTGGCGGCTGGTCTCTCCTCCCAGGTCTTTGCTGCCACCCAGAAGGCGGATGAAGTCGTGGTCGTCAGCGGCTCACGGATGGAGCAAAAACTGGAAGATGTCTCCGGCCCCATCTCGGTGATCACCGCCAAGCAGATTGAAGAGCAGGTCGTCACCAACGTTGCCGACCTGTTCCGCTACGAACCCGGTGTGACCGTGCTCGGCGGTCAGGGGGATGCGCAGACCTTTATCATCCGCGGCATGGGGGAAAACCGGGTCAAGGTGGTGCGCGACGGTGTGCGCCAGAACGATGCCTACAGCAAGGGTGGGGTTGGCCAGAGCTACTTCGATACCGACATGATCAAGCAGGTAGAAGTGGCCAAGGGGCCGGCGTCTGCCGCCTACGGTTCCGATGCGCTGGGTGGCGTGATTGCCATCACCACCAAGGATGCCAGCGATTTCCTCAAGGGCAAGGATAGTTATCTGGATGTGACCAGCGGTTACGCCTCCAGCAGCCACCAGAAGATGGCGGGCTTTACCGGCGCCCTGCGCACTGGTGAAGTGGAGAACCTGCTGCGCTACACCTGGCGCGATGGCGGTGTGACCCAGAATTTCGACTCCACCAAGAACGACTTCGATATCGGTACCCACGCTCTGCTGCTCAAGAGCAAGTGGAACCTCTCCGATGAGCAGTTCCTCAAGCTGACCGTTGACTACCTGACCGATGGCGAGGAGCCGGATGCGGTCAAGCTCAACAAGGTCGGTACCGGTACTGCCCGTGTCTTTGATCAGCCCATCACCGACAAGCAGACCGACAACCTCTCTGTGGTGCTGGATCACGGCATCGCGCTGAATCAAGGCTGGGCCGATCGGATGGATAGCAAGGTCTACTTCGCCCGCACCAAGCAGACACTGGATCAGTACGCCTCATCCAAGTATCCGGTCAGCCCCGGCAACCCCTATGTGACCAAAAACTCGCTTGATCACAACGTGTTCGATCAGAAGAACATCGGCGCCCAGCTGCAGTTCCACAAGGCGGTCGCCAACCACCGCCTGGCCTGGGGGGCTGAATACGAGCACACCGACAACGAACGTACCCGTTACAAGGGGCCGACGACTCCCGGTGATTTTGTCGGCTACAACGAGCTGAGTTTCCCGGCTACCACCAGCGAGCGCAGCGCCCTGTGGGCCTTTGACGAGATCAAGTTTGGCGAGCGCTGGGTACTGACCCCGGGTGCCCGTTATGACTACTACCGGATGACCCCGGACAACGATCCCGCCTACACCGGCGACAAGCTGCACAAGTTCTCCGAAGGGGAGTTGTCACCCAAGCTGGGTCTGGTGTTCAAGGCCCACGAGGCGGCCAACCTGTTCGCCCAGTACAGCCACGGTTTCAAGGCCCCCATGTATGACAGCGCCTTCTCCACCCTGAACCATCAGGCTTACGGCTATCGCATCGAGCCCAACCCGAACCTCAATCCGGAGAGCAGCGACGGCATCGATCTTGGTGTGCGTGGCAGCAGCAACGGCTTCAGCTATGAAGTAGCCAGCTTCTACAACAAGTTTGAAGACTTCATCGAGATGGTGGAAGTGGGCAAAGAGGGGCGCACCGCCGTCTATCAGTACCAGAACCTGAGCAAGGCGACCACCAAAGGGGTCGAAGCCAAGGCGGATTACTGGCTCAACGACATCGTCAATGTCTGGGGCAACCTCGCCTACATCGAAGGCAAGGATGGGGATGGCAACTATATCAACAGCCTGAGCCCGCTCAACGGCTCCGTCGGTGTGCGTCTGGAACAGTTCCAGTGGAACTTCAATACCGCGCTGCGCTTTGCTGACGATATGGACAAAGTCCGTAAAGACAGCAAAGGCAACGATTACGTGAAGAGCGCCGGTTGGGGTGTCGTGGATATGTACGCCCAGTTCAACCCGATGAGCGATCTGCAGCTCAACGTCGGGGTCTTCAACCTGTTTGACAAGGAGTACACCAGCTACGAGCGCATCGCCGGTCGTGATGCAGGTTCCGACAACAGCCTGATGACCGAACCGGGCCGCAACCTGAGTGCACGGGTCAAATACGTATTCTAAAGAGCAAACAACAGACGCAGATAATCAAAGGGGCTTCGGCCCCTTTTTTGTCGCTGCCATGTTGTGACGATGGAGCAGATCAAATGTTTGCCTAAAAAAGAAACCCGCCGTGGGCGGGTGGAAGGATTGCAACACTAACCAGGAGGAGGTGTTACCAGGTAGACCCCGCATCTTCGGTAATAGTTCAATTTTATTGAAGTTTTTTCGTTTTCTTCGCGGGGTTTCCATCGGGATCTGTGGGTGCGGATGGGTTATCATTCTGCTCCCGTCATCCGGTTGCAGAGGATCTATGCCCGCGTTTTCCTGGTTAGCGCTCTTTTTCGGCGCCTTCTATTTTGTCTACGGTGCTTACTTGCCGTTCTGGTCGCTCTGGCTGGAGGGGGTGGGCGTCAGTGCCGAGATGATAGGTCTGCTGCTGGGGGCGGGGATGGCGATCCGCTTTGCCGGCAACCTGATGGTGATGGGGCAGATCAAGGGGGCGGGCCATCTGCTGCCGGTTACCCGGTTGCTCTCCCTGCTCAGTCTGCTGGCGTTTCTCGGCTTCTATCTCAGTCATCACCTCTGGTGGCTGGTGGGCTTGACCCTGCTGGCGAACTTTATCTATCCGACCCTGATGCCGGTGGGTGAGGCGCTGGCGACCCGCATGGTGGTGCAGGCGCATATCGACTATGGCAAGGTGCGACTTTGCGGTTCGTTTGCCTTTATCGTTGCCTCGACCCTGGTGGGGGCGCTGGTGGGCAACTTCGGCAGCGACTGGATTTTGCACACCATGGTGGCGGGGCTGGTGCTGATGCTGTTGCTCAGCTGGCTGCCACTTAGTCCCGCGCCACAGGATGTGCAGGGGGAGCGCGCCAAGGCATCCCTGCTGGCGACCCTGCGCAGCGCGCCGGTGCGCCGCTTCCTGTTGCTGACTGCGCTGCTGCAGGGAAGCCACGCCGCCTACTACGGTTTCAGTGCCATCTACTGGAAGGCGCAAGGGTATAGCGGCACCATCATCGGTTACCTATGGGCGATCGGGGTGGTGGCCGAGATCTGTATGTTCGCCGCCGACAAGCGCTTCCTGCAACGCTTCGGGGCGCAGAGCCTCTTTATCGCCGGAGCCATCGGTTGCGTGGTGCGCTGGGTATTGCTGGGGGCTTCGACCGAGCTGTGGGTACTGGTGCTGGGGCAGCTGCTCCACGCGGTCACTTTCGGGGTGAGCCATCTCGGGGCAGTGCGCTTCATGACCCGCCAGCTACCGGCCGAGCAGTTGATCCCGACCCAGTCCCTCTACGCTGCGCTGGGTCTTGGCATGACGGTGGCGGCTCTGATGGCACTCTGCGGCGTGCTGTTCGAGCCCCTTGGCGGCGGCATCTTCTTCCTGATGGTGCTGGTGGTCTTGCCGGTGTTCTTCCTGCGGCTGCGCCCCTTTGTGCCCTCAGCGCAGGAGAGTGCTCCGGCCTGATATCTGTCTGTTTGAATCATCACCTGGAAAAAGGGAGAGCCACGGCTCTCCCTTTTTCGTTGCTGCGGTTTGCGGTGTTACTGCTGCTCGCCAAGATAGTGGCGTCTGAGGCGGCGCCAGGTATCCGAGCCGATGGTGCCGGCAAGCAGTTCACTGGATGCGGCATCAAAGCGGCCATCCGGCAGCCAGCCCAGTTGGGGCAGCAGTTGGGCCAGCGTCACGTCATTGTGTTTCAGCTCCCGCTCCAGTGCCTCCCAGAAGGCGCTCCCCTTGACGTAAAAGAGCGGGTAGTAGGAGCGATCGCCAGCCATCACTTCGCGGGCAGCCCGATAGAGGCCGCTCTCGTTATGAGGCAGTTGTTTGCCCCGCCCGGCCAGTTCGTTGATCGCCGTGACCTGATGCAGCCGAAAGCGGCGCAGAGCCTTGATGGCGAGGTATTCTGCAAGGCTCTCTTCAACCCAGGTGGGCTGTGGCGTCGAGCTGCGGTCGTTAAGAATGTGCACCGCCTCGTGGGCCGAGGTGCGCAGCAGGCGCAAGGGGGCCTGTGGCGTCGGCTTGCCATTCATGGTTGGGTAGTTGGCGACAAACACCTGATCCCCGGCGGCTCCGCCAAGAGAGTGGGTCGCCACATCTCGCCCGAGCCACACCAGTTGCCATGGATGAGTGGGCTGGGCCACATCGAGCTGAAAGGCCAGATAGTCGATGATCTCATTCAGTTGTTGCTGCAAGGCCGGCAGATCGAGCTGGTTGGCAATCTCGTCATGGCTCAGCACCAGCCGCGGATCCGGCTTGGTGACGGGGACAATTTGCAGACCAAATGGCAGGATCAGCGGTGGCTGGTTGACATCCGGTAACGGTTGGCAGCTGCCATCCGGCAGACAGACCTCCCCTTGGTGGCTCCCTTGCTGGCGCACAAAGTTACCCCACTCGGTCAATAGCCACTGGTCGGGAGCAAACAGCAGCGACTGTTGGGCCGAGGCATCAGCACCCTCTGCCGGAGCCGGTGTGAGCGTGATCTGCCAGCCGATCTCCTTGCAAGAGAAGGGTTGGTTGAGAGCAACCGGCTGGTTGTCTGCAAGGCAGACCAGCGCGGGGGAAGCCGGCGTGGCACTGCCCGGCAACTGGCGGGTTGGGAGTAGGGTAAAAGGGGGCTCGCCCTGCATGGTAAGGCGCACTTGCAGCACATTGGCGCTGGCGCCCTGCTCGACAAGGTAGCGGGGGCCGCTCCCGTTATCGCTGGCGCAGGCACACAGCGGCAGCAGCCACAGGGCAAACAGGGTGATATGACGACTCATAAGGGGTTAGCGCTCCTGCTCGTAGCCCAGCAGATCGCCGGGCTGGCACTGGAGTTCACGGCAGATGGCCTCCAGAGTGGAGAAGCGCACCGCCTTGGCGTGGCCATTCTTGAGGATCGAGAGATTGGCCTCGGTGATGTCGATGCGCTGGGCCAGTTCACGGGCGGTCATTTTGCGCTCGGCCAGCAGTGCATCGAGTCGGATGATGATGGGCATGGGATCCTCACACCGTCAGTTGCTGTTCATCGGCCAGCAGTTTGGCCTCGCGCATGACCAGTGCCAGCGCCAGTACGATCAGTCCCGCCAGCAGTACCCGGAAATCTGAGGTACTCAGCGCTATGGTACCGAGTACTTCCGGGCCTCTCATGGTGAGCACAGTATCCAGCAGGGGCAGGTGGATCAACTCGACCACGAAGGTTGCACAGAGCAGCAGCCCGATCTGCCGGTAGCGGCGGATTTGCTCGAAGGTGAAGAGCAGGCCGTGGCGGTAGCCACGAAACAGCTGGCGCAGTTGCCAGAGCATCATCATGAAGACCAGATCCGGCAACAGTTGTACCAGAGTGCCGAGCAGCCGGGTGGAGAAGTGCAGCGGATAGTCTGCCGGGTTGATGCCGGGACGGCTCAGAATGGTGTTGAGCTTCTCCTGCAGCAAATCGGCGCCACCGAAGGGGGTCCACACCTCCAGCAAGGTGATCAAAGGGGTCGCCAGCAGAGCCAGTAGCAGCAGCCATTCGATCAGCATGCTCGAGCGTTCGAGTTTGTTGGATATCATCTCATTCCTCGCCGTTATGGGTGTTGTCTGAAAGGTAAAGTTTATCGTTTATCAATATTCACAGCGGCAATGTTTATTGTTTTGCGATATACAGTCAAGATGAAACTTATTGAGAAACGATAATTTCAATCTGTCCGAAGGGGATGACTTTTGGCTGCAGCCTCTCTAGACTGGCGAGGTTGTATACAAAAACTCAACATGGACAAGGAGTTATCGATGCACCAGGGATGGCTGCTGATCGGATTGTCGCTCTCCTATCTGGGGCTGCTGTTTCTGATTGCCTTCGTGGCGGACAAGCACAAGCGGCATCGCATGAAGGGGCAGCCCCTGCTCTACAGTCTGTCGCTGGCGGTCTACTGTACCTCCTGGACCTTCTTCGGCACCGTGGGCCAAGCGAGTGAATCCCCCTGGTCGCCGGTGCCCATCTATCTCGGCCCCATGCTGGTCTTTCTGTTTGGCTGGCGGCTGCTGGCGCGTCTCATTCTGGTGGCCAAGCGGGAACACATCACCTCCATCGCGGACTTCATCGCCGCCCGTTACGGCAAGTCCCAGCGTCTCGCCATGCTCATCGCCCTTATCGCCATCATGGGGATCCTTCCCTACCTGGTGCTGCAGCTCAAAGCGATCGTGACCGGGCTCGATCTGCTGATGGTCAACAGCGTAGGGACGGGGCACGCCAGCGCTATATCGGGCAATACCGCCGAACTGGCGCTTGGGGTCGCCATGTTGCTGGCGTTGTTCAGCATCCTGTTTGGCACCCGCCATCTCGATGCCACCGAGCACCACAGGGGGATGGTGGTGGCCATCGCTTTCGAGTCGGTGGTCAAATTGCTGGCCTTTATCGCGGTGGGGGGCTTCGCCCTCTGGCTGATCCTGAGCAAACCGGGCGAGGCTCACGAGCAGGTGACCCGCGACTTCTTTGCACAGGTGGTGGCGGTGAGCCCCGGCAATCTGCTGGAGCTTGCCATCTATACGGTGCTGGCGATGTGCGCCGTCATCTGCCTGCCGCGCCAGTTTCATGTGACTGTGGTGGAGAACAATCAGGGGCAGGACCTGCACTGGGCGCGCTGGATCTTCCCGCTTTACCTGTTCGTGATGGGGCTCTTTATCTGGCCGCTGGCGCTGGCGGGCAAGCAGTGGGTGGGTGCCGATATGGCCTCCGACACCTATGTGATCAGTTTGCCGATGGCCCTCGGGTTCGATGGCATGGCGATGCTGGCGTTTCTCGGCGGCACCTCGGCGGCTACCGGCATGGTAATCGTCTGCACCATCGCACTGGCGATCATGGTGAGCAATGATCTGGTGCTGCCGGTGCTGCTGCGCCGCTTCTGGCGGCAGGGGCGTGACGAGCGGCTGGTACGGCTGCTGTTGCAGGTGCGCCGTGGCGCCATCCTGCTGATCTTGCTGGCGGCCTGGGGTCTCTACCTCTGGCTCGGCGATCTCACCAGCTTGTCGCGCATCGGCTATCTCTCTTTTGGCGCGGTGGCCCAGTTTGCGCCAGCCCTGCTGCTCGGTCTTTACTGGCGTCACGGCAATCGCAAGGGGGTCTATCTTGGGTTGAGCCTCGGGGTGAGCCTCTGGTTCGTCACCCTGCTGGTGGAGAGTGGCTTGCTGGCGGGCTCGCCCTTGGCCGAGCTGCTGGCGCCGCCGGACTGGCCTGCGTTTCGCGAGCTGAGTCTCGGGGCCTGGTGCATCTTCCTCAGCCTGCTCTTCAACCTGCTCGGTTATGTGGCGGGCTCGCTGCTGTCGCGCCCTGCGGTGAGCGAGCGGCTGCAGGCGGCCAACTTTGTCGGCAAGCCGAGTCGCGATACCGCTGCCCTCTATCAGGCGCGGGTCTCGGTCAAGGAGCTGGAGATGCTGGCGGCCCGTTTCGTCGGTTCAAGCCGGGTCAAACGCGCCTTTGGTCGCTTCGCCGGTGAGCGCGGCGGCACCCTGGCGCCCCAGATGCAGGCTTCGGCCGAACTGATTGCCCACACCGAGCGGCTGCTGGCGGGGGTGTTTGGCACCTCGTCGGCACGGCTGGTGCTCGCCTCGGCCCTGCAGGGGCGCAATATGCAGCTCGAGGAGATCGCCACCATCGTCGATGAGGCTTCCGACGTGTTTCGCTTCAACCGCGGCCTGCTGCAGGGGGCGATCGAGCATATCGGGCAGGGGATTTCGGTGGTGGACAGGGAGCTTAGGCTGGTGGCATGGAACCGCCGCTACATCGAGCTGTTCCACTATCCGCCAGGGCTTATTCAGGCAGGGCGTCCCATCGAGGAGATCATTCGCTACAACGCCCAGCAGGGGCTCTGTGGCCCCGGCGATATCGAGGATCACGTGGCGCGGCGCGTCGCCTTTATGAAACGCGGCAGCGCCCATATCTCGGCGCGGGAGCGCCCGGACGGGCGGGTGATCGAGATGCAGGGCAACCCCATGCCCGCCGGCGGTTTTGTCATGACCTTTACCGACATCACGCCGTTTCGCGATGCGGAGCGGGTGCTGCGCGAAGCGAACGAACATCTGGAGGCACGGGTGGCCGAGCGCACCCGTGAGCTCTCCGAACTCAACCGCCAGCTGCTGTTGGTGAACCAGCAGGTGGAGCGGGCCAATCAATCCAAGAGCCGTTTTCTGGCGGCGGTCAGCCACGATCTGACCCAGCCCCTCAATGCCGCCAAGCTGTTTACCTCCTCCCTGCTGGAGATGTTGCCCGATGCTGGCGAGCAGGCCCGCATCGCCCGCCATATCGATGATGCGCTGGGGGCGACCGAGGATCTCATCACCGATCTGCTCGATATCTCGCGGCTCGAAGCGGGCAAGTTCAAGGCCAAGAAGCTCGACTTTGCCCTGTGCGATCTGCTCGACAACCTCAAGGCGGAGTTTGGCGTGCTGGCGCAGGCGGGGGGGATCCACTTCTCGGTGGTGGAGAGCAAGCACGCGGTGCACAGCGATGTGCGGCTGCTGCGCCGGGTGTTGCAGAACTTCCTGACCAATGCGTTTCGCTACAACCCGGGGGGCCGGGTGCTGCTTGGTTGCCGCCGGATGGGGGAGAAGATCCGCATCGAGGTATGGGACAACGGCCCCGGTATCCCGCAGGACAAGCAGGAGGCTATTTTTGACGAGTTCTCCCGTCTCGATCACTCCCGCACCGCCAAGGAGCAGGGGCTGGGTCTGGGGCTTGCCATCGCCCGCGGCATCTCGCAGGTGCTCGGTCATCAGCTCACATTGCAGAGCTGGCCGGGCAAGGGATCGGTCTTTGCGGTGACCCTCAATCTGGCGACCCGGCCGGTCACGGCCCATCAGCTGGCGGCGCCGGTGGTGCGTGACAGCCAGCTGGAAGGGGTAGCCGTGCTCTGTATCGACAACGAGCGGGACATTCTGACCGCCATGAGCACCCTGCTCGGCCGTTGGGGCTGCGAGGTGCGATGCGCCGTCGATCTGGCCGAAGCCGAGGAGCTGGTGGCACAAGGGTTTGTGCCGAGACTGGTGCTCTCTGACTACCACCTCGACGACGGCAAGACCGGGTTGGAGGCGCTCGCTGCCCTGCAACGGGTGTGTGGCGACGAGCTGGGGGGCATCATCATCAGTGCCGATCGCAAGAGCGAGCTGCAGGCGCAGATCCGCGAGCGGGGGTATGGCTACATCAGCAAACCGGTCAAACCGCTCAAACTGCGGGCCCTGATGAACAGTCTGCTGCTGCGCTAGCCGCATCCGGGGCGGCTAGCCGTGAACCGGCTCACAAAACCGCGCAATGATCCCGTGGACCCTGGTCATGGATGAATGCCGAAAACAGAGATTTATTGGCGAAGATATCGTCATCTTCTTGCGTAATGGCTGCCAGTTACTCTTTTGGCTTGCCACTGTCGGTGAACGCCGACAGTGGCAGACCGGATTGGCTCACTCTATAGTCGGGATGCGATTTTTTGCATCGCAAATGAAGTAACCGAAGGGCAAACCGATCGCAAGATCGGGACGCAAAGCTTCCGGTCCAGGGATAAGCCGTACTTGAGATAGCGGGGCCACCACAGGTTGTTGTGCACCTTTGCCAAGAGGCCGCACTGCCGTCTGCGTTACCTGTCAGGGCGTAGCCCTTTTCGTTGCCAACATAACGAAATAGGGAAATATAAAAATGCTAAGTCCAAAGCCTACCATGCTGGCCCTTGCGGTCGGTCTGTGCTGCGCCTCGTCCGCTTATGCTGCGGCGCCCGGCAAGCCGACCATCGGATGGGGCCCCACCAAGTTTTCCATCGTTGAAGTCGATCAGGCGGCCACTGCCTACAACAATCTGGTCAAGGTAAAGGATGCCGCCGATGTGGAGGTGAACTGGAACCTCTGGAGCGGCGATCTGGGCCAGAGTGCCAAGGTACTGCTCAATGGTCAGGAGGTGTGGTCCGGCTCCTCGGCCGCGGCGGGCAGCGCCAAATTCAAGGTGAAGAAAGGGGGGCGCTACCAGATGCAGGTGGCGCTGTGCAACGCCGATGGCTGTACCCTCTCTGATGCCAAGGAGATTGTGGTTGCCGATACCGACGGCAGCCATCTGGCGCCACTCAAGGCGCCGCTGCAGGAGAACAACAAGCCCTACGCCAACAAGTCCGGCAAGGTGGTGGGGACTTACTATGTGGAGTGGGGGGTCTATGGCCGCAAGTTCACAGTGGACAAGATACCGGCCCAGAACCTGACCCATATCCTCTATGGTTTCACCCCCATCTGCGGCGGGGATGGCCTCAACGACAGCCTCAAGGAGATCGAAGGGAGCTTCCAGGCGCTGCAACGGGCGTGTGCCGGCCGGGCTGACTTCAAGGTGGCGATGCACGATCCCTGGGCCGCCATCCAGATGCCGCAAGGCAACCTCACTGCCCATGACGAGCCCTACAAGGGCAACTTTGGCGCCCTGATGGCGCTCAAGCAGGCCTATCCGAACCTCAAGATCCTCCCCTCGGTCGGCGGTTGGACCCTCTCAGACCCCTTCTACTTCCTCGGTGACAAAACCAAGCGTGACGTGTTTGTCGGCTCGGTGAAAGAGTTCCTGCAGACCTGGAAGTTCTTCGACGGTGTGGACATCGACTGGGAGTACCCGGGCGGACAGGGCGCCAACCCGAAACTGGGCAGCCCGAGCGATGGTGCCACCTATGTGGCCCTGATGAAGGAGCTGCGGGCCATGCTCGACGAGCTGGAGGCCGAGACCGGTCGCCAGTATGAGCTCACCTCGGCCATTGGCGCGGGGGGCGACAAGATCCAGGATGTGGACTACAAGGCGGCCCAGCCCTACATGGACCACATCTTCATGATGACCTACGACTACAACGGTGCCTGGAGCAACACCGAGCTGGGCCACCAGACCAACCTCTATGCGGCGAGCTGGGATCCCGATACCAAGTACACCACCGACAAGGCGGTGAATCAGCTGCTGGCGCAGGGGGTTGAACCGGGCAAGCTGGTGGTCGGGGCCGCCATGTATGGCCGTGGCTGGACCGGGGTGAGCGGTTATCAGGGCAACAACCCCTTCACCGGCAAGGCGACCGGCAAGGTGAAAGGCACCTGGGAGGACGGGGTGGTGGATTACCGCGACATCGTCAACAACCGGATGGGGGCTGGCTGGGAGAAGGGCTACGACGAGGTGGCCGAGGCGCCCTATCTGTTCAAGGCGGCGACCGGCGATCTCATCACCTATGACAACGAGCGCTCGGTCAAGGCCAAGGGGCAGTATGTGCTGGCCAACAAGCTCGGTGGCCTCTTCTCCTGGGAGATCGATGCCGACAACGGCGACATCCTCAACGCCATGCATGAAGGGCTGGGCCACGGCGAGGGGACGACTCCACCAGCCAACAAGCCGCCGCTGGCCAACGCGGGCAGTGACTTCAAGGTGACCGGCCCGACCGAGGTGACGCTGGATGGGTCGGCCTCCCACGATCCGGAAAACAGCGCGCTCAGCTACAGCTGGAAGCAGATCTCCGGCCCGCAGGCAGCCCTGCTTGATGCCACTCAGGCCAAGGCCCGTGTTGTACTCGATGCGGTGACTGCCGACATCAATCTGGTGTTTGAGCTGACAGTGACCGATGACCAGCAGTTGAGTGCCAAGGATCAGGTTGTTGTCACCAACAAGGCGCCGCAGGCCAATCTGGCGCCGGTGGTGAGTCTACCTGCCACGGCCTCCGTGGAATCTGGCAAGCAGGTGACCCTCAAGGCGACCGCCTCTGATCCGAATGGTGATCCGTTGACCTATCAGTGGAGCGTGCCGGCAGGCATCACCGCAACGGGTCAGAACAGCGCCACCCTGGTGGTCACCGGCCCGAGCGTCACCAGCGACACCGGCTATGACTTGAGCGTCACCGTCTCCGACGGTGGGTTGGATGCCAGTGCGGCAACCCGTCTGACGGTCAAACCGGCCAGCAGCGGCGGTGGTTGCACGGCGACCGATCCGGATGCGGCCAACTGGCCAGTCTGGAAAGCGGCCAGCACCTATAACAGCGGCGACAAGGTGAGCCACAACCAGCTGGTGTGGCAGGCCAAGTACTGGACCCAGGGCAACGAGCCGAGCCGCACTGCGGATCAGTGGTTGCTGGTGAGTAAGGTGCAACTGGGTTGGGATGCCAATGTGGCCTACAACGGTGGCGAGCTCACCACCCATAACGGCCGTCAGTGGAAGGCGCAGTACTGGACCAAGGGCAATGAGCCCGGCAAACACGGCGTCTGGCAGGATGTGGGGGCCGCCAGCTGTAAATAAGCATTGAATGGTGGCGGGGCATGCCAGTCATGCCCCGTTTTTTCTCCCCGCTTCGCCACATTCTGGCGGGTCTGCCAACCGGTTTCCCCCAGCTTCTCTCGTGTCCCTGCAAAGTGCTCACTCTTGCCTAGTGATTAATGCTCTCCCCGCTTGCTGGCATCTGTGCCGCACGCTGCTCTTTGTTGTGCCGCTTGTGTTGATACATGTCGGCATCGGCTCTGGCAAACGCGGCGGCAAAGTCGCCGCGATAGGGGGTCATCCCCATGCTGCACGAGATAGTCGGAGAGGCGCTGGCCAGCATGGTCGTCAGCCTGGCCATCGCCTGTTGCAGCTCGGTCGGTGTCAGAGTGGTGAGCAGCACAAACTTATCCCCGCCGAAGCGGGCGGCAATCACCCCCTGACCGAAGTGCTGGCGTATGCCATCAGCGATAAGGCGCAGGGCCTGATCACCCGCTAAATGGCCACTGCTGTCATTGAGCTGCTTGAGATTATCCATGTCGATCAGCAGCAGGGTGCCTTCCGGCTGTGCTTGCAGAGCGAGTTCGAATTGCTGGCGATTGGCGAGCCCGGTCAGCTGGTCGGTATTGGCCAGCTGATAGATGCGGCGGGACTGCTGATAGATGGTGATGGCGTGGCGAATATCCCGCGCCAGGATCGCCATCAGGTGGCTGTCGTAGCGGGTAAAGGCATGACGTTTGCTGCTGTCCATATTGATCATGCCGTAGAGCTGACCATCGATATGGATCGGGGTCGCCAGCGTGGCCTGGATGGGCAGGTCGGTGCAGTTGACCAGCAGCTCTCTGTCCTGTTCGGACAGGGGCATGGTGGCATTTATCTTCGACAGGTCGTTGATCAGCAGTGTTTTGTTGCAGCGCCCCTGAGTCAGCTTGTACTGAAAGGTGTGCTCCAGCGGCAGATTGATCCGCCGCAGTTTCACCAGATCCATGCCGATGGCCGCTTCATACCTCAACATGCCTGTGCCCGGCAGCAGCTTGATCAGGCAGCCCATCTCGGCTCCCGGGATCAACATCACGGCTCGTCTGAGCAGATCCTCCAGAAAGGCCTCTTCGGTCTGGTATTGCGCCGAGTTGCGGGCCAGTTCGGCGGTGGTTTCGTTGATCTTGAGCGCCTCACTCAGATGCTGCCACTGGCGGTGCAGATGGTAGCGGTAGTGGCGATAGAGCCAGAAGGTGCAGATAAGGTAGCTCTGGACTAGCAAGGTGCTGGCAAGCGGCGCCCTTTGCCAGCCATTGAGGCTGTTGATAAGCCAGATCATCCCGGCCAGTGGCAAGGCATAAATCGTCAAACGAACAAATTTGTCGTATCTGGATAACCGGGTGCGTGAGGGCAATTCGCTGGGCATGAAGACACCTGCTGGCCATGCAAAGCGGCGATTATAAATTCATTAGTTGCGATACAGATGGGTCTTTTGTCGCATATTGTTCTTACTCATTGATTTTTCTCAATTTGGTGTGATGCAGATCAAAAAAATGGTGTGAGGTATCTGGTTGGAGGTGATGAGATTATGTCTGCATATCCGGCTGTTTTTTAAACATTAATTTCTTGAAAGTGGGTAATTGTCGGGGTTGGTAACTGGTGGGCTGGCAATGGTCCTATTTGCTTACTTATCAGAATTACCCTACAGTCAATCGGCGATTATTTATCGCCAGAAATAACGTTGTGACAAGGGCAAACCGATTGAAAAGTCGGGACGCAAAGCTTCCGGTCTAAGGGTCAAGACGACCTAGGATAGCGGGGCCACCACAGTAGAATGCAGGCTGCCTTTGCCAAGGGGTGGCCGTTTTTGTGTCACCTGTCGTGTTGCGTTGCTCTTTCGTTTTTCCAATAACGAAAAGGAAAGCAATATGCTAAGTCCAAAACCCGCGCTGCTGGCCATGATGGTCGGTACCCTGCTCGCCTCCTCCGCCGCTTATGCGGCAGCTCCCGGCAAACCCGCCATCGGTTGGGGCCCCACCAAGTTTGCCATCGTCGAAGTCAACCAGTCCGCGACCGCTTATAACGAGCTGGTCAAGGTGAAGGATGGCGCCGATGTGACCGTCACCTGGAATCTCTGGAACGGCGATATTGGCCAGAGTGCCAAGGTGCTGCTGGATGGCAAGGAAGTCTGGTCCGGTCCCTCTTCCGCCGCGGGTACCGCCACCTTCAAGGTGCACAAGGGGGGCCGCTATCAGATGCAGGTCGCGCTGTGCAACGGCGATGGCTGTACCCTGTCTGATGCCAAGGAGATCGTGGTCGCCGATACCGATGGCAGCCACCTTGCGCCGCTCAAGCCTGCCCTGCAGGAGCACAACAAGCCTTACGTCAACAAGTCTGGCAAGGTGGTCGGCACCTACTATGTGGAGTGGGGGGTCTATGATCGCAACTTCACCGTGGACAAGCTGCCGGCCCAGAACCTGACCCATATCCTCTATGGCTTCACCCCGATCTGTGGCAGTGATGGCCTCAATGACAGCCTCAAAGAGATTGCCGGCAGCTTCCAGGCGCTGCAACGTGCCTGCGCCGGGCGCAAGGATTTCCAGGTCGCCATTCACGATCCCTGGGCCGCGCTGCAAAAAGGGCAGGGGTCACTGGTTGCCTGGGATTAGCCCTACAAGGGCAACTTCGGCAATCTGATGGCTCTCAAGCAGGCTTATCCGGACCTGAAGATCCTCCCCTCCGTCGGTGGCTGGACCCTCTCCGACCCCTTCTTCTTCATGCATGACAAGGCCAAGCGTGATGTGTTCGTCGCCTCGGTCAAAGAGTTCCTGCAGACCTGGAAGTTCTTCGACGGTGTCGATATCGACTATGAGTTCCCGGGCGGCGATGGCGCCAACCCCAATCTGGGGGACAAGACCAAAGATGGTGAAACCTATGTGCTGATCATGAAGGATCTGCGCGCCATGCTCGACGAGCTGGAGGCCGAGACCGGTCGCACCTATCAGCTCACCTCCGCCATCGGTGCCGGTTACGACAAGATTGAGGATGTGGATTACAAGGTTGCCCAGCAGTACATGGACCACCTCTTCGTGATGAGTTACGACTACAACGGTGCCTGGAGCAATACCTCCCTGGGTCATCAGGCCAACCTCTATCAGGCCACCAACGGCTCGGCCAACAAGCGCTACAACACTGATGCAGCGGTACAGCAACTGCTGGCGCAAGGGGTCGACTCCGAAAAGCTGGTGATCGGTGCCGCCGCCTACGGTCGCGGCTGGAAAGGGGTGAGCGGTTATCAGGGCAATGACCCCTTCACCGGCACCGCCACCGGCAAGATCAAGGGCACCTGGGAAGATGGCGTGCTGGATTATCGCCACATCGTCAACAGCCATATGGGCGCAGGCTGGGAGTACAACTACGACGAGACTGCCGAAGCGGCCACCCTGTTCAAGCCCTCCACCGGCGAGCTGATCACCTATGACGACGAGCGCTCGGTCAAGGCGAAAGGCCAATACGTGCTGGCCAACAAGCTGGGCGGGCTCTTCTCCTGGGAGATCGATGCCGACAATGGCGACATCCTCAACGCCATGCATGAAGGTCTCGGTCACGGCGAAGGGGTCACTCCGCCAGCCAACAAGCCGCCAGTAGCCAATGCGGGCAGCGATCTGAGTGTCACCGGCCCGACCGAGGTGACGCTGAACGGCTCCGCCTCCCACGACCCGGAAAATGGCACCCTCACCTATAGCTGGAAGCAGGTCTCCGGCCCGCAGGCCGCTCTGCTTGATGCCACTCAGGCCAAGGCCCGGGTTGTACTCGATGCCGTGTCCGCCGACATCAATCTGGTGTTCGAGCTGGCAGTGACCGACGACCACAACCTCACCGCCCGCGATCAGGTGGTGGTGACCAACAAGGCGCCGCAGCCCAACCTGCCTCCGGTGGTGACTTTGCCCGCCAGCGTCAAGGTGGAAGAGGGCAAGCAAGTGACCATCACCGCCAAGGCATCCGACCCCAACGACGACGAGCTGATCTATCAATGGCAAGTGCCTGCCGGTATCACGGCGACCGGCCAGAACAGCGCCACTCTGGTGGTCACCGGCCCGGCGGTGGATGTCGAAACCGGTTATGACCTCTTTGTGACCGTCTCCGATGGCGCACTCGATGCCAACGCGGCCACCCATCTCACCGTCACGCCAGTCAACGAAGGTGGTGAGGGGGGCTCTTGCAGCACCACAGATCCGGAAGCGGCCAACGTTCCCGCATGGCAGGCCAGCAAGGTCTACAACGGTGGTGACAAGGTGAGCCACAACCAGCTGGTATGGCAGGCCAAGTACTGGACTCAGGGTAATGAGCCGAGCCGCGCCGCCGATCAGTGGGCGCTGGTGAGTCAGGTTGATCTGGGTTGGAACGCTGCCGTTGCCTACAACGGCGGGGATCTCACCAACCACAACGGCCGTCAGTGGAAGGCCAAGTGGTGGACTCAAGGCAATGAGCCGGGCAAGCACGATGTCTGGCTGGATATCGGGGCAGCAAGCTGTAACTGAGGCCTCCTCACCGATGACGGGGCATGGCGACATGCCCCTCATTCCCGATAGCAATATGAACGAGAACCCGACAATGACCACAAATGTGACCAGAATCGCAGCCCTCATCATGGCAACCCTGGCGGCTGGCCCCCTGTCTGCCACCACCTCGTCCCTGATATTCAATGACACGACACAGCAAAGCGATCTGGCGGGTAGCTTGGCTGCCAGCGTGCAGTTTGCCCAGAGCCAGATCCTGCCTTCCTATCCCAAAGAGGGGGATCGCCAACCCATCCTGACCAGCTTGCGCAAGAGCCTGCTGCTGGTGAAACCGCTCCAGGCCGACGGGGTGACCCCCATGACGGTGGAGGCCCGTGACGGCAGCGGCAAGCTGCTTGGCACCCTGACCTTGTCGCCGCCATCGGCGCTGCCCGAGACGGTCTACCACCTCGCGGGGGTTCCCGAAGGCGGAGTAAGTTTCATCCCGGAGAGCGGCAGCAGTGCCGTCATCAGCAGCAGTGCTGATTTGGCCAAACTGAGCGACAAGAGCGGCGCCTTCCTCAAGGAGCGGCTCACTGGTCGCGCGCTGGTGGAGATCCAGACCGCCGACGGCCGCTGGGTTCGGGATATCTACCTGCCCGTGAGCCCGGAGCTGGAGGGGAAGATGGTGCGGATCCGCTCCAGCGCCGGTTATAACTCGACGGCCTTCTATGGCGAGCGACAGGTGACCGTCTCCCGTGGCCAGACCCTGCAGTTCAAGTTTGCCAACGGGCAGTGGTTCCGCGAGGGGGAGCTGGAGAACAACCGCATCACCTATGCAGCGGATACCTGGAGCGGCGAGCTGCCTGCCGAGTGGATCCAGCCCGGACTGAACCTCTCCGTTCGTCAGGGCAATCTCAGTGGTGAACTGCGTGACATCAAGGTCGGCGCCCCCGGCGAGCTGCTGCTGCACACCATCGACATCGGCATGCTCACCCCGCCACGGGATCGCTTTGCCTTTGCCAATGACAAGGAGGCACATCGCGAATACTTCCAGACCATTCCGGCCAGCCGGTTGATTGTCAGTCAGTATGCACCGCTCTCCCTGCCTGAGGTGATGCTGCCCAACGGCACATTGCTGACTGATTTTGACCCGAGCGAAGGGGGCTGGCATGGCGGCACCATGCGTCAGCGCATCGGCAAGGAGCTTATCTCCCACGGCATCGACAATGCCAACTACGGCATCAACAGCAGTGCTGGTGAAGGGGAGGGAAGCCATCCCTTTGTGGTGGCCCAGCTGACGGCGCACAACAGTCGCGGCAAGTATGCCAATGGAGTTCAGGTGCACGGAGGTTCCGGTGGCGGTGGCATCGTCACGCTGGATGATTCGCTGGGCAACGAGTTCAGCCACGAGGTGGGCCACAACTTCGGCCTTGGCCACTATGTGGATGGTTTCCGCGGCTCGGTTCATCGCAGTGCCGATCAGCTCAACTCCAGCTGGGGCTGGGACAGTGACAAACACCGTTTCATCCCCAACTTCTCACCGACCCGCACCAATGAGGATGCCTGTCTGGATGGCCAGTGCCAGCCACCGTTCGATGGCCGCAAGTTTGGCCACGATGCGATGGCAGGCGGCCGCCCTCTCTCCGGCGCCAACCGTTTCACCCTCTATACCCCCAATTCCGCCGCCATCATTCAGCGCTTCCTCGAGAGCAAGGCAGTGTTCGATGCCAACTCGGCCACCGGCTTTAGCAAGTGGAACAGTGTGACGGCCATGATGGAGCCTTATCAGCACACAATCGAGGGGATCGAGAAGGTCGATGCCCCCATGGATGCCCTGAGCGAGGCCGGACTGAGTGCCCTGCTGGCGGATTACGGCTTGGTCAGGGTCGCCATGTGGGACGGTCGCTGGACTCGTGATATCCGGGTGCCGGTTGCCTCTGCGGACAACCGGGGGCGCAGTCTGACCATCGATCACGGGGCCGGTTACAACAGTCGCCTCTTTATCAACGGCAAGGAAATTGTGGTGAACCGGGGCTTCAAGAAGAGCTTCACCTCGGATGGCCAGAGCTGGGTGGAGGTCTCCCCCATCGATACCAAGGTTGCGCGCAAGCCCGAGCAATTCGGCGTGCCGGTGACCACTCTGGTGGGCTATTACGATCCGCAAGGAGCCCTGCGCAGCTACATCTATCCGGCGCTGCACGGCGCCTACGGCTTCACCTATCCGGATGACAGCAACACCCTGTCCGGCAGTGACTGCCAGCTGCAGGTGGAGACCCGCGATGGTCTGCAGCGCTTCAGGCTGGCCAATCACAGAGCGGCCAGCAGCGTCATGAACAAGTTCCACATCAACCTGCCTACCGCCAGCGAGCCCGGTCGCGCTACCATCCAGTGCCGTGGCCAGACGCTGGTACAGCAGAGCTTGTTGCCACCGCAGCAGACCCTCTCCTTTACCGTCAACGGGCGGCCGCTGGAGCAGGGCGTGGTTGAGAACCAGCCTCCTGTGGTGACCGTACCGGCGCAGCTTGGCGGCATCGGCGGTGAGTGGCTGACCATCACTGCTGAGGCGAGCGATCCCGAGGGGGATGCACTCAGCTACCGCTGGCACTTCCCGGCGGGTTGGCAGGCGGAAGGCGAGACCAGTGCCAACCTGCGTCTGTTACCGCCAGTTGTCACCACCAGCGAGCAGCATGAGCTGAGTGTGAGCGTCTCGGATGGGGTACATCAGAGCGAAGGGCGCGTCATGCTGACGCTGGCGCCCGTGGTCGACGGCTCTTGCAACACCACCGACCCGGAAGCGGCCAACGTTCCCGCATGGCAGGCCAGCAAGGTCTACAACGGCGGCGACAAGGTAAGCCACAACCAGCTGGTATGGCAGGCCAAGTACTGGACTCAGGGTAATGAGCCGAGCCGCGCAGCCGATCAGTGGGCGCTGGTGAGTCAGGTTGATCTGGGTTGGAACGCAGCCGTTGCCTACAACGGCGGGGATCTCACCAACCACAACGGCCGTCAGTGGAAGGCCAAGTGGTGGACTCAAGGCAACGAGCCGGGCAAACACGATGTCTGGCTGGATGTCGGGGCGGCAAGCTGCCCCTAGGTTGAGTCCATGATGAAGATGGCGGAGCCTGTTCAGGCAGGCTCCGCCTTTTGCCACAAAACCATAGAGAGCAACAATAATGAAAAAAAACCGCATCACCCTTCTGCTTGCCGGCATGATGCTGAGCGGCCACCTGTGGGCGGCCGAGGCATACGACATCAACAAATCCTACCCGGGCGGCAGCCAGGTCAATTACAACGGCCAGGTTTTCGAGGCCAAGTGGTGGGTCAACCCGGGTCAGACTCCGGGCATGGCGGCCGCCAATGAGTGGGATACCCCGTGGAAGCTTGTCGGCGAAGGGGAAGTGACCCCGCCGGACACCGGTGGCGATGACAAGCCCAATCCGCCGACGCCTACCCCGCCGGATGGCAGCACCACCCCCGTCTATATGAGCCAGGCCGAGCTGGATGCCAAAGAGAAGGCGCTGACCGACTTCCCGGCGATGGAAGCGGTCAAGGCCTCCATCGCTACCCGGGACAATCTGGTGGTCGAGGCGGTGCAGCCGGGCCGTGTCGACAACCCGGGCAACGTCAAGCGGGTCGAAAGCCTGCTGAGCGAGAGCCAGTTCAACTACCTGTTCCCGCTGCGCGCCCCCGAGTACACCTATCGCGGCCTGCTGCAGGCGGCGGCCAAGTTCCCTGCCCTGTGCAGCGACTACAGCGATGGCCGCGATGCCGATGCCATCTGCCGCAAGACGTTGGCAACCATGTTCGCCCACTTCGCCCAGGAGACCGGTGGCCATGAAAACTGGCGCCCGGAGGCCGAGTGGCGTCAGGCGCTGGTCTACGTGCGCGAGATGGGATGGAATGAGACCATGCGCGGCGGTTACAACGCCGAGTGCCGTCCCGATGTGTGGCAGGGTCAGCAGTGGCCGTGCGGTACGTTCGACAATGGCGAGTTCAAGAGCTACTTTGGCCGCGGTGCCAAGCAGCTCTCCTACAACTACAACTATGGCCCCTTCTCCGAGGCGATGTTCGGCACGGTGCGCACCTTGCTCGACCGCCCCGATCTGGTGGCCGACACCTGGCTGAACCTCGCCAGTGCGGTGTTCTTCTATACCTATCCGCAGCCGCCCAAGCCCTCCATGCTCCATGTCATCGATGGCACCTGGCAGCCGAATGACCATGACAAGCAGAACGGTCTGGTGCCGGGCTTCGGGGTCACTACCCAGATCATCAACGGCGGGGTGGAGTGCGGTGGCCCGGTCGAGCACGCCCAGTCCCAGAACCGCATCAACTACTACCGCGAGTTTGCCAACTACCTCGGGGTGGCGGTGCCATCCGACGAGGTACTGGGTTGCAAGAACATGAAGGTGTTTGACGACAAGGGCGCCGGTGCCTTGCCCATCTATTGGGAGCAGGACTGGAGCTATGTGGCAGAGAACCCCAACGGCGGCAAGAGTTACGCGTGCAAGCTGGTGGGTTACCAGACCCGTTTCAGCGCCTTCAAGGAGGGGGATTACAGCCGCTGCGTTCAGCACTTCTATCCGGAGGTGGTGATCGAGGATAACGGCGGTGGCACCAACCTGCCGCCGGTGGCCAATATCACCGGCCCGGCGCAGGCGGAAGGCGGCAGCAAGGTAACCCTCTCCGGCCAGCACTCCAGCGATCCGGAAGGCAAGCCGCTCTCCTATGCCTGGACAATCCCGGCTGGAGCCTCTGCCCCGGCACTGGATCAGGTCACTCTGGAGTTGACTCTGACCAAGCCGGCCAGCGATACCAAGCTGGATATCAAACTGACGGTCACAGATGAAGGCAATCTGAGCCGCAGCACCACCCATAGCCTGCTGGTGAAAGGAGAGGAGGGGGGCGTAACGCCGCCTGACTATCCGGCCTATAAAGAGGGGACTCCCTACAAGGCGGGCGAGCGGGTCAGCAATGGCGGTGTCAGCTACGAGTGCAAACCGCATCCCTACACCGGCTGGTGTGCCGGTGCCGCCTGGGCCTATGAGCCGGGCAAGGGTACGGCCTGGGCCGATGCCTGGATCAAGCTCTGAGCCGTTTCAGGGTTACAAGGCTTACCGATTAGCCAGCGCACTATCTGGTGTAATCACAGTCTGGTGCAATAAAAGATGGGGCCTGCGGGCCCCATTCTTGTTTGGTGGAGTTCAGGTTTGGCCGTGGAACATCTGGCCCGGACAGGACAGCGCCTCGAAAGGGCTGTGTAATGATGTGTGTTGTTTTTTTATTACATTTTCCGTGAAAGGCTTTCAGCAATTACTTGCCGTAGCGGAAGTAGTATTCACGGGTGGAGGGGGCATAGGCATCTTTCTCTACAACGCCGTTCTTGGTAGTTGCACCGCGCAGGTGGAACAGGACTGCCAGATTCTCAAACATGGTTTACCTCATCGCTCTGTCATTTATGGTTATGGTGTGTGACCTGGGTCACGGTTTGATCCTATGGTCATTTGTGAGCTAGATCAACTTTCTGTGTTGTAAATTTACAAAAATCATGGAAAGGGTTTTCAAATGCAATGCCCTTTATGGAAAGGCTTTCCCGAGGTGACGGGGGAGAAGCTGATGATCAGCTAGCAAAAGGGGCCTGAGAGCGGGGGCGTTGCACGGGGAAAGAGGCTTGCTGCACGGCCTCTCCTTTATAGGTGCTTGAGCCGATTTGTGACATAAAACAGAGAGATAGCACGCGTCTTGCTGGTAAAAACAGCGAACTGCTGCAATTTTGACTAAACGAATCAGTCGCGGTTATTTTAGGGTTGACAGCAAAGCGGGTGATGCCTATCATGCGCCTCCGTTGCCGGAGATAACTTCGTCAGCGCCGAGGTGAGTTGGGGTTATAGCTCAGCTGGGAGAGCGCTTGCATGGCATGCAAGAGGTCCGCGGTTCGATCCCGCGTAGCTCCACCAAATTATCCTCGAACAATCTGGAATCAAAGGGGTTATAGCTCAGCTGGGAGAGCGCTTGCATGGCATGCAAGAGGTCCGCGGTTCGATCCCGCGTAGCTCCACCAGATTCTTGATTGTTGTATTGAATACCCAGGGCAGTGTGGTGTGTATCACCCAAGCCGACCTTTGTGGGGTTATAGCTCAGCTGGGAGAGCGCTTGCATGGCATGCAAGAGGTCCGCGGTTCGATCCCGCGTAGCTCCACCATTATTTAGGATGAATGGCCGCCAGAACCATTCATTTAGTACCGAATTTGGGGTTATAGCTCAGCTGGGAGAGCGCTTGCATGGCATGCAAGAGGTCCGCGGTTCGATCCCGCGTAGCTCCACCAAATTCAGAGTGACTGCCGGTCATTCACAAAAATCGGGGTTATAGCTCAGCTGGGAGAGCGCTTGCATGGCATGCAAGAGGTCCGCGGTTCGATCCCGCGTAGCTCCACCAAATTCTTGTTACAAGAAACAAAAAGGCCACCGCATCGCGGTGGCCTTTTTGTTTTCTCCATCATTTATTTTCTCCATACGCCCGCGCCTTTCATTTGTAAATCCAATGACCTGAATGAAAAAGCCCGCGAGACTCGCGGGCTTTGCTTGCACTATTCAGATGCGCTTGTGGTTAACGGCGACGTCGCCAGGCCAGCGGTAACAGGGCCAGCAGGCCGAGTCCCAGTGCACCACCGCCTGAGGAGGTGTCCGGTTTGGTGGCATCGCTCTCCAGTCTCAGGTCGACGATGATGGGATCATGGTCGGAGGCACTGAAGGGGTTGTCAGACTTGAGCAGGGAGCCGGTGTACTGGCTGCCGTATTCGAACAGGGAGCTCTCGAAGGAGTTGATGTGCCAGTCGGCGACACCTGCCACCTTGCTGGCCAGCGCCGGGTTGGCGAGGGCATAGTCCAGGGTGCCCAGCTCCCCGTCGTAGCTGTAGGAGATGGCTTTCTCCTTGTTGAATTTGACGTTGAGATCGATCAGGCCGTAGCTGCGAGTCACTTCGCGACCGAGCTGTTCATAGGACTGATCACCGATAAAGGTGTGAGAGGCCGATACGATCTTCCGCTCGCTGGTGGCCGGGTTGTAGTCGGTCAGCACCCGGATCGGATCTTCCTTGGCGTAGGAGTTGAAGTCGCCAACCAGCAGCACCTGGCCCGGCAGTTTGCTGACCGCTTCACCCAGCACCTTGGCCGCGCTCACGCGGAACTCGGTACACTTGCCCTGCAGGTCGGCCGGTTCTGTCTTGCCATCGCCATTTTCGTAGCAGCCTGACCCCTTGGATTTGAGGTGGTTGACCACCAGCGTCAGCGGCTCCTTGCTCTTGGCGAGGGTGAAGGTCTGAACCAGCGAGTCGCGCTGACCGGCTGTCTTGGCCACACCACCAGTGGTGTAGCGCTGCTCCGGCAGCTTGATGACGCTGGCATCTCCGCTGGGGGTGAGCAGGGCAGGACGGTAGATCATCGCCACCATGATGGCGTCGCCGCCGAAGAACTTGCCATCGGTAAGTGCCTTGACCGGCAGACGCACATAGGCGTAGTGTTTGCTCGCATCCTTCTGCTGTTCGTTGAGGCGGGTCACCAGATTGTGGAGGGCCGAGTTATCTTCGAAGCCGTTGTTCTCCATCTCCATCAGGCCGAGCAGATCTGCATCCATTGCGGTGATGGCATTGACGATCTTGGTGCGCTGTTTCTCGAACTCGGGCTGGCTCTTGGCTCCCCGGTTGCAACCTTTGGCGTTGTCGGCATCCGCCTGATCCTTGCACAGGATATTGAGTGCGCCGCCAATGCTGGAGTGGCTGGTGAAGTAGTTGAGCACGTTGAAGCTGCCGATCCGTAGATCGCTGCCAGCGAGGCGAGCTGGCGCGTCTTGACGATCCTCTTCAGGGCTACGCAGCAGAGCACCGGCAGTCAGGGTGATATCGCTCGGTACTACCAGACGGAAGGCATCCTTGTTATAGACGATAACCCCCTCCAGCCCGGTCAGTTGATCGCCGATACGCAGATATCCCTGATCGGCATCCCAGCTCGGGAACCAGGGCAGTACGCCATCCGGTGCTTTGTAATCAGACTCGACCACCAGACGGTTGCTGCCATTTTTGGTGGCCAGTGCGACAGCGTCCGCACTGTTGGCAACATGAAGTTGGGTCGGTTTGATCAGTGGGGTTTTGTGGGCCAACTCTACGTTGTTGCGATAGACCTTGTAGTCGAAGCCGTAGTTGCGGGTCAGGTGCAGGTCACTGCTGCTGTCGAGACGTACCCGCATCCCTTCGTGGCGATTGAGCGCTTGCGCCAGCGTCTCCCCTTCATTGACCTGCAATACGCTGGTCGGCACATTCAGCCCTTGTGCGGTGACTTGCAGGCGGGCTTTGCTGGATTCGAAGGTGGGTTTGAGCTGGGTGCCGCCGTAATACTCCTCGACCTTGGCTTCGAGGCAGAGTTCAGCCCCCGGTTTGACGTCTTTATATTTGGTCGCGAAGTCCTTGTCGTTCAGATAGACAAAGATGCCATCAGAGGTGGCCGGATTGCCATCGCCCACCGGGTCAGTCAGATAGAAACCCTTGGTCAGACTTTGGCCAAGCGTCGTCACGATACCGCGAACGTTGAAGGTGCCCGGGCTGATTTTGCCGGTCACCTTGCCGTTATTGTCGGTCACGGTCTGGGTGGCCAGCGCGCTGGCGGAGCCTGTACCCTGAATGGTCGGGATGGGGGTGAGTTGAGCCGGATCGGACGGGCAGACAAATGCCGCATGGGCGCCTGAGGATGCAAGTGCCAGCCCCACGGCCAGCGACAGCAGGGTACGAGTACCTTTCATAGGTGTTCCTTTTTTATTTTTGCCAGTGATTCCATAGCCTTGGCTCGTTGACCAAGGGCGCGCATTGTCACATTTCTGGCATGTCATACCAGTGAGCCAACGCACATTAAATGAATCTGGGAAGGTGCGGGAAAGCGTTTTTATGATCCCAATAACGATATGATTTTTTTGATAATTCAATCAATTTTAACCCTGTGATCATGACGCTTTCGTGGCAGGGGATAATTCTCTTTGAGAATAAAGATTGAGGGGATCTTGTCGCCTTCCTATACTGGGTTCGTTCCTCACGGAACCCAGGTAAAGGGCAAACCGGCAGTGATGCCGGGGCGCAATGCTTCCGGTCTCGATCGTGGATCCAGATAGCGGGGTTTCCCTGGGTGAGGGGTGGTTTTTGTGGCAGGTCCATTGCCAGTTGTCTGCGCCCATCATGCAGGTTGCGATCGTTCTTTGCCTTGGTGACCAAGCCAAGACAAAACAAGGAAGATAACAATATGCAGCAGCTCTTCAGACCCAGCAGGCTTGCCATGCTGGTCGCCCTTGCGGCTGCGCCCGCCTGGGCTCAGGCCGCTTATCCCGCCTATAAATCCGGTACTGCCTACAAGGCTGGCGATATCGTCAGCAACGTCGGTGCCCTCTATGAATGCAAAGAATTTCCCTATTCAGGCTGGTGCGGGGCATCCCCCTATCACTATGAGCCGGGGGTAGGTGTAGTCTGGGCAGATGCCTGGAAGCCCTATGGTGGCGAGGTGCCCCCTCCTGCACTCGGCGTAGCCGTCAGCTCGCCAGCTGCTGGCGCCAGCTTCAACGAAGGTACCAGTGTGGCGCTGGCGGTGACCTTGAGCGGCCCGGTGACGGCGCTGGTTAAAGTGGAATACCTTGTCGACGGCAAGCTGGTGGCCACGGCCAGCGCCTCGCCCTGGAGTGCCAGCTGGAGCGCCGCCGGAGTGGGGGCCCATACCCTCAAAGCTCGCGCGCTGGATAAAGATGGCAAGGTGCTGAGCGAAGCGGATTCGAGCTTCAACGTCGCCGCCGTGGTCGCGCCAGAGGCGCCCAAGGCGAGCATCAGCAGCCCGGCCAATGGCGCCAAGGTGACGCTGGGTCGCAGTGTGGCGGTGAGCGGTAACGTTACCGATGCCAACAACGATGTGGCCAAAGTCGAGCTCTATGTCGACGGCAAGAAGGTGGGCGAAGATACCACTGCCCCCTGGCAGGTGAACTGGACGCCGGATGTCAAAGGCAGTGCCGCCCTCAAGCTGGTGGCTACTGACAAGACCAATCTGAGCGGTGAGTCGGCGGCGGTGACCGTCAATGTCGAGGAGGCCGCGCTGCCGCCCACCGGTGGCAACCTCTCTTGTGACATTCGCCAGATCTATCGTCCGGATGGTTACGAGTGCATGGGGGATGACCATGCCCGTCGGGTCATCGGCTACTTCACCTCCTGGCGCACTGGCAAGAACGGCCTGCCTGCCTATCTGGTGAGCGATATTCCATGGAACAAGATCACCCACATCAACTACGCCTTCGCGGCGGTGGATGAGCAGAGCCACACCATCAAGGTGGACGATGCAGCCACCAAGATGACCTGGGATGGCGTGCCGGGTGCCGAGATGGATCCTGAATTCGCCTACAAGGGCCACTTCAACCTGCTGTCGAAGTACAAGAAGCAGTATCCGGACGTGAAGACCCTCATCTCGGTCGGCGGCTGGGCCGATACGCGCGGCTTCTACACCGCCACTACCAAGGGTGACTGCTCGGTCAATACTGCCGGTATCAATACCCTGGCTGACTCGGCGGTGAGTTTTATCCGCCAGTACGGTTTTGACGGGGTCGATATCGACTACGAATACCCCACCTCGATGAAGGATGCGGGCAATCCCAACGACTTCCCGCTCTCCAACCAGTGCCGGGCCAAGCTGTTTGCCAATTACGAGGTGCTGATGAAGACCTTGCGGGCGCGGCTCGACAACGCCGGTAACGAAGATGGCCGCAAGTATATGCTGACCATCGCCTCACCGGCCTCGGCCTATCTGCTGCGCGGGATGGAGAACTTCCAGGTCACCCAGTACCTCGATTACGTCAACCTGATGACTTATGACTTCCACGGTGCCTGGAACCACTTTGTCGGTCACAACGCGGCGCTGTTTGACAACAATGCTGACCCCGAGCTCTCCCACTGGGGCGTCTATACCCAGGCCCAGTTTGGCGGTATCGGTTACCTCAACGCCGCCTGGTCTGCCCATTACTTCCGCGGTGCGCTGGCGGCCGGCAAGATCAACGTCGGTGTGCCCTATTACACCCGCGGTTGGCAGGGGGTGAGTGGTGGCAGTCACGGGTTGGGTGGCAAGGCGGCCTTGCCGAGTCAGAGTGATTGTCAGCCGGGCACCGGTGGCAGCACGATTCCGTGCGGCAACGGGGCGGTCGGCATCGACAACATCTGGCACGATCTGGACAAGAACGGCAAAGAGATCGGCGGTGGCGCCGTTCCCATGTGGCATGCCAAGAACCTGGAGAATGCGGCCAGCCTCGGCATCACCACGCTGCCGAGCTACGGCACCGCCTGGGGTCTGGATCCCAACAACCCGGCTCACGTGATGCAGGGCAAGTACGTCCGTTACTACGATGACAAGGCCCACGCGCCTTGGCTCTGGAACGAAGAGAAGAGGGTGTTCCTCTCCACCGAAGATGAAGAGTCCATGGGCCACAAACTGGACTACATCATTAAGCGCGGTCTGGGCGGCGTGATGTTCTGGGAGATGGCGGGCGACTACGCCTTCGATCCGGCCAAGAACGAGTACGGCATGGGCAGCACTCTGACTACTCTTGCCTACGACAAGTTTGCCAAGGCAACCCCGTACAACACCAAGCAGAATGATCTGGCCGCGCCGAGCGCTCAGCTCGACATCCAGGTCAGCCTCTCCGGCTTCAAGGAAGGGGACTCCAACTACCCGATCAACCCGAAACTCAAGCTGATCAACAAGTCGACCCAGACCATTCCGGGCGGCGCGCGCATCGAGTTTCTGGTGCCTACCTCCACCTCTGACACCATCACGGATCAGAGTGGCATGGGGCTGAAAGTGGTGGAGAGCGGTGGCAACGACAACTCGGAAGGTATTGCGGGCGAGAAGGACTTCCACAAGGTCGCCATGAACCTGCCGGGCTGGCAGACCCTGGCACCGGGGGCCGAGATTGAAGTCGCGATGACCTACTACCTGCCTGCGGCGGGTGTGCCGAGCGGGATGCGCATCATCAGCGGCAGCCAGACCATCGGGCTCAAGGCCGAGTTCCCGACCCTGCCGGAGGCCGTGCTGGGCTCGGGGGGCGGCGAGAATCCGGGTACCAGCTGCAGCAGCCAGAACGTCAATCCGACGGCTTACAAGGCCTATCCGAGCTGGCCGCAGGGGGATCATGCCAATGGCGGCGATCGCATTACCCATAACAAGGTGGTGTGGCAGGCGAACTGGTGGACCAGCAGTGAGCCCAAGGCAACCGATGGCAGTTGGAAATCCGTATGTAGCTATTGATTTTAAAATCAATGAGATAAGTGAGGCTTCGGCCTCACTTTTTTTGTCTGGTTGGTCGCTCTGGTTGAAAATGCGTCTGCCTTTCCTGACAGGCAGCCTCTATAATAGAGTCGATTAATAATCAGATGGATATCAGCGTATGGCGAGTATATTGGATTCCGTTGATCAACGAACTCAGCTGGTGGGTGAAAACCGCCTCGAGTTGTTGATGTTTCGTCTCGGCACCCGTCAGATGTTCGCCATCAACGTCTTCAAAGTGCGGGAAGTGGTCAAGCTGCCCCACCTCAGCAAGATGCCGGGTTCCCACCACAATATCAGCGGGGTGGCCAATATCCGCGGTACCTCGATCCCGGTGATCAACCTGCGCAGCGCCATCGGCATGCGTCCCATGCCCATCGACAGTGAATCCAACCTCATCATTACCGAGTACAACCGTACCATTCAGGGCTTTCTGGTGGGGCAGGTGGCCAATATCGTCAACATGACCTGGAAGGATATACTGCCGCCGCCGCGCTCCGCCGGGCGCGCCAACTACCTCACCGCCATCACCCGCATTCCCGAAGATGGAGTGGATCAGATCGTCGAGATCATCGACGTGGAGAAGGTATTGGCGGAGATCATCACCTATGACATCCGCATCTCCGAAGAGGTGCTGGATCGGGAGATCCTGCCCGAGATGCATGGACGCAAAGTGCTGATCGTCGATGACTCCAGCACCGCCCGCAATCTGGTGCGCGAGACCCTGGGCCAGCTTGGGCTTGAGGTGATCGAGTGTCAGGATGGTTTGCAGGCGCTGACCCTGCTCAAGGGGTGGTGCGATGCAGGCAAGAAGGTGACCGACGAGATCCTGCTGATGATCACTGATGCCGAAATGCCGGAGATGGATGGCTACCGCCTGACCCACGAGGTGCGCAGCGATCCGCGTATGTCCGATCTCTTTATCACCCTCAACACCTCCCTGAGCGGCAATTTCAACGAAGCCATGGTCAAGAAGGTGGGGTGCGACCGCTTTATCTCCAAATTCCAGCCTGACTTGCTGGTCGGCGTGGCCCAGGAGCGGCTGCGCCAGGTGCTGGAAAGCTGAGACGCTGCCTGCCGGTTATGCTAAATCAATAACAACACATCCCGCTTCGGCGGGATGTTTTGTTACTGGGTATTGGCGATGGATTGGTTGAATCAAGGTGCCATGCCGAGATCGTCGACCATTCAAAACATCCGATTTTGGCGGGATATTTTGTTATGGGATATTGGCGATAGACGGCGGGCTTATTGGCTGAGCAGCGGCTCCATAAAGCGGGCGACTTTATCGCGGATTTGTGGCTGGGCCGCCGGGGTGGGATGAATACCATCGTTCATCATAAGTTCAGGGCGCAGCGCAATATCATCCATAAAGAAGGGCAGCAGCGGCAGATCGTTAGCCTGGGCCAACTCGGGAAAGATCTGTTCGAACTGGCGCAGATAGCGGGCACCGTAGTTGCGGGGTAGCTGGATTTGGGTCAACACCACACGGGTCTGCTGCTCCTTGGCGAGCGCGATCATGCTGGCCAGATTTTGGCGGGTAATGGTCGGTGCGAAGCCGCGCAGGCCGTCGTTGCCTCCCAGTTCGATCAGCAGCCAGTCCGGTTTGTGCTCCTTCAGCAGAGCGGGCAGACGGGCCAGCGCCCCCTGGGTCGTTTCACCGCTGATGCTGGCATTGAGCAGGGTGTGTTTGCCCCCCTCCTCCTGCCATTTCTGGTTGAGCAGGGCTGGCCAGCTCTGCTCAACCTGCATTTGATAGCCGGCGCTCAGGCTGTCTCCCAGCACCAGCAGGGTCTGGGCCTGAGCCGACGAGAGCAGGCTGCCGAGGCCAACGAACAAGGCAAACAGAATACGCACCATCAATTCAACTCCCGCTATGGATTGTCATCAAGGGATTGGAACAAAGGATACAGAGCATGAGTTCAACCCCCATTATTGTCGTCAAGGGCCTCGGCAAATCGGTTCGCCTCGGCCAGGAAAGCCTCACCATCCTTGAAGGGATCGATCTGCAAGTCAATAGCGGCGAGACGGTGGCACTGGTTGGCGCCTCCGGCTCCGGCAAGTCCACCCTGCTGGGGCTGCTGGCCGGGCTCGATCTGCCGAGTCAGGGGGATATCGAGATCCTCGGCAAATCCCTTGGCGAGCTGGATGAGGAGGGGCGGGCCCGATTGCGCGCCGAGCAGATCGGTTTTGTGTTCCAGTCGTTCCTGCTGCTCCCGACCATGACGGCGCTGGAGAATGTGATGCTGCCTGCCGAGCTGCGCGGCGAGCGCGATTGCGAACCAAGAGCTCGCGAGCTGCTGGCCGCGGTCGGGCTTGGCGAGCGGTTGCACCATCTGCCGCCACGGCTCTCCGGCGGTGAGCAGCAGCGGGTGGCCATCGCCCGCGCCTTTATGACCCGTCCCAGCCTGCTGCTGGCGGACGAGCCGACCGGCAACCTCGACAGCAAGACCGGCGAGAAGGTTATCGAGCTGCTGTTTGAACTCAATCGCAAGCACGGCACCACGCTAGTGGTGGTGACCCATGATCATCAGCTGGCCGAGCGTTGCCAGCGGCAAGTGGTTATGACGGCGGGCAGACTGGATCGCGAGGTGGCCCATGGTGTGGTGTAACGGGGTGAGCTGCGGGTCAGGCGGGAGATGCAAGGGATGATGCAGTGGCGATTGGGATGGCGACTGCTTCGCCGGGAAGGTTTCAGCGGCGAGCTGCGCTGGTTTGTGCTGGCGCTGGCCCTGAGCGTGGCGTGCGTCTTGAGTGTGGCATTGGTGGCGGATCGGCTCGATGCCGGACTCAAGGCGTCGGGCCGCGACTTTATCGGGGCGGATCGGGTGCTGCGTACTGCCGCTGCTCTGCCGGATGGTTGGCTGGAACGAGCGAAACAGGATGGCTTGGCGGTGCAGACCACCGTCAGCTTCAACAGCATGCTGTTTCACGGTGATGCGTTGCAGCTCGCCTCCATTCGGGCGGTGCCCGACGGTTTTCCCTTCTATGGCAAGCTCACTCTGGAACCTGCCCGCGCCCCGGCTCCCGGCGAGATCTGGCTCTCCGCCCGGGTGATGCAACTGCTCAAGGCCAAAACGGGGGATGAGCTGGAGGTGGGCAATACGGTGCTCAATGTGGCAGGCCTGCTTGGCGAGGAGCCGGATCAGGGCTTCAGCCCCTTCCTGCTGGCGCCGCGTGCGCTGATCCACACAGCCGATATCGAGGCAACTGGTGCCCTGCTCCCCGGCAGCCGCCAGCAGTGGCGCTATCTGTTCAAGGGGCCGAGAGAGTCGCTGGCCCGTTACGAGCAATGGTTGTTGCCGAAATTGCATGCCGGACAGAAGTGGATCAAACCGGATGACAGCGAATCCCAAGTGGGCCGCTCGCTGGCCAATGCCGAACGTTTCTTCCGGCTCGCCTCGCTAAGCGGGGTGTTGCTGGGGGCGTTGGCGATGGGGATTGCGGTGCGCCACTTTGCCGAGCGCCAGACCAATATGGTGGCGCTGCTCAAGACCCTGGGGGCATCTCGTCGCTCGCTCTGGCAACTGATGGGAACCCTGCTGCTGTCGCTGACGCTGATTGGTGCGTTGCTGGGTCTGGTGGCGGGCACAGCCATGCAGTGGATCACCTTGCAACTGCTGGGGGACCTGCTGCCGCCGGATCTGCCGCCCCCCTCCTGGCGCCCCTTTGCGCTGGGCGTGGCAGTGGCGCTCTTTATCACCCTGCTGCTTGCTTTTGTGCCCTTCTTGCGGCTGCTGAAGGTGCCGCCGCTGCGGGTATTGCGCCGGGAGCTGGAGGCGGGGATTCCCCCCTGGCTGGCCCTGCCGGTCGGCCTGTTCGGGCTGTTTGCGCTGGTCTGGGGCTTTACCGCCGATGTACGGCTGGCGCTGGGTCTGGTGGGTGGCATGGGCTTGCTGATGGCCCTGCTGGCCCTGCTGGCGGCACTGATGTTGCGGCTGGGGGCAAGAGTGAGCGGGCCTCATGCCTTGCGGCTGGCGCTGGCCCACCTGTCGCGCGAGCGCAGCAGCGGCCTGTTTCAGCTGGCGGGCTTTGCGCTGGCGCTGATGCTGTTTGGCTTGCTCTGGGCGGCCCGGGTCGATCTGCTGGATGAGTTTTCGGCCCGTCTCCCGGTTGATGCGCCCAACCGTTTTCTGGTCAATGTGGCGGAGAACGAGCGGGAGGGGATCCTGAGCGAACTGGCGGCGGCCGGGGCCAACACTTCCGACTTCTACCCCATGGTGCGCGGCAGGCTGACCCATATCGCCGGTGAGGCGGTGGGCGAGGGGGCCAGCAGTGGCCGCGAGGGGGTCGATCGGGAGCTCAACTTCACTACCACAACAACCCTGCCAATCGACAACAAGCTGGTGGCCGGGAAATGGCTTGCCGGACCCGGCGAGGTGTCGGTGGATAGCGAGCTGGCCAAGCGGCTCGATATCAAGTTGGGGGACATGCTCGCCTTTACCATCGAGGGGCGCAGCTTTGGCGCCAGGGTCACCAGTTTGCGCAGCATCAAGTGGGACAACATGCGCCCCAACTTCTACATGATCTTCTCCGAGGATCTGCTGGCATCCTTCTCCCGTACCTGGCTTGGTAGTTATCGATTGCCCGAGGCGGGGCGCACTGCCGAGGTGGAGCTTATTCGCCGCCACCCCACGGTGAGCCTTATCGATGTGGATGATCTGATTGCGCGGCTCACTCAGGTCTCGGAGCAGGTGAGTAGGGCGCTGGCGCTGATGCTGGGGCTGGTGACAGTGGCGGCGCTGCTGGTGCTGCTGACCCAGACTCAGGCCAGCATGGCTCAGCGTCGGCGCGAGCTGCTGCTGATGCGCACTCTGGGTGCCAGCAGTGAACTACTGAAAAAGATGCTGCGCTGGGAGCTGGTGGCCAGTGGTGCGCTGGCGGGGCTCTGTGCCGCCATGGTGGTGGAGCTCTGCTCTTTTGGCCTGCAGTGGTGGTGGTTCGAGGGGCAGTGGCAGTTCCACTGGGCCATCTGGCTCGGCCTGCCGACGCTGGGGGCACTGCTGGTGACGCTGGCGGGGCAGAGGATGCAGCGCCAGCTGCTGGCTGGCACCCTGAGCGATCGGCTGCGGGGTCTGGGCCAGGGGTTGTTGTAATCCCGCCAGCGCGAGCCGATGCACACAAGGCGCAATAGCGCAGCCACAATAAACAAGCAGCCCGGCCATTGGCCGGGCTGCTTGCTATATGAGGTGCTGACGAGTGGACGCAGCGAGCAGGTGTGATTTAGCGGGGCTCACGCAGCAGATTGGTGAGGGCGCTCGGCAGCTCGGGATAGCTGAAGTGAAAACCGGCCTGTTGCAGCCTTGTTGGTATCACCTTTTGTCCGGTCAGCAGCAGATCTGCCGCTTCCCCCATCACCAGTTGCAACAGCGGCGCCGGGACGAAGAAGAGGTGTGGACGGTGCAGCGTGGTGGCAAGGGTCTGGCTGAACTCCCGGTTGCTGACCGGATGGGGCGCAGTGCCGTTGAAGATGCCGCTGCACTCTTCGTGATCCAGCAAGAACAGCATGGCGCGCACCAAATCCTGCACATGGATCCAGCTCATCATCTGGCTGCCTGATCCCATAGGGCCGCCGAGTCCGAGTCGGTAGGGGGGGAGCATTTTGGGCAGGGCGCCGCCATCCATGCCAAGCACCAGCCCGATCCGCACGATACAGACCCGGGTTTGGCGGCTCTGGGCCTCCTGCGCCAGGGTCTCCCACTGCTGGCAGAGCTGGTGGGTAAACTCGTCGTTGGGAGAGCGGCACTGCTCGTCGAGGGTTTCGGTGCCCTGTCTGCCATACCAGCCGATGGCGGAGGCGTTGATCAGCACCTTGGGCGGCGTGCTAGATAGCTTGATGAGATCCACCAGCTGCTCGGTCAACAGCCAGCGGCTATCGCAGAGCAGCTGTTTGCGCGACTCGCTCCAGCGTCCGGCGGCGATGGGTTCACCGGCCAGATTGATCACTGCGTCCACGTCATTGAGGTCATCAAGCCGGTCGAGGTTATCCAATACCTTGATATCGTGACCGAGCAGGGAGTAAGCACGGCTCCCCTGCCTGCTCAATACCACGACCTCGTGATTGACTTTGAGATGGGCAACCAGCTTGCGGCCGATAAAGCCGGTTCCTCCGGTAATAAGAATCTTCATCGCTGCATGCTCCTGCTGCCGTTTGCTCAACTTTAATGGTGTGGCTTCCCTTCAACAAGTGAGACGTGCTTCGGGAGTTTTCTGTTTGACGTTTGTTAACTCTATCCTCTTCTTACGACATATTGTTGAACAATAGTTTGAATTGATTGATTTTTGTTGTGTGGACATTTGTTGAACAATCGCTATTATGGCGACCCTTTTCGCCTGTCCACCGAGGCTGTCACCCATTATCCGAGCATCAAAGAGGCCGCCATGCCATTTCGCCGTTTGAAACTTCGCCAGCTTTACTCGAGGATTCTGTTGGCGCTGCTGATGGGGGGCGGGATCCTGCTGCTGGGGGTTATTGCCGTTATCTGGCAGACCGTGACGGAGACAGAGCGTGATGCCGATTCACGGTTGCAGCATGCCCGGATGATGTTTGATCGCTCCATCGGTCATGCCCGGCAGGCGGCCATCAATGTGGAGGGGATGCTTGGTCACTCCTGCAAGGAGGCGGCACAACTGCTGCGCGAGCAGGTGGCCACGGTGCCCGATGTCCGTTCCGCCAATCTGGCTGTCGGCAGCCACATCTACTGCACCTCGCTCTATGGTGACTACGATGGCCCCTTCAATCCCGACCGCTATGTGGATGGCAGGTTGCAACTGCTGCCTGGCAATGAGGTCACACCGGATCGCCCCTTGATCGTGCTGCGTCATGAAACTGACAAGGGGAGTGTGCTGATCGGTGTAGATGGCTACTACCTGCGCAATACCCTGGAGATCTCCAGCAAGAACTCCCCGATGGCTCTGGTGGTGGGGCAGAGGGCTCTGTTTGGCTCAGGTCAGGTCGGGGCGGCGCCCTCTCCGACAGAAGAGGGTTATATTGCCCTCGCTTCGGCCGATTTCCCCTATCAGGTCGTCACCCGGGTCACGGTGCATGACTACTGGAGCCACGCATGGCGATACTCCAGATATACCTTGATCCTCTCTCCGTTGCTGGCGCTGCTGATTGGATTCGGCACCTTCAGGCTGATGGGGCGTAGCAGCTCGCCAGCGGAGGAGCTAAAGCGGGCGTTGATCGAAGAGGAGTTTGTCCCCTACCTGCAGCCGGTGGTCTCCGGTGAGGATGAGCAGTGGCGTGGCTGTGAGGTGCTGATGCGCTGGCAGCATCCCAAGCAAGGGATGATCTCGCCGGATCGCTTTATTCCGCTGGCGGAAGATAGCGGGCTGATCGTGCCCATGACCAGCTTGTTGATGGCGCAGGTGCGCGATCACTTCTCCCCTTATGCCCGCAAGTTGCCGGCAAAGTTCCATTTTTGTTTCAATATCAGCGCCAAGCACTTTCAGGACCTTGACCTGTTGGCTGACTGCAAGGCCTTTCTCGACGCGTTTAAGGACAATCCCGTTGATTTGGGGCTGGAGCTGACTGAGCGTGAACTGCTGGTGGCTGATGAGACTACCGCTCAGATGTTTGCCGAATTGCGTAAACTGGGCGTGTTGATCTCTATCGATGACTTTGGCACCGGTCACTCCAGTCTCACCTATCTGCAACAGTTTCAGGTCGATGCACTCAAGATTGATCGGAGCTTTGTAGAGATGATCGGCACGGATGCACTCTCCAGCCATATCGTTGAAAACGTGATTGATCTGGCGAAGCGACTTGAATTGATCCTGATCGCGGAGGGGGTCGAGAAGCAGTCGCAGGCGGACTACCTGCGGGCGCGCCACGTTGACTATCTGCAAGGGTATCGTTACAGCCGCCCCATCCCGATGAAGCAGTTTTGCAAGACCCTGTTTGGCTGAACGGTTGAATGGGGAGCATAAAAAAACCAGCGATCGCCGCTGGTTTTTTGTTGGTACCGTTTGTCTGACGATCAGAGCATGCGCTGGAGGGCGCGAGCCAAGCGTTTGACCCCCTCCTCGATGGTTGCTTCATCGACGCAGGAGAAGCTCAGGCGCAGGGTGTTCTTGATCTCGGGGCGCACGTAGAAGGGTGCGCCGGGTACGAAGGCCACCTTCTCCTTGATCGCCTCGTCAAATAGCGCCATGGCACTGATGTGGGCTGGCAGGGTCAGCCAGAGGAACATGCCCCCTTCCGGTCGGGTGTAGCTGACACCGGGCGGGCAGTGACGGGCCAGCGCGGCCTCCATGGCGGCACGCTGGCGGCCATAGACCTCCTTGATCTTCTCCAAGTGAGCGTCGAGGGAGTTGTCGGTCAGGAAGCGGTGCAGTACCTGCTGGCTGAAGGCGTTGCTGTGCAGATCGGTCGCCTGCTTGGCGATGGTCACCTTCTTGCGCAGCCACTCCGGCATCACCATCCAGCCCAGACGGAAGGCGGGCACCACGGTTTTCGAGAAAGAGCCGAGCAGCACGGTATTGTTTGGCGCCAGCTTGGCAATCGGGGGGAGATGCTCGCCCTCGAAGCGCAGCTCGCCGTAGGGATCATCTTCCACCATCAACAGATCGTGGCGCACCAGTCGCTCGGCCAGTGCCTCGCGGTTGGCACGGCTATAAGAGACACCGCTCGGGTTCTGGAAGTTGGGCACGCCGTAGAGCAGCTTGGCACTGGATCCGCTTGCCAGCAGCGCATCCAGCGCCGCCAGATCCAGACCCTCTTCTTCAAGGGTGATCGGCTTGAAGGTGGGCTGGTAGACAGAAAAAGCCTGAATGGCACCAAGGTAACCCGGCTCTTCGATGATGAGATCCTGACCCTCGTCGATCAGCACCTTGCCCAGCAGATCCAGCGCCTGCTGGGAGCCGCTGGTGATCAGGATGTTGTCCGGATTGACCTGCATGCCGTGGCGGGCCAGATAGCGGTCGGCAATATATTGGCGCAGCGGGGCGAAGCCCTCGGTCGCCGCATATTGCAGGGCTGCAGCCCCTTGCTCGCGCAGCACATCCTGACAGGCCTGATCGATCGCCTTGACCGGAAACAGGTGGGGATTGGGCAGGCCACCGGCGAAGGAGATGATCTCCGGATTGGCGGCAACTTTGAGGATTTCACGGATAAAAGAAGGTTCAACCTTCTCGAAGCGCTGGGCAAAAAACGGCTGCATAGACAATTCTCTCGGCATGTGGGCGGTCGCTCCATTCGACCGCCAGGTTATCCGTTTGTATCAGATTTCAGAAATGAGGCAATGATTGTCACAAAAATCGCCAAAAAAGGGCTGGAACGACTCTACTGCGGATTATATTGGACGGTTAGTCGGTGTGGTGATGCCAGTGAGGGAGCAGGGAAGTGGATGGCCGGAATATTTGTTGCGCGAAACACTTGCGCCTTGGGCCTATCTTGGGATAATTCGCTCCCCTGTTTTCGCGGGTCGATGAAATGCCGAGCCGCGAGCGGTCCCGCTCGGGATCGGACACAAGATGTATTACCCGGATTGATGAAATAACGAGACCATTATGCCTGTGACCCAAGATGTATTTAACGAAGACGGCAAGTTCATGCGCAAGATCCGCAGCTTTGTCCGTCGCGAAGGCCGCCTGACCAAAGGGCAGGAGAAGGCCCTGGAAGAGCTTTGGCCGGTCATGGGCATCGATTTTGAGCCAAAGCAGCTCGATCTGGTCGCGCTGTTTGGCCGTGAAGCACCTGTGGTGCTGGAGATCGGCTTTGGCATGGGCGCCTCTCTGGTGGAGATGGCCAAGAATGCCCCCGAGAAGAACTTCATCGGCATTGAAGTGCACTCCCCGGGCGTGGGCGCCTGTCTGGGTACCGCTCAGGAAGCGGGCGTCACCAATCTGAAGGTGATCTGCCACGATGCGGTGGAAGTGCTGGAGCACATGATCCCGAACGGCTCACTCTCCTGCCTGCAGCTCTTCTTCCCGGATCCCTGGCACAAGAGCCGTCACCACAAGCGTCGCATCGTACAGCCTGCGTTTGCCCAGGACATTCGCCAGAAGCTGGCCATCGGTGGCGTGTTCCACATGGCGACCGACTGGGAAAACTATGCCGAGCACATGCTGGAAGTGATGAGCGCCGCCGAGGGTTACGAGAATACCTCTGCCACCGGTAACTGGGTGCCTCGTCCGGACTGGCGTCCGCTGACCAAATTTGAACAACGTGGCCACCGTCTCGGCCACGGGGTTTGGGATCTGATTTTCAAGCGTGTCAGCTAAGCTGGCACGTCAACACACCTAGCGTATCAACTAACTTGAGGAGCTATCATGGCCAATCGTAGCCGCCGCCTGCGCAAGAAACTGCGCGTCGATGAATTCCAGGAAATGGGTTTCGACATCAGTTTCAACTTCCCGGTCGGCACTGCCGAAGAGACCATCGATGCGGTAGTCGATGCGATGATCGATGAGGTTGTTGAACCCCGCAAACTGGCTTTTGCCGGCTCCGGTCACCTGGCCTGGGAAGGGATGATCTGCACCCAGCAACTGGGCAAGTGTACCGAAGAAGACCGCGCTGCCGTCAAATCCTGGCTGGAAGGCAAGGGGATGGAAGCCGTGGTCGTTACCGAACTGTTCGACCTCTGGTACGGTGAACCGGCCTGATACAAGGCTGCCGCATCTGGCGCCTTGTTGTGGGTAACTGAAAAATCCCGCCGCTGGCGGGATTTTTGTCAGTGGGGATGGGATCTCCACCGCTGTTTTAGTCATGGAATCGCTTATTGCTTATGGTGTTGTCATCCGAATTACTGGCCAGCATCCTTGAAGAGGTGCGCCCGTTGCTGGGACAAGGCAAGGTGGCCGACTACATTCCGGCACTGGCTCAGGTACCGGCCGATCGGCTTGGTATCGCAGTCTGTACCGTCGAGGGGGAGCTGTTCACCGCCGGTGACGCTTTTGAACCCTTCTCCATCCAGAGTATCTCCAAGGCCCTGAGCCTGACCCTGGCACTCACTCTCTATCAGGAGGAGGAGATCTGGGCCCGGGTTGGCAAGGAGCCCTCCGGCCAGCCCTTCAACTCGCTGGTTCAGCTCGAGTTCGAGCAGGGGATCCCCCGCAACCCCTTTATCAATGCCGGGGCGCTGGTGGTGAGCGATCTGCTGGAGACCCGCCTCACTGCGCCGCGTCAGCGTACCCTCGAGCTGGTGCGCCGCCTTTCCGGCAATCCGGCCATCATGGCGGATCAGGTGGTCGCCCGCTCCGAATATCAGCACTCTGCCCGCAATGCCGCCATCGCCTATCTGATGAAGGCCTATGGCAACTTCGAAAACGAAGTGGACAAGGTGCTGCAAAGCTACTTCAATGCCTGTGCCATTCGCATGAGCTGCGTCGATCTGGCGCGGGCATTCATCTATCTGGCCAACCGTGGTGTGCCACTGGGCGAGAGCGTGCCGCTGCTGCCCGCCCGCACCACCAAACAGGTCAACGCCCTGCTCGCCACCTGCGGTCTCTATGATGAGGCGGGCGATTTTGCCTATCGTGTCGGCATGCCGGGCAAATCGGGTGTCGGCGGCGGTATCATCGCCCTGATCCCGGGCGAGCTCTGCGTCTGTGTCTGGTCGCCCGAGCTCAACAAAGCCGGTAACTCGCTGGCGGGCACGGCAGCGCTGGAGCTGCTGGCCGAGCGGCTGGGTCGCTCCATTTTTTAACCTTGTTCACTATGAATCGAGAAATCACCATGAAACGACATCTTCGCTTCCTGCAGGCCGCGCTGGCGACCTTACTGCTCTGGTGTGCCCTGCCCGCCGTGGCAGGGGAGTTGCCACCGCTCTCGCTGGCCGATGCCAAGGCCAAACAGGCTGTCATCCTGGATACCCGCGCCAGCTACTTCTATCAGGGGTGGCCGATGGAAGGGGAGAAGCAGGGCGGTCATGTGGCGGGCGCCGAGAACCTCTCTGCCGAGTGGAAATACAGCGATGAAGAGTGGCCAAAGGCCCTCGAGATCAAGGGACTGAAGGCCGATCGTCCGGTTGCCCTCTACGGTGCGTCCCGCGAAGTGGCCGAGGTGGCCCGTCTGCTGCGCAAGCAGGGGATCAAGCAGCTGTTCGAGCTGCAAGGGTGGCAAGCCGCACCGCGCGAGTCGTTGGCACGCTGGCAGCAGCTGGTCTATCCGCGCTGGTTGGCGGATCTGCAAGAGGGCAAGCCGGTTGCCGCTGCGCCCAAGGGGGACTGGAAGCTGTTTGAAGTGGATTGGGGTTCACCCAAGGCCTACCTCATCAGCCACATCCCGGGGGCCGGTTATATCGATACCAACAGCCTCGAAGAGGAGCCGCTGTGGAACAAGGTCTCTGACGAAGCGCTCAAGAAGCTGCTGCTGGATAACGGCATCCGTCACGACACCACCGTCATCCTCTATGGTCGCAACACCATGGCGGCTGCCCGTGCCGCGCATCTGATGATGTATGCGGGGGTGGAAGATGTGCGCCTGCTGGACGGTGGTCTGGATGCCTGGTTTATCCAGCACCTGCGCACCGAAACCGGTCTGCCCAACAAATATGAGCCGGTGAAGGAGTTTGGCGTGGCCATTCCCGCTCACCCCGAGTACTACACCACGTTAAGTCAGGCGAAAGAGCTGCTCAAGCAGCCCGATAGCGCACTGGTCAGCGTGCGTACCTGGGACGAGTTTGTCGGCAACACCTCAGGTTATAGCTACATCAAGCCGAAGGGCGATATCCCGGGGGCCAAGTGGGGTCACGGTGGGGTGGATGCCAATAGCATGAGCGATTTCCACAACCCGGACGGCACCATGAAGCCGGCCCGCGAGATCCTCGCCATGTGGGAGCAGTGGAACATCGAGCCGACCCAGCAGGCGGCGTTCTACTGCGGTACCGGCTGGCGCGCCTCCGAGGCCTTCTTCTACGCCTGGCTGATGGACTGGAAACAGATCAGCGTCTACGACGGCGGTTGGTACGAGTGGAGTTCCGATCCCAAGAACCCGACCGTGACCGGTGAGCGCCAGCCTGCCAAGTCATGATTGCGCTCTTGCGCTGAAAAGAAGAGGCCGGACAGAGATGTCCGGCCTTTTTCATTGCGCTCGCCACCCGGCCAGATAGCGAGGCTAAGTCGCTGATTATTGACGGCGATCCCGCTTTGCTCATCCCGCCATCCCGTGCCGTGCTATTGAACTAGGCTTCAAGAAACATCCTCGTGGTGAGGATGATCGCAGAAGAGGCCGCAATGAAAAAACTGATGATGATCCTGGTGTGCGCCCTGGGGCTGGTGGCATGCAGCTCCCAATACATCATGAGCACCAAGGATGGCAAGATGATCACCACAGAGAGCAAACCCAAGCTGGACGAGAGCACCGGCATGTATCGCTATTACGATCATGAAGGGCGCGAGGTAATGATCAAGAAAGATGACGTGACCCAAATCATGGAGCGCTAAGCGCTCTCTTGCCGCAAGGGCCGCTATCTGCGGCTCTTCTCTTTTTGCCGAAAAGTCGCGCTGTTTTCTCTGTTTATCCCCGCACATTCGCAGCAAATTCAGCCGTGATACAGCTTCCGTTATGGTTTAACCCTTATCATCACACTCCATTTTTTATTGGAGGTGTTATGTCCTTGATGTCTATCTGGAATTCCCGTTTTTCTGCACGCAGCTTGCTGGGTGGTGCCTTGCTGGTGGTGGCGTCAGCCAGCCATGCCGGTGACGATCAGTTCACGCTGGGGCGGACTATTTTGCTGGGAGCCGGTGATCATGGTGCGACAATACCTTTGGTGGTTTGCCGTCAGACCAAATATATCAAGGTGAAGGCGGAGCGTGATTTGACCCTGGATCGGGTGGTGGTGACCTATGGTGGTGATCGTACCAAGACCATTCGTTTCGATCGGGAAATGAGCAGTGATAAAGAGACCGAGTGGAAATCACTGGGCTCGCGCCGTTGTGTGAAAAAAATCGAAGTGTACGGTAATTCAGAGCGCAGCAAAGCGGGCGTAAAAGTATTCGGCCGCAAATAATTGATGCGGTTTTTCTGCGCAGACAGATGAGTTAAAAATAATGGCGAGCCTTGGCTCGCCATTATTTTTTATGGTCGGGTTCGCTATTTTTTCGGCCGAAACGGCTTGATGACAGTTTCATCGCACTCGAGATACGGCCCTTCCATCAAATCGATACAGTAGGGGATGGCGGGGAAGACTGCATCCAGACATTCGCGGATTGATTTGGGCTTGCCTGGCAGATTGACGATCAGGGTATCGTCCCGCAGCCCGGCAGTCTGGCGCGATAGAATGGCAGTCGGCACAAACTTGAGGGATTCGGCCCGCATCAGCTCGCCAAAGCCAGGCATCATGCGATCACATACCGCCTCGGTCGCTTCCGGCGTGACATCCCGCTTGGCCGGACCGGTGCCGCCTGTGGTGACGATGAGACAACACTGCTCCTCATCCGCCAGCTGGATCAGGGTCGCTTCAATCAGCTCCTGCTCATCGGGGATCACCTGATAGACAGGTTCCCACTCCGAGGTCAGATAGGCGTTCAGGGTGTCGATGATGGCCTTGCCGGAGAGGTCTTCATAGATGCCCGCGCTGGCGCGATCGCTGACGGTGACGATACCGATTTTTGCCTTGCTCATGGTTTGCTCTTGAATGTCCGATAAAAGTGGCAATTAAAATAACATAATCAGTGAGATATGTTAAACCGTCAGGAGATGACGCGGGTCGGTGAGGGAAGAATAAAGTGTCGAATGAAGCAAAATAAGGCCACCCGGATTTTTATTTGCAATAAAAAACAGAAAATCACAACCTAAAATGTATAAGTGTTTTATCTCGCCTGAATTAAAAACAATCGCTTGTTTCCAAACACAATTAAAATAGATAGACACCCTCGTAGTGACCATTGTCCGGTTTAGTCGCCAGTGGATGGATTGAACCCTTTTTAGCCGCGTCGTATATACAGATTTATATGGCTGGGACGTGATGGTGTGGTACCGCAGTGTGTTGCCAGCAATAGTCGCCAAGGAGGGCATATGGAGTTGCCTGATTTTGACACCCTGAAGGAGTTGGCTGCGAGTGAGCCCTCCCGGCTGGATGCGATTCTGGAGCAGCAGATCGACCAGCTGATGGCCCGAGCGAGCCCCGATCAGCAGCGCCGTCTGCGCGGGTTGCAGTTCAAGATTGATGGTCAGCGCCGTCTGGCGAAAAACAATCTTGATAGCTGTATCCGGATTACCAACATGATGCGGGAATCTTTTTATTTGATGCGCAGCGAAATGAGCCAGTTCAGGGAAGAGGGGGACCCTCCGCCTGAAAGCGATGGCTGTGGTAAAATAATCCATCTGGCGGACTATCGACGTCGCAAATAATCTGCAATAGCCCTCTTGAATGATATTTCAGCCAAATCGGTGAGGCCATAATAAAGGGAGTTTCTGGCGACCTGATTGTTATGTTTTAATGCTAGTCGTAATGTATTTGTGATGTAACCTCTTTTCTCTTTCTTGTAATAACTAATTAGTCAGGTTGTGATAGGGGTGGATGAATAACAGTAAAAGTTAGGCTAATATGGCCGAAATTTTTATTGCTACGACTCGAAGGGATTATGAGAAGTATCACACCAAGACGGGTGTTGTCGCGGGAGCAACAGACAGAGATCACCCGCATTATCGTCAAGGTGGGTCAGATGTTGGCCCAGTTCGGGGCGGAGAGCCGGATCATCGAGCAGACCACGGTGCGGCTGGGGATGGCGCTGGGGCTGGAGAGTGTCGAAATGGCCATCTCTTCCAGTGCCATCGTGCTCACCAGTCTCTATCAGGGGGGTTGCGTCACCACTACCCGGCGGGTGCGCGAACATTGCATCAACATGCAGGTGGTGTGCGAGATCCAGCGGATCTGCATCATGGCGGAGAAAGAGCTGATCGGCGCCCGTGAAGTGCGTCAGCGCCTCGAGGCCATCGTCCCCTTTCACTATCACCCCTGGTTGGTGGTCCCCATGGTGGGGCTTTCCTGTGGTGCCTTTAGCCTGCTGTTTGGCGGTGACTGGCCCATCTTCCTGGTGACCTGTTTCTCGTCTGCCGTGGCGATGCGGATGCGCCAGCTGATGGCCCGCCATCACCATAGCCCGCTCATCAACTTTGCCGCCACCGGCTTTATCGCTACCTTGCTCTCCTCCAGCGCCACCTTCTTTAACTGGGGTGACCAGCCCTATCTCGCCATGGCGGCCAGCGTGCTGCTGCTGGTGCCGGGCTTTCCGCTGATCAATGCGGTCTCAGACATGGTGAAGGGCTACTTCAACATGGGGCTGGCCCGCTGGGGGACCGCGACCCTGCTGACCATCAGCGCCGCCATAGGTATCATTTTGGCCATGTCGGTCACGGGGATCTGGGGGTGGAAAGTATGATGGATTTGCTCTGGCTACTGGCCAAGGATGCCTTCTGGTCCTCCATTCCGGCGGTGGGGTTTGCCATGCTGTTCAACGTGCCGCCATGGATGCTGAAATATTGCGCCATGGGCGGCGCGCTGGCCCACAGCCTGCGTACCCTGCTGATCCACTATGGTATGCCCATCGAGTGGGCGACGTTGGCGGCGGCGACCACGGTCGGCTTTGTCTGCGTCTACTGGTCGCGCCGTCTGCTGGCGCCGCGTCCGGTGTTCAGCGTTGCTTCCATCATTCCGATGATCCCGGGCAGTTATGCGTTCAAGACCATGATTGCGGTGGTAGAGCTCAACATCAACGGCGTGACTATGGAGTTGATCCAGAGTGCGGTGGAGAACGGCCTCAAGGCGCTGTTTATCGTCGGTGCCCTCAGTTTCGGTTTGGCGATCCCCTCTCTGGTCGTGTACCGTAACCGCCCCATAATCTGACAGACGGTGAGAGGCCCCATGAAGATTTCCATGATTGCCGCCATGGCCCACGACAGGGTGATCGGCAAGGACAACCAGATGCCCTGGCATCTGCCTGCCGATCTGGCTCACTTCAAGCGTGTCACCCTCGGTAAACCGGTATTGATGGGGCGCAAAACCTTCGAATCCATCGGTCGACCGCTACCCGGACGGCGCAATTTGGTGATCAGCCGCAATCCCGACTATCAGGCCGAGGGCATTGAGGTGGTGGGCTCCGTCGAGGCGGCGCTGGCTCTTTTGGCAGGCAGCTTGGTGGAGGAGTTGATGGTGATCGGTGGCGGTCATCTCTATGCCGAGATGTTGCCGAGCGCGGATTGTCTCTACCTGACCCGCATCGATCTGGCGGTGGAGGGGGATACCCGCTTCCCCGCTTTTGACGATGGTCAGTGGCAACGCGTTGATTGCGAGAGCCACCCTGCCGATGAGAAGAACCCGCACCCCTATAGCTTCGAGACCTGGCAGCGCCGCTGACGGATGAATGCTAATGGGCAAATAACAACAAGGGCATCTTCGGATGCCCTTGTTGTTCTGTTGGGTTTTCAAGATGGAATTAGATGCCTGAGCCGTCGTTCTCGCCATTTTCCTCGTGCAAACCGCACTCGCGCTTGAGGCCGAAGAAGCGGGTCTGCTCCTCGCTCATGCCCGGTTCCCACTTGGCGGTGGTGTGGACATCGCCCACCGAGAGATAACCCTGCTCCCACAGCGGGTGGTAGGGGAGGTCGAACTCCTTGAAGTAGTAGAAGACATCCTTGTTGCTCCAGTCGATCACCGGCAGGAACTTGAAGCGGCCGCGCTGGATGCCCAGCACCGGCAGCTTGCCACGGCTGCCGGACTGCTCCCTGCGCAGGCCGGAGAACCAGGTCTGGGCCCCCAGCTCACGCAGGGCGCGGTCCATCGGCTCCACCTTGTTGAGCTGGTTGTAGCGGGTGATCCCCTCCACCCCCTGCTCCCACAGGAGGCCAAATCGCGCCTCCTGCCAGGCTGGGCTGAGCTCGGCCCGATAGATCTTGAGATTTAGCGCGAGGCGCTCGGTCAGCTCGTCGATAAAGCGGTAGGTCTCCGGGAACAGATAACCGGTATCGGTCAGCACCACCGGCACATCGGCCCGCTCGCGGCTCACCAGATGGAGCATCAGCGCCGCCTGAATGCCGAAGCTGGATGAGAGCACATGCTCCCCCGGCAGATTTGCCAGGGCCCAGCGCACCCGCTCGGGGGCACTCATGGTATCCAGCTCCCGGTTGAGGGGCGCCAGCGCCTCGACTTGCTCCTCACGGCCGAGGGCCAGCAGTGCCTGTAGGTCAAGACTGCCATCTTCAGTGACATTAAGCGGCAGATTAAGCGGCATAGAAATCCCTCGCAGAATCGATAACGGGGGCAATCACCCCAACTCGGATCACGAAGTCGCCGAAGCACTCACCTTGATTGCGCTCTTTGGCCCAGCGGCCGATCAACGCGTCCAGTTCGGCCAGGATCTGCGGCTCGGTGATGTTCTCGAGATGCAGGCGCGGAATGCGGGTGCCTTCTAGGTTGCCCCCCAGATGCAGGTTGTAGCGGCCGGGCGCCTTGCCCACCAGACCCACTTCCGCCAGCATGGCGCGGCCGCAGCCGTTGGGGCAACCGGTGACCCGGAAGATGATGGCGTCATCCGCCAGCCCATGTTTGGTTAGCAAGCCCTCGATGTCGGTGACAAATGCCGGCAGCATGCGCTCGGCCTCGGCCATCGCCAGCGGGCAGGTGGGCAGGGCCACACAAGCCATGGACTGCTTGCGCTGCTCGCTCACGCCGTCATCCAGCAGGCCGTATTGGCGCGCCAGTCCTTCGATGCGGGCCTTCTCGCTGGCAGGCACCCCTGCGATGATCAGGTTCTGGTTGGCGGTCAGGCGAAAATCCCCCTGATGCACCTTGGCGATCTCCAGCATGCCGGTTTTGAGCGGCTTGCCCGGGAAGTCAAGCAAGCGGCCATTCTCGATAAACAGGGTGAGGTGGTGCTTGCCGTCGATCCCCTCGACCCAACCGAAGCGATCGCCACGGCTGGTGAACTCATAGGGGCGAACCGGTCCGAACTGGATGCCGGCGCGGCTCTCCACCTCGGCCTTGAACGCTTCGACGCCGACACGCTCTAGGGTGTACTTGGTCTTGGCGTTCTTGCGGTTTACCCGGTTGCCCCAGTCGCGCTGGGTGCTGACCACGGCGGCCGCCACCTCCAGCACGTGAGAGAGCGGAATAAAGCCAAAATCGCTCGCCTTGCGCGGGTAGGTGCTGGTGTCGCCGTGGGTCATGGCCAGGCCGCCGCCCACCAGCACGTTGAAGCCCACCAGCTTGCCGTGTTCGGCAATGGCCACGAAGTTGAGATCGTTGGCGTGGATATCCACGTCGTTGTGAGGCGGGATCACCACGGTCGTCTTGAATTTGCGCGGCAGGTAGTTGGAACCCAGGATCGGCTCCTCATCCTGCCCCAGTTTTTCACCGTCCAGCCAGATTTCCACGTAGGCGCGGGTCTTGGGCAGCAGGTGCTCGGAGATCTTCTTGGCCCACTCGTAGGCCTCCTGATGCAGCTCGGACTCCACCGGGTTGCTGGTGCAGAGCACGTTGCGGTTCACATCGCCGGCGGTGGCGATGGAATCGATGCCGGTGCTGTTGAGGGTCTGGTGCATCAGCTTGATGTCGCGCTTCAATACCCCGTGGAACTGGAAGGTCTGACGGGTGGTCAGGCGGATGCTGCCGTAGAGGCTGTGCTCTTCGGCGAACTTGTCGATGATCTGCCACTGGGCCGGGGTGATGATCCCACCCGGCAGGCGGGCACGCAGCATGACGTTGTGCAGCGGCTCCAGCTTCTGGGCAGCGCGCTCCGGGCGGATGTCGCGGTCATCCTGCTGATACATGCCGTGAAAGCGGATCAGCTGGAAGTTGTCGCCGTTAAAGCCGCCGGTGAGCGGGTCCTGCAGATCTTGCTCTATGGTGCCGCGCAGGAAGTTGCTCTCGCGCTTGAGGCGCTCGTTGTCGGCCAGCGGCCCTTCGACCGGTCCCGCTTTTGGGTGAGAAAGAGGTTGTTTGCTCATCAATAGACATCCCTTTGATAACGTTTGGCACGACGCAATTCGCTCAAATACTCTTCTGCTTCCTCACGGCTCTTGTGACCGTGTTCAGCAATTACATCCAGCAGGGCCTCCTGCACATCTTTGGCCATCTTGTTGGCGTCACCACACACATAGAAGTGAGCGCCTGCTTCCAGCCACTGGTAGAGCTCAAGCCCTGCCTCGCGCAGGCGGTCCTGCACATAGATCTTGTTGGTCTGATCCCGGCTGAAGGCTAGCGAGATCTTCGACAGCAGCCCAGATTTCACATAACGCTGCCACTCCACCTGATAGAGGAAATCCTGGGTAAAGTGGGGGTTGCCGAAGAAGAGCCAGTTCTTGCCCTCGGCCCCCTGCGCTTCCCGCTCCTGCATAAAGGCGCGGAACGGGGCGATGCCGGTGCCCGGGCCCACCATGATGACGGGGGTGTCGGGATTGGCGGGCAGGCGGAAGTTGTCGTTGTGCTCGACGAATACCCGCACCTCGCCATCCTCAATCAGCCGATCCGCCAGATAGGAGGAGGCTGCGCCGCTGCGCACTGTGCCATCTTCCTGCGGGTAGCGCACCACGCCGACGGTCAGGTGCACCTCCTCTTCCACCTCGCTCTGGGCGGAGGCGATGGAGTAGAGGCGCGGGGTGAGGGGACGTAGCAACCCGATCAGCTGCTCGGCCGTGAGGGCGGTCGGGAAGCGTTTCAGCACATCCACCACCTGAGCGGAGGCCACCAGTGCATTGACCTGGGCCTTGTCACCGGCCAAGTCTTTCAGCGCCGCGTTGTCCGATATGTCAGCGAGTCCTGTGATAAAGCTGCCGTGCAGCCGGGTCAGTTCGAAGTGACCGGTCAGGGCGGCGCGCAAGGTGCCGTGGGCCGTGGCTTCATCGCCGGAGAGGCCGGTCAGGGCCAGCACTTCGCCCACCAGTTCGGCGTCATTGTCGAACCAGACACCGAGGGCATCCCCCGGCTGATAGGCGAGTCCGGAGGACTCGAGGCTGATCTCGATATGGCGGATATCCTTGGTGGAATCCCGGCCAGTGATCTTCTGATTGACCGACAGGCGGGCAGGGAAGGGATTCTCCTTGCTGTACTGGCTGTGGCCAACCGCCTGCTGCACCGCACTTGCCACGCTGCGGCTGGCCGCTCCGGTAGAGAGGGTCGTGGCAATGGCGTTGAGCGCCTGTTCGCTCCACGCCTTGGCGGCATCCTGATAATCCACATCGAGGCTGGCGAGCTCATAAATGCGCTCGGCCCCAGCGGTGGCGAGGAAGTTGTCAAAATCTTTCCCGGTCTGGCAGAAAAATTCGTAGGAGCTGTCACCCAGCCCCAGTACCGCGAACTTGAGGCCGTCCAGCTTGCCAATCTTGCCTTTTTTAAGCTGCTCGAACAGGTCGACGGCGCTCTCCGGCGGTTCACCCTCCCCGTAAGTGCTCACTACCACCAGCAGGTGGCTCTCTTTCTTGAGCTGCTTGGGTTTGTAGTCGGCCATCGACGCTAGGGTGACGGGGAGGCCGCGGGCCTCTGCCTGCGCCTTGATGGCAGTGGCGACACTTTTGGCGTTGCCGGTCTGGGAGCCGTAGAGAATGGTCAGGCTGCCGCTGGGCGCAGCCACGGCGGCGCTGACTGCAACGCTCTGCTGACCGCTCTGGGAGAGGCCGTAGAGATATCCGCTCACCCAAGCCAGTTGCTGGGTATTGAGGGTCGAGAGTACCTGACCCAGCTGACGTTGCTGCTCGTCAGAGAGGGGGAGAGGTTGAATGGGGAATCCTTCAATTGCATCACACGCGTCTTCCATGGTCTGATTTTTGGCCAGATTAAAGGGCGTGTTGGATAACAACAAAGAATAAAAATGTCTTCTTTATTCTATTAATGCATTAAAGGGGCAGAGGTACGCCTGTTCCCGCAGCAAAAGAGGGGCGTGGTATAAAGAGCGTTAAATGAAAGCCACTTGATAACACAGGAAGTGCCATGTCGAATATCCGATTGTTTCATGTCAATGCGTTCAGTCAGCAGCCCCTTGGTGGCAATCCCGCGGTGGTCGTATTGGGAGCAGCCCTGCCTGATGCCAGCCAGTTGGCGATGGCGGCCGAGTTCAACCTCTCCGAGACAGCCTTCTGGTACAACTTGGCAGGGCCCATTATCAGTTGCGCTGGTTCACGCCGAAAGTCGAGGTTGATCTCTACGGTCATGGCACCTTGGCGGCTGCTCATGTGTTGTGGCAGACAGGCGCGGTAGCTGCACACGAGACTATCCGCTTCGAGACCCGTAGTGGTGAGCTGCTGGCCCGGCGCGAAGGGGAGTGGATTTGGCTCGATTTTCCGCGTATCGCGTTGACGCCACTGACGCTGGATCCCGCCTATGCTGCCGCGCTTGGTTGCCAGCCACGACAGACCTTGGCGGTCGGGGCCAAGTTCTTGCTGGAACTGACAAGTGAAGAGGAGATCCGTTCGCTTTCGCCTGATTTTCATGCTCTGCGTGCTTTGCCGGGACGGGGGGTGATAGTGACGGCGCCCTCAAACGACCCGAACCATGACTTTGTCTCCCGCTATTTCGCCCCTTGGGTGGGCGTCGATGAGGATCCGGTTACTGGTTCCAACCACTGCGCTCTGGTGCCCTTCTGGGCCGAACGGCTTGGTAAACGGCAACTGCGGGCCCGTCAGATTTCGGCCCGTGGTGGTGAGTTGCGGCTTGAACTGCAGGAGGCGCGGGTACTGATGGCCGGTCAGGCCGTCACCTTGTGGCAGGGAGAGTGGCTGCTACCGCCAGCCTCATAAGCGGTAAGCATTCGTCAATTGTTGTGAGCATTATAAAAAAACGCCCCGCAGTCGCGGGGCGTTTTTATTGGCTATCACGCTCGGGATTGACCCAAGGGATTTAGCTGGCTTCTGCGGGCCTTACTTCTGCGGACGCAGGGCAGGGAACAGAATGACGTCACGGATGGTGTGGCTGTTGGTGAACAGCATGACCAGACGGTCGATACCGATACCCTGACCGGCAGTCGGCGGCAGGCCGTGTTCCAGTGCGGTGACGAAGTCGGCGTCGTAGAACATGGCTTCGTCGTCGCCAGCTTCTTTCTGATCAACCTGATCCTGGAAGCGCTTGGCCTGGTCTTCTGCATCGTTCAGCTCGGAGAAGCCGTTGGCCAGCTCGCGGCCACCGATGAAGAATTCGAAGCGGTCGGTCACGTCCGGGTTCACGTCGTTGCGGCGGGCCAGCGGAGAAACTGCAGCCGGGTACTCGGTGATGAAGGTCGGTTGCAGCAGCATGTGCTCCACGGTCTCTTCGAAGATCGCGGTGATCACGTGGCCCAGCTCCCAGCCCTTCATCAGCTCGATGTGCAGACGCTTGGCAACGGCCTTGGCGCTCTCGAGGGTAGCCAGATCGTCCAGGGTCACATCCGGGTTGAACTTCAGGATGGACTCGACCATGGTGAGGCGCTGGAACGGCTGACCGAAATCGATGGTCAGGCCCTCTTCGCCCTCTTTGGCGTAACGGATCTTGGTGTCACCCAGAATGTCCTGCGCCAGGGTGCGCAGCAGCTCTTCGGTCAGGTCCATCAGATCGATGTAGTCGGCGTAGGCCATGTAGAACTCGATCATGGTGAACTCGGGGTTGTGACGCACCGAGATACCTTCGTTACGGAAGTTGCGGTTGATCTCGTAGACACGCTCGAAACCACCGACCACCAGACGCTTCAGATAGAGCTCCGGAGCGATACGCAGGTACATGTCGATGTCCAGCGCATTGTGGTGAGTGACGAACGGACGCGCGGAGGCACCACCCGGGATGACTTGCATCATCGGGGTTTCCACTTCCATGAAGCGCTTTTCGTTGAAGAACTTGCGGATACCGGCAACCACCTGGGTGCGGATCATGAAGGTCTTGCGGGACTCTTCGTTGGCGATCAGATCCAGGTAGCGCTGGCGGCAGCGAGCTTCCTGGTCGGTCAGGCCTTTGTGCTTCTCGGGCAGCGGACGCAGCGCCTTGGTCAGCAGGCGGATATCGGAAACGTGAACGGAGAGCTCACCGGTCTGGGTCTTGAACAGGGTACCTTCGACACCCACGATGTCGCCCAGATCCCACTTCTTGAACTGCTCGTTGTAGAAACCTTCCGGCAGGTCGTCACGGGTGACGTAGACCTGGATCTTGCCGGCCATGTCCTGCAGGGTGGCGAAAGAAGCCTTGCCCATGATCCGGCGGGTCATGATGCGACCGGCAATCTTCACCCGTTTACCCAGGCTCGTCAGCTCCTCGGCGCTTTTGTCGTCGAACTCTGCGTGCAGATCGCCAGAGAGGCTGTCGCGACGGAAGTCGTTGGGGAAAGGATTACCCTGGGCGCGCAGGGCGGCCAGCTTGGAACGACGCTCGGTCATCTCGTTGTTAAGTTCGAGAGTTTGGTCGACTTCCGGAGTGATGGTTTGTTCAGACATGGTGATTCCTGCTTGTTTACAGACCTGATTTCAGGCTGGCTTCGATAAACTTGTCCAAGTCACCGTCGAGCACCGATTGGGTATTACGGGTTTCGACGCCGGTGCGCAGATCCTTGATACGGGAGTCATCCAGCACATAGGAACGGATCTGGCTGCCCCAACCGATATCAGACTTGGTCTCTTCCAGGGCTTGTTTCTCAGCGTTCTGCTTCTGAATTTCCAGCTCGTAGAGCTTGGCTTTCAGTTGCTTCATACACTGGTCTTTGTTTTTGTGCTGGGAACGGTCGTTCTGGCACTGTACCACGACACCGGTCGGAACGTGGGTAATACGCACCGCGGATTCGGTTCGGTTAACGTGCTGACCACCGGCACCAGAGGCGCGGTAGACGTCGATCCGCAGATCCGCCGGATTGATCTCGATATCGATATCGTCGTCGATCTCGGGGTAGACGAACACAGAACAGAAGGAGGTGTGACGACGGCCACCGGAATCGAACGGGGACTTGCGAACCAGACGGTGTACGCCGGTTTCGGTACGCAGCCAGCCGAACGCATATTCGCCGGTGAACTTGATGGTGGCGGATTTGATACCAGCCACGTCGCCTTCGGAGCATTCAATCAGCTCGGGCTTGTAGCCGTGGGCATCGCCCCAGCGCAGGTACATGCGCAGTACCATGTTGGCCCAATCCTGTGCTTCGGTACCACCGGAGCCGGACTGGATGTCGATATAGCAGTCGGAGCCGTCGTGCTGACCGGAGAACATGCGGCGGAATTCGAGATCCACCAGCTTGGCTTCCAGCTGTTCGGATTCGGCGATGGCTTCGTTGAAGGTCTCTTCGTCTTCCCCTTCCACGGCCAGGCTCACCAGCATCTCGACGTCATCCACGCCCTGGGTCAGGGTGTCGATGGTGCCGACCACGTTTTCCAGCGCAACGCGCTCTTTGCCCAGCGCTTGTGCGCGCTCGGGTTCATTCCATACGTCCGGCTGTTCCAGCTCGGCGTTGACCTCTTCTAGACGCTCTTTCTTGGCGTCATAGTCAAAGGTACCCCCTAAGAAGCTCGGTCCGCTCAGACAGCTCCTTAAGTTTATTTAATACGGGATTAACTTCGAACATCGTGAAAACTCTCAGGGTCGATGTGATTTAAAAACGGGATATTCTAGCCAATTGTGGAAGGAATAAACAGGGTTGCCTTGGCTTGTGCGGCTCATGCCGTCAATTTCTGGTGCACTTTTCTCCACCTCGGTAGAAAATATCGCCCGCAGACCCATTTTCAGGTTCAGTTTTGGCCATTCGGGTCGCTAATGACTACGTGTAGTGTTGTGCAATTTAGGGAAAAACCCGCTCCTCACCTCAATAAGAAGAACACATGATGAAAAACCTGTCACTCAAGCAGAAGATACTGTTGTCAGTGGTGATCGCCCTTTCGTTGGTGATTTTGTTGCTCTCCTGGCAGAGCTATAGCAGCCAGAAGTCCCTGTTGCTGCAAGGCAGCCAGGAGCAGTTGCAACGGCTGGGTACCCAGCAGGCCGAGCGTGTCAGCGACTGGCTCGCAGCCCGTCGCGACGTGATCCAGGCGCTCGGCAACAAGGCCGGTGCCGAACCCCTCAATGCCTTGCAACAGGCACAAGTTTCCGGCCGTTTCCAGCTCACCTATTTCGGTGAGAGCAGTGGCAAGATGAATGACTCGGATCCCTCCATCAACCGCGATGGCTACGACCCGCGCTCCCGCGGCTGGTATCAGGAGGCGATGAGCAAAGGTGGCCTGATTGTCACCAAGCCCTATCTCGATGTGGCTTACAACATCATGGTGGTGACTCTGGCCCAGCCGGTTTCTGGCGGGGTAGTCGGTGGTGACCTCTCCATCGCCTCGCTAGTGGAAGACGTGACCAAGATGCAGCTGCCTGCCGACGGTTTCGCCATCATGATGCACAAGGATGGCACCATCATCGCCTACAAGGATGCTGCCAAGGCGATGAAACCGGCCAGCGAGATCGACAACGATCTGACCAACGCGCTGATCGAGCAGAGCAAGTCAAGCAAGGATCTGGTACCAGCTTATTTTGACAGCGAAGGTCGCGACAAGCTGTTGTGGGCGGTTGATATCCCCGACACGGATTGGGAGCTGGTGCTGGTGCTGGACAAGGCCGCGCTGGAAGCGCCGCTCTCCTCTCTGCTGATGACCCAGCTGGGGATGGCGCTGCTGGTGCTGGTGGGGAGCATCCTCGCTATCTCCTGGCTGGTCAGCATGCTGCTGGGCCCGCTCACCAAGGTCTCCCAGGCACTGGCCCGCATTGCCGATGGTAATGGCGATCTGACCCAGCGCATCAAGATCGACGCCAACGACGAAGTGGGCCAACTGGCCAACAGCTTCAACCGTTTCGTCGGCAGTCAGCATCAGCTGATCGGCAATATCCGCCAGCTGGCCAACGAGTTGAACGCCGATGCCGAGCGCAGTCTGGTGACCAACCAGGCCGCGGTGGACGAGCTGCAGCGTCAGCAGCAGGAGGTGACCATGGTCGCCACGGCCGTCACCGAGATGGCGAGCGCCACCATGGAGATCGCCGGTAACGCCGAGAACACCGCCGCCGCTGCCCAGCAATCTGCCCAGAGCAGTGAGCAGGGCAAGATGCTGGTCAACAAGACCCGCCAGTCCATCAATGGTCTGGCCGAAGAGGTGGGGCAGGCGACCGAGGTGATCGGCGAGCTGAGCCGTCATGCGCAGGCGATCACCAGCATTCTCTCCACCATTCAGGGGATTGCCGAGCAGACCAACCTGCTGGCGTTGAACGCGGCCATTGAAGCGGCCCGTGCCGGTGAGCAGGGTCGTGGTTTTGCGGTGGTGGCTGACGAGGTGCGGGTGCTCTCGCGCCGTACCCAGGACTCCACCCAGCAGATCCAGTCCACCATCGAGACCCTTCAACAGACCACTGCCCGTGCGGTGAGCCTGATGCAGACCAGTCAGGGGCTGGCGGACAACAGCGTGCAGGATGCCGATCAGGCGGTACGCGCACTGGAAGAGATTACCAGCGCCATCTCCCTCATCTCCGACATGGCGGGCCAGATCGCCACCGCCGCCGAGGAGCAGACTCAGGTGACCGGCGAGATCACCCAGAACACCACCGCCATCAAGGATGTGAGTGACGAGATCACTGCATCTGCCATGCGCGATCTGGATCAGGCCCACAGCCTTAAAGGGCGTGCCGCTGACCTGAATCAGCAGGTGTCGACCTTTATCCTGTAAGGGGCAACTCACGGCCTGTTCCGGCTGAGATAAACAAGCCCCGCACTCTGTCGAGTGCGGGGCTTTTTGTTGTTCGGGGGAGTGCGGGATGTGGGGATTTCGGGTTTTCTGAGTTGCTCACGGGTCACCCGGGTAGCGGATATGTGCCCCGGCTCTGCCTGCGTCAGCTGGCGAGTAGAGAACAAACAAAGAGCCCACCGAAAGGTGGGCTCTGATCATATACGTCTGACGGAAAGGGAATTACAGGAATGGCATCGCCATAAACAGCTTGATCACCATGGCGTTGATGATGTCGATAAAGAAGGCCCCCACCATGGGCACCACCAGAAACGCCAGGTGGGAGGGACCGAAGCGCTGGGTGATGGCTTGCATGTTGGCAATCGCGGTCGGGGTGGCCCCGAGGCCAAAGCCGCAGTGACCCGCCGCCAGTACGGCAGCATCGTAATTTTTGCCCATGACCCGGAAGGTGACGAAGATGGCGTAGAGCGCCATCGCCACTGTCTGGGCGGCCAGCAGAATGAAGATGGGCAGCGCCAGGCTGGCCAGATCCCACAATTTCAGGCTCATCAGTGCCATGGCGAGGAACAGCGACAGGCTGACGTTGCCCAGCAGGGAGACTTCTCGATCGCTCACCTCATGCCAGTTCAGCAGGGTCAGGACGTTGCGCAGCAGCACGCCGACAAACAGCACGCAGACGAAGATCGGCAGCTCGAAGGCGCCCCCTTTGAGCGAGGCGGAGAGCAGCTCGCCGCCCTTGAGGCTGATGGCGATCAGTGCCAGCGTCTCGATGACGCTGAAAGTGGTGAGGGGGCGCTCCATGTCGGGCATTTCGAAGCCCTGTGGGGCCTCATCCTGATTGTGCTCCTCACCGGGCACCTGCACTTTCTTCACCAGATAGCGAGCGACGGGGCCGCCAATCAGGCCGCCCAGCACCAGACCGAATGTGGCACAGGCGATGGCGAGCTCAGCGGCGGATTGCACGCCGTATTTCTCGGAGAAAGTAGCACTCCAGGCCGCCCCGGTGCCGTGGCCGCCGGAGAGAGTGATGGAGCCGGCCAGCAGCCCCATGTGGGGATCCAGACCGAGCAGGGTCGCCAGACCGACACCCAGACTGTTCTGCACCAGCAGCAGGCCGGTGACCACCATCAGGAAGGTAACCACCGCCTTGCCGCCGCGTTTCAGGCTGGCGAGATCGGCGGAGAGACCGATGGAGGCGAAGAAGGCCAGCATCAGCGGGGTTTGCAGGCTGGTATCAAATTGCAGCTCCATCTGCAGGGTGGAGCGCAACAGCAGCAGTACCAGCGCGACCACCAGGCCGCCGGCTACCGGTTTGGGGATGTTGAAGGTACGCAGCAGCCCGACTCGGGTAACCAACACCCGGCCAAGCAGCAATACCAGAGTGGCAGCGACCAGCGTTGCGTAGGAATCAAGTTGTAACATTCAGTACTCCCATGTTGATTGGCTGTGTCTTTCATAGCAAAAGACTTACAGATTCAGCCGGGATGAAACCAGTGTGGCTTATGTGCCAGCAAAGAAGGGGAAACATCTCCCCGCCCCAGGAAAGATGGGGCTTGTGCGGGCCTGAAATGCTCAGGCATCCAGATGAGATTTTAGTAAAATCCGGTGGATTGTAGCAAAAAGCATCGTTTAATTCCATCTTTGTCGTATTAATGCTCGTTTTAGTGGTTTATTGTGACATTTAACACTATGTGGGTAGAGGGCAGAAAAGCCGAAAAGGGTGCATGGAACGGCTGTCATTTGGGGCGCCAGTCTCTATAATTCGCCGGTTTCCGCTGCACGCAGAGGCGCTGGCGGGCGTTGACATTGTGGTTCACCCCGACATGGTTCATGTTCCGGCGGTGTTCACTTCATCAAGAGGAGAGGGTGTGAAGAAGTCTATCTACATTGCCTACACAGGCGGCACCATTGGGATGCAGCGTTCCGATCACGGCTACGTGCCGATGGCGGGCTTTATGGAAGACTGTCTGGCGCGGATGCCCGAGTTCCACCGCCCCGAGATGCCGGATTACCATATCCACGAATATGCGCCCCTCATCGACTCCTCCGACATGACGCCAGCGGATTGGCAGCGCATCGCCGAGGACATTCGAGACAACTACGAGAAATACGATGGTTTCGTGATCCTGCATGGCACCGACACCATGTCGTTCACCGCCTCGGCGCTCTCCTTCATGCTGGAAGACCTGCACAAGCCGGTCATCATCACCGGCTCCCAGATCCCGCTGGCCGAGCTGCGCTCCGACGGTCAGCAGAACCTGCTCAACGCCCTCTACATAGCGGCCAACTACCCGATCCACGAGGTGACGCTGTTCTTCAACAACCAGCTCTATCGCGGCAACCGCAGCAAGAAGGTGCACGCCGACGGCTTCCACGCCTTCGACTCCCCCAACTATCCGCCGTTGCTCAACGCCGGGATCGCCATCTCGCTGGAAGCGGGTGAGCTGGGTGTGCCCTCCGAGCGGCCGCTGGTGCTGCACGACATCACTCCCCAGCCCATCGGCGTGGTGACCCTCTATCCGGGTATCTCCAGTGAGGTGATCGCCAACATCCTGCAACAGCCGGTGAAGGCGCTGATCCTGCTGTCGTTCGGGGTCGGCAATGCGCCGCAAAACCCGGCCATGCTGGCGCTGCTCTCCGAGGCCTCGGCCCGCGGCGTCATCATCGTCAACCTGAGCCAGTGCCTGCACGGCAAGGTCAATATGGGGGGCTATGCCACCGGCAACGCCCTGTCGCGGGCCGGGGTGATCTCGGGCTTTGACATGACCGCCGAGGCAGCACTCACCAAGCTGCACTTCCTGCTGAGCCAGGACTTGCCATCCCACCGCATTCGCGAGCTGATGCAGCAGTCCCTGCGCGGGGAGCTGACTCCCTAAGCGATGCGGCCCTCACCCTAACCCTCTCCCGGCGGGAGAGGGGATAGAGCGAGGTGCTGTTGGCCACGAGGCTTGCCATGAAGAGCGTTGGCAGGTGGCCCGTTCACTGTTCGCAGGTGCGAGCCTGCTCCCTTCTCCCCTTGGCGGGAGAAGAGTTGGGGATGAAGTGGATGAGTCACCCGGCATCGATAGGAAAAAGAGGGGAGCCATCATGGCTCCCCTCTCTAGTTGCGGCCGCAGCTGGTGGCCTGCCGGGTCAGGTTCAGTGGTTGAGGTCGACCCGCACTATCTCTTCCTCGTCGCGATACTGACGCTTGAGCTCGCTCTTGCTCTTCATCACGATCTCGCCGTCACGACCGATGTTCATATGTTCGGGATTGTCGAGGTGCATCGCCTGCCAGGCCATCACAGCCTGTAGCGACGTGGCCTTCTGCTCGTCGGTGAGGGGCTTGCCATCAGGCCACTTGCCCAGCTCGACTGCGGTTTTGAGCCGCTCGTACACCTCTTCGGGCATCTGCCTGATAGCTTGTAAAAACTCACCCTGTTGAAACGACATTTGGCCTCTCCTTGAACTATTGAGCCATAAACAGCGGGATCTGACGGGCCATGCAGGTAGACCCTATCGGTCTATGCCGGCAGATCCTGGCGGACTACGCCAGCCATCTGCTCCATCACCCGCACTACCTGACAACTGTACCCGAACTCGTTGTCATACCATACGTAGAGCACACAGTGATCCCCCTCGGCGATGGTCGCCTGGGAGTCGACGATGCCCGCATAACGGGAACCTACCATGTCGGAGGAGACCAGCTCGGTACTGGCGCTGAAGTCGATCTGGCGGTGCAGGGCCGAGCTTAGCGCCATCTGCTGCAGATAGGCGTTGAGGCTCTCCCGATCGGTGGCCTGCTCCAGCGACAGATTGATAATCGCCAGCGAGACGTTGGGGGTCGGCACCCGGATGGCGTTGCCGGTCAGCTTACCCTTGAGCTCGGGCAGCGCCTTGGCGACCGCCTTGGCGGCGCCGGTGCTGGTCATCACCATATTGAGGGCGGCGCTGCGACCGCGGCGCTCGCCTTTGTGGTAGTTGTCGATGAGGTTCTGATCGTTGGTGTAGGAGTGGACCGTCTCCACGTGGCCGTGGCGGATGCCAAACCGCTCCTGCATTACCTTGAGCACCGGGGTGATGGCGTTGGTGGTACAGGAGGCGGCGGAGATGATCCTGTCATCCGGGCCTATCACCTCATGGTTGACCCCGAACACCACGTTCTTCATCTCCCCTTTGCCGGGGGCAGTCAGCAGCACCTTGGCGGCGCCACGTGCTTTCAGGTGCTCGGAGAGGCCTGCCTCGTCACGCCAGACGCCGGTGTTGTCGACGATCAGCGCATCGTGAATGCCGTAGGTGGTGTAGTCGATGTCGGCCGGGCTATTGGCGTAGATCACCTGAATGAAGGTGCCGTTGGCGATGATGGCGCTGCGCTCCACATCCACCTCGATGGAGCCATTGAAGGGGCCGTGCACTGAGTCGCGGCGCAGCAGGCTGGCGCGTTTCTCCAGATCTCCGTCGCGACCACCGCGTACCACGATGGCGCGCAGTCGCAACGGATTGGCGGCGCCGGTACGCTCGATCAGCAGGCGGGCCAGCAGGCGACCGATACGGCCAAAGCCGTAGAGCACCACGTCGGTCGGCTGCGGCATCTGGCTGCGGCCAAGAGCCGGTGCCAGTCGCGCTTGCAGATAGTCCTCGATCCCCGCTTCATTCTGATGATCCTGCCAGTAGCCAACTGCCAGCTTGCCAAGGTCAACCTCGGCGGCGGTGGGTTTGAGGGCTACGATGGCCTGAAGCAGGGGGAAGCTTTGCTGGATGGGGAGGGGAACGCCCTGGTGGCGGCGGACGACCCGGTGGGCCTTGAGGATATCGATGGTGGAGGCGTTTTGCAGCGGGCGGCCGTAGAGGGTGATCTCGACCCCTTGTTGTCGGTAGAGGCGACCAATCAAGGGCTGCATGGCTTCGGCGAGCTCCTGGCTCTCCTGCCACGCTTGCAGGTAGTGCTCGTGGGTCATTGACCAGATCCTTTATTTCACGTTGTTGGTGTAAATAGAAAATTCGTCGAATGCAGATCAGTGTAGGGGTGTATATTTCGTTATATTATTCTGCAATCGCGGCCTTATATGGCGCGCGCATTGTAATGGATATGTAACCGGTTTGCTAGCCGGAGGTGGCCCGTAAAGGCGCCAGTTGTTACCAACCCGCGTTACCAACAAGATGTGAACCATGGCCAATTTCCCCCTGCGACAGACCTTCATCATGCTTTCAGTCGGCCTTGCCGTGGCTGGCTGCAATGACGACCGGATCCACAACATCTGTGGCAATCATCCCGAGCTCTGCCAGGATCTGGTGGACGATGGTTGGTGTCGCTACGAGCGTACCGATGTGATCCGCAGTCGCTTCTATCTCAAGGAAGAGGGGACGGATCGGCGCAAGTACGAGCTGATGCGTAACCTTGAGCGCTATCTCAAGTGTGCCGAGCGCTCCACCAGCATTGAATACAAGAATGCCCGCGAGCAGAAGAGTCCACGGGTCGAGGGCATGCTGGCGGCCGGGGATCAGTTGGCCCAGCTCGATGCGGCGACCCGCAATTCACAAGATCCCTACCTGCTGCTCTGGCACTGGACCAACAACACCAACGAGCTGGCTCGCCAGCAGTTTATGGCGCTGGAAGGTACCAAGGCGCTGGATGAACCCGAGCTGCAACTGGCGCTCGGCGGTATCTACGCCAAGAGCGACCCGGAAAAGGCCATTGCCACCCTGCAGCACGGGCTCTCCCTCTATCAGGAGGGGGATAAGGTCAACAGCCGCATGTTCACCTCCCTCAGTACCCTCTATATGGGCCAGAAACAGTATGGGCTGGCCTATCTGTGGGGCAAGGTGAGCGAATCGTTTCAGGATAGCCCCGAGGTCTCCGCCAAGCGTTTTGGCATCTACCACACCCTGAGCAAGACAGAGCAGGATGGTTACGATGTGCGGGCTGCCGAAATTGTCGAGCAGCTCCAGCACGGCAACTACCGGCCCTGAGGCAGTGATGACGACGCACTCTCCGGCCAGCTGCTGGCCCAATCCGTTCGATCTCTCTTTCGTTCATGGCGAGGTACGTACTGATGGCCGTACTCTGGAGCGCCTCACGGTGCGTGCCGTGGTGCCCCGTGGCGACGAGCTGCTGCTGGTGCACTCCCGGGTCAACGGCGATCTGATGTTCCCCGGGGGCGGCATTGAAGCGGGGGAGAGCCACCATGTGGCGCTCGCTCGCGAGCTGCTGGAGGAGTGCGGTGCCGAGCTGCGGGAAGTGGGGGGCCTGCTTGGCGAGACCCGTGAATATCGCGCCGCCCGCGAGCCGGGGTTCGATGCCTACTGCATCCGCTCGCTCTACTACTTGTGTCGGATTGGCGATCAGCTGGTGGCCCCGCAGCCACAGCCCTACGAGATCCGCCTTGGCTTCGTGCCCGGCTGGTTTGCCCTCGACGAGGCGCTGCAAACCAACAAGACCCAGCTGGCGGGGCCCTGTCCCCAGTGGACGGCGCGAGAGACCCGGGTGCTGGCCCAGCTGCAACGCTGGCATCAGCAGGGGATCTTCGACCATGGCTGATGAGTACATCAAGCCGCAACGGTCAGTGACACCAACAAAAAGAGCGCCAATAGGCGCTCTTTTTTATTGCGAGGGTGACGGTTACTTGGCCACTCTGTCGTGCGAGATCATTTGACCTCTTCGCCCTTGGCTTGCAGATCAGCATGGTAGGAAGAGCGAACGAAAGGACCGCAGGCTGCGTGGGTAAAGCCCAGCTCCATGGCGACATCTTTCAGCTCGTCAAACTCTGCTGGCGGCACGTAGCGTTTCACCGGCAGGTGGTGGCGGCTCGCTCGCTGCAGATACTGACCCAGGGTCAGCATGTTGACGCCGTGGGCGCGCAGATCCTTGAGCACCTCGACGATCTCTTCGTTGGTCTCGCCAAGGCCCATCATCAGACCGGACTTGGTCGGCACGTGGGGGTGCATCTCCTTGATGCGGCGCAGCAGCTCCAGCGACCACTTGTAGTCGGCACCCGGGCGGGCAACGCGATACATGCGCGGGGCTGTCTCCAGGTTGTGGTTGAAGACGTCCGGCGGGGTTTCGCGGAACACCTCCAGCGCCTGCTCCATCCGGCCACGGAAATCCGGAGTCAGGATCTCGATGCGGGTCTGCGGGCTGTGCTCGCGGATCTCGCGGATGCAGTCGGCGAAGTGCTGGGCACCGCCGTCGCGCAGATCGTCGCGGTCCACCGAGGTGATCACCACATACTTGAGGTTCATCTCTTTGATGGTCAGCGCCAGCTTCTTCGGCTCGTCCGGATCGAGTGCCAGCGGGCGGCCGTGGGCCACGTCGCAGAAGGGGCAGCGACGGGTGCAGATGGCGCCCATGATCATGAAGGTGGCGGTGCCGTGGTTGAAGCACTCCGCCAGATTGGGGCAGGAGGCCTCTTCACAGACCGAGTGCAGCTTGTTCTTGCGCAAGGTGCTCTTGATGTGTTCGATCTTCTGGCTGGAGGGGGGCAGCTTGATCCGCATCCAGTCCGGCTTGCGAAGGAGTTCTTCGTTGGGATCCGGCATGAATTTCACCGGGATCAGGGCCATCTTGTCGCCATCGCGCAGCTTGACGCCCGGCTCCATACGAACGGGTTTGCTCATGATTCACTCTCGGTGTTTGTTATTGTTTGATAGCCAATCAGGTTGGCCAGTTCGGCCACCAGAATGGATTGCGCCTCGGCCACGCTTTGCGGGCCGCCCAGGGCGCTGGTCTGGGTCATGGCCATGCCCGCATAGCCGCACGGATTGATGTGCAGGAAGGGGGTCATGTCCATGTTGATGTTGAGGGCCAGCCCGTGGAACGAGCACCCCTTGCGGATGCGCAGACCCAGCGAGGCCAGTTTTGCCTCCATGCCAAGGTCATTTTTCACATAGACCCCGGGGGCATCGGCCTTGGCATAGGCCTGGATATCGCTTTTGGCGAGGGTGTTAATGATGGCTGTCTCCAGCGCGGTCACCAGCTCGCGAACCGAGAATTTGCAGCGGCGGACATCCACCAGTACGTAGAGCACCAGCTGGCCCGGGCCGTGATAGGTCACCTGACCGCCGCGATCGCTCTGCACCACCGGGATATTGCCCGGATTGAGCAGGTGTTCGGCCTTGCCGGCCTGACCCTGGGTGTAGACGGGATCGTGCTCGACCACCCAGAACTCGTCCGGGGTATCGCTGGTGCGGTTGTCGGTGAAGGCTTTCATGGCGTCCCATACCGGCTGGTAGGGGCGGCGACCCAGCTGCCTGACAATCAGGCTGGACTGGGCGGGGATCTGGGATGACATGGCGTCCTCGCGGCGTGCTGCGGCCAAAACAGTCGCCCCGCAGAACGGGGCGAGAGAGAAATTACAGTACGTATTTCACCAGCTCGATCTTGCCAAGGGCGTGGTACATCGCTTCGATGTGCTCCTTGCTCTGGGCAGTCACGGTCACGCGGACCGAGTGGTAGTTGCCCTTGGAGCTGGGCTGGACTGTCGGGCTGTAGGTGCCGGGGGCGTGCTGCTGCAGCACTTCAACCACCATTTCCGGCAGTGCCGGGTCGGCAACGCCGAGTACCTTGAACGGGAATTTGCAGGGAAACTCCAGCAGTTCATCAAACTTGGTATTCATTTACTCACCTTTTGCGTCATCACCGGGATGACTTCATCTTGGATGGCTAGTGGCCGATGGCCCGTGGAGGCCGCCATTTCAAGTCTATATGGGCACGGCTCATAACTATATGGGCGCGGCCCGGACCGGGATCAAGGCCAGGATCGGTCAGACAAGGATGGAAGTGCTGCTTTTTACCACAAATCAGGGTAAGGCGGAACCTGCAGTTTACAGGGTTATTCACTGCCTTTGCCGGTCACAGACAGCAGCGGCGCCTGTTGGCGCCGCTGTTTGGTGAGGATTGTGCGTTGGATTACTTGAACCAGCTGGTGACCAGCAGTACCAAATAGTCCCACAGACGGCTCATCAAGCCACCTTCCTGCACCTCTTCCAGGGCAACCAGCGGCACCTGCTTGATCTCTTTGTCGCCCTGTTTCAGGAACACGGTACCGACGCGCTGCCCCTTGGCCAGCGGCGCTTTCAGCTCGCTGTCGAGCTGGAAATCAGCCTTCAGGTTGTTACCCTGACCGCGGGTGACCAGCACGGAGACATCTTTGTCGACGCCCAGTTTCACTTCCGGTTTGTCGCCCATCCAGATCTTCTGGGTGACCAGCTCGGTGCCTGCCTTGTACGGGGTCAGGCTCTGGAAGAAGCGAAAGCCATAGGTGAGCAGTTTTTTGCTCTCGGCGGCGCGGGAGGCTTCGCTGCTGGCGCCCAGTACCACGGCGATCAGGCGCATGCCTTCGTTGTTGGTGGCAGAGGAGACCAGGTTATAGCCGACCTGGCTGACGTGGCCGGTCTTGATGCCATCCACTTGCAGGGATTGATCCCACAGCAGGCGGTTGCGGTTGTGCTGGGTGATGCCGTTGAACACGAAGGATTTCTGGGAGTAGATCTTGTACTCCTCCGGCAGGTCGCGGATCAGCGCCTGACCCAGACGGGCCATGTCGTGAGCGGTACTGTAGTGACCTTCCGCATCCAGACCGTGCGGGTTCATGAAGTGGCTGTCATTCATGCCGAGCTTGGCGGCCCAGCTGTTCATCAGGCTGGCGAAGGAGTCGGTGCTGCCTGCCAGGAACTCGGCCATGGCGACGCAGGCGTCGTTGCCGGACTGGATGATGATGCCCTTGTTGAGATCATCGACAGAGACCTGCTTGCCCACCTCGATAAACATCTTGGAGGAGTCGGAGTAGTTCTTGGACCAGGCATTCTGGCTGATGGTCACCATGTCGGTGCGCTTGATGTTCCCCTTCAGCAGCTCCTGGCCGATGATGTAGGAGGTCATCATCTTGGTCAGACTGGCAGGCGGCAGACGCTCTTCGGCGTTCTGCTCGGCCAGCACCTGACCTGAGTAGTAGTCGATCAGAATATGGGCCTTGGCGGAGATCTCCGGCGCGGCGGGAACCACCATGGGCATGGCATTCGGGGTCGGTGTCGGCACCGGCGTATTGGCCTGGGCGGTTACGCTGATCAGTGAGGCCAGAAGAACTGAACGGGCAAATTTGGACATCTTGAAATTCCTGCGAGCCAGATGGGGATAAAATGCGGGCCTAACTATACCAGATGCGCCCGCAGGTTATAGCCCGAGATGGCGATCAGAACTGGTTTTTTATCCATCACTCCCTGTCATCACGCCATAAAACGACGTGATGACAGTGAGTAAGCGGTTAGTCACATCCGCGGCAAAAGGGGGCGATCAGGGCACGATAAAGGCCTGTTCCAGTCCGCCCTGACGTACTTTTTCCAGCACACTTGCCTGCTGATCGGCGGCGACTGGGCCAATCAGTACTCGGAAAATGGCGCCATGGGCATCGATCCGGTAGGGCACGCCGTAACGCTGGGTCATCACCTTGCCCATCGCCTCGGCCCGATCCCGGGAGCCGCTGGCCAGAACCTGGATCATCTTGCCATCACCACTGCTGGCGGGCGCTGCAGCCTTGGCTGGTGCTGGCGTGACAGGTGCCGCTTTGGCTGGCTTGGCGGCGGGCGCCTTGACGGGAGCGGGTTCGGCAGCGGGAGTAGCCATCGCCAGTGCCGTCGGTTCACCCAGGAAGCCATCTTGCGACAGCGTGTTGGAGGCCGCAGCCGGAGTGGTCGGAGTCATTTCGATCGGCTTCATCGGCTCCATGATCACCATCTGATCCGGGGTGTCGCTGATCAGCTCCAGCCGTACTCGGGCCTCACCGCTATCGACCATCTCCAGCTGCTTGGCCGCTGCGTAGGAGAGGTCGATCAGGCGCGGGCTGTTGAACGGGCCGCGGTCGTTGACCCGCACTATGGTCTCCAGCCCGTTGTCCAGATTGGTGACCCTCACATAGCTCGGGATGGGCAGGTTGCGGTGGGCGGCACTGAACAGCTTGCTGTCCAGCACATCGCCGTTGGCGGTCTTCTGGCCGTCCAGATCCGGCGACAACCAGCTGGCGGTGCCCTCTTCGCTGTAGTGTTTGATGTCGCGCCACACCTCATGCTTCTGCTTGCCGATCCAGTAGTCCCGGTTGCCGCTGGCACTCAGGGGCTCGGGGCGCGGAATGGCGCCGGTGGCTTGCGGGATCTCGATAACGGGTGGCTTGCTGACCGGTGCTTGCGGCTCGACGGGGGCGCTCTGTTCCGGCTGGCTGCTACAGGCGGCCAGCAACAAGCTCAGGCTGAGTGGGAGGAGTTTGTGACGAAGATGCATACGCTTCCTGAATGGCTTGGCTAAGTTGATACACCGCCATCGCATAGAGTGGGCTGCGATTGTAACGGGTGATCACATAAAAGTTATGCCGTGCGACCCAGTATTCCGGTCCATCGGCTTGGGCAAACGCCAGTAACTTGACCGGCGTCTGTGGGGCCAGCGGCGTGGCGAGCTCAATCCCTGCCGCCGCCAGTTCTGACCACTGTTGTGTTAACTCGGGCTCAGGCCTGAGTAGAGGTTCGACTGCCATCAACCCGATCTGGGCCGGTTCCACCACGGATTCGCCCCAGCGCCACTGGTGGCTGGCAAAATAGTTGGCCACGCTGCCGATGGTATCGACCGGGTTGGCAAACAGATCCCGCTTGCCATCCCCGTCAAAATCGACGGCGTAGTGGCGGTAGCTGGAGGGCATGAACTGCCCCATCCCCATGGCGCCGGCATAGGAGCCCTTGAGGGCATCGAGTTGCCACCCTTCCTCTTTGGCCAGCACCACCAGCTGGGCAAACTCCTTGGCAAAGAAGTCCGCCCGCTCCGGGTAGTGGAACCCCAGGGTGTAGAGGCTATCGAGCACCGGATGACGGCCCATCTGGCGACCATAGAAGGTTTCTACCCCTATGATGGCCACGATGAGCGAGGCGGGCACCCGATAGGTCTGCTCTGCGCGGGCCAGCGTCTCGGCATGTTGTTGCCAGAACTGCTGGCCATCACGGATGCGATCCGGGGTAACAAACAGCGGCCGGTAGCGATGCCAGGGTTTGGCCTCCCACGGCTTGCTGATGGTGTCGAGCACCTCCTGCCGTAATTGGGCGCGGGCGACCGCGGCCTGCAGCTCCGCCAGCGGCACCTGCTGCTGGTCGGCGAGCAGGGCCAACCGATCCGGCGCTACGGCGGCGGTCGCCATCGTGGTGGCGAGCGAGAGCAGCAATCCGACCCGTCTCATCAGGCGAGCAGTCTTCTATGAGTCTGGATGGACATCAGGATACCGAATCCGGCCATCAGGGTCACCATGGAGGTGCCGCCATAGCTCACCAGCGGCAGGGGCACCCCTACCACCGGCAAGATGCCGCTCACCATGCCCATGTTGACGAACACATAGACGAAGAAGGTGAGGGTGATGGCGCCGCCCAGCAGTCGCTCGAAGCTGTTCTGGGCCTGCATCGAGATAAACAGGCAGCGGCTGATGACGTAGAGGTAGAGCACCAGCAGCAGGGCAACCCCTACCAGACCGAACTCCTCGCTGAATACTGCGAAGATGAAGTCGGTATGGCGCTCGGGCAGGAACTCCAGCTGGGACTGGGTCCCTTGCAGCCACCCCTTGCCAAAGACGCCGCCGGAGCCGATGGCAATCTTGGACTGGATGATGTGATAGCCGCGACCGAGCGGGTCCTTCTCCGGGTCGAGCAGCATCAGCACTCGCTGGCGCTGGTAGTCGTGCATCAGGAAGAACCAGAGCACCGGCATAAAGGCCAGCATCAGCAGGACCGCCAAGCCGATCAGCCACCAGCTGAGCCCTGCCAGGAAGATGACAAAGAAGCCGGAGGCGGCCACCAGAATGGAGGTACCAAGGTCAGGCTGGGCGGCGATCAGCAGGGTGGGCAGCAGCACCATGATGAGGGCGATCACCACATGGCTGAACTTGGGTGGCAGCGAGTGGCGACTGAGCCAGGCGGCCACCATGATCGGCATGGAGAGCTTCATCACCTCGGAGGGCTGGAACTTCATAAAGCCCAGATCGAGCCAGCGTTGGGCCCCCTTGCCGATGTGGCCGAACACGTCCACCGCAATCAGCATCAGCACCACCACGGCGAATAGCGGCACCGACCAGCGGGCGTAGAGGGAGGGGGGCAGCTGGGCCAGGCCGATCATCAGAGCAAAGGCGAGACCGCCGCGCACCAGCTGGCGCACGATGGAGTCCATATCCTGACCGGAGGCGGAGTAGAGCACCACCATGGAGAGGGTCATCACGGCCAGCAGACCGAGCAGCAGGGGCAAGTCGATATGCAGCTTGTACCAGATGCTCTGCTGGCGGGCAGAATTACTCATTGGGAGCGACCTCACTCGGTTGGGACGGCTTTTCCGGTGCCGGTGCCGGTGGCAGTTGCGGATCAGGGGGCAGCAGATAGGCATCCAGCATCTGGCGTGCAATGGGCGATGCAGCTCGACCACCACCACCTCCGATGGAGTTTTCCAGTACCAGAGCTACCACCGCTTTGGGTGCCTCGAAGGGGGCATAAGCAACGAACAAAGCGTTATCGCGATGCTCCGCCTTGACCGTCTTGATGTTGTAAACCTGATTTTCCTTCAAACCGACTACCTGGGCTGTGCCCGATTTGCCGCCTGAGGAGTAAGGCGCCTTGGCAAACGAGTGACGGCCACTGCCTTCACTGCCATGGTTGACTCGCCACATCCCATCCTGCGCCACTTTCCAGAAGCTGTCGTTCTTGAGCTTGAGGGCGATATTGGGGTTGATGGGGGCATCGACCACCCCCGCCTGGGAGGCTGTGCTCTTGAGCAGGTGCGGGGTGACGTCGTGACCATTCTGGGTCAGGATGCTGATCGCCTTGGCCAGTTGGAGCGGGGTGGCGCTCCAGTAGCCCTGACCGATACCGACAGAGATGGTGTCACCCTGATACCAGGGCTGGCGCCAACGGGCCATCTTCCAGTCACGGGACGGCATAACTCCCTTGGTCTCTTCATAGAGATCGACCCCGGTGTACTGACCGAAGCCAAACTTGGTCATGTAGCTGTGGATCTTGTCGATGCCGACCCGATAGGCGAGATCGTAGAAGTAGGTATCTGCCGAGACCTCGATGGCGCGATAGACGTCGAGCCAGCCATGACCCCAGCGGCGCCAGTCGCGAAACTTCTTGGTGGTACCGGGAATGGAGAAGCTGGGGCCGCCGAAATAGCGGTAGCCCGGGGTGATGGCCCCCTCGTTGAGACCCATGATGGACATCATGGGCTTGACGGTGGAGGCAGGTGCATAAATGCCCTGAGTGGTGCGATTCACCAGTGGCCGCGCCGGATCGTTGAGCAGCGCCGAGTAGTTGGCGCTGGAGATACCGGTCACGAACAGGTTGGGGTCATAGCTCGGGCTCGACTCCAGGGCCAGGATGGCGCCGGTTTTCGGGTCCATCATCACGATGGCTCCGCGCTGGCCAGCCAGCAGTTGCTGGGCCTTGAGTTGCATCCGGACGTCGATATTGAGGTAGATATCCTTGCCCGGAATAGGTGGCTGGAACTTGAGGGTGCGGACAATGCGGCCGCGGTTGTTCACCTCGACCTCCTGATAGCCCGCCACACCGTGTAGCTCATCTTCGTAATACTTCTCCACCCCCTGCTTGCCGATATCCTTGGTGGCCGCGTAGTTGGCGAGTTTTTCTTCCTTCTCGAGGCGCTCCACGTCACGGGTGTTGATCTTGGCCACATAGCCCAAAGCATGGGTGAGGGTGTCACCAAACGGGTAGTAGCGCTTGAGGTAGGCCTCGATGCTGGCGCCCGGGTAGTTGTGCTGGTTGACCGAGAAGAGGGCCACCTGATATTCGGTCAGCTTCTCGTAGAGGGCGACCGGCTTGAAGCGGCGCTGGCGCTTCACTTCGGCGAGGAACTTCTCCTTGGTGCCTTCCGGCAGACCCAGCAGGGTGATCAGCTGGTCGGCGGTTTTTTCGAGATCTTTGGTCTCTTCCGGCACGATTTCCAGACTGTAGACCGGGCGGTTTTCCGCCAGCAGCACACCGTTGGTGTCATAGATGAGGCCCCGTGGCGGTGCCACCGGCACCACGCGGATTCGGTTGGAGTTGGAGCGAGTCTGGTAGGTGTCGTAGGACTCGACCTGCAGATAATAGAGATTGCCCAGCAGCACCAGCATCAGCACGACGATGCCGATGTAGGCTACCAGGGTGCGCCGGAAGAACAGATTGCCCTCGGCACTGTGATCGCGCATTTCGATGCGTTGTTTCAGCATGCCTTTACCTCAAGACCCTTGGGGGCAATAAGAGCAGGAACTGCATTGTTCACTCTCTGTGATAGGGGTGAATATGAGAGGTGAGACTCCAGAGACGCATGGCTCACTCTCTATGATACGGATGATTGGTGGTGATGCTCCAGGCCCGATAGAGGCTCTCTGCCACCAGCACCCGCACCAGTGGATGGGGCAGGGTGAGCGGTGACAGTGACCAGCTCTGTTCAGCGGCAGCCTTGCACTCGGGGGACAAGCCTTCCGGCCCGCCTACCAGCAGCGCGACATCGCGGCCATCGAGTTTCCACGCCTCCAGCTGGGTAGCCAGCTGCTCCGTGGTCCAGGGCTTGCCCGGAATGTCGAGGGTGACGATGCGCGAACGCCCCGCAGCAGCCAGCATGGCTTCCCCTTCCTTCTGCAGGATGCGGGGAATGTCGGCATTTTTGCCCCGTTTGCCTGCGCCGATCTCGATGAGTTCAAACGGCATGTCTTTGGGGAAGCGGCGACGATACTCTTCGAAGCCATGCTCTACCCAGGCGGGCATCTTGGTGCCCACCGCAATCAACTGGATCTTCATGGTCGTTACACTTGTGCTCTTATTGCGTATTCATTTGAGCGGCACCGCTCCACAGCTTTTCCAGTTGGTAGAAGTCACGATGTTCATCCTGCATCACATGCACGATCACCGAGCCCATATCTACCAGCACCCATTCACCGCTCAGTTGCCCTTCCACGCTCAGCAGATCCAGACCCGCGTGGCGGGCCTCGCTGGCCAGATGGTGGGCAATGGCGCTGACGTGACGACTGGAGTTGCCGGAACAGATGATCATGGTGTCAGTAATGCTGGATTTGCCGCGTACATCGAGGGTGATGATGTCGCGGCCTTTCATGTCATCGATCTTGTCGATGATAAAGGCATGCAATTCTTGGCCTTGCAATGAGTCTCTCCTGTATTCCGGCGCGCTGCGTTTGCGTCAGGGCGGCGGATTATATCATGGTCACTCCCGTTTCCCATCGGATGGGGCGGGATTACGACAGGGGCTAGCAGCGGTTGGCGCGGTAGAGCCCCTGTTGATCAATATAGTGCGCAACCGACTCGGGCAAGAGGTAGCGGGTGTCTTGCCCCCCATCCAGCAAGGCTCGCAGTCGGGTGGCTGACAGTTCGATGGGCTGGTTGTCCGCCAGCCAGATATGACCGGCCAAACGCTGATGCAGCGCGTTGGCATCCGTGGTGTGATGGCGCGCCAGCAGCTGCGCTACTTCGGCCGGATACTCCGGTTGCCAGCCCGGCCGCACGCTCACCACCAGATGGGCGTAATCGAGCAGTTCCTGCCAGCGGTGCCAGCTTGGCAGGCTCAGCAGGGAATCCATCCCCATCAGAAAACAGAGCGGCGTATCGGGCAGCTCATGACGCAGCTCGATAAGGGTATCGATGGTGTAAGAGGGTTTGTCTCGTCTCAGCTCCCGCTCATCCACCACAAAGTGGTGGTTCTCTGCTGCCGCCAATTTGACCATGGCTAGGCGCTGTTCGCTTGAGCAGAACGGATTGGCACGGTGGGGCGGGATATGGTTCGGGATCAGCCGCATCTCGGCCAGCCCGAGGGCATCGCGCGCCTCGATGGCCGGGCGCAGATGGCCGATATGGATAGGATCGAACGTGCCCCCCAGCAGGCCAATGGGCGCCTTCAGCACGGGCTGCTCTCCATCACCAGCGGCAGCGGGGTGCCATCACGAAAGCCGAGGGCAATGGTCTGCAACATCAGCCAGGCCTGTTCGGTATCGAAGCTGCGCTGGGCGTCGTCCAGCTGGGCCATCAGTTGCCACAGTTGCTGCAACTTGGCAAACGGCAGTCGGGTCAGTGCTTGCTGAATGAGCTGCTGGCGGCTTTGCCAGATGCGCAGGCGGCTGAAGTGCTCACCCAGCGGCTGGCCGTTGCGCATCGCCAACGACAGCTCGGTCAGCTGCTCCAGCTCGCGGCAAAGGGTCCAGGCCAGCATCCCCGGCTCGGTGCCTTCTGCCCGCAGGGCGGCCAGAATGCGCTGGGCCCGGTTCACCTTGCCCTCCAGCAGGGTATCGACCAGCTGGAACGGGGTGAAGTGGGCGTGGCGGATAATGGTCTCTTGCAGATAGGTGACGCTGATGGGCTGGGGCGGCGAGAGCAGGGTCAGCTTCTCGATCTCCTGGCTGGCGGCCAGCAGGTTGCCCTCGTAGGAGTGGCACATGAAGTTGATGGCATCCGGCAGCGCCTTGAGGCCGAAACGCGCAAAACGGGCGCTCATCCAGCGCGGGAAGAACTTGGGCTCCGGATGGTTGACCGGCACATAGGTGCCAATCTGGTAGAGCTTGTCGAACCAGGCTGCCTTCATCTGGGTCTGGTTGAGGCGACCGCCACTCAGCACCAGCAGCAGGTCGGGATGAAGCTGTTTGCCAATTTCGCTGATGCGGGCAGCGAGATCCTTGTCCACCTTGGCGGGCAGCTCCAGCTCGATGATCTGGCGGGCGGAGAAGAGGCTCATGGCCTGACAGGCATCGTAGACCTGATTCCAGTCCAGCCCCTGTTCCACCACGAAGGTGTGGCGTTCATCGAAACCCTGCTTGCGGGCGACCTGACGGATGGCATCGATGGCCTCCAGTCGCAACAGGGGCTCGTCGCCAAAAACGAGATAGCAGGGCCGAAGCCCTGCTTTGAGGTGGTCACCAAATTGTTCCGGGTAGATCCGCATCAGAAGCTGACCTGACTCAACTGCCGGATCACCTGATTGGCCGCCTGCTCCTGCATCTCGCGGTTGAGCTGCTCCTGCTCACGGGAGGAGGCGAGTGCGGCATCCGGCTTGTTGAGGAAGCTGCGGTTGAAGTTGATGGGGAATACCTGAGTTGGCTTGCCCGGCACCGAGATGGTGAACTGGGTACCAAAGCCCAGCACATATTCGGTGTCCGTCCCCAGCGCGTTGACCGAGGCGACCTGACTGGTGCTGCCTACGCCGCCCAGAGTGAGCACCGGAATGCCCTCCTTGTCGGCCAGGGTTACGCCAGAGGCCTTCAGGCGGGTGGTAACCATCCGGTAGAAGTCGCTCTTGTTGTCGCCCACGACCTTCATGGTCATCAGCTCGCTCGGAATGCCGTTGCCGCGCATGTGAAAGCCGCAGCCTTGCAGCAGCAGACCAGCCAGCACGATGGCCATCCAGCGGGTGAAGATGGTGCCCATAGAAAATCCTCTTTGCATTAAGGGAAAGCGGCGGGCGCAGGGCCCGCCGTTATCATCCGTTTGCTGTCACAGATTGGCAATGATCAGTTGGTAACCAATCAGTTGGCAGCCAATTAGTTAGCGACAATATTGAGCAGCTTGCCAGGTACATAGATCACCTTGCGCACGGTCAGACCGTCGGTGAACTTCTGCACGGAGGCATCAGCCATCGCCAGCTTCTCGACGTCGGCCTGGCTGATCTCGGCCGGCACGGTCAGCTTGCCGCGCATCTTGCCGTTGATCTGTACTACTACCAGCTTCTCGGTCTCGACCATGGCCGCTTCATCGGCCACCGGCCAGGCTGCGTGATCGATGTCGTCGCCCTTGCCCAGCATCTTCCACAGCTCGAAGCCGATGTGCGGGGTGATGGGGTAGAGCATGACTACCACGGCTTCCAGCGCTTCCTGCATCAGGGCGCGGTCTTGCTCTTCTGAACCCAGCTTGGAGAGATTGTTCATCAGCTCCATGATGGCGGCGATGGCGGTGTTGAAGGTCTGACGGCGACCCACGTCATCACTCACCTTGGCGATGGTCTTGTGCAGTTCACGGCGTACCGCTTTTTGCTCGTTGGTGAGAGCAGCCACATCCAGAGCGGCAACGGCGCCACCGGAAACGTGTTCGAAGGTGACGCGCCACAGGCGACGCAGGAAGCGCTGGGCACCCTCTACGCCGGAGTCGGACCACTCCAGGGTCATCTCGGCCGGAGAGGCGAACATCATGAACAGACGGACGGTATCGGCGCCGTAACGCTCGACCATCAGCTGCGGGTCGATGCCGTTGTTCTTGGACTTGGACATCTTGGTCATGCCGGAGTGCATTACCTCACGGCCTTCGTTGTCGATGGCCTTGGTGATGCGACCCTTCTCGTCACGCTCTACCTTGACGTCGGTCGGGCTGACCCAGACGTTGCCGCCCTTCTCGTCTTTGTAGTAGAAGGCGTCGGCCAGCACCATGCCCTGGCAGAGCAGACGCTTGAACGGCTCGTCGCTGTTCACGAGACCTGCGTCACGCAGCAGCTTGTGGAAGAAGCGGGCGTAGAGCAGGTGCATACAGGCGTGCTCAATACCGCCGATGTACTGATCCACTGGCAGCCAGTGGTTGGCAGCCGCCGGATCCAGCATGCCCTTGTCGTAGTCCGGGGAGCAGTAGCGCGCGTAGTACCAGGAGGACTCCATAAAGGTGTCGAAGGTATCGGTCTCGCGGAACGCTTCCTGACCGTTGTAGGTGGTCTTGGCCCACTCGACGTCGGCCTTGATCGGGCTCTGGATGCCGTCCATCACCACATCTTCCGGCAGCAGTACCGGCAGTTGATCTTCCGGCGTCGGCACTACGGTGCCGTCAGCCAGGGTCAGCATCGGGATGGGGGCACCCCAGTAACGCTGACGGGAGACACCCCAGTCGCGCAGACGGTAGTTGACGGTGCGCTTGCCCTTGCCCAGCCCTTCCAGCTTGCTGGCGATGGCATCGAAGGCGCCCTGGAAGTCGAGACCGTCAAACTCGCCGGAGTTGAACAGCACGCCTTTCTCGGTATAAGCGGCGTCGCTCACGTCGATGTCGCCATCAACCGGCTTGATCACCGCCTTGATGTCGAGGCCATATTTGGTGGCGAATTCGAAGTCACGCTGATCGTGGGCCGGAACCGCCATCACGGCGCCGGTGCCATAGTTCATCAGCACGAAGTTGGCGACCCAGACCGGTACCTTGCGGCCATCCAGCGGGTGAATGGCGTAGAGGCCGGTGGCCATGCCCTTCTTCTCCATGGTGGCCAGTTCAGCTTCGGCTACCTTGGTGTTCTTGCACTCTTCGATGAAGGCTGCCAGCTCCGGATTGTTCTGGGCCGCTTGCAGCGCCAGCGGGTGACCGGCGGCGATACCGACATAGGTGACGCCCATGAAGGTGTCCGGACGGGTGGTGTAGACCTCCAGCTGTTCAGCCTGACCTTCGATATTGAAGCTGATGTTGACCCCTTCGGAGCGGCCAATCCAGTTGCGCTGCATGGTCTTGACCATCTCTGGCCAGCCTTCCAGATTGTCGATGTCGCTGAGCAGCTCTTCGGCGTAGTCGGTGATCTTGATGAACCACTGGGGGATCTCTTTCTGCTCCACCGGGGTGTCACAGCGCCAGCAGCAGTTGTCGACCACCTGCTCGTTGGCCAGCACTGTCATGTCGTTCGGGCACCAGTTGACGGAGGAGGTCTTCTTGTAGACCAGACCCTTCTCGTAGAGCTTGGTGAAGAACCACTGCTCCCAGCGGTAGTAATCCGGTTTGCAGGTGGCGACTTCACGATCCCAGTCATAACCCAGACCCAGCATCTTCAGCTGGTTCTTCATGTATTCGATGTTTTCGTAGGTCCAGGGCGCCGGCGCGGTATTGTTTTTGATCGCGGCGTTCTCGGCCGGCAGACCGAATGCATCCCAACCTATGGGTTGCAGCACGTTCTTGCCATTGAGGCGTTGATAACGGGAGATCACATCACCTATGGTGTAGTTGCGAACGTGCCCCATGTGTAGTCGACCAGACGGATAGGGGAACATGGACAGGCAGTAGAACTTCTCCTTGTCTACCTTCTCCACGGCCTTGAAGGTTTTCTTGGCATCCCAGTGCTTTTGCACTGCTGGTTCGATTGATTGGGGAACGTATTGCTCTTGCATTGGTGACATCCGGATCTGTGAAATGAATAGATAAATCAGCTGGGAAATCGCAATAGAATACCCATATCCTGCGGCGGCAACAACCGCCAGCGTCCCTTGGGCCTTAAGCCGGGCCAGATCAGGGTTTAGTAGAGGAGTTAGAGCCATGGACAAACGTCAAAAAGGGTACGAAGCCTTCATTGCCGAGCTGCAAAAACAGTGGCAAGAGACTGAAGAGTTCCAGGGGGAGCGCCTCAACCGGATGATTGCCAAGGTGCAGGCCTATCTGGAGGCTGCCAGCGACCTGACCCAAGACGAACTGGCGCTCATCGCCGAGTACGTGAAGCGGGATCTGGGCAACTATGACGAGGGGCGCCATGACGATAGTGCGCAGGTGGAAGAGTCTGCCTTTATGCTGGCCCTCAAAGACACCGCCTGGTCCTGGCTGGCGGATGTGACCGACCGCGCCCAGGTGGAGTGGCGCGAGCTGGCCGACGAGCTGGAGCACAAGGGTGTTTACGAAGCGGGTGACTGGGTGGGGCTCGGGGTCATGGTGTGCGACCAGTGCGGCTGGCGCCATACCGTGCTACACCCACAACAGCTCGATACCTGCCCCGAGTGTGGCTGCGCCGAGTATCACCGCGAGCCGCTTTCACCCTGAGTTTGAAAAGCTTATTGAACGACGTAGTTCGATACCGCAGCGTTGGTGTGAATTGAGAAAACACAATGTGAGGATGCAGTGCAGTGACGCAGATTTTTTTCAAGCCGTATATTGGCGACAAGTATTACGAAAGCCATTACGGTGTGCGAGTAATGGTTCTTGGTGAATCTCATTATGGTGATGCGGAAGATCTTTCTCCCGATTACACACAATTCGTTGTTAACGAACATGCTTTTTGTGCTGGGTCACCTTTTTTCACCAAGCTTACGAAGCTATTACGCTGTGAAGCAGGAGCGGTAAGTATTGAAGAGCGGCATGAAACATGGAGGCATGTTGCTTTTTATAACTACATTCAAGAGTTTGTTGGGGATGTAGGCCGTATCCGACCAACTACTGCAATGTGGGAGCGGGCTGTTTGTGCTTTGAAAGTGGTTGTGCAGGAACTACAGCCAGATGTGATCCTTGTTTTGGGGCATCAAATGTGGGAGCAGTTGCCTGAATTGCCTGTTGAATGGGCATGCGTTAAACATCCTAGTGGTGGAATGTCTTATGCCGATGCAATCCCTGAGTTTCTGGGCGCAATAGAAAGAGCACAAAAGCAATCAGCTAAAAAATCTGCAGCGTTTGTAGAATGAGATAAATAGCAAAAAGGCGCCATCAGGCGCCTTTTTCTTGCTTGCAGATTTCGTCGGGGCGTTTACTTGCCCGCGACGGAGAGGCCGCCAAAACGGATCTGCGGGGCGTAGAAGCCCTTGCCGTCGTTGTGGTGCAGGGTATCGCCGACCGCTTCCAGCTCGCCCAGCAGGCGGTAGAAGTTGCCCGCTACCGTGATGCCGCGCACCGGCTGCAGTCGCACCCCATCGCGGCAGAGGAAACCCGATGCGCCAAAGGAGAAGTCACCGCTCACCGCATCGGCACCCGAATGCAGGCCATCCAGCTTGACCAGCTCCAGATAGTCGCCGCTCTGCACTTCCGCTTCGCAGTGGGGGCCCGCGCCAAACACCAGATGGCGAGCGGTCACATCGAGGGCACTGCGGGCACCGCGAGCGGCCGAGCCGTTGCTGGCGACGCCAAAGTGGCGGGCGGTGGCGCTGTTGTGGAGCAGGGTTTTCAGCTCCCCTTCGCCAATCAGCAGCAGATCCGAGCTGGCAGCTCCCTCGCCATCAAACGCCTTGATGTTCATGCCGCCAGGCATATAGACCCGGCTTTCCAGAGTAAGCCAGCGTGACGCCACGCTCTGGCCGATCTTGCTGCGCCAGGGGTTGATCCCTTGTTGGGCCCACTTGCCCGACAGCACACCCTGAAAGCAGCCAAACAGGCTGGCGAAGCAGTTGGTGCTAAAGATGACGCTGTAACGACCGCTTGGTACTGCCTCGCCCGGCAGCAGGTCGCTGGCGACGGCGTAGATCTGCGCGATGAGCCGCTGGCTATCCAGCTCGTCAAAGCAACGGCCATACAGCCCTTGCGAGTGCATCGACTGGCGGCCATCCCGTTCGACCAGTGCCGAGGTGTAGCAGCCGACGCTGAACTCACCGTGCTGGCAGAGGGTGCCCTGACTGTTGGCGAGCCAGAGCTGGCTCTCCCCTTCGAAGAAGCTGTTGTAGGGGGCGCCGCTCACATCGGGCATGGCCAGCATGTCTGACTCCAGGCGCAGGGCCAGAGCGATCTTCTCCTCAATCGGCGTAGTATCGGGTTGATTGATCTCGGCGCAATCTGTGGTGAGCCGGCTACTGGCCACCGAGATGCGCTGATCCGGGTCTACCTTGGCAAAGCGGCTGGCATCTAGCGCATCCTGCAGCATGGCATCGAGCGCCGCCTCATCGAGGGATTCCGAGTAGGCGATGCCGACCCGGCCCTCCCTGATCAGACGAATGCCGAGCTGCTGACTGCTGGTCACCTTGTATTCGCCGAGTTCGCCCTTGTCGGCCTTGAGGGAGAAGGCTCTCTCCTGATTGGCGATGATGTCCGCTTCGGCGTTGAGTTCGGCCACCTTGTCCAGCAGGCGGGTGAGCAGTTGGTTCATGTCGAGTTGGCTCATCAGGCGTTCCCTCCCACCAGAATATTGTCCACTTTCAGCGCCGGCTGGCCCACCGAGGTGGGGACCGAGCCCGAGACCGAGCCGCACATGCCGGCGGCCAGCGCCAGATTGCTGCCCACCATGGAGATCTCTTTCAGCACCTGCGGGCCGGTGCCGATCAGGGTGGCCGACTTGAGCGGTCTGGTGATTTTGCCGTGCTCGATGAGGTAGGCCTCCTGCACGTTGAAGTTGAACTCGCCGGTGCCGGGCTGTACCGAGCCGCCCCCCATCTTTTTGGCGTAGATGCCGTGCTCCACCGTGGCCAGCATGTCGTCGAGGCTGTGGTTGCCCGGCTCGATATAGGTGTTGCGCATGCGCGAGGTGGGGGCGTACTTGTACGATTCGCGCCGACCCGAGCCGGTGCGGGCATAACCGGTCTTGAGGGCGCCCATTCTGTCCACCAGAAAACCGGTCAGCACACCGTCCTTGATGAGCTGGGTATGCTGGGTCGCCATCCCTTCGTCATCGACGTTGATGGAGCCCCAGACGTTGCTCTGCAAGCCTTCGTCCACCGCATTGACCACCGGATTGGCGATAAGCTGGCCCATCTTGTCGTGGAATACCGAGGCCTTCTTGGCCACCGAGGTGGTCTCCAGCAGGTGGCCGCACGCCTCGTGGAAGATGACGCCGCCAAAGCCGTTCTCCATGATGACCGGCAGGGTGCCGCTCGGGCAGGGGGCAGCCCCCAGTTTCACCAGTGCCTGACGGGTGGCGGTGAGCGCCAGCTCGCGCGGATCGATGCGCTCGGCATGTTCCCAGCCCATCAGGGCGCCCGGCGCCTCATAGCCGACGCTCTGCTCGCTCCCTTCGCGGGCGATGGTCTGGGCCATGATGCGGTTGTAGTGGCGGCGATCTGCCACTTGCAGCCCTTCGCTGTTGAAGATCTCCACCTCCTGCTCCCAGCCCAGCACGTTGCCGGAGAACTGGCTCACCTTGTCGCTCTCGGCGCGGGCCACCGCATCCATGGCGTGCAGATAAGCGATCTTCTGCTCCAGCAGCTTGTCTGCCGACAGCGGCAGCGCGACCGGGTTGCGGTCGGTCAGGCGGGTGAAATCGAAGGCGGTGGCGGTCACCACAGGGTCGCGGCGGTCTTTGGCCGCCAGCAGGGTGACGATACGCAGCAGCTCGTCGCGGCTGGCCAGATTGGTGTAGCCGTAGAGCACCTTGTGGCCATAGCAGAGGCGCACGCCGATGCCGAAATCGAGGCCACCGCTGATGTTCTCTATCTGGCTGGAGAGCAGGCTGAGCTGGCTGCGGCGCTTGCGCTCGACAAACAGCTCGGCGAAATCGGCACCCAGCGCCAGTGCGTGATCGAGCACGTCGCGGGCGATAGCGGGGGCCAACAGGGAGAATGGAGTCATAGAATATCCTTTTCTGGTCTGTCCGTTTGCTTCCGACATCCGGCTCTGATTGTTATGGGATGTCGAGTCCATTGTTGCAGACCAGCACAAAAAAGTCGCTATAGCGTCATGCGATGATACCGATTGAGAAAATCGGTGCGATAACTGCGCCCGGCGGCCAGGGCCAGGCGCTCAGGGTCGTTTTGCCAAAACGTGGGAAAGATCAGAGCAGGGCGTGAATTTCGCTCAGGATCTGCTCGACCCACTGCTCGATGCGCGGATCGGTCTGGTCATATTGGTTGGCATCATCGAGGGCCAGCCCGACGAAGTGACGGCCATCGTCGATCAGTGCCTTGGAGGCATCGAATTCGTACCCTTCGTTGGGCCAGTAGCCCACCAGCTTGACCCCTTTTGGCACCAGCTGAGCGTGCAGCATGCCGAGGGCGTCCTGGAACCATTCGCCATAACCGAGCTGATCGCCGAGGCCAAACAGGGCCACGATGCGTCCCTCCAGATGGAGATCGGCGATATCTTCCCACCGGGACTCCCAATCCTCCTGCAGTTCGCCAAAATCCCAGGTGGAGATGCCGAGGATCAGGATCTCGTAATCCTCCATCCGGCGCAGGGAGACATCCTTGATATTGTGAATATCCACCAGCTCGGGGCCGATGAGGGCGCGGATCTTCTCGGCAGCCATCTCGGTGTAGCAGGTGGTGGAACCGTAAAACAGACCAATCTTCATCGCTCTTCTCTCTGTTGGCGCTTTCTCGCTTGCTTTTGGCGCGTTCTCGCATGCTCGTGTGGGCAGCGCCATGTTGGCAACACGATGGGTAACGTAAGGGGAGGGCGCCAGTCTAGCAGATTGCCATTCGACCTTCACCGCCCGGCAAGGGGCGTGGCATACGAGCCTTACCTTTCCAATGAAAGTGCCTTGTCTTTCCAAGGAGTTGGCGCGTTACAATGGGCCATCTTTCCCCTGATTGCAGCGCACCATGAGCAAGCCTGACCCCCATCCCCTGATTGAACCCTTCCTCGATGCCCTCTGGCTGGAGCGGGGATTGTCTGACAACACGGTCAGCTCCTATCGCAGCGATCTGGAGAAGTTCTCCCTTTGGCTCGACGAGCAGGGGAGCTCGCTGCTGCTGGCGGGGATGGACGAGATCCAGCACTACCTCGCCTGGCGGGTCGATCACCAGTTTGCGGCCAGCAGTACGGCCCGCTTCCTGTCGGCCCTGCGCCGTTTCTATCAGTATCTCAACCGTGAGAAGCTGCGCAGCGATGATCCGACCGTGCTGCTGGGGGGGCCCAAGCTGCCGAAAAAACTCCCCTCCGATTTAAGCGAAACGGAGGTGGATGCGTTGCTGAGTGCGCCGCTGGTGGATGACCCGCTGGAGTTGCGGGACAAGGCGATGCTGGAGCTGCTCTACGCCACCGGGCTGCGGGTTTCCGAGCTGGTGGGGCTCACTGCCGAGCATGTTAGTTTGCGTCAGGGCTTGGTGCGCGTAGTGGGCAAGGGCAACAAGGAGCGGCTGGTGCCGATGGGCGAGGAGGCGATGCACTGGCTGGAGCGTTACTACCGGGAGGCCCGCACCCTGCTGCTGGGGGGCACCAGCTCGGATGTGGTATTTCCCTCCAAGCAGGCCCGTATGATGACTCGCCAGACCTTCTGGCATCGCATCAAGCTCTATGCCCTGCGGGCCGGGATTAACGGCGAGCTATCCCCCCATACCTTGCGCCACGCCTTTGCAACCCATCTGCTCAACCACGGCGCAGACCTGCGGGTTGTGCAGATGCTGCTGGGTCACGCGGATCTCTCCACTACCCAAATCTACACCCATGTGGCCAACGAGCGACTCAAGGCGCTGCACGGGGAGCATCACCCCAGAGCTTGAGTGGCTGGCCTCCCAAAAACAAAAAACCGCCAGCAGGCGGTTTTTTATCTCTACACGACAGGAGATGGCGCTTATTTCCCTTGCTGGGATTTCAGCAGATCACGGATCTCGGTCAGCAGCTCCTGATCCTTGGTTGGGCCTGCCGGGGCGGCGGCTTCCTCTTCCTGCTTTTTCTTGAGGGTGTTGATGGCTTTCAGTCCCATGAAGATGGCAAAAGAGATGATCAGAAAGTCGATGATGGTCTGGATGAACTTACCATAGGCGATAACTACGGCGGGTGTTGCACCTTCTGCGGCCTTCAGAGTGACCGCTAGGTCGCTGAAGTCCACGCCGCCCAGGATCAGGCCGATGGGCGGCATGATTACGTCACCGACAAAAGAGGAGACAATTTTGCCGAAGGCGGCACCAATGATGATACCGACCGCCATATCGATGACGTTGCCGCGGGCGGCAAAGGCTTTGAACTCTTGAATCAGACTCATTATTTCCTCCGAAATTAAACAAGATAGCGCGTTGATTACCCTTACCAAAGGGCGAACTCTTGTCAGGAAAAACAGAGGCTAAGCCGCGTTATTCCTGTCGTCCTGACTAGCTTGCGGGCGTTATGAGTCCTTGGCAATCGGGGGGAGCCATTTTTTTGGTACAAAGTGATATTAATTTTTTGGTAAGTAGCTGGTTGAATGATGAGCTGTGCTGCTGTAGTTTGCTGGGTCGATTCATTCATACCACGTGAGTAAACAAGTGAAGTATTTACTACTGGGAATGATGCTTTTGTGCACATTTGCTGCCAGAGCGGGGATGGATACCCAAGCCTTGAAACAGACCATCACGGCCCGGCTGGGGGTTCCCGTCTATCTGGTTGAACCGACCCCGATTGCGGGGTTGTATATGCTGGGCACCTCACAGGGGGTGCTCTACAGCGATGCCAAAGGGGATTATGTGGTGCAGGGGGTCATGCTGGATATGACTCGCGACATGAAGAACCTGACCATCTCGGGTATGCGCGAGCAGCGCCGACTTGGGCTGGCGCAGGTGGCTCATGCCCCCATCGTGCTCAAGGCCCGTGATGAGCGTCACCGGGTTGCACTGTTTCTCGGCGAGCAGGATGCCAAACGTCGTCAGCTCTCCGGCACCTTGCAACACCTGCAGGCATCCGGGGTGAGCGTGGCACTCTATCCGGTGATTGATCACGCCGAGCGGGCCGCCGACTGGTGCAGCGATCCCCTGCTGCAAAATGATCCGTTAAAAGCCTATTTGCCTCAAACGGCATGTAGTGAGACCCTTATCCAAAATATTGGCCTGAGCCAATGGTTGGGGGTCAAGGTACTGCCGGCCTGGGTCTCCACCGACGGGGATCTGGTGCGCGGGTATCAGAGCCCCGAACAGCTGCTCAAGATACTGGATCATATTGATGTCCCTGCAAATCCGTCGTCGTCCGCGAGTTGATGATTCCCATCTGCCTGCCACTTTGCATCCTCTGCTTCGCCAAATCTTCGCCAGCCGTGGCGTAGAGGATCCCGCCCTGCTGGAGCGCAGCGCCAGCCAGCTGTTGCCGCCCCAGCGCCTCTATGGGATGGAGCAGGCGGTGCCGCTGCTGGCGGATGCCCTGATTGCCCAGAAACGGATCCTGATTGTCGGCGACTTCGACTGCGATGGTGCCACCAGTTCGGCGCTGTGTGTGCTGGCCCTGCGCGCCATGGGGGGTCGCCACATCGATTTTCTGGTGCCCAACCGCTTCGAGTTTGGCTACGGCCTCACCCCCGAAATTGTTGAGCTGGCGGTGGCCCGCGGCGCCGAGTTTCTGATCACGGTGGATAACGGCATCTCCAGCATCGCCGGGGTGGCGGCAGCCAAGGCGGCGGGCATGCAGGTACTGGTTACCGATCACCATTTACCGGGTCAGGAGCTGCCTGACGCCGATGCCATCGTCAACCCGAACCAGCATGGTTGCGATTTCCCCTCCAAGTCGCTGGCCGGGGTGGGGGTAGCCTTCTACCTGATGGCGGCCCTCAACACCCATCTGCGTCAGCTCGGCTGGTACGAACGGCAAGGGTTGCGAGCCCCCAATGTGGCGGATTACCTCGATCTGGTGGCCCTCGGCACGGTCGCCGACGTGGTGGCGCTCGATGGCAACAACCGCATTTTGGTCCATCAGGGCTTGCAGCGGATCCGGGCCGGGCGCTGTCGCCCCGGCATTCAGGCGCTGGTGGATGTGTCGGGCCGCGATGGTCGTCGCCTCACCGCCGCCGACCTCGGTTTTGCACTGGGGCCACGCCTCAATGCGGTGGGCCGTCTCGATGACATGTCCCTCGGGGTCGCCTGTCTGCTCTGCGATGATCTCAATCTGGCGCGCCAGCTTGCGGCCGAGATGGACAGCCTCAATCAGGAGCGCAAGGAGATCGAGCAGGGGATGCAGCAGGAGGCCCTCGCCACTCTGGAGCAGATACGGTTTCGCGATGGCGAGGTGCCGTCGGGCATAGTGCTGCACCGCAACGAGTGGCATCAGGGGGTGGTGGGGCTGGTGGCTTCCAAGGTGAAGGAGAAGTACTACCGCCCGGTCATTGCCTTTGCCGAGAGCAGCGAGAGCGAGCTCAAGGGCTCCGGCCGCTCCATCCCCGGCGTGCACTTGCGCGATGCGCTGGAACTGCTCGATACCCGCCACCCGGGCCTGATGGGCAAGTTTGGTGGCCATGCCATGGCGGCGGGGTTGACCCTGCCCAAGGCCAACATTGAGGCGTTTGGTCGGGCCTTTGAGGCGGTCATCAGCGAGCTGGTGACGCCGGAGCTCTTGACCGGGGTGCTGCTCACCGATGGCGAGTTGTTGCCGGATGAGCTCAATATCGAGCTGGCGGAGCTGATTCGCGCCTCCGGCCCCTGGGGTCAGGCCTTCCCCGAGCCGCTGTTTGACGGCGAGTTCGTGCTGGTGCAGCAGCGGCTGGTGGGGGAGAAACACCTCAAAATGATGCTGACCACCGATTCCGGTCACGCGGTGGATGCCATCGCCTTTGGCGTCGATCTCAAGCGCTGGCCCGATGCCACGGTCAAACGGGTGCGGCTTGTCTACCGGCTTGACGTCAACGAGTGGCGCGGCAACCGCAGCGTGCAGCTGCTGGTGGAGCATCTGGAGGCAGCCGGTCTCTGAGTCAAGAGCATCGCAGCCCTATCGCTGACAACGGCCACCCTCGGGTGGCCGTTTTTGTTGGCGGATCTCTGGAAAAGGGCGTTGACCTGTCTATAGCTTTACAGTTTAAGCTCGTCTCTATCGGGTCACCTGAGGGCCCGCACCGTGAGTGATTGCCATGAAAATATCCGAACTGGCCCGCCGCTGCGGCCTCGCCCGCTCCACCCTGCTCTATTACGAGAAGCTGGGGGTGATTGCCGGCACCCGGGCCGCCAACGGCTATCGCCACTATGACGAGGGGGATCTGCAGCGACTGCAGATGGTGCAGGCCCTGCAGGCAGGTGGTCTCAGCCTCAAGCAGTGCCTCGCCTGTCTGGCTGGCGAGATAGATCAGGCGGCATTGCAGGCCCGGGTCAGGGAGCTGGATGAGGAGCTGGCGCGGATGCAGCGCGCCCGGGATCTGTTGGCGGATCTGGCAGGGCTGCGCCCGCGCTCCGGTGAGGAATTCAAGGCCTGGCAGCTGCAACTGCAGCGCGAGGCACCGGAGGCCTACTTCGCGTGGGTGATGAAACAGGGTTTTAGCGAGAAAGATCGCTACCACTTGCAATGGTTGAGCAAAGATATGAATGAACATGAGCGTTACATCAAAGACTTTATCCAGCTGCTGGATGGCATGAGTTACTGGGGGCCGGGGGATCGCGCCTTCACCCAGCAGCAGTTTGCCGCCTTGCCCATTCGGCCGCGCCGGATCCTCGACATGGGCTGCGGGCGCGGTGCCTCGACCATGGCGCTGGCTCAGGTGACCGATGCCGCCATTGTGGCCATCGATCTGGAAGAGGAGGCGCTGGCCGCCGTGGCGCACTCCGCCCGTGCAGCAGGCTTTGAGCATGTCTCCACCCTCTGCGCCAACATGGCGGCACTGCCGGACGATCTGGCCCCGGCCGACCTCATCTGGGCAGAGGGGAGCGCTTACGTGATGGGGGTTGCCAATGCGCTGAAGGCGTGGCGTCCGCTGCTCGCGAGCCCGCAGGCTTGCATCGTGCTGAGTGATGCGGTCTGGCTGACCGATAACCCGCCCGAGGAGGCATTGGCATTCTGGCAGCAGGATTATCCCGCCATGCAGACGCTGGCGGGCCTGCTTGAGACGGTACAAGCGGCAGGCTACCGCTGCCTGTCACACACTCCGTTGCCGATGAGCGCCTGGAACAACTATCTGGACCCTATCGAGGTCAATCTGGTGCGCTATCGAGACGAGCTGGGGGAGAGTGCTGCCTGGCAGGACTTGAGCCGGGAAGTAGCCATCCACCGCCAATATCTGGGCAGTTACGGCTATGTGATCTGCTGCCTGCAAAAAGATGCGTGATAAGTTGTCGTAAAAAAATGAGGCGCTTGCGGGCGCCTCGTTGTTTATCGGGGATTGCGGATGGCCATTACAGCTCGCGGGCCCAGGGGTGAGCCTTGGGGCGCAGCGCCAGCGCCAGACCCAGCAGCAGCACGGTCAGGCCGTAGAGGGGCCAGCTACCAAAGCGCATGTAGGGGGTCTCGCCGTGGGCGGGACGCACCTCGCTGCGCAGCACGCCCGCTTCAAACTGCGGGATCTGGCCGATGATGCTGCCGTCGATCTCGGTGACGATAGTGATGCCGGTGTTGGTGTCCCGCAGCAGCGGACGAGCCAGCTCCAGCGCGCGCATCCGGGCGATCTCCATATGTTGCCAGGGGCCGATGCTGGTGCCGAACCAGGCGTCGTTGGAGACTGTCAGCAGAAAGTCGGTATCGGCATTGACGTTGCGGCGTACCTCCTCCGGGAAGATGATCTCGTAGCAGATGGCGGCGGCAAACTTGAGCCCCTTGGCGATCAGGTTGGGCTGCACTTCGTCACCCCGGCTGAAGGAGGACATCGGCAGGTTGAAGAAGGGGGCGATGGGGCGCAACAGATCTTCAAATGGCACGAACTCGCCGATGGGCAGCAGGTGGTACTTGTTGTAGCGGTTGGGGTGGTTGTAGTAGTAGGACTCCTTGCCATCAACATCCTGCACCCCCATGCCGAGCACGGTATTGTAGAAGCGCTGTTGCTGCTCGTCGTAGTGAATGATCCCCGCCAGCAGGCCGGTATCGTTCACCTTCATCGCCTTGTCCAGATTCTCCAGATAGGGGCCCATCGCCTTCTCGATGGCCGGGATCGCCGACTCCGGCCAGATGATGATGTCGGCATCCTGATTCTCGCGGCTCAAGTCCTGATAGGTGCGCACCGTGGGGGCCAGCGCCTCCGGATCCCACTTGAGGGACTGGGCAATATTGCCCTGCACCAGTGCCACCTTGACCGGCTCGCCACGGGTCACCCAGTTGAGCTGCATCAGACCGTGGGCACCGGCCACCAGCAGGGCGGGCACCGCCAGCCACAGTGGCGAGCGGGATTTCCACACCAGCCAAATGGCGGAGGCGGAGAATAGCAGTGCTAGGGTGATGCCCTGTACCCCGAGAATGGGAGCAAATCCCTTGAGCGGGCCGTCGATCTGGCTGTAACCAAACCAGAGCCAGGGGAAGCCGGTCATCACCCAGCCGCGCAGCCAGTCAGCGACCAACCAGAGGGCCGGGAAGGCGAGCAGCCAGCGGCTCCAGTGACGGCCGCCAAAGAAGCGGGCAAAGACCCAGCAGGCGAGCGTCGGGTAGAGGGCCAGATAGGCGGAGAGCCCGGCCAGCAGCACAAAGGCGACCGGCAGCGGGATGTCGCCAAACTCGGTCATGCTGACATGGATCCACCATAGCCCCGGTAAAAAGAGTCCCATGGCGTAGCCAAAACCGCGCCAGGCGGCCTGTTTCGGCGTGGCTTTGTCCAGCAGGGCGTAGAGGCCAAGCAGGGAGGGGATCACCAGCGGCCAGTAGCCGAAGGGGGAGAAGGCCAGCACGGCGATGGCACCAGAGGCCAATGCACTGAGGCTTAACAGAATTTTGGAAGTAACAGGGGATAATCTCACGGGCGATGGTGCTCGTCTTGGTGTGCAACTGGGGTCGAATGGCCGGTATCTTAACCTGTAAGCGGGGCAACGGCGAGCCTCGATGCCGGTGGCAGAGAGCACAACGCCCCGAGGTCGGGGCGTTGTTTCACACATCGAGCGGATCTGCTTATTGCGGCTCGGATTGCGCCGCCGCGTGGTGCTCGGGGATCTTCACCTGCAGTTGCTGCAGACGGCGCCGGTCGGCATGCATCACCTTGAACAGGTAGCCGTCCAGCTCGATCTCCTCGCCCTTCTTTGGCAGGTGGCTGAATGCGTGCATCACCAGACCACCCACCGTGTCCACCTCTTCATCGCTGAATTTGGTGCCGAAGAAGTCGTTGAAATCCTCGATCTCGGTCAGGGCACTGATGGAGAAGACCCGCTTGCTGAGGCGGCGGATTTCGTCCGGTTCATCCTCGATGTCGTCAAACTCGTCGTCGATCTCGCCAACGATCAGTTCCAGTATGTCTTCGATTGTCACCAGACCGGAGACGCCACCAAATTCGTCGACCACGATGGCCATGTGGTAGCGCTCTTCACGGAACTCCTTGAGCAGACGGTCAACCCGTTTGCTTTCCGGCACGATCACCGTGGGGCGCAAGATTTTCTCGAGCTGCAGCGGCTCGCTGGCGTGATGGCCGCCAAACCCGAAGGGGAGCAGATCCTTGGCGAGCAGAATGCCCTCCACATGATCCTTGTCCTCGTTGATCACCGGGAAGCGGGAGTGGCCGGACTCGATGATCACCGGCAGGATTGCATCCACCGGTTGGGACTTCTCGATGGTCACCATCTGGGAGCGGGGGATCATGATATCGCGCACGCGAAGATCGGCGATCTCCAGCACCCCCTCGATCATGTCCTTGGTGTCCTGATCGATGAGGTCGCGCTCTTCGGCATCGGCTATCACGTCTACCAAATCATTGCGGTCTTTTGGCTCGCCCTGGAAGAGTTGGCTGAGTTTGTCGAGCCAGGTTTTCTTCGGCGAGCCGGTACTAGGGTGATCGTCGGTCATTTTCTCTCTTGGTTACTCGTATGAACACACTTGAAATAGTTCGGGTTATATAAGGATGGCCATCTGCTGTTTCAAGACGATGACCATCCGGTTCTTTACTCTTCGTCGTTCAGATAAGGATCGGCAAAACCGAGCTCCTGCATGATGTCGCGCTCAAGCGCTTCCATCTCTTCGGCTTCCTCATCCTCGATATGGTCATAACCTAGCAGATGCAGACTGCCGTGCACAACCATGTGGGCCCAGTGGGCCATCAGGGGCTTGCCCTGCTCCTCGGCCTCGCGCTCTACCACCTGACGGCAGATCACCAGATCGCCGAGCAGCGGCAGCTCCAGACCGGGTGGCGCCTCGAACGGGAAGGAGAGCACGTTGGTGGGCTTGTCCTTGCCGCGATAGGTGAGGTTGAGTTCGTTGCTCTCCGCCTCGTCGACGATGCGCACCGTCACTTCGGCCTCCTGCTGGAAGCCGAGAATGGTGCCGTCGAGCCAGCCCTGCAGCTGGGCCTCGCTTGGCAGGCCGTCGGTGCTGGCACTGGCCAGCTGCAGATCCAGGGTTACGCTCATTGCTCGCTCTCTTTGCTGGTGTTTGCTTGGCCGGCAACCTTCTCGGCTGCCTGCTTGGCGTCGAATGCCTCATAGGCCTGCACGATGCGGGCCACCACCGGGTGGCGCACCACGTCGGTAGACTGGAAGAAGTTGAACGACAGACCATCAACGTCCTGCAGCACTTCCAGCGCATGGCGCAGGCCGGACTTGGCGTTGCGCGGCAGGTCGATCTGGGTGATATCGCCGGTCACCACTGCCTTGGAGTTGAAGCCGATCCGGGTCAGGAACATCTTCATCTGTTCGGTGGTGGTGTTCTGGGCCTCATCGAGAATGATGAAGGCATCGTTGAGAGTACGACCGCGCATATAGGCAAGCGGCGCCACCTCGATGATGTTGCGCTCCATCAGCTTCTCGACCCGCTCAAAGCCAAGCATCTCGAACAGGGCGTCGTAGAGCGGGCGCAGGTAAGGGTCGACCTTCTGGGAGAGATCGCCGGGCAGGAAGCCGAGCTTCTCGCCCGCTTCCACCGCAGGACGGGTCAGCAGAATGCGGCGGATCTCCTGACGCTCCAGTGCATCCACCGCAGCCGCCACCGCCAGATAGGTCTTGCCGGTACCGGCCGGGCCAATGCCGAAGCAGATGTCGTGGCGCACGATATTGGCGATGTACTGGGCCTGATTGGGGCTACGTGGCTTGATGAGACCGCGCTTGGTCTTGACCGTTACCTCCTTGCCATAGGGGATGGAGGGGGCCGGTTCGTCATCCTGCTCCAGCACCCGCGACTCCAGAATGGCCAGATGAACCATGTCGGGAGTGATGTCGGTTACCTTGCCACCCTTGAGGGGCTGGGTTTCCACATAGAGGTGCTTGATGATGACGGCGGCGGCATCCAGTTGGGCCGGTTTGCCCACCAGCTGGAAGTGGCTGTCACGGTAGCTGATCTCGACGCCGAGGCGGCGCTCCAGCTGCTTGATGTTGTCATCGAAGGGGCCGCACAGGCTGGCAAGGCGCTGGTTGTCGGCGGGCTCCAGATGCAGATTCAGGGTCGAGATGTGTCGGCTCAAAATATCCTCGTCTCAAGGCGCTCCCCATCCGCCGGGCGAATGGGGAGGAGGGGATTAATGGGGTGTGAAAGCGGCCACGCCCAGCTCGTCCGGTACGTTATCCGGGCGGTTGGATTTAACCGGGATTTCGCTCTGGGCGGGGGTAAACGCGGCTACTCCGAGTTCGTCCGGTACGTTATCCGGGCGACGGGCCAGGATTTCGCTCGGGGCGGTGGCGATCCGCAGGTTCATCTCGCTCTCGCCGCGGATGAACTTGCCGCGCAGGGAGTTGGGACGCACCTCGGTGATCTCCACGTCGGCAAAGCCGCCGATCAGGGTGTGCTGGCCTTCAAAGTTGACCACCCGGTTGTTCTCGGTGCGGCCACACAGCTGCATCGGGTCGAGCTTGGAGGGCCCTTCCACCAGGATGCGCTGGGTGGTGCCCAGCATGGCACGGCCAATCTGCATCGCCTGGTTGTTGATGACGTGCTGCAGGCGGGCCAGACGGGCTTTTTTCACTTCCATGTCGACATCGTCGGGCATGTCGGCGGCCGGGGTGCCCGGGCGCGGGCTGAAGATGAAGCTGAAGCTCATGTCGAAACCCACATCCTCGATCAACTTCATGGTCGCTTCAAAGTCTTCGTCCGTCTCGTTCGGGAAGCCAACGATGAAGTCGGAGCTGATGGTGATGTCGGGACGGGCGGCACGCAGGCGACGGATCTTGGATTTGTACTCCAGGATGGTGTGCGGGCGCTTCATCATGGTCAGAATACGGTCGGAGCCGCTCTGCACCGGCAGGTGCAGGAAGCTGACCACTTCCGGGGTATCTTTGTAGACTTCGATGATGTCGTCGGTGAATTCGATCGGGTGGCTGGTGGTGTAGCGAATGCGATCGATACCGTCGATGGCGGCCACCAGACGCAGCAACTCGGCGAAGGTGCAGATGCCGCCATCAAAGGTCGGACCGCGGTAGGCATTGACGTTCTGGCCGAGCAGGTTCACTTCGCGCACGCCCTGCTGGGCGAGCTGGGCGATTTCGTAAAGCACGTCGTCCAGCGGTCGGCTCACCTCTTCACCGCGGGTGTAGGGCACCACGCAGTAAGTACAGTATTTGGAGCAGCCTTCCATGATGGAGACGAACGCGGTAGCCCCTTCGGCGCGCGGTTCGGGCAGGCTGTCGAATTTTTCGATCTCGGGGAAGGCGATATCAACCTGGGCACCACGGCCCTCTTGCACTTCCTTGATCATGGTGGGCAGGCGATGCAGGGTCTGCGGGCCGAACACGATATCCACATAGGGAGCGCGCTGGCGAATCGCATCGCCCTCCTGAGAGGCAACGCAGCCACCCACGCCGATCACCAGACCGGGCTTTTTGGCCTTGAGCTTTTTCCAGCGTCCCAGCTGGTGGAACACCTTCTCCTGCGCTTTTTCGCGGATGGAGCAGGTATTGAGCAGCAAGACATCTGCCTCTTCGGGCTCTTCGGTAAGCGTGTAGCCATTGCTGGCATCCAACAGGTCGGCCATTTTGGACGAGTCATACTCGTTCATCTGGCAACCCCAGGTTTTAATGTGAAGTTTCTTGCTCATTGCTTCTCTTGACTTGTTTTGAAATCGGCATGGTCAAAGGACCGCGCATTTTACTCCGCAATCTGGATACTGCCTAGCTAATATCCAGCTGGCAATGGTGCTCACCCGATACCTGTTGCCAGCAAGCTCAATAAGCTTTCTCCTTGATTTGACGCAGCAATTCCCCGTTTGTCTCACTGTTTATCAGCCGCCCTTGCGCTATCATGCAGCCATCCGGTTCACGTCCGGGCGTTGTCGCCGGACGCACCCTTTCAGGAATAAATGTATGGAACAGTGTGATATCGCCATCGTCGGCGCCGGCATGGTGGGCGCCGCCACCGCCTGTCTGCTGGCGGCTCAGGGCCTCTCGGTGCGGGTCATCGAGACCCAACTGCCGGAGCATTACGCGCCGGATCAGCCGCTGGATCTGCGGGTCTCCGCCATCAGTCAGGCCTCGGTGGCGCTGCTGGAGCAGGCCGGTGCTTGGCACCATCTGCAGCAGATGCGGCTCTGCCCCTACCGCCGACTGGAGACCTGGGAGCTGGACGGTTTTGCCACCCGCTTCAATTCCGCCGATCTCGGTCTGCCCCAGCTTGGCTACATCATCGAAAACCGGTTGGTACAGCTCGCCCTGCTCAAGCGGATGGAGGATTTTCCCACCATCCAGACCCACACCCCGGCGGCGGTGACCAGCCTGCGCCAGAGTGCAGATGAAGCTGTGCTGACTCTGGATGACGGCACTGAACTGGCCGCGCGCTGGGTGCTGGCCTGCGACGGTGCCGAATCCCACACCCGCAAGCTGGCGGGTATCGGCGTATCGCGCTTCGAGTACCGCCAGCACTGCATGCTGATCAATATCGACACCGACTTTGCGCAGGAAGATATCACCTGGCAGCAGTTCACCCCGAGCGGCCCGCGCGCCTTCCTGCCGCTGCCCGGCCAGCACGGCTCCCTGGTGTGGTATGACAACCCGGCCCGTATCCGCGCGCTGGCGGCCATGAGCAACGAAGGGCTTGCCGCCGAAGTGCGCCGCCACTTCCCGAGTCGGCTCGGCGGATTTACCGTCACTGGCAAGGGGAGTTTCCCGCTGGTGCGTCGCCACGCCAACAACTATCACGTCGGTCGGGTGGTGCTGCTTGGCGATGCTGCCCACACCATCAACCCGCTGGCGGGGCAGGGGGTCAACCTCGGCTTCAAGGATGTGGCCTGCTGGGCTGATCTGCTGCAAGGAGCTGGCGCCGACTGGCATCAGCTGGCGTTGGCCGAGCGTTACGAGCTGCGCCGTCGTCCTGACAACCTGCTGATGCAGTCGGGGATGGATCTCTTCTACGGGGTGTTCAGCAACGAGATTGGCCCCCTCAAGCTGGCCCGCAATCTGGCCCTCAATCTGGCGGACAAGGCGGGCCCGCTCAAGGAGATGGCGCTGCGCTATGCACTGGGGCTGGTTTGACAGGTAGGAACCAGATAACACGGGCTGAATGCGCGAAGGAGCAAAGGTGATGAACAAGGCACTGCTGGTGATCGATTTTATCAACGATATTGCCCATCCCGATGGGCGCATTGCCGCCTCGGCTGCCCATGTGCTGGAGCAGGATGCCATCGCGCATGCCAATCAGGCGCTGGCCCATGCCCGCGCCCACTGCTGGCTGGTGGTGCTGATCAAGGTGGGCTTTGACGGCGGCTATCAGCTGCAGCCCAAGGGGTCTCCCATGTTTGGTCGCGCTCACCAGTTGGGGGCGCTCTCCTTGGCTGACAGCGGCACCGACTTTCACGCCGACCTCGATGTACAGCCCGGCGATCTGGTGCTGACCAAGCCCAGGGTCAGCCCTTTCTATGGCACGGCGCTGGAGCCTGCGCTGCGGGCCAATCACATCGACCACCTCTATCTGTGCGGGGTGAGCACCAGCTGGGCCATTCAGGCGGCAGCGCGGGATGGTCACGATCGCGACTACGCCATCACCATTCTGGAGGATGCCTGCGCCGCCGCAGATGCCACCGAGCATCACACCTCACTGCGGATGCTGGGTCGCATCGCCGAGATCATCAAGGTGTCCCAGCTGGCCTGAAACCTTGCCGGATGGTGTTCGATGGTGAAATTTGGTCTCAGTTGGCTAAGTGGGAATGGGGTGCTTTACTCTATCTGATGACTTAATTGTTAATAGATGGCGGTATGCCACTTTTGCCACAGGATGGCCACCATGGCGGATGATATACAGACGCGGCAGAGTCACTTCGCCGAGCGAGCCCATCATCTGGCTGCACTGCTGGATTCGCTGGAAGACCAGATATCGGTGATAGATCGGGATGGCGTGATCCATTACACCAATCTCGCCTGGGATCTGTTTGCCGAGCAAAACGGTATGCCAAAGGGATATAACTGGATTGGGGTCAATTACATGGGGGCTTGTGACGCTGAATCCGAGCCCTCTGGATTGGCTGCCGTGGAGGGGATCCTTCGGGTTATCCGTCATCAGCAGGAGAAGTTCTATCTGGAATACCCCTGCCACAGCCCCGACACCCAGCGCTGGTTTATGATGCGAGTCGCGCCGGTACCCGGGCTTGACGCCGAGTATTTTTCCATCGCCCATATCAATATCACCGAGCGCAAGCTGCTGGAGCTGGAAGTTGCCAGCCTCTCCCAACATGATCCCTTGACCGGACTGGCCAATCGGCGGCTGTTCAACAGCTTTTTGCATAACGAGTGGCGGCGCAGCATGCGTGAACATACCCCGCTCTCCCTCATCATGCTGGATCTGGATAACTTCAAGGCGTGCAATGACCATCTTGGTCATCAGATGGGGGATGGCTCCCTCCAGTTGGTGGGCCATCTTCTGCAATCCTTCTGCCAGCGTCCGGCGGATCTGCCCTGCCGTTTTGGTGGTGACGAGTTTGCCCTGATCCTCGGCAATACCGATCGAGATGCGGCCCAGCGGATTGGAGAGGAGATCCGCCAGGCCATCAACGATCTCGATATCGTGGTGGCAAATAATATTCAGCTTAGCGCCAGCATTGGCATTGCCACCTACACGGCAGAGCAACTGCTGGAGGGGGAAGGGGCGTTGCTGGCCGCGGCCGATGCGGCGCTTTATTGCGCCAAGGGGGCGGGTAAAAACCGTAGTCACTGCGCCAGCTGTTGAGCCGCATTGCCGCTTTTGTCCTGCATGCGCCCCCTTGATGGGGGCGCACTGTTTTTTGGCTGGTTACGGTGTTAGCCACCAGCGAGCGTTGGTTTCAGCGCTCGGGCGTGGCTGACACCGGCAAGGGATGGCTGGCGATCACCTGCCTGACGAAGTGATCCCGGATGGGGTCGGCAAAGTCCGGATTCCATACCATGCTGACCTCCCACTCGGAGCTGGGGCCAGAGAGCGGATAGAGGGTGACATCGGGCCCTGCGATAAAGCTGACGCTGCGTGGCAGGATGGCGTTGCCGATGCCCGCCGCAACCAACGCCACCAGCGTCTGGATATCTTCGGCCTCCTGGACCATGCCGGTCAGCCGATTGGCGCCGAGAAAACCGGCGATCTGCTGGCTGAGCCCAGGGCAGCGGTGGCCCACCATCTGCAACAGGGGTTGACTGGTCAGTGCCTGCTGGACGTCGAATGCGGCCGGGTCTGGCTCGGTCATCCGTGTCGGCACCGCCAGCACCAGCCGGTCGATCAGCAGTCTGTGTTCCTGCAACTGCGGCACCTGCGGTCTGCGCATAAAGCCCAGCTGCAACTGGCCGGAGAGCAGCTGCTCCTGCTGGATGGCTGAGGGCATATCCTGTAGATGGACCATCACGTCCGTGACCTGCTGCTTGAAGCGGGCGACCAGCGAGGGGGCCAGCGCGAAACTCGACAGGCCAAACCCAATCTTGAGCCGACCGGCCACGCCACTCGCCACTGCCAGCGCGTGACGTTCAAACTCCCTGCCGTGTTTGACCAGTGCGCTTGCCTGAGTGAGCAGCTGGGCGCCGAGCGCCGTCAGCTCGGCGCCGTGGCGGCCCCGTTTGAACAGGGTGCAGCCCAGCGTCTGCTCCAGCCCCTGGATCTGCTTGGTGAGGGCCGGTTGGGTGATAAAGAGGCGGCTGGCCGCTTCCCGGTAGTTGGCGGTGTCGGCCAGCGTCACAAACGCCTGCAATTGCCTCAAGTCAAATTTCATTCCAATTTGTTATCAAAGGTGGCCATTTATTGATTATAAATTATCTAATCGCCTTGTTCTAATGGCTCGGCAAGGGGGGAATCGCCCTCCTCTGAACCGGAACAAGGAGCCATATCATGTCTACCCAACGCTATCTCTTTTTGATCAAGGGCAAGCTGGTGCTGGCCCAGCCATTGGCGGCCCCGGAGACGGGGGCGCTGCTCGCCAGCCTGCTGCAACAGGGGTTTGTGGTCGGCCCCTTGCAAGTGTGGGCTGGCAGTGCCGAGCAGGCGCTAGCCTGTTATGAGCGTGCCGCCCAGCAGCAGGCCTTTGCCGATGCGCTCTCTGGCTCTCTGCCCGAGCTGGCCGGGGTGCCTGTATGAGTGTCTGTATGAGTGCTGGCATGAACACGATCACCCTGTCGGTATCCGCCCTACTGCTCGATATGGATGGCACCCTGGTCTGCTCGACCGGCGATGTGGAGAAGGTGTGGCGGCTCTGGTGTCAGCATCATCAGCTGGCCCCCGAGCCGGTGCTGGCGATGTGCCACGGTATGCGCTCGCGAGAGGTGATCCGGGCGCTGGCCCCGCAACTGGATGTCGAGCGGGAGGCGGCGCGCCTCGACGAGCTGGAGATGGAACATACCGGTGGCGACGCCATCTTTGGGGCTGGCGAGTTGCTGCGCCGCTTGCCGCCAGAGCATTGGGCCATTGTGACCTCCGCCAGTGAGCGGGTTGGTCGCCATCGCCTGAGTTGTGCCGGTTTGCCGCTGCCCCATGTACTGGTGGGGGCCGAAGCTGTGATCCATGGCAAGCCCGATCCCGAGCCCTATCTGCTGGGGGCTGAGCGGCTTGGCGCCTCGCCCGATTGTTGTCTGGTGTTCGAGGATGCCCCGGCCGGTATCGAGAGTGCCCTGCGTGCAGGTTGCACCGTGGTGCAGGTAGGGGGCGATGCGCCGCTCAATCCGGCGGTGGTGGCGGTGATCCGCGACTGGCGCGAGGTGAAGGTGGAGTTGGAGGAAGGCGAGTCCCTGCTGGTAAAGCTGCCCGCCTGAGCGGTGGATAGAGCGTATTACGACCGCAGATTGCGGTATGAACCATCGCCATCAACACTGTATGCCGCAATAAAAACGCCCCCGAGATGCGGGGGCGTGTTGCTTTCTCAACGGTTATTTGAAAACACGGAAACGGGTAGCGTCGTCGATAAAGGTCTTGTCACCGGCCGGTTGCTTGATGCTGCCAAAGGGCATCTGGGCACGCAGCAGCCAGCTGGCGGGTAGGTTCCACTCCTTGCGTACCGCCTCGTCGATCAGCGGGTTGTAGTGCTGCAGGGAGGCACCGACTTTCTCCTGCGCCAGCGTTGTCCAGACCGCAAACTGGGCGATGCCGGTGGCATGTTCCGACCAGATGGGGAAGTTGTCGGCATAGAGAGCAAATTTTTGCTGCAGATCCTTGATGACGCCGGTGTCTTCGAAGAACAGCACGGTACCGAAGCCTGCGCGGAAGCTGCCATCTACCTTGGCCTCACTCTGGGCGTAGGCATCCGGCGGCACAATCTTTTTCAGCTCGGCTTTGACGATATCCCACAGCTTGTGGTGCTGGGCGCCAAACAGGATGACGGCACGGGAGCTCTGGGAGTTGAAGGAGGAGGGGCTGTGCCTGATGGCATCCTGGATCAGGGTCGTCAGCTGCTCCGGCGTATGGGACACCTGGTCGCCCAGGGCATAGATGGTACGACGTGCTTTGATCTGTTCGATAAACGGACTGCTCATAACATCTCCTTTGCTTGATAGTCACCGGGCGCCAGCCTTGTGGCCAGCCATCCCCTGTTGTTCAAGCTATAGACTATACCACCCGATTATCTTCCGGGCGTTTACATGCAGTGGTGACACTTTCAACTGAGGGTTAACACCCCGCACATAGGCGATCCTGTTGCTCCCCAGTGAACGGGGTTGAGGCGCGCTGAACTGCCAGCCCAGCTGAGATTGCGCCACCCAACCCTGCGCAGGTGACAGGAGCTGTCCGATCGCCAGTAGTTGGGGTGGGGCTGCGACAGCCTCCCGCCCCTGCCGAGGGACACGCCATACCTGTGAAATAAAAAATTTCTTGTGGTTATTCAAGAGATTGAAGTCGGGCTTGCCGGTCACGCCTATTGCCGGGTTTCAAGTGAAAATCTACTTGCCGCTAGTCACCCACTGGTTTGCTGCCTGCCGGTTTGTATAGTGCCGCTGAATATTAATCAGGTTTGACAGGAGTACCCATGGAGATGAATTCGCGTGCTCTTCGCGCACTGGCATTGCTGGGCGCCTTGCTGGCTGGCAGCACGACCGTGCACGCCTCCGAGACCTTCAGTACCATTTTGGGTGGCGGCGCAGGTGGTGTGGCGGGCACCATGATCGGCAAGGAGCTGGGTGGCGATACCGGTGCGCTGGTTGGGGCTGCGTTGGGCGGTGCTGCCGGTGGGGCTGCGACGGCCAACAAGGGCAACAAGAATGAAGCGGCCCTTGGCGGCGCTGTAGGGGCGCTGGGCGGTGCCGCCATCGGCAAGAGTGTCGGTGGTGATACCGGTCAGCTGATCGGCGCCGGGGTCGGCGGGGCGAGCGGTTCGGCCATCGGTGCCAAGACCGGCGATGGCCACAAGAGCCAGGATCGCTATTACGATGATGACGACGATCATCACCATCACAAACACCACAAGAAGTACAAAAAGCATAAAAAGCACAGATGGCATGACGACGATTGATGCGTGTGCAGTGAGTGCGGAAGATGCAAAACGGGGCCTGTTGGCCCCGTTGTGCATTGTGTGGTGACTCGATCGTGTAGTCACACCAGCCGGTGCTGGCGGCGACCGGCGGCAAAGGCGTTGATGTTGTCGATCAGCTGATCGGCGAGACGCTGCATCGACTCCTCGCTGGCCCAGGCCACATGGGGGGTCAGAATGAAGTGGGGGTATTGCAGCGCCTTCATCAAGGGATGGTCGGGGGGCGGGGGTTCGACGTTCGCCACATCGAAACCGGCGCCACCGAGGCGACCGTTGGCCAGCGCTTGCAGCAGCGCCTCCTCATCCACCAGCCCGCCACGGCCGACGTTGATCAGCAGGGCGCCCGGTTTCATCAGATCCAGCTCCCGCTCGCCAATCAGGTTGCGGGTGTAGGGGGTGAGCGGGCAGTGCAGGCTGATCACATCCGAACTTTGCAGCAACTCGTCGAGGGGCAAGCGATCCTCGTCGTGACTGGCGCCGACCTGGCTCTGGGCGTAGCGCACACTCATCCCCATTCCTTTGGCCCGCTCGCCGAGCGCCTGTCCGAGTGTTCCTTTGCCGATGATGCCAAGCTGCTTGCCGTGCAGATCCATGATGTTGTGGTCGAAGAAGCAGAACTGGCCGCTCTGTTGCCAGCGCCCCTCCAGCAGCGACTGGCGCCAGCAGAAGAGGTTGCGCGACAGGGCCAGCATCAGCGCCATGGCGTGCTCCGGCACCGAGGGGCCCGAGTAGTTGCGGATATTGCACACCCCGACGTTGGCGGCGCGGCACGCCTCCAGATCCACGTTGTCGCTGCCGGTGGCGGCCAGGGCGATGAGTTTGAGCTCAGGCAGCTGGGCCAGTTCGGCGGCGCCGATCCGTACCTTGTTGATGATGGCAATGCTGGCATCTTTGAGCCGTTCAACCACATGTTCCGGGGCCGTGCAGGGATAACTCTGCCAGTGGTGGGGGAAGTCGGGGTGATGCAGGGTGATGCCCGCATCCAGGGTATCGCTGTCGAGAAATACGATTTGCTGCATGGACCTTCCTGCCATTGTTCAGGTTCGAGAGGCCATGATGCCAAAGAGGATGCAGTCAGAGCCAGCCCATCGCCGTGGTAGGGTTGGGCTTTATCCGGCAGATGTGAGCTGGCGCGCGCTTTATTGCGCCACGGTGGCGGCTGGTTTAGAGCCAGCCCAGATGGTTGAGCCAGCCCTGAATGCGGGTGGGGGTCTCCTCCAGCTCCATCAGGGCGTAGGGGCGATAGTTGAGCTTGTTGCTGCGCCGGCTCTCGCTTCTGCGGGCCTCGGCGGCCAGCAGGGGCCAGCGACCGCCATCCTCCTGATAGAGGTCCAGGGTCGGGATGGCCGCCTGAGCCACCTGTTTGGCCAGGGTCTGGTTGCTCTGCTGATTGGGGAAGAAACCATCGAGCAGCACCAGTGCATCGGGGGCGGGTAACTGTTCGCTGGCGATAAGGTTGGCAGTCCAGGCGGCGCCGGTACCTTGCGCCAGGATCAGCTTGAAGCCCCCCTCCTGCAGCTTGGCATCGGCCAGCTTGCTGATCCGCTCGGCAAACTGTTTGCGAAATGTATCGCTGTTTTTCGCTTTTTTCTCGGCGGCTGGGTCCAGTTCGGTCTGCTGGGGGGAGGGCAGCAGCAGCAGGGTATCAAAGCCCAGTCGGCCGAGGGCGCGAGTCAGTTGCCAGAGCTGGCCGCTGCGCTGCCAGTCGGGCAGTAAAATGGCGAGCCCCAGATAGTTTTCACTGTCGTGTTTGGCGAACAGCACCGTCTGTTTGTCGATTTGGGTAGCATCGGGCAACCCTTTCCAGTCGCTCGCTTGCCAGTGGTCGAGGGGCATAGGTTCGGCAACGGGGGGCGCAACCTCGCTCGCCTCAGCCCCATGGCCAGCCAGCAAGGTCAATAACAGCAGTGATAAGGATAATCTGGCCATAGTGTGCTCCCCCGGTTATCTGGGTTAGCGGCGGCGGCGGGATTTTCTGAAGGCGGGCGCTGTGATGGCAACTCGCAAGCAATAAAAAAGCGAGCCGGTGGCTCGCTTTTTTGCAATCAATTCAAAGCGGTCAATTAGTTGACGCGACGCTTGAATTCGCCGGTGCGGGTATCGATTTCGATCTTGTCACCGATCTCTACGAAAGCGGCAACAGCCAGCTCGTAGGTAGTGCCTTTCAGACGGGCAGGCTTGGTCACTTTACCGGAGGTGTCGCCACGGGCAGCCGGCTCGGTGTACTCAACTTCGCGCACGATGGTGGTCGGCAGTTCTACGGAGATGGCTTTCTCGTTGTAGAAAGTCACTTCGCAGATGTCTTCCATGCCGTCTACCAGGTAGTTCAGCACGTCACCCAGGTTGTCTTTCTCTACGTCGTACTGGTTGTACTCGGTGTCCATAAAGACATACAGGGGGTCGGAGAAGTAGGAGTAGGTGCACTCTTTACGTTCCAGCTGAACAACGTCCAGCTTGTCGTCGGCCTTGAAGACGGTCTCGGTAGCGCTGCCGTTCAGCAGGCCCTTCAGCTTCATTTTGACCACGGCGGAGTTACGGCCGGATTTGTTGAATTCAGCCTTCTGAACCACCATCGGCTCGGTGCCGATCATGACTACGTTACCAGCGCGGATTTCCTGTGCGGTTTTCATGTAAAAAATTCCTGTTCGTGAAACGGACGGATAAAAACTGCCAGATTATATACGGCTTTCTAAAAATTTCACCAACCGTGTGACGAGATCCCCATCCCGGAGCAACTTCTGTGACCAGCTTCGCCCATGTTGCTGCCAAATGGCGCTATATCGGGGCCATTGGGCCCAAAGTTCGCCGCAATCTTCGCCACGGTTGAGAGCCAGATTAAAGCGGCGCAGCCATTGAGCACATTCGGCGGGCAGATCGGCAAGATAGTGGTCAAGGAACTGCTCCAGCTTGACCAGATGAGCCTCCTCCTCCTGTTGGTAGATATGCCAGAGGAAAGGACGAGCTGCCCACTGGGCCCGCACGAAGGAGTCCTCGCCGCGCACCAGATTGAGATCGCAGCTCCACAGCAGTCGATCGTAACCGGACTGATCGGTCATTGGCAGCAGCTTGATGGTGAGGCTGCCCGAGTGGAGCAGATCCCCCGCTTTGGCCGCAGGGATGGCATCTGCCAGACCGGCGCCGGTGAGCACATCGTTGAGAGAGCGCCCCAGCGGCAGCAGCAGGGTGACGGGCGTGGTGCTTTGGCACCAGCTCTCGACCAGGCTTTGCAGCGCATCGCTCTCGTAGGTAAAGAGGCTGACCCGCAGCTCGTTCTCTTGTCTGGGCGGCAAACCGAGGCTGGCCCAGTAGGCTGCCAGTCCCGCATCATTTTGCTGCCACTGCTCCCGTTCGGTGATGAGGTCGTGCTCGCACAAAAGGCCGCCGGTTTTAGCGGTAAAGCCCGGGAAGAAGAAGTATTTGTTGAGGCTCTGGTTGCCAACCCGCTGGGGCGAGGCGAGGCCGTGGCAATCCTCGACCCAGCTCTCCGCCGAGAGGTACTCCAGATTGATCCAGCATGGGGGGCTGGGTTGGCTCGCCATCAGCTCTATGAAGGGGGCGGGCAGCTCGCAGGCAAAGGCCTCGATCACCACCTTGGCCGGTGTCATGTCGCTCGGCAGGGTCTCATGCCAGTGCTGGATATAGATCCCATCGACCCACTGGCCATCCTGCGCCGGGTCGAGGCCCGGACAGATGCGGGCAAAGCTTGCCAGATCGTCCACCCAGAGCCGCACCTGAACCTCATCGCCATGTGCCGCAATATTCCCCTCCCGTTTTAGCTGGCGGGCGAGTCGCCAGGTGACGCCGATGTCACCGAAGTTGTCGACGACGCAGCAGAAGATGTCCCAGTCAAACGGGGGCAGGGGAGTGGTCATGGCTCGGGGTTCCAAATGCAAAAAAACCGGTGCGCAGGGTAGCACACCGGTTGACTGGCTTCTAACCGTCAGCGCGTGACGGCGGTCTGTGGCAGGTTACTCCTTGCCGTAGACGTTGTTCTCTTGCTCGCGTACCCGGATGAAGGTGGTGCGCTTGGTGAGCTCTTTCAGCTGGCTGGCGCCCACGTAGGTACAGGTGGAACGCACGCCGCCCAGAATATCGCGCACGGCGTTCTCGACCGGGCCGCGGTAGGGCAGCAGCACGGTTTTACCCTCGGAGGCGCGGTACTCGGCGACGCCGCCGGCGTGCTTGTCCATGGCGCTGGAGGAGCTCATGCCGTAGAACTTCATGAAGGGTTCACCGTCTACATCAACGATCTCGCCACCGCACTCTTCGTGGGCTGCCAGCATGCCGCCCAGCATCACGAAGTCGGCGCCGCCGCCGAACGCTTTGGCGACATCGCCCGGACAGGTACAGCCGCCGTCACCGACGATCTGGCCGCCGAGGCCGTGGGCCGCATCGGCACACTCGATGATGGCGGAGAGCTGCGGATAACCGACACCGGTCTTGACGCGAGTGGTGCAGACGGAGCCCGGGCCGATGCCGACCTTGACGATGTCGGCGCCGGAGAGGATCAGCTCTTCGACCATCTCGCCAGTCACCACGTTGCCCGCCAGAATGACGTGGTTGGGGCAGGCTTCACGAATTTTGCGCACGAATTCGACGAAGTGTTCGGAGTAGCCGTTGGCCACGTCGACACAGATGAAGCGCAGCGCTTCGGACATGGCGAGGATTTGGCGGGTCTTGGCGAAATCTTCAGCCGAGGTGCCGGTGGAGACCATCACATGGCCCAGCAGCGCCGGGTCGGTCTCGTTGACGAAAGCTTGCCACTGCTCAAGGCTGTAGTGCTTGTGTACCGCGGTCATCATCTCGAAACCGGCCAGCGTGCGCGCCATGGCGAAGCTGCCGACGGTATCCATGTTGGCGGCGATGACGGGTACGCCTTGCCATTGGGTCTGAGTGTGTTTGAAGGTGAACTGACGGGTCAGGCTTACTTGGGAACGGCTCTTGAGAGTAGAGCGCTTGGGGCGGAACAGGACATCCTTGAAACCGAGCTTCAAGTCTTCTTCGATACGCATTACAAATTCCTTATTGAGCCTTGTTGAAAGTCACTTTTGCAGTGGCAAATTTTCGGCAGGCGCAAAAAAACCGGTGGTTTTCAGGCCCTCCGGTTTACAACAGTGTAGGCAAAAATCCCTTCAGAACAAGACTGATAATTTGTAAATCCTTGTGGTAGCCTTTGGCGTCACAACCTGAGGTTAACCACCAGTTTCATCCAGCACCGTTCGGTGCCTTGCTCTCCTTCGATATTCCTGCCCGCTTGGGCCGCCGTTCGGCCACTCTTTGTCGTCTCTCTCCTGACCCGCCAGATATTATCCAAGTAGCTGAAATAAATCGGATTGACCCACAATGGGACTGTGGTAGATCTGGGCGCAGGATTGACAAGGCAGGGCAGTAAAATGGGCAAGATGATGGTGGGGATCGCCTTGATGCTGGCACTGTGTGCCAGTGCGCTGGCAGAGACCCCGACCAGCTATGGCTGGATCGAGAAGGGACTTATTTTGCCTACCGGCGTGGCGGTGAAGATGAAACTCGACACCGGGGCGCTCACCTCTTCCCTCGATGCACGCTCCATCACCAGATTCAAACGGGATGGCAAGCCCTGGGTGCGCTTCATGCTGGTTGTGACCGATGCCGACAGCGGCAAGCTGGTCAAGCAGCAGTTCGAGAGGCGGGTCGAACGCAGCGTGACGGTGCGCGGGGCGGGCGGCATGGAGCAGCGGCCAACGGTGACCATGTCCATCTGTCTGGGGGACAAGGTGTATGAGGAGTGGTTCACCCTGCGGGATCGCAGCAAGATGATCTATCCGGTGCTGCTTGGCCGCCGCCTGCTGGCGGAGCTGGGCCCAGTGGACTCCAGTCGAACCTTTACCGTGCAGCCAGATTGTCATTGAAAGTAAAGAGCCCGCATCGCGGGCTCTTTACTTATCGCTTATCTTGCCGGCGGGAGCGGGAGTAACACGCTCACCTCCAGCCCCCCTTCCGGTCGGTTGTGGACATCGAGGTCGGCGCCGTGCAACTGGGCGATACGCGAGACGATGGCCATGCCGAGACCCACGCCATCCCCCTGCTGGGGATTGACCCGAAAAGCGTTCATACAGCCGGGGCAAGGCGCTGGCGGGAATGCCGGGGCCGTTGTCGCTCACATCCACCCTCACCCGGTTGCCCTCTCGCAGTACCCGCACCCTGATCTCGCCCTCTGGCTGGGTGTAGCGCAGCGCATTGTCGATGAGATTACTGAACAGCAGCTCGAGCAGGGTGGCCTGCCCCATCACCAGCTGCGGCAATTCACACTCCAGCGACAGCTGCTGATCCTTCTTGAGCGCGATGGGTGCCAGGGTCGCGAGGGTGCCTTGCAGCAGGTGGCCTATCTCCAGCTCGGTCAATACCAGCCCCTGCTGGTTGTCGATACGGGCCTGGGTCAGCAGTTGGCGGATCAGCCGATCGCTGCGGTCTAGGGCTTGCAGCATCTTGTGCAGGGATTGCTGGCGGCTCACTTCATCTTCGGCAGCCAGGGCATTTTCACTGTGGATCCGCAGCACCGCCAGCGGGGTGCGCAGCTCGTGGGCCGCCTCGTTGGTAAACTGTTTCTCCCGCTCTATGGTCTCCGCCAGCGCCTGCATCAGCCGGTTGATCTCGTTGGTGAGAGGCGTCAGCTCCTGAGCGCTTATCTTGAGGCTGAGGGGGCTCAGGTTGGCGGGGTGACGTTCACTGATGGCCTGGGCCAGCTGACGCAGGGGGGCCAGCCCGCGGGTGATGAGCCACCAGAGCAGGGCCAGCAGGAAGGGCAGGGTGATCAGCAGCGGCAGCATGGTGAGGGTGGCCATCTTGCTGGCCAGTTCGCTGCGCTCGTCGTCCCGCTCGGCCACCACCAGCCAGGTCTGCTCCTGCTGGTTGTAGAGAGTGAAGGTGCGCCACTGGTGATTATCTTTTTCGACCGTGTCGAAGCCGATGGCCAGGGTGACCAGCGGCTGATCCGGGGCGCTGGGGGCGCGCAGCAGCAAGCCGCCCTTTTCATCGAGCAGCTGGAAGTAGAGATTGCGTTCGAACTCGTGGCCGTAGGGGGTGATCTCCCGATCCTCGCCGGTCAGGTTGAGACTGGGGTCTTTTTGCCACTCATCGGGATTTTGCGCCTCCCACTCCTGATAGACGGTGCCGTTGGCGGGCAGTTGCCCCTGCTGGGCCATGTAGCGAGCAAGCAGCTGATTGGTGATGCGGGCCGACTGGGCGAGGCGGGCATCAAACAGCTCCTCCATTTCGTGGCTCGCCTCCATGTAGCCGATAAAGGCGCTGATGGTAAGACTCAGGCTCACCAGCGTCAGGATACCGGTGAGCAGAAAGCGGCGAATGGAGCGGGGACGTTTCATCGTGGGGGTGTCCGGCTTGGCTGTTCGAGCTGGGGAATGATGTAGCCGACCCCGCGAATATTGCGGATGAGGTCGCTGTAGAACTTCTTGCGCAGATGGTGGATATGCACCTCTACCGCGTTGCTCTCGGCCCCTTCATCCCAGCCGTAGAGGCTCTGTTGCAGCTGATCCTTGCTCAGCACCCGGCCGCTCTGGCTGATCAGCTCCTGCAGCAACTTGTATTCATGGGGGGTGAGTTTGACCGCTTCCCCCTGATAGGTGACCTGCTGGGATTCGGGATAGATGAGGATGTCGCCATACTCCAGTACCGCCTGAGCCTGCCCCTTGCTGCGACGAACCAGGGCGCGCAGGCGGGCGTTGAGCTCCTGCAGGGCGAAGGGCTTGACCATGTAGTCATCGGAGCCGGCATCAAGGCCGACCACCCGATCGTCCAGCGCATCGCGGGCGGTGAGGATCAGCACCGGCAACTGGTGGCCTTCACGCCGCAACTTGCGCAGCAGGCTGAGGCCATCGATGTCGGGCAGGTTGAGATCGAGGATCAGGGCGGCGAACTCGTCGCTCTTGAGGGCTGCCAGAGCGGGCAACCCCTGTTGCAGCCAGTCCACCGTGTAGCCGCTATGGCGCAGTGCATCCTGCATACCATCCCCCAGCATCACATCATCTTCCACCAGCAGGATCCGCATTCTTTTCTCCCTGTTTGTTGGGTGTGGCGATCTGGCTCAGCGCCAGGGCGTGCCGTGGCATAAACAACCCTGCCCACCAGTATGCAAGCTGGTGGGCAGAGTTTAAATAGTTCTTTGATCCATCAGGATTTTATAGCTTGGCCAGCCGATCGCGGATCTCCATTCTGCGCCCTTCGTCGGCCACTTCGCGGCCCGGGCGAGCCGGGGCGGCCAGCGCCTTGTCGAGATAGGTTTTGGCCTCGGCCTTGCGACCCTGATCCAGCAGGAAGTCGCCATAGAAGAAGTTGGGGTCGATGCCATCCGGATTGATGGCCAGCGCCTGCTTGAGCAGCTGCTCTGCCTTTTCGTCATCGCCAAAGCCGACCGGCCAGCCGGGCACCTGATAGTAGAGGGAGCCCAGACTGGTGTAGGCAGAGCCGTCCAGCGCCTTGGGATCCTGCTTGAGCGCCAGCTCCAGCTTGGCTTTGGCCTCTTTCACCAGACCCAGTGCCCCCAGCCCCCCTTTGGCCCCCGCCCAGGTGCTCTTGACGATGGCCGACCAGATCAGCAGATCGGCGCGAAAAGGCTCCTTGGCGCTGGCCGCTTCGGCCTGGGTGCTCAGGGTTTCGAGGCAGCTCTCTTTCGCCTTGCCGCTCTGTTGATACTGGCAGACGGCCCACTGTTGCTGGATGGGGACGAGGGCATCACCCGCGGCCATGACTGAGGTGGATCCCAGCAGGATGGCGATGGCACAAGAGGTCACTGATTGACGGAAAAAGTTCATATTAATGCTCCTTCTTGGTCGGGATCGGGCGGGACAAGTCTGGTTGTGGCGCGCTGTTGGCGCCAGCATCAGCCGTCCCTGGCTGAAGATGACGGGCATAACGTTTGATGATCGGCAGCTGTCTGGCCAGCGCCTTGTCGACAATGCCGGGCAGCATGGCATTGAGCCGCACGAACATTTTTTCCGGCCAGCCGAGCCAGCTGCGGCGGGTTTCGTTGCACAGGGCGATGACCGCCTCTTCGGCCACCTCCTGCGGGCTGTCGGTCTGGGTGCCTAGCGCTGCATTCATCTCGTAGGCAGCCTCGGAGTTGAGCTTGGTGCGGGTGGCGCGGGGGGCAAAGTGCAGCACCTTGATGCCGCTCCCCTCCAGCTCCCGTCCCAGCGCTTCGCTAAAGCCGCGCAGGGCAAATTTGCTGGCGCAGTAGACGCTGTAACCGGGGTAGCCGATGCTGCCCAGGCTCGAGCCCATGTTCATGATGATCCCCGGCTTGCGCATGGTTGGCAGCAGGGCACGGGTGAGCTGGATGGGCGCCTCGATATTGAGCAGCAGTTGGCGCTCTACCTGCTCGAAGCTCTGATCTTCCAGCCAGGCAAACTGGTTGCAGCCAGCGTTGTTGATCAGGATGTCGATCCCATCCTCCAGCGCAGGGTGTTGCAGCAGCTTGGCCCGCTCCTGTGCAGAGCCGAGGTCGGCGAGCACCACCTGATGGCGCTCGGGGTGGGGCAGTGACTTGCACAGCCGCTCCAGTGCCGGGCCACGACGACCGTGCAGCAGCAGGTGTGCCCCCTGGGCCGCCAGCTCCTGTGCCAGCTCCTCACCTATGCCACCGCTGGCGCCGGTGAGCAGCACGAGTTTCCCTTCAAGGTTCATGGTGTGGGTTCCCTTTTTGCTGTCTGCTGATCCGCTGCCAACTTACGGTGTGGCGGTGAGGTTGTAGAGCATCTCGCCGTAGAGGCGGTAGACCACCTTGGTGGAGTGGATGATGGCGGCCTGATCTGCCGGGCTCTCGACCTTATCCATCAGGGATTCAAAGAACTTGAGGTGCTCCTGATCCAGGGCGCCGTGGGAGCTCAGGTAGCTCATCGCCTGCGGTGGCAGGCTGAGTCCCTTTTTCAGCTGGTCGGCGACGGTGAGGGCGATGGCGACGCTGGTGCCTTCCAGTACCTGCACCATGCCGAAGAAGCCCATGGGGTTGCCGCGCTGGATCTGGTCGTAGAGGAAAGCGACCATCAGCTCGATGGGCAGCCCGGGCTGGCCGTGGCGCACCGCCTCGGCATCACCGCCACAGGCGCGGATATCGCTTAAGATCCACTCCTGATGGCCATACTCCTCGTCGATGTACTCGGCAATGGCGCCGCGCACCCACTCGTACTCCTGACCCAGCTTGCCGCCGGTGGCCATCAGCAGTGGAACTGTGTGGCGCACGTGGTAGTAAGCCTGCGCCAGAAAGGCGAGATAGGTGTCACGGCTGATATCGCCACGGCGACAGGCTTCGATAATGGGGGCGTTGAACAGATGCTCACGCTCACTGGCAGTGGCTTGTTGCAGAGTCTGGTAGAAGCTCATGACGATTCTCCTGTAAGGCATTGGCTGATTTGCCGGGAAAAGTGTTGGTAAATCTCGTTGCGACGGGGGCGCCCGTTGGCGGTCAGCAGCCCGGGATGTTGATCCAGCGCCACCGGCAACCAGTGGTGCAGCCGGGCATAATCGGGCAGCCGCTGGTTCAGACCTGCGATCTGGCGGGGCAGATCCGCCTCTTTGCCCGGCAGGGGCTGGATCAGCGCCACGTTGGCGGGCTGGCCATCGCCGAACACCACGATGCGGGCGATGGCGGGGCAGAGCTGGGCTTCAGCCTCGACCCACTCGGGGGAGAAGTTGCGGCCAAAGGCGGTGATCTGGACATTCTTCTTGCGCCCGGTGATATGGAGGTAGCCCTCATCATCCAGATGACCCAGATCGCCGGTGGCAATCTGTTCGGGAGTCGGTTCGTTGCTGCCGAGATAGCCCAGCATGGCGCTGCCGCTCACCATAATTTCGCCGTCGCTGGCGATGGTGACCTGACAGTGGGGCAGGGGGCGGCCGACGCTGCCGGGCTTGTCAGCATCCGGGCTGTTGAGCGCCACCACGGAGCCGCACTCCGAGAGGCCATACCCCTCATACACCGGCAGGCCGAGCTGGCGGGCATGTTTGATCAGGTCGGGTGCTACCTTGCCGCCACCGACGGCAATAAAGCGCAGGCTCTTGAGCTGCTGGGCCAGCGTCGGGGTGCTGGTGCAGAGCGCCAGCAGCAGGCGCAGCAGTTCGGGCACCAGCACCAGACTGTGGGTCGACCAGCGCAGCAGGGCCTCCCCCAGCATGGCCGCATTGAGCGAACTGGATCCGGTGAAACCGAGCTCCCCGAGGGACGGAATGCGGCTGCAGGCGCCGGTCAGCAGCGGCACATAGAGGCCGGTGATGTTCTCAAGCAGGGTCGCCAGTGGCAGCAGGGTCAGGTGTTTTTCCACCTTGGCTGGCGCGACCCGCTCGGCCAGCGCATGGCTCACCGCCATCATCTGGGTCAGTGGCAGGCAGACGCCCTTGGGCTGGCCCGTGGTGCCGGAGGTGTAGGTGATCTTGGCGGTGCCCTTGGGCAGCGCCGGTCGATTGACTGGTGCGTGGCGCCAGAGCGGCAGCTCGCCGGTGATCAGCGAGAGCGGCTCGGCGGCATGCCACCCCTGATGGTGTGGCCCCACCAGCGCATCGGCACCACTGCTCTCCAGCAGCCACTCTTGTTGCGCCAGACTAAAAAAGTGGGGCACCGGGATCACCACGATACCTGCGCGGGTGCAGGCGAGATCCAGCAGCGCCCAGGGCAGGCCGTTGTCCAGTTGCAGCGCCAGACGGCTGATGTCGAGATGTTGCAGCTGGCTGGCCAGACGCTGGATCTGTTGCCACAGGGTCTGGTAATCGAGACGCTGCTGGCTGCTCAGCAGCGCTGGGGATTGCGGATCCTCGTGGGCATGTTTGGCGATGGCGTCGAACAGGTTCATTGGGCGCACCTTTTTTGATGGGGCTGGTTATCACTGCTCTCGCCGGCATCGTCAAACAGGGTCGGCATGGGGGCCAGCAGATTGAGCAGCAGGCTGCGCTGGGCCAGCACCTCGCGCCCCTGATTGATGTCGCCCACCATCACCTTGGGTTGGCAACGGTAGTACTCACCCCAGGCATCGGCGTCGGCCCCCACCTGATGGGCCTGTGCGGGGGCCAGCTCCACTGGGTTTAGTTGCAGGCGGGCAAAGCTGTTGCGCAGCTTGGCTGTGCCGGTAAAGACCACGTAGTCGAGGGCGTTTTCACACAGCAGACGACACAGGGCTGCGAACATCAGGCGGGCATTGCCCGGTTCGCTGCAGGCCAGATTGCCCACTTCGATAATGCGGTTGCGTGCCGGATAGACCCCGAGGCGGGTATTGATGGCGGCCTCGATGGGTTGCTCCAGATACTGTTCCAGATAGAGAGGCCCCTCACTGGCATGATTGAGACCACAGGCACCGACCAGCGTCCCGTCCGCCCTGTAGAGTCCCAGCAGGCAGGGGAGAAAATGGGGGATGTGGGCGTTGAACTCGAGGGTATAGGCTGCCTGGATATAGGTTTGCAGTGCCATGACCTGCTGCGGGGACTTGGCTAGCAGCAATCGGTAGGGGGCCTGGATCTCGATGGTCATGGGTGACTCCTTCTCTTGCGATGGTTTGAGAGTAAAAGGGCAAACTTAAGAAACCCTTAAGGAGCAAAAAAAGTTGTCAGCGACGCGACGGGCAGGCAATCTGCGCCGCTGTTATCCAACAGGAAGCCCCCAAGAGGAACCGTCATGTCATCCACCGTCAGCTGCCCCCTGTGTGCCAGCCATCGCAGTTATCCCCTGCCGGTGGCGGGCAAGCGCTATCATCGCTGCCTCGCGTGCGAGCTGGTCTGGCTGGATGAGGCCGATCATCTGGATGAGGCGGCGGAGAAGGCGGTCTATGACGGTCACGACAATCGGGTGGATGATCCCCGTTATCGCACTTTTCTGATGCGGGCATTTGGTGAGGTACTAGCGCGAGTGCCGCTACCTGCCAGTGGCCTCGATTTTGGCTGTGGCCCGGGGCCGGCGCTGGTGGCGATGGGGCGCGAGGCGGGTTACCAGATGGCGGGGTATGACAAGTTCTACGCCGATTTTCCAGAGTTGCTGACGCGTCAGTATGACTTCATCACCAGTACCGAGGTGATCGAGCATATCGCCGAGCCGCGCACGGTGCTGGCGCAGTTGTGGGATTGCCTCAAGCCTGGTGGCCTGCTGGTGCTGCAGACCCAGCGGGTGCTCAGTGACGAGCGGTTTAAAAACTGGCGCTATCGCCACGATCCGACCCACATCGTCTTCTTTGCCGAGGCATCGTTTCAGGTGCTGGCCGCCCGCTGGCAGGCCGAGCTCAGCTTCCCCCACGCCGATGTGGCGGTATTGCAAAAAAGCACGCCCTGAGGCGTGCCTTCGTCTGTTACTCGTCGGGTTCGCCCGGCGCTACTCCTTGTAGCTCTTGTCCTGCCACTGGTAGTACATCAGGGCAGATTTGACGCCGATTGACTTGAACGGCTCTGGCGGCAGCCACATCGGAAGAGTCTGCTCGGCATGGTTGAACCAGGGATGCTCCTTGCCCTGATAGAGGCTGGCTACGATATCGCCAAACAGGAAGGAGAGATTGATGCCGTGGCCGTTGTAGCCGAGGGCGTAGTAGATGTTCTTGTGAGCCCCCATCACCCCCACCGCTTCAGTGCTGTCGCCGGTCATGCCGAGCACCCCGTCCCACACCAGCTCAAATTTGATCCCCTTGAGGGCCGGATAGAGGGTCACCAGCTCGGTCATCATCATCTCGCTGACCCGGTTGAGATCGCCCTTGTAGTTGAGGCCGTCGTTGAAGACGTACTCGGCATTGCCGCCACCGATGACGATGCGGTTATCCGGGGTCAACACCAGATGGAACAGGATGTTGCGGGTGTCGTAGTAGGGCACCCGACTCTGCCACTGGATGGCGGCCAGCTGCTTTTTGGTGAGCGGCTCGGTGACGGCGCTCTGGGCGTGCACCGGAAAGACTCGCCCGCTGAAGTAGCCAAGTTTTGAGGTATAGCCGTTGGTCGCCAGCACGATGCTGTCGGCGGCCACCTTGTACTTGTCGGCCACATTGAGCTCGATCTGCTTGCCCTCCTTGATCCCCATTACCGGGCTCTGCTCGTAGATGGTGACGCCCGCCTGCTCCACCGCCTTGCGCAGGGCATTGACCAGTTTCATGGCGTGTACCTGACCGCCATTGGGGTCGTAGACCGCCCCCACGTAGCGATCGGTGCCGAGTTTTTCCTCTGTGGTATCGGCGTTCCAGTACTGGAGCGGGATGCCGAGGCGATTGGCGGTTTTCACATAGTCGCGGTACTCGGCTATATCCTCCTCATCGAGGATCGCCTCCACATAGCCATCGAGCTTGAGATCGGCCTTGACGCCGGTTGAGGCAACCAGCGCCTGCAGCTTGCGCATGCTGGCGACGGTGAGATCGTAGTGGCGTTTGCTCGCTTCCCCCTCTTCGTAGAGATCCATCACCTCGGAGCCCGGCAGCACCATGCCGCCATTGCGGCCCGAGGCGCCGCTGCCCACCTGCTTGGCTTCGAAGATGGCGATCTTGAGCGACGGATTGGCCTTGGCCAGATGCCAGGCACTGGAGAGGCCGCTGTAGCCGCCACCTATGATGGCGATATCGACCTTCAGGTCTTGCGCCAGCGGGGCACTCTCCTCTGCCGGTTTCTCCTTGAACCAGTAGCTGGTGTTGGGCTCAAAGTCGCTCATCTTGGGGCCGCAGGCGGCGAGGAAAAAACAGCTGATACACATGGTCAACGCTCGTTGGCAAAGGGTGGTCGGATTCATCTTCTACTCCGGTTACAGATACAAAATGTCAAATCAGTTCATCAGGTTGGGCGGTATTGACCCGGCGACCGATATCTCGCAGCCGGGCCAGCTGATCGGCAAGACCGGGCCCCTCATCCAGGCTGGTGACAAAGTTCCAGAGGTAGGTCATCACAGCATAGACATGGCCTGCCGAGACCTGGGGCTGGGCCATCAGCATGGTGATGGCCAGCAGGAATAGCAGGGAGGCGCTGATACCGACCGCCAGAAAAGCGAGTGCCTCCCGATCCGAAATCCGGATGCGGAGCCAGGCCAGCGCGCGGTAGTGGCGGGCGAGGCTGGCTGACTGGGCATGGGTGACCAGTTTGACCTCGTGTTCCAGCCGATCGTTGAGCCGCTCGTGCAGCAGCTGGTTTTTGCGCGAAAAGCCGGGCAGCAGCAGGCCGAACAGCAGCAATACCCCCATGCAGGCGATGCCGACCCAGAACTCGATCACCATCAGCATCACGGCCGCCCCGACGATGGAGATCAGGCTGGTGGCCAGGATCGGGATATGTTTCTCGAAGAAGTCGACAAACTCCCGCGCCAGGGTGACCCGCGCCACTATGGTGGATTGCCCCTCCTGCTGCTGGCGCTGGGTCAGGATCACCGGCACCGCCAGTGCCGCATAGATATGGGTAAAGGTGCGGGTATCGACCGCCCGGCGCAGGGCGCCGATAAGCCAGAACAGCAGCACGATCAGGGCGTAGCTTGAAGCCTGCCACCACTGGCCCTTGACGATGGCGTCGATGGCAAAGCCGGCGAACAGGGGATAGACCACCAGCAGGATGTTTTCGAGGGCCACCAGCGAGAAGGTGCCCGCCAGCTTGAGGGGATTGGCCCGCGCAATCGCCCCCAGCGAACGACCGGCCGAGTGTGGCAACGGCGTGGCCTGCTCGTCGCAACTGGCTGCCGAAGTGGTTGGTGTTGTCATGGGTTATCTCCTAAGATGTCGGAAACGCTAAGTTTGAGCGAGTGCTCAAAGTTTGTTTGAGCGACTGCTCAAAGTCAAGCAGATCGATTGATATCGCAGGAGGTCAGATGGCACGCCCATCAGCAGAACAGCGCAAAGAGATGATCATCGAGGCCGTACTGGCCCTGTTTCGAGAGAAGGGGATGGCGGCATCGTCAACCCGTGATATTGCCGAGCGCACCGGTCTGGCGCGCAGTCACGTCTACCACTACTTCAAGGATTGGAAGGAGCTTTGCCTCTGCGCCGTGGAGCGTTTCACCTATCAGGAGATCGCCGAGCAGCGGGAGTGGCTGTTGCCGCTGCCAGCCCGCGAAGCGTTGCCGCTCTTTGTGCGAGACAACCTGCCGACCAGTCAGGATGCCTCCTGGGCCATCTACCTCGATGCCTGGAACGAGTCACTGCGCGACCCGGTATTTGCCGAGAGCTACCGCAAAATCATTCTGGCGTGGCGCGAGGTGCTGGAGCTGATCCTGCAAAAGGGGATCGACAGCGGCGAGTTTGTGGCGGGCGATGCCCGGCGACTGGCGCGCCAGATCACCTCCCTCATCAACGGCTATGCCGATGACCTGATTCTGGAGCCGACCCCCGAGACGGTAGAAGCCACTTATCAAGAAATCATGCTGGTGGTCAATCAGCTGGTCTTGCCCCCGGCCCATTCATAGCGGCGCTGGTACACAGGGAGGGGAGGCATACCAGCGTGGTGCCTCCCCCGGTTTTGTTGGCCATCCGCCGGGCGTGCGATGGCCAGATAGCAGGGAGCGGTTGTTGATGTCGATTACCCATTTGTCACTGCAAGATGCCCGTCATCTGCAACTGGCGGCGCAAGGGCTGCTCGCCCCCCGTCGCAGCAAGGCGACTCCGGCCGATCTGTTGGCCACCATTCGCCGCATGGCGCTGCTGCAGATCGATACCATCTCGGTGGTGGCGCGCAGCCCCTATCTGGTGCTCTTTAGCCGCCTTGGCCAGTACGAACCGCGTTGGCTGGAGCAGCTGCTGGCCGACGGCGAGATCTTCGAATATTGGGCCCACGAGGCCTGCTTTGTGCCCCGCGAGGATTACCGGCTGTTGCGCCATCGGATGCTCGACCCCGTCGCCATGGGCTGGAAGTTTTCGGCCAACTGGCTAGCCACCCATCAGCAGGAGATTGGCCAGCTGATCGAGCGTATTCGCCACCATGGCCCGGTGCGGGCGGCTGACTTTGAGCGCACAACCGGCAAGGGGAACGGCTGGTGGGACTGGAAGCCGGAGAAACGCCATCTGGAGGTGCTCTTTACCACAGGTCAGCTGATGGTGCGGGAGCGGCGCAACTTTCAGCGGGTCTATGATCTCGCCGAGCGGGTCATCCCCGAGTGGCGTGATGAGCGGGATCTGCCGAGCGTCGAGCAGGCGCAGCGGGATATGGTGCGCGCTAGTTGCCGGGCATTGGGGCTGGTCAAAACTGGCTGGGTCGCTGACTACTATCGGCTGCGGCGCGGCAAATATGACGCCTTGCTCCATCAGCTGGCGGACGAGGGTGAGCTGCTGCCGGTTCGGGTGGAGGGGTGGCAGCACGGCGCTTTCGTGCACGCCTCGCTGGCCGATGAGCTGGTGCAGGCAGAGGAAGGCCGTCTCAAGGCAACCCATACCACGGCCTTGTCGCCGTTCGACCCGCTGGTGTGGGATCGCAAACGGGCCAGTGAACTGTTCAACTTCGACTATCGCATCGAATGCTATACCCCGGCCCCCAAGCGCCAGTATGGCTACTTCGTGTTGCCCTTGCTCCATCGCGGCAAGCTGGTGGGCAGGATGGATGCCAAGGCCCATCGCCAGCAGGGGATCTTCGAGATCAAGAGCCTCTATCTGGAAGCCGGTGTGAGAGTGACCCGTACGCTTGCACAGGATCTGGCGAAAGCCCTGCAAAAGCTGGCTGACTGGCACCAGACCCCGCAGCTCCGTTATGGTGTCATTCCGGCCAATTTGCTGGCGTTATGGCATGAAAGCGTCCCTGCAAAGTGAGCAAAATCTCTTCTGGGCTAAGCTGCAAGAAGGATAAACAGTCCGGGAGCGGGAGATGAAACGAGCGGGAACATGGTGGGCGGGATTGGCGATGGCCATCTTGTCCCCCGCGCTATGGGGGCAAGAACCGCCAGTGAAGGTCTGTCTGGGGGAGGGCAACGAGTGGGCCCCCTTTACCTACTGGGAGCGCAAGGACGGGGTGCCCGATACCAGCCGCCTGACCGGTTCGGCGACGACGCTGGTGCTCGATACCCTGCAACAGAGCGGGCTTTCGCACCAGATCCGCTATCTGCCCTGGGCACGGGTGCAGCAGGAGCTGGCGGATTATCGTCAGAATGGCCTGTGCGAGCTGACCTGGGATGCCAGTTACAAGCCGGAGCGGGCCGAGTTTGCCTTCTACAGCGTTCCCCTCTACTACACCCACCTCGGTTTCTTCTATCTCAAGCGCCGCTACCCCGAACCGCCGGATCTGCAGACGGTCAATCGCTCCCGGGTGTGCGGGGTGATTGGTTACAACTACACCCCCTACGGGCTTGCGCAGGAGCCACGCCGGGTCAAACAGTTGCAGCAGGCGCTCGATATGCTGGAGCGGGATCGTTGCGACTTTCTGCCGAGCGAAATCGAACCTCTGGTGGCAGGCATCAGCCTTGGCATCTACCGCAGCGAGAGCGGGTTGCTCAATCTCGCCCTGCCCAGCCGCAAGGGATTCTATCTGCTGGTGAGCAAGGGCTCCCCCCGCGGCCACCAGCTGGTGAACATCCTCAATCAGTCGCTGGTGGCATTTCAGGAAGGGGGGCATACGGATGAGGTGATGCGCCGCTTCTTGCCACCGATGGAGTAATAGCGAAGGGTTGCTGTCATTCTGGGGAGCAGATAAACAGAGGGCCAGCCGGTGCAAACCGGCTGGCCCTTTTTTACGTGAGAGCTTGTCAGGCTGCCAGACGGGTCAGTACCTTCACCAGCAGCTCGATGCGCGGGGCAATGCTGGCCAGATCCAGATACTCCTCGTCACTGTGGAAACCGGCACCGATGGGGCCCAGACCATCCAGAGTGGGGATACCGAGGGCGGCGGTCAGGTTGGCATCGGAGCCGCCCCCCACCTCCTGCCAGCTGATTGGCAGTCCCAGTTCGGCGCCACACTCCTCCACCAGCTGCATCAGCGCCAGAGTGCCTTCTGATGGCACCATGGCCGGTTTGTGGGCCTCGCGGGTCAGCTGGATGGTGACGCCGTCCAGATGCGGCCGCTCGGCCAGGGTCAGCAGATGATCGTTGATCTGGTGGTACTCCTGATTGTCCCAGAAGCGGACGTCTACCACGGCGCTGGCATGGGCCGGCACTATGTTGGCGCCATTGCCCCCCTCGACAATGCCGATGTTGAGGGTGGTGCCGCTCTCGAAGTTGGTCAGGGCGTTGATGGCCAGGATCCAGTGGCCCAGCTCGGTGATGGCGCTGCGCCCCTTCTGCGGTTCGTTGCCCGCGTGAGCCGCCTTGCCGGTGAAGTCGATGCGATAACGGGCCATCCCCTTGCGCGCCTTGACCAGCGAGCCATCGGCGCGGGCTGCTTCGGCCACCAGCACCTGTTTTGCCTGTTTGGCCACCGTTGCCAGCCAGTCGCTGGAGTGCAGGGAGCCGATCTCCTCATCCGGGTTCATGCAGACGCAGATGCTCAGGCGATCGCGCACCTCGCGGGGCAGTGCACGCAGGGCATAGACGATGTTGAGCAGGCCGGATTTCATGTCGGAGACACCGGGACCGTAAGCGCGCTCACCATCGATGCTCATCGGGCGGGCGGCGGCGGTACCGAGGGGGAAGACGGTATCCATATGGCCAATCAGCATCACATCGATCTGCGCCGCATCAGGCTGGTTGCGGATCTCCAGCCCCACCCCGGCGGCGCCGCAGTCGACCCGCTTGATCTGCCAGCCACCCATCGCCTCATATTTGGCGGCCATCAGATCGGCCACTGCCGCAATGCCCGGCTGGTGCAGGGATCCGCAATCCAGATTGATCAGCGGGGCCAGTTCGGTCAGGTATTGATCCAGAGAAAAAGTCATTGTTTGCTCCACTATCAGGTTCGGGTCAGAGAAGGATGTTCATCACCAGCATGGCGCCGAAGGCGTTGAGTACCGAGATGGCGACCATGATGGGGATGTAACGCCCTTCGGTGCCGATACAGCCGAGGATGCGGCCCATGTACTGCACCTGGGAGCCCATCAGGTAGATGGCTGGCGCCAGAATGGCGATGTGAGTGCCGTTGAGGATCCCCTGATCGAACAGGGTGATGACCACACCGACTGCACCGCCCATCGACATCCAGGCGCCGATCAGCACGGCTGCCGCCTCACCGGGCAACCCGAAGATGGCCATGATGGGGGAGAAGATGGCGCCCATGGCATCCAGCGCGCCGGTGATCTGCAGCGCCTTGATGATGACGAAGGCCATCAGTACGTTGGGTACGGTGGAGGTGGTGGCGATGACCCAGCCCTTCTTGGCCCCTTCGACGAAGATATCGGTGACGATGGGTTTCTTGATGTTGGCCTGGCTCATTTGGCTTGCTCCTGAGTGTTGAGGGTCTGCTGGGTGTTGTTATCGGTCTGCTTGCCTTCGCTCATATTGAGGTAGACCCGGAACAGGTTGGCCCCGACAAATTTGAAGGCGAACATCACGATGACAGCCAGACCGATGGAGGAGCTGACCGCCGGGCTGCCATCCGCCAGTGTCAGAGTGAACAGCACGGCGCCTGAGGAGAAGAAGTTGACAATGGTGGCACCAGCGGAGAACTGGAACATGGTGAACACGTCGGTTTCACGTTTGGTGATGAGCCCTTCATCCTTGAGCTGGCGGGTCATGGCGGCACCGGCATCGGTACTCTGCAGGGAGGCGATCAGCGCCAGACCTGTGTTTCCCGGGATCCCCATCAGTGGGCGCAGCAGCGGGGTCAGCAACTTGCGGGCCGCTTCCAGCGCGCCGTAGTGTTCCAGCACATTGATCATGCCGAGGGCAAACATCACGGTGGGGATCAGGGTCAGGGCAAACAGAAAGCCATCGCGAGCGCCGTTGCCCCCCTTGCCGCGCATGTCGGTCATGGCGGTCTTGATGCCGTCACCATTCTCGCTGACGCTCTGGACCATGGTGCCGAACGAGCCGTTCAGCGTGGTGAAATCGAATACCCCGTACCACTCGCCGGATTGCAACAGTCCGGAGAAGAAGACCACGGCGAAGGCCAGTGCCAGGTAACTGCCTATGCTCACCGAGCGTGTTTTGTCTGTCATTAGCTAGCTCCATATGAATAATTATTTAATCTGAATAATTATAATTGATATGGATGTCACTAAATTGATGGTGGTCAAAATGGTTTGCTACAAATGACGAATTTATTGGTGTTATGTGACTGTGATCGCCATATGATTGGACGATAATCTGGTTTTTCTCGAATTGTTTGAGTGAATAAAAAGCAGGGGCGGGATAGCGGGGCAAAAAAAACCGGGCACGAGGCCCGGTTTGGTCAATCAGTCAGATGTGATTACTGGAGTACCAGTACCATCAGCAGGCCGACACTAATGGCAGATACCAGGAAGGCAAAGCCATAGAACACATAGTGGTGCAGCTTGGTGGTGTGGATCCCCAGATCGTGCAGACCGTGGTAGATACGGTGCATGCCGTGCCAGACTGGCAGAGCGATGATCACCAGCAGGATGCAGGCACCCCACCAGGAGCTGGCGAACGCGTGCACGCGGTCATAGCTCATGGTTTCCACGTCCATGATGCCCATGGGCACCAGCAGACCAGTGATGAGGACAATGACCGGCAGCAGCATGGCAACGACCATGCCACCCGCACCAAACAGACCCCAGTAAATTGGTTCGTCAGAACGTCTCATTGTTTTCTCCTCAGGCCACGATGATCAGGACAAGCAGGGACACCACCGCCAGCGCCACATACTGGGCGAGAACGATCGGCTTCTCCGGTACCAGGTCTTCACCACGGAAGATACGCATGGCTTTCGGCGCCAGGGCGAACCAGGTTTTGGCATGGAACAGGCACGCCGCCAGAGCGACGACATGGAACAGGATGGCGATCGGGCTTTGCAGGGATTCCAGCCAGCCGTTGAACGCTTCCTGACCCTGAACCAGGCGCATCAGGCCCCACATCAGCACAACGGCGTAGATGGAGACGAAGATACTGGTGCCTTCACGGATCATGTAACCGGTGTAGAAGGCGTTCTTCAGCCACCAGTCTTTCTTCATTTCGCGGACGTAAGGTTTACGTTTGCTATCAGTGTTGTTCATGGTCTTAATCCTGCTCTCAATCTGGCTTGAACATGGCGATCATGTAGTCCTTGGCGCTTTCGACCTTGCCAAGCTGGATGGCCGCCGCCGGATCGACGCCTTTCGGGCACACTTCGGAGCAGTAGCCCACGAAGGTACAGCCCCAGACGCCTTCGTCCTGGCTGATGATGCGCATACGCTCTTTGGCGCCGGCATCACGGTTGTCGACGTTGTAGCGATAGGCCAGAGCCAGTGCCGCTGGACCGGTGAACTTCTTGTTGATGCCGTACTGCGGGCAGGCTGCGTAGCAGAGACCACAGTTGATGCACTGGGAGAACTGCTTGTACTGCGCCATCTGGGCCGGCGTCTGGATGTACTCGCCATCACACAGGCTGCGCGGCTCGCTCGGGATGATGTACGGCTTGATGCTCTCCAGCTTCTCGATGAAGTCGGACATGTCGACCACCAGATCGCGCTCGATCGGGAAGTTGTTGAGCGGCTCGACGGTCATCTTGCCCGGCAGATAGTCGCGCAGGAACGCCTTGCAACCCAGCTTGGGCACACCGTTGACCATCATGCCGCAGGAGCCGCAGATCGCCATCCGGCAGGACCAGCGGAAGCTCAGGGTAGAGTCCAGGTGATCCTTGATGTACTGCAGGGCGTCCAGCAGAGACATCTCTCTCTGGTAGGGCACCTGGAAGGTTTGCATCCAGGGCTCGTTATCCTGTTCCGGACGGTAGCGCAGGATCTCAATTTCAATCATCTCAGCCATTCTTCTTAGCCTCGTCTTGTTTCTCACCCTCGGAGCCGTACACGCGTTTTGCCGGCTGGGACTTAGTGATCTTCACATCGGAGTAATCGATGGAGGGCGTTTCGCCATTTTTGTAGAACGAGAGCGTGTGCTTGAGGAAGTTCACGTCATCGCGCTCTTCGTAACCATCCAGACGCTGGTGGGAACCGCGGGACTCTTTACGATTGATGGCGGAGTGCGCCATGGCTTCAGCCACGTCCAGCATGTAACCCAGTTCGATGGCGTACAGCAGATCGGTGTTGAAGACAGAGGACTTGTCGTTGATCTTGACCTTCTTGTAACGGGCTTTCAGCTCGTTGATCTTGTCGATGGTGCCCTGCATCAGCTCTTCGGTACGGTAGATACCGACACCGGCTTCCATGGACATGCCCAGCTCGTTGCGGATATCGGCCGGGTTTTCGGTACCGTCTACATCCATCAGGGAGAGGTGCTGCTTGATGAGCGCCTCGGCCTTGGCGGCCAGCGCTTCGGTGTTGCCATGCTTCTGAGTCTTGGCAAATTCACCTGCCTGCTCACCGGCCAGCTTGCCGAATACCACGATCTCGGACAGGGAGTTGGAACCCAGACGGTTGGCACCGTGCAGACCGACGGAGGCACATTCGCCCGCGGCGTAGAGGCCGGGCAGACGGGTGGCACACTTGTTGTCAGTCTCGATACCACCCATGGTGTAGTGGGCAGTCGGACGTACCGGGATAGGCTCTTTGGCCGGATCCACGTTGACGTAGGCTTTGGCCAGTTCGCAGATGAACGGCAGACGCTCTTTCAGGTACTTCTCGCCAAGGTGACGCAGGTCGAGGTGAACCACATCGCCCATCGGGCCCTGAATGACGCGGCCTTTCTGCTGCTCTTGCCAGAATGCCTGGGAAACGCGGTCGCGCGGACCCAGCTCCATGTATTTGCTCTTCGGCTGGCCGATCGGGGTTTCCGGGCCCAAGCCGTAGTCTTGCAGGTAGCGGTAGCCATCCTTGTTAAGCAGAACGCCACCCTCACCACGACAACCTTCGGTCATCAGGATGCCGGTGCCCGGCAGGCCGGTCGGGTGATACTGGACGAACTCCATATCACGCAGCGGTACGCCGTGACGGTAGGCCAGTGCCATGCCGTCGCCGGTGACGATGCCACCGTTGGTGTTGTAGCGATAGACACGGCCAGCGCCACCAGTGGCCACGATCACGGATTTGGCCTGGATGAAGCGGGTGATACCGTTCTGGATGTCGAAGGTCAGTACGCCCTGAACGCGGCCGTCGTCCACGATCAGATCAAGACAGAAATGCTCGTCGAAGCGCTTGATGCTCGGGTATTTGACGGAGGTCTGGAACAGGGTGTGCAGAATATGGAAACCGGACTTGTCTGCGGCGAACCAGGTACGGGGAACCTTCATGCCACCAAACGGACGCACGTTGGCTTTACCATCCGGCTTGCGGCTCCAGGGGCAGCCCCAGTGCTCCAGCTGGATCATCTCTTTGGTCGCGTTGTTGACGAAGTATTCCACTACGTCCTGCTCGCACAGCCAGTCACCACCGGAGACGGTGTCGTTGAAGTGGTTTTCGAGGGAGTCGTCATCACGGACGACACCGGCGGCGCCGCCTTCGGCAGCAACCGTGTGGCTGCGCATCGGGTAAACCTTGGAAATCAGGGCGATGTCCAGGTCTGGCTGTGATTCGGCTATAGCGATAGCGGCGCGTAAGCCGGTACCGCCAGCACCGATGATGGCCACATCGGTCTTGATAATATCCACATCTGCCTCCTTAGGGATAGATTTGCTGGGCACGATTTTGCTCTATGAAAAAAATTCAGGCTTGATGCAAGTCAAACTGCTAGGTTTTATTCCCTTTTTATTGGTTGTTTTTCTATAAAACACCCAAATCCCTGGATGAAAATGTCGTTATTATCGTCATTTTTTGGTGTTACTGAGCAGTTGAACACCTAGCTACGAGTACTTTAACTTCTGGATTGTACGTAGTTTTCTTTCAATAAAATGCGAATCACCTCTCTTTTTAGGTACTCGCGAAAAAAATTTTAAGTTTTTTATTGTAATTTTTTAATGAGAATTATTGGCATTTATCTGTTCGGATAGAAATAGGTAATCCGAAATGCGGAGGTGACCACGGCGGTGATCTGATAATTCCAGACGAATTACAAGGATTTCAAGGCGGGGTATTTGGCGGGTAATGTGAGATTACTCACTGAAAATTAAGCGCTATTTAGAAAAATAAAAGGGGCCTGTACGGCCCCTTTTGCTCATGCTCAAATGCGGAACATGCCGACCTGATTGCTCAGTTCACCCGAAATATTTTTAAGTTGTTCAGAGAGATGGCGTGAGCTGTCTGCATCCACTGCCAGTTCGTCCGAGACATCTTTCACCGCCTGAATGTTGCGGCTTACCTCGTCGGTGACGGCCCGCTGCTCTTCAGCCGCGCTGGAGATCTGGGTCGCCATGTCGGAGATCTGGTTGATCGAGGTGGTAATTTGTTCCAGCGCATGGGTGGCGTTGTTGGCGTCATCCACGCTGTTTTGGGCCAGCAGCTGGCCTTCGTGCATGGTGCTGACCGCTCCCTGGGTATTGCGTTGCAGGGTTTCGATCATATTGCGGATCTCGACGGTGGAGCTGTGGGTACGCTGTGACAGGACGCGCACCTCGTCGGCTACCACCGCAAAGCCGCGGCCCTGTTCACCGGCACGGGCCGCTTCGATGGCGGCGTTGAGTGCCAGCAGGTTGGTCTGCTCGGCGATGCCCTGAATGGTGGAGAGGATGGTGTTGATCTCCTGAGCGTTTTTCTCCAGTTCCTGAATGATGTTGGAGGCCTGTTCCACCTGGGTGGCCAGATCGGTGATGGAGCGCTGGTTGCGGGCGATCACCTGCTTGCCATGCTCGCAACTGCTGGAGGAGCTGCGGGCCGCTTCGGCGGTCTGCTCGGCGTTGCTGGCAACCTCGACCGCGGTGGCCGACATCTCGTGTACCGCAGTGGCGATCTGGGAGATCTCGTTTTGCTGGCGTGCCAGCCCCTGATTGGCCTTCTCCGCCATGCTGTGGGAGGACTTGGCCTGTTGGTTGAGTTGGCCGGAGGAGTTGGAGATATCCTGCACCATCACATGGATCCGCTCGATGAAGGTGTTGACGTGTTTGGCAACCGCGCCCACCTCATCCTCACGTTCAATCTTGATCCGGCGGGTCAGATCGCCGTTGCCACGGGAGAGATCGGCAATCGCTTCGCCCAGGGTTTTCAGAGGGGCCAGCGAGCCGTTGATGGCGACATAGGAGAAGCCTGCCACGATCAGTATGGTGATAAGCCCCTGAATAAGAGAGGAGGTAACCATGCGGCGCACCGACTGGTAGGCGGTCTCCTCATCCACCATCATGCCGTAATACCAGTTGGTATTGGGGATGGCGTTGAAGTCAAAAACCTCTTTCTTGCCGCTGATCACCAGCTCGTTGATCATGCCGTCATGGGCTATCTGGTTGATGTAAGATGCGGTTAGTTCCGGTGCCAGAGCGGTAGCGGATTTGAGGCTCAGGGAGGCATCGGGGTGAGCGATGATGGTGCCATTGCTGTCCACCAGCATGGCGTAGGTGCCCTCGGTGGTGACCGCCAGAATGTCCGAGATCAGTGAGCTGATGGAGACGTCACCGGCGATGACCCCCTGGGTATTGCCACGCTGGAACGGCTCGGCAATGGTGACAATCAGCTGACCGGTGGAGATGTCGGCATAGGGGGCTGTGATGACCAGTTTGCCTGCGGCGGCCGCGTCCTTGTACCAGGGGCGTTGACGGGGGTCATAACCGGCTGGCAGGTCGGTTGGTTTGCTCTGGATCATCTTGCCGTCTGCGGTACCGGCATAGACCAGGTCGAAGCCACCGGCATTCATGGACTGGGCCAGATGACTGATGGGCTCGTCTTCTTTGGCGAATGCTTCCTTGGTAGTGCTGACCATGCTGATCCGGGAGTCGACCCAGCGGGAGATCCCCTTGACGTTGGCCATGGAGCTTTCGTCGATGATGTTCCAGACCAGTCGCTGGGTCTCGCTGCGCAGTTGCGAGGTGTTGTACCAGACCTGCAGGCAGGTGATCACCAGGATGATGACCCCGATAGCCAGGACAAGCTTGTTTTTAATGGATAAGTTCATAGTTACATCCTTGTGAGCGTCAGTCTGAAGTGTGTGGAATCTAGTTATTGTTATGAGCCTCTGTTTATCGGCTGAAGTTGAACTCTTTGTATCCCGGTCAGCTATTTAAAGTTAGTGCCTAAATCAGTGGTTATCCATGTGCGTATCCCCCCCTCACTGCGCCAGAAAACGATCTGGTCGATTGGTGAAGATTCCATCGACCCCCATGCTAGAGAGCGTTTCATAATCTTCTGGATAATCAACGGTATAAACCAGAACTTTGAGCCCCCGGCGATGGGCATCATCGACCAGCGCGGCGTCGATGAAATCAACATCGCAATTTATGGACCAGGCTCCCAGCTCGTCGGCAAACTGCGCCAGGTTGAGCGGCAGGTTGGCGGTCAGGGCACCGAGCCGGATATTGGGCCGCGAGGCGGCAAATCGGGCCAGCTCCGGGTGATGGAAGGAGGAGACCACCCACTGGCCGGGAGTAAAGCCCAGCTCGGCCTCTGCCCGTCGGGTCAGGGTTGCCACCGCATCGGCGGTATGAGCCCCCTTGAGCTCGATATGCAGCTCACAGCGTCCGGCGATGATCTCCATCACCTGCCACAGGGTCGGGATCACCTCTCCCTCACCGGCATCGAGCTGTTCCAGATAGGAGCGGGATTGCTCGGTCAGTACCCCCTTGCCATTGGTGCAGCGCTCCAGCCGCCGGTCGTGGAAGACCCACAACTCGCCATTGGCCGCCTGCACGTCGATCTCGATGGCTGATGCTCCGAGCTCCAGCGCTTTGGCCATCGCCTTGAGAGTGTTTTCGGGGGCCAGGCCGCTGGCGCCACGGTGGGCAATAATCTGCATGTTCTGCTCCTTTCAACTCGCGGATCAGCCGCGGCTCAGGTGAATGTCGATCTGTTGATGGGGCAGGGTAAGTCCCTGCTGCTGCATCTTCTCCAGCACCAGCGAGTGAACCTCGTGGGTGATGGGCATCCGGTGATCCATGTTGTTGACGTAGAGGCGGATCTCGTAGATCAGTGCCGAGTCGGTGAATTCGATCAGGAAGACCTCTGGCGTCGGCGTCTCCAATACCAGGGTCGATGCCTGGATGGACTCTTCCAGAATGCGCTGCACCAGTTTCGGATCCCGGGTCAGGCCGATCCGGATCCGCAGTTTGACCCGGGTGATGGCATCGGAGAGCGACCAGTTGATGAACTGCTCGGTGATGAAAGCCTTGTTGGGCACTATGATCTCCTTGCGATCCCAATCCACGATAGTCGTCGCCCGGGTTTTGATCTTGGTGACGGTGCCGGTGAGATCGCGGATGGTGACGGTGTCACCGAGCCGGATCGGCTTCTCAAACAGGATGATGAGGCCGGAGACAAAGTTGGCGAAGATCTCCTGCAGACCGAAACCCAGCCCCACCGAGAGGGCGGCGACCAGCCATTGGGTCTTCGACCAGTCGATGCCGAGCATGGAGAAGCCGGTGAGGGCGCCGATCAGGATCACCAGATACTTGCTGGTGGTCGTGAGGGCAAAGCCGGTACCCGGGGAGAGGCTGAGGTGTTGCAGCAGGGTCAGCTCCATCAGCCCCGGCAGGTTGCGTGCTGTCACCACGGTCAGAATGAAGACGAAGGCGGTCAGCATCAGATCCTGCAAGGTGATGGCCGAGAGCTGCTCGATGCCGCCAATCTTGCTGCTCACCTGCCACACCTCGATATTGCTGAGGAAGCTGAAGGCGGAGTTGAGATCCGACCATTGCACCACCACCAGCATGGTAAAGCCCAGCATCAGCAGGGTGCGCACCAGTCCCAGCGACTGGGCGCTGATGGTATCGAGATCCAGCTCAGTCTCTTCCACCACGTCCGGGGTCTCGGAGCTGAGCTCGTCATGCCCCTCTTCCCGGCCGCGCTGGGCCAAGATCTCGGCCCGCTTGCTCTTGGCGCGCTCGAAGGCAAGGCGGCGGCGCTGGATCAGCATCCAGCGTCTGGCCAGATAGTAGACCAGCAGGCAACCCAGCCCCATCAGCAGGCTAAGCTCCAGCTGGCGCAGCAGGGTGCGCGAGGTATAGAAGTAGCCAAACAGGGCGCCAATTACCGCCAGCAGCGGCGCCAGCATCAGGCTATTCCAGATGAAGTGGTGCAGCAGATGGGGCTTGGTCATGTCGGTCTGGCCCCAGGTGAGTGGCAATCGCTCCCGGTTGAGGCGGGCAAAGAAGAGCAGCAGCCAGAGTGCACCGATCATGAAGGCCATCCGGCCGAGAGAGTCGTAGAAGGCGTGCTCCTGATAGCTGTTGGCCATCCCCTGCACAAAGAAACTCGGGATCAGCACCAGCAGCAGGGTGCGAAACTGCCCCCATACCTTTTGCACCTGTTCCCTAGGCCAGCGGAAGTGGTGGATCAAAATCCCCCGCTCCAGCGTCAGATGGCGGGCCATCACCAGCGCCAGCAGCAGGAACCAGATCTCGCCAAGACCGCGCGCCACCGCCACCGCAAACGGGTATTGCCAGGCCCCTTCGAGCAGGCCGCGCACCATCAACACCATGGCGGGCAAGGGGAGGGCAGCAAGCAGGGAGCGCAGCAGCAAGCGGCTGGTGAGGCTGAATTTGTCCTGAGTTACCTTGCCGATCCGCGGCGCAATATGGTCGCAATAGAGGCTCAGATGACGGGCCAGCTTGAACCAGCTCCAGGCCAGCACCAGCAGACCAATACCGGCCAGCGTGAGGCTCAGCGGGCTGTTCTCGGCGATGGCGTAGGGCAGTTGCAGCCAGTTGTCCGGGTTGAAGGCTAGGGTCAGCGCGGCGGGAATGCCAAGCATCACCTGTGGGGTAAAGGGGCGCACATCCGGCATCCAGAACAGGTGGCTGGCGCTTATTTCACGGATCTCGTCGATCTTGCTGTTCTGGCGGCTGTATAGCAGCTTGAGACGAGTCTGCTCCTGAATGAGGGTGTCGGAGGCGTCGTTGAGCCGGGTCAGCAGCTGGCGCCGGGCCTTGAGCAGGTTGTCGAGCACCGCTTGCTGCGGCCGATCGAGCGTCACCTCCTCTTCGGCCATCAGCTTGTCGCGCAGCTGACGGGTATCCTTGAGCCCATCCTGCTCGCTCTCGTACTGGTACTTGGCCATGCGGGCGCTGACGATGGCGGACTCCAGCTTGTCGAGGGGAAACTGGGGAGGCAGATCGGAGAGTTTGCTGCGCAGGTTCTCGCCGTAGGCATTACTGATCTGCAGCCACTCCAGCTGTTCGCGCACCGAGTTGACCAGCTCATTCAGTTCAAACAGATTCTTGTCGACGCTACGCTGCTCATCCTGCACCCGCTCAATCTGATCCTCCAGCGTGCCGAGCTGGATGGAGAGCGCCTGATTCTGCTGTTGTTGCTCCAGCAGCAGCGGCATGTCGGTGGTGAGTTGTTTGCGCAGCCGTTCGCTCTCCTCCAGCGCCTGCTCGGTCTTCTCCCTACGCAGCTGGTTCTGCTGGGTCAGCAGGCTGGCTTGCCACTCATCCTCGTCGGCGATGGCCAGATTGAGCTCCTGCAGTTTCAGCTTGCCGAGATCGTTGCGCTGCTGGGCCGAGAGCTGCTCCAGCTCCAGCATCTGGATCCGGTCGGAGAGGCTCTGCTCTTTCATTCTGGTCAGCAGCAGTTGTGCCTCCTGCTGGCGATCCGATTCGCTGCTGAAGCTCAGTCGCTCCAGCTGGCTGCGGGTCAGTTGCAGTTGTTTGCGCAGATCGTCCACCCGCAGGTGATACTCCTGACCGGTGCTCTCCAGCTGGTTGAGGCTGTCCATCACCCCCTGCCGCTCCTTGCGCAGGTTGAGCTGGCGGTTGCTGCTCAGGCCAATGGCCTGGCGCAGCGCCTCCTCCTTGAGGCTCGCCAGCGGCGGGCGAGCTGCGGGCTGATAGTTGTGCAGGCTCTCCTTGAGGCGTGCCGACTCCTTGGGGTAATCGATAAGGATCTGCTGATAGGCTTTACTCTGCTCCCGGTAACGCTCGGCCTCTCTGGCAAATTGCAGCGCCTGCTGGTAGCTCTCCCGCAGCTTCTGGTTTTCCGGGGTATCGCTCTTGGGCACGCTCTGCAACAGGGATTCGGCTTGGGCAATGGCATCGTCGGCGCGCACGGCTGGCGGCAACAAGATAAGGGAGAGCAGCAAGAGGGTGAGCAGGCGTTGCAACATGAGGCTCGTTTCCGTTCAGAAGAGGTGGCCCTAGCCTAAAACAGGGCAGGGAGGCGGGTAAAGCAGTCTATATTAATGATTCATAACACAAATAACAGGAAGTCGTGCTGCCGTTTCGCTATGATCCCGGCCGCTTTCTCTCCACCGAGTCGAATATGTCAGCTGTTGATCTGGGCACAGCCCCGCTATCTCGCCTTTTCTGGCGTTACGTAACCCCGACCGTGGCGGCCATGCTGATCACCGGCATCTATGTCACCATCGATGGCATCTTCGTTGGCCATGTGCTGGGTCAGGATGGCATGGCCGGTCTGATGCTGGCTTATCCCATCTGCGCCGTGCTCTATGCGGTGGGGGCGCTGATCGGCATGGGGGCCTCGTCGCTGGTCTCCTTCTATCTGGGGCAGGGCAACCCGGCCAAAGCCCGCCATATCGTCGGCAATGCGCTGGTGATGGTGTTGCTGGCCTCGGCACTGCTCAGTTTTATCGGGATCCGCTATGGCGAGCCCATGCTGGCCTGGATGGGGGCGGAGGGGGAGATCTTCACCGCCGGGCTCTCCTACCTGCAGGCCTACGCCTGGCTGGGCGTCTTTGCAGTGCTGTCGATGGCGTTCAGCTCGCTGCTGCGCAACGATGGCCGCCCCGGGTTTGTCACCCTCATCATGGTGGTCGGGGGGCTGCTCAACGTGCTGCTCGACTATCTGCTGATGGTAGTGTTTCCGTTCGGACTGGCCGGGGTGGCGACGGCCACTATGCTCTCCCAGGCGGTGACGGGCCTTGCCTGCCTGTGGCACTTCTTCACGCCGCGTAGCCAGTTGCGGATAAGCTGGGACACCTTGCGCCCTGATCTACGGCTGATGGGCGAAACGGTGCGCCTCGGGGTCTCCAGTTTTCTGATGTACCTCTATCTCTCGGTAGTGCTGGCGTTGCACAACAAGGCGTTGCTGGCGGTTGGCACTTCGCTGCATGTGGCGGCCTACGGGGTGATTAGTTACACCGAGGCCTTCTTCTATCTGGTGTTCGAGGGGATCGCCATGGGTATCCAGCCCATCGCCAGCTTTAACGCGGGCGCCGGTCACTGGCGGCGGGTGCTGCGGATCCGCAATCTGGCACTCGGAGTGACGTTGGGGATCGCCCTGTGCGCCATGTTCCCGCTTTATCTGTGGCCGGAGGCGGCGGTCTATCTGTTTGCCGGGGACAACGCTACCCTGCTGCCGGTGGCGAGCCTCGGGATCTGGCTCTACTTCTGGGGGCTGCCGATGGAGGGCTTGCTGCTGGTGGGGGCCACCTACTTCCAGGCCATCAATCGGGCCCGCATCGCCTCCCTGCTCACCGGTGGCAAGCTGGTGCTGATCGGCGGTTTCTTGTGGGGATTCTCGACCCTGTGGGGCGTGCCCGGGGTCTGGCTGGCATTGCCAACGTGCAGCTCCTTGCTGGTGTTGGTGATGTGGCGGGCGATGCGTCGGGAGTCCGGCGCCCACGCGCTGGCCGGATAGGTAATCAGGTTCGACGTGCAGATAGCAGACAGGCAGCCATGGGCTGCCTGTTTTGTTAGAGGATGTTTTGTTAACGGGCTCTGCCGATTCAGGGCTTGAAGGCGCCGATAAAGATAGCGGGATCGACCCGGGTATCGTTGAGGCTGACGTTCCAGTGCATATGGGGGCCGGTGGCGCGACCGGTCGAACCGACTCGCCCGACGATGCCGCCACGCGGCAGGCTCTGGCCGAGCTTCACATCGATCTTCGACATGTGGCAGAACATGCTGATGAGCCCCTGACCGTGGTCGACAAAGACGGTATTGCCATTGAAGAAGTAGTTGCCGATCAGGATCACCTTGCCGGCGGCGGGGGATTTGATCGGGGTGCCGGCGCCCACTGCGAAGTCGAGGCCGGAGTGGGGATTGCGCTCCTCGCCATTGAAGAAACGACGCAGGCCAAACGGGCTGGATAGGGGGCCGTTGACCGGCTTGTCGAACATCAGGTTGCTCGGCTGGTTGGGGCTGAAGGTCTGGTAAGCCCGAGTCTGCTCCGCCAGCTCGCGGTTGATGCGGGTCATATCCTCGGCGAGTGGATTGACCTGACGGCTGTTCTTGAGCTTGATGTGCTGCTCGCGGTAGTGCTTGGGGGTGACGGTGAAGCCGAGAGTACGGCCATCACCTGTGGTCAGCTGCTGGGCCCCAAGCGGGTTTTTGAGAGAGATGCCGACGATGGCGATCCACTGGTTGTCTTCGCGCACCACCAGCACAGGTTTGTCGTGATAGCGGGCCGTGGGTGCAGTGGCAGATGCGCCAAGAGGGATCACCGCAACGCCACCCGGCACCGGATGGTTGAGCAGGCGACTGATAAAACCCTCGGCCAGGGCTGACTGGCTGGCCAGTAACAACAACAGACAACAAACAACTCTCATGACGATACCACTCGATGTTAAAGCGCCCGGGATGGCGGGATGACAACCCCCTGTCCGGCAGTCGCCGATCACTAAAGGGTGATCACGACATGCTGGCCACGACAGGCGCGGCAGGGGGAGGGAGCAGATTGTGCCTCGTTATAGTCGGGGCAGCCAGAGGCGGGGCGTGGCTGACGCCCCTTTTGTGCATAGCTGCGTCAGGTTTTATGTCGTGGTCGGGCCGCTTCGCCATTGAGTCGCCCCCGCCCTGGCTCTAGAATCGGCTTCCGGCACTGATGCCACCGACACTCCGAGGAGACGATATGAACGGATTACCCCCTTTGCGCACCACACCGGCCCGGTACACGACAGGTCGTGGCTGGCTCTGGGTTCGCAGCGGGTTCGATATCTTCAACAAGGGGATGGGGATCAGCGTGGCCATGGTGCTGGTCTGGTTTATGGTGGGCATGCTGCTGGAGCAACTGCCAGCGGGTGGCCTTATCTCCCAGCTGCTCTACATGGTGTGGGGCGCGGGTTGGGTGGCGGTCGCCGCTCGGGGTTATCGGGGGGAGCCACTGCAGTTTGCCGATCTCTTCGCCGGTTTTCGCCACAAGCTGACCCCGCTGATGCTAGGCGGTCTGCTGGTGTTGCTGCTGTTCAGCCTGGTGGGCCTCGTCTGTCTCGGTCTGCTCTCCATGTGGGGGCTGCTCCCGCTGCTGACGCAGGATCCCGAGAGCATGGTGGTCTCAGCCAGCCAGTTGCAACAACTGCTGCTGGTATTGCTGGTGGGGATGCTGCTCATCATTCCCGTGCTGATGGGGGTCACCTTTGCTCCTGCGCTGATCTTCCACCACGATATCGGCATCATCCAGGCGGTACGGCTGAGCTTCTTCGGCTGCTGGCGCAATTTTTTTCCCTTCTTCTGGTGGGGGCTGCTCTCAGCCATTTTGTTGCTGTTTGGCGCTGTGCTGTTGCTGGTAGGTCTGCTGGTGGTGATCCCGGCGCTCAACTACTCCATCTATGTGGCTTATCGGGATATTTTCCTGGACGAGAGTGCGCAGCCGGAAGCGCCGCACTCAGAACCATTCGGATTTGAAGCCTGATCAAGGGATCAGAGTGAAGAAGGGGCCCGCAGCGGCCCCTTCTTCATGATCGGGTTTGAGGTATGTTCACTCCTGCCAGATGGGATCCGCCGCCATGCGAGCCAGCAGAAAATCGAGGAAGCTGCGCAGTAGCGGCGACATCTGCTTGCGGGTGGCATACACCCCGTAGACCCCGAGCCGCTTGGGCTGCCAGTCGGTCAGCAGGGGCACCAGTTCCCCGCGCTCCAGATAGGGTTGGGCCGAGTAGCGGGGCTGCAGGCTGATCCCGGCACCTTCAAGCGTTGCTTCCAGCAGCAGGTTGGAGATATTGGCGCTCAGGTTACCGCTGACCGGCACTGACTCGGGACCGTCCGGTCCATTGAACTCCCACAGGCTCTTGCCGAAGTAGGTGTAGGTGAGGCAGTTGTGCAGCGCCAAATCCTGCACCTTGTGTGGCATCGGATGACGGGTCAGATAGGCCGGGCTGGCACAGACTACCGAGTGGCAGGTGCCGAGACGACGCGCCACCAGATTGGGGTCGAGGTCGTTGGTGATGCGCACCGCCAGATCGATCCGCTCCTCTATCAGATTGACGGTTCTGTCGAGCAGCAGAATGTCAATGGCCGTCCCCGGGTATTGCGCCAGATAGTCGTTGGCCGCCCCGACCAGCAGTGCTTCTGACAGGGAGTAGCTGCTGGTGATCCGCAGTTGCCCCTTGGGGGCGTCATCCCCCTTCACGGCGATTTGCTCCATCTCTTCGCCGAGCGCCAGCATGGCACGGGCCCGGTTCAGCGCCTCCTCTCCTGGCCCTGTCAGGCTCAAACGACGGGTGGTGCGGTGCAGCAGGCGGGCGCCCATCCAGCTCTCCAGCTCGGCCAGATAGCGCGACACCATGGCGCGCGACATATCCAGTTTCTCTCCGGCGCCGCTCAGGCTCCCTTGTTCGACTACGCTGACAAAGACCCGCAATGCGGTCAGTCGATCCATGTATGGCTCTCTATATGTTCGGTATGTGCAACAGTGATGCGCTTTTTATGCTGTATTTGCACCTTAAGTGATCCAATACACTGTGTCCATCAAATGAACCCCCGAATACTTAATGAGGAATAGATGATGAACAACACCCTGATCCGCAACCTGACTCTGGCTACCACCCTGCTGAGTGGCGCCGCACTGGCCGCCCCCCTGAGCGTGACCGTCTACAACCCTGGCGAGAAGGCGATCTTCCCGGTCTCCTCCTCACTGGTGACCGGTGACAAAGAAGCCATCCTGATCGATGCCCAATTCGACGTGCAAAATGGTCAGGCGCTGGTCGACATGATCAAGAAGAGCGGCAAGAAGCTGACCACTGTCTATATCAGTGCCGGTGACCCCGACTTCTACTTCGGTCTGGAGCCTGTCATGGCGGCGTTCCCGGATGTCAAAGTGCTGGCCGATCAGCATGTGGTTGACCATATCAACCAGACCAAGGATGCCAAGCTGAGCTACTGGAGCCCGATCCTCGGGAAGGGTGCACCGAAGAGCCTGACCGTGCCGCAAGTGATGACCGCCAGCCACCTGACGCTGGATGGCGAGAAGATTGAAATCAAAGAGATGAATACCCCGAATGCCTACCTCTGGGCCCCTTCCATCAAGACTGCTTTTGGTGGTGTACCGGTCTACCACGGGGTGCATGTCTGGATGGCGGACAGCCAGACCAAGGCGGCCCGCAGTAACTGGGTCAAGGCGCTGGGCAACCTGCTGGCCCTGAAACCCGAGCGCGTGGTACCGGGCCACTTCCTGGGGACTGCTCCCAAAGGCACTGCTGCTGTGACCTTTACCCGTGACTATGTAGAGCGTTTCGAACAGGAGCTGGCCAAGGCGAAAAACTCCGGTGAGCTGATTGATGCTCTGAAGAAGGCCTATCCGGCACTGCCGGTTGACGATGGTCTGGCCATCGGTGCCAAGGTCAATACCGGCGAGATGAAGTGGTAAGCCACTGAGCCTGCTTTCCCTATGTTTTTTACCGGGCCTAAGGGCCCGGTTTTTTATCCGAGATTGAAGTGAGAATGAAGATGAGCGAACAACAAACCACCCTCCATTATGTCTATGACCCGCTCTGTGGCTGGTGCTACGGTGCCGCCCCCCTGTTGCAGGCGGCAGCCACCATTGCCGGACTCAAGATCGAGCTGCATGCGGGCGGTCTCTGGCTGGGTAGTCGCCGTCAGCCGATGGGCGAGGCATTGCGTGATTATGTGCGCCCCCATGATCAGCGGATCGAAGCGCTGACCGGCCAGCATTTTGGCGAACGCTACTTTAACGAACTGCTGCTGCGGGAAGGCTGTCTGCTGGACTCCGAGCTGCCGATCCGTGCGGTTTTGGCCGTCACGGCGTTGGGGGGCGATGGGCTGGTCATGTTGCACCGGATCCAGCAATCCCACTATCGGGACGGGATCTGGATTGGTGAGCCAGCGTTTCTAGCCACGCTGGCGGCAGAGCAGGGGATTTCAGCCGAGGCATTCCAGCAAGCTTATCTGCAGGCCCCCTTGCTGCAACATCTGGCAGATAGCCAGGGCTGGATGAAACGGCTAGGCGGTCAGGGTTATCCCACCCTTGGGTTGATGCACAACGGTAAGGTGAGTGCTGTTCGAGTGGCTGACTTTTTGGGCGATCCTGCCGGGTTGCGTCAGCATCTTCTTGAGTTGATGGAATAGTTATTAGAATGTGAACGGACAAGGTCTCTTTAGAAGTGAAGTGAACGGGCCGATATTCCTGTATGCAGAAGCGATATGAAAGCCTTCGACTTTCTGCTTGCAGACTATGCTCTATGTGACCATTCCCGGCGGATTTGCGGGAGTGCAGACTCATTTCAAGGAAGCCCTCATATGTTCAAAAACATGTCTATTGGCCAGAAACTGAGCGCCGGATTTGCCATTCTGGCCTTGCTGGTTCTTGGCTTGGCCTGGTTCTCCATCAGTCAGTTAGCAAAGCTCCATAGTGATACCGAGACCATTACCGGCAATTTGTTGCCTTCTACTCGTCTGGCGAGTCAGATGCATGTCGCCGTGCTGGATGCGCGCCGTTCAGAGCTGGCCCAGGTAATTGGTGGCCTTAACAAGGATGATCAGGAGGTGAGTGAACGAGCTCTAACCTTCAACAAGGCCAAGCAGGAGTTTGAGCAGGCCGTCCAAAAATACGGTGCTTTACCTTTCACTACTGGTGAAGAGAAACAGGTTTATGAGCAGGTGGTTGCGGCGGGGGCCAAGTATTTTGCGGTGCATGACCAGTTGTTAAGTGCCTTTGCTACTGGCGATCTGGAGCGAGTCAGAAGTCTGCGCAAAAACGAAACCCGGGTCGCGCTGGAGGAGGTGGAAGCAAAATCCTTCCGCCTGCGGGAAATCAATAACGAGATTGCGGCCCAGATGACAAAAGATGTGGAGGCGCTCTACAGCAGTGCCAGAACCATGAGCGTCATTGTCAGTCTGGTGACGCTGGGTTTTGTTGTGGCAATTGCCTGGCTGCTGACCGGTCAGATCCGCAATCCGGTGATGGCGTTGCTGGAACAGACCCGGCGGGTCTCCTCTGGTGATCTCACCTCCCGCATCGATATGCAGCAGTTCAACAATGATGAACTGGGAACCCTTGCCAAAGGGTTTGGTGAAATGCAGACCAATCTGCGCACTCTGGTGAGTGAAGTGTCGGGCTCTGTGGTGCAACTGAGTTCCGCCGCGGAGGAGATCAGCTCTGTTGCCAGCCAGTCAGCCAACAACATGAATGCTCAGCAACATGAGCTGAACCAGCTGGCGACGGCGATGAACGAGATGCAGGCTACGGTGCAGGAGGTTTCGCGCAACACCAGCGATGCGGCCAGTGCCGCCACCTCGGCCAGTGAAACGGCCGAACTTGGTGCGCAAACGGTGAATGACTCCATTCAACGTATTGAACGGGTCGCCGGTGCCATCGAGAGTACCGCGGTGGTGATCCGCCAACTGGGCGATGACAGCCGCAATATCGGCATGGTGCTGGAGGTGATCCGCGGCATTGCCGAACAGACCAACCTGCTGGCATTGAACGCCGCCATTGAAGCGGCCCGTGCCGGTGAGCAGGGGCGGGGGTTTGCTGTGGTGGCGGATGAGGTGCGTACTCTGGCCAAGCGCACCCAAGACTCCACCTCCCAGATCAACACCATCATTGCCGAGTTGCAGCAGCGTGCCGAACAGGCGGGCAGTACCATGCAACAGAGTCAGGAGCTGATGAACACCACGGTTGCTACCGCGCGGGAAGCGGGCGAGTCCATCTCCCAGATCAGTGGCTCGGTCAGCAGTATCTCCCACATGAACATCCAGATTGCGACAGCCACCGAAGAGCAGGGGGCGGTGAGCGAGGAGCTCAACCGCAACGTGGTCAATATCAGCCATGCTTCCGAAGAGGTGGCCGCCGGTGCCACCCAGATGGCTCAGGCGTGCAATGAGCTGAACCATCTGGCAACCCAGTTGCAGGATATGGTGCGCCGTTTCAGGGTGTAATCCCTCGGCGAGTCAAACAGCCCGATTACCGCAAGGTGATCGGGCTTTTCTGTTTGGAGAGGTAGCCAGAGAGGTTCACCGCGAGCGGATGACTTGTCCCGCCGGACGATATTGTGCATGCTGATGGCCCATTTTCCAGGCAGGACTCTTGCTGTATGAATCTTCGCGATCTCGAATATCTGGTGGCGCTGGATGAGGAAAAACATTTTCGCAAAGCCGCTGAACGCTGCTTTGTCAGTCAACCCACCCTGAGCGGCCAGCTGCGCAAGCTGGAGGATGAACTCGGGGTCATTCTGATCGAACGTACCTCGCGCAAGGTGCTGTTTACTCCGGCTGGTGATGCCATGGCCCATCAGGCTCGTCGGGTGCTCAAGGAGGTGCGCGAGCTCAAGAGCATCGGTCAGCACTTCTCCGAGCCGATGTCAGGGGAGATCCATATCGGTTTTATTCCGACCGTGGGCCCCTACCTGTTGCCCCGCATTATCCAGACCCTGCGTGAGCGTTTTCCCCAGCTGGAGTTCTACCTCTATGAGGAGCAGACCCAAACCCTGCTCAAGCGGTTGGAAGAGGGGGAGCTGGATTGCGTCATTCTGGCCGAGATGCCGGGGATGGAGGGGTTTGGTTCAATCCAGCTCTATCATGAGCCGATGTGGTTGGTTGTGCCTTGCCATCACCCCGAAGCACAGGCAAGGCAGGTGCCCCTTGGCAATCTCAAGGGCAAGAAATTACTGATGTTGGCCGATGGTCACTGTTTGCGGGATCAGGCGATGGGATTCTGTTTCGCCGGCGGGATAGGTGAGGATCAACGCTTCAAGGGCACCAGTCTCGAGACCCTGCGCAACATGGTGGCCGCTGGTAGCGGCATGACTCTGGTGCCAAAGTTGGCCGTACCTGCCGATCATGATGAGGGAGGGGTGAGCTATCGACCTGTGGTTGACCCTGTGCCGGGGCGTACCATCTCGCTGCTCTATCGCCACTACTCGGTGCGTCGCCCCTGTTTCAACGAGCTGGCCGCCTCGATCGCTACGCTGATGAGCAAGCAGTTGGCCCAATAAAAAACCGGCAGCCAAGGCTGCCGGTTTTGCTTCTGCCGCGAGAGCAGCTTAGAAGATATCGTCGGTTGAGACAGGCCCTTCCACATCGGGGTTGTCACCGCCGTAGACCTGATTGCCATCCGAGCTCGGTGCTGCGTAGCGGGTCGGTTCGGTCCCTTCCTTGAAGTATTCGTCGGTGCCGCCACTGGTTGCCAGCAGGCCGGTTTCGCTATCAATCTTCACCGTCATGATCCCCTCGGGAACCGGCATCTTGTGCTCAGGCAGCTTTTTGAGGGCGACTTTCATGAAGTCGATCCAGATAGGCTGCGCGGCGCCACCACCAAACTCGGCACGGCCAAGACCACGCTGGTGGTTGTCAAAACCGATCCAGGAGGTAGCAACGATGTCCGGGGTGTAGCCGGAGAACCAGGCATCCCGCGATTCGTTGGTGGTACCGGTTTTACCGGAGATGTCGTGACGTTTCAGGTCGCGGGCTGCACGCCAGCCGGTACCACGCCAGCCGTTGCCACCCCAGATGGCTGTGCTCAGGGTGTCGGTGATCAGGAACGCACTCTGGGCACTGATGGTATGCGGGGCGATGGTTGGCGCGAGAGGGGTCTGCGTGCCATCTTGTGCGGCGCCATCAACAGTTGGCTCTGGCAGTGTGCTCTGCTCGGGTGCGGCCTGCTGTTCGCAGGTGGTGCAAGCAATAGCAGGATTGGCCTGATAGAGGGTGTTCTCCAGACTGTCGGTCACTTTGTCGATGAAGTATGGGGTCACCAGGAAGCCACCGTTGGCGAGAACCGAGTAACCACGCACTACCTCGAGGGGGGTGAATTCGGCAGCGCCCAGCGCCAGCGACTCATGGGGAGAGATGAAGTCGCGAGGGAAACCAAAGCGGGTCAGACCGTCGATATAGGTATCCAGACCGATGGCGCGCATCAGTCGAACCGACATCACGTTTTTGGACTTGGCCAGTCCCAGACGCAGCGGAGTGGGACCATCATAAACGGCCGGGGAGTTCTTGGGCTGCCACATGGGCCCTTTTGACGGATCCCACTGGTTGATCGGCGCATCGTTGATGAGCGACGCCAGGGTATAACCGTGCTCTAGCGCGGTCGCATAGAGGAAAGGCTTGATATTGGAACCGATCTGGCGACGCGCCTGATCGACCCGGTTGAATTTGGAGAGTTCGAAGCTGAAGCCACCGACCAGTGCTTCCAGCGCCCCATTTTTCGGGTTCATGGCAACCAGCGCGGCGTTCACATCCGGGATTTGGGCCAGCAGCAACTCTTCGCCCTCTTCCCGCACCCAGATCTGGGCGCCGACTTTCAGCACATCGCGCGCCGATTTCGGGGCATAGCTCTGACGGTCGTCGGTAATAAAGGAGCGGGCCCATTTAATGCCGTTCCAGCCGAGCTCTGCTTCCTTGCCATTCTTCAGTACCAGTGTGGCGCTGCGATCACCAAGCTTGGTCACGACCGCCGCCATCAGCGGATCATAAGTGGGCTGTTTGCCAAGGTGAGCGACGATCTGCTCGTAATCCCAGGCTGTCTCGCCAGCCTTCCATAACTGAGCCGTCGGGCCGCGATAGCCGTGGCGCATGTCATAGGCAAAAACGCCATCCAGCAGTGCCTGTCTTGCCGCCCGCTGACGTTCGGCAGAGACGGTCGTGTAGACGTGCAGGCCCATGGTGTAGGCATCTTCACCGAACTGCTCGACCATCTTCTGGCGCACCATTTCCCCCAGATAGGGGGCGTGCAGGGTCACTTCGGCGCCGTGAAAACGGGCCTTGATCGGCATCTTGGACGCTTCGTCAAACTGAGCCTGGGTGATCTTGCCAGTTTCCAGCATCCGGCCCAGCACCACGTTGCGGCGAGCAAAGGCCCGCTCGGGGGAGCGGATGGGGTTGAGCATGGACGGGGCTTTTGGCAGACCGGCAATGATGGCGATCTCGTCCAGTCCCAGATCCTTGACCTCTTTACCAAAGTAAACCTGTGCCGCAGCACCGATCCCGAAGGAGCGATAACCGAGGGGGATCTTGTTGAGGTAGAGTTCGAGGATCTCATCTTTTGAGAGATTCTGCTCGATCCGCCAGGCCAGGAAGACCTCCTTGATCTTGCGGATGATGGTCTTCTCATTGCTCAGGAAGAAGTTGCGGGCAACCTGCTGGGTGATGGTACTGGCACCCTGACGGGCATGGCCGGAGACAGCCCAGACGGATGCAGCTCGAATGATACCAATCGGGTCAATGCCCGGGTGCTCATAGAAACGTGCATCTTCGGTCGCCAGTACGGCATCGATCATGGGTTGCGGAATTTCGTCCAGACGCAGCGGAATGCGACGAATTTCGCCATATTGGGCGATCAACTCCCCATCCCGACTGTAAACCCGCATCGGGGTTGCCAGCTTGACGTCACGCAGTGCGGTGACATCGGGCAGTTGGGGTTTGATATAGAAGTAGATACCGATGAGGCTGGCAACACCCAGCACTGCACCCAGCATCATGACAATAAACAGGCGAACGAGCCATTTCAGCATGGAAGAACTACCAATCGTCTTAAAATTAGCCAACGGGCGCAGAGTATAGCCCTTTTGCCATCGGGAATTCGAGGTTTTCCTGTGGCGAGCCACCCACCTCAAAAGGATGCGAGAGGTTAGCACTACGGGGAGCAATAACCAAGGAGGGCCACTTGCCATGAAGAAAGCGAGATGGGTCACTTTTCGGCATAAACTTTATGACATTGATAGTTAGAGCATTTAGGATGAGTGAAGCACTCCTCTGATCGGGTGTCCTACACTCTGTTCAGGAATAAAACCAAATAACGCATGGATGTGTATATGTTTGGGCTTTTTAACAAGGGATCCCTCCTCCCTCTGGTGGGCATTGATTTTGGCAGCCAGACTATCAAGGCCGTTACCCTCAGTGGCCGACCCGGCAAGCTTCATCTCGAATCTGTCGCCGATATTGCCACCCCGAAAGGGACGCTGGTTGACTATCAATTGCAGGATATCGAGCGCGTCAGCCAATCTCTCAAGACCCTCAAGCGTCTTATTCCAACTCACAGCGACTATGCCGCCACTGCGGTGACCGGCTCCAACGTGATAACCAAGGTGATCCAGATTGATGCCCGCCTCAGCGACAAGGAGCTGGAGAGTCAGGTGCAGCTGGAGGCCGAGCAGATCATTCCCTTCCCCCTCGATGAAGTGAGTCTCGATTTTGAGGTGCTGAGCACCAACAACAGTGAAGATCGTCAAGATGTGCTGCTGAGCGCAGCCCGCACCGAGAGTGTCAACGGTCGGGTCAGCGCCCTTGCCGAAGCCGGTATTGCCGTCAAAGTGGTGGATGTGGGCGCCCATGCGCTGGGCCGTGCCGTGGTGGCCTGTCTGCCCGAATTGCAGGAGAGTGAACGGCCGATCGGGGTGATAGATATCGGTGCCAGTGCCATGACCTTTGCAGCGCTGGTCAAGGGGGAGGTGATCTACTCCCGCTTGCAAAACTTCGGTGGCGATCAGTACAGCCAGGCGCTCTCCTCCTTTTATGGCATGACGCTGGATGAGGCTGAGCAGGCTAAAACCAAAGGTACCTTGCCTGTTGACCATGAGCTGGATGTGCTGATGCCCCACATCAACTCGCTGTTGCAGCAAGTGCGGCGCAATATCCAGCTGTTTTGCAGTTCATCCGGTTATCGCGACATCGCAAAACTGGTGCTGACGGGGGGAGGCAGTCTGCTACCCGGTTTGTTGGTGCAGGTAAAAGAAGAGGTCAATTGCGAGGTGTTGCACCCGGATCTGTTCGCCCTGTTTGGCAAGCCGAAAGGGGAGGCCGAGCTGGTACATGGTGCTAAATATATGACGGCATTCGGGTTGGCTCTGAGGAGTTTCACACCATGTCAAATATAAACCTTCTCCCCTGGCGTGAAGCCCGAGCCCAGCGCCAAAAGAAACAGTTCGGGGCCTTGCTGGGGATTTTTGTGCTGGCCACGGTCGCGCTGGGATTTTTTGCCAACTGGCTGGTTGATCGCCAGATCGTCGCCCAGCAGCAGCGCAACCAGAGGCTGGTTCAGGAGATGACTATTCTGGATGCCCAGCTGGGGGAGATCCGTCTGCTCAAAGAGCGTCGCAAGGAGCTGATCGATCGGATGCAGCTGATCGAGCAGTTGCAGATGCGCCGCAATGTGCCCGTCCGCCTCTTTAATCAACTGCCTTCACTGGTGCCCAACGGGGTTTACCTGAACACCCTTTCGATGCAAAACAATATTATTGATGTTAATGGCAAGACCGAAGCATATGGTCGGGTGGCCAGCATGATGCGGCGGATTGATGGTTCCGGTTGGTTGGGTCAGGCAAAGATAAGCACTATTTTTGCGGCTGATGTTGCGCCAGTGTCATTGAGCCAGTTTTCCATGATGTTCCTGATCGCCAACAATGCTGCGGCTGCAGGGAATGTGGCCAAGGAGCAACAATGAACCTTCAGCAACTCAACGAGTTGGATATCAATGACATAGCAAGCTGGCCAAAATGGGCAAAAGGGGTCTTCATCTTTTTCTGCTGCGTGTTGATCGGCGGCGCCATCTACTACTACGTGATTGCCAACTCACTGACCAGTTTGACTCAGGAAGCGGGGAAAGAGACCGAACTGAAAGCCCAGTTTGAAAGCAAGGCGATGCTGGCTGCCAACCTGGGGGCATACAAGGCGCAAATGGTTCAGCTTGAGCAACTGGTCGATACCCAGCTCAAGCAGTTGCCCAATACCCATGAGGTCGCCGGTCTGTTGGACGATATCAGCTTTATTGCTACCGACAATGGCTTGAAATTGAACCGGATCAACTGGGAGCCAGAGGTAAAGCACGAGTTTTCAACCGAGCTACCAATGCGTATCGAGGTAGTGGGCACTTACCATGAAATTGGCAAGTTCACCGCTGACATGGCCGCCTTGCCCCGTATCGTCATTCTTGACTCCTTCACTCTGGGTCAGAGCAAGGATGAAGGGGAGCTGATTTCGATGTCGATGCTGGCTAAGACCTACAAGTACAACGGTAAAACAGTGGAGCCGAAACAATGAGACGCATCTGCTGGTTGTTGCCTGCTCTCTTGCTGGCGGCCTGTGGTGGCCAGGAGGATATGGATAGCTATGTCGCCCAGACCAAAGCAAGGCCACCCATACCTATCGAGCCCTTGCCCGAGCTGAAGCCTTTTGCCCCTATGCACTACCAGCAACGCGAGTTGCGCAGCCCCTTCATGGTTCCCCAGCCTGAGGCGACGGTCGGAAGTACAAGTACTGCCAAGGCCCAGCCTGATTGTGCACAGACCCTGATGGAGCGTGAGAAAGAGGTGCTGGAAAATTATTCGCTGGCCAGTCTGTCGATGCATGGCTCTTTGGGTAAGGCGGGTCAGTTGTGGGCCTTGATCAGCACCCCGGATGGCAAATCGATGCGGGTCGGGCTCAACCAGTATATGGGGCTTGATCAGGGCCGGGTCATCAAGATCACTGACACTGCCGTGGATTTGCTGGAAACCATTCCGGACGGGAAGGGGTGCTGGGTAACAAGAGAAACCCAGTTGGCAATGGCCAATGTGCAAGAAAAACAATAATCAGGGACGAACAGCAATGAGAACAACAATAGAGAGTGTATCCAAAGTGGCTTTGCTGTTTTGCGCCAGCGCCCTCAGTCAGGCGTGGGCAGTGGCAACCCTGCAGGAGATCAAGGTCAATCCGCTGCTTGCCGATCAATTGCTGGTGGAGCTCAGTTTCAGTGAGCCGGTCACGGGCTTTACCGATCGTCTCTCTTACCAACCCAATCAGCTGTTGTTGCATGTTCCCGGTGCGGTAGGGGCGCTGAAAGTGAACCCGCTGCCGATCCAGCGCCTAGGGGTAGATAATATCAAGGTTGAGGGTAAGGGCGCAGGTCTGGATATCAAGATCGCACTCGATCAGCTTGCTCCCTATCAGGTGCAGCAACAGGGGAACAAATTACTGGTGTCATTGGGCGAGGGGGCCTCTTCCGGGCTCATCAATGGTGAGAGCGCGCTGATTGCACCCGCAACCTCGGCTACTCCTGTGCCAGCGCCCTCTGCGATGGTGGCCACACCCTCTCCTTCGGCACTGCTCAACCCTCAGGTCGTCGCCCGGTCGATGCCTGTTGCGCCCGTGACTACGCCGGTAGCCACACAGCCTGCCAGCAAGCCGGTACTTAACAACTATCAGAACAGTGGGGGCGGCGCCTATTTCAACTCGGTTACCGGTGTGGATTTTCGTCGTGGCAAAGATGGCCAGGGGGAGTTTCTGGTCACGCTGGATAACAGCTCGGCCGCCGTCGATGTGAGCAGCCGCGGCCAGACCGTACTGGCCAAGTTTCATGGTACTCGGGTGCCGGATGGTTTGCTTAATCTGATCAATGTGCAGGATTTTGCAACGCCGGTCTCTCAGGTTGAAGTCTCCCGGCAGGGCAGCGATACCCTGTTTGAATTGTCGATCAATGGTCAGTTTGATTACCGTTACGATCAGGCAGACAAGCTCTTCATTATCGAGGTGAAAAAGCGGACGACGGCCACGGCATCCAAGCAGTATCAGGGAAAGCCCATCTCATTGAACTTTCAGGATATTCCAGTCCGTACCGTATTGCAGCTTATTGCCGATTTCAACAACCTTAACTTGGTAACCACAGATTCGGTATCAGGCAATATTACCCTGCGTCTGGATGGGGTGCCGTGGGAGCAGGCGCTCGACATTATTTTGAAGGTGCGGGGTCTGGATAAGCGGTTGGATAACAACATCTTGCTGGTAGCGCCTGCAGAAGAGATCGCAACACGCGAGAAGCAACAGCTGGAGAGCCGAAATCAGGTTGCCGATTTGGCTCCGCTCTATACCGAATATCTGCAGATAAACTATGCCAAGGCCTCGGAAGTGGCTGCCCTGCTCTCTTCCGAAAGTACCAAGTTGCTGTCACCCCGTGGTGCGGTGAGCGTGGATGAGCGAACCAACGTGTTGGTGGTCAAGGATACCGCCGATGTCATCAGCAGTATCAAGCGGATGCTCGATATTCTCGATATTCCGGTCAAGCAGGTGGTTATCGAGGCGCGGATGGTGACCATTGACGACGGCTTTGATGAAGCGCTCGGGGTGCGGTGGGGGGTGACCAAAAACGATGGTCATGGCAACAGTACGTCCGGTTCCATAGCGGGGAATGATGGCTCTGGTAACAACAATGGTGGCTCGGCAATTACCAGACCGACAAAAGACGAACGGTTGAACGTCAACCTGCCGGTGACCAATGCGGCCGGTACTTTGGCCTTCCAGGTTGCCCGTTTGGCTGATGGCACCTTGTTGGATCTAGAGTTGTCGGCGCTGGAAAAAGAGAGCAAGGCCGAGATTATCGCCAGTCCGCGGGTGACCACGGCGAACCAGAAACCGGCGCTGATCGAGCAGGGTACCGAGATCCCCTATGTGGAGTCCTCTTCCAGTGGCGCTACCTCGGTTACCTTCAAGAAGGCGGTATTGAGCCTGAAGGTTACCCCGCAGATCACCCCTGACAATCGGGTGATTCTCGACCTGACCGTAACCCAGGATACCAAGGGTGAAACGGTACCGACCGGTACCGGTGATGCGGTTTCCATCAACGCCCAGTCCATCACCACTCAGGTGCTGGTGAACAATGGCGAGACGCTGGTGCTGGGCGGCATCTATCAGCAGACCATCAAGAGCGATGTGACCAAGGTGCCGCTGCTGGGTGATATTCCCGGATTGGGGGCCTTGTTCCGCAAGACCACCAGCGAGAACAAAAAGCGGGAGTTGCTGATTTTCGTGACGCCCAAGATAGTTACCGACGCCTTCTGAATGCTTTACATGTGAGGGTAAAACACATATAACCTTACGCCCCAATAAGGCTGGGGCGTAAGGGCTGCGGTTGCCAGTCCCGATATCTATTGAGATAATCCCCCTCCTGATCCATCGCAAGATAAGGTTCATAGGTACCCCGATCCAGTATTCATCGGGGTCGTACAGTTTGTAATTACTAACGAAAAGACATGGCTGAGAAACGCAATATTTTCCTGATAGGTCCCATGGGTGCGGGCAAGAGCACCATAGGTAGACATCTGGCAGAACAACTGCATATGGAGTTTTTCGACTCAGATCATGAGATTGAGCGCCGCAGTGGTGCTGATATCGGCTGGGTGTTCGATGTTGAAGGCGAAGAAGGTTTCCGGATTCGCGAAGAGAAGGTGATCGGCGAATTGTCAGAGCAGCAGGGTATCGTGCTGGCGACGGGTGGCGGTGCCATCAAGAGTCGCGAAACCCGCAACAAGTTGTCTGCTCGTGGCATCGTGGTCTACCTCGAAACCACTATCGAAAAGCAGCTGGCGCGCACACAGCGAGACAAACGCCGCCCTCTGCTACAGACCGAAGAACCGGCACGCGAAGTGCTGGAACGTCTGGCACAAGAGCGCAATGCCCTGTATGAAGAGGTTGCCGACTTTGTTGTGCACACCGATGACCAGAGCGCAAAAATCGTTGCCAATCAAATTGTAAAGCTGATCGGTATGTAATCTAGAGGACGTCCATGGAACGGTTGAAGGTCGAACTGGGTGAACGCAGCTATCCCATCGAGATAGCTGCCGGGTTGTTGCAGCGCCCCGAGGCGCTGGTATCGACCATCAAGGGCAAGCGGGTGATGATAGTGACCAACACGGTCGTTGCTCCGCTTTATCTTGCACGGGTAACCGCTCTGCTGTCGGGTTTTCAGGTTGAACACCTGATCCTGCCTGACGGTGAGGCGTACAAGAGCCTGGCGACCTTTGAGCAGATCATGTCTGCTCTGCTTGAAACCAACCATGGGCGCGATACGACACTGATCGCTCTGGGGGGCGGCGTGATCGGGGATCTGGTGGGCTTTGCGGCAGCAAGCTATCAACGTGGCATTCCTTTTATCCAGATCCCGACCACTCTGCTCTCCCAGGTTGACTCCTCTGTCGGCGGTAAAACCGCTGTCAACCACCCCCTCGGCAAGAACATGATTGGGGCTTTTTATCAGCCCAAACAAGTTGTTATCGATACCGAATGTCTGAGTACCTTGCCAGCCCGCGAATTTGCCGCAGGGATGGCCGAGGTGATCAAGTACGGCATCATTTGGGATGCTGATTTCTTCAGCTGGCTGGAGCAGAACATGGTGCGTCTGCAACAGCTGGAACCTGCCGCGCTGGCCTACGCCATCAAACGCTGCTGCGAGATCAAAGCCGATGTGGTCGGTCAGGATGAGACCGAGCACGGCGTCCGTGCGCTGCTCAATCTGGGTCACACCTTTGGTCATGCCATCGAGGCCGAGCAGGGGTATGGCAACTGGCTGCACGGTGAAGCAGTATCCGCCGGCACCATGCTGGCAGCCTGGACTGCGCAGGCCCGTGGCGATATGAGCGAAGCGGACGTTGCGCGTGTGCGCGCTCTGCTGCTGGCCGCCAATCTGCCCATTCATGCGCCTGCCGAGATGGATTTCGCCGCCTTTATTCGCCATATGCGCCGTGACAAGAAGGTGCTTGAAGGCAAGCTGCGTCTGGTATTGCCGGTTGGCATCGGCCATGCGCAGGTGGTGGGGGATGTGTCCGATGTCGAGTTGCTGGCGGTGATCGAGTCTGGTCGTGACGAATAAACTGCTAAAACTTCCTTCCCAGCGGCAGCTGGTTGACCGGCTGCTGCATCTGATTGAATTCAATCACCCTTTCATTTTTCTCTCCGGTAAACCCGGTTGTGGTCGCGGTACCCTGTGCGAATCCCTGCTCGGCGTGTTGCCGGAAAAAGTGCGGGTGGTAAGCCTGATTGGTACACCTGCCATGAAGATGGTGGATGTACGCCAGTTGTTGCTACCACAGGTGGTGGCGCGCCCGCTGTTCAATCCACAGGATGCGCTGGCGGAGAGCTTCTTTCGCATGCTGGAGGGGAGCAAGCCTGCCACCCTGTTGCTGCTGATAGAGCGGGCCGACCAGTTGCCGGTCGAACTGCTGGGAGAGTTGTGGGCGATCATCCGTCATAACGATACTCTGGCGGCGCCCCATCAGCTGGCCATTATCGTCTCGGGCAGTGACGTCTGGTGTCGTACCCAACGACCGCAGCTCAAAGAGCGTGCCATGCCAGCACTTGAGCTGGAAGTGCCGCCACTGAGCCCGCCCGAGCAGCGCATCTTCTTGTATGAGAAAGCCAAAGAGCTCAAGATCCCGGCGACCCTCTTGCCCAAGCCGCAAGTGGAGGAGATCCTGAAAACGGCGAACGGACATCCGTCCACCATCATGCAGTTACTGGAGGATATCATGACCGACAGAAGGCCCAAGAAGCGTCAGGCGGAGTTGCCTGTCAAGAAGATTGCCACTGCTATCGCGCTGGTCGCTGGCGGCCTGCTGGCGCTGAGCTACCTGCTGCCTGCGCTGTTTGACAATGAAAGCAAACCGGCACTGCAGGATCCGGCGCAAAACACGGCATTGCCGATCCCGGTAGCGGGAGGCGATCCCCTCACCGCTGGCGGTTCGAACACCGATGCCGCTGCACAAGGCACGCAAAACAGCGATGCAGCCAGCAATCCCAACGGAGTGGTGAAAGATTGGCAGCCGGAGGCGAAAGTGCTGCCCAAATCGGTGGAGAGCGAAACCGTGACCACCGAATCAACCAATTACGAAGGGCGTCGGGTGGTGATCTCTGACGAGGTCGTGCAAAAGCTGATGACCGAACCCAAGGTGAGCGGTGCATTGCCGACCGATGTGGTGGACGAGCTGACCGGCAAGAACCCGAGTGGCACAGCCCCCAGTGGTGCAGTCGCAACCACGGCGCCAGCCAGTACCGCCAAGGCACTGAATCCGGCGACAACCACAACGCCTGCGGCCACCACCAAAACCGCCAGCAACGAGCCGGTTGCCGCGCCTGCACCCAAGGTGGCCCTGACACCGGTCGCCACCTTGAACAAGAAGCCGCGTAACCACTACAGCGTTCAGCTGATGGGGGCGAGCAACACCAAGGCGGTGGATCAATTTGTTGCCGAGCATGGTCTGGCGGGCAAGGTATGGGTCTATCAGACCAAATTCCGTGGTAGCCCCTGGTATGTGGTGCTGCAAGGGGATTATGCCGGTCTGACCCAGGCCAAGAGTGCCATTCGCAAGCTTCCGCCAGCCTTGCTGAAAGGCCAGCCCTGGCCCAAGTCGTTTGCACAGGTACAAAAAGAGCTGAAGCAATAGCCTTGATACCGGATAAGGGGGTAGAATCGTCCCCCTTTTTGGGTCTTGCCTTCTTACACACCGGATTTCCATGAAAAAAACACGCGCTTTTTTAAAATGGGCCGGGGGAAAATACTCCCTGGTTGAAGAGATTGCCGAGCGCCTGCCGGCCGGGCGTGTGTTGCTGGAGCCCTTCGTCGGGGCCGGGTCAGTGTTTCTCAACACCGACTACGACGCGTATGTGCTCAACGACATCAATCCGGATCTGATCTGCCTGTACAACCACCTCAAGCTGACGCCGGACAGTTTCATTGCCGAGGCGCGCAAGCTGTTTGTGGCAGAGCACAACCACAAGGCGGCCTATTACCGGCTGCGTACCCAGTTCAATCAGACCGAGACCACCTTCGAGCGGGCACTCTTGTTCCTGTTCCTCAACCGTCACGGTTTCAACGGACTGTGCCGCTACAACAAGAAGGGCGGCTTCAACGTGCCGTTCGGTTCCTACAAGAAACCCTATTTCCCGGAAAAAGAGCTGTGGGCCTTTGCCGAAAAGGCGCAGAAGGCGACCTTTATCTGCGAGAGCTACGCCGATGCCATCAAGCGTGCCGAAGAGGATTGGGTTATCTATTGTGATCCACCCTACGCGCCGCTCTCCACTACGGCGAGCTTCACCACCTATGCCTCCGGTGGGTTTACCCTGGATGATCAGGCGATCCTGGCGCGATTGGCCCGCCACACCGCCGCTCACAAAGGGGTGCCGGTACTGATCAGCAACCACGATATCGAGCTGACTCGTGAGCTTTATCGCGGTGCTCGCCTCGACGAGATCCTGGTCAAGCGTACCATCAGTCGCAACGGCGGCACCCGTAACAAGGTTGCCGAATTGTTGGCGCTCTATCCGCCCGGAATCGAACCGGAGCAGGGCTACTATCCCAGCGACAGTGAACTGCTGCCACTGACGTAACAGACCATGCGCCGTTTTTTATGGGCGAGTCCGCGCCCGTGCCGATGTCCTATAACCCGGGTTGCTGGGGGAGGGGAGGTGATTGCCCCATTTACCCCGCATTCGAGTCGTTTTCGCCCGCCTTTTACGTTAAAATTGCGCCGCTTTTTCTCCCTGGCTGCCAATGGATGATGCTGATGAAAGACTTTCTGATTGCCCCCTCGATCCTCTCTGCCGATTTTGCCCGTCTGGGTGACGATGTAGCCAAGGTACTGGCTGCCGGTGCCGACGTGGTTCACTTCGACGTGATGGACAACCACTATGTCCCCAACCTGACCATTGGCCCCATGGTCTGTCAGGCGCTGCGTGACTACGGTATCGAGGCCCCCATCGACGTGCACCTGATGGTCAAGCCGGTGGATCGCATCATTCCTGATTTTGCCAAGGCGGGTGCTTCCCTCATCACCTTCCATCCGGAAGCATCCGATCACGTTGATCGCTCTTTGGGCCTCATCAAGGAGATGGGCTGCCAGGCCGGTCTGGTGCTGAATCCTGCTACCTCGCTCTCCTGCCTCGAGTATGTGATGGACAAGCTGGACGTGATCCTGCTGATGTCGGTCAATCCGGGCTTCGGTGGTCAGAGCTTCATCCCCGGTACCCTCGACAAGCTGCGTCAGGTGCGTCGTCTGATCGACGAGAGCGGCCGCGATATCCGTCTCGAGATCGATGGCGGGGTGAAGGTCGACAACATTCGCGAGATCGCCGAAGCGGGTGCCGACATGTTTGTCGCCGGCTCTGCCATTTTCAGCCAGCCTGACTACAAGGCGGTGATCGACAAGATGCGTGCGGAGCTGGCTCATGTCACACGCTGAGCGCGCATTTGATTTGGTGCTGTTCGATCTGGACGGCACCCTCATTGACAGCGCCGCCCAGCTGGCGCTGGCAGTCAATCTGACTCTGGCAGACCTCGGTCTGGCACAGGCTGATGAAGTTGTGATCCGTACCTGGGTCGGCAACGGCGCCGACAAGCTGATCCAGCGGGCGCTCGCCTATCGCGAGGCCGATCCCGAGCTGTTTGCCAAGGCCCGCCCGATCTTTTTCCAGCACTACAACGCTTGCCTGCTGCAAGGGCTGGCGATGTATGACGGGGTGGCGCAGAGTCTGCGTCGCTTGCAAAGCCTGGGCTACAAGCAAGCGATCGTCACCAACAAGCCGAGCGATTTCGTGGCCCCCATCCTCGATGCCCTCGGCATCAGCGATTGTTTCGAACTCTGGCTTGGCGGCAACTGCGTGCCGGTCAAGAAGCCGAGCCCGGAGCCCTTGCTGCACGCTTGCCTGGAGTTGGGGGTGAGCCCGGCTCGCACCCTGATGGTGGGTGACTCAGAAAATGATGTGCTGGCGGCCAAGGCGGCTGGCATGAAGGTGGTGGGTCTTACATACGGCTACAACTATGGCCGTCCCATCGCCGACTCCCATCCAGACTGGGTATTCGAGCAGTTTGCCCAGCTCGATGCACTTTTGGTCTAATAGCGCAGCTGGGCTGGCTGAATAACAAGGATTAACACTCTCATGACTAAACCAATCGTATTGAGCGGAGCGCAACCCTCCGGTCAACTGACCATCGGCAACTACATGGGGGCCCTGCGTCAGTGGGTCAACATGCAGGATGAGTTCGACTGCCTCTACTGCATCGTCGACCTGCACGCCATCACCACTCGTCAGGACCCGGCAGCCCTGCGCAAGGCTTGTCTGGACGCGGCAGCCCTCTATCTGGCGGTCGGTATCGATCCCAAGAAGAGCACCGTCTTCATCCAGTCTCACGTGCCGCAGCACGCCGAGCTGGGCTGGATCCTCAACTGCTATACCCAGATGGGTGAGTTGTCGCGCATGACCCAGTTCAAGGACAAGTCCGCCCGTTTCGAGAACAACGTCAACGTCGGCCTGTTCGGTTATCCGGTGCTGATGGCCGCTGATATTCTGCTCTATCAGGCCAATCAGGTGCCGGTCGGCAACGACCAGAAGCAGCATCTCGAGCTGACCCGCGACATCTGCACCCGTTTCAACAACCTCTATGGTGAGGTATTCACCATGCCGGAGCCCTTCATTCCGACCGAAGGGGCGCGGGTGATGAGTCTGCAGGATCCGACCAAGAAGATGTCCAAGTCGGATGACAACGAAGCCAACTTCATCGGCCTGCTGGAAGATCCCAAGCAGATCGTCAAGAAGATCAAGCGTGCGGTGACCGACTCCGACGAGCCGGCGGTGGTGCGTTTCGACCCGGAAAACAAACCGGGTGTCTCCAACCTGCTGACCCTGATGTCCGGTGTGACCGGCCGCTCCATCCCCGAGCTGGAGCAGCACTTCGAAGGCAAGATGTACGGTCACCTCAAGACCGAAACCGCCGAAGCCGTGGTTGCGCTGCTGGAACCGATCCAGGCCCGTTTCCACGAGTTGCGTCAGGATGAGGCCCATCTGATCGCGATTCTGGCAGAAGGCGCACAAAAGGCGCGCGAAAGAGCTGAAAAAACCCTGACCAGCGTATATGATGTAGTCGGCTTCGTTCCTCGAGCCTGACATACTGGGAAGGTGTAGTAGAAGAGAGCTGGGTATTTGCCTGGCTTTCTTTATTTTCTGCCCGGCTATTTTGTTTAATTTCTTTATTTCAACCTGGGTAATATCCCCAAGAGAAAGCATGCCTGTTCAACCAACTATTTCTGCTGAAGAGCTGAGTGACAAAGGTCACTGGCTACGTAAATTTCGCAAGGCGAAAAACCTCAATACCCTGCAGTTGATGGTCTCCAATGCCATCGACAAGCACCATAAAACCCCTGCCGTTGCTGCCGCCATCTATCTGGCCGAGTGTCAGCGTGAACGGGAAATGGAACAGGGTCGTTATCTCGATCGTTAATTCTCCGCTGTTGGTTATCTCATGCTGTTGTTGATCGATAACTACGACTCTTTTACCTGGAACCTGGTGCAATATTTCGGCGCCCTGGGACAAGAGGTTGTGGTCAAGCGCAATGATGAACTGACGCTTGATGCCATAGCGCAGCTCTCCCCCCGTTTTCTGGTGATCTCTCCCGGTCCCTGTACGCCCAATGAGGCGGGGATCTCTCTCGACGCTATCAGCCACTTCGCTGGCAAGCTGCCCATTCTCGGTGTCTGTCTCGGTCATCAGTCGCTGGCGCAGGCCTTCGGTGCCCGCGTAGTGCGTGCCCGTCAGGTAATGCACGGCAAAACCTCGCTCATCCACCATCGCCATGAGGGGGTGTTCAAGGGGCTCAACAACCCGCTGAGGGTGACTCGTTACCACTCCTTGGTGGTGGAGCGCGACACGCTGCCCGACTGCTTCGAGATCACCGCTTGGAGCGAGCATGCCGATGGCTCGTTTGACGAGATCATGGGACTGCGCCACAAGACGCTCCCTGTCGAGGGTGTTCAGTTCCATCCGGAGAGCATTTTGAGCGAGCAGGGCCATCAGTTGCTGGCCAACTTTCTGGCGCGTTCATAAAAAGTTGTGATCGCCTTCTCAAGTTCGAGAGAAGGCAAAAAAAATTTCCCTGACACTTTATTCACCCCCTCTCCTGCCCAAATTATCTCTTGCCAAGCCCCCATGAGTCGTTATGCAATGCGGTTGCCTAAAATCTCAAGAGCAATCGAACATTGTTCCTTATAGGCCGTCTTGTTACAGACTTTTTACTTTATTTCTGTGATAATTCCGTCACGTTTACACGGATTTAACTTTTGGGCGGTGGATTATTCTGTCGCCAAATCGAAGGAGAGCTATATGTCAGAGTTGTTGGCAGTGACACGTGAAGTGTTTGATGAAGTGATGGTTCCCAACTATGCGCCCGCCAAGATCATCCCGGTGCGTGGTGAAGGGTCACGTGTCTGGGATCAGGAAGGGCGCGAGTATGTCGACTTCGCCGGTGGCATCGCCGTCAACGGTTTGGGTCACTGTCATCCCAAGCTGGTCGAGGCCCTGAAAACCCAGGGCGAGAAGCTGTGGCACCTCTCCAACGTCATGACCAACGAGCCGGCCCTGCGTCTGGCCAAGAAGCTGGTTGCCGCCACCTTCGCCGACAAGGTCTACTTCTGCAACTCCGGCGCCGAAGCGAACGAAGCCGCTCTCAAGCTGGCTCGCCGCTACGCCATCGAGAAGTTTGGCGAGCAGAAGACCCAGATCATCGCCTTCAATCAGGGCTTCCACGGTCGTACCTTCTTTACCGTCAGCGTCGGTGGCCAGGCAGCCTACTCCGATGGCTTCGGTCCCAAGCCCGGTGACATTACCCACGTACCCTACAACGATCTGGCGGCGCTGGCCGAGGTGATCTCCGACAACACCTGCGCCGTGGTGATGGAGCCGCTGCAAGGGGAGGGTGGCATCATTCGTCCTACCGACGAGTTTGCCAAAGGGGTGCGCGAGCTGTGCGACAAACACAATGCCCTGCTGGTGTATGACGAAGTGCAGTCAGGGGTCGGCCGGACCGGTGATCTCTATGCCTATATGGGTCTGGGCGTCACGCCGGACATCCTCACCAGCGCCAAGGCGCTGGGTGGCGGTTTCCCCATCGGCGCCATGCTGACCACCGACGAAATCGCCTCTTACCTGAAAGTGGGCACTCACGGCTCCACTTACGGCGGCAACCCGCTGGCCTGTGCGGTGGCGGAAGCGGTGATCGATGTGATCAACACTCCGGAGGTGCTGGCGGGCATCAAGCAACGCGAGCAGCTGTTCCGCGAGGGGCTTGAGGCAATCAACGCCAAATACCACTGCTTTAGCGAGATCCGCGGCAAGGGTCTGCTGCTGGGCGCTGCCCTGAGCGATGCCTACAAGGGGCGCTCCCGCGACTTCCTGCTGGCCTCCATCGATCAGGGGCTGATGGTACTGGTGGCTGGTACCAACGTGGTTCGTTTTGCCCCTTCACTGGTGATCCCGGAAGCGGACATCAAGGAAGGGTTGGCCCGCTTCGAGAAGGCGGTTGCCCAGGTGGTTAACGCCTGATTCCAAATTGAGGTGGGGAGCTCTCCCGGCAGGAGCCGGGACCCCACCTGTCGTCAATGAAAGGGAGTTGTCATTTATGTTGGTTATCCGTCCCATCGAGCAAAAAGATTTTGCCGGGCTCAAGACCTGCGCCATCGAGTCCGGCACCGGCATGACCTCGTTGCCCGTCAACGATGAGCTGCTGCAGCGCAAGATTGACGCCTCTACCCAGACTTTTTCCGACAAGCCCGCCGGTAAGGGGGACTGCCTCTACTTCTTCGTGGCCGAGGATCTGGAGACCGGCGAGATGGTCGGCACCTGTGCCATCGATGCTGCGGTTGGCCTCTCCCAGCCGTTTTACAACTACCACATCGGCAAGGTGGTGCACTCTTCTCCCAAGCTTGGCATCTACAACGTCGTTGAAACCCTGACCCTCTCTAACGACTACACCGGCAACTCCGAGCTCTGCACCCTGTTCTTGCGCGAATGTGCCCGCGAGGGGCTCAACGGCCGCCTGCTCTCCAAGCACCGCTTTCTGTTTATGGCCGAGCACCCCGAGCTGTTTGACGAGACCGTCTTCGCCGAGATGCGCGGCGTCTCCGATGCCAACGGTCACAGCCCCTTCTACGAGTGGCTGCAAACCCATTTCTTCTCGATGGATTTTCCCACCGTCGACTATCTGACCGGCATCGGCAAGAAGCGCTTTATCGCCGAATTGATGCCCAAGTACCCCATCTACGTCAATTTGCTGAGCAAAGAGGCGCGGGCCGTTATCGGCCAGACCCACGAGAAGACCCGCCCGGCCATCAAGATGCTGCAGGACGAGGGCTTCGTGAACCGTGGTTACGTCGATATTTTCGATGCGGGCCCCACCGTCGAGTGCGACGTGAAGAATATTCAGCGTGCGCCGCAGCAAGAAGCTGCGGGTGCTGGTGGGCGAGCCCATTGGTGGCAAGACCCACCTTATCTGCAACAGCCGTTTCGAACATTACCGCGCCTGCTACGGCAATATCCGGGTCGATCTCGACAAGCACGAAGCCATCATCCCGCCCAAGATGGCGGCGGCACTCACGGTGCAGGATGGCGACATGGTGCGGGTGGTCGACCTCGACTGAGGCAAACAGGACAAGCAAACCGATTATCAGACAGGCAGCCGAGGCTGCCTGCCAGCGACAGGGAGTGAATGGATGAGCCAGTTAGTGCAATTTATCGACGGTCAGTGGCTTGCCGGTGAAGGCAAGCCGTTCGAGTCAACCGATCCGGCCAAGAACGAGGTGATCTGGCAGGGGGCTGCCGCCAGTGCGGCGCAGGTGGATGCCGCCGTCAAGGCCGCCCGTGCCGCCTTCTACCACTGGGCGGACATGAGCCTTGAGGATCGTCTGGCCATAGTGCGTCGTTATGCCGACCTGCTTGGCGAGCAGAAAGAGGCGCTGGCCCTGACCATCGCCCGCGAAACCGGCAAACCGCTGTGGGAGACCCGCACCGAAGTGGCCGCCATGCAGGGCAAGATTGCCATCTCCATCCGTGCGCACGACGAGCGTACCGGCACCGTTGAAAATGCCATGCCGGGCGCCAAGGCGTTTGTCCGTCACAAGCCCCACGGTGTGGTGGCGGTGTTCGGCCCCTACAACTTCCCGGGTCATCTGCCCAACGGCCATATAGTCCCGGCGCTGATTGCGGGTAACGCCGTGGTGTTCAAACCCTCCGAGCTGACCCCCATGGTGGCCGAGGCCATGGTCAAGGTGTGGCAGCAGGCCGGATTGCCCAAGGGGGTGCTCAATCTGGTGCAAGGGGAGGTCGAGACTGGCAAGGCGCTGGCTGGCAACCCGGATATCGACGGCCTCTTCTTTACCGGCTCGTCTCGCACTGGTCATTTCCTCCATCAGCAGTTTGCCGGCCAGCCGGGCAAAATTTTGGCCCTCGAGATGGGCGGCAACAACCCGCTGATCGTGAAAGATGTGAGCGACATCGACGGCGCCGTCTATGCCATCGTCCAGTCGGCGTTCATCACTTCCGGTCAGCGCTGCACCTGTTCCCGCCGTCTGTTTGTCGAGCGCGGCGAGCGGGGCGATGCGCTGGTCAAGCGACTGGTTGAGGTGGTCGGCCAGATCAAGGTTGGCCTCTATGACGCCGCCGAGCAGCCTTTCATGGGTTCGATGATAAGCGAGAAGGCGGCCCTCGGCATGGTCGAGGCGCAAGCCAACCTGCAGCGCCTCGGTGGCGAGAGCCTGCTTACCCTCAAGCACCTGGAAGCGGGCACAGGCTTTGTCTCCCCGGGTATTATCGACGTGACCCTAGTTGCCGCACTGCCGGACGAAGAGTACTTCGGCCCGCTGCTGCAACTCATTCGCTATGACGATTTCGATGCCGCCATCGATCAGGGCAATGCTACCCGTTATGGTCTCTCGGCTGGTCTGCTGGGGGACAAGGAGGCGGACTGGCACCACTTCTTCAAGCGGATCCGCGCCGGTATCGTCAACTGGAACAAGCCCATCACCGGTGCCTCCAGTGCCGCGCCGTTTGGTGGTATCGGCGCTTCCGGCAACCACAGGGCGAGCGCCTACTACGCTGCTGACTACTGTGCGTATCCGGTTGCCTCCGTGGAAGACAGCAAGGCGGCTATGCCTGAGCAGCTCTCGCCGGGCCTCTTCTTCTAAACAGACAACTACAAGGGGCACCCATCGGGGCCCCGTTTCGTACCCGCAATCAAAGGAAAGAGAGATGCAAAAGGATATCGACACCCTGTTCAGCCATCTGTGGGACAACTACATCAAGGTGACCCCGAGCGCCCTCAAGGTGCACACCCTGCTGGGTGGCGGCGAGCCCATCGTCAACGATCACGTGGCGTTTCGTACCTACAACCTGCCCAAGCTGGGGCTGGAGAAGCTGGCGGCCCACTTTCTGGCGCTCGGTTACGAGCAGAAGGGCGAGTACGTTTTCAAGGCCAAGAAGCTCTACGCCAAGCACTTCGAGCATCAGGATCCGGACGCTCCCAAGGTGTTTATCAGTGAGCTGAAGGTGGAAGAGCTCTCTCCGGCTGCCCAGGCCATCATCCACAAGCTGGCGGATCAGGTGCCCGATCATCTGACCGATACCCCGGCATTTCTCTACACCGGCGCCCCCTGGCAGGTCTCCTATGCCGATTATCAGACTCTGCTGGCGGAGAGCGAGTACGCGGCATGGATGGCAGCATGGGGCTATCGTGCCAACCACTTCACGGTCAATATCAACAAGTTGAAGGATTTCGACACCATCCATCAGGTCAATGCTGCGCTCAAGGCGGCGGGTTTTGTGCTCAACAGTGTGGGTGGCGAGGTGAAAGGGGACCCGCAGGTGATGCTGGAGCAATCCTCCACCATGGCGGACAAAGCAGAGGTGCCGTTCAGCGATGGGGTGCGTACTATCCCGAGCTGCTTCTACGAGTTTGCCCTGCGCTATCCGCAGGCTGATGGTGCGCTCTATCCGGGCTTTGTCGAGGCCTCGGCGGACAAGATCTTCGAATCGACGAATGCCATGTAACGGGAGCCACCCTGTTTCAGTCGCAACGCCTCCTTTGTGGAGGCGTTTTGTTTGGCGCAGACTGACGGTATCGGGTGTTGTCTGACGCCGTGTGAAGAGGAGATTTGGACGGCGCCCAACCGGTAAAGGTTTGTTGATAAAAATGTGAAATAGATCACTTGATACGTCACAGATTGACGCTGGCGGCGGAGCAAAAAGGAGTAGAATGGCGCTTTATTTTTGCGGGGCCAATCGATGCCTAACTATCACTTTTTCAAGCAGGCTCAGGCGCTTACCTATCTAGATGCCAATGCACCCAGCTATAGCGATGAGCGTCGTCAACTGGTCGAACAGGGATTTGCCGCCATCGCCGCCCCCACCTTTGCAGATACCCCGGCCGAAGCCCTTGAGCTGCTTCGTACTCATCAGGCACTACAGGATGAGGCCAACGCCAACGCCCTTTGTCTGACGGTTGCCACTATTCCGGCTGCGATCGCAACTCTGTCCGGGCACTGACGCTGCCGCTATGCTCACGTAAACAAAAAATGGTGCCACTGTGATGGCACCATTTTATTGGTTTGCCTGCTTGCCCCTGAGCCGTTTAGCGCGGGTGCAGGTCACCTTCGATAACCAGCACGGTATCCATCCCTGCCGCCTTGCCAGCCTCAAGCCCGATCCGGGTATCTTCAAACACCAGACAGTTGGCCGGATTAGCGCCGAGCAGCTCGGCCACCCGCAAAAAGGTGTCGGGATGCGGCTTGTGGTTGGTGACATCATCGGCGCTCACTACCACCGAGATATAGGCATCGAGCCCGGTGCTTTTGAGGATGGAGTCCGCCTGATTGCGCGGTGAGCCGGTGCCAATCCCCATCTTGACCTTGCCGTGATAGTGCCTGACCAGCTCCCACATCTTGGGAAAGACGCTGACTTTGTCGATATGTGCCATATAGAGGGCAATCTTGCGGCGGGTAAAGGCTTCGACATCCACCGTCAGCCCCTGCTGCTCGGCCAGCATGGCGATGATCTTGCGGGTGGGAATGCCGCCGTACTGATAGAGCTGATCCCGCTCGAAGGGGATGCCGAATTCGGCGCAGGTGAGCTCCCAGGCATCGAGGTGGAGGGGCATGGAATCAACCAGAGTACCATCCATATCGAAAATCAGGGCATCGTAGTGATCAAACCCGTACTGCTCACGCTCGCTCATGGGGGCTCCTCGAATCAAATAGAGCAGGCTAGCAGAAACGATCGGCGTTTTGTGGGATCGGCCTCATGGTTGGGCATATTGTGGCCGCCGTTTTTTCTATCTCTTGCTGATTTGTGAGACAATAATCCGTTCATTGCCGGATACTTTGGCATATCAGATCAGCGAGTCCGCTTATGACCTCGAAAATATCCCCCAAAACCATTTTCTCCAGTGTGGCGCTGGTGATCGCGCTCGGTTCACTGGAAAAGAGCATAGTCACCACCCCGCTGCCCATGATTGGCGCCGAGTTGCACGCCGGTGGCGCCCTCACCTGGGTGGTCACCGCCTACCTGTTGGCGGCCACCGCCGTGCTGCCTCTCTACGGCAAACTGAGCGATCTCTTTGGCCGGGTGCGGATGCTCAATATCGGCATCGGCCTGTTTCTGGCGGGCTCGGTGGCCTGTGCTCTTTCCCAGGATCTGCCGACCCTTTTGGCGGCACGGGTACTGCAAGGGCTGGGGGGCGGCGGCCTGATTGCCCTCGCGTTTACCGTGATTGCCGACACCATTCCGCCGCGGGAGGTGGGCAAGTATCAGGGCTACATCTCGGCGGTCTATGCGGTCTCCAGTATCGCTGGCCCCTTGCTCGGCGGCTACTTCACCGAGCAGCTCAGCTGGCGCTGGATCTTCTGGATCAATCTGCCGCTCGGGGCGCTGGCGGTCTTTCTCATCAACCGCAACCTCAAGCAGCTCAACGTCCGTCGCCACAGTCGCTTCGACTGGAAGGGGGCGGCTCTGCTGATTACCGTCACCACGCTCACCCTGTTGCTGCTCTCGCCGGAATCGGCGCTGCCCGCCGTCTGGCTCTCGGCGGCGCTGGGCGTTGCACTGCTGCTGCTGATTCTGATTGAACGGCGCGCCCACGACCCCATATTGCCCGCCCATCTGGCCCGGTTGCCCGGCTATCTGGTGAGTGTGCTGCTGGTGATGCTCTCCCAGTTGCTGATGTTTGCCGTGCTGGTCTATCTGCCGTTGCAGATGCAGTGGCAGAAGGGGATGAGCGCCAGCGAGAGCGGCGCCATCATGGTTATCTTCATGATTTGCATCACTGCCGGCGCCTTTGTCGGAGGCAAGCTGATTGGCCGTACCGGCCACTACAAGAGCTTTGTCGCGGTGGGCTTTGGCCTCGCGGCGGTGGCGCTCTGGCAGATCCACTTCGACGCCTGGGTCAGACTGGCGCTCGGGTTTGCCGGTATTGGTCTCGGTCTGGTGCTGCCCGCCCTCTCGGTAGTAGTGCAAAATGCCCTGCCACGGCAGGATCGCGGCATCGGCATGTCGCTGTTCAACTTCGGGCGGGAGCTCGGCGGTGCCGTCGGCGTGGCCATCTGCTCCATGCTGTTCCACTTCCGCCTGCCAGCCGGCAGCGATGGCGATCTGAGCCGGCTCGCCCCCGATCTGCTGGCCCCGGGCTTCAGCGCGACCTATATCGGCATGGCACTGATCGCCACGCTGGCGCTGCTCATCACATTGCTGGCGTTGAAGCGCCACGAGCTGGCATCCATCAGCGCCTGATCCGGCCTGCGCCGACATTGGCTCACCATAGCTAGCATCAGGGCTCCCCGCGGGGAGCCCTGATTGTTATTTGGCGAATAGCGTGGCTGCTGCCATCAAGCCATGAGCGAGTTACTCCTGCGCCGGACTCTCCTTGCCTGCCAGCTGGCTCAGCCAGGCGAAGCGGCGGTTGGCCTCCTGCTCCGCCTCTTCATAGAGCTGGCTGGCCACCTCCGGCAGTTGGCGCTCCAGCCGCTGGAAGCGGGGCTCATGGCGCAAGGTCTCGGCCAGCGAGGCATTGGGTGCTCGCGAGTCGAGTGCCAGCGGCAATTTACCCTCGTCAGCGCGGCGCGGATCGAAGCGGTAGAGCGGCCAGAAGCCGGTGGCGGTCAGCTGTTTCATCTGCTCATGGCTCTCGGCCATGTCGTAGCCATGCTCCTCGCAGGGGCTGTAGGCGATGATGAACGACGGCCCCGGGTAGGCCTCCGCCTCCTGAATCGCCTTCACCGTCTGGTTCATCTGGGCGCCGAGGGAGATCTGCGCCACATAGACGTGGCCATACATCATCACGCTGGCCCCGAGATCCTTGCGCGCCTTGCGTTTGCCCTGCTCGCCAAACTTGGTGATGGCCCCGAGTGGCGTCGCCTTCGATTGCTGGCCGCCGGTGTTGGAGTAGCACTGGGTATCGAGCACCAGCACATTGATGTTCTCCCCCAGACTCAGCACATGGTCGAGTCCGCCAAAGCCGATGTCGTAGGCCCAGCCATCGCCACCGATGAGCCAGACCGATTTTTCCACCAGATAGTCCGCATCGCGGGCCAGCTCAAGGGCCTCCGGAGCCTTGCTCTGTTGCAGCAGCTCCCGCAGCTGCTGGATATGGGCCCGCTGCTCGGAAACCGGCAGGGTGGCATCGCCGAGCGCCTCGCGCAGCGCTGCCGGAATGGTGTCGCCCAGGCTCGCCAGCAGACGGCGCACCCGCTCCCTGTGCTGATCGACGGTAAGACGGAAGCCCAGTCCGAACTCGGCGTTGTCTTCAAACAGCGAGTTGGCCCAGGCCGGCCCGCGCCCCTCGGCGTTGGTGGTGTAGGGGGTGGTAGGCAGGTTGCCGCCATAAATGGACGAGCAGCCGGTGGCGTTGGCAATCAGCAGTCGATCGCCATAGAGCTGGGTCAGCAACTTGATATAGGGAGTCTCGCCACAGCCGGAGCAGGCGCCCGAGTATTCAAACAGCGGCGAGATGAGCTGGGAGGTGCGGATGTCGATGCGCTCCAGCTGCTCGGCGCTGCGCTCTGGCAGGTCGAGGAAGAAGTCGTAGTTGGCCTTCTGCTCGTCGAGGTGATCGAGGCGCGAAGCCATATTGATCGCCTTGCGATCCGGGTTGCTGCGATCCTTGGCCGGGCACACCTCGACGCAGAGATTGCAGCCGGTGCAATCCTCCGGCGCCACCTGCAGCACGTACTGCTGGCCGCGCATGTCACGGGATTTCACATCCAGCGCATCCAGGGTAGCGGGAGCAGCGGCCAGTGCATCCGGTTCTACCACCTTGGCGCGAATGGCCGAGTGGGGACAGGCGGCGGCGCAGTAGTTGCACTGGGTACAGAGCTTCGCCTCCCAGATGGGGATCTCCTTGGCGATATTGCGCTTCTCCCAGCGGGTGGTACCGACCGGCCAGGTGCCATCCGGCGGGAAGGCGGAGACCGGCAGGTTGTCCCCCAGCCCCGCCAGCATGGCGGCGGTGACGGTCTGGACAAAGTCGGGGGCTTTGGCCGAAACCACCGGTGGGCGCGGGCGGCTGGCGGGATCCAGCTCGCCAAGTGGCACCTGGGTCAGGGCGGCGCAGGTTGCCTCCAGTGCCTGCCAGTTGCGTTCGACCAGTGTCTGCCCCTTGCTGCCATAGCTGGTAGCGATAGCCTGCTTCAGCAGGCTGGTCGCCTCTGCGGGGGGGATGATGGCGCTGAGCTGGAAGAAGGCCATCTGCATCACGGTATTGATGCGGTTGCCGAGCTGGCAGTCGCGGGCAATTTTGGCGGCGTTGATGATGTAGAAACGCGCCTCTTTCTCGCGCAGGGCATGCTGCACCTCGCTGGGGAGACGTTGCCAGATATCCGCTTCGCTGTAGGGGGTGTTGAGCAGGAAGATGCCGCCCGCTTTCAAGCGCTCCGCCATCCGGTACTTGTCGACAAACTGCCACTGATGGCAGCCGATAAAGTCCGCCTCTTCCACCAGATAGGCCGATTGGAGCGGCCGCTCGCCCACCCGTAGGTGAGAGACGGTGAGGCCGCCCGCCTTCTTGGAGTCGTAGACGAAATAGCCCTGCGGATAGAGGTCGGTGTGGTTGCCGAGGATCTTGATGCTGTTCTTGGCCGCCGAGACGGTGCCATCGCTGCCAAGGCCGTAGAAGAGCGCCTCCAGCTTGTGTTGCTGGCCGTGGATGGGGCTTTGCGAATCCAGCGCGGCCAGTGGTAGCGAGAGACCTGTGATGTCATCAAAGATGCCGACGGTAAAGCGCGGACGCGGGTTCTCCTGCGCCAGTTCGGCAAACACCGCCAGCGCGCAGGCGGGGCCGAACTCTTTGGAGGAGAGGCCATAGCGGCCGCCGATGACCCGCGGCAGGCTTGCCCGCTCGCCCCGGCTGACCGCTTCGGCCAGCGCCGTCATCACGTCGAGATAGAGGGGCTCGGCCTGTGCGCCCGGCTCCTTGGTGCGATCCAGCACGGCGATGGTGCGGGCACTCTCGGGAATCGCGGCCAGCAGGTGCTCGGCCGAGAAGGGGCGGAACAGCCGCACCTTCACCAGACCTACCTTCTCCCCTTGGGCCAGCAGGCGCTCGATCACCTCTTCACAGGTGCCGATGGCTGAGCCCATCAGCACCACAATCCGCTCCGCCTGCGAGTGGCCGACATATTCAAACGGCCGGTAGTGGCGGCCGGTCTGCTTGCCAAAAGCTTGCATCGCATCGTTCACATGGCCATAGGCGGCGTCATACCAGGGGTTGCTCGCCTCCCTGCACTGGAAGTAGGTGTCCGGGTTGGCGGCGGTGCCGCGAATGACCGGTTTGTCGGGGGTGAGCGCCCGGTCACGATGGGCACGGATGGCATCTGCGGGCAGCAGGGCACGCAGGGTGTCGTCAGCGAGCGGCGCTATCTTGGCGATCTCGTGAGAGGTACGAAAACCGTCGAAGAAGTGGATAAAGGGGAGGCGGCTGTTGAGGCTCGCTATCTGGGAGATCAGGGCAAAATCCTGCGCCTCCTGCACATTGCTGGCACAGAGCATGGCACAGCCGGTCTGGCGCACCGCCATCACGTCCGAGTGATCGCCAAAGATCGATAGCGCATGGGTCGCCACTGTACGCGCCGCCACATGCAGCACGAAGGGGATGAGCTGACCTGCCAGCTTGTAGAGGTTGGGGATCATTAGCAGCAAACCCTGCGACGAGGTAAACGAGGTCGCCAGCGCGCCGGTCTGCAGGGCGCCGTGGACGGCGGCGATGGCCCCCCCTTCCGATTGCATCTCGACAACCCGGGGGACATCCCCCCACAGGTTCTTGCCCCGCTCGCTCGACCAGGCCGACGACTGCTCAGCCATGGCCGAGCTGGGGGTGATGGGGTAGATGGCGATGACTTCGCTGGTGCGGTACGCCACCGAGGCGACTGCGTTATTCCCGTCTGTGGTGATCATCTGTTTTCCACTTTGCTATGCCAGTTTGAAGGCCGATAGTTGCATCGGCAATGGATAGGTCGCAGGCATAGTAAGAGGGGCAATGAGAGCGTATCAAACGGGATAAATAATCAATTAATAAGTCAGTAATAGTGGTTAATTTAATCCCGCCGAGTGGGGGCGTGATTTTCTGCTGGTAGCCGACGGGTGGCGATTGACGAGCCATTGACATGGCCCGTCAGCACGGGGTTAATCCTGATCCACTCGCAGCCAGATGGCGCACTGATAAGGGGCGAAGAGTGGCAGCGGTTCGCCTGGGTAATTGGCCAGCAGTAACCGCATCTCGTTTGTCACCTTGTCGAAGTGGGGCATCGGCAAGGGGCTGGTCGTGAGATTGGCGAGCAGCAGCAGGGTGTGCCGATCTCCGCTGGCCGGATCCTGCCAGTGGCGGCGATAGCTGATGCGCTCGGGATCATCCCCATCCAGCAGCTCGAAATTGCCGTGGCGAATGACCGGGTGAGCCTTGCGCAGGGCGATGAGCTGGCGATAGCAGTGAAACGGCGAGTCGGGGCGGGCCAGCTGCTCGGCGGCATTTATCTCGACGTGGTTGGCATTGAGGGCAATCCAGGGCGTGGTGGTGCTGAAACCGGCGTGGGGGCCGGCGTCCCACTGCATCGGGGTACGGGCGTTATCGCGGCCGATGGCATCGAGCCGCCGACTCAGCTCGGCAGGATCCAGCCCTGATTGGCTGGCGCGGTAGTTGATGGCCTCCACATCGCGCAGCTCGCCCGGCTGCCAGTGGCGGTTGGTCATGGCGAGCTCCTCCCCCTGATAGATGAAGGGAGTGCCCTGCATCATGTGCAGCACCATGGCCCACAGTTTGGCGCTGGTTTCCCGCCACTCGGGCCTGTCATCGCCAAAGCGGGAGACGGCGCGGGGCAGGTCGTGGTTGCCGAGAAACAGGCTGTTCCAGCCTCGGCCATGCAGCCCTTGCTGGTGGCGGGCCATGGCCCGTTTGAAGGCGAGGGGAGCAAAGCGGGATGACCACTTGTCACTGCCTAGCCCCAGATGCTCGAAGTTGAACACCATGCTGAACTCGCTGCCGTCGTGGTTCGAATAGTTCTGCATATGGGCAAGATCGGCCCCCCAGGTCTCCCCCACCGTAATGATCCCCTTGCCGCCGAAGCTGGCGGCATTGAGCTCGCGGATATAGTCGTGCAGGCGCGGGCCGTTGCTCATGGCCAGTCGGTCCCACTCCTTGCTCACCATGTCGATCACATCGAAGCGAAACCCCTTGATCCCTTTGCCCAGCCAGAAGTTGATCACCTCTGCCATCTCAGCGCGCACCGCCGGGTTGTCCCAGTCCAGATCGGCCTGACTGGGATCGAAGTTGTGCAGGTAGTAGCGATCAAGCGCTGGCACATACTGCCAGCCGCTGCCGCCAAAAATCGAGGTAATGGGGTGAGCGTCAACGAAGGCTTGGTCGCGAAACACGTAATAACTCTGATAACGGGGATCCCCGGCCAGTGCCTTCATAAACCACTCGTGCTCGGTGGAGGTGTGGTTGGCGACGATATCCATCATGATGCCGATGCCGTGAGCGGCCGCTTCGGCTATCAGCTGCTCCATCTCGGTCAGGGTGCCGAAGGCGGGGTCGATGGCACGGTAGTCCGCCACGTCATAGCCGTTGTCCCACTTGGGGGATCGATAGATGGGGGTGAGCCAGAGCATATCGACCCCGAGGGTGGCCAGATAGTCGAGGCGCTGACGAATGCCGTTGATGTCGCCCATGCCGTCGCCATCGCTGTCCTGAAAACTCATGGGGTAGATCTGGTAGATGACGCAGCTATCGAGGTCGATATCGGGCGTGTGAAGGGGTTGCGGGTTCATCAGCTTGGCCGGTTGGGGGAAGAGATTTTCTATCTTACGCAGATGAGCGGGCACTCAACAGGGATGAGGAAACCTTGAAAAGGGTTCCATTGATGGCTGATTGCCAAAAGTGCGGGAAGGGTCACAAAGGTGCCATCCCGGGCCACGGCTATGGTTGGGATGACACGGCACTTAGCACTGATACTCTGCAGGAATACAGGTTATTGAGCTGCCTTGGCCTGCTTGCTGCGCTGCTCCTGCTGGTGTTCCGCTTGTGCCTCCAGCTCCTTGCCGAGGAAGTAGTTCAGGAAGGTGCGGATCACCGCGATGATGGCGAGGCGGATCAGCTCCTCCTTGCTCGGTGCGACCGTGGTGGCCAGGATATCGGCGGCCAGCTGAAACTCCAGCGCCAGAATGAGCCAGCTGCCAAAGCAGAGGCGAATGCGCGGAAATCCGGGCTGGTGATCCCGCACTCTTGCCGCCAGCCAGAGGGTTTTGCCAAGCCCTATCACCACACAGGCGATGGAGATGATCTCCAGCAGCAGCTGGAACAGTTCGACCCCGTGCATCATCCCCTCTTTCAGGCTCGCTATCTCAAACACTCGGGTCACCTCACTGATTCAAAAGAGCACACTATTAACATATCGCTCGGCAAAGGCCAAATCCGGTTCAGGCAATCAGTTTGAATTCAATCACATAGAGCGGCGGCAGATTGGGGTAGATATCGCGGATCACCTGTTTGAGCTCGGGGAGGGTCATGTTCTCCTGACGGGCGTGCTCGTCGTTCAGTTCATCAAAGGCCACTGCGTTGACGGAGATCACCTCGATGGTGCCGAAGGGCTGGTGCTCCGGGTTGGTAAACAGCGCCAGCCGCTGGCCGGGCTGCCAGTTGGCCTCGTTCTCGTCGCGGATGGTGATGGTCTTGCGGCCCGCCTGAATGTCGGCAACGAAGCGGCTGAAGAAGGTGAATTCGGGATAGGGATGGGCAGACATGGTGACTCCTGACAGGGTGAATCGAAATGGGATGAATGGAAATCAAAGGTCGAGATAGGCGCGCAGCCTGGTCAGATCGGCGATAACGGGGCCGTCGCTGCCGTCGGCAACTATGCCCTGTTCGACCAGCTCCTTGAGGGCGCGGCGGTAAACCCGCTCTGTGGTGCCGAAGCGCGCCGCCTCGTGGGCCCGCTTGCGTGACCCCAGCATGGGGGTGCGCTGGCGCTCACGCCATAGCTCATAGGCGATGTTGTAGGCGATGGGGTGGAGCAGTCGGCTGGTGGTGATCTCCAGGGTGTCGAGATAGTCGCTGGCAAGTGCGGCGGCGAAAAAGAGGGTCAGCTCAGGCTCGGCCAGCAGGCGCTGGGCCAGCTTGTGGGCGCAGATGACCCGGGCATCCAGCTCGGTCTCGGCCACCACGTTCCACTGCACCGGGGTGGCGCTGAAGAACTCCATCTCACCGAAGATCTGGCTGTGGCACTCAATTTCGCCAAGCTGGAAGCGGCGGCCAGAGTGTACCGTGCTGTTGAGGGAGACCCGGCCATGTTCGACCAGATAGAGCTGCTCGCTCTGCTCCCCCTGCCGCATGATCAATTCGCCCGGCAGGTAACGGCGCAGAAACAGGGTGCAGGCGTCGAGCGCCGCGGCAAAGCGGGGTTCAAGCTGCTGGAGTTCGGCGTGAAAACGGCCGAGGGGGTAGGGCTGTTGCTGCATGACTTGCCTGTCGCACCGGATGACGAGGGCCATGAGGCTAGCAAGAGTGCGGGCCGGATACCAGCCCGCACGGTAGCGGATGTGCCGCAGTTAACGGTTTGCGGGTTATTGCACCAGGGCGTGGAGGGCGGCGGCGATGGCTTGCTGCTCACCGGCCATCATCGCCTGTTCGGCGCTGGCGTAATCCGCCACCCCTTGTTGCACATCCTGCTCGAACAGCACCACGTTGCAGAGCACGGCGGCGACCCGCACCTTGCGCAGGCGCCCCACGGCGAGCAGTGAGGCAGTCTCCATATCGGCGCCCAGCACGCCACGGGCACGCCAGTAGCGGCACACCTCCTGCTCGTCATCCCGATAGAAGCTGTCGTGGGAGCGTACCAGCCCGTGCCAATGAGGCTGGCTGCCGGTTGCCACATGGTTGAGCAAGGCGGCCTGCAGCCAGATATCGGCGCAGGCGGGGTACTCAGGGGGCAGATAGGCCTGTGAGGCGCCCTCATTGCGCACAGCGCCTTCTACCACGATAAGGTCGCCAAGACCGATGTCGTGCTGCAGGGCACCGGCGGAGCCGACCCGGATCAGCGAGCGGGCGCCGGCTTGCACCAGCTCCTCCAGCGCTATGATGGCCGAGGCACCGCCAATGCCGGTGCTGCAGACCGTGATGGGCTGCCCCTGATAGCGGCCGTTGATGAGGCGAAACTCCCGGTTTTGCCCCAGCACCTCACACTCTTCAAGCTGGCTGGCGATGCGATCGACCCGGGCCGGGTCGCCGCACAGTACCACCCGCTCGGCAATCTGGTCGGGGCGGCACTGGAGATGGGGTAACAGACTCATGGCTTACAGACCTTGTGGCTGGCGCTTGGCGGCAATCACCCAGAGGCGGGTGCCGTTGGCGGCGATAAACAGCAGGATCAGGTACTCCAGCGACATGGCGTAGACGCCCTGCGCCGCATAGACACCGATGCTGATGATGTTGATGACGACCCAGAGGATCCAGTTCTCCACGTATTTGCGGGTCATCAGGATCTGGGCGACCACCGAGAGCACCGTCATGCTGGCATCCCAGAACGGGAAGGCATCGGGTGAAGGCTCGGGGGTAGCAAGGTTGGCACCAAACAGGTTGAGCAGGGAGACCGAGGTGCGCGCCAGGGTGGCGAAGACCGGGTCGATATAGCGGGTCAGCAGAGCGATGGCCAGCACGCTCACGGCGGCGGTCACCATCAGTTTGGATTTGCTGAGCCAGCGGATCTGCAGGGTATCCCCCTGATCGTTGGCCGGGCGGGTCCAGGCGTACCAGCCGTAGACGTTGGCGCAGAAGAAGAACAGCTGCAGCATCAACAGTCCGTAGAGCTGGATCTGGAAGAAGATGATGGCAAACAGGCTGACGTTGATCAGGCCAAACAGGTAGTTGATGGTTTTCTCCTGACTGGCGAACCAGATACAGGCCAGCCCGAACAGGGTACCGATGGCTTCAATCCATGACATGGCATAGCCGCCACCCAGCGGTATGGTCACTAGCGTGTTATTGATGCTGAACAGCTCGAATATGCTCATTTTCTGATCCTTGGACATGAGGGTTAGTATGCGAGGGCGCCATTCTAAGGGGTGAGGGGGAGGAGGGGCAGGACTTTTGTCCGCCCCGTACTTGGCCCATATCAAAGAAATCGCCGCTGCTGCCCGGTTATTCCAGCAGTGATGGGTTATGGGGTCCCGATGGGCCGGACTTTATTGATATGTAGCAAGATGATAGCGCCATGGCTGTGGTCTGATAGAGTCCACTCTCCGGGAGGAGAATCACGTGATAAAAGGAGGTTGCATTGAATTCCGAGCTTGTCTGGGTGCTCTGTCTGCTGGCTGGCGCCATCTATCTCTTTATGACCAACAAGGTGCGCATGGACGTGGTCGCTCTGTTGATCATTATCCTCTTTGTGCTGAGCGGCACCCTCACCCTGCCGGAGGCGCTGGCGGGCTTTAGCGATCCCAACGTCATTCTGATTGCCGCCCTGTTTGTGGTGGGGGAGGGACTGGTGCGCACCGGCATCGCCTATCAGGTGGGGGATGCGCTGGTGAAGGTGGCGGGCAGCAGCGAGACCAAGCTGCTGGTGTTGCTGATGGTGGCGGTGGCAAGTCTGGGGGCTGTGATGAGCAGCACTGGGGTGGTGGCCATCTTTATCCCGGTGGTGCTGAGTGTGGCGAACCGGATGGGGATCCCGGCCGGTCGCCTGATGATGCCCCTCGGTTTTGCCGGGCTGATCAGCGGCATGATGACGCTGGTGGCCACGCCCCCCAACATGGTGGTCAACAGCGAGCTGATGCGCCACGGCATACATGGTTTCGGGTTCTTCGATTTCACCCCCATGGGCGTGCTGATCCTGGGGCTGGGCATCCTCTACATGCTGCTGGTGCGCGGCTCCTTGGTGGGCGAGGGAGAAGAGGGCAAGGGCAAGCCGACCGGGCGCCGCACCCTGCGCGATCTGATCCGAGACTATCGCCTTACCGGTCGGGCCCGTCGTCTGGCGCTGCGCCCGGACTCCCCGCTGATTGGTCACACCCTGGACGAGCTGCAACTGCGTGCCCGTTATGGTGCCCACGTCATCGGGGTGGAGCGCTGGCGCAAGTTTCGCCGGGTGATGGTGCCGGTGTCGGGGATCAGTGAATTTCAGGCCAAGGATGTGCTGCTGATCGACATGTCAGACCCCGAGGTGGATGTGCGGGCGTTTTGCACCGAGGCGCGGCTCGAACCCATGATCCTGCGCGGGGAGTACTTCTCCGATCAGGCGCGGGAGGTGGGGATGGCCGAGGTGTCGCTGATCCCTGAGTCCAAGCTGCTGGGTAAAAGCGTGCGTGAGGTGACCTTCCGCTCCAGCTATGGTCTGAGCGTGGTGGGGCTGCGCCGCGACGGTGAGGCACTGGCAGGCAAGCTGGTGGACGAGCCGCTGCAGATGGGGGATACACTGCTGGTGGTAGGAAACTGGAGCCACATCAGACAGTTGCAGACCCATAGCCGCGACTTTCTGCTGATGGGGTTGCCCGCAGAAGTGGACGAGATGGCCCCCGCCCGCAGCCAGGCGATCCATGCCCTCTTCTGTCTTGGAGTGATGATCCTGCTGATGGTGACCGATCCGGTGCCCAACGTGATTGCCGCGCTGATCGCCTGTCTGCTGATGGGCAAGTTTCGCTGCATCGATATGGAGAGTGCCTACAAGTCGATCCACTGGCCGACCCTGATCCTCATCGTCGGCATGCTCCCCTTTGCGCTGGCGCTGCAAAAAACCGGCGGGGTGGATCTGATCGTCGGTGGTCTGATCAATGCGGTAGGGGAGATGGGGCCGCGGGTCATGCTGGCCAGCCTGTTTGCCCTCTGCGCGGTGATCGGGCTCTTTATCTCCAACACCGCGACTGCTGTGCTGATGGCACCCATTGCGCTGGGCACGGCCCAGCAGATGGGGGTATCGCCCTATCCGTTTGCCATGACCATTGCCATCGCCGCCTCGGCTGCCTTTATGACGCCGGTCTCGTCACCGGTCAATACCCTGGTGCTGGGGCCGGGCAACTACAAGTTTGCCGATTTTATCCGTATCGGGGTGCCATTCACCCTGTTGGTGATGGCGGTCAGCGTGGTAGCGATCCCCTGGTTCTTCCCGTTCTGATCACCGGGATGATGAATGTGTGCACCAGCGGCCTGCGGGCCGCTTTTTTATGGCCGGGAGACAAGAGTGGCAAGGCGTGCTCGGAATCAGTGAAGAGTGATGTGGACGGGAATTAACGTGGAGCTGGGTTAATAGAGGAGCGAGAGAAAAACTGGGGAGAGGCAAATTTCAGATACAAAAAAACCAGCGTGAGCTGGTCTGTTTGGTACTGCTATTAATGGTGCGGAAGGAGAGACTCGAACTCTCACGCCTAGGGCGCCAGAACCTAAATCTGGTGCGTCTACCAATTTCGCCACTTCCGCAATATTAATGGTGGCTATGACGGGATTCGAACCTGTGACCCCCGCATTATGAGTGCGATGCTCTAACCAACTGAGCTACATAGCCGTTTGTTATCGACCACTGATGTGGAAGAGAACAGAAAAATGGCTGGGGTACTAGGATTCGAACCTAGGGATGGCGAGATCAAAACCCGCTGCCTTACCGCTTGGCGATACCCCAACAGAAATAATGGTGGCTATGACGGGATTCGAACCTGTGACCCCCGCATTATGAGTGCGATGCTCTAACCAACTGAGCTACATAGCCGTTTGTTATCGACCACTGATGTGGAAGAGAACAGAAAAATGGCTGGGGTACTAGGATTCGAACCTAGGGATGGCGAGATCAAAACCCGCTGCCTTACCGCTTGGCGATACCCCAACAGCGCTCCTCAACAGTCATGAGACTGGCAAAGAACTTTTAAAAATGGCTGGGGTACTAGGATTCGAACCTAGGGATGGCGAGATCAAAACCCGCTGCCTTACCGCTTGGCGATACCCCAACAGCGTTCCTCAACAGTCGCGAGACTGGCAAAGAACTTTTAAAAATGGCTGGGGTACTAGGATTCGAACCTAGGGATGGCGAGATCAAAACCCGCTGCCTTACCGCTTGGCGATACCCCAACAGAAATAATGGTGGCTATGACGGGATTCGAACCTGTGACCCCCGCATTATGAGTGCGATGCTCTAACCAACTGAGCTACATAGCCAACCTTGCTTCCGGTGAGTCGTTACCTCGTCACCGTGCGGGCCGAATTATGCGTATCTGGCTCTGGGGCGTCAACCCTTTTTTTGCCAGAAAAACGCAATTTGAGTGCGTTTGACCAGTTATTGGTCTCTGTTGCGCAAAAGCCCAACAATCTGCTTTTTTTTAAGACATTGCCATGATTGCCCGGGCAATGGCAGATAAAAAACAGGCCAGCAAATGCTGGCCTGTCATGGGATTAGACGTTGAACAGGAAGTTGGTCTTGAGTGAGTCTCCATGGATGTCATGAAGTCTCATCTTTTAATTCAATCTCTTTATTATCAATAAATTAAAGAGTTTTTGGTCTCACGACGTTTCAGGTGGAATCACTGGTAGCCAAGTAGTTTGTGTACGCAGTTGCGTACTCAAAATGCTATTGTGTACACAGCTTGAACAAAGGGGGCTAGGGTGGCGCTTAAGACAGATCGGGAAATCGCCAATTTGAAGGCGGAGGATGGCCAACGACAGGTGGTTGCTGTTGCTAGTGGGGCTGGTGGTGGGTTGTGTATCGAGGTTCGCAGTGGTGGGCGTTCTAAAACATGGCTTTACCGTTATCGTATCAATAATAAGGCCCGAAAATTCACATTGGGCTCTTACCCAGCAATGAGCTTGGCGGCTGCGCGAGTTGAGCACGGTAAGGCTGTTGCTTTGGTTAAGGCAGGAGAAGATCCTGCTGCTGTTGCCAAAGCATCCAAAGTGAAGCGGTCGGCTATGCCGACATTTGATGCGTTTTTTGAAGAGTGGTTGGAGTGGAAGCAAGTTGCCAGGCCTGCCCGAGCATCTACCGTTGAAGCCTATCGTCACACACACCGACTATATATAAGCAAAGCCATTGGTAGTCTGTTACTGAAAGATGTGACGCGAGCAGTGTTGTTTGCTCACTTATCTAAGGTTCGAGGGCGCAGCATACAGGCTGCGCGAAAGGCACTGACTATCTGTGCTCAGATGCTAGATCATGCTGTGAACCTAGAATTGCTCGAACTGAATCCAGCTCGAACCATTAAGCCATCAACAATTGGGGCTGAGGCGCCACCTCCTCGTCAACGTTGGCTTTGTCGTGAGGAAGTCGCTTCTTTTTGGCAAGGGCTATCAGAAGGAGGGTTCCATCCATCTCAGTCAAATTGTTTACGTTTGATTTTGTTAACTGGTGTTCGCCGTGGAGAAGCTACGGGCATGACCTGGGAGCAAGTTATTGGCAACAAATGGATCATTCCTGCCAGTAATACCAAGAATGGTAAAGAGCATACGGTCACGCTTCATAAGATGTCTCTAGAGATCCTTGCTCATCAACGAGCTATTAGCAGTGGCAGTCCTTGGGTTTTTGAGGCAATAAGAGAACACGAAGCTGGACAAGGTCATATTGATGGCAATGCCCTTCGTTGGGTGATAAATAAGGTAAGGTCTATTTCTATGGCCCAAAGTGAGCAATTCACCGTCCATGATTTACGGCGTAGCTTTGCTAGCTGTTGTGCAGAGTATTTGGATGCAAATGAAAGTGTGATTGAACTTGCTCTTAATCACAGCAAGCGAGATCGTCTCGTTGCTACTTATCAAGCGGGTAAACGTGCGGAACAGGTAGCTCGGCTTTTTGAAAAATGGGGTGAGTATATTGAAAAGCTCACTACAACAGAAAATACAATTCCAGACAATGTTGTTACTATAAACTTCAGGAAATAGATACCAATGATAAATCACATCAATTATATTTGAGACTATTATGGTTCATGATTAATGTGAGAAAAGTTAGTTGCCAACACCGGAACTATGGCTAAATACGGCAAGGAAATGCCAAGTGATTTCCTTGTCGTATTGTTGTAGAAAGCTCAAGGTCTCGTTATCTTCTCATACTCAGCCCTGATCAGGGCCTCAACTATTGCATTTTTATTTTCATTTCTAGCTAAGCTAAGTTTATCAAGAATATCGCCAATGTCTTGGCTCATGTTTATACTGTATTGTTTCTTTTCTTTGTTTTTATCTCGGTATTTTCTCTGGCTCCATGTTTTTTTCATGGTGAGTGCAATAAGTTTTGAGCTATCCTCATTTAATGTGCGCGTCACATCAAAAAATGAAATAATATCATCTCGAACTCCAATTGAACCAGGAAGTACTAGTGGTATATATCTTGGTTTGATATTAAGTAAGTAGTCAAATACCCACGTTGTTTTTTGATGTTCATCCTTGCTTAGCCAGTTAGTTATTTCTTTATTTTTTAGAGTGTATGAAGCTGCCTGTTTTATGTGGTCTAGTATTTGTAATTTAGTGGCCTTGCTAACTCTCAATCTATTTATACAGCAAGCGATTAAGAATGTGCTTATTTTTTCGTTGGTAATATCATCCATTCTCGCCATTTTTTTGCTGTTGTTTGGCTGCATTGTGTGTAAAAAATCATATTTAAGATTCGAAACCGAACATCCTATTAGAGGTGTTCTCTAATATTAAATGACTTAATGTTCGCCATATATAAAAAATCAATCTGGTATTTTTGTCATCTATCCAATGTAGGTCACCCTTGGAAATACAAACTTGGGTATATTCGTTATGAATTACTTTGATAAATCGGTCGAGGTTAAGTGTTGAATTGTCTCTAACATCATTATCAGACATGAATCTTTGGGCGTTAGGATCTAAGCTGGCTCTTAATAATTCGTTTTCAAGATTTTCAGCTGCAGGAATTATACATACTGAGTACAAATTTATTTCACATGTTCTATACCAAAGATAATCAACGAAGTATCTGTCGAATAACTGTGTTCTGACAACTTTTCCATCCGCCCAGACCGCCATGCTTTTACCCCAATAACTTAAAACTACATTGTAGTTTTTATTGCGTCTTTCATGAGTGGTTTTTGTTGATTTTCGTGATGCATTTCACGTGTTTTTTATGTCTAGCCTGGTGCAGGCTATGTCAACCAGTGTCTGTGGTATCTGGTTTTAAGCTATCTATGTATATGGTGGTTTGGTTCCTGATATTGTTTGGTGTGCTATGAATTACTGTGTGTCAGTAAAGTTATTTCTTCATGAATTTATCGCAAAGTTCAGTGGAGGCCGGGCTTTATTATTCAGTTGTGGGAGGTAGTGAATTTACTCTACGAATTAATGAGATTGAGATTAGATCGGCTAGATAGTGGTTTTCTTCGGATGGTAATTTTTCACATGAGGTCCTTCGTTATGAAGAAATAACGGAGAGAGAACATGAAGTTGATTAAGCTAAAAGAAGTCATCGAAATGACTACCTTATCCAAAGCGACAATTTATCGCTTGATGAGCAAGGGGGCATTTCCTAGAGCCGCTCCTTTAGGGGCTCGTGCAGTCGCTTGGAAGCAGAGTGACGTAATAGAATGGATTGATTCGAAGGTATCCGCTAGAGAGGAGGTATCGAGCTAAGTTCAGAGTAACTTCTTTGTCCTAATGCTCGGTATTATCGAGAACTTATAGAAAATAACTGCGATTTTCTCGGTGATTTAGTCGGCTACTTAGTTTGGTAATAGTATTACTATACACGCGAAGTGTATAACAAGGTAAATGCGGCGTAGAGGATATACACACCAAGGTGTATAACAAGGTAGAGGGGGTAGGAGATATATCGAGGGTGAGAGTGATACACCATCAGAGTGTATCACAGGGTATGTGAACGAGAATATGTGATATATACACTTCGTGTATACCAATCAGATGCACATCAGGCTTGTACATCAGAGACAAGCCATTAGCCGTATACATCTGCATAGCGAAGCATATGTAAAACACAGGGTGCTAAATGTTGGTTGATATATAAACCTAGTGGTTTGATAAGAGAGCAAGGTATCAGTTGTCCGTAAAGTTTTACGTAGCAATCCTCATTAATTACGATAAGTGAAGTCACCTGAGTATCTAACCCCAAGGCATGGATATTCCATGCGAACAATAGGTCTGTATATGAAGTCAATTGTTGGGTATCATTTAATAGCCGACGAGCTAGAAAACTTGCGAATTGATGCAGAAGCCAAGTATGGCGAAATATCACATGAACAATTGGAAACGTCATTAGGTGTGATCATGAACTTCTTGCATCGCTACCCACGAGTGTTTGCAGTGCGCGTTGATCTACGCTTTCCCCAGATACCAGTTATGGATGATCCGGACATGCCGACAAGCTTTCCACCGGAGGTAGAGGAGGAAAGGGTGATTAAGCGCTTTATAGCTTCACTAAAAAGCCAAATACAGGCGGCACGTCACCGTAAGGGGAAGACCGGTAAACCATTCTTCTTGGGTTATATCTGGGTGAAGGAGCAAGTAGCAAGCCAACATCCTCATTACCACGTGGTGCTACTGTTTAACCGAGATGACTACGGTCATCTTGGTGATTACTCTAATTTTGATGCGGATAACATGGCTACACGCATCCGTAAAGCTTGGTGTAGTGCATTGAGGCTCGCATACCCTGATTATGCGTCTTTGGTGCATTTCCCTGATGATGCAGAGTATCGATTTGATCGCCGAGATGCTGACCTACACAATGAGAAATTTTATAAATTCTTGGAGAGGACTGCGTATTTATTTAAATTACGTTCGAAAGTACGAGGTGAGCGTAATTTCGGGCGTAGTCAACTGATAAGGTAATGTTTACACTTAATTCATGGGCTCTAAATAACTGATCCTAATAGTGCTACACCTTCGCTGTGCCATAGCCATTCCCGGCGAAAGGAGACACGGTATCCATGAAGTGTTTCACTCGGGCCAGCAGGCTGGCCATTCCTCTACATTGATGATTGCGCGTGATGGTTTCATGTAACTTGTGCCACAGCCGTTCTATGTGATTAACCCAAGGGCTGTAAACTGGCTGGAACACCAAGCAGAACTTGGGGTTCTTCTTCAACCATCGCTCGGTCTGCTTGCTTTTGTGGGTGATGCATCCGATCGGTTGAGTTGATATGATGAACTCTTTTGAGACCGACAGCTTCATGGCATCCATCCCCGTTCACTGTCCTCGTTGCAACTCTGACCACGTATATCGCCATGGTAAGACCCCTGCTGGCCATGTTCGCTATCGTTGCCCCGTCTGTCCGCACGTGTTTCAGCTCACCTACACCTATGAAGCCCGAAGCCTGGCGTCAAAGACAAGATTGTTGATATGGCGTTCAACGGCTCAGGTGTTCGTGATACTGCTCGCGTCCTCAAGATTGGCATCAACACCGTCATACGCACCCTAAAAAACTCACCCCAAGGCAAGTAACCTCCGAAAAGGGGGGGCTCGATGACGTGGCGCTTATCTGTGAACTTGATGAGCAATGGGCCTATGTTGGCAACAAACTGCATCGACATTGGCTTTGGTATGCCTTTGATACCAAGAGAAAACGAGTCGTGGCATATACCTTTGGCCCACGCAACGATGAGACATGCCGTCGGTTGCTGAGCCTGCTTTCTCCGTTCCAGATAGGCTTTATCACCAGTGATGACTGGGGAAGCTATGCCAGAGAGGTGCCGAGCGAGATGCATCTGACCGGGAAGATATTCACCCAGCGTATCGAGCGTAACAACCTGACGCTCAGAACGCGCATCAAGCGATTGGCTCGCAAGACCATCTGCTTCTCTCGTTCCGTTGAGCTCCACGAGAAAGTGATTGGTGCCTTTATAGAAAGACACCATTTCAACTGATTGGAGTCATTACCGTGAGCTGATCACCACGATCCTCTTCAAGTCTGCATCATGGGCAAGTCGCTTCACCCCATTACCAACTGGCCTCAATACAACAAGTCTCTGATTAGCCGTGGCTCTCTCACCTTCTGGGTTGATGCAGGCGCCATGGATAACTGGTTTCACCAAAACCAACACGGGCGACGGGGCCGCAACCAGCTCTACACCGACCAGACCATCTGCACCTTCCTGATGCTCAAGGGGATTTTCAACCTCACTCTGCGGGCCACTCAGGGACTACTCGACACCCTGTTCGAGTTGATGAATGTGCCGTTGTGCGCACCGGACTATAGCTAATGGGATGGTCGCCCCTCCCCAAAACGGCATCTGAGTGCCCAAGTGGCGAATGTATGTAGTTGGTTAGCCAGAGCTGTTCGCTGCTCAACTATGAGCTGGCGAGCACTACGTAACGCCTTGATATCTTGTTGTTCTGTAGTTTTAACTGATACGAATTGGATCCCTGGTCGGAAAGCGCCATGAAAAAGGGACTGCCGGAGCAGTCCCTGAGGTAGGTTCATAGAGATAACATATATCTGAGATTTGGTTCAATTGTATTATCCACATGTTAATCAAAGCTGCTTACTGAGAGCGTTGTTTAACTAAACTAAGTCCAATGCTCATCGCTTAGCAATACGGCTATACCATGACCAGTTTGGAAATAGTTGACCACTACAATATTGAGGTGTCAGCGAAGATATCAGAGTAGGCCGGCTCCGGCTGAGGGCTTACAGATATAGATGCTCGGGGCCAGACCGCTTACTTGGGGATAACGAATATTAACCTGTTCGCACAATGCTGCTGTCAGTGACTGTGGAACCAATGCAACCACACAACCACCAAACCCGCCACCTGTCATCCTCACACCACCACGACTGCCGATGATATCTTTGATTATGTCGACCAGGGCATCAATGGCGGGCACTGTGATGGCAAAATCATCACGCATCGAGGCATGAGAGGCTGCCATTAATTCGGCCATCATGACCATGTCTTCATTGGCAAGCGCATCGGCCGCTGCCAGCGTTCGTTCATTCTCGGAGATGACGTGGCGTGCACGGCTCGCGACGACAGGAGCCAGTTCGTTGGCTCGCTCCGTGAACTGGGTCATAGTCAGGTCGCGCAGTGCCTTGACCCCAAAATGCCGTGCGGCCTCTTCACACTGTGCTCTGCGGGTATTGTATTCGCTATCCACCAGGCCCCGGCGTACGTTCGAGTTGATTATGACCACATCAATGTCGGCCGGCATGCTTACAGGACGGGTTTTCAGGCTACGGCAATCGATCAGCAGGGCATGATCCTGCTGACCCAGGGCGGAGATGAACTGATCCATGATGCCGCAGTTGCAACCGACGAACCTGTTTTCCGCCAGTTGTCCGTTCAGGGCGATATCTGCCTGGCTGATGTCGAGGTGATTCATCTCTTTGAAGATCTGTCCTACCGCCACTTCCAGAGAGGCGGAAGAGCTCAGACCGGCTCCCTGCGGTACATTGCCACTGAGCACCAGGTCAGCCCCGGTCAGTTGACAGCCTCGCAATAGCAAATATTTGACGACACCTCGCACATAGTTGGCCCACAGGTATTCCGGGCGCGGCTCTATGGGGTGGCGCAAGTCAAATTCATCCAGCTGGTTGTCATAGTCGGCAGCGATCACCCTGATCAGGCTGTCTTGGCGGGGGGCCGCACTGATCACTGTCTGATAGTCAATGGCGCAGGGGAGCACGAAGCCGTCGTTGTAGTCCGTGTGTTCCCCGATGAGGTTGACACGCCCTGGAGCCTGAATGGCGAGGGTAGGGGGATAACCGTACTGGGTGTAAAAGGTGCGTTCAGTCACGCTGCGTGGCGATTCAATACTCATATCTCAACCTCAAACCTGTTCACGAAAATGGATATCACTGACGGAACGCAGGCGTTCGGCCGCCTGTTCTGCCGTCAGGTCACGCTGTGTTTCCGCCAGCATTTCATAGCCCACCATAAATTTGCGTACGCTCGCAGAGCGCAGCAGGGGCGGGTAGAAGTGGGCATGCAACTGCCAGTGGTCATTCTCCTCGCCATTGAAAGGCGCACCATGCCATCCCATCGAATAGGGGAAGGAGCACTGAAACAGGTTGTCATAGCGGCTGGTCAGCTTCTTGAGCGCAAGCGCGAGGTCTTCACGCTGTTGTGTTGTCAGGGCCGGTAGACGTGTTACCGCAAACTTGGGAAGCAACAGGGTTTCGAAGGGCCAGGCAGCCCAATAGGGCACCACTGCCAGCCAGTGCTCCGTTTCCACTACGGTACGGCGGCCGTCAGCCTGTTCGCGCTCCACATAATCGAGCAACATGGCACGACCATTTTTTGCAAAATACTCCCGTTGGGCATCATCTTCCCGCGCGGCTTCGTTGGGCAAGAAGTCGTTGGCCCAGATCTGCCCGTGTGGGTGGGGATTGGAGCAACCCATCATGGTTCCCTTGTTTTCGAATACCTGGATCCAGGGGTAGTCGCACCCCAGCTCTGCAGTTTGCTCGCACCAAGTGTTGACCACGGCGGTGAGGGAGGGGACGGACAACTCGGGTAAGGTCTTGCTGTGATCCGGTGAGAAGCAGATTACCCTGCTGGTGCCGCGCGCACTCTCTAGCTGGAAGAGGGGATCCTCGCTGGTTGGGGCCATCGGAGTATCAACAATCAGGGCTGCAAAGTCGTTGGTAAAGACGAAGGTCGACTGATAATCCGGATTTTTGTCACCAGTGACGCGAGTGTTGCTGGCGCAGAGGAAACAATCCGGATCGTGAGCTGATCGCTGGGTGCGATCGGGTTCATCCTGCTGCCCCTGCCAAGGGCGCTTAGCCCTGTGGGGAGAAACTAGAACCCACTGCTGGATCAATGGGTTGTAACGACGGTGGGGGTGATCGGTCGGTTCAAATTGCATAGGAAGGCCTGTCTCGTTCTGTACATTCATGGAAGGGGGTAACCGTTCGGATTTTGGGATTGCCAGCGCCAGGTATCGGCCGTCATCTCATCAAGCGTGCGATTAGCCTTCCACCCCAGCTCGTTGTAGGCTCGTGTTGGATCGGCCCAACACTGCGCTATGTCCCCGGCGCGGCGCGGCACGATCTCATAAGGCAGTTCGCGGCCACAGGCCTTGGAGAAGGCGGCATGAATGTCTAGGACGCTGTAGCCATGCCCAGAGCCCAGGTTGTAAACATGGACGCCAGCTTGCCCAAGAGTATGTTTCAAGGCTGCAACATGGCCATCGGCTAGATCCATGACATGAATGTAATCCCGCACGCCGGTACCATCCGGTGTCGGGTAGTCATCACCAAATATGGCGAGTTTGGCACGGCGGCCCACTGCCACCTGGGCAATATAAGGCATCAGGTTATTGGGAATGCCCTGGGGATCTTCGCCCATCAGGCCGCTGGGATGGGCTCCTACCGGATTGAAATAGCGCAACAGGGTTAATGACCAGTCGGGAGCTGATCGTGCAAAGTCCTTGATGAGACGCTCCACCATCAGCTTGCTCTGACCATAAGGGTTGGTGGCGCTAAAGGTTGGCGATTCCTCGGTGATGGGCATAGTCTCTGGTTCACCATAAACGGTGGCAGATGAGCTGAATAGCAAGGTCTTGACCCCGGCGCGTCGCATAGCCTGCAATAGCACCAAGGTGCCGCTGACATTGTTGTCATAGTACTCGAGAGGTTTTTGTACTGATTCACCTACAGCCTTGAGGCCAGCGAAGTGGATTACGGCATCTATTTGCTGGTCGGCAAAAACTCGATCAAGCAGGTCGGCATCTCGCACATCACCGTGATAGTGCAGAGGGCGTTGTCCGCTGAGAGTGTGGATACGTTCTAGGACACTTTCTCTGCTGTTAACCAAATTGTCCAACAAAATGGGGGTCATCCCGGCAGCGATAAGCTGCAAGCAGGTATGACTACCTATGTAACCAGTTCCACCCGTGACGAGTATCTTCAACATGAATCTCTCCTTGGCGCTCGTTTTGATTGGGTTTCATTAGTGTAACCGCTTACCCTTATTCTGCGCTTGTGAAAGTATGCCGGGAAGATTCACCTCCATTTTATGTGATTTTTGTCACGTTTTTATTCGCAATACGCATGATGCTGGAGAGCGGTGTATGTAAGATGATTACACGGCGAGGCGCTCGTATTGATAGAATGATCCCGCTTTTGGTATGAAAGCCGTGTCAGGCATTGGAAATGTCGGTAGTATCCTTACCATGTAAAGCACAGGTTTTTATTTATCCCGTTCACCGGAAAAACTAATTCATGGCAACTATCAAAGATGTGGCACTCCTGTCAGGCGTATCCGTCGCCACAGTCTCACGTGTCATCAATAAGTCGCCAAAGGCAAGTCAGGCATCACGCGATGCCGTCTTCAAGGCGATGCATGAACTCAACTACCACCCCAACGCGAACGCGAGAGCATTGGCCCATCAGAACAATGAAACTTTGGGATTGATTGTTGCTGATGTGTCTGACCCGTTCTTTGGCACCATGGTTAAAGTTGTTGAGCAAGTGGCACAGGCCACGGGGAATTTTCTGCTTATCGGAAATGGTTACCACGACGCAGCCAAAGAGAAGCATGTAATAGAGCAGTTGATAGGGCATCGCTGCTCTGGCTTGGTGGTTCATGCCAAAATGCTGCCAGATGAAGAGCTGATCCAGATGATGAGCTATGTTCCAGGCATGGTACTAATCAACCGTATTGTTCCAGGATTCGAGTCCCGTTGTGTTGCGCTAGATGATCGCTATGGTTCCTGGCTTGCGACTCGGCATTTGATTCAGGAAGGCCATAAGAAGATAGGATTTTTATGCTCAAATCATCAGATATCAGACTCTCAGGACCGTCTGCAGGGTTATCTGGATGCTCTGCAAGAGCACAATATTCCGGTTGATGAACGCCTGATCTCCCGCGGTAGTCCTGATGAATTGGGGGGGGAGGCTGCGATGACCGAGTTGCTGGGTCGGGGACCGCAGATGACAGCCGTCGTTTGCTATAACGATTCGATGGCGGCGGGGGCCTTGTCAGTGCTTAGCGATAACGGGATTGATGTTCCTCAAGACCTCTCTTTGGTGGGCTTTGATGATGTGCTGATATCTCGCTACTTGCGTCCGCGTCTCACCACAGTTAAATACCCCGTGGTGGCTATGGCAACGCAAGCTGCTGAGTTGGCTGTGGCTCTGTCGCGTGGTGAGGCCATCAATTCAGCGACCAACTTGTTTAGCCCGACCTTGGTTCGGCGCCATTCAGTCAAAACCTTGTAAATCTGACTCCCGCCTCTCTAAGTGGTCAAGATCCAATGATCTGGCCACTGCTTCTTCTTGACGTTGCCTTTAATGCCCGTCTCGCTATCCGCTCTGTTAGCTAAGACCTCTGCCTAAGTCGTTGGCTTAGGGCCTCTTTCAGTCCGCAGTGTCTGCTTGACAGCCTTGGTTGTGCGAAAACACTTTATTAACAGTGTAATCGATAACACTCCAGTGGTGATTTATTTTTATTGATTATCAATACCTTACATTAAGTCTTGTGTTGATGTAATGTGTTTTCACCATTTCAATGATGCTTGTTTCATGAATGTGTGATGCATGTCATGACAAAAGTTCAATCGTCGCGCATATAATCCGTTCCGTCGGTGAGAGCGTTTTCTTGGATGCTGACGTTCATCGCCATACATATATAGATACAACGGAGGAAGGAACGCACATGAAGACCAAATATTTGACATCATCGATTGCACTCGCTGTTGCCATGATGGCTGCGAATGCTCACGCTGTTGATTTTACTGGTTATTTCCGTTCTGGGGTCGGTGTTTCCCAAGATGGTAAACAGCAGACAGCGAATAAGGATCTATTAGGTCGCCTGGGTAATGAAGATGATACCTATGGCGAAATTGGTCTTGGACAAGAGCTGTTTAAAAAAGATGGCGTCTCGTTCTATGTAGACAGTATGGTCAGCATGGAAAGTGATGGTTCTAATGACGGTGAAAGTACCAAAGATGATGATGCAAAATTTGGTCTTCGTCAGTTTAATGCTAAAGTTAAAGGCCTCATTGCTAGCGATCCAGATGCAATACTGTGGGTTGGTAAGCGTTATTATCAGCGTCATGATCTGCATATTATCGACACCAAGTATTGGAACGTGTCCGGTGCAGGCGCAGGCTTGGAAAATCTGAAAGCAGGGCCAGGAGCATTCTCTTTTGCCTGGATCCGTTCCGACGGCAATGATATTGATAATTCCATTACCAATAATGATCTGAATATCAACTTCCTTGATGTACGCTATGCAGGATTAAAGCCCTGGAGTGGTGCTTGGACTGAGTTTGGTGTTGATTACGCTATGCCCAACCCAACTGATGAGCAAAAATCTGCTGGCTCCAGTTATGATCCAAAGAATGGGGTAATGGTGACTGGTGAAATCAGCCAATATTTTGATGGCTCAGGCATCAATGAAAAGCTGGTACTGCAGTATGCCAATAAAGGTCTGGCTCAGAATATGATCTCGCAAGGTGGTGGTTGGTATGACGTATGGCATACAACCGACGATGCCACTGGCTACCGCGTCATTTTGACTGGTGATATTCCAGTTGGTGAGCGTTTCTCAATCAACCATGTTTTCACTTATGGCAAGGGTGAAAAACTCCAAGCTTGGCACGACAATACTGAACTCTTTAGTGCAGTAGCTCGTGGTTCATATGCTTGGACTGATATTACTAAGACCTTGGTTGAGCTTGGCACTTTCGAGCGCACCAAAACTTGGACCAGTGGTTCTGAAGACAAAGAAAGTGGTCAAAAATATACGTTGGCACAAGCTTGGTCTGCTGGCCCTAGTATGATGGCTCGTCCTGAAATCCGTGTTTATGCAAGTTATCTGACAGATGGTGAAGGTGATTCCTTCAATGGTAACACCGATGACCATGCGTGGAACTTTGGTGTCCAAGCTGAAGCGTGGTGGTAATATCTACTCGGGTTTGTTACATGCTGCCCCCTTTTGGGGGCAGTCTTGTTTGTGTCACCATTTGATAGGGAAATACGATGAAGTTGGCCAATTATCTCCTTGCCGCCGCGGTGGCAGTCGTGTTGTCGGGCTGTTCAAGCATGACGGTTCCCCTGCAGCCGCATGAAGCCGTGTTAAATTCCCCCGATGCAGCTAAACAGGCGCTGCTTTCAGCCCAGAGTTGCTGCGCTTCCCTGTCGGCGCTTAAATATCAGCCTCTGGCGGAAGGCGATACGCTGCTGACCATTGATGGCGCTTCCCAGGTTTATAAATTTCAGGAAGGGTTGAGTTACCTGGCTGCCTACCAGTTGCCCACCAATACCGGTGATATGGTGGTCAAGGTTGCAGCCCAAGTGGGCAAGAGTGTCTTGATGCCGCAGGTATTGATGCTCAACAGCAATTTTGAAGTGACCCGGGTATTGGGCAAATCTCTGTTTAGTTACAAACCGGCACACCTGCTCGATAATGACCGTATTGAGGGCACCATTTACGTAAGCCGTAATGCACTCAAGCCAGAGGCGTATATGGTCATCTATTCACCGGCCACCGAGCTCTCGGGTTCGACCACGATTTTGCACCCCGCTAAGGCGTTTGCCCGAGCGACCTCCACTCAGGAGCCGCCGGTCAATGATCCGGTTATCCCGCACTCCCCGTGGGGATTGGTCAAGATTGAGCTGGTGGATCGCGCCAAGCTGGAAGGGGTCGATAATGTGTTTAAATCAGAATACAGCGACAAACTGGCATTGAGCCAAGGTGTGCAACCCAGTGCCATGGCGCTTGGCGCCGGTGCTGGCGCTGTGGCGGCAACGGCGATAAAGAATCAGCCAGCCGTCGCGACTCCGACCATGTTGGGTGAAACGGAGAACTTCTATCTGACCCAGATTGAGATAGCGGTGCAGGCTGGTGATATCGACAAGGCGATGAAACTGGTGGATGAAGCTGAGCGGGCTGGCTCGACCAAGGCCAAGACCACCTTTGTCGAGGCGGTCAAGCGCAGTCAGAAATAAGACGAGCCACGTTTCTTAAATAACAACGCCTGCTTAAGCAGGCGTTGTTATTTAAGAAACATAATGCCAGCTAATTTTTACGGGTTGGCATTATTTGTCGGTATTATCTGTGCGGCAATATTTAATCTTTACTGACGGTGACGATCACCTTGGCCGGGTCACGACGATCAAGCGTAAATGTGTAACTTCCATCAGCAGCTGGTGTAAATTTCATATCGCCCCACTGGTAACCGGCTTTGACCACCACGGGCTTGCCTGACTCGACTTTGCTGGTGGGATCGACCTGGCCATAGGTCGTGTCACTTTTCCATTTTTCATCAGCAATCTTGAACTTGTAAGCGCCGTGACTGGCTTGCAGTTGCGTCTTTACGCTCAATAGGTCGATCGCCTGAACCGTCATCTTGGCGGCAGCTGACGCTTCCCAGTTGTTCATCTCGCCACGTAAAAACAGAGCACGGGTTTGCGCCGAGTCATCATCGGCAAATGCAGGTTGCAGGCAACTGAGCATAGCCGCGACAAGCAGAGTACGTTTGAGCATGTTAGTAGGTCCTCATGGTCATGGGATATCTCCCGTTTTGGTCAGGTATTTTGCAGAACAAAGCGCTGTACCAGAGATTGCTGCTGTGATGAGAGCTTTTGCAGTTGCCCGCCGGTATGAGCCACATTGCCCAGCACTTTTTGGTTTTCATTGGCAATAGAGCTGATATTGCTGATGTTTCTGGCTATTTCTGTACTGGTTTGGCGCTGCTGTAGGGCCGCTGTAGCGATTCGACTGCTCAGTTCGGCCACTGAGTGAAGACTGTCTGAAAGAGCGCCAAGCATCATTCGGGTTTGTTGACTGTCCTGGCTACATGCCTGCATTACTCCGTGGCAGCGGACAATGGTCTCGACCGCTCCGGTAACCCCTTGCTGCAGGGCCGCAATGTGCGACTGGATCTGGGTTGTTGACTCTGCGGTATGACGGGCTAGCTGGCGTACCTCGTCGGCAACAACCGCGAAGCCACGGCCGTGCTCGCCGGCTCTGGCGGCTTCTATTGCCGCATTGAGCGCGAGCAGGTTAGTTTGCTCTGTGACCCGCTCAATGATCTCAAGAATGCCACCGATATTGACACTCAAGTGATGCACTGACTCAATGGCGTGGCAGGAGTTGGTCAGGTCGTCAGCTAATCGACTCATTCGCTCTGCAGTGTGCTTACTCATCATGCTGGTCTGAGTGGCTTCTTTCGCCACCTGTGCCAGCGTCTGTTCGGCCATTTCAGCACTGGTTGCCACTTCTCGCGCCGAATAATCCATCTCCTCCATCGCGGCGCAGACACTGTTAGTTTCACTTCGCTGCTGCTCAAGCTGGCGGGTGGCGCTTTGTTGTGCGCTCAGGTTGAGCTCGGCCATTTCCCCGAGTGAACGGGCGGCATGTACCACTTGGCTGAGCATATTGCTCATCTCGTGTGCCAAAGAATTGATCCCTTCGCCTACTTGCCCCAGTTCGTCATGACGATCCAGCATGGCTCGCTGTGTCATGTCACCACGACTTAGTGAGAGCAGTGTTGTGAGCAGTTGTTGCATGGGTTTACGAATGGCGCGAATCAGATGCAGTAAAATAAGAGCGCTCAAACACAGTGAAACCAGTAGCCCAACCGAGAGCCCGATTTCCAGTTGCAACAGAATACCCTGGCTTTGTGAAACCCGCGCACTGAGCTGGGCGTCCACGATGTCATCAATGGCAGAGAGTTCTGCGAGCAGTGAGTCAACCATGCGGGTTGCTTGCTCGCTTTGATTGCGCAATTGTTCACTGCGCATAGAAAGTTCCAGGTGTTTTGCCAAGAGTGCTTGGGGGCCGGAGAGCAAGGCAAATACGCTATCTAGGGTGATCCCGGCACTTTGTTCAAGGTCAATATAGTCACCAAAGGCACTTTCCTGCGTGCGTAATTGCACTGAGAGTTGCTTGCGCAGTGCAGCCAGTTTCATCGCTGATGCGGTGAGTTGCTCAACCTTGCTGGCAATCAGCTGGGGATCACGTTGTTTGAGAGAGTCTGTCACACTACTTGTTTGTAGCTCCAACTCTTGTAACAGCTGATTTTTTGTAAGCACGGCAGGATAAGCCCCCAGTGGCGCAACCAATATATCCAGTTGTCCGCGTAATTTTCGAAAAGCACTATTGAGTCTGTTATCGCGGCTGAGCGTCTGCTGATGGGAGAGATTAGTGGCATAGTCAGTTGCAAGTTGCTTTATCAGTGCCCAGTACTGGCTCTGCTGCTCGTCCAGCGTCAAGACCTTCTCTTGTAAATCGGCATCACTGTTGGTCTGCTCTTTTAGACGCTGCGCGTCTTGCTGGTAGCTTTGTTGCCATTGCTGCATGAGGGCTATCGCTTTATCGATATCCTCCACAGAGGGCTGCAATAAGGCGACTCGCAGGCTCTTATCGAGAGAGAAAAGGTCACGCGTCACCGCGCGGCTCTGTACCAACGTCGGGGCAGTGTGTCCGGTAAGCTCATTGACTTGGGCTGCCAATCTCTGTCCGGTATAAAGCGAAAGCCCGACCGAGAGAATCAGCAATAAGATGATGGTAAGAAATCCCAGTGCGATGCGCTGAATAATGGAAAAATGTCGTTTTGATGTCTTCATTGTAATCAATTACACGGATTAAGAGTTATGACACTCGGTTGATTGATGACCGAAGACCTCTTCGGCGACTCGTTGCTGATGCGTCGCAACACGTCTATAGCGCGTCTTTTGATCGCCAGGAACTTCTTGTGTAACGTTTACACAATTAAGTGATTATTTTACACCGCCTAGTTCAGGACGAAATTACAACTCACCGGAGCTGAGAGATAGCTCTCATTTTCCTTTTAATAACAAATGAATAAAAAAAAGCCCCCGGCTCTGCTGGGGGCAAATCTGGCATGGCTTGTGATGAAATCAGTGGTTGATGCGTAATCCTTCTGCATCAAAAACGAGACAATGTTCGGGTGAGAAAAAGACATCCATCTTCTGGTAGGGGCTAAATGCGCTGTCGCCGGCAAGTAACAGTTTGAATCCATCGACGCCGCAGCACTGGCCAAACAGATAGGTACTGTTGCCCAGGCGTTCAACGACTTCACAGGTAAAAGTGAGGTGAATGCCTTGGCCGTTTGGCACAACATGCTCCGGACGCAGGCCCAGTGTCACTTCGCTGCCTTCTGCTACGTGAGAGGTGGCTATGGGCAAAGTCAGGATCTGTTGCTCACTGACTTGTACGGTCAGCTCATTTTCACTCCAAGCAAGCACTTTACCGGGCAGGAAGTTCATCTTGGGGGATCCGATAAAACCGGCGACAAACTTGTTGGTTGGTTTGTAGTAGAGTTCCATCGGAGAGCCCACCTGCTCTACCTTGCCGTAGTTCATGACCACGATCTTGTCTGCGAGGGTCATTGCTTCCACCTGATCGTGTGTAACGTAAATCATGGTGGTCTTGAGTTCCTGATGCAGCTTGGCGATATGTAGACGCATCTCCACACGGAGTTCTGCATCAAGGTTGGATAGTGGCTCGTCAAACAGGAACACCTTGGGGTTACGCACGATAGCTCGGCCGATGGCTACGCGCTGACGCTGCCCGCCGGAAAGTTGCTTGGGTTTACGGTCGAGCAAGTGGGAAAGTTGCAGTGTTTTGGCCACCATGCTGACCTGATGTGCGATCTCCTCTTTCACCACACCATTGACCCGCAGGCCATAGCCCATATTTTCGGCCACAGTCATGTGGGGGTACAGGGCATAGGATTGGAACACCATGGCCACCCCGCGATGAGCTGGGGCTACATCGTTGACCACCTGCTCATCAATCGCAATGTGGCCGTCCGAAATCTCTTCCAGACCGGCGATCATGCGCAGCAGAGTGGATTTACCACAACCGGAAGGACCGACAAAGACGGTGAACTCACCGTCTTCTACATCCAGATTCACATTATGTAGGGTCACATTGCTGCCAAAACGCTTGATCACATTGTTCAGTCTGATACTCGCCATGAGCTTTAACTCCTTGATAATAAATGCATTAGCTGCGAGTGCTGGGGCGGTCATACCCCTTCTGCGGCTTTTTTGCCCTGGGAGGGAGAAGGCGTTTCACACCGTTTCACTCTGTGGCTTTAGAGGGACTATATCAGGCTGGTGTAATCGGTTGCACAAAATGCTGTTTCTTTTGTGCATGAGATCACAGCCTTGATATGTGCTGCTGGCAGGCAGAGCAAGCACCGCTTACCGTAGAGGTATTCGGTGTAATCGTTACTTTTTTGCTGTTCCAGTGCACCCGAAGACCTGTGCCAAGCAAAAATCAAGTGATAGAGCGTATTGCTCCGGATCTGATGTATGGGATTAAACCATTTATTTTTCATTGCATTAGGTGGTGGTTAGGTTGTGTCGTAGAGGCCAGACCAGTCCGGCGTGAAATGTGGCTTTGCTTTGTTTTACACCCGAATTGGTAACAATCTTCAGAAGTTACACCGACTGGATGGAATCGTAACACTCACTTTACCTACGTGGTCTGACAAGACCTGCTTTTACCTGAGTTGGGGACAAGGAAATTATATGAAAATCAACAAATTGACTGCTGCAATGTTGTTGTCTTTGGGCGTTATGGGGTTGGGCCAGTTAGCCCGCGCCGCTGACGGTGAACTTCTGGTGTGGGAAGACATCAAGAAATCAAACGGCATTGAGGAGGCTGTCAAGGCGTTCGAAGCCAAGCACAACGTCAAGGTGAAGATCCTCGAAACCCCGTATGCCCAGCAGATCGAGAAGCTGCGCTTGGACGGTCCGGCCGGTATCGGTCCGGATGTACTGGTACTGCCCCATGATCAGGTTGGTACTGCCGTGGTGCAGGGGCTGATCAGCGAGATCAAGCCGGGGGCCGACTACCTTGCTGGTTTCACCAAACCTGCGGTGGATGCCCAGACTTATGAAGGCAAGCTCTATGGCCTACCCAAGGCGGTCGAGACCATTGTCATGGTCTACAACAAGGACTTGTTACCCAAGGCTCCTGAGAGCTTTGACGAGCTGATCAAGGCTTCCCAGACCCTGCGCGGGGAGGACAAATACGGTCTGCTCGCCAAGTTTGACGAGATTTATTACTCCTATGGTGTAGTTGCAGCCATGGGGGGTTATATCTTCGGCCAGAACCCCAACGGTTCGCCCAACGTCAAGGATGTGGGCCTAGCCAACCAGGGCTCGGTCGATGCAGTGAGTCTCCTCAAGCGTTTCTACAGCGAAGGCCTTTTCCCGGCCGGTATCGTGGGTGAGACCGGTGCTAACGCCATCGATTCCCTGTTCACCGAGAAGAAGGCCGCGGCCGTCATCACTGGACCCTGGTCGTTCCAGCCCTACAAGGATGCGGGAGTGAACTACGGTGTTGCCCCGCTGCCGACATTGCCCAATGGCGAGCATATGCGCTCTTTCCTCGGCGTGAAAGGGTACAGCATCTCTACCTATTCCAAGCAGAAAGAGTTGGCACAGCAGTTCATCGAGTTCATCAACCAGCCTGAGTACGCCAAAGTCCGCTTCGAGAAGACCGGCGAGATCCCGCCCCTCAAGGCGCTGATTGACGATCCGCTCATCAAGAATGACGAGAAATCCCGTGCCGTGGCCATTCAGGCCGGTTTCGCTACTCCGATGCCGAGCGTGCCCGAGATGCAAGAGGTGTGGACCCCTGCCAACAGTGCACTGCAGCTTGGCGTGACTGGCAAGCAGGATGTGAAGGCGGCACTGGAAGGTGCAGTCAAGAACATCAACATGCAGATCGAAGTCAATCACTCGCAGCAATAACACAAGTTGGGCACAGGCCCAATTCGGGCCGGGCGGCGTTCGTGGCCGCCCGGGCTCTCAATGGAAAGGAGGTACATTGTGGTTGTCGATTCCGGATCGCTTACCCAGATCGGTACAAGAACCCATCATGCCAAGGTGGCCGCCCTGCTCTCGCTGATCCCGGGACTCGGTCAGTGGTATAACCGGCAATGGGTCAAGGGCACCCTGTTTTTCATCGTCATGGCCTGTTTCTTCGGCGTATTCCATGATTTTCTATCTCAAGGGTTCTGGGGGCTGTTTACCCTCGGTACCGAGTTGCCCCGGGACAATTCCGTCTTCCTCTTGGCCAAGGGGGTTATCAGCGTACTAGTGGCCATCTTTGGTTGCGCCATCTATTTCTGGAGCGTCCGTGATGCTTATGTTAACGGCGATCGCCGGGATCGTGGCGTAGCGCTGACCAGTGTGCGTAAGCAATACCAATTGTTGCTGAGCGAAGGTTTCCCCTACCTGATGATCACCCCGGGCTTTATATTGTTGGTATTCGTGGTGGTGTTCCCCATCATCTTTGGTTTCTCCATCGCCTTCACCAACTACGATCTCTACCACACTCCGCCTGCCAAGCTGGTGGACTGGGTGGGGATGAAGAACTTCATCAACATCTTCAAGCTCGATCTGTGGCGTTCGACCCTGCTCGATGTGCTGCAGTGGACCGTGATTTGGACGCTGATCGCCACCACGCTGCAATGCACGGTCGGGGTACTGCTGGCTATCCTAGTCAATCAGAAGGATCTGCGCTTCAAGCCGCTCATTCGCACTATCCTGATCCTGCCGTGGGCAGTGCCCGGTTTTGTCACCATTCTGGTCTTTGCCGGCATGTTCAATGAGACATTTGGTGTGATCAACAATGGCATCCTGGCTGCGCTTGGCATTGAGCCCAAGGCATGGATGACAGATCCCTTCTGGACAAAGACGGCCCTAATCCTGATGCAAACCTGGCTTGGTTTCCCGTTCGTCTTTGCCATGACCACCGGGGTACTGCAGGCGATCCCGGATGATCTCTATGAGGCCGCCATTATCGACGGCGCCAGCGCATGGCACAAACTGACTACCATCACACTGCCTCTGGTGTTGTACTCGATCGCCCCGATTCTGATCACTCAGTACACCTTCAACTTCAACAATTTCAACATCATCTACCTGTTTAACAATGGTGGCCCTGCTGTGGCAGGCTCAAACGCGGGTGGGACCGACATCCTGGTCTCCTGGATCTATAAGCTGACCATGTCATCGTCCCAGTATGCGATTGCGGCGAGCATCACCATCCTGCTCTCTATCTTCGTGGTCGGCATCGCCCTGTGGCAGTTCCGTGCGACCAATTCGTTCAAACAAGACGACATGGTGTAAGGAGACCCTGCCATGAGTGTCAAACACAGTCTGAAAAAGCGTAATGCCATTCGCCTGACCCTGAGCTACCTGCTTCTAGCCATGGTCGCGGTTATCATCATCTATCCCCTGATCTGGACGGTTGGAGCCTCTCTCAATCCGGGCAGCAGCCTGCTCAATACGTCGATCATCCCGGAAAACTTCTCCTTTATTCATTATCAGGAGCTGTTTGACGGTCGCATCGACTATGCAGCCTGGTACTGGAACTCGATGAAGATCAGTTTCCTGACCATGGCGTTTACCCTCATCAGTGTCAGCTTTACTGCCTATGCCTTCTCACGCTTTCGTTTCCGTGGGCGGCAAAATGGCCTGATGTTGTTCCTGTTGTTGCAGATGGTGCCCCAGTTCTCGGCCCTCATCGCCATCTTCGTGCTGGCCCAGATGCTGGGTCTGGTCAACAGCCACCTGGCGCTGGTGCTGGTCTATGTGGGCGGCATGATCCCGATGAACACCTATCTGATGAAGGGTTACCTCGATGCCATCCCCAAGGATCTCGACGAGTCGGCGCGCATGGACGGGGCGGGCAACTTCCGCATCTTCATCGAGATCATCATGCCGCTCTCCAAGCCCATCATTGCGGTGGTTGCACTGTTCTCCTTCACCGGCCCGCTTGGCGACTTCATCCTGGCCAGCACCATATTGCGCACCCCGGATCAGTTCACCCTGCCCATTGGTCTCTACAACCTGGTCGCCCAGAAGATGGGGGCCAGCTACACCACCTATGCAGCGGGAGCTGTGCTCATCGCGGTGCCGGTGGCCATCTTGTACCTCTCCTTGCAGAAGTACTTCGTTTCCGGTCTTACCGCAGGTGGGACCAAAGGTTAATCCGTTAAACAGGACGTTCGACATGAAAATCAAGAAGACGCTGGTGATGGCGGCGCTGCTCGCCACCGGCATGTTGGGTATGCAGGCCCACGTCGTGGCTGCCGAAAGTGTGGTGGTGCAACCAGTAGCGGTACCGCAGGAGTTCATCAAGGGGGCCGATGTCTCCATGCTGGCCGAAGTGGAGAAATTTGGTGGCAAGTTCTTCGATGCCAGCGGCAAGCAGCAGGATGCCATGGCCATCCTCAAGGAGAACGGCTTCAACTACATCCGCCTGCGCCTGTGGGTGGACCCCAAGGATGCCGACGGCAAGCCTTACGGCGGCGGCAACAACGATCTGGCCGCAACGATCGAACTGGCCAAGCGTGCCAAGGCGCACGGCATGAAGTTCCTGCTCGATTTCCACTACAGCGACTTCTGGACCGATCCGGGTCGCCAGAACAAGCCCAAGGCGTGGCGCACCATGTCGGTCGAGCAGTTGGCGGATGCGGTCTATGCCCACACCAAGGAGAGCATGGACGCCCTGGCCAAGGCCGGCGTGATGCCTGACATGGTGCAGGTTGGCAACGAGATCAACGGCGGCATGCTGTGGCCGGAGGGTAAGAGCTGGGGCCAGAACGGTGGCGAGTTTGATCGCCTGGCCACCCTGCTCAAGGCCGGTGTGCGTGCGGTGAAAGAGCACGGCAAGGATATCAAGGTGATGCTGCACCTGGCCGAAGGCACCAAGAACGACACCTTCGTCTGGTGGTTTGACGAGATAGCCAAGCGCGAGGTGCCCTTCGATATCATCGGGCTCTCCTTCTACACCTACTGGAATGGCCCCATCAGTGCCCTCAAGGCCAACATGGATGACATCAGCAAGCGCTATGGCAAGGATGTGATCGTGGTCGAGGCCGCCTACGGCTACACCACGGAGAACTGCGACAACGCCGAGAACAACTTTACTGCCAAGGAAGCGAGCGACGGTGGTTACCCGGCCAGCGTACAGGGGCAGGCCGACTTCCTGCGCGATCTGATCAAGAGCGTGGTGGCGGTACCGGACGGGCGTGGCAAGGGAGTTTTCTACTGGGAGCCTGCGTGGCTGCCAACCCCTGGTGCCACTTGGGCTACCAAGGCTGGGATGAAGTACAACAACGACGACTGGAAAGAGGGCAATGCCCGGGAGAACCAGGCGCTGTTTGACTGCTCCGGCCATGTGCTCCCCTCGATCAAGGTATTCAACTGACCCGGTTTCAACCGATAGGGCGACCGGCCATGGCCGGCGCCCCCTCGTTTTAGGAGATGTGTGATGTTCAAGTTTCCCCCGCTCAGTGAACGGGTGCCCGCCCTGCTGCATGGTGCTGATTACAACCCGGATCAGTGGCTGGATGATCCCCAGGTGTTCGAGCGCGATCTCGAGATGATGAAGCAAACCCGCTGCAACGTGATGTCGGTCGGCATCTTCAGTTGGTCTTCCCTGGAGCCACAAGAGGGGCGCTATGAATTCGGCTGGCTCGATACGGTGCTCGATCGCCTGCACGAAAGCGGTGTGTCAGTTTTCCTCGCCACACCAAGTGGTGCTCGTCCGGCTTGGCTTTCCCAGCGTTATCCCGAGGTGTTGCGGGTCAGCAAGGAACGTGTGAAGGCACTGCACGGTGGCCGTCACAATCACTGCATGAGTTCGCCTGTCTATCGTGACAAGGTGCGAGCTATCAACGGTGCCCTGGCCGAACGCTACGGCCATCATCCCGGTGTCATCGCCTGGCACATCTCCAACGAGTACGGTGGCGAGTGCCACTGCGAGCTTTGTCAGGAGCGCTTTCGTGACTGGCTCAAGGCTCGTTATGGCAGCATAGAAGCGCTCAATCACGCCTGGTGGAGCAGCTTCTGGAGCCATACCTACACCGACTGGTCACAGATCGAATCCCCGTCTCCCATCGGCGAGAGCTCGATCCACGGTCTCAACCTCGACTGGAAGCGTTTCAATACCGCCCAGGTGAGCGATTTCTGTGCCGAGGAGATCAAGCCCTTGAAGGCGGCCAACCCGAGCCTGCCGGCCACCACCAACTTCATGGAGTACTTCTACGACTATGACTACTGGCAGTTGGCCAAGGAGATCGATTTCATCTCCTGGGACAGCTACCCCCTCTGGCACAACAGTGGCGATGACTCGACCCTGGCGGCGTACACCGCCATGTATCACGACCTGATGCGCACTCTCAAGGGAGGCAAACCTTTCTTCCTGATGGAGTCGACCCCGAGCCTGACCAACTGGCAGCCCATCAGCAAGCTCAAGAAGCCTGGAATGCATATCCTATCCTCCTTGCAGGCGGTAGCCCACGGCTCCGACTCGGTGCAGTACTTCCAGTGGCGCAAGAGTCGTGGTTCGGTCGAGAAGTTCCACGGCGCCGTGGTCGATCACGTTGGTCACATCGATACCCGGGTGGGCCGCGAGGTACAGGCACTAGGCGAGATCCTGGCCAAGTTGCCAGAGGTCGCGGGCAGCCGCGTCGAGGCCAAAGTGGCCATCATTTTCGACTGGGAGAGCCGCTGGGCCATGGACAATGCTCAGGGGCCGCGCAATGCCGGCCTCTTCTACGAGAAGACGGTAGCCGAGCACTACCGCCCATTCTGGGAGGCAGGGGTGGCGGTGGATGTCATCAATGCCGACTGCGCGCTTGATGGCTATGACCTGGTTATCGCCCCCATGCTCTACATGGTGCGCGATGGCTTTGCCGAACGGGTTGACGCCTTTGTCAAACGAGGCGGGCAGTTCGTTACCACTTACTGGAGCGGCATCGTCAACGAGACCGATCTCTGTCACCTGGGGGGATTCCCAGGGCCGCTGCGCCCGGTCCTTGGGATCTGGGCAGAGGAGATAGACGGTCTCTATGACGAGGAACGTAACGCCGTCTCGGGTTTTGCCGGCAACGAAGCCGGACTCTGCGGCCCTTACGAAGTCACTCACCTTTGCGATCTCATCCACCTGGAAGGCGCGAGGGCCCTGGCCAGCTATGACGGTGACTTTTATGCCGGACATCCGGCGGTGACGGTCAACGAGCACGGGACAGGTCGCGCCTATTACGTCGCCTCGCGAAATGATCTGGCGTTCCAACGCGACTTCTTTGGCCATCTCATCGAGACCCTGGCTCTGCCGCGTGCCTTGCCAGCCTTGCCGGAGGGGGTCACCGCCCAGTGTCGCACCGACGGTGAGCAGGTGTTCGTATTCGTGCAAAACTTCGCCAACGCCGAGCGCCTGGTCACTCTGCCGGGTGGTCACAGTGACATGGTGAGCGGTGAGGCGCTGAGCGATTTACTGGTGCTGCCTCCATTCGGCTGCCGGGTGCTGCGTCGCGCCTGTTGATTGCGGGGCGGAGCCAGTGGCTTCGCCCTCTTTTTTACGTTTAGGAGACTCAAATGGTCAAGATGCAGGACTTCAAGCGGCTGTTCGCCGCGGCCCTCGGCCACAAGGAGGAGAAATCGGCCGAGGCACCGCTCTCCGGGCTGGACGAAGCGGCCATCACCGCGCTCATCGCTGCCTTTGGCGGGCGCGACAACATCGTGGGCTTTGACGCCTGCCTGACCCGGCTGCGGGTCAGGGTCAATGCCTTGCAGCCGGTCGACAGCGAGGCGCTGCAGCGTCTCGGCGCCATAGGCGTCATCATCATCGGCGACGAGGTGCAGGCTATCTTCGGCAAACGCTCGGACAACCTGCGTCGTGATCTCGGTCAGTGGTTCGAACTGCACGAGCCGGAGCAGCACTAGGATGCGCCCCCCGCTGAGCTGGCCACTGTTGGTCATGCTGGGAGCCATCAGTGCAGGGGCTGGTGCCGCTCCTCATAACCTGGCCATCCGAGGGGCGGATGTCTCCACCCTGGCCGAACTCGAGCGCCTGGGCGTTCACTATCAAGACGGAACGCGGCAGGGGGATTTGCTAACCCTGATGCGCAAGCGTGGCCTCAACCTGGTACGCCTGCGGCTGTGGGTCGATCCCCGTTCGGCCAAGGGGGAACCCTTTGGTGGTGGCAACAATGACTTGGAAAAGGTGATTGCACTGGCGCAGCGAAGCCGGTCCCTCAACCTGCCCTGGTTGCTCGATCTTCATTACAGCGACTTCTGGGCCGACCCTGGCAAGCAGCACACGCCACGGACCTGGCGAGGCAAGTCGGATGCAGAGTTGGCGGCAATGCTGCACGATTACAGCGCCGCCGTGATACAACGCCTGCGCGAGGCCGGGGTGCCACCGCAAATGGTGCAGGTCGGCAACGAACTCAATAACGGCATGCTGTGGCCGCAGGGGCAACTACACCGGCAAGAAGAAGAGGAGGGGTTCGATCGATTAGCCCAGTTGCTCAAGGCGGCCATCGCCGGGATCCGTGCTGGCAGCGAGGGGGGTATCACCCCACGACTGATGCTACATCTTGCTGAAGGAGGGGATGAGGCTCAGTGCCTACGCTGGTTCAAGGCGATGCAGGTACGCGATGTGCCGTTCGATCTGGTGGGTATCTCCTTCTACCCATATTGGCACGGATCTCTGGGCGACCTCTCGCGCACCATGAACAGCCTTGCCACCCAAATCAGGCGTCCGCTGCTGGTCGTTGAGACCGCCTATGGGCATGACACCGTCAACCAGGACGAGGTTCGTAACGCCTTCGGTGAGCAGGAGGCCGTACGCGGCGGGTTTGCTGCGACGCCCGAGGGGCAACTAGCGTTTCTCGATGCACTGCGTGCTGCTATTGCCGCAGTGCCGGATCAGCTCGGGCTCGGGTTTGTCTATTGGGAGCCGGGCTGGATCCGGGTCCCCGGCGACAGTTGGGCCAGTCGCGCTGGCATGGCGTTCCTCGGGATAGATAGCCCCTCGGCAATGGCTGGGAGAACCAGGCCCTGTTTGATCGGGAGGGCAGAGGACTGCCGGCGTTGGCCGCCTTTGTCCTGACCCGCTGACTATTTCACATTGAAGAGATGACAACAGCACAATGAAGATTGACATGAAAAAGACCAAAATTGTCTGCACCATCGGTCCGAAGACCGAATCCAAAGAAATGCTGGCCAAAATGCTGGACGCCGGCATGAACGTCATGCGCCTGAACTTCTCCCACGGTGACTACGCCGAGCACGGCAGCCGCATCAGCAACCTGCGCGCTGTGATGGCCGAGACCGGCAAGCACGCAGCTATCCTGCTGGACACCAAGGGTCCGGAAATCCGTACCATGAAGCTGGAAGGCGGCAACGACGTCGCGCTGGTCGCTGGCCAGACTTTCACCTTCACCACCGACCAGACCGTGGTTGGCAACAAAGACAAAGTGGCCGTGACCTATGCAGGTTTCGCCAACGATCTGCGCGTCGGCAACCGCATCCTGGTTGATGACGGCCTGATCGGTCTGGACGTTATCGAAATCACCGAGCGCGAAGTTATCTGTAAAGTACTGAACAACGGTGACCTGGGCGAGAACAAAGGCGTTAACCTGCCGGGCGTCTCCATCAAGCTGCCGGCCCTGGCCGAGAAAGACAAGCGCGACCTGATCTTTGGTTGCGAGCAAGGCGTTGATTTCGTTGCTGCTTCTTTCATCCGTAAGAAAGAAGACGTTCTGGAAATCCGTGAGCACCTGAAAGCCCACGGTGGCGAGAACATCCAGATCATCTCCAAGATCGAAAACCAGGAAGGCCTGGACAACTTCGACGAGATCCTGGCTGTCTCCGACGGCATCATGGTTGCCCGTGGCGACATGGGTGTCGAGATCCCGGTAGAAGAAGTGATCTTCGCCCAGAAGATGATCATCGAGAAGTGCAACAAAGCCCGCAAAGTGGTCATCACCGCCACCCAGATGCTGGACTCCATGATCAAGAACCCGCGTCCGACCCGTGCCGAAGCTGGCGACGTGGCCAACGCCATCCTGGACGGTACCGACGCAGTGATGCTGTCCGGTGAGTCCGCCAAGGGCAAGTACCCGCTGGAAGCCGTGACCATCATGGCCACCATCTGCGAGCGTACCGATGCCGTGATGCCGTCCAACCTGTCTGCTGCCAACGACAGCAACAAGCTGCGCATCACCGAAGCCGTATGTAAAGGCGCCGTAGAGACCTCCGAGAAGCTGGACGCCCCGCTGATCGTGGTCGCTACCGAAGGCGGCAAGTCTGCCAAGGCCATTCGCAAGTACTTCCCGAAAGCCTGGATCCTGGCTATCACCACCAACAAGAAAACTGCTGCCCAGCTGGTTCTGACCAAGGGTGTAGTTGCTCACGTGGTTGACAGCATCGCCTCTACCGACGATTTCTATCGCATCGGTAAAGAAGCCGCGCTGGAAATCGGCATGGGTCTGAAAGGTGACGTGGTTGTGATGGTCTCCGGTGCTCTGGTACCGAGCGGCACCACTAACACCGCCTCCGCACACATACTCTGAGCTGAAATGGAGTCTTTTAAGTCCCAAGGTGGATTTAACATTCTTATCTAACTTCTAGCTACTCAGAACCTGCGACGCACCATATCGCGGGTTCTGTATTTCAAGGGGGGGGACGCATATGTTATAAGTATGCGCTATCCTACCGTCTTGATCTCACTGCAAAAAGCATGGTTTCCCACCTTTCCCTCTTCTGCGAGGCTCTTTCATTTTACCTATGCTCCTGAAGCGCTCATACATCACAGCCAGTAGTACTTCATCAAATTTGAGCAACTAGTTCAGCACATATGCAATAGCAGATGAAGTGTAGTGGAGAGAGCTGTTGCCATGCTGGTCAAAGAAGGGCGATTACGTTTTGTTGGGCCGCGTAAGAGCGGACGTTGGGAGGTACTGGATCCTGACGTGTAACCACCTAGCCTCGCAGCTAACCGACTCAGGGCTACCTCGCCACCGGCAGGTCCTCCCAGCGTGTGGTGTAACAGGGGCTCAGGTGCTCTTGTCGCATCATCCACTCAGGCGACCCCGTACCTTGGCTGGCAAAGCCTACGCGCCCCAATCCCTTGGCTTTGATCTGGTCCATCACAGCCATCAGCGCATCTGATTGAGCGGAGGACGGGGCAAACAGGTCAGCCTGTTGCTGCCCCTTGGGGGTGAACTCACTCAGCATGACACCTCCCTTCTGATAGCGGTAACCGTCGCGCCAAATCTGCGGTAGCAACACGTTCACTTGCTGCAGCAGCAACCGGGTATCATCGCTAGGGCAGACCAGCCGGACGCCAGCCTGCTCACTGTAGTAAGGGGCTTGTTCATCAAAGGGGCTGGTTCGCACGAACAGGTGCACCCGCTGGCAACACATCCCCTCGGCCCGCAGCTTCTCGGCTGCGCGAGCCATAAAGCCTGACAACGCTTGGGCCATTTCTCCACGGCCAGTCACGCGCTCACCAAAGGAACGGCTCGAGAGGATCTGCAGCTTCGCAGCCGGTTCAACGGTCAGCTCTGCGCAAGGCAGGCCACGCAGCTCCTGTACGATCCGCTCGACCACCACGCCGTATTGGGCGCGTAACCCTTTGGCATCGCTAGCCACCAGGTCAGCCACGGTGTTGATGCCTTGTGCCACCAACTTGGCCCCCAAGCGCCGTCCTATGCCCCACACCTCGTCCACCGGGGTGATAGCCATCAGCCGGGCACGGCGCAGCTCGTCACGCAAGTCCACGACGCCGCCCGTGGCAGGCCACTTCTTGGCTGCATAGTTGGCCAGCTTGGCGAGGGTCTTGGTGGGGCCGATCCCAACCCCGACAGTTAGTCCGGTCCACTGCCACACTCGCTGCCGGATCTGTTGTCCATAGGCTGTCAGGTCCCCGGCAAACGACTCCGACAACGCCATGAACGCTTCATCGATGGAGTAGACCTCCAGCTCGGGGGCCATAGTCTCCAACGTGCTCATCACCCTGCCAGACATATCGCCGTAGAGCGCGTAGTTGGAGCTGAATGCCACACCGCCATGCGCCTCGAACTGCTCGCGGATCTTGAAGTAGGGCCCGGCCATCTTGATACCCAGCGCCTTGGCTTCGGGGCTGCGCGACACCACGCATCCATCGTTGTTGGAGAGCACCACGATTGGGCGGCCACGCAGCTCAGGGCGAAACAGCCGCTCACAGCTGGCGTAGAAGTTGTTTACATCAACGAGCGCTATAGCCATCACGCTGCCTCAGATTGCCAATCACATGGGTGACCACTCCGAACAACTCCAGGGAGAGGCTCATACAAGGGTCGATAGGCGCGAACGCCGGATTGGCTGGCAACAGCCGCAACCTCGGCTTGAGCTGCAAGGTCTTTACCGTGAAGCCGCCATCGAGTAGTGCAATCACCACATCACCATGGCGCGGGGTGAGGCTCTTATCGACCACCAGCAAGTCACCGGGAAAGATGCCGACCCCGGTCATGCTCTCCCCCTCGGCACGCAGATAGAAGGTTGCTGCAGGGTGCGCCACGCAGTGGGTGTTGAGGTCTAACTTCCCTTCCAGATAGTCGCTGGCTGGGCTGGGAAAGCCGCAAGAGGCGCGGTGCAAGAACAGCGGGATGGTCACCTCGGCGGGTGATGGGTCTGGGGTTAACAGCTTCATGGTAATAACGCCTGTGTTTATATACAGGCATTATAGCGCGCCACCTTTGAACCAGCGCAAGTCCCGCATGCCACTGATGGCGTACCATGGCGCCAACAAATAACAAAGAGGTCAGTATGAGTCACAATCTGTGTCTCAGCCTTGAATCCAGCTGGGTGGTTATGTGGATCCCCAGTCAGTTGGAGAGCCGGGGCGATTCATAAAGACACGCTATCTCAAGGTTTCTGATGAGACAGACCAAGTTGAAATCGCTAGAATATGCCAATTTATTTGTGTCATTAAGCAGAGAGCGATGCTCGGGCAACCAATCCATGTAACAAGCGTATCTTCGGCATACGAGCTGCAAGCGGAAGCCAACAAGGCCCTGTTGAGAATGAGTGTCCAATCTAGCGCCTTGGTGCTAGTCATCAACTCACCTACACAAATCATCAGGTCTGCTCGTGAAACAGAAGGGCTGACATATCTTGAGCTTTCAGAACAGTTATGTGAGCGGCTGTTACCGCTATCATGCAATGACCGGTCTCGCCATGTTTCAGACATCATTGCTCAAATGCTGAATGGCATAGCGTCTGATGTTGTATGGCTAGACAGGATCCAAGTTTTGTTTGAGCCAACGTTGGAACTAGACCCACTGCGTCAGCTCCAGGATTTAGCTCGCCTCAAACCTATCGTGGCCATCTGGCCTGGTCAGATTACAGAACGATTTCTAACCTTTTCCGTCCCCGGACGGGACGACTATCAATCTTACTCTGCGAATGATTTGGCCAACGTGCCCATCATTCACGTTACCGAGCAAAGGGGATAAAAATGAAAAAGTACGGGGAGCTCATTCAGTTCGAGCCCGTCACCACCATCATCAAACTCAAAGAGTCGGCAGAACAGTCAAAGGCTCAGCAGTTGGTGGCCTCATATGTCATCTCGGACAAAATGTCGCAAAAGCTGGCGGACATCATCATTCCTCAGCTTCAGTTTGACGAATCCGTTGATAACAAATCTCTCTGGGTGGTCGGTAACTACGGTTCCGGTAAATCACATTTGATGTCGGTGATCTCGGCCGTCGCCGAGTTTCCAGAATTGGCCCAATTCATCACTAACGACAAGGTGCGTGCAGCCGCGAACAAGATTGCTGGCAAGTTCAAAGTTATCCGCTTTGAAGTCGGAGCGAGCAAAAAAGCCTTTGCCGATATTGTCACCGACAACTTGACATCAGGCCTGGCTGAGATGGGTATCGACTACCAATTCCCGGCCATGGAGGAAATCTCATCCAATCACAAACCCTACTTTGAAGAGATGATGGCGCTGTTTCACGAGCGCTATCCCGACCAAGGTTTGCTGCTGATCTGTGACGAGATCCTCGATTACCTGCGCTCTCGTAATCAGCAGCAGCTGCCGTTGGATATGGCCATGATGCGTGTGATGGGTGAAGTGATAGATGGCACCCGTTTCCGTTTCATCTGCGGTGTGCAGGAAGCCATCTTCGATAGCACGCAACTCGCATTCGCCACCCAAGAAGTCAAACGCATCCGTGACCGGGCCGAACAGGTGCTGATCACCCGTGACGATATCAAATATGTCGTCGCCGAACGTCTGCTCAAAAAAGATGCTCAGCAACTGCATTGGATCCGCGAGTACCTGCAGCAATTCACCCCTTGCTTTGACCGCATGAACGAACGCCTCGACGAGTTTGTGCGCATGTTCCCAGTGCACCCTGACTACATCAATACCTTCGAGCGCGTGCGGGGCGCGGGTATTGAGCAACGTCAGGTACTGCGTAGCCTGTCGCGGCAAATGCAAGCCTTGATGGAGCTGGTGGTGCCTACCGATAAGCCTGGCGTGTTTTCTTACGACACCTACTGGGATGAGCTCAGAGGCGACCCTAGCGCCAAAACCAACCCGGAAATCGGTCAGGTTATTGAGGTCGGTGAAACCCTGTTTACGCGAATTGATCAAGCCTATCCCACCGCGACAGAGATCGATTTTGCCAAGCGCTTGGTAGCCGGACTGGCTATCCATCGTTTGTCCGTGGGCGATGTCTATAACGAGATGGGGGCCACAGCTGCCGAACTGCGTGATTCTCTTTGCCTCTATCTACCCGGCATCGAACAGTTGCCTGGTGAGAAGAGCAAAAACCTGGAAACCCAGATCGTCGCGGTATTGACCAAGATCCGTAAAACCGTCAACGGTCAGTTCTTCTCCAAGAACAAGGCCAACGATCAATTCTTTTTGGATTTGAAAAAAACCGAAGATTTTGATGCCTATATCGAAAACAAGGTGCCCCTACTGACCGATGACAGCCGTAATGGTGCATACCGCGTTGCCATGTTGGAAATCCTTGGAGAACCTGATCGACAACATACCAGTACTCAGATGTGGGAACATCAACTGAAATGGCTGGACCGTAACGTTAACCGGCCTGGTTGGTTATTTCTTGGCTCACCCAATGAACGTGAGACTGCCAAGCCGCCTTACGACTATTACATGTACTTTATTCAGCCCTATAACCCGCCTAAGGTGAAGAAAGAGTTTATCCGCAGCGATGAAGTGTTGTTTATCCTGCAAAATGCCGACGCTGAGTTTGCTAGTTGCTTGAACTACTACGCCGCCGCCATCGACTTGCATGCTTCGGCCACGGGTAACGCCAAGAATGTCTATAAACTCAAGGCCGAAGGTTATCTCAGAGAGATGCAGACTTGGCTAAAGAGTCACTTCAAAGAGGCTTACATTGCCCAATATAACGGGCAAAACAAGCCGATGATGGACTGGCTAAAAGGCACCTCGGTGCGCAACATCTCCGGACTTGGTGATAGCCAGATCGGCAGTCTGAAAGATATCTTCGAAGCCGTTGCCAGCCATATTTTGGCCAATCATTTTGAAGCATTGGCACCCGAGTATCCCAGCTTTAGCCAATGGATCACCTACGAGAATATCGAAAGCGCAGCCAAGGATGCGTTAAGTGTCGTCTCCGGTGGTGCGGCCACCAAGCGCGCCAATGCCGTGCTCGATGCATTGGAATTACTTGATGGCGATAAAATCGCTCCGCTGCAATCGCGCTATGCCCAAGCCGTTTTGGCTGTCTTGCAAAGCAAGCAGCAAGGGCAAGTGGTCAATCAGACCGAATTGCTGGAGGCTATCAACTCCCGCCTCTACTTTAAGCCAGATAGCTTCCGCCTGGAGCCTGAATGGCTTCTGGTGCTGATCGCCTGTTTGGTTTACAGCGGTGAGCTTGAGTTGGTGGTGGTCGGCCATACCTTGACCGCCAGCGATGTGGTCAAGTTCAAGTCCATCGCCTTTGATGTGCTCAGAGACTTTAAACATATCCAGGCGCCCAAGGATTTTAATATCACCGCCATAAAAGCCCTACTCACCCTGCTGGAGATGAACGATGGCCTAGCCACCTCAATTCAGCAAGGCGATGAAGACGTGGTGCGTGAAATGTTACAGCGCACCGAGGTACTGATTAACGAGCTAGTCAAAGGGCAGCAGAGCGTTAAGGATCGCTTGCCACTGTGGGGGCAATCAGTACTGGAAGAGAGCGAGGAGCAGACGCTCTCTACCCAGCTGAGTGAGCTGAAGAACTTTTTGGAAACCATTGCGCGCTACGATAAACCCGGCAAGCTGAAAAACCTTAAGGTGACGGCGGCTGACATCGCTACATACCAGCAGATGCTGCAGGCATGGCACAACTTTGTGCAGCTTAAAACCGTAGTGGGCGATCTAGCCCCCTTATGCGCCTATCTCAAAGAGGCGCAGCTGGTACTTCCTGAATCACACGCTTGGCAAGAGCAAGTCAAACAGGCGCGTGATGTACTGAGACAAGGTCTGGCCACTCCGGCTTCACGTAGTGATGACAGCTTCAAGGCTGAGCAAATCAACATGTTGTCGGCACTGAAAACTGAGTATGCCAAACACTATGTTGAGCTCTATATGCGAGCACATCTTGACGGCAACGAAGAGAATACCAAAGCCAAGCTGCTGAATGACGAACGCTTGAATGAGTTGGAGATCTTAAGTGGTATCGCCTTGCTCCCGGCTCAGCAACTAGCCGAGTGGCGTAAAGATGCTGCGCAATTGCAAGCAGCAAAGCCTATCGACCCTAAGCTGCTGGCGATGAATGCCAACCCCATGGAGTTTAATGCTCGCCAAGAGAGAGGCAAGGCGCCAGCCAGTGCACAATTGAAGAGCCTGGAGCAGCGGCTCGACAGCCTGCAAAGCGATTGGCTCAGTAACCTCAGCAGCTTGCTGGATGACCCCTTTATTAATCTGGATCTGCTCAAAGCCGAACAGGCACAGTTAATTCGTGATTTTATTCAGCAAGGGCTGCTACCTGACCCACTGGATTCCGCCTTTGTCCAGGCGGTCAATCTGGTTCTCGCCGGGTTGGAGGAGGTGCGAGTCAGCGCCGCCGAACTCGTGCATGCACTCGGTCAAGGTTTGCCTCAGGGCCGTGACGAAATCGCTGAACGCTTTAACCGCCTGCTCAGCAAACTCTGTCAGGGCAAAGACATCGCGAAAGTTCGCATCATCATCGATTAATCAAGAGTCGCGGGTGCGGTATAAACTGCACCCGCTATAGGAAGCACCATGCAGCAAGACAGCTTATTTTCCACTGACAGCTCACAACCGAATCAGGCGGCAGGTCCAGTGACCTGCTTAGGCAAAACCTTTGCCAACGATCAGGCTCGCCGTAACTATTTTTTAGCCCTGCTGGCGGAAAAATTAAAAGATCCAGAATTTCGTAAAATTGAAGGTTTTCCTATCGGAAGTGATGAGGATATTTTAAATCTTAGTGATCCGCCCTATTACACGGCTTGCCCCAATCCTTGGATTGGCGATTTTATTGCGGAATGGGAAGCGCAAAAGCCAGCTTCTGATGAGGAATATCATCGTGAGCCATTTGCGGCAGATGTCAGTGAAGGAAAAAATGATCCTATTTATAACGCCCACTCCTACCACACCAAGGTGCCGCATAAAGCCATAATGCGTTATATCCTGCATTACACCAATCCAGGCGATATTGTCTTTGATGGATTCTGTGGTACGGGCATGACAGGTGTTGCGGCTCAGATGTGTGGTGATAGAGATATCGTAATGTCGCTTGGCTACCAAATTAAGTCTGATGGAGTCATTTTACAGGAGGAGATCGATGATAATGGTAAAAAAATGTGGCAGCCATTTTCAGCGCTAGGTACACGCCAGGTGATACTTAATGATTTGTCCCCTATTGCGACATTTATTTCCAATAACTACAACTCTCCTGTTAACATTGATGAATTCAAGAAAGAAGCAGACCACATCCTGAAAGAGATAGAAAATGAATGTGGCTGGATGTATGAAACAAAACACTCTGATGGTCGCAATGAAAAAATTAACTACACTGTCTGGTCAGATGTATTTGTCTGCCAAGAATGCAGCAGCGAAATTGTCTTTTGGGATGTGGCAGTAGATAAAGAAAATTGGCAAGTGAAAGATGATTTTGAATGTTCAACATGTGGAGCGGAACTAGCGAAAAGAAGCCTTAAACGATCATGGGTTTCGTATTTTGATGAGAATGTCGGTGAGATTTCAAAGCTAGCAAAACAGATACCAGTATTAATTCACTATAAAACATCCGGAAATTCATATACTAAAAAACCAGATGATTACGATGTTGGTGTATTAGATAGCATCTCGAACACTAATATTCCATACTGGTACCCAATAGAACCACTTCCGGATGGTGATAAAATGTCTGATCCGAGAGGGGTTGGAATTCAAAATGCCAGTGAATTCTACACTAAAAGGGCTCTATATAATTTAGCAAAATACTCAGACTTAGCTAGATCATCAAATCTAAAAGGTCGACTTCTTGTGAATTTAACCTCATCAGCAATAGTGCTAAGCCGTCAGTATCGTTTCCGTTCACAGGGGGGGAACCTTGGGGCTGGAGGTGGCCCAATGAATGGAACTCTGTATGTCCCATCTCTTTTAAAGGAAATTCCCGTTACCAAGGTTTTAGGTCAACATATTGACAGAATGGTCAACATATTGCCATCCCTAAGCAAAGGTTCAAGCGTACTCCAAACAGGGTCGTTATCATCTATTCCTGGTCTACCTGACGATAGTGTGGACTACCTATTTATTGATCCTCCTTTTGGCGCAAACATAATGTATTCAGAGCTAAATTTCCTTTGGGAGGCTTGGCTAAAGGTAAAAACAAACTCCAAAGATGAAGCGATTGAAAACCGAAACCAAAGGAAAGGAAGTTTCGAATATCGCCAACTTATGGCTAATTGCTTTTCTGAGTGCTATCGAGTTCTCAAACCTGGACGATGGATTACAGTTGAATTTTCAAATACCAAAGCTGCAGTATGGAATAGCATTCAAACTGCACTAACAGATGCTGGGTTTATAATCGCCAATGTTTCGTCACTGGACAAAAAACAGGGAAGTTTTAATGCAGTAACAAACACAACCTCAGTTAAACAAGACCTGATTATCTCGGCGTACAAACCTAAGGATAGCTTTGAGGCGCGTTTCCAGACTGAGGCGCAAACCGAAGACGGAGTCTGGGATTTTGTTCGTACTCATCTAAATTATGTGCCCATTACTAAAAAACAAGGAGCTTTATTACAGTTTGTCCCAGAGCGAGATCCACGAATTCTGTTTGACCAGATGGTGGCTTACTTCGTGCGGAAGGGCTACCCAGTGCCGATCTCAAGCCAAGAATTCCAATTCGGACTCACACAACGCTTCATCGAGCGTGATGGTATGTTTTTCCTACCAGAGCAAGCTGCAGACTACGATAAAAAGAAGTTGGCTTCTGGAGAGTTAATGCAATCCTCTCTTTTTGTAAAAGATGAAGCCTCTGCCATTGACTGGTTGCGTCAACTTCTCAAAAATAAACCTCAAACCTTTGCCGATATTAATCCGCTCTATATGCAACAGCTAGGTGGCTTTAGTAAGCATGAGGTGACACTGGAGCTGCGCGAACTACTAAGTCAGAATTTCCTCTGCTTTGACGCCCAGGATGAGGTGCCGGATCAGATCCATAGCTATCTCTCCAGCAACTGGAAAGAGCTGCGTAACTTGGCAAAAAATGATCCAGCCTTGATAGCCAAAGCCAAAGATCGATGGTATGTCCCTGATCCCAATAAAGCGGGTGACTTGGAAAAGTTGCGAGAAAAATCGCTGCTTAAAGAGTTTGAAGAGTACAAGGCCGCCAAGAAGAAGCTCAAGGTGTTCCGCATTGAAGCAGTGCGCACAGGCTTTAAGACACTCTGGGAACAGCAGGAGTTTGCCGCTTTGATCGCCGTGGCCGAGAAGTTGCCCAGCAATGTGTTGGAAGAGGATCCGGTACTGCTGATGTATTACGACCAGGCCGTGACCCTGAGTCAGGTCGATACCGACGATGAGTGGTAAACCGTCATGTGGCAGGTAGGAGACTGGGCCTGGAGTCAGGCCCATCAACAATATGTCAAAGTGATCGAAACCGCTGGCCTTTGGGGCCAGCAGTTTTATCGCGTCTGGTTGCAGCAACAAGATGTGGTGCTCAAGGTACCGGCTGTCGATCTCACCCCTCGGCCCGCACAGCCAGTGGTGACGGCTGAGGCATTCTGCTATCTAGCCACTGCCGCGAAAATTGCCAACGCTCAGCAAGAAGACACACTGTTAGCCCCGATCGAATCAAATGTGATCCCGCTACCACATCAACTCAAGGCGCTCACCAAGGCGATGAGTAAAAAACAGGTGCGTTATCTGTTTGCCGATGAAGTTGGCCTGGGAAAAACCATCGAAGCTGGGCTGGTGATGCGCGAGTTGAAATTGCGCGGCTTGGCCAAGCGTATTCTGGTCTGTGCGCCGAAAGGGCTGGTTAGTCAGTGGGTCAGCGAAATGCAGACTCACTTTAACGAGTCATTTCAGCTGCTGCTGCCCAGTGAGCAAAAATCGCAACATGATCAGGAGAATATCTGGTCGCGCCATGATCAGGTGGTCTGCCCGGTTGACAGTATCAAGCCCATCGAAAGCCGCAAAGGCTGGACACTTAAACAGCTAAATGAATACAACAAGTTACGGTTTGATGATCTGTTGGCCGCAGGATGGGATCTGATCGTCATTGATGAGGCCCATCGGCTCGGCGGCAGTACCGATCAGGTCGCCCGCTACAAGTTGGGTCAGGGACTGGCCGAAGCCGCCCCCTACCTGTTGCTGCTTTCCGCCACTCCCCATCAAGGCAAAAGCGATGCCTTCCATCGCCTGATGGCGCTTCTGGATGCTGAGGCTTTCCCAGATGTCGGCTCTGTGACCCAAGAGCGGGTTCAACCCTTTGTAGTCCGCACTGAAAAGCGGATCGCCATTGATGGCGAAGGCAAACCGCTGTTTAACCCCCGACAAACCGAACTGGTTGCGGTGGCTTGGCAAGATCAGCATGCCTTGCAGCGTCATCTCTACGAAGAGGTCACCGAGTACATCAAGGAGGGTTACAACCAGGCGCAAGCCAAACAGCAAAATGCCATTGGCTTTTTAATGATCCTGATGCAGCGCTTAGTAAGCTCCAGCAGTGCGGCCATCGCCCGCACCCTTGCTCGCCGACTCAATGTGTTGGAAAACAAGCGGGTTGAAGAGGAGTTGCCCCTTGCCTTTGCCGATGAGTGGGCCGATCTGGATGGTCAAGCCCAGTTAGATGAGTTATTAGCACAATGCCAAGCCTCGCTGGAGAATGAGAAGAATGATGTTCGCCGCCTACTGACGTTAGCGGAGCAGTGCGTCAGTGCCGAAAATGATGCCAAAGCCGAAGCGCTGCTCGAGTGGTTATACCGACTCCAGCAAGAAGAGGGTAACCCACATCTGAAGATGTTGGTGTTTACCGAGTTTGTGCCAACCCAAGAGATGCTAGCCCAGTTTTTTATTGAACGGGGGATCAGTGTGGTCTGTCTCAACGGCTCCATGGATCTGGCAGAGCGCAAAAAAGTGCAAGCCGCCTTTGCTAGTGACATCCGCATTCTGATCTCCACCGATGCCGGTGGTGAAGGTTTGAACCTGCAGTTCTGCCATGTAATTGTGAACTACGATATGCCCTGGAACCCGATGCGCATGGAACAGCGTATTGGCCGCGTCGACCGTATCGGCCAACGGCATATCGTTCGAGCCCTGAATTTCGTGCTTGAAGATACTGTCGAGCACAGGGTTCGTGAAGTTCTCGAGACCAAGTTGCAGATCATCCTGGATGAGTTTGGTGTTGATAAGACCAGCGATGTATTGGACTCCTCCGCCGCCAATCATTTGTTCGATGAATTGTTTATCGCTTCTATCACGGATCCTGCGTTAATGGATCAGGAGCTAGCCAAAGCCTTGGCTACATTAAGAGACGGCGCAGTCGATAAGCGGCAGCAGGATGCGCTGTTTGGCGGTGATGATCCCTTATCTGCCGACGACTATCGCCAAGCCCTGAACCACCCGCTGCCTTATTGGATACAGAGCATGGTTACCAATTACTTGCGTTGGCAACGCAGCATGCAGCAATCCGCGGATTTCATTGAGGATCAGGAAGGTGGACATACCCTAATCTGGCCTGATGGCGCAGCATGGAGTGGCGTCACCTTTATGGGTAAAGAGGCCCAGCAACGACCCGAGCTTACCCATCTCACATTGGAAAATCCCAAGATCAGAGGGCTATGTAGCCAATTGCCGGTCTGGAGTGAAGCACAACCGATCCCCTGTGTCAGGGTAAAGTCGTTACCAGCGGGAGCCAATGGTTACTGGGCATTGTGGAGTATCCGCCTGGTGGCAGGCCAAGAGCGTCGCTGCCAATACATGCCTGTCTATATAAAACCGAATGGTCAGTATTATGCTACAGCGTCACAGCGAGTCTGGGATGCGGTCTGTAGTAAAGAGTTCGACATCTTGCCTCATGAGTTGGCCGCCGCACCGGCTGAACATCAGTCAGTCTATGCCCTGCTACATCAGGCAGCGCAACAGGAAGGCAAAGCGATGTTCGAGAGCATGTTGGCAGCCACTCAGGCCGATTTAGATAACCATTATGAGAAAGGTGAATACTCGTTTAACGCACGAAAACGCGCGATAGAGCGCGTTGGATTACCAGAGGTTCGTCAATACCGTTTGCGTCAACTTAATAGTGAATATGCACAGTGGCGTCAGGACCTGGACAAAAAGCGCAACGCGATTCCGGACATGATGCTGCACGCCGTTTTTGAAATTAAAGGATAAATATGACTTGGCAGGATGATGTTATTCAAAAAGTAAACTTGGATGGTTCGTTTGTTTACATCGTTAACGATCCTGATGGACTGCTCTTTGAGCCTAAAATATCCTCTGCCTTGCAAAAAAAAGATGCAATTTTATTTGATGACAAGGATCCTCTCGCACTTCGACTAACGTATGAAGCATGGAGAAAACGGACTAAAAAAAACTCCCTCTTAATCCGTCTGGGTCAAGAGGGAGAGCTATTTATCCCTTGTGACATTCAGGTCGAATCAAGTGAAATTAACTTTCACTTATCTGAGTTTTTTCAAGACATTGATTTATCGGCCATCAGATTGCTCCCGGCGTCGTTACTCCAGTCGGCAATGGATGCACTGAAATTATATACGCCTGGCAAACTAAATCTGCAGTCCAGCCTCGACTTCTTACTTCGTCATATTTATCGCATAGCCCCTGAGACGATCCAAACTAATACAGACCTTGTTAGGCTGTTAATCAGAAAACACTATGTTGGTATTGAGATGCCAACGCAGATTGAAGAGCGCCTCATTCGTCTACTCAGTCTTTCGCCGAAATTTAAATATTGGGACTTTAATGCATTAATTCCAAACAAGAGTGCATTTTTTGATTTCTTGCAGCAACAATGGGAAATGTATCTGCATAGTGAGTTACCTAATGCTATTGCAAGTACTGCGTGGCCAAGCGAGAAACTTGTAGTACCATTTGCAGATAGTGACATTCGTGTTTTTATCGACAACTTGTTTGCCGAGGGCATTATCAAACCGGTGAAAACAGACGGCCTGCCCGCAGGACATTGGGCCTGGTTTGGTATAGCCAAAGAGCCTGAGATAACCGAGCGAGAACGGATAAGCCTTTTATTGAAAAATGCCAAGGTTTACTTTGAAAAATGTGAATTAGAAAGTATTAATACTGAATTTTGGTTTGAACAATCCCACTCGCTTGGGATTATGAATGCATTGTTTTATGAAAACAAAAAACAACCTCCTGTTGCTGCTCTTTTCGAAGAAATAAAGAAATTAAACACCACTGCAGATTTTCTATTTCAAAAATGGCTACGTTTAAATTTTATAAAGTTACAAACTACTCCCACGGTTCGCTATCCTGCAATGTTGCATAAAGTCCCTGATTGGCTATCACGGCGCGTGGATAGTGGCAAAAAAATATGTTTATTGGTTTTAGATGGCATGGGAGCTCGACAGTGGCCATTATTGCGTAATCACTTGCAGTTGTGTGCCAATATATCTTTGGAAGAACATGCCTGTTTCTCTTGGGTTCCAACGATTACATCAATATCACGACAGGCCTTATTCTCTGGCAAGAAACCTTTTGCCTTTGCAGAGTCTTTACTGACTACCAGCAAAGAGGAGCAGCTATGGCTGGATTATTGGCAGGGTAAAGGTTTCGCCAAACGAGAAATAAATTATGCCAAAAAAATTGAGTCGTTATCAAATGACGCATGGCAAGAGTTGATAACTCCACCAAGCGTTAAAGTAGCCGGGTTCGTCATAAATTTTATTGATGAGCAAATGCACGGTATAAAAAATGGAATGTCTGCTTTGAATATGGTCGTAGATGGCTGGCTAACCGACTGGAATTTCAAAGAGAAAATTGCAGAATTATTAGACAAAGGCTTTGAAATTATCATTACTTCAGATCATGGCAGCCAGGAAGCGACGGGAATCGGATATATCAATGAGGGAGTGAAAGCTGATACCAGAGGCGAACGAGTACGGATCTACCACGATCCTGCATTACGTGACAGTACTGCTCAAGCCTGCCATGGATCTGTGATAGCATGGCCTGGTCCTGAACTAGGGCTTCCCAAAGCGACCTACCCACTACTCGCCAATGCTGATTGTGCTTTTAAAGGCAAAGGTGATGTCGTTGTGGGGCACGGGGGGATCAGTCTCCACGAGGTTATCGTTCCATTAATAATAGTTAATAGAAAACAATAAGTTATGGTTAAAACTCCCGGTTTCTGTCGCCATGTTGAAAAAGAGTGGCTTGAACAATCTCTTCGTTGGGTAGCAAACGGGGCTGAATATGCACAACTTAATGATAATCTTGATAACTTTTTAAGCGCGTATATTGTTTCCAAAGAAAACCGCCGTAAAGCGCGGAATTTGCTCACCTCGGTGTGGAGTCAGCCAGTAGACCATTACACAAAGAATTTTTTTGATAAAGGTATTGTATTACATAAAGAGGCTGAATCATTTTCCTTACCTATTCATTGGGGCATGTTAATTGCGAGAAAGCCGTTCTTTGCCGAAGTCGCTCGCTTTATCGGCCGACAATCAAGGCTGAATAATACTTTTACTTATGCCCAAGCGCTTCGGCGTATGAGTATGCTTTATGGTGAAACTGAAGCCACCAGCAGAGCATTAAGTGCCGTATTAAGAACCATAATGGAATTAGGCATATTAAAGCGAAATATGAGTCCGGCCTCTTACTCCATTGTTAGTCAACGAGTCAGCATAAATAGTCATCTAGCAAATTGGCTGCTTGATGCTTTGCTCATTTCATCAAGCAAAGAGAGTATTGCTCTTGATGATGCCTTGAATGATCAGGCTCTCTTTCCCTTCCATCTTGATATTAACCTATCCAATCTTGATATGTCGGCATTTGAATGTCTGCAACAAGGAAACTCAATTGTAATTTTTAAAAAGGAATATTGAGTTATGAAACCAGCTATTGGATTTAATCGGCATTTAGAGATGGACTGGCTAGTTCAAACCGCATCTTGGTCAGCAAATGGGGTTCACGGCCAAGCATTAAAAAATAAAATTGATGTATTACTTGCGCCCAGCTTTGATAGCAAAGTTGCCCAAGATAAGACTAGAAACCTGCTCTTTGGAATTTGGGATTCAGAATCAAATTCCGTACCCAAAGCATTTCATGCCGATGCTTGTAGACTGCTTATTGAATACAGTGAGGTAAATATTGCGATTCATTGGGGAATGATGCTGGTTAAGTATCCATTTTTTTATAATGTTACGGCACAAATTGGAAAAATGGCTAAGCATGAAGGCTTATTTATCTACAAGCAGCTGGAGCAGCGTATAACCGAAGTCTATGGCGATACATCAACTATTAAGCGTTGTATTCAATTTGTTGTTAGGACATTGATCAATTTGGAGTTATTGTCTAATCCCAAGCAAGGTGTATATCAGTTACGAAAGCCCATTTCAATCGCTCATGATGATGTAAAGTCTTGGTTGGCGGAAGTGTCTGTGAGAGCAGAAGGAAACTCAAGTAAAAGTCTTTCTGCTATTAGTAATGACCCGGCTTGGTTTCCTTTTTATATTAACTTCAATGAGAATCGCTTAACATCAAATTTTCGCCTAGATGTCCATCATCAGGCTAATGATGCGATTATTTTTATATAAGTGAAACGATTAATAGCAACATCTATTTAAAGTGGGCTATAAATTAACGCCGGATATTCCGGCGTTTATTTATAGCCAATGAGCGGGAAGCGTGATATCAAAAGACTTCGCTGCATAGCGTAGCATACTCAAAATTTCGCTGTGCCGGGCTTGATCAATAACATGCCCAGCTTTGCGCTGCTCCAACATCGTCTGTAGCTCCGGCAAATTGAACATGCCAAGACGATGGAAGTTGCCCCAGGTAGGCTCGCCAAATAGGTTATAGACCACCACGGTGCTATCTCGTTCACTGGCTAGGCGTTTTTCACCAAGGAGTTTGGTCAGCGCTTCTTCGGCTTCATCTTTGTCATCGTAGGTGTTTAAGAGTTTCATCATCGGATTTTTTGGAGAAAATTAAAGTGCAGAGTCTAGCAAAAATGGTGACTGAACCACAGCGGGAGTGCTCAACCCAAGTACCCTCTCTCGGCTAGCGATACAATCCCCTCTGTGGCAACCACCAGATGATCCAGGAGCCGGATATCGACCAGCTCTAGGGCGGTCTGCAATCGGTGGGTTATTTCGATATCTGCCCGGCTGGGTTCCGGGTATCCCGACGGGTGGTTATGCACCAGCATCAGGGCAGCAGCATTAAGCGCCAACGCACGTTTCACTACTTCCCGTGGGTAGACGGAGGCACTGCTTAGCGTACCGCGAAACAGCTCCTCATATGCCAAGATCCGATGCTGGTTGTCCAAGAACAGCATGGCAAATACTTCGTGCTCTCTGCTCTGCAACAGGGTTTGTAGTGCATGCTGTGCCAAGTGTTTGTCGGTAATAGCTTCTCCCTTGGCCAGTTTCTGACGGGCGATCTGGTTGGCGATAGTCAACAGCTCCTCTTCGTTAATCAACTCAGTGACGAGATAGGTGCCGGGGATCTCCCCGGCGATCAGTTTGTGATGCAGCATGATGGTACTCCATACGCCATCGCCCCACCGCGTCAGACGCAGCAGGGTTGGCGAGGTGGTTGGTTAATGGGTTACTGAATGGAATGTGAGCGCTGACTTGGCTGGAAGTGTTCAGGCCGCCAGTGTGTGCTGGGTGTAGTCGTGTAGCGGAACGTGGTAACTGGTGGAGAGCAAGTTACCTACCCGTGTCAGCCAGCAGTGATCCGGGTGGTCGCACAGCCATTGCGCCAGTCTGTCACCCCGTTCGTTTTCATAGCGCAGGTAGAGGGCATAACCGTCTACCTGTGCGCCTCGGTCATGCACCACTTCAATTTGGCCATGGCACTCACGATAAGCCTCCAGCTCAATAGCAAGCACAGCACTAATCATCTTCTGCCTCCTGGTTGGGGATAGGGTCACTCGCCACGGCATAGCCGCGATGGATGCAGATGCGCTGCAGGTCAGCCAAGAAGCTGGCCAGCACGCGGGGTTGCTCGGTGAGTGGCACGGGGCCTGCTTGACTGCGCCAGAAACAGCGACGTTTGGGGTCAATGCAGATCTCATCCACCGTTTGGCTCATTGTGTGCCAGTCCTCGGCATTGCTGAGGGAGAGCAATTGCCACTGCGCCCCAGACCAGCGCACTTGCAGGGTGACTGTGCGGATGTGTGGACTATCCGGGGTCAGATGTAGCAACCAGCGCTGACCACTGCAGGTGGGGGTTAGCTTGGCGCTGGTCGCTACGTGTCCCAACCACTGACGTGAGTAGTGGGAGAGCGCTAATTCTTGGCTCATGGTGTCCTCCTAATCTCCTGTGACGGTGACGCTGAAGCATTCCAACCGGTAGTAGGCAATGAAGTTGCTTTGCCAGATGTTGAACAATTCCCGCGCTTCGGCCAGCCGCAGAGGCCCCCAGCCCAGCATGGTGTGTTCCCCATCGAGGAAGTTGAAATCGAGCTCCTTGCTGAGCTCGGCATCCGAGCCCAGCCCCTGATAACTGAAATCGGTGACGTAATCGAACAGCCAGCCATCGAGCCCACGGATCAGGCGGATCTCGACTGGGTGCACGCCGCCTTGCTCGGCACTGTAGCCGGGGTTACGAAAGTTGAAAGTCAGTTGGGTTAAGCGCTCAAGATTGAGCTCGGTTTTAGCAACTTCTTGGTTAAGCTGAACCAGCAATGCTTGTGCAACGGGCAGGGCAAAGCCGTCCCGGAAAAAGGGAATGGTCATGGTGTACTCCTTGTGGGGGTTAATCTTGGCCGAACAGCTCGCGCATTTTTCTGGCCACACGGGCACGGATCTGTTCATCAATAAAGGCGACAATGCTGGCGAGAGCTGCACTCAGTACCGCGATGTCATCGGCGAGTCCCATCGGCAACACATCCGGGATCGCATCAATGGGCGATATAAAGTAGGCCAGTGCACTGTAGATCAGCAGTTTGGCCCAAAGCGGCAGATCATCCTTCTGGCTGGTGTAGTAGAGCAACAGGCTGGTCTCGATAAAGGGCCGACCGGCACGTTTGGCAAAGGCCCAGAGTTTGTGCCAAAAGCCTGTGTGATCGAACGGCTCGCATTCAGGGGGAATGCAGGGGGGCATAGTGCGTCTCCTTCACGGGTGGGTGAATTGCAGAAATAAAAAGAGGAGGCAAATGCCTCCTCTTGGATGGGAATGAGTGTGACCTATTGGTCCCACATCAAGCAGTCAAACTCGGGGGTATTGGTAGCGGGCAGTACAGAGGCTACCTCTTGGGTCGGCAGTGCCAGCTGCTTGCCGTCAGCCGTCAAAATGCGGATCGACTTGGCCTTGCGCAGCTTGCCCCACATGTCGAAGAAGTTGTTCTCACCGACACGGGACTCGGTCTCATAGGGCGCATCGTATTGGCTGCCATCGACGATGATGGTGAAAGCCTGCCCAGCATAAGAGCCGTACTCCTTGCCCTGTACCGTGGCCGTCATGCTGACTTTGCGGGTGTCATTACAGGCGATATAGAGATGGTTCTGCTCGTTGACCACCGCCGTGTATTCGCTGGTACCCTGACCCCAGCCACTGCTCCAGCGCCCGGCCTCACCATAGGCCAGGGCGTTGCCGCACAGCAGCAGTGCTGTTGAGGTAATGAAGAGTTTGTTCATCCCTGTGACTCCTGAAGGCTCAAGGATTTAGATCAGCCATTAGAATGGTTATTTTTGGTAAAGCACGCTGAGGGAGTTATCCACCAAGTGCTTGACGATTTCATAGTCTGGATTGTAAGTGGCGAGATTATGTGCCGCGATGGTGACGGCTGATGCGATCCCGGCCAGACCGGTAATACCGCCAAAGATGCTGGCTCCTGCAGCGGCGATCCGGCCCTTGGTATAGACCCGACATTTCAACCCGGCAGGTTCGATGGTGTTTTCAAGTTTTGTGACAGCGGCGCTCATTCGCCCCGACAGCCCCACGACTTCGAAAGATTTTCGTGCACGGATCAGTGAGGCCAGCTTGTCAGTATCCAGGTCTTCATAAGTCAGTCTTTCCATGTTTTGTTTCCTTGGTTGTGTAGTGAAAGCGTCTTATGGAGCCCACCTGTTGCGAGTTGGTCACGATGATTTATTGGCCGAGGGCCTCACATCTCTGTCAAATCTGCAAAATTGCTGTTGAGTGGACTCATTGAATCGTTAGTTTATCTTTTGAGTCCTTATCGTCAATGGGTCCATGGTCAACCATGACGTTGACTGGAGGACCCATGACAGATATCAACCTTGAGCTGTTAGCCAAGAGAGTCGGCAAGGCGATTAGCCACAAGCGCACCCAAGCCGGATTCACGCAAGAGCTGGTGGCGGAACACCTCAGTATCGGGATGGAAGCCGTCTCACGAATGGAGCGGGGGATCGTGGTGCCAACCGTGGTGCGGCTGGCGGAGCTCGCTCAACTGTTTGGTTGTGAGCTGGCGGATTTTCTGCGTGAGACCAGTAACCGGCCCACCGAGCAGGGCATTGTGCTGAGCCAGCAACTGGCCCGGCTTGATGCTGCTGACCGGACCCTGTTGCTGGAAACGGTAGAACGGTTGGTGGAGCGGTTGGCGCGTCCCCGCTGAGCATCCACCATTCACTGGGGAGGGAGCGGGTTCCCTTTCCCCAATTTATTGGTGAGCGGGCTCCTTCTTGGTTGCGGCTTCGGTGGCGTTCTGGTTGCTTGGCTTTGAGGGGCGTTAAGGGAGGTAGTCGCCTCCGTACCAGCGTGACTATTCGCCGTCTCGTCGCTGCAGGCTTCGGGATAGAACTCCTCCAGCAGCATCGGCACCTCTTCATCGATATCCTCAAACTGGCCGTTACGCAGCAAATCACGAGCAGCCTGCTCCATCTGGTCGATGGCAAGGCCAGCCTCTTGGTCACGCTGGGCGGCCTCCTGTGCCTGTCTGACTGCCTCGGTCAGGTTGGTCTCTTCCCGCAAGGTCAAATCCACGTAGTAGACCGGTGTGCGGTAGGATTGCGCCGTGCTCTTGGCCCGCAACCGTAGGGTGAGCGGCAGATAGCGGGTATGGCCCCCGCTCAAAGCCTCCAGGTACTTCAGCCGAGCAGCCAGAGTGCGCACCGAGTTGTAGCCGGTGGTGCGGAAGATAAAGCTACCCAACTCATCCCCTTGCCCCTCCACAAACAGGTTCAGTCGTCCGTACAGCTTGCAACCCTGTTGGCCTGCAAAGGCGCAGCGCTCAGGTCCAGGGCAGCTGACCTCCTCCATGCCTTGTGCCCCCACACGTCTTGCCACCTCCCCATTCCCGACACAGAGCGGCCTGCCGGTTTGCCGGTCAAACGCGCTGTATTCCGCCCGTAGATTCAAGTCGCTATCGTTGAACAGCACCCGCACCGGAATGGCGCGGATCTTGGTTTGTTCCTGCCCTTGGCCACTCTTTTGCGATGAGTAGTGTTGATGCAGGGGATGGAGTAACCATCCCCCTTTTTGTTGTACCTGGGTGGTGAGGGTGAAGCTGTCGTCCTTCTCCGGTACCCATTTATCCTGTTTTTGCACCAGCTTGCCGATGCAGATCCGCCCGATCACGGGCGGGGTGATCGCCAGTCCTTTGATCATGGTGTTTGCCTCAAGGGTTGAATGGTGAAACGGCGCACGCCGGGCACCGGTTTGACGTAATGGGTGAGCAGGTCGGGATGATCCTGACCGAGCTTATCCAGATCCGGTGCTAGCCGGTCTTTACTGCGCTTCCAGGTGATCTTGCCGTCGGCAAACAACCCGGCTGTCGCTTCACCCAAAGTGGCTTGCAGCCGCTGCTTGAGTTGTGACTCTTGTTGCTCGACAGCTTCCTTTTGCTGACGTAAGCGCAGTAGCTCCCCAAACAGCTGGTTGAACTCGGGAGAATCCGAGAGATCCAGCGTCTGACCATCATCGCGGGGAAAGAGCCAACTCAGGGCATTGGCGGCATCGCGGGAGCCATCAGGCTCGGGCTGCTGGTCTTGTTGTACCATCTGCCAGAACTGCGCTTCCCGCTCGGTGAGATCCTGGATCTTCTCCTCATCGCGCTCGATGCGATAAATCCGAAAATCCTGGCCGCCGATCAGCACTGCCACTTCGGCCCAGGCATGGCCGGTGACGGCCAGTTGATGGAGTACCTGACACTGGTAAGCCACCGGCACCCCTTCCTCCCACTGGGGGGCGCTGTGATAGCTGGCGGTCTTGATCTCCAGAATGCCCGGCCCATCGGGATGGCCGACCACCTCCCGGTCGAGGTTGGCGAGCATGAAAGGATGCTCGGGGTGTTGCAGTACCGCATTGACCCGTCGCACCTTGTAGCCAGTGCGTTTGGCATAGACCTGCGCCAACACCGGCTCCAGCTCAATGCCCCACAGCACCGCTTCCTTGTGGGAGATATCTTCCGACTCCTTGCGACCGGTTTTTTCCAGCCACAGGCTGAGCGGGCATTTGTAGGGAGATAGCCCCACAGCCACGGCAGCATCGGAGGAGCCAATGCCGAGTTTGCGGATAGCAAGCCACTGCTCGCGGGTTAATTGGGTAGTGGAGGCCAGCCGCAGGGCTTGGCCATATTTGGCTTTTGCTTTCATGACGACTCCTTGTTGACGGCATAAATGGCTACGCCCGGATTGGCTTGCACCAGTCCGGGTGAGGTCGTTATGCGGTTTGAATGGGGAAACGGAATTACTGCAGCAGGGTGAGAGCTTGATTCAAGGCTTGGGATTTGAGTTGGGCGCCCTGACCAAACCAGGCGGAATCGAGCCGGTGATCCTGGCTGCGAGCACGGCGGTGGTGATCCACGTATTCGGTGACCGCATTGACCAGCCCCCAGGCGGTATTGCGGGAACTGGCAAGTTCTGAGCCCATGCCTGCGCCCTGATAGAGCTCATGCAGCCGTTGTACCGGCTTGGTGAGGATGATGTTCTCCTCATCCAGCGGTTGCGCCAACAGGTCGCTGAAAAAGCGCAGTGCCTCTTCGGGGGTGACTGGCCGCTGTGCCAGCGCCTTGGTCTGTGTCTTGAATTCATCCCAATGAGAGAGCCCGAGCCCAAGCGACTCTTTGACGGCAGCTGCATCGAACTGAGTAGAGTGGGGCACCTTGATGGCGCCGGTAGCGCCGCGCAGTGCCATCTGCAGGGTGTTGTTGCATACCACCCGCAGCGAGGTGAACTGCGCCGTGGTGCAGAGCGTGCCGTCGCAGCTAGTCGCCAGCAGCAGATAGGATTTTACCAAGTCATTGCCCTTGAGTTTTAGATCCTGACCGGTTTTGGCCAGTGCCCACAGCTTGCGGCCGCCTTTAAGCGAGCCTGCAGTCTCCAGCTCAAAGCCACCAGCTTGCACCAAGTCTTGATAGAAGTGCAGCACCTCGTGAGGCTGTACCACGTTGTAGCGGCTTGAGACCACCGACAGAGGGGTGAGGGTATCGGAGCGATAAAGTACCTTGCTGTCGCTGTAGGGGCGGATATGTAGTGCATCGGAGGCGACGTTAAACATTACGTCACTCTGCTCGATGGTCCAATCCATCCCGGCTGCCTTCAGCCAGATATCGAGAGATTGTTGCGGGGGCAAGACATTGCCAAGGCCATGCCAAGGGGTTTGGCCGGTGTAGGCCATGGTGTCGATCATGTGAGCCATATCTCCTCCAGGAATAGTGAAATGCAGACATTCAGCCTGCTAACTCATGGGGGTGATATAGGTTTGAAAGTTTATTGAATAGGATTCTTTTCGATAGTGTTTCGTATTTGGTATGAAGTGCGTTCTTTTGGGTTCGGAGTATGGAAGAAATTGATAAGGCATTTGGAGGGGGAGCATAGGGATGGAGAAAGGCCCATCTGACAACAGATGGGCCTTTTTATGAGAGCAATGATTTAACCTAGCACTGCGCAGTGTGTACGCAAATGTGTACTCGGTTCATTTATTGCTGCGCCAATAATACACAAGCATTTGATTTGTAAGAAAAAAAATTAATTACACGTTGAACAGGAAGTTCATGATATCGCCATCTTTGACGATGTAATCTTTCCCTTCAGCGCGCATCTTGCCCGCTTCCTTGGCGCCTTGCTCACCCTTGTAGTTGATAAAGTCTTCAAAGGCGATGGTTTGGGCGCGAATAAAGCCTTTTTCAAAGTCAGTGTGGATCTTGCCAGCCGCTTGCGGGGCAGTGGCACCGACCGGAATAGTCCAGGCGCGTACCTCTTTCACACCGGCGGTGAAGTAGGTCTGCAGGTTGAGCAGCTGGTAGCCGGAGCGGATAACGCGGTTCAGGCCCGGCTCTTCGATGCCCAGGTCTGCCATGAACTCGGCGCGATCTTCATCGTCCAGTTCGGCGATGTCGGCTTCGATGGCGCAGCAGACCACGACCACGACCGCGTTCTCGGCGGCGGCGATTTCACGCACCTTGTCCAGATAGGGATTGTTCTCGAAGCCATCTTCCGCCACGTTGGCGATATACATGGTGGGTTTCAGGGTCAGGAAGTTGAGGTAGCTCACGGCGGCCAGCTCTTCTTTATCCAGCTTCATGCCGCGGATCATCTGGCCGTTTTCCAGCGCGACCTTGATCTTCTCCAGGGTTTCCACTTCCAGCTTGGCATCCTTGTCGCCGCCTTTGGCACGCTTGGACTGACGGTGAATGGCGCGCTCGCAGGCGTCCAGATCCGACAGGGCCAGCTCGGTGTTGATCACTTCGATATCGTCAGCCGGGGAGACCTTGCCCGCAACGTGAATGATGTTCTCGTCGTCGAAGCAGCGCACAACGTGGCCGATCGCTTCGGTTTCACGGATGTTGGCCAGGAATTGGTTACCCAGACCTTCACCCTTGGAGGCACCGGCAACCAGACCGGCGATGTCCACAAATTCCATGGTGGTCGGCACAACGCGCTGCGGATTGATGATGGCAGCCAGCTGATCGAGGCGGGGGTCCGGCATCGGCACCACACCTGTGTTCGGCTCGATGGTGCAGAACGGGAAGTTGGCGGCTTCGATACCGGCCTTGGTCAGCGCGTTGAACAGGGTGGATTTGCCTACATTGGGCAGGCCCACGATACCGCATTTAAAACCCATGGATTGTTACCTTACTTGATGGATGCTGTTGGGGGTCGCCCGCAGGCGGCCCATGTCATGCTTGTTCTGGTCGTTGCTCATGTACCGGCACAATGCCCGTACAGGGTCAAACCGACCTAACCCTTTTCTGCCTTGAAGCTGTGCAAGCGATTCATGGCCTTGGTCATATCTTGTTTGAACAGGATGTCGGTGGCGCGCAGAGACTCGTCCAGCGCGGCGTCGATCAGGTTCTGTTCACTGCTGGGAGCCTTGGTCAGGACGAAGCCAGCCACCTGCTCTTTGCTGCCGGGATGGCCGATCCCGAGACGCAGCCGGAAGAAGTTATTGTTGTTGCCCATCTTGGCGATGATGTCCTTGAGGCCGTTATGGCCACCGTGACCACCACCCTGCTTGAACTTGGCGATGCCCGGCGGCAGATCCAGTTCATCATGGGCCACCAGAATCGCTTCCGGCTCAATCTGATAAAAACGCGCCAGTGCGGCCACAGCCTTGCCAGAGAGGTTCATATAGGTGTTCGGGATGAGCAGCCGCACATCCTGCCCCTCGACCAGGATGCGGGCAGTATGGCCGAAGAACTTGGGTTCTTCACGCAGGCTGACATTGTGCCAGCGGGCCAGTTGCTCCACATACCAGGCGCCCGCATTGTGGCGGGTCTTGGCATATTCCGGGCCGGGGTTGCCCAGTCCGACGATCAGTTTGATTTCGCTTGTCACGCTTGATGTCTTCACTCGCAGCTGCCGTGGGCACACTACCCAGGGCAATAGGACGCAATATTCTAGCCGCCGAGTGGCGATCACTCAACCAATGCGCATGTTATGGCGGGATTTGAAGCATTATTGCGGCCAATGGGTGGCTAACTGTGGGCAAACGGGCCTCTTGCAAGAGGCCCGTTTCAGTTTACCGATGGATTGTGCCCGGTTGACTACCGTCGTTATTTGGTACGCAGCAGTGTGACGGTCTCTTCATCCAGTGCGGTCAGGGTGGGACGGGCATCGCGCACATACTCCACGAAAGACGCTGCATCGGTGCCGCAATCCACGCCGCTGGCTTTGCAATCGAGGGCCTGGCCCGGGGCATAGACGGCGCTCAGCAGTTCACCGTTTTGTGCCACCTTCAGCACCGGGAAGGCGGTCAGCTTGCCGTTGATGCTGGCGATGTCGACCCGTTCGCTCCGGTGGCGCTGGGCATTGGCCAGCGCCTGCCAGCCATCGTTGCCGTTGGCGCTGTAGGCGTTCATCACCACTCGATAGCGCTGACTATCCACCAGATCTTGCCACTCGCCGCTTGCGGTCTTGCGCTGCAATTGGGTCAGGGTGCCCGCTTTGCCTGCGTCGGTCTCCTGGAAGGTGTAACGCAGGTGGCCGCCATAGGGGAACTTGCCGGCATGGGCGCTGGCGGGCAGGGTGGCGGTGATGGTCTCGGTCAAAAGAGCGCGTACCTCGGCGCCAGTCAGGGTCAGCACCGAGAGCTGGTTCTTGAACGGCAGCAGGGTGAGGGCACTATCCCCCTCACGCCATTCGCCAGCAGGCAGGTCGGCGCGCACGCCCCCAACCGCCACCAGAGAAAAATCGACCGGGCCACCGGTCAGAGCTTGCACTGCTGGGGTATTGGCCCAGTAGAACTCCCCTTCGGCAACCAGCGGCGCTACATCTGAGCCGTGGCTGTCGCTGCAGTTGTCACCGGGACGACGGGCATTTTGCAGCTGCTCGGGGATGGTGCCGATCACCGGGCCGTAGGCTTGCTCCAGTGCCGGTTTGTAGTGGCTGTCGATGATGCCGCGCAGGCGCGGATCTTCATCCACGGTCACCAGATTGGGCTGGTTGTCGACAAACTGGCTTGCCTCTTTGCTACGGGCGTCGTCGAGCGCCTGCTTGCGCGCCGCATCGGCGAAGAAGTCGCGGCTGGCCAGCAGGCTGTTGTGGCCCTGGCAGTCGGTCACCTGACCCTGGCTGTCAAAGGTCACCTGTGCCAGACCGATGGCCTGGGCGTAGGAGCCCGCCTGCACCACGCAGGTTTTGCCGATGCCATCCGGATTGGTCACCAGCTTGGCGTAATCGCCGGTCTTGCCCCAGCCGATATTGCGAAAATCGCCGAGCAGGCTGTGGGAGTGGCCGCCGACGATGGCATCGAGGCCGTTTACCTTGGCCGCCAGTGCCAGATCCCGCTCGTTGCCGATGTGGGTCAGCGCCACGATCTGGTGGATCCCCTTGGCTTGCAGCATGTCGACCGTGGCCTGAGCCGAGGCGACCTCCTTGCCAAAGCGCAGCTTGCCGACGTTGGGGGCGATATTGCCCATGTCTTCCAGCACCAGACCGATGACAGCGACCAGTTGCTTGCCTTGCGGCAGGTTGTCGAGATCGGTGACCGGACTCTTCTGGTTGCCGTCAAAGGCATAGACCACGAAGGGCTTGAGGTTGTCAGCCTTGCTGAGGGCCGGATCGGCCTTGGTGTCGAGGTTTGCGGCCAGCACCGGGAAGTTGACCCCCTCGATGAAGCGGGCCAGCTTCTGGTTATCCAGATCGAACTCGTGGTTGCCCAGCGCCATGGCATCGAGGCCGAACTGGTTGAGCAACTCGGCGTTGGCCATCCCCTCGTTGAGTTTGAAGTAGCCGCTGCCTTGCCAGGCATCGCCGCCGTGCAGCAGCAGCAAGGGCTGGTTCTTGGCCAGCGCATCGGCCTGATAGGCTTTCGCCATGGTCAGCAGGCGTGGATAACCGCCGAAGCGGGTATAGAGGGTGTCCGTCTCCCCCTGCGGGGCAAAGATCTGCCCTTTGATCTCGGCATTGACCGGATCAAACTGGGAGTGGGTGTCGTTCATGTGCGCCAGGGTCAGCACAAAGGGCGGGTTCTCTTTGACGGGCTGACAGGCGAACAGGGCGGAGGTGAGGGTCGCGAGCAGGAGGGGACGCAAGCAATTCATGGGTAAATCCTTAAGCCTGCCGGGGGCAGGGTCGTACCAGATAGCAGAAAGTTGGAAAGAGAAGGTCCAGAAAGACGAAAACCGCCTGATGGCGGTTTTCGTTATTGCTGAATCTATCAATGCTCAAACATGGCAGAGATGGACTCTTCGTTGCTGATGCGACGAATGGCTTCGGCCAGTACAGTTGACAGAGTCAGCTGCTTGACCTTGCCTACCGCTTTCATCTCCGCAGTGAGCGGGATGGAGTCGGTGATGATCAGTTCATCGATCACGGAGTTCTTGATGTTCTCGACGGCGGAACCGGAGAAGACCGGGTGAGTGGCGTAAGCGAATACACGCTTGGCACCGCGCTCTTTCAGGGCCTCTGCGGCTTTGCACAGGGTGCCGCCGGTGTCGATCATGTCATCAACGATGATGCAGTCGCGGCCGGCAACGTCACCGATCAGGTGCATGACCTGGGAGACGTTCGGGCGGGGACGGCGCTTGTCGATGATGGCGATGTCGGTGTCATCCAGCAGCTTGGCGATGGCGCGGGCACGCACGACGCCACCGATGTCCGGGGAGACAACGACAGGAGACTCGAGGTTCTTGGACTTCATGTCTTCCAGCAGCACCGGGCTACCGAACACGTTGTCTACCGGAACGTCGAAGAAACCTTGAATTTGCTCGGCATGCAGGTCAACGGTCAGCACGCGATCCACACCGACGCTGGAGAGGAAGTCAGCGACAACCTTGGCGGTGATGGGTACACGGGCGGAGCGGACTCGGCGGTCCTGACGGGCATAACCAAAGTAGGGGATAACGGCAGTGATACGGCCAGCTGAAGCACGACGCAGAGCATCCACCATGACGATCAATTCCATCAAATTGTCGTTGGTCGGGGCACAGGTGGATTGAATGATGAAGATATCGCCACCACGTACATTCTCATTGATCTGTACGCTGATCTCGCCGTCGCTAAAGCGACCTACGGCAGCATTGCCGAGTTTGATAAACAGGCGATCTGCGATCTTCTGGGCTAGTTCCGGCGTTGCGTTACCAGCAAACAGCTTCATGTCAGGCACGGTTTGAAACCTCGGGGTTGCATCCAGTATGTGGGGGAGTCTGAAATCAGACCCTATCGTTTTGGGGCAAACGATTTATCAAGATAACGTACAAGGTGTCTGCTGCCCAATGAATGTGATGATACCGGTAACCCGAATCCGTGGCCGAGTGCAAAACCGGCCACGTTAATCATCATCAATACCGTTCGGTAAAATTGGCTGGGGTACTAGGATTCGAACCTAGGAATGGCGAGATCAAAACCCGCTGCCTTACCGCTTGGCGATACCCCAATCATTTGAACTGTTGCAATGTGGAGAAGAGAGGTGATATGTTCTCGCCCTTGGCGACAAACCCATCAAGTCCCTTCGGCACGCAGGCCAACACTTCCCGAGCAGTCACTTCGTCTTCAAATTGAGCAAAGACGCAGGCTCCTGTGCCCGTCATTCTTGACGGCGCGTATTCTAGCAACCAGCCGAGCGCATTGGCAACCTCGGGGTGGCGCTTTTTCACCAGTGATTCGCAATCGTTTTTCCACTCGCCTTCCAGCAGGTTGTCCAGCGACATTTTCGGCGTGGCTCTCGGCAGCTCCGGATCCTGGAATACGGCCGCGGTCGCCACATGGCAATCGGGCTTGAGCACCAGATACCAGGCATCGGGCAGTTCGACCGGTTGCAGCCGCTCACCCACTCCTTCGGCAAAGGCCGCCTTGCCACGGACAAACACCGGCACATCGGCCCCCAGCTGGACGCCAAGCGCTGCCAGTTCATCTTCACTCAAACCCGCTTGCCAGAGGTGGTTAAGCGCTACCAGCGTGGTCGCTGCATCGGACGAACCGCCGCCAATGCCGCCGCCCATGGGCAGCACCTTCTCCAGCCGGATATGGGCACCTTGCGGGCTCGGCAGGGTTGTTTGCAGCAGCCGTGCCGCCCGAATAATCAGATTCTGCTCATCCGGCACCCCGGGAATGGCCGGGCTCAGGGTGAGTGTGTCGCTATTCGGTATCACCTCGAACTCGAGCCAGTCGCTGTGGTTGAGGAAGATAAACAGGGTCTGCAGCTCGTGATAGCCATCGGGACGACGGCCATTGACGTGTAGAAACAGGTTGAGTTTGGCCGGTGCCGGCCAGCGTGTGGAAGCCATTAACGTGCAAGAGTCCATTGGTTGATCTGAAGCTTGAGGCGGCTGTTCTGGCCGGTCATGGTCAGCTGGTGCGGCAGGCGGTAGCCATCCTGATCCCGATAATCGCCATAGACGATCTGCCACTGGCCGTCGCGCACGCTGGCCAGACTGCTGTCGGGGTTGAGTTCAAACTCCGCCTGACCCGGCAGCCCCTTGATCCACTCTGGCAACCCAGCAACCGGAATATTCCAGCCGGTCAGTTGATAGATGAGTGCTTCGGCATCCTGGCTCTGGTGGCGATTGCCGTCGCTGTCGAGCAGGGTGATCTCCCCCTTGCTGCGGGAGAGCTCCAGAATGCTGGTGCCAATCAGGCTGGTGAGGTTGAGGCGATAATCCTCCCCATCTTGCTGCCAGTTGAGACGGGCGCTGCCCTTTTGCTGTGGCGTGATGATGGCCATCTTGCCGGATAGCTGCCAGTGGGTCAGCTGCTCGAGACGGGTCCGCTCCTGGTTCCAGTTCACCTGGTCACGCTGGGGCTGGGTGGTGGCACAACCGGCCAGCAACAGCAGGCAGGTGAGGGTAAAAATACGTAGCAGCAAGAGACGGCTCCAGAGAGAGGAATTTGCCACAGTATACGGGGCGGCCGTATTGCTTTTAAAGACTTACCCTTTCTCGTACAATTGGCAGCCTTTGCACCCAGCGTATGAAATGATCGTCGCCCACTCATGAGTTTGCTTGCCCTCGGAATCAACCACAACACCGCCAGTGTCGCCTTGCGGGAACGGGTCGCCTTTGGCCCGGACTGCATCGATCGCGCCTTGCGTGAGCTGGTGAGCCAACCCGGTGTCAGCGAGGCGGTGATCGTCTCTACCTGCAACCGGACCGAACTCTATTGCAATCTGGAGGAGCAGCGGCAGGAGCAAGTGCTTCGCTGGTTGCAGCAGTTCCACGGGCTGGACGCGGCCGAACTGGTCACCGCCATCTATCAGCATCACGATGAAGAGGCGGTGCGCCACCTGATGCGGGTGGCGTGCGGGCTCGACTCGCTGGTGTTGGGGGAGCCGCAGATCCTGGGGCAGATCAAGCAATCCTATGCCCACGCCCAGCAGGCGGAGTCGTTGAAGGGGGCGCTGGAGCGGTTGTTCCAGAAATCCTTCTCGGTGGCGAAAAGAGTGCGCACAGATACCGAGATTGGCGCCAGTGCCGTGTCGGTGGCCTTTGCCGCCGTCAGCCTGGGTCGGCGGATCTTCTCCGATCTCTCCCAGACCAAGGTATTGCTGGTCGGGGCGGGGGAGACCATCGAACTGGTGGCCCGTCATCTGCGCGAGCAGAACGTCACCAAGATGATGGTGGCCAACCGCACCCTGCAGCGCGCCCAGACTCTGGCAGCCGAATTCGGCGCCCAGGTGATGACGCTCGAAGAGATCCCCGACTATCTGCACGAGGCGGATATTGTCATCAGCTCGACCGCCAGCCCACTGCCCATCATCGGCAAGGGGATGGTGGAGCGCGCGCTGAAGGCCCGCCGCTTCAAACCCATGTTTCTGGTGGATATTGCCGTGCCGCGCGACATCGAAGCCGAAGTCGATGAGCTCTCCGATGCCTATCTCTACACGGTGGATGATTTGCAGGGGATCATCGAGCAGAACCTCGAAACCCGTAAACGGGCTGCCGCCCAGGCGGAAGTGATCGTGCAGGAGGAGCGCGACGAGTTTATGGGCTGGTATCGCGGCCAGAGCTCGGTCGACCTCATTCGCGATTACCGCCATCAGTCCCAGCAAGTGGCTGATGAAGAGTTGCAACGGGCCCTGCTGGCATTGGCGCAGGGCGAGAGTGCCGAACAGGCGCTCAAGGCGATGGCCCATCGCCTCACCAACAAATTGATCCACGCGCCGACCCAGGCGTTGCGCCAGGCTGCCTCCCAGGGGGATCAGAGCGAGCTCTCCCGCTTGCGGCAGGCGCTGGGGTTGTCACAAGAGCCATAATTTTCGGGCAACCTGCCGGTTGTCCCGTCCTCCATTGAGAATGCAAGAGTTATGAATCCGTCACTGATCAGAAAGCTGGAAGGCCTCATCGAGCGCCACGAAGAAGTACAGGCCATGCTCGGCGAGCCGGATGTGGTCTCGGATCAGGATCGCTACCGCGCCCTGACCCGCGAATATGCCCAGCTGGAAGATATCGTTCACGCCTTTCAGCGTTACCGTCAGGCTCAGGATGATCTGGAGACCACCCAGATGATGCTGGAGGAGGAGGATGCCGACCTGCGCGAGATGGCGCAGGAGGAGCTGCCGCTCGCCAAGGCCAATCTGGAGGCGCTGGAGCAGGAGCTGCAACTGATGTTGCTGCCCAAGGATCCCAAGGATGACAACAACTGCTATCTGGAGATCCGTGCCGGTGCCGGTGGCGACGAAGCGGCCATCTTTGCCGGTGACCTGTTCCGTATGTATTCACGGTTTGCCGAGCGTCAGGGCTGGCGCGTCTCCATCGTCAGCTGCAACGACGGTGAATACGGTGGCTACAAGGAGGTGATCGCCAAGATCGACGGCGAGCGCGTCTATGGCCGCCTCAAGTTTGAATCCGGTGGTCACCGGGTACAGCGGGTGCCGGAGACCGAATCTCAGGGCCGCGTGCACACCTCCGCCTGTACCGTCGCCGTGCTGCCGGAAGTGCCGGAAGCCGAGCAGATCGAGATCAACCCTTCCGACTTGAAGATCGACACCTTCCGCGCCTCCGGTGCCGGTGGTCAGCACGTCAACAAGACCGACTCGGCCATCCGCATCACCCACCTGCCGACCGGTCTGGTGGTGGAGTGTCAGGACGAGCGCTCCCAGCACAAGAACCGCGCCAAGGCGATGTCGGTGCTCTCCGCCCGCCTGCAAGCGGCCGAGGATGAGCGTCACCGCGCCGCCGAGCAGAGCACCCGCCGCAATCTGGTGGGCTCCGGCGATCGCTCCGAGCGCATCCGTACCTACAACTACCCGCAGGGCCGCCTCTCCGAGCACCGCATCAACCTGACCCTCTATCGCCTCTCCGAAATTTTGGAAGGGGATCTGGGCTGCGTTATCACTCCGCTGGTGCAGGAGTATCAGGCCGATCAGCTCGCCTCGCTGGCCGAGAACAACTGATGCAAATGGTGATCTGGCAAGCTCGCATTAAGTGTTCTGCCCATAAGGTGGAGTGGCACTGATGCAGATCCAGCAGGCCCGCGCCCATATCATGACTGTGTTGGCTGAGGGGGAGTCCCCCCGCGCCGATGCCGATGTACTGCTCTGTCATCTGCTCGGGTGTCGTCGCAGCTATCTGATGACCTGGCCCGAGCGTGAGCTGGATGCCGCCCAGCAGGCCACCCTGCAGGGGTGGCTGGCTCGTCGTCTCAACGGCGAACCCATCGCCCATCTGGTGGGCGAGCGGGAGTTCTGGTCGCTGCCCCTCAAGGTAAGTCCGGCGACCCTGATCCCGCGCCCCGATACCGAGGTGCTGGTCGAGCAGGCGTTGACCAAAATCCCGCAGGGGCCGTGCGCCGTGCTGGATCTGGGCACCGGCACCGGCGCCATCGCGCTGGCGCTCAAGTCCGAGCGGCCCGAAATCGATGTGTGGGCGGTGGATCGGATGGCGGATGCTGCGGCGCTGGCCCGCGAGAACAGCGCCGCGCTGGGATTGCCCATCGAGGTGCGCGACGGCAGCTGGTTCGAGCCCCTTGGCGAGCCGGATCGCGACAATACGCCATGTTTTGCGGTGATTGTCTCCAATCCCCCCTATATTGATGGCGCCGATCCCCATCTCGAGCAGGGTGACGTGCGCTTTGAACCCCGCTCGGCGCTGGTTGCCGATGACGCCGGGCTGGCCGATATCCGCCACATCGTGGCCCATGCTCCCGCTTATCTGCTGCTTGACGGCTGGTTGCTGCTGGAGCATGGCTGGGATCAAGGGGAGGCGGTGCGTCAGTTGCTGCGTGATGGCGGCTACCGCGAGGTAGCCACGGTGCGCGATTACGGGGATAACGACAGGGTGACGCTGGGCCTCTGCCCGCTGCGCTGACAGCCCCTTACTGTTACACGGCGGGTTGCCTGTGCGCCCCCATGCAAGGATTGAATATGGTTTTTGTGCTCAAACACCTGCACCTCACCCTGATTGCCGGGGCCGTGCTGATGTTTATGCTCCGCTTCTACTGGGTACAGACCGCTACTGACCGTGCCTACAGCGCGCCGGTGATGAAGGTCAGCGGCTGGCTCAACGGTCTGGTGGTGCTCTCCGGCGTATTGCTCTGCATGGTGCTGGATCTCAACCCGTTCAATAACGGAACGCCCTGGCTCAGCGAGAAGCTGATGGCCATTCTGGTGCTGGTATTTCTGGCGGCGATGGCGCTGCGGTTGGCCAAAAGCAATCTGGTGCGCTGGTGCTCCTTTCTGGGGGCGCTCGGCTGGATCTACTTTATTGCCAAGTTGGCAGTGCTCAAACAGACGAGTGTGTTCGGCTAAGGCATGAAGAGAATGTTACACATAGACGAATGGACCGATTTCGAAGCCCACGACATCACCGAGCTGGCGTTGTCAGTCAGTGACGAAATTTATGGCTCGGTCGAGGAGGGGATCCGCGAGTTGAACCTGCTGGACGAGTGGCTGGATGAGCAGATCGAAGAGGGCACCTGCGACGAGGTGCGCCAGCAGTTGCTGCAAGGCTTCTACCACAGCCTCGGTTTTCATGGCGACTGGCAGGATTATTTCTCTGCCAACAACTGCGATCTCAATCAGGTGCTGGTTCAGCGCAAAGGGATCCCGGTCAGCCTCGGCATTCTCATCATCCAGCTGGGGCGCAAGCTTGGGCTCGATGTGGAGGGGATCTGCTTCCCCGGCCACTTCCTGGTGAGCTTTGCCGGTGGCGAGGGGGAGGTCTATGTCGACCCCTTTACCGGCGACGAGCTGAGCCTGGCCCGCATCGAGCTGCTGCTGCGCGGTGCGTTGGGGGACTTGGCGACCCTGACCCCCGACTACCTGCAGCCCTCCGGCCAGTGGGAGATCATCGAACGGCTGCTCAACGTCAGCAAGGGGGCCCTGCTGCGGGAAGATCGTATGCCCGAGGCGCTGCGTTGCAGCGAGCTGTTGCTGCGGATGAAGCCCGGCGATCCGCTGGAGACGCGGGATCGCGGCTTTATCTACGAGCAGCTCGACTGCCCGCATCAGGCCGCCGACGATTTTGAATATTTTATTGAACAATGCCCGGACGATCCGGTGGCCGATGTGCTGAAAGTGCAGCTGGCCGCGCTGGATCTGAGCCCCAAGCCCCTCCATTAAGAGCGGCTTGAAACTGAAACAGAAGAATATCAAGGCCGCTGCGTCCGGTCGCAACGGATTAACTAGGGAAGGTGCGAATAAGTCACCAAGTACAAAAATACGCCTTTGTAAGCATTTGAATTAAATCGACTAAAATTTTCAGTTTTGTTGTGGAGGGTACTTGTTCTCACCCTCCCTAGGCTTCAGGCCCCTTCATTAAGGAAGTCTTAGATGGAACAGAAGAATATCAAGATCAACCAGATCGACGTTGCCAACGACAAACCGTTCGTGCTGTTTGGCGGCATGAACGTGCTGGAATCCCGCGACATGGCGATGGCGGTGTGCGAGAAGTACGTGGAAGTGACCAGCAAGCTGGGCATCCCGTTTGTCTTCAAGGCGAGCTGGGACAAGGCCAACCGCTCCTCCATCCACTCCTACCGCGGTCCGGGTCTGGAAGAGGGTATGAAGATTTTCCAGGAGCTGAAAGCGACCTTCGGCATGCCGGTCATCTCCGATCTGCACGAACCCCATCAGGCCAAGCCGGTCGCCGAGGTGGTGGACGTTATCCAGCTGCCCGCTTTCCTGGCGCGCCAGACCGATCTGGTGGAAGCCATGGCCCGCACCGGCAACGTCATCAACATCAAGAAGCCGCAGTTCCTCAGCCCAAGCCAGATGAAGAACATCACCGACAAGTTCGAGGAGTGCGGCAACGATCAGCTGATCCTGTGTGAGCGCGGTGCCAACTTCGGCTACGACAACCTGGTGGTGGACATGCTGGGTCTGGGCGTGATGAAGAAGAGCACCGGTGGCTATCCGGTGATCTTTGACGTGACCCACTCCCTGCAGTGCCGTGATCCGCTGGGTGCCGCCTCCGGTGGCCGTCGCGAGCAGGTGACCGAGCTGGCGCGCGCCGGCATGGCGGTCGGTCTGGCTGGTCTCTTTATTGAATCCCACCCAGACCCGAAAATTGCCCGTTGTGATGGCCCGAGCGCCCTGCCGCTGGAGAAGCTGGAAGGCTTCCTCAAACAGATGAAGGCCATCGATGACCTGATCAAGGGCTTCGAACCTCTCGATACCTCGGCCTGATCCCGACGCTGTCATGCCTGATGAAAATGCCCCGCAATGCGGGGCATTTTTTGATAAGGATGCGGTGACAAGCACGCATAAAAAAACGGCCGATTGGCCGTTTTTTTGTGCCGATACAGCGAGTATCAGCTCTTCACTGCAGGGCGCTGATTACAGGCTCTGGGTGAAAGTACGGGTAACCACGTCACGCTGCTGTTCCGGGGTCAGGGCGTTGAAACGCACTGCGTAGCCAGATACACGGATGGTCAGCTGCGGGTACTTCTCCGGGTTTTCGATAGCATCTTCCAGAGTTTCGCGACGCAGCACGTTGACGTTCAGGTGCTGGCCACCTTCAACAGCAGGTTCAGCCTGAACCGGCAGTTCGCGGTATTCGAACTGACCCAGGTCAGCCAGTTGCACTTCTTGATCGGCAGCGAAAGCATCGCCTTTGACGCAGATGCAGCGAGCTTGTTGCTTCTCTTCGTCCAGCAGCCAGAAAGAGTTCAGCAGAGCGGTGTTGGCGGCCTGGGTGATTTGAATGCCTTTGATCATGGTATGACTCTCAATGGGAACGCGAATCCAACTGTAAGGAAATTACCCTGATGTATTTAAGCTACCGTCGATGGCGATGACTTAAAGGGCCCTTGCCTTACACCTTTTCTTTGATGGGGTCATATATACCACGGTGGTAATATTACCAAAATTGATCTAGATCAAGAAAATCCGACAAAGCGCCATTTCAATGGGATTAAATTCTTGAGTTGAATCAAAAATAGGTCATTTTTCTGATTTTGTAAGATATCCAAATTATGCATCTTTTATCTCGTTAATCTAGTAATTTAACTACATCTTTTCGGCTTTTTCTGAGGTTAATTGAGGGGTTGGCTACACTCAGCAAAAAAAGCGAGGAGAGTGCCGGGTGAATGATGGGTTGCGAAAGTGGGCATGGCTGGCCCTGTTCTGTTGCTGGGCAAGCAGTGTTGCGGTACGGGCCGAGACGGTGCGAATTGCTGTGGGCGAGTGGCCACCTTATATCAGTGAGGCGCTGCCCAATCAGGGCTTTCTCTGTGAGGTGGTGCGCCAGGCCTTTGCCGAAGAGGGGCTCGATGTCAGCTTTCACTTCTATTCCTGGGCCGAGGCTTACCGACTGACTCTGGAGGGACGCTATGTGGTCACCATGCCCTGGTTTCGCTCCCGCGAGCGGGAGCAGCTTTTCTATCTCTCCGCCTCGCTCGGCCATTTCACCACTCGCCTGATGACGCTGACCGGTACGCCCGCGATCAATCTGGGTGAGCTGAAACACGAGCCTGTCGGAGTGACCCGTGGCTATTTCTATGGCGATGGTTTTGTCGCTCGCCAAGCCGGGCTCACCCTCGAGTGGTCAGATTCCGATGAGGAGAGCATGGGCAAGCTGCTTGACGGGCGGATCCACTATCTGGTGATGGATGAGCAGGTGGCACAGACTCTGTTCCAGCAGGCGCTCGTTCGTCATCCCCAATCGCTGTCACTGACCGGTGCCGCCGACCCCATCTGGTCGCAACCGGGATACCTGCTGATGCGCGAAGCCGATCCCGAGGCGCGCCGTCTGATGCTGCTGTTCAATACCGGCCTGCGCAAGCTGGAGCGCTCGGGGCGCCTCGCCAGGCTCTGGAAAGCGTGAACCACGGTTGCGTCTTGCGGGCTGGCCCCCTATCCTGAACCCTTCGCCGTATCAAGTGAGGAGGCCGGGGTGCTGACCTGGAGTGATGTGATTGGCTCTGAGAAAGAGCAGGACTATTTCAAGAGTACGCTGGCAACCGTCAGAGCCGAGCGGGAAGCGGGCAAGGTGATCTACCCGCCAGCCACCGATGTGTTCAATGCCTTCAAGCTGACCGAGCTGGATCAGGTCAAGGTGGTGATCCTGGGGCAGGATCCCTACCACGGCCCCAATCAGGCGCACGGGCTCTGCTTCTCTGTTCTGCCCGGCGTGCGTACGCCTCCCTCACTGGTCAACATCTATAAAGAGATGCAGCGTGACCTGCCAGGTTTCGTCACACCCAATCACGGCTTTCTCGAATCCTGGGCCAAACAAGGTGTCTTGCTGCTCAACACTGTGCTGACGGTGCAGGCCGGTCAGGCCCATTCCCACGCCCATCTGGGATGGGAGACCTTTACCGATCGGGTCATCGAGCAGATCAATGCCAGCTGTCAGGGCGTGGTGTTCCTGCTGTGGGGCGCCCACGCCCAGAAGAAGGGACGTTTCATCGACCGCCAGCGCCACTATGTGCTGACCGCGCCGCACCCGAGCCCCCTCTCTGCCCACCGCGGTTTCATCGGTTGCGGTCACTTTAGCGAGACCAATCGCTTGTTGGAACAACAGGGTAAGAGTCCGATAGAGTGGAAATCTGTCTGCATCCCACTTGATTGAGTGCAAAGTTCGGGCGACAAATGACCGTATACTCAGGGACATAAGATTTATTCAGAGCCAAGGAGTGCCCATGTTATCCAGTCTGCACAAGGATCATCTCAACATCGCCCGACTTTTGGAGCTGCTCAAGCACAAGCTGGCAGCCATCCGTGCCGAAGAGCCCATCAGCTATTTTCTGGTGCGCGATGTCATCGACTACCTGCGGGAGGTCTCTGACAAGTACCACCATCCCAAGGAAGACCTCATCTATGACTACTACCTGAAATATCGGGTGGTGGAGGGGGAGGTTGCCAACCGCCTGCAGGAGGAGCACGTCAAGCTGCTGGAGGCCGGGGCCGATCTCAAGGAGATGGTGGAGATGATCCTGATGGATGCGGTGATCCCCCTCGATCAGTTCACCACCAAGCTGGAGCGCTTCGTGGAGCTGCAAGAGGCACACATGAACTATGAAGAGGGGGTGATCTTCCCCCATCTGCGTGACTCCCTGACCGAGGATGACTGGCGTCATCTGGAGCAAAACTGGCAGAACCGCGCCATTGGCGACCCCCTGTTCGGGGCTGAGGTGAGCCAGCACTTCCAGGCACTGGCCAAACGCCTCTCTTTGCCGCTCAAGACCGGCTAAGACGAGCCCGTACCTGCCGTGTGGCGGGTATTGTGTAAGTGCAACTTGAGTTAAAACAGAAAGGCCTCCATTTTGCTGGAGGCCTTTTGCATTATGGATGTTGCCATTCATTGCGCAGCCCAAGGATATACAACTGCTGGCAGCAACTCTCTGCGGAGAAGTTACATATCGACTATCTGGCGTGACTGAGCAGGGTGGATGGACAGGTGTGCAGGTATTGGTGGGGCGTCAGGCCGAACTCCTGTTTGAAGCGGGCGGCAAAGCGGCTGGGGGAGTCATAACCGCAGGCGAGGGCGACCTCCAGCGGGGTTAGGCCCTGTTGCAACAGGTTGAGGGCGTGGCTCATGCGCACCTGAGCCAGCAGCTGGCGAAAGCTGCGACCTTCGGTGGCCAGCTTGCGCACCATGGAGGCGCGACTCATGGAGAAGTGGGGGGCCACCGCCTCCAGGGTGTGGTCGATGCCGGGTTCCACCGCCAGGTAGCGTGCCAACCGCTCTGCGAGGGTCATGGTGCTGGCGGGAAAAAGTAACCCGAGGGCGTTGGCGGCCCGCAGCTCGGCATAGAAGCCGCGCAGCAGTTCGGCCTGTGTCGCCTCGCTCAGGCCCCGTTCGGCCATGGTGCTGATGAGTTCAAAGCAGAAGGCGAGCCCGGGGGTGACCTTGACGGCGGGTTCCTCCAGATCGGCGTGGGAAGAGGATGACTCGGCCAGCCATTCTGGCGGCGGCGGGGTGAGCAGTGTGATGGCGTGGGAGCGAAACTTGCCCTGCTCCGGCTGATTGACGAAGGTGAGCTGGTGGCCTGCCGAGATCAGCAGCCAGCGCTCCCTGTCAAACGACAGACGTCGCTCGCGCCACCACAGTTGTTTGCTCCCCTGGGTGACCCAGATGAGGGTTGGGGCATAGATGAGCACCCGATGCAGGGGCTGCTGGCGGATCCCGAGATAGTGGCTCTGTTGCAGCAGGGGAGTGCTCATCCGGTTGGCTCCTAGGGGGTGACGAAGGTGGCGGTCAGGGTGGCCTTGCCGAGCGCCATGCTATTGAGCATGTAGCCTACCATAGCGGGCGGGGTATCAGCCTTTACCTCGAGATCATGGGGCAGGGCCCAGGCGGTGAACTGATAGCGGTGCATGCCGTGACCAGCAGGCGGGCAGGGGCCGCCGTAACCCTGGCTGCCAAAGTCGGTGCGGATCTCCAATCCCTGCTTGAGCTTGCCGGAGGCATTGCTGGCCAGTTCGCTCTGGGTGGCAGGCAGGTTAACCACCAGCCAGTGCCACCAACCGCTGCCGGTGGGGGCATCTGGGTCATAGGCGGTGATGGCAACACTCTTGGTGCCTGCCGGCAGATCCTGCCAACTCAGCTGGGGCGAGTGGTTGTCGCCGCTGCAGCCAAAGCCGTTGAAGCTGAACTGTTTGTCCATCAGCTGGCCTTCGTGAATGTCCGTGCTCTTCAGGGTCATGGCAAAGGCTGGCATGGCCGTCAGGCAGAGCAGTGGCAACAGGGCACTCTGTTTGAGCAATTTCATCGGGTGACTCCTTGTGTGGTAACGGGTTCACTTTAGCGAGAGCAGGGCAGAATAATATTGCAGAACGGCTCAATGTGAGGTCGATTGTTGAGTTAATTGAGCCTTTGGGTGGTTTTTATGGCGATAAGGTAAATAGCAGCCATAAAAAAAACCGGCATCAGGGATGCCGGTTTTTTGTTTGACGATAAGAGGTGCGGCTTAGCGCAGGATCATCTCGTCACGGCCCGGGCCGACGGAAACCATCGGAACCGGTACGCCGAGCAGCTCTTCGATACGCAGCACGTACTGCTGGGCCGCTTTGGGCAGCTCTTCGAAGGTGCGGCAGCCGGTGATGTCTTCGCTCCAGCTTTCCATCTGCTCGTAAACCGGCTTCAGGGCAGCGGTTTGCGGCCAAATCGGGTTCTCGGTGTGGGCACCTTCGTAAGCCACGCAGATCTTCAGATCCGGCAGACCGGTCAGGCAGTCCAGCTTGGTCAGTGCCACTTCGGTGGCGGCTTGCAGCTCGACACCGTTCTTGGTGGCGACGGCATCGAAGTAACCGACATCACGGGGACGGCCGGTGGTAGCGCCGAACTCGTTGGTGATCTTGCGGAACTCGTCCTGGTTCTCCATGGCGGTCAGCAGGGTGCCGGTACCGACAGAGGAGCTGAATGCCTTGGCCACAGCGATGACGCGCTCCGGGCGCAGACCCGGCAGACCGCCACCGATACCGGCGTAGGCGCCAGATACGTGGGAGGAGGTCACCCAGGGGTATTCGCCGTAGATCAGGTCACGGCCAGCGCCCAGCTGCGCTTCGAACAGCAGGGTCTTGCCTTCCGCCTGCAGCGCTTTGAGCGGCATGCTGACGTTGCACACTGCGTCGATCCAGGGTGCAGAGACTTCCAGCAGCCAGTCGGCCATCTCTTGGGCAGTCTGGGTGAATTCGAAGGAGGGGTAGATAGCCTTCATCTGCGGCAGTTTCCAGTCCAGCATGAACTGGATGCGCTCGACCAGCACGTCCGGCTGTTTCAGCCAGCCAACCAGGATCGCTTTCTTCATGACGCGATCGCCGTAGGCAGGAGCGATGCCCTGACGGGTGGAGCCATAGGCGCCGTCACCCAGACGTTGCTCTTCCAGGGTATCTTCCAGTGCGTGCAGTGGCAGGCAGAGGGTTGCGCGGTCAGAGATGGCCAGCTTCGGAGTCACGCCGGAGGCTTTGACTTCCTCGAGCTCGACGGTCAGTTTCTCGGGGCTGATCACCATGCCCGGGCCGAGGACAACTAGGCAATCCGGGTTGAATACGCCACTCGGAACCTGGTGCAGCTTGAAGGTGCCAAGGTCGTTGACCACGGTGTGGCCAGCGTTGTTGCCGCCCTGGAAGCGAATGCTGGCGCCAGCTTGACCTGCCAGATAATCCACGATGCGGCCTTTGCCTTCATCACCCCAGTTAGCACCTACGACTACGATAGACGACATGACTCTTTCTCCTAAGACGTTAGGCGTCCATCCTAGGAGCCTGATGCGGATTAGAAAAATTAATTATCTTTATAATTCCGATAAGAGAACCATATAATTATGGCCAATTAAGCGGCAAACCGCCCGATTTTGCCTGGCAAGCCCCGCACCTCGCGGGTTGAGGGACTCTTATGCTGGATATTCACTGGCTGCAAACCTTTGTCACTCTGGCCCGATTGCAACATTTTGGTCAGACCGCCACCGAACTGCACATGACTCAGCCCAATGTCAGCCTGCATATCAAACGGCTGGAGCAGGCGACCCGGGTGCGGCTGATCGAGCGCAGCCCGTTTCGCCTGACGCAGGCGGGGGAGCGGCTGCTGCAAAGCGCCGAGCGCACCATTGCCGAGTTGCAGCTCTGCCAGTCCGATCTCAATGCCCTCAACCAGCTCAGCCAGGGGACGCTGGCCATCGCCGCCAGCGACATCATCTCCCGCCTGCTGCTGATCCAGCCGTTCCAGCGCTTCAAGCGGGAGTTCCCCGGCATCGACCTTACTTTGTTCAACACCACTTCGGATCAGGCTGCCGAGCTGGTCAAGGCGGGCAAGGCGGATCTGGGTTTTGTCATGGCGCAAAAGCGCAGCGAGCCGCTCTTCTACACCGAGCTGCAACAGGTGACCTGGTGCGCGCTGGGCCACGGCCTTGCCCGCTGGCAGGCGCGGGCGGTGGCGGGGGAGAGCGACCCCCTCGACGAGCCGACCCTGATCCTGCTCGGTCACGACACCCGCACCCGGGCGCTGATCGACCCGTCCCTGCCGCTGCTGGCCTTGCCCCCCTGTCGCATCATGGAGGTGGGCAGCGTGGACGCCCAGCTCGATTGGGCCGAGGCAGGCTTTGGTGTCGCCATCGTGCCGGACTTCTCCCTGCATCCGCGCCTCAACCTCACCGCGCAGGTCACCAGCCTCGGCGACTTTCCCGGTACCAGTCTGGGCTACGTGGTGCGCCAGAATCAGGTGTTATCGCGGGCCATCAAGCAGTTGCTGCACTGGGTGGAGGAGGAGATCCAGAAGCCCAACCCCTATCTGACCCGGGTGATGGAGCCGTAGCGGGGCGGCAAGGTGAGCAGGCCTATCGGGGTGACTGCGCCGCCATCAATTGCGTCACTATCGAACGCGCGTAAACAATCAGGGCAGCCGAGGCTGCCCTGATGCATTTGTGGGCGCTTACCGTTCAGGGTTGCGGCGGTGTGGCTGCGCTGGTGGATGGGGAGGGAAGTGTATCGGTTTTATCCTGCTGCAGGGTTTTGCCAGTCACCGCGCTGCTGGCAGGCTGGATTGCCTGCTCTTGCGGCGCAGTGGCCGCAGAGGCGCTCTGTGGCAACTGAGTCGACACGGCAGCCGATGGTGATGGAACCGTTGACGCTGCGGCAGAGGGAGCCACTCTTTCCCCCTCGGTGGTCGGCGTAGCAGTGAGCTCGGGGGCGACCTCAAGCGCCTCTTCGGGTAAGGGATTAACCTCTGTGGCCTCTGTCGTCACTGCGGCACTGCTGGTGGCGGTCGCGTCAGAGGGCGCAGTCGTCCCGTTGGCGGCGCTCACCGGCCCTGTCGTGGGCACCGCCTCTGAGGCCGATGGCGCTGGTGTTAACGGCTCCGGTGTCAGCTGTTCCGCTGTTAACTGCTCGGGAGTCAGTGACAAGGGAGCTGGCGGTTGATCCGACATCCCAGCATGGAGGGGCAGCTCGGTTTGCGCCTGCAACTGCTCGGGGGTCATCTTGCTCAGGGCAGGATGCAGCCGACTGAACTGTTTGACCCGGGCCAGCAGGGTATCGCGCACGGTTCGGACGATGGGGTCCGGCAGGCTGGCCAGCGCCACCAGTTCGGCACTCATCCCGATATTGTTGATGGCGGTGGTCTGCCCCGGATAGAGGTTGGCGGCGATGCGGCTGCGCTGGTAGTAGGGGTGTTGTTTGAGCAGCGTGTCGATCTGCTCCCCTTCGATGGGGATGAGGCGCACCTTGCAGCGGCTGATCAGATCGCCGACCGCCAGACTGGGGTGACCGGCTACCACAAAAGCGGCATCCAGCGAGCCATCGCACAGCCCTTCCAGCGGTTCGCTGTCCGACTTGAGCTGATAGGCAGCAAACTGCCCGGGTTGCCATCCCATGGCTGCCATCAGGGCCTGGCTGGTGATCTGCTCACCGGCGCCGTTGTTGCCCGGATAGACCCGCTTCCCTTCGATATCTGCCAGGGTGGTGATGCCGCTATTGGGGGCGGCCAGCAGGGTCAACGACTCCTGATAGAGGCGAAACAGGCTGCGCAGCTCATTGTTGGCCCCCTGCCCGCTGAAGGGGCCGGTGCCGTGCAGGGCGTGGTGCAACACATCGGATTGTACCAGTGCCAGCTGTACGTCCCCCTTGTCGAGTGCCTTGAGGTTGGCCATCGAGCCACGGGTGCTCTGCACGGTGCAGCTGTCCCCATGCAGGGCATGGCCGGCATTGAGCACCCGGCAGATGGCGCCACCGGTCGGGTAGTAGACCCCGTTGAGCGGGCCCGTTCCGATAGTCAGCGCCTGGCTGCCAAAGGGGAGCAGCGCAGAGAGTGCACAGAGTGGGAGCAGAAGGTGATGCAAGATCCGTAGAGACATAATTGACCGTTGACTGAGTTGACCGCTGGCTGATGACACAGGGGAAAAAGGGATGGGGCTTGCCCATCCCGTTGCTGGCTGATCAGGGCTTGTTGTTGAGGATTGCCCGTTCCATCCGCGCCAGCGCGTCGGTCAGTCGTGCCCTGGTGCAGCCGAAGTTGAGCCGCACGAACTGACCATCGCCAAACTGGGCGCCGGGGGAGAGGCCAACGCCAGCCTGCTCGAAGAAGGCGATGGGATCGGCAATGCCAAGGGCGCTCACATCGATCCAGGCCAGATACGTCGCCTGATGACTGGCCAGCTTGACGCCCGGCCAGCGTGCAACCGCTTGCTGGATCAGGGCCAGATTGGCCGCCAGATAGTCGAGTTGCTCGGTCAGCCACTGTTCGCCACCCTCATAGGCCGCTTCGGCGGCGACAAAGCCCAGCAGGTTGACGTCGGCGCTGATGCCGCGCATCGCCTGCTGCAGCCTGAAGCGCAGACGGGCGTTGGGGATAATGGCGAAGGAGCAGCAGAGACCAGCGATATTGAAGGTCTTGCTCGGGGCCATCATCACCGCGCAGCGCTCGGCTGCTTGTGCACTGATGGCGCCGTAGGGAATGTGGCGGGCGTTTTTATCCAGCAGCAGATCGCAGTGGATTTCATCGGAGCAGATCACCAGATTGTGGCGCGCGGCGATGGCATCGATGGCCAGCAGCTCGTCACGGGTGAAGATGGTGCCGCCCGGGTTGTGGGGGTTGCAGAGCAGCAGCAGATCTGCGGCGGGAGCCTGACGCTCCAGCTCTTTAAGATCCAGCACCCAGCGACCGGCTTCTTCAATCATCGGCACGGTAAGCAGGGGACGATCATTGAAGCCCGGCGCCTGCAGGAAGGGGTAATAGACCGGCTTGGGGGTGATGATACCGCGGCCATGCTGGCTCCACGCCTTGCAGGCAAGGTTGAGCCCCGGCACCACGCCCGGCAGGAACACCAGCCATTCGGGCTCGATGGCCCAGCCATAGCGGGTCGCCATCCGTTCGATAATGAGTTCGATCAGGCGCGGCGAGGGGCGTGAATAGCCGAAAATGCCGTGGGCAACCCGTTTGGTCAACGCCTCTATCACGGACGGGGGGAGGCAAAGTCGGTATCGGCAACCCACATGGGCAGCACATCCTGACCCTTGTACTTGTCCCATTTCAGGCTCATGGTGCCACTGCGGTCTACTTCCTGATCAAAATCAAACATGCGAACTCCTTGTGCTGGCAGGATGGGCTTTCACTCTACGGGGTCGAGGCCTCCCTCGCAAGGCGCACACCCGCTTATGCCATCCTTGAGCCCGCTCTTGATAGTGACATAAGATAGGCGCTGAATTTTCATACGGCTGCCGCCCGTTAGCCCGTATCGTCCTTCCAATCAGTGGTAACCCTATGAGCTTGTCGATAGCGGCGGTCAAACGCCCGGACCCCGTCTCTCTTTCATTTCTTGCCGTGACCTTTATGACCGGCGTCGCGGTGGCACTGCAGGTGCCTACCTTAAGTCTGTTTCTGGCCGAGGAGGTGCAGGTGCGCCCCTTTCTGGTCGGGCTCTTCTATACCATCAATGCGGTGGTGGGCATTCTGGTCAGCCAGTGGCTTGGCCACCGCTCCGATAACAAGGGGGATCGCAAGCGACTGATCCTGCGCTGCTGCTTTGCCGGGGTGGCGCTCTCCTTGCTGTTTGCCTGGAACCGCAACTACTGGCTGCTGGCGAGTCTGGGGGTGATGCTGGCGGCGCTGGCGGCCACTGCCAGCCCCCAGTTGTTTGCGCTGGCGCGGGAGTATTCTGACAGCCGCAACCGGCGGGCGGACATGTTCAGCTCGGTGATGCGGGCCCAGTTTTCGCTGGCCTGGGTCATAGGCCCACCCATCGCCTTCGCGCTGGCCATCGGCTACGGTTTCGAGCTGATGTACCTGGCCTCGGCACTGGCCTATCTGCTCTGTGCCCTGGTGGTGTGGCGCTGGCTGCCCTCTCTGCCTTTGCCCAAGATGGCTGAAGAGACAGAGCGGGTCAGCAGCTGGCGGGATCCGGCGGTGCGGGCACTCTTTATCGCCTCCACCCTGATGTGGACCTGCAACAGCATGTACCTCATCAATATGCCGCTTTACATCACCCGGGAGCTTGGGATGGATGAGAAGCTTGCCGGTATCCTGATGGGCACGGCAGCGGCGCTGGAGATCCCCTTCATGCTGCTGGCGGGTTACTACACGGCCCGTTTTGGCAAGCGCCCCATGATGTTGCTGGCGGTGCTGGCTGGCGCGGCCTTTTACACAGGTCTGGTGACCCTCACCGACCAATATGCCCTGATCGCCTTGCAGCTGTTCAACGCCATCTTTATCGGTATCGTGGCGGGGATCGGCATGTCTTACTTTCAGGATCTGATGCCGGGGCGGGCCGGGGTGGCGACCACCCTGTTTGCCAACAGCATCCGCACCGGCTCCATCATGGCAGGGGCCATCGCCGGTGTGGTGGCGGAGGTGTGGAGTTTCCACGGGGTCTTTATGGTGGCGTTGGGATTGGCACTGGTGGCACTGGCCGCCAGCTGGCGGGTGCCCAACGTCTGACGGGGAGCTGGCTGTTATTTGTCGTGTTGGGGCTGGACGTGCGGAAGCGGCGTTGATTCGCCCTGATATTCGTTGCGCAGGCAGCGCAGCAGCAGCTCGGTCGCTGGGCCGAGGGATTCGGGGGAGAGGGTCAGCAAGTAGGTGTAGAGGTGGCGCTCGTTGCCGCTCTCCAGATCCAGCTGTATGAGTGACCCTTCCGCCAGCTCCCGCTCTACCAGATGGCGCGGCAGCCAGGCATAGCCGAGGCCAAGGCGCAGCATGGCGAGCACTTCGTGGTAGTGGGTCGCCTTCCAGCCGGTGTCATCCGCATCGTTCCAATCCACCGAGCGGTGAATGGGGGGATGGAGGCTGATCTGGTTGTGGCTGGTCAATACATCGCTGCGGATGGCCCCCTTCTCCTGTGCCAGCGGATGGCTGGCGGCGCAGAGGGGCAGCAGGCACACCTCGTCCAGCAACAGGCCAGTGCGATCGCCGGGCAGGTGCTCGGAGAGCATCAGATCCCCCGGTTGCAGGGCGTTGAAGTGGCAGTGAATGCGTTCGTGCAAGTTGACCCGGCAACCCCGGCTGCGGGGATAGAAGCTGGCCAAGGCCCGATAGAGGCGATCCCTTGGTTGCAGCGCCGAGACATAGAGGTTGATCTGCGGCTCCCACTGCCGCTCCAGGTTGTTGGCCAGATTCTCCAGCTCTTCCACCTGCTGGCTCAACTGACGGGCCCGCTTGAGGAAGATCTCGCCCGCCGGGGTCAACACCGCCTTGCGGCCGCGCACCTCCAGCAAGGGCACCCCCAGACTCTGCTGCAACTTCGCAACCGCATGATTGAGGGAGGACTGGCTCTTGTTCAGCGCCTCGGCCGCCTGGGCGTAGCCGCCGCAGTCGACCACCGCCTGAAAGATCCGCCATTGCTCAAACGTGCTCTTGGGACGAAACATAGTTCAACCTGATTGGAGATAGGATGGTCAGTGGTTCGAACAGGGAGCCTGTGCCCCCTATTCAATTTAACCCCTGCCGCACAACACTCTGGGTATTTTATTGATTTATTTGGGCTGAGCCACGCAACTTGTTTATTTTGGCTGAGCCACAAAGGTCTGACCGGTTTTGCCGCGGCTGTCCGACCCCATCAGGTAGAGGTAGAGCGGCATCAGGTCGGCCGGAGTCTTGAGGTTCATGGGATCTTCCGCCGGGAAGGCGCTGGCGCGCATCTTGGTACGGGTACCGCCCGGGTTGAGGGTATTGACCCGTACACCGGTGTTTTCCAGCTCGTCGGCCAGCACTTCCATCATCCCCTCGATGGCAAATTTGGAGATGGCATAGGTGCCCCAGTAGGCGCGCCCCTTGCGTCCCACGCTGGAGGAGGTGTAGACGATGGAGGCGTCGCCCTGCGCCTTGGCGGTCTGGCGCAGCAGCGGCAGCAGCGCCTGTGTCAGCAGGAATTCCGATTTGACGTTGACTTGCATCACCTCGTCCCACTCCTTCTCCTGAATATGTTCAAACGGAGAGAGGGTGCCGAGCAGACCGGCATTGAACAGCACGCCGTCGAGGCGGCCAAACTGCTGGGCGAAGGTTTCGGCCATGCCGCGGTAGTGGGCGGTGGTGGCCCCTTTCAGATCCACCGGCACGATGGCGGGCAGCGGATAACCGGCCGCTTCAATCTGGTCATACACAGCTTCGAGTTTGGCGCTGGTGCGGCCGAGCAGGATCACGGTGGCACCGTGGGCAGCGTAGGTGAGGGCGGCTTCGCGGCCGATCCCGTCGCCGGCACCGGTGACCAGAATGACTTTATCCTTGAGCAGATCGCGGGGGGCCTGATAATCGAGCATGACAACTCCTGTTAACAAGTTCCGGCCATAAGTGCATGGCAATCGGCGCCAAGTGTACTGATCCGCGCGCCTGTTTGACCAGCCAGCGGCAAGAAAAATGTGAAGAAAATAGAGAGGTTGTGATGCTCGGGTTGGTTTTTCCGGGCACTGGCTGCGATTTTTTGCGCGCCTCCATCAAACTCCCTAGAATGTGACGAAAACCGATCCATTCTGGAGTCCATCGTGACATTTCTGACCGAATATGGCCTGTTTTTGGCCAAGACAGTGACCTTCCTGCTGGCCATCGGCGCCATCATCCTGATGATCGTCAGCACTCGTCAGCCGAAAGCGCGCAAGGGGGAGCTGGTGGTGACCGATCTCTCGAGCGAACTGGAGCAGGGGCAATTTGCCCTCAAGAGCGCGCTCGTTAGCAAGGCCGAGCGCAAGGTGCTGGAAAAGCAGCAAAAAGAGGAGCAGAAAAAACGCGCCAAGGCGGGGGATGAGCGCAGTCGCCTGTTTGTGCTCGATTTCAACGGCAGCATGGATGCCAAAGAGGTGGCCTCTCTGCGCGAGGAGGTGAGCGCGGTGATTGGCGTGGCCCAGCCCGGCGACGAGGTACTGCTGCGGCTCGAATCCGGTGGCGGCGTGGTACATGGCTACGGCTTGGCCGCCTCCCAGCTGCAGCGGCTGCGCGATCGTGACATCAAGCTCACCGTGGCTATCGACAAGGTGGCGGCGAGCGGTGGCTACATGATGGCCTGCGTGGCAGACAAGATCCTGGCTGCCCCCTTTGCCATCGTCGGCTCCATCGGGGTGATCGCCCAGATGCCGAACTTCAACAAGTTGTTGAAAAAGCACGATATCGAATTCGAGATGCACACTGCCGGTCAGTACAAGCGCACCATCACCATGTTCGGCGAGAACGACGATCTGGGGCGCGAGAAGTTTCGCGAGGAGCTGGCGGCGATCCACGAGCGCTTCAAGGCCTTTGTGGCCGAACACCGCCCGCAACTCGATATCGATCAGGTCACGACCGGCGAGCACTGGCTGGCGAGTCAGGCCAAGGGGTTGGGGTTGGTAGATACCCTCTGCACCAGCGATGACTATCTGCTGGCGCAGGCCAGCCACCACAAGGTGATCGGCATCAGCTATCGCAAGCCAAAAAGCCTGACCCAGAAGCTGGGACAGCAGGGAGCTCAGGCGCTGGAAGCCGGACTGGGGCGTCTGTGGCAGCAGAGCCCCTGGCGCTAGCCCGAGGGAAATCCCGCGATAAAAAGGCCAGCCGATGCCCATCGGCTGGCCTTTTTGCATCCGGTTGCACCTTGTCGGTGAGCGAGGGTTGTTTCTATTGAGGCCCTCTGTTACAACTGAATGCTTTCCCCGTTTATGACAGGATCTTGTGGTAAGAGCTGCGGGGCATGGAGCATAGCGATGTCATGGAGCACCTTCAGGCAATTTACCCCGCTGGTCTGGATCGTCATTCTGGGTACCTTCATGGTGCGTACCAGCTACTACATGGTGTGGCCCTTCCTCTCCATTCTGCTCTATCGGGAGTATGACCTTTCGGCCACCTTCATCGGCCTGTTGCTGGGTGGCTCGATGGCCCTCTCTACCCTGGTCAGTTTTTACGGCGGCTGGCTCTCTGATCGCTTCGGGCGGCGCAGCATACTGCTGGCCGGTTGTCTGGTGGCGATGAGCTGTTTCGGCCTGCTCGGCTTCTCCCATGCGGTGTTCTGGCTTGGGGTCGGGGTGATGGGCAGCGGCCTCTCGTCGGGGCTGATCGATGCCCCCGGCAAGGCGTTGATGGCCGACAGTCTGGCCTCGGCCAAGGCGCGGGAGCTGGCACTGCACCTGCGCTATTTTCTGCTCAACCTGGGGGCGGCGTTGGGGCCGCTGCTGGGGGTGACCCTCGGGATCAACGCCCAGCAGGAGACCTTCCTGTTTCTGGTGGTGAGCTATTTGCTGCTGGCGCTGGCCTTTGGCTGGGGATTTCGCCGGGCTGGCAACACAGGCAAGCCGGGGACTGCCGGGCCCGGCTTACGGGATGCCATCAAGGTGTTGCTGGCGGATCGCGCCTTCCTGCTGCTGGTGATGGCCAATCTCCTGATGGTGCTGGTTTACTCCCAGTTTCACTCGCCGCTGGTGCAATACCTGACCCGAGCCGGTATGCCGCAGGTGGCCGAGCTGGTTGCTCTGCTGGTGGCGACCAACGCCCTGACCGTGGTGCTGCTGCAGTTTCCGCTGCTGCGGTTGTTGTCACGCTGGCCGGTGCGGGTGCGTCTTCATATCGGCATGGCGCTCTTTCTGGCTGCCCAATTGCTCTTCGCGCTGGGGGATCCGATGGTGCGCAGCCACTGGTTTGGCGCCGTGCTGCTGCTCAGCATCGGCGAGACCATCCTCTTCCCCCTGCTCAACGTGCTGATCGACCAGATGGCTCCCGCTCATCTCAAGGGGAGCTACTTTGGTGCCAGCGCACTGGCCGGGTTGGGAGGAGCCGCCGGCGCCCTGCTGGGAGGCTGGATCCTCGAGCAGTGGAGCGGGCAGTTGCTCTATGTGCTGATGGCGCTGCTTTGTGTGGCGATTTTTGCGCTCTATGAGTGGGGTGCCAGAGTACAGCGTCCCACTGCGGCCACGTCTGTGGTTGAGCGGAGCTGACCCGGTTAATGCGGGGATCTGTGATGCTGAATGTTCAGTGCGTGCTACCCGGCGTCTTCTCTTTGAGCGCCTTCTTGGCTGCGTACATCCTCTCGTCGGCGAGCCGGATCAGGTTTAGCCCGTCGTCGTAGTGCTCCGGCCCGGTCTGCACTATGCCGATACTGAGGGTGAGATCGCCCAGCTGCTCCTTGACGGTGTTGACCAATCGTTTGAGATAGATATCCCGCGCCTGACTCTCGTTGCAGTTGGGCAGGATCAGGCAGAACTCATCTCCGCCATAACGAAAGCAGCTGTCTTCGGCGCGAAAGACCTGACGGATGCAGTGGCCGACGATGCGCAGGATCTCGTCTCCGCGCTGGTGACCTTCGGTATCGTTGATTTGCTTGAAGTTGTCGATATCGAGATAGGCGATGGCCATGGGTTCGGCGCGGCGCTGACAGGTGCGCAGGCTCAGCAGCAACAGTTCGTTGAGGTGGCGAACGTTGAGCAATCCGGTCAGGGCATCGGTGCGGTTCAGCTCCTCCAGTTGCTTGGTACGCTCGCGAACTTTCTGCTCCAGACTCTTGGCATAGTTCTCCGACTTCTCTCTGGATGACTCTATTTCCGACACCAGACTGCGAATGTAGGTTTCGAAGACCAGAGTGATGTCGAACAGAAAGAGTTTGTCCAGGGCGGCCAGCATGACGAGGCGCTCCGGTTCATCGCGGATCTGCTCGAACATATCCTCGATCAGCAGGGCTTTGAGGGTGTTGATGGCGGCCAGATAGAGCTTGGGTTCGACCCCGATCCGCTTGTGAACCAACCCGATCCGCAGCCGGTTGTTGACGTACTCCAGATCGTAATGGCCGCTGAAGAGATCGAGCACATAGCGCCGTTGCGCGGTGCGCAACCGTATGAGGGTATCGGCATCCCCGATCAACAGGGCGATTTCGGTGATGGCCGTCTGCTGCTGGTAGAAGCGATCCACCAGGGCGTCGATCCGTGGTTCTATCTTGCTGCAATAACTTGCCAGCCGCGCCACATCCTGTTCATTGAGCAGCAATAACTCCTTGCGATGGGCAATTTCAAAGTCGGTGATCCTCATCTGCTCAAGCAGGGTCTGTTCGGTCGGATTCATCGTCGTCCTCGGTTTATTACTGGGCGTTACGCTGTCCGTGAGGTGGGACAAACAAGCAGGTGTGGCAATTGATAGTGTAGTCAGTGAGGCTGGGGCGCGCGCAATGCCCCCGCGTGGCGGGGGCTATGGAGGGTCAGGTGAAGGCTAAAGGGGCAAGAGATCCGGAGGGGGAGATCAGAAGGTCAGCACCTTGTCGGCAGCCAGGGTCCATTGGGCCAGCATCGGCAGGGTGCCGACCTCAATGCCCTCGATCAGCGGCAGGGCGGTGATGCCACGGGCATCGGTGCAGGTCTTGCACAGGCGAATGGTGACGCCCTGGGCCAGCAGGATCTCCAGCATCTGGCGCAGGTTGTATCCCTCGGCCGGAGCCTGACCGGCCAGTGCTGCACTCACCGCATCGGACATCAGGAACAGCTTGAGGCTGGCACCACCCTGTTCGTTGAGGGCGATAGCGAGGCGTAGGGCGTTGAACAGGGATTCGCTGCCGTAGGGGGCACCGTTGGCAATGACCACAATTTGTTGATTCATAACAGACTCCCGATTGGAAAGAGCGCCATTGTAGAACCAACGGGGTGCCAATTGCGTGATGTTGCACAACTTCTGTCGCACCTTTTTCCCGCTTGCTTGACCCTGCTGCCGATCGAGGTTTTTATGGTCAGCTCGCAAACAAGACCGGATGAATCGAGATGTGGAAAGTATTGGGAGCCGGCTTGCTGCTGTTGGCGGGTCAGGCCTTTGGCAGTGAGGCGGTCGGTTGCAGGGCCCGTCTGCAGGCCGTCAATGACCAGCTGGTGTTTGCCAAAGCACACAACAACGTTGGGCAGATTGCCGGGCTCGAACAGGCAGCGCGCAATATCAAGGCCAACTGTACTGATGAAGGTCTGCTTAAGGAGCAGAAAGAGCGGGTTAACAAACTGCGCGGCGAGGTGGACGAGCGCCTGCTCGAGCTGCAGGAGGCGAGAGTCAGTGGCAAACCGGAGAAGATTGCCAAGCGGCAGGCCAGGCTGGAGGAGTCCCAGACCCGGATGCTGGAGGCCCAGCGGGAGCTGGACAAACTGATCCGGCTGGTCGGCAAGTGATGCCCAGCAACTGCACGCAGGATCAAAAAAGGCCGATTGCTCGGCCTTTTTTTCGTTTTACGGTCTGTGCATCAGCTACTGCCTGTGCATCCGCACAAACTTCTCCATCAGCTGATCTTCGGTCTCCACATGAGCGGGATCCCAGATGATGCAGTCGATAGGGCAGACGCTGATGCAGGTCGGCTTCTCATAGTGACCGACGCACTCGGTGCAGCGACTGGGGTCGATCTCGTAGATCTCTTCACCCAGGCTGATAGCCTGGTTGGGGCACTCGGGATCGCACATGTCACAGTTGATGCACTTGTCGGTGATAAGCAGTGCCATTTCAGGCGGCCGAGTGGGGCTGACGGGTATCCTCGCGCTCGCCGAGGTTGCGCAGCAGGATGCCGTAGTTCACATCTACTTCCTTCGGTACCGGCACATAGACCACGTGGCCGTTGCCCGGCGCGGTGTCGATCAGCTCGCCCTTGCGGTTCTCCATCTGCTCCAGATTGAAACGGACGTTGCCCTGCGGGGTCATCAGCTCCAGGCTGTTGCCCACCAGGAACTTGTTCTTTACCTCGACCTCGACCATGTCACCTTTGCGACCGGTGATCTCGCCGACAAACTGCTGGGTGTCGGAGACGGAGTAGCCGTAGTCGTAGTTCTGGTATTCGCTGTGGTTGTGACGGCGCAGGAAGCCCTCGGTATAGCCGCGGTGGGCCAGATTTTCGAGGGTGCCCATCAGGCTGCGGTCGAACGGACGACCCGCTACCGCATCGTCGATGGCCTTGCGGTAAACCTGAGCGGTACGGGCGCAGTAGTAGAAGGATTTGGTGCGCCCTTCGATTTTCAGGGAATGAACGCCCATCTTGGTCAGTCGCTCGACGTGCTCGACCGCGCGCAGATCCTTGGAGTTCATGATGTAGGTGCCGTGCTCGTCTTCGAACGCGCTCATGTACTCGCCCGGGCGGTTGGACTCTTCCAGCAGCACCAGGGCATCGGTCGGTTTGCCAAGGCCTAGCGTGTTGTCCGGACGCACTGCGATGGGCTCCTGACGGTGGACGATCTGGCCCACGTCATCTTCTTTACCCTCGTGTACCTTGTACTCCCAGCGGCAGGAGTTGGTGCAGGTGCCCTGGTTGGGGTCACGCTTGTTGATATAGCCGGAGAGCAGGCAGCGGCCGGAGTAGGCCATGCACAGCGCGCCGTGAACGAACACTTCCAGCTCCATCTCCGGCACCTGCATGCGGATCTCCTCAATCTCGTCCAGCGACAGCTCGCGGGAGAGGATGGCGCGGGTCAGGCCCATTTGATGCCAGAACTTCACCGTGGCCCAGTTGACCGCGTTGGCCTGCACCGAGAGGTGAATGGGCATATCCGGGAAGGCTTCACGCATCATCATGATAAGACCGGGGTCGGACATGATCAGCGCATCCGGCTTCATCTCCACCACAGGGCGCATGTCGCGGATAAAGGTCTTGAGCTTGGAGTTGTGGGGCTGGATGTTGGCCACCACATAGAACTGCTTGCCCAGCGCATGGGCTTCGTTGATGCCGAGCTGCAAGTTTTCATGATCGAATTCGTTGTTGCGCACCCGCAGGCTGTAGCGGGGCTGACCGGCATAGACGGCATCAGCGCCATAGGCATAGGCATAACGCATGTTCTTGAGGGAACCTGCGGGGGAGAGCAATTCTGGTTTAAACATGGCGGACTCTTTATATCTGATTGCAAATCAGGACGATGCCACCTGATGGCATCGTAGTGGTTGAGTTGCGGTGCAAGATGCCCTCCGAGAGGAGGCTCAATGCAGCGCGACCCGATGACGGCATATCCGGGGCCTATCTACAGACGATGCGCCGGATATTCGGGGTGCGAGATTGTACTCGCCCCCACGTCATCATGCAATTTGGCAGGAAATTGTTGGCTGCGCGAGCCGACAGGATGCCGAAATGAAACCGCCGCTCAGGCCCAACGGGAGAGGTGGGCGGGCATGGCGTAGACGTAACCCTGTTGATAGTCACAGCCGAGCTGATCGGCAATCTCGATATGGGTCTGGTTTTCCACCCCTTCGCACACCACCTTCATGCCGAGTCGCTGCAGGTACTCCACCAGTCCGGTCAGCATGCGCAAGGCATGGGTACTCCTGGTCGCTTGCAGCAACAGAGAGCGATCCAGCTTGATGATCTCGTAGGGGAGCGCTATCACTCGCTGAAAATTGCACTCCTGGGTGCCAAAGTCATCGCAGGCGATATGGGCACCGTGGCTGCGCAGTACCTCGATCAGGGCCAACTCCTTGCGCTCTAGCGGGGCGTACTCCACCACCTCGAACCAGATTGCGATATCCAGCTTGCGGGCCTGCAAGAGAGTGAGTAACAGCAGGTTCTTATATGTTGTGCTCTCAAAAGCGGGGTTGAGGTTTATCGAGAGGGAGCAAGGAGCATGGCGTGCCAGCGCGGTCAGATCACGCCAAATGGCTCTGAGCATAACGATATCCACATGCAGGGACTCCTCATCGCTGAGAGAGGGAAAGTCTATTCCCTGATAACGCTGCTGGTGGGGTTCCCAGTGTCTGGCCAGCGCCTCAAAGCCGATGATCTGGCGATCCCGGTCAACGATTGGCTGATAAAAGGGCACGGCAATGTCCGCTGTCGTCAGGGATGCCACGTCACCGACCGGAAACTCTTCTTTAAACGCAAACATGTCACTTCCCTGCTGACTGAGATGATTTCGGATAATAGGGGAGGATGTTGAAAGCTGGCTGTAGGAATTGTCTGATTGTTTGCAGAAAAAATACTTTGGCAGTATCAGATTATTCCGATTAAGTCCGCTGTGTGGATTATCTAGACTGGCCTCAATGACGAATCGCCGAGCCAAATATTATCATCTGGCGATCTGCATATATGGAATTCGTATATTTTTCGGAGCATTCAATGAATGAAGGCACCACTCTCTATCGTTTTTACAGTGTGAACATTATTCATGAATAAGATTTTTACTGTATTGCTGCTTATATTCAGCAGCAATGCCTTGGCATCGCCGGATATTAGCGTTGGCACCTTATATGACTATATGTCGGCAGAAAAAACTACGCTGCTCAAGCGGGTTAGAAATCTTGGTGATAAGACGGCATTTGTCAAAATAACGCTGGCCGAAATTATATATGGTGCCGATGGCGTGCCGAAGGAGCGGGAGTTACCGGAGGAGGGCGTTCGTCAGCTGGTGACAAGTCCATCACGGTTGATTATTCCGGCAGGTGGTATGCAGGCTACCCGTTTTATCTATATGGGAGTGCGGGAGCGAGAACGTTATTTTCGGGTGCGTTTTGTGCCGGTCAAACCACAGGACGATGAAATAACCGAATTACCACCACAGCAACAAATTAGCGCCGGGGTCAGCATCATGACCGGTTTTGGCACCATTCTCTTTGTGGCCCCCAAAGAGACCCGTTATGACACCCGTATTGACCGTAAAAACGGTGTTCTCTATGTGGAGAACCGGGGCAATGCCACCGTTATTCTCGATTATCTGGAACTGTGTGACCAAAAAGAGAGCTCATGCAGTCAACCGGAGAAGATGCATCTGCTGCCCGGCGTTAAAAAGCGGGTCAGTCAAGAGGCAACCCGGACGGTTCGTTTTGAACTGATCGAAGGGAAAAAATCGGTATTCAGGGAGTTCAAGCTCTGATCCCGATATATCACAAGAACGACAATCACACCTGAAGGAGTGGCTATGAAGATGTTATCGCTTTTTCCCGCCCTGTTGCTGGCGAGCGGATCGCTGATGGCGGCCGAGCGCATCGAGCATACGGTGACGGTAACGGCGCAGATCCCGACCGAACACTTTTATGTGCAACCCGTGGGTGACTGGATGAGTACCCCACAGAAACTGACCTTCAACCCCTTTAGCCAAAAGCTGGATCCCTTGGCCAAGCAGCTGGAGATGAAGAGCACCATTGGTCCCATCAAGGGTTATCTGGTTTATCCCGCCACCATGGCCAGCGGCAAGGAGAGCATCGGTTTGACGGTCAAGGTCGGAGGCGTCGCACTGACCACCGCATCCGCCGAGTTGTTGACCCAGGCGGATGCCAATACCGGCAAACAGGTCGGACTGGAGATCATCCCGGCCGTGGCACCAACCGGTGGCTACAAGCCCGGCAACTATCAGGGGATTGTCAGCATGATGTTTGAATCGGAGGCACCGCCTGCTCAAGGAAGCTGACATGAGTATGTGGGGGTCATCAGGCCCCCTTTAATTGATATTCCAGGCATTCAGGTTGCACTTCATGGTTCGTTCTCTTCTTCTCTTGCTCGGGTCGTTGCTCTCTGCCTCATTGGCGGCGGCAGACTCGGCACTGTTGCTGCAACAGGCGCGGCAGTTGCCAGAAGGGTTTGAAGCGCACTTTTTTGGTGTTCCCCTGATGGTGCGGGTGACCGTCGACGGTCGCCTGCTGGGGGATGGGGAAGTGCTGCTCGGGCGGGATAACTCGGTACAGCTGCTTTCACTGGTGGATGTGCAGGAGAGCGATTTTGACGAGGGTACGCGTGAACGCTGGTTGAGCAAGCTGGGAGCCCAGCTGCCGCTCGGCGAGTGCGGCCAGACCTGTCCTGAAGGCATAGTGGGGTTGCAATACAGCCTGGAGGAGTCCCAGCTCTCGGTGCTGACCGGTGAGGTAGAACAGGAGGCGCGGGATCAGCGCTTTATGGCATTGCCTCAAGAGAGCAAGGGGTTGCTGGTCCAGAACCAGCTGAACCTGGTGCAGGGCACCCAGCGCAATGGACACTATAACCTGCAGCTGGAGGGCAGCTGGGGGCAGTGGACCCCCTTTATGGAGGGGGATGCCACTTGGCAGGAGGGGCAATCGAGTGAAGTGGGCCTAGCTCAGCTTTATGGCGAGCGGCTCCATGAGGCCAATTTTTATCGCCTTGGTTTCTTCTTTCCCTCGGCGCAGGGGTTGGTACGTCAGCCGAACTACTACAGTGGCGCGACCCCCACAGTGCTCGGGATGATGTGGGGCAGTTCGGATCTGCTGCGCCGGGAGCGCGGTGTACCCAGTCTGGCGCCGATCCAGGTGGCTCCGTCCCGGCCGGGCATGGTGGAGATCTATCGTGACGGCAACCTGATCCAGTCCCAGCCGGTCGTATCGGGTTTGCAGGCACTTGATACCCGATCGCTGCCCGGAGGTATCTACGAGGTAGAGCTGCGGTTGCTGGAGGATGGTCAGGAGACCCGCCGTTGGCGCGAGATGATCTACAAACCCTCCAACTGGCAGACGCCGGAGGAGCCGTGGCGCTTCAACCTGTTTGCCGGACGCCAGACCCGCTGGCTGGTACGCCAAGGCGATAGCGATTTGGAGGGGGCCAGTGGCGGCGTAGCGGTGAACCACCTGTTGCTTCCTTCGTTGGTGGTGGGGGCGGGTAGCCAGTATGTGGACAGACGGACTCAGCACTCCCTCTCGCTCGACTGGGAGGCGACCAGTCAGCTTCACGGCTTTGCCTCCTTCAACCAGAGTGTTGGCATGGGGTGGGGCTACGATCTGCAGGGGATCTACTGGCATGGCAACAGCAGTCTGGTGGCCAGCCATTCGCGCAATCTGCGCAAGCAGGTTGAAGCAACTGCGGTGTCCAGTCTGTCACTGCAGCAGTCGCTGGAAAAGTGGGGCTCCCTCAGTCTCTATGTTTCTCACCAGTCTGGTCGTGGCAATGGTGCTGATGTGGGATGGCACTATAGCGATCGGTTGTGGGGGCGCTGGGTGACTTGGGGGGTGACCCTGTTCGATCGTCCTGGCAGCGAGAGCACGGCGCAGCAGCGGGATCGCGGTAGCACGCTGAGTCTCACTATCAACTTGGGGGGAGATGATCGCCAGTTGTCGCTGGGGCTGGGCAGCAATACCTCACGCTCGGGCGGTGCCCAGCGCAGCGCCTATCTCAATTATCAGCAGGAGGTGGACTGGGGGCCGCTGCGTCAGGTCAGCGTGGGCAGCACCCATGACAGCTATGGTACCGGTCTATCCGGCTATGGTCGTTTCGCCTCGTCCTGGTTGGGTGGCGACCTGTTTGCCCAGCACTCCTCCTATAACGCAGAGGTGACTGGCGGTATCAATCTGGAGAGCTTGGTGGCACTGGGGCGGGAGGGGGAGCTGGCAGTTGGTTCCCGCGAGATGGGCGGTATGGGCAATGAGGCTGCGATGATCCTCGATATCGACGCCGACGATGAGGCGGCACGTATCCGGGTCAGCGACGATCTGGGCAGCGTACAGACCCTTGGGCCCGGTCGTCATCTGGTCTCGGTGCCAGCCTTGCAAAGTGGCGCCTTGCAACTGGAGATGGCCGACCACGAGGGGATGCCACTCACCATCAAGCCCACCGTGCTCCCCTACCACCTTAATCGCGGCGGGGTGGGTTATGGCCAGGTGAATGCTGTGAGCACAGTCACAGTGATAGGTCGTTTGCTGGACGAGCAAAGCCAGCCGCTGCGTGGTGCGATTGTCAGTAACCCTATAGGGCGGGCATTTACCGAAAATGATGGCTTCTTTGCGCTGGAAGCGAGCCGACGACAGCCGCAATTTAGCGTGGAACACAATGGTACCCTCCATTGCAACAACTCATCAGGAGTGCAGAGCCGTACGGAGGCATCGGAGATTATTATATTGGGAGAGTTAATATGTTCACCTGGTGTGACTGTAAAAAATGAAAACCATTAAAATATTAGTTCTACTGATGTTTAGTCACTCATCTTTGGCTGATGTGATTAATATTACTGCAGACTATAAACCTGAGAGCTATGAAGTGAGTGGTGGGCGTTTTATCAACACCACTCCGTGCGATGTCGGTCAACCGATTTCTTATTGTGACCCACAGAAGCCGCTAGAGTCATCGGTTATAGTAAAACTCCCAGTGTCGATAGCAAAAACAATAAATTCGGCGAAGGGTAAACAGAACTACCTAAGTTACTATCGACTTTCTGGTCCTAAAAAAGTGACGTTGACGAACAGCAAAAATGGAGAACATCATGAATTGGCATTTATTCCAACCAATATAGGTGCCAAGGTAATAAAAATGGAGTATCCAATTGTCAATAATAATAGATGGCCCATGCATACTATTGGTGGTGATTGCTATCAAAGCTTTAGTACTTGGGGGTGGTTCGGGTCTGTAGTAACTGGGCAACTTTTTTTATATTCTATTAATGATTTAGCTCAAAATGGTGCGTCTGAGTGCTATCACAATAGCCAACTTGGTGATGGAACATCATACTCTGTCGATTGGCTGAATTATGGCTTTCGTATCAAAGCACCTAATCCATTGACTATGTCAAACGGAAAGTATACCGGTAGTTTAAAAATAATGGTGGGGCGTAATAAGGATATTGACCTAGGTGATGCAACCTATTCTGGGGGAACAGAGCATGAACTTAAATTTACACTGACAGTCCGTCATCAATTGAAAATTGATTTTCCCAAAGGTGATAGCGATGGCCATAGCCAAGTAACCTTATTGCCACCAGGTGGGTGGAGTAATTGGATTCATAGTGGAAAGCGAGAGCCAAGCATATTGCAGCAAGATCTTCCTTTTCGAATATGGTTTAGTGCCCCATTTACTGTCTCACTGCGTTGCCAATATCAATGGTCTACTAGTGGTGAGTGCGCATTAAAAGATAGCAAGGGGCGAACAGTGCCTTTAAAAACGCACTATGTTAACAGCATAAATGAAATGTTTCTGTTGACTACAAATAAAACCAGATTTGTACTTCCTGTACAGGGAAGTTCGGTTATCAATGCTGCCAGTGCGATTCGATTTCAGATTGTGGGTGGGACGGTCGCCGAGATGATGAAATACTCTGGCTCCTCCTTTAAAGGTGATGTTACCCTGATATTTGATGCGGCTATTGATTAATAGAGTCCGCTGCTTTTGGCATAGTCAAAGAGGGCGCTATCGCTGCTAATACCCAGCCGTATCATGGCGCTCTTTTTATGGGTGCTGATGGTTTTGACACTGCGATGAAGATAGTCGGCAACCTGAGTGACGGACATGCCGCTGGCAAGTAGGCGCACCACTTCGCTCTCCTTTGGTGTAAGCGGGTGGGGTTCGCCTTGAGCAGAGATTCCGGCATTGGCCAGCAGTATTTTTACCGCAGGACCAATATAGCGATGACCGAGCAATATCTGGCGAATGGCATCGGCCAGTTCATTGATAACCGATTTTTTCAGTATCAGACCGTTGACCCCAACCTGAATAAGGGATTGCAAGATGGCGCTGTTCTGGATCTGGGTCAGCACAATAATGGGCAGGTTTGGATAATCCCGACGCAACTGCTGGATCATCACCAGGCCATCACAGCGGATATCTCCCGGCATGCTGAAATCGGTGATCAACAGATCGCAATGATGTTGCTCTAATAAATTAAGCAAATCAGATACCTGATATGCCTCGGCGATCACTTCACAATGGGGGGTTATCTGGTCAATCAGGCTACGGATCCCGGTCAGAATCAAGGGGTGGTCATCGGCAAGAATAATCTTGAAGGACATGGATGAGCCTCTTATAAAACGGTGAATAATATTCAGGCTACCAAAGCTAACATTTCTATACTACCGTGCGCACCCCATTTTTTCAGGTGCATATATCTTTTTATAAATATATGTGAATCGTTATGTCTATATATTGTTCGCTTATGTCATTAATCAAACGATTCATAATTATTGTCGCTGTTTTTTCCTTGACGCCTTCCGTATTTTCGGCGGAGGTACATTCTGTACCAACGATTGAAGTGGGCATATTGGCTGGCGGATGGGGACCATTCCAGCAGTGGGACGGCAAGGTCGCCGCTGGCTTCAGTGTTGAATTGATGGAGGAAATAGCCAAAAAGCTTGACTACCGGATTGCCTGGCAGGTCTACCCTGACTGGAAAACCATGTATGCCGATGCCTGCCGTGGCAAGCTGGATATCCTGCTCGATGCATTTAATTCTGAGGTGCGTCAGTGTGTCACCTATAGCCTGCCTTACTACACTTCGCCGACCGTGGTGGTGGTTCGTCAGGACAGCCCCCTGTTTCGGGATGTGAGCCGGTTGCAGTCCGCCAGCATTGCTATCGAAAAAGGCTTTCTGACCGAGAAGCTGGTCAAGCTGCACTATCCCAATGTCACACCGCGACTCTTTGTCGATACGCACCGTGCATTGCTGGCGGTTGAGCAAGGTCGGGCAGATGCCTACATCGGCAACCTTCATGTGGCCAATCTGTTTATCGAGCGTCACCCGGCGTTGGCGGTGGTTGCCCAGTCTCCCTTGTTGATGGAAACCCTGCATCTTGGCGTCGCCAGCCAGAAACACACTCTTGCTATCCGGCTTGATACTGCCATTCAGTCGCTAACGGTCGAGGCGCGCAGTGAACTGGAGAAACGCTGGTTGGGGGAGAGCCTGGAGCCCAACTTTATGGGGCACAGTCATTTTTTACTGCGTCCTGATGAGCGTGGCTGGCTCTCGATGCTGCCACCGCTCAAGCTGGGGTTGATCCCCGGCTGGGTGCCCTTCTCCCATCTCGATGAGGAGGGCAACTCGGTCGGCTTGATAGCGGATTATCTGAAGGTGTTGCAAGAGAAGTTAGGGTTGGCTTACAGCCGAATATCGGTAAAGGATTGGCCTGACCTGCAACAGCAACTGCTGCATCACGAAGTCGACCTGGCGGTATTACCCGCTCGCATTATCGAGCGGCTGGTGGGTTGGCATGCCAGCGAACCCTTCGCATCATTCCCGATGGTGCTGGTGACGGCGCGCGGTAGTATTCCGATCGGGGATCTCTCCGATCTGGCCGGTAAAAAGCTGTTGCTGACCGACAGCATGCTGATCCCCCAGCTGAGGACACTGGTGCCTGACCTTAAACTGATCACGACCAAGAGCGCTAGCGAGGGGCTCACCCGTGTTGCCGCAGGTGAGGGAGATGCCTATATCGGTAATTTGGTGGTGGTCTCCCGTCTTATCACCGAGCAGTTTGATGACCGACTTCATATTGCCGCGCCCACCCCCTTCAAGGATGAACTGGCTGTGGCAGTACGTGAGCCTTACGTCCCCTTGCTGCCCTTGACCAACCGCGTGCTTGCCAGCATGAGCGACAAGGAGAAGCGCCAGATACGCAACAGCTGGCTGGCGCTCAATTACAGCGAAGGTATCCCCAGAGCGAAACTGGTGCGTACCCTGCTGCCCGCCGGGGTGGCGATCACGCTCTTTATTCTGGTGTTGTCGGTGGCTTACTGGCGGCTGCGTCAGGAGATAGTCCGTCGTCATCAGGTTGAGGCTGCATTGGCCAGAGCCAAGGCCAAAGCGGAGTCTGCCGCCACCCAGAAAGGGGAGTTTCTGGCCACCATGAGCCACGAGATTCGCACGCCCATGAATGGCATTGTCGGTATGGCGGAACAGCTCACTTTTACCGAGCTGACCCAGGATCAGCGCCAGATGGTCGAGGTTATCAACCGCGGTGCCCAGGGGTTGCATGCGCTGATCGACAACGTGCTCGACTTCGCCAAGCTGGAGGCGGGCAAGATGCAACTCGAAGAGGCCCCTTTTCTCATCCGTGAATTGATCGACAGCGTGCTGACCATGACGGTGAGCGAAGTACATCGCAAGGGATTGCGCGTCTACTCTTTGGGCGGATGCCGGTGTGGCGGCTCGGGTTAGTGGTGATGCGCTGCGTCTGCGCCAGATCCTCTTCAACTTTGTCAGCAATGCCATCAAATTTACCGAGCGGGGCTTTATCGAGATCTCGGTGCAACTGCTGTCGCAGGGGGAGGGGCAACAGCAATTGTGCTTCGGTGTGCGCGACAGCGGCATCGGTATGAGCCCAGAGGCGCTTGGCCGGATCTTCAATGCCTTTGAACAGGCAGAGAGCTCCACCACCCGCAGTTATGGTGGTACCGGCTTGGGCCTGAGTATCTGCCAGACCCTGGCCACCTTGATGGGTGGCGAGATCCGGCTGGAGAGTGCCCCTGGGCTGGGCACTTTCATCAGCCTGACGGTCACGTTGCCAGTGCTTGCACAGCGAGAGCCGGATCTCCGTCTCAATGGCGTGCAAGCCCATATCGATCTCCATGACGAGAAGCTGTGCCACACCCTGCTGTTGCATCTTGATGCCTTGGGGGTAACACGAACGTTGGAGTCTGGTGATGCTCATTTGCGTTTCACAGACCATGAGTTGGCGGGCAACGGGCTTATCCGGGTGCTGCCGCTGGCAACCCCTCTCGGTTATCGTTGTGATGAGGAGGGTTACATCCTCAACAGCAATCCCATGACCCGGCATGCGGTGCGGGAAGTTTGCTATCGCCAGCTTGGCTTGAGCGATGGGACGGCAACGAAAGCGATGCGAAAGAGCGCACCCATGCAGCCCTGCCGGGTATTGCTGGTGGAGGATAATCCCCTCAACCAGTCGCTGGTGATACGCCAGCTCAGGCAACTTGGGATGAACAGCGATGTGGCAGAGCATGGCCAGCAGGCTCTCGAGATGGTCGCGCAGCATCCCTATGAGCTGGTGCTCTGTGACTGTCAGATGCCGGTGATGGATGGTTACGAGTTTACCCGCAGAATACGGGCTGCAGAGAAAGGCGAGCGGCAGCTGATCATCGCCATGACGGCCAATGTGTTGCCAGAGCAGGCTCAGCGCTGTTTTGCCGCGGGCATGGACGATCTGTTGGGCAAACCGGTGCTGCTGGATGCTCTGCATCAGATGTTGCAGAAGTGGCAGATCTTACCCGCGCCAACCTTGATTGATATTGCAGCTATGGAGGCATTTTTTGGTCATGGTGACAAGTTGCAGCAGATGTTTCCACTATTTCGCCAGGAGCTTGAACAGTCGATGGTGCAGGAGCCACTTGATGACAATGCATTGGCCAATTGGGTGCATCGTCAGGCGGGGACCATCAGCATGATGATGGCGCCGGAATTGGCTGAACAGGCATGGCGATTGGAAGAAAAAATCCGTCAGTTTGGATCGCCAGCTTGTACCGATGAGCTGACACGCTTTCGTGCCCAATTACAGCAAATCATCGATGAATTGACGTTATTGAGCGAAAGAGAGGGGCATTCAGTTATCGAGGGAGAGCTGGAGTAAGGGGAACTGTTCGCTCATAAAATTGCGGGGGCTGTGGCCATTACCTGCGCTGGCCAGCCATTCCCAATCCAGTTTTGGCGAGCCCGCTTTGAAGCGTTGATAGGCAACGCCCTGATGAATGGTCAGAAAGAGGGTCGTGGGGAGTCCCAGCTTGTTGCTGTAGCGCACCATCAGATCACCCTGATAGTCGTTGCTGATTCTGACTTTGAGCGCCTGCAGTGTCAGACCGGTGGCGTGACCATGCTCGTCCCAGACTTCAAACATGATGTGAACACTCTGATGTCGATGATGCCACGATGAGCAAGATGGGATGCAATTGCAACTGTCAGATCTGACAAGGTCGGAAAAGTGTGATGAGAATGGCAGAAAGCGAAAACCCGGCGCGAGACCGGGTTTTCTTGAATGATGGTGGAGGGAGAAGGATTCGAACCTTCGAAGGCAGAGCCGTCAGATTTACAGTCTGATCCCTTTGGCCGCTCGGGAACCCCTCCACAGGGGCAAAGCAAATTGTATTCAGCCATTGCAATCAGGGAAATGGTGGAGGGAGAAGGATTCGAACCTTCGAAGGCAGAGCCGTCAGATTTACAGTCTGATCCCTTTGGCCGCTCGGGAACCCCTCCACGTGGTATATCCTGATTGTCACTACTTTGCACTTGAATGGTGGAGGGAGAAGGATTCGAACCTTCGAAGGCAGAGCCGTCAGATTTACAGTCTGATCCCTTTGGCCGCTCGGGAACCCCTCCCCAAGTGCGAGGCGCATACTATCAGATCCAGAGGCTTTGTGAACCCCTTGATGAGGCATCTGGCAGTAAAAAATGACTGTTCGTCGATTTTTTGATACATCCAGCTCAAAATTCAAGCTTATCAGCAAGTTGTGCGCTGCTTTTCTGCACAAAACAGCATCCGTGCAAGTTGGCGATCGTGGTGAATACAAGAGAGATAGCAGAAGACCGCCAGCGTCGGCGGTCTTCCCGGGCATCACATCTAGCGCTGGAACGGGTAGATCGAACCCAGTTTCAGGATCTGGGTCAGTTCGTCCAGTGCGCTGCGGGACTCCTGCACCAGTGCCGGATCCCGCAGGTCATCGAGGGTCAGGCGGTCGCGGTAGTGGCGATCGACCCAGCCATCGAGGCGGGCAAACTGGCTGTCGTTGATGAGGCAGGCCGGATTGACCGCGGCGAGTTCCTGATCGTTCATGGCAACCCGCAGTCGCAGGCAGGCCGGGCCGCCACCATTACGCATGCTCTGTTTCACATCCATATAGTGGACCGCTTTGATCGGAGTCTCCTGCGTCAGCAGCTTGCCAAGATAGGCCGACACCGCCGGATTATCGCGGCACTCGGTGGGGGCGATAATGGCCATCTCGCCGCTCGGCAGGGTGAGGATCTGGGTGTTGAACAGGTAGGATTTTACCGCATCCAGCACGGATACCTCGGCGGTCGGCACTTCGATAAAGTGCAAATTCCCCTCGCCAAACTTGCCGCGGATCTCGGTCAGTACCGCTTCGGTGTTGAGGAACGCTTGCTGGTGGAAGAAGAGCACGTTCTGGTTGCCCACCGCGATCACGTCGTTATGGAATACCCCCTGATCGATCACCTCCGGGTTTTGCTGAATAAACACCACGCTCTCCTCGCCAAGGCCATGCAGGCGGGCGATGGCCTGGCTTGCTTCCAGAGTCTGGCGGGCCGGGTAGCGCTTCGGCGCCGGGCGGGAGTAGTCAAAGGCGCTGCGGCCATAGACAAACAGCTCGACCCCCGCCTCGCCATAGGCACGGCAGAGGCGGGTGTGGTTGGCCGCCCCCTCGTCGCCGAAGTGGTCATTCTCCGGCAGATGGAGGTGGTGGCTGAAGTGGCGATCATTATTGAACACGGCGCGCAGGATACGGCCCGTGACGTCGGGCTCCAGGGAGCGGTGAAACTTGTTGGTCAGGTTGGCGGGGGTGAAGTGAATGCGGCCATCCTGGGTATCGGCACTGGGGGAGACGGTGGCGGCGTTGGCAGTCCACATGCTGGAAGCCGAATAGCAGGCAGCCAGTACGGCGGGAGCCTGCTTGGCTGCCTGTTCCAGCACCCGGGCATCGTTGCCGGTGAAGCCTAGGCGGCGCAGGGTAGCGAGATCGGGACGCTCTTGCGGCGCCAGCACCCCCTGGGTCATGCCAAGCTCGGTCAGCGCCTTCATCTTGCGCAGCCCCTGTTTGGCGGCCTCTTTCGGATTGGAAGCCTCCTGGGCATTGCTCTGGGAGGCAACATTGCCGTAGGAGAGGCCGGCATAGTTATGAGTCGGGCCGACCAGACCGTCGAAATTGACCTCGAAGTGCTTCATTGAGTACATCCTTTCGATTTTTATGATGGGTAGCGGTTCCTTCCGCGCACAATGCGTCGGGGTTGGGCCATTATAAAGAGATTTTATGTTTTTGTAACAAGCCGGTAACCAGCAGACGTTTTTATGTCGTTTCAGATATAAAAAGAGGGGCGGTATGGCAGAAAATTGAAAAAGCGGTTGCGTCCGGCCTGCTGCCTTCGCATTAATAAATAAAGAAGCAATAAAAGAAGCCGTGTGGTTCGGGCTGGTCAGGCAAATTTGCTCACAAGATTGCTTTTTCGCGCCAAATCTCTTATACAGCCCCACAAAACCGCACACCAACCCCGTCGGGTGCAATGAGGATAATAGTTACAGCATGGGCAAATCACTGGTCATAGTGGAGTCTCCGGCCAAGGCCAAGACGATCAACAAATATCTGGGCAAGGACTACGTGGTGAAATCCAGCGTTGGTCATGTTCGCGATCTGCCCACCAGCGGCAGCGCCAGCACTGAGCCCAAGAAACCTGTCATTCGCGGCATCAAGTTGAGCGAATCCGAGAAGGCTGCCAAGGATCGCAAGGCCCTGTTTGCCCGGATGGGTATCAATCCGACCGCTGGCTGGCAGGCTAACTACCAGATTTTGCCCGGCAAGGAGAAGGTGGTCAGCGAGTTGCAAAGTCTGGCCGAGAAAGCCGACACCATCTATCTCGCAACCGACTTGGATAGAGAAGGAGAGGCGATCGCCTGGCACCTGCGCGAGATCATCGGTGGCGACGACAGCCGCTACAAGCGCGTGGTGTTCAACGAGATCACCAAGAGCGCCATCAAGGAGGCGTTTGCCCAGCCGTCCGAACTCAATATTGACCGCGTCAATGCCCAGCAGGCCCGTCGTTTCCTCGACCGCGTGGTGGGTTACATGGTTTCCCCGCTGCTGTGGAAAAAGCTGGCCCGCGGTCTCTCCGCCGGTCGGGTGCAATCCGTTGCGGTGCGTCTCATCGTCGATAAAGAGCGCGAAATCAAGGCGTTCGTACCGGTCGAGTTCTGGGATCTCAATGCCGACCTGCTGACCGCCGATAAGAGCGATCTGCGGATGGAAGTGGTCAGCCGCAACGGGGCCGACTTCAAGCCGGTGACCCAGGCCGAGACCTTTGCCGCCGTGGCGGCCCTGGAAGGGGTCGACTACAAGGTGGTGAACCGGGAAGACAAGCCGACCGGCTCCAAGCCGTCCGCGCCGTTTATCACCTCTACCCTGCAGCAGGCGGCCTCTACCCGGCTGAGCTTCGGGGTCAAGAAGACCATGATGATGGCCCAGCGTCTCTATGAAGCGGGTTACATCACCTATATGCGTACCGACTCCACCAACCTCAGCAAAGAGGCGGTTGAGGCGGTGCGTGAATATATCGGCGAGCAGTATGGCGCGGCCTATCTGCCAGCCGAGCCGAATCTGTATGGCGCCAAGGCCAATGCTCAGGAAGCGCACGAAGCGATCCGTCCCTCCAACGTACAGGTGACTGCCGAGATGCTGGAAGGGATGGAGCCGGATGCCATGCGTCTGTACGACCTCATCTGGCGTCAGTTCGTTGCCTGCCAGATGACCCCGGCTCAGTACGACTCCTCCACCCTGACTGTCAAGGCGGGTGAGTTCGAGCTCAAGGCCCGTGGCCGTACCCTGCGCTTCGCCGGTTGGACCAAGGCTCTGCCGCCGATGGGTCGCAAGGGTGAAGATAGTCAGCTGCCGGCGGTGACCGTTGGCGAGGTGCTGAAACTGGTCAAGCTGGATCCGCGCCAGCACTTCACCAAGCCGCCTGCCCGTTTCACTGAAGCTGCGCTGGTGCGCGAGCTGGAAAAACGCGGCATCGGCCGTCCGTCAACCTACGCCTCCATCATCTCCACCATCGTTGATCGCGGATATGTGCGGGTCGAGAGCCGCCGTTTCTTCGCCGAGAAGATGGGCGAGATTGTCACCGATCGTCTGGTGGAGAACTTCGTCGAGCTGATGAACTACGAGTTCACCGCCAAGATGGAAGACAAGCTCGATGGCATCGCCGAAGGGAGCCTGGAGTGGAAGAAGGTGCTGGACGCCTTCTACGCCGAGTTTACCCAGGAGCTGGAGAAGGCTGACAAGGCGCCCGAAGAGGGCGGCATGCGTGCCAACCAGATGGTGATGACCGACATCGACTGCCCGGATTGCGGCCGCAAGATGGGTATTCGTACCGCCACCACCGGCGTGTTCCTCGGCTGCTCCGGCTATGCCTTGCCGCCGAAAGAGCGCTGCAAGAAGACCATCAACCTGGTCTCTGCCGACGAGTTTGTCTCCGCCACTGACGGCGAAGAGGCGGAAACCGAAGCGCTGCGCGCCAAGCACCGCTGCGGTGTCTGTGGTACAGCGATGGATGCCTACATTATCGATGACAGCCGCAAGCTGCACGTCTGTGGTCGCAACCCGGATTGCGATGGCTACGAGATCGAGAAGGGCCAGTTCAAGCTCAAGGGCTACGAAGGGCCGAGCATCGAGTGCGACCGTTGCGGAGCCGAGATGCAGCTCAAGAACGGCCGTTTCGGCAAGTACATGGGCTGCACCAACGAGACCTGCAAGAACACCCGCAAGATCCTGAAAAACGGCGACATCGCGCCGCCGAAGGAGGATCCGGTGCCGCTGCCGGAGCTCAAGTGCACCCAGTCCGATGCTCACTTTGTGCTGCGTGACGGGGCTGCCGGTCTGTTCCTGGCTGCCAGCAACTTCCCCAAATCCCGCGAGACCCGCGCGCCGCTGGTGGAAGAGCTCAAGCGCTTCAAGGATCGCATCTCTGCCAAGCACAAGTATCTGGCCGGTGCCCCGCTCACCGATCCGGACGGCAACCCCGCCATCGTGCGCTTCAGTCGCAAGACCAAGGAGCAGTACGTGATGAGCGAGGTCAACGGCAAGGCGACCGGTTGGACCGCTCACTACGACAACGGTACCTGGCAAGAGAGTTTGCCAAAGGCTAAAAAAGCCTGATGAAAAGAGGCCCCGACAAGGGGCCTCTTTGCTTATGGATAGCGGTATACTGAGACAGCTGCAAGGAGTGCAGCTGTCGTCAATCGCGAAGTAGACAAGGAGGTTGAGATGGAGATTAACGAGATCCGGCCGGGCATGAGCTGCATGACTCGGGAAGGGGCGGCCTATGTGCTGGAGGTTGACCGGCAGAGTCTGCTGGTGCTGCTTCAGCGCGCGGACGAGACCATACCGGTGCAGGTGCGCAGCGACGAGATCCTGGCGCCGCTGGAGTGATCCGGCTGTGATCCCCTCAAAACGGCAGTAGAAAAAGCAGCTCGGCCAGATCGGGCTGCCATTGCCACTCCTTCATTCTGACCCGCCCACCGATCACTGGCACCCCCTCTTGTTGCAATCGTCCCATCTGCTCGGCAAAGCCTGGCGATCCTTTCGGTAACGAGATGGTGCCCGCCGCGCCCAGCACCCGATGCCACGGCAGTACCTTGTCGGTTTCCCGCAGCACCTTGCCTACCAGTCTTGCCCGTCCGGGCAGCCCCGCCAGATCGGCCACCTGACCATAGCTGACCACCCGGCCTGCCGGGATCAAGGCGATGATCGCTTCGATACGGGCAGCTTTGTTCAATGGGGATGGACTTGATTCAATGCTCATAGACCCGATTCGTCAAAAACAACAGAAGCGCCATTGTGGCGCTTCTGTCATGAGGCTGGCAATGATTCAGCCGAAGGTCTGGCTAAGCCCCTTCAGTTGCTTGGCCCGTTCCAGCAGAGCCTGACTGGAGTGATCGACATCCAGCATCTTCTGACTGTTGGCGTGGGAGTACTCGGAGATCTGGTGGATGCTGCGGCTGATCTCCTCCACGACCGCTTGTTGCTGCTCTGCAGCGGTGGCGATCTGGGTGGAGTGTTCGGTGACCAGCTCTATCTCTGCCAGCACGGTATGGAGGCTGCTGGCGCCCTGGCGGGTCATCTCGGCACATGCGCGGGTCTGTTGCAGGTTCTCCTGCATCATCCCCTTCCAACGCCCCAGCGTGTGCTGGATCTGCTTGATGCTGCCCTGGATCTGCTCGGTCGCCTTGTGGGTGCGGGTCGATAGAGTACGCACCTCGTCTGCGACCACCGCAAAACCACGGCCCTGCTCCCCGGCGCGAGCGGCTTCGATGGCAGCGTTGAGGGCCAGCAGGTTAGTCTGCTCGGCGATGCCCTGGATCTCGCCCATGACACTGCCAATCCGTTCGGATTCACTGGCGAGCTCTACCGCCGAGTTGAACGCCAGCTCTGCCTGTTTGGCGAGCTGTTCGATCTGTTGCTCGGTCTGGTTCAACTGCTGGTTGGTTTGTTCACAACGATTGCGAGCTTCGTTGACCTGACCGTTGGAGTCTTGAATGTTGCGGGCGATCTCGTGAGCTGTGTTGGCCATTTGAGTCATAGCCGTAGCCATCTGCTGGGTCTGGGCATCTTGCTCGTTGATATCGAGACAGGCCTGATGAGAGGCCTGCTTCAGATTGATGGCCAAGGTTTGCAGAGGTGCCGTGGCATCGTTGATCCGCCCCAACACGGTTCGGATGCGAGCCTGCAGCATCTTGATATGAAAATCGGCAATGGCGCCGGGGTTGTCACCGGAGTAGACCAGCCGGGTCAGACTGTCATATTCGCGGCCCAGCTGCTGTAGATAGTGGGGCAGGGCAAAAAGCTCGCGCCAGTAGGCTCCGCCAAGAAGCAACAGGGGCAGCAGCATCAGCAGGACGGTCATGGCCCCTTGGCTGGCGAAGGTCCAGCCCATCATGCCGAGCAGCAGCAGGGTAATGGCCGGGGTGCGCACTCTGACAAGAGAGGGTAGGTTGCTGCTGTTGCCACGCTCGGCCTTGAGCAGAGCTTGGTAGGTCTGAGCAGCGATGCGCTTGAATTGGGGCTCGGGCTTGCAGCGTACCGACTGGTAGCCGCTGATCCTGTTGCCTTCATAGATGGGGGTCACATAGGCATCTACCCAGTAGTAACGACCATCCTTGCAGCGATTCTTGACGATGCCGCGCCAGGGTTTGCCCTCCTTGAGGCGGGCCCAGAGATCGGCGAAGGCGGCCTTGGGCATGTCGGGGTGGCGTACCAGATTGTGGTTGTGACCGACCAGCTCGTCGGCGCTATAGCCGGCGATGGTGCAAAAAGCCGGATTGGCATAAGTGATCACCCCGCGCAGGTCAGTGGTGGAGACCAGTTGTACGTCGGCAGGAAACTCCACTTCGCTATCCAGGGTATGGACATCTCTGCGGGCCATAGGAATACGCTCCGATGTTCTTGTTGATAATGTTGTCGTTGTTATTGTGGCAGATCTGGAGGTGGCCGCAGGCTCGCGCCAGCAGGAGGCAGACCAGCTTCATTGGGGGCTGGATTTTGCCAATAATGGCGGATGAATGGTAGGGGGAAGTTGATGTTTTGTTGGCTAATCGTAAAAAAGGCGGCCGATTGGCCGCCAAAGTAGAGACAACATTACCTCTGTGGCATCCGGTAGCGCACCTGCAACTGATCGAGGATCTGCAGCTGACCCGGCAGGCGGGCGGCGAAGTGCTCCCAGCCCTTGTGGGCGGGATCGCTCCAGGCCACCTCGGCCGTGGCCAGCATGCGCGGGAACAACATGTAGTCGAGACGATCACGGCTGGTGATCAATTCTGACCACAAGGGGCTCAGCACCCCGAGGATGTTATCGTTGGCATGGAAATCGGCTGGGGCAGGATCGCAAGCATAAACCTGCTCCAGATTGAGGGTCCCCGCCCAGTAGAGGCCGGGTTCATGAATATCGGCGCTCCAGGCCAGATCCAGATAGAGGAACTGGGCGGGCGCCATCACCACCGGATAACCGGCTGCGGCAGCGTCCAGCCCCGCCTGAAAGCTGGTCCAGGCACAGATGGCCGCTTTGCGGCTCACTTTGTCGCCATGCAGTATTTCCTCCCAGCCAATCATCTGTTTGCCTCTGGCGGCCAGATAGCGCTGGCAGTGGCGCAGCAGATGGCCCTGCAGCTCGCGGCAGTCGGCGTAGCCCTGCTCGACCATCAGCTGCTGGCAGGCGGGGCTGTCGGTCCAGACCCCGGTCGGCACCTCGTCACCCCCCATGTGGATCTGCGGGCCGGGGAAGAGTTCGCACACCTCGTCCAGCACCGCCTCCAGGAAGCGGTAGGTGCCGGGCAGGGCGGGGTTGAGCACGTTGTCATCGAAATGCTGGACCGAGCGGTAGCGGGAGTGATCTGCCGTTTCGATCAGCAACTCGGGCAGCGCCTTGATGGCGGCGTGGCAGTGGCCCGGGATGTCGATCTCGGGAATGACGGTGATGCCGAGCTCACTGGCATAGCTCACCAGCTCCTTCACCTCGCTCTGGGTGTAGTAGCCGCCATAGGGTTCGGCACCGCCGCTGAGCTGGGGGTCGATCGCCAGATTATGGCCGCGCCAGGCACCCACGTCGGTCAGCTCCGGGAAGGTCTTTATCTCGAGTCGCCACCCCTCGTCATCGGTCAGATGCCAGTGGAAGCGGTTGAACTTGTAGAGGCTCATCAGCTTGAGCAGGCGCTTGATGGTGGCCGGAGTGTGGAAGTGGCGGGCGCAGTCGAGAAAAATGCCGCGAAAGCCAAAGCGCGGGGCATCCTCCAGCGTGACGCAGGGCAGGCTCTCCCCATGTTGCAGATACCACTGGGCCAGCGTGACCAGCCCGTGGCGCCAGCCCGTTTCGTCGGCGGCGGCAATCACCACCTCCTGCGGCGTGATGGTGAGTTGGTAGGCTTCGGGGGCCAGCTTGGCCTCGGTCAGCCGGATTTCAGCGTCGTGATCCTGCTCCAGCGCCAGCGACGTCAGCTCGTTGAAGTGGGCCAGCAATTTCGGCACATCACGGGGAGCGCTGACATGAGCCCGCTCGGCCAGCCGGAAGTTCCCCTCCAGCAGCACCAGATGGGCCGGTTGTGGCACTATACCGGGCAGGGGCTCGACATCCGGCAGATCTGGGCGGGTTACCGGCGGGTTCTCCAGTCCGAGATCCTGAGCGGCCAGCGTCACCGGCAGCAGCTGGGCACCTGTGGTCGCCTCCGGCAGGCTGAGAAAGAAGCCCTGCGGCATGTCGGAGAGCTTCTTGATGGGGGTCTGGCGGCAGCAAAAGCGCAGCTCGCAGCTGCCAGTTTTTGGGACAATCACCTTGTAGCTGCCGCTCTGGCGCTCCAGCTCGCCCCCTTGCAAGGAGTCGGGGTCGATATGGCGAGCCAGACAGAAGTGCAGCTTCCACTTGGTATCAGGCATGCGGGAGAGGGTGAAGGTGAACCAGACATCCTCGCCGTCACGCCGGGCTACCTGGGTGTGGATCAGGGGTGTAGACATGGAAAATCCTCTGATTGGGCAAACAGGATGGCGCCATCGAGCGCATCTGCCTGGGGGGGGATCAGGTTGAGCTGGCCGAGACGGGGAGCGAGGCGGGTGCCAATCCCCCCCAGCAGGGCGATCTGTCTGGCACCGAGCTGGGTCATTCCCTCCAGCAGGATCCGCAGTTGTTCGCAGGTTTCGTCCAGCAGCTGATTGGCGAGCTCGTCGCCATCGCTGGCGGCATCGAACACCCAGGGGGCAAAGTGGCCATAGTCCGCCGGAATGGCGCGGGCGGCCCAGCGAACCACCTCGGCCTGATCCCGCTTGAAGCGGTCCATCAGGCGGATGGCGAGGGTGCTGGGGGGCAGAATGCCGTCGTGGCAGAGCAGGGATTGCTGGATGGCGCGCAGCCCCAGCCAGGCGCCGCTGCCTATGTCTGAAATGGGGAAGCCGCGGCCGGAGCAGGTGCGGATCTGCCCCTCCTGATAGACCAGCCCCACCGAGCCGGTACCGGCGATCAGAATGGCCCCCTCACGGCCGCCAAAGGCGCCGAGGCAGGCACCGAAGGCATCGGAGGTGAGCCTGACGCTGGCGAAGGGGAAGGGCATCTCGAGCAGGGCGTGATAGCAGTCGGCCAGCTCGGCGGAGGCGAGCGCCAGTCCGACCCCCATCTGCTGTTCACTCTCGATAGCGATCCCGGCGGCAAGGCGGGCGCTGGCGATGGCAGCCAGTACATTGGCGTGGGCATGGGGGATGCCCAGCTCCAGATTGGATCCTGCCGCGCGCCCCTCTCCGAGCAGCTTGCCCGCCCGATCCCGAATGCGGGCGCGGGTGTGGGTGCCCCCGCCATCGACACCGACCCAGTATTCAATCATGTCGACCTCCATTTCCCTGCGCACTCAGCCAGGTGATGGCCAGGGCAAACCAGGCTGCGTGGGGGATCCACTGCTCGCCCCAGCGCCAGTTCTGATCTAGCCGATCCTTGTACTCCTCCGGAATAAAGGCCACCTCATTTTCGTCATCAAACCCGGCGGTGATGCCGTTGCTGATGCCCCCCTGCGCATTGGGATACCCGGCGGTATAGACGGGGTTGTTGATGCCGTGGCCGGCCAGCATGCAGGCGTTGAAGGGGTTTTTCCCGAGGATCCAGTCGAGTTGGCGCTGACCGTAAGTGATGAGCGGCTGGCTCTGGTGGGGGAAGTGGCGGGCGCCAGCAAAGGCCATGGCAGCCAGCGAGGCCAGGCGGGCATTCTCCCCTTGCCACCAGTAACCGGATTCGTTGGTGTGAGGCATAAAAAAGCTGACGCGCGGCGCTTCATCCACCCCTTTCACATATTGGCGGGCGAGGGAGAAGGGGTTGCCCGCGCGGGCACAGAGCGCCAGCTCGGCGGCCAGCGCCTGCGCCACCACGGTTTGTACCCTAGCCTTGTATTCCTGCTCCGGCTCTACACCCAGATATTCCAGCAGCGCCAGTACCGGCAGACCCGCCTCGGCGGCGTGGTAGTAGGGGCGCGAGCCATCCTCGTTGGCCGACCAGTAGTGACCCAGCTCAGGATGAGGGCGCTGGCGGGCGCAGAGCTTGCTGGCGCGGGCTCTCGCCTCATTCAGCCACTCGTTGCCGAAGGTGCGGGTCAGCTCTACCGCCGCGAGCAGGGCGCAGTAGTCGTCGATGATGTTCTCGGCCCCGTCATCCAGATAGGAGCGGTTGTGTTCACGCAGATGCAGGTAGCCGCGTTTTGCGGCCTCGGCGTAGCGGCTGGCATCGAAGTCGCCACTGACGCTCTCGCGGGCGGCGCGGGCCAGCGCGGCGATAGCCATGCCGCCCCCTTGGCGGAAACCCGCCTGCCAGTTGGCGGATTTGAGCCCCTGCTGGGTGGCATAGGCGCACAGCTCGCGCTGGGCGGGATCCTTGCTCCACTTGTCGAACAGGGTCATGTAGAAGAAGCCCGACTCATCCTGCATCCGGCAGAGGAAATCGGCACCGTGCAGCGCCTCGTCATTGAGCCGCTTGCAGAGGTTCACTCCGTCGATATCGCGGCGCGGGGCCAGCAGTTCCCTGCACTTGAGCAGAGCCCACACCACCATGGGGGTCTGCTGGGGGTTGAGGTAGTTGGCGTAGGAGAGGTGGCTCAGGTACTTGCTCATGTCGCCGCTGGCATCGAACCAGCCGCCGTGCACATCTCTGTGCTGGTCGGTGCCAAACAGGCGGGCGCTGCGGTCGGCCCGATCGAAGGTGCCGCTGGCGCGCTGCCCCTTGAAGTAGTGGATGACATCGGAGAGACAGCGGCTGGCCAGCAGATCCTGGCCGATGGCAAAACGGGTGGAGCGGACTATGCGTTGCTCTGTGGCGGCTGCGCCTATGGGGGCAATGATCGCCTCCAGCCGATAGTCGCCGGGCTCCTTGAAGGCGGAGAAGTCGGCACGCCAGTAAGCGCGGCCCTGCCAGCCGGGGACGCTGCCAGCCGGTTGCAGCGGGGTTTCAAACAGGATCTGGCCATCATCAAGGCGTTGCAGCCTGACATAGCCGCCGAGATCAGGGGCGGGGGAGGTTTGCAACAGGGCGACCTTGTGTCCGTCGCACTCGTAGCCCACCTGATTGATCAAGAGTTCCATCAAGGTATTACTCCTGTGGTTCACCGCCGGGCGGTGAGGCACATCACGGGGCTGTGGCCGCCCCGTATCGAGGCATGGCCGGACAGGGTTGTCCGGCCGGTCTAAGGCTCACCCTCACTCGTAGAGGTAGCAGCGCACGAAGTGGTTGTCGGCAAGCTTGGTGATGGGGGGCAGCGCCTCCTTGCAGCGGGGCATTGCCTGATTGCAGCGCCCGGCAAACGGGCAACCGCAGGACTCCGGCGTCCAGAGCGGGATCTCCCCCTTGCGGCCACCCTCCAACTCGGCGTGGATACTCTTCTCGGGGTCAGGCACCGCCGAGATGAGCAGCTGGGTGTAGGGGTGCTGCGGGTGGTGCAGGATCTCGTCCACCTCGCCCCACTCCACCATGTGCCCCACATACATGACCGCCAGATCTTCCGCCACATAGCGGGCGGTGGCGATGTCGTGGGTGATGTAGAGCATGGAGACGCCGAGCTCATTCTTCATCTGCTCCATCAGGTTGAGGATGCCGATGCGAATGGAGACGTCGAGCATGGAAGTCGGCTCGTCCGCCAGCACCACCTCCGCCTCCACCGCCAGATTGCGGGCGATGTTGACCCGCTGGCGCTGGCCGCCGGAGAGCTGGTGCGGATACTTGGCCGCCGTTGCCTTGGCGGGGGTCAGGCCGACCTTCTCCAGCAGGGCGTAGACCATGTCGGGCAGCTCTTTCTTGTCGATCACCTTGCTGTGCAGCAGCAGGGGGCGGGCGATGTGGTGATAGATGGTGTGGGTCGGGTTGAGCGAACCGAACGGATCTTGCCACACCATCTGCACGCTCTGGCGATAGTCCAGCAGGGCGGTGCCCTTGTTGAACTCCTCCAGATCGTGGCCGCGATAGAGAATGCGCCCGGCACTGAGCTTGTACATCTTGGCGATGATCTTGGCGATGGTGCTCTTGCCAGAGCCCGACTCCCCGACCACCGCCAGGGCGCGGCCCCGGTGCAGGTTGAAGGTGATGTCGGAGAGCGCCCGCATCTTGCCACTCTTGATGGCATTGGAGTTGATGGGGAAGTCCTTGTAGAGGTGCTGGACTTCGATGATGGGTGCATCGGTTTTGGCGATTTGCATGACAGACATCCTTAACAGCCAGCGGCCTTGTCCAGATAGATCACGGAATCTTGTTGCAGTCCCTGCTCCTCATAGAGGTGGCAGGCGGTCTGTTGCCCGGGGCGGATCTCGGCCAATCTGGTGTACTCCTGACGGCAGCGATCGTGCACCTTGCCGCAGCGGGCCTGAAAGCGGCAGCCGACCGGCACCTCCAGCAGGTTGAGCGGTGTGCCCGGGATCCCCTCCAGCACCTTCTTCGGCCCGTGCAGGGGCGGGAAGGAGTTGCCGAGCCCTCTGGTATAGGGGTGCAGCGGTGCGGTCAGGATCGCCTTGGAAGGAGCCACCTCCACCAGTTCACCGGCATACATGATGCCGATGCGATCGCAGAACTCCACCATCAGGGAGAGGTCGTGGGTGATGAACAGAATGGAGAAGTTGAACTTCTCTTTCAGGGCATAGACCTTCTGCAGGATCTCTCGCTGTACTACCACATCGAGCGCCGTGGTTGGCTCATCCATGATGAGCAGCTCGGGGTTGAGCGCCATGGCGATGGCAATCACTAGCCGCTGGCGCATGCCGCCGGAGAACTGGTGCGGGTAGTCCTTGAGCCGGCTCGGGTGGATATCGACGATGGTGAGCAGCTCCTGGGCGCGCTTGATCGCCTCGTAACGGGTCAGGCCGGGGTTGTGGGCCAGCAGCACGTCGCAGAACTGCTCCTCCATCCGCAGCACTGGGTTCAGGGCGTTCATGGCGGACTGGAACACCACCGACACCTGTTGCCAGCGATAGGAGCGCAGCCGCTCGTCGTTGTAGTGGAGGATGTTCTCCCCCTTGAACAGGATCTCGCCACCGCTGATGTAGGCAGGCGGCTTGTGCAGCCGGGCTACCGAGAAGGCGACGGTGGATTTGCCGCAACCCGACTCACCGGCGAGACCGAAGATCTCGCCCTGTCTGATATCGAAGCTCACCGAGTTGACGGCGCGCACGTCGCCATTTTCGGTGATGTAGTCGACGCAAAGATTGCGTACTGACAGCAGGGGATGCTTGTTCATGCTGTCTTCTCCTGTGCGGCAGAGAGTGGTGTTGCGACCGGGGTGGCAAGTTTCTTCCAGCGGCTCAACCCTTTGTGGGAGCGCAGCTGCGGGTTGGCAATCTCGTCGATGGCGAAGTTGAGCAGGGCCAGACCGGCACCCAGGGTGGCGATGGCGAAGCAGGGAGCCAGGATCTCCCACCAGGCGCCGACCAGAATGGCGCTGGAAGTCTGGGCGTTGTAGAGCATGATGCCCCAGCTCACCACGGTCGGGTCGCCAAGCCCCAGGAACTCCAGGGTCGCTTCGGTGACGATGGCGTAGATGATGGAGCCGATAAAGCTCACCCCGATGATGGAGATGAGGTTGGGCAGGATCTCCACCAGAATGATGCGCCAGGCCGGCTCGCCCAGCACTTCGGCGGCGATGACGAACTCCTTCTCGCGCAGGGCCAGGGTCTGGGCACGGATGACCCGCGCGCCATAGGCCCACGAGGTCAACCCTATTATCACGGCAATCACCGCCGGTGACGCCTCCCCGATAAAGCTCGCCAGCACCAGTAGCAAGGGGAGGTTGGGGATCACCAGCACCACGTTCATCAGGAAGGTGAGGCACTCATCCACCAGACCGCCGAAGTAACCGGCGGTGATGCCGATGGCGACGGCCAGGGTGCAGACCAGCAGGCCTGCGCTGAAGCCCACCATCAGTGAGATACGGGCGCCGTTGGTGAACTGGGCCCAGATATCGTGGCCCATGCGGGTGGAACCCATCACGAACTCGGCACTGGGCGGCTGGTGCGGGCGAGCCACCCGTTTGGTCGGCTCGTTGCTGGCCAGAATGGGGGCAAAGAGGGCCATCAGTACGAAGGCAACCACGATGGCGAGGCCACAGGCAGCCTTCTTGTTGCCCAGCAGGATTTTGAGAATGGTCGGCATACGCATCTTATTTGCCTCCTGTACGCAGACGGGGATCCAGGAAGACGTAGAGCACGTCGGCCAGGAAGTTGAAGCTGAGCATGGTGATGGTCATGATGAGCAGCTGCCCCTGAATGAGCGGGTAGTCGCGGGCCAGAATGCCCTGATAGAGGGTCAGGCCCAGGCCGGGATAGTTGAAGATCACCTCGGTGATGAGAGAGCCACCGATAACGAAGCCGAGCGCCATGGAGAGGGCGGTGACGCTGGGCAGAATGGCGTTGCGAGCGCCATAGTTGAAGATCACCCGGTTGCTGGAGAGCCCCTTGGCCTTGGCCATGGTGATGTAATCCTCGCCCAGCAGGTTGATCATGTTGTTGCGCATGGTGATGAGGAAGCCCCCCACCTGCACCACGGCCAGGGTCAGCACCGGCATGATGGCGTGAGTCATGATGCTCTTGATGTGCTCCCAGCCCCAGTCAGCCTTGATCTCCGGGCTGTAGGCGTAGCCGATGGGCAGCCACTCGAGGCTGACCCCGAACAGGAACAGGGCGAGCAGAGAGACCACCACCGGCGGAATGGCCTGCATCACCAGGGTGAGCGGGGAGAGAATGCTGTCCATCCGGCCGCCGCGATACCAGGCGGCGAAGATGCCGACGATGGAACCGATGGAGAAGCTCAGGATGGTGGAGGTGCCGACCAGAAACAGGGTCCAGCCGATGGCACGGCCCAGCACGTCAGAGACCTGCTGTGGGTAGAAGCGCACCGAGGTGCCGAGATCCCAGGTGAAGACACTCTTCACATAGGTGAGAAACTGGGTGCCGATGGGGCCGTCGACAAAGCCGAAGGTGGCTTTGAGGGCTTCCAGGGCGGCGGGTTCCATCATGGCGCCAGCGCGGGCAAACATCACGGAGACAGGATCCCCTGGCATGGCACGGGGTAACAGGAAGTTGATGGTGGCGGCTACCAGAAAGGCAACCAGATAGAAGGAAAAGCGTCTCAGTATGAATCCCATGATAGTACCTTTTACTGCAAGTCTGCCCCGCGTCGGGTATAGCTACCCCAACCCCGGCGGTGCCGGGCAAGAAGGGGATTAACGGGGAAGATGGCCCCCCGCAGGGGGCCGGGATTGTTTAGCTGTTTGGCTTGAGGGACAACACGTGCAGCAGACGCTCAGGGGTGTCCGGGTGGAGCTGAGGTTTGGCTACCGGGTTATCAGCACTGAACCAGCCGTTGAAGCGCTTGGTGCTGTACTCATACCAGGTCGGGTTGTTGAAGACCGGAATGATGGTCTGGTTGGCACCAACACGATCCTGGATGGCGAACATGATCTCCTTCTGCTTGGCCGCATCGGCGGTCTGGGTGAAGTCATCGATCAGCTTGTCGAGCTCGGGGTCCTTGTAACGGGGCGCGGCGAAGCGGTTGCCACGGTCACCCATGTTGCGGGAGTGGAACGCGGTCTCGAAGTACTTGTGCGGGTTGGCACCGGCAAAGTAACCCTGCAGGGCGACATCGAAGTCACCGGTGATCAGGTTCTCGGTCCAGACGGTTGCTTCTGGGGTGGCGGTCTTGGCGTTCAGGCCCAGTGCCTGCAGCCCTTCTACACCGATCTGTACTGTGTTGACCCAGTCGGTCCAGCCGTTCGGTACCAGTACCTTGAACTCGATCTTTTTGCAGCTCGGGGTGTCGAGGAACTTGTCGCCGTCACAATCCTTGTAGCCTGCCTCTTTCAGCAGGGCCTTGGCCCCTTCCAAGTCGAACTTGTTGTACTTGCCGTACTTCTTGTCCACTTCCGGGTTGTTCCAGGAGTCAAAGGCTTTGCCCAGACCTGACGGGTACTCGTTGACGGTAGGGTAGCCGTAGCCTGCGATATCCACCATGGACTGGCGGTCCATCGCCATGGAGAAGGCGCGGCGGAAGTTGATATCGTTGAAGGCTTCGTTATTGCCCGGGTTCTTGGTCTGGAAGTTGACGTTGAACGCCACGGTACCGGAGGCCGGGAACCAGTATTTGTTGTTCTTCGGATCGTTGCCGACGTAGAGGCGCTCGATATCCGGCACGAAGGAGCCGAACCAGTCGATGTCACCCTTCATGACAGCCGCCAGCACCTGGTCGTTGGTGGCCATCTGCGGCATGCGGATACAGTCGATGGCGAGGTTGGCGTTATCCCAGTAGTGCGGGTTGCGGCACTGGGTATAGAGCTGGGCGGAGAAGTTGTCCACTTCGGTGAAGGGGCCAGTACCAACCGGCTTGTCGTTGGTGAAGGCAACCGGATCTTTCACCGATTTCCACTGATGCTCCGGCACGATAGGTACCAGCACCAGATCGTTCACCACGTTAGTGTTGACCTCGGTCAGGTCGAATTTGACCTTATTGGGGGCGAGCTTCTCGACGCTCTTGATCTGGGTCCAGATTGAGCGCTCATCCAGCGCCTTGTTGGCCTTGACCAGATTGAAGGAGAAGATGATGTCATCGGCATCAAAGGCTTCGCCGTCAGACCATTTCACGCCGTCACGCAGATCGAAGGTGACGGATTTCAGGTCATCGCTGAACGCATAGTTGGTGGCCAGACGATAGACGGGTTTGCCCCCTTGCATATCGTTGAAGATCACCAGTGGTTCATAGATGAAGTGACGGGTGGTGTGCAGCAAGCCCGCTTGCAGGAAGGGGTTGAAGTTCTTGACCCAGGCGGTTTCCTGCTGTGCGACCATGGTCAGCACGGTTTTGTTTTCTGCGGCCATGGCGTTACCGGCGGCACCGGCAAGCATCATGGTTCCCAGCATTACAGCGGTAGAGATTTTGGATACTTTGGCAAGCATATGTTTTCCTTTCTTATTTTTTGGCATTCCCGAGGGTTCGCCTTGTTTTGTGTGAGCACCGGTTTCGCATGCTGATGAAATCGGCCCTCTGTGTTGGTCAGGTGTCTAACCTTTGTCGTTCTGTTTTCCAACGCCCTAAGCAAACCAGAATTAACAGGAAAACAACAACTATTGATTTCGTTGTTTTCGTAAAAATTGACGGTGTTACGTCAATCTCGTCAAAATGCTTTTTTATCTGTTTAGAATCATTGGTTTGCGTTATTTGCTCTCGCGTAGAAAGTGGATGTGAAAATGGCGTATATGACAAATTTGTGAATTGGATCTGCTCTCGGTTTCGGAGTTGTGCGGGGCTTTGTTTTGTGCAAAAAGAAACCAGATTGCCAATTGTGATCCGGCGCCCGTTTAGGGCGCCGTGTCACGGTTTGCGGTTGGCGAGTTGACGCAGGGTCTGGGCGCTGTGCTGCAACTGGTGGCGCTGGTGGTCATTGAGCGGGCAGTGGCCCAGCACATACTCGGTGGTGGCCACTACCGTCTTCCAGCGTGGCGACTTGGGCAGGGTGTCCAGACTCAGGTATTTGTCGAGGGTGCGGGTCTGCGGGCTGGATCTGTCCATATAGACCCGCCACAGCTTGCTCTTCTCTGCCAGCACGATTTTGCCCTTGCCGGTCCCCTGCTGCCAGGCATCCAGGGTGAGCTGCATGGTCTCTACCAGCGCCCGGCGCAGCGGCTCGTCATCCTGCTGGCGAATGAGGTCGTCGGCCAGCGAACGGAACTCGCCACCCAGGCGGCTCAGCTCACCCAGCAGCTGTTCATCTTCGATGATAGCTTGCCGCGAGAGGTTCTTGAGGGCGTTCTCCAGCGCCATTACCCGGTTCTCATCCTGACGCAGCTCGGTACTCAGAGTGAGGGCGAAAGCGGCCTGTCCTCCGAGCGCGATGGGCAGGGCACGGGCGTTGAGCACATCTTTTTGCCCGGCCACCAGAAACTCCAGATTGTGTTCCCGCTCGCTGGCAAGGTCGGGCCACTGCTGTTGCAGCGGGGAGGCGAGCCACTCATTGAGGGGCTGCCCCTCCATGGCTTCCGGCTCCTGCCCCAGCAGGCGTGCCATCACCCGGGAGGCAAACAGCACTGTGCCCTGCTCGTCGATAAAGATCATGGGGTCGGCCCCTTCGCCGAGCAGGGCCAGCAGGCGCTGCTGATCCTGATGCAGTCGATCCTGCAGGGTGAGGCGATGTTCGATCTCCTGCTTCAATAGCCGGTTCTCTACCAGCGAGGCGCGTCCGGCCTTGGCCTCCAGCAGTGCCTTGACCCGGGCAAACAGCTCTTCTTTGCAGAAGGGTTTGACCAGATAGTCGTTGGCTCCGGCCCCGAAGCCCTCCTCGATATCCTTGGGCTGGTTGAGGGCGGTGAGCAGCAGCACCGGCAGCATATCTTTCGGGTGCTGCTGGCGCAGGCGACGGCAGACGTCAAAACCGGAGAGGGTGGGCATCATCACATCGAGCAGGATGAGGTCCACCGGCTCCTCGGCCAGCTTGGCCAGCGCATCGTGGCCGTCACTGCTGGGCAGAATGCGGTAGCCGCAGGGCTGCAGCAGATGGCGCAGGATGTGCAGGTTGATGGGCTCGTCATCCACCACCAGAATGAGCGGCGCACCCTCGGGGGGAGGGGGCAGATCGTCGCTCTCCCAGTCCGGCAGGATCAGCGGTTGCTGGCGCACCAGCTGATGCTCGATCTGGCGGCTGTCGAGAGTCAGATTGGCCGCTTTGCCGGTGGCAAGGGGCAGGGTAAAGGCGAAGGTAGAGCCGACGCTCGGCTCGCTCTCGACAAACAGCTCGCCCCCCATCAGGTGCACCAGCTGGCGGGTGATGGAGAGGCCAAGGCCGGCTCCCTGCTTGCTTACCTCCGGGCTCATCTGTACCAGCGGCTCGAAGATGTGTTCCAGATGATCAGGGGCGATGCCGATGCCAGTGTCGGTGACCTTGATGCGCAGGAAGTTGTTCTCGACGATGGCACTGAGCACCACCTTGCCCTGCGGCGTGTACTTGATGGCGTTGCCCACCAGGTTGTAGAGCACCTGTTCGAGCCGCTGCTCATCGGCCAGCACCGGCGGCAGTTCGGCCGGGCTGATATCCACCAGAGTGAGGGGTTTGGCCTGCACCAGATGCTGGCAGAGGTCCAGCACCAGCCGGATAACCCCCTTGGATGAGACGGGCTGGGAGTGGATCTCCAGCTGGCCGTAGCGCATCTGGTGGTAGTCCAGCAGATCGTCCACCAGACGGGCCAAGCCGTCGGCGCTCTTGATGATGAGGCCGAGCTGCTTTTGCTGCCCTTCGGTCAAATCCTGCTGACTGGCGAGCATCGACTCGGCCATCCCCTTGATACCGTGAATGGGGGTGCGCAGCTCGTGGGAGGTGTTGGCCAGCAGTTCATCCTTGAGCTTGTCCGCCTGCTGCAGGCTGAGGTTCTGCTTGTGGGTCAGCTTGACCTGCTGTTGCAGCTCCTGGGTCTGCTGTTCGATCAGTTCGATCTTGTCCTTCACCGAGCGCTGCATATGGCGAAACGCCTCGGCCAGCCGGTCGATATCATCGCCGGTGCGCTCGATGGCGATGGGGTGATCCAGCGCGCCGTCGGCCACCTGCTCGGCTGCTTCGGTCAGGGAGCGCAGCGGCGCCGTGATGGAGTGGGAGAGCCAGCGGGAGAAGAGGATCAGCAGCAGTACCGAGCCCGCACCCAGCACAATCACCAGAGTTTCCAGCTGGCGGATGGGGGCATAGGCTTCCCGGGTGGAGATCTCGGCGATAAAGGCCCACTCGGTATCGAACACCTTCACCTGGGTGTAGGCGGCCAGCACCTCGTCATCCTGATAGGAGTGGAACAGCCCGACCCCCTGCTCGCCGGAGAGCGTCTTGGTGATGAGGGGGGTTTGCAGCGGCCGGAAGTTGGGGCTGAAGCTGTTCTCGACGCTGAACTCCGGTGCCAGCCAGGCATCGGCGCGCATCCGCTTGTCGGGGCCGATGAGGATGGTCTCGCCGGTCTCGCCCAGCCCCTCCCGCTCCGCCATGATCTGGTTGAGCTTGTCCGGCAGCAGCTCGAAAATCACCACACCGCGCACATAGTCGTACTGCATCACGGGCGCCGCCATGTAGGCGACCACCTGCCCGGTCAGCTCGTTGCGGCCAAAATCGGTGAACTCGAAGATCTGCTGCGGTTTCTGGCCGCCATCGAGGCGGCGTTTGATCTTGGCGAAGGTCTGGCCCAAGCCACTGCCCTGATAAGGTCCGGAGAGCAGATTGGTGGCAAAGTTAGGGTGCTTGGTGACCGAATAGACCACATCACCGTTGAGGTCCACCAGAAAGATGTCGCTGTAGTTGGACTTGCGCACCATGTCGGCATAGCCGCGATGAAAGCGCTGGTGCACCCGGCCATACATCTCGTCGGCGAGGATAAGCGCCGTGATGGAGGGTTCGATCTCCACCTGACTGTCCGGTTTGCGCAGTTGATCCCAGGAGCCTGGCAGATAGCGGGCCTGAGCACGGCTGCGGGCCTCCTGCGGTGTGGTGCCCAGCTTCTCGAAGGCGCCGGTAAAGCCATAGAAACGGCCGATACTGTTGCCAGCAAAATCCTGCTGGGAGAAGTTGATGATCTGCTCTTTGAGGTTGTTGAAGTAATCCTCGAGCTGACTCTTCTTGATATTACGGACGGAGACCAGATGGTTGGAGGTCTGGGTGGTGAGATCCTTGCCGTGGCTGTATAGAAAGAAGAGGGTGATGACCAAAAAGGGCACCATGCCCAACATGAAAAAAGCCAGCATTAACTGCGGCCTGAGCCCACGAAGCGTGAAGATCCATTTCATCTTGTGATTTTCAATTGAGAATCCGGTTATTAAGCCGCTCAAGTCTCGAACGAAAGCGTAATCATTTCAACGACTTTATCCCAAATTCGCTTGGTGGGTCACAGCTGGCTGGAGAAAAATGCAGCAAGGCGTTTAAACCCTGAGCAAACAGTCTGCATCAGGGCTTAAATTGCGAAAAAGGGGTTGTGCTGGCGCTCGTGGTACGTATAATGCGCCTCGTTGTCAGGCAACTGGCACGAAAGCAGTAATGCGGGAATAGCTCAGTTGGTAGAGCACGACCTTGCCAAGGTCGGGGTCGCGAGTTCGAGTCTCGTTTCCCGCTCCAATTTTCCATCGCACCAACGATGGAACTCACTTTCAAGACAATCAGTCTTGTCAGCATGGCGCGTTAGCAAAGCGGTTATGCAGCGGATTGCAAATCCGTTTAGTCCGGTTCGACTCCGGAACGTGCCTCCATCTTTTCTCTGTTTATATCAATAATTACTCTTCGAGTCTGAGCATTGGTCAGTATCCTTGCTGTACCAGTAACTGTTCGCAGCCAGCCTGTTTCCACTCGCGCTCGAGATAGTGGCTCACATCCGCCATGTTTTGCCCCCGATATTGAAACTGCACCTCGGCACTGTGCTGGTTGAGATCCGCAATCCGTTGCTTCAGTGTGCCGCATTGCCACAGGCTGACGGTGGGCACGCCCCGTTCGGCCAGCACGATGGCATCTTCCCGATTCAGTTGCCACTCCTCCAGTTGTGCCCGTGTCAGGGCAACCATCAGCACCAGCAGTGCCACTTCCGGCAGTTTCATGCGTGTCTCCCTACTGCATGTTTTTCCCCTGATAACTGTGGCAAAGCGCACGATTTTCGCAAGTTTGTTAACTGTTGGTTAATGACGTAACCCGTTTTCATTATTTCCCGTTTTTCACCATTTTTTTATAAAAAAATGCGTTGGTGATGTAGTAATCCTACATGTAGTGGGGTAATCTTTGCTCAGTGGTCTTACCAGTAAGGAGTTACATCATGTTTCATCCCTTTTCCCTGACTCAGATTATTCTTCGTCGCATTTATGTATTGCTGGTGGGCATTCTGGCTTTCCCCGTGATGCTGTTTCGCAGCGATCGTGCCCGCTTCTACAGCTATCTGCACCGGATCTGGAATAAAACCAGCACCAAACCGGTTTGGCTCAAAATGAGCGAGCGTGGCGAGCGGATCTTCTACTAAACTCCATTCGCACCATGTGCAAAAAGAGACAGCCAAAGCTGTCTCTTTTTTTATCTGCTTGCCGCAACTCCTGGCTCCCAACGCCACTCCGATTGTTTATTTCTTGTTTCTTTAAAGTTGCATCCAGCCCTGCTTGTTGGCGGGGCTTTTTTATGTCTGACGCATCTCTTTTGATGGAAGTAGTGAAGAAGATTAACGGGATGAAAGCACCATATGGCACTTTCCTCGTTCATTAATAGGTGGTCGTCGAGAAATTTTCAATTATGAAATAGCTGTTTAAAATCAATTGATTGAGTATCTGTCTTGGGGTTTTTTAACTCTTTGTGTGTTTTTTTTGAAAGGGAATATCCCGTTTGCCGGTTCTATTGCAGCTACCCGGTTGCGACAAATCGGGGATATCAGCAATATCCAACGACATCAAAAGGAACATGAACATGAATGTTAAAAAAAGCACTGCTATCGCCTCCGCCATGACCGGTCTGCTGGCGCTGGGCGCCCAATTTATCGCGGCGCCAGCCATGGCTGCCGATGAAAAGGAGAAGTGCTACGGCGTGGTCAAGGCCAGCAAAAATGACTGTGCGACCAAGAGCAGCTCCTGCGCCGGTACCGCCAAGGAAGATGCTCAGGGTGATGCCTTTGTGGTGATGCCCAAAGGGCTGTGCGAGAAGCTGGTCGGCGGTTCGCTGCAACCCAAGTAAGAGACATCGGGCAGGGGATGGCCAATGGGTCGCCCCCTGCATCTTCTCTGATTGGCGAAAGCGAGTCTTGCGATGAACCCTTTGATTGGTATCGGATTACGCACTCCCCATTACGACGAGATCCGGCAAACCCTGCCGGCAGTCGGTTGGCTGGAGGTGCATAGTGAAAATTACTTCGAACGGCACAGCCAGGGTTTTCAGGTGCTCGCCAAACTGGCGCAACACTACCCCGTCAGTCTTCACGGCGTTGGCATGTCCCTCGGTTCTGCCGACCCGCTCGATCCGCACCATCTGCAGCAGTTGTCGACACTGGCCGCGGCGATCAAACCGGTACGGATCTCCGAACATCTCAGCTGGGGCAGCATTGGCGGGCGTTACTTCAACGATCTGCTGCCGGTGCCCTATACCCGAGCCTCCCTGCGCAACATGAGCGACAAGATCCAGCAGGTACAACAGACTCTGGGTTGCCGCATGTTGATTGAAAATCCCTCTTCTTATCTGCAACTGGCCGGAGAGATGAGCGAGTGGGAATTTCTGGCCGAGCTGCAGCAGCGCAGCGAGTGCGGCATCCTGCTCGACCTCAACAATCTCTATGTCAGTGCCTTCAATCACGGTTTCTCTTGCGATGAGTATCTGGCGGCGATCGATCTCGCCACCGTCGGGGAGATCCATCTGGCCGGTTATACCGAGAAGCAGCTGCCGGAAGGCTCCCTCTATATCGATACCCACAGCGCCCCTGTGGTGGAGCCGGTCTGGGAACTCTATCGCCAGATCTGCCGCAAGCAGGCTATTCCCACCCTGATTGAGTGGGACCTCGAGATCCCGCCGCTGCCGGTCTTGCTGGCAGAGGCGGCGCAGGCCAGTGCCATTCTGGATGAGGCGCGTGCCATGAGTGCACCACGGGAGGTGGCCCGTGGCTGAACTGGCACAGCTGCAACAGCACTTTGCCGATGGTCTGCTGGGGGCGCCTGACGCCATTTCCCCTCACATCAGCTCCCGACTCTTTTCTGCCGAATCTGTGCTGCAGGTCTATCGCAACCACTTCATCCTGAGCCTTGGCGAGGTGCTGGCGAGCAGTTATCCCGCCGTCAAGGCCATGGTCGGGGATGACTTTTTTGCAGCGGCGGCCCGTGGCTTCGTATTGGCCGAGCCGCTCAGGGAAGGGAGCGTCATGCACTATGGCGCCGGATTTGGCCAATGGTTGGCCCGCTTGCCGACTACAACCGGACTGCCCTGGCTGGAGGAGTTGGCTCAGTTCGAATGGCAGCTTGAGCGTGCCAGTCTGCTGCCGCTGGAATCACGCTGCTGGCCAGCCGAGCGTCTGGCCGCATTATCGCCGCAACAATGGGATCGGCTGCGACTCTTGCCGGCCACGGATCTGCTGCTGGTTGCCAGTGATTATCCGGTGCTGGCCCTGTGGCAGATGGCGCTGCACGGTGGTGAAGCGGTGGAGGTGCTTGATGCCCCCGTCTGGCTGGCATTGAAGAAACAGCCGGATTGCCGGGTTGCCCCCTTGCCCCTGACGGTGGGTGAGTGGGCGCTGCTACAGGGATGTCTCGCTGGTACGGCGCTGGTCGATCTGCTGGCGGCCGACCCTGCGGCCAGTGAACATCTCACTCGCCTGATAACCCTTGGTCTGCTGGTGGATATGGAGGTAATGCCATGATGACAAACAAATGGCTGGTACTGGCCAGCTCGAGTGGTGATTTGCCGCGCTGGAGCAGCGCTGGTGTGCTGTTGCTGGCGCGGCTGTGGGTCGCCTCGGTTTTTATCACTTCAGGCTGGCTCAAGCTGACGGCGTGGGATTCCACCCTCTATTTGTTTGAATCCGAGTATCAGGTGCCCCTGCTGCCCTGGTTGTGGGCTGCTTATCTGGGGACGGCGACCGAGCTGCTGTTGCCGCTTTTCCTGCTGGCGGGGCTTTTTACTCGCCCGGCCGCCTTGCTGTTGTTTGGCTTCAATATCATGGCGGTGATCTCCTACCCGACCCTCTGGGCGGGTGGCTTTTACGATCACCAGCTGTGGGGCTGGATGCTGCTGATCCTGATCATCTGGGGCGGCGGTGTGCTGAGCCTGGATCACTGGCTGACACGTCGCAGCCATTGATTTATCAGTGATTTCCCCTATGACAAAGAGCGCCACAAGGCGCTCTTTGTCATAATGACGGCTGGCGAAATTTCCCATGAGAGAAAAGGAGCAACCCATGATCATTCGTCAGGCAAGGGCCGCAGATATTCCCGCACTGGTGGCGCTGCGCATGGAGCTGTTTTGTGAGGTCGGTGAGCTAGTGACGCCGCAGGCAGACCCGGCCTTGTGGCAGGCCACCCTTGACTATTTCATCCGGGCGATGAGTGAAGAGAGTGCTTTATCCTGGCTGGCTGAGGCCGATACGCAGGAGGGCTGCAAACAGATCGTGGCAGCAGGGACGCTGGCATTGTTTGAACGGCCACCCTATCCCGGCAATCTGGCGGGGATGGAGGGGTATCTGCTCAATATGTATACGCGGCCACAATGGCGCCAGCAGGGGATCGCCACGGCGCTGCTCGATGCCATTACAGCCTTCGCCAGAGCGCGTCAGCTGGGCAAGGTGTGGCTCCATGCCAGCGATCAGGGGCGCCCTCTCTATGAGCGGATCGGCTTTGTCGCCAATCCGGCCTATCTGGAGTGGGACCTGGCACCTTAATCGATGGGCCCCGTTATCTCTATGGTTTCTCGTCTAAAGTTCATGCAGATGTGACGTAGTTGTAACCAGGTAATAGAGGGGCAGGGCAGATGTTCAACTTCAAACTCAAAGCGGAATTACAAGCGTGTCAAATGCAGTTGGCCCAGGCCCAAGCATTTATTGATGCAGTAAAAGTCGGTGTCGCTACCATCAGTTTCACTCCAAGCGGCGAGATCCTCGAGGCGAACCCGCTGTTTCTGAGTGTGGTGGGCTATAGCGAGCAGGAGGTGATTGGTAAACACCACCGGATCTTTTGTGATGCCCACTACGCCCAGTCATCCTCCTATGCCCAGTTTTGGGAGCAGTTGCGTCAGGGGCATTCCCACAGTGGCATCTACCAGCGCATTGACAAACATGGCAGGGAGTTGTGGCTGGAGGCGACCTACTTCCCGGTCAAGGTTGAGGGCAAGGTGGTCAGAGTGGTCAAGATTGCTTCCGATATTACCGAGAGTTATCAGCAGTTGAGTCGTCAGAAAGCGATCATCTCGGCACTCGATCGGGCACTCGCCATTATCGAGTTCACCCCCAAGGGGGAGATTGTGACGGCCAATCAGAATTTCCTCTCCTGCGTCGGTTACTCCCTTTCGCAGCTCAAGGGGCAGCATCACAGGCTGTTTTGCGATGAGAGCTTCTATCGCGAGCAACCCCACTTCTGGGACGATCTGGCCCACGGCCAGCTCAAGTCGGGGCTGTTCAGTCGTCGTGACAGCCACGGAAACGAGATCTGGCTGGAGGCTACCTACAACCCCATCAAGGATGAGAGCGGCAAGGTGGTCAAGGTGATCAAGTTTGCCAGTGAGGTGACAGAGCGGATCAAGCGCGCCCAGGCAGTGAGCGAGGCGGCCAACATAGCCCAGACCATTTCGCAGGAGACCACCCGCTTTGCCGAAACCGGGTCTGAACTGCTGGCGGCATCGGTTGCCATCTCCAGCGCCATTTCCGAACAGGTGAGCCGCACTTCCGGTCTGATTGGCCAGCTCAATGAGCAGTCGAAAAGCATTGAAGCCATCGTATCGACCATCAGCAGTATTGCCGAGCAGACCAATCTGCTGGCCCTTAACGCCGCCATTGAGGCAGCCCGGGCCGGCGATCAGGGGCGCGGTTTTGCGGTGGTGGCCGACGAAGTACGTCAGCTGGCTGCGCGCACCTCCCTCTCGACCGGCGAGATCGCCAGCGTGGTTCAGAAAAACCGCGAACTGACGGCCCAGATCACCGGCAACATCAATGAGGTGGCCACCAGTGCCCAGCGTGGCAAGGAGCAGATCGGCGAGGTGAGTGGCGTGATGTCACAGATCGAGCAGGGCGCCATCAATGTGACCGAGACAGTCTCCAATCTGGCCATCGGCTCCTGACGGTTATTGGTTGTTGAACGAGGCACCGAATGGATGATTATTCCATCGGTGCTTATTTATTGCGCACTTGATATGCCAATCTGAACCCCTCCTGTATCGTCCCGCCATTGTGAATTGTCCTCTTCTGGCCCCTTGATTAGGCTTGCCGCCTCATTTATTTCAGAGTAGGAACAGAACACGATGGCATTACAACAGAAGGGGCGGGCAATGGCCCTGCTGGTTATGGTCGCGAGCATGGGTCTGGGCGGCTGTATGGGGCAGATGGGGCTTTCCGGCATGGTCACCAAGGGCAACCTGAGCGTGGTGGATAACCGCTACGCTCGTGCCGGGGTCTTTATGCTGCTCTCCCCTGTCTACGGTCTGGCCGCGACCGCTGACCTGTTCGTCTTCAATACCATCGAGTTCTGGTCTGGCAAGAACCCCATCACCGGCAAATCTCCGGCTGTGGTGGACATGAAGGCCAATCCGGTGATCAAGGTGAACCAGCATCTGGATCCGGCCCTCAAGACGGTGCCGCTGGCCATGCTGCCACAAGGGGTGCGCGAGGTGGAGATCAGCTACCCGGACGAGCATACCGCCCAGATGGAGGTGCACTATCTGGATGGTCGCCGCAGCATGATGCGTGGCGAGAAGCGTGGCGAGTTGATGGATATCTACTTCGATGGCCGCTTTGTCTCTACCCTGAGCCGCGCAGAGCTGGAGCAGATGAGCGAGAACGCCCGCACGGCGGCCTGATCATCAGTGCCTATGCCGACAAGAACGCCCCGCAACTGCGGGGCGTTTTGCATTGGGCCTAATCGGGCTGCTTGCGATGGGGTGGGGTGAGGATCAGCCCCAGCAGGCGGCGCAGGTGGGTGAGCTGCTCGGTCAGCTGGACGTTGAGCCAGAGGTAACCATTGATGGCCGCCTCTGCGTTGGGCGGCAGCGATACCTGGGTCGCCACCTCGTGCAGGCGGGCGATGGCGGCATCGGCCCCGCGACCATCGCCGGTTTGCATCATCAGGGCAAGCTGGTTGATCGCCTCCTCGGTGGCCAGATGGCAGGCTTGCAGCGCAGCCGTGCTCTGCATCAGGAAGTGGCTCTCCCGATCGTTCCAGTAGGTGTTGGCCAGCATCTCAAGAGTGCAGAGGGTGTTGCGCATGGTGACCTGCACCGCATCAAACAGGGCGACGCTGTGGCGTGTCTCCTTGGCCGCGGGGGCCAGCAGGGCCCGCAGTTTGCCGGTCTGGGCCAGCAACTGGGAGAGATTGTGCTTGAGGCGCGGGCGCTCCAGCACATTGGGGGAGAGGTGGGTGTGATAGAGCCGCCCCGACTGCTGCAGGATCTGGTGCAGTTGCAGCCGCCAGTGGCTGTAAGCCCGCTGGGGATAGATGCTGCAAAAGAGCAGCGCCAGCAGGGAGCCCAGTATCACGTCGGCACTGCGCCACAGCGCCGTCTCTATATCCCCCGGCATGGCCCCCATGGTGACTCCCAGGGTGATGCCGATCAGCAGCCCCACATAGGGGCGCTTGCCGAGGGCCAGATAGCCGCAGAGGAACATGATGCAGCCGCACCAGATCAGGGTGAGTGGCAGGGAGTAGATCTCGAGATAGAGCGCCACCACCCCGCAACTGGCGCCGAAGATGGTGCCCACCACCCGCTGCAGGGCGCGGGAGAGCACATTGCCCCAAAACGAGATGGGGCCCATCACTACCACCAAGGTTATCAGCGGCCAGGTGCTCTCCGGCAGTTTCAGCTCGCGGGTCAGCAGAAAGGTGAGCATAAAGGCGAGCGCAATGCGCAGGCCATGGACGATCCGGTAGCGGCCATAGACCAGCAGATCGAGTCGGGAGAGGGGGGCATCAAGACGCACGGTCTGCCTCCTGTCAGGTGGGGGACGGGGCGCCGTGCATCCGGCCGACGCCCCGTCGGGATTTAGGCCAGTCGTCCCTGCAGGGGATGGATCCAGACCCGCTCGCCAACGGCGATCCCGGGTTGATCCGGTACGATTTCAATCAGACAGTTGGCATCGGCCATGGAGCTCAGAATGCCGGAGCCCTGCGGCCCTGTGGTACGCACCCGCAGCTGGCCGTTGCGGTCCTGATGGAAGATGCCGCGCAGAAACTCGGTGCGCCCCGGGCGGCTCTTCATCTTCTCGTCCGCCAGTGCCGAGAGGCGCAGCGGCTGCCACCGCTTGCTTTGCAAGCGGGCGATGGCGGGCTCGACAAACTGCAGCACGCAGATCATCGCCGCTACCGGATTGCCCGGCAGGCCGAAGAAGGGGGTCTGCCCCAGCTTGCCAAAGGCGAGCGGGCGGCCTGGGCGCATCTGGATGCGCCAGAAATCGATCTGGCCGAGCTCCGCCAGCACCAGCTTGATAAAGTCGGCGTTGCCCACCGAGACCCCGCCCGAGCTCAGCACCAGATCGGCGCTGGCGGCGGCCTGCTCCAGCTGCTGGCGCAGGATGGTTTTGTCATCGGGAATGATGCCAAGGTCCATCACCTCACAACCGGCGGCGCGGATAAGGGCCATCAGGGTGAAGCGATTGCTGTCGAAGATATGGCCGGGGGCGAGCTGCTCGCCCGGCGCCTGCACCTCGTCACCGGTACTGAACAGCGCCACTTTCAGCGGGGTGCGCACTGTGAGACTGGCTTGACCGAGTGATGCCGCCAGCCCCAGCTGGGGGGCGCCAAGCCAGGTACCGGCCGGGATGGCGACCGCACCTTTGGCGAGATCTTCCCCGGCGAGGCGCACATTCTGCCCTGCCCGGATTGGGGCGGTGACCGTGACCCACTCACCTTCAATCAGCGTCTCTTCCCGCATCACCACGGTATCCACACCGGGGGGCAGCGGGGCACCGGTCATGATCTGCACCGCCTGACCGGCCAGCACAGGCTCGTGGCGCTGCTGGCCTGCCAGCACTTCCCCCACCAGTTGCCAGCGACCGGTGGCGAGATCGTCGCTACGAAGGCCAATGCCATCCATCGCCGAGTTGGCGTGGGGTGGCACATTGATGGGGCTTATCAGATCTGCGGCCAGCACAGCGCCGTGGCACTGGGCCAGCGGTTTATCGATGCAGGCGTTGCTCGGGGTGAGGGCCGCCAGAATGGCGTTGCGGGCCGCCTCGACCGAGAGAAAGCCCTTGCCCGCCTCAGGCTCCTTGCTCTGGCAGCCGTCAAGCCAGCGGCAGACGAAGTCGGCAATGGCCGCCAGATCGTTGATATCGAGGCGGGGCAGGCTTGTCTGCTGTTGTTCGCCACTCTGTTGGGGCTGATCGCTGGCCAGCGCGATGATGTCGCTGTCTTCGGGGAAGAGCAGCGGCTTGCCAATCTCGGCGCGGTGCAGCTCGATTTTCGGGAAGTGTTCGTGCTTGAACCCCTCGACCAAGAGCAGATCGAGCTCTGTCTGATCGAAGCTGGCCAGCAGCTGGCGAAAATCAGCTTCGGCCAGTTCCGTCTCAATGATACGAGCATGACGACGACGGGAGGCCACCATCATCTGCTGGGCACCCGCCTTGCGCAGGCGATAGCTGTCTTTGCCCGGTTGGTCGATATCAAAGTCGTGGTGGGCGTGCTTGAGCACCCCGATGCGCAGGCCGCGATCCACCAGCAGGGGGATCAACTGCTCCAGCAAGGTGGTCTTGCCGGTGCCGCTCCAGGCGGCGAAGCCGAGCAGGGGAAGAGTGGGGGCCGGGGTCATGAGGTGACTCCTTGTTGGGGGTCGATAGCCGGGGCAAGCAGACGGGCCTCGTAGGCGGCCAGCTCGGCAGGGCTATTGAGATTGATAAAGGCATCCGGCTGATCGGCAAAGCTCACCACCGCCATATGGTGGCGGGCAAACCAGATATCGATTTTGCGCTCTCCCTTTGCCAGCGCGGCGGTGAGGGAGGGGAGCAGGGATTTGTGCAGCAGGGCGACCACGGGTTGCAGCCAGTCGCCATCGTGGGCTACCACCAGCTCGGTATCCGGGGTCAGGGCGGCGCGAAAGCGGCTCATCAGATCCAGCGGTAGGGCGGGGCCATCGCAGGGAACGAACAGCACCCAGTCGTGACGGGCGGCAGCAAGACCTGCCTGCATGCCCGCCAGCGGGCCGAGATAGTCGTTGTTGTCATCGCTGATGACCGGGGCCAGCGCTTGATAGCGGGCCTGACTGCGGTTGGCGTTGATCAGCACCTCATCCACCTGGGGGCGCAGCCGTGCCAGAACGTGGTCGATAAGAGGGCGTCCCGCCAGTGCTACCCATCCCTTGTCTTCGCCCCCCATCCGGGTGGCGCGGCCTCCTGCCAGGATCACTGCTGATACGGCAACGGGATCAGAGTGGCTGTCGCTTTTTGAAGTCATGTCGCTCGATGATTTTTAAAGGGGTCGTCTCTTGCAGCTGGCCACGGGCGAGGGTCCATTGCCGCTCGCACAGGTCGGTCAGGGCGTTGCTCTGGTGGCTGATGACGACCAGGCCGCTGCCATGTTCCCGTAGATCTTGCGCCAATGCGGCCATCAGGGCAACCGAATGTGTGTCGAGATTGGCGGTGGGCTAATCCATCAGCAGAAAGGCCGGTTGCAGCGCCCAGGCGCGTGCCATCGCCAGCCGTTGCCGTTCGCCACCCGAGAGGATGCTGATGTGCTCCCGTGCCAGCCCCTCCAGCTCGACCCGGCGCAGCGCCTCGAACACCCGGATCTCGCTGCCGAGCTGTTTATCGAGCGCCCAGGCCACGTTGTCGTGCACCGTGCGATCGAACAGATAGGGGGTCTGGTGCAGATAGGTGACCCGGCCCGGCCCCAGATCCCGCTTGAGCAACCGGTTGAGCCGCTGTTGCCAGCGCCCCGGCAGATTGGTGTGGCCGCGGGTGGGGGTGAGCAGCCCCGCCAGGATCTTGAGCAAGGTGGTCTTGCCCACCCCGTTGGCTCCATGCAGCCAGATGGCATCCCCCGGTGCGATGGCGAGCCGGTCAATCTCGAACAGCTGGCGCTCGCCAAAGCGCATCGTCAGCTGGTGGGCGGTCAGGGCCATGGGGTACTCCTGTTGATACACAGTGGGGGCATGGTCAGTTCTTCAGATAGCTGTGGCCGCGACACGCCGTCAGCAGCAGGTTGAGCAAGAGGGCGAGGGTGAGCAGCACTATGCCGAGCGCCACTCCTTGGGTGAAGGCCCCTTTCTGGGTCTCCAGTGCGATGGCGGTGGGGATATTGCGGGTAAAGTGCAGGATGTTGCCCCCCACCATCATGGAGCAGCCCACCTCGGTGACGATACGGCTGAAGGCGCCGATGATGGCGGCCAGCAGGCCAAAGCGGCACTCGTGCATCAGGCCGATCAGCGCCTTGGGCCAGGAGACCCCCAGGGTCAGGGCGGTTTCCCAGGCGCGCCGATCGCTCTGGACAAACGCCGCGTGGGCCATGGTGGCGATCACCGGGAAGGCGATCAGCATCTGCCCCACCACCATCGCCTGCTGGGTAAAGAGCAGCTTCCAGTCGCCAAAGGGGCCGGCCCGCGACAGCAGCATATAGAGCAAGAGGCCAATCACCACGGTCGGCACCGATTGCAGGGTATTGATGCAGGAGAGCCAGAGCCAGCGGCCGGGCAGCGGCAGATAGGCCAGGGCAAAGCCCAGCAGCAAGGCGGGCACCAGCACCAGCAGCAGGGCGATGCAGGAGACGGAGAAGGAGACCCCCACCACCTGCCACAGTTCGGTGTCACCACTGAACAGCAGGGCGAGGGCCGCCAATGTCGTGTCGATCAATGTCGGCATCAGACCTCTCTCTCATCGTGCAGGGCGAGGGCCGTCAATACGGTCGTGTCGAGCAGGGTCGGCATCAGGCGCCTCCCTCAGCGAACCGGGGGAGGGCCATCAACCTCATCGCAGGGGTCAGGGTTGCCATTATTTCCCGTTGGCATCCGCCACAAACAGCGCTTGACCGGCCACCTTGAAGTCGCCGATCAGCTTCTGGCCATGCTCGGAGACCAGCCAGTTTTTCAGGGTGCGCGCCCCTTCGGTGTTGAGATCCGGGTAGCGCTTGGGGTTGACCAGGATCACCTGATAGGGGTTGAACAGGCGCTTGTCACCCTCCAGCAGCACGGCGAGATCCAGCTTGCTCTGATAGGCGAGCCAGGTGCCGCGGTCGGTCAGGGTGTAGGCGCCCAGCTCGGAGGCCATGGTCAGGGTCGGGCCCATCCCCTGGCCGATGGATTTGTAACCGGCAAATTCGGGTTTGACGTCAGCCGCCTGCCACAGGCTCTTCTCTTTGATGTGGGTACCGGACTCGTCACCGCGGGAGATAAAGGTCTGGCCTTTATCCTTGATGGCTTGCAGCCCCTTGGCTGCGTCGTGCAGCTTGGCCAGACCCGCCGGATCTTTCGCCGGGCCGACGATAACGAAGTCGTTGTACATCAGGTGTACCGGCTCGATGCCAAAGCCAGCATCGACAAACTTCTTCTCGGCAGAGGGGGCGTGGGTCATCACCAGATCCGCGTCGCCATTTTCGCCCATCTTCAGGCTCTGGCCGGTACCGGCCGCCATCACCTGCACCGGATAACCGGTCTCCTTGGTGAACTGGGGCAGCAGCCAGCCCAGCAGACCGGACTGCTCGGTGCTGGTGGTGGTGGCGAGGCGGATCGGCGCTTTTGTGGCATTAGTATCCGCTTCGGCGTGAGCCGCACCGGCGATCAGCAGGCTGGCGGCGAGGGAGAGGGCAAAACGTTTGAGGCTGGTTTTTATCGTCATCGTGATGCAACTTTTTTCAGGGTGGCTGAGGAGAGGGCAAGAGTAAGCAAGCAGGGTGCCAAACTGTTCCTTTGCCGCTGCATTCACGGTTTGCCGTTTAAAAACAGAAGCTTATTAGAATCAATTAGGTGAGCTTGTTATCGCTTTTAATAATTGGTGTTGGTGCTTTTGATACGGTAAGGACAAAATGTCCCACTAAGGTTCCGGTTATCGGGACATTCACCGACCGTACGTGCATCCGAGGTACTTTTTTCCATGACACTCCCTCCCAGCCGCTGGTCTGCCCTCTCCCTGCTTATCGTTGACGATGAGCCCGGCATGCGCAGCTTTCTGGCCAAGGCGCTGGCCAAGCGTTTTGCCCAGATTGAGACTGCCGCCAGCGTGGAGGAGGCGGAAGCCCTGCGCTGCCGCCTTCACTTTGACCTTATCATCGCCGACATCCGGCTGCCGGGGCGCTCCGGCATCGAGTGGCACGAGGCCATAGACCCCGCCACCCGCCGCAGCGACATCATCTTCATGACCGGTTTTGGCGATATGGAGACCGCCCTCAAGGCGCTGCGCCTCGGCGCCAGCGACTTTATCCTCAAGCCCTTCAACCTCGATCAGATGGTGCAGGCGGTGGACAGAGTCATCGAGCGCCGCCAGATGGAGCGGGAGAACCTGCTGCTGCGCCGGGAGGTGAGCAAGCTCTTCCCGCCCACCCTGATTGGCGACAGTGCCAAGACCCGCGAGCTCAAGACGCTCATCGCCAGAGTGGCCCCCTCCAACGCCGCCGTGCTGGTGGAGGGGGAGTCTGGCACAGGTAAGGAGCTGGTGGCCCGCGCCCTGCATCAACTCTCCGGCCGGATGGGGGCCTTTGTGCCCCTCAACTGCGCCTCCATCGCCCCGGAGCTGCTGGAAAGCGAGCTGTTCGGCCACGTGCAGGGGGCCTTTACCGGCGCCCGCAAGGGGCGTGACGGCCTGTTCCGGGTCGCCCATCAGGGCACCCTGTTTCTCGACGAGATCGGCGAAATGCCGCTCGCCATGCAGGCCTCGTTGCTACGGGCGCTGGAGCAGAAGGCCATCCGCCCGGTGGGGGCCGAGCGCGAATTGGCGGTGGATGTGCGCATCGTCGCTGCCACCAACCGCAACCTCAAGGCCGAGGTGGAGGCGGGCCGCTTTCGCGAAGATCTCTTCTATCGCCTCAACGTGGTGGCGCTGCCGGTGGCCCCGTTGCGGGAGCGGATCGACGATATCCCCGCGCTGGTACACCACTTTACCCGCCAGCTCACCGCCGAGATGGGGATGGGCTCCTTGAGCTGGACCCACGAGGATGTGGTAGCGATGCAGGCCTACCCCTGGCCCGGCAACGTGCGGGAGCTGCGCAACCTTATCGAGCGCTGCCTGCTGCTGGGCAAGCCCCCGGCGGATTACTGGCAGAGCAGCAAGCCCGCCGAACCGGGGGCGAGCGAGGAGGGTTATCCGCTAGCGTGGCCGCTGGCGGAGGTAGAAAAAGCCCACATCCTGCAGGTGGTGGCGAGCCATGATGGCAACAAGTCGGCCGCCTCCCGGGTGCTCGGGGTGGCGCGCAAGACGCTGGATCGCAAATTCAAGGAGTGGGCCATCGAATGAGGAAGGCTGACTGGATGGGGTGGCGATGAAACTGACCCTGCTCTCCCGCTGCATGCGTGCCCTGTTGCCCCGTTGCGTGCGCACCAAGGTGCGCTGGCGCCTGCTGCTGCTCACCTCGGTACCCATCATGCTCACCCTGGTGGGCATGATTGCGCTCACCCTCTACTGGACCCTCACCTACAGCTGGCAGAACCTGCTCACCACGGTGCGCAGCGATCTCGGGGTGGCCCACCACGCCATCACGGTGCAGCAACAGCGCCAGACCGAGCATCTCGAGCATCTGCGCGATGCCTGGGCCTTTCAGCTTCGGCTGCGGGAATCGCCGGATCAGCTCCATGACTGGGTGATGCCGCTGGCGGCCAACTATGGTCTCGATTTTCTGCGCTTGCGCCGTGGCCCCGAGCTGGATCAGCTGACGGCGCAGGAGCGCGCCGCCCTCACGGCCGGGCGCAGCGTCAGCCACTTCGTGGTCTGGTCGCAGCAGGAGATGCTCGCCCTCTCCCCGCAACTGGCCAAGCGGGCCGTGCTGTGGCAGCGGGATGGCACCAGGGTGGTGGAGGACCGGGGGCTGATCAGTCTGTCACTGACCCCTGTGATGGGCCGCGACGGATCGCTTTGGGCCGTGCTGGAGGGGGGCGAGCTTGTCAACGGCAGCACCCGGCTGGTGGATGAGCTCAAGGGGCAGGTGTTTGCCAAAAATACCCTGCCGGATGGCAGCGTCGGCACCGTTACCCTGTTTCTCGACGATCTGCGGGTGAGCACCAATGTGCCGGTCAGCAGCAGCCGTCAGGTGGGCCGGGCGGTGGGTACCCGGGTCTCGCCGCCAGTGCGCGAGCAGGTGCTGGGGCGGGGGGAGATGTGGGTTGACCGCGCCTTCGTCCACGACGCCTGGTATGTCTCTGGCTACGAGCCGCTGCTGGGAGCCAGGGGCGAGCGGCTCGGCATGCTCTATGTGGGCTTTCTCGAGTGGCCCATTATCCGCACCTACCTCACCAATCTGGTGGAGCTGGGTTCCGGCGTAGTGCTGCTGTTGCTGCTCTCCGGCCTGCTGGTCTATCGCGGCGCGCGGGATCTCTTCTCCCCCATCGAGCGGATGCACAAGGTGGTGCGGCAGGTGCAGGCCGGGGAGTCGGCTCGCATCGGCCCGCTGGCCCTCGACCCTGACCACGAGCTGGCCCAACTCGGTCGCCAGTTCGACGCCATGCTGGACAGGCAAGAAGCGCACCAGCAGCAGATGGCTCGCAGCGCCGACGAGCTGGAGCAGAAGGTGGCCGAGCGTACCCAAAGTCTCGAGCTCAAGACTGCCGAGCTGGAAGATCATATTCATATGCTGACCGAGGCGCGCCAGCAGCTGCTGATCAGCGAGAAGCTGGCAGCCCTTGGCGAGCTTTCGGCCGGGGTGGCCCACGAGATCAACAACCCGCTAGCGGTGATCCTCGGCAATGTGGAGCTGATGAAGCTGGAGCTGGGGGAGGCGGCCGAGCCGGTCAGCGAGGAGCTGGCGCTGGTGCTGGCCCAGATTGAGCGCATTCGTGCCATCACCCGCAGCCTGCTGCAATATTCGCGCCCCGGCGACTACGAGACGGCGCCGGTGTGGCAGCACCTCAACCCCATCATCGAGGAGAGCCTGACCCTGGTGCGCTCCGCCCTGCGCCAGCAGCAGGTGGAGCTGGTGGCCGATCTCAGGGCCCAGCAGCCCATCGAGGCGGATCGCCAGCAGCTGCTGCAGGTGCTGATAAACCTCCTGGTCAACGCCAGCCATGCGCTGGGAGAGCAGGGGGAGATCCGGGTCGAGAGCCGCGACTGGGTCGATGAACTGGGTCAGCTGCGCGGGGCCGAGGTGCGGGTGATCGACAACGGCAGCGGCATCGAGGCGGCCATTATCGACAAGATCTTTGACCCCTTCTTCACCACCCGCGCCACCGGCACCGGGCTGGGGCTGGCACTGAGCCACCGCATTATCAGTCGCTGGGGTGGGGAGCTTTTGGTGGACTCCACCCCGGGGCAGGGGAGCTGCTTTACCGTGCGGCTGCGCAGCCACGCCCTGCTGCCCAGCGGCAGTGAGCCCGCGAAACTGGAAGGGTGGCGCATCGCCCTCAATGCCGAGGGGCGTGAGACAAGCGATTGAGGCTGTTATAAAAAGGCCCGTGATAAAAACAGCCAGTCAACATGGTTGGCGGGCTGTTTTGTCGGTGGGTGAGTGGTTATTTACTGCGGACTCCACACCAGCTTGCCGCTTTGGGTCAGGTCATAGCCGCCGAGGCGTGCCGCCAGCTCGCGCCCCTCGGGGGATTGCAGCCAGCCGATCAGCTGTTGCAGCAGGGTGCGAAAGAAGACCCCCTGCGGCATCACCAGATCGAAGCACTCCTGCGACAGCGGCATAAAGCCGAGGCCAAACTCGGTGGCGGTGCTCTGGGCGCCGGGCCCGACATCCGCATCGCCGCGGCTGATGGCGGCAGCCAGCTCCCGCTCGCTATTGACCTCGAGGGTGCGCTCCAGCCGGGTCAGCAACTCCCCCTGGGTTTGCAGCCACTCCTGCAGGGCGCGCTGGCTGCCAGCGCCTTCCTGACGCATGGCCCAGCGCCAGTCGAGCGCCTCTTTCGCCTCCTTGGGTTGCAGCCCTTGCCGCAGCACCAGCCCCTGCACCCGCCTGAATCCATGAACGATCACCCATTGCCGGTGGCCCTGATACTGCTGCACCAGCGCCGGGTGGCGCAGGTGCGCCTCCTCGGCCTGCCCCCAGTGGATGGCGCAGAGATCCACATGGCCGCGCGCCAGCATCGCCAGCCCCTGTCGGGTGCCGCACGGGGTGTAGCCCACCAGTGCCTGGGTGCCGAGCTGCTGGGCCAAGCGGCTGCTGGCGTAGTGGAGCAGCACGTCGTCCGAGCCTGCCAGCAGCAGCCGGTCGTTCATCACTCCCTCGTGGCAACTGCCGAGCAGCCAGCGGTCGAGCAGGGAGCGGGGAAACAGCCACTTGCCGGTCGCCTTGGTGGCGGGGATGCGCGCCTCGTTGGCGAGCTGGTAGACCTTCTTCTCGTTGAGATCGAGGTATTCCGCCACCTGCTTGACGTTCATAAACTCGTTCATGACTTGTTCCTGACCCCTGTGGTGGCGTGGTCGAGATACAGAGCGATCTGTTCGGCACTCATAAATTCGTTCATTGCCTAGTCCCGCATCCCTCGACTGGCTGAACCGGGCGCCAGCACCGGCGGCTTCTCGTCCAGCACCATATGGTCGTGACCGCTGAATACCTCGAAATGGCGCCCCTTGGCGCGGGCAATCATGGTGATACCGAGCTGGCGGGCCAGATCCAGCCCCATCTGGGTGACACCGGAGCGCGACAGCAGCACCGGAATGCCCATTTGCGCCACCTTGATCACCATCTCCGAGGTGAGCCGCCCGGTGGTGTAGAAGATCTTGTCGTGGCCACTCTCGCCGCGCATCCAGAGCTCGCCCGCCAGGGTATCCACCGCATTGTGGCGCCCCACATCCTCGACAAAGGAGAGGATTTCCGCGCCGCGACAGATGGCGCAGCCATGCACCGCACCCGCCATCTTGTAGGTTTCGTTATGGGCCGACAGCGCCTTGAGCAGGGCGTAGAGGGTGCTCTGTTTAAGCTCGGGCGCCGGCAAGACCACCCCTTCGAGCTTCTTCATCACGCTGCCATACATGGTGCCCTGACCGCAGCCGGAGGTGACCGTCTTCTTCTCCAGCGATTTGTCGAGATCGTCGGCCTGCTGGCTGCTCACCACGGCGGCGGCCTCGCTCTCCCAGTCGACGATCACCGACTCGATGGCTGCAATGTCCTCGATAAAGCCCTGATTTTTCAGATAACCCAGCACCAGCGCCTCGGGGCGGGCTCCCAGCGTCATCAGGGTTACGATTTCCTTCCAGTTGAGGTAGACCGTCAGTGGCCGCTCACAGGCGATTTGGCGGGTGTTCATTGTGCCCTGCTCATCCATCACCTCGACGGCCATGGTGAGCTGGGCTGCTGCATTGCTTTTGATAAAGGTCGGTGTCATGGGCCCCTCGCGACCGGTTGCCGGGATCTAAGGGGAGGGATACAGCAAGTTTTGTTCCAGATTATTTTCAACGAGGTTGGAATAAGAATAAATGTGGACATTTATTCGTAAAATGAACATAATAGAAATTATTTCAATGCCACCTTATCAATTAACACGCCACATTGGATAATAAAAATGACTAAACCAAAAACAATAAACACGAATTACTTTAAAGTAATATTATTTTTCTTTGTTAGTCTATCAGCAACCAAAGCACATTCTTCAGGCGACTGGTGGTCGGTATCAGAAAAGCAATCTTATAACAAAAACAAGACTTTTATTGGTACGAAACTATATAGAGGCGAAGGTGAGTTGGTTTTAAGTTGCCGTGGTCGTGACATACAGGCTGATATCACGTTTTATAAATCAAGATTGGCGCCTGGAATTATTTTTAAAATCATCGTTGATGATGGAGTGTGGATAGAAAATGCTAATAGACCTGAATACAACAACTCATTTACAACGTATATGTTTCACCATTTAGTGGATGACATGAAAAAAGGGAGGGAGTTACAGATAATTATAGATGGTCACCGTAGTTATTCAGCGAGCTTAATTGGATTCACAAAAGAATCAAGAAAATTGAAATGTATCTAAGGTCTTTATCATAAGAACATAGATTTTGGTAAGCTGTCAATCTCGTCAACAAATGCAGCGTTCGGTCATGATGATGTGGGAGTTAGCTGCTGACAAGCAGCTTATCTTCAGATCAAAAATGAGCAAACATGATGTATCCGCAGCTAATATTTTCGCTAGATTTACAGAGAAATAATTAACTATGCATGTGTTAGATAAATTTAAGGTTGAAGACTTGTCATTCCAAGATAGCATGTTCACGTTTATTCTTGAGTCTCCACATCGCCAGGAGGTTGCCAATGGCTATCCGGCAGCTGGGGATACTGGAGTTTGCATGAGCAAGATTTTATTTGAACTTGATTAGCCATTAGGAAAGCTTGTTGCTAGCCAAAGCTCTCTCGTACCTAGGATATCTTTGTTAAATTGTTCACGTATTCCTCTACAAGTAAAAGTCTATAACTCAATAGAGTTGAAAGAAGATATCTTAAGTTTCATTGAAATTAAAAATATACATGGCACTCCAATTAATGTTTTAAAAGATAAGGTAAAAGAAAAACTGAGGTCAAACTTAGGTGTGCAAGCTGTAAATAGTTTTAGAGCTAGGCTTATAGCAAATATAACTCACTGTCCTAATACGAAACTGATCATCTGTGGTGTTATTGCACAATGTTTTTTTGAGGAAGCAACAAAATTGCAATGTGATTTTCGAAAACCTAATAATGTTATTTGGATGGAGCACGAGTTAAATGTATTTTACGAATATCACCCATCATCTAAATTAGGAAAATGGAACAGCCGTTCCAACATGGCAAGCTTGTTAAGCTTCATGTTTTAACGCCTTTATCTTTATCCCGTATGTTGGGCTAAATCGTAGGTTGGCGCTGAACGAAGTGAAGCCCAACGTTTACCGCGTGATCTTGTTGATGTAGGCAATCATCTGGTCACTTGGTTATTGCCAGCACCAATCTGGATTGGGATGTGGGAAAATTGGTTTTTCTTTACATGTTGCGCTGCGCTCTGCACCAACCTACGCTCAGCGCCACCCCATATTCCGCACGACGCCCCAACCCGCATCAAAGCCCCCATCGGCCAGCAAACCCGGCCTTGGCCCCACTCTTGCTAAGTCTTATCCCATTGATGGCCGTGGCCGCCATAAAACTCCTGCCCTGATCCACCCCGAACTGGGTGGATCACGGGGGAGGGCGGCCCGGCAGAGACCTTCTGATGGGAGCCGTGACAGTGCAAGAGACAACCAAACCCTTGCCCCCGCAGCGCTGGCTGCAACTGGAGTTAAAGGCCATCGACAGCCAGGTTGGCCGCTGGCAGAGCCGCCGTTTCGAGATTGCGGCGCTTCATCCCGCCGAGCCCGAGGCTGCAGGTGCCTTGCCTCTTACCCTGTTTCGTGACGAGCGGGGGGATTATCGCTTTAATTTGAGCTCCGGCTCGCCCCGCCTTTTTGTTACCGGAAGTGTCACCGGAAGCCGCGTGGACAATGGCTTTGTGGCCGATGGCCTGACCCTGAGCCAGACCGTGGCTGCCGCCTATATGGATGGCGAGCGGCAGGTGCTCTCCTGCCCGCTGCCCGAGGCGCTGCAAGCCTGGGTGGAGGCCTTTATCGGCCGCCACGGCGAGCTGCTGGAGGCCCGCCGCAAGGGCAAAAAGGGCAAGGGACGGGCACAGGATCAGCTGGGCCTCGATACGGCTGTAGCGACATCAAGAGATACGTTAGATCAAGCCAGCTGCGGCGCCGTTAAAGCCACCGGCCCCGATGGCCGCGAGCGTGGCAGTGACAGCGGAAATCGCGCCCATGAGTGAGTTCCTCAAGCGCTGGTCGTCTCGCAAGAGTGAGGCGCGCAAGCATCAGGCATTGCAGCCACGGGAAGAGGTTATCCCCGAGGCATTTGCCGCCCCTATCGAAGGCAGTGGCGAAGGTGAAACACCAGATAAATCGCTGGATAGCCCCGTAGTCAGCACTGACAAGGGGAGCTGTGCCCCCCTTGCCGTTGAGGGGACCGAGAGTGGCGAGGCGCTGCTGAAAACAGCCCAGCCGGGCAAGGCCAAACTCCCCGACAAGGGGGCACTGCGGGCCATGTTTTGCAGCCATAAACCGGATGGGCTCGACGACTACACCCAGGATTTCAGCCAGCCCGAATTGCTGCCCGCGGCCCTGACCGCCGGGCTGCGCAACTGGCTGGTGGATCAGGTGATTGCCCCTGACAGCGAATCGGCCAATCCGGCCAGCGGGTCTGCTGAACCGGTGGCGCTTGCCAGCGAGCCTGCCGCCGACGAGCTGGCTGATAACCATTCTCAAACCCACACCGACGATCGGGACATTTTGGTTTTCTGTGGTGGACAAAATGTCCCAACCAAAGGTGGGGGAATGGAACCCTCAGGATCCTGACTCCCTGTCAGTCACTTTTTTTCCGGGGGAGTTGGCTCGTCTCTTGCTTTCTCGGCTTACCAACAAGCGCCCATCCCATGAGGTGGCGCGCACAGGAGCGTATGTGAGCACTGAACAAACATTGCCAAATCTGGCCCCAAATCTAGCCTCCAATCTTGCCCATGGGGCGGGGGCGGCCGAGCATAACGCGCGCGCTCGCGCCTATGCCCTGCAGCATACGGTCAAGACCGACAACCTGATCCCGGCCACTGTCTCTTATCAGAGTCAGGGGCGCCTGTTGCTGGTCGGCCCGGAAGATCGTATTCGCCGCGCTGCCAGCCAGCTGCCTGTCGGGGTGAAGCCCACTCTGCTGGTGAGCGAAGCGGTCCACGATGCCGAGGCGGCCGATCTCGAAACCATTTTCGATGCCACCGCATCCCTCGCGGCCCTGACCCTGCGCGAACCGGGCCTGACAGGGTATCTGGGGCAGTTCCAGCTTACCGGCCTCAATGGGCAGGGGGAGTGGGTTAACCTGGCGGCGCTTTGCTTCCCACAACAAGGCTTTCCACACCAAGCGGCTGCTGTTAGTGAGCCGCCACGCGAACCGCGCTTCGATCTGGTGGCCGATCTGGGCCGCGCCCCGCTCTTTGCGCTGGAGCGTCCGCCGGTCGGTTATCTGCATCTGGCTGATGACACTGACTTGGCTGAACGGCTCGCCGAGCTCTGTGCGCTGACCGGCATCTTCGACAAGCCGCGCTATTTTCGCCTCGACCCCGAGGCCTGCGCCTTTACCGCCCGTGGCGTGCCCGGTTGCAGCCGCTGCCTCGATGTCTGTCCGACCGATGCGCTCAAGCCCATCAATGGTCGCATCCAGATCGATCCCCATCTCTGTCAGGGCTTTGGCAGCTGTGCCTCTGCCTGTCCGACCGGGGCGATTGCCTATCACCAGCCCGACGCCAACACCAGCGGCGACTACCTGTTCCGATTGCTCAAGCACTACCGCGAGGCCGGGGGCGACGCGCCCCGACTGCTGATCGCCGGTGAAAACGAGCGCGAATGGGTGGAAGCCGAACTCACCCGCCTGCCCGCCAACTGGCTGCCAGTCTGGGTGGAGGAGAGCGCGAGTTTAGGCATCGAGAGCTGGTTCGCCGCCCTCTCCTATGGCGCCAGCGCGGTGCGCATTGCGCTGGACGATGACGCCCCCGCAAGCGTCCGAGCGCTGGTTGAGCGGGAACTGGCGAGCGCCACCGTGCTGTTGGCGGGCGCCGGTCTCTCTGCCGATCGCATCGCTCTGTTTAACCCGGATGCTGGTGAGCCAGTTTCCGGCCAGCCGGCCCTTGCCCTGCTGGAGAAGCCGTTCAAAGGAGACAAACGGGAGAACCTGTTTGCCGCCTTCGATGCCCTCTGGCAGGCCAACGAAGGGAGCCGCGAGCCGCTGGCGGTGCCTCACGGCGCCCCTTACGGCAGCGTGGAGCTGAAAGAAGCAGACTGCACCCTCTGCATGGGCTGCGTGGCGGTCTGCCCGAGCCGCGCCCTGCATGCGGTTGGTCATGCGCCCGGCCTCAACTTTATCGAGCAGGACTGCATCCAGTGCGGCATGTGCGAAAAGGCGTGCCCCGAGCAGGCCATCGTACTGGTGCCCCGTCTGCAACCTGTGCCCGAGGCGCGCCGCGCCGTGCAGAGTTTGAAATCGGAAGAGGCGGCCTGCTGCATTCGCTGCTCCAAGCCGTTCGCGCCCGCCTCGATGATCCGCCGCATCCAGCAAAAACTGGCCGGTCACTCCCACTTCCAGAACGAGGCCGCCCAGCGGCTGCTGATGTGCGAGGACTGTCGGGTCAAGGATGTGTTTGCGGCGCTGGCGGCGGATCCCGTCTCCCAGCTCAAGGTGTGAGGGCCAGTGATGAGTGAACAACATAACGAAAAGGCTGGCGAACTGACCATGACCGAACTGGAACAGAGCAGCGCCGATCTCTACGCCCTGCTGGCGAGTCTCTGGCGCGCCGCCCCCCGTGGCGAACAGCTCGCCTGGCTGCAAGGGTTGCAGCCGATGCCAGGCCCCTTTGCCAGAGGGCTCGGGCTGGTGCAGCTGGCGGCCAGTAGCCACCACGAAAACGAGCTTGCCGAGGAGTATCAGAATCTCTTTATCGGGCTGGGGCGCGGGGAGATCGTGCCGTTTGCCTCCTGGTATCTCACTGGCTCCCTGATGGAGCTGCCGCTGGCGGTGCTGCGCGCAGATCTGCAGTCCCTCGGTTTCGAGCGCCAGAGCGGAGTGTGCGAGCCGGAAGATCATCTCGCCGCCCTCTGTGAGGTGATGGCGGTACTGATTGGCGAACAGCACTCGGAGCGCAATCGCTTCTATGAGCGCCACCTTGCCCCCTGGGTACTCGCCTGTTGCCGCGATCAGCAGCAGGCGAAGGGGGGCAGCTTCTACCGTGCGGTCGGGGCCCTTGCCGAAGATTTCTTCAAGCTGGAAAACGAATTGCGCCTGCCGTTTGGCGCCTGCGTGGTGCCGGGCTGAACGCCCTTATCTGCGCATAACAAGAGCTGCACATAACAAAACGAGCAGACGAGATATCCCATTGGACGCGAAGCTGGCGCGCAGGCGCCAGCAAGAACAACAACAGAGGTCACAAGAATGAGCGATGAACAGCTGAAAGACCCGTCCCGCCGCAATCTGATCAAGGGAGTTGGCGTGGTTGCCACCATAGGCGTGCTGGCCGGTGCCACCGGTCGGGTGGTGGGCAAAGAGGTGCTGACCCACGATACCGAGCCTGACAAGGGCTATCGGGAGACCCCCCATGTTCACGACTTTTATCGCACCCTGCGCGGCACCGACTGAGCCGGATCAGTGAAGGAGAACTCATGAAACTGACAAAACGTGCCGAGCAGCCCCAGGTGGGCGAGCAGGGCAATGAGGCCATTCGCGGTCAGGGGCTGACCCGTCGCGCCTTTATGGTCAACTCGGGTCTGGTAGCCGGTGGCGCCGTGGCCGCCGGTTGGCTGGCCCCTGCCATGATGCAGCGGGCCGAGGCCAAAACCGTGGCGGCCGGGGTGCCGGTCGAGGTGAAGCGCACCATCTGTTCCCACTGCTCGGTGGGCTGCGGCGTCTACGCCGAGGTGCAAAACGGCGTCTGGACCGGTCAGGAGCCGGCCTTTGATCACCCCTTCAACCTTGGCGGCCATTGCGCCAAGGGGGCTGCCCTGCGCGAGCACGGCCACGGTGAGCGTCGCCTCAAGTACCCGATGAAGCTGGTGGGTGGCAAGTGGCAGCGCATCAGCTGGGATCAGGCCATCGAAGAGGTGGGCAACGAGGTGCTGCGTCTTCGCAAGGAGTCCGGCCCCGACAGCGTCTACTGGCTCGGCTCCGCCAAGCACTCCAACGAGCAGGCCTACCTGTTTCGCAAGATGGCCTCCCTGTGGGGCACCAACAACGTGGATCATCAGGCGCGCATCTGTCACTCCACCACGGTCGCAGGTGTAGCCAACACTTGGGGCTACGGCGCCATGACCAACAGCCTGAACGACATGCACAACAGCAAGTCGATCATGTTTATCGGCTCCAACCCGGCAGAGGCCCACCCGGTCGCCATGCAGCACATCCTGCTGGCGAAAGAGCGCAACGGCTGCAAGATCCTGGTGGTCGACCCGCGTCGCACCCGCACCGCCGCCAAGGCGGACATGTACCTCTCCCTGCGCCCGGGCACCGACGTCGCCTTTATCTGGGGCATGCTCTGGCACATCTTCAAGAATGGCTGGGAAGACAAGGAGTTCATCCGTACCCGCGTCTATGGCATGGACGAGGTGCAAAAAGAGGTGGCGCGCTGGACTCCGGCCGAAGTGGAGCGGGTGACCGGCCTCAACGAACAGCAGGTCTATGGCGCAGCCAAGCTGCTGGCCGACAACCGCCCCGGCTGCGTGGTCTGGTGCATGGGCGGCACCCAGCACACCACAGGCAACAACAACACCCGCGCTTACTGCATCCTCGAACTGGCCCTTGGCAACGTGGGCAAGAGCGGGGCGGGCACCAACATCTTCCGTGGTCACGACAACGTGCAGGGCGCCACCGACTTTGGCGTCACCTCCGACTCCCTGCCCGGCTACTACGGGCTGGAAGAGGGCTCCTGGAAGCACTGGGCCCGGGTGTGGGATGTGGATTACGAGTGGATCAAGGCCCGCTTTGACAACAAGGCCTACAACGGCAAGCTGCCGATGAACAACAACGGCATTCCGGTCTCCCGCTGGGTGGACGGTGTGCTGGAGAATGCCGATCTCATCGAGCAGGGCTCCAATATCCGCGCCATGTTCTACTGGGGCCATGCGGTCAACTCCCAGACCCGCGGCCCGGAAATGAAGAAGGCGATGCAAAAGCTCGACATGATGGTGATTGTCGACCCGTATCCCACAGTCGCTGCCGTCATGAACGATCGTACCGACGGCGTCTACCTGCTGCCGGCCACCACCCAGTTCGAGACCTATGGTTCCGTTACCGCCACCAACCGCTCCATGCAGTGGCGCGATAAGGTGATTGAGCCTCTGTTCGAATCCAAGGTCGATCACGAGATCATGTATCTGCTGAGCAAGAAGCTCGGCTTTGCCGACCAGCTGTTCAAACACATCAAGGTGGAGAACAACCAGCCGCTCTTGGAAGACATCACCCGCGAATACAACCGCGGCATGTGGAGCGTGGGCTACACCGGCCAGAGCCCGGAGCGGCTCAAGGCGCACCAGCAGAACTGGCACACCTTCCACAAGACCAACCTCAAGGCCGAGGGCGGCCCGGTCAGCGGCGAAGTGTACGGTCTGCCCTGGCCCTGTTGGGGCACCCCGGAGATGAAGCACCCGGGCAGCCACATCCTCTACGACACCAGCATTCCGGTCTCGGAAGGGGGTGGCGGTTTCCGTGCCCGTTTCGGCATCGAGTATCAGGGCGTCTCGCTGCTCGCCGAAGACTCCTGGCCGAAGGGGAGCGAGGTGGAAGATGGCTATCCCGAGATCACTGCCGACCTGTTGAAGCAGCTCGGCTGGTGGGATGAGCTGACCGAGGCCGAGAAGAAGGAGGCCGAGGGCAAGAACTGGAAAACCGACCTCTCCGGCGGTATCCAGCGTGTCGCCATCAAGCACGGCTTCGTTCCCTATGGTAACGCCAAGGCGCGCTGCGTAGTGTGGACCTTCCCGGATCAGGTGCCCAAGCACCGCGAGCCGCTCTACACCCCGCGCCGGGATCTCTTGGCAGACTACGCCACCTGGCCCGATGCCAAGAGCCTGTGGCGCCTGCCGACCCAGTACGCCTCGGTGCAGGAGAAGGATGTCAGCAAGGAGTTCCCGATCATCCTCACCTCGGGCCGTCTGGTGGAGTACGAGGGGGGCGGCGACGAGACCCGCTCCAACCCTTGGCTGGCTGAATTGCAGCAGGAGATGTTCGTCGAGATGAACCCGGCAGATGCCAACGACGTCGGCGTGCGCGACGGTCAGGATGTGTGGGTCGAGGGGCCGGAAGGGGGCAGGGTCAAGGTGAAGGCGCTGGTGACCCCGCGGGTCAAGCCGGGGCTTGCCTTTATGCCGTTCCACTTCGGCGGCCACTTTGAGGGCAAGGATCTGCGATCCAAATATCCGGAAGGGTCTGACCCCTATGTGCTGGGGGAGTCGGTCAACATAGTCACCACCTATGGTTATGACCCGGTCACCCAGATGCAGGAGACCAAGGTCACCCTGTGCCGTTTTCGCAAAGTAGGAGCCTGATCCCATGGCCAGAATGAAATTCATGTGTGACACCAAGCGCTGCATCGAGTGCAACGGCTGTGTGACGGCGTGCAAGAACGAGAACGACGATGCCCTCGAGTGGGGCATCCAGCGCCGCCGGGTGGTAACCCTCAACGACGGCCTGCCAGGTGAAACCTCCATCTCGGTCGCCTGCATGCATTGCACCGACGCCCCCTGCATGGCGGTCTGCCCGGCCGACTGCTTCTATCACACCGACGACGGCATCGTGCTGCACAACAAGGATCTCTGCATCGGTTGCGGCTACTGCCTGTTTGCCTGCCCGTTCGGGGCGCCCCAGTTCCCGAAGACCGCCGCCTTTGGCGATCGGGGCAAGATGGACAAGTGCACCTTCTGTGCCGGCGGCCCGGAAGAGGATCACAGCGAGGCGGAGCGCCAGAAGTACGGTGCCAACCGCATCGCCGAGGGCAAGCTGCCCATGTGTGCCGAGCTCTGCTCCACCAAAGCACTGCTGGCAGGGGATGCGCAGGTGATCTCCGACATCTTCCGCGAGCGGGTTGCCTATCGCGGCGCCCCTCATGCAGCTTGGGGGGCTGACGAACAGGCGCTCTATCGCGACGCCAGCAAACCTCACGATGGCAGAGGCAAGGGGCTCAAGCTTGGCAAGCAGGAGGATGGCCAATGAGACACTGGCTGACAGCGCTGCTGACGGCCTTGCTGCTGTTCAGCGCGCCCGGCTTCGCTGATGCGCAGAAAGAGGCGGTCGGCTTTGCCGGCGCCGATTATTGGCGGGCGGTGAAGGATGGGCAGGAGGGGGTGACCACCTCCCGCTCGCCGGAGCACGGAGTGCTTATCTCGGTGCCGGGCCAGCTCTGGTTCGAGGTGAAGACCAAGTGGGTGTCGCCGCTCGGCGCCATCGCCATTTTCGGGTCGCTCGCCATGTGTGGCCTGATGTATCTGGTGGTGGGGCAGACCAAGCTCTCCAAACCGCGCACCGGGCGCAAGCTCAAGCGCTGGAGCAGGCTGGATCGGGCGTTGCACTGGACCACGGCGGCCATGTTCCTGACCCTCTCCGGGTCGGGGCTGGCCATCATCTACGGCAAGTACTTCATCAAGCCGGTGGTGAGCCTCGGGGTGTGGGAGAACTGGATCTGGTTTGCCAAGGTGTTCCACAACTACGTGGGGCCGCTCTTCTTCCTCTGCCTGATGGGGGTGCTCATCAAGTGGTTCCGCCACAACATCGTCAACATGGTGGATGTGCAGTGGTTCATGAAGTTTGGCGGCATGCTCGGCAAGCACAAGGGAAGTCACCCCTCGGCGGGCTTCTCCAACGGCGGCGAGAAGGCGATCTTCTGGCTACTGATCTGGTTTGGCGGCATCGTGGTGGCGACCGGGCTGTTCCTCGACTTCCCCATCTTCGGCCAGCTGCGCCGCCAGATGGAGTGGGCCAGCTTTATCCATATCGTAGGCGCCTTGATCCTTATCTGCGGTTTTATCTTCCATATTTACATGGGCCTGTTCCAGCTGGAAGGGGCGCTGGAGGGGATGGTGACCGGCGAGGTGGACGAGACCTGGGCCAAGGAGCACCACGACCTCTGGTATGAAGAGGTGAAGCACACCCTCGATGAGCCCAAGGCGGGCAAATCAAGCTGATGGTCGACAAAGAGTAAAGAGAAGGGGCGCTGCGGCGCCCCTTTTGATAGCGGGTCGATGGTGATGGCAAATTGATTGAGCGATGCCGCAAACGGCGATGGTTTTTTGGGTCACCTTGAGCAACAGTAACAGGGGTTCCATTCACACAAGGGATGACAAATGATGAGAAAAGCATGGCTGGCAGCGGTATGTGCATCTGCGCTCTTCGGTGGTATTGCGGGCATGGCGCAGGCGGCTGACGGGATCAAGACCCAGCAGGTGCAGTTCAAGAAGGGGGAGTCAGGGGCAACCATCAACGGCACCATTCAGGGTAGCCAGACCCTCGATTACAAGCTGACGGCCAACAAGGGCCAGAGCATGGTGGTGATCCTGACCGGCAAGCCCTACTTCAATATTCTGCCGCCGGGCAGCAAGGGGGAGGCGATCTTTGTTGGCTCTCGTGACGGGAACAACTTTGAGGCAACCCTGCCTGCCAAGGGCACTTATACCATTCGGGTCTACCAGATGGGGGCGGCCGAGAGCAGCAAGGCCAAGACGCCGTTCAAGCTGGAGGTGGGCATCAGCGGCTAATGCCAGCAGCTGACAAGCATCACAGAGGTGGCGGCCACAAAGGGCCGCCACCGTTGTTTTATCCTCTCTGTTTTTGCCTCGCCAAGGTCAATATTCACCCCGGGCCAGTCGCTCGAAGTAGCGCTGATAACGTCCGCTGGCGATGGCCTGCTGCAACTGCTGATTGAACTGATCCCGCAGTTTGGCTGAATCCGGCATCTTGCGTGGGAACATCACGAAGCTGTCGTTGCGCAGAAAAGGGGTCTGACTGTGGGTGATGAGTGCCGCGCTGGCGGGGTCGAGCTGGTTCTGCAACTCGGCCAGACCGACTCGCAGCTCTTGTGGATAGAGGTCGATCCGCCCGCGCAGCAGCTTGCCGAAATTCTGCTTCACGTCGGTGACTTTCTGTTGGGTTACCTTGCCATCGGCCACCATCTTGTCCAGCTCGGGCCCGTAGCTATAGGCGATATCGCCCCCCAACCGCATGCCGATGATCTGCTCAAGGCGCTCGGCCTGCAGCCGCCGTGATTTGAGGGAGAAGAAGACAAACTGCTCCTGCAGCACCGCTTCGCTGAACAGAAAATCCTGCTCCCGCTCCGGTTTGTGCATCCAGACGGCGGTGGCGTCGTAGAGCTGGCTGTTGGCCGCCAGCGAATAGACCCGACCCCAGGGGGCGAAGTGGAACTTCACCTCATAGCCCGCCTCCTTGAACAGATCGCTGATGAGGTGGGCCACTGGCCCGTGCTGTTTTGACTGCTCGGAGACAAAAGGGGGCCATTCACCCACGATGATGTTGAGCACCCGACCCGGTGCGGCGAGAGCTGACTGGCAGGTCAGAAATAGCCACAGAGCAAGCAGCGAGATCAGGCGCATGGCAGAAAGAAGGGGACGCAGGCTGGCAGAGGCGAGGGCATCAGGTCACTCCCGGCTGTGATGCGGTGAAAGGGGCTGGGTTGCCCGCAATGCTAACATGAGTCTCATTCCTTGCCGTGGATATTTGTCTCGCCGGGGTCGCCGGGCGCCTATTTTGGCCGCAGGGTATGCCCAAGCTCACAAAACCGATCGAGTAAACGTCATATGATTGATTTCATTATGAGTCTTGCTCTCCTGCCGAACGGCAATTTCACGTAAATCAAAGAGAATGACTATGGCTACCGGACAATATCTGCTGTGGAAAGATGCACAGGGACAGGATTTTCGCCCCGTTGCACTGACCGGCACTGATCTGCTTAACAATCGATACCTCAACAAGGGCACAGCCTTTACCGAACAGGAGCGGGCCGATTTTGATCTCGATGGTTTGCTGCCGCCTCAGGTGCAAACTTTTGAAGCCCAGCTCGAGCGAGTGTATGAGGGGTTCAAGAGCGCTTGCAGCGATATCGAGAAGTACCAGAACCTGCGTGCTCTGCAGGATCGCAACGAAACCCTGTTTTATGCCCTGTTGTCACGCCATGTGGAGGAGATGACTCCCTATATCTATACCCCGACCGTGGGCAAGGCGTGTCAGGAGTTCAGCCACCGCTTCCAGAAGCCGCGTGGCCTCTACATCACCCCGGACAACGTGGATGACATGGGCAGTCAGGCCCGTCACTTCGATGCCAAATCGATCCGCATCATAGTCGTCACCGACAGCCAGGGCATTCTGGGGATCGGCGACCAGGGTGTTGGCGGCATGGGGATCCCTATCGGCAAGCTGGCGCTCTATACCCTAGGGGCCGGTATTCACCCCGCCTGCTGCATGCCCATCGCGCTGGATGTGGGCACCGACAATCAGAAACTGCTCGATGACCCCATGTATCTGGGCCGCCCCCACAAGCGTATTCGCGGCAAGGAGTACGAAGAGTTCATCGACAAGTTCGTGCAGGGGGTCAAGCGCCACTTCCCCAACGCCGTGCTGCAGTGGGAAGACTTCAGCAAATCCAACGCCTTCAACAATCTGGCCCGCTACCAGCAGTCACTGCCGTCATTCAACGATGATATTCAGGGCACCGGTGCCGTGGTGCTGGCCGGTATCATAGGCGCGGTCAAGGTCAAGGGGGAGACCCTGGGTCAGCAGAACTATCTGGTCTATGGCGCTGGCGCCGGCGGGGTTGGTGTCGCAGATCAGATCTGCGCGGGGATGATCCGCGAGGGGATGGATCCGCAGGCGGCCCGCGATCGAATCTACATTCTGGATACCCAGGGGCTGGTGTGCGACAACCGGGACGGGCTCGACGAGTACAAGCGTCGCTACGCCAAACCGGGGTTGCTGCTGGCGGGCTGGGATACCGAGGTGCCCGGCAAGGCCAATCTAGCCGATGTGCTGCGTCATGTGCCCATTACCGTGCTGCTGGGTACCAGCGGCTCGGGCGGGGCCTTCCAGGAAGAGCACATCCAGCTGATGCTGCAGCATTGCGAGCGCCCCATGGTGTTCCCGCTCTCCAACCCGACCGCCAACTGTGAAGCGCTGCCGGAGGATATCTACCGCTGGAGCAAGGGCAAGGCGATCGTGGCGACCGGCAGTCCGTTCAAGGATGTGAGCTACGAGGGGCAGGAGTTCAGGGTCGGGCAGGGCAATAATGTCTTTATCTTCCCCGGTGTAGGTCTGGCGGCCATCGTCAGCCAGCTCCGCGAGATCACGCCCGATGTCTTCACTACCGCCGCCTTTGCGCTGGCCGAGTGCGTGAGCGAGGTGGACCTGGCGAAAGGGGCCGTTTATCCCCGCATTCGCGAGCTGCGCAGCATCTCGGTGCATGTGGCGACTGCTGTGCTCAAGGATATCGTGCGTCGGGATCCCTCCCACCCGCTGATCGGTCAGGATCTGCAGCAGCATATCCTCAACCACATGTGGGAGCCGGTTTACCTGCCCTATCGTCGGGTATAACCGCGTATTCACCGCTCGGATAACGGGTCGGTAAAGATGACAAGGGGGTAGCGCTGCTACCCCCTTTCGTTTACCCCGTGGCATTCACTAAGTTCGCAATGGCCGCCAGCGCCCTTGCTGATTGCGACAGGCGGTATCCTGCCACTGCTGGCTCGCCTTGCCGATATAGAGTTGCTCGCGATAGTCGCGACACCACTTCCCGCTGGTATGGCGGAAGGTGCGTAGCGGGGTGACGCTACCCGAGTGACGGTTAGCCGGATTGAACCAGGTGAGGCTCTGCCCTTTGGTACGGGTTTCCAGCGCCTTGGCGAGTGCCTGATTGGCCAGTTGAACATCTGCCTTATCCATCTGATGGTAAAGCGGCGGGGTGTCGACCGTGGCGCAGCCAGCGAGGCCGAGCAGGAGGAGTGTTATCAGATAACGCATCATGGTTGCCCCTGTTGGCGAAAACCGTTGTTGATCAGCGCCCGCTCCTGCTCATCGGTAAGCACTTGCTGGCGATCATCGACCGTGCCATCACCTCTTAGTTTGTTGCCGTTGGCATCGACAGCATCCACACCGTTGTCATCGATGGTGCCATCGCCTCTGAGTTTGTTGCCATTGGCATCAACGGCATCCACACCGTTGTCATCGACCGTGCCATCACCTCTTAGTTTGTTGCCGTTGGCATCGACCGCATCCACGCCGTTGTCATCGACTGTGCCATCGCCTCTGAGCTTGTTGCCATTGGCATCGACGGCATCCACACCGTTGTCATCAACGCCATTGCCAAACCCGCGGCCACCCCCATGGCGTTCTCCCCCTGCATGTTTTTCTCCACCAGCATGCCGTTCACCTCCACCATGCTGCTCTCCGCCGGCATGCTCGCCTTGGCCGCCACTGTCATCGCTGCCCCCATCGCTGTCGCTGTCGCTGCCACCGCCGCTGTCGCTGCCACCGCCGCTGTTGCTGCCTCCACCACTGCTGCCCCCACTGCCACCATCGCCATCTTTGTTGTGAACGATCAGCTCATTGGCGATGTAGCTGTGGCTGCCATCGAGCAGCAGATTGAAGAGTGCGGTAGTGGGAGACGCCTCGATCCAGCAAAGTGACTCAACCAGCAGTAATTCCGGCTGGGATTGCAGGGCCAGATTGCCCGTCACCATGACAGGTGCCGGGCGACACATTATCTGCATGCCGGTAAATAGCGGCAGCACCGCCAGTTGCGGGTTTTCGGTTCGTGTCATGGCCGGTGAGATGGCTGCCCAGCCCCGAGTGGTCAGCAGAGGGTGCTCTGCGGTAAAGAACGGGGGCAGATCATTGATCCCGTAGAGTCTGCGCTTGCCTAGTATGACCCGTTCGATCGCCAGGATCCGGTTACTGCCGCCGTGCTGATCCAGCACCCGTTCACCGACCCGCAGCGTCTCTATAGGGCGGGTGGAGCCATCGGCCATCGTGATGCGAGTGCCGGCGATAAAGCAGGACTTGGCATAGGCCTGATTCATTTGCCACTCATTGTGGGCGAAATCATAACTGAACGGGTTCGCAAACAGGGCGAGAGCGATGGCCGAGCCGATCAGCAATCTGCGCTGGCTGGCCTTGAATGGGGGCTGTGACATGGGGACTCCTTGTCCATCTTGATTCACAGGATCCATTATAGAGCGCCCCTTGGTGGCGGCATTTTTGACCATGAACACAATAAACATGATGGAAAAACGATTGGCGTTCGTCACAATAATGCGTAAAATCGCATACTCGATGCTTGTAGCAACGAATCCCGCCTAAAAAGCCAGTTTCATGCCCTTCCCAAGCAGTAAAAGGTAACAAGTGACGCATTTGTGTTCATTTTGTGCCTTGAAAAAGTCTTGTGATGACTGAAAAGTGATAAATATCCCCATCAGTTATCAAAAAATTAAGGACATCCATGTTTTCCTTAGTCAAGCAAAGTGTCGCCGGGCTGCAAATCCTGTTTGTCGCCTTCGGTGCCATGGTTCTGGTGCCCCTGCTCACCGGACTGAACCCCTCCATGGCCCTGCTTGGCGCCGGTGTGGGCACCCTGTTGTTCCAGCTCTGCACCCGCCGCCAGGTCCCGATTTTCCTCGGTTCCAGCTTTGCCTTCATCGCCCCCATCATCTACGCCACCCAGACCTGGGGATTGCCATCCACCATGTTTGGCCTGTTTGCCGCCGGTTTCATGTATTTCATTCTGGCTGCGCTGATCCGGGCAAAAGGGATGGGGTTTGTGCACAAATTGCTGCCCCCGGTGGTGATTGGCCCGGTGATCATGGTCATCGGTCTTTCTGTGGCGCAGGTTGCCTGCAACATGGCGATGGGCCGTGCCGGTAGTGAGCAGGTAGTACCTGCGGGGACTGCGTTGACGCTGGCCGGTATCTCGCTGGCGGTCACCCTGATTGCAGCTGTGTTTTGCAAGGGGTGGATCAAGCTGATCCCAATCCTGTGCGGCGTGATTGCCGGTTATGTCTCGGCGGTCTTCATGGGCCAGGTGAGTTTCGATGGCATGGTGAACGCCCCCTGGCTGGCGCTGCCCCACTTCGAAACCCCAGAGATCAACTGGGCTGCTGCGTTGTTCATGTTGCCGGTAGCCATCGCCCCCTGTATCGAGCATATCGGTGGCGTGTTGGCGATTGGTGGCGTGACTGGCAAGGATTACACCAAGGATCCGGGTTTGCACCGTACGCTGGCCGGTGACGGCATTGGCGTCTGCTTCGCCGGTTTCATCGGTGGCCCACCCGTGACCACCTACGCCGAAGTGACCGGTGCCGTGATGATCACTCGCAACTTCAATCCGGTCACCATGACCTGGGCTGCGGTGTTTGCCATCATTCTGGCCTTCTTTGGCAAGTTCAATGCGCTGCTCACCTCTATCCCCATGCCGGTGATGGGCGGTATCATGCTGCTGCTGTTCGGATCCATCGCTGCCATCGGTCTCAAGACGTTGGTGGAATCCAAGGTGGATCTGGGGCTGTCACGCAATATCGCCATCGTCGCTGTGACTCTGACCGTCGGTGTCGGTGCGCTGGAGATGAAGATTGGCGACTTCGCGCTGGCCGGTGTTGGCCTGGCCTCTGTTGCCGCCATCCTGCTCAACCTGATCCTGCCTGCGCACTCCGAAGAAGGTGTGATGGACGCGGCCAAGGACTGAGTTCCACCAGGTGTTCATCGTTGATTTGGAGAAGGCCACCTCGCGGTGGCCTTCTCATTTTCGGGTATCTCGCGCCACTTTTTGGCTCGGCGGAGCTCATCTGGAATCTAATCTGGAAGCAGATGAGGGGGTTAGCATTCTCATTTGACGTATCTCTTTTCGTGACCTTAGCTAAAGGACAGGTTTGGCTCTGAGGTCTCCTCGAGCAGTATGGGAAAATGGATGTTGGCGTTTTATATCATTTCTCTCCCAGACCCCTGTCATAAAACGATGCGCTTCTTCTTTGCCACGGCGCTGTTGTATGGCGGAGGCTTATCCGCCCCACTCCGTACTCCCCTCATGCTGCCCTGGCATGTTTCCACCTCGATTTGTTGTGAGCCTCCCTCGCCGGTTGCGTTTCGTTACGCACAGGCAAAATCCGGATCTGTTTGCTGCTGCACATGGGTGGGTGGCGAGCCGTGAAAGCCGGCATGACCCCAGCGGGTCAGACGTGCACCGCCATCGGTAACGGCGGATGTTCAGGGATGAATGGCAAGCAAAGCGAGGTTGCAATGAACTATCAACTGCTGTGGAAAAGTGCAATTTTTTCAGTCTCTTCCATGATGGCGATAAGCGCTGTTCAGGCTGCGCCACTGAACGTGATGACCGAGGATTACCCGCCATTCAACATGCAGGGAGAGGGGGGCAAGATTGTCGGGCTGTCGACCGAGGTGGTCGAAGAGCTGTTCAAGCGTGCTGGGGTCGAATACAAACTGACCCTGATGCCCTGGAAACGGGCGTATGAAGATACCCTCGGCACCCCCAATACCGCCCTCTACTCCACGACCCGCACTCCGGAGCGGGAAGCACTGTTCAAGTGGGTAGGGCCGCTGGTCAATAACAACTGGGTGTTTTTCTCCAGTTCGACCGCCAATATTACGGTCAAGTCGCTGGAAGATGCCAAGCAGTATTCGGTGGGGGGCTATAACGGTGATGCGGCCGCCGAATATCTCAAAGCCCAGGGATTTGCCAAGTTGCAGCTGGCTGCCAACGATACCGCCAACGTGAAGAAACTGGAGGCAGGCCGCATTGATCTCTGGGCAACCGGCCAGTATCTGGCCCCCTATCTGGCCAGCAAGGAGAAGGTGGCCTCACCCAAGCCGGTATTCGTGTTCAAGGAAACCCAGATGAGCTTGGCGTTTAACAAGGATACGCCCGATGAGCTCATCACCAAGCTTAACGAGATCCTCGCTGCCATGAAGGCGGATGGCACCATCGACAAGATCAATGCCAAGTACCAGTAACAGTACCAATAGCAAGTGCCGCTCAATGGCACTGCGCCGGCTGCCGTAAAACCGGGAGGAAACCATGGATTGGAAAAGTCTGACGTTCAGGATTGCCGTGTTGACCTCCCTGTCGGTGAGCCTGCTACTGGTGTTGTTTGGCGCTTACAACTACAACGCGGTCAGGGCGGAGAGCTACAGCAAACAGAGTGCGCTGGTCGAACAGGCCATCGGCCGGCTGCAGCTCTCCCTGCCCGGCCCGCTGTGGAATTATGAATCGGCCTTCATCGAGGCATCGCTCAAGTCCGAGCTGGCGGCCGATATCCTGAGTGCTTTGCTGGTGGTCAACAAGGACAAGCTGGTAGCCGGGTTTGCCCGTGACTCGGCGGGGGACATTGCCCCCGTGACAGCCATGCCTGCCGATGTGTCTGCCTACGGGGGGTATGATCTGGTCTATGACGACAGCGGCCAGAAAAACACCGTGGCCCGATTGCTGGTGCAAACCAGTGATGCTGCCATTCAGGCCCAACTGCGGCAGCAGTTGATCACCACCGTCTGGCAGATCCTTGTGCTCGATCTCTGCATCATCGCGCTGCTGATGGTGCTGATTCATCGCAATGTGCTCAGGCCGCTTCACCAGATGAATCAGGCTGTGTTCGATCTGGCCAAAGGAGAGGGGGATCTGACCCGGCGTCTGAAGATCAGCCGTCAGGATGAGATGGGCGCGTTGGCCACCAACATCAACCACTTTATTGCCAAGTTGCAGGAGATGGTGGCGGAGATCAACGAGCTCTCTGCCGGTGTGTTGCAAACCGCTGAACTCTGTGACTCCCTCTCGGCAGATACCCGGGTAGGCAGTGACGCCCAGCAATCCGAGCTGGATCAGGTCGCTACCGCCATTACCGAAATGAGTCAGGCAGTGCAAGAAGTTGCTGGTAACGCGGTGAAAACCTCTGGCGCTACCGATGAGGCCAACCTCTATGTGGAGCAGGGTTACAATCTGGCGGGCCATGCCAATGAGGCCATCCATCAACTGGTGGGGGAGGTGGAGCGAGTCGCCACCCTGATGCGCACCCTTTCGACCGAAAGCAGCAGCATTGGCACCATCATCGAGGTGATCAACGGCATTGCCGAGCAGACCAATTTGCTTGCCCTCAACGCGGCCATCGAGGCGGCGCGGGCGGGTGATCAGGGGCGCGGTTTTGCGGTGGTGGCGGATGAGGTACGCACCTTGTCGGGCCGTACTCGCCAGTCGACGGAGGAGATCAGTGCCAGTATCAAGCGGTTGCAGCAAGCGACCCAGAATGTCGGGGCCGGCATGCAACAGAGTCAGGAGAAGGCATCCCGCGCCGGCATCGAGGCGGCAGATGTGCAGATATCGGTGGAGAAGATTAAAAATCAGGTCAGCCTGATCCGCGAGATGAACATGTATATCGCCCAGGCATCGGAAGAACAACACTCGGTGGCAGAGGCGGTCAGCCATAGCGTCAACCGGATTGCGACGCTCAACAGCGAGAGTGCAGCCAGAGTGGCAAAGGTTGCCGAGGCCAGCAGTGATCTGCGGCAGCTATCGGCCCAGCTTGATACCCTGCTCAAGCAGTTTCGGGTCTAGTCAGTTAACTTCGCCCCGTTGGATCATCCTGCGGGGCAGGCCGGTTCCCATTAATTTGAGGCGTGGCGAGATGTCGTGAGGGGCAAGGTGCCTTGTCCACCAGCGTTTTTCGCCATGCCCATGTCACTGTTCAGCTGAGATTGGCGTGACTGTGATACGCGAAACTCGCAGCATCATGCTCTGCCCGATACGCAGTCCGACAGCGCTGGACGCATATTTTCATTTTCCCCGCTCATGCCTGCTAGCATCTATTGTGCCGCTGATCCCGACCCTTTAGAATTTCGTTTAATTACAGCAAGTCCTGAGCCGCCATCTGGCTTTATCAGGTGTGGAATCCCATCTTCTTCATGATGAATGCAAATAACAGGTGGTTGGTATGACGGGGGGTGCGCCAGGCAATAACATATCAGCCTATCACTTCGGTGATTATGTCTTTGATGTCAAAAGGCGAGAGCTGATCTTCTGTACCGACAAGGACAACTTGCAAAGCGCCCGGGTGGTGCGCTTGTCATCGGCAGAGAGCCTCATTTTCAGCTATCTGCTCGATCACCATGACGAGGTGTGCGACAAGGATCTGTTGCTCGAAATCGGCTGGTTGGGTCGCCCCATCAGCCCCAACTCACTGAACGTGGCCATCGCCAATATTCGTCGCCACTTCGCCTCATCCCCCCAGACGCTGGATATCAGAAGTACCCCGAAAAAAGGGTACTCCCTGCATCTTAACTGCAAGATGAAGAGCTATTACGGTAAGGCACTGCCAACAGAGAGTGAGCCCTTGCCCGAGCCGATGAGCGAGCCCACGCCTGCAGCGGCTGCGCAGCCACCGTCGACATCACCAAGCTCCGACCACGAGGTCATCGAAGAGCCTGCTGCTCCCCGTTCTTTTGGTGAGCGCGCCAAACTTGCCTTTCTCAGCGGTATCGGGCGGCCAATGCTGGCAAGGGGCCTGATGTACGTCAATCTGCTACTGGCTGTGCTGATGGCGTTTGTCGCCAGCTATCTCCATTTCGAGTGGCTCCATGTGCACTGCACCGACTCGCCGACCGGCGTTGTTTGCCAGATGGAGGCACGGAGCGATGTGCCACCAGTCAAACCGGCATCGCTGGTGCTGGTCTCCGGCCACCAGGTTCGCGTGCTTTCCTATAAAGAGCTCGAAAAAACGCTGTAAGGGATCTCTGATGAAACGAACGCTGAAAAATACCTTGCTGCTGTTGCCACTGCTTGTCGTGCTGCTGTTTGTGGTCGGGATGTTTATCAACAGCCTGGGCTGCCATTACGATCTGAAAATGTCGGCCAATGGAGTCAACTATCACGGGGTGTGCCGCTGGGGCAAAATTACCGTGATCGAAGAGGAGGAGGCGACCAGGGAGAAGTGGCGAGTGACCGGTTTTCAACTTACCTTCTTCAACCAGCTTGTTTACCTCATCGACAGTCGTACCCAACTGCACGAATCGGGTAACGATGACTCCTATCTCAATGAGTACAACCTGATCCAGTCGCAATATGCGCTGGTCAACTATGCCTGGGTGCCGCTGACTGAAAACAAGGTGGCGATCTTCCAGCGCGATCCAGTGCACGAGGTCGTGATTGCCCAGCGAGATGGCTGGTTCGATCTCTACCGCTGGTTCTTCCCCCCGGCACCGCTGGTGCCTGTTCAGCCGCAAAGCGCAGGTGCCGGGCGTCCCGCTAGCTTCTAAGCAACTTGCACCAGGAGCCGGTGACCTCGCAGTGGCCTGTCTCATCACTGTTTTGCCAGCCCAGCCGATGGTAGAAGGCCACTGCCGCCGTGTTGCGGGTCGCAACCTTGAGCGAGCCGTGCGGCGAATCAGCGAGGCCCCGCTCCAGCAGGGCGCGCCCTATCCCCTGACCGTGCCAGTCGCTTGACACATAGAGGTGATGGACGAAGTGATCGGGCTGCCAGATGGCGATAAAGCCGCAGATATTGCCCCCCTGTTCGGCGACCCACACCTGTTCACCTTTGGTCTGCACCTCGAAATCCTCGAGTTGGAAACGGGCGGGATCAACCCAGTGAAAGGTGTGGCGGCGGCTCTTTAAAAATAGCCGGGCCAGTTGGGGAATGTCGTGTTCTTCCATGAGCCGGATCATGATGCCCTCCCGAGCCAATGTTCATTAAGGCAACTGCACAGAGGCAGGTTAATCGATGCAAATGACAAGGATGTGATTAAGCACTGTCCATTGTATTTGCCATGGGGCTATACTGCCGGAGTCCCTTGTATGGATGGCTTGAGGATCGCTGATTTATGGACAATAAACTGATTGAAGGCAACATTTTTGTTCCGGCGTACATAGACGATGTCTGGCACGCCTGGACTACCGAAAGCGGTCTGCGCAGTTTTCTGGCTCCCGAATGTTTGATGGTGGCCGAACCGAATGGCCCTTTCGAGATCTACTTCAGGCCTGATGCCCCGCTGGGTGAACGTGGCAGCGAAGGGTGCCGGGTCATGGCCGTCATGCCCTATGATTTGCTCAGTTTCAGCTGGAATTTCCCACCCAGCCTGCCCCATATCCGCCAGCAAAAGACCCAGGTTTGCCTGCGCTTTGTGCCGGAAGGACAGGGTACTCGCCTCTACTTCCTGCAGAGTGGTTGGGCCAATGATCCGGATTGGGATCAGGGTTATGCCTATTTTCGAGAAGAGTGGCTGGAGACCAGTCTGCCACGGTTGCAGTACCGTTTTACCCACGGTCCCATCGACTGGAACAATCCTCCCGACAAGGCGCAGCTGAAGGCGCTGGCCCAGTAATCCCGGATATCAGACATAAAAAAAAACCGGCCAAAAGGCCGGTTGAAACAGTTCAGGCTTGTCAGGTGACAAACGTATCCAGCGGATGAGAGTCGCTTTCCACTCCTTGTGAAGCACAACCCTCTTGGTTACGTGCGGCTACTTTATGCCATTCACACTGAATCGAGGCTGAACCATGGATGATCCCGCCTCGTTCCCCTCTTTAATCAGATAGTGATCCCCATCGACTGGCGCAAGTAAGCGCCCGCACCGAGTAGCCCAGGCCCTTCATGGGTGATTAGGAACACCGGGATCTCCTTGAGGTAGGACTTGAAGCGCCCCTTGTCTTCAAAGGCGACCCGGAAACCGGAACCGGTAAAGAACTCCTGGAAGCGCGGCACTATGCCGCCTGCGATATAGACGCCGCCAAAGGTACCCATATTGAGGGCCAGATTGCCGGCAAAGCGGCCCATCAGCACGCAGAACAGGCTCAGGGTGCGACGGCAATCGAGGCACTCCCCAGCCAGTGCGCGCTCGGTAATGTCTTTGGGGGCGAATGGCTCAGGCTCACGGCCATCGGATTTCACCAGCCCGCGATAGAGATTGACCAGACCCGGGCCGGAGAGGAAACGCTCTGCCGAGACATGGCCCAATTCGCCTCGCATTACTTGCAGCACTGCATCTTCCTCTTCGGTGTTGGCAGCAAAATCCACATGACCACCTTCACCCGGCAGGCTCAGCCACTGCTCACCCGCCTTGACCAGATGGGCGACCCCAAGGCCGGTGCCCGCACCATAGATGGCGATGGGCTTGCCCGCTACCGGCGCGGCGCCGCCAAGCTGGATGCGATCCGATTCAGCCAATACCGGCACCGCCATCGAGACCGCAGTAAAGTCGTTGATCACTTGCAGGCGTGCCAGCCCGAGATTGCTCTGCATCTCGCTGATGGAGAACTCCCAGCTGTGGTTGGTCATGGCAACCCAGTCACCGTTGATGGGGCAGGCGATGGCAATGCAGGCTTCAGCTACCTGAACCTTGTGTTCTTCCAGATAGAGGCGTACCACGGCTTCAAGGCTGGGATGGGCCAGACCTGAGTAGGTCTTTGCCTGAGAGATAGTACCGGTGGCCAGCTCACACAGGGCCAGACGCGCATTGGTGCCGCCGACATCGCCGACCAGCGCATGGGTATGCTGCATAACAACTCCTTCGTTACAGGATGGGGACGACTCTGGTGTCCCGAGATTATTGTTGGATTATGACGGCCCATTCTATCCGAGCTCAGGCTTGCTCACTCGCCGGATCGATACAAACGTGCGCCTGCTCACAGTGTTGTTGCTTTGCAACATTTGTAAGCGCTTTCATGGCAAGGTGACGTTTTGTAACGAAAAGTACGAAATAATTAGAGATGAGTCATACTTTGTATGGCAGGCGTTAGTTGCGATAACCGCTTGTCTTGTATAGTCCTTAGCTTGAATGGAAACTTGCTTAGCCGTAGATTGAGTGCAAAGACACTGAAGCTAAATTACAAAAACGCCTGGTGGTGATGATGAATACCCTTGATAAAATTACGAATAACTTGGAAAGTTTCAGTAAATCAGAACGCAAGGTTGCCGAGGTGATCCTGGCGTCTCCCCAGACCGCCATCCACTCCAGCATCGCCGCTCTGGCCAAGATGGCCGATGTCAGTGAACCGACCGTCAACCGCTTTTGCCGCCGTCTCGATACCAAGGGCTTTCCTGATTTCAAACTCCATCTGGCCCAGAGCCTGGCCAATGGCACCCCTTACGTAAATCGTCATGTGGAAGCGGAAGATGGGCCTGATACCTACACCGCCAAGATCTTCGAATCCACCATGGCTTGTCTGGATGCCGCCAAAAACAGCCTGGATATCTCTGCCATCAACCGCTGCGTCGATATCCTGACCCAGTCCAAGAAGATCAGCTTCTTTGGCCTTGGCGCCTCCTCCGCCGTTGCCCGCGATGCCCAGAACAAATTCTTTCGCTTCAACATTCCGGTAGTGAGCTTTGACGATATCGTCATGATGCGCATGAGCTGCATCAACAGCAGCGAAGGGGATGTAGTGGTGCTGATCTCCCACACCGGTCGCACCAAGGCGTTGGTCGAAATCGCCGCGCTGGCTCGCGAGAACGACGCCACCGTGATCGGTATGACCGCCAAGGACTCCCCGCTGGCCCGCGAGTGCAATCTGGTGCTCTCCATGGATGTGCCGGAAGATACCGATGTCTATATGCCGATGGCATCCCGCATCGCCCAGCTGGCGCTGGTGGATGTGCTGGCGACCGGTTTTACCCTGCGCCGGGGGATGAAATTTCGCGAAAATCTGAAGAAAGTGAAAGAGGGATTGCGCGAATCCCGCTTCGAAACCCCGCACTCTTCCTGAACCGTCGGGGGCTCCGGCCCCCGACTGTCTATGCCACCCGCCTTGGTGTAGTATTGTAATTTAATAACAAAAACCACCCAGATGGTTTGTAAACGGGTGCATCGAGCCATGGGCTTGATGGGGCAGAATCTCAAGTCATATCAACTTCATATTGGAGTCTTTCATGCCTAGACGTACAAAGATTGTAACCACACTCGGTCCGGCTACCGACCGCGAAGGGATCCTCGAAGGGATCATCCGCGCCGGGGCCGACATGGTGCGGATGAACTTCTCTCACGGCACTGCTGAAGACCATATCCTGCGCGCCAATCAGGTGCGTGACATTGCTGCCAAGCTCGGTCGTCACGTCGCCATCATGGGTGATCTGCAAGGCCCGAAAATCCGTGTTTCCACTTTCAAGGATGGCAAAATCTATCTGGCCATCGGTGACAAGTTCATTCTCGATGCGGCCCTCGGCAAGGGTGAAGGTTGTCAGGAGCAGGTCGGTATCGACTACAAGAGCCTGCCAGACGATGTGGTACAGGGCGACATCCTGCTGCTGGACGATGGCCGTGTACAGCTGAAGGTCGAGCAGGTTGAAGGCACCCGCATTCACACCACGGTGACCGTGGCCGGGCCGCTCTCCAACAACAAGGGCATCAACAAGAAAGGGGGCGGTCTCTCCGCTCCGGCCCTGACCGAGAAAGACAAGGAAGACATCAAGACCGCTGCCCGCATGAATGTGGACTATCTGGCTGTCTCCTTCCCGCGCTGTGGCGATGACCTGCGTTACGCCCGCGAGCTGGCCCGCGAAGCCGGTTCCAATGCCAAGATCGTGGCCAAGGTTGAGCGCGCCGAAACCGTCGCCACCGATGAGGCGATGGAAGACATCATCCTCGGTTCCGATGCCGTGATGGTTGCCCGTGGCGATCTGGGTGTCGAGATCGGTGACCCCGAGCTGGTTGGCGTACAGAAGAAGCTGATCCGCCACTCCCGTCGTCTCAACCGTGTGGTGATCACCGCGACCCAGATGATGGAGTCGATGATCAATGCGCCGCTGCCGACTCGTGCAGAGGTCATGGACGTGGCCAACGCCGTGCTGGATGGTACCGATGCGGTGATGCTCTCCGCCGAGACTGCCGCCGGTCAGTTCCCCATCGAGACAGTGACCTCCATGGCGAGCGTCTGTGTCGGTGCCGAGAAGCATCCGAGCCTGAACGTCTCCAACCACCGCATGAGCTACACCTTCACTTCCGTTGAAGAAGCTGTAGCAATGTCTACCATGTATGCGGCCAACCACCTGGAAGGGGTGAAGGCGATCGTGGCACTGACCGAGTCCGGCACCACGCCGCTGCTGATGTCCCGTATCAGCTCCGGTCTGCCGATTTTCGCCATGTCTCCCCACAACAAGACCCTGGCTTGGACCAACCTCTACCGTGGCGTCACTCCGGTGATGTTTGACGGTGACGAGACCAAACCGGTCTACGAAGTGTGCCGCGACGCGTTGGCCGTGCTCAAGGATAAGGGGCTGTTGCAGAGCGGTGACATGGTGCTGCTGACTCACGGTGACAAGATGGAAACCGTGGGCAGTACCAACACCTGCAAGGTGATGATGGTCGAATAAGCCCGTCCGGTTTTGCTGTGCTTAACAAGGCTGCTCCTCTTTGATGAGCAGCCTTTTTGTTAACTGCTGTCGGGCTGTGGCGGTATAAACAGGACTCAATGATTGCTTAACCGGATTCCCCTTCCGATAATGCGGGAGTGATTTTCAGCGGGTAGCCTGTTGTAGGTGATCGCCCCAGGTAACCCAGACACTCGACAATACGGGAGTGAAAAAATGAACAAGCGTAACTGGTTGCTGGCCCTGTCACTGAGTCTGGCCTTCTCACCCTGTTATGCCGACTGGGCCAAGCTCAAGGCCGCAGCGTCCGAGCTGGGAGCGGCAGTGAGCGAGACCAGCAAGGAGGTGTGGCAGGATGTCAGCGATTTCTCCAAAAAGAGCTGGGCTTCCATCTCGGCCTGGGGAGAGGATGCCTTCAATACCGCCGGGGTCTGGACCGACAAGAGCATTGCGACCGGCAAGGAGTGGCTGAAGGCGGCCGACAAGGAGCTCAACGAGATGCTCAACCCCAAGACGGCGAAAGAGGCGAGGATCGCGCTCAATACCATGGCCGACACTGCGCTGATCCGGTTGTTCAACGAGCAGCCATCAGCCAAGTTGTTGTTTGACAAGGCTTATGGTTATGCGGTGTTCGATTCGCGCAAGTTCTCCCTGATGCTGCATACCAATCAGGGGGCCGGGGTGGCAGTCAATCGCAAAACCGGCAAGCACACCTATATGAAGATGTTTGGTGCGGGTCTGGCGGCTGGGATTGGTGGCAAGTTCTATCAGCAGGTGATCCTGTTTGAAGACAAGGCCAGATTCGATGCCTTCGTGACCCAGGGGTGGGAAGCTACCTCCGAAGTGGGTGTGGTGGCCGGCAAGGAGAGCGCCGAGCTGACCGCCAAATACAACGGCGGCATGGCCATCTACCAGATTGGCGAGAAGGGTTTGCTGCTCGATGCCAATATCTCCGGCTCCAAATACTGGATTGACAAGGACTTGACTGAAACGAGCCGCTAATTCCGCCGTTATCGGTTGCTCACTGCACACCATATGCTTGTCGTGATCTCGCCAACAGGCCCGCAATGCGGGCCTGTTTGTTCTCGCGGTGTCAGTGGGCTGAATAGACCTGCTTGCCCTTGAACATGGTCCAGAGCACCTTGGTCTCCTTGAGCTCTTCGCTTGCTACCTGTTCCAGATTGCGATCCAGCAAGATCAGGTCAGCACTCTTGCCCGCGCTGATGGAGCCAATCTCTTTCTCCCGTCCAATTACCTTGGCGGCGTTGAGGGTATAGGCCTGCAAGATGGCCTGACGGCTGATCTGCTCGCTGGCGGGGGGCAGCAAGCCAAGCTCCCCTTGACGAGTGATCGCGGTATACATGGCGAGGAAAGGGTTGGGGCTGGAGACCGGCCAGTCACTGGCACCGGCAATAATGGCGCCGCTTTGCAGCAAGCTGCCTGCCGGATAGAGGCGGGCTAGCAGTGCCGGGGGCACTTTTCCATCAAGCAGCAGGGTGGTCGCCACGTTTTTCCCGGCCCACAACAGTTGCATCGATGCGGCCACATTGAGCGGTTTGAAGCGGGCAATGCTGGCCGGGCTCACCACCTCCAGATGGGTGATGCTGTGCAGCAGGCGGTGATCCCGATTGTGGGCCCGGGCATAGGCGATGGCATCGAGGGATTCACGGACGGCCCGATCGCCGATGGCATGAAAGTGAGCGATAAGTTGATGGGCATCCGCGGTGCGGATCAGCTCGTTGAAACGCTGTTTGTCCAGATCGTCCTTGCCGCTGTAACCGGGACGGTTGAGGTAGGGCTCGCTCAACTTGGCGGTCTGGGATGGATACTCGATGACACCATCTTGCAGGATCTTGATCCCCACCAGTTTAACGTCCGGGGCATCTTGAAACTGCTGTTGCAGCGCCAATACGTCATCAATGATGGCGGGTGATGCATGTATCCCCACCAGTGCCAGAGCGGACACATGTCCGGTCAGCTTGCCTTCCCGGGAGAGCATGCGGTACGCCGGCAGCAGGCCGGTATCGCGGCGATCCGGCTCGGCGTTGAAGATGGGGGCGAGGGGGCGAATGTTGCTGATAGGGTCCATCCAGGCGGTAATGCCCACCTGATTGAGTTGTTTGGCGGCGGTCATGATGGCACTGGCAATCGTCTCGTCGCTGACGGGGGGCAGCGCCTTGAGGATGGCATCCCAGCCGCCTTCCGAGGCAAAGCCATTGAGCATGCCGGATGGGGTGAGGCCAAAATTGCCTTTCAGCGGAGCATAGCGACCGGCAAGGGTGTCGGCATCAATGCCAGCCTTGCGCAGCATGGCCTGATTTGCCCAACCGGTGTGGGCATCCGAACCGGCAAGCACTACCGGGATCTGCCGGTATTGCGGGCCATTGAACACCTGGTCGAGCAGGGGAAGCTGATGCCAGTAGTCGAGGGAGACATTGCTGTATAGCTCTACATCGCCCAGTGTCAGGCGGGGGGCATCCTTGCTGCGGGTCAGAAATTGCTGCACCTGCTCAACCTCATTCATGGCATCGGGAAAGTTAACCGTCATCCCCTGAAAACCGGCAAATGCCGCATGAACATGGCTGTCGATAAGCCCTGGCATCAGGTACTTTCCTTTCAGATCAAGACGCTTGGCATGGTTGCCGAGGCGGGCACTGACCTCCTGATAGCTGCCGACTGCCACTATCTTTTTACCTTCAATGCCGACCGCTTCCGGGTGAGGGTTCGCCGGATCACCACTGTAGATGGTGCCGCCAAAGATCAGCGTCTGGCTCTGTGACTGGGCATTGGCGGCAGCGGGAAGCGTCACCAGCAGGCTGGCGAGAAACAGCGTTTTGATATTCATGGGCATGACTCCGTCGCTTCGGAGTCCGAAGACTTCGAAGTGGGTAAATGGAAATGGGGTATCGGCTTATCGGTTGATCAGCGGGATACAGATATCAAACACGTAATGCTCCCGGTCGGGGTCCGTGCCTGCGTGGTATTGCTCGTAACACGGGCGATCGTCGCAGTTCAGCCCTTGGCCCACTACCCAGCGAAACGCCGTTTCCCAGCAGGCGACCAGTTGATCGCCGCGAGCGATAAAGTGACATACCGCATAGGGGCCCGCTGCGATGGTCTGGGTGGTTAACTGGCGCCAAGCGGGGATCTCTGGCCCCAGTTCGATGCAGACGTCAGTACGGCAACGGGTCTCATCGGTGATATCGGGGATATCCCAATAGAGACTCAGGGTACCCGCCGGTGTCATCGCCTCGTCTGAGGCGAACAGCGCGAGCAAATCCCGATGAGCTTGCTCGCAGGTCTCCTTGCCATAGGGGCCCAGGCGGCGCATGTACGCCACGCGCCGGGCGGGCATCTGCCTGACGCTTGCCCCCTGCAACAGACCCGGGTGTTCGGTGACCGGGTGCATGACCAGGCCATCATAGGTGTCAAAGGGAAGGGGATCGTTTCCAATCTTGCTTTTCCAGTTTCCCCCCTGCTGCTGGCGGTATTCCGAGGGGCTCATGGCGAAGTGCAGGCGAAAGGCTTTGGCGAAATTCTGGGAGCTGGAGAACCCGGCGGCCAGTGCGAGGGTGGTGATGTCGCTCTGGGGGGAGGCGAGCAAGCGACGGGCTGCGCGCTCCATACGCAGGCGCCGAGTAAATCCGGCAATGGTCTCGCCGACCATCGTCTTGAAAATACGGTGGAAGTGGAAGGTGGAGATGGCTGCCGCTGCTGCGACCTCATCCAGGCCCGGATTGTCATCCAAATGGTGGCTGATGTAGTCCATCGCCTTGAACACGGGTTTGCGATAATCCAGAGCGGACTCCTTGCCAGCCAGCAAAAGTGGGCGTCAGAGTCGGATTTAATCAGAGCCACCTGCCGTTGTCGAACTCGTCCAGCTTGGTCTGGCCACTCATCCGTGTCGCACTTTTAACGCATTGGCACTCTAATTGCTTGTTGCATGCCAGCGTCAATGATTTGTCTGGGGATGGAAAATGGAAATTAGTGCAAGCAGCCTGATGCAAGAGATGCAGGCGCTCAAGATCGAAGCAGGCGCAACGCCGCTGGCACAACCCGGTCGTCAGGTAACCTCCGACTTTGGTCAGCTGCTGCAACAGGCGCTTGGCAACGTCAACGAACTGCAAGGCGCCGCCAATGACCTGCGTACCCGTTTCGATATGGGCGACAAGTCGGTGGATCTGGCCGAGGTGATGATCGCGGGCCAAAAATCCTCCATCGCCTTTGAAGCCACGGTACAGGTGCGCAACAATGGTCGATGCCTACAAAACCATCATGAACATGCCGGTATAAGCGACGCCAATAAACCATGACGACTGAACATCATGAACATGTCAGCAATAAGGACATAAATCGTGGCTACTGACCAAAACGGCGATCTGCTGATAAACGATGAGGGCACCGCCGCCCTCGATGAAAATGAGCAGAAGAGTTCGGCGCTGGGCTTCCTGTCCAATACCGATGTGCTGCGGCAAATCACCCTGATCCTGGGGCTTGCCATCTGTCTGGCCATTGCGGTGTTTATCCTGCTGTGGGGCAAGGAGCCGGACATGCGTCCCCTCGGCACCTACACCACCCAGGAGCTGGTGAAGACTCTCGATTTCCTCGATCAGCAGAAGATCCCCTACGAGGTGGATGGCAAGAGCGTGCTGGTCAACGCCGAAAGCTACCCCACTATCCAGCTGGCCCTGACCCGTGCCGGTCTTGCCAATGCCACCGATAGCAACATCGGTGGTGAAGATATCCTGCTGAAAGATTCCAGTTTCGGCGTCAGCCAGCGGATGGAGAGCGAACGTCTGAAGCTGAGCCGCGAGCGCCAACTGGCGAGCGCCATCGAGCAGTTCCAGAATGTGGCCAAGGCCCAGGTGCTGCTGGCCATTCCGAAAGACAACGTGTTTGCCCGCAACGAACGCAAACCCAGTGCCACCGTGGTGCTCAACCTGAAAGGGGCGGCGCTGGGGCAGGGGGAGGTGGACTCCATCGTCGATATGGTCGCTTCCGCCGTACACGGCCTTGAGCCGACCCGCGTCACCGTCACCGACCAGAATGGCCGTCTGCTCAACTCCGGCTCGCAAGACCCGATCTCGGCCCAGACTCGCAAAGAGTTTGCCATGCAGCAGAAGCAGGAGCTGGAGTACAAACAAAAAATTGACGCCATCCTGATCCCGGTGCTGGGGGCAGACAACTATACGGCGGAAGTGGATCTCTCCCTCGACTTCTCCCAGCAGGAGCAGACCCGCAAGACTTACAACCCGGATCTGCCTGCAGTGCGCTCCGAGATGACCATGGAAGAGAACAGCGCCAGCGGCAGCAACGGTGGTGTGCCTGGTGCACTCTCCAACCAGCCCCCTGCCGCCTCCAATATTCCCGAGGAGGCGACCGGTGGTGATGGTGCCAGCGCTGCCGCTTCGGGCCGATCCCGCAAAGAGGCGACTCGCAACTTCGAGCTGGATACCACCGTCAGCCATACCCGTCGCCAGATGGGGGGCATTCGCCGCATGACCGTCTCGGTTGCCGTGGATTACAAAGCGGTGCCCGGTGCCGACGGGGCCGTGACCCGTGAGGCGCGCACCCAGGCGGAACTCGATACATTGCGCCGTTTGTTGAGCGGTGGCCTTGGCTTTGATGTGACCCGTGGTGATACCCTTGAGGTGGTCGCGATTCCGTTCAATCGCCCAGAGCTGGATACCGTGGCCGAGGTGCCGCTCTACGATCAGCCCTGGTTCTGGCGTGCGGTGCGGATTGCCGCCTCGGTACTGGTGATCATCGTCTTGATCGTCACCGTGGTTCGCCCCATGCTCAAGCGACTGCTCTATCCGGATGCCAAACCGGAAGGGGAAGTGGATTTCGACAACCACACCGTACTGGGTGGCGACGACGAGTTGAGTCTGCTGTCAGCACAAGTCGAGAACGATCAGGTATTTGGTGTCCGCGATGGCCAGTTGAAACTGCCGGATCTGCACCGTGATGAAGACTTGCTCAAGGCGGTACGTGCGCTGGTGGCGAACGAGCCGGATCTGGCCGCTCAGGTCATTAAAGAATGGGTAACGAACAAAGATGCCTGAAGAAAAGAAGAGTCAAGTCACCGGCAATGACATCACCGACAGTCAGCGCCAGATCCTCGACCAGATGTCGGGGATGGAGATGGCTGCGGTGCTGATGCTGAGCCTCAATGAAGAGGATGCCGCCCAGATCTTCCGTCATCTCGAGCCCAAGCAGGTGCAGCGGCTCGGTATGTCGATGGCCTCCATGTCTGACTTCAGTCACGATCGGGTGGCGGCGGTGCACCGTCAATTCATCGACGATATCCAGAAGTACACCAACATCGGTATCGGCAGCGAAGACTTCGTGCGCAAGGCACTGGTGGCGGCTCTTGGCGAGGACAAGGCGAGCAACCTGGTGGACCAGATCATTCTCGGTTCCGGCGCCCGTGGCCTCGATTCGCTCAAGTGGATGGATGCACGTCAGGTGGCCAGCATCATCCAGAACGAACACCCGCAGATCCAGACTATCGTGCTCTCCTATCTGGAGCCGGAGCAATCCGCCGAGATCCTGAGCCAGTTCCCGGAGCAGGTGCGCCTCGATCTGGTGATGCGTATCGCCAACCTCGAAGAGGTACAACCGGCGGCACTGCAAGAGTTGAACGACATCATGGAGAAACAGTTTGCCGGTGCGGCCGGTGCCCAGGCAGCCAAGATGGGCGGCCTGAAGGCAGCCGCCAACATCATGAACTATCTGGATACCAATATCGAAGGCCAGCTGATGGACTCCATCCGCGAGTCGGACGAAGAGATCAGCCAGCAGATCCAGGATTTGATGTTCGTGTTCGAAAACCTCATCGATGTGGACGATCGCGGCATCCAGACCATGCTGCGGGAAGTGCCTGGGGATCTGCTGCAACGCGCCCTCAAGGGCTCCGACGATCAGATGCGCGAGAAGATCTTCAAGAACATGTCCAAACGGGCGGCCGAAATGCTGGCGGACGATCTGGAGGCCATGGGGCCGATCCGGGTCTCCGAAGTGGAAGCGGCCCAGAAAGAGATCCTCTCCATCGCCCGCCGTCTGGCGGATGCCGGCGAAATCATGCTGGGTGCCGGTGGCGGCGAGGAGTTCCTCTAAGCCATGGCCCATAAACCGAATTGCGATGCCAAACCCGCATCAGGCAGTGGTGAGGAGTCGCGCAAAGCATGAACAACAAACTGCGTGGTTATGTGCGCCCCGAGGGCGATGATGCGCGGGTTGAGACCTGGGGCTGGCCCGAGATGGAGGTCGAGGTAGAGGCGGGAGCGCCTACCAATGCTCTTGGCCTGGCCCCTGACTGGTATCAGCAGGAAGAGGAGGTGGTGGAGCCGGAGCCCGAACAGGAGCCGACCCCCAGCATCACCGCCGAGGAGCTTGAAGCGATCCGTCAGGCCGCCTGGGAAGAGGGGATGGCCGAGGGACGCGAGTCCGGTTATGCCAAGGGGATGGAAGAGGGCAAGCTGGAAGGATTGCAACAGGGCCACTCTGCCGGTCTCGAACAGGGGCGCGAGGAGGGGCTGGCCATGGGCCGCGAGCTGGTGGAGCAGGAGATCGCCCACTGGCAGGGGCTCGCCGCGCGCCTTGCCAATCCGCTTAACGAGATGGATCAGGCGGTGGAGCAGCAGTTGGTCTCGCTGGTGATGCAACTGGCCCGCGCGCTTATTCGTCACGAAGCGGAGACCTCCCCCCGCATTTTGCTGGAGGCGCTTAAAGAGGGGCTGGCCTTGCTGCCCGCCGCCGAACAGGGGGTGACTCTGATGTTGCATCCCGACGATATCGCGCGAATCGAACAGGCATTTGGCGCCGACGAGTGTGCCAAGCGCCACTGGCGATTGCAGAGCGATCCCACCCTCTCCCCCGGTGATCTGCAACTGGCGACCGAGCTCTCCAGCATCGATTTGACCCTCTCCGGGCGCATCGATCAGCTGCTGCGCAACTTCTTGCGGGACAATGCATCGCAGAAACCGGCCTCGCCGGACTCACGCCCATAACCGATGCCGGACGTTGCTGTCCGGCTGCACTTTTTAGCTCTCAGGAGGCCAGATGAGCGGCTCGCTACTGAACCGGTTGCAAGGGTACAAGGTACGCGACAGCGCCCCCAAACCGCCGGTCGCCGGTAAATTGACCCGGGTGGTGGGGCTGACCCTCGAAGCCATCGGCTGCCGTGCCGCCATCGGTGCCCTCTGCCGCATCGATACCCTTGATGGGACGCTGGAGGCTGAAGTGGTCGGTTTTTCTGGCGATCGCCTCTATCTGATGCCGAGCGAGCAGCTCAAGGGGGTGATCCCCGGTGCCCGAGTGGTGCCCATCACCGAAGAGCATGGTATTCCGGTCGGCATGAACCTGCTAGGTCGAGTCATCGACGGCATCGGCCAGCCACTCGATGGGCTCGGCCCCATTCTCTCCTCCCAGACCGTGCAGTTTGCCCAGCACCGCATCAACCCGCTCTCTCGCCGCCCGATCCATCAGCCGATGGACGTGGGGGTGCGCGCCATCAACGCCGTGCTGACGGTGGGTCAGGGCCAGCGGATGGGGCTGTTTGCCGGTTCCGGTGTCGGTAAATCGGTGCTGCTGGGCATGATGACTCGCGGCTCGGTGGCGGATGTGGTGGTGGTCGGCCTCATCGGTGAACGGGGCCGGGAAGTGAAAGAGTTTATCGAAGACATTCTGGGAGAGGAGGGGAGAGCCCGCTCCGTGGTGGTGGCGGCTCCCGCCGACGCCTCGCCACTGATGCGGCTCAAGGGGTGTGAAACGGCGCTGGCCATCGCCGAGTATTTTCGCGATCAGGGGCTTAATGTGCTGCTCTTGATGGATTCGCTGACCCGTTATGCCCAGGCCCAGCGTGAAATCGCGCTGGCGGTGGGCGAGCCGCCAGCGACCAAGGGTTATCCACCGTCGGTATTTGCCAAATTACCGGCGCTGGTGGAGCGGGCGGGTAACGGCAGTGACGGCCAGGGCTCCATCACCGCCTTCTTCACCGTCTTGACCGAGGGGGATGACCTGCAAGATCCCATTGCCGATGCGGCGCGGGCGATCCTCGATGGCCACATAGTGTTGTCGCGCGAGCTGGCCGATGCGGGCCACTATCCGGCTATCGATATCGAGAAGTCCATCAGCCGGGTTATGCCCATGGTGACCTCGCCGGAACATATGGATTTGGCGCGCACTCTCAAGCAGTTCTACTCCCTCTATCAGCAGAACCGGGATCTCATCACCATCGGCGCCTACAGTCAGGGTTCCGATCCGCGCATTGACCGCGCCATCATTCAAAAACCCTATCTGGATCAGTTCTTGCAGCAGGGGATGCGCGAGGTCATTCACTATGATGATGGCCTGCAAGCCTTGCAGATGGTGGCGATGCCATTGATGCGCTGATGATGGTCGGTAACAGAGAGGTCGACGATGAGTAAAGGGTTGGTATTGTTGGCCGATCGGCTGGTGGAGGCGGAGCAGCAGTGTGCGCTGGCGCTGGTGAAGGCGCAGCAGGATCTCAAGCTGTTCATGGATCAGCAAAATGCCCTCAACCAGTACCGCCAGATCTATCACCAGCAGTGGACCGATCGCGGCCTGCAGGGGATTTCGCCCCAGCAAAATACCCAGTATCACGCCTTTATCAACAAGCTCGAACAGGCAGCGACCCAGCAGTACGAAGGGGTGTTGCAGGTGCGTCAGGCGCTGGAACAGCGCCGTGAAGAGTGGCTGGCGGCCCAGCAGCGGCGCAAGGCGGTGGAGCTGTTGCTGGAGAAGCAGGCGAGTCGCGAGCAGCAGAAAGCCCAGCGTCAGGAGCAGAAGATGCTGGATGAGTACGCCATGTTGCGGCGCTTTCATCAATCTGGCCTGTAACTTGCTTTGATCTGGACATTGTCGGCGGCCATCTCTTTGGGGGCCACCAGAATTCAGGGATCCCATCATGATGCAGACACTGTTGACACAAACGCCTTCGGCTCCGGCCAATGGGTTGGACAAAGCGCCTCTGAGCGGTTCCGTCGAGAGCAAAAGTATCGATGGGGGAACCGGCAGCGACAGCAAGGGGGATTTCGCCACCCTGATTGCCAAGGCCCGGAACAGCGAACAGGGCGCTGCCGAGGCCACTCAGGGCGGTAACCATGTCCGATCAGCCAAATCTTTGGCGACCGAAAGCGCCTCTCCCAAAGAGGAGACCGGCAAGGAGCAGGATCCTGACGCCGACAACAAGGTGGAGGAGGTCCCTGCCACCGACTTTCTGCTGCGCCTGCAAGACTCCCTCAAGCTCGATACCTCGCTAGTGACACCCCAGCTGGCGGTGGCGGCCCAACAGAGCGCCACTGCGGTAGACGGCAATCCGTTGCCGCAAGAGGGTGAGCTGGAGGGGATTGCGCTTGATGACGGCGAGCAGACCCCTGCCGCTGCCAGAATTGCCAGCCAGCTTGCCGGTCAGAACGGGGCGCAGTCGCCGCTGGCGACGACCGCCAATTCGACTTCAGAAATCACCGTATCGTCTTCAGCGGCGCGAGTGGTGGCGCAGGGCGATGCCTCTGCTGCCGTTCTCTCCTCTGAAGGTGAAGATGCAGCCACTACTACGGATAGGCAGTCCGGGGAGAAAGCCTCTGCCAAGGGAGAAACCCTCGGAGCAGATGGCAAGCACTCCAAGCCCCTCACGGGGGCCGAGCGGATGGCTCAGCTGGCCAAGGTGCTGCCGGTCGATGAGTCGGCAAACACCGCCAAATCCGCGGAGTCTCTCGCTGCAAAAGAGGTTGGCGACAGCAAATCCGATCCCGCCGCCAGCAATGCTTTGACTAACAAGGGGCAGGCGACGCAAGCCGCGACTCAGGGGGCCGCGCTCAAGGCCTTCAATGAGGGGCTCAAGCAGCCTGAGGCGGGCGCTGCAACCACTTCAGCAACTGCGGATGGAAGTGGGGTAGCTGGCAAGGGGACAGAAAAGGGTGCCGCCGAAGGCAGCCAGCAACCAGCCACCGCCGCCAATCAAGGTTCGGCGCCCGTGACGACGGCACAAAGTGCCGTAGCAAGTGCCGCAGCCCAGGGCAGCGTGACGGCAAATGCGACGGCTCAGAGCGATAGCGCTCCCGTGATGGTGGCGCCGCAGCAGGTGTTGGCACAGGCTGAATCTCAGGGGCCGCAAGCGCCGCTGTCGACCATTTCAGCCGGCATCAAGCAGATGGAAGTGACGGGCTCCGACGAGGAGCGAAAAGCGGTTTCGCTTGAGGTAAAACCGAAGGCCGGTGAGGCGGAGAAGAGCCTGGTTGCGACGACATCTAGCAGTGAGAGCAGCGCGAGCCAGACCGTTCAGCATGGCCAGAACAGCCAGACTCAGCCACAGGTAGCCGATAGCCGGGCACCTGCCGCTGAGACGACGCTGCGCCGTGAGCCGCAGAATTTACCCCATTTGAAACTGGCCAGTCAGGAAGCGCCTGCCGAATTGCACCAGAAGGTCAATGTAATGCTGGCCGAAAAACTGCAACAGGCGGAAATTCAGCTCGACCCCCTCGGCCTTGGCAAAATGAAGATCCAGATCCAGATGGGAGCCGACAGCCAGGCCAACGTCCATTTTGTGGTACAACATGGACAGACCCGCGAGATGCTGGAGCAGGCGATGCCCCGGCTGCGTGACATGCTGGCAGGGCAGGGGATCCAGCTTGGTCAGACGCAGGTGCAGCAGCAGTCGCAACAACAGCAGCAACAGGGCCAGCCCACCTTTAACGGGCAGGGGCAGCAAGGTCAGAGTAGTGGTCAGCAGCGGTCCGGTAACGGGCTGGTTGAAGGGGAACTCACCACTTCCAACCCCAGTTTGCTGGTGGAATCGACAAACGGTTCCGGAATTGATTTCTATGCTTGATGCAATCCCGAGTAAGTTTATGATATCGAACAAGTTTGAGACTAGGGTGGACAAGGGATGGCTGACGATAACGAGTTGACGCTAAAAGACCCGGCTGCGGGCAAGAAAAAGAAGCTGATCATTATCATTGCCCTGGCGGTAATTTTGCTGGGCGGTGGTGGTGTTGGCGCCTTCCTGATGCTCTCCGGCTCCGATAAACCGCCTGCTGAAGCGGCGGAAGGTGCCGAGGCTGCACCCAAGGAGGAAGCGCCTAAACCTTCCCTCTATGTCGGTATGCCGCGCCCCTTTGTCTTCAACGTCGCAGGTGCCCAGCGAGATCGACTGGTGCAGATCAAGATCCAGCTGATGGTGCGCGGTACCGCCGACGAGACGTTAGCCAAACAGAATATCCCCCTGATTGAAGGCACCTTGCTGCGGGTGTTCAGCGCAGCCAGTGCCGAACAGCTGATGACCTTTGAAGGCAAGGAGAAGCTGCGCAAGGATTCACTGGAAGAGTGCCGTCGGGTGCTCAAGGACCTGGTCTCTTCCCCCGTTATCGAACAAGTGCTGTTTACCGGCTTTGTAATGCAGTAGGTGAAGCGTGAGCGATCTGTTAAGTCAGGACGAAATTGATGCCCTCTTGCACGGTGTCGATGATGTCGAAGAGGAAGAGATAGGCGGCGCTGGAGACCCCGGCGTAGCCCAGTTTGACTTCTCCTCCCAAGACCGCATCGTCCGTGGTCGCATGCCGACGCTGGAGCTGGTGAATGAACGTTTCGCCCGCCATATGCGGATCAGCCTGTTCAACATGATGCGTCGTACCGCCGAGGTCTCCATCAACGGCGTGCAGATGCTCAAGTTTGGCGAGTATGTTCATACCCTGTTTGTGCCGACCAGTCTCAACATGGTGCGGTTCCGCCCGCTCAAGGGGACGGCGCTCATCACCATGGAGGCCCGACTGGTCTTCATTCTGGTGGAGAACTTCTTCGGTGGCGATGGCCGTTATCACGCCAAGATTGAAGGGCGCGAGTTTACGCCGACCGAGCGGCGCATTATCCAGATGCTGCTCAAACTGGTGTTTGAGGATTACAAGGATGCTTGGGCGCCGGTGATGGACGTGGGGTTCGAGTATCTCGACTCCGAAGTGAACCCTGCGATGGCCAACATCGTCAGCCCGACCGAGGTGATCGTGGTCAGCTCGTTCCACATCGAGCTCGATGGTGGCGGCGGCGACTTCCACGTGGCGATGCCTTATTCCATGCTGGAGCCGATCCGCGAGCTGCTGGATGCCGGTGTGCAGAGTGACAAGGGGGATACCGACGTACGCTGGAGCAAGGCGCTGCGTGACGAGATCATGGACGTCAAGGTGGAGCTGCGGGCCAAGCTGCTGGAGACCGAACTCACCCTGCGTGAACTGATGGAGCTGCGACCCGGCGATATCATTCCGGTCGATATGCCGGAAAATCTGTTGGTTTTTGTGGAGGACTTGCCCACTTTCCACGCCAAGATGGGCCGCACCAAGGATAATGTGGCGCTCAAGATCACCGACAAGCTCAAACGTCCGGAAGGGGTCAAGACGGAGATGCATCTGGTGACCCGGGGCGGGGTACGAATTGATGGCGAGGCCGAGCTGGAAGAGCTCGAGCGCAGTATCGAAGATCAACAGCGATAATTGACGGTTTATTACGGTAAACGGTCACGAAGTAGCATAAGGAAACAAGATGAGCGGAACTGAGGAAGAGGATCTGATGGCTGATGCCTGGGCTGCGGCTCTGGAGGAGCAGGTGACGGCGGAAGCCAAGCCAGCCCCGCTGGAAGAGTTGAAAGATGATGCCCCTATCAGTGCCGAGGAGCGCCGCAAGCTCGACACCATTCTCGATATTCCGGTCACTATCGCCATGGAGGTGGGCCGCAGCCAGATCAGCATCCGCAACCTGTTGCAGCTGAACCAGGGCTCGGTGGTGGAGCTGGATCGTGTTGCAGGCGAGCCGCTGGATGTATTGGTCAACGGTACCCTGATCGCTCACGGCGAGGTGGTGGTGGTGAACGACAAGTTCGGTATCCGCCTGACTGACGTCATCAGCCAGATTGAACGGATCAAGAAGCTCAAATGATGCGCCTCCTGTTGTTATTGCTGCCTGTTCCGGCCTCTGCCGAGACAGCGGCATCTGCCAACGTGCCTAGTCTGAGCTCCTGGTTGCTCTCCAGTCTGATGGTGATCGGTCTCATTCTGGTGCTGGGCTTTTTGCTCAAGAAGAGCAAGCTGGCAACCGCCATGGGGGGCGGCCAGATGCGGGTCATCGCCTCGTTGCCGGTGGGTTACAAAGAGAAGCTGCTGGTGGTCAAGGTGGGCGAACAGCAGTTGCTGGTCGGCGTAACACCGCAGCAGGTCAACTTTCTCTACCGGCTGGAGGAGCCGCTGGACGAAAACCAGCCGCAGGCGTTTTCCCAGCAGCTTGGCAAATTGATGGGCAAGCATGAAAAAAGCTAACGGCTTATGGCTGAAAACGGGGCTGCTGGTCAGCCTGCTGATACCACTGTTTTGCTCCTGGCCTGCGCTGGCACAGGACGCTATGTCGGCGGTGACCGTCAAGACCATGGGGGATGGCTCTCAGGAGTACAGCCTGACCCTGCAAGTGCTGGCGCTGATGACCGCGCTCTCCTTCTTGCCGGCCATGGTGATCATGATGACCTCGTTTACCCGCATCATTGTGGTGTTGGGTATCTTGCGTCAGGCGATAGGTCTGCAACAGAGTCCCTCCAACCAGGTGTTGATCGGCATCGCCCTGTTCATGTCCTTCTTCATCATGTCGCCGGTGCTGGATCGCATCAATGATGAAGCGTTGCAGCCCTATCTGGCCGAGACCATTCAGGCAAAGGAGGCGCTGGAACGGGCCGAGTTGCCCATCCACCAGTTCATGCTGGCCCAGACCCGGATCAAGGATCTCAACACCTTTATGGAGATCGCCAACGTGCAGGTGGAGAAACCTGCCGATGTGCCGTTGCGGGTGCTGATCCCGGCCTTTGTCACCAGCGAGCTGAAAACCGCATTCCAGATTGGTTTTATGCTGTTCCTGCCGTTCCTGGTCATCGATCTGGTGGTGGCCAGTATCCTGATGGCGATGGGGATGATGATGCTCTCGCCGATGATCGTCTCGTTGCCCTTCAAGTTGATGCTGTTCGTGATGGTGGATGGCTGGAACCTCATTCTGGGGTCGTTGGCCAGCAGTTTCGGACTGGGTGCCAGTTAGCCGGTCGAGCGCAAGGAGCCCGAACATGAGTCCTGAAACCTTTGTCGACGTCTTTCGTGAGGCGCTCTGGCTGGTGACCATCATGGTGTGCGCCGTGATCCTGCCCAGCCTGATGATTGGCCTGGTCGTTGCCATCTTTCAGGCGGCGACCTCCATCAACGAACAGACCCTGAGCTTTTTGCCCCGTCTCATCGTGACGCTGTTTGCGCTGGGGGCGGGCGCTCACTGGGGCTTGCAGAGTCTGATGGACTTCTTCGTGCTGATGGTCAACCAAATCCCCGAGGTGGTGGGATGACCTATACAACCGCTCTGATCATGGAGTGGTTGTCTTCGATCCTCTGGCCGCTGGCGCGGGTGAGCAGTCTGCTGATGGTGATGGCCGTATTCGGCAGCCGCCTCGCCCCTGCGCGGGTACGGATGGGGCTGGCTTTGGCCATCACCTTTCTGATAGCCCCGCTGCTTCCGAAAATGCCCCCTATCGAGCTCTTCTCTGCTGGCAGTTTTCTGGTATTGGGCCAGCAGCTGCTGATCGGGATTGCCCTTGGTCTGATGACCCAGTTTCTGATGGAGAGCTTCGTGATGGCCGGTCAGGTCATCGCCATGCAGACCAGTCTCGGTTTTGCCACTCTGGTTGATCCGATGAATGGCCAGTCGGCCCCCGTGGTGGGCCAGTTCTATCTGATGTTGGCGACACTAGTGTTTCTGGCGCTGGATGGCCATCTGGTGATGCTGCGGCTGGTGATCCTCAGTTTCGATACCTTGCCGGTGTCAGACACCGGGCTCTCTTTACCTGCCATCCGCAGCCTGATCGGTTTTCTCGGGGTGATGTATCAGGCCTCACTGGTGATGGCCCTTTCTGCCATCGTCGCCCTGCTGCTGATCAACTTCGCCTTTGGTGTCATGACCCGGGCGGCGCCGCAGCTCAACATTTTCAGTATCGGTTTTGCGGTCAGCATGATGTCGGGTCTGCTGATCCTCTGGCTCACTATCGGCGGGTTCCTCGGCCACTTCGACATGATGTGGGAGCGGGTGCAGGAGGTCAGCTGCGAGCTGATCAACACCCAGTGCTTCGGGGGCGCTCATGGCTGATACCGACCAGGAACGTACCGAACAACCCACGGGCAAACGACTGCAACAGGCCCGTGAAAAAGGGCAGATTGCACGTTCAAAAGAGTTGGGAACCGCCAGCGTTTTGCTCTCGGCGGTATTTGGCCTACTGATGCTCAAGGGCTCGCTGGCGACCGCCATGATCAAGGTCGTCACCATGGGTTTTACCCTGGATCGGGAGCAGGCTTTCGATCCCAACGCCATGATCGCCATGCTGCCGGCGCTGCTGGGGGAACTGGTGCTTCCGCTGGGGTTGTTGTTTGCGCTGGTGGCGATTGCCGCCTTTATCGGCAACACCCTGATGGGGGGGATGAACTTCTCCACCGAAGCCATGATGCCCAAGATGAGCAAGTTGAGTCCGCTCAGTGGCCTCAAGCGGATGTTCGGGGTGCAGTCGCTGATCGAGCTGGTCAAGTCCATCGCCAAGGTGGTGTTCATCACCCTGTTTGCCTGGTGGATGTTATCCAGCCAGTTCAATCACCTGCTCAACCTCTCCATGGAGGGATTTCCCGGCGGCATTATCGATGCGCTGGAGCTGTTTCTCTGGATGTTGATCATCCTCTGCTGCGCCCTGCTTCCCATCGTGGCCATCGATGTGCCGTTCCAGCAGTGGAATCACATGCGTCAGCTCAAGATGACCAAGCAGGAGGTCAAGGACGAGTTCAAGGACAGCGAAGGCAAGCCCGAGGTAAAGGGCAAGATCCGTCAGTTGCAGATGCAGATGGCGATGCGCCGGATGATGGGGGATGTACCCAAGGCCGATGTGGTGATCACCAACCCGACCCACTACTCGGTAGCGCTCAAGTATGATGCGGGCAAACCCGGTGCCGCGCCCAAGGTCGTGGCCAAGGGCACAGATGAAATTGCAATGAAGATCAGGGAGATCGCCAGAGAGTACGAGATCCCCATCATGCCGTCACCGGCTTTGACCCGGGCTATTTACCACTCAACCGAGCTGGGCCACGAGATCCCGGAAGGGCTGTTTGCGGCGGTTGCCCAGGTGCTCGCCTATGTCTTCCAGCTCAAGAAATTCCGTCGTGGTCAGGGGCGCCGTCCCCAGCCACTGGCTAAAGATCTCCCCATTCCGACCGAATATCGCAAATGACAAAGTTCTGACGTAGTCAAAATAAATCCATTGCATTTCAATGTCTTGTATTGTTGGCCTGATGTTTGCTTTAATCTGGCACCAGCAGGTTGAAATTGAGAAGCGCGATGGAATTCAAGGCAGTATTGGGCCAGTTCAAAGAGTACCGGGGAGTTTTGGGCAAAGGCCTTGGCACCCCTCTGCTGGTATTGGCCGCGCTCGGCATGGTGGTGTTACCCATCCCGCCGCTGATGCTGGATGTGCTCTTCTCCTTTAACATTGCCCTCTCCATCGTGGTGCTGCTGGTATCCGTCTATACTCGCCGCCCCCTCGAATTTGCTGCCTTCCCGACCGTACTGCTGCTCGCTACCTTGCTGCGGTTGGCGTTGAACGTCGCCTCGACCCGGGTGGTGTTGCTGGAAGGTCATAATGGCAGTGCGGCGGCCGGCCATGTGATCGAGGCGTTCGGTAACGTGGTGATCGGCGGCAACTATGCGGTCGGCATCATCGTTTTCACCATCCTGATGATCATCAACTTTGTGGTAATTACCAAGGGTGCCGGGCGGATCGCGGAAGTAAGTGCCCGTTTTACCCTTGATGCGATGCCGGGCAAACAGATGGCCATCGATGCCGATTTGAACGCCGGTCTCATCAATCAGGAAGAGGCGAAGAAGCGTCGTCAGGATGTAACCCAGGAAGCTGACTTCTACGGCTCCATGGATGGTGCCTCCAAGTTTGTCAAAGGGGATGCCATTGCGGGCATCATGATCCTCTTTATCAACATCATCGGCGGCTTCATCATCGGGATGATGCAGCACCAGCTGACCTTCAGCGAATCGGCCGAGATCTATACCCTGTTGGCCATCGGTGACGGTCTGGTGGCGCAGATCCCCTCCCTGCTGCTCTCCATCGCTGCCGCCATCATAGTGACCCGTCAGAATACCGATCAGGACATGGGTACCGCAGTACTAGGCCAGCTGTTTGACAATCCCAAAGCCCTGATCATCTCGGCCGGGATTCTGCTGATGATGGGGCTGGTGCCGGGGATGCCGCATTTCGCCTTCCTGAGTCTGGGGGCTCTTGCCGCCGCTGGCGCCTGGTGGTTGCTGCGCCGCGAGAAACTGGCGGCCGCCAAAGCAGCCAAGGGCGAGCTGCTGCCTGCCACTGCCGAACAACCTCATGAGCAGAAAGAGCTGAGCTGGGATGATGTGATGCCGGTGGACATCATCGGGCTTGAAGTGGGTTATCAGCTGATCCCGCTGGTGGATCGCAATCAGGGTGGCGAACTGCTCAACCGGATCAAAGGGGTGCGCAAGAAACTCTCGCAAGAGCTGGGCTTTCTGGTCCCGGCCGTCCACATTCGCGACAACCTGGATCTGGCGCCAAACCAATACCGCATCACCTTGATGGGGGTCAGTACCGGCGAGGCCAATGTCTACCATGATAAGGAGATGGCCATCAATCCGGGGCAGGTGTTCGGCCAGATCCAGGGGATAGCCACCCGGGATCCCGCCTTCGGACTGGAAGCGGTCTGGGTTGCCAAGGAGATGGTCTCTCAGGCACAGACACTGGGGTATACGGTGGTGGATACCGCGACCGTGGTGGCTACCCATCTGAGCCAGATCCTGACCAACCATGCGGCTTTGCTGCTGGGTCATGACGAGGTACAACAGCTGCTCGACATGATTGGCAAACATCAGAGCAAGCTGGTCGAAGGGCTGGTGCCGGAAGTGATCAGCATGGGTAACCTTGTGAAGGTATTGCAGAATTTGCTCAATGAAGGCGTGCCAATCCGCGATATGCGCACTATCCTGCAGACCCTGGTTGAATACGCACCGCGCAGTCCGGATCCGGAAGTGCTCACGGCCGCTTGCCGGATTGCCCTGCGTCGCCTGATTGTGCAGGAGATTGCAGGCCCCGATCCCGAGCTGCCGGTGATTACCTTGGCGCCGGAATTGGAACGTATATTGCATCAATCCCTGCAGGCTGGTGGCGGTGATGGTGCCGGTATTGAACCGGGTCTGGCAGAGCGGATGCAGCGTTCACTGGTGGAAGCCACTCAACGACAAGAATTGGAAGGCCAACCGGCCGTGCTTCTGACATCGGGGATCTTGCGCAATACCCTGGCGAAATTTGTCAAGAATGCCATTCCTGGATTGCGCGTTCTGTCTTATCAGGAAGTGCCCGACGACAAGCAGATCCGCATCGTCAGTGCGGTAGGGCAGAACTAGTTAGCGGAGACGACGGGTGAAGATTAAGCGGTTTTTTGCCAAGGATATGCGAACGGCTCTGGCCGAGGTCAAGGAGACTCTCGGGCCGGATGCCGTCATCATGTCCAACAAGAAGGTCACCGGAGGGGTAGAGATAGTCGCCGCAGTCGATTATCAATCCCAGGTCCCGGGGCCCAAAGATGCGCCGGTTCGTCGTCAGCTGAACGATGAGAGCGTCAATATTTCGTCTGCTGCACGGCAGATGATCCGCCCCGAGCCGTCGCCGGCGAAGGAGCAGAACGAACATTATGCCGATACCCTGGCCGCCTTGCTGGCGCGCCAGCAGAAGCTCAAGCCGGGCAATGGGGCGACACTGGGTAATACCCAATCGGCCGGTCTGGCCGCTGCCAATGCTGCGCCCAGAACATTGGCCGAGCAGGGGCAGTGGGGCGCCGCTCCGGAACCTGCCAAGCCCAAAGCTCGGGTTGCGTCCGGCCAGCGCCCCCCTCAACCTGCCCAGCGGGATCAGGAGATGGAGGGGATGCGCAAGGAGATGGCCAGCATCCGTAAATTGCTGGAGCACCAGATCTCCGGGCTGATGTGGCAAGAGGTGGAGCGCCGCGAACCGATGCGGGCCCTGCTGATCAAGGAGCTCAAGAAGCTCGGCTTTGACGATGCGTTTGCCGATCAACTTGCGGGACTGATCCCCGAAGATATGTCCATCCATCAGGCGATGGCCCAGTTGGCCGAGGTGCTGACGGCCCAGCTCAAGATCAGTGAGGACGAGATCATGCGTCAGGGCGGCGCGGTGGCGCTGCTTGGTCCGACCGGGGTGGGCAAAACCACTACCATCGCCAAGCTGGCTGCCCGTTTCGCCATGAAGTATGGCGCCGAACAGGTGGCGCTGATCACCACCGACAACTACCGGATTGGTGCCCATGAACAGCTGCAGACCTATGGCCGCATCATGGGTTGCCCGGTACGGCAGGTGCGTGATGCCGAAGAGCTGGCCAATGCCCTTTATCAGTTCCGCCACCGTCGGCTGGTACTTATCGATACGGCCGGGGTGGGCCAACGGGATATCCGGCTGACCGAGCAGCTCGATACCCTGGTCAAGAATGCCAAGGTGCGGATCCGCAGTTATCTGGTGATGTCGGCAACTTCCCAGCGTCGGGTGATGCAGGAGGCGGTTGACCATTTCCGGCGTATTCCATTAAGCGGCTGCATACTTACCAAATTGGATGAAAGTCTGAATCTGGGCGAAGTGATTAACGTGTGTATCCAGAATTCATTACCCATCAGCTATATCACTGATGGACAAAGGGTTCCGGAAGATATTCAGGTTGCCAATGCGGCGCAGCTCGTCGGAGCTGCCATGGGCTCGCTGGAGCGAGAAACAGAGGAGCCCTATTTCTGGGGCGCAGGCTTTGGCGAGGCCGAAGATTCGGAGTTTTATGAGTAACATGTATATGGATCAGGCGAGTGGTCTGCGCAAAATGCGTCAAAACAATCGAGTAAAAGTAATCGCCGTTTCCGGTGGTAAAGGTGGCGTGGGCAAGACCAACGTGACCCTGAACGTGGCCGGAGCCATGGCCGCCCAAGGCAAGCGGGTGATGGTGCTGGATGCCGACTTGGGTCTGGCCAACGTCGACGTCATGCTGGGGCTGCGGGTTCATCGTAACCTCTCTCACGTGCTGGCCGGTGAATGCACCATCGACGACATCATCGTCGAAGGCCCTTACGGCATGATGATCGTGCCTGCGACCTCGGGCACCCAGTCCATGGTCGAGCTTTCTCCGGTGCAGCATGCCGAGCTTATCCGTGCCTTCAGCGAAATGAAGACCCAGGTCGACATCCTGCTGGTGGATACGGCTGCGGGGATCTCCGACATGGTGCTGAGCTTCACCCGTGCCGCTCAAGACATCATGGTGGTGGTCTGTGATTAGCCGACCTCCATCACCGATGCCTACGCCCTCATCAAGATCCTATCCAAGGATCACGGCGTGTTTCGTTTCAAGGTGGTGGCCAATATGGTGCGCAGTCTGCGCGAAGGGCAGGAGCTCTTTGCCAAACTGACCCGGGTCACGGATCGTTTCCTCGACACCTCGCTGGAACTGGTCGCCTGTGTACCCTATGACACCAATCTGCGTGCCGCCGTGCGCAAGCAGAAGCTGATTGTCGAGGCGTTTCCCAAGTCGCCGGCCGCACTGGCGTTCCGGGCCCTTGCCAACAAGGCGGCGAGCTGGCCGGTGCCCAACCAGCCGGGCGGCCATCTGGAGTTTTTCCTGGAAAATTTGTTGCAGAAACCGGCCACAACACAGGAAGGTTCCCGTGAATAAAGCCCAAGCGTACTTGCGTCATCAGGATTCCTACGTGCTGGTGGAGCGTCATGCTCCCCTGGTCAAGCGAATTGCCCAGCATTTGTTGGCTCGCCTGCCCAGCAGTGTCTTGCTGGATGACCTGATCCAGGCAGGTATGATTGGGCTGCTTGAAGCCTCCCGCAACTTTGACGGTAGCAAGGGGGCCAGCTTCGAGACGTATGCCGGGATCCGGATCCGCGGCGCCATGCTGGATGAGATTCGGCGTGGTGACTGGGTGCCCCGTTCAGTGCATCGCAACAGCAGGGCTATTGCAGAAGCGATCGAGAGTGTCGAGCAGACTCACGGGCGTGACGCGCGAGATACCGAGGTTGCTGCCGAGATGGGGGTATCCATCGCTGATTACCATGCGATGCTGCAAGATGTCTCCTGCGGCAAAATTATCGGCATCGAAGATTTGGGAGTCAGCGAGGATGTGATCGGCAACCCCGATGACGCCCCTTCAGGCTCGGGATTCGATGAATTGGCTGCCGAGCGATTTCAGATTCAATTATCCGAGCAAATTGGTCGTCTACCAGAGAGAGAAGCTTTGGTTCTCTCTCTTTACTACGATGAAGAGCTGAATTTGCGTGAAATTGGCGAGGTTTTGAATGTCAGCGAGTCGCGTGTGAGCCAGATCCACAGTCAGGCAATGCACAGATTGCGTGCTCGTTTGAGAGATTGGCATCTATAAGTGTTTGTACTGGCTACACTGAGATGAAACTCTAAGGCATAATCCGCACGACACAACCCGTTTTTAGCATCATGTAAGTGAGCCACTCTGGTGGCTATTTAGGAGGGAATTTTGGACAAGAACATGAAAATCCTCATTGTTGACGATTTTTCAACGATGCGCCGGATTATCAAGAACTTGCTGCGCGACTTGGGATTCAACAATACCCATGAGGCGGATGACGGCAATACAGCGCTGCCGATGCTGAAAAATGGTGACTTTCAGTTTGTAGTTACCGACTGGAACATGCCAGGCATGCAAGGTATTGACCTGCTTAAAGCCATCCGTGTCGATGAGAAGCTCAAGCATCTGCCGGTACTGATGGTAACCGCTGAAGCCAAACGTGAGCAGATCATTGAAGCCGCCCAAGCTGGCGTCAACGGTTACATCGTCAAGCCCTTCACCGCAGCAACGCTCAAAGAAAAACTCGACAAAATTTTCGAACGAATTGGCTAAGGAGCTGCAGGGATGATGGCCAAAACGAGAGCAATGATTTCGCTCGACCAGGCAAGGATGCTTGTTGCTCATCTGGAGCAAGGCGAATTTGAGCTGGCCGATGAACTGCTTGCCGAAGTATGTGCCCCCAACGCAGCCGATCTGTTTGAAAAAGTAGGTCAGCTGACCCGACAACTGCATGATTCACTTCAAGAATTTCGCCTCGATCCCCGTATTCCGGATTTGGCTACTCATGATATTCCCGATGCTCGGGAACGCTTGAGCTACGTTATCGATATGACCGACAAAGCGGCCAATCGCACAATGGATGCGGTGGAAGCCAGTTTGCCGATAGCGGATCGCCTGAATGACAATATCCAGCTGGTGATGCCGAACTGGAATGCCCTCATGTCTCGTGACATGAGCGTGGGACAGTTCAAATCCTTATGTCACCAACTTGATGATTTTATTAAGGCTTCAGAGTCTGATGCCGATAAATTACGGCAACTGCTGACAGAAATCCTGATGGCACAAGATTTTCAGGATTTGACAGGTCAGATGATCCGCAAGGTCATCAAGCTTGTTCAGGAAGTTGAAACAAAATTAATAGAAATGCTGACCATGTTTGGTGAGGCTTCTGCTGAGCATTCAACTCGTAGTATTCCTGTCAACGGGATTGAAGCAGAGGGCCCTATCATGAACCCCGAGGCTCGTGCCGATGTGGTCAATGGTCAGGATGATGTGGACGATCTGCTGTCTAGCTTGGGATTCTAATGGAGTGACGCATGGCCTTCGAAGTTGATGAAGACATACTGCAAGACTTTCTGGTCGAAGCATCCGAAATATTGGAACAGTTGTCTGAACAACTGGTCGACTTGGAAAAGCGGCCCGATGACAAGAACCTGTTGAATGCCATCTTTCGCGGTTTCCATACCGTGAAAGGGGGGGCTGGTTTTCTGTCGCTCGGTGAACTGGTTGATGTATGCCACGGTGCGGAAAACGTGTTCGATATCTTGCGTAATGGCAAGCGAACCGTTACTGCGGAGCTGATGGATGTAATCCTGCAAGCGCTGGATGCCATCAATGTCATGTTCGCCCAGGTTCAAAATCGCGAAGCACCCAGCCCTGCGTCAGATGATTTGCTTCATGACCTCCACGAGTTGTGCAAGCCGGAAGGGGAAGAGCAACTGCGCACTGCTACCAGTGCGGCTGCGGCTGTAGAATCTGAACCTGCAGCACCGGTAGTTGTTGAAGAAGTTGCTCCAGAAGTTGTTGAACCCGCAGCCATCAGCAGCGAGCCTGCTCCTGTCAATGGCGGCGGCTCGATTGATGAAATTTCTGCAGACGAGTTTGAACGTCTGCTGGACGAGCTCCACGGCGTGGGTGGGGCACCGACCAAGACGGTTGCAGCAGCGCCTATCGCTGGTGGCTCTGGCGATATCACCGATGATGAGTTTGAGGCCTTGTTGGACCAGTTGCATGGTCAGGGACAGCACATGGGGGCGCCAGAGGTGAATCCTCTGAAATCGGTGCAAAAAGAGGTGGACGAGCTTATCGATGATGATGAGTTTGAGCGTCTGCTTGATGAATTGCATGGTCGTGGTCAAGGGCCTCAGAGTACTATGGCACCTGCCGCACCTGCCGCACCTGCCGCACCTGCCGCACCTGCCGCACCTGCCGCGGTGACTCCGCCCAAACCGGCCACTCCTGTAGCCAAACCAGCACCGGCTGCCCCCGCAAAACCCGCTGAAGCAGCCAAGGCACCAGCGCCTGCCGCCAAGGCTGCGCCTGCGCCAGCAGAAAACAGTGCCGTGCAAAGCGATACGACGGTGCGGGTGGATACCAAGACTCTCGATGTCATCATGAACATGGTAGGCGAGTTGGTACTGGTTCGTAATCGGCTGGTGAGCCTGGGTATTGCCAGCAATGATGAAGAGATGTCAAAGGCGGTTGCCAATCTGGATGTGGTAACGGCTGACCTGCAAGGTGCGGTGATGAAAACCCGCATGCAGCCAATCAAGAAGGTATTTGGTCGTTTCCCGCGCGTGGTGCGTGATCTGGCCAGAACCCTCAAGAAAGAGATTGAGCTGGTGATGGTGGGGGAAGAGACAGATCTGGATAAAAACCTGGTAGAGGCGCTCGCCGATCCTCTGGTTCACCTTGTTCGCAACTCATGCGATCACGGGGTCGAAATGCCGGATGTGCGAGAGAAAGCGGGCAAACCGCGTCAAGGGACAATAACCCTTAGTGCCTCCCAGCAAGGTGACCATATTCTGCTTTGCATCGAGGATGATGGGGCAGGGATGGATCCTGAGAAACTCAAGTCCATCGCAATCAGTCGCGGTGTTCTGGATGCAGATACTGCCGCTCGCATGAGCGACAACGATGCCTATAACCTGATCTTTGCTCCGGGCTTTTCAACCAAGGCCGAGATCTCCGATATCTCTGGCCGTGGTGTCGGAATGGATGTGGTTAAAACCAGCATTGTCAGCCTCAATGGATCGGTGCATATCGATTCCACCTGGGGGAAAGGTACCCGTCTCGAAATCAAGGTTCCGTTGACGCTGGCCATTCTGCCAACTCTGATGGTGGAAGTGGGTGAGCAGACTTTCGCACTTCCCCTTGGTTGTGTGAATGAGATTTTCCATCTGGATCTGAAAAAGGCCAACATGGTTGATGGCCAGCTCACCATCATTGTGCGCGAGAAGGCGATACCGCTCTTCTATCTGCACAAGTGGTTGATTCGTGGCGCCAACAAGCGTTCACGTCAGGATACCGGACATGTGGTGATTGTGCAGATTGGCACTCAGCAAATCGGGTTTGTGGTAGACAGCCTGATTGGTCAGGAAGAGGTGGTGATCAAGCCACTCGATAATCTGCTGCAAGGCACCCCTGGCATGGCCGGTGCGACGATTACCAGTGATGGCGGAATCGCTCTTATTTTGGATGTGCCGAGTCTGCTCAAAGCATATGCGCGTAGACATTAATAGCTCAGGCCCAAGGAGTTAGAAAAACAACAATGGCAGTCAAGGTATTAGTTGTCGACGATTCGAGCTTCTTTCGCCGTCGGGTGAGCGAGATCATCAATCAGGATCCCATGCTGACGGTGATTGATACGGCCCAGAATGGACGTGAGGCGGTGGACAAGGCGCTGTCACTGCGCCCTGATGTGATCACCATGGACATCGAGATGCCCGTGATGGATGGCATCAGTGCGGTGCGGGAGATCATGGCCAAGTGCCCAACCCCCATTCTGATGTTCTCCTCCCTGACCCATGAAGGGGCCAAGGCTACGCTGGATGCGCTGGATGCTGGTGCCCTAGACTTCTTGCCCAAGAAGTTTGAGGACATTGCCAGAGACAAAGATGAAGCGGTCAGACTGTTGCAACAGCGGGTAAAGGAGATTTCCCGCAAGCGCTTCCTGATGACATCAGCTGCTCGCCCCAAAGCACCTGAACCGGTTGCTCGTGCTCCGCTGGGTAGCCCTGCGCCCAGATCTTCAGATCGTCAGCCTGATCTGCAACGCACTGTGCCAAGTGCCTCATTCAAGCGCAGTGGCAAGAGTTATCAGTTGGTGGCGATCGGGACTTCTACCGGCGGACCTGTTGCTTTGCAAAATGTGCTGACCAAGTTGCCGGGGGATTTTCCCCATCCAATCCTGCTTATCCAGCATATGCCAGCCACGTTTACTGCCGCATTTGCTGCCCGTCTCAACGGGTTATGTCAGATTGGCGTCAAGGAAGCGGAAGATGGCGATGTGCTTAAACCCGGGCATGCCTATCTTGCTCCCGGTGGTAAGCAGATGCTGTTGGAAGGTCGTGGGGTAGGGGCTCGCATTCGCATCGTGGATGGCAACGACAAGGTCAATTACAAGCCTTGTGTGGACATCACCTTTGCCTCTGCGGCCAAAACCTATGCCGACAAGGTACTGGCGATTGTGCTGACCGGTATGGGCGCAGATGGCCGTGATGGCGCCAGACTGCTGAAAGAGCAGGGATCAACCATCTGGGCTCAGGATGAGGCTTCCTGCGTGGTATATGGTATGCCGCAAGCGGTAGCCAAAGCGGGGATTGCCAGCGAATCACTCCCTCTGGACAAGGTGGCCCAGCGTATTCTGGTTGAGTTGGGGCGCTAATCATGGGCTTGCTCGGTCTGCTCCTGGCATTGGGGGCTATTGCCATTGCCCAACTGTGGCATGGCGGCTCCCTGTTGACGTTGGTGGACGGCCCCGCTTTTTTGATCGTGCTGGGTGGTACCGTTGGTGCCGTCACGTTGCAGACTCCAGCCAAGTACATCCTGCTGGCGTTGCGCCAGCTGTTATGGATTTTTACCCCTCCCCGCCAGGATCTCGCGACGCAGGCCGAACGGTTGCAGTCATGGGCCGTCTTTGCGCGCCAGCAAGGGCTGCTGGCTCTTGAAAATCAGGCTGAGCAGGAGGAAGACAACTTTACCCGTCAAGGGCTTGGCATGATTGTCGATGGGGTATCCACGGAGGATATTCGCATGTTGCTCGAAGCCGATATCGATATCGAGCAGGAGCGTAATGAACATGCCGCCAGGGTATTTGAAGCTATGGGGGGGTACAGTCCGACCATCGGGATCATCGGTGCCGTGCTGGGCCTGATCCAGGCCATGTTTCATCTCGAAGACCCGTCAGCGCTGGGGGTGGGTATCGCAGTGGCATTTGTGGCAACCATCTATGGAGTGGGGTTTGCCAACCTCATCTACCTGCCTATCGCCAACCGGCTACGCGCATTTCACTATCACTATGCACTCTTTCAGGAGATGACCCTGGAAGGGCTGCTGGCTATCGCCCATGGTGAAAACGGCTTGCAGGTTGAACGCCGGCTCAGGGCCTATTTGAAAGGAGAGTAGCCATGCGCAAGCGCTATCGGTTGCACTTGCAGGGTCGCGAGCATCTTGACCGCTGGCTGGTCTCCTATGCCGATTATATGACGCTGATCTTTGCCTTGTTCGTGGTGCTTTACTCTGTTGCGCTGGTGAACAAGGACAAGTATCGCGCGGTGATTGATGGTATGAGCCAGGCGTTCAGTGTCATGCAGTCTGGCGGCAATGGCTTGCTTGAAGGGCAGGGTAATTCCCTGCTGGATAACCCGGTATCTGCCTCTCCATCGTTGCTGGAAAGCCCAGCATCCCCCTCTCCTTCACTTGCTCCTATTTCTGGTGTGCCAGTGCTGCAAGATGGCGCGACACTTGCAAAACTCGATATGCAGTTGCAACAGAGCATGGGCTCGCTGGTGGATGCCGGTATCGTCAAACTGACGCAAGATGAGAACTGGCTGACGGTTGAACTCAGTTCCGGCTTGTTGTTTGGCAGCGGCAGTGCCTTTTTGGGACCAAACGCTGCACCGGTCATTAATACTCTTTCAAGTATTCTCAAACCGGTCGATAACTATGTAAGGGTTCGGGGTTATACCGATAACCAACAGATAAATAATGAAATTTATCGTTCTAACTGGGCGCTTTCTGCTGCTCGGGCCGAAGCGGTACTCAATGGTTTGATTGCAGATGGGATCGCCCCCCAGCGTCTGGCGTTCGAGGCATATGGCGAGTTTTCCCCTTTTGCTGACAACGGCAGCGAGCAGGGCAGACTGCAGAATCGCAAGGTTGTGGTCGCTATCTCCAAATTTGCCTGGGTGCCGCCGGCACCTGTGGTTGCAACACCGACGGTAGTTGCTGAACCGGTTCCTGCTGTACAGCAGGCGGTGGATGCAGGAGAGATAAAGGTGATCACCTTGCCCGGTGGTGGCATACGCATAACAACAAGGCAGGATTGATACAGTGATTGTTTGGACGGTTGCCAACCAGAAAGGTGGTGTGGGTAAAACCACCACAGTGGTCTCGCTTGCGGGGATCCTGGCCCAGCGTGGCCAGCGGGTGCTGTTGATTGATACCGACCCCCATGCTTCGCTGACTGCATATCTTGATTTTGATTCAGATCGCCTGGATGGAACCCTCTATGAGTTGTTTCAAGCTGTCAAACCGACAGCCGAGCTTGTCAATAAACTGACGCTCAAGACCAAGTTCGAGAATATCAATTTACTACCCGCATCTATTACCCTTGCGACCCTTGATCGGGTGATGGGCAATCGTGAGGGGATGGGACTGGTACTGAAGCGGGCACTGCTGCGCATTCAGGATCAATATGATTACGTGCTGATCGATTGCCCGCCAGTGCTGGGGGTGATGATGGTCAACGCGTTGGCTGCCTGCGATCGCATTCTGGTGCCTGTCCAGACCGAATTTCTGGCCCTCAAGGGGTTGGAGCGGATGATGAAAACATTCGAGATCATGCAGCGTTCCAAGCGTGACAAGTTCCGTTATACCGTGATCCCGACCATGTTCGACAAGCGCACCCGTGCCTCTCTGATGACCTTGAAGTCGATCAAGGATCAATATGGGGATTCGGTGTGGAATGCGGTAATCCCTATTGATACCAAGTTTCGGGATGCCAGCTTGCTGCATATCCCCCCGTCTATCTATTCTCCCGGGAGTCGTGGAACCTATGCATATGAAACGCTGCTCAATCATCTTGATGCCCTTGAGCGGCAACGGGTTCATGAGGTGACGGCATGAGAGATACCATTCAAGTTCGGGCGATGGATGACTATTTCCACTCCCTGCTGCTCGATGAGCCGCTGGTGCTGGATGAGGTGGAAGAGGTTCAATCTGCCCCTGTTTTACAGTTGCAACGTCAGCCCCAAAGCGTCCCCGAGGTAGTCGCCGCACCTTACCTTGAAAGCGATCCACGGCTTGCCCAGCTCGGTGAGCTATTGGCTCAGGTGGGACAAGTCCAGTTTGAGAATGACGCCTTCACCCAGGAAGCAACTCTCACCGCACCGCTGGAGATTGTGGCAGAGGAGTCACTGCTGCCGGTGGAGCCTGAGTGGCCTGCGGAGGTGCTGCTCCCCGAGGTTGCGGAACCCCATACTACTATCCTGACCGAGACGGCGCTGGAGGTTGCTCCGGTAGAGGCCAGTGAACCTGTTACCTGGGAAAATATCGATACCGGTAAAGAGTTTCAGGCCCTTTTCTTTGAAGTCGCGGGCGTGACGTTTGCGGTGCCGTTGACCGAGCTGGGTGGTATTCATCAGCTGGGCGAGATCACCTCCCTGTTTGGCCAACCGGGTTGGTACAAGGGGATCATGACCTCCCGCGAGCAGAAGATGAATGTGGTCGATACTGCCCAGTGGGTCATGCCGGGTCAGCATCTCGAGATGGATGATTACAAGTATCTGATTATGCTTGGTGAATCGCCGTGGGGATTAGCCTGCCATCATCTCAAAGGGACTGAATTGTTACACCGTGACCAGGTGAAATGGCGCCATCAGGAGGGCAAGCGCCCCTGGTTGGCGGGCATGGTTAAAGAAAAAATGTGTGCCCTGTTACACGTCCGCGAACTGCTCCTGTTGCTGGAGCGTGGGGTTAACATAGAAGGTCGCTGATAACTTCTGCAATCGAGCTGTTTTATTGCTAGTTTTAGCAGTAGACGTTTTCATAAAAGGAATAAAAACATGACAGAAAAGCGCAATATTGCACAGAATCTGGCCGAAGATGAAGTGCTGCAATGGGTAACCTTCCAACTGGAAAACGAAACCTACGGCATCAATGTGATGCAGGTTCAGGAGGTGTTGCGCTACACCGAAATTGCACCGGTGCCGGGTGCGCCTGAGTACGTACTGGGGATCATCAACCTGCGTGGCAATGTGGTGACTGTCATCGATACCCGTTCCCGTTTCGGTCTGCCTTCTGGTGATGTGAGTGAAAACTCCCGGATTGTGATCATTGAGGCCGAGAAGCAGGTGATCGGCATCATGGTCGACAGCGTGGCTGAAGTGGTTTATCTGCGCTCTTCCGAGATCGATGCGGCACCTGCGGTCGGTACTGAAGAGAGCGCCAAGTTTATTCAGGGGGTGAGCAACCGCGATGGGCAACTGCTGATCCTGGTTGACTTGAACAAGCTGCTCTCCGATGAAGAGTGGGAAGATATCGGTTCCCTCTGATAAGTAAGGTGATGTTTTGATAATCGAGATGGTTGCCTTGGGGGTGTCCCTGATTGCCTTGGCGTTTGCCTCTTATATCTGGTTCAAGAGCAAGCGCAGCAAGCAGGAGTCCGAGGCCAGTGTGGCAACGCTGCAAGGTCAGTTGGAAAGCTTGCGCAAGCAGATGATGGAGCTCCATACCGGTGCCATTGGCATGGGGCAGCGTCTGCAGTCGGTGGAAGGGGCGATGCAGCAGGTCAATGAGCGCCAGCAAGAGCTGACCATGCAGGATCCCGAACGCAGGCTCTACAGCCGAGCGGCCAAGATGGTCGAACTGGGCGCCGATCTTGATGAAGTCATGAGTGAGTGCGAGTTGCCAAAGGCAGAGGCTGAGCTCTTGATATCGTTGCGAAAAGGTCGCTCTTGATGATTCAGGAAGGCAATTGCCTTCCTGAATTTTATGGCGTGCAGCCGCTTGTCCCCCAGCTGCGTTGAGCGAGTAGTTTCTACCGTATTTTCTTTGTGATCCCGGTCGCCAGTCAGTTCAATTGTTGCATCTTTGAAAAGACGTATTCCAATACTGTGTTAAGATGCAGACCGCTTCATTTTCTCTGAAAAAATCCCCATGCTGCTTCAAGTTAACAATCTGAGCTGCGTGCGCGAAGATCGCACTCTGTTTGAACACCTCTCTTTCTCTGTTGCGCCCGGCGATCTGGTGCAAATTGAAGGGCCCAACGGGGTTGGCAAAACCAGCTTGTTGCGGTTGTTGACCGGGCTGTCGCAGCCGTTTGCCGGTGAGGTGTGCTGGAATGGGGAAAATATTCGTCGCTGTCGTGATGAGTATCATGCCAATCTGCTCTATCTCGGCCATCAGCCGGGTGTCAAAGCGGCGCTGACCCCTTTTGAAAACCTTAAGTTCTACCAGCAGTTACATCACCCGCAGCAAACAGAGACTGACTTGTGGCAGATATTGGCCAGGGTAGGGCTGGCCGGATTTGAAGAGAACCCGACCGGGCAACTCTCTGCCGGTCAGCAACGCCGGGTGGCTCTGGCCAGACTCTGGCTGTCACAGAAACCGGCACTCTGGATCCTCGATGAGCCCTTTACCGCCATCGACAAACAAGGGGTCAAGGTGCTCGAGCAGCTTTTTCTGGCCCACGCCGAGCGGGGCGGCATGGTGATCCTCACCACCCATCAGGATCTGACCCTGATGCAGGGACGGCTGAAGACTCTCTCGTTGACCCCCTTCGCCTCGACATTGCAGGAGTAACGCCATGTTGCGCGCTGTTATGCACCTTATTCACCGTGAACTGCTGATGGCTCTGCGCCAGCGTTCCGATATTCTCAATCCGCTCTGGTTTTTCCTCATCGTCATCACCCTGTTTCCGTTAGGGATTGGCCCGGAGCCCAAACTGCTGGCCCGTATTGCCCCGGGGATCATCTGGGTAGCGGCGCTATTGGCGGCCATGCTGTCGCTGGAGCGACTGTTTCGCGACGACTTTGCCGATGGCGCGCTGGAGCAGATGATGCTGATGCCGCACCCGCTGGGCTTGCTGGCGCTGGCGAAAGTGGTCGCTCACTGGCTGCTGACCGGATTGCCGCTGCTGCTGATCTCTCCCTTGCTGGCGATTTTGCTGTCGCTGGATATGAACACTTATCTGGCTGTCGTCGCGACGCTGGCACTGGGCACTCCTGTATTGAGTCTGCTCGGCGCGGTCGGGGTTGCGTTGACGGTGGGATTGCGCAAAGGCGGGGTTCTGCTCAGTCTGCTGATCCTGCCGCTCTATATTCCGGTACTGATTTTTGCCACCTCAGCCATCGATGCCGCGGGGATGAGCTTGCCCTATGGCGGGCAGCTTGCCATTCTGGCCGCCATGCTGGTGGGGGCTTTGACACTGACGCCGCTGGCTGTGTCGGCGGCGTTGCGGGTCAGCCTCAACTGATGGCCGTGAGCTGAACCGGATTTGGCTCCGAACGGAGTCTTTTTGCAAAAAATAATGTTGCGATGGATCAAGGAGAGTGCCGCTTATTGCTTTCGGGGTATTTGATGCTGCCCTGCGGTCGGTATGGTAGGCCTCGCCAAACGATTAATAACAAAAAGGTTTTGTGAGCTATGTGGAAATGGTTGCACCCTTATGCCAAACCGGAGCGTGCCTATCAGCTGGCAGGCACGCTGTTGCCCTGGTTTGCGGTGATTAGTCTGCTCTCGTTTGTGATCGGTACTGTCTGGGGCCTCGCGTTTGCTCCGGCAGATTACCAGCAGGGAGATTCGTTCCGGATCATCTATATCCACGTGCCTTCCGCCATTCTCTCCATGGGGGCCTACTCCACCATGGCGGTAGCCGCCTTTATCGGCCTGGTGTGGCAATTGCGGATGGCGGACATGACGGTTGCAGCCATTGCGCCGGTCGGCGCCGTATTTACCTTTATTGCCCTCTTTACCGGTGCCGCCTGGGGCAAGCCGATGTGGGGAACCTGGTGGGTGTGGGATGCGCGACTCACCTCTGAACTGATCCTGCTGTTTCTCTACCTCGGCGTGATAGCCCTCTACAACGCCTTCAGTGACAAGGTGGTCGCTGGCCGTGCCGCCGGCATTCTTGCACTGGTCGGGGTGATCAACCTGCCCATCATTCACTACTCGGTGGAGTGGTGGAACACCCTGCATCAGGGGGCCACCATCACCAAATTTGACAAACCCTCCATTTCACCCGAGATGCTCTGGCCGCTGCTGATCATGATCCTGGCATTTGCCTCGTTTCTCGGTGCCCTGACCCTGATGCGTTTTCGCAATGAACTCCTGATGCGGGAGTGGCATCGCCCCTGGGTCAAAGAGATTGCAGAGCAGGAGAAGTAAGCATGCACTTTGCCTCTTTCAGTGATTTTATGGCGATGGGCGGTTACGCCTTCTATGTCTGGCTCTCTTTTGGCCTGACGTTGGTGTGTCTGGTCGGCATCATCATTTCTAGCCGCATGAAAACCCGCAGCCTGCTCGGTGAGTTGCGCAGCAAGCAGGCGCGTGAGGCCCGTCGCAAGGCGGCCCAGCAGATGGAGAACACCCTATGAATCCGAGACGCAAAAAACGCCTCACCATCATTCTCGCCATTACCCTGGGTCTGGCGACAGTCAGCGGGCTGGTGCTCTACGCCCTCAGTCAGAATATCGACCTCTTCTACACCCCGAGCGAGCTGGTGGAGGGGAAGGGGCCGGACAAGATCAAGCCGGAAGAGGGACAGCGCCTGCGCATCGGTGGATTGGTCGTACCGGGATCGGTACAGCGGGATCCCCAGAGCCTCAAGGTTGCCTTCAAGCTGGTGGATAACGGCGGTCATCTGGTGAAGGTCGAGTTTGACGGCATCCTGCCGGATCTCTTCCGTGAAGGGCAGGGGATTGTTGCCCAGGGCACCCTCAAGGATGCCACGACCGTAGAGGCGTTCGAGGTGCTGGCCAAGCACGATGAGAACTACATGCCGCCGGAAGTGGCCGATGCCACCAACGGTATGCACTTCAAGCCGGAGTATACCGAGGCGCAGTTGAAGGGAGCCAAGCAGTGATCCCTGTGGTGTTTGCCTTTTCCGCTTTGCCTGCCGTGCGTGGTGCGGCTGTTGTCACCGTTCAATTGAAAGGAATGCCTTCATGATCCCGGAATTAGGTCAGTTTGCGCTGATCCTGGCCTTTGCCACCGCCCTGCTGCTGGGCAGCTACCCGCTGCTAGGCGCTAGTTGGGGGCGTCTTGGCATGATGTCGGCGGCCCGTCCGCTCGCCTATGCCCAGTTTTTGTTGCTGCTGCTGTCGTTTCTCTGCCTGACCTGGGCCTTTATCGATAACGACTTCACCGTGCAGTATGTGGCCACTAACTCCAACAGCCTGCTGCCGCTCGCCTATCGCATCTCGGCGGTATGGGGGGCCCACGAAGGTTCCCTGCTGCTGTGGGTACTGACCCTGGGTGGCTGGACTGCGGCGGTGGCCATGTTCAGCCGCCGTCTGCCGCTTGATGCTGTCGCGCGGGTACTCGGTGTGCTGGGGCTGATCTCGGTCGGCTTCACTGCCTTCGTGCTGTTCACCTCCGATCCCTTCACCCGCACCTTGCCCTATTTCCCGGTAGATGGTCGTGACCTCAATCCGCTGCTGCAGGATCCGGGTCTTATCTTCCATCCGCCGATGCTCTACATGGGTTATGTGGGCTTCTCGGTGGCGTTTGCCTTCGCCATTGCCTCGCTGATGACCGGCCGTCTCGATGCGACCTGGGCCCGCTGGTCGCGCCCCTGGACCATGGCGGCCTGGGTATTCCTGACCCTTGGCATCGTGCTCGGCTCCTGGTGGGCCTACTACGAGCTCGGTTGGGGCGGCTGGTGGTTCTGGGATCCGGTAGAAAACGCCTCCTTCATGCCCTGGCTGGCGGGTACCGCTCTGCTGCACTCGCTGGCGGTGAGCGAGAAGCGCGCCACCTTCAAGGCGTGGACCGTGCTGCTGGCCCTCTCTGCCTTCTCGCTGAGCCTGCTGGGTACCTTCTTGGTACGCTCCGGCGTGTTGGTGTCGGTGCATGCGTTTGCCTCCGATCCGACCCGCGGCCTGTTTATTCTCGGCTTCCTGCTGGCGGTGATCGGTTCATCCTTGCTGCTGTTTGCCTTTAAAGGCTCGCAGGTGAAGAGCCACGGCAAACACGAGCTGTGGAGCCGCGAGACCCTGCTGCTTTGCAACAACATCATGCTGGTGGCGGGTCTGCTGACCGTGCTGCTCGGTACCTTGCTGCCGCTGGTGCACAAGGAGCTGGGGCTGGGGAGCATCTCTATCGGTACCCCCTTCTTCAACCACATCTACAGCTGGCTGATCATCCCGTTTGCCCTGCTGCTGGGGGTTGGCCCGCTGTTTCGCTGGCGTCGTCAGGAGCTGGGGGAACTCAAAAGCAAGGTGGTCGTGGCACTGGTACTGAGTCTGGCCGCAGCCTTGCTGTTGCCGCTGCTCTTTGCCGAAACCTTCAAGCCGTGGGCGGCGGTAGGGATTGGTCTGGGTGCCTGGATCATCGTCACCAGCGTGCAGGAGACCTGGGCGCGAGCGACCCATAAGCACAGCTTTGCAGTCGGTGTGCGCAAGCTTGGCAACAGCCACTGGGCCATGATCCTCGGCCATGTGGGGCTGGCAGTCAGCATCATAGGTATCGCCTGCACCCAGAATTACAGCATCGAGAAGGATCTGCGAATGCAGGCGGGTGATCGGGTGCACTTTGCCGATTACGAATTCGTCTTTGCCGGGATCAAGGAGAAGAACGGCCCCAACTACGATGGCTTCAAGGGCGTGCTGGAAGTGCACAAGAATGGCAAGCAGGTCGCCCTGCTCAAGCCCGAGAAGCGGATGTACAAGGTGAGCCGGATGCCGATGACCGAAGCTGCCATCGATGCCGGCATCACCCGCGATCTCTATGCGGCGCTGGGGGAACAGCTCGACAACGGGGCTTGGGCGGTGCGGATCTACTACAAGCCGTTCGTGCGCTGGATCTGGTTCGGCGGCGTCTTTATGGCCATTGGTGGCGTGCTGGCGATGCTCGACAAGCGTTACCGTTTCGGCCGTCGTGAGGAGGAGGCCAAGGCATGAACAAAAAGACCTGGTTGTTTTTAATCCCCTTTATCGTCTTTTTGCTGGGGGCTGTGTTCCTGTTCAAAGGGCTCTACTCCGATCCCACCAAGCTTGAGTCCGTGATGGTGGGCAAAGAGGTGCCGGTGTTCACCCTGCAGGACATTTACGATCTGAAAAAGCAGCACGATCGCAGTATCCTGACCGGTCGCCCCATGTTGCTCAACGTCTGGGCCACTTGGTGCCCGACCTGCTATGGCGAGCACACCTACCTCAAACAGCTGGCAGGGCAGGGCATTCCCATCATCGGCATGAACTACAAGGATGAGCGCGACAAGGCGATCAAATGGTTGGCTGAGCTGGGCAACCCCTATCAAGTCAACCTCTATGATCCGGACGGCATGCTGGGGCTGGATCTCGGGGTATACGGCGCGCCGGAGACCTTCTTTATCGACAGCAAGGGGATCATCCGGTATCGCCACGTGGGGGATATCAACCCCGAGAACTGGGCGTCGACCCTCAAACCCATCTTTGATGCCATGAAGTGAGGGGAGTCTTGATGAGAGTATTGATTGCTTCCCTGCTGCTGTTGCTGGGATGGGTGGTGCAAGCGCCGGCCATGGCCGCTATCGATGTCTACACCTTCGACAACGACAATCAGGAGCAGGTCTTTCGCGAACTGACCAAGGAGCTGCGTTGCCCCAAGTGCCAGAACCAGGATATCGCCGACTCCAATGCGGGGCTGGCCAAGGACTTGCGCGACAAGACCTACCAGATGGTGCGCGAGGGCAAGGATAAAGAGGAGATCGTGGATTACATGGTGGCCCGTTACGGCAACTTTATCCTCTATAACCCGCCCCTGATGGCCTCCACCCTGATCCTCTGGCTCGGCCCTCTGCTGGTGATCCTGATCGGTGGCGCCGTGGTCGTGATGCGCAGCCGCCGGCCCCCTGCGGTGAAAAAACAACTGGATAACGCCCTGAGCGAGGAGGAGCAGCGCCGACTGGCCGAGCTGCTCAAAGAGGAAGAGAAACAATGACCGCTTTTTGGATAGTTATTGCGGGCTTGCTGGTGCTGGTGAGTCTGGCGCTCGTCGTGCCGCTGTGGCGTGGTGAAGGCAAACAGAGCATCAGTCGCTCGGCGCTCAACAAACAGCTCTATCGCCAGCGGCTGCTGGAGATTGGCGAAGAGCGCGAGCAGGGTGTCCTGGCTGAGGAGTCCGACTCGCTGGTCGAGCTGCAACGAAGCCTCCTGGATGATATCCCCGATGTGGAGCAGACTGCCCGCAGTGGCAAGAGTCTGATCTGGATCCCGGGTGTACTGGTGCTGTTGGTGGTGAGTCTGGGGCTCTACTACAAGTTGGGCTCCTGGCAAGAGGTGAGTCGCTGGCAAGATGCCAGCAGCCGTCTTGGCGAGCTGAGCAACCGCATTCTGGTGGAACGCGATGCCCAGGTGACCGAGCAGGATCTGCTGGATTTCACGCTGGCACTGCGTACCCGCCTCAAGGATGAACCGAACGACTACCGCGGCTGGCTGCTGCTGGGACGTTTGGCGCTGGATGGCAATGATCCTGAAATGGCCAGCGAGGCGCTGGAGCGGGCCTACACGCTGGCTCCCCAGAAATCGCTGGTGGCGGTGCCCTACGCGCAGGCGCTAATGATGACGGGGGATGAGGCGCAAGCGGATGCCCTGTTGCAAGCGGCTATCGCGCAGGATCCGGACAATATCGAAGCACGCTCTGTCTATGCCTTTATGGCGCTGCAAAAAGAGGACTTCCAGACCGCGCTGTCTCGCTGGCAGGCGATGTTGCCACTGATGGAGAAAGGTACCCCCCGTTACGTGATGGTCGAGCGCTCCATGGAGTACGCCCGCGCGCAGCTCAAGCAGCGCGGCATCGAGGTGACGAATTCAGGCGCAGCCAAAGCGGGCGCAGTTGAGGGACAACCGCTGGCGGTGAAGGAGGGGGAATTCCCCATCCACGTCACGTTGGCGGCGGGCATTCAGATGCCGGAAGATGCCCATCTCTTCGTCTTTGCCGTGGTGCCCAACGGGCCGCCCATGCCCATCGCCGTGAAGCGTATCGCAGGGCCAACCTTGCCTGTTACCCTGTCACTCGGGGATGGCGATGCCATGATGGAAGGCAGCAAACTGGCGGCCTATCCGGAGCTGCAGTTCAAGGCGCGTCTCTCGCGCGGTGGCAATGTGATGAACAAGGAAGGAGCCTTCGAAGGGGTATCCGTGCCGGTCAAGACGGCCGAGATCCCTGCTGCTCCGATTGACATCCGTATCGATCACGCCCTCTAATATGCCTTTGGATAACCCGGCTCCTGGATAGGAGCCGGGTTATCTATACTTCTGATAAATCAAAATAAAACGTCAGGACAATCATATGTATCTTCGTTCAGGGGCCATACTGGCAGCCCTCTTGCTGGCTGGCTGTGCCGGTGGTCCACCCAAGCCTGGCCCAGAGAGTCTGGATCTCAATCCCGGCATGAATAATCCGGGTGCCACCAGTACGGCGGCCGATCCGCGCGATCCCTTCCAGGGGGCCAACCGGGCCATGTGGGCGGTCAACTATGATGTGCTGGAGCCCTATGTGGCACGTCCTGTGGTACATGCCTATGCCCGCTACATTCCGGTTGGGGTGAAGGATGGCATTGCCAACTTTGTTGCCAACTTTGATGAGCCAAGCAGCATGGTGAACCATCTGATCACCGGTGATTTGAAGGGGGCGGGCACCAACCTGGGGCGCTTTACCCTCAACACCACGGTCGGTCTGCTGGGTATCTTCGATGTGGCCAAACATGCCGGCCTCGAGCGTAACAAGCTGGAAATGGACACAGTGCTGGGCAGGGCCGATATCGGTAATGGTGCCTACATCATGGTGCCTGTCTACGGCCCGACTACCACCCGGGAGCTGGTTGGTGACACCATTGATACCATCTATTTCCCCTATGCCTTGCTGACAATCCCGCTGAGGGTTACCCATTGGGTGCTAGATGGCTTGGGTAATCGCGCCAAGCTGATCGATCAGGAGCGGATCATCGACAACTCCCTCGATCCTTATGCGCTGACCAAGGACTTCTACCTGCAATATAACCAGGGCAAGGTGACGGGCAAGCAGACCGAGCTGAAAGCGTCTCAGCAAGAGCAGGCCGACGATGCCAATCTGGATGAATATATGGACGAGTTGGACCAGTAAACGGGTCATCTCGATATGTAAAAGGCGCCTGCGGGCGCCTTATTCATTTTCGCAGCCATATCGAGATAAAAAAACGCCCCGCAGTGCGGGGCGTTTTGGCAAGCGAGGCTGATTAGGCAGCCAGATTCTTGGCCACGAATTCCCAGTTAACCAGAGCCCAGAAGGTTTCCATGTACTTCGGACGCAGGTTGCGGAAGTCGATGTAGTAGGCGTGCTCCCACAGGTCAACGGTCAGCAGCGGGGTGGTACCGGCTTCAGTCAGCGGGCAGCCAGCGTTGGAGGTGTTGACGATAGCCAGAGAGCCGTCAGCTTTCTTCACCAGCCAAGTCCAGCTGGAACCGAAGTTGCCGATGGCAGATTTGGTGAAGGCATCTTTGAACTCGGCGAAGGAGCCGAATGCCTTGTTGATGGCCTCAGCCAGGGCGCCAGTCGGCTCGCCACCGCCATTCGGGGAGAGGCAGTGCCAGTAGAAGGTGTGGTTCCAGATCTGGGCGGCGTTGTTAAAGATGCCGCCGTTGGAGGTCTTGATGATCTCTTCCAGAGACTTGCCTTCAAACTCGGTACCCGGCACCAGATTGTTCAGGTTGACCACGTAGGTGTTGTGGTGCTTGCCGTGGTGATATTCCAGAGTTTCCTGGGAGATGTGCGGTTCCAGAGCGTTGATTGCATAGGGCAGAGCGGGAAGTTCGAATGCCATTTTCTACTCTCCATTGGCTGGACCGTGCGAAGGCGACGGTTGCAAGACATTGCGTACTCTTTTCTATATGTGAAAAGAGTTGTTTTTAAAATAATGGGGCTGGGTAGCCCAAAGCCAAGGGATTGTAGCAGTATCAAAGATGGCCTAACAACTCTTGATTGGCGCCATGATCGCGATCAATCCAGTGTGGGTTCTTTGCACAATTCGAGCCGGGTCACCCCTTTGTCAGTTTGTGCTCGGGCAAGATTGCAGTAGAATGGCCGCCGAAATCGCTCTAGTGAGGCACCTATGGAAACTATTGAAAAGATTAAGCAGCAGCTGGCTGACAACCCCATCATCATCTACATGAAGGGCTCCCCCAAGCTACCCAGCTGTGGCTTCTCTGCCCAGGCCTCCCAGGCTCTGATGTCCTGCGGCGAGCCGTTTGCCTACGTTGATATCCTGCAAAATCCGGATATACGCGCCGAATTGCCAAAATTCGCCAACTGGCCGACCTTCCCCCAACTGTGGGTTGAAGGTGAGCTGATCGGTGGCTGTGACATCATGATCGAGATGTTCCAGGCTGGCGAGTTGCAGGCTCTGATCAAAGAGACTGCTGCCAAGTACAAGAAAGATGATGCTGCAGCCGAGTAATCGGTTTTGTGTTGTCGAGAGGGAGCCTTATAGGCTCCCTTTTTTATTGTCCCGGTTCTGGCAGGCAAGCAACTGATTGCCGGTTGCAAAAAGCAACGAAATTGCCCTTAAAAATCTAATCTTTACGGCTTTGTTTTGGAGTTGTTAATTATATTCTTTGCCAATATCTGATTACTTTTTTTAATCCATTTGGATTCAAGTGTTGCTGCCATCACATTTTTTGATAATTTCACCGTAACGCAGTCTCTTTGTAGATTTTTTTTGTGTTTATGCTCACATTAATTGCAAGTGATAGAACCTAGTATCGCTTCGCCCTGTGAAATAAAACCCTACAAATTAATAAATAAAAAGAGATTTGCGATGAAGATGTATAGCAATCTGCCCATTGGTCTTCATGATATTACTGAAGCCAAAAAAAGACTGACCAATCATATATACAAGACCGCGCAACTACCCTCTAACTACATCAGCGAACGTTGCCATGGCGAGGTTTACCTCAAGCTTGAAAACATGCAACGTACAGGCTCTTTTAAAATTCGTGGCGCCTTCAACAAGCTCAGTTCATTAAGTCTGGAAGACCGACAAAAAGGTGTTGTCGCCTGCTCGGCGGGCAATCATGCCCAAGGTGTATCACTCTCCAGTGCTATGCTGGGAATTGATGCCAAGGTGGTCATGCCTTGCTGTGCCCCCAAATCAAAAATTGCTGCAACCAGTGACTATTCAGCCAAAGTGATCCTCCATGGAAATAGCTTCAATGACACCATTGCCAAAGTCAGCGAAATCGTGGAGATGGAAGGCCGCGTATTTATCCCCCCCTTCGACGATGCAAAAGTAATTGCCGGCCAGGGCACCATTGGCCTGGAAATTATCGAAGATTTGTATGATGTCGATAACATCATAGTGCCGATCGGTGGCGGTGGTTTGATTGCTGGTGTTGCCATGGCTATCAAATCTATTAATCCGACCATCAAGGTGATTGGTGTGCAATCCGAGAATGTGCACGGTATGGCGGCCTCTTTCTATGCCGGTACCATGACCAATCACAGAACCAGCAGCACGCTGGCCGATGGCTGTGATGTGGCAAGACCCGGTTCACTGACCTTCGAAATCGTCAAACAATTGGTGGATGATATTGTACTGGTCACCGAGGATGATATTCGTCATAGCATGGTTGACCTTATTCAGCGCAACAAGGTGATTACCGAAGGGGCGGGAGCTCTGGCCTCGGCAGCGCTGCTCAGTGGCAAGCTGAAACATTATGTCGAAGGTAAAAAGACCGTCAGCATTATTTCGGGTGGCAATATTGATCTGACCCGGATCGCCGAAATTATCGAACAGAACAATATTCGTCAATTTAGCCTGTAAGGAATGCAGTCATGATATTAGACAGTGTTGTCACCGGCAGTAAAGAGAATACGCGTGCATGGCGTAAATCGGATACCACATGGGGATTAGGTCTGTTCGGTACTGCTATCGGGGCGGGAGTCTTGTTCTTTCCAATCCGGGCCGGATATGGTGGCCTGATCCCAATATTAATCATGCTGGTGCTGGCTTACCCCATTGCATTTTATTGCCACAGAGCGTTGGCCAGATTATGTCTTTCTGGCAGTAATCCATCGGCAAATATTACCGAGACCGTTGAGGAGCATTTTGGCAAGATGGGTGGAGTAGTAATTACCTTCCTCTATTTCTTTGCCATCTGCCCACTGCTGTGGATATATGGAGTGACGATCACCAATACCTTTATGGCATTTTGGGAGCATCAACTACAGTTGGTTCCGCTTAATCGAGGTGTGGTTGCACTGGCATTGTTGATGTTGATGGCATTCGTGATCTACTTCGGTAAAGATCTGATGGTCAAGGTGATGAGCTATCTGGTCTTTCCCTTTATTGCCAGTCTGATCGTTATATCTCTCTCCCTTGTCCCGTACTGGAACAGTGCCGTCTTTGATCAGGTCAATCTGAGCGAGATATCGATGTTTGGTCACGATGGTATTCTGGTTACCGTCTGGCTGGGGATCTCCATCATGGTCTTCTCCTTCAACTTCTCGCCGATTGTCTCCTCTTTCATCGTCTCCAAACGGGAAGAGTATGAGCAGGAGTTCGGTCGTGATTTTACCGAGAAGCGCTGCTCGAAGATTATCTCCGGTGCCAGCATGCTGATGGTGGCCGTGGTGATGTTCTTTGCCTTCAGCTGCCTCTTTACCCTGTCACCGCAAAATATGGCGGAAGCCAAAGCCCAGAACATTCCGGTGCTCTCCTATCTGGCCAACCACTTCTCCTCAATGACGGGCAGCAAGTCTGCGTTTGCCACCACTTTGGAGTATGCGGCGTCCATCATTGCGCTGGTTGCCATCTTCAAATCCTTCTTTGGCCACTATCTGGGGACGCTGGAAGGGTTGAACGGCCTTATCCTCCGCTTTGGCTACCAGGGCGACAAGAGCAAGGTTTCCAGTAAAAAACTCAACATGGTCAGTATGTTGTTCATCATGGGTTCGACCTGGCTGGTCGCTTATGTGAACCCCAACATCCTCGACCTGATTGAGGCAATGGGGGCGCCAATCATCGCATCCCTGCTCTGTCTGCTGCCGATGTATGCGGTGAGCAAGACACCGGCACTTGCAAAATATAAAGGTCAGGCCAGCAACCTGTTTGTCACTATCATCGGTGTGCTGACCATCCTGAATATAGTTTCCAAGCTGTTCTGAAAACCTTTTCTGCAAGTCATCAACCATTCAGGCCCCCCTGGCGGGGTCTGGATGGTGCAGTCAGACATGAGCAATAACCGGTTCTTCGTTGGCCACAATTATGTGGGCCCTGGGTAAGGCTTGCCGTTTTTTGACTTTCTGTTTATGGCGAAATGCCCTGACTGCAGTGACTTGACACTATTAATCTCGAGGCGATGTAATGAAGTTTGATTCGTTGGTTCTGGTTATCAATTGCGGCTCCTCATCGGTCAAATTCTCGGTACTGGAGAGTCAATCCTGTGAGGTGGTGATATCCGGTATGGCGGATGGTATTGAGACGGCCCATCCCCAATTGCAAGTGGGTAAAGAGCCCGCTATGTCATTACCTGAAAATAACCACACCTGTGCATTGGCTGCCATCGCGGCGGAATTGAAAAAACGGGATCTGCTGGATGCCATTGCACTGGTGGGTCATCGAATTGCTCATGGTGGTAGTGAATTTAGCGAAGCGGCCATCATTGATGAACATGTATTGGCCAAAATAAAGCAGGTGTCACCCTTGGCTCCCCTGCACAATCACGCCAATTTATGCGGTGTGATGGCGGCTCGTCAGCTATTTCCCACACAACCCCAAATTGCGGTATTTGATACCGGTTTTCACCAGACCCTGAAGCCGGAAGCCTATATCTATGGGCTGCCTTACCAATATTTGCAGGATTACGGCGTGCGCCGCTATGGCTTCCACGGTACCTCCCATCGCTATGTGGCCGAGCAGGCTTGCGTATTTATGGGGCTGGATGAGCAGCATGCCGGTCTGGTCATCGCCCATCTGGGCAATGGCGCCTCTATTTGTGCGGTACAGGATGGCAAGAGCGTCGATACCTCGATGGGGATGACGCCGCTGGAGGGGTTGATCATGGGCAGCCGCAGCGGCGATATCGATTTTGGCGCGCTGGCCTATATCGCCAGCAAGACAGGACAATCCATCGAGGATATCGAGCGGGTATTGAACAAGCAGTCCGGCCTGCTGGGTATTTCGGGGCTCTCCTCCGATATGCGGGTATTGGAAGCTGCCTATCACGAAGGACATCCCGGGGCAAAATTGGCCATTCACGCTTTTGTCCATCGTATTGCCCGCCATATCGGCGGCCATGCCACCTCATTGCGCCGACTGGATGCCGTTATTTTCACCGGCGGGATCGGCGAGAACTCGGCCTTTATCAGAAAGCTGGTATGCGAACGACTTCAGGTATTTGGCGTAGCGATCAGCGAGCCGTTTAACCAGCGTCCCAATAGCGAGGGCTGCCGGGTGATTTCGGCGGCAGAGTCCATGGTACTGGCGACGGTTATTCCCACCAATGAAGAGAAAATGATCGCGCTGGATGCCATTCGTCTGGGGCAGCAGGTTCGTCAGGCCGAGTGCGTCTGACATCTTCCACTGTAGTGTCATGAGTAGTGAATGAGGTTTATTTGATGAAAGTTGATATGCAATTGGATCAGGATAAATTCCGTCAGGCATGGCAAGGGTTTGCCGGTGAAAACTGGAAGCACGAGATCAACGTCCGTGATTTTATCCAGCAGAACTACACCCCCTATGAAGGTGACGAACAGTTTTTAGCAGATGCGACCGAAGCGACCACCACTTTGTGGAATAAGGTGATGGAGGGGATCTGCATTGAGAATGCCACCCACGCACCGGTCGATTTTGATACCAATATTGCCACGACCATTACTGCCCACGGGCCGGGTTATATCGAGCAAGGGCTGGAAAAGATTGTTGGCCTGCAAACCGACAAGCCCCTTAAAAGAGCACTGCACCCATTTGGCGGTGTAAATATGATCCGCAGCTCTTTTGAAGCATATGGCCGGGAGATGGATCCCGAATTTGAATATACCTTCAGCGAATTGCGCAAAACCCATAACCAGGGCGTGTTCGACGTCTACTCTCCCGAGATGTTGCGCTGCCGAAAATCGGGGATTTTGACCGGTTTGCCGGATGGTTACGGCCGTGGTCGCATTATCGGAGATTATCGTCGGGTCGCGCTCTATGGCATAGATTATCTAATCCGTGAGCGGGAACTGCAGTTTGCCGATCTGCAACCGGCCCTCGAGCGTGGCGAGAATCTGGAGCAGGTGATCCGTCAGCGCGAGGAGCTGGCAGAGCACAAGCGGGCACTGGTGCAGATCAAGCAGATGGCGGCCAGCTACGGCTTTGACATCTCCGGGCCAGCACGCACGGCGCAGCAGGCAGTGCAGTGGCTCTACTTTGCCTATCTGGCGGCGGTGAAGTCGCAAAATGGCGGGGCCATGTCCCTCGGTCGTACCGCTACCTTCCTCGACATCTATATCGAGCGGGATCTTAAGGCGGGGCTTATCAGCGAGCAGGATGCCCAGGAGCTGGTTGATCACTTCATCATGAAGATCCGCATGGTACGTTTCCTGCGTACCCCCGAGTTTGACTCCCTCTTCTCCGGCGACCCCATTTGGGCGACCGAGGTGATTGGTGGCATGGGGCTGGATGGTCGCACCTTGGTGACCAAGAACTCCTTCCGCTACCTCCACACCCTCAAGACCATGGGGCCGGCGCCTGAGCCCAACCTCACGATCCTCTGGGCGGAAGGATTGCCGCGGGCCTTCAAAACCTATGCCGCCCGTATCTCCATCGATACGTCATCCCTGCAGTATGAAAACGATGACCTGATGCGCAACGACTTCGAGAGCGATGACTACGCCATTGCTTGCTGCGTGAGCCCTATGGTGATCGGCAAGCAGATGCAGTTCTTTGGGGCCCGTGCCAATCTGGCCAAGACCCTGCTTTATTGCATCAACGGCGGGGTGGACGAGAAGCTTAAGATCCAGGTTGGCCCGAAAGTGGCGCCCATCATGGACGAGGTGCTGGATTACGAGACCGTCATGGCCAGCCTCGACAGCTTTATGGATTGGCTGGCGGTGCAGTACATCAGCGCGTTGAACCTGATCCACTACATGCACGACAAGTACAGCTATGAGGCCTCGCTGATGGCGCTGCACGATCGCGACGTCTATCGCACCATGGCCTGCGGCATTGCCGGTCTGTCGGTGGCGGTCGATTCGCTGGCGGCCATCAAGTACGCCAGGGTCAAGCCGGTGCGCGATGCCGACGGGCTGGCGGTCGATTTCGTGATTGAGGGGGAGTATCCCCAGTACGGCAACAATGACGAGCGGGCCGACTCTATCGCCTGCGATCTGGTCGAGCGCTTCATGAAGAAGATCCAGGCGCTGCCGACCTACCGCAATGCGGTGCCAACTCAGTCGATCCTGACCATCACCTCCAACGTGGTCTATGGCCAGAAGACCGGCAACACCCCGGATGGCCGTCGCGCCGGTGCGCCGTTTGCGCCGGGGGCCAACCCGATGCACGGCCGGGATCGCAAGGGGGCGGTCGCCTCGCTGGCCTCGGTGGCCAAGCTGCCGTTCAAATATGCCAAGGACGGGATCTCCTACACCTTCTCCATCGTGCCGGGGGCGCTCGGCAAGGAGCCGGCCAATCGCGAGAGCAATCTGGTGGGGCTGATGGATGGCTACTTCCATCATGAGGGGGATTTGGAAGGGGGTCAGCACCTCAACGTCAATGTGATGAATCGCGAGATGCTGCTGGATGCCATCGACAATCCGGACAAGTACCCCAGCCTGACCATCCGGGTCTCCGGTTATGCGGTGCGCTTCAACGCCCTGACCCGCGAGCAGCAGCAGGACGTCATCTCCAGAACCTTCACCAACATGATGTAACTCTCATGCCCGGGGTGAGCAGGCTTGCTCCGGGCCTACTTTTTGTTTGTCAGCACGAGGAAGTAACAGATGCGACAGGTTATCACTACCAAGGCGGCGCCGGGCGCCATCGGCCCCTATGTGCAGGCCACCCGGATTGGCAACATCCTATACACCTCCGGTCAGATCCCGCTGGACCCGGTGAGCGGCGACGTTGCGGAGGGGATCGAAGCGCAGACCCTGCGCTCCCTGCAAAACGTACAGGCGATTGTCGAGGCGGCAGGCGGCGAGGTGCGCAACATCTTCAAGACCACTGTGTTTGTCTCGGATCTGAACGACTTTGCTGCGGTGAATCAGGTCTACAACGACTTCTTCACCGAGCACGATGCCATGTATCCGGCTCGCTCCTGCGTAGAAGTGGCTCGGTTACCGAAGGATGTGAAGATCGAGATAGAGGCGATTGCTGCGCTGTAACCCCATCGGGAGTGGGTCTGCAAGCCAAAACAGAGCGGCTGCCAATGGCAGCCGCTTTTTCTATCTGGTCATCGGGCAGATCAGGCGATCCGTTCGATACGAGCCATGTAGAAACCGTCGAAGCCGGTCTCTGACGGGCTCACGGTGTGATCGTCACGCAGACAGAAGTTTTCGTTGGCGGCGAGGAACTTGTCCACCTGCTGACGGTTTTCCTCGGGCAGGATGGAGCAGGTTGCATAGACCAGCAGGCCGCCGACTTTCACCATCTGGCTGTAACGCTGCAGGATCTCTTCTTGCAGCGCGACCAGCACCGGCAGACGCTCGGCGGTATCACGCCACTTGGCATCCGGATTGCGCTTGAGGACGCCCAGACCGGAGCAGGGCACGTCCAGCAGTACGCGGTCGGCGCTCTCTTTGAGGCGCTTGACGGTCTTGCTGCTGGTGATGACCCGGGTCTCCACGTTGTGGGCACCGGCGCGACGGGCGCGTTGCTTGAGGTTCTCCAGCTTCCACTCTTCCACATCCATTGCCAGCAGACGGCCTTTGCCTTGCATCATGGCGGCGATATGCAGGGTCTTGCCACCGGCACCGGCGCAGGCGTCGATAACGCGCATGCCCGGGGTGACTTCCAGCGCAGCTGCAACCAGCTGGGAGCCTGCATCCTGCTGTTCGAAGCAACCATCGGCAAAGGCCTTGGTACGGAACAGGGCGGCGTCAGAGGTGACCTGCAGGGCAGTCTCCACACCTTCAACCGGAATGGTGGTGACCTGCTCTTTGGCCAGCATGGCCTGCAGCTCATCACGGGTGCACTTGAGGGTGTTGACCCGCAGGTAACGCTTGGGCATCCAGGCCAGGGCAGCACGCTCGGCAGGCCAGGCTTCACCCAGCTGCTCGCTTCCCAGTTTCTCCAACCAGCTCGGGCAACCATCCATCAATACCGGGTTCTTCTTCGCCTCGGTCAGACGGCGGCGGAATGCTTCTTCATTGAAGCGATCCAGGGTCGGGTGGTTGGGCTGGGCAATTTTGTGGAATGCGTGCCAGCTGTGAAGCAGCGGCCAGACATTCTTTTCGGCCTGACGCACCTGAATACCGGTGAGGAAACAATAGAGGCTGAGACGGCGCAGCAGGTCGCCGGTGACCAGGGCAATCCTTGCCTGTTCTTGCGGTTTGAGTTCGATGCCGGAGAACTGACGGGCATAAGCGCGGTCGAGGGTAAGACCCTGACCGAGCACATCGTCAACAATGGCAACGACCAGATCCCCGAAACGGGGCAACAGTGGGGATTTGAGCATGAGATTAACCTTGGCCAGATAAAGATGAACCATCCGGGTAGTTGTGGATGATTCTAAAACAGATAAACCGGCGCAATGATAGGTGTAAGGGTCATGCGGTGCAAGGTAGATATATAAAGTGTGGTCGAGTGTGATTCCCTTTTTGACTGTGACTACGTCTGAAAATTGGCAAGAGCAACTGCCGAAGTGTTATCTGTTCTGCGGTGGAGTGCTCGGCTGTGTTATGGCTTGTCACTGGCAGATGAGCGGAGCACAATGCCTGCGTCACTCTCTTGATGGTCGTGGAACCATTATTTATTTGAAGGAAAATCAAGATGATGGATGTTGCTGATCTGCGCCGTGAATACTCCCGTGGCGGGCTGCACCGGGCCGATCTGCCGGCCGAGCCGCTGGCGCTGTTCGAGAAGTGGTTGGCGCAGGCTTGTGAGGCCAAACTGACCGATCCCACCGCTATGGTGGTAGCGACGGTGGATGCCGATGGTCAGCCCTGGCAGCGCACTGTGCTGCTCAAGCACTACGACGCCCAGGGGATGGTCTTTTACACCAACATGGGTAGCCGCAAGGCGCAGCAGCTGGAAGGCAACCCCCGTATCAGCCTGCTCTTCCCCTGGCACACGCTGGACAGACAGGTTCATGTGACCGGCCGAGTGGAGAAGATGAGCACTTTCGAGGTGATGAAGTATTTCCACAGCCGTCCCAAGGATAGCCAGATCGCTGCCTGGGTCTCCAAGCAGTCGACCCGCATCTCGGCCCGCGGCGTGCTGGAGGCCAAGTTCCTTGAGCTCAAGCAGAAGTTTGCCAATGGCGAAGTGCCGCTGCCGAGCTTCTGGGGCGGATTCAGAGTGGTGATCGAGACGGTGGAGTTCTGGCAGGGGGGCGAGCACCGGCTGCACGACCGCTTCTACTACACCCGCGACGGGGATGGCTGGCATATCGAGCGTCTGGCTCCCTGAGCGCGCTATTTGAATCTGTTTTCACAAGGAGTGTGTATGCGTCTGTATGGTGATCTGCGTTCCGGCAACTGTTACAAGGTGTGGCTGCTGGCCCGCTGGCTGGAGCTGCCCCTTGAGTGGGTAGAGGTGGATATTCAGGCGGGGGATACCCGTACCCCCGCATTTCTGGCCATGAACCCCAACGGCAAGATCCCGTTGCTGGAGATTGGCCAGGGCGATACGCTGGCGGAATCCAATGCCATCCTCTTCTATCTGGCGCACGGCAGCGCCTTGTGGCCAACCGATCCGCGCCAGCAGGCAGAGGTGCTCAAATGGATGTTCTTTGAGCAGTACAGCCATGAGCCCTACATCGCGGTGGCCCGCTTTATCGTTCACTATCTCGGCCGACCCGAGTCCCAGGAGGCGCGGCTCGACGGTCTGAAAGCCGGTGGCGAGAAGGCGCTGGCGGTAATGGAGCAGCAGCTGAAACAGAGCCCCTACTTGTGCGGTGATGCGGCTACCATCGCCGATATCGCCCTTTATGCCTACACCCATGTGGCAGAGGAGGGGATCTTCTCCCTGCAGGGGTGGCCAGCTATCCGCAGCTGGATCGCCCGTATCGAAGCCCACCCCCGTCACCTGACGCTGCCAGCGGCCTGTCAGGCCAGCTGATGGAACTGCTGATCGAGGCGACTCTGTGGCAGCCGCAGTGGGCTGCGCTGTTGCAGGTCTGGCAGCAGCACGGCCATCGCTGGCAGTTGCTGCTGGGCAAAGAGGCGGCGGCCGCCCTCGATCAAACCGTTACTCCCTGGGCGAGCAGCCCTCCTGATGGGGTGCTCTGCCCGGGGGCCCTGCTGGCCGCCTGGCTCGATGGGGATCTGCTGGCGGATTTTCATGCTGATCCCAGCCGCCAGATCCTGATCACTGCCTCCACCTCTCTGCTGACCCTCGCCAAGGAGCAGGGGCTACTGACCCTGGGTCCGGTGGGGGCCGATCTGCCTCTCACCCCCGAGGCCGATTTGGGCGCCGTGCTCAATCGCCTGCTGGCGCGCCGCGTGATGATACCGACGTTGGCCGAGGGTTCGCACGCCGCTGGCGTGGTGCTGCGGCCACTGCAGGCGGTCGATGATCGCGAGATCGCGCGCTACTGTAGCGACGAGGCGCTGGCCCGCTACACCCTCAATATTCCTCACCCCTATCCGCCGGAGGGGGCCCGCGACTGGCTGGCGCTCGGCTGGCGCAAGGCGGCGCTTGGGCTTGGCTGGAGCTGGGCCATCACCTTGCCAGAGGAGCAAGGGGCGGCGCTGGTCGGGGTGATCTCCCTGCACTGGAATGGCGAGCTCGCCTGGTGGGTCGGCGTGCCCTGGCAGAATCGCGGTCTGGCGACCCGGGCTGCACGCTTGGTCAAGGGGTTTGCCTTTGACCAGCTGCAACTGCCTGCGCTGACGGCTCGCCATATGCCAGACAATTTAGCCTCCGGCCGGGTGATGGCAAAACTGGGGATGCACTATCGCGGGCGGCGCCATATCAGCGGTCGTCAGCCGTGCGAGGTGAGCTACTGGCGATTGGATCGTTCCCTCTCCTTGCCTGCCCCCTTGCTCGACGAGATGGCCCATTGGCTGGCGGATGAGCGGATTGCCGTGGTGATCCTGCGCGATCCTGCGGTGTCGGCAGTGCCTTTGCCAGGTAGCGAGATATCGGTCGCGCTCTTTACGGATGAGCCGGATGCCAGTGAGGTGGTGCCCTATCAGCGCCGCCAGCTGCACGATGGCAGGGTAATGACGCTTCATGGTTATCCGCTCGCGCAGCTGGAGCAGGCGGATCCGGATCAGCTTCATCATCTGGGGGGCGTGTTGCTCAAGGATCGGGATGAGCAGGGGCTGGCATGGCTGCTGCAACTGGCAGCCCTCTATCGACAGGGGCCTGCGCTGCTGACGGGCGGGGAGCGTGTGGCGCAACTCGCATGGATTGCGCAGTTGATGAATACCGGAGCCGATGGCGGAGGGGAGGGGCCACTGCTGGCTCGCTACCAGCAATTGCGGCTGCTGGTGGAGCTGCCGGAGCTGGTCGATGAGCTGGATGGTTGTTGGCATCAAACGCCCGAACTGACTTTTGAGCGGTTGGCGCGGGAGGCTCCCACCCTCTGGCTGGCCTACCGCGAGGCGATGAACAGGGCCACCCCGGCTACGCTAACCGCCTTGCAGCAGCAGTTTGCCGCTCGTTTTCCTGAGTGCACCCTCCCATTTTTGGACAAAGGTACTCAGAATGACCAGCCGTTGTGTGGAATAATGCCTGCTCTGCTGTACGAGGAGTAATACCAGATGTTGAGAACCGAGCGCCCCGGTGACATGCTGCCGGTTTATGAGCTGCTGAGTGCCGCCTTCGGTCGTTCCGATGAGGCCGAACTGGTCAACCGCCTGCGCGAATGTGGCGCTGCCGTGGTGACCATGGTCGAAGAGGAAGAGTACGAGTTCATGGGGCACCTGATGCTAAGCCCGATCACCATTAACGGCATGGAAGGGCCCTGGCTCGGTCTGGCGCCGGTCGCGGTTCATCCCGACTGGCAAGGTCAGGGGATTGGCTCTGATCTCATCCGTGAAGGGCTTGATACGGCGCTCGAAATGGACTGGAAAGGGGTGGTAGTACTCGGGGATCCGGCCTATTACAGCCGTTTCGGTTTCCGCCCGGCCAGCGAGTTTGGCCTGCACTGCATCTATGAGGTGCCTGCCGACTGCTTTATGGCGATGGAGCTGCAGGAGCGCGGTTTTGCGGGTGTGCAGGGTGAGGTGCTCTATCACCCGCTGTTTGATGAACTTCCCGACGAGCTGCCGGATGCGCAGGCAGAAGAGTCCCATTTATAACGAGACGTCGCAGCGACAAGCCATAACGAAAAAGCCCTCATCGAGGGCTTTTTCATCTTGTATTGGGCCCTGCCGGGCTTATTCGAGCAAATAGGCTCAGGCAATGATATCGAGCTGGGTGCCCTTGCGTTTATCTTCACCCAACATGTCCCCCATCTGCTGGGCGAGCGGGCTCTGCTGGAACTGCATATAGTCGCTCAGATTCTGCTGGCGCTGGTAGCGATTGGCCGCCTGATAGAGTTCAGCAGTGCTCGGGCCCGACTTGCTATCGCTCTCCTGACCGCTGGCCTCCAGGTAGCGCTCCACCACGGCTTTATTTTGCTGGTTAGCCGTATAAGAGACCGCCAGGGTTCTGCGAGCCGTTGCTTTCTCTTCGCTCTGTGCCTGCAATTCATCCTTCTTGGTCAGTGCTTCGTTACGGGCCTGATTGACCTGCTCGGGTGTGACAGCCGGAGAGGAGGGATATTTGCCGTAATCAGGCAGCGGCATGGGCCGGGAGGTGATTTGCATGGTGGTGCTTCTCTTGTGAACAGGGATGGACGCATGATACCCATCCATTTTAGTTCAATAAATCACCACCTGTCGGTTCATCAAGAGTGGGTTCAGCTTCGCGCATCGATTGTTAATTGAACCGCCTCTGAGTGACAAAAAAGGCGCCATAAGGCGCCTTTTTATCCTTCGGTTACCGCCGGATCAGTTGAAGAACCAGTAACCACGGTTGACCAGACGGGTCAGCAGTTGCAGGAAACCGGCCTGATCGGCCAGCTCCACCATGTCGGCCTGAGTGATGATGTCCTTGTCACACAGCAGGGAAATGGCTGCCGCATCTTCGCTCTGCAGAGTCCAGGCTTCGCCATCGATATAGCACTGCTGGCTTTCGCCGCTGAACCAGACGCTGCGCAGGCCCGGCACCTTGATGGCAGGCTCGCCCTGGGTCAGCAGGTCGGCTACCTCCTCGGCGCTGTAGTCCGGCTCGACCGGATTGACATCCAGATCGTGCTTGGCTTCGGAGATCATGGTGCCGAACCACTCCTTGAACAGGGTCTCGTCATCGAGGGCCTGTTGCATCAGCTCGCGCAGACGGTGCAGCTCGTGGGGCTGGATCTCGCCGTGGCGGGCACGGGGCTTGAGGTCGGCATCGCCGTAACGCTCGGTACGCACCTCGTTGTCGATCAGGTGATCGGCAAAGGAGGAGATAAGCGCCTTGGCATCCGGCGCGCGGAAGCCCACCGAGAAGTTCATGGAGGGCTCGATGGCGTAGCCTTCGTGGGGGAATCCGGGCGGAATGTAGAGGATGTCGCCCGGCTCCATGATGACGTCGATGATGGCCTCGAACGGCTCGCAGTGCAGCAGGGCGGCATGGGCGGCAAACTCGTTGAGCGGCTTGGCATCGCCAACCCGCCAGTGACGCTTGCCGATACCCTGGGTGATGAACACGTCGTAGTTGTCGATGTGGGGGCCGACACCCGCGTGAGGGGTGGAGAAGCTCACCATCACATCGTCAAAGCGCCAGCCCGGAATGAACTGGAACGGCACCGCCAGCTCGTTCACCTCGGGGGCCCAGTGGTTGCAAGCCTGTACCAGAATGGTCCAGTTCTCTTCGCCCAGATGGTCATAGGATTCGAAGGGGCCGTGGGCAGCATCCCACTTGCCGTCGAAACGGGTGACGAGGCGGGACTCTACCACCTCTTCCATGGCCAAACCCGCCAGCTCATCCGGGCTGATGGGATCCTGAAAGTCCTTGAAGCCGCCCTTGATAAGGAGCGGGCGCTTCTGCCAGTAGTGCTCGAGGAAGTGAGCGATATCCAGATTGAGTTCGTACATAGATCTTCTCGTCAAAGGGTTCGACAAAGGTCAGGAGAGGTCTTGCCAGAGGCGGCTGTCGGCCTCGGGCAAGCCCTCTTGCAAACCGTGTATAGGGTGCCACATAAAATAACCGGGGCCCTGTTGCAGATCATGCACAGGGCCCCGGTGATCTCATTTATCCGCTTATTTCAGCAGATCAACCAGACGCTGGGCGTCACCGATGTAGTTGGCCGGGGTCAGCTTCTTCAGCTCAACCTTGACCGCTTCCGGCAGCTCCAGGGTGTCGATAAAGGTGCGCATCCCTTCGGCATCGACACGGCGGCCACGGGTCAGCTCCTTGAGCTTCTCGTAGGGCTTCTCGATACCGTAGCGGCGCATGACGGTCTGGATCGGCTCGGCCAGCACTTCCCAGTTGGCGTCCAGATCGGCGGCCATGGCGGCGTCGTTGGCTTCCAGCTTGGAGATACCCTTGAGGGTGGACTGGTAGGCGATAAGGGAATAGCCGATGGCAACGCCCAGATTGCGCAGCACGGTCGAGTCGGTGAGATCACGCTGCCAGCGGGAGATGGGCAGTTTGCTCGCCAGATGCTGGAACACGGCGTTGGCCAGACCCAGATTGCCTTCGGAGTTCTCGAAGTCGATGGGGTTGACCTTGTGCGGCATGGTGGAGGAGCCGATTTCGCCGGCGATGGTGCGCTGCTTGAAGTGGCCCAGGGAGATGTAGCCCCACACATCGCGGTCGAAGTCGATCAGGATGGTGTTGAAGCGGGCCATGGCGTCGAACAGCTCGGCAATGTAGTCGTGCGGTTCGATCTGGGTGGTGTAGGGGTTCCAGGAAAGGCCCAAGGAGGTAACGAACTCCTCGGAGAACTGGTGCCAGTCCACTTCCGGATAGGCGCTGATGTGGGCGTTGTAGTTGCCGACCGCACCGTTGATCTTGCCGAGGATCTCCACCGCCATGATCTGCTTGTACTGGCGCTCCAGACGGTAGGCGACGTTGGCCATCTCCTTGCCCATGGTGCTCGGGGTCGCCGGCTGGCCGTGGGTGCGGGAGAGCAGCGGCATATCGCGGTACTCGTGGGCCAGACGCTTGATCTCGCCGATCAGCTTCTCGCAATAAGGCTTGATGACCTCTTCGCGGGCGGTTTTCAGCATCAGACCGTGGGAGTTGTTGTTGATGTCTTCCGAGGTGCAGGCGAAGTGGATGAACTCGCTGACAGCCGCCAGCTCCGGGTTCACTTCGACCTTCTCTTTGAGGAAGTACTCCACCGCTTTCACATCATGGTTGGTGGTGCGCTCGATCTGTTTGATGCGGGCGGCGTCGCTCTCGTTGAAGTTGCTGACGATGCCATCGAGCAGGGCGTTGGCGGCCGAGCTCAGGGCAGGGACTTCCGGGATCCCGGCGTGGCTGGCCAGTTTCTGCAACCAGCGAACCTCGACTTCAACGCGAAAACGCAGCAGGCCGAATTCGGAGAAGATAGGGCGCAGGGCATCGGCCTTGTCGCCATAACGACCGTCAATCGGGGAAACAGCAGTCAGCGCGGACAGCTCCATGGGGTGAACTCCTGATGATTGGTGTGGGGGATCCGTATTCACTTGCGCGCCGGTCGGGGTGTATCAAGGCTGATGTGCGGCTGTTCACCTTGTCCTCCCTCTGCCTGCGCGCAAGCCAATGATTAGTAACGCTTGGCCAGTTCCACCATCTTCTTGCGAGCGAAGATGATCTGGGTGCGGCTGCCACCGAGCTGGCGCCACAGCACCACGGCGCGGATGCCTGCCAGCAGCAGGGCGCGTACCTTGTGCTGCACCAGCGGCTGCTGCAGGAACAGCGGGGTGCCGGCCACCTGAATGCGCGGCCCGATGGGGCTGATAAGGTCGCTGTAGATGCTCGCCATGTTGGCCAGGATCTGCTCGTCGAGCAGATCGAAATGCTGTTGCTGGCGACCGATCTGGCTGATCCGCTCACCCAGCATGTTGAGAATGTCCTTGCGCTTGGCCAGCTTGCGCTCCAGCGCAATCAGGCTCACCACGTAGCGGGTCAGCTCGGCATTCTTCTGGCTGCCATCGGCTCCCAGCTGCTCGACCAGCGCGCGGTAGCCGTCGCGAATGGCCAGATGGGTGTTGTTGAACACCTCGAGCGGGTGGCTCGGATTGGTCACCAGAATGCTGGAGAGGCTCTCGCGCAGGGCGGCCTCGTCACAGCTGCCGTCGCGGGCCACCTTCTGGACCAGCGCGGCCGCCTGGCAGATGCCGGCAAAGGCCATGGTTCTGTCTTGGAATTTATCGCTCACGTATGCTGCCTTTTGCTATTGGCTCAAACCGGATGGCTGAAACGCTGTTCGATGATGCCGCCGCCCAGACACACTTCCCCGTCGTAGAAGACGGCGGATTGGCCCGGGGTCACCGCAGCCTGCTTCTCGTCGAAGATGACCCGGATGGTCTCGTCGTCGATGGGCTGGATCAGGCAGGGGATATCCTGCTGGCGGTAGCGGGTCTTGACGGTGCAGCGACGCGGCTCGCGAATGGGGGTGCGATCCACCCAGTGCAGCTGGCTGGCAATCAAACCATCGGAGTAGAGGCGGGGATGTTCACCCTGCGCCACCACCAGCACGTTGCGTTCGACCTCTTTGTCGACCACATACCAGGCCTCTTCGGTGGCATCTTTGCGCCCGCCGATACCGAGCCCCTTGCGCTGGCCCAGGGTGTGATACATCAGACCCTGATGCTCGCCGATCACCTTGCCATCCACGGTCTCGATTTTACCGGGCTGGGCGGGCAGGAACTTGGCCAGGAAGTCCTTGAACTTGCGCTCGCCGATAAAGCAGATACCGGTGGAGTCTTTCTTCTTGGCGGTGATGAGATCCAGCTGCTCGGCGATGCGGCGCACCTCCGGCTTCTCCAGATCGCCAACCGGGAACAGGCTCTGACCCACTTGCTTCTCGCTCAGGGTGTAGAGGAAGTAGCTCTGATCCTTGTTGGTATCGAGACCGCGTAGCAGGCGCGGGCGGCCGGTGCTGTCGTCACGGCGCACATAGTGGCCGGTGGCGATGTAGGTGGCTCCCAGCTCTTCGGCAGCAAATTCGAGGAATGCCTTGAACTTGATCTCCTTGTTGCACAGGATATCCGGGTTCGGTGTGCGGCCAGCCTTGTACTCTTCGAGGAAGTGCTCGAACACGTTGTCCCAGTACTCGGCGGCGAAGTTGATGGTGTGGAGTTTCATCCCCAGCTTGTCGCAGACGGCCTTGGCATCAGCCAAATCCTGGGCGGCAGAGCAGTACTCGTCCGTGTCGTCTTCTTCCCAGTTCTTCATGAACAAGCCTTCGACCTGATAGCCCTGCTGCTGGAGCAGGTAGGCCGAGACGGAAGAATCCACGCCGCCGGACATGCCGACGATCACCTTGATTTGGCTGTTGTCTGTCATTAGTCGAAGTTACCAGTTCGTTTAAACGGGGCGTATTCTACCAGAGTTTTGCGCCCCCGGTCACATATCCATGCCGCAGTTCCCATCAGGAGCCTGATAGCAGGAAATCGTTTTTCTGTTGTTGGCCAGCGTGGCCGTAAAAGAGTGTCAAATGGCCTCAAATAAAGGCCTTGAGTGCCGACAGTGGCAGCCGTGTACCCGCCAGATAATCCTCGATGCACTGCCACACCAAGGGGCTTCTCAGGGCCGGTTTGCACTCGGCGATCTCCTCCAGGGTGAGCCAGTGGCAGGCGAGAATATCGCCGTCAGGATCCTCTGGATGGTGCTGACCGGGCGCTTTTTCAAGGTCGAAGATGATGGCGGTGCGCACATAGGTGGCCTCGCTGTCGGCCGGTTTGTAGAGATAGGTGCCAAGCCAGGAAGTAGGCGTGGCGGTCAGCCCCGTCTCCTCTTTCAGCTCGCGGCAGGCTGCGGTGAGCAGATCTTCACCGGCCTCTACATGGCCAGCGGGCTGGTTGAAGCGGCGCTGGCCTTTTATCTCCTCCTCCACCACCAGAAAGCGGCCCTGCCACTGCACCAGCGCGGCGACCGTCAATCTGGCCTGCATACGCTCGTGCGGCGTTTTCTCCTGCGATGCAGGAAGGTTATCGCTCATAAGGACTCCTTGTCTCGTTACCGGTTTGGCCCCGGCCGAAGCGGGGGCTCGATTCAGCGCTGTTCTTTACAATGCGATTGCCAGCGGGCTGCGCGTTACTCCGATGGTTTGCTGCGGGCCGGTCGGCGCGCGGTGCCACGGCCGCTACTGCGATTGGCCGGGCGCGGGCTCGTGTCACGGCTGTCGCGCCCCTGGCCCTGACCATGGGGGCTTCGGGTCGATTGTGCGTTGCGCGGATTGCTGCTGCCCGAGCCCTGACTGCGTGGTTTGTTGGGTGTCTGTGTCCTGCGCGGGGCGGGCGCCAGCTCGGGGGCGGGCAGGCTGCGGCTCTCGCCGGGTGCCAGACCATCCAGGGTCCAGTCGCCGATGGCGTAGCGAATAAGGCGCAGGGTGGGGTGGCCGATATGGGCGGTCATCCGCCGTACCTGGCGGTTGCGCCCCTCGATGATTTTGATCTCCAGCCAGCTGGTGGGGATCTCCTTGCGCTCGCGAATGGGCGGATTGCGCGGCCACACCGCAGGTTCATCCATGATGCGCGCCCCGGCAGGCAGGGTCATGCCGTCGTTGAGCTCCACTCCGGCGCGCAGGGCGGCCAGTTTCTCTTCGCTCGGGATCCCTTCCACCTGCACCCAGTAGGTCTTGGGGGTCTTCTCCCCCGGCTGGGTGAGGTGCGCCTGCAGCTTGCCGTCATTGGTGAGCAGCAACAGCCCCTCGCTGTCGCGGTCAAGCCGACCTGCGGCGTAGATGCCGGGCTCGCTGATGTAATCCTTGAGAGTCTCGCGGCCCGCCTCGTCGGTGAACTGGCAGAGCACCATGTAGGGCTTGTTCAGCAGGAGCAATTTGCGATCCGCTGGGGCCAGCTCCGGTTTGTGGGGGGATGCATGGCGAGGTGCGGCTGGTTTGGCCGCCGTGCGCGGGGCGTTATCGCGCGGCGAACGGCTGACAGAGAGACGGGGGCGGGGAGATTTCATCGGATACACACTTCAGACAGACGATGGCAGCGAGTGTACCACAGGGTGCTGAGGGCAGGATGAATGGCTGTGGCGTCACAACAAGCAGTGCCCAGAGCCAATTCGCCTAGCTCAGCAGGCTCTCGATGACGATAGCCTGACGGGCGGGGGCCGAGCCCGCCAACAGCAGGGCGTGGCTAACCACATCGTCGATCATCGCCTGCGCCAGTCTAGTGAGGGGGCGCAGGGTCTCCCGTCCGCTACCAACCGGCACCGCCAGCAAAATGATGGTTTGCACCGGCCCGATTTGAGAGCCCCACTCGATGGGCTCCTTGCAGCTAAGCAGGGTCAGCGCTGGCTGGCTGATCCCTTCGCTCAATACATGGGGCATGGCAAGGCCGGGGCGGATGATGGTGGCTGAGACCTGCTCGCGCCGTTCCACCGCGGCGGTCAGTGTAGCGCGGTCGGTGAGCAGCTCGGCGGGCAGCAGATCGATCAGATGCTCGAGGGCCTCGGCCTTGCTCAGCGGTTCGGGGCTGTGGGCCAGCTGGCGCAGGGCAAACTGGTAGTCGGGCAGGGCGTTGGCCAGTCGCAACTCCGCCAGTGCGGCGGTGTGCGGGCGCACCAGCGGTTGACCCAGCTCCCCGCACCAGCAGGTGAAGGCCATGTGGGCGAGCTCGGCATCGCACCCTTCGATCTGCAACTGGCAGAGATCGCCGGGTTGGGTGGCGAGGGTCAACAGGGAGAGCTGGTTGCTGGCGGCAACGGTCTGGCGCCGGGTGAGGTTGGCGCAGTGGATGGTGGATTTGAACATCCCCGCCAGCCGGTTCAACTGCTTGGCCTGGGTGATGCTCAACCCCTGCTGGCAGTAGAAGGTGATCTCGCGGGTCAGCATCAGGCCGGGATCGGCAGGGCCTTGAGTACGGCGTTGGCATCCAGCAGCACTGTTTCCAGTCTCACCTGATGGATGGTGCAGCCGAGGAAGCGCTCTTTCTGCTCAATCTCGATATCGGAGGCAATCAGCACCAGGTCGGCGCTGGCAATATCGCGGGCGGTCAGCATGTTTTCCATGCCCATGGCGCCCTGAGTCTCGACCTTGATCTTGAGTCCCAGCCCAGTGGCGGCTTTTTGCAGGGCATCGGCAGCCATATAGGTATGGGCGATACCGGTCGGGCAAGCGGTGACGGCGACGATCTTCATCTGCTCTCTGTGATGCTGACAAGGGGGAGCAACAAGATAGCGCCAGCGGGGGGCTTTTACCAAAAGTCCATATGAAAAGTGGGATCTTGATGGGGATATGCCCGTCCCTTGAACGGCAGTGCAGGCTCATGCCGGGCCAGTCGGGTGTCTGGTTGCTCCAAACAACAAGGGCCACCCCTGTGGGTGGCCCTGAACAATCTGCGTCTGTTGTTATGGCTATCAGGCGGTCTGGGCAGCCAGCTCGGCGGCTTTCAGTTCGCGCTTGATGCGGCGGATCTTGCGCTCCTCGGCGACCGCGACACAACCCATCAGTACCAGACAGGCGGCGGCTGCGATATCGAGAGCGGCGAAGGTGCCAGTCCAGCCGGTCAGACCGAAGATGGGGGTGCCATCGGCGATCATGCCCAGACCCAGTTTGGCGAAGCTGTCACCAATCAGGTAAGCGAAGGTGCCCTTGACGCCATCGGCCACGCTGATGCCCTGCTTGGGGACGAAGCCCACGGCGGCGACGCCGATCAGCAGTTGCGGGCCAAACACCAGGAAGCCCAGGGTGAACAGGGAACCCAGGAACATAAACTGGGTAGTCGCATGCTGGTAGAGACCCAGGGTGGCGATGATCAGCGCTAGCGCCACACAGGCAACCAGACCACGGCGACCGTTGGCCAGATCCGAGAGGTAACCCCACATCAGGGTGCCGACCAGTGCGCCCACTTCGAAGAAGGTAAAGCCCTGAATGGCCACGTCTTTGGAGAAGCCAAGCTCCTGGTGGGCATAGACGGTAGACCATTGGTCGATACCGATACGCACCACGTAGAGGAAGATGTTGGCAAAGCAGAGCAGCCAGATCACCTTGTTGAGCAGCACGTACTTCACGAAGATCTGCCACTTGGTCAGCTGCTGCTCTTCGGTAGCGATATCCTCTTCGCTCGCCACTTCGTCAAACAGCTCTTCCACCTTGCCAAGGCCGTAGGCTTCCGGCGAGTCGCTACCAAAGCGCAGGCCGATAAAGCCGACGATCAGCGCGATGATGGAGGGGAAGATAAACATGCCGAGCACGTTGCCATCAAACAGGTAGTTGGCACCGAACAACGCCACACCGGCTGCACCGGCACCGCCCACGTTGTGAGAGAGGTTCCACATACCCAGATAGGTGCCGCGCTTGTTGCGAGGGGTCCACTTGGTGATGGTGGAGTAGCTGCAGGAACCACCACAGCTCTGGAAGAAACCGCTCAGGGCATAGAAGAAGATCATGAAGTAGAGGCTGAAACCGGTGCCGCCCATGCTGGCACTGAAGCCCAGCATGCAGAGTGCGGAGAGGATCAGCATCAGCGGCAGGAACTGCTTGGTGTTCTTGCCATCGGCGTAGTAGGAGACGATGGTCTTGCCCACCCCGTAGGTGATGGAGAAGCCAAGGCCGATCATGCCAAGCTCGGTCATGGAGAGACCGTACTCCTGGATCATGTCATTTTGCGCAATGTTGAAGTTCTTGCGGATCAGATACATGGTCAAATAGCCAATAAATACAACCAGATAAGATTGCATAAACGGCTTGAACCAGAGCTTGCGCCGGGCTTCGACCGGCAGGTCGAGGGTGGGGACCCGGACCTGTTGGAGCAATTTCAACATCTTCGTTCATCCTCTGCGAGATAGACGGTATTTCCGCCGCGCCCCTCATTTGTAGATAGGTTGTTCGAGGTCACGCCACGGAAGGGGGAACGGAACGTCGGGGCTGTCAGCCGTTGCTGCGCTCGACGCTCCATCCATATAAACCCGGGCCCGGCACGGAATGACGGGGCACATTGCCCGTCGCGGTGCGGGTCACGACATCAGGTGAGGTGACTCTAATAAGAGGGGCAAAAAATGGCTTGAGAGCCATCCCTAGTGGGGCTAGGAAATTTTCCTAGTTTTTGCGCTTTCGCGGACAAAGCGTGAGAAACATCACACCGCTGACGCCGGATTGCTGCCATTTCAGCCAGTTTGGCGCTCTGTGTGAGTGCTGGGCTGAGGAGGGGAGAGGCCAGAAGGGAGCAAGGGAAAGGCAAGGAGAGAGGTGAAGGGAGAGACGAGGAAGAGTGCTTATCGACCACTATTTCTCGGGGGGCGATATTGGAATACGGCCCGCCAGCTATCCCCAAAAACAAGAGGCCACCCCGTGGGGTGGCCTCTTTTATGGTCTAGGAGCCGCGATGGCGAGGGGGCACTCAGGCCGCCTTGGCCAGAGTTACCTCATCACTCTTTTTGACCCGCAGTTTTTTCAGGGCAACCGCCACCACGCCGGTGACGATGGCACCGCAGATCATGCAGAGCAGCGCCAGCAGCGGCTTGTTGACCGCACCCAGCAGGGCCACGATGGGGCCACCGTGGGCAACGCTGTTGGTGATGCCAAACAGGAAGGCCATCACGGCGGCGGTCATGCTGCCCAGAATGTTGGCCGGGATAACGGCCAGCGGGTCACGGGCGGCGAACGGAATCGCCCCTTCGGAGATACCCACCAGACCCATGGCACCGGCGGCTTTGCCCGCTTCGATTTCAGAGGCATCGAAGATACCGAGCTTGCGACCGAGTACGGTAGCCAGCGACATGCCAAGGGGCGCGGCCGGGATGGCGCAGGCCATGGCACCCATAAACTGGGTCTGACCGGAGGCGATCATGCCGACCGAGAACAGGAATGCCACCTTGTTGACCGGGCCACCCATATCAAAGCCGGCCATACCACCCAGCACGATACCCAGCAGCACCAGACTGCCACCGCTCATGGAGAGCAGCATGGCGTTGAGGCCGGTCATCATGTCGGCAATCGGGGCGCCGATGATGAAGATAAATACCGCAGCGATAAACAGGGAACCGACGATGGGGGCGATCAGGATCGGCACCAGCGGTTGCACCATCTTGTGGTACTGACGGGTCGCAATCCAGCGCACCAGATAGCCGACCAGGAGGCCCGCAATGATGGCACCGATAAAGCCGGTACCGGCATCCGCGCCGTAGAAGCTGCCGTTGTTGGCGATCCAGCCACCGATAAAGCCCGGTGCCAGCGCCGGACGATCACCGATGGCGTAGGCGATATAACCCGCCAGAATGGGGATCATCAGGGTGAAGGCGGCCACGCCCACGTTGAGGATCTGGTTCCACATGCTCCCTTCCGGGATCTGCATGCCGCTCGGGGTCGGGTTGCCGCCGATGGCCAGTGCCAGCGCAATCAACAGACCACCGGTCACCACGAACGGGATCATGTGAGAGACGCCGTTCATCAGGTAGCGATAGAGATCGGAACTGCCGCCTGCGCTCTTCTCCTCACCTTTTTTATCTTCTTTGCCAGCCACATAGGAGGGGGCTTTCAGGGCCTGCTCGATCAGACCCTTGCCATCCTTGATGGGGGCCTTCACGCCTGTCTTGATGAGCGGCTTGCCGTTGAAGCGGGCCATATCCACCTGCTTGTCACAGGCGACCACGATGGCGGTGGCGCGGGCGATCTCGTCCGCGGTCGGGCTGTTCTTGACGCCGATGGAACCGTTGGTCTCCACCTTCACCTCATAACCGAGCTCCTTGGCGGCACGCTCCAGCGATTCGGCCGCCAGATAGGTGTGGGCGATTCCGGCCGGGCAGCCGGTGACACCGATGATAAAGCCTTTGCTGGTGGTCGGGGCCGCGCTCTGCTCTTCTTTCTTGGCCAGCAGCAGCGCCAGCGCATCGGCCGGAGTTTTCGCCGCCAGCAGCTTGGCGATAAAGCCCTCTTCGATCAGCTTGCCGGAGAGCTCGGCCAGCACCTCGATATGGTGGTTGGCGCCGCCATCGGGGGAGGCGATCATAAAGAAAATATGGGATGGCTTGCCATCTTCGGCGCCGTACTCGATGCCATTGCGGCTGATGCCGATGGCGACCGCCGGGTTGCATACCGCCGCACTCTTGGCGTGGGGCAGGGCCACGCCCTCTTCAAAGCCGGTGTTGCCCAGCTCTTCGCGGGCCCACAGATCCTTGATAAAGGCCTGCTCGTCGCTGACTTTGCCTTGCGACGCCAGCAGGCGGGCCATTTCGGTGAAGACCTCTTCCTTACGCGTCGCTTTCAAATCGAGGTTGATCAGATGTTCATTGATCAAGGTGGTGATCATGGCGCTCTCCCCGCTTCCGGTGACGGAAGCTATGCGTGAGTACGTATCGACGTACTGGATAAAAATGACCTGTTCATTATCGTGGCTCGCTCGCCCCCTCCCTATCGGACAAATGTGCTAATCACTGGATTTTTGTGCGCAGTAAAACGCGATGTGATGAAGATCCCGTTTTCAGGCAGGACTCACCATTTTCAGGTTATTGCTAATTTTGTCTTTAAAAACAAATAAATGGATTGTGACTGGTCTCGTAACCAGGTTTGTAATGCATCATGTCAATAAATTAATCACCAGCGGGGTCTGGATTTATATGTGGTTTTAAGGCGTTATAAGATGTGACCTTTCTCACAAAAAGTCGCAGTTTCGTCGGGCGGATTAGGATTTTTATGCGCCTGATGGCGGAGGCCAATTGGATTGGCAGAGCGAACGCAGAGGGGGATGGGAGACGTAGGGTGCAATGAACAGAGTGAATTGCACCGCCTGTTTGGGCTGGGAGGGTGGTAGCAAGAGAGGGGATGGCCGAAAAGATAGAGGTGATAATGCGAACGTTCGAATACGCTCCGCTATTCGAACCTATGTGCTGATATTAGGTCTCTTGCGAGATTGCGAGATTGCGAGAAACGCCGCTTTATTCTTTGAGCCCATAGCCCTGAGTTTGCGTACAAGAGATCTTAAAATTTGACTCCCTTTAATGCTATCGATAGGCATAAAAATAGAAGTGCCAAGACAATAGGTATGGCCATGAGCAGATACAAGATTGCCAGCTTTATAGTATGAAGAAGTGGTGAAGGGGGCGGTTGAACAGTGTATTTTTTGAATAAAAAAACTCCGTAGAATGAGCCAGTGCACCAAAAAAAGAGCAATAACTTAAGATGTAAATCACTTCCATAGTCTGAAAATCCTTTAATTAATAATAATGCACAGGCATGCATGATTAAACTTGAGAAAAATATCTTATTAGAGACGTTCATAAGGAGTGGTTCCGTAGGGTGCAATAAACGAAGTGCATTGCACCGCAGTTTGCTCACAGAAAATGTGATGGCTCGAAGGTAGAGGTGGTGACGCAAATGTCCGAATATGTTTCGCTATTCGAACCTACGGGTTATCTTGAATCGTTTTTATGAGCGTAAGCTGGTTTTTATCAACAATGTAATAGTTCGTGTAATAAACAAATTTTTTTCCGTCTTGACTGTTTTCAACTTTAACCGTTGTGAGAAGGCGGCTATCAATTTGGGGAGATTCTATCCATTCTCCCACACGGGTATCAGACTCATCATTTACATCATATGAGCTATAAGCATTAAATACCGTATCAAGTACCTTTCCCGTGCGTTTGTTGACAAGAACTTGATCATAACAACCTGATGAACCACATCCCCAGCCTGTCAGTACATATTCACCAGCATATACTGGTTTTTGTGACAAGGCCGCGGTAAGTCGGGTGCGGAATGTTCTGGCCAATTCAGAGTCTAGTGAAAGCTTGGCTGGCTTACCTTTATATACAGGGGGGGCCGGGTAGTCCTCTGTCCGAGGTGGTACTTGAGAGCCGGTATCACTACCAAATGAGATTTGACTGGATAACCCGAGGAAACAAAAAAAGTAAATCACACGTGCTTTCATAATGTTTTGTCTTGATATTTAAAGTTGTAGTACCGTAGGTTGAGATCAGCAAATTTAATTGCGATGCTTTGTGGTAAAAAATTATAGAGGCCGGAATGTGGATTTTTTAAAAGATTTTAGAAGTCACTTTTATAGGCTTTTTGTAGGAAAATTTGCATAGCGACTATCGGCAACGATTCGGTCATGTCGTTTGACAAAAGCAACTAATTTTTCTGAGTTTTCAGCATATGAATTTAGCCATAACTGGATTGCTTTTTTTATTCTGAAATCAAGTGTAGTAGTCGTAGGGGAAAATTAACGAAGTGAATTGCACCGCTTGTTTGGTTAGAAAGTGTTGAGGCGGAAGGTAGTGTTTATTACGCGAGTGTCTGAATATTCTTACGGGTATAAGACTTTATATATGTGTAAATATTCTAATTCCCATCTGATTCATTCACTTCTATCTCAAAAGTATTTGGGTTAATGTGTGCATAATTTATTTTACAATTTATTCGTGGATTGCCTCTTATAATTGAAAGGAGAGTGTTGCGCTTAAGTTCATCCATTTTACAACCTATGGTAATTGTCTTTATGGCTTCTGGCGGGATAGTTACTAGAGACTGTTCTGGCACAAAAAGCCTAAACTCTCTTTCGTATTCCCATTCAGATGATTTTAATGTGGTTAGTGTGCCAATTCCTAGTGAACTGTGATCTCTTTGAATATTTTTTAGTGTATTGAATAGCAGTTCTTCTGCGCCATATTTCTTCAGTTTTCCGTATTGTATTGTGCTATAACCGACCTTGTTACCAATCTCTTTAGATATACCTTCGATTAAGGTCAGAGTGTCGTACTCAATACAAAACCCTCTTAACCCATTGGCATAATGTGACTACATTAACCTATTTTTTATAGCAAGTTTATTTTTTTCAATATTATCTTTGGCAAAGCATGTCATTCGTGAGTTTTTTACTAAGTCAGATAGTCTTTTTTTTGCAAAACTCAAGGTTGAATATATTGTATTGATATAATGGCTTTCTAATTGATTGTTAATTTTTAATTGAAGTAACGCCTCTTCAATTTTATATTGAGGAAGGTGTTCTTTGTGCAGCATTTTGTAAAATTCAATGGCTTTTGTTTGATTATAGCTATCAATGTCAACATTAAGAACATTCTCAATAAAAACATCCTCAAATGGATCATTAAAGTCTTTGTAATTACTGAACCATAAGTAATTATTTGCAAGGGCGTCTAAGTCATGAGGGTTATAGGGGAAGAATTTATAAATTAAATTCGTACCAATCATTTTTGATGATTCCTTCTTATTACTTGATATATCTCTCATAGCACAGGAGTTTAGACAAGCCTTGGTTGCATAAAAACTCTGGTAGATTACTGAGGTGCATAAAACGTAATCAGACGATCGCGAGGGATATATCACTAGATCCATTTCTTGCAGACACGCTACCGCCCGTGGATTACAGCCTCCAGCCTGCTGCGGTTATCCGGCGATGTGGTGGATGGCGAAACGGCTGCACAGGGTGATCTCTGCAAGAGTGGTTGCCAAGTGAGGCATATTAATCGAGAGAGGGGCAGGGTAAAACCGCAGTCGGGCAAAAACCTGCCAAAGATCAATAAATTGCTCACTAAGTGGGTGTTATCTGCCCGCTTGGCACGGCGACCGCAAGCTGAGCTTCACCTCTTGCCGGGTACTACCGACACTCAATACTCCAGAAACTTCTCCCCGCACCGCTCACAAATTAGATGTTTTACATGGGTGGTCTGGTAGGCCAGTGTTTCACCAAACGCCCAGTTGGTGATGCTGCTGGAAGTAAAGGCTTGCCAGAAGGCTTTGCGCGGATCCTTGGGCATGATGTCCTGGCTGTGATCGCGGGCGACCAGCACCACGATATGGCGGGTACGCTCGCCGCATTTGTCACAGCGATGGATTTCAGTTGGCGGATTTTGGTCGTGCGGGTGGCTCATAAATGGGCTCGTGAAGTGAGGCAGGCGCCCATCATATTCCTCTCCACTTGGCTCTCAATCTCTCCTTGCCGGCGCAGTGAGCGGCCTCACGTTTTGCGCTGCTGCAGGCTTGCCCAGCCAGTTCAGACCGACTCCCGCTTCTGCGGTTTGCTGGTGAGCGGTGATGATATGGCGGGTGGGGTGAGCTCGGGCTTGTCCAGCCAGCTCAGGCTGATTCTCGCTTCTGCAAGTTGGGGGTGATGATATGGCGGTTGGGGGCGAGCTCGGGTTGCTGCATCCGGGTCAGCAGTCGTTTTGCCGCCTGACGGCCGATTTCGCGGGCCGGTGAGCTGACGAAAGTGAGTGCGGGGGAGGTGAGTTCGGCCTCCGCCACATCGTCAAAGCCGAGCAGGGCCACCTGCTGGCCGATGTAGTTGTCCTTGCCCACGGTGCGGCCGCTCGCCTCGACGCCATAGATGGCGCCGAGCGCCACCTCGGGGTAGTGGCAGAGCACGGCGGTCACCTTGGGGTGCTGGTGCAGCAGCTGGGCGATGGTGTCGGCGGCGCTGCGCTGGGTGCGCTCGCACTCCAGTACCCACTCCGGTTTGAAGGGGAGGCCATATTGCAGCAGGCTGGCGCAGTAGCCGCCGATCCGCTCGGCACGGGTGAGGGAGTCGGCCCGTCCGCCGACGTAGGCGATATGGCGGTGGCCCTGTTCGATCAGGTAGGTGGTGGCCTGCTTGGCGGCGTGGGTATTGTCGGGGCCGATAAAGTCCACGTCATCGCGATAGTAGGAGCGGGCGGCGCACACCACCGGCAGCTCGGAATCGAGCAGGGTCTCCAGGGTTTTGGCCGCCGCGCCGCGCACCGGATTGAAGATGATGCCCGCCACCCCCTGCCGTGACAGGGAGTGGATGCTCTGCTGCAGCCGCTTCGGGCTGTGGCCGCACTGGGTCAGAAACAGCAGATAGCCCTGCTGCTCCAGCACCTCGCTCACCCCGGCGGTCACCTCGGTATAGAAGGGGTCGGTGATGTCGCGCAGGATCAGCCCCACCAGGTTGGATTGCTGGCTGCGCAGGTTGGCGGCGGCGCTGTTGGGCACATAGTCGAGCTCTTTTATCGCCTGCTGCACCCGCTCGGCGGTGGCCGGCGAGATGCGCCCCTTGCCGTTGAGCACCATGGAGACGGTGGTGACCGACACTCCCGCCCGCTGGGCGACATCGGTGATCTTGGTGGCTTTGGCAGAGAGGGATTTGGGCGACATAGGGCGAATGGACGACGGACAGTTGAGAGCGAGGCTCAAGCATACCTGCTCATATGCCCAAGTGAAACGTTACATCACCATCTGGCCGATCCGGCTCACAAATTTGGATCCTGCTGCCAGCCAGCCCCCTTATTCTGTGATCCTGTCGGCACTTGTAAATTGATAAAACGTTTTATCATCCAGCAAAACCTGATGCTGACCCGCGCCTTTTGCTTCGAGATTGCGTCGAGATTGCCTCGAGCGGGGGAGGGCAGCCGCAGATATTGCTGTCTATTCACAAGGAGCCGTTTCATGGCCAAGCCTCAAGCCAAATCCACCATCTGGGAGTTCCTGCAGAGCCTCGGCAAGACCTTTATGTTGCCGGTCGCCCTGCTGGCCTTCTCGGGCATCCTGCTCGGTGTCGGCAGCTCGCTCACCAGCGATGCGGTCAAGCAGAGCATGCCCTTCCTCGACAATACCGTGCTGCAACTGCTGTTCCTCTGGATGACCAAGGTGGGGCTGGTGGCCTTTATCTATCTGCCGGTGATGTTTGCGGTGGCCATTCCGCTCGGGCTGGCGCGAGAAGAGAAGGGGGTCGCGGCCTTTGCCGGTTTCGTCGGCTATGCGGCGCTCAACCTCTCCATCAACTTCTACCTGACCGTGGCCAACGTCATCGGTGACGCAGCGGCGGAGAAGGCCTACGGGGTGAAATCGATCCTCGGTATCAGCTCCATCGACACCGGGATTCTGGGGGCCATCATCGTCGGGGTGATCGTCGCCAAACTGCACGCCCGTTTCTACACCTACAAGATGCCCGATGCGCTCGCCTTCTTCGGCGGCGCTCGCTTCGTGCCCATCATCACTGTATTGGTGCTGGGTGTAGTCGGTCTGGTCGTGCCGTTCGCCTGGCCCTGGTTTGCCGCCGGCATTAACGGTATCGGGGCGCTCATCTCCCACGCCGGCCCCTTTGGCCCCTTTCTGTTCGGTACCGGTGAGCGCCTGCTGCTGCCACTCGGCCTGCACCACATTCTGGTGGCGTTGATCCGCTTTACCGAAGCGGGCGGCACCCAGCTGGTATGCGGTCACGAGGTGAGCGGCGCCCTCAATATCTTCTACGCCGAGCTCTCCTGCGCCGACACTTCCGGCTTCTCGGTCTCTGCCACCTCCTTCCTCTCGCAGGGCAAGATGCCTGCCTTCCTCGGCGGCCTGCCGGGCGCGGCGCTCGCCATGTATCACTGCGCTCGCCCGGAAAATCGTGGCAAGATCAAGGCGCTGCTGGTCTCCGGCGTGGTGGCCTGCGTCATCGGCGGCATCACCGAGCCACTGGAGTTCCTGTTCCTGTTCGTGGCACCGGTGCTCTACGTTATTCACGCCATCCTGACCGGTCTGGGCTTTATGACCATGGGGCTGCTCGGCGTCACCATCGGCAACACTGACGGCAACCTCATCGATTTTCTGGTGTTCGGCGTGCTGCAAGGCACCGCTACCAAGTGGTATCTGGTGCCGGTCGCGGCCGCTATCTGGTTTGCCATCTACTACAGCGTGTTCCGCTTCGCCATCGTGCGCTTTAACCTGAAAACCCCTGGTCGTGAAAAAGAGAGCCGCGAAATCGAGACCAGCGAGGCTGCCCAGCCCGCAGGCAAGAAGGCAGGCAACAGCGGTTACAACGGTGAAATCATCCTCAATGCGCTGGGCGGCGCTGATAACATCCTCGCGCTCGATAACTGCATCACCCGCCTGCGGATGTCGGTGCAGGACATGAGCCGGGTCGATGACAAGGTATTGAAAGCGAACGGCGCCATCGGGGTGATCAAGCTCGACGAGCACAACTTGCAGGTGGTGATCGGCCCGCAGGTGCATCTGGTGAAAAACCAGCTGCAGAGCCTGATGGGGGCCTGAACTGGCCAATAAGATCCGAACGGGGGGCGTAAGCCCCCCTTGTTTGCCTCTCCCAATATGTCTCCTGTTTATGGAGGGAGAAACTTCATGCACGATATTTATGACTTCGACCATGTGGTCGACCGCCACGGCACCTACTGCACCCAATGGGACTATGTAGCCGACCGTTTTGGCCATGCCGATCTGCTCCCCTTTACCATCTCCGACATGGATTTCGAGACCGCTCCCTGCATTCGCCAGACCCTGGCAACTCGCCTGGAGCACGGGGTATTTGGCTACAGCCGCTGGAATCACGATGACTTTAAAGGGGCGGTGAGCAACTGGTTTGCCCACCGCTACGGCGCGAGCCTCGACCCCGAGACGCTGGTCTACGGCCCCTCGGTCATCTATGTGATTGCCCAGCTGGTGAGCCTCTGGTCGGCGCCGGGGGAAGGAGTGCTGGTGCATACCCCCGCCTACGATGCCTTCGGCAATATGCTGGCTGCCAACGACAGGGTGCTGCTGCCATGCCCGCTCAAAAAGTCAGAGGGGAGTTACCAGATCGACTGGCAATGTTTCGAGCAGCAAGCCGCTCGTCCCGATTGCCGGATTTTGCTGCTTTGCAGCCCCCACAACCCCACCGGGCGGGTCTGGACGCGGGATGAACTCGGCCGGATGGCTGCCATCTGCCAGCGCCACGGGGTCAAGGTCATCTCGGACGACATCCATATGGATGTGAGCTTTGCCCGCTATCTGCCGTGGAGCGAGGTGGCACCGGACGATCAATGGGCGCTGGTGAACTCGGGCTCCAAATCCTTCAATATTCCCGCCCTTGGCGGCGCCTACGCCTTTATCGCCAACGCAGAAGCGCGGGCCGCCTATCTGCAGCGGCTCAAGGCGGCCCATGGTCTTTCATCACCGCCCATTCTCGGGGTGCTGGCCCATATCAGTGCCTATCGCGATGGCGCTGCCTGGCTCGATGCCCTGAAAAGCTATCTGCACGGCAACCTCGACCATGTGGCGGCGCGGCTCAACGCCGCTTTCCCCGCCATCGACTATCGGGTGCCCGAGGGAACCTATCTCGCCTGGATTGACCTGCGCGGTCTTGGCATCGACTCCACCAAACGGATGGATGCGCTGCAAACCGTGCTGGTGGAGAAATACCGGGTCGCCATCATGCGCGGCGACACCTACGGCCCGGAAGGCACAGGCTATATCCGCCTCAACGTCGGCTGCCCGCGCTCGAAGGTTGACCAGGGGCTCGACGCCCTGATCGGCGCGCTGGGGGAGGTGGTTTAACACAGTGCCCCTTGCCAATGCTGGCAAGGGGCACTGAACCATAAGATACCTGTTTACATACAGCGAACGGCTTTCTGCCGTGCGATGATATAGTCTCCCAGCGAGGCGTAACCATCCACCCCCTGCGGGGCTGCGCTTGGGTTATGGCGCAGATTATCTTGGTAGGCTGTCAGCGCTTGAGCCAGGGATGAACAAGTACTTTTTTGATCCTGCAGTTCCTGATAGACAGAGGCTTTTAGTAGCTGCACATTGCTCAGCTTGTCGTAAGCGGTTGTTGTATTTAGCTGAGTGGCGGCCTGATCCAGATATGCTGCAGCCTTGATTGTCCTGTTTTGCAGGTTGACTGTCTGATCTATAAATCCTTGTTCTTTATAGTGTTCTGCCCAAGTAGAACCAACGGAAGAAGATAGGAGTAGCAGGGCATATTCTCTATCTGCCATGGCATGGCAAACCGCGTCTTCCTTGCAAAGGTTTCTGGCTTCGACGATAAGTTTTTCTGCAGCGGTTGCCCGCCCATGTTCAATCAGCACATCTGCTTGGGCCAGATTTTGCCAAGGGTCGTTGCTTTTTACGACGCCAGCAGCAGAACAACCACATAGCAGAAGGGCGATAGCGGAAAGTCCGATTTTTTCCATATCTAATTCTTCCTTGGCATGATTCATATCAGTTTGTAACTCGAGGTTGTATTGTTTGCGGACACGACTAATTGAAAGCAAGTATCTATTGCCAAGAGTGTGATTTATAAGCCTCTTTCGCGTTGTGTCTGATGGCAATACGGTACGGGTTTACGATGATAATCGAGTTGCTCGTCACGTCGGCGCACGTGTCGCTCGATTGCAACTTTTGATGGAGCTGGCGTGCATGACCTTGCTCTCCGGATTGCTCTCTATTCCGCGCCCAAAACAAAACCGCCCCGGAGATCCGGGGCGGTTTTTTATTTTGCGATACCGAGATAGCCGTGGACGACACAAGGGCTCAGCGATAGCGGCCGCGTACCGAGCTGCTGGCGCGGCCAGCCATCTTGATCAGGCTCTGGCGGGTGTGCAGGTGGCAGAGCGCGACGCCGAGGGCATCTGCTGCATCCGCCTGCGGGGTGGCGGAGAGTTTCAGCAGATGGGTCACCATATGCTGCACCTGCTCCTTGGCAGCGCCGCCGGTGCCCACCACTGCCTGCTTGATCTGGGTGGCGGAGTATTCGCTCACCGGCAGGTAGGCATTGACCGCGGCGACGATGGCGCTGCCCCGGGCCTGCCCCAGTTTCAGGGCCGAGTCGGCGTTGCGGGCCATAAAGACCCGCTCGATGGCAAACTCGGTGGGCTTGAACTGGGTGATGATCTCGCATACCCCGTCATAAACCTGCTTGAGGCGCTCCGGCAGCTCGCCGCAATCGGTGCGGATGCAGCCAGAGCCCAAGTATTCGGCCTTGCCGCCCACGACCCGGATAACCCCGTATCCGGTGATCCGCGAACCCGGATCGATGCCCAAAATAATGCTCATGGGTGTTGATTGCTCTAAACGCGAGTGATGGCCGCCAAGATAGCAAACTCCGGCCTGCTTGGCTGTACGCAGGATGTGCGAACGGTCAGTGCGTGGCGATTGCCATAAAAAAAGGCCCCGAAAGGGGCCTTTTTGATTATCGCTTGTCAGGCGGCGTGATGGATGGGGCTGGCCTGCGCCATTCCCTCCAGCTCGCCCGGGGCGAAGTTGTCTACCTGAATCGCTTCGTAGCGCAGGGCATCGGCGGCCAGCAGCTTGTCTGCCTCGTCCTTGCTCAGTACCGATTTGGCCAACGCTGCTTCCACCAGTTCCGGCAGCGCCAGTTTGCGGGGCAGTTTGCCCTCTTTCTGGGCCTGCACCAGTTTCTTCTCGTAGGGCTGCACGGCGACCATGGCCTGGAAGGCACGCTCCATCAGACCAACCGGGTCCGCCTCGTCTTTGCCGACGTAGCAGAGGGCGGTCAGACGGTCGCGGAACTCGCCCGGCTTCATCATGGCCAGACAGATGGCGTGGCAACGATCGTCGGCCGGCATCTTGTAACCGACGCCGAACGGGAACACCACGCGCTTGAGTACGGCACCCACCACCTTGTTCGGGAAGTTCTGGAAGAAGCCCTCGAACGCCTTGCCAATCAGGTAGAGGTTGCGCTCCACCGCGTACTGCACGAACGGCAGATCGGAGACCATACGGCCCTGATCCTCGTAGTGTTTGAGGGTGGCGGAGGCCAGATAGAGGTGGCTTAGCACGTCACCCAGACGGGCGGAGATCATCTCCTTGCGCTTGAGATCGCCACCCAGCATCAGCATGGAGACGTCGGCGCACAGGGCCAGCCCTTTACTCATGCGGGAGAGCTGCTTGTAGTAGCGAGCGGTTTCACCGGCTACCGGCGCTCTGTTGAATTGACCCAGAGTCAGCCCCTGGAACAGTGAACCGAAGAAGTTGCCGGCGCCAAAGGCGATGTGTTTCATCAGCAGGGCGTCAAACTTCTCGAGACCGCGCTCCACGTCGGTGTCAGCCGCTGCTTCCAGCTCGGCAAAGACGTACGGGTGGCAGCGGGTAGCCCCTTGCCCGAAGATCATCAGGTTGCGGGTCAGGATGTTGGCCCCTTCCACCGTGATGGCGACCGGAATCCCCATGTAGGCGTAGCCGGTGTAGTTTTTCGGGCCCAGCTGGATGGCACGACCGGCGTGGATATCCATGGAGTCATCCATGATCTGGCGCGCCATCTCGGTCATGTGGTACTTGGAAATCGCGGTGACGATGGCCGGTGCCTGACCCAAGTCCAGCGAACCGGCGGTCATACGACGGGCCCCTTCCAGCTGATAGGTGAGGCCGCCAATGCGAGCCAGCGCCTCTTGCACCCCTTCAAACTTGCCGATGGACATGCCGAACTGCTTGCGCACGTAGGAGTAGGCACCCACGGTGCGGCTCGCCATGTGACCGCAAGCGGTGCCAAGGGCAGGTAGCGAGATGCCGCGACCGGCGGAGAGGCACTCCACCAGCATGCGCCAGCCACGGCCAGCGTAATCCGGGCCGCCGATGATCCAGTCGAGCGGGATGAACACATCCTTGCCGAAGGTCGGGCCGTTCAGGAACGCCAGACCCATGGGGTAGTGGCGATCGCCGACGCGCACGCCCGGGTGGCTGGTGGGGATGAGCGCGCAGGTGATACCGAGCTCCTCCTTGTCACCCAGCAGTCTTTCCGGGTCATAGAGTTTGAACGCCAGCCCCAGCACAGTAGCGCGGGGCGCCAGGGTGATGTAGCGCTTGTTCCAGTTGAGGCGAATACCCAGCACCTCTTCACCCTTGTGCATCCCTTTGCAGACGATCCCCTTGTCAGGAATGGCGCCCGCATCGGAGCCCGCTTCCGGCCCGGTCAGGGCGAAGCAGGGCACCTCTTTGCCATTGGCCAGCCCCGGCAGCCAGAAATCTTTCTGGGCCTGGGTGCCGTAGTGCATCAGCAGCTCACCCGGGCCGAGAGAGTTCGGTACCATGACGGTGACCGCCACGCTCAGACTCTTGGTGGCAATGCGGGTGACGATGGTGGAGTTGGCAATCGCCGAGAACTCGCGGCCGCCGTAGGATTTCGGGATGATCAGGGAGAAGAAGCCTTCCTTCTTCAGATAGTCCCACACCGGTTCCGGCAGGTCTTTGGTTTCGTTGACGATCTTGAAGTCGTCAACCATGGCGAGCAGGGTTTCGACCTGATTGTCGATAAAGGCCTGCTCCTCTGCGGTCAGCTCGGCCTTGCCGTAGCCGTGCAGTTTTTTCCAGTCGGGGTTGCCGCGAAACAACTCGCCATCCCACCAGACGGAGCCGGCTTCCATGGCCTCCCGCTCGGTAGCTGACAAGGGCGGCAGTATCTTTTTGAAGATGCCGAACACCGGACGGGTTACCACCTTTTTACGGATGGAGGGTACGCCGAGCACAACGGCTATCGCCAGCACCAGCAGGACAAGCAATGTGATCATACCGAAGTTCCTTCTATTTCACTGTTTCCGTTGATTTATTGTTGGTTGTTACACGGCCAGGGAGAGCCTGGTCGACTCCACGGGCGCCCCGACTCCGGACGCCAGATAAGGAATAACGTTGCGCACCAGCCCTTCCACATCGAGCTGCTGGCCAAAGTCGGCCAGGGCGATGTCGCGCAGGGCATCGGCGGAGGCCATGGTGAATACGACGGTGCCCAGAGTGAAGTGCAGTCGCCAGAAGAGATCCGCCGGCGACAGGGCCGGATTGGCTTTGGAGATGGCCTGGGTGATCCGCTGCAAAATGGGGCCATAGTGGGCGGTGATAAAGCGGCGCAGGTGGCCCTGGCTGTCGATATAGCCGCGCCCCAGCAGTTGCATGAAGATGGCCGGGCCGTTGGCCCGCACTGCCGAGAGCTTCATCAGCGGCTCGACAAAACTTTCAAACAGTTGCAGCAGGGTCAGCTGCTCCTGCTCCATCAGGACCCGCAGGCGCGCATCGAGATCGGGCATAAACAGGCTCAGATAGCGGTCGAGTACCGCCTGGATCAGCTCCTTCTTGGAGCCGAAGTGATAGTTCACCGACGCCAGATTAACGTCGGCTTCACTGGTGATCAGACGCAAAGAGGTATCGGCGAATCCCCGCTCGGCAAACAGCACTTCAGCGGCGTCGAGAATACGGTTTTTGGTATCGATTTTACTCACTGGACACCTCACTTAAACGAATGTTTAAAAAGTACGTTTCATAACGTGAAGTGTCAAGAGAATGTGAATGAGTGTTAGCGGAATGTTTTTCGATGAAAAAAGCAAAGTGGGCGGAACTTAGTCAAAAAGCAGGACTCTATATCTATGCCACTGCAATTAAACATTAAGTCTCGCCCAACCTGCACCATGCTAGTTGGGCCTTTTTTTGCGCGTTTGTTACCGGTTTGCGGTTTGCAGGCAAAAAAAACCGCCGCAGGGTGCGACGGTGGGGAAAGTGAGTTCGCGTCATCCTGACGGCAAACTGTCGATGCGAGTTCAGGCATGTATCGACGGGGGCAGTATGCCAGCCAGAGCCCCTCAGACTATGTCAGCTTCGCGGTATTTTGTGACAAAGTGTGGCAAGTGCCAGCGTGGCCCAAGCTGCCGCTCTTTGCTATGCTGCCCTTTCAAAATATGAGGGAGAGAAGATGAAGTACCCGGTCGATACCCACACTCACACCATTGCCAGCACCCATGCCTACAGCACCATCCACGACTATCTGCCGATAGCCAGGGCCAAGGGGATCAAGCTGTTTGCCACCACGGATCACGGGCCCGAGATGGCCGATGCCCCTCATGTCTGGCATTTTGCCAACTTGCCGATATTGCCAAGAGTGGTGGATGGGGTAGGGATCCTGCGGGGTATCGAGGCCAACATCAAAAACCTCGACGGGGAGATCGATTTTCCCGAGCGCTATGAGTCGCGCCTCGACATGATCATGGCGGGCTTTCATGAGCAGGTATTCCCTCCCTGCGATCAGGCCACTCACACCCAGGCGATGATCAACGCCATCAAGAGCGGCCGGGTCGACATGATCAGCCACCCTGGCAACCCCGCATTTCCAATCGATATTCAGGCGGTGGTCAAGGCGGCCGCTGACTATCGGGTAGCGCTGGAGATCAACAACTCCTCTTTCATTCACTCGCGCCCGGGTAGCGAAGGCAACTGCCGTGCCATAGTCGAAGCCGCGCGAGATCTGGGGGCCTATCTTACCTTCGGCTCTGATTCCCACGTGGCATTTACCCTTGGCGATTTTGACCATTGCCACCGTCTGGTGACCGAAGCGGGCTTCCCGCAAGAGCGGATCCTGGTGCGCTCCCCCCGGGCCCTGCTCGATTTTCTAGAAAGCCGCGGCCGGGCCCATATCCCCGAGTTTTCCGACCTGTAAATCGGGTTCTAACACCATGAGCCAACTCATAAAATCGAGCTGGCTTAATTGACTTGCCGATCATTTTTTATGAATGTGGAGAGCAACAAGCCGGTATAGCTCAGTTGGTAGAGCAGCGCATTCGTAATGCGAAGGTCAGGAGTTCGATTCCCCTTATCGGCACCATATAAAACAAAGGGTTAGCTTCTCATCGAAGCTAACCCTTTGTGCTTTCTGGCTGGTGACCCTTCTCATCCCCCTCTTTTGCTATCGCAACCCAAAGGGGAAGGGGCAGCGGGCCAACCCTCCCGGCAGGCGGTTACTCAGGTTTTGCAATTCCCTTCAGGCAACCTCGATGTCTGGCTTGGTTGGCTCCTTCTGCATGGATAGCTCTCCAGCTTGCGATGAGGATTCCAGCTTGTCGATGCGCACCGCAGCTACCTTGAACTCGGGGATCTTGGCGTGGGGGTCGGTGGCATTGATGGTGAGCCGGTTGGCCGGGGCTTCGGCGAAGTGGAACGGGATAAAGACTACACCCGGCTGCATCCGCTTGGTGACGAAGGCGGGCAGTTCGATATGGCCGCGGCGGCTGGTGACTTTGACCCGCTCGCTGTTGCTGATCCCCAACCGCTGCGCATCCACCACGCTCATCATCACCCGCGGCCCGGCCAGCTTGTCGAGCCCCCTGGTCTTGCGGGTCATGGTGCCGGTGTGGAACTGCTCCAGCAGGCGGCCGGTGGTGAGCGCGATGGGATAGGTCTCGTCGGGCAGTTCGGCGGCATAGCGGAACGGGGTCGCGACCATCTCCCCCTTGCCACGGGTGAACTGCTTGGCGTGGAGCAGGCGAGTGCCTTCGGGCGCCGCGTCGTTGCAGGGCCACTGCAGCCCTTGTGCTCCAACCTTGTCCCACTGGATGCCGGCGTATTGCGGGGTGACTTGGCAGATCTCGGCGGTGATCTCCTGGGCGTTCTGATAGCGCCAGTCGCCGCCCATTGCATTGGCAATCTGCTGGATGATCCACCAGTCCTCTCGTGCTTCCCCCGGCGCCTTGAGGGCGGGGGAGATGCGCTGTACCCGCCGCTCGGTATTGGTGAAGTGGCCGCTTTTCTCGGCAAAGGAGCAGGAGGGGAGCACCACATCGGCTAGCTGGGCAGTTTCCGAGAGGAAGATATCCTGCACCACCAGAAACTCCAGCTGCTTGAGCCCCTCGATGACATGGTGCTGATCCGGATCGCTCAGCACCGGGTTTTCCCCCATCACATAGAGCCCCTTGATGTTGCCCGCACAGGCGGCATCGATGGTCTCGGTAAGAGTGAGGCCGAGCGTACGCGGCAAGTTCGGCTGCTGCCAGGCGGCGGCGAAGCGGGCATGAACCTCGGGGTTGGCCACCTTCTGATAGCCGGGCAGGCAGTTGGGCAGCGCCCCCATGTCACAGGCGCCCTGCACGTTGGATTGGCCCCGCAGCGGGTTGATGCCGCCCCCTTCGATGCCGATGTTGCCGCACAGCAGTTGCAGGTTGGCGATGGCCCGTACGTTGTCGTGGCCGGTGGTGTGCTGAGTGATCCCCATGGAGTAGTAGATGGCAGTGCGCTCGGCGGTGCCGATGAGGCGGGCGAGCTCAATCACCTGCTCGGCCGGTACGCCGGTGACGAGGGCGACCTTGTCCGGTGCATAGGCGGGGGAGAGCACCTCCGCTTGCAGCGCCTCGAACCCTTCCACCCGCTCGGCGATATAGGCCTTGTCGTGCCACTCGTTCTTTATGATCTGCTGCATAAGGCCGTTGAGCAGCATCACGTCGGTGCCGGGGCGGTGGGCCAGATAGAGGCTGGCGTGGTCCGCCATCTCGATCCGCTTGGGATCGGCCACCACCAGCCGCGCCTTGCCCGTGATGACGGCCCGCTTGATATGGGAGCCGATGATGGGGTGGGCTGCCGAGGTGTCGGAGCCGATGATGAAGATGAGATCCGAGTGATCAATGCTCGGGATGTCGTTGGTCATGGCGCCACTGCCGAGTGACGCCTCCAGCCCGGTGACGGTGGAGGCGTGGCAGAGCCGCGCGCAGTGATCCACGTTGTTGGTGCCCAGCTCCCGGCGCATGAACTTCTGGAACAGGTAGTTCTCTTCGTTGGTGGTTTTGGCCGAAGAAAAGCCCGCCAGTGCATCGCTGCCATAGCGCTGGCGCAGGGCGGTGAAACGCTCGGCGACCAGGGCGATGGCCTCCTGCCAGCTGGCGGGTTCCAGCTCGCCATTTTTGCGGATAAGCGGGGTCGTGAGGCGCTCCTTGCTCTGGATAAAGTCAAAGCCGAAGCGCCCCTTGACGCAGAGCAGCCCCTGATTGACTGGCGAGTTGCGGTTCCCCTCCACATAGCGGATGCGGTTGCGCGACTTATCGACATAGAGGGTGACGCCGCAGCCGACCCCGCAGTAGGTGCAGATGGTATTGACCGGCGTGAGCAGCTCGGTGCGCCCCTGCGACTTGTCGCGGGCATCCACCAGGGCGCCGGTGGGGCAGACCTGTACGCAGGCGCCGCACTGCACGCAGTGGGAGTCGCCCATTGCCAGCCCGCTGTCGAACTGCGGCCGGTTCGAGAGGGTGCCATCGTTGTTTTTGGCAAAGCGCAGCACCCCTTGTACCGCCTGTTCGCCACAGGTCTGCACGCACTGGCCACAGCCGATGCAGCGGTTTGCATCGAACACGATAAATTCGCTGCTGTTATCCACTGCAAACTTCTGGCACTGGCTGGTATCGAGAGCGCTCTGCTCGACCTTGTATTCGGTGGCGTAGTCGCGCAGTGCACAATCGGTGTTGGCCTGACAGCCGCACTCGAGGCAGCGGCTGGCTTCGCTGCGGGCATCGGCATCACTCAAACCACGCTCCACCTCGGCAAAGCTGCCCTCCCGCTCGGTGTTTGACAGATGAGGCATGATGGTGCGGGCGACTTTTTTCAGGTGAGCAAACTGGGCGGGATCCACCTGCTTGAGTGTGGGAGCCTTGCAGGCGTTGAAGGGGCGAACCGGATCGACCATGTCACCGTGAAGGAACTGATCGATGGCCAGCGCGGCCTTGCGACCATCGGCGACCGCCTCGATGGCGGTGGCTGGCCCGCGGCGCAGATCGCCGATGGCGAACAGGTTGCCGTGGCCGCTGTGCATGGTCTCGGGGTGGGACTCTAAAGTCTGCCAGCGGGTGAAGGGGAGGGTGAGGGATTCCCCTTCCATAAAGCTGAGATCCGGCTGCTGTGACACCGCCGCAATCACGGTATCAAACTCTTCAAGGAAGAACTCGCCGGTGGGCTCCGGGCGGCGGCGACCGGAGGCGTCCGGCTCGCCGAGAGCCATCTTCTCGAGGCGCACCTGACAGACGCGACCACAGCTATCCGGCAGATTCTCAACCGGATTGGTGAGCATCAAAAAGCGCACCCCTTCGTGCTCCGCCTCGTCGATTTCGTACGCTTCGGCGGGCATCTCGGCGCGGGTGCGGCGATAGATAAGGGTGGTTTCAGCCCCCAGCCTGACCGCCGTGCGGGCGCAGTCGATGGCGGTATTACCACCCCCGATCACCGCAACCCTCTTGCCGGTGGTGAGCCGCTTGGCCAGCATCCGATCCTTGAGGTAATCGACCCCTAGATAACAACCCGCCAGGGTGCTGCTCGGGTAATCCATCGGCACCGCCTTGGAAGCGCCAACCGCCAGACAGACCGCATCATAGTCGCGGTACAGCGCCGAGAGGGTGATCTGGTGGCCCAGTCGCTGCCTGGTGTGGATCCGCATGCCACTCTGGCACATCAATGCAATCTCCTGATCGAGGATCGCCTTGGGCAGCCGGTATTCGGGGATGCCGTAGCGCAGCCAGCCACCCGCTTCGGGCATCGCCTCGAACAGATCGACCTCGAACCCCTCGTAACCCAGATAGTAACCGCAGGTGAGGCCGCCCGGGCCGCTGCCGATAATGGCCACCCGCTTGCCCTTGGCGGGCTTCTTTGCCGGTTGATAGGGGGCAATCTCGGCCAGATCGAGATCGGCGGCATGGCGCTTGAGCTGACGAATGGCCAGCGGTTCATCTACCAAGGCGCGGCGGCACTGTGCCTCACAAAAAGCGGGGCAAACCCGGCCAATGGAGAGGGGCATCGGCAGGGTCTGCTTGATGACGGCCATGGCCGCCTCGTGCTCCCCCATGGCGATGTGGTGCAGATAGGATTGAATGTCCACCCCGGCCGGACAGGCGCGCTGGCAGGGGGCTTCGCAATCGGCGTAGTGATCTGCGAGGATGCGGCCGAGGGCATGCTGGCGGTGGGCGAGCAGGGCATCGCTTTGGCTGGTGATCACCATTCCTGCCTCGGGGCGCGTCTCGCAGGAGCGGCGGATGCCGAGACCGGCAATCTCTACCACGCAGAGGTCGCACGGCGTCTTGGGGCCGCTGGTGTTGTCACCGCACAGGGAGGGGATATCAGTCTGGTGCTGTTTGGCTATCTGGAGCAGGGTTCTGGTCGGGTCAACCGTCAACTGAGCCCCATCGAGGGTGATGGTGATCATGGCGTCATAAACTCGCTTTCAAGGCGCAGAAAATGCTGCATCTGGCGGAGCCAGCAGGGGAAGCGACAGGGAGGCCGCTTGCTATACGCTCACCATAACAAAGATTATTTACAACTTTATTTGATTTTAGACAGCTTGTTGTTCAAAAGGGAAAACGATTTCAGGTTGTCTTGTCTACCTCATCGGCACGGCGCATCGTTGAGAATCATTCCTGTTACAGCAGGCAATTCATTGTCTTATTGTCAGTTTATGCGTCTGGTAGAAGAGAGGCCGCTCTTGCTCGCGGTAGACGTGATCCGCCAGTAGTACCATTTTTGATGCAACTTATTTTGCATCAATGGTGACTCAAGGCATGCGGCGCATACAGAGCAAAGGGGGTGGGTGGCACTCGGTTGGATAAAAGGTTGGTGGATAGGGGGCGGGCATGCGTGAGTGGCGAGCCCGATACAAAGAAAATGGCCACCTTTTCCAAGGTGGCCATTCACGTTGCCGGTCGGTGCCCTGTTGGCCCAAAGGGTTGGTCGCGGGAGGTCAGCCGGATATCAGGGTCGGCAGCCGGGCTTGCCAGATCTGGTGCCAGTGCTGCAGTTCGCTGCGCGGCATCGGGCGGGCAGTAAAGAAGCCCTGACAGATATCGCACCCCAGCTTGGCCAGCAGTTGCCAGGTCTGCACATCTTCCACCCCTTCGGCGACTGATTTCAGCCCCAGCTTGCGGGCCAGCTCGATGCTCGATTCGATGATGGCCAGACGGGAGGGGTCGGCATAGCAGCGATCTACAAAAGATCGATCAAGTTTGAGTTCGGTAAACGGCAGCAGCGCCAGCTGCTGCATCGAGGAGTAGCCGGTACCGAAGTCATCGATGGAGAGGCCAAAGCCGTGCATCCGCAGTCGTGTCAGCACCTCCAGTGCCTTGCCGATATCCTCGACAAACGAGCTTTCTGTCACCTCCAGGGTGATCAGCTCGGGATTGACGCCCCAACGCTGGCACTGGTTGATCAGGAAGTGGCAGAGATCTCCCTCGATCAGCGAGGTGGTTGAGAGGTTCATCGACAGATTGAGGGAGAGGCCGGTCTGGCCCCACAGATGGCAATCCTGCAGTGACTTGTTGATGATGACATCGGTCAGCTGGTCGATAAGGCCGTTGTTTTCCGCCAGCGGGATAAACATGCCGGGGGAGATCAGCCCATATTCCGGATGCTGCCAGCGGGCCAGCGCCTCCATCCCCACCCACTGGCCGGACGCAAAGCCGACCTTGGGTTGATACCAGGGCAGCAACTGGTCGTTGTCGAGGGCGCGTTTGAGCTCGTCCACCGACAGGACGAGGCCATCGTCCTTGCCCGAGGGGGCCGACTTGGGTGCCCAGGAGTCGATCAACTGGCGCAGCCGCTGCGGGCTGGAGGGTTTCTCGATGCGACCCAGCACATGGAGACCATAGGCCGCGCTCATGCGCAGCACAGCCTCCACCACGTCATCTTCCAGCGCGCTGGAGAGGATGATACCGCCCCGAAAGCCACCCAGCGAGAGGCGGCGCAGCAGCGCCATGCCATCCATGCCGGGCATCCGCAGATCGCAGAACAGGATGTCGACAGTGTGGCTCTGGCACAGCGCCAGGGCTTCGATGCCGTCTGCGGCTTCCAGCAGTTGCTGATAACCGAGCGCCCGGATCTGGTGCATCAGGGTCTTGCGTTGAAACCCGTGATCTTCGACCACCATGATGACCAACTCGTCTGCCGTTCTACTCATCGAGCCACAATCCCATTTCACGTTCAATATTGTTCATCTGTTCTTTCACTCTCTGTGTCAGCAGCGCGAGCTCGCTCAACTGTTTGAGGCGGGCCGCCGATTCCAGTTGCGCCGCCTGCTCGGCCAGGGAGAGCTCCCCGACCATTCTGGCTGCCCCTTTGATGCGGTGGGCGATCTCCACCAGCTCCTGGCTATCATCGGAGGAGAGCGCGCTCATCATAGCGTGGCAATCTTTCCGGTTGGAGGCCAGATACTCCCTTGCCATGCTTTTGGCAATCCCTTCATCGCCAAACAGATCTTGCCAGCGACCGATCATGTCGAGATTGATGGCCTGTCGTGCGGGCACTCTCTCTGTGATCGTAGTCGCGGGCAACCACCGCAGCAGCATCTGGCGCAGTGACTCCAGCGAATAGGGTTTGCACAGCATGCCGTTCATGCCGGCTACCGTCATATTGGCTGCCGCCTCCTCCGAGGTATCGGCGGTGACGCCGATGATGGGTGCCTGCTCCCCTTGTTCCCGCAGGCGGCGGGTCAGGGTGTAGCCATCCATGTGCGGCATGTGGCAGTCTGTGATCAGCAGGGCGAAATCCCGGGTTTGCCAGGCGCGCAACGCCTTCTCGCCATCTTCCACTACCTCGCACTCCACCCCCAGAATCGCCAGCTGACGGGTCAGCAGGGCGCGATTGACCAGATGGTCATCGGCGACCAGCACCCGCCCGCCCAGTTTTTCGATGTTGGCGGCATGGGTGGTCACGGCTGGCCCGGTGATCAGTTCGCGGCAGCTTTCGAGCAACAGATCCGGATAGAGGGGGGATTGGCCGAGGCGCCACCAGTTCTCCGAGCCCATGCGCCCCCGCAACGCTTCGCGGGGGGAGAGGATGACCCCCTTGAGGGTGCCGGATTGCAGCAAGGTGTGCCAATCGCTCCCCAGATTGGACTCCAGCGCGGCCTCTTCCGCCAACAGCAGGCCGTCGAGATCGGCGGTGAGCTGGTGGATATCGAGGGGGGTTAACCGGGCGCCGAGCCGTGCCATGGTGGCCTGCAAGGCGGCATCGCTACCCAGCCACCACCATTCGCTGCCCGCCAGCGCCGGTGGTTCCCACAGGCAATTGAGCAGCGGGATGCTGAAGCGGAAACAGGCCCCTTCACCGAGCTGGCTCTTGACCGTCAGGGTGCCGCCCATCTTCTTCACCAACTGATCACAGATGGCCAGGCCCAGACCGGTGCCACCAAAGCGGCGATTGATATCGGATTCCACCTGCTCGAACGGGGTAAAGAGCAGCGCTTGCTTCTCTTCGGCGATGCCGATGCCGGTATCCGTCACAGCGATAACCAGCTGCTGGTCCTGATAGCTGGCCTGGATCGAAATGGTGCCCTGCTCGGTGAACTTCACCGCGTTGTTGAGCAGATTGGAAATCACCTGGCCCACTCTGACCGGATCGATATCGGCTAGGTCGGGGAGTTGCTCCTCCCACTGGAGCGTGACCTTCAGCCCCTTGCTGTAGGCCAGTGCGGCATGGCCGCGGATCACGTCGCACACCACTGGTTGCAGACGGCAGGATTGGCGATTGAGGTGCAGCTGACCCGCCTCGATTTTGGAAAAGTCGAGGATATCGTTGACCAGATAGAGCAGGTGGTTGGCCGAGCTCTCCACATTGCGCAGCAGATAGCGCTGGTCATCATTGAGCTCGCTCATGCGCAGCAGCTCCAGCATGCCGTGCATACCCGAGATGGGGGTTCTCAGCTCATGGCTCATGGTGGCCAGAAAACGGCTGCGAGCCTGCATCGCCTGCTCGGCTGCGGCACGCGCCTCGCGCAGCTCATGCTCCTGTTGCTTGATGGCGGTGATGTCCTGCACCACGCCGTTGAGCAGGCGATCATGGCCCTGTTGCGCCACAAAGTTGCCGCGGATCTGGATATAGCGCGCCCCCTGAACAGAGGGCACCAGCACCTCCATATCGAGCGGCTCAAGGGTCCGCGCGTGTTGGGCCACCTCATTGGCAAAGGCAGCCAATGCCTCGTCGTTCAAGCCGAAGATCACGCCGCCAGACTCGGCTGCCATCAACTCTTGATGGGTCATCCCGAGAATGTCGCTGGCCCCCTGGGACAGATAGAGGAATTTCCCCTTGCCGGCCCCTTGCCAGAGATATTGATAGACCAGACCCGGCATGCTGTCGGTGATGTCCCGCAGCCTGCCCTCCACTTCCCGCACCTTGTTTTCGGCGGCCTTGAGGGCACTGACATCGGTCAATACCGTCAGCACCCCCTGAATCGCGCCGTCTGCTGCGCGATAGGGCAACTTGACGTAGACCACGTGAAGGGGAACATCCCCCTCGCGCTGGGTATAACCCGATCCTTGGAAGATCTCACCGGTTTCCCAGACCGCACGCTCCTCGCGCAGCATCTGTTGCCGCTCGTCCTCGGTCATATAGCCCCAGCGATCACCTTCTTCCCCATCACCGACAAACAGCTCGCGGTATGCCCGGTTGCTGAGGGTCAGGCGATGATCGCGATCCCGCAGCGCCACCATATTGGGCAGGGAGTCGAGCAGGGTCTGGATGAACACCAACTGTTCATTGAGTGTCTTCTCGGCCCGTTGTCGCTGCACGATCTCCCGTTTCAGAGTGCGGTTCCAGGCCCAGAACAGGGCAAACAGCAGAGTGGCAGCCGTGCCACCTATTACGAACCAGAGCAGCACTGTTTCGCTGTTGATGCCGGTCTGCACGCTCATGGAGAGCCAGCGCCTCTCCACTTTATTGAGCTCCTCCGGCGGTATCGAATAGAGCACCTTGGTAAGGATCCGCTGCAGCATGGGATCTTTGCGCGTGGCCATGGCGACCGGCAGGCGCAAGTCTTTGCCGGCATAGACCACCTGATAGCGTTCGCTCACCCGCTTGTTGATGGATGGAAGGGTGACCATCACGTAGTCGGCATCGCCCGTGTCCAGCAGCTCCAGCAAGCGGTTGTCATTGTTGACCTCTACCGGATGGGCGCCGATGTGGGTCAGTAGATCTTTATCCAGCGAGCCATGCACCATGCCGACCCGTTTCCCTCGCAGCAGTGAGAGATCGGTGATATCGGCACTGCGTTTGGGGGCAATAACGACCCGATCGACAAACAGATAGCCGGGGGTGAACAGCGCAAACTGGCCGCGGTCGTGGTTGGGGGATATGGCCGGAATAAAATCGATCTGTCGCAGCTTCAGCATATTCTGGGTTTCACCCCAGCTATTGGTGCGAACCAGAGAGAACTTTAGCCCAGAGACTTGCTGCATCAGCGTCATCAGGTCCGCCACATAACCGACCAGCCTGCCCCGGTAATTGAATTCGCTCATGGAGGTCCAGTCCGGAGAGACGCCGTAAGTCAGCTCAGGATGCTGGTTGAGCCACTCCTGCTCCTCAGGGGTAAACTGCACAGACTTTACCGCTCCTGAGTCCGCATGTTGGCTAGTCGTGGTAGCTGCCAGCATATGACGACGATCTTCAACCGGTATCTCGTTGAATGCCTTGCTCACCAGGCTGACCAGTGCCGGGTCGCTCTGGTTCATATTGATGGAGAGAGACGTGCCGCTTACCCATTCCGGAGTGGCAATGGTGAAGCCAGCCTTGGGGTGCTGATCTTTCACCATCACCAGTGACGGCATGTCAGCAAGATAGGCGTCAGCCATGCGCTTTTTGAGCATAAAGGCCGCTTCGCTGCGACTCTCGGCCTCGGTCACACGGGGAAATCCCAGTTTTTTCAATTCACTGCAGGCATTGACTCCCGTGACACAGATCCAGTGCAAACCATGGGCATCCTGTCGTGACAACTTCGTTTTGCCATTGTTGAGCAGCACGCCGCGCGGCATGGAGAGCAAAAACGGGAGGGAGACAATATTGGATCGCCATTGTTCGCTTGGCTGGTCGTTCACCAGTATGTCGATTGCTCCGTGGTCAAGTCCGGACAGTGCATCCACGTAGGAGGGGTAAACCTTGTAGCGCAGGGTCAACCCGAGCGTTCTGGCAATCTGCTGCGCAATATCGGGGACTGGGCCGGTAAAGCGTTGATCTGCATCCTTATAGCTGTATGGAGGGTCACCCATCATCGGCATGCCGATGACCAACTCCTGGTGTGATGACAGCCAGGCGCGCTCAGACAGATCAAATTCGTCTTCATTCAGACTGGTAATGGCGTGCGCCGCCACGCCCCAGAGCAGTAGCAGGAGAAACAGGAATAGACGATCACATTGGCGGAGCATCAGAAGGAATCCAACAGAATTGGGCGCATATTGTAAGTGCATTAAAATGCAGCGGCCAACATCAATTTACTCAATATTGGGCCACGACATGCCGATGTGCGGCTGTGAGTCCGTCTAGTACCGGGATGGCAACCTGATGATAAAGCCTGCGCGGTGATGCGCCTGATTTTTTTTGCCAAAGGCCAGTTCAAGGGGGATATTGGAAAAAAATCCAACCAGTTTGATATCGGTAAACAACATGGACATGGACAAATAAAAAGGGCCGCCTCTTGCGAGGTGGCCCTTTCCAAACGTTTGGTGGAGCTGGGGGGATTTGAACCCCCGTCCAAAATTACTACATCCTTGGCACTACATGCTTAGTCACTCTTTACATTCGCCAACCCGCTGCGGAGAGACACGCCACGAATTGACTAGCTCGATTGGTTTTAATGCTTCCGCCCCGAGCAGGACTTCCACACGATCCTGTGAAGGATGACCTTCCGATTCCCTAGGACACAGGCAAGCTAGGGTAGAAGGGCTCTATGCAGGTTATTAAGCTGCTAGTGCGTAGTTTTCGTCGTTTGCGACTATTTTTTTGCGGTTTATTAACGAGGCCTACCGCACCTCGGCATGCACCTTGGGTTTCGTGAATCTTGTCGAATCCAGAATCAGCCCCAAGTTGTTAATTGCGATTGTACGCAAAAATGCTGTCATAGCAAGGCGTTGATACCCATTCCCTCTGGCAACCAGTCTGTTTGCCGATTTATTGTACGCAGCTGAGCCTGAAGAGCCAGCTGCGCTGGGGGAAGGTGAACTGGCGCCCAGATCCTGGCAGTAGCGGGTTAGCCGCGATGCTTGTTCTTCATGATGCGCGCTTTTTCCCGATCCCACTCGCGGGCCTTGGTATCTTCGCGCTTGTCGTGCTCTTTCTTGCCCTTCACCAGGCCGATCTCGACCTTGACCCAACACTGTTTCCAGTAGAGGGCGAGGGGAACTATGGTGTAGCCCTGACGGGCGATCAGGCTTTCGAGCTTGTCGAGTTCACGACGGCTCAGCAGCAGTTTGCGGGTGCGGGTCGGGTCACATACCACGTGGCTGGAGGCCGCTTGCAGTGGCAGGAAGCTGGAGCCGAACAGATAGGCCTCGCCATCGCGGAAGATGACATAGGCTTCGCTGATGTTGGCCTTGCCCGCCCGCAGGGATTTGACTTCCCACCCTTGCAGGGACAGACCCGCTTCGATCTTCTCTTCGATGAAGTATTCGTGGCGCGCGGTTCTGTTGAGTGCAATGGTGCTGGACCCGGCTTTGTTTTTACTGTTTTTTTTGCTCATGACGGGCGATTTCCGGCAATGACTAGGAGCTCGTATTATACGTAGGCAGGGGCGGCTGTAAAACGCGCAGCAGGTCAAGTGGTGGCTTTCTGAGCGGTTTGGCTGAGGTTTTACCTCCACAACCCCAAACATGGTGATAAAATCGCGCCGATTGGATGAGGAAAAGCCATGCCCCGAATTACGCGCAGTGCCCTGGTGATGTTCAGTGCAGAACAGATGTTCAAGTTGGTTAACGATGTGGATGCCTATCCGCAGTTTTTGCCCGGCTGTGTCGGCAGCCGTGTCCACGAGGCTGGCGATGACTACATGATGGCGTCGGTCGATGTGGCCAAGGCGGGGATTGCCAAGACCTTTACCACCCGCAATCAGCTGGATGTGAACCGCCAGATCAGGATGGAGCTGGTGGATGGCCCGTTCCGCAAGCTGGCGGGCTGGTGGACCTTTACCCCGCTCGATGTCGACGCCTGCAAGGTGGAGTTTGATCTCGATTTCGAGTTTACCTCCAAGCTTATCGAGGTGGCCTTTGGTCAGGTATTCCGCGATCTGGTGAGCTCCATGGTCTCCGCCTTCTCCAACCGGGCGAAGGAGGTCTACGGTGTCTGACCAGCTCAACATCGAGGTTGTCTATGCCTTGCCGCAGCAGCAGACGGTGATTGCCCTGCGGGTGGCGCCCGAGACCTGCGTGCTGGCGGCCATCGAGCAGTCCGGCATCGTGCAAAAACACCCCGAGATCGATCTGGCGGTCAACAAGTTCGGTATCTACAGCCGCCCGGTGAAAGGGAGCGAGCCGCTGCACGACGGCGATCGTATCGAGATCTACCGCCCGCTCATCGCCGATCCCCGCGAGATGCGCAAAAAGCGGGCCGAGAAGGCCAAAGAGGAGGGGAGAGCCGATAGCGTGACCGGTGGTCGCCCCGATGTGCATCGCAAGCACCGCGAGTAGCTCTCGGTTCTTTCTTGCAGAAAAAAGGCGCCGTGGCGCCTTTTTTTGATCCCGTTAGCCGGTGAACTGGCCGAAGGGATATCAAGAGAGGGCTGCTTCTGCCACACCCAGTCGTGCACGGGCCCAAGCGGCCAGTAGCTCTACCCCGCTTTGCATCACCCGCTCATCGAAATCGAATTCGTTGTGATGGTGCGGCGCCGCCAGATCGGCCCCCAGGATGAGGTAAGCCGCTTCGCCCCCCTGCTTTTGCACCCGCTCCATCAGAAAACCGGCATCTTCGCTGGCGCCAAAGCGGCGAGTCTGGATGGTGGCGAGCCCCTGCTTGCGGGCCAGCGCCGCCAGCTCGGCCTGCAGCGCCGGGCTGTTGTCGAGGGCAATGGCCTCGCCCTGTTTGATGATGCGGTAGGTGACGCCGTGGGCGAGGGCGGTACCTTCGACGATGCGCTGTACCTGACTGAACATGTAGTCGTTGAGCGTGCTATCGGCGCCACGGGTTTCACCGCGTAGCTCTGCATGATCGGGGATGACGTTGCGGCCGCTGCCAGCGTGAAGCTGGCCGACGTTGATGCGGGTCATGCCGTCGCGGTGGCGGGGAATGCCGAGCATGGCGGTGGTGGCCATGCAGGCGGCTGCCAGCGCATTGCTGCCGGCATTGGGTTCGAGCCCCGCGTGGGCGGCGGTGCCCATAAAGTGGACGTCGAACTTGGTGGAGCAGAGAAATTCGGTGGGATTGATCACCAGCTCGCCGCTGCCAGCGTGAATACCGATATGTAGCGAGAGCAGGGCATCCACGTCATCGAGTGCGCCACCGGCAGCCAGCGCCTTGCCACCGCGGCACCCCTCTTCGGCGGGCTGGAAGAAGAGCTTGATGCGGCCGCGAAGCTGCTCCTTCATCGCCATCAGCTGGCTGGCCAGCCCCATGCCGATGGCGGTGTGGCCATCGTGGGCGCAGGCGTGCATCCACCCCTTGTTGTGGGAGGCAAAACCCTCTTGCTGCGGTTGGTGCTGTTCGGCGTCGGACTCTTCCACCTCCACCGCATCGATATCGAAGCGAAAGGCCAGGGTCGGGCCGGGACGGCCGGTATCCAGCTCTCCCATCAGTCCGGTGACATCGCCGATCCGCTCCAGCCAGTCGGGATGGGCTCCCTGACGGCGGGCGCGAGCCTTCTCGGCCGCCACATCCACATCACGGCCCATCATCAGATTGCTGGCCAGCAGCTTGTCGCCGAGCACGATGCGATAACCGAGCTCGCTCAGGTGGTGGGCAATCAGGCTGGTGGTGCGAAACTCTTTCCAGGCGGCTTCCGGCAGGCGGTGCAGGTCGCGGCGCCACAGGATCAGGTGCTCAAGGGTCATCTTGGCTTCCTTGGTGATTCGATTTGTCGGCTATTGTGCCTTTTTTCCCGGCTGACCACACGGGGGCTGCAGCTGGTCGGGGGAGCTGTGAGTGCAAGTGGTGGCTGTTCGGGCCGTGAATAGTGGTGAGCGCCCATAAAAAACGCCTCCACAAGGGAGGCGTTGTCGATAGCTGGTTATCAGGCCGCGTGATGGTAAGCAGAGGCTTCAAATAGCTTCTTGTTGGCCACCAGATCGATGGGGTCAAAATCATCGACGTTGATGGTACGCAAGCGACTTACCTCGGCGCGGCGCAGCAGCTCGGCTTCGCTCTGGGTCAGTACGCCAGCGGCCAGGCCGATGTCGGCCACCTTGTCCAGTGCCATGAAGGGGCGCTTGATGCCATCGCTCTTGCAGACTTTCTCGAACAGTGGCTCGGCGGCCAGTACGTCATCGAGCGCCTGCTCCAGCAGACCGAAGGGGTTGCCCTCTTCGCGGGTCAGATACTGCCCCTTGGCCAGGCGGCTGCGGGTCTCGCTCGGGGTTTGCAGCAGACGGGCCACTTGCTGGTCCAGCTTGTCGCACGGACGGTTCAGGTCACGACCCAGCGGCAGCACCACGGCGCGCAGGGCAAGCCCAATCCAGCGGTTCGGGAAGTTGCGCAGCAGTTCGTCGATCGCCTCTTGTGCCTTGAACATGGCATCTTGCAGTGCCCAGTGCAGCAGCGGCAGGTCGGCCTGCTGGCGTCCCTCGTCCTGATAGCGCTTGAGGGCGCTGGAGGCCAGATAAAGCTGGCTCAGCACGTCGCCAAGACGGGCGGAGACCCGCTCCTTGCGCTTGAGCTCGCCACCCAGAGTACCCATCGCCATGTCTGACAGGAACGCCAGGTTGGCCGAGAGGCGGGAGAGCTGCTGGTAGTAGCCCTTGGTCTGATCCTTGTAAGGGGCCGCGGCAAAGCGGGCGCCAGTGATACCGAGCCAGAAGCTGCGCACCAGGTTGCTGATGGCAAAGCCGACGTGGCTGAATACTGCCTTGTCGAAATCTTTTAGCGCCTGCTCCTTGTCGGGGTGGCTGGCGGCCAGCATCTCCGGCAGTACATACGGGTGGCAGCGGATAGCGCCCTGACCATAGATGATCATGCTGCGGGTCAGGATGTTGGCCCCTTCCACCGTAACGGCGATGGGCGCACCCTGATAGCCACGGGCCAGATAGTTGTTGGGGCCCATGCAGATGGCTTTGCCGCCGTGGATGTCCATGGCATCGATGATGCACTTCTGGGCACGGTCGGTGAGGTGGTATTTGACGATGGCGGAGATGACTGACGGCTTCTCGCCAAGGTCGATACCGGTCACGGTCAGGTTGGCTGCGGCGCCCATGATGTAGGCATTGCCACCGATGCGGGCCAGCGGCTCTTCAATCCCTTCCATCTTGCCGATGGGCAGCTTGAACTGGCGACGGATGCGGCTATATGCGCCGCTCGCCAAGGCTAGCATCTTGACGCCACCAGTGCTGTTGGAGGGCAAGGTGATGCCGCGACCGACTGACAGACACTCGACCAGCATGCGCCAGCCCTGACCGGCCATGGCCGGGCCGCCGATGATGAAATCGAGCGGGACGAATACATCCTTACCCTGGGTCGGGCCGTTCTGGAACGGCACGTTGAGCGGGAAGTGGCGACGGCCAATGCCGACACCCTTGATGTGAGTCGGGATCAGCGCGCAGGTGATGCCGAGCTCTTCCTCTTCACCCAGCAGGTGCTCGGGGTCACGCAGTTTGAAGGCCAGACCCAGCACGGTAGCAATGGGGGCGAGCGTGATATAGCGCTTGTTCCAGGTAAGGCGCATACCGAGCACCTCTTTGCCTTCCCACTCGCCCTTGCAGACGATACCGAAGTCGGGGATGGAGCCGGCATCAGAGCCCGCCTCCGGGCTGGTCAGGGCGAAGCAGGGGATCTCTTTACCTACCGCCAGGCGGGGCAGGTAGTAATCCTTTTGCTCGTCAGTGCCATAGTGCTGTAGCAGTTCGCCCGGGCCCAGCGAGTTGGGTACGCCAACGGTGGAGGCGAGCACGGCGCTGGCACCGCACAGTTTTTGCAGGACGCAGGACTGGGCGTAGGCCGAGAACTCCAGACCGCCATATTTCTTCTTGATGATCATGGCGAAGAACTTGTTGTCCTTCAGGTATTGCCACACCTCGGGGGAGAGATCCGCGCGCTCGTGGGTCACTTCCCAGTCACTCACCATGCGGCACACTTCCTCGACTGGACCATCCATAAAGGCCTGCTCTTCGGCAGAGAGGGTGCTGACCGGGATGGCGTGCAGCTTTTTCCAGTCCGGGTTGCCCGCGAACAGATTGGCTTCCCACCAGGTTGTGCCCGCTTCAATCGCCTCTTTCTCGGTGCGGGACATCTCCGGCATGATCGATTTGTAGATCTTGAACAGCGGTTTGGTTATTTGATTGCGGCGAAATTCCACCAGATTGAGCGGGATGGCGATCACCGCGAACAGCGCCCATACCAGCAAGGGCACATGACCATAGATGGCGCCAAGCACCAGGGCGGCGCCGGTGACCAGGGTGGAGATGAACAGGGATGCCCGGCGATAGGCCAGGGCTCCGATAACCAGGATCACCCCGAGCAGAGTGAGGGTCGTCGTCATTGCTTGCTCCTTGCGTGGTTAGGTTGCCAACGTGGCGTAACTCATCCAGAGGTCTGACCTGTTGGATATGGCCCCTGTTGTAATTCATACGCACAAAGTTATCAAGCTGTTTACATCTTCATTACCTTCTCTCTGTGATCCCCATAACGCTCACGCGCCGCCAGCGCTGTGGCTCGCAGGGGGCGACTGTGCGATTCGCTTGTGCGAGAATAGCCGCGATCTACACGCACACTAAAAACAGTGGAAGAGACATCATGTACCAAGAATTGATCCGCAATGAACTGACCGAAGCTGCCAGCGTGCTGCAGGCCTTCCTGGCTGATGAGCAGAACCTGAAAAACATCGAAGCGGCCGCCAAACTGCTGGCTGACTCTTTCAAAGAAGAGGGCAAGGTGCTCTCTTGTGGCAACGGTGGCTCCCACTGTGACGCCATGCACTTCGCCGAAGAGCTGACCGGTCGTTACCGCGAGAACCGCCCGGGTTATGCCGGTATCGCCATCTCCGATCCGAGCCACCTCTCCTGCGTCTCCAACGACTTTGGCTATGACTATGTCTTCTCCCGCTACGTAGAAGCGGTCGGCCGCCGTGGCGACGTGCTGCTTGGTATCTCCACCAGCGGTAACTCCGGCAATATCCTGAAAGCCATCGAGGCGGCCCGCGCCAAAGGTATGAAAGTGATCGCCCTGACCGGCAAGGATGGCGGCAAGATGGCGGGTCTGGCGGATGTCGAGATCCGCGTGCCGCACTTTGGCTATGCCGACCGTATTCAGGAAGTGCACATCAAGGTGATCCACATCCTGATCCAGCTGGTCGAAAAAGAGATGGCCAAGTGATCAGGCCATAACTACCAGATAAGGGCTGCGTCGGTAGCATGGTTCGCCATCGATCGGTTATTGCCAGTCACAGGGGAAGGGATTGCGCCTTCCCCTGCTGTCTGTCGAACCAGCGTGCTGGTCGAACATGACACAAGCCAAATCATGAAAGGAGTCTGCCGGATATGTGCGAACTGCTCGGCATGAGTGCCAATGTGCCGACCGATATCTGCTTCAGCTTTACCGGGTTGATGCTGCGCGGCGGCAAGACCGGGCCCCACAAGGATGGCTGGGGGATCACCTTCTACGAGGGGAAGGGCTTTCGCACCTTCAAGGATCCCGAGCCCAGCGCCCAATCTCCCATCGCCAGACTGGTACAGGCGCTGCCCATCAAGAGCTGCGCCGTGGTCAGCCACATCCGGCAGGCCAACCGTGGCTGCGTGTCACTGGAAAATACCCACCCCTTTACCCGTGAGCTGTGGGGTCGTTACTGGACCTTCGCCCACAACGGTCAGCTCACCGGCTACAAGAAGCTGCCAACCGGCCGCCACCGGCCGGTGGGGGATACCGACAGCGAGCACGCCTTCTGCTGGTTGCTCGATCGGCTGGAGCAAAAATATCCCAAGCGTCCAGCCAACTTTCCCGCCATGTTTCGCTATCTCGCCACCCTGTGTGATGAGCTCAGGGGGTTGGGGGTGTTCAACATGCTGCTCTCGGACGGGGAGTATGTGATGAGCTACTGCAGCAACAACCTGCACTGGCTGACCCGCTGCGCGCCCTTTGGCGAGGCGAGCCTGCTGGATGAGGAGGTGGTGATCGACTTTCAAAGGGAGACCACCCCCAACGATGTGGTGACCCTGATCACCACCCGTCCGCTGACCGGCAATGAGAATTGGGTAAAAATGGCGCCCGGCGAATTCAATCTGTTTCGCATGGGGGAGCGGGTGGCGACCAATCAGGTCGCGCTTGAGCAAGATAAAAAAATACCAGGGTAGATACCTACCCTGGTTCTTCGCAGCAGCCATAAAAGGCAAAAGGGATGAGAGGTGTTGCTGAGCATCATCACTCTGACGGCATTGAGTGTTGATCAATTGTTAATTTGTGGCAATCAGGTTGTTGTCTTGACGTGCATTTCAGCATCGCTATTTCGATATTGATCACATTTTTTGCCACTTTATTCCCTGAGCCATCCAATCGGGTGCTTCATCACTGCCTGGCCGTGAGCCACGACATCGAAAACTATCTATAGTATGGTCTGTTTGAATACCGTTCTGGAGGAGCCTCGCATGGAGTGGGTGGATCGCAAGGTGTTGCAGCAGCTGGCAGAGGATATCGGTCCGGATATGCTGCCCGTGGTCATCGCAGTCTTTATTGAAGAGGTGGGCGAGCAGCTGAGTCAGCTCAGGCCCCTCTATGAGCAGGGGGAGTGGGAGGCGCTGGCTCGGGTGGCGCACAGCATGAAATCATCCTGTGGCAGCTACGGCGCCATGCCGAGCTATCAGCAGGTGATGGCGCTGGAGATGGCCAGCAAGCAGGCCGATGTGGCCGAGGCAGAGCGCCAGTTGCAACTGCTGGAGGCCTCCTTGCCTCAAGTGCTCGCGTTTCTTGCCGATTATCAGTAACGGCGCCATGCAAGGATGCCGGGGCGCCGTGACCGTTGCCTAACGCTGGTTGAGCAGTTGCTGGATGATCCGGTCCAGCGCCAGTTTCAGCTTCAACCGATCGTGCCGATGGGGCAGCTCAAGCTCGCCCAGCTCGGCTTCGATCACACGCCCTTGCCAGTCCCCCGCATCACCCGCGCCCTGTGGGGTCAGGATGGCATCCAGCCGACCCTGACCGACCCGGGACTCCAGCCAGCGACACTGACTCATCAGATCCAGCTGGCTGGCAGGGCCGTTTTCTGCCACCAGATTGCAGACGAAAACCAGCATGGCGCTGCTCTCGTTGATGGCCTGGGCGATCTCGGCCAGCAGCAGTGGCGGCATGATGGAGGTGAGAAAACTGCCCGGCCCCAGAATGATCATGTCCGCCTGCTGAAGTGCCAGCACCGCTTCCCGGGTCGCTTGCACTTCCGGCATCAGGCCGAGGGAGAGGGGAGGGGTTGCCAGTTGATCGATGGATACCTCTCCCAGGATCTGGGTGCCACACTCCATATGGGCGCAGAGATCGGTGGGAAATTCAGACATGGGTAGCAATTGTGACTCGATTTTGAGCATGTCACTGATCAGCTTGATAGCATCAAGAGGACGGACACAGAGATTATCGAGCGCCAGCAGCATCAGGTTGCCAAGGTTATGGCCCGCCAGCTCGCCTTTGCCGGCGAAGCGGTACTCGAACAACAGGCTGCCGATGCTGGGATCGGTCACCAGCTGGTTCAGGCAGTTGCGCAGATCGCCCCAGGCGATGCACTCCTGACTCTTGCGCAGGCGTCCGGTCGAGCCGCCATCATCTGTGGTGGTGACGATGCCGGTGAGCCGTTGACCGAGAAATGAGAGGGACGAAAGCACTCGTCCCATGCCGTGGCCACCACCGATGGCAACGACCCGATCGAAGTCATTGATGTTTTTTTGCCACATATGGGCGTCCTGTCATTGGTCTCAGTTGACCGCTATGTTAGCAAGCGAAGCGAGATAATTGTTTGATAAAGGTATGATTTTTGCTTGAGGCTGACATTCGATAAAACAAGGAGATGGTGTTGAAATTTCTGACCGTTCACTCCCTCGCCCAGAATTCATCGCAGGCGGCCCAAGATATCTGCGCGCAGCTGCGCCACCATGCCGATCAGGCCCCCTCCCTGCTGTTACTCTATTTTACCCAAGCCCATGAAGGGGCGATACTGCGCGACGCGCTCAAACGCCAGTTCCCGACGACCCGCCTGCTTGGGTGCAGCTCTTGCGGTGGCGTCATGACCGAGATGGGACACCACGCCCGAGACGGATATGGGCTGGCCGTTGCTGCCCTGTACGATGAGAAAGGGGCATTCGGGGTAGCCGGTGCCAGCGGTGACGGGGTGGATGTGCGACAGTTGCTGCGCCGAGCCATGAGCGACTGTGGTCGGCCGGGCGAGCTGCCCCAGCTGATCCTGTTTCATGCCAGTCCCGGCAAGGAGGAGGGGCTGCTGGCCGGTATCGAGGCCGAACTCGGTGCCTCGGTGCCGGTGGTCGGTGGATCCGCGGCTGATAGCAGTGTCAGCGGTGACTGGCAGCTCTGCTGGGATGAGGCGGTGAGTCAGGATGGCATCGGTCTGGCGGTGCTCTATCCCGATTGCCAGCTGGCCTTTCAGTTTCACTCGGGCTATGTGCCTGCCGAATTCAGCGGCGAGATCACCGCCTGCAACGGGCGGGAGGTACTCACCATCGATCACCAGCCTGCCGCCGAGGTCTATGCCCGCTGGTGCGGGCGCGAGCAGCCCTGGCCGGTGGGGGCGATTTTGCGGGAGACCACGCTCACCCCGCTGGCTCGTCAGGTGGGAGCGCTGGATGGCATTCCTTACTACAAACTCTCCCATCCTGAAGCTGTGACCGAACAGGGCGGGCTGCGGCTCTTTACCGATGTGGAGCAAGGGGAGCGTCTGCTGTTGATGTACAGCAGTCAGGAAGGGTTGTTGCAGCGCAGCCTCAATGCCATGCGCGTTGAGCTAGGGTATGGGGTCGACGTGGAATTGCAGCCTATCGGCGCTCTCATCATCTTTTGTGCTGGTTGTCGTTTGGCGCTAGGTGATATGTTGTGCCAATTTGTCGAGCAGAGCCAGGCTCGCCTCGGCAAGATCCCCTTTATCACCCCCTTTACCTTCGGCGAGCAGGGGCGGCTGCCCAATGGCGAGCTGGCTCACGGCAACCTGATGGTATCGAGCGTGATTTTCCTGACCCGTTGAGTCGGCAGAACATAACAGAGCAGAGCAGGCAACAAGATGATTGGCAACAGTGAACTGGAAGCCCTCGGCGACAAATTGCAGACCACGCTGGTCGATCTTATGCGTTGCCGCGAGCGCGAGGCCAAATATCGTCACGAGTCCCAGACCCTGCTGGGCGGGGTTGCCACCCTCGCCGATGCCAAGACGCTGGAGCAGGTGCTGGAGAGCCTTATCCAAGTGCTCAAACCCTTTATTGGCTTTGAACACGCGGATGTAGTGGCCTGGGAAGGGGAGCAGGGGAGTACCCACCTTAGTACCGAGCCGATGCTATCAGCCCACAGCTGGCGTATGACCCCGGCATTTGCCCGCGCCATCTCGGGTGAAACTCTGGTGATTTACGATCCCGCCCAGCTGCCTGAGCTGGCGCCGCTGGCAAGCGAGCCGGGCTGGGCCAGCGTGATGCTGACCGGGCTGCAGGCCCCCGGTTTTACCGCCACCCTCATCTGCCGCCACGCTCGGGCGGGCACCTTCGATCTCACCAGCAAGGCCGCCATGGAGCGTTGCCGTCCGCTCATCGCCCAGGCGCTGGTCAACATCACCTATCGGGCCCGCTTGCAGGAGCAGGTCGCGGTAAAAACCGAGGCGCTGCAGGCCAGCGAACGCCGTTTTCGCAGCTTCGCCGCCATGGCTTCTGACTGGTTCTGGGAGACAGATGCCGAGCATCGCCTTAGTTACGCCTCAGAGCCGGGTTATCTGGATGAGATGACCCCGCAGGCGACCCGGCCGACCCTCTATGACTACGTCTGCAACAAGCAGAGCTGCGATGCCCAGAAATATCTGCAGCTTTTGGCGCTGCGCCAGCCGGTGCGAGGGGTGCGGATGCAGGTTGCGCTGCAACACGGCCCCTGCTGGATGGAGGTGAGCGCCGAGCCCTGTTTTGACCATGATGGTCTGTTTATCGGTTATCGTGGCACTGCCCGGGATATCAGCAACCAGATCCGCCGTGAGGAGGAGCTGGCGCGGGCACGGGATGAGGCCGAAGCGGCCAACCGTGCCAAGTCCCAGTTTCTGGCCATGATGACCCACGAGATCCGTTCGCCCATGAATGCGGTGTTGGGGATGCTCGATCTGGTGCAGCATGCCGAGCTGGCACCTGAGCAGCAGAGCCTGCTGCGCCATGCCACCCACTCGGCCAGATTGCTGCAAACCATCATCGACGACGTGCTCGATTTTTCGAAAATCGAGTCGCAAACCCTGGTGTTTCACTGCGAGACCCTGCAACCCGTCCAGCTTTGCCAATCTCTGGTCGAGCCGCTGCAAGCTCGCGCGACCGCCAAGGGGATCGCGCTGGTTTATCGGGTCGATGAGTCGGTCCCCCGGGAGTTGCAGGGGGATCCGATGCGTCTGTCTCAGGTGATGGGCAATCTGCTGGACAACGCCCTCAAATTTACCGAACAGGGGCAGGTGACACTGCATCTGGGTTGGCAGGATGAGAAGCTGCTGATCTCGGTCTCCGACACCGGGATCGGGATCGCCGATGCGGATCAGGCGCTGCTGTTTGAACCCTTCTCCCAGGTCGACAACTCGGCTACCCGGCGTTTTTCCGGTACCGGCCTCGGTCTTGCCATCAGCAAGCGTCTGGTGACGCTCATGGGGGGAGAGATCCACCTGAAGAGCGAGCCGGGCAAGGGAAGCTGTTTCTGGTTCGAACTGCCTGGCATGGCGTTGCCTTGCCATAGCCAGCCGCAGCGGGAGGAGGGGGCTTCGGCACTGCTGCCCCTGGATGTGCTGGTAGTGGAGGACAGCCCGGTGAACCAGTTGGTGGTGTCGCTGATGCTGCAAAAACTGGTGGGCAAGGTACGGCTGGCAGCCAATGGTCTGGAGGCTCTGGCGCAGGTGGATGAGCAGCTCCCGGATCTGATCCTGATGGATATGCGGATGCCCCTGATGGACGGACTGGAAGCCACCCGGCGCTTGCGTGAGTTGGGATGTACTATGCCTATCGTCGCCCTGACGGCCAATGCGATGGCGGAGGACAAGGCGTGCTGTCTGGCGCAGGGGATGGATGACTTTCTCGCCAAGCCTATCACCTTGTCACGGCTGAGAGAGTGTTTGCAGCGTCACTTTGGTCAGCGGTTGCCGACGCGCGGATAAAAAAAATGGTCAACTTTGTGGGTTGACCAGTTCTTCAGCAAATACTGAAGAGAGCACGGGATAAATCGGGTTGTATCAATCTATATGAAAAATCTGTGCCAACTTTTTGGGGACTCTTTTGTGTTCAATTTTGGCCGTTTAGCGCAGCGGCTCTCTCTTGTTATGGCGTTTTGCGTTCCTACTTACTCGCAAAATGCGAATTTCACATTTTCATTGTTGGAATAATTGCATTTTGCAAAGCTGTTTTTGTCATTGTGAAATCAGGCGATGCAGAAATTTACGGGCCGCTTCGCTGTTTTGTTTGGCAATCAGCATCTGCTTTTCATAAATCGGCATCGGCAATATCTCGAGCCAGCGTTGGCAGAGCCAGGCGGCATCTTCAAAGCGCTTGTCCGGATAGAGTTCATCAAGCTCCGGATACTGCTCGAACACTTCCCGCAGGCGATTGACCAGCAGCTTGTCGTTGAAATCTGAGTGGGTGCTCGGCCAGTTGGGCAGCATCTCCACCTTGGCCCGGCGCAGGCCCATCTCGTCTGTTTCCATCTCGTGGATACAGAAGCGCTCCAGTCCCAGCACCGTCACCCCCAGCAGGCCATCATTAAGGGTGTAGAAGTCAGTCACCTTGACCCGGGTGCCCACCGGCAGAATGCGGCCGGATTGTCCCGAGGTGGTCGACTCTTCCATCACGATGCCAAAGCCCTGATCGTTGATGAATGACTCCTTGAGCATCTGCAGGTGGCGTGGCTCGAACAGACGCAGAGGAAGCTTGCCGCCCGGCAGTATGTGGGAAGGCAAGGGGAACAGTGCCAAAGGTTGTAGTTTCATGTTCCATCCTCCATTGAGTAGTTGCTGAATATGACAATGCAGCGACTGTGCCAGAGAATGAAAAAAGCCACCGGAGGGTGGCTTTTCGGGCGGTTGAGGGCGCTTAGTTGCGCTGCTCCAGATACATGACAGCCGCTTCCACGCGGCTTTGCGCCTCGAGTTTCTTCAGCAGGCTCTTCACGTGAACCTTGACCGTTCCCTCGGAGATATGGAGTACCGAGGCGACCTGTTTGTTGGAGAGGCCTTTTGCAATTTCGCGCAGGATTTGCATTTCGCGACGCGTTAAGCTTTCCAGCTTCTGCTGCAGGTGATCCAGCTCGTAGATGTTTTCGAGATAGGGGCGCAGCGGTTCGCTCAGGATCTGCTTGCCGGTCATCACGTCGGCCAGCTGGGCCAGCAGCAGATCAGGCTCGGTATCCTTGAGCAGGTAGCCGTCGGCACCCGCCTTGAGCAAAGCCACCACATCCTGACGGGCATCGGAGACGGTGAGGATCACCACCCGGGAGGTGATCTCTTCGGCCCGCAGCGCCTTGAGGGTATCGAGGCCGGAGAGCCCCTTCATGTTGAGGTCGAGCAGGATCAGGTCCGGCTCGGACTCTTTGGCCAGCGCCACGGCATCTGTGCCGTTGGAGGCTTCACCGGTCACCTCCATGTTCTCTTCCAGAGCCAGCAACTGCACAATCCCTTTGCGCATGAGGGGATGGTCATCTACGACCAGAACTGTGTATTTCATCTCGTCCATCAGGCGTCTCTCGCTAGACTGGTGGGAAAGGTCAGATGCACGCAGGTGCCTTGTGGTTGCTGCTCGTTGATGGTCAGCAGACCGTGCAGTTTGCTGGCGCGCTCGTTCATGATGCTCAACCCGTAATGGTTGATCGCCGAGCTGGCGAGTCCGATCCCGACACCGTCATCTGAAATCTGAACCTCAATGTTACCACTGGCGAGGGTCTCACAGCTAACATCAATCACTTGCGCGTTGGCATGTTTGATGGCATTGAGCACTGCCTCACGGATCAACTGCAAAATGTGGATATGCTGGCCCGCCTCCAGGTCGTTGTCGGCCAGTCCGTAATGGAACCGGATTTCGGCCTGGGTCTGAGGCTGCAGTTGATCAAGCATGACGCGGATCGCTTCCCCCAGATTGGCATCGCCAATGGTGAGACGGAAGGTACCGAGCAGTTCGCGCAACTGGGTATAGGCATTGCTAAGCCCCTCGTCGATCTGCTGCATCGCCTCCTGCGCCTTGTCATGTTGCCCCTTGGCGTAAGAGCGCTTGAGCAGGGTGGACTGGATCTTGAGATAGGAGAGGGCCTGCGCCAGCGAGTCGTGCAGCTCCCGGGCGATCACCGCCCGCTCCTCCATCAGCAGCAGTCGCTGCTGTTGCAGCAGGGTCTGGTCTTTGTGCAGCACCTGAGCCAGCAGCATGGTGAAGTTCTTGATCAACCGCTCATCGATGGGGTGTTGGCTGATGATGTCGAGGCGACCAAACTCCTGCTCATCCATCTGCAGATAGAAGCTGGCGACCGCATCGAGATCGCCGGGCCAGCCGGTGCGCCCCGAGATGTAGACCGGCATGGCGTTGTGCTCGAAGCGGGTCAGCCGGATGTGGTCGATATGCTGGTGGGCGGCGGCGCGGTCCAGCAGTTTGATAAGGGTACGGGTGCTGAGCGGGGCAGCGTGCAGCTTCTGGGCGGTCGAGTAGAGAAACGAGAGTGTGTCGTTGGCCTGTTGCAGCTTGGCGGTTTTCTCTTCCACCTTGTTTTCCAGCTCCCGATAGAGTTTGCCCAGCTCGTCCGCCATGGTGACGAAGGCGCGCGACAGCTCCCCCAGCTCATTTTCGCCGTGGGCGGGCAGCTTAAGATCGAAATCCTGCCGCTGGATCTGGCGGGCGCAGTAGACCAGCTGGTTGAGGGGGGCGACCACCTGCTGACGGGTGAAGCGCACCGTGAACCAGGCGATGGTGATGATGGCCAGCAGGCCGAGCCCCTCCGCCAGTGCCAGCATCCGCACCTTGAATTCCACGTGGTACTGCATCTGATTGACGAAATTGTCGATGGCCGCCACAAACTGCTCTGTGTTATCGGTGTACCGTCTGGGGGTGCGATCCTCGATGTGCTGGCGCATTACCTGCCACTGGCCGAGCACCTCGCCATAGGTGCGACGCAGGGAGGCAGGAGTGATCCAGCGCTGGGTCTCCTGCAGCTCTTCGGCGTGCAGGGTCTCTTCAAACTGGGAGAGGCGTCCCAGCACGCTGTCGCCCCGCTCGATTTCGTAGGCCATCCGGTAGGCCTGCATCCGCAGCGAACCGGAGAGGTTGATCGCCTTGGCATCGGGTACCGAGTAGAAGAGGGTGACCATGGCGACCAGCGCGATCAGGCTGGCCATGAAGAGGATCAACACCATGGCGCGGCCAATGGCACTGCTGACCGAATGGACCCTGAACCGTTTTCCCATACTGATGCGCACCTCTGAATAGTGATAAGGACCCCGCAAGATGCGTGGGAGTGTACTCCAACTTGTGTTAGCATCGAAAAACTAGATGAACTCCGAGCGGTTTTGCCTAAGTCCTAGCGATAGGGGGAAACCAGCCGTCAGCCGACGTTCGAGCTGTAAGGGTCAGGAAAGAAATGCCCTAGCCTCCCGTATTTGGAAAGGTGTTTATGTTGCCACTTGAAGATGGTTTTTCCCGTCGTTTTTACTATTTGCGTCTGTCGGTGACCGATGTGTGCAATTTCCGTTGCACCTATTGTTTGCCTGACGGTTATCGCCCCCCCGAAGGTCACAAAGCGGGGCGTCAACCCTTTCTCTCGATTGACGAGATCCGCCGCGTGGTCAGCGGTTTTGCCGCCATGGGCACCCGCAAGGTGCGCATCACGGGGGGCGAGCCCTCCCTGCGCCGCGATTTCACCGAGATCGTCAAGGTGATTGCCACCACTCCGGGTATCGAGAAGGTCGCCATGACCACCAACGGCTATCGCCTCAAGGAGCGGGCCCAGGAGTGGTTTGATGCCGGACTCAACGCGCTGAATGTCAGTGTCGACAGTCTCGACCCGCGCCAGTTTCACCAGATCACCGGTGAGAACAAGCTGGCCGAGGTGATGGAGGGGATCGAAGCAGCACTGGCCGCCGGTTTCAAATCGGTGAAGATCAATGCTGTGCTGCTCAAGGGGCTCAACGACTACCAGCTTGATGCCTTTCTGGGCTGGATCAGGTACAAGCCCATCGAGCTGCGCTTTATCGAGCTGATGCAGACCGGCGAGATGGATACCCTGTTTCGTGACCACCATGTCAGCGGCGAGCAGATCAAACAGCGCTTGCTGGAGAGCGGCTGGGTGCAGCAGTTGCGGGGCACGGATGACGGTCCGGCGCAGGTCTTTATGCACCCCGATTCGCAAGGTGGGGTGGGGCTTATCATGCCCTACAGCAAGGATTTCTGTGCCGGTTGCAACCGGCTGCGGGTCTCCTCGCTGGGGAAGCTGCATCTGTGCCTGTTTGGCGACAACGGCATCGACTTGCGGGATCTGCTCGGCGCAGATGGGCAATCTGATGAGCTGCAACAGCGCATTCGCGCGGCACTGGCGGGCAAGAGTGCCACCCATCGTCTCCATGAGGGCAATGCCGGTATCACCCCTCATCTCGCCTCGATCGGCGGATAACCGCAAAAAATCGCCAACGATTAAATAGCAATCCTCACATGGAGGTATTTTAACCGATACCTCCTTTTTTATTGCGCTGCAAGGCTTTGATCTGGCGCAAGAATCCCCCCTGTTTATCTCCCTGGTGGTATATCCCTTACCTTGTCAGGGCCGCAATATACACCCACTCTTATAATTGGTATCAAGAATGCCAATCATGGACTCGCACTGTCCCCTTTTTCACCAGAACAGGAGTCAACATGCCGGATGAGATCGATCTTGCCCGCCGCGGCCTGTTCCGGGGGCGGCTGAGAACCGCCGAACCGCCGGTGCAGTTGCCCTGGTCAGTCAACCGGTCGGCATTTGTCGCCGACTGCACCCGCTGCGGGGACTGCCTGGCCGCCTGTCCGGAGCAGATCCTGGTGAATGGCGAGGGAGGTTTTCCGGTGGTCGATTTCCAGCGTGGCGAATGCACCTTCTGCACCGAGTGCGTCACGGTCTGCAAGGCGCCGCTGTTTCGCCCGACCAGCGAGTCCCCCTGGCACTACAAGGCCCATATCGAGGCCAACTGTCTGGCCAATGGTCAGGTGTTCTGCCAGCGCTGTCAGGACAGCTGTGAGCCCAATGCCATTCGTTTTATTCCGGTGCTGGGGCGTGTGCCTACCCCAACGGTCGAGCCGGATCGCTGTAATGGCTGCGGCGCCTGTGTGCAGGATTGTCCGGTTGGCAGCATCAAGGTCGACGGGCGAGCCGCCCCATCCGGTGGTGCGAGCCAGCCCACCCTCAAGCAGGAGTCAGAATGAGTCAGAAGCCGTGTGACACAGAAGCCACAATGGATCAGGAGTTCCATGTATCGAGTCTGGTGGTGCTGACCCAGCCCCCTTTGCGCCATCAGCTCGCCGAGCAGATTGGCGCCCTTGAAGGGGCCGAGATCCACGCCGTCAGTGACGAGGGCAAGCTGGTCGTGACCCTGGAAGGTCCGAGCCAGCGGCCGATCATGGCGGCCATTGATGCGATACAGGCGATGCCGGGCGTGCTCTCAGCCGCCCTGATTTACCACCAGTTCGATGAACTGGGCGGTCACTGAAAAGAGTGATGGGATGCCGGGCGTGCCCTCTGCCGCTGATGGCTGGCTCCCGTTCGACAGATTCGACAACTATTACGCGATAAGCAATGTGAGGATATGCCATGAAGCTGAGTCGACGCGACTTTATGAAGGCCAACGCGGTGGCAGCTGCCGCTGCCGTGGCCGGTGTCAGTGCCCCCACGCTGGCAGCCAATCTCATCACCAGTACCGACAAGACTGCCATCCATTGGGATAAGGCTCCCTGCCGCTTCTGCGGTACCGGCTGCTCCGTGCTGGTGGGCTCTCAGGATGGTCGGGTCGTGGCGACTCAGGGCGACCCCGATGCGCCGGTCAACCGTGGCCTCAACTGCATCAAGGGCTACTTCCTCTCCAAGATCATGTACGGCCAGGATCGCCTGACCCAGCCGATGCTGCGGATGAAGAACGGCCAGTTCGACAAGGATGGCGACTTCGCCCCCATCAGCTGGGATCAGGCGTTCGACATCATGGCCGAGAAGTTCAAGGCGACCCTGAAAGAGAAGGGGCCGACCGCCGTCGGCATGTTCGGCTCCGGCCAGTGGACCGTCTGGGAAGGCTATGCTGCCGCCAAGCTGATGAAGGCCGGTTTCCGCTCCAACAACATTGACCCCAATGCCCGCCATTGCATGGCCTCTGCGGTCGTTGGCTTCATGCGTACTTTCGGTATGGATGAGCCGATGGGCTGTTACGACGATATCGAGCAGGCCGATGCGTTCGTGCTGTGGGGCTCCAACATGGCCGAGATGCACCCCATCCTCTGGTCGCGGATGTCCGATCGCCGTCTCTCCAACCCGGATGTGCAGGTGCACGTGCTCTCGACCTTCGAGCACCGCAGCTTCGAGCTGGCGGACAATGGCATGGTGTTCACCCCGCAGACCGATCTGGCGATCCTCAACTATGTCGCCAACTACATCATCCAGAACGACAAGGTGAACTGGGACTTCGTCAACAAGCACACCGTGTTCAAGAAGGGGGCCACCGACATCGGTTACGGCCTGCGCCCGACCGATCCGCTGCAGCAGAAAGCGAAGAACCCGGACAGTGGCGATGCCACTCCGATGACCTTCGAGGAGTTTGCCAAGTTCGTGGCGGATTACGATGTGGAGTCGGTCTCCAAGCTCTCCGGCGTCTCCAAAGAGAAGCTGGAAAAGCTGGCCAAGCTCTATGCCGATCCGGGCAAGAAGGTGGTCTCCTACTGGACCATGGGTTTCAACCAGCATACCCGTGGCGTCTGGGCCAACAACCTCTGCTACAACATCCACCTGCTGACCGGCAAAATCTCCGAGCCGGGCAATGGTCCTTTCTCACTGACCGGCCAGCCCTCCGCCTGTGGCACCGCGCGTGAAGTGGGTACCTTTGCCCACCGTCTGCCTGCCGACATGGTGGTGACCGAGCCCAAGCACCGCGCCATTGCCGAGCAGATCTGGAAACTGCCGGAGGGGACCATTCCCGACAAGGTGGGTTTCCACGCCGTGCTGCAGGATCGCATGCTCAAAGATGGCAAGCTCAACGCTTACTGGGTGATGTGTAACAACAACATGCAGGCCGGCCCCAACATGAATACCGATCGCCTGCCTGGCTATCGCGACCCGCGCAACTTCATCGTGGTCTCTGACCCGTACCCGACCGTCACTGCCCAGGCTGCTGACCTCATTCTGCCGACCGCCATGTGGGTGGAGAAAGAGGGGGCTTACGGCAACGCCGAGCGCCGGACCCAGTTCTGGCACCAGCAGGTGAAAGCGCCGGAAGGGGCCAAGTCCGACTTGTGGCAGCTGATGGAGTTCTCCAAGCGCTTCAAAGTCGAGGAAGTGTGGCCGGCTGAGCTGATTGCCAAGATGCCGGAAGTGAAGGGCAAAACCCTGTTTGATGTGCTCTATGCCAACGGTCAGGTCAACCAGTTCCCGAAAGAGCAGAGCAAGGGGGTGCTGAACGACGAGGCCGAGCACTTCGGGTTCTACGTCCAGAAGGGGTTGTTCGAGGAGTACGCCACCTTCGGTCGTGGCCACGGTCACGATCTGGCTCGTTCGATCAGTACCACGAAGCCCGTGGTCTGCGTTGGCCTGTGGTAGATGGCAAAGAGACCCTGTGGCGCTATCGCGAAGGGTTCGACCCCTATGTGAAAGCGGGTGAGGGGGTGCGCTTCTATGGCAAGCCCGATGGCAAGGCGGTCATCTTCGCCCTGCCGTTCGAGCCCGCCGCCGAGTCGCCGGATAAAGAGTACGATCTGTGGCTCTCCACCGGCCGCGTGCTGGAGCACTGGCACACCGGCACCATGACCCGTCGGGTTCCCGAGCTTTATCGCGCCTTCCCGGATGCGGTGCTGTTTATGCACCCGGACGATGCCAAGGCTCGCGGCGTGCGCCGTGGTGAAGAGGTGATTGTCTCCTCCCGCCGTGGCGAGGTGAAGACCCGTGTCGAGACCCGTGGTCGCAACCGTCCGCCGAAAGGACTGGTCTTCATGCCCTTCTTTGATGCCAGCCAGCTGGTCAACAAGCTGACCCTGGACGCCACCGATCCGCTCTCGAAAGAGACCGATTACAAGAAGTGCGCCGTCAAGGTGATGAAGGCTTAAGGCGGGGGAGTGCGAGATAAGTCGTAGTCGTCGCCAGTTTCTGGCCGACATGGCCAAGGGGGCCTGCGGTGTGGGCCTGCTTGGCGTGGGGCTCGGCGGCATGGCACGCCAGCAGGCACAAGCTGTGCCTGCCCAGGCGCTGCGTCCGCCTGCCGCCCTCGATGAAACAGAGTTCCTCAGCGCCTGCGTGCGTTGCGGGCTCTGCGTCGAGGCGTGCCCCTACGACACCCTCAAGCTCGCCCGGCTGTTTGACCCTGTGACCACTGGCACCCCCTATTTCAAGGCGCGTGCCGTGCCCTGCGAGATGTGTGATGACATCCCTTGTGTGGTGGCCTGTCCGAGCGGGGCGCTGGATCAGCAGATGACCGACATCGATCAGGCCCGGATGGGGGTGGCTGTGCTCATCGATCACGAGACCTGCCTCAACTATCTGGGGCTGCGCTGCGATGTCTGTTATCGGGTCTGCCCGTTGATTGACAAGGCGATCACTCTTGAGCTGCAGCATAACCAGCGTACCGGCAAGCACGCCATGTTCCTGCCCACGGTACACAGCGATATCTGTACCGGCTGTGGCAAGTGTGAGCATGCCTGCGTGCTGGAGGAGGCCGCCATCAAGGTGGTGCCACGCCAGCTCGCCAAAGGTGAGCTGGGTCATCACTACCGGCTCGGCTGGGAAGAGAAGGCCAAGGCGGGGAACAAGTCGCTCATCGGCGACAGGCTCACCCTGCCCACCCGTAAACCGGAGGGGTTATGAGTCGTTATCCGGGGGAAGAGGCTCGCATCAAGCTGGGGTGGTGGCGGTCCCACCGCTTCCTGCTGCTGCGCAGGCTGAGTCAGTTCAGCGTGCTCGGGCTGTTTTTGCTGGGACCGCTGGCGGGCATCTGGATCCTCAAGGGCAATCTCTCCAGCTCGCTGTTGCTGGAGACTGTGCCGCTGACCGATCCGCTGACCCTGTTGCAATCGGTGGCCGCAGGCCACTGGCCCATCACCACTCTCTGGCTGGGGGCTGCCATTGTGCTGGCCGGTTACTGGCTGGTCGGTGGGCGGGTGTTCTGCTCCTGGGTCTGTCCGGTCAACCTTATCACGGATGCGGCGGCCTGGCTCCGGGGGCGACTTGGCCTCAAGGGCAACGGCCAGTTCAGCCGTGCGACCCGCTACTGGCTGCTGGCCATGGTGCTGGTGGTGCCTGCGGTGGTCGGGGTGATGGCGTGGGAGCTGGTCAATCCGGTGTCGCTCGCCATGCGCGGCCTGCTGTTTGGCATGGGGGCGGGCTGGGCCCTGCTTGCGGCGCTGTTCCTGTTCGATCTTTTCGTGGTTGAGCGGGGCTGGTGTGGTCATCTCTGTCCGGTGGGGGCCTTCTATGCCCTGGTCAACCGGGTCGGGTTTATCAAGATTTCTGCCAAGGGGCGCGAGCGGTGCAACAACTGCATGGATTGTTATGCGGTCTGCCCGGAGCGTCACATCCTGCGCGGGCCTGTTCATGGTGCCAAGCGCGGTCACGGGCCCTTGATTGCGGCTCAGGAGTGTACCAACTGTGGCCGCTGCATCGATGTCTGCGCGGAACAAGTTTTTGAAATCACTGTAGGTTTTGCCGTCAAGGCAGAAAAAACGTCGGAGAACAAATAATGAAAAAGCTGATTGGAGCAATGCTGGCCTGCCTGATGGCGGGATCCTTGATGGCAGCGGCCCCCGAGATCACCAACAGTACCGGTGGCCTCAAGTCCGAGCGTGGCGCCACTGATCTGGTGACCGATGCCACTGCCGCGCCCCTGAAAAACTTCCGCAAGGATGGCGCGCCCTACGATCGCCAGTACATGCATCAGCCGCCGCTGATCCCCCACGACATTCGCAACTATGAGGTGGACACCAAGGTCAACAAGTGCCTGGCTTGCCACAGCTTCAAGAATGCCAGCGCCATGAAGGCCCCCAAGATCAGTCCGACTCACTTCGAGACCCGCGACGGCCTGACCCTGGGTGAAGTGTCGCCGCGTCGCTACTTCTGCCTGCAGTGCCATGTACCGCAAGCGGATGCCAAGCCGCTGGTGGAAAATACCTTTAAACCGGTTGAAGCGCTGAACTGAGGAATCCATAGATGAAATTACCCGGCTTTATCCAGCGTCTGTGGACCACCTTCAAGTCACCGTCGAAGGCGGCTCTCTGGGTCATCTTGCTGATGGGCTTCTTCGGTGGCGTGATTTTCTGGGGTGGCTTCAACACCGCCATGGAAGCATCCAACACCGAGGCCTTCTGCACCAGCTGTCACGAGATGAAGGACAACGTGTTCGAGGAGTACCGCGACACCATCCACTACGCCAACCGCTCCGGCGTGCGGGCCAGCTGCCCGGATTGCCACGTACCGCACGAGTGGACCTACAAGATCATCCGCAAGGTGCAGGCCTCCAAGGAGCTGTGGGGCATGATCACCGGCAAGGTGGATACCCGTGAGAAGTTCGAGTCGCACCGGCGCGAGATGGCGGAGCGAGAGTGGCAGCGGATGAAAGAGACCGATTCGCGCGAGTGCCGCAACTGCCACAACTTCGAGTATATGGACTTCTCCCTGCAGGGGCAGCGTGCCGCCAAGATGCACTCTACCAATCTGGCCAGTGGTGAAAGTACCTGCATCGACTGTCACAAGGGGATTGCTCACCAGCTGCCCGACATGACCGGGGTGAAAGGATTCTGATCCTGCGACGACAGGCCGGGTTTGCCCGGCCTGCGTTTTGTTCATATATGGGACAAGCATCAGATTTGTGTGTCTTTTAAATCCCATATCTCGTGAAACCTTTGATAGAATCAGCCCGCCGTCACACGCTTGAGCAAGTTGGTCACCCCTGTCTGCGTCCGTTTTTGTGCTCTGACAGCTGGCCTCTCATACCCCTTCTCTTCCTGCCTCGTTGACGGCCCATAGCCACAAGGAGCTGCCCGATGGGACAGAAACACAACGCATTTATTCCCCTCAAGATCGCCGTGCTGACGGTTTCCGACAGCCGCACTGCCGCCGATGACAGCTCGGGCGACTATCTGGTCTCGGCCCTTACCGACGCGGGCCATCTGCTGGCCGATCGGGCGCTCTGCCCGGACAACCTGTTTCGCATTCGAGCCCAGGTGAGCGAGTGGATCGCCGATGAAGGGGTACAGGTGGTGCTGATTAACGGCGGTACCGGCTTCAATGAACAGAACCGGGTACCGGAAGCGGTCGGTGTGCTGTTCGAGCGCACCGTACAGGGTTTTGGCGAGATGTTCCGTCAACTCTCTTTTGCCGAGATTAAAGGCTCCGCCATGCAGAGCCGTGCGCTGGCGGGACTCGCCAATCGCACCCTGATCTGCTGTCTGCCGGGCTCCACCGGCGCCTGTCAGCTGGGTTGGGAGCAACTGATCCGCGATCAGCTCGATGCCCGCACCAAGCCGTGCAACTTTGTCTCCCACCTCTGAGAGCAAACGATGAACCAGACAGATACCAAGCAGACCCAGCCCAACCTGACGCATCTGAATCAGAGCGGCGAAGCCCATATGGTGGATGTGACCGACAAGCAGGTGACCGAGCGCGAAGCCCGTGCCGAGGCGTTTGTTGCCATGGCCCCCGAGACGCTGGCGCTGATCCTGAGCGGCCAGCATCACAAGGGTGACGTGTTCGCCACCGCCCGCATCGCCGGCATCATGGCCGCCAAGAAGACCTCTGATCTTATCCCCCTCTGTCATCCGCTGGCCTTGACCAAAGTCGAGGTGGAGATAGTGCCGCTGGCCGAGCAGAATCGGGTGCATATCCGCACCCTCTGCAAGCTCTCCGGCAAGACCGGGGTAGAGATGGAGGCGCTGACCGCCGCGTCGGTAGCGGCGTTGACCATCTACGACATGTGCAAGGCGGTGCAAAAGGACATGGTGATCGAACAGGTGCGGCTGGTAGAGAAAAAGGGCGGCAAGTCCGGCCATTTTCAGTTGGGGTCAAATAGCGGGGAACAAGCATGATCAAGGTACTTTTTTTTGCGCAAGTAAGAGAGCTGGTGGCCTGCGATGAGCTGAGCCTGCCGTGCGACTACGCCACTGCCGAACAACTGCGCGCGGCGCTCAGTGAACGCGGCGACAAGTGGGCGCTGGCGCTGGAAGCTGGCAAGCTCTTGGTCGCGGTCAATCAGACCCTGGTGTCCCTCGATACCCCCATCAATGATGGCGATGAGGTGGCCTTCTTCCCACCGGTGACCGGAGGTTAAGGATGAGCGAGATAATGACCGTGGATCGCACCATTGAGCTGTGCGGTGGTGACGAAGTGGCCTTCTTCACTTTCTCTCCAGTAACGACCGGAGGCTGAGCCATGAACGACGTAGCCATTACAGACCGCATTCTGGTGCAGCGGGCCGACTTCTCGCTGGCGGACGAATATGCCCGCCTCGCCACCCGCCCCGATAGTGGCGCCATTGTCACTTTTGTTGGCAAGGTGCGCGACTTCAATCAGGGGGAGGAGGTGAAGGGGCTGGCCCTCGAGTACTACCCCGGTATGACCGAGAAGGCGCTGGCCGATATCGTGCAGGAGGCCCGCCGCCGCTGGCCGCTGCAGGAGTGTACCCTCATTCATCGTATCGGCGAGCTGTGGCTTGGCGATCAAATCGTGCTGGTGGCGGTGAGCAGTGCCCACCGCGACGCTGCCTTTGATGCCTGTCACTTCATCATGGATTTCTTGAAAACCCGGGCACCGTTCTGGAAAAAAGAGCTGACCGCCGAGGGTGTGCAACGCTGGGTCGAGGCCAAGGAGAGCGACAACGCCGCCGCTGCCCGCTGGCAAGCCTGACCTGTTCATCACGAGGGGCGCAGGTTCAACGGGAACCACGGCCCCGTCAAGGGGCGCGGATGTGCGGGCCCCATCAGGAGAAAGGGAATGAAACCGCTATTATCTGTTGTCATCGCCGGTGTCTGCGCCGCCACCTTGCATACCGGTGCCGTGCAGGCCGATGAAGTGAAAGTGGCCGTGGCTGCCAACTTCAAGGGCACCATAGAGCGTATCGGCAAGGAGTTTACCGCCAAGACCGGCCACACCCTGGCCATCTCGTCTGCCGCCACCGGGGTGCTCTACACCCAGATCAGTCACGGCGCACCGTTCGATCTCTTCCTCTCCGCCGATGCGGCGACCCCCGAGAAGCTGGAAAAAGAGGGCAAGGGAAGCGATCGCTTCACCTACGCCATCGGCCAGCTGGGGCTGTGGAAGAAGGGGGGGCCGGCCCCTGACGAGGCGACCCTGCGTAGCTGGAAAGGCAACCTTGCCATCGCCAATGCCCGTACCGCCCCCTATGGTGCTGCCGCCATGGCGACCCTCACCCATCTCAAGATCGATCCCAAGCAGTACCGGCTGCTGACCGGTGCCAACATCGGCCAGACCTGGCAATTTGTCGACACCGGCAATGCCGAACTGGGCTTTGTCGCCTGGGCTAATCTGGTGGAAGCGGGCAAGACTGGTGAAGCCTGGGCAGTGCCTGCGAGCTTCTATCCCCCCATCGAGCAGCAGGGGCTGGTATTGAAGAAAGGCGCCGCGGTCGAGGCGCTGGTCGCCTGGCTCAAGGGGGCGGGTCAGGCGCAGATCAAGGCAGCTGGTTATGCCTTGCCCCAATAAGGGGATGGGCCTGATGCGATACCCTGAGTGGTCGGCCTTCGGGTCGGCCACTCTTTGCAATAAGGATGGATACCATGCCGTTGGGGGCATTTATCAACCGGGAGGTCGGCAATGAGTGAAGGGGATCTGCTGGCGGTCTGGCTCACCCTGAAGCTCGCGGCCTGCACCACAGCGATTTTGCTGTTGCTGGCGCCGCCGCTGGCATGGTGGCTGTCGCGCAGTCAGAACCGGCTGCGGCCGCTGGTGGAGGCGCTGGTGGCGCTGCCGCTGGTGCTCCCTCCCACAGTGCTGGGTTTTTATCTGCTGCTCGCCTTCTCCCCCGAATATGGTTTCGGCGCCTGGTGGCGCGACACTTTTGGTGCCCCGCTTGCCTTCAGCTTTCTCGGCCTGCTGTTCGCCTCCATTCTCTATTCACTGCCGTTTGTGGTGCAGCCGCTCACCTCTGCCTTCGTCAACATGGGTAACAAGGAGCTGGAGGCTGCCGCTACCTTGGGGCTCGGCCCGCTGGAACGCTTCTTCCACATCATCTTGCCGATGACTCTGCCCAGCTTTGTGATGGCGGCAGCGCTGGGCTTTGCCCACACCCTGGGGGAGTTTGGCGTGGTGCTGATGATTGGCGGCAATATTCCGGGCGAGACCCAGGTGCTCTCGATTGCCCTGTTTGATCATGTGGAGGCGATGGATTACCAGAACGCCCATATTCTGGCGGGTGGCCTGATGGCCTTCTCGCTGGTGATGCTGGTGCTGGTCTACGGGGTGCTGCAGCGCAGACAGCGGAGAGTGTTTGGATGAACCAGCCCGCCACTATGCCGCCAGTGAACGAGCCGCACCGCCATGCCCTGAACCTCCATGCCCGGCGCGAGTTTGGCTCCTTTACCCTCGATTGCGCACTGACCCTCGAACTGGGGGGGATCCTCGGCCTGTTCGGCCCCTCGGGCTGCGGCAAGAGTACACTGCTGCGCATCATCGCCGGGCTCGATCGCCAAAACGGGGATCGCTTGCGGTGGCGCGATCGGGAGTGCGCCGCGCTGCTGCCTGAAGCGCGCCGGATCGGGCTGGTGTTTCAGGACTCGCGCCTCTTCCCCCATCTGACGGTGCTCGGCAATCTGCAACTGGCGTCCCGCAAGGGACGGGGGCGTTGGCAACCCGAAGCGCTGGCGGCGCGGCTCGGCTTTGCCGATCTGCTGGGGCAACCTGCCCATGCCCTCTCTGGCGGTCAACGCCAGCGGGTTGCGCTGGGGCGGGCGCTGCTGGCCGAACCCGATCTGCTACTGCTCGATGAGCCTTTCTCGGCGCTCGATCGGCGCAGCCGCATCCATCAGGCCCATGTGCTCAAGGGCTTGCAGCAGGAGAGCGGTATCCCGATGATCTTCGTCAGCCACGCCATGGAGGAGGTGAGCCTGCTCTGCGATCAGCTGGTGTTGCTGGAAAGTGGCAGGGTCGAGGCGCAAGGTCGGCCGAGCGAGATCTTCGCCCGAACCGATCTCTCGCTCGCCAGCCGTGACGATGCCGGGGTGATGCTGAATGCCACCTTGGCCCACTATGATGACGACGAGCAGATGGCGACCCTGCAACTCGGTGAGCAGCGACTGCGGGTCACCATGACCCAGGTGCCGGACGAGAGCGGCCCCTTGCAGATCAAGGTGGCGGGGCGGGATGTGGTGATTGCCACGGCACCCATCGAGCACTCCAGTCTCTCCAACTGTCTCGTCACCCGTCTGCTGGCGGTGCGCGAGGTGCGCCCCGGCCAGACCCTGTTGCAGTTGGCGCTGGGTGAGCAGATACTGCTGGCCCGGATCACCAGCCGCTCCGCCAGGCGGCTGGCGCTGTCGCCGGAGCAGCAGATCTACGCTTATATCAAGGCGGTGAGTCTGGTCAGCGAAGGCTGATTGGGCGCCGTGCCGTGGCAGGATAACCACGGTGACATAACAACAAGAGATGGTTCAGGTGATGAATCGAGAGGCAATACACTGATGCGCCGCAATCAGGTGATGAAATTCAATGGTCTTGCCCTGCGCAGTGCGGGAGAGGGCCCCTTGCTGTTGCTGCTGCATGGGCTGGGCTCCTCGAGCCTCGACTGGCAGGCGCAGATCGAACGGTTTTCCGAACACTACCGGGTGGTAGCGCTGGACTTGCGCGGCCACGGCCAGAGCATGCAGGAGGGGCCGTTCGATGTGGCGACCCTGGCAGCCGATGTGGTGAACTGGCTCGATGCACAGCCAGAACCCGCCTGGGTGGTGGGATTGTCGCTGGGGGCCATGGTCGCGCTGGAGCTGGCACTGCAACTGCCCCACAAGGTGCAGGGACTGGTGCTGGTCAACGGTTTTAGCGAGTTTCTGCTGGAGAGCCCCAAAGAGCAGGAGCGTTACGCCCAGCGCCTCAAATGGCTGCGCTGGTTCGGTATGCGCCCGCTCGCCTGGTGGCTGGGACGCGAGCTCTTCCCGGGCCCGGATCTGGCACAGGTGCGCCACACCTTCCGGCTGCGTTTCGTGCGCAATAAAAAGAAAACCTACAAGGCGCTGCTGGAGGCGTTACCCGGCTGGTCGGTACGCGCCCGGCTCGGCGCCATCTGGCAGCCGGTGGCCATCATCTCCACCAGTCACGACTACCTGCCGCTGGCCAAACGGGTAGAGCAGTTTGCCGCCCTGCCCAACGCCACCATCCACACCCCCAACGGCCACCACGCCTGGCCTGCGGAAGACCCCTCGGGCTTTAATCACCTGTTGCAACGGATCCTCACGACCCATTGAGAAAGGGGTTGTTAGGCGCAGATGGTCGCCGAACCACAGGGTTCGGCTTTTTTTTAATCCCTGTTTGCGTCAAGGATGGGAACAGACGGGGCAGTCGGGGCGTTTGGGCAGCTTCATCTCGCGGAAGGTGCCGCTCAGGCCATCGATCATCAGCAGGCGGCCGCTGTAGCTTTTGCCCATGCCCGCCAGCAGCTTGATGGCTTCCAGTGCCTGCAGGCTGCCCACCAGACCAACTACCGGAGCGAGTACGCCCGCTTCGACGCAGGTGAGGGCCTGCTCGCCAAACAGGGCGCTGAGGCAGGCGTAGCAGGGTTCATCTTCCTGCCAAGTGAAGCTACAGAGCTGACCCTCCAGCCGGATGGCGGCGCCACTGACCAGCAGTACCCTGTGCTGGCGCGCCTTTTGGTTGAGCAGGTTGCGAATGGCCAGGTTGTCGGTGCAATCGAGCACCAGCTGATGTCGGGGCAGCTGGGTATCGAGCAGCGCCTCATCGGCCACGGCAGCGTGGGTCTCGACGTTGAGCCAGGGATTGAGGGTTCGCAGCGACTGGGCGGCAGAGTCTACTTTGTAGTGGCCAATGCGCTCATCGTTGTGCAACACCTGACGCTGCAGATTGGAGAGCTCCACCTTGTCGAAATCGACCAGGGTGAGCTGGCCAACTCCGGCTACCGCCAGATACTGGCTGGCGGCGCAGCCAAGGCCACCAGCGCCGATCACCAGCACACGGGCCTGCTTGAGCGCCTCCTGTCCCTCGAAGTCGAAGGATTTGAGGATGATCTGGCGGTTGTAGCGCAGCAGTTCGGCGTCGCTCAGGATCTCGCTCACAGCAGCAACCCCCCGAATGGCTCCACGGTCACCGTCTCGCCCGCGGCAACGCGGCCCCGTTCCCGTTCAAGAACGATGTAGCAGTTGGCTCGCGACAGTGAGCTGAACACGGCGGAGTCCTGCGAGCCGGTGCTGCGCACCTCGAGGCCGTTTGGCCCCTGACTCAGGATGCCGCGCTGGAAGTCGAGTCGGCCCGGGCTCTTTTTGAGTGGCTCGGCCGCAATGGCTTGCAGCTGGAGCGGGCGCTCGAAGTGCTGGCCCGCCAGCTTGGCCAGCGCCGGTTGCACCAGCTGATCGAAGGTGACCATGGCGGAGACGGGGTTGCCCGGCAGGCCGAAGAACCAGGCGCGGGGCAGACGGCCAAACGCAAACGGCTTGCCCGGCTTGATGGCAAGCTTCCAGAAGCCAATCTCGCCGAGCTCGTCCAGCAGTTGTTTGGTGAAATCCGCTTCCCCCACCGAGACGCCGCCGGTGGTGATGAGTACATCGGCCTCTTCGTCGGCGCGGATAAAGGCAGCGCGTAGCTGGGCCGGATCGTCGGGGATGATGCCAAGGTCGAGGCAGTCGCAGCCCATGCGCGCCAGCATGGCCCGCACGCCGTAGCGGTTGGAGTCATAGATATCGCCGTGGGCGAGCGGGGTACCGACCGGTTTGAGCTCATCGCCAGTGCTGAAGATGGCCACTTTCAGCGGTCGGCGCACCGCGACGGTAGCCACGCCGAGGGAGGCTAGCAGTGGCATCTCTCTTGGGGTGAGGCGAGTGCCGGCTGGCAGCACGCAGGCGCCCTTGCCGATATCGCTGCCGGTGCGGCGGATATTCTGGCCCGGTTCGGGTTGCGTAAGAAAAGTGATCCGATCGCCGTCGGCCTGCGTTTCTTCCTGCATCACCACCGCATCGGTGCCTGCGGGAACCGGGGCGCCGGTCATGATCCGCACGCAGTGGCCGGCGGGCCACTCGCCCTGATAGGGCTGACCGGCAAACGCTTTGCCCGCCATGATGAGCGGGGTGCCAGCAGTGAGATCCGAAAGGCGCACGGCGTAACCGTCCATGGCGGAGTTGTCGAAGGGGGGCACGGCGAGGGGAGAGGCGATGTCGCTGGCAAGAACCCGGCCAAGGGCCTCTGGCAGGGGCTGCTGCTCGCTGTCGCAGCAGCAGGCGAGTTGTTCCAGCATCCCTTGCAGGGCATCGCTTAAGGGGAGTAGTCCGCTGGTATCAAATCCCATCGTCATGACCTCTTTCTATGATTGAAGGCGGGATTATCACAAAAATCCCCGGGGATGGGCAGGTTATCTCAAGGATTCTCGGGGTAATCGGCGCAGAAACGGGGGTAGATGGCCATAAAGTATGAGGTGACGCACAAGTTGACTTGAATCTTGGCGGCAATGGCCGTTTACTATGCCGCCATAACAGATGGCCGTTACATCCCGAGTGGCGACCATTACAGCGATACCGTCGGCCCTGTACGCCGCCATAACATAAGGGGTTGCTCCTTGAGCGGCCCTCACAGTCCCTGAGCGTGGGAGAGAAGATAATGACAACCTTAAGTCCGGAAGCCTTGCTGGTCAGGGCTGCCCTCGAAGCCCAGGGACTGGAAACCCCCCTGGTCACCAACGAGCTGAACAGCCAGGAGAAGCGGGAGAAGATCGAAGGCCATATGCGCTCCATCATGGAGACCCTGGGGCTGGATCTGGCCGATGATAGTCTGGCCGAGACGCCGCATCGCATCGCCAAGATGTACGTCAACGAGATCTTCTCCGGCCTCGACTATTCCACCTTCCCCAAGGTGACGGTGATCGAGAACAAGATGCAGGTGGACGAGATGATCATGGTGCGGGACATCAGCCTCACCAGCACCTGCGAACACCACTTCGTCACCATCGACGGCATGGCCCATGTGGCCTATATCCCTCGTGGCAAGGTAATTGGCCTGTCGAAGATCAACCGAATCGTGCAGTTCTTTGCCCGCCGTCCCCAGGTGCAGGAGCGGCTGACCCAGCAGATCCTGCTGGCGCTGCAGACCCTGCTCGGTACCAAGGATGTGGCTATCAGCATCAAGGCGACCCACTACTGCGTCAAGGCACGCGGCGTGATGGACTCCACTTCCTATACCACCACCACCTCCCTCGGCGGGGTGTTCAAGACCCAGCCCGATACCCGGGCCGAGTTTCTCGGTGGCCTGCGCGGATAAGATGGCGGTTGTTTTGTAACCGCCACGCTGAATAAACGAGACGCCAGCAGCCATTGCTGGCGTTTTTCATTGGTCCCGGATGAGAGTGGCGGCCTGCAACGGCTTGGCCCGTGTGGCTTGCCTTATGCAAACGTTATGCATTTTTCCGATTTATTCATCTGAGCGGTATATTTAATCGAACACGAAAAACCCCTCGTTTTCACCTTACAAAAAGTAACCGGGCAGACTCTTTCCGAACCGTCACAATCCGGTTACTCTAGCGCCCCCTCACGGCTCTCGCTGCCGCTCATGGAATTCAGAGATATTCATCAAGGTTGGATGGTGCGCCACTGAACAGGTGGCCAGATAGTTCATGCCAGGAGGGCGTGAACCGGACGAGTGCTACGAATTTAACGACCACCAGGATATCCCATGAATACCAGTTCCATGACCATAGGCAAAAAACTCACCGCCGGCTTTGCCGTGCTCGGTTTGATGGTCGCCTTTATCGGCGGTTTTTCCCTTGTCCAGTTTGGCAACATGAATGATGTTGCCATCCGGTTTACCGACAGCATCTTGCCAGCGGTCAATCGCACCAGCGCGATCGGGGATTCTCTCGGTGAGTTGCGTCGTTATGAGCTGGGTTATTTCGTGGTGGCTGCCGAGCCGCTGAAAAGGGCTGAATATCGGAGTATTGCCAGTCAACAGCTTAACTCGATCGCGCAGCAGCTGATTGCCCATGACAAGACGATCTGGCCTGAGGATGTGGCGGAGCGCCGTACCTTCGATACGGTGAAATCTGACTGGGATCGTTACGTCGCCCTGCACCAGCGAGTCAAACAGCTGCAAGACAGCGATCAGCTTGCCGAAGCCCAACGCATCTTCCTTGAGGAGGGAGTTCCCCTTTACACCGCGCTGAGCAAGTCAGTGGCCTCCCTTATCCAGATTAACCATGGTTATGCGTCTGAATCCCGCAGCGACATTGTCGACTCTTATCAATCCGCCAACCTGAGCGTCACCATCGCACTGGTGCTCGGTCTGCTTCTTGTGGTGGTGCTCTCCGTGGTACTGACCCGCCAGATCCGCGACCCGCTGATCATGCTGGCCCGTCAGGCCCAGCGTATTGCCAATGGCGATCTGGGTCAGGGCGAACTGCAGCAGTGGATCCGTGACAGCCGCTTCAACCGTGATGAACTGGGTCAGCTGGGCTCCGCCATCAACCGGATGCAGGGCTCCCTCTCCGATCTGGTGAGCGAGATCGCCGGCTCCGTGAGCCAACTCAGCAGCGCAGTGGAGGAGGTGAGCGCCATCTCCAGCCAGTCTGCCAGCGGCATGGCCATCCAGCAGAACGAAGTCTCCCAGGTGGCGACAGCCATGAACGAGATGCAGTCCACCGTCAACGAAGTGGCCCGCAACACCACGGATGCCATGAGCGCCGCCAAGGATGCCTCCCGCACCTCCGCTGCCGGCAGCGAAGTGGTACGCAGCTCCATTGCCAGCATCGAAGAGGTGTCGGTCAAGATTGAACAGGCAGGCACAGTGGTGCAGCAGCTGGAGGCCGACAGCGCCAACATCAGCGTGGTGCTGGATGTGATCCGCGATATCGCCGGTCAGACCAACCTGCTGGCCCTTAACGCCGCCATCGAAGCGGCCCGTGCCGGTGAGCAGGGTCGTGGTTTTGCGGTCGTTGCGGATGAAGTGCGCTCCCTAGCCCAGCGTACCCAGGACTCCACCGCCGAGATCAGCAAGATGATCGAGCTCTTGCAGAGCCGCGCCGCCGAGGCGGGCAACGCCATGCAGCTGAGTCGTCACCAGATGCAGGAGAGTGTCGGTCTGGCGCGGGATGCCGGTACCAGTATCGAGACCATCAACGGTGCCGTGGTGCGCATCACTGACATGAACACCCTGATCGCCACCGCCACCGAAGAGCAGAACGCGGTGACCGAAGAGCTCAATCGCAGCATCGTCAACATTCACAATGCCGCTGACGAGAATGCCCAGGGCGCTCATCAGATCGCCCAGGCTTGCGTCGAGCTGAGCAAGCTGGCCAACACCCTGCACCATATGACCCAGCGCTTCACCCTCTAAGGGGTGATGCATGGATAACAGAAGGCCCCGCCAATTGGCGGGGCCTTGTTGTTTCTGGCGTTGTGGAAGGGCTCAGCTCAGGCCGACTATCTCGCCGTTCTCATCGATATCGATATGGCGATAGGCAGGCAGACTGCCCAGCCCCGGCATGGTCATGATGGGGCCCGCCAGCGCATAGACGAAGCCTGCACCGGCGCAGAGCTTCACCTCGTCGATGGGCACCTCGAAATCGGTCGGTACTCCCTTGAGGGCGGGGTCATGGCTGATGGAGAGCGGCGTCTTGGCCACGCAGATGGGCAAGTGATCCCACCCTTCGGCGGAGAGCTGGGCCAGCTGCTGGCGCGCTCTGTCGGAGAGCTGCACTCCGCGGCCGCCGTAGCCGCACTCCACCAGGGTCGCCAGTTTGGCGTCGAGGCTCGCCTCGTCGGGGTAGAGCAGTTTCACCTTACCGGGTTGCTCGCAGGCGGTGACCACGGCGCGGGCCAGCTCGCTGGCACCGGCACCACCCTGGGTGAAGGCGTTGGAGATGGCTGCGCCACAGGCGCCGGCTTGCTGCGCTTCATGGGCCAGCAGCGCCAGTTCGGCCTCGCTGTCGGTGGGGAAGCGGTTGATGGCGACCACCACCGGCACCCCGTAGCGGCGGGCGTTCCTGATATGCCAAGCGAGGTTGGCGCAGCCCTGCTTGAGGGTCGGCAGATCTTCCCCTTGCAAGCTGGCTGGCAGCGGCTGGCCCGGGCGGATATCGAGCAGGCCGCTGTTGGCCTTGAGACCGCGCACCGTGGCCACCAGCACCACGCAGGCGGGGGTAATACCGGATTGGCGGCTCTTGATGTTGAAGAATTTCTCCAGCCCCATGTCGGAGCCAAAACCTGCCTCGGTCACCACATAGTCGGTCAGGCCAAGGGCGATGCGATCGGCGATCACCGAGGAGTTGCCGTGGGCGATGTTGGCAAAGGGGCCGGCGTGTACCAGCACCGGTGTCTGTTCGGTGGTCTGCATCAGGGTCGGTTGCAGCGCATCTTTGAGCAGCACCGTCATGGCGCCCGCTACTTCCAGCTGTTCGGCGGTGACGGGCTTGCCGTGAATGTCGCGGGCCAGCTGGATGCGGCCGATGCGATCGCGCAGATCCTTGAGATCGCTTGCCAGCGCCAGAATGGCCATCAGTTCGGAGGCGGCGGTGATGACGAAGCGATCGCTGCGCTCCACACTATCGGCAGCGCCCCCCTGTCCAATCGTGAGGTGGCGCAGGGCGCGGTCATTCATGTCGAGGGTGCGCGGCCAGAGGATGTTATCGGCATCGATATCGAGCCGCGGCAGGCCGGTTTTGGCGGTGAACTTGGCACCCAGTTTCTGTTCGTGGAACAGGCGGGCATCGAGGGCAGCTGCCGCCAGATTGTGGGCCGCCGTTAGGGCGTGAAAATCGCCGGTGAGGTGGAGGTTCATCTCCTCCATCGGCACCACCTGGGCGTGGCCGCCACCGGCTGCCCCCCCCTTGACCCCGAATACCGGCCCGAGGCTCGGTTGGCGGATGGTTGCGATGCTGGGCTGGCCGATATGGTTGAGCCCCATGGAAAGGCCAAGGGTGGTCACCGTTTTCCCTTCACCGAGCGGGGTAGGGGTGATGGCGCTCACCAGTACCAGCTTGCCGCTCTGTGTGGGCTGAGACTTGAGCAGGTCGAGGCTGAGTTTGCCTTTGCAGTGGCCATGAGGGCTGAGCAGGTGCTGGGGGATGGCGAGGCGTTCGGCCAGCGCGTGAATGGAGAGACGGGGGGACTGGCGGGAGATCTCGATATCGCTTAGCATCAGCACCTCGTTGGCATATCGGGGTAAAATATGCGGCGCAGTCTAGTGGAATATAACGGGTAATCCAATGACGAAAACGATTTTATTTGGTGAGGGTGAGGTTCGTCAGAATCCTGTTCTGCTGGATCTCAACGAACTCTATCATCCCCCCAAGCAGCCGATGACGGCGCTGGGGATTGTCAGCGCGCTGGTGCCGCTGTTCGGTTTCGGCTGGCAGGCGATGACCCAGGACCCCGAAACCCAGCTGCGCCACGAGATCCGCAAACGGGTCAACAAGCACAAGACCGACGAGGCAAACCTCATTCTGATCCTGCAGCTGGCCGCCATGTTTGACTGCCCCGAGATTGAAGTGGCGCTCCCCTATGCCCTGAGTGAGCCGCAGTTGTCGGTTGTCCGCACCCGACTGCCACGCTGGCAGTTGCACCCCGAGCAGGAGCGTCTGCTAGCCAAGCTCACCCCTGTTGCCGCATCCACCACCGCACTCGACCAGCGTTAGGCTTCAAGCCGGACCAGCAGGCCGGACAGTCAGGCCGTATCCTCTGCTCTGGCAATCATCACGGCTTATCCCACTGTTGCGGGGCGAGATAGCGCTCCTGCACGAACTCGATAAAGCAGCGCACCTTGGCCGAGACGAAGCGGCGGTGCGGATAGACCGCATAAAGTCCCACCTCTCCCTTGTCCCACTCTGGCAGCAGGCTGACCAGTTGCCCTGCCCGCAGCGCCTCCCCCACGATAAAGGTGGGTTGCAATATGATGCCCTGATCATCACAAGCGGCGCGGGTCAGCGCCACCCCGTTGTTGGCCCGCAGCGGCCCCTGTGGCCGGATGCTCTGCTGCTCGTTTCCCCGTTTGAAGTGCCACTCCGGCTGGGTCAGGGTGTAGATCAGACAGTCGTGCTGCTTGAGATCCTCGGGTTTTTCCGGTCTGCCCTTGCGTGCCAGATAGGCGGGGCTGGCGCAAAGCTCGACCCGAATGGTGGCCAGTTGGCGCGCCACCAGCGAGGAGTCGCTGAGGTGGCCGATCCGCAGCGCCAGATCGAATCCCTCTTCCACCAGCGCTACCCGTCGGTCACTGTACTCGATATCGAGCTTGAGATCGGGAAAGCGCTGGCGAAACAGCGGCAGGGCGGGGGAGAGGTGCAGATAGCCAAAATCCATCGGCACCGAGAGCTTGAGGGTGCCGTTCGGCTGCTGGTTGTGGTGGGTCAGCTGGCTGTGGGTCTCTTCCAGCTCTGCCAGCAGGGCGAGGGAGCGCTGGTAGTAGAATTGGCCCGCTTCGGTGGGATTGACCTGACGGGTGGTGCGCGACAGCAGCCGGGTGGCGAGGGACTCCTCCAGCTGCTGCATCAGTTTGGAGGCCATGGCGACCGAGATGCCGAGCTGGTTGGCGGCCTTGGTAAAGCTCTGGCACTCCACCACCTTGATAAAGGTGCGCATGGCGGCGATCTGGTCCATTTTCCATCCTCAGTAAATAATGAATTTAATAAATCACTGATTATTCATCTTCAGAACGAGGTTAGCATTTTAACCACTGATGTGAACCCCAAGATGAAGGAACGAACGGATGAAAATGACCAAGGCTCTGCTGGCCTCCTGCCTGTTTATGGCTACCCCTCTGATGGCGGCGGATTACGATGTGGATGCGGCGCACACCACGGTGCAGTTCAAGGTGGGTCACCTGGGCTTCTCCGAGCTGGTGGGTCGCTTCAACACCTTCAGCGGCACCTTCAGCATGGATGACGCCAACCCGGCGGCGGCCAAGGCGAGCTTTGAAGTGGATGCCGCCAGCGTCGATTCTAACCACGAAGCCCGCGACAAACACCTGCGCAGTCCTGACTTCCTCGACGTGAAGCAGTATCCCAAGATGACCTTCGTCAGCTCCGCTTACGAGGGCACCAAGGATAAAGGCGTGCTGAAAGGGACCCTGACTCTGCACGGCGTATCCAAGGAAGTGGCCTTCGATCTGGTCAAGATCGGTGAGGGCAAGGATCCCTGGGGCGGCTACCGCAGCGGCTTCAACGCCTCCACCACCATCAAGCGCAGTGACTTTGGCGTGAGCTACATGCTGCCCGGCATCCCGGACGAGATGAACATCAACCTGTTTGTCGAAGGCGTGCGCAAGTAATGGGCGCGGAACTTCTGCTGCAAACCCTGGCGGCTCCTCTGGGAGCCGCTTTGCTATCGTGGCGCTGGCCGCGACTGGGTTATCTGTGGGGCGCCCTGGCGCTCTGGCTGGTGGGCTCCTTGCTCGGCGGTCTCTATGGTATTCCGGCCAAGGCGTGGCAGTGGCTGCCGCTGACCCTGCTGGTGCCCGCCATTGCGGCTCAGGTGAACTATCAGCGCGGTTCGCTGCTGCTCTTTGCGGTGTTCAGTGCGCTGGTGTGGTGGCAGGGATTGGCCTCGGTACTGGCGAGCGAACCCGGGATCTGGCTGGCGCTGCTGCCCGCCATCCTCTGGTTTGGCTGGAGCACCTTGCGCTGTGATAGCCGCGAGGGGCTCGGGTTTGCCCTCGGTTTTATCTGGCTGGCGCTGGTGATCGGCATCGATGGCAGTCTGCTGATTGCCCAGCTGGCCGGTGCGCTGGCCGCTTTCGCCGGTTTTCGCGCCCTGCTTGCCACCTTTGTTGGCATCAAGGTAGCACCCGCCGGTCTGGCGCTGGCCCTCGCCTTCGTCCAGATGCTCGCCTGGCAATATGTGGAGGTGCCGCTGGTGGTGTTGCTGCCGGTCTGGTTGCTGCCGCTGCTGGAGTGGGCATTGCGTGACAAACCGTTGCCAGTGCGTTGGGTGGGACTGATCCTGCTCGCTGCCGCGGGAACCGGGCTCAGCCTGTGGTGGGTGTGGCCTGCTGCTTCTTTGTACTGATTTTTGCATGAAAAACAGGCAATTACAGTCATTTTTGCATACCCGCTCATACTCTTGGCAGATAATGATTGAGCCACCTATGTGTTTCAGATAAAAAGGTTTTTCATTTTATTTGGACACACACAGAACCCGGCCGCGCCGGGTTCTGTTTGCCTGCTTTGCGGCACATAAGGAGGCCACAGTTGCGCAGTCAAGGATCTGAGCATCTGTTTTTTCGCCATTTCACCGGACAGGGACGTATCGATGGTCTCTGTATTCTGCTGGTCACTCATCTGCTTCCCGATCGCCCCCGTTTTATCGAAGCGCTTTCCCGGATTGGGCGGATTGGTGCCATTTTACCCAAACCGAAATCGGTACACGGCCCGACCCTGGAGTGGGTATCCCAGCACTATCCGGTGCTGCCCCTCAACCGGCGCTGGACCAATGATCCCGGCAGTCTCATCCAGCAGATTGCGCCGCTGGTGGCCCCTCACGAGCGGTTGCTGATCCTCGATATTGGCGGTTACTTTGCCAAAACCCAGGTGATCTTGAGTGAATACTTCGGCCCCCGTTTCCTCGGGGTGGTGGAGATGACCGAGAACGGCCATCAACGCTATGAGCAGGAGGTGCTGGCGACCCCTGTGGTGTCGGTGGCGCGCAGCCCCCTCAAGCAGGCCGAGGATATCCAGATTGGTTTGAGCGTGGTCTACTCCGCGGAGTCGCTGGCCCGCAACCTCAACCGTACCTTCAACGTCTGCGAAGCCGTGCTGTTTGGCTATGGCAAGGTGGGGCGCAGCATCGCCCGCGACCTGCGCTGTCGCAACCTCCATCTAGGGCTGGTGGAGACCGATGTGCTGCGACAGGTCGAAGCGCTCTCTCACGGTTTTCGCTTGATCACCAAGGCTGAAGCCTTGAGCCGCGCCGAGCTGGTGATCTGCTCTACCGGCAACGGCTCCCTGGACTTGGCGGATCTGCAGGCGCTGCGCCACGGCACCATGGTCGCCTCGGTCACCTCGGCCGACGACGAGTTTGCCTTCTCGCTGGCCCAGTTGCCGTGGCCGAGCGAAGAGGTGTGCCCCCATGTGCTGGCCCTCAACCGGCCGGATGGCACCCAGATCTACCTGCTCAACCGGGGCGAGGCGGTCAACTTCGTCCATGGCGCCGTGATTGGCGAATATGTCTATCTGGTGCTGGCGGAGATTATGGAAGGGATCCGGATGCTGGCGGCATGCCCTCTTGCTCCCGGCCTGTTCGAGCTGCCAGAATCGGCGATGCGTACCATTGCCCGCCATTGGCTGGCCGATTTTCATGGGGTTGATCAGCACTGATTTGACCAAACCGGGATTGGCCATTGGGCGGCAGTACGCCACTTCCCGCCATTATCGCTTTTTTATGGAGTCACTCATGACCGAGTCTGAAACCCTGATCAGCAAACCCCGCATCGAAATCCGCTACTGCACCCTCTGTCGCTGGATGCTGCGCGCCGCCTGGCTGGCGCAGGAGCTGCTATCCACCTTCGACAGCGATCTGGGGGAGGTGGCGCTGGTGCCGGCCAGCAAGGGGGAGTTCCGCATTCTGGTGAACGGGGTGCAGGTGTGGGATCGGGTGGTCGATGACGGCTTCCCCGAGGCCAAGGAGATCAAGCAGCGGGTGCGTGACGTCATCGCCCCTGAGCGGGATCTCGGCCACTCGGATCGCAAGACGGCCGAGTAACGCCAGATGGGCCGAGCGCCTCGAAAAGGTGCTGAGCATTAGATCGAAAGGAGAGGGAGGCGATGGCCTCTCTCTCCTTTTTTGCCTTTGGCTGTTTGCCTGGCTCCAGCAGGGTTATAAGCGCGGCTCGGCCAGATTACTGCCGATATAGCGGGCCCGCTTGTGGGACTTGATGCGGCTCACATCGACCCACACCAGCCCGTCGATGCAGTGGTTGAAGTCGGGGTCGATGCCAAAATCCATAAACTGCACCCCGCCCGGCTCGCACAGCTCGGAGTACTGCTTGTAGAGCGTGGGGATGGCGCAGCCCAGATTGTCGAGACGAGCCTTGAGTGTTTTGAGATCGGCGCCGTAATCCAACCCCTCGAACAGAGGTTGCGTCTCGGGGTAGGGACGGCGGGAGGGGGCCAGCGCCAGCTCGGGGGCAAAGTGCTGGCGGTAGAAGCTCACCAGCAGATCCTTGGCCGCCGGCGGCAGGCTGCCGGAGAGCGACACCGGGCCAAACAGGTAGCGGTAGCGGGGATAGCGGGCCAGATAGGCACCGATGCCGAACCAGAGATAATCGAGCCCCCGCTTGCCCCAGTAGACGGGCTGGATAAAGCTGCGGCCAAGCTCGATGGCCTGCTCCAGCCGGGGCAGCAGCTTATCCTCAAAGCCGAACAGGGTGTGGCTGTAGAGGCCATCCTTCCCCTTGCTGGCCAGCAGCTCCGCCACCGGGGCGAACCGGTAGGCGCCGATAATATCGAGTCGGGCCGGATCCCAGAGGATCAGGTGGTGATAGTCGTTGTCAAAGCCATCGAGATCCCGCCGCTTGCCGGAGCCTTCCCCCACTGCGCGAAAGGCGATCTCCCGCAGTCGCCCCAGCTCGCGCAGGATCACCGAGTGGCTCAGTTCGTGGCGGCGGTAGAGGTAGATCCCCTGACCATCCGGGGTGGTGCCGAGCTGCTCGCAGCTTTCGATGGCCTGTTTGAGCTGGCGGCGATCCTCCGGCAGGGCGATGGGGGCCTCGGTCTGCAGGCGCCCTGCCTTGCCACGGCCAATCCGGTAGAGGTGGTTGCGCACCAGCCGCGCCGCCGTCTTGGCGGGCAGCTCCTGAAAACTGCCGAGCGGAATGCGCGCTCCTATGGTCACCGGCAGGGTCTGCCCCTGCTGGCGAAACAGCTGGCGTACCAGCAACAGGGCGGAGGCGGGCTTGTTGAGCCAGGAGGCGAGATAGAACCAGAGGCTGTTGCGCCCTCCCAGATGGATGGGCACCAGCGGGGTGCGGGTGCGCTGGGCCAGTTTGATAAAGCCTGCCTGCCAGGGGCCATCTTTTACCCCCTTGAGGCCAAACCGAGATACTTCGCCTGCGGGGAAGATCACCAGTGCCCCTTCATGGGCGAGGTGTTCGTTCATGGCGAGGATGGCCTGTCGATCGGTCTTGCCCTCCATATTGTCCACCGGCAATAGCAAAGGGCGCAGCGGCGCGAGCTGGGCCAGCAGCTGGTTGGCGACGATCTTCACATCGGGGCGGATGCGACCGAGCAGTTGCAGCAGCGCCAGTCCATCCAGCGAGCCGATGGGGTGGTTGGCAACAAGAATGACCCGGCCGCTGGCGGGAATATGCTCCAGTTGCGCCTCGCTGACCCGATAGTCGAAATCGAGCTGGGTCAGCGCCTGCTCGACAAAGTCGAGGCCGCGCAGGTGCGGGTAGCGGGCGGCAAAGTCGGCAAAGGCACGTTCGTTGAGCAGCCAGCCCAGCAGCCGCTTGAACAACGGGGTAAGCAGAGGGTAGCCAAGCAGGCGGGGGAAGTGCTGGGTCAGCAGGGTATCGATAGTGAACATCTGGAGGGCTCCGGCGATCCGTTGCTCCCAGCATGATGTGGCACTGTTCCCGCGACATGTCAGCGGGATGACAGTTTGATGGCAGCGGCAGTCAGTAGCTCCTGAGCGACCCTCCCCGGTTTCCCTTTGTTGATGGGTGATGGCCAGATAGCAAGGGGGGAGCCGGTTAACCGGCTCCCCCCTTGGTTGTCATGGTAATCGATTAACCGCGCCAGGCTGCGGTGAGGCGCACCAGCTCCACCAGGGTGGCGACCGATTTCTCCATGGATTGCAGCGGGATGAACTCGTGCTTGCCGTGGAAGTTGTGGCCACCGGTGAAGAGGTTGGGGCAGGGCAGGCCCATAAAGGAGAGGCGGGCGCCGTCGGTACCGCCGCGAATGGGCTTGATTTTCGACACCACGTCGGCGGCTTCCATGGCGGCCTTGGCCAGCTCGACGATATGCATGTGCGGCTCAATCTGGCTGCGCATGTTGCGATAGCTGTCGGCCAGGGTTAGCTCGATGCGGGCCTTCGGATATTCGGCCTGTAGGGCGGCCACCCGGCTCTGCATCTCGGCCTTGCGTGCGGCGAAGTGCTCGTCGTCGAAGTCACGGATGATGTAGTGCAGGGTGCTCTCCTCCACGGTGCCGCTCATCTGGGCCAGATGGAAGAAGCCCTCATACCCTTCGGTGCACTCCGGGGTCTGCTCGGCAGGCATGGCGGCGTGGAAGCGGGCGGCCAGGGTCTGGCTGTTGATCATGCTGCCCTTGGCGGTGCCGGGGTGGACGTTATTGCCGATAAAACGCACCGTGGCGCTGGCGGCGTTGAAGTTTTCATACTCCAGCTCGCCCAGTTCGCCGCCATCCACGGTATAGGCCCACCTGGCCGGGAATCTCTCCAGCGGGAACAGGTTGGCGCCACGGCCAATCTCTTCATCCGGGGTAAAGCCGACCCAGATATCGCCGCGCGGGATCTCGGGGTGGGCCTGCAGGTGGTCGATGGCAGTGAGGATCTCGGCGATACCCGCCTTGTCGTCGGCGCCAAGCAAGGTGGTGCCGTCGGTGGTGATGAGGTCCTGACCCAGATAGTTTTTCAGGAAGCGGTAGTCACGGATGGCGAGCACCTCGTCACCCTTGCCAAGGCAGATGTCGCCGCCCTGATAGTTTTCGATGATTTGCGGTACTACGTGCTCCGCCTCGTAGTCGGCGGTGTCCATGTGGGCAATCAGGCCGATAGCGGGGGCGTCCGGCTGGTTGCCCGGCAGGCAGCCGGTGAGGTAGCCGTGTTCATCCAGGGTGACCTGGCTCAGCCCCAGCGCCTTCATCTCTTCTTGCAGGGCACGGGCAAAGATCAGTTGGCCTTCGCTGCTGGGGCAGGCTGGATTGGTCTCATCGGAGCGGGTATGAAAAGTTACGTAACGCAGAAAACGCTCAAGCAGGGTATCCATTAGTCAGCCTCTAACCGATTGTGAGCGGTCATTGTGGCCAATCCGTGCGGGGTACTCATTGCGTCAGCGCAGGTTTTTCCCATTTTTTGACGCAAGGGAAGAGCGGCGAATGTGCGGCGCGCGGGGCAACGTCCGGGAGGGAGATCGCATAAATGTGGCATTTATTGCGATATTTAGGCGCTGGCGGTGGCGGCCAAATTCCCCTCAGCCACCGCACAGCAAGGCGTCAGCCCAACCATGGCGTTTTCGCACACTTTTCAAGGGGAAACCGGGCTGTCGCATAACCTGCGCCATCCCAGAGCCTGCCTGCCCGCCAGCAAGATTTGATCGACTTATTAAAAGGGGATTTTGAACACTATTTTTTATTGTCACTGCCCGCGGTAAGTGTGTACACTCCGCGCCGATCCAAGGGCAACCCTGAAGCAGGCAGAGCCGCCAGAAACCCGACCGATCATACGCCTATAGGGCGAGGCACGCAGAAACGACAGACACTGCTGGGGAATGGTTTCTTTAATACCGGTTAGGCTCCGGTATCAGGGAGAACAACAGACTCTCATCCTTCATTTGACCGAGTGGGCCACCGGCTCATCATCTTCCCTTGTCATGGGCGGTCACTGACGGTGAGGTGGGCTGTGGTTGTTGTCGTCTATCAACACGCATGCGTGCTGGCGCCTTCGCTTCTCTTCCTTGGAACCCTCTCCTTCTGTCGGGATCGCTGCCGAATGATGAACTGACGGCGTGGCTGATGTCGTCTGTCATCAAAGTACCGCGGCGCTACGGCATAGTGGCACCGCATACCGTTGAGCTTGATGTAAAGCCACCAGCCCCACATCAAGACTCGTTACTTCCCCAAGATCCACCAGGCAGCCTCTGGCTTGCCGCGATGTGCAAAGCGTTGGTTTGGGTGGCTGCGTCTCGTGATGGCAGCGCTCGCCGTACTCTGCACTAGATGGTCTGGATGTGATTGAGGGTAACGAAGGCGACTTTGGGTCGCTCATTTGCGAGGCATAGCCCATGACTAACTGGTCCAGCAAGGACTCCTTGAAGGTCTACAACGTTCCCTACTGGGGTGCGGGTTTTTTCAATATCAATGACGCCGGTCATGTGACCGTCGCCCCCGACAAATCACGCCCTGACGCGCATATCGTGCTCTCTGACGCCATCGAACAGTTGCGTCAGTCCGGGCTGACCACCCCCGTGTTGCTACGCTTCCCCGACATTCTCAAGAGTCGGGTCGATGCGCTGTTCAACGCCTTTGGTCAGGCCATCGAGAAGTCTGGCTATGAAGGGGACTACCTCTGCGTTTACCCGATCAAGGTAAACCAGCAGCGTCGTGTCATCGAGACCATCAGCCAGTCCTACAGCGACAAGCCCCGGCTTGGCCTGGAAGCTGGTTCCAAACCGGAACTGCTGGCCGTGCTGTCCCATCACCATGAGCAAGGCTCGGTGATCGTCTGCAACGGTTACAAAGACCGCGAATATATCCGCCACGCCCTCTTGGGCAACCTGATGGGCCACAAGGTCTACATCGTGGTGGAGAAGCCCTCCGAACTGGAGATGGTGCTGGACGAGTCAGCTCGTCTCAATATCAAGCCCAACATCGGGGTGCGTGCCAAGCTCGCTTCCACCGGCTCCGGCATGTGGGAATCGAGCGGCGGCTCCATGTCCAAATTTGGTCTCTCCGCCTCCCAGATCCTGGCGCTGATCGAGCGTCTGCGCGGGCTGGGCAAGCTGGATTGCCTGCAACTGCTGCACTTCCATCTGGGCTCCCAGATCGCCAATATCCGCGATATTCAGGGTGGCATCCGCGAGTGCGGCCGTTTCTACGCTGAACTGCGTCGCCTCGGTGCCAACATCGAAGTCGTGGACGTCGGTGGCGGCCTGGGTGTGGACTACGAGGGAACCCGTTCCCAGAGCCACTGCTCCGCCAACTACAGCCTCTCCGAGTACGCCAACAACGTGGTATGGGGCATCGGCGATGTCTGCCGCGAGTTCGACCTGCCGCACCCGACCATCATCAGCGAGTCTGGCCGTGCCCTGACCGCTCACCACGCCGTGCTGGTTACCAATATCATTGGTGCGGAAGGGGTGGAGATGAACGACATCAGCGCGCCGGACGAAGATGCACCGACCATTCTGCAGAACATGTGGAAAGGCTGGCTGGATCTGCGCAGCGAAGATCCCTCCCTGCTGGAGATCTTCCATGACTCGGTGGCAGATCTGGGTGACGTGAATACCCAGTACACCATGGGCCTCTTGAACCTTGAACAGCGTGCCTGGGCCGAGATGCTGCACCAGAACACCTGTCTGGCGCTCAAAGAGATGCTCAACCCGGTCAACCGCAACCACCGTGCGCTGGCTGACGAGCTGAGTGAAAAGCTGGCGGACAAGTGCTTTGCCAACTTCTCCCTGTTCCAGTCCCTGCCGGATGCCTGGGGTATCGGTCAGGTATTCCCGGTGATGCCGCTGGCTGGCCTCGATCGTCCGCTTAGCCGTCGCGGTATCCTGATGGATATCACCTGTGACTCCGACGGTCAGGTCGAGCACTATGTCGACGGTCTGGGGGTCGAGAGCACCCTGCCGATGCCGGTCTACGGCGAGAACGAAGAGTGCCACGTCGGCTTCTTCCTGGTCGGTGCCTACCAGGAGATCCTGGGGGATCTGCACAACCTGTTCGGTGATACCCACTGCGCGGAAGTGTGGCTGGACGAAGAGGGCAAGATGGACATTCGCAACGTGGTGCGTGGCGACACTGTCGACCAGCTGCTGCGTTACGTCAACATCGACCCGTCCGTGATCCGCGAAAACTACCAGCGGATCGCCGCTCACCCGGCGCTGGACGATGCCACTCGCAAAGCCCTGCTCGACGAGCTGGAGCTGGGCCTGCAAGGCTACGCCTATCTGGAAGACGAATAAGCTTTCTGTTTGCCCCTCGCTTTTGAGGGAAAATCAAAAACGGCGCCTGCGGGCGCCGTTTTTGTTACCGGGGGCCATCCGGCGATATGACGGTGTGCTCGGTCCATCTTCATTTGGATAACCTATGATGGCTCGGGGCATCCGCAAGCCACAGATCTGGCAGATATCTATCCCTTTCAGCCGCTTCCATTGATCTGCATCAAGCTTGAACCTCGGTGGTTATTTTACGGTCAGGAGTGATGTTGATGGGATGTAACAAAAGGATGTGCATATGGAACTGAAAAGGGACCCGAGATGCTATACCGACGTCTGTATCGACGGTAAGTGGTATCACTACGACCACTGCAGCACCAATGTCTACATGCTGATGGGAGGCGCCGCGCCGAGCCTTCAGCTGGCCTATGAGCCGAGCAGCGAAGAGGAGCTAATCGAGATGCTCCAGCAGCTGGGGCGCTTCTGACTCACCGAATTGATGTCTTGCCATATGGCCATCGGGCACGTTGCCACGATGGCCACGACTCTTTACCGTTGTACCTAATCTCGACGGGTTTTATTGCCTAATAGCCCCTTGCCTAGCTCCAGCATGGCTACGGCCGCAGCGTAGCTGCTATCGGACTTGCCTATCTCATCGGCCACATAGAGGAAGTTGGAGCGATACTTCTCCACCGCCTCGCGCGGGTTAGCTGCGTCGATAAAATCCTCTTCCACCTCGAACCCCTGCGTCAGCAGCGCCGCTTTCTCGGGCAGGAGGGTGGGGGAGGCCATGTCGATAAAAGTGTACTGCTGCCGGTTGGAGGCCGGGATAGAGAAAAATTGGTACTTCGCCATTTGCGATACCTCGCCTGAACGGTTGTGTCGTGATGCGAGCTTCCTCTCGCCGAACTCTTGTCGAACTGCCTCTCGGGCGTCGAACTGATCCCCGGGCCTGTGGCTGGCAAAAAGGTAACGTTCGAATCTTATTGTGGCTGAAGATTACTCCGCTTTATCCTCATCGCACAATGGGTAGTCGATACTTTTTTCGCCAAGAAAAACAATGCTGCCTGATCGTCTGAATTTGCAAAAAACCAGCCCCGGTAGGGGCTGGCGATGGAGTGGGGGGCGGTGGCTGGCTCAGAGCACGAAGCTCTGTACCATGGCGCGCAGCTGTTCGGTGAGCTGGTGGATCTGGCGGGCTGCATCGCGGGCGGCGTTGGCCACTTGCAGCGCCTCGTCGCTGCCATCCGAGATGCGCACCACGTTGCGTTCGATCTCGTTGACCACGGCGCCCTGCTGCTCGATAGCGCTGGCGATGATGGCGTTGGTATCGACCATTCGATCCACCTTCTCGGTGATGGCGCCGAAAGCCTGTTTTGCCTCCTGCGCCAACCCGACCCCCTCCTGTGCTTCATGACTGGCCGCCGACATGGCGGTGACCGAGGCGCGGGCGCCGGATTGCAGCTGTTCAATCATCTGCTGGATCTCGACGGTAGCCCCCTGGGTGCGGTTGGCAAGAGATCGCACCTCGTCGGCCACCACCGCAAAGCCGCGACCCTGCTCACCGGCCCGGGCCGCTTCGATGGCAGCGTTGAGGGCCAGCAGGTTGGTCTGTTCGGCGATGCCACGGATCACGCTGATGACGCCGCCAATCTGGCTGCACTGCTGTTCCAGTTGACCAATGCTCTCGGCGGTGCGCAGCACTTCGCGGTTGATATGGTCGATGGCCTTGATGGTGCGCTCCACCACATCCTCGCCCTGACCGACCACGTTCTGCGCCTCCTGGGTCATGCGGGCGGCTTGCAGGGCGTTGCCCGCCATGTCTTGTGAAGTGGCGGCCAGCTCCTTGATGGCGGTGGCGACCTGATGGGTCTCCCCTTGCTGATCGGCAATGACCTCCTGTGAGCGGCAGGTGCGCGCTTCGATCTCGGTGGCGCTCTCCACCACGGTGACGCCATTTTCACGCACTTGCAGCATCAGGGTGCGCAGGGTCTCCAGGGTCACGTTGTAATCCCGGCTGATGGCGGCCAGCTCGTCCTGACCGACGATCTCGATATGCTGGCTAAGATCCTGGGCGTTGACCCGGGCGGCAATATCACGCACCCGCCCCACGGTTTCGCGCAGGGAGAGATAGGCGCCGATCATCAGGTAGAGGTAGAGCAGCAAGCTGACGGTCAGCGGCGCGGTGACCCACCAGAAGTGGCGCTGGTTGGCGGCCAGCCGCTGATGCAGATCGGCCTCCAGCCGCTGGCGTACCTGGCCTGCCAGCGCGGTGATAGCCTCGTCCATCTTATCCCCCAGCGCCTGTACCTCCTTGGTGGAGAGTTGCACCAGCTGATCCTTCATCATCTTGTTTTCCATGGTCTCGACCCCCTGACGCACCAGCTGTATCAGAGCATCGGTCTGCTGACCCAGCTCGGCGCGGTAGGCCGGTTCAATCTGGTAGAGCAGGGTCAGATCGGCCTCCAGCTCCTGCATGGTGGCGCTGATAAGGTCGAGACGAAAACGCAGGCCGCTGTAGCCCTCTGCCTGAAACAGGCCGAAATCGGCGATGGTGGCGGCGCGATCCCGCACCTGGGCCAGCAAGTCGCGCAGCTGCGGCAACCGCTCGCTGGCGAGGATTACCATGTAGTAGGTACCGAGCGACGGATCCTGGATCAGGCTGCTACTGGCGGTAATGTGCTTGTAGAGGTGGCGCACCTCGGTCAGCAGCTTGTCGTGGCGCAAGTTGCTCTGCTCCACTTCCAGCTTGCCCGCTTCACTCTGCAGGGCGGCCCAGCCCTGCTGGATCACCTCAAAGGAGGGGTTGTTCTGGCGGGTGTCGGCAAAGGCTTGCAGGCTCTGATCAACTGCTTGTGCGGCTGCCTTGACCTGATCATCACCGACCGGATCCACCTCATGGGCGTGACGGGTCACCAGATTGCGATGGGTGAGCAGGGCTTGCTCGATAGCGGGCACGGGGGCGAGATTGGCCACTCCCGCCAGCTCGCGGTTGGCCTGCGCGTTGTCATCCTGCAGCCGCCCCAGCAGATTGGCCATGCTGTAGGCCAGTGGCAGCAGCATCAGGCAGGACCAGAGCAGGAATTTATATTTGAAGGAGAGCTGATTGCCCAGCCGGATGGCGGGGTTGAAAATCCATTTCATGTTAAGCCTCGATACCTGAGTGCGGGCGTGAGTCGTGTTGCCTGAATAGTACTCCGAGCGGCCTCCCTTGGGTGATGGCCGGTTGCAAGTTGTGATCCCCTTGGCTTTTTGCCCCGCGGGGTGACTTGGCAGCCGCAGCGACAGAGAGGCGGGTTGCGCCAATAAAAAACGGGCCACCCGAAGGTGACCCGCGGTCGATAAGGGGACACCGATCAGTTGAACGCCAGGAAGGGCGAGACACAGAGCAGCAGGCCGGTGACGATGATGATGTAGAGGGAGGTGCCCTTGTACTTGTGCAGCGCCGGTACCTGATAGACCAGATAGGCCGGGATGAGGCAACCCACCATGCCGAAGATGGGGCTGCAGATGGAGGTGAAGCTCAGTACCGGTGCGTTGAGCACGATGGCACCCCAGGAGAGCATGACGGTAAACACCATGATCCCTTTGCCTACCAATCCTTTGTTGATGCGGTTTTCCGGCAGCACCCGGCGCAACAGGTTCATCGCCAGACCCTGACAGGCTTCACGGAAACCGAGGTAAACGCCGAAGTAGGCGGTCATTACCGCAAAGATGTTGAGGGTGAGGCTCAGGAGCTTGAGGGTCTGGCCGGGCATCCCCTGGGCTACCATGGCCAGCGCGGAGATGTTCTCTTCAGAGGCTTTGACCGCCTGATCGTGGCCCATGGCCAGAGTGAAGGAGACCGCGTAGAAGAACACCACCACAAACAGGATGCCGAAGGCGATATTCATGGCGCGCATCGCCTTGAAGCGGGCCACTTCCAGCGACTTTTCCCGCGAGCGGTAGGAGATCACCATGGGGCTCAGGCTTTGAATAAAGAGGATGGAGGTGAGAGTGAAGGGGAGCATGATGATGGCATCCTTCATCCAGTCACCGGCAGCGGGCATGGCGGTGATGTTGGCCGCATCCCACTTGTCCACCATCATCAGGCCGAGCACGGCCACCACGCTGATCTTGGTCAGCACCATAAAGGTGGAGATCTTGAACAGCAGGTTCTCGCCGCGCGAGGCCAGCGCCACCAGACCGCAGATCAGCACCAGACCGTAGAGCGGGTTTTCGGAGAGCAGGCCGTCGGTGACGCCGAAGCTCTGCAGGAAGGAGGCGCTGTCATTGGTGATGGCGGTGGAGTAGACGAAGACCCAGATCACCAGCATCACGAAGTAGAGCGCGCCGAGCAGCACACCCCAGTTCTTGCCGAGGTAGCCGGTGATGACGCTGGGGTAATCCTTGCACTCCGGCGAGGTGGCCAGGGTGTTGATAAAGAGGCGCTGGAACATGTACATGGCGGGGTAGCCGATCACCGCCGAGAGCAGAAAGACCCACAAGCCCATCAGACCCACCTGTACCGGCAGGAAGACGATCCCTGCGCCGATGGCCATGCCGATGCTCATGATGATCCAGCCCCAGTCGGTGCTGTCGAAGCGAACCGCTTCTTTCCATTCCAGCGTGCCCATCACGGGGCTGGCGAGTGTAGTGCTATGCGCGTCCATTAAAACCTTCTTTTTTGTAGGGATGTGGGAAAGCGGCGCAAATATAGTTGAATGAAACTGTCATAAACAATGCCCATAAGAGTACTTTTGTTCAAATCAGGATGGTGATCACGGTTTATATTGAGGCCGAAAGGTGCCTTTAAACGCCATTTTTGTATCTTTTTGTTGAATGGATAAAATAAAAAGCAAATAATGTTGAACGGAATGAGATTCATGATTGCAAAAAAAATTGCACAAACAGGAGTGGCTATATGAAACGCATCATCACAGCAGCAGCGGCACCTGACGCTATCGGTCCCTACAGCCACGGCACTGCCTATGGCGACCTTATCTTTACCTCCGGTCAGTTGCCGGTCTGCAAGCAGCAGGGTGGTGTGGTGGAAGGGGGGATTGCCGCCCAGACCCGCCAGTCACTGGAAAACCTGAAATCCGTGCTGGAAGCCGCTGGCGGCTCGCTGGATACCGTGCTCAAAACCACCTGCTACCTCGCCGAGATCAGCGATTTTGCCGCGTTCAACGAGGTCTATAAAGCCTATTTCCAGAAAGATTGTCCGGCGCGCAGCTGCTTCGCAGTGAAGGATCTGCCGATGGGCGTCAAGGTTGAAGTGGAAGCGATCGCCCATATCGCTCGTTAATGCTGATAAAAAGGTTCAAGTGATGAAACAAGCGTGGCAGCAGTATCTGCAGATTATTCAACAGGTTGTCAAACCAGCGCTGGGTTGTACCGAGCCAATCGCCGCCGCTTATGCCGCGGCTGTCGCCGCTCGGCAACTGGGGGGGAGCCCGGTCGCCTCGAGGTTGCGGTGTCGGACAACCTCTATAAAAACTCGATGGGTGTCTATGTGCCGGGCACCGGCAAGATCGGTCTGGCCATTGCAGCCGCGGCCGGTGCCATCGGCGGCAACGCCGATGCCGGGCTGGAGGTGCTGGCCGCGATCCAGCCAGAACAGGTGGAGCGTGCCCAGCAGCTGATCGATGCTGGCAAGGTGCAGGTGAGCCGCACCGCCGCCCCCGAGTTTATCTTCTGCCGCGTGACCGTTTATGGCACTGATGACAAGGGTGAAGAGCACAGCGCCGAAGTGACCCTCTGCGGCGGTCATACCCGCATCGTCGAGCAGCGCCGCGATGGTGAAGTGACCTTCACCGCCGATCAGAGCCAGGGCGGCGCCACCGGTTCCATCTGCGATGGCGTCGATATCAGCATCGCCGCCATCTACGAGTTCGCTACCCAGGTGGAGTTCGAGCAGATCCGGTTCATCCTCAAAGCCTCCGAGCTTAACGGCAAGCTCTCTGCCGAGGGGATGAATAACCCCTATGGCCTGGAGATTGGCCGCACCATGCAGCAGAACATCAATGCCGGTCTTATCGGCGAGGATGTGATGAACCGCATCGTGATGATGACGGCGGCCGCCTCCGATGCCCGCATGGGGGGCGCGACCCTGCCAGCCATGAGCAACTTCGGCAGCGGCAACCAGGGCATTGCCGCCACCATTCCGGTGATGGTGATTGCCGAGCGCTTTGCGGCCAGCGAAGAGCAGCTGGCTCGCGCCCTCATCATGAGCCATCTGGGCGCCATCTATATCAAATCCCACTATCCGCCGCTGTCGGCCTTCTGTGGCAATACCGTGACCAGCGCGGCCGCCTCCATGGCCATGGTCTATCTGGCGGGCGGCAGCTTCGAGCAATCCTGCTTCGCCATCCAGAACGTGCTGAGCGACAGTGCCGGCATGGTGTGCGACGGGGCGAAAGCCTCCTGCGCCATGAAGGTGAGTACCTCCTCTGGCGCGGCGGTGCGCGGCTTCCTGATGGCTCTCAACAGCCACTCGGTGTCGGGGCAGGGGATCGTCGCCGGCGACGTGGATCAGACCATCCGCAACGTCGGCCAGATGGTGAAGGAGGGCATGTCTGCCACAGACAGCACCATTATTGATATCATGTCCGCCTGATGTCCCTGTCGGTTGCTGCCCGGCGCCTATTGTCCGGCAGCAACCCTTGCAAGAAGGTCCCATTGTGAAGCTGCAAGAGTTGAGTCCGAGCGATTTTGAGATCCTCAAGTCGATGGAGAACATAGTGGATGGCATCGCCGCCATGTATGGCCAGCACACCGAAGTGCTGCTCCACAGTCTGGATGCGCGCAATCCCTCGATCGTCAAGATTGCCAACGGCCATATCACCGGCCGCAGTGTCGGCGCCCCCATCACCAACCTGGCGATGATGAAGCTCAAGAGCGGGCAGGATATCTCCAGCCCCTACATGACCAAGTGCGCCACCGGCAAGACCCTGCGCTCCATCACCACCGTGATCCGCAACGGGGAGCACAGGGCCATCGGGTTGCTCTGCATCAACAGCGACATGGATGCCCCGTTGCAATCCGTGCTACGGACCATGATGCCGGAGTGCATGCATCCCCACGAGAGCCATGCCACCCCGGAGGTGTTTGCCCGCAACATCGACGAAGCGCTCAACAGCACCATCGACACCGTCAGTGCCGAGGTGCGTGGCAACGAGGCGGTGCCTCCGTCCCAGAAGACACGGGTCATCGTCAATCAGCTGCACGACATGGGGATCTTCGAGCTTAAAGACAGTGCCCAGATTGCGGCGCGCCAGCTCGGGATCTCGGTCCACTCCATCTACCGCTATCTGCGGGAGATCAAGAAGGGCTGAGTCGATACACTCTGGCCAAATTGGCAGCAAACGGGTCAGCCTTGACCCGTTTTTTACGCCCGCTTTAGCCTCTCTGTTTGGGCCATCCTTCGGGCTATCTGCTATCATCTTCCCCCTTTATTTTTCTATCTCTCTGAACATGCTGGAGAAATCATGTCTCGACTCATCTATCTGCTGCGCCACGGCCAGACCCGCTTCAATGCCGAGCAGCGTCTGCAGGGGCGTTGCAACTCCGAGCTGACCGACAAGGGCGAGGCGCAAGCCATCGCCATGGGGCGGCGGCTTGCTGGCGAACTGGCGGAACCCGCCCGCTGGACCGTCTATGCCAGCCCGCTCGGCCGTGCTCGCCAGACTGCGCTGCTGGTGTGCGAGCAGCTGGGGTTGGCGGCAGAGCGTATCGTCTGGGACGACCGGTTAATGGAGCTGGGGATGGGGGAGTGGGAGAGCTGCCAGATACCGGCGCTGCGTCTTGCCCACCCCGAGCTCGATACCGGCAAAGGGGACTGGTATCTGCAGGCACCGGGGGCCGAGAGCTCCGAGAGCATTCAGCGCCGGGCACACCAGTGGTTGCAGGATCCTGCCATCGCCGAGCGGGCCATCGTCATCTCCCACGGCCTGCTCGGTGCCATGCTGCGTGGCGTCTATGCCGATCTCGACTATGAGGCGACCTGGTCACAGGAGTTGCCGCAAGATGCCTTCTATAAGCTGCAGGATGGTCACGTCACCCGCATTGCTTGCTAGTTTCGTGGACGTTGCCGCCATCAGTGCATGGACGATGCAGGCTGCAACACGCTACGGATTTTGCTTTGCGAAGATTAGACATCAACGAAATGATGAATAGACTAAAAAGCGCACTATCAATAAGGACATTAGTCCTTCTCCTGCGGTGATGTGTTTAAGGTCTGGTTTTGCGAACAGGTTGCAACTTGCATTGCACTATGGTGCACAGACCGCGCTTTTTTAATGAGGTAAGCGGGTGATTGTATTGAAATGAGTGGTCGCGTGATGCTTGGTGTATCAATTGCATATTAAACGACCAGTGGCCTGAGTATGAGGACGACACCATGAAAGGGATCTCGGTTCGTAGCAAATTATTGATGCTGGTTGTGGTACCGCTGTTTTGTATGATTTTGCTGTGCACTCTCTCCCTTTGGGGGATGCGCCTGATGAATCAGGCTGCCCATCAGGTGAATGAAGAGGAGGTGCAGCAGTTATCCGAACTGAAGCTGATTTCAGACTTGTATGCGGTCAGTGTCGTTGATGCGATCAATAAAGCGCATGTTGGATTAATCACCCGTGAAGAGGCAAAACGTTCCGTTACTGAAGCGCAGTTAAAAGCCGCAACGGAATGGAAGCGTTACATGGCCCAGAAGATGTCTGCGGAAGAGCGGGCGATAGCGGAGTCTGCCCAGGTATTGATGAACAAAGCCGACATTACACTGGATGGTATTCAGAGTGATCTTTCATTAAAAGCTCCTCTTGATAAGGCAATTCATCAGTTATACAGCACGGTTGATCCTTTTAATGAGGAGCTGGGCAAGCTGGTTGAACTCCAGCTGAGATTTGCAGATGAACATGTTGGTACCTTGGAAAGTCTGGCCGTTGATTTTTCATTTGCCTTCCTCTCCATTACCGGGATTGCCTTGTTCGCTTTATCCGTGCTGGGGATCTGGATTTTTCGCGGGATCAGTCAACCGCTCACCGCTTTGCGCAGAGCGCTTTACAAATTGCAGCATGAGCAGGATTTGACCGTCACCGTCCCTGTTATTCGGGAAGATGAATTGGGGCAAGTCGCACGGGCGCTGAATGATATGGTTAGCCATTTCCGCAGATTGATTGGCGAAATGGATGACGTGGCCGAACAGTTATCGACAGGCGCCGATGCACTGAACGAGCTGGGGCTAACCAGTGCTGAACAAATGGCCCAGCAGCGTCTGGAGACAGATCAGAGCGCTGCGGCGATGAATGAGATGAGCGCAACGGTTAACGAAATCGCCCAGAATACAAATAGTGCCGCAATTGCCGCCCGTCAGGCTGAAAACAAGGCAGAAGAGGGGCAAGCGGTTGTCAAGGAGACCATTGGGAATATGGCTCTGCTCTCTGGTCAATTACAAAATACATCCACTGTGCTGCAAAACCTGGCTATCGAGAGCAATAACATTACTCAGGTGATGGGGGTTATTCGCTCGATTGCCGAACAAACCAATTTATTGGCACTGAATGCGGCAATTGAAGCCGCCAGAGCGGGTGAGCAGGGGCGTGGCTTCGCTGTTGTGGCTGATGAAGTCCGGGTACTTGCTCAGCGCACCCAAAACTCTACCGGAGAAATCCAGAACACCGTCAATCGCCTGCAACAGAATGCAACTATGGCTGTTGATAGTATGAATATCGGATTATCTGAAGTGGAGAAGACGAATACCCTGATGCTGACCTGCGGCGTCTCTTTGGAAGAAATTGTGAGTGCGGTGGATGATCTGAATAATCTCAATGTGCAGGTCGCTGCTGCAGCCGAAGAGCAAAGCAAAGTCACCGAAGAGATGACGCGCAGCATGGTCAATATTGCCGATATCGCAGTACATACCTCGGACTCGGCAGCCCATGTATCGGCCAAGTGTCAGCGTCTTGATGAGATGGCCAAGTCAATGAGAACACAGATTAATCATTTTAAATGGCGCTCACATGCCGCTTGATATAATTCGATGACATTACCCCCAGGCCCCGAGAGTTCGGGGCCTTTTTGTATCATGTTGGTCGTACTGCACCTGCGTTGAAACATGTCATCGGTTTCCATAGATATGGGGAGATTCATTACCGGACTGATGAAGTGAGGCTTTCCGAAAAATTGTGCATTTTTGACGGCAGCCGTCACCCTGAATGGCCATTTTTGCCGCAGTTCAACACATCAGAGCACCTTATCGCGGCAAGATGAGGTATCTTATGCCCCGATTTCATCCATTAAACGGATCCGAGACCCCATATGATCATCAAACCCAAGGTTCGCGGCTTTATCTGCACCACCACTCATCCGGTCGGTTGTGAAGCCAATGTTCGTCGCCAGATCGCTTATACCAAGGCCAAGGGCACCATCGAGAATGGTCCCAAGAAGGTGCTGGTGATCGGCGCTTCCACCGGTTATGGCCTGGCCTCCCGGATTGCGGCTGCCTTCGGTAGCGGCGCTGCCACCCTCGGCGTCTTCTTTGAAAAAGCGGGCACCGAGTCCAAGACCGGTACCGCTGGCTGGTACAACTCTGCCGCCTTCGACAAGGCAGCCAAAGAGGCGGGCCTCTACGCCAAGAGCGTCAACGGCGATGCCTTCTCCAACGAGTGCCGCGCCAAGGTGATTGAGCTTATCAAGCAGGATCTGGGTCAGATTGATCTGGTTGTCTACTCCCTGGCCTCTCCGGTGCGCAAGATGCCGGAAACCGGCGAAGTGGTGCGCTCTGCCCTCAAGCCCATCGGTGAGGTCTATACCACCACCGCCATCGATACCAACAAGGATCAGATCATCACCGCCACCGTCGAGCCGGCGAACGAGGAAGAGATCCAGAACACCATCACCGTCATGGGCGGTCAGGATTGGGAGCTGTGGATGGCTGCCCTGCGCGATGCCGGCGTGCTGGCTGACGGCGCCAAGTCCGTGGCCTACTCCTACATCGGTACCGATCTGACCTGGCCAATCTACTGGCACGGCACCCTGGGCCGCGCCAAGGAAGATCTGGACCGCGCCGCTGCCGCCATCCGTGGCGATCTGGCTGCCAAGGGCGGCACCGCTCACGTGGCCGTGCTCAAATCCGTAGTGACTCAAGCCTCCTCTGCCATTCCGGTGATGCCGCTCTACATCTCCATGGCCTTCAAGATCATGAAGGAGAAGGGCATTCACGAGGGCTGTATGGAGCAGGTGGATCGCATGATGCGCACCCGTCTCTACGCGTCCGACATGGCGCTGGACGAGCAGGCTCGCATCCGCATGGATGACTGGGAACTGCGTGAAGATGTGCAGCAGACCTGCCGCGACTTGTGGCCATCCATCACCAGCGAGAATCTCTCCGAACTGACCGATTACACCGGTTACAAGCAGGAGTTCCTGCGCCTGTTCGGTTTCGGTCTGGACGAGGTCGATTACGATGCGGATGTAAATCCGGACGTGAAATTCGACGTGGTCGAGCTCTGAGTCTGACTCAAGTGAAAACAGGGCCCCGCGGGGCCCTGTTTTTTTGGCAAAAATCCAGCTAATTTGCGGAATTTTATTATCAGCGATCACCTTTTCCCCATATCAAACCCGCTAGTCTTGCGCTGATCGGATCACAGACGGCATTGCCGAGGAACGGAAGCTATGACCACTCCAAACGAGGCGCCCAAGAAGCGCCAACTTCCCACTGTCTATACCCTGCTTTTTATTATCATCGCCCTGATGGCCGCCCTCACCTGGGTGCTGCCAGCGGGCAAATATGACTATGTCACCGCCAAGACCCAGCAGCCGGTGGCGGCAGCGGCCGTGGCCGATTACAGCGGCGACGAGCGGCTGTTGCCTGTACCCGGCAGCTACACCGAGTTACCCGCCCACCCGCAAGGGGTATTCGAGGTGCTCAAGGCCCCCATTCAGGGCTTTCACAAGGCGGCCGACGTAGCGCTGTTCGTGCTCATCATCGGTGGTTTTCTCGCGGTGACCATGCAAAGCGGTGCGCTCGATGCCGGGGTGGGGGCCATTGTGCGCGGCTTTGCCGGCCGTGAGCGGCTGCTAATTCCTGTGTTGATCGCCCTGTTTGCCCTCGGCGGCTCCACTTTCGGCATGGCGGAGGAGACGGTGGCCTTCTGGGCGCTGATCGTGCCGGTGATGATGGCGGCGGGCTTTGATCGCATGGTGGCGGCGGGGATTATCCTGCTTGGCTCCGGGGTCGGGGTGCTTGCCTCCACCGTCAACCCGTTTGCCACCGGCATTGCCTCCGGTTTTGCCGGTATCCCCATCGGCGAAGGGATCGGTTTGCGGGTCATCCAGTGGCTGCTGCTGGTGATCTTCGCCTCCTGGTTCGTGATGCGCTACGCCAAGCAGGTGCAGCAGGACAAGTCCCGCTCCGTGCTGGCCGACATCGTCTATGACGACGAGTTCTCCCAGATGAAGAGCGGCAACCTCGCCTTCACCGGCAAGCAGAAGCTCACCATGCTGGTCTTCTTCGGCACCTTCCTGCTGATGATTTACGCGGTGGTGCCCTGGTCGGATTTGGGGATCGACGTGCTGCCCACCTTTGGCTGGTGGTTTGACGAGCTCTCGACCCTGTTCTTCAGTGCCTCCATCCTGATTGCGCTGATCAACCGGATGCCGGAGTCCAACTATGTGGCGACTTTCCTGAGCGGCGCTCGGGATCTCATCGGGGTAGCGCTGGTGGTGGCGGTGGCGCGCGGCATCTATGTGGTGATGGAGCAGGGCGTCATCATCGACACCATTTTGCACTGGGCTGAAGGGCTGGTGACCGGACTCTCCTCATCGGTCTTCATCCTGATGGCCTATCTGGTGCACATCATCCTGAGTTTTTTCATCCCCTCCACCTCGGGGCTGGCGACCGTCTCCATGCCGCTGATGGGGCCGCTGGCTGACTTCTCCGGTATTTCGCGGGATCTGGTGATCACCGCCTATCAGTCCGCCTCCGGCTGGATCAACCTGTTCGCCCCTACCGCCGCCCATCTGGTGGCCGGTCTGGCGCTCGCCAAGATCCCCTACGATCGCTTTGTGCGCTGGGTGCTGCCCTTTATCATAGGCGTAGCCCTCATCACCATGGCGGTGCTGGTGGCCGGTGCCCTGCTGCACGGCTGATGGCACGGATACAACGACAGATAACAAAAAGGCTCCCGCGGGAGCCTTTTTCATGTGCTTTGCTTACTGCTTGTAGCCCTTGAGGAAGCGGGCGAGGCGGCCGATGGCATCCTCCAGCTCCTCTTCGCGGGGCAGGAACACCAGCCGGAAGTGATCCGGCGCCGGCCAGTTGAAACCGGTGCCTTGCACCAGCAGCAGCTTCTCCTGCTGCAGCAGGTCGAACACCATCTTCTGGTCATCGCGGATGTCATACACCTTGGGGTCGAGGCGGGGGAACATGTAGAGCGCCCCCTTGGGTTTGACGCAGGAGACCCCGGGGATCTCGTTCAAGAGCTCCCATGCCTTGTCCCGCTGCTTGCGCAGGCGACCGCCCGGCAGGATCAGCTCGTTGATGCTCTGATAGCCACCAAGGGCTGTCTGGATAGCGTGCTGCATCGGCACATTGGCACACAGCCGCATGGAGGCCAGCATCTCCAGCCCTTCAATGTAACCGCGGGCACGGCCTTTTGGACCGGTGATGACCATCCAGCCCTGACGGAAGCCGCAGGCGCGGTAAGCCTTGGAGAGGCCGTTGAAGGTCACCACCATCACATCGTCACACAGGGTGCAGACGCTGGTGTGGGAGATATCGTCGTAGAGGATCTTGTCGTAGATCTCGTCGGCGAAAATGATGAGGTTGTGCTGGCGGGCGATTTCGATCACTTCCAGCAGGAACTCGCTGCCGTAAACTGCACCGGTCGGATTGTTGGGGTTGATCAGTACCAGGCCGCGGGTGCGCGGGGTGATGCGGGCGCGGATATCGTCGAGATCCGGGTACCAGTCAGCCCCTTCGTCGCAGCGATAGTGCACCGCATGGCCACCGGAGAGAGTGACGGCGGCGGTCCAGAGCGGGTAGTCGGGGGAGGGCACCAGCATCTCGTCGCCATTGTTGAGCAGCGCCTGCATCGCCATCACGATCAGCTCGCTGGCGCCATTGCCAATGTAGATGTCGTCGATATCGACCTTGCGCATCCCTTTTTGCTGGTAGTACTGCATCACCGCTTTACGGGCAGAGAAGAGCCCCTTGGAGTCGCAGTAGCCCTGGCTCAGCGGCATGTTGAGGATGACATCCTTTATGATCTCTTCCGGCGCATCAAAGCCAAACGGGGCCGGGTTGCCGATGTTGAGCTTGAGAATGCGGTGGCCTTCGTCTTCGAGACGGCGAGCCTCTTTATGCACCGGGCCGCGGATGTCATAGCAGACATCGTCGAGCTTGTGCGACTTGTCGATTGTGAACATGGTGAGTGTGATTCCTTCCCCACAGGGACGCGTTGGCGAAAAAGGCGATTTTTAGTATCAAATTTCTTTTCCCCTATTCTTCACAGAATTGAATGCTAGAACAATCCTCTTTTTAGAAGAATTCCCTGATTTTTAGCCCTAAAACAGGGTTGCTAGAACGTTAAATTCAGCACGATCTTTGGTGCTAACCAAGGTTAACTAGTGAAACATGGGGAACGAATTAACAATGCTGCCTGACTGTGTTGCAATATCCGGATCCTGTGGCACGATTGGCTTGTGTAAAAAATCGTCTTCGTCCCCCTTTTCGATGAGTTGAATGGCACTCATGGTGTCATCTTTATGTGGTTCGCTCATCGGTGTTCACTTCTGCGAGGTTTTCCCATGCAAGCACCCGTTCCAGGCCGCTATCGCCACTTCAAGGGGGGTTACTATCAAGTGCTTGCCCTGGCTCTGCACACTGAAACCCAGGAGCAGCTGGTAATTTATCAATCCGAACAGGATGGTCAGGTGTATGCCCGCCCCGTCGCCATGTTTATGGAGTGGATTGAGCATCAGGGGCAGGTTGTCAGCCGTTTTGCCCCTGCAGGAGACTGACCACGCCTCCGTTTTTATCGTTCAAGGGATGAGCACTCGAGCTAAATGGTGTCACAAGTTGTCGCATGACGCCCTTGGGTATGAGATGTGCAGCCGGCTGTCTTAATAATAAATCCCTTATCTAATCAACTAATTGTGACGAATATCACATTCAATGAGCTCTGCCTGCCGGGTTCGCAATCTGGACTCACACTCCCATAATGCTGCGCTTGTTCAAGCATGGGCCCTTCTCGGGTCTTGTTCGGTGTTATCTCAAATGGGAGAAATAATGTGAAACCTGTTGCTGCTGAGTTTATGGGCACTTTCTGGCTGGTATTGGGCGGTTGCGGCAGTGCCGTGCTGGCTGCAGCCTTCCCTCACGTCGGTATTGGTCTGCTGGGGGTCTCGCTGGCTTTCGGTCTGACCGTGCTGACCATGGCGTTTGCCATCGGTCATATCTCCGGTTGCCACCTCAATCCGGCCGTGACTGTCGGCTTGTGGGCGGGTGGTCGTTTTCCGGCATCCGGTGTACTGCCTTATATCGTGGCGCAAGTGTTGGGCGGCATTGCCGCCGCTGCCGTGCTTTACGTGATTGCCAGCGGTCAGGCCGGGTTTGATCTCTCTGCCGGTTTTGCTTCCAACGGCTACGGTGAGCACTCTCCGGGTGGTTACAGTCTGACTGCCGCACTCGTATGCGAAATGGTGATGACCGGTTTCTTCCTGTTCGTCATCATGGGCGCCACCGATAGCCGTGCGCCTGCCGGTTTCGCGCCGATCGCCATCGGTCTGTGCCTGACCCTGATCCACCTCGTCAGCATTCCGGTGACCAATACCTCGGTCAACCCGGCCCGCAGTACCGGTGTTGCGCTGTTTGTCGGTGACTGGGCTATCAGCCAGCTGTGGCTGTTCTGGCTTGCCCCGATTGTCGGTGCCATTCTGGGTGCGCTGGCTTATCGCCTGGTGGCGACTGAGCAGAAGTAATCATTTGCGAAACAAAGTGTGGTATCGACACGCCTGCGGGCGTGTTTTTTGTTTCTGGAGGGGCGAGAAAAGAGCATTAACTGAGGCTAACCTCAGAGCCCTTTGGCCTGCAGCATCTCTTTGTAGCGCAGGTGGAGGAGCTGGACGCGCTCCACATAGGCACGGGTTTCCGCATAGGGCGGGATACCGCCATGTTTTTGTACGGCGCCCGCGCCGGCATTGTAGGCCGCGGTCGCCAGCGCCACGTTGCCGTCATACTGCTTGAGCAGTCCCGCCAGGTATTTCACTCCGCCGAAGATATTCTGCTCCGCCAGCAAGGCATTGCCGACCCCCAACTCCCGCGCCGTGGCGGGCATCAGCTGGGTCAGCCCCATCGCTCCCTTGCGGGAGACCGCAAGAGGATTGAAAGCGGATTCCGCATGGATCAGCGCCCGGATCAGCGCAGGCTCAACCTGATAGGTCTTTGCTGCTGCCTTGATGGTGCTGGCATAGTCATAGAGAAACAGTCCTGTGGTCTGCCAGTTGACGCTGGATTTGGGGTCGCAGGCGAAGCAGTCGTTGAACAGCAGCAGTTCGTAATGGCCCTGTTCGGGCGCCATGTCGGAGTAGCGAACCACCCCGTTTTGTTGCACCGATTTATAGACCTGGATCTGCTTCTTGCCGTTGGTGGCGACTACCGCTGTTTGAGCGGTGTCGGGTTGTGAAGCGGGAGTGGCATCTTTGCTCGGACGCAAGGGGGAGGGAGCTGCGGTCAGGAAGATCACCTCCGCGGGGGGGGGAGTCTGGCTCCATCCGCTCAGGGGGATCAACAACATATGGCCTGCCAGCATCCATGCTTTCAACCCTGATACTCCTTCTTGTGATGACCATGTTGAGTAAAGCATCATGACGAGGGCAGAACAAGCTGCCAACAGGGGGCAAATGATCCGATTCGGTGACCGGGATCAAAGTATCCGCCGCAATAAAGGATTGTCATCATAAAGCACAGTTTTGGCAGTCGGGCGGTGGGTCATGGCCTCTTCCACCGGGTAAGCAAGCTGCCCACGACGTCCGCTTTTTTGTTGACGAAAGGCATGCTATCGTGCTGGCGTCATGTGGTCGGATTAGCGCACCGTATCTGGCACTAATAACTGATTATCAAAGGATTTGTCTGTGACAAGCAAGCTGGCGATGGAACTCACTTTCGAAGAGTACTGCGACGCCGACCTCTCCCTTATCAGGGACTATTACGAGACGACGTTTTCCCACTATGTGCCGGATCTGGCCGAGCGGATCTTTGTCGTACGTGATGCTCACTGGCTGGTGGGGGCGGTTCGGTTGCGGGACGAGGAGGAGTTTTACCATCTGTGCGGCTTTCGCCTGTTGCCCCACTACCAGTCGCTGGGATTGGGGTCACGGCTGCTGCAGCACGCCTGTCACGGTCTGTTGGACAAACCTGTGGTCTGTCAGGCGCTGCCCTTCGAGAAGCCTTTCTATCTCAAGGCCGGGTTTGCCGATATGCCCCTCAATCAATTGAGCGGGTCGCTTTTTTCCCTCTACGAGCGGCAGCAGCAGCAGGGTTATCAGGTGGAGCTGCTGGTACGGGATACCACCCAGCCCCTCCTGAATTGAGCGGTTTAGCGGGGTTTGGTCAGCAGGTGGATCTTGCCCGGTGACAGCTCCAGCCCCAGCAGATTCTCCTTCAGCCAGGCCTGATCCGGGTCCTTGTCATTGAGTTTGTAGACCGGTTTGGTCTCGAGCCGCTTCTCCATGCTCTGCAGCAGCATGTTGAGCATCAGCCCGAACTTCTTCTCGGCCGCCTCCGGCTCCAGCTTGTACTCCACCAGCTTCATGTTATCGAGAAACAGCGCGCTCTGACTCTTGTCATAGCGGGGCCTCGCCTCATAGGTCATCTGCAGGCGGGCGTCATATTCGGTATTGTCTGGCAGGGCGATTTTGAGCTTGCCCTTGCCATAGACCCGGGCGGTATCGGGGCGTTGGCGACCGATTTGGACGTCGCTCTGCTCAAGCGTCACATGGGCCTTGATGATGCCCGGCAGCTCCAGCTGTTTGTCGACTTGCACCTGAGATTGCAGGTACTGGTTTATCTGTTGCTCATTGATGTCATATGAGCCTTGGCCTAGCATGGCCAGGCTGAGCAGCATAGATTGCAGGATCATGCGTGCGACCTGATAGAATGGATTTGCCTTACAGCATACCATCACGGCCGGTTGGGGTCTGCCCACCGCGCTGTTTGTCGATTAGAAGGAGTCCCCGTTGTTTAACGGTCTGGAACACGATCTTCAACTGCTGTTTTCCCGTTTTCTGGGTTGGCTGCTACTGCTTTTTCATACCGTGATTGTCACCGGTGTGTCGTTTCGGGTGGTGATGAAACGCCGTCCCATCGGGGTGTCGCTGGCCTGGCTGGCGCTGATCTATGCCATTCCGTTTGCCGGGGTTGGCTTCTATGTGCTGTTTGGTGAAATAAAGCTGGGGCGCCGCCGTGCCGAGCGCGCCCAGGCCATGTATCGCCCTTATGCCATCTGGATCCGCCAGCTGGCCCGTCTGTTCCCGCAGCACTGCTGCGAAGTGGGCGCCAAGGCACAGCCGCTGCACGATCTTCATCCAGGGACGGCTCGCCATGCCGATGCTCTCCGGCAACCGCATGACCTTGCTCAACAAGCCGGACTGGATCTTGCGCGAGATAGCCCAGGATATCCGTCGCTCGACGCTCTCCTGCTATCTGGAGTTCTATATCTGGCATCCGGGCGGCGATGCCGACGAGGTGTGCGAGGCGCTCATTGAAGTGGCGCAACGAGGCGTGGATTGTCGCTTGCTGCTCGATTCGGTGGGCAGCAAGCAGTTCTTCCGCTCCCACTGGCCCAAAAAGCTGCGCAAGGCGGGGGTCAAGCTGGTGGAGGTGCTGCCGGTCGGCGCCTGGCGCATTCTGTTCCAGCGTCAGGATCTGCGGATGCACCGCAAGCTGGTGGTGATTGATGACAGGGTGGGTTACACCGGTTCCATGAACATGGTGGATCCCCGTTTCTTCAAGCAGGATGCCGGGGTCGGCCAGTGGGTCGACATCATGATCCGGGTGCAGGGGCCCATGGTGCCGCTGATGTGGTCGATCTTCGTCTGGGACTGGGAGATGGAGACCGGCGAGCGGCTGCTCGACAGTCTGCAGCATGAGCCGGAGGCCTGGCCCCAGACCAACTACCGCGCCCAGCTGATCCCGTCCGGCCCCTTCGTCGGCGGCGACTGCATCCAGCAGAGCCTGTTGCTGGCTATCTATCAGGCGCGCAGTCATCTGGTGCTGACGACCCCTTACTTTGTACCCGACGATCCGCTGGCGGCCGCACTCAGTTCGGCAGCGGCGCGCGGGGTGCAGGTGCAGTTGGTGTTGCCGGCACGCAACGACTCCATCATGGCCAATTACGCCTGCAACGCCTTTATGGAGGAGCTGCTGGCGGCCGGGGTGGAGATCTACCGCTACGATGCCGGTCTGCTCCATACCAAGAGCGTGCTGGTGGATGATGACTTCGCGCTGGTGGGGACGGTCAATCTGGATCGGCGCAGCCTCTGGCTCAACTTCGAGGTGACCCTGCTGGTGGATAACCCCTCGTTCGTGGCCCAGATGACCCGGCTGGTACAGGGCTATATGGCGGAAGCCACCCCGATGACCCTGGCCCAATGGCAGGCCCGCCCCTGGTACAAGAAGGCGATGGAGAACATCTTCTATCTCTTCAGCCCCTTGCTGTGATGTTGTGGCGAGCCGCAAGAAAGTGGACTCGCCATCTGATTGGACTTGCCTAGCCCCGAGTCCGCCCCGTAGAGTGCAGTGACAACTCCCTGGAGACACATGGATATATGAAAAAGATAGTGGCCCTCGCCGTGGGTGCGGCACTGGTAGGTGGTGGTCTGGCTGCGTGCTGGTACACGGGCAACAGCTTCGACAACATCATGGCGGAGCAGATCGCCAAGGTGGAGAAAGAGAGTGGGCTCGACATGCAATGGCAGCCGGGCAGCAGCAACCTTTTCACCCGTGACGGGATCCTGAAGGTCGTGGTAACGCCGGAGGAGCTGGCTGCCATCGACAGCGAGCTGGAGGGCAGTCAGCCCATCGAGTTGCAACTGATGGTCAAGAGCCAGATCCTGCCGCTCTACATCAAGAGCCACTTCCTGCTCGATACCCATAATGGCACGCTAGCGCCGGTTTTCACCGCACTGGGCATGGAGCAGTGGGAACTCGGTCTGGAGTCGGTCACCAGTCTCTGGACCCAGGGTAACAGCAGCCGTTTCTGGGCCAATGAATTCAAGATCAAACAGGGGCTGGACGAGTTCAGCTTCCTGCCCCTGAGCGGCGAGTTCCACGGCAATCTGGAGGGGAATGGTCACCTCACCATGACCTGGCAGGGGATGACGGTCCATGAAGAGCAGAGCAAGATGGACTTGGTGCTGGCTGATCTGAAAGGGAGTGCCGACATTGCCGAGATCAGCGGTGTGCTCCTCTCGCCCCAGAGCGAGATGACCCTCTCGGCCCTCACGGTGCAACTGCCTGACAGCGTCAAGGTCGCCCTGCAGGGGATGACCACCGAGACTCAGCTGACCGGTGATGATGCCCAGACCCTCTCCAGCAGCTATCAGATGAAAATTGCCAAGCTGGATCTGGAGAACGAGACCGACACCCTGGCGGTGACCGACAGCAAGTTGGCGCTCAACCTCAACGGTCTGGATCTGGAAGGGTATCAGGGGCTGCAGGCCGCCGGTGGCAAGGGGGTTGAAGATGCCGCCATCCAGCAGGCGCTGGACAAGATGCTCAAACGTGGCGCGACCCTTGAACTGGCCGATCTCAGCGCCAAGCTCAACGGTGAGGCGGTGACCATGAAGGGGGACGTGAAGCTGGCCTCCACCTCGCTGGAGCAGCTGTTCAACAGCGACGCGGGGATGCAGGCCCTCTCCGGCGTGCTGCATGCCAGCCTTAGCGACAAGCTGGGTAAGGCGGTGCCGCAACTGGCCCCCATGCTCGATCAGCTGACCCTGATGGGTTATCTGAAGGCCGACAAGCAAGCGCTGACCTCCGAGCTGAAGCTGGAGAAGGGCGCGGTGACGGTAAACGATCTGCCGCTCTGATATTTTGCGCAGAAACAACAACGGCTCCCATGGGAGCCGTTGTTGTTTCTGGTGTTTGCATACGGGCCGTGTGGGCGAATTACTTGAAGACCACCGTCTTGTTGCCGTAGACGAACACCCGCTCGTTCAGTACCAGCTCCAGCGCGCGGCTCAGCACCGATTTCTCCACATCCCGACCCGCCTTGGCCATGTCGTCCGCACTGAAGGCATGACCGACGTGGATCACGTCCTGTTCGACGATGGGGCCTTCATCCAGATCGTCGGTCACGAAGTGGGCGGTGGCGCCGATCAGCTTGACGCCGCGATCAAACGCCTGCCGGTAGGGGCGGGCACCGATGAAGGCGGGTAGGAAGGAGTGGTGGATGTTGAGGATCTTGCGCGGATAGGCCTCGACGAAGCTCGGGGTCAGCACCCGCATGTACTTGGCCAGGATCACATAGTCAGGCTCATAGCTGTCGATGATGGCGCGAACTTGCTCTTCATGTTCGGTCCGGCTCAGATCATCGTGACTGACGGTGTGGAACGGGATATCGAACTTGCCGGTGAGCTCGGCCAGGGTATCGTAGTTGCCGATCACCGCAACGATATCCATATCCAGCGCGCCCGCGTAGTTCTTCATCAGAATATCGCCGAGGCAGTGGGTCTCCTTGGTCACCAGGATGACGATGCGCTTCTTGCCCGCCTTGACCAGACGGCGTTGGGCACCGGTGGGTAGGGCATCATCGAGGTCGGCCAGCAGGGTCTCGTCGTTGAAGCGCCCCTCCAGCTCGGTACGCATAAAGAAGCGGCCATTCTCGTGATCCACAAACTCATCGTTCTTGATGATGTTGAGCTGGTGCTTGTAGCAGATGTTGGTGATCTTGGCGATGAGCCCTTTGGCATCCGGGCAATCCGTGAGCAGTATTTTCTTTTCCATCTCTGTCATTTTCCGTTTGTGGTGTTGGCGCTGCTGTCTGCGCCGGCAGCGTTGTTCAGGCTCTCTTTTCGGGCCCTGTTTTTTGGTTTCGGGAACTATGCCATAAACCGATCCGCGCCATAAAGAAATTCGCCAGTCATGGCCTCTCGTGCTGGCGAGCGGGCCGCAGAGCGGGATCCCGGGCGCAATGTTGAAACGCTTTTCAGCCTGCGGGGGATTTTGACTGGTATCTGCAACCGTTTTTCTTTAGGCTGTCTGCGCTTATTCTCAGGGCGGGGTGCAATTCCCCACCGGCGGTATCCCGATTGACTCGGGGAGCCCGCGAGCGCCCGACTTGGCTGATTGCCGGGTCGGGGTCAGCAGATCCGGTGAGATGCCGGAGCCGACGGTCATAGTCCGGATGAAAGAGGATAAGACAGACCTTGCCGTGTTGGCCCTTGTGGGCTGGCTGCTGCATGCCCGTCTCTGTCTGCCTTTCCATGCCCTGATTCTGGTCCTTGTCTTGTTTAGGAGTTTTACCATGAATCAGTCTCTACTCAGTGAATTCGGTGATCCCGTTGCCCGTGTCGAAGCGGCGCTGTCTGCCTTGCGTGCCGGAGGCGGCGTGCTGGTGGCCGACGATGAAGATCGGGAGAACGAGGGCGACCTCATTTTCGCCGCCGAGTCCATGACCAATGAACAGATGGCGCTGATGATCCGCGAGTGCTCCGGTATCGTCTGCCTCTGCCTGCCCGACGAGCGGGTTCGCCAGCTCGAACTGCCGATGATGGTGGAGGCCAACTCCAGCCACTACCAGACCGCCTTTACCGTGACCATCGAAGCGGCGCAGGGGGTCACGACCGGTGTCTCGGCTGCTGATCGCATCACCACCATCCGTGCAGCCATCGCAGACGGCGCCAAACCGGGCGATCTGCACCGCCCGGGTCATGTTTTCCCGCTGCGGGCGCGAACCGGTGGGGTGCTTACCCGCCGTGGTCATACCGAAGCGACGGTCGATCTGATGCAGCTGGCTGGCCTCAAACCGTTTGGTGTGTTGTGTGAATTGACCAAAGAAGATGGCTCGATGGCGCGTCTGCCAGACCTGGTTGCGTTCGGTCGCAAGCACCAGATGCCGGTGCTGACCATCGAGGATCTGGTGCAATATCGTCAATTGTTGTCAGAACGTACAGCCTGAGCCTCATACGAAATTGTAATAAGGCAAAAATTTGGTTAACCTTTGTCCGTGCCCCCACCACACGGCACTCATTTTTTAGACGAATCTGGACAAAAACTGTTCATTCAAAAAAAAATGAGGGTTTTAATGCATTTATCTGTGGTGGGGACTATGCAAAGTAGGATTTTTTTGTGCCATAATCACGCCGCTTGCTAAACGTCTGGCGAGTTCAAGGGAGCTTTAAAAATGAAAAAATTGTTGTTGGTAGGTGTTGTTGGTCTGTCCGCTCTGCTGGGCGGTTGTGCAAACACCAGCGAACTGGAAACTTCCGTTCAGAATCTGTCTAACAAAGTTGACCAACTGGCTCAAGATGTTAGCGCAGTTCGTGCTGATCAGTCCAAAATCGCTGCTGATGTTGCCGAAGCCAAGCAAGAAGCTATGCGTGCTAACCAGCGCATCGACAACATGGCTACTTCCTACAAGAAGTAATCCATGCGAAAAAAATGGCGCAGTTTTGCGCCATTTTTTTTTGCCTGAAATTCACCGTATCTTCACTATTCCCACAGCACCTTATTCCCACAGTACCTTCTTCGTACTTGACCCATGAGGTCATGCCGGTCTCCCGGCACTCCCCCATCATTACCAGCCAGTTCGATTCCGATCAGTAGAGCAGACTATAGAGTTTGCGACGGTAGCTCTGGGCCGCCGGTGTGCTGCCCATGGTCGCCAGAATATCGAGATAGGTCTTTCTGGCATCGCCGAATGCCAAATCCCGCTTGAGGATCTCCAGCAGCAGTCCCAACGCCTCTTCCTGACGACCAGCCTGGTTGTATTGCACCGCCAGCTCCTGAGTCAGGGCAAAATCATCAGGCTGTTCTGCATGACGGGCTTCCAGCGCGCGCAGTTCCGGGCTGTCTGCCGCTTGCAGGGCCAGCGCCAGCCGTGAGCTCAGGGTATGGAAGTGGCTATCCTGCGCCGCCATCGGGATGGTGCCGAGGCGCTCCTGCGCTTCCTCCAGCAGGTTGAGGTCGAGCGCGGCCTGGATCAGCCACAGGCTGATGTCGTGACGTTCAGGAGCTAGCTGGTGTGCCTTGGTCAGATGGGCATAGGCGATGCTGGGCTGCTCGTCAGCCAGCGCCTGTTGTCCCTTGGCCAGCAACTCTTCCTCTTCTTTGGGGGCGAAGGCGGCGAAATACTGGCGCAGGGTGGCTTCATCCTGCGGTCCTTCGATGATCCCCTGTTCGTCAGGGCGACCCTGATGGAACAGCACCAATGCGGGCAGGGCGCGCAGGCCGAGCTGACTGGCCAGCGGCTGCAACTGGGGATCGTTCATATCCACCTTGGCCAGGGTGACCTGCTCATTGGCGGGCCCAACCAGTGATTCGATCAGCGGTGTCATCCCCTGGCACTCCGGCATCTGCGGAGCATGGAAATAGATGACGACCGGCTTCTTCATGGACGCATCGATAAGTTCAGCGTGAAAATTCTGGGGAGTAATGTCGACGATCATGAGTTGGACTCTTCAGAAAGGGTGTTGAGTAACATGGGGTTAAGCGAGTGGCAATTCAAGCGCTCATCCAGCCGGTAAAAGGTCACGGGGGCTGCCGTCGCCGCGAGGCTGAGCCAGCCGCTGGCAAATGGCCAATCCTGTACCTGATAAGGGGTGTCATCGAGTCGATTGTCGAGTCGCCATCCTTCCTCCGGGATAAATCGCACCTTCTCCAGTCCCGCCGCTATGCCGCCACCGTGGGCTTTCAGTACCGCCTCCTTGCGTGACCAGAGCCGGTAGAAGGCGCTCTCCTGCTCTTGAGCAGGCTGTGCGCAGAGCCACTCATATTCACTCTGTGCATAAAACCGGCGGGCCAGGGGGAGGGGATGATGCCGCCGTTTGCCCAGTTCGATATCCACCCCAAGCGGCCCCTGCGGGCAGAGTGCCAATACCAGCCAGCTGCCACTGTGGCTCAGATTGAACTGCCAAGCATCATCATGCAGTCGGGGCTTGCCGTGGGGGCCGTTGCAAAATTGCAGACTGGCGGCGGGTTGTTGCAGCCGCTCGGCCAATAGCTGGCGCAGCAGGGAGCGGCTCACCAGATATTCCTGACGCCGTTCAGGATGGGTCATGGCTTGCCAGATATGCTGCTCATCGGTTGACAGCCATTCAGGCAATTGAGCAAGCAGTTCCTGGCATACCCTGGCCGGTTTTAACAAAAAAAGATCGGTTTCGATCATTATTTTTCACTTTAAAAAGGTGCTGAAGCAGGGATAAAAGCCAGTTATCTATGAGGCCCAAGGCTCTTTTTGCGATTGTATATTGTTTGGGCATGATCACATTAATTATGAAAAATCGTGCATTTCCTTGCAAAAATGTGAGCTCGATAGGGATTTTCACTTGCCTCGATAGAATTCTTGGATATAGTCGGGTGCTGTTGCCTTATAAATTGCCCTTTGGGGCCGTATTTTAACAAGATTTACTATTTAGCGGGGATAAAGGATTGCGCCACCTGATGCTACTGCTGGTCGCGCTCGGAATGGTGGGTTGTGCCTCGGCACCCCAACCCGAGGTCGCAAGCAAGATCGAAGTTTCCATGGTTGAACCTGTCATCGAACCGGAAGCTTCCCAGACACCCGATGTGAATGAAATCCTGACTGTATATAAAGAGTGGCGTGGTGTTCCGTACCGGATGGGTGGCAGCAGCCAGCGCGGTATCGACTGTTCCGCCTTTGCCCGTGAAGTGTTCCGCAATGCCGTCGGTATCGAATTACCCCGCGATACCCGCTCCCAAGTCCATGAAGGGACGCGCGTTTCCAAGCAGGATCTGGTCGAAGGTGATCTGGTCTTCTTCAAAATCAATCGTCGTCTCAACCACGTTGGTATCTATGTCGGCAATGGTGAATTCATCCATGCCTCGACCCGAGCCGGTGTGACGCGCTCCAAGCTGGATAGCCAATATTGGCGCAACAAGTTCTGGCAAGCTCGCCGGATCGATATCTGAGTCAGGCTGGACAAACGGCTCGCAGTACGGACTGTTTTTCCAACCTCACTTGAACCGGGCTCGATAGCCCGGTTTTTTATTGCCCTCGTTTAGACTTTCCCGAGTCAAATCACTATAGTGTGGGCCCGTTTTCTTCGGCAGGCTCAGCATGAAACCCCGCATCCCATCAGCCGGTGGCCCCAAGTCGGGCGACCGCAAATCCGGACTTCACTCCCGTAATCGCCATCAGGCAGGTTACGACTTTGAGGCGCTCTGCCTGCGAACTCCCGAGTTGGCTGCCCACGTCTTTATCAATGACTACGGCACCCGCACCATCGATTTTGCCGATCCCGATGCAGTGAAGACCCTCAATCGCGCCCTGCTGGCCCATCACTACGGGATTGCCCACTGGGACTTGCCTGCCGGTTACCTCTGCCCGCCTATCCCGGGACGGGTGGATTACCTGCACTGGGCGGCCGACCTGCTAGCCGAGAGCGCAGACCAGCTCCCTACCGGCAAGGGGGTGAGGGTGCTGGATATCGGGGTGGGGGCAAACTGCATCTATCCGCTGCTGGGGGCCCGTGAATATGGCTGGCGTTTTGTCGGATCGGATATCGATCCGGTCTCGGTCAAGGCAGCCACCCTGCTGGCCAAGAGCAACGGACTCGGCAACCAGATTGAGTGCCGCCTGCAGGGTAACCCCAACCATGTGTTTCGCGGCATCATAGGGCCGAAGGAGCGCTTCGCCCTGACGCTATGCAATCCGCCGTTCCACGCGTCGCTGGAAGAGGCGAGCAAGGGGACGGAGCGCAAGCTGCGCAATCTGGGCAAGGAGGTGACAGGCGCCCCTGTGCTTAATTTTGGCGGCCAGAAGGCCGAGCTCTGGTGCGAAGGGGGCGAGGCGGCGTTTCTGGCCAACATGATTGCCCAGAGCAAGGAGTTTGCTACTCAGTGTCTCTGGTTCAGCTCGCTGGTGTCGAAAAAAGAGAATCTGCCGGGGGCGAAAAAGGCGTTGAGCCGGGTGGGGGCACGTCAGGTACGGGTGATCGACATGGCACAGGGCAACAAGGTGAGCCGGATCCTCGCCTGGTCCTTCCTGGATGAAGAGGGATTGCGTCGCGGCTGGTCGAGCGCGCGCTGACTCCCCACCACAAGGCCCGACGAGGGCCTTTTTTCATGATGAGCACCGCGAATTTCCCCTGCTGGCGGCATCTTTGGCAATCGATTTCCTCATTGGCAGATCGTGCTGGTTTACATGGTGTAAGTAGTTACTTCCGCCTTGGTACAGGTGTACGCCGAGATTTTTTTGCACTTACAGCTGAAACTTTAATAAAATAGGACTGGTTAGACCTCTTTACAGGCATTGAATCAAATAGGGATCGGTAGATGAAAGTTGTCGATTTTCTGAAGCGCAAGCGCGAAATTCTGGCGCAGCACCCCTTTGAGCTCAAGGATTGGCTCTCTCCGGCGATCCGCGACTACTGGCGTGAGTTTCAGCAAAAGGCACATCTTCACCCTTTGCTGGGGCGTGTGCTGGACTTGCAAGCCGAGTCCCAGAGCGAGCAGCAACAGGATGCAGCAACCGTGGCACAAGTAGCCAACGGTCAGCCTGCCGTGGCTCAGGAACCCGCAGTTGAGCTGGGGGCCGAGGCGGCCGAGCTCTATGCCGCCCTACAGGCCCGCATTGGTGAAGAGACCCATGTGGGCGAATGGCTGCACGTCAGCCAGCAGATGATCGATCAGTTTGCTGCAGTGACCGGGGATCATCAGTGGATCCACACCGATCCGGAGCGTGCGGCCGCAGAGTCGCCTTTCAAGACCACTATCGCCCACGGCTTCCTGACCCTGGCGCTGCTGCCGCAGTTGACCGGCTCGGTCGATGAGGCCACCCCCGAGTTCCCGACCGCCCGCATGGTGGTGAACTTCGGGCTGGATCAGGTACGTTTCCCTTACCCCATCAAGGTGGACAGCAACATCCGCGCCCGCACCAAGCTGGCCCGGGTCACCCCCATCAAGGGTGGGCTGGAGTTGCTCAAAGAGATCAAGGTTGAGATCGAAGGGATCCGCCGCCCGGGTTGCGTCATCGAGTCGGTGACCCGCATCTACTTCTGAGCCCCCTCATCGGCATGAATGGTGAAACGGGCCCGCTGTCGTGTGCAACGAACAGCGGGCCCGTTTTTTTGCCTGTTTGTTGCAAGGGTTGAGGCGTCAGCTATAGCGTGCCGACCCCAGCTTGATATGACTCACAAAACGGTGCGCCGTGCAGTTAGCCAGCTCTCATTTTGGCGAGTTGGCCGCGTGAGGCGATAGCATGTTATGCCACTATTGGTTTCTTACTCCCGATCCTGGAGACAATAGTGCCCATCAATAACAAGATTATTCTGCCACTGCTGCTGAGCCTCACCATCCTGCTGATCCCGACCCACTGGATCCCGCTGGAGGGGATCACCGTCATCGAGCAGCGGGTCGTGGCCATTTTCGTGCTGGCCGCCCTCTGCTGGATCCTGGAGCCCATCCCTATCTTTGCTACCTCGGTGCTGATCATCGTGCTGGAGCTGCTGCTGCTCTCCGACAAGGGGCTCTGGTTCATGACTGCCGACAAGGCTGAACCGGGGTTTGGTGAGCTGCTCAAGTCCACCGAGGTGATGGCGACCTTTGCCTCGCCGGTTATCATGCTGTTTCTCGGTGGTTTTTTCCTCGCCATTGCGGCGACCAAGTACCATCTGGACGTCAATCTGGCGCGGGTGTTGCTGCGCCCGTTTGGTCAGGATCCCCGGATCGTCATGCTGGGGCTGATGTTGATCACCGCCACCTTCTCCATGTTTATGAGCAATACCGCCACCACCGCCATGATGCTGGCCATCCTTACCCCGGTGCTGGCGGCGTTCCCCGACAAGGACCCGGCCAAAATCGGCTTTGTGCTGGCCATTCCGCTGGCGGCCAACCTCGGCGGGATCGGCACTCCCATCGGCACTCCGCCCAACGCAGTGGCCCTCAAATACCTGACCGGCGAGCATGCCATCTCGTTCGGCCAGTGGATGGGATTTGCGGTGCCCTTTGTGGTGCTGTTGTTGCTGCTTGGCTGGTTCCTGCTGGGGCGCTTCTTCCCGAGCACCCTCAAGCGGATGGATCTCAAGATTGAGGGGCGCTTTATGCAGACCCCCCGCGCCTGGGTGGTCTACCTCACCTTTATCACCACCATAGTGCTCTGGCTGCTGGGGGATCTGCATGGCATGAGTTCCTACGTGGTCGCCATGATCCCGGTAGCTGTGTTCCTGACCACCGGCATCATCACCAAGGACGATCTGCACAAGATCTCTCTCGATGTGCTCTGGCTGGTCTCGGGCGGTATCGCGCTGGGGCTGGCGCTGGAGGACTCCGGGTTGGCCGAGCGGCTAATCACCCATATTCCGTTCCACGAATACTCCACGCTGGCGGTGCTGATCGGCGCCTGTCTGCTGGCAGTGGTGATGGCCAACTTTATGTCCAACACCGCAACCGCCAATCTGTTGCTGCCACTGGTGGCAGCGCTGGCGGTCAGCATGCCGGAGCTGGTAGAGTGGGGCGGCAGTCACACCCTGATCCTGGCGGTCACCATTTCGGTTTCGCTCGGGATGTCGTTGCCCATCAGTACCCCGCCCAATGCGCTGGCCCACGCCACCGGTCTGGTGGAGAGTCACCAGATGGTGCGCATCGGCGTCATCATGGGGTTGGTTGGCACCCTGCTGGCGATGGTGTGGATCTACCAGATTGCCGCTTGGGGACTGATCTGAGCGTACGGCCGGTTTCTCATCTGTTGCCTGCTCCATCATCGGAGAAGTGCCATGGCAGGTGATGACCAAAACAGAAAGAGGAGCCGACTTGGCTCCTCTTTCTGTTTGCAGTTGACTCAGAAACTGGCGCCCAGATTGAGCAGGTGCCTGAATTCGGTCTCTTTGTACTTTTGCTCGAGACCGACGAAATGCACTTCGCCATCTTCCCACTCCATCTCGCTCGACCAGGAGAGGCGCAGGTGGTCGTTGAAGTAGTAGCGCAAGCCCACGCTGCCAGCCACATCTCGATTCAGAGTGATATAGGGGGAGGGTTGATCCAGATAGAGCAGATAGCGCCCCTGACTGAACAGCTCCAGTTTTTCCCGCCATATCGGGATGGGTTGGCGATAATCCCAGTTCATGCTGGCAAAGGGGTAGTCGATGATCCGGTTGCCTTTGAAGAGCAACCCAATCCCGCTCTCTTCTCTGAAGTAGGCCTTGCGCAGACCCCCTTGTGCTACGAACTCCAGCCGACGGCGCTTCTCGTTCCAGAAGCGGTAACCCGGCCCGGTACCATAGTCGAGGCTGAGGTAGTTGCTTTCCAGCATGTCATATTCGGCATTGAGCGAGCTGCGCAAAAACCACTGCTGATCGAAAAAGTAGTCAATGGTCGGGTTCAGTTTGTAGTCGTGGTTATCGGTGACGCTGTCAGACGTTTCGTAGGAGTACTCTCCGGAGAAGCTGTAGCGCCAGTCCAGATTGGCCAACTCGGTCTTGCCCTTGAAGTTGACGTTGTTGGTGTGCTTGTCCTTGTGTTTGAGCTTGATGTTGAGATCGCCACTACCGGTCCAGAGCCAGGCCTTGCGTTCATCCTGCTCATCCTTGAACAGGGTGAATCCACCTTTGGCGGTCGCCTTGGGTTTATCCTGATGCTCTAGTCGCCAGCGCTTGATGGCATCCCGCTTGACGGTAACGGCACCGGTATAGGGCAAAGAGATGCGTACCGACTCATCGCCAATCTCTTCGATGGTACCGGTCAGACGATCGCCATTGTTCATCCAGAGAATGTCTTTGGCCCACAAGGAGTGACAGGCCAACAGGAGTAGGAGGGGCAGGAATTTCATGAGGTAAGGTGACTCCGGTGTGACTCGGGCGCTGGTGACTTAGCCACTGACAAGTTGGCTGCTGATGGGGCGGGGCAGGCCATTTTTGCTCTCCAGCGCCGCCGTCACCTCATCCTGCATCACATCAGGTGCGCTGATAAAGCTTTCTACGGCCGGTGATAGCATCAGCGGGGCGCCATTTTCAAGCTCCTCTTCGGTGCGGGAGAGCGGGGAGTGTACCTCCAGCCAGCGGCGACCATCCGGTTCGATGGCTACCTTGACCGGTTGATTAATGACCCGCACCGGCGTGCCGATCGGCACAATCTTGAACAGGGCCTCGATATCGTCAGGTCGCAGCCGGATGCAGCCTGCACTCACCCGCAGACCGACGCCAAAATCCTTGTTGGTGCCGTGGATCAGGTAGTCGCGCTTGCCATAGCCAAGGCGCATGGCGAACTTGCCGAGGGGATTCTCCGGGCCGGGGGGCACTACGGCGGGCAGGGTGATCCCTTTTTGCTCCAGCCAGGATTTGCGCACCATGGGGCCGGGCACCCAGGTCGGGTTGGGATTCTTCTCGATGACCGTGGTGGTCATCTCGGGTGTCTCACGGCCGATATCACCGATCCCGATGGGCAGCACGATGACCTCGCTCTTCCCTTGGGGGAAGTAGTAGAGGCGCAGTTCTGGCAGATTGATGACGATCCCCTCGCGAGGCACATCTGGCAGCAGCATCTGGGTGGGCAGCGTCAAGCGGGTACCCGGCTTGGGTAAATAGGGATCTACACCCGGATTTGCCTCAAGCAGCGCCAAAAATCCAATTTGCGTATTTTTGCCAACCAGTTCCAGATGTTCATTCTGCTGGATGATGTAATCCTCCAGCTCACCGATGAGGCGACTCCCGGCAGGTGGCAGCTGGTAGCGTTTGGCCTCTGCCGGCGCCGCGCAGAGCAGGATCGCTGCCAGCAGCATGGAAAGGGCGGGCGTTAAGGGTAGGGGCTTGAGTTTCGGCAATCGCATAAGAAGATCCATCAGTTCAATCGGGGCGGAACATCATCAACACAGCCGCCAGGATGGCGCGATTGTTCCTCAATCAGCCCATGATTACCAGCTTGCCGCGCACTCGCAATGATGTGGGGATACATAGGAAACCTGCCAAAATCGGCATCACCCATAAATTTGAGCGCCAAGCAGGAAAAAGAGACGCCTCATGGCAATGGGTTAATATCACGATATGGATAATGGCCGGGTGTGTGAGCGGGTGGACACAGGGCTATACAGGGCGGCCTCGCAACGCGAACATCACGCGCCGCATTGTGAGCCTGCTCCCAGATATCTGATTCAGCCATTTGATATCTAAGAAATTTTTATTGCATCCTCGGCCCAGCTTGGGTAAAAATCTCTCCCCACGGAGAGATGCCGGAGTGGCCGAACGGGATTGACTCGAAATCAATTGTGGCAGAAATGCCACCCAGGGTTCGAATCCCTGTCTCTCCGCCACATACCAAGCCCAACCTGTTTAGCAGGTTGGGCTTTTTCTTTTGGTGATGTGCTGAGGGACTATCCGGCCGCCAGTGTATCTGTGGTCATCGATCCGGATGAATGCTGTTGGATGCTCGCCGTGCCCGCCAGGCTTGAATGCGCGCCTGGGTACCGATGACGAAGACGAAGAAGACCGGTACGAAGAAGATAGCCAGCAGGGTGCCGCTGATCATGCCGCCAAACACGCCGGTGCCGATGGCGTGCTGGGTCTCCGCGCTGGCGCCACTGGCGAGCATCAAGGGCACCACCCCGAGGGTGAAGGCCAGTGACGTCATCAGAATGGGGCGCAGGCGTAGGCGGGCAGCAGTGACAGCTGCATCAAGCAGTGAGCGCCCTTCGCTCTGCAACTGGCGCGCAAACTCCACGATGAGGATGGCATTCTTGGCCGACAGACCGATGATGGTGATCATGCCTACTTTAAATAAGACGTCGTTGGGCATGCCGCGCAGCATCACGGCCGCGACGGCACCGAGCATGCCCAGCGGCACCACCAGCATCACCGAGAGCGGGATCGACCAGCTTTCATAGAGTGCCGCCAGCACCAGGAAGACCACCAGCGCCGACAACAGCATCAGCAGAGGGGCCTGCTCGGCCGACTGGCGCTCTTGCAACGACTGTCCCGTCCAGGCCAATGCGAAGCCTGGCGGCAATTGCGCCACCAGGCGCTCCATCTCCGCCATCGCCGCTCCGCTGGATATGCCGGGCGCAGCCCCCCCGGCAATACGCACGGCAGGGAAGCCATCGAAGCGCATCATCTGTTGCGGCGATTCGCGCCATTCCGGTGTCACCACCTCCCGCAAGGGGACCATGCCGCCGCTGGCATTGCGCACCCGCAGGCCGAGCACGTCATCGAGCTGCATGCGCGCCGACGCGTCGGCCTGCAGAATGACCTGCTGCATGTGCCCGCCGTTGGGGAAGTCGTTGACGTAGAGCGACCCCATTGCGGCCGACAGGGTACTGCTTACGCTGGCGAACGAGAGTCCCATGGCTTCGGCCTTCTGTCGGTCGATCTCGAGGTGAATGCTCTCGCCGGGAGGCAGATTGTCGGGATACACATCACTGACTACCTGGCTGTTGGCGGCCAGTTCCAGCAGTTGGGCCTGAGCGGCCAGCAGCGCGGCTTCCCCCCGGTTGGCTCTGTCTTGCAGGAACAGGGTGAAGCTGGAGGCGGTGCCCAGCTCGTCGATGGCGGGCGGCAGCAGGCTCATTACCGTGCCTTCAGGAATATTTGCCATGGCTGCTTGTGCCAGATCTGCCTCTTCGGCTGCCATGGCGCCATGACGCTGATCCCAATCTTTGAGCATGGTGAAGGCCATGGCGGCATTGGGGCCTGCGCCGGAGAAGCTGAAGCCCTGCACCACCAGGTTGGTGTCCAGCGCCTCGCGAGAGGCGACGTGAGCCTCGAAGGCCTTGACCACCTCAAGAGTACGCTCGCTGGTGGCGCCGGTCGGCAGCTGGATGGAGGTCATGAAGTAGCCCTGATCCTCGTCTGGCAGGAAAGAGGAAGGCAGCTGGGCGGCGGCGATGGCCAGCACGGCGCAGAGGGCGGCAAAGGTTGCCATCATCCGTCCGCTGCGCCCGACCAGCCGGGTTACCCGCGCACCGTAGCCTGCCGTGAACCGCTCGAAACCCCGGTTGAAGGCACCGAAGAAGCCGCGCCTCTCATGATGATCCGGACTGACCGGACGCAGCAGGGTGGCGCAGAGTGCAGGCGTCAGGGTCAGGGCGAGGAAGGCCGAAATCAGGATCGACACCGCCATCGACAGGGTGAACTGCTGGTAGATGACCCCCACTGAGCCGCTGCCAAACGCCATGGGGAGGAATACCGCCGTGAGCACCAGGGTGATGCCGATCACCGCCCCGGTGATCTCCTTCATGGCCTGCGAGGTCGCCTCACGGGGCGACAGCCCCCGGGTGGCCATCAGGCGCTCGACGTTCTCCACCACCACGATGGCGTCGTCGACTATGATGCCGATGGCCAGCACCATGCCGAACATGGTGAGGGAGTTGATCGAAAAACCGGCCAGCAGCATCACCGCGAAGGTGCCAAGCAGAGCGATGGGGGCGACGATGGCCGGGATCAGGGTGTAGCGCAGGTTCTGCAGGAAGAGAAACATCACCAGAAACACCAGCACCATGGCTTCCAGCAGGGTGTGGATCACCTTTTCGATGGAGACCTTGACGAAGGGGGCCGAGTCAAACGGGATCGAATAGGCCATGCCCGCCGGCAGGGTGGGGGCGAGCTGGGCGAGACGGGTGCGCACCGCATCTGCGGTACGCACGGCGTTGGCGCCGGGGGAGAGCTGGATGGCGGCGCTGGTGGCGGCCACGCCGTTCTCCCGGTTGGAAAAGGCGTAGGATTGCGCCCCCAGCTCGACCCGAGCGACATCACCCAGCACCAGCTTGGCGCCATCGCCACCGGCTCGCAGCACGATGGCGGCGAATGCCTCGGGGGTCGTCAGTTGGCCTTGAACCGTGAGGGGAACCGTCAGGCGCTGGCCAGGCAGGGCGGGTTCGTCGCCGAGGCGCCCCGGTGCAATCTGGATGTTCTGCTGCTCGATGGCCTGCGCCACCTCGCTGATGGTCAGCCCGTAGGCGGCGAGTTTGGCCGGATCTACCCAGATGCGCATGGCCTGCTCGGCGCCGAACAGTTGCACTCGTCCTACCCCGTCGATGCGGCGCAGCTCCTGCACAATATTGCGTGCCATGTAGTCGTTGAGGGCAACCTCATCGAAGCGGCCATCCGGTGAGGTCATGCCGACCATCATCAGAAAGCCGGATGAGGCGGACTCCACCTGCAGGCCGGTTTGCCGCACTGCTTGTGGCAAGCGAGGTTCGACCGCCTTGATGCGGTTTTGCACGTCCATCTGGGCCAGCTCCGGATCGGTGCCCGGCTTGAAGATGGCAGTGATCTGCGCGCTGCCCGAGGCGTCCACCGACGACTCGAAGTAGAGCAGGTTCTTCACTCCCGACAGCTCGCGCTCGATAAGGCTCACCACCGCATCGTTCAGGGTCTGTGGCGTGGCGCCCGGATAGGTGGCATAGAGGGTCACCGACACCGGCGCCACCGAGGGATAGCGGGAGATGGGGAGCTTGGGGATGGCGATGACCCCTGCCAGCACGATGAACAGGGCGAGCACCCAGGCAAACACCGGACGATGGATAAAAAACTGCGGCATGGATAACTCTCCGATTCAGCGAATGCCACCGTCAGCCGGTTGGCTGACAGCGGGTGGTTGCCAGGGGGAAGCTGTGACCTGAACCCCCGGGGTCAGACGGTCGATCCCTTCGATCACCACCTGTTGCCCGGCACTGAGCCCGGATGCGATGCGGTACTGGCTATTCACCAGTTCAGCGGTGTTGACCGGAACCAGCTGTGCCTGCCCCTGGCCATCCACCACCCACACGCTGGTCTGACCCGATGTGCGAACTACCGCCTGCTGGGGCACGGTCAGGGCGTTGGCATAGCGGGCACGGGGGATGCGCGCCTGCACATAGAGGCCGGGCAACAGCCGCCGCTCAGGGTTATCCACCAGCACCCGCAGCAGCACGTCGCCGGTTCCGGCATCGACCTCGATACCGGAGAAGAGGATGTGCCCCTGCATTCCCAGTGGCGTCCCATTGCTGCCGAGGATCTCCACCGTCAGTTCCGGTGCCGTTGAGCCAGCCTGTTGGTGCAGGGATTCCAGCACAGAGGCCGGTTGACGCACATCGACGTAGACCTGATCAATCTGCTGGATCCGGGCCATGGGGGTGGCATCGATTGGCGACACCAGAGCCCCTTCACTCACCAGCGCCTGATCGATACGTCCGGCGATGGGGGCCTCCACGCTGGCAAATTGCAGGTTCAGCTGGTGCCGGGCCAGAGTCGCCCTGGCCTGGGCTACATCGGCGGCCGCCTGATCCCGCTGGGAGATCGCATCGTCATAGGTCTGGCGGCTGATGGCGTCGGTGCGCAGCAGCGGCTTCAGGCGGTCAATCTGGATGCGGGCGCGGGCCAGCACGGCCTCGGCCCGTTGCAATGCGGCGGCGGCGCTGTCGACATCGGCCTTGAAGGGGGCCGGGTTTATCTGGAACAGCACTGTGCCTGCGCTGATCTCGGCGCCCTGCTCGAACAGGCGGCGCTGTACGATGCCGCTGATCTGGGCGCGAATGTCGGCGCTGCGCAGTGCCGCCACCCGGGCGGGCAGATCCTCGCTGATGACAAGCTCCCGACCAGTCAGAGTCAGCACCGATACCTGAGGCGGGGCGGGTGCCTCCTGCTCTTGCGGCGCAGCGTCGCACCCCGCCAACCCGAATGCGGCAATGACGGCGAGCAGGGCGCCCGCATACCGCTGTTTTACAAACATCATCCACTCACCTCGTTAAACCGTCTCTCCGGTGTGATGTGACCGGAGAGTGCATCGAGCGGCCATTATGGCGAGGGGCTATTGCGAATGATTCGAGGCTTTGTGGAGAATCCATGGAGGCGATGATAAAGTTCAACGCCACCTTTTTTCGAGTCCGACTATGTCCCATCTCAATGCTTCCGCCAGCCCGGCGGGCCAGTCACTGGTACTGATTGCAGAGGATGAAGCCGAGATCGCCGACATCCTCGCCGCTTACCTGCAACGTCATGGCTTGCGCTCCCTGCACGCCGCCGATGGCCGTGAAGCGCTGGCCATGCATCAGGCATTCAAACCCGACCTCCTGCTGCTGGATGTGCAGATGCCGCAACTGGATGGCTGGCAGGTGCTCAGCGAGATCCGGGCGCGTGGCGACACGCCGGTGATCATGCTGACCGCCCTCGATCAGGATCTCGACAAGCTGACGGGGCTGCGCATGGGGGCGGATGACTATGTGGTCAAACCCTTCAATCCGGCCGAAGTGGTGGCGCGAGTGCAGGCCGTGCTCAGGCGTACCCGGGCCGTAAAGCCTGCCACGGCGAACGTGCTGCGGGTCGGCCTGTTTCAGATCGATCTGGAGAGCCACGAGGCCAGCATTTTCCGCGATGACCAGCAGCAGGTGCTGGAGCTGACCCTGACCGAGTTCAAGTTGCTCGCCTCTTTGATGCGGGCGCCGAAACGGGTGTTCAGCCGCGCCGAACTGCTGACCCACTGCCTGCCGGAGGGGGATACCCAGGAGCGCACTGTGGATAGCCACATCAGCAAGTTGCGCAAAAAACTGGAGACACACGGCATTCAGGGGGTCCCCGCCAGTGTCTGGGGGGTTGGCTATCGCTTCGGGGGCGATGCATGAAATCGGCGCCCGGCCTTCGCAGGCAGATCATCCGCTCCCTGGGGCTGATGACGCTTGGTATCATCTCCCTCGCGGTGATCGGCACCTATGTGTTTTATGGCATCGCCGTGGCGTTTGTGCCGGGCAGCATCTCCGAGACCTGGGTGCCCTCCAGAGTCGAGATGTTATGGATCGGCTCCACCATTCTCATTGCATTGGGGATGGCGCTGTACGTGGCGGTTCGCCTCTCTCGCCGCATCCTGACTCCCCTCAACTCGGTGGCAACCAGCCTGCGCGAGGTGGCCGAGGGCAAACTCGATGCCCGCGTGCCGGAGGATGAGCATGCGATCGGGGAGACGGCTCAACTGGTGCGCGACTTCAACGCCATGGCCGAGCGGCTGCAGAGCATGACCCGCGAGCGGGAGTTCTGGAATGCCGCCATCGCCCACGAATTGCGCACTCCCGTCACCATTTTGCGCGGCCGTTTGCAGGGGCTGGCCGAAGGGGTATTTCCTCCCAGCAGCGAACTCTTCGAGGGATTGCTGCGTCAGGTGGAGGGGCTCAATCACCTGATCGAGGATTTGCGGGTATTGAGCCTCAACGACAGCGGCCATCTGGAGTTGCAGCGGGCCGAGGTCAGGCTGGCCGACGAGCTTGCCGTGGTGCTTGAGGCGTTTGCCAGCCCTCTGGCGGCGAGCGGATTTGTGTTGCAGCGGGAGCTGGATAGCGAACTTCATGTCTGCTGCGATCTGTTTCGTATCCGTCAGGCTCTGATGGCGCTGTTGGAAAATGCCCAGAAGCACGCGCTGCCTGGCCTGCTGACCGTGCGGCTGCATCGCTCGGAGAGAGTGTGTGTCCTGAGTGTGGAAGATGAGGGGCCAGGCATCAGCGAGGAGATCGCCGCCTGTATCTTCGATGCGTTTCGTCGGGGAGATCCGTCACGCTCGCGCAAGAGCGGCGGCAGCGGACTCGGACTCGCCGTGGTCAAGGCGATTGCCGAGGCGCACGGTGGCAGCGCGGTTTGCCTAGCTACCGGACGGGGAGGGAGCCGATTCGTGCTCTCCTGGCCCATCTCGGCCATGTCCGGTGGCCCTGAAATCTAGCCTGGGGGCGACAGGTTCACAGCTGACAGCTGCCCGCACAGGGGCGTTCGACAAGCGACCGTTATAGGGGGTTCTACCGCTTGTGCCGGGTGAGCAGGAGGGGTTGGGACATGGCTCATTTGGCGCGAAATCATGATTTTTTGCCGCTAAAAATTGAAACCGTTTTCAGAAATCCTTTTCAACTGTGATCCGCTTCAAAGCTTTTTCGGGCGCCAACCTCTAGCATTGGCTCCACGAATTAGGGGCTAGCGCTCCCGATTTTCCCGCTGTGGGAGGTAACCGGATGATCCGGCTATTTCCTTCGTTACTTTCGACGGTCATCATGGATGGCCGTTTTTTTTTGAGTTATTTCACGGTAAAGGGTCGAGCCGCTGGCGCTTTACCGTTAAAATTCCGCTTTTGCACTTGCCCGTGAGTCTTGATGTCTGCGTCCACCCTCTCTTCGGATAGTTATGCCCTGCTCGCCACCCTGCAATTGCAGCGCGTTGCCAGTACCCGTTTGCTGCAAGAACAACTGGCGATAGGCCATGCCCTGATCGATAAACTGACCCGACTGCAGGATGCGGGGCTGGTCAGATTGCGCGGGGAGCAGCAGTGGAGCCTGACCGCCGAGGGGACGCTGGCGCTGATCCTGGGGGTGCGTGCCGGTCTCTGCCCGGCGCCGGACTGGAGCCGGGTGCCCTCATTGACCGGGCAGGATCTCACCCATGCGGTGGTGCGCGAGCTCTGCCGCGGCAAGGCGGGGGAGATCCCGACCTATTTCTCGGCCAGCGATCTGCTGACCCTGCTCGATACCCCGGACGCTCACCAGTTGCTGGCGGGCTCCAGCCCCGCCTGGCAGCAACTGCTGCTGGAGCACTTCTCGCTGCAACTCTTGCTCGATGCCCCCTATGAAGAGCGCTGGCCGCTGGCCAATGCGCTGGTGCGCTGCGCCCCCGAGGTGCAGGCCAGGGCCAAAGCGTTCGAGGCGGAGTGGCGCTGGCTCTGCGGGGATGGCGAGAGCACCTCGCCAACCGGCGAGGACAAGGATGCCGCCCCCGGCTGGCCAGCCCTGCAGGCGCTGGCCCAACAGAGCCAGAGCGGCCCGCTTGGCGAGCGACTGCTCACCGCGCTGGGCCAGTGGCAGGCAACCGATGAGGGTGAAGCGGGCCAGTGGCCCCGTTCATTCAGCGCCCTGCTCTGGCTGGGCTGGTTGCAACAGGCCGATCCCGTCATCGCCAGCGAACAGCGCAAGAAGTGGCAGCGCAGTCTGACTGGCCAGTTCCCCCTGCTTGCCGACCTGCTAAGCCAGTGGGCGGGCGATCGACACGGTCAGGCGGTCGGCCTGTTCGATACCCTGCAACTGCCGGTGGAGGAGCTCCACTGGGGCTATCTCTGGCTCGATCTCTGCGCGCTGGCCCGTCACGGTGCCCAGAGCCCGCAGGTGGCCATGTTGCACAAGTGGGATCTCTCCCATCTGCTCGATGCCGAGCCCCATCATCGCCTGATGGCCTTTTGTCAGGATCTGCTGCGCATCTTGTTGGGCGAGGCGGCCAAAGGGGCGCCCCTGTGCCAACTGCGCGGCAGTGAGGAGAGGGCGCAAGAGGGCAGTGACGAGCAGGATGATGACGGGGACGAGGATAAAACCGCGGCCTCTGCCAGCTGGCTCAACTGGTTGCAGGGGCTGGGACGCTCCAGTGGCGTGCGCAAGCCGCAGGAGCGGTTGGTGTGCTGCTCCATGCCGACGGCCCCGAGCTGGAGTGCAAGATCCAGAAGCTGAGCACCAAGGGGGAGTGGACCGCCGGTCGCCGGGTCGATCCGGCCCTGCTCTCTACCCAGTATGCCGCCATGCTCGATGAGCACGACTGGGCACTGGTTCGCACCCTGCCACGGGTGATGGGACGACTGCCGCGGGATGTCTGGGCGCCGCTGGCCGATCATCCCCGTTTGTTCAACGCCAAGGGGCAAAAGCTGCAACTGGCCATCAGCGCCCCCCTGCTGCAGGTGGTGGCCACCGAGCAGGGGATGAGCGCGCAGCTCTGCCCCGATGCGGCCGCCCGCGGGGCCCATATCATGCCGCTGGCGCAGGACCTGTGGCAGCTTATCCTCACCCCGCAGCCGCTGCTCGACCGCTTGCCAGCGCTCGAATCCATCCCGCTGCTGCCCGCCGAGGGGCTGGCCGAGCTGCAACGCACCCTGGACGCCATTCCCGAGCTGCCCTGGCATAGTCAGGTTGCGGGGCTTAGCGGCAACGCCGAACTGGCTCCCTGGCCGGGCATTCCTTCGGTGCAACTGGATTGGCAGGATGGTCAGCTGTCGGTCAAGCTGGTGACCCGTTTTGAGGATCTGCCGCCCCAGCCCCTTGGCAAGGGGGAGGCGATCGTGCGGCAGGGGATCAAGGCGTATCACTACTGGCAGCGGGATCTCGCGGCCGAGAAGCTGCAGGCCCAGTTGCTGCGCAATCAATTGCCCATCGGCCTGCCCGGCAGCGAGTGGCTGCTGCAGGGGGAACAGGCGCTGGCGCTGGTCAATGCCCTGCCCGAGCTGGTGGATGCCGGCGTGGTCATTCACTGGCATCAGGACAGCGCCCGCCTCAAGAGCCTCGATGAAGCTGCCCTCAGCCTGCGCATCGAGCGGCGGCAGGACTGGTTCCAGGTCGAAGGGGCGCTGGCGCTCGATGAGCACCAGATCCTCGACTTGCGCCTTATTCTGCGCCAGATGACCCCGGGGCAGCGCACCGTTCAGCTCGACGAGAAGACCAGCCTGATGCTGAGCGACAAGCTGGTGGAGCGGCTCACCATGCTGGGGGCCATGCTCGATGAAGAGCAGCGCATCAACAACAAGCTGGCCTATCCGCTCACTCGCCTGCTCTCGGTCATTACCACCGAAGGGGATGCGGCGTGGCAATCCCTGCAGCAGGAGTGGCAGCAGGAGGTCGATTGCCCTGATGAGTTGCTCACCTCCCTGCGAGACTATCAGAAAGAGGGGGTGCGCTGGATGGCGACCCTGGCCCATCACGGTTTTGGTGCCTGTCTGGCCGATGACATGGGTCTGGGCAAGACGCTGCAGGCGCTTATCGTGCTGCGGATGCGCCAGCACCTTGGCCCTGCGCTGGTGGTGGTGCCCAAGTCAGTGGTCACCAACTGGCAGGAGGAGGTGACCCGTTTCGCCCCCGAACTGGATGTGGTGGTGTTCGAGAATCCGGCCGAGCGGGAGGGGATTATTCGCGAGGCCAAGGCCGGTCAGGTGATCCTCATCAACTACGGCATGCTTGGCAGCCTGGCGGAGGCGCTCAAGTCCCGTCGCTGGTCCAGCATGGTGCTCGATGAGGCCCAGCAGATCAAAAACGCCGGTACCCAGCGTGCCAAGCTGTTGTTCCAGCTCGACGGCGATTTTCGCCTCGCCCTCTCCGGCACCCCCATCGAGAACCATCTGGGGGAGCTGTGGAGCCTCTTCACCTTTATCAACCCGGGGCTGCTCGGCAGCCTTGGCGAGTTCAAGCGTCGCTTTGGCAAGGCGGTCAAGGATCCCCAGCACATGGCCTTACTGCGGGCGGTGATCAGCCCCTTCATCCTGCGCCGTCTCAAGCAGCAGGTGCTGACTGAGCTGCCGGACAAGACCGAGATCATCCACCACATCAGCCTCTCCCCCGAAGAGCGCCAGCTCTACGAGGCGACCCGGCGGGAAGTGGTGCAGCAGGTGCAAAGCGCCGATGGCCGCGCCTTGATGCATGTGCTGAGTGGCCTGACCCGGCTGCGCCGTCTCTGCTGCTCGCCGGAGCTGGTGATGCCCGAGTGGTCGCAGACCAGCAGCAAGCTGGACGAGGCGATGGCCCTGCTGGAAGAGGCGATCGACGGCGGTCATCGGGTGCTGGTGTTCAGCCAGTTCGTTGATCTGCTGAGCCTGCTGCGGGCCCGCATCGAGCAGAAGTCCTGGGACTACTGCTATCTGGATGGGGGCTGCTCCGCCAAGTCCCGTCAGGACTCCATCCTGCGTTTTCGTCATGAGGAGGTGCCGCTGTTCCTCATCAGCCTCAAGGCGGGGGGGACCGGCCTCAACCTCACCCAGGCCGATACCGTGCTGCACCTCGATCCCTGGTGGAACCCGGCGGTGGAAGATCAGGCGAGCGATCGGGCGCACCGGATGGGCCAGACCCAGCCGGTGACCGTGTACCGGCTGGTGTGCGAGCAGACGGTGGAGGAGAAGATCGTCGCTCTGCACGACGAGAAGCGGGCGCTGGCCGATGGCCTGCTGAGTGGCCAGTCCGAGGTGCGCGGGCTGGATGTGGAGAGCCTGCGGGCCCTGCTGATGGGCTGATTGGCGACGCCACCTTTCATACCGCCTATCGAGACAGAAAAGGGGAGAACATCCAGAGATGTTCTCCCCTTTCTCGTTTGGGACGCAGATATGGGGTACTCGTTTATCGCGGCAAGGCGGCCCAGCTATCCCTGATCCAGCTATTTCTGATCCAGTCACCCCTGATAGAGATAGAGGTGCAGCCGCTCGATGATGGGCTCGCCGCCAATCTTGCGATCTCGCCGCGCCTGCCGGCTCTTGGGGGGGTAGTTGCCCAGATGGGTGACTGCAGGCGGGGTATCCGAGCAGAGCAGCAGAGGCAGGCTCGCCTTGATCTGCTGCTTGCGCGGGGTGCGCTCCAGCCAGAGCAGGTTGATCATCGGGTGGGTCTTGACCGGGCGGCGGATCCGCAGCTCGGCATCGGCGGGCAGACGGCGAATGTCGTACACCTCCTGATCCACCATCTTGCTCCACTCCTCGTTGTTGGAGAGGGCCGGTATGTAGCGGCGGCTGCGCTCCAGCATCTCAAGCACCTGCTCGCGACTGAGGCGATTGATGGTCTGCTTGTCAGCCCAGGTAAAGCCGAGGGATTGCAGCTCACCTGTCAACAGGGTCAGCTTGCGGTAGACCTGCAGGGTGATCACGCCGGGCAGGGCAGTATGTACCAGCTCGAACTTCTCGTCCCGTCCCCCCGCCTGCTGCACCAGCGCCTTGAAATCGAGTTTGTGCTGGTTGATTTGGTCGATCAGCGGTTGCAGCAAGGGGGCTGCGGCGGCAGGAAAGCGCAACCAGCCGGGCAGCCGATGAGTCGCCTTGGTGGAACAACCGGGACGGGCGCTGTGGTCCCGATAGGCGGCGAGGGTGGCCGCCAGCGCGGCTTCACCGTTGAGATAGCCCACCTCAATTTGCTCGATCGGGTCGTGCTCTTCCCCCTGTGCAACCGGGGGGAGGGGATAGACATGAGCCTCCTGCAGGTCGAGCTGGCAAAGCAGATCGGCCAGCTGGTTGAGAGCGGCTTCAATGGCGGCCATCTGTTGACGCAGGGCGGCGGTCGGGGTAAAGGTATCCATCGATGATCCTGTGGTCTGACCCGCTGTTGACGACATCAGGTATGACATCGCTGCGGGTAGCAAAACTACTGTATAAATAAACATACCAGCATGCGGTTGGAGTGCCAAGAGGCACTTTGAGGAGGGGGCAATGTGCGCCTCTGAATGGGGATGTGGTGATGGTTTTATTTATGTTTCAGGGTGTTAAATAAAGATCGCCACAAGATCATTAAATTAACAATCACGTGTAACTCCGCTGTTGCCAGCTGTTCACACCCTGTCCATCCCTGCATATGTAAAGCAGTAAAATGCATATATAGATGGGTGCCATGCAGCACAATATGCTGCGGGCCGTTGATGGTCGAATAGTGACTTAATTATTCTTTATAAATCAAGGCATTAAAATTGTATCAGTCAGTTTTTTACTATTAGTTTTCCTAATGTAACGTATCAAAATTCGTCAATTGAGTCGGCCCTGCTCCCTGACTAAGCTTTGCGCATCAAATAAAGCCCAGTGCGTAAACAAATATTCAGAGGAGCCACATCATGGCCAACATGACTTATACCGAAACCGGTTACCAGCATTCCAGCCAATTGAATCTGGCTGCTCGCGTTAAAATGACCGTTCTGACCTGGCTGGAGCGCAGCCGCAGCCGTCGCCAGCTCTCCGAACTGCCTGAGTACCTGCTCAAAGACATCGGCCTGAACGAAGCTGACCGTTATCAAGAGACCACCAAGCCGTTCTGGCGTGGTTAATCAACCGGGCATGGATGCCTTGTTTTTCTGCTGAGTCGCTTGCTGCTCTGCCCCTGTGGGGACCAGCCGCCAAGTCTGTCACTGTCTGTTTTATCTCTCCCCGTTTTACGTTAATCCTTTTTCCTCTCCTCTTTATTCCATATCGCTACCGTCATTGCTGTCATCGTTCGATTGTTATCACACTTGTATCGTTAATGTTTGAATTTGTTTAAAAAACGATTTTAAGCCGCGATGCCTTGCGTATAATCCGGCCATAGTATTCCAGAGCGAGAGGGTGAGACGGATGATTCCCCAGCACGATTTTTTGGCCTTGACCCGCAGCCATGAGTGGCAGCTTGAGCCCTTTGAATTTGCCCTGCCCGATGGTGCACGGGTCAGCGTCTGGGATACGGGCGTGCTCTGTCTGGAGCCTGCCAGTGGCGCGGGCGACCAGCCGGGAGGACGCAAGGATATCGTCCTCTCCTGCGGTATTCACGGCAACGAGACAGCCCCCATCGAGATTTGCAACCAGCTGCTGAGCCGTCTGCTTTCAGGCGAGCTGAGCGCCCGTCATCGGGTGCTGTTCCTGTTTGGCAATCCGGCGGCGATGAATCTGGGGCTGCGGGAGGTGGAGGAGAACATGAACCGGCTCTTCTCCGGCGCCCACAGCAAGGGGGAGGGACTCTGCAATCGGGAGCGGATCCGTGCCATGCGTCTCGAGCAGTATGTGAGCCGCTTCTTTGCCGATCCGGCTCGTCCTCGTTACCACTACGATCTGCACACCGCCATTCGCGGTTCGCGCCACGAGAAGTTCGCCGTCTACCCCTTCCCCCACGAGCGGCCCCACTGCCGCGAGCAGGTGCAGTTCCTCGGTGCCTGCGGGGTGCGTACTATTCTGCTCTCCGCCAGCCCGACCACGACCTTCAGCTACTACAGCTCCCGCCAGCATGGTGCCCACGCCTTTACGGTGGAGCTGGGCAAGGTGCGCCCGTTTGGTGAGAACGACATGACCCGCTTTATCGAAACCCGTCAGGCGCTGCAGGAGCTGGTCACTCAGGATGAGGTTGCACTGGAGCCGTGGCGGGCGGATGATTTCACCCTGTTTGCCATCGATCGGGTGATCACCAAAAAATCGGCGGACTTTCGCTTCCTGTTCACCAGCGATGTCGACAACTTCACCGAGTTCCCGCAAGGGTTCGTGCTGGCCGAGGATGGCGAGCTGCGCTACACGGTCGAGAAGCCGCGTGAGGCGGTGGTCTTCCCCAATGCCAATGTGGCGATCGGCCAGCGCACCGTGCTGATGGTGGTGCCGACAAGGCTCTGGGAATAGCGGTGATAGTTTTGCCTGCAGAGCGGTGATGCATCCGCAGGCGGCGCCAAGCCATTGTTTTAGTCGGTGGCTCAGACACAGCAGCGGTTAGCCGCAGTAATAAAAAACGGGGCCAGTCAGATGACTGGCCCCGTTTTTTATCGGGTTCAAGTGGTGTGGCTTAGCTGTTGTTCTTCACAAACAGGGTCAGCTCCTGACCGGGCTTGAGGTAATCCCCTTTATCCAGCTGATTCCAGCGCATCACATCGTTGATGGCCACCTGGAAGCGAGCTGCGATGGAAGAGATGGAGTCGCCACGGCGAACCTGATACACCATCGATTTGTCGCTCTTCTTCCCTTGCTTGGGATAGACCACCAGCTTCATGCCTGGCTTGAGCGCCGACTTGGCAGTCAGACCATTCCACCTGGCGAGCTCTTCGTGGGAGACGCCGTGTGCCTGGCTGATGCTCCACAGGTTGTCACCCGAGCGCACCTTGTAACTGACCTTGGCCTTCTGGCTGCTGCCACGGCTTGCCAACTGCTGCGGTTTGCTGGCAGAGCTGGCCTTGCTGCTGACCTGACCGTGGGTCGGGATCACCAGTTGCTGACCGCGACGCAGGTTGTTGCTGCGCAGATTGTTGGCCAGCTTCAGCTCGTTCACGCTGACGCCATGATTCTGGGCGATGCGCGACAGGGTATCGCCACTGGTGACCTGATAGGAGCGGGTACGAATACGCTCGCTCTTGGGCAGATCGGCCAGTGCCAGCTCCAGGGTATCGGCATATTCTACCGGTACCAGCAGGCGGTAAGGGCCACGGGGCGACATCACGCCACGGCTCAGGGCCGGATTGACCTCCTTGAGCTGTGAGGTGCGCAGACCTGCCAGTTGGGCGGCCACATTCAGATCGATCTGGCTGCCGGTCTCCACCACTCGCAGCTTCGGCTCGTTGGCGAGCACCGGCAACTGGATATTGTACTTGTCCGCATTGCTGATCATGTCAGCCATGGCGAGGATCTTGGGCACATACATCCGGGTTTCGCGGGGCAGATCGAGCGACCAGTAGTCGGTCGGCTTGCCTGCGCGCTGGTTACGCTGGATGGCGTTGCGCACCCGTCCTTCACCGGCATTGTAGGCGGCCAGCGTTTGCAGCCAGTCACCGTCAAAGAAGCGGTTCAGGTACTCCAGATAGTCGAGCGCCGCATTGGTGGAGGCCAGCACATCGCGCCGTCCGTCATACCAGTTGTCGTGGCGCAGACCGAAGTTTCTGCCTGTCGCTGGCACAAACTGCCAGAGTCCGACGGCATTGCTGCGGGATCGGGCATGGGGATCAAACATGCTCTCGATCATCGGGACAGTAATAAGCTCCATTGGCAGCTCACGCCGTTCAATCTCCTCTACCATCAGATAGAGGTAGGGTTCAGCCCGGCTGGCAATGGTCGCCAGATGCTTATCATTGCGCAACAGCCACTCACGTTGCTGGCGGATGGGCGGATTGTCCGGAGTTTCCAGTTGCATATCATCGCTGATACGCACCCACAGATTGTCCGTATCTTCCATTTCGTCCAGCTGTTCATCGCCAAACAGGAAATGGGAAGAGTGTTTTTTATGCGCTTTTTTCTTGACCTGGGGGGACTTGATCGGCTCGATTGCCGTTAGCGCCCGGTCATCCTGATGGCTCAGGTTTTGGCAGCCGCTGAGCAACAGCGCTGCCAATAAGGCCGTTCGTACCTTCATCTCGTTCCGGTCATTTTTAGGAAAAACAGCCCGCATCATAAGGGGCAATGGCCCCCTGATCAAGGTTTGTTCAAAAAACGTCCTTCCACTGACGCAGGATGGTGAAGGTATCTACCGGATTTTCCACGCATTTTAGTCCATGTTTTTCAGCAGAAAATTTCACTGAATCCTGTTCGCAGCGCAGAAAAATGTTGAAAGTGCGTTCGTCACCCAGCCGGGTTGGCAGGCTTGGCAGCCCTTGTTGCCGTAGTTTGCTGATCAGCCCGATCTGGCGGCGGATCGCCGGGTTGTCCGGCTCGACCGCATAAGCAAAACGCAGGTTTGAGAGGGTGTACTCGTGGGCACAATAAATGAGTGTCTCATCGGGCAGGGCGGCGAGTCGTTGCAGCGAGTGGTACATCTGCTCCGGCGTCCCTTCAAACAGGCGGCCACAACCGGCCGAGAAGAGGGTATCGCCACAAAACAGCATGCCGTTGCCGTGGTAGGCGATGTGGCCGCGAGTGTGCCCGGGCACATGGATCACCTCGAGGGCGAGGCCGTGCCAGTTGATCTGATCGCCATCTTCCAGCCACTGACCGTGGTGATCCGGCATCGGGTCAAGTTTGGGGCCATAGAGCCGGGCGTGGGGGAAGTGGGCAAGCAGGTCGGTGACGCCCCCGACATGGTCGTGATGGTGATGGGTCAGCAGGATGGCATCGAGCACCAGCCCCATTGCCTCGAGCCGCTCCAGCACGGGGGCCGCATCGCCCGGATCGACCACCAGGCAGTGATTTTCGTGGCGGATCAACCAGATGTAGTTGTCATTAAAGGCTGGAACTGTGATCACTGGATACATGAGTCTGCTTCTCTTTAGGGAGGGTATCTTATATAACAGGATGGCGTTCGAAACCCCGAGTTGAGCCCTATTATGCAGGTGGCACGTACCGAACAACAAATCGAGATCCCGACCAGCTGGTCTGCATTGCCTATGGGGGACTGGGTGGCGGCCGAGATCCAGGATCGGCTCGACAACTGGTGTCCCAATCTGTTTGGGTATCATCTGCTGAAAATTGGCGCTCTGAGCGCTGAACTCTCCTGCAAACGCTCCTCCATTCGTCACCAGATCGGGGTCGCCCCCGGCGGGCGGCTGCTCGACATGTATGGCGACCCCCTCGATCTGCCGGTACGGACCGGCAGCGTCGATGCCTGCCTGCTGGCCCACTGCCTCGATTTCTCCGCCGATCCCCACCAGGTGTTGCGCGAAGCCGAAAGAGTGCTGACCGACGATGGCTGGCTGATCATCAGTGGCTATAACCCCATGAGTCTGGTCGGGATCGGTCATTGTGTGCCGTTCTTGCGGCGCAGAATGCCTTGGTCAGCACGGATGTTCACCCCGGGGCGGGTGACGGACTGGCTGCATCTGCTGGGATGCGAGGTGATGTTCGACGAGCGTTTCGGTTACTCGTTTATGGGTAAACAGAGCTGGCACAGTTGGTGGCGGGAGAGTATCGGGCGGGATTATTGCAGGGCATTTGCATCGGTATACGTGATTGCGGCCCGTAAAAGGCGCTTTCCACTGATCCCGGTGCGGCGGCGCTGGCAACTGCCAAAATCCCTCGCCACACCGGGAATGGCCCGTCAGGGCTGGTAGCCGGTATCCTCGGCCAGATCCTTGCCGCAGGCGGCCTCTCTGGCCAGCTCGTCGCACCGTTCGTTCTCCGGGTGGCCGGAGTGACCCTTCACCCAGAGCCACTCAATCTGGTGGCGACCCACTTCCGCATCCAGCTCCTTCCAGAGATCGACGTTCTTGACCGGTTGCCGGTTGGCGGTCATCCACCCTTTCTTCTTCCAGCCGATGATCCACTGGGTGATCCCCTGGCGGACATACTGGCTGTCGGTGGTGAGGCGCACCTTGCACGGTTCGTTGAGGGTGCGCAGCCCCATGATGGCGGCCATCAGCTCCATCCGGTTATTGGTGGTCAACTTGAATCCGGCGGAAATCTCTTTGCGGTGCTTGCCGTAGACCATCACGGCCCCGTAACCACCCGGGCCCGGATTGCCGAGGCAGGAGCCGTCGGTATAGACATCAATCTGTTTTAACATGAGCAATCAATCTGTTTTAACATGAGGCTTGGGGTAAACTAGCGAGTAAGTAAAGCCGAAGTTTGACATAGATTGGATCATGAACACACCCCAACTGAATCGCCAGATCATTCTGGATACTGAAACCACAGGTATGAATACGGCGGGTGGCCCTGTCTATCTGGGGCACCGCATTATCGAAATCGGCTGTGTGGAGGTGATCAACCGCAAGCTGACCGGTAACCACTATCACGTCTATATCAAGCCTGATCGTCTGGTCGACCCGGAAGCGATCCAGGTGCACGGTATCACCGACGAGTTCCTGCGTGACAAACCGTCGTTCAGCCAGATTGCCGATGAATTCCTCGAGTTCATCCGCGGCGCCGAACTGATCGCTCACAACGCACCGTTTGACGTGAGCTTCATGGACTACGAGTTCAGCAAGCTCGGACTCAACTTCAAGACGGCGGATATCTGCACCATCACAGATACCCTGGCGATGGCGCGGGATCTCTTCCCCGGCAAGCGCAACAACCTGGATGTGCTGTGCGATCGTTACGGTATCGACAATTCCCACCGTACCCTGCACGGGGCTTTGCTCGATGCGGAGATCCTGGCGGACGTCTACCTGCTGATGACCGGCGGCCAGACCAAACTCAATCTGGCCACCGAGAGCAACGAAAACGAAAACAATCAGGACACCAGCATTCGCCGGTTGGAGAGCAACCGACCTGCCCTCAAGGTGGTGCGTGCCAGCACCGAGGTTCAGGCCCTGCACGAAGCGAGACTGGATCTGGTACAGAAGAAGGGAGGAAGTTGTTTGTGGCGGCAATGAGCAAGTGGTGTGCCGGTCTGCTGTTGTTGCTCTCGCTGGGGGCGACGGCGACCGAGGTATTTGCCCCTTCTGATATCCCGCTGCTGGATAACCGCTTTCGCATCGATTACGGCGTGAAGGAGATCACCTTCATCATCAAGCGCAAGCCGGGCACCCCCTCGGTGATCCTGGTTCGCCCCGATGGCAGCAAGCTTTACGTGGGCAAGGTCAAACCTGCCGATGTGGGTTGGCTGGCGCTGCCGGAGCATGATCTCATTACCCTGCGCAATCCCATGCCGGGCCCCTGGCAGGCGATTGGCGAGGTGGATCCCGACAACCGGGTGCGCATTCTCTCCGATATCCGACTCGATATCGCCGCCCTGCCGATGCAGCTCTATCAGGGGGAGGTGGTCAAGCTCAAGGCGTGGTTGCTGATCAATGGTCAGCCGCCGAAAGATAAATACTATCTCTCTGATCTTGGCATGACCGTCAAGCTGCAATCGTTCAGCGATGCCGATAAGAAAGAGGTCGTGCTGGATCAAGTACTTGGCCACTATCGCGATGATGGCAAGGGGCTAGATGAGGTGCCAGGCGATGGCATCATGACGGCGGAAGTGACGCTGCAGGATATTCCCGGTGGCAAGTACCGCGCCATGTTCAGTACGGGCAATCAGGTGTTTGTCCGTGCCCGTTATCAGGATGTACTGCTTTACCCCTACCCGTTCAGCTATAACTTGTCGCCGCCTTCGGATGAGCTGGGTGCCAAGCTCTCACTGCTAATCGACCGTGATGAGCTGGATCCCGCTTCCGTGGTGGTCAAGGGGAGTGTGACCAGCAATGTGGGCGGCCTCTACGAGTTCAGCGAGACCGCCAGCGATCCCAAGCTTGATATCGATCTCTCCAACATCAAGGAGGTCGGTCAGCATGAGGTGAAAGCAACCCTCTATGGCACCACTCGCCTCGGCCGTGAGCTGAAAATCGAGTTGCCGGTGAAAACCTTCAATGTCTTTCCGCCACCGCCGCCTCCTGTAGAGGTGGTGTCGGCCGCCGCACCGGCCTCCAGTGCCGAGGCGACCCATGAAGCTCCGGCAGAGGAGGAAATGGGCTGGCTGATCTGGGCATTGGCGGGTGGTGGTGTGCTGCTGGCGGTATTGGGTGGGGTCGGGTTTGTGGTGATACAAAAACGGCGTGCCCTGAAGCGTGCTCTGGCCGCTGCGCAGGCCGAGAACCAGCAAGCCGGACAACCTGCTGCCAAGCTGGATCTCAATCTGCCAGAGCAGTAACCCTCGTACTTCTCGCTCTGAAGTGACGTGATGCCAGATATAGAAAACCGCCCTGATAAGCAGGGCGGTTTTTTTAGTTCATAAACAGAACATGCTGGCTATCAGTGTTCGCCGATATAGACATCCTTGTTCTGCTCGCGGATCTCGAGGAACTTGTCCAGATTGGCCATCATCAGCTCGACCAGCTGGGGGTCGAAATGCTGCCCCTTCTCCTCTTCAATCAGGGTCAGCACCTTGTCCAGCGGCCACGCCTTCTTGTAGCAGCGATCCGAACCCAGGGCATCGAACACGTCAGCCAGCGCCACAATCCGCCCCTCCAGCGGAATATCCGTCCCTTTCAGACCGCGGGGATAGCCACTGCCATTCCATTTCTCATGGTGATTGCCAGCGATGGTGGCACCAATCTGAAACAGCGCCAGATCGCTGCCGGAGAGCATATCCTGCCCGAGCTGGGCGTGGGTTTTCATGATCTCCCACTCTTCCGGTGTCAGCTTGCCCGGCTTGTGCAAGATGGCATCGGGAATTCCCACCTTGCCAATGTCATGGAGCGGCGAGGCACGTTTCACCAGCTCGCTCTGCTCTTCGCTCATGCCCATCAGGTGGCAGAACTGTTCTGTATAGAGCGCGACCCGCTTGACGTGCAGCCCTGACTCTTTGGAACGGGTTTCGACCAGTTCGCCGATGCGATAGATGATCTCCCGCTGGTTGTCGGCGATCACCTCATTGAGCCGGATATTCTCCAGCGCCACTATGATGTTTTCAGTAAACAGGGTCAGCAGACTGGTATCGATCTGGCTGAGCTGGCGGGTGGTCTCGATGTGGAATAGCAGGTGGTGGCGCGGATTCTGGCAGTAGAGCACCATCTGGGTGGCGTTATAGACGTTGCTGCGCTTGCTCATAGCCTGGCGCAGGATCTCCGGCGCTTCTGTGAGGAGCATGGCGGGATGGCCGGGGAGCAGGGGCTCCAATACTTGATCCTTCACCTCATAGGCGTATTGCTTGACGTCGTATATCTGGGTTTCCCCCAGATGGAGCAGGGCGCTGAGCTGCTCCTGGGCGCCTTCGACAAACTGGCGCAGGGCCCGTTTCTCAAAGATCCCCTTGGAGGCTTCGATGACTTTTTCCAGCCCCTGACGGTTACTCTCCAGGGTGCGGATATCCCGATAGGATCGCAGGCTGGCCCGCAGCAGGGTGCGCAGCTTCTGGGAGGTGAGCTCGGTTTTATCCTTGTAGTCGTTGATGTCGTAGTTGGTGACCACGTCATCTTCCGGCGCCTGGCCGGGTTGGCCGGTACGCAACACGATGCGTACCATCTTGTTTTGCAGATCTTCACGGACATATTTGACGACATCGAGGCCGGCGTGGTCGACCTCCATCACCACGTCCAGCAGCAACAGAGCAACGTCCGGGGTGGTGGCCAGCAACTCCTTGGCCTGTGCCGCGGAATAGGCATGCAGAAAATCGATGGGGCGATTGTCAAACTCGAATTTGTTCAAGGTGATTTTGGTGATGCGATGCACTTCAGGCTCATCGTCAACAATCATCACCTTCCAGCCCGCTTGCTGTGCGTCGGGGAGGGAGAGATCGTCATCATCAATAATCAGGATCTGGTCATCCATCATACAATCCTGTTTGGCATCCTGTGCTTACATTAACTGCTTCACTAAGGATAGGAAACTTATTGGGAAATAAAATTTGATCTCGAAAAACTATGGTCGAAATAAGCAAATGGAACCCTTTGTGACTATGGCGTTGTCCGGCTGCTTTCTTTGCCCAATCATGGAGCTAGCGTGCATAAAGCCTATTTCTGGATTGGGGGGTGGACGCGAGTGGTTGGGGATGTTTGAATCCAGCTTGTAGCTACTAGACGAGAAATAATCTTATTTGATAGTGATTCCTATTTGCGTGTAGCATGGGCGACACACTCAACGAGGAGCCCCATCGTGTCCCCATCTCTGCCTCCCAATCGCCCCCGTCTGCTGACTGTCAAAGCCATTACCCAGGTCACCCCCCATTTGCGTCGCATCACCTTTGGTGGCAGCGAACTGGCTGACTATCCCTTTACCTGCGGTGGGGCCCATATCAAGGTGATGCTGGCCCAGCCCCATCAGGTAGAGCCGGTGCTGCCTGCAATGACCCCGAGCGGCCCGCGCTGGAGTGACCCGGCGGACAAGCCGGTGATCCGCACCTACACCATCCGCGCGTTTCGCCGTGATGAGCAGGAAATTGATATCGACTTCGTGCTGCACGGTGAAGGCGGGCCCGCCAGCGCCTTTGCTACCCATGCCAAGCCGGGAGAGAAGGTGATCCTCTCCGGGCCGGGTGGCCCCAACCCCATGCTGCAATCGGCCGAGCATTACTGCCTGGTAGGGGATCTCACCGCCTTGCCCGCCATCATGGCGATGTGTGAGGTGATGCCTGCCGAGGCCAGAGGGGAAATTGCGATTCTGGTGCCGGATCAGGCCGATGCTCAGCCGTTGATGCTGCCGGTCGGGGTGCGCTGTCACTGGTTTGTCGGCGAGCCCGAGTCCAGCGGCCTGCTGGAGCATGTGATTGCTCTGCCGCTGGTGCGCGATGGCGGCTTCTTCTGGCTGGGTGGAGAAGAGGCGCTGGTGTTGCCGCTGCGCCGCCATTTTCGCTCCGTGCTCGAGGTGGATCGCCAGTCGCTCTACGCCGTGCCGTACTGGCGCCGGGGCAAGAGTGAAGAGGCCTATCATCAGACCCGTCACGATGTGATGGATAATTAAGCGGATGCGAAAGAATACCTGATTCACCCTTGCAAATAAAAATGATTTGCATTTAGTATTGCGCCGTCCGGGTATTCGTCCGGGCGGCGTTTTTATTTCCGTTGACACAAGAGCGCCCTGTTTTCACGTCGGTTTGGCTGCATGTTGTCAGACCCAACGCAAGGAGTCGTAAAGGGTGGTTAAGTACCAGACCCCCCTCTGTTCTGGCTGGGATTGTTCCTCCTGTTCATACTGCTTTCTCTTTCGCTCGCCACCGGTGCGGGCGTCTATGGTGCCCGCGAGGTGTTCGGCTACCTGATGGGTTACGCGCCTTGGGCGAGTGACGAGAAGCTCGCCATGGTGCTCAATACCTTGCGACTGCCGCGCACCCTCTGCGCCATGGTGGTCGGCGCCTCTTTATCTCTGGCGGCCTCCTTGTTGCAGAGCGCGACCCGCAACCCGCTGGCGGAGCCCGGTCTGCTCGGGGTCAACGCCGGGGCCGTCTTTGCGCTGGTGGTGGGGCTCACCTGGTTTGGTGTGGAGTCCGCCTATGGTTATCTGCTCTGGGCCGGCTTCGGCGCGCTGCTTGGTAACGTTATTGTGCTGGGACTTGGCATGATGATTGGCCGCTCCAATCCGCTGAAGCTAATTCTGGTCGGGGTGGCGCTCTCCGCCACCTTCGGCGGTCTCTCCAGCTTTCTGCTGCTCTCCAACAAGATGGTGCTGGAGCAGTACCGCTTCTGGAACCTCGGCTCCCTGTCGGCGGCCAATCTCGATGCCATCATAGCCGTGCTGCCCTTCGTGTTGGCGGCGTTTGTCATCACCCTGCTGCTCTGTCGCCAGCTGACCCTGATGCAGATGGGGGACAGTCAGGCCCAGGCGCTCGGGATCCGCCCAAACCGGGTGCGAATTGGCGTGCTGCTGGCCGCTACCCTGTTTACCGCCAGTGCCATCGCCATCGCCGGCCCCATCGGCTTTGTCGGCTTTCTGGCCGCCTACTGTGGCCGACTGGTAGAGCCGGTGAAGCTGTCGGTGCAGGTCTGTTTCTCCGCCCTGTTCGGCATGCTGTTTCTGCTGTTGGCCGACATTCTGGCGCGCTGGCTGATCCAGCCGTTCGAGCTGCCCAACGGGGTTATTCTGGCCCTGATTGGCGCGCCTGTACTGATCGCCATTGTTCATCGCGGGGGCTTTCGTACCCTGCTGACCGTCAAGTGAGGGGCTGATGCGCACACCTACCGATATGCTCTGCCTGCGGGCCGGCAACCGCTCTTTGCTGATCCATCTGCCCAGCTGGCGTTGGCTGGCTCTGCTGGCCATGGCGCTGCTGGCGCTTGCTCTGCTGGCCCTGAGCGTTGTCGGCGGCAAGCTCGGCTTTGCCGGGGTGGTCAACACCCTGCTGGGGGAGGGGACGCGGCTTGAGCAGCTCACCCTGTTCAAGATCCGGCTGCCGCGCATTCTTGGGGTGGTGGTGGCGGGGGCGGCCATGGGGCTCTCCGGCTGTCTGGTGCAGACGCTGGTGCGCAACCGGCTGGCCACACCCGACATGGTGGGGGTCAACAACGGCGCCTCTCTGGCCATCATCGTCTTCTCCCTCTACCTGACCGTGGGCAGCTGGCCCTGGTGGGCGGCCCCCATCGGCGCCATCTTCGCGGCGCTGGTGCTCTATGCCCTCTGCCGCAAACCGGGTGAGCAGGGCTATCTGTTCGTAGTGATCGGTATCGGCCTCTCCGAGCTGTTCGAGGCGCTCGGCCAGTTTGTGATGTCCACCCAGGCCCTGCTGCACCTGAGCTCCCTCTATTTGTGGAATATGGGCAGCTTTATCGCCGTGGGTTACAGCACTATCACCCCGATTGCCATCCTGTTGCTGCTGCTCTGCCCGTGGATCGTTTACCTCTCCCGCTCGCTGGCGGTGCTGCGCTTTGGCCCCGAGATGGCCAGAGGGCTTGGCGTCAACGGCGATCGGGTACAACTGGGCATTCTGGCCCAGGCCATTCTGGTGGCGGCGCTCGGCACCGCCATCGGCGGCCCCGTGGTCTTTATCGCTATGGCGGCCCCCATTCTTGCCTCCTGGCTGGTGAAAGACCGGGTGGTGCCGCTCTGGCTGGCGGCGCTTAGCGGCGCCCTGCTGCTGCTTGCCAGCGATACCCTGGTCCGGGTGCTGGCCAGCCCTCACGAGGTGGCGACCGGTATCATGACCCGCATTCTCGGCGGCCTGTTGCTGCTGTTTCTTCTTGTTAACGATCGCCAGAGGGCTGACTGATGACGCTCACCGTAAATCGCCTCCATTTCGCCTATCAGCAGACCCCCATTTTGCGGGACATCTCTTTCAGCGTGCCGAGGGGCAAGCTGGTGGGGATCGTCGGTCCCAACGGCTGCGGCAAATCGACTCTGCTCAAGCTGTTATCCGGCCAGATGAAAGCCCAACGCGGCGAGATCCTGCTCAAAGGCAAGCCGCTTGCCAGCTACCCCATGAAGGGGCTGGCGCGGGAGCTCGCCTATCTGCCCCAGCGGCCAACCCTGCCTGCCGGCATTCTGGTGGAGCAGTTGGTGCAGTATGGCCGTCACCCTCATCAGGGCTGGTTCAATCAGTGGGGTGAGGAGGATGCCCGCATGGTGCGTATTGCCTGCGAGCGGATGCAGCTTGAAAGCATCTGGCAGCAGAGCGCAGCGTCCCTCTCCGGCGGGCAGGCACAGCGGGCGTGGCTGGCGATGATCCTGGCGCAGGACAGCGACATGGTGCTGCTCGACGAGCCCACCAGTGCCCTCGATATCGGTCACCAGACCGAGGTGATGGAGGCGATCCATCGCATCACCGCCGAGGGCAAAACCGTGCTGCTGGTGATCCACGATTTGGCGATGGCGGCCCGCTACTGTGACGAGCTGATCGCCATCGGCGAGGGGACCATTGCTGCCATGGGCCCGGCCCGGGAGGTGGTGACCAAGGATCTAATCGACCGGCTCTACCAGACCAGTGTCGACATTCTGCATGCCCCCGGCGACGGGGCGCCCATTATCGTGCCCCGTCGCCACGAACATGGCCGCACCCTGCGTTCGGCGAGTTGATTCATATTGGCCTGTTCTGTGGGCCCAACGAGTATATTCACGCGGCCGATTATCCGGGCCGTGCAACGAGAAGGAGTGAGATGATGAAGCGTTTTGCCGCCCTGGCAGCAGCCATCCTGATGCTGGCCGCGCCGCTGGTTCAGGCGCAGGAGATGCGTGAAGTGACTGATGCGTTTGGCCAGAAGGTGCAGGTGCCAGTCCAGCCAACGCGGGTGGTGGTGCTGAGCGAGCTCGAACTCGACAGCACCCTGACCCTGGGGCTGACCCCCATCGGCGCCGTCAATGGCCGTGGTCAACCCACCTTGCCTCGCTATTTGCTGAACAAGGCGGGCATGGGGATCCAGGTGATCGGTGATCTCGACAGCCCCAATCTGGAGTCGCTGATTGCGCTGGAGCCCGACCTTATCCTGACCGGCCAGACCCGTCCCGAGCTGCTGACCTTGCTGGGGGAGATCGCGCCGACCGTGGTGACCAGCAAGTGGGGTGAGCCGTGGCAGGATAGCTTCCGCCGCACCGCCCACACCCTCAACCGCGACCAGCAAGGGGATACTTTCTTGCTGCAGTATGCCGAGCGGTTGACTCAGGCCCGCAGCAAGCTGGCCAAACATCAGGGGGAGAGCATCAGCATAGTGCGCTGGAACCCCAAGGGGCCGAGCTTTATGTATCAGGGCACCTTTGCCAGCAGCGTAGTGGAGTCGATGGGGCTGGTGCGTCCGAGCAAACAACAGGGGACTGGCGCGCCCCACTCACCGGCGCTGAGTCTGGAGTCTCTCAACCTGCTGGATGCTGACTGGCTGGTGGTCGGTACCCTGAGCGCCACCGGTGATGCGGTGGATGCCATGCGTCAGGCGGAGCAGACCCCGGCGTTCCAGCAGCTGCCGGTGATCAAGGCCAAGCGCTTTGGCGCCGTGGACGGGTCGCTCTGGACCTCCAGCGGTGGCCCGCAGGCGGCCCTCAAGGTGATTGAGGATGTGGAGCAGTTGCTGGCAACGCGCAGCTGAGCCCATCGCGCACTTGAAAAAGATTGACCAAAAGAAGAGGGAGGCTGATGCCTCCCTCTTGTGTTGTCACTGTCTATCGTGACCTTTTCGGCGAGCCAGAGCCGTTTATTGCGGTTGGATGGCTGTCACTGTGAGCTTGCCGCTCTGGCTTTCGGCATGAAAGTGGATGGCATCCCCCACCTTGAGCCCCTTGAGCTGGGCTGGATCTGCCACTCGAAAGACCATGGTCATGGGGGGCATCTTGAGATTCTCGATCGCCTCGTGCTTGATGCCGACCTTGCCGCTCCCCTCATCGAGGCGGGTAATGACCCCCTTGGTCATCACCATTGCGGCCTGTTCGTTCATCTCACCCGTCTGACTCATATCGTGCCCTTCATGGTGCATCATCTCCTCGGCTTGCAGGCTGGTGTGGGTGGCAAGGCCAAGCAGCAGGGTCAGGGTCAGCGTTTTGTAGTTCATGATGGTTTCCTCATCGTTCAGTCAATATGGATCGTGAAATCGGGTTATTCGGATTGCGGGTTCGCGCTCTTGCCAAGGCTGCGACTGCGCCACAGGTAGTAGGCCGCGGGCAGCACCAAGAGGGTCAGCACCAGCGCGCTTACCATGCCGCCAATCATGGGGGCGGCGATGCGCTGCATCACTTCGGAGCCGGTGCCGTGGCTCCACATGATGGGCAACAGGCCGGCGATAATGGTCACCACCGTCATCATCTTGGGGCGCAGGCGCAGGGCGGCGCCGTGGATCACCGCCCGGTGCAGGCCCGCCTTGTCCGGCTTGCCGCTGGCCACCAGGTCATCCCAGGCGTGGTTGAGGTAGACCAGCATCAAGACGCCGGTCTCCACCGCCACCCCCGCCAGGGCAATAAAGCCAACCCCGACCGCCACCGAGAGGTTGAAATCGAGCAGCCAGAGGGTCCAGATCCCGCCCACCACCGCCAACGGCAAAGTGGCGAGAATGAGCAACACCTCCTGAACGCGGCGAAACGCCAGATAGAGCAGCAGCACGATAATGGCGACCGTGAGCGGCACCACGTAGGCGAGGCGCGCCTTGGCCCGCTCCATGTATTCGTATTGGCCAGACCAGGTGAGGGCGTAGCCTGCCGGCAGCACCAGCTGTTTGTTCACCTCGACCTTGGCCTCATCGACGAAGGAGCCGATATCGCGGCCGCGAATATCGACGTAGACCCAGCCGTTGAGCCGCGCGTTTTCACTGCGCAGCATGGGGGCCTCGTCGCTGATGTAGACCCGTGCCACATCCGCCAGCGCTATACGCGCACCGCTTGGCGTCACCACCGGCAACAGCTCGAGGCTGGCCACCGAGTCGCGATAGCTCTGGGGGTAGCGCAGGTTGATGGGATAGCGCTCGCGCCCCTCGATGGTCTGGCCCACCTCCATGCCGCCCACCGCGGTGGCGAGCACCGCCTGCACGTCGGCGATGTTGAGGCCGTAGCGGGCTGCTTTGAGCCGGTCGATATCCACCTTGACGTAGCGGCCACCCGCCACCCGCTCGGCGTAGACCGATGAGGCGCCCTCCACCTTGCCAACGATCTGTTCGAGCTGTTGGCCGAGCTGCTGGATCACCTTGAGATCCGGCCCTGCTATCTTGATTCCCACCGGGGTCTTGATGCCGGTGGCCAGCATGTCGATGCGGGTCTTGATGGGGGGCACCCAGGCGTTGGTGAGACCGGGGAAGCGGATGAGGGAGTCGAGCTCCTCTTTGAGCTTCTCCGGGGTCATACCGGGGCGCCACTGGTCCCGGGGCTTGAGCTGGATGCTGGTTTCCATCATCACCAGGTCGGCGGGGTCGGTAGCGGTTTCGGCGCGCCCCGCCTTGCCGAACACGTTTTGCACCTCGGGCACGGTACGAATGAGCTTGTCGGTCTGCTGCAAAATCTCCCGCGCCTTGCCCACCGAGATATTGGCTGCGGTGGTGGGCATATACATGATGTCCCCCTCGTCCAGCGGCGGTATGAACTCGGAGCCGAGGTACTTGAGCGGCCAGAAGCCCGCCACCGTCACCACGGCGGCGACAGCCAGAGTGGTTTTTGGACGGGCCAAGACGGCTTTGAGCAGTGGCACATAGCCCTGGCTTAAGCCACGGTTCAGCGGGTTGGCCTGCTCCGCCAGCACTTTGCCACGGATGAAGTAACCCATGATCACCGGCACCAGCGTGATGGCGAGCGCGGCCGCCGCCGCCATGGCGTAGGTCTTGGTGTAGGCGAGGGGGTGGAACATCCTCCCCTCCTGCGCCTCCAGCGCGAACACCGGCAGGAAGCTGATGGTGATGATCAGCAGGGAGAAGAAGATGGCGGGCCCCACCTCGATGCTCGCCTCTGTGATGATGCGCCAGCGGTTCTTGTCGGTGAGCGCCTCCCGCTCCATGTGTTTATGGACGTTCTCGATCATCACGATGGCGCCATCCACCATGGCGCCGATGGCGATGGCGATGCCCCCCAGCGACATGATGTTGGCGTTGATCCCCTGCAGATGCATCACGATAAAGGCCACCAGAATGGCGATGGGCAGGGTGATGACCACCACCAGTGACGAGCGCAGGTGGAACAGGAAGGCCAGGCAGACCAGTACCACCACCGCGAACTCCTCCAGCAGCTTGCCGGAGAGGTTGTCGATGGCGCGCTGGATAAGGTCGGAGCGATCATAGACGGTAACGATCTCCACCCCTTGTGGCAGGCTGCTCTTCAGCTCCGCCAGCCGCGCCTTGACCCCGTTTATGGTGTGTTGGGCATTCTCGCCATAGCGCATGACGATGATGCCGCCCACCACTTCCCCTTCACCGTTGAGCTCGGCGATGCCGCGCCGCATCTGGGGGCCGGTGAGCACATCTGCCACATCCCCCAGCAGCAGCGGGGCACCGCGCACATTGGTACCGAGCGGGATCTGCTTCAGATCCTCGACGCTTTTCAGATAGCCATTGGAGCGCACCATGTACTCCGCTTCCGCCATCTCGATGACGGAGGCGCCGGTCTCCTGATTGCCCTGCTTGATGGCGGTCTCGATAAGGGAGAGCTGGATGCCGTAGGCGCGCAGCTTGTCCGGATCGACCCGCACCTGATACTGGCGCACCATGCCGCCGACGGTGGCGACTTCGGAGACCCCCTCAACCGTCTGCAACTCGTACTTGAGGAACCAGTTCTGCAGCGAGGTGAGCTGGCCGAGGTCATGCTTGCCAGTTCTGTCCACCAGCGCGTACTGATAGACCCAGCCCACCCCGGTGGCATCGGGGCCGAGCTGGGGACGGGCGGAGGCGGGCAGATTGGGCGCAACCTGGCTTAGGTACTCCAGCACCCGGGCGCGGGCCCAGTAGAGATCTGTGTTGTCGTCAAACAGCACATAGACGAAGGAGTCGCCGAAGAAAGAGTAGCCGCGCACCGTGGTGGCCCCCGGTACCGCCAGCATGGCGGTGGTGAGCGGGTAGGTGACCTGATCTTCCACCACCTGTGGCGCCTGGCCCGGATAGGAGGTCTTGATGATCACCTGCACATCGGAGAGATCCGGCAGGGCGTCCACCGGGGTCTGTTTGACCGACCAGAGCCCCCAGGCGGTGAGCATAAGGGTCAATAGCAGCACCAGAAAGCGGTTGCCTACTGACCAGCGAATAATCGAGGGGATCATGGCTTGGCTCCCATATCGTGCTGGCTATGGTCCATGCCTTCCATCTCATCCGCTGCGGGTTTGGCTGAGTCGCCGATAGCGGGCGCTTGCTCCTGATGGATGGTAGTGATGCGGTACTCATCCCCCTCCTGCATCACTTGCAGGTGCAGGGTCTGCCCCTCGACCAGCTTGCTGATATCGACCCCGTCGGCGACGGTGAACTCCATCTCCATGGCGGGCCACTGCCACTCGGGGATGGGCTGGTGGGAGACCATCAGGGTTCGGTTGGCCAGATCGATGCTTTCAACCTCGCCCTGGGTCCACACCTGGGCGGGGCGCACCGCCGTCATACGCTGGAAGTCCGAATCGATGGCCGACTCGGAGTCGAGCAGGAACTGGGCCGAGCTGACGATGTTATCCCCAGCCTCTACCCCTGCCTTGATGGCAACCTTGTCGCCAAACTGGGGGCCGAGAGTGACGGCGACCGACTTGAAGTTGCCATCCCCAAACGCCAGCACCAGCCGATCCTGACTGCCGGTGCGGATCACCGCTTCGCTCGGCACCACCAATTGCGGCTCTCCCTGCCCGGTGCGAATGCTCACCTTGGCAAACATATTGGGTTTCAAAAACTCGTCCGGGTTGTCAAAGCGCAGCCGCACCTTGAGGGTGCGAGTAGCGGCATCGAGGGTCGGATAGAGGTAATCCACCTTACCTTGCCAGCTGCGGCCGGGGGCATAGTCGAGGGTCATGGTGACCGGATCCCCCACTTTCAGCTGGGCGGCTTGACGCTCGAACACCTCGGCACTGACCCATACCTGCTGGAGGGGGCTGATGTTAAAGAGCGCCGCAGCGGGCTCCACATACTGGCCCTCGCGCACCTTGAGCTCGGAGACATAACCGCTGCTGGGGGCGTAAATGCTGATGGTTTCGCGCACCTGACGACTGCGTTTGAGGGCCGCTATCTGATCCGCCGGCACCTGCAGGGACTTGAGCTTGCCCTCGGCGGCGCGCAGCAGCAGCGGGTTGGCGGTGTTGAGGGCCAGCAGGTATTCGTGCTGGGCGTTGACCAGATCTGGCGCGTAGAGCTCGTAAATAAGGCTCCCCTTGCTCACCTGCTGCCCTTCACTCTTGATGGCGAGGGTGCGGATCCAGCCCGCCATGCGGGCGTTGATCGCCTCCAGCCGATCCTCGTCATACCCGACATAGCCCACCGTCTCGATCTGCTGGTGGATAGGCAGTCGCTCGACCTTGGCCAGTCGCACCCCCAGGTTCTGCTGGATCTCGGGGCTGATGGTGACTGTGCCCGGCGAGCCGTTTTTTTGTTCCTCATAGACGGGGATAAAGTCCATCCCCATGTTGTCCTTGGCCGGGCCGTCGCGCTTGTCGCGGGGATCCATGGGGTTGACCCAGTAAAGGGGCGTCTTCTCTTTGGCGCTTGCGCCATCGGAGGTCTGTTTGGCGGCCCAGTAGCCGCCACCGGCGCCAAGGGCGAGCAGCAGGGCCGACATCAGGACGGTCTTGTTCATGACTGGCCTCCGGCGCGGGTCTGCATGCAGAAAGTGCAGGAGGATAAGGCGCCCGCAAAGGCAGCAAGCTTGGACGGTGAAAAGTGGGCTGGTGACATAATACGTCTTCTCTTTTGCAGGCCGCCGGTCGGGTGAGGTGCAAGGCATCACCAAAGGGGCTGGCGGCAAACGGGGCGCAGCTGTATCAGTGCGCACGGCTCCCTGTGAGCGGACCGGTTTGGCCGGGGCACAGGGTCAGGCAAGGCGGCAGAGAACGGGCAGTTGAAGCTTGCCTGTGCCGCAAGAGAAGGACTTTCTAGTGGCGTAACACCGACAGCATCAGATGTCGGCGCGGCCAGGAAGGAGGGTGAGTACCGCGCGAGCGCAGGAAGGGATCCCGCAACCAGTTATCAAGCAGTGACGCTGCGACGTTGTTGCCAAGTAGCAAGGGAAAGAGCAGCAGAGCGACCAGTACCCCAAGCAGAGTCATCGCGCCGAAGGAGGGGGCATTGATGCCTGTCTGCATCTGGCACTCATCGCCCATGGTTGACCCCTCGCCTCCCTGATGGCAGGAGAGGGGCATGACATCGCCCGGGTGATCCATAGCGGGCATTGCATGAGAGATATCGCCATCCGCCATCGCCATGGATGAATCTAACATCACCATCGACTGGGCGCTGTTTGGGGTCGGTTCGGAGGAGAGGGGAGAACCATGCCAGCTGATGCAGAGGGTCAGATTGCAGACGAGCAGCAGCGCCAGCAATAGCCGGGCCAGAGCAACAGAGGGCAATCTTGCAGCAAGCTGGGTGAGTGACAATCCGGGCATCCTTAGGGAGCAGATGGCGGGACTGTAAACCTTGCCACGAGGTGAAGGTCAAGGCTTCTGCTGGCGCTGCTGTTGCAGGTAGAGGTCACTGTACTTTTCCAGCAACTGGTCTATCCATTGACTCATGCCGGGCGCTTGCAACATGGGCTCCAGTTGTTCGAGGGTGTCAAGATGGGTGGATTGCAGTGAAACAGAAATATAGAGCTCACCGCGCTGCAGTGGCCACTGCAGATCAGCCAGCCCGCTGTCCGGGTAATTGTCGCTCAGAAACAGGCGACCGGAAGAGCGGCCATAAGGAACGAAGTCGACCCGGTCACTGGCCAGCAGGCCAAATACCTGCTTGAGGGAGTTGACCCTGTAGATGCGGGTATTCTTTTGCAAAAAACCATCCATCTCGCTGCCAAGGCTGACGCCTATCATCATGGCGCCCCGCAGTCCGGTCAGATCCTCCCGTCGTTGCAGCAAGCGGCTGCCGGGTTGGCGCACGAATACCGCCATGTCATTGATGGCCATGGGGGTTCGGGTAAAGCGGGAGTAGTGCGCTCTCTCTTCGTTGCGCAGCGCACAGATATTGATGTCGACCTCTCCTTTCGCCACTTTCTGCTGACAGCGGGCCCAGGGGCCCACATAGGAGAGATCCACATTGAAACCCAACCGTTGATAGAGGGTACTGACGACTTCGGCACAAACGCCGATGATCTTGCCATCGCTCAGCCAGTTCCAGGGGGGATAATCGTGATGACCACAGGCGGAGAGGGTAGTGGTCGTCAAGGTCGTCGCGAGCCAGAGCTGAGCCAGCATATCCGGATCCTGTGCAAAAAAGTCTCGATGTGTGTCATTGAAGCACACCGCAGACAAAAAAATACCCCCGCACGGGCGGGGGTAGTTTGTTATCGGTGGAACGCTTGGGGAGAGCGTTACTGCTTGGCGCGCTTTTCCGATCCTCTCATGATGAGCCGGAAGAAGAGCGGGATAAAGAAGATGGCGATAAAGGTGGCCGCCAGCATGCCGCCGATGACCGGCCAGCCGAGGGCGTGACGGCTTGCCGCACCGGCCCCGCTGGAGGTGACCAGCGGCACACAGCCGAGGATGAAGGCGAGCGAGGTCATCACGATGGGACGGAAACGCAGGCGCGCCGCCTCCAGTGCCGATTCGATGAGGCTCATCCCCTCTTCGTGCTTCATCACCGCGAACTCCACGATCAGGATGGCGTTCTTGGCGGCAAGGCCGACCAGGGTCACCAGCCCGATCTGGAAGTAGACGTTGTTGGTCAGCCCCACCAGCCAGGTGGCGAGCAGGGCACCGAACAGGGCGAACGGTACCGCGGTGATCACCGCAAACGGCAGGCTCCAGCGCTCATACTGGGCGGCCAGAATGAGGAAGATCATCACGATACCGAAACCAAAGGCCATGCCTGCGCTGCCTGCGGCCGCTTTCTCCTGATAGGCGGAGCCGGTCCACTCCAGCTTGGCGTCGTTGCCAAGAGCTTCATTGGCGACCTCTTCCAGCGCGGCGATGGCTTGACCCGAGCTGTAGCCTGGGGCGGGCTGGGCCATGATCTTGGCGGCCTGGAAGATATTGAAGCGTTCGACCAGTTCGGGGCCGGTGGCATCACGCACCGTCACCAGACTGCTCAGCGGGATCATCTCCCCCTTGTCGGAGCGGACATAGACGTTGCGGATGTCGCTCTTCTTGGCGCGATAGTCTGCCTCGGACTGCAACTGCACTCGGTAGGTTCGGCCAAACTGGTTGAAGTCGTTGACATAGACCTGGCCGAAGGTGGCCTGCATGGTGTCGAACACCGCGTTGATGGGCAGCCCAAGCGCCTTGGCTTTTTCGCGATCCAGATCGAGATAGACCTGCGGCACGTTGGCGCGGTAGGTACTGGTGACGCTGGCAAACTCCGGGCGCGCCTTGGCTGCTTCGAGGAAGCGCTGTACTTCGCCGGAGAAGGCCTGGGCGTTGCCGGTGCCACGGTTCTGCAGATAGGCCTCAAGGCCACCTGTGGTGGACATCCCCTGAATGGGAGGCGGGTTGAAGGAGGCGACAAAGCCATCCGCCAGCCCCATCAGGCTCAAGCCCTGGAAGGTCTTGGCCAGCGAGAAGGAGTCCTGTCCGGCCCCCTGACGCTCACTCCAGTCCTTCAGGGTAATGAAGGTCATGCCGCTGTTGCTGATGATGGCATTGGAGAGAATGTCAAAGCCCGAGAAGGTGATCACATCCTTCACATGGGGGTTGGCCATGGCGATCTTGTCGAACTGATCCGCCACCGCCTGGGTCCGGCTCATCGCGGCCGCATCCGGCAGCATGACGGCGGAGATGAGGTAGCCCTGATCTTCGTTCGGTACCAGTTCGCCCGGCACTTTCAGGAAGAGGCCGTAGATGGAGAGGATCAGCACGGCGATGATGGCAAAGGCGACCCCCACCCGACGGTTCAGGAAGGCCACACCCCGTACATAGCCGCGGGTCAGCTGGTCAAATTTTTCGTTGAACCAGACGAAGAAGCGGGCGGGTTTGTGGTGTCCCTCTTTCAGCAACACGGCACAGAGGGCCGGGGAGAGAGTCAGTGCCACCAGACCGGAGATAGCGACCGAGACTGCGACCGTGATGGCGAACTGCTTGTACATCACCCCGGTCATGCCGCCCATAAAGGCGACTGGCAGGAACACGGCGCAGAGTACCAGCACGATGGCGACCACCGGACCGGAGACCTCCTGCATGGCGAGGATGGCAGCCTCTTTGGCGGAGCACTTCTTCTCGCTCATGATCCGCTCGACGTTCTCCAGCACCACGATGGCGTCATCCACCACGATGCCGATGGCAAGCACCATACCAAACAGGGTCAGCAGGTTGATGGAGAAACCGAGCACCAGCATGCCGGCGAAGGTCCCGATAAGTGACACCGGCACCGCAATACAGGGGATCAGGGTGGCGCGGAAGTTCTGCAGGAACAGATAGACCACCACGAACACCAGCACGATCGCCTCGAACAGGGTGTGTACCACCTCTTCGATGGAGATCTTCACGAACTCGGTGGTGTCGTAGGGGATCTGGTACTCGATATCCTGCGGGAAGCGCTCCTTGAGTCGCTCCATGGTGGCGTGTACCGCATCGGCAACCGCGACGGCGTTGGCGCCCGGCTGCAGATAGGTGGCGATACCGATGGCCGGTTTGCCGTTGGCGCGGGCGACCAGATCATAATCCTTGCCCCCCAGCTCGACCCGGGCGACATCGCGGACCCGGATCTTGGAGCCATCGGGCATGGAGCGGACGATGATGTTTTGGAACTCCTTCACATCCTCAAGGCGCCCCTTGGTCTGCACCGTGTAGGTGAAGTCGATGGGGGCCGTGGTGGGTTGGGCACCGATCTTGCCCGCCGCGAACTGGGTGTTCTGCTCGCGAATGGCGCCGATCACGTCGCTCGGGGTGAGCTCGAGCTGGGCCAGTCGATCCGGCCGCAGCCAGATACGCATCGCATAGTCGGTACCGCCAAACAAGGTAGTATCACCGATGCCGGGAATCCGCTTGAGCTCGTCGATGATGTTGAGCAGGGCGTAGTTCGACAGATAGGTGGTATCAAACGAGCCGTTCGGTGACTGGAGGGTGACCACCTGCAGGATGGAGGTCGATTTCTTCTTGACCGTCACCCCCTGCTTTTTCACCTCTTCCGGCAGCTGGGCCATGGCAGCCGAGACCCGGTTGTTGACGTTGATGGTGGCCTGATCCGGATCGGTGCCGATCTCGAAGTAGACGTTGAGGTTCATCTGGCCGTTGGAGGCCGACCCCGATTGCATGTAGATCATCCGCTCGACGCCGTTGATCTGCTGCTCCAGTGGCGCTGCCACGGTCTGGGAGATCACCTCCGGGGTTGCGCCCGGATAAAACGCCGTGACCGAGACCACCGGCGGGGTGATCTGGGGATATTGCTCGATGGGGAGCGCTCGCATCGCCGCCAACCCGCCCAGCACGATAATGATCGAAATCACGCTGGCGAAGATGGGGCGTTCTATGAAGAACTTGGAAAACATACGGGCTCCTTACTTGGCCGCAGACTGGCTGACCACCTTGCCGGTGATCGCCTTCATCTCGTCGGCAGAGACAGGTTTTACCACGGCGCCGGGACGAGCCTTCATCAAGCCTTCGACGATATAGCGCTCACCTGCCTGCAGGCCGCTCTCGATCAGCACGCCGGAGTCGACTGCCGCGCCCAGGGTCACCGGACGGGGCACTACCTTGTTGTCGGCATCGACCACCATCACCATGCGGTCAGCCTGGGACTGGACGATGGCGCGCGGCGGCACCACGATGGCATTTTTGCGGGTGCCCAGATCGATGGTCATGCGGACAAACTGGCCGGGCAGCAGTACTCCGTCCTTGTTGTCGAAGATGGCGCGGGCACGGATGGTGCCGGTTTGGGGATCGACCCGGTTGTCGGAGAAGTTGAGCTTACCCGCCTCCGGATAGAGGGAGCCATCGGCCAGACGGATATGGGTGCGCCAGGTGGTGGCATCCTTCGCCTCAATCACCCCTTTCTTTACCGAGTTTTCGAAGTTGAGGCGATCCTGCTCCGAGTAGGAGAAGTTGACGTAGAGCGGATCAAACTGGGTGATGGTAGTGAGCAGGCCGTTGTCGCCGCTGGTGGAGATAAGGCTCCCCTCGGACTGGGAACTCTTGCTCGCCATGCCGTTGATGGGGGCGGTCACCTGGGTGTAGCTGAGGTTGAGCTCCGCCTCTTTCACCTTGGCCTGAGCGGCCTGATGACTGGCGATGGCCGCTTCATAGTTGGCGATGGTGTCGTCATAGTCCTTGCGACTCACCACCTGACGCTTGAAGAGGGGAATGATGCGATCCCGATCGGCACGGGCCTTGTTGAGACGGGCCTGCTCCTGAGCCAAAGTCCCTTTGGCCTGCTCCAGTGCCACCTTGTAGGGCTCCGGGTCAATCAGAAACAGCTCCTGACCGGCGGTAACCGGCTGGCCTTCCACATAAGTGCGCTTGAGCAGGATGCCACTGACCCGAGAGCGCACATCGATCTCGCGAAAACCGGCGGTCTCTCCCACCATCTCGGTGGTGAGCGGCACATCGGTCAGCTTGACCTCGGCGACCACCACAGGGACGGCGGGCATGGTCTGGGCCGTCTGGGTCGTCTCGCCGCCACAGGCACTCAGACCGCTGATCAGCGCCAGGGTCAGCAAGCTGCGTTTGTAAACCTCTCTTCCGGCATTGGACACCTTCATCATCACACTCCTGTTGGATCGATTTCGGCTGCTGCGTTCAGCATGTTTCTCCATACACATCATTAACTTCATGATTAAAAAAACAACTTCTTTATGATTGGAATGGGAGATGATAGGGCGGCAACCTTGAACACAACCTTCTCAAAGTGGCAATTAGGGTTGCCGATTGACGAAAAAAGCCTGACTTTTCCGATATGGGTGGGGGGCTTCGGGGATGTTCATCCCGGGCCAGGGCTCTTCGCAACCGTATCACGCCAGCCACTCCTTGCTGCAAAAAATAAGGTGCCATAAGGCACCTTTTCTGGATGGGTTTTTTACGCCCTTTTATCGCGGGCAACCGCGAGCCGCTTCACAGTTTAGGAATTCGTCGCAGCTCATCGGTTAATCTTGCGCCGAATCAGGCGAAGCAGGCCCAGATGGGGGCGTGGTCGGAGGGTTTCTCGATGCCGCGCAGCTCGTAGTCGATACCGGTCTCGGTCACCTTGTCCTTGAGGGCGTCGGAGGCCATGATGAGGTCGATGCGCAGACCGCGGTTCTCGTCAAAGCCCTTGGAGCGGTAGTCAAACCAGGAGAAACGCTCGCACTCGGTGGGATTGGCGGCGCGGAAGGTGTCGGTCAGGCCGAACCCTTTCAGTCGCTCCATCCATTCGCGCTCGATGGGCAGGAAGGAGCATTTGCCATCCCGCAGCCAGCGCTTGCGGTTCGCCTCGCCGATGCCGATGTCGAGATCGGTGGGGGAGATATTCATATCCCCGATCAGCACCAGCTGGTCGTCCGGGGTGTGGTTGGTCTCGAGGTAGTGCTGCAGATCCTCGTAAAACTTCTGCTTGGCCGGGAACTTGGTCTCGTGATCCTGGCTTTCACCCTGCGGGAAGTAGCCGTTCATCACCTTGATGAGGGAGCCGTCTTCGCGCTCGAAGGTGGCCATGATCATCCGGCGCTGGGCCTCTTCGTCATCGGTGGGGAAGCCTTTCTCCACCTTGACCGGCTTCTGCTTGCTCATGATGGCGACCCCGTAGTGGGCCTTCTGGCCGTGAAACTCCACGTGATAGCCCATGGCCTCCACATCGGCCAGCGGGAAGGCTTCATCGTGCACCTTGATCTCCTGCAGGCCGATCACATCGGGCTGGTGCTTGTCGATGATGGCTTGCAGCTGGTGCAGACGGGCGCGCAGGCCGTTGATATTGAAAGAGATGATCTTCATGTCCGGGATGCTCATGTCATTTTTATTAGTGGCTATTGGACTAGGAATCGGCGGTGGATGCAAGTTTGGCCGCGGGCCTACATCAGTGGCAGGCACCGCGGGGTGGGCAGAGGTGTCAGCGGGTCATCTTTTTGACGAATACCACCACAAACAGCGCCAGCGTAAAGCTGCCGGTGAAGGCTTCGAAGGCGGCGAAGATCCTGGAGAGGCCGACCGGAGTGAAGTCGCCGTACCCCAATGTGGTGAAGGTGACCACGCTGTAGTAGAGGCATTCGAGCAGGAAGATGGCATTTTGCTCGAGCGGGGCACCGGGCTGGTAGATGAGGTGCTCGCCTTGAAAATGCAGTCCGCAGAAGAAGTAAAAAATGCTGCAGATAAAGATGAGCAGCAATGAGAAGAGCACCACCCGCATCGGGGCCTCGCCATAGCCGCAGAAGAGATCGACCACCCAGGAGGTAAAACGCTGGGTCGACCAGAACGGCAGTTGCAGGCGGCGCATGGTGAGCTCCTGCTGGATATAGTTGCCGGACATGGTGAAGATCCCCTGTGCCTCGGAGGCTTTGCGCAGATCCCGGTAGGTCTCTTCCGCCTCCTTGAACCAGATGCGCGCCTGTTTGGGATCCCGTTCGCGGCGCCCCTTGCGATCCTGCATCACCCGTTTGCCGGTCTGCATGTTGTCGAGCCGGGTGTTGTGCCAGCGGATGCCGAGCAGGTTGACGTCATCGAGGGTGGCGCACTGGAGGTTGGCATCACTGAGATCGGCCTTCATCAGGCTGCCGCCCTTCATGCGCAGGCCGTAGAGGTGACCACCGCGCAGGTTGGCGCGATAGAGGTTGCACTGCTCCAGCAAAAATCCCTGATCGGACTCCTTGTTGACCAGATTGAGGCCAGCCAGATTGGCCCGTGACAACTGCAGGCCGTGGCAGAGTCCGCCAGCGCGGACGTACTGTTCAAGCGCCTCGGCGGTGTGAGCTCCCTGATGGGTATGGTGGGGATCATGCCAGTGGCAGAGATCGTGCTCGCCAGCCTCTTCACTGCAGTGGCGGCCATCGGCCACCAGATAACGACACATCGCCATCTTCATTTCCCTCGCATTGCCGAACTGGTTTCAGCATAGGCGGGGAAAGGGGGGCGCGGCGGCGTCTTAGCTGAACTGGTTGAACTCCTGACGCAGCTTGCGAAAACGCTCCTGCTGGGCCGGGTTGAGGGGGATGCCGTCGAGCACGTCCAGGGTGTCTTTGCACTCGGCACCAAATTCCGGACTCTTGCGGTTTTTCTGCATCAGTTGCAGCAGCACCTGGATCTTGTTGAGAGCCGCACCGGTATTGGCGGGGGCGCGGCGCAGGGCCTCGCGAAAATGGCCGAGGGCCTGCTCCAGCTCGCCGCTCTGATAGGCCTTGATCCCCAGATCGTTGAGCTGCTGGTAGCGCTGACGCCGCTCCAGCACCGTCTTGTCATCCCGGGTTGCCTGAATGCAGGTGGTGAGCAGCCGATCTTCGTCCTCCGCCAGCAGCCCTTGCAGGCTTTCGGCATATTCAAACTCGCCGAGCTGGTAGAGGGCAAGGATGGTCTCGCCAAGCAGGGCGGGGGGCATGGTGGCCGGTTCATCGAGCCAGTTCTGGTTGGCGCGATAGAGCATCTTCTTGCCCTTGAGCAGCTCGCCCAGCGCAATCTGCACCCGGGCCTGACAGATCTGCTCGAACACCGGGTAGTTGAACTCCGACATCATCAACGAGTCGCGGATGCGCGACAGGGCGGAATTGACCTGCTTTTGCAGGTTGGCGATGTGGTAGCTGTCGTTGCTGTTGAGGGCGTAGAGGGTCAGGGTCTGGATATAGGCCCCCAGATAATGGGGCGTGCGGTGAATGGAGTTGCGGGACAGGTCGATCAGCGACATCAGTACATCCTTGGCCTGGGCGTAGTCGTGGCGCTGCAGGCACACCTCCGCCAGTCGTCGGGATAGTTGCACCGACTGGGGGGAGATGTCCACCGCCCGTCTGAGCTCCTGCTGCGCCTGCTCGTCATTGCCAAGGGCCAGCAGGGATTCTGCCAGCCAGAGGTGAGCCTCCACCATCAGTGGGGTATTTTTGAGGGTCGCCTGCAGATGGCTGACCGCCTCTTCGTGGAGCCCCAGGGTGTTGCACGCCTTGCCCAGCGTCAGGCGGGCCCAGCTGTTCTCCTGCCCGGCCAGCAGCTGGCGCATCAGGGCGCGCGCCTCCTGCGCCTGACCCAGCTTGAGGTGGGTATCGGCCTGCAGGCAGCGGCAGTAGTTGGCAAAACGGGGCACCGCATCGGCCCGCTCGGCACAGGCGGTAATGAGGGCTGCCAGATTGTCATCGGCCAGCGCGGTAAAGACGCTGGCCAGGGCGTTGCGCCGGGCGAGGGCACGCTTCAAGCGAAACGAGAACTGCTCCTGAGAGAAGGGCTTCATCAGGTATTCGTCGGGCTCGGCTTCCAGCGCGCTCAGTACCATGGCGCGGGAGCTGTCGCCACTCACCATGATCACCACGCTCTGGGGCGGGATCAGATCTTTGTCGCGCAGGCTTTCGAGCAACTGGCGGCCATTCTCGCCAACCCCGAGATCGTAATCGATGAGATAGATGTCGAAACTGCCCTTCTGGCAGCGGCGCCGCGCATCCTCGGCGGTATTGGAGTAGGTGATGTTGCTGATACCCAGATTGAGCAGCATCGCCTTCATCATCACCTGAAACGAGCGCTGCTCATTGACCATCAGAATGCGTTGTGGCTTTGCTGGGCTCTTTTTTTCTGGCTCTTGTTCAGGTGTCTGCATCTGTCTGGGTCGAGGCGCTGCGGGCTGATGGGAGAAAGTGTGCCACCAAAGCGCCCGAAGAGGCAATTGGCCAAGTTGTCGATTGCGAACCATCTCCGTTTGTCCGCCTTTTGCCCGCGATGAGTGAAAGAAAAAGGCCCTGTTGCCAGGGCCTTGAACTTACCGTTTTTTTTCTGCCAGATAGGGAGCAAATTGCGGCGTGTACTCGGCCTTGAACCCCTGTTCGGTCTTGATGATGAGATAGACCGCCAGCTGGTGCTGTTTGGCAAATGCCAACCCCGCTTCAGGCCCCATCACCATCAGCGCGGTATCGAGGGCATCGGCCTCCAGCGCGGTCGGGGTGATCACGCTGGCGGAGACCAGCTTGTGGGTGACCGGCTGGCCGGTGGCGGGGTCGATGATATGGGAGTAACGCTGGCCATCCAGCTCGTAGTAGTTGCGATAGCTGCCCGCAGTGCTGAGCGCCATGCCGTTGGGGATGACGATATCGGAGAAGGCCCCCGGCTGATCGGAAGGTTCGACGATGGCCACTTTCCATGGCGAGCCCTTGCTGTTGTTGCCCTTGCTGCGCACCGCACCGGCCACTTCGATCAGATAGTTGTGTACCCCCTTGCCCTCGAGCAGGGTGGCGATTTCATCCGATGCCGCCCCTTCGCCAAGGGTGGAGAGGTCGAGATAGAGATCCGGGATCGTTTTTTCGAGCAGGAAGTGATCCCCTTGCGGGGTCAGGCTCAGCTTGTCGATCCCTACCTTGTGGCGGGCGGCGGCGATGGCTGCCTCATCGGGCCGCTTGACCGGCCGTTTGTCCGGGCCAAAGCCCCACAGATTGACCAGAGGCCCCACGGTCACATCCAGCTTGCCGTCGGTCAGCTTACCGGCATCAATCCCCTGCTGGACTATGATGGCCATGGCGGGCGGGATGGCAAACGGGGTGTTGGCGGGTCCCTGATTGAAACGGGAGATGAGCGAGCCCGGATCGTAGGTGGAGATCTCCTTGTTCATCCGGGCCAGCAGGCTCTCTACGTCGCTTTTGAAGGCGGGCTCCCCACCGGGGTAGCTATCGCTCAGGGTCACCACATAGTAGGTGCCCATGGTCTTGCCCTGAATACGGGTCTGGGCAGGCGGGGTGGGCTGGCAGCCGGCCAGCGCCAGCAGCAGGGTCAGCAGCAGGCCGCGCAGGGCCGCCACGGGGGTTATCGCAATCATCCGGCGCTCTCATCTGGAGAAGGTTCATATCGGGGCGCTAGCTTAGCCAAGGGGCGCCCGCCGGGCGAGCCCTGATAGGGGCAATCGGAGGGAAAAGAGCAGAAAAAATTAAACAGTTTTGAACCTGTGGCGGGAGCGGGTCGTATCGTCCATCCGTGAGGGAGAGAGTGGCGAGTAGAGCACCGTCTGGTGACCTGGCCCGCAGCTTTGGCCAAAAGCCATAGCCGATTGAAGACAATTGAGTAAAATGAAGGTCGATTTAGACGGCATCTTTGCGAAGCGTTCACCGCATCCGCCAAGTCGTTGCCATCCATTGCCAATCAAAGGAGAAGATGATGAAAAAGGCGATTACCCTGCTGTTTCTGAGTACCCTGGCTGCCCCCGTGCTGGCGGATGAGTGTGCACTGGTCATCGAAGGCAATGATGCCATGCAGTACAACCTCAAAGAGATGAGCGTGCCGGCCACCTGCAAGGAGGTGACGGTCACCCTGAACCACACCGGCAAGCTGCCTGTGACCGCCATGGGTCACAACTGGGTGCTGGCCAGCACCGCCGACTATCAGACCGTGGCGACTGCCGGGATGAGCGCCGGGGCCGAGAACGGCTATCTGCCCAAGGATGATCCCCGTGTGCTGGCTCACACCAAGCTGATCGGCGGCGGCGAGAGCAGCAGCGTCACCTTCAAGACCGACGGTCTGGCGGGCAAGGATCTCACCTTCTTCTGCTCCTTCCCCGGCCACTTCGCCATGATGAAGGGCTCCTTCAAGGTCAACTAAGGTGCTGACCGGCATCGAGCCGGTTGCCTCAAAAGCCGGGATTTCCCGGCTTTTCTATTGAGCTATATATCTGACAGAATTGGCTGGCATCAGACGAGGTTTTTGTTCTAAAGACGCTGGAAGATACACGGAAATGCAATTAGTAAAATTGGTTCTCAGTTGTTGTTTACTCTTGGTGTGTACCATCGCCTTGGCAGCAGAACCTCCGGTAAAGAAAAGTCGTAGTGGTATATGTCATCCGAAAGGGGGGACTTATTACAACCGAACCAAGCATTATATCCCTTATGACACAATGCAAGCATGCCTCGACAGTGGAGGGCGGCACCCAAACGTTAATCAAATTAGAGCCAGAGTGAAAACTCAGACAAGTCATAGCATTTGACATTTTTGGTAGCGCATTTTTTCGCCTCGGATTTTAGCCATTCAAATGCAGCTTTTTTATGGCCTTGGCCTTCAATCAAAATGATGACATTTTGTTCAGGAGCTTTGTTTGCGCTTTGTAAAAAGAAAGGAAATTTACGGTCTACAGAGCCGGAAACTTGTTGCTGATGAGGTTCAATACGAGTTAACCCATCAATTGGATGGTTAATTACAAAAGCACTGATTGCTTTAAGCCCATAGAGATCCTCGTAAGGAACTCTGCATTTGAATGTTTTGGCGTTAACTAATTTATTATCCTCAACATAACCAAATTCATTCAAAATCTCTCTAATTCTTTTCTGTAGTTGTTGATTACTTTTTTCTTCTTCAGTGGTGAGTTCTGGTGGTGCTTCGAATCCATCAAGTGTGTATTGCATAGGATCTCTCATCACAAAAGCTATGAGAGACCCATATTACTCCGAGATATATAACTTTCAATATTCGTGAGTAATTTTTAACCGCGGCAGATCCTATTTGAGAACATCCTGCAGGGTAAAGAAGGCGATGGAGGTCTTCTTCTGGCATTCGAAGTGAATGCTCTCTTCCCCGGTCACCACCAGCGTCTCGTTGATGGCCACCTCTGTGCCCTGCACGGCCAGCTGGCCGTTCAGCAGATGGCAGAGGTAGGTCTTCTCTGGCTCGAGGGTAAGGGTCAGCGGGAAGGGGAGGTTCAGTACCCGCACGTTGGCGCTGATGCGATCCGGATGGTAGATAAGCCCCAGATCGGTCACCTCTTTTTTCAGCAACTCGCAGTGGGTCTCCTCATCGCCGCTAAAGTGCGCCGCCTCGAAGGTGGCGTAGGGGTGGCCGTTGAGCACAAAGCCTGCCCCGCTCACCGGTAGCAAAATGCGCTGATAGCCGGGAAAGGGGGAGAAGGGGCCCGCGCTCTTGATGGGGGCCGAGCTCAGTCGATAGTCAAAGTCGAGTTTGGCAAGGCTGCTCCCCTTGGGGGAGATGAGGATCTGGCTGGTAGTGCCCTGCTGGTTTTTCCAGGGCATCTTCTGGTGGTCAGACTCTTTAATCAGGGTGATCACGGGCACTTCCTCACGATAAAAAAACGCAGGGAGCCGGGGACATCAGCCCCGGCTCCCTGATAGAGATTGGCGATGGTAAAGGCGGTCAGCCCTGACCATCCAGCGCAGCCAGCCGCGCTTCCATGGCGGCGAGACGGCTCTTGAGCTCGTTTACCTCCTGCTCCAACTCGCTCAGACGGTCGGCGGCAGGGGAGGCATAGGCCGCGGCGGGGGCGGCATCCATCATCGCCTGAATATCCACTTCGCCGCTGAACAGGTGAGCGTAGCGGGATTCGCGCTTGCCCGGTTCGCGCGGCAGCTTGACCACGTAGGGGCCACGCTCGATGAGTTGAGTCAGTACCGCATCTACCTCGGTGACATCATCGAAGCTGCAGAGGCGGTTGGTGCGCGAGCGCAGCTCCCCCGGGGTTTGCGGGCCGCGCAGCAGCAGTTCGCAGACAATGCCAAGTTCCTGTGCACTGAATTTCAGCTCGCCAAATTCGGTGTTGCAGAATCTGTGCTGATAGCGGGGCACCCGGGCGTTGAAGCCTGCAGTGTTGACCACCAGCCGCTTGCGGATCAGCTCGTCCACCACGGCGCGGATATCGAGCTCGGAGAGCTCCAGCACCGGCTCGCGGTTGCTCTTCTGGTTGCAAGCGTTGACCAGTGCATTAAGGGAGAGGGGATATTGATCCGGGGTGCAGATCTCTTTTTCAATCAGACAGCCGATGACGCGGGCTTCCAGCGGGCCAAGTACTAACTCCATTTCCTACTCCCTTCCAAATCGAGACATCAAGAGCCCCTATCTTAGTCATGGTCCGCGCCGCGTCTAGCGTTGCGCGCCATTTTTGCGAGCTGATCAGGGCGTTGGCGAAAGGCTCGCCAACGCCACAGACCTCCGCTTTTTATCGCTGCCCCTGATAGAAGCGCGCCTTATTGGCATACATGGCGTCGTCCGCCACCCGGCTCAGCTCCGCCAGCGGGGTCTGGTCGCTGCTGCTCCAGCCGATGGCAAAACGCAGCGGGAAGCTGTGCTCCCCATGCTGCACGATGGCGTGCTGCTGGCTTGCCTCCAACCTGCCTGCCAGCAGCTGGCTGGCGAGGTGATCCGCCTCCGCCAGCAAGACGAACTCGTCGCCGCCGATGCGGAAAATCTTCTCATCCTGACGGCAGAGGGTGCGCAGCTGGCGAGCCATCTGGATCAGCAGGGCGTCGCCAGCCTCGTGCCCATACTGGTCGTTGGTACGCTTGAGGCCGTTGAGATCGAGCATGAAGAGGGCGAGGTGACGCTCCGGATGGCGCGCCAGCACTGCTTGATAGTGGTGGAAGGCCTCTTCGAACGCCTGCCGGTTGGGCAGCCCGGTGAGGTTGTCAGTGCGTGCGACCCGCGCCAGCTCGTCGGTGAAGAGGCGCCCCTCGATGCCCACCGCCAACTGCTTGGCAAACAGCCGCAAGATGGCCCTGTCTTCGGACTCCAGCCCTTCTGCGCTCACCATCAGATAACCAAACAGCACGCCACTTTGGCTACCGGGCAGAGTCATGATCTTCCAGAGTGCGTTATCCCACTGGCATTCGGAGTGTTTGACCTCCTCATCCATCAGTTGAGCCAGTTTCTCCTGCAGGGCATCCCGCAAGGGGGCATCGACCCCCTGGGTCAGGGAGTAGTGAGGCTGACCATCGCGGCGGATCACCAGCCCCCAGCGGTGGCCGGGATAGAGCTGCGAGAGCTGCAGCAGGGCGGAGCTGGCCAGCTCGGCAATATCGATATCCAGCTGCTGGTGCAGACCGAACTGCAGCCAGGATTGCAGGATATGGCGGCTGCGCTCCTCCCGGCTCAGGGCCGAGCGCAGGGCGGTCGTTTGCGAGGCAACCTCTTGCTCCAGTTCGTCGTTGAAGCCGAGCAGCCGCTGGTTGAAGGCCTCTTTCTCGCTATTGGCCTGTTGCAGTTGTTCATTTTGTTGATAGAGCGCCCGCACCTGATCCGAGATGGTGCTGGCCATCTCCTGCAGCAACTGGCGCACCTCGTCGTACTCCACAAAGCGCAGCGGTGCCTGCCGTTGCTGGTAATTGCCCTTGCCATAGCTGCGCACCAGCGCGGCCAGCGAGCGCAGCGGTCGGGTGAGCCAGCGGGTGAGCCAGACGCAGCCGATGGCCACCAGCAGCAACATGACGGCGATGCTGACGGTCAGCAGCTGTTGGGATTTGTTGAGCTCGCTGACCCTGTCATTGCTGTAGCTGTAGAGGGTGATGGTGGGGGTGATCTCCTGCTCCAGCTGGGGCCAGCCAATGGCCAGGGGCTGCGCCATCTTGCTTGGCTCCCTGTCATCCATGGCGTTGGCGCTCTGGTGAGCCCCTTCGTAGAGACGGTTCTCGCCCTGGGAGATCACCAGATATTCGCTCCCCTTGAGATAGGGTTCCAGCAACTGGGCCATCTGCCGCCAGGGGAGAATGGTCATCACGAAGCCGGAAGGGGTCTGCATCACCCCTGCGCGCTGGTGGTTGCGATAGATGGGGGCCACCAGCGCCAGCCCGCCGCTGCGGTTTTGCTCCATGTCGTCGACCAGCACGGGATCATCGACGGGCAGCAGCAGATGCTTGCCCTGTTTTGCCTCGCGGGTCTTGCCCCAGGCCATCAGCTGCGGCATCAGGTTGCTCGACTCGAGGTGGGAGGCCTGGCCATTGATGTACTCCACCACCAACCCCTTGTCATCGATGAGGTAGGCCGAGGTGAGCAGGCTGTTGGATTTGACAAAGGTGGCCAGCGCCAGCCGGGCATGGCTGGAGAAGAGAAAGTTGTCGAGGGCCTGATGGAGTACCCGATCCTGGCTGAGCTGATTGAGCTGGGTGCCGATCAGCTCGCTGCGAAAGCGGGCCTCGCGGGTCATGCTGGTGAGGGCTCGCTCCAGCTGCGACTGCTCGCTCTGGGCGATGATTTGGTGCTGGCGGATCAGCAGCACAGTGCTGGCCAGCAGCGCCGGCAGCAGGGCGACGGTGAACAGGATGATGATCAGGGTCGGGCCGAGCCGAAAGGTGCGATGTTTCATGGTGCTTTGACCTGCCGGTACTGCTGATCGGCCAACTGCTGCATATAGCGGGCGGTGTCGGCGGCACTGATCCCCTCTTTAAAGCGCTCGAACCCTTTCTCCATCGCTTGCCAGGCGATGGACATGGCGCTGTCGGAAGGCATGGGGGTACTGAGGGTGAACTGCTCCAGGAGCACTTTTTCCTGAGGCGTGGGACGGCGGCTGATGGCGGTAAAAGCCTGCTGATTGACCGGCAACAGCGCCCCCTGATGATAGATGAACTGCTGAATATCCTGACGCTGGATAAAGGCCATCAGTGCCTTGATGACGGGCTGGCGATCTTCATCATCCATCGCCCAGCGGGAGGCTCCCATCACGTAGGCGCCGCTCATGGAGTGCATGGGATGGCTTTGCCAGCGGGGCAGCAGGGCGACGCCCAGCTTATCCCCCATATTCTTCACCAGATCATTGAACGCCCAGTCCCCATTGATGAGGTAGGCGCTCTTGCCCTCATTGAAGCGGGCGAGGGCGGTGTCATAGTCGCACTCGGGATCGACCCACTGTTCGCTGGCGACGGTGCGGTAGGCCTCCAGCGCCTGCACCATGGCCGGGCTGTCGAGGGTGATGCGCCCTTCGGTCACCGGCGAGCCGCCAAAGGTGTGTAAAAAGGCGGCGAAGTAGTACATGTCGTGATAGGGCCAGCTGACGGGGTAGACCCCCTTGGCCTTGAGGGCCGGGGTGATAGCAGTCAGTTGCTGCCAATAGCTCACCGGAGTCGAGACCAGCGCCTTGTTGTAAAACAGCATCAGATGGTTGCCCTGCATCATGGGCATGCCCCAGCGTTGCCTATCCAGGGTGACATAACGCAAGGCGCTGGGCATCAGCGCGGGGGAAAACCACTCGGCCGGGAGTGGGGCGAGGGTCATCTGGCGATAGAGGCCGATAAAATCGGAGGGGATCAGCATCAGATCGGGCAGCCCCCTTGCCTGAGCCGCCAGCAGGAGATCCGCCTTGATCTTGCCCGGCTCAATCTGGGTGACCCGTACTCTGTGGTGCCCCTCCTGATTGAAGCGGGCGATCACGTCGTCGATCACGTAACCAGCTTGCTGGGAGTGCCACAGCTCCAGTTCAGGCTCCTGGGCCTGCAGGGGGTGGCTCAATGCGAACAGGCAAAGCAGCAAGAGATGATAAAAAGATCGTTTTCTGCTCATGTTATCATCACCGTTATTCCCTGAATTCCAAGGGAAAAATGTAACAAACTACCGGCAAGATCGGTAGGCTCGGGTGTCAACTAATTGACTGAAACAACAAAAAGCCCGGCGCGTGGGCCGGGCTGGGGGATAAATTGCTTATCCGCATATTCTTCGAGGCATCTATTGTGGATGTTGTTTGAGGATGTCGTATATCTCCTCTTTCAGTTTGAGTTTCTGTTTTTTCAGATCTCTCACCTCGGCGCTATAGTCGCTGGCGTGATGCTTTTCCAACTTTCTAATCTCCGCATCCAGGTCGTTGTGCAAGTCAAACTTCTTCTGGAAATGGACATCACTGCTCTTCAGTTTCGAGATGAGTTCTCTGTACTCTGGGAACATGTAATGGAGCCTCCTTGGTTTCGTTTGATTGTGCCTGTAAGACCAAAGCTACCCCTTAGTGCCGGGGATAAATGTGATCCTGATCGGATTTGGGGGCAATGATTTGGAGTATTCGGCGGGATATTTATAACTTGTTGAATCAAAACAAGATAAGTGATTTATCAATCTGAATGGTGAGCCAAACTGTGCGACAAGTCACAACAGGGGCAGTGTTGGCGTGAGGGGGGTAGGATCAAAAAAGGGGCCGACTGGCCCCTTTTATGGATGCAGGCAACGTTACTCTTTCTCTTCGTCCGCCTGCTCTTTTTTCTTTTTCTTCTCGGGCAGCGGCTTGCCGTCGCGGTGGATCACCTTGCCCGCTTCAAAGCCAATCTGGGCGGCCAGCTCCTCCAGATCCGCCGACTTGGCCTGATCCCCGATGGCGTAGCGATAGTTGGCGATGGAGAGTTTGTCAGCCACCGGCGTGCCCGGGACAATAGGCTCGCGCCAGCCCTGGCCGATGTGGGCCACCAGGGTGCCGTTCATCAACAGCTCGCCGACGATCTCCTGGGTCGGATTGCCCTTGCCGTAGGTGAGACCCTGCGGGTGCTTCTTGCCGACCAGCGGCTCGTTGCTGGCGGGGATCAGCTTGGTGCGGATCAGCCACTTGGGCTTTTTGGTGTTGCCCACCGCCTTGCCGGTCTGGTACTCGTTGATCTTGATGGTCTTGATCATCTGGGCCATGAAGTCCTTGGTCAGCGCCTTCTGGGCGTCGCTGGTTTCATCGATGGCGATGGGGGCCACATACCAGGTCTGGGTGGCTTGAGCCTTGGGAGCGGCAGGGGCAGTTTGCGCCATGGCCAGGGGGCTGAGCAGGATGGCAGCCAGCAAGAGTCCTATCTTCTTCATTGTGATTCCGCTTTTGTTTCAACAAGAATTTTGTTTTGCCAGCGACGACTGCGCCAGCGCCAGAACATGGCCAGACCGCGCACCCACTCGTCGCAGGCCAGCGCCAGCCAGATACCGACCAGTCCATAACCCTGCATGATACCGAGGAAATAGGAGAGTGGCACGGCAATTCCCCACATGGAGAGCAACGCCATGTAGAGGGGGAAACGGGCATCCCCGGTGGCCCGCAGGGCGTTGATCACCACCAGATTGAAGGTGCGGCCGGGTTCGAGGATGAGGCTGATAAGAAACAGTTGCGCCACCTGGGTGATGATGTTGGCATCATCGGTAAAGAGGCTGATGATGGTGCGGCCATTGAGGGCCGCCGCCACGGCGATGACGCAGGTAACTGCCAACCCCAGCTTGAGGCTCTTGAGCAGCTGTTGATAGGCGCGATCGAACTGCCTGGCACCTGCCAGATGACCGATGATGATCTCGTTGCCAAGGCCGATAGAGAGGCCAAACAGCAGGATAAACAGGCAGATCTGGAAGAAGTAGGACTGGGTCGCCAGCGCCTTGTCACCCAGCAGTCCGACAAAGGCTGTCACCACCATAAACTGCAGCATCCAGGAGAGGTTCTCTCCTGCCGCAGGCAGGCCGATATGGAGCACCTTGCCCAGCATCTCCCGGCTGGGGTGGACGATATCACGCACCACCAGTCGAATGCCGGTCTTACGGGCTACCAGCCACACCAGCAGCACCACGCCGATCAGGCGGCCCGCGACCGTGCTGATGGCGACACCGGCGACGCCAAGTTGGGGCAGGCCGAACCAGCCGTAGAGCAGCAGCAGGTTGCCGACGAAGGTGATGAGGTTGACGATGAGGGTCACATACATCGCCTGACGGGTGTGGCCGTGAGCGCGCAGGGTGGCAGCCAGACAGAGGGCCGCGGCCTCCGGTAACAGGCAGAGACCGATGATCTGCAAGTAAAGCGTCCCGTCGCTCATCAGATTGGCAGGCAGGTTCATCAGCGCCAGCATGGTGCTGGCCCCCGCCATCACGCCGATGGCCGCTACCAGACCGATCAGCAGATTGAAGCCGATAGCGGTGTGGATCACCACCCGACTCTTCTCCCGATCGCCCGCCCCCAGATACTGGGTGATCACCACGCTGGTACCGATACTGACGAAGCTGAACAATGTGATGGCGAGATCGAACACCTGATTGCCGACCGCCAGCGCCGCCACTCCCTGATAGGAGACATGACCCACCATGAAGGTATTGAGGGCGCCCGTCAGAAAGTGCAGGGCGAGATCGATAAAGAGCGGCCAGGTCAGCGCAAAGAGGGTGCCCGGGCCTGCGTGGGATTGAGATTGCATGGCATGTCCAACAGCTGGGAGGGCACGGGGGAGTGCCCTCTGGGGGCGCATTTAACACCAAGGCCAAGGCCGGTGCAATCCTTGTGCAGGATTGCATCGGCCAGGGGATCAGGCTGGCGTGGCGCCCGCCTCCTGTTCGCTTGGCAGGGTGAGGCGAGCCGAGTCGGGCAGGGCATCATCCTGCGGCCAGTTGGAGCGGATGACATCAGTGGTGCTCTCCACCACCGCATCATCCTTGAACACCGGCTCGCGGTAGCAGCGGGTCAGGCGCAGCGCCTGATACATGTCGGGGCAGAGGATGATCCCCTCATCGCCTACCCGCACGCCCGCCTGCTTTAACCAGTGAGTCATCTGGCCGTGGCGACCCGCCATCACCATATGGATGCCGCGCCGTTTCAGCTCTTTGTGCAGCTCTCCCACCATGCTCATCACGCTGATGTCCTGATGGGTGAAGCAGGCGACCGCATCGATCACCAGACACTTGGGAGCTCGGGGATCCTGCACCAGCAGGGCCAGCACCCGCCGCTTGAAATAGGGGGCATTGAAGTAGGTGAGCGGCGAGTTGAAGCGATAGACCAGAATACCCGGGATCGCCTTGGCCTGTTCGTTGTCTCCCAAGGTGCGCACCACCCCTTCATCATCCATGCCGAGTAGTTGATCGGTGGGACGCATCACATTGCGCAGGAACTGGAACAGCCCCAGCAACACGGCGAGGGTGATCCCGGGGATCACCCCCATGGTGAGCACGCTGATAAAGGTGACCAGAGCCAGCCAGAAGGCGGAGCGATCGGAGTGACGCAGGGCCCAGAGGCCACGAAAATCGGTGAGCGACAGGGAGGCCACCACCAGCACCACCCCGAGGGCAGCGGTCGGGATGTATTGCAGTGGCGCAGTCAGATAGAAGGTGATGAGGGCGATCACCGCAGCGGCGATGATAGAGACCAGCTGGCTCTTGCCGCCGTTGGCATCGTTGACCGCAGTGCGCGAATCCGCCCCGCTGATGGCAAAGCCTTGCGAGACTGCGGAGGCGAGGTTCGCCATACCGAGGGCCCGAAACTCTTTGTCTGCGTCGATTTCGTAACCGTTTTTGGCTGCAAAGCTGCGAGCGGTCAGCATCATGGAGACGAAGCTCACCATGGCCAGGTTAAGGGCGGGCAGCACCAGCTCCCGCATCAGACCGGGGGGAAATTCCGGCATCTGGAACGCGGGCAGGCCGGAGCCCACCGTCCCCAGGGTGGCAATATCAAACTGGCCGAGATTAAAGCCCCACACCAGCGCAGCGGTTACTACCATGGCCACCATGGAGGAGGGCCATGCCGGTTTGTAGCGCTTGGCCAGCAGCAGGGTGAGCAGGGCCACCAGACTCATGGCCAGAGTGGGCAGATGGGTCTGGGTGATATAGGTAGCCCCGCTGGCGATCCGCTCGATGAGGTAACGTTCGCTGAAAGTGAAGCCGAAGATCTTGGAGAGCTGGCCCACCATGATGGTGATGGCCACACCATTGAGCAGCCCCATCAGGATGGGTCGGGAGAGAAAGTCCGCCAGCACTCCCAGCTTGAAGCGGCTGGCAATCAGGCACCAGAAGCCGGTCATGGCGGTCATGGTCATCACCAGTTGCCAGTGACGGGTGGGGTCGCCTGCGGCCAGCGGCGTCACCACGGCGGCAATGACCGCGCAGGTGGCGGCATCGGGGCCGACAATCAGCTGGCGGGAGGTGCCAAACAGGGCGTAGACCAGCATGGGCAGGATGCAGGAGTAGAGACCGACGATGGCACCCACCCCGGCAAGCTCGGCATAGGCGATGGCGACGGGCAGCGCCACGGCCGCCACCGAGAGTCCGGCGCGAAGATCTGGCATCAACCAGGCGCGCTGGTAATGCAGCAGGGCGGCGAGGCCCGGTAGCCAGCGTTCGAGAGAGAAGAAGTCGCGCATTATTTAACCCATTGAGTTACAACCAGCTTTTCCCCTAGTGTGCCCAAGGTTATCGAAAGATTGCAATCAGGTTATGGCCAGTTTACCTGAAGGTCAGGCCAGATAGCCTGCCAGCGTTTCTCCTTGATGCGCTGGGTAAAAATCTGTTTGTCCTGACGACATCTGGGGTTGGCACTCACTTGCAGCGACCAGTTGATGGTAAAGCCGTAGGGGGCGAGCCACTCGAACTCGCCATCTCGGGTGAGGCGTACGCCGATGCAGGTGGGCACCTCGACCCAGTGGCTGAGCGCCTCAAGGCTGCTGGCAAACGGCGCTACCAGCTGGCGAGTGTGCATGCGGGCCTGATTGCGCACTTCCCACTGCTGGCCGGGCAGGCGTTTGGCGAGCCAAGCTTCGTGCTCCGCTTCGGCCAGCCCTTGCGGGTCGCTTTTATCGAGATAGATAAGGTCGATATCGTTGAGCGGGGTGGGCGCCGCCTTGTGGTGAAGGTGATCCCAGATGAGGTTGCGGATAAAACCGGCTCCCAGCGCCCAGTCGGGCAGATTGAGCTCGGCCGCGGCTTGCAGGCAGGCCATCCGCTGCGGATCGGCCCGCAGCAGGGCTTCTGTTTTGGCTTGGAATTGCTGTTCGAGGACGGTGTTCAGAGGTTCAGTTGTTGGCATTGCGGCGTAACCAGACATCAATGTAGCGGCAGCTCGGCACTATAGTGAGTCCCTCCGCCTGAGTCCAGTTGAAGAAGGCACGCGCCAGCTGATCGGCAATCCCCTGCACCCGCAGCTCGGGGGGCACGAAGGTGCTGTAGGCGTCGATGGTCTTGGCATCGAGCCGCCGGTAGCGCAGTCTCGACTCTTTCCCCTCCACTATACAGATGAACTGCTGCTGGTTGGCCTGATGGATGATGTCGCTCATGGTGGGCACCTCTGGCATAAAGTTGGGTCTCTCGGCACAACATAACTGTTAGCCAAGGTATAGAACAGATAATGAGAGCCCGTGGTCAATATCATCCCCCTTTGACAGAGGGCGCATCGATATCGCGATGCAGATCAAGGTGCCCGATGGTGAGTCGGGCACCGCGTTAGTGTCAACACAAGAGTGTTGGCAAAGGGGCGGGATCAGGCCCAGGCTCGCTCCAACAGAGTGAGTAACTGCTCACGGTCGGCGTCCTTGCGATTGAACAGAAGGGCGCCGTCGTTGATCGCAAGATCGCGGATCTCGGTCAGTAGCGAGCGATCGCTTACCCCTGCCTCGCTCATGGTGCGCGGCAGGCTTGCCACAGCTTGACCGCTTGCCACAAGGTGTCGCGCAGGGTGCGAATGGCTGTGATGGTCGCCTCCGCCCGCTGATGGGCCGGGGTGGCAGCAAAGCGCTCTGCCCCCACCAGCGGCAACAGCAGCCGGGCCAACTCGCTATCCACCTCGGGGCGGTTGTAGTCGAGCACGGTCGGCAAAAAGAGGTTCATGCACAGCCCGTGGGGCAGATGGCAGCGGGCTCCCAGACTGTGGCCGAGGGCGTGCACCAGCCCCACCATGGAGTTGGAGAATGCCATGCCAGCCAGCGTGGAGCCTTCCGCCAGTTGCAGCCGCAGCTGTTTGTTTTGCGGGTCGTGGATGATTTGCGGCAGGGCGCTGGCGATCTTCTCCACTGCCATCAGGGCCAGCGCATCGCTCACTGGGTTTTTCGCTGTGCCGATAAAGGCTTCGATGGCGTGGGTCATGGCGTCCATGGCGGTGGCGGCGGTGATATTGAGGGGCAGCCCCTGGGTCAGGCGCGGGTCGAGCACCGCCAGCTGGGGAAGCAGGAAGGGGGAGGTGAAGGGCACCTTGCGCCCGCTCGCCTCATCCTTGATCACTGCAACCAATGTCACTTCTGATCCTGTGCCCGCCGTGGTGGGCACCACCGCCAGCGGCTTGAGGGGACGGGTCAGGCAACCGGCACCCGAGTAGTCGAGCAGATGCTCCCCCCCCATGGAAGTGAGAATGTTGACTGCCTTGGCGGTGTCGATGACTGAGCCGCCCCCCAGCGCCACCAGACTGTCGCAGTCGAGCTCACGATAGCGTTTGGCGATCCGCTCCACCACGGCGGTGGAAGAGTCGGCCGGGATCTCGTCCCAGATGGCGGCGACCGGCAGCTCCCCTTCGGCCAGCACATTGGCCAGCAGGGTGGCAAGGCCGGTAGCATTGACCCCCTTGTCGGTCAGCAGCAGCGGGCGACGGGCCCCGAGGCTGGCCAGCTCGCTGGCCAGCTGCTCCAGCGCCTGTTCACCGGCCAGCAGTTTGACCGGGCAGAAGAAATCGTAATAGCGGCTCATTTCAAGGCTCCTTGCGCGTTAGCCGGTCACCAGACCCAGATAGATGTTGCAGGCCCGGCCGATCTTGTTGGTCGGGGCGGGATAGTGGCGCAGCAGCGGCCGCGCGATAAAGGCGGGCAGGATCAGGGACTGCAACTGCTCAAGCCCCCGTACCAGATGCATGGCAACGGTCAGGTCTCCCTCCACCAGCAGCCGGTTTTCGCCAAATGCCTGATTGACCCCGAGCCGAAAACTCAGGGCGCGAAAGGCGATATTGGGATGCTTGAAGCGCACCCGTAGCGGATGGATGGTGGCATGAGGGGCGACTGGCGCGCCGGGATACCAGCGCCCCCCCTGCTTGTGCATGTTCATGGCATAGCCGATGCCGCCCACTTCGAGGCGAATAGCCAGCCCGTCCGGCAACGGCGCCAATTCGCGGCGTACCGCCTCATCGGTGCGGGCGGCGCGGCAGAGGGTACGACCCACCACCCAGAGCAGAGTGGTGATCCAGAGGCGGCGGCCAAGGGCTGCCGCAGGTTCAAACATCCGTGTTTGCATGAGGATTGGCTCCTGAGATGGCTGACCAGAAGAGGGCGAACGCACTGGCTTGCCAGTAGTCGTCCTGTCCCAGCTCCGGTTGATCGACAAACAGTGATGCGCAGGCGAGGAACTGGCCCTGACACACCTCCAGCAACAGTGGCGCGGGGGCCTGCATCAGCTCGCCGCTGGCCTGCCCCTTTGCCAGCAGGGCAGGCAGAAAGCGCAGGGCATCGTTCAGGATCTGGCTGCGGGCCGGTCTGGCCAGCAGCGGAGAGTGAAAGAAGCCCAGCACAAATTTGAGCTCATTGGGGTTAGCCTGCATCCACTCCATCGCCAGCTGCCAGTAGTGGCGGGTCTGGTCGTACAGCGGCAGGGCGGGATCCGCTTCATGGATGGCGCTCCCCATCCGGGTTTTCACATCCTGATAGAGGGCGAGGATCAGCGCCTCCTTGCTCGGAAAGTGGTGGAACAGAGTACCGTTGGCCACCCCGGCCGCCTTGGCGATACGGGCGGTGGCAGCTCCCTGCAGGCCATCTTCGGCGCAGAGGGCGAGGGCGGCATCCAGGATCTGGCGGCGCTTGTCGGTCATGTTTTGTGGCTGCGGGATAGCCTGGTTCATGGTCATCTCCATCAGCGCAGGAAGAAGGCCATCATCAGCTTCTGGATCCAGCTGTGGTAGGGGGGATGGATCAGGGAGCCGGTGGTGAACTTGCCGCGGGTCAGCACGGTTTTTGCCTTGGAGAAAGTAAGAAACCCCTCGTGGCCGTGGTAGTGGCCCATGCCGGAGGCGCCGATGCCGCCAAACGGCACATCGTCGGCCGCCACCTGAAACAGGCTCTCGTTGATCGCCATGCCGCCGGAGTGGGTCTCCCGGGTCACTCGCGCCTGCAACTCGGGGTCGAAGCTTATCAGATAGAGGGCCAGCGGGCGGGGCCGCTCGGCCACATAGGAAAGCGCCTCCTCCAGGGTGTCGTAGGGGATGAGCGGCAGCAGCGGGCCAAAGATCTCCTGCTGCATCACCTGACACTGGCCCGGCACCCCGGTCAGCAGGTGGGGCACCAGCAGGCGACGCTGGTCGTCGCGGGCCGGGTTGCCACAGGGGTGGAGCTGGGCACCCGCCTGCTCGGCTTCATCCAGCCAGCTGACGAGACGTTGATACTGGCGGTCGTTGATGATGGCGCCGTAGTCGGCACTATTGAGCCCCTGTGGGTAGAGCTTGCTGAAGTGGCGGCGATAGGCGGCGATAAAGTTATCCACCTCGCTGCGGGGCAGCAGCACATAGTCGGGGGCGACGCAGATCTGCCCGGCATTGAGGCTCTTGCCGAAGATCATCCGCTCGACCGCGGTGGCGACCGGCATGTCGGGGGCGATAAGACAAGGGCTCTTGCCACCCAGCTCAAGGGTGAGGGGGGTGAGCTGGGGCGCGGCGGCGGCCATCACCAGCTTGCCCACCATGGTGGAGCCGGTAAAGAGCAGGTGATCGAACGGCAGTGAGCTGAACGCCGCCGCCATCTGGGCATCCCCTTCGATGATGGCGATCTCGTTTTCGTCAAATACGCTGGTGAGCATGGTGCGCAGCACGGCATTGGTATGGGGAGTGAACTCGGAGAGTTTCAGCATCGCCCGGTTGCCCGCCGCGATGGCGGTGATGAGGGGGCCAAGGCTCAGCATCACCGGAAAGTTCCACGGCACGATAATGCCGACCACCCCGAGCGGCTGGAAGTGCACCTCTACTTTGGCGGGGGCCAGCAGCAGGCCGGTGTGACGGCGGTGGGGCTGCATCCAGCGCTTGAGCCGCTTCTGGGTGTAGTTGATCTGCATGATGCAGGGCAGCACATCGGCGATCAGGCTGTCGTAGTGGCTGCGCTGGCCATAATCTGCTGCCAGCGCCTTGCACAGCGGCCCCTTGTGGGCGAGCAACGCCTGTTTGAGTTTGGTCAGCTGCGCCCGGCGCTCGGCCAGGGTAGGCATGGGATTAGCCAGACTCGCCCGCTTGAGCCGTGCCAGCTGATCCGGCAGGGACAATTTGATGGCGAGGATATCCTCAGGAGTGTGTTGAAGCTGCGCTGCACCCATGTTGTTCTCCGCATGAAAAATGACCGACTGATTAGTCGGTCTAAATCTAGTTGTTTGTTACCGGAATGTAAAGCTGGCAAGCTCTCTCCCGTTCACCTCGAGCCAGACGCAAGAGAGAACTGTGTGTCTCCCCACACTTTTGTGGTTTGCTCGTTGGTGACTTATCTAATAAGGGGTAGTTTTTGGCTATTAACCTACACGGAGAGAGCACTATGACCAGGGAACTGAACAGCTTGTTGGCCCGGCTTGAAGATGTGGTTGAGCGGATGCCGGATTGCTTCAACACCTACGAATTCGCCCAGAAGCTGGCATTGCAATATCAGCCGGAATTCTTTGCCGCGGGCCACTCTCTGGCCGAGCACGAGGGCAAGGTACTGCGGGTGCTGCACCAGAAGATCGCCGAAGCGCTGGCAGGCAGCGAGATGGTGATTGAAGGGGCACTGCTCCCCTGCGTCACCCCTTGGGGGGAGAAGGCGACCTCACCACGCTGGCACCGCAAACACTGAGGATCCGGTCAGGCAGATCACTGCCAGATAGCAGATAACGAACAACGATAAAGGGCGCGGCGCTGGCAACAGGGCCGCGTTTTTTATGCTAATTGTCGCCAGCAGCGCCCCCGCTGCCGGGAGCAAAGGCCCGCTCTGTGATCCCATGCCGGGATACGAGGCCGTCAGCCGGGTAGACTCTCCCTTTTGTCGCAGGGTTTGTCACCGTAGGAATTTATCATGACCCATAAAATCATTCTGGATACCGATCCGGGTATCGACGATGCCATGGCCATCCTGTTTGCCGAGGCCCACCCCGCCATCGAGCTGCTCGCCATCACCACAGTTTTTGGTAACGCCACCATCGACAATGGCACCCGCAACGCCCTCTGGCTCAAGCAGAAGTACGGCATGAAGGCGGATGTGGCCAAAGGCGCTGCCGCCCCGCTGCTACGCGAGCCGGTCGGCCCCACCACCATAGTCCACGGCCCGAGCGGCTTTGGCGACATGGAGGCGGGAGAGGTGACTATCGCTCCGGATCCCCGTCCCGCCTGGCAATATATTGTCGAGGCGGTCAAAGCCGCGCCGGGGGAGATCACTCTCGTCACTATCGGCCCGCTGACCAATCTGGCGCTGGCGCTACAACAGGCGCCCGAGATTGTCTCGCTGGTGAAACAGGTGGTGGTGATGGGGGGCGCCTTTGGCGTCAACGGCCATCGCGGCAACGTCACCCCCTATGCCGAAGCCAATATTCACGATGATCCCGATGCCGCCGACCGGGTCTTTACCGCCGATTGGCCTGTGGTGATCATCGGGCTGGATGTGACCCAGCAGAGCTTCTTCAGCAGCGCCTATCTGGATGAGCTCAGGGACAAGGCGGGGGAGCCGGGCCGCTTCCTGTGGGATGTGAGCCGCTTCTACCTGCGCTTCTACTCCGAGAAGCTGGGGCTCTCCGGTTGCCACGTTCACGATCCGTCCGCCATCGCCTATGTGATTGATCCGACCCTCTTTACCCTGCGCGAGGGGCCGGTACGGGTGATCACCAGCGGCCCGGCCATCGGCCACACCCTGCAAAAGTTCGATGGCAAACGCCACTCCCACGATGACTGGGCAGCCTATCGTCCGCAGCAGGTCGGGGTGGCGGTGCGCGATGAAGCCTTGCTGGCGCTCTATCGCGAGACGCTGGTGGGCTGGGGCAAGGATTGCTGAGCAAAGGGGCGCTATTGCGCTGAGGCGGGGGCTGTGATCGGCGCCAAACAATCGGAGCGCACGGCCGCTTATACTGCCTGATATCAAGAGCTTGGGAGGGATGAAGATGGCCTGGATTTCCTTGATAGTTGCGATTGCGCTGATCTGGTGGTTGATGAAGCTGGGGCGTGGCGCCCTGTTCGAGATCCGTCTTGCCCCCGGCAAGGTAGTGGTCAAGCAGGGCAAGGTGTCACCCGCCTTTATTGAGCATGCCAAGCAGATCCTGCGCCACGACACGGTGCGCGGTCGCATTGTGGGGCAGCGTGATGGCGATGGCGTGAAGCTGATCTTCTCCCGCTCCATCCCCGAGCCGGTGGCCCAGCGTTTTCGCAATATCTTCCCCTATGGCGATTACCGCCAGCCAACGGCGCCACTGCCGGGGCCAAAATCCCGCAAGGGATAAGCACCGGAACCTGGTTCATCAATAGCAAACGGGCCTCCAGTGGAGGCCCGTTTTTTATGGCACTTGGCCAAGAGAGAGCTGGCAGCCCTTACTCCTTGCCGTGCAGCTCGCGCTGGGCCTTGACCGCCGCCGCCTTGACGGCGGTGCCTTCATTGCCCCAGGAGGCGCGCAGGGTGTTGACCAGCTCGGCGAGCCGCTCGTCATCCATGGTCCAGCCATAACCCGGCATGTGGTAACCCAGATGGCCGTGGGTGACCGGGGTCTCGGCGCCGTGCAGCAACACGTTGATCAGGCTCGACGGATCGCTCGCCAGCACGGTGCGGTTGTTGACCAGCGAGGGGATGACGTGGTCATTGCCCTGGCCGTTGACCCCGTGACAGGTGGAGCAGTACATGGCGTAGTCCGCCTTGCCGCTGGCACTGGCGTAGGCGCGGGCCCCTTTCTCCGCCACCGGTTCATCTTTCAGATCGGTGAGATAGGTGGCGATGCTGGCCAGATCGGCGTCGCTGAAATACTGGCTGCTGTGAGTGATCACTTCCCCCATGGGGCCCGCGACCGCTTCATGCTGGCTGCGGCCGGTTTTCAGCAGATCGATCAGCGCCTGCTTGCTGTAACGGCTGCCGCGAATGTCGGGGGCATACCAGCCATCCAGCGCCGCCCCGCTCAGGTAGACAGGGTCCGCCTCGGTAAGCGCTTTCTCCTGCATGCCAAGCCCGCGCGGAGTGTGGCAGCTGCCGCAGTGACCGGCGCCCTGCACCAGATAGGCGCCACGGTTCCACTCTTCGCTCTTGCCCGCCACCGGGGTGAAGCGGCTGTCATCGTGGTAGACCCAGTTCCAGCCCATCAGCGGCCAGCGCATGTTGAGGGGCCAGGGGATGTCACTTTCCTTGTTGGCGATGGCCAGCGGCTGTACCTCCTTCATCAGATAGTGATAGAGATCTTCGAGATCCTTATCGCTCATCTTGGCGTAGGCGGTGTAGGGCATGGCCGGATAGAGGCGATGACCGTCGCGGGCCACCCCTTCACGCATCACCTTGATGAACTCCGGCAGGCTGTAGTTGCCGATGCCGTGAGTCTTGTCGGGGGTGATGTTGGTGGCAAACACGGTGCCGATGGGGGTCGGGAACCCTTTGCCGCCCGCCAGCGGCTTGCTGGTTTCGCTGGTGTGACAGGCGGCGCAATCGCCGAGCTTGGCCACGTATTCCCCCGCAGACATGGCGGGGGCTGCGTTGGCGGCAAGGGCGGGCAGGGCCAGCAACAGGGCGCTGGCGGTCAGTGACAGGGCGCGGCTCATTGGGCACCTCCCTTGCTCATGGCAACCAGCTCGTTGACGGCGCGCCACGCTTCGTCGATGGCGGCGTGGGCGTAGGGGCTCCAGCCTGCATCCGAGTTGGCGATGGTGATGTTGCCGATCGGTTGGCGACCCAGTTCAATCCATTTTTCACACTGCGCTTCGTCATCAAACAGGGTGTTGGTGACATAGGAGTAGCCGTGAGACCAGCGGTTGACCGTGATGGCGAGGATATCCTGCTCATGGTTGAAACCGGCGCTGCCGAGCATCCCCTGCAACTGCTCGCGGATCATCTGTTCATGCTGCTCGAACGGCATGCCGAGGATCATGGCGCGCCCCTTGCGGGACTGCTCGCGGGCCGAGAGGCCGCTGCCCGGCAGGGTCGGCACATAGACCATGTGCAGGCACATCGGCTGATCCGGGCTCTTGGGATGCTCGTAGCCACCCATGCTGACCGGATAGTCGAGCTTGACCCGGCTGTAGGGTGCGGCGGGGGAGTAGACCTCGTGTACCCCTAGCTTGACGAAGGCTTGCCAGTTCTTGATCACCACCTTGGTGTAGACCAGCGGCGCCTTGGCATTTTGGCGCAGCGCCTCCTTCTGGGGCTCCGGCATCTCGGGCACCATGTAGGGGATCATCATGTTGTAGCCAGCCATGATCGACTGCTTGGCCCGCACCCGGTGCAGTTTCCCCTCCTTGATGTAGGTGACATCCACCGCCAGCTTGCCGTCGGCGAGGCGCACGTTTTTGGCCTGCAGCGCCGTGCTGCCAAGGCGCAGTTGCACCTTGTGCTCCGGCAGGTCGAGTTTGCTGTAGTCAAACTTGGCCAGCACCACATCCTGCATGGTGTGACCCGGCGCCACCTGCGGAATGAGCTTGCGTACCATCAGGCGGGTGAGACCGGCGTTGCCATCGGGGAAGTGGAAGATGTAGGGGTCGTCCAGCTCCGCCTGCTCCTCGGCATCCAGCGGCGTCAGATTGAGGCCGTCGAACCCCGGCAATGCGCAGAGGCGCGCATCGGCGCAGGCGGTGGCGTCGATGCCGACCGCCTGGAAGTCGTTGGTGCGCTGCTGGAAGTAAGTGATCGCCCGCTCGCTGAGGCCCACTTTATCGCGCAGGAAGGTGGTGTAGCTGTTGCGAGTCACCCACTTATCCTGCTGCTCGCGGGTCATGCCGCTCAGGTAGTCGATCTTCGATTCGTGCAGGGCCAACAGGGCGGCCTTGTCGGCATCATCGAGGGGGAAGTCACCGATAAACTCTGCCAGCGGCCGACCGTTCAGGCGATCGCGCGGGATGTCATCCGCCACGTTGTGACCCGGATCGCCGTTCACTATCTTGTTGACGCCAAAGTGCTTCTCGTCGAAATAGACGCCGCGGCTCAGCCCCAGATCCGGATAGAAGGTCTGCTGGAAACCGGCGGCCAGCTCGTCGATGTTGACCTCCAGCGCCTTGAGCAGCCCGAGCGCCACCGGGCTGTAGACCGAACGCGGTGATTGCAGGGACTCACTGCCGCCGTAACCCAGACGCAGGCCATCGGGGGTGGTGAACTCGTTGCGCTTGGCGTGGCCGCCGAAGTCATCGTGGTTGTCGAGCAGCAGGATCTTCTTATCCGCGCCGAGCAGTTGCTGATAGAAGCAGGCAGCGGCCAGACCGCTGATCCCGGCGCCGACGATCACCAGATCGACCTCTCCCTCTAGGGGAATATTGGCAAAATCATACTGCTTGCCATCACGGGCGATGCTGTGGGCCGGTTCGAAAGAGCCCGGGTGGTTACCGCGCAGGCCGGTGAGGGCGGGCGGGTAGGCCAGGGTTTTATCCGCCAGCGTGCTGCCGCCTTCGGCAGCTTTGAGCAGATTGATAGGGGCGACGCCTGCCGCAATGGTGATGGCAACGCCGTTGAGAAAATCTCTGCGTGTAATACTCATGGCTATCCCTGTGTTAGGAGAAGTAATGAATAAGTGGATTCATTATGGGAGGGAGACACAGATCCTGTTCAGGATTGGGCGCCGAATCTACCGCTATCCTCACGCTGAGTCCATACGATTGCTAATGGATTATTAAGCACCATTTTCCTGCTTGTGACGAGAGTGATGCGCTGATGGGGGTGATTTGCCCTGTTGCAGGGCAAATTATCTTCCGGAACGGTCGGTCAATCATTGCCGCAGCTGATTAGTTTGGGAGGCGTTCGGGCATCATTGTCGATTCGGGGGGATGATCGCGCTAAGCTCTTAACTACTTGTTTTATCGACTCTCTTTTTATTCATAGGCATAAAGGCCACTCAGGAGGCGCAATGAACTGGTATATCTCGGTCCTCAAGCAATATGCGGTATTCAGCGGGCGGGCCCGTCGCACCGAATACTGGATGTTCGTGCTGTGCAACGTCATCGTCATGCTGTTGCTCGGCATGGTGGACAAGCTGATTGGCGGCGACAATGAGCTGATAAGCTCCATCTATTCGCTTGCTGTGCTGCTGCCATCGCTGGCGGTGGCGGCCCGTCGTCTGCACGATACCGACCGCAGCGCTTGGTGGCTACTGCTCGGGCTTATCCCCATTATCGGCACCCTGGTGCTTATCTACTTTATGGTTTGCAACGGTCAGCAGGGACCAAACCGCTTCGGTGATGATCCCAAAGCGGCCCCCTCGCAGGGCTTTATCGTCAGCTAACGGGCGCGGCTTGGCCAATCATCGGTCAATAAAAAGAGAGGGAGGCATCACGCCTTCCTCTCTTTTTCGTTTTGATGGCCGATCAACGCTCAATCAGCGGGGCTGAGCGGTAGCTCCACATGCCGTAGGTGCGCAGGGCGTCGCGGTAGATGCCGAGCAGCTCGCTCTCGCTCGGGGTGGCCAGCTCCTCGAGGGGCTTGTCAGGGTAGCTGACGCTCGCCACCTTGATGTTGGCTGGGCCAATCTGGTCGCAGGCGATTTCCAGCACCGTCTGACCGCGGCGCACATGGCTGGCGGAGCTTACCAGCACCGCATAGTCAATCTGGTGGCGGGCGAGGGCATAGGCGCTGTAGAGGGCGTTGTCCACCGTGCTGGTGGCGTAGTTCTCTTCAATCAGGCGGCTGCGGTCGATGCCGTGGTTGGCCAGCCAGTCAGCCATCAGCTTGCCCTCGGTCTGGCGGTTCTGGGGCACGCCGCCGGTCAGGATGATCAGCGCTTCCGGGTCGGCCTTGGCCAGCTCAAGGGTGGTTTGCAGGCGGCCCAGCAGGATCTTGTCCATGCTGCCGTCGGGATTGAGGGCGTAGCCCAGGGTGACGATGGCGCGTTTGCCCTCCCTGCTGGCCTTGACCTGATCCTCGGTCAGTTCGGTCTGCAGCGGGGCGGCGGTGATCCGCTGCACCCGGGCGATGATCTCCTCCAGATCGGCGGCGCGGCCACTGTTGCGATCCGCCACTTTCGCCAGATAGCTGCGGGAGGCATCCTTGTTACCCTTCACCAACTGCCAGATGGCGAGATAGCTGTTGATGTCGAGATCATCGGGGGCGACGGCCTGCGCCTGCTCCAGCAAGGTGATGGCGCGGCTCAGGTTGCCGTTGTAGATCTGGGCGTTGGCAGCCGAGATGAGCAGGTCGGTGCGGTAGGGTTCCAGCTGGTAGGCGGCCAGCAGCCGCTCGGTCACCAGCTCCATATTGCTCGGCATCTTGGCGGTAAAACCGGCGTGGGAGATCTTGGCAGGCGACTTGTAGATTTGCAGCGCTTCGCCGAGCAACATGTCCACCGCCTGGCGTTTGCTGACCAGGGTATTGAGGTCGTGCTCCATTTGCATCGAGCTCTCGGCCGCTTGCAGGGCGAGGGGCGAGAGCGCCAGCAGGCCGCCGAGGGTGAGGGCAAGAAGGGTCTGTTTCATCAAAAGGTCCTCTGTCGGGCTGAATCGCGCCGTGGCGCAGCGATTTGCGGGCCGATGGGATAAGGCAAATGTGCGTCAATTCAGTCTGTTAGTGCCAAAGAGAGGCAATATACCAGTTAACGGCGTGGCAAACTGTGAGTCGGGGCGGGTCGTCGGGCGATGCCACACCTGTGGCCGCAAAAATGGCCGCAATGGGTCAGCAGCCATCTGAAAGGGGCAGGGGGGGCGTGACTCCCCCTGCTGGGAGGGGCGCGGGCCCCTCCCTCTATCGCGATGTAAGACTGATGGCGTCTCAATCTATCTACTGATGAGTATTCGCGGTCAGTTCCACATCTGGGAGACGCGGGCTTCCAGCGTCTCTTGCTGCTCTTCGGGCATATCGCTGAAGAAGTTGAGTTGGGTCTGCTCCTCCACCTCGCGTACCGAGACCCGGTAGTCGGCGATCTGGCTGATGGGCACCTCTTCCTGCGGCATGATAAAGGCGATGGCCTGCAGTCTGGTTGGGTCCATCACGATCTTGTAGTAGGCGCTCGGGATCGCCACACCCTGACCGATGGACTCTTCAGAGCCGGTAAAGATGGGGCCGGTGATCACCTGCACATCCTTGCGGGAGACCGCCCACTTGTTCACCTTGTCCTCCAGCACGCGCCACGCCTTCTGGTTGAGCACCCCGATCTGCGGTGTCATGTTGCTCAGCAGGAAGCTCTCTTTCATGGTGTTCTTGTTCGATTTCATGTCCCCCGCCGGGGCCTGATGGCCACGGTCGTAGCCCGAGCCCTTGTAGTCGGAGAGGGTGGCGCGATAGGCAACCGGGATCTCCCTGTCCTCGGCGAAGGCATCCTTGCGGGGCACTGTGCCCTGTGCGCTCTGGGCGGTCATCCGGTAGGAGACCCAGTCCGCCACCTTGTAGTCGTAGTTGTAGCCGACCGCATACCCTTCACGGCAGAGCTTCTGATCCGATTCAGAGGGCAGACCAAAGCGCACGTGGTCGCCACACGTCCAGTGGGCTGCCAGCAAGGGGGTGGCAGTGAGGGTGAGGGTAACAGCTAGAACCAATTTATTGATTTTTATCATTTTTATGATGCTCCAGTTTAGTAGGCGGAGCCATTTGACATGAGATCTGACCAGCGCTTCAATTGCTGTTTTTTTACACGTCACCGTTCTGTGACGGCTCGCCAAGATCCGTGATGTGAGTAGTTAATATGTTTTAAATCAGTGGCTTGGTCGGTGGGATGATGTGCGGTTGCTCGGCAGGCAACGAAAAGGGGCCCGTGATGGGCCCCTTGTGATGAGCTGTCTGACTGCTATCAGGCGGCGTTTGCCTTGTTGCCCAGCGTGCGGGCCAGCAGTGCTTCCGGATTGTGAATCGCCTCCTTGGTCTTCACATCGATGACTTCGATATCAGTGAAGCGCTCGCGGTTCTTGATAGCCACGTCGTGGGCGAAGATGACGCAGCGGGCGTTGGCGACATCCTTGGCGGTAATGCGGTTGATGATGCCGTTGGCGCCCTGGGTCTCGACCTTGATCTTGATCCCCTGCTTGGCGGCGGCCTTCTGCAGGCTCTTGGCGGCCAGGAAGGTGTGGGCAACGCCAGACGGGCAAGCAGTGATGGCCAGTACGTCTGCTTCCCCTTCCGCTTCAATGACTTCGAAGCTGGTTTGGGGGGCGGTCACGTCATCTTCTTCGCTCACCGGCTTTTTCAGCAGGTTGACGATGATGGCAGTGGTCAGGGCGCCGAGGATGGTACCCAGGATGTAGCCCATCTTGCCTTCAACAACCGGCAGGACAATCCAGCCACCCCAGGGGGCGTGGTTGATACTGTGCATCATGAAGCCGGTGATGTTGCCGACGATGCCGCCTGCGACGATGGCCGGGATAACTCGCATGGGGTCAGCAGCGGCGAACGGGATAGCACCTTCACTGATACCGATCATGCCCATGATGGCGGCCGCTTTACCGGATTCACGCTCCTCTTTCTTGTAACGCTTCGGAGACATGAAGGTCGCCAGTGCCATACCCAGCGGCGGTACACAGATGGCGATACCGACGCCGCCCATCAGCCAGGGCTGGGTGTTGACCTGAGTCTGGGCAAACAGGGTTGCAACCTTGTTGACCGGGCCGCCCATATCGAAGGCGGTCATACCACCCAGAATGGCACCCAGCATCACTTTACCTGAGCCCGCCATGCTGGAGAGCCAGTGGTTCATCCCTTCCATCATGGCGGCGATCGGGGCACCGATCCCCCACATCACGATGCCACACACCAGGAAGGTACCGATCAACGGATAGATGAAGATGGAACCAAGGGAGGTCATGGAGTCAGGCAGCTTGATCCGTTTGAGCTGATTGACCACGAAACCTGCGATAAAGCCCACCAGAATGGCGCCGAGAAAACCGGTCTGATAGTGCTGTACGGCAATCCAGGAGCCGATCATGCCCGGGGCCAGGCCCGGTTTGTCAGCCAGCGAGTAGGCGATGTAGCCGCCCAATACGGCAGTAAACAGGGTCAGGCCGGCGATACCCATGGTCGCCATATCCTTGAGGAAGCCCGCTTCCGGCACGGCGCCCTTGCCGCTCATCATGACCGACAGGGAGAGCAGCACACCGCCCGCCACGATAAAGGGGATCATGTGGGAGGTACCAAACAGCAGGTGCTGCTTCATGGTGTTGAGGCGATCCTTGAAGGTGCGATCGGTGGGTTCAACCGGAGCAGTGGCAGCCGGTTTGGCGGTTGGCGCCGTTTTTTCTGCTTTCGGGCCTTGCTTGAGCAGGGTCAGGGCTTGCTCGACGGTAGTGGCCGCCTTCATCTGCTCGATAAAGCCCGGCTCCAGCAGACGGGTAGATAGTTCGGCCAGCACTTCGATGTGGTGGTTGGCGCCGCCATCCGGGGAGGCGATCATGAAGATCAGCTGGGTCGGCTTGCCATCTTCGGCGCCGTACTCGATACCCTGACGGCTGACACCGATGGCAATGGCCGGACGGCTGACCGCCTTGCTCTTGGCGTGGGGCAGGGCGACACCCTGCTCGAAGCCGGTGCAGTCCAGCTGTTCGCGGGCCCAGATATCCTTGACGAATTGCTGTTGATCAGACACGGCGCCATCGCGCGCCAGCATCTGTGCCATCTCGTCGAACAGAGCCTCCTTGCTGGTGGCCTTCAACTCCAGGCAGATGAGTCTGCCGTTGGTCATGGTGGGTAACATATTACACTCCTGGCTCCGTTGCCGAGCCGCATGATGGGGGGAACAATTGACCTGGATATTGTTCTCCCGTTGGCGCGGTGCCGAAATCGGACAAATGTGCCGTTTACTGGATTTTTGTGCTGGCAAGAATGAGCTGTGATTCTCATCTCGTTTTGGCGTGATGATTGAATTCGATGTGAATATTAATTTAATTATTTGGTATCAATCACTTACTTTTGTTTCGTTCGTGCGAAATCTTATCTTAGTGTCCAGGTCGATGATGGGTTTTCTGTGATGGAATGGATATTTGTGTGATTTGTTATGGGTCAATAGTGTGAGCTGGTTGGCAAATAGCAGGCGCCTCAAGTGATTTTATTGTCATTAATTGGGAGGGAGATAACTCTGTGAGTATGGTCAACCGTGTTGTCAAGAGATGAAAGGGGATGGATGGGGATAAAAAACAAGGGCCATCATTGATGGCCCTTGTGCATATTCGAATGGGGCATAGCCTCAGGATGTGCCCGTTAGCAGCTGTTGCCGGCGCGGGCGACCCGCCCTTCGGCCAGCAGTTGATAACTGCCAGTCGCTGCAGGAATAAAGGCTGATTGCCCTTTATCCAGACGCAGTGACTGTTCGCCTTGCTTGAGGGTCACTGTGTCATCGATGGCAAACAGGATCTCGGCGCTGGCAGTGGTGAGCTGATGCTCGCCAGCCGGGTAGACGCTGAAAGTGAAGTCAGGTACCGGCACGTCGAAGTGCTGTACCGCACCATCACAGCGGGGGGCCAGCAGGATCTGGTCATCCGGCTTGGGCAAGCAGCGGGTGCAATCCAAGAGCTCTGCCACGTCGATGTATTTGGGGGTGAGGCCGGCGCGCAGCACGTTGTCGGAGTTGGCCATGATCTCGAGGCCGGTGCCGCGCACATAGGCGTGCGGGGTACAGGCATCGAGGAACATCGCCTGACCTGGCTCAAGCGTCACCACGTTGAGCAGCAGCGGCGAGAATAGGCCCACATCTCCCGGGTACTGGGCCGCCAGACTGGTGATGAGGGCAAACGTCTCCTCATCCTGATGGGCGGCGGCATAGGTTAGCAGCCCTTCCAGCGCCTCCTCCTTGCGTGCCCCTTCCAGTACCAGCAGCTGGTGGAAGAAGTGCTGCAGGCCGGCTTCATTCTGGCTGGCGGCAAGGGCTGCGGTCAGATCGGCGATGGCCGCCAGATTGACCCGCTCGAACAGTGCCAGAATGGCGGGAATGGCGCGAAAACCGTTCATTGCCTGATAGGGGGTGAGGGCAAAGACCAGCTCCGGCTTGTGGTTCGGGTCCTTGTAGTTGCGATTGGCTGCCTTGGCATCGATGCCGGCAGCCTCTTCCTTGGCAAAGCCCGCTTCGGCCTGAGTCTTGCTCGGGTGCACCTGAATGGAGAGCGCCTGCTCGGCGCAGAGCACCTTGAACAGGAAGGGGAGTGAGCCGAAACGAGCCTGGGTAGCTTCGCCCAACATGGCGACGGGGTTGGCGTCAATCAGGCTGGAAAGCTTCACGGTCTCGCCTGCCAGGGTCACTTCGGAGCAGCCATTGGGGTGAGCACCCATCCACAGTTCAGCTTGTGGTTTGCCTTCGGGATTTTTGATGCCAAACAGCGTGGTCAGGGAATCACGACTGCCCCAGACATAATCCTGGATCGGGTTGCACATTAGAAAAAACGGCGGGTAGCTCATGGATGGCTCCTTGTATCAGAACGATTTTTTGGAAATTTCAGTCTGGCGCGGACTATAGCATGGCAGGGGCAGCGCACCGCAATCGGTTGCTCTCTGCATCTTGATCAGGATCATTCATGAGTATCATCTTTACCCAGCTGTTGGACGGCTTTCTAAGTGAGGGGGGCGGCTTTGAGAAGGTGTTGTTTGCCTCTGACAAAGGGGTGCCTCCCTGCTTCAGTTATCAGGTCAATTTTCCGCGTCTCGAGCTGGTCTTCAGCGGCCACTATCTCAACCAGATCTGGTCCCCGGAAGGGGATGTGCAGTCGGTACAGATGGGGCCACGGGAGGCGATGTACATTCCCCCCAACGGCTGGAACAAGCCGGATTGGGACAATGATTGTTCCGTGCTCAGCCTGTTGTTCGGCAAGCGTCAGATAGGGTTCAGTCTGGTGAGCAAGCACAAGGGAGACACCGGCTTCTTCGATGTGCAGAAGCACAGTATTCAGGCCGGTGCCGGACGGGCGCTCGATCATATACTGCTCTCGCTCAACACCCTTGCGCAGGAGCCGATAAGGGCACCGATGGACAATCACCTGCTGCAGGCGCTGCTCAGTTACTCACGGCAGTTGCTGGTGGAGTCGGAGAACGGTCGTCCTCGTGGCTCCGATCTTTTTCACGGCATCTGCATCTACATTCAGGAAAATTTCCACCGCCCCATCAGTCGCGAATGCATCGCCGCCCGCTTCAATCTCTCCCCAAGCCATCTCTCACGCCTGTTCCGCCAGCAGGGGCACATGCGGCTGGCGGACTACATCAGCTGGGTGCGGCTGGAGCGGGCCAAGTTCATGCTGAAAAAGTATCGCTTCCGTCTCGAAGAGGTCGCCAATCGCTGCGGGTTTACCGACGTGAACTACTTCTGCCGGGTGTTCAAACAGAAGACCGGCTTGACCCCTTCCCAGTATCGTTCCCTGAGTCAGCCGCAGGCGGTGGCCAGCGAGCTGGAGGGATAACTGGGCGGGGTCGGAGAGGCGTGGTGACGGCGCACTGGCGGGTGGCTACCTCTTTGGTCTGACATGCTTTCTTGTCGTTTTATTATGAAAATGAATGGGCTAAGATGGCCGCGCGCAACAAACAAGTTGATAACAAACGGAAGTTAGGAGATGCCGATGGAAAGCAAAGTAGTAATCCCGACCCAGGGTCAGAAAATCACAGTCGATGCCAACGGCAAGCTGCAGGTTCCCAACCATCCGATCATTCCGTTTATTGAAGGGGATGGCATCGGTGTTGACGTAACCCCTGCCATGTTGAATGTGGTGAATGCTGCGGTCGAGAAAGCCTACAAGGGCGAGCGCAAGATCGCCTGGATGGAGATCTATACCGGCGAGAAATCGACTCATGTCTATGGTGAAGGTGCCTGGCTGCCGGCCGAAACCCTGGATTTCATTCGCGAATACTGCGTGGCCATCAAGGGCCCGCTGACTACTCCGGTCGGTGGCGGTATTCGCTCCCTCAACGTAGCCCTGCGTCAGGAGCTGGATCTCTACATCTGCCTGCGTCCGGTTCGTTACTACGACGGCACCCCGAGCCCGGTGAAGCGTCCTGATCTGACCGACATGGTGATCTTCCGCGAAAACGCCGAAGACATCTACGCCGGTATCGAGTGGAAGGCCGACAGCGCCGAAGCAAACAAGGTGATCGCCTTCCTGCAAAACGAGATGGGCGTGAAGAAAATTCGCTTCCCGGAGTCCTGCGGTATCGGCATCAAGCCGATGTCCAAAGCCGGTACCGAGCGTCTGGTGCGTGCCGCCATCGAGTATGCCATCGACAATGATCGCGACTCCGTGACCCTGGTGCACAAGGGCAACATCATGAAGTTCACCGAAGGTGCCTTCAAGGATTGGGGTTATGCTCTGGCTCAGAACGAGTACGGTGCCCAGCTGATTGACGGCGGCCCCTGGTGCTCCTTCAAAAACCCGAAAACCGGCAAGACCATCGTCATCAAGGATGTCATCGCCGACGCCTTCCTGCAGCAGATCCTGCTGCGCCCGGCCGAGTATGACGTCATCGCCTGTATGAACCTCAACGGCGACTACATCTCCGACGCGCTGGCCGCTCAGGTAGGCGGTATCGGTATCGCGCCGGGTGCCAACATTGGTGACGGCGTGGCCCTGTTCGAAGCGACCCACGGTACTGCACCGAAGTATGCCGGTCAGGACAAGGTCAACCCGGGCTCCCTCATCCTCTCCGCCGAGATGATGCTGCGCCACATGGGTTGGGTCGAAGCGGCCGATCTCATCATCAAGGGGATGGAAGCGGCGATCCGAAACAAGACCGTCACCTATGACTTCGAGCGTCTGATGGAAGGGGCCACCCTGCGCTCCTGCTCCCAGTTTGCTCAGGACATGATCGACCAGATGTAATCTGCTGCTTGCCAGAAACGCAAAACCGGCGCCATGTGCGCCGGTTTTTTATCGTGAAATAGTGCAGGGGCTTATTGCGCCTGCTCTACGTGTTGCTGATAGCGTTGCTGCCATTTGCTGGTTTCTGCTTCATCACCCTGGGCCTTCCAGAAGGCGCAGATGGTGTTGGCAAGTTCCGAAGCCATCGCGTGATCTCCGTCACGTCGACTCATCAGATAATCTCCCAGCCAGCTTTGATATTGTTTCATTACCCGATCTCCTTATCTCATGTGCCCTTGAGGGTGCCCACCTTGACGGAAGCCTGTCGGCTGATCCTGGGGGGAACATCATCAGGCATGATGGTGCAAAGTCACGACCCGGGCAGAGAGCCCGATGGGCCATCTGGCGGCGAACGTGACGCGAGATGTCAAAAAATGAGCGCCATTTTAGCACAAACTGACCAACTTGGGGAAATTGTCGCCATGGATTGCGACAGAACTGTCCCATCCCCTTGTTCCCAAAACAGAAAACCCGCCGTGATGGCGGGTTTATTTGCAGATAAATGTGGCAAAACAGCCTAGATCTTGGCGCTGGCCAGGTACTTTGCCATCTCTTCTGCGGGCACCATGCCGCCGCCGGTGGCCCACACCAGATGGGTGGCGCGGGCCATGGTTGCCGCGTCCAGTCCCTGCGCGGTTTGCCATGCCGGATCGGCGGCTACACGCCACGGGCCAGCCATGCCGGCCAGCGCCGAGGGTTCCAGCTTGATCTGCTCATCGCGCGCCAGCAGTCCCAGCAGGTCATACATCTCCTGATCGCTCAGGGTGTAGAAGCCATCGAGCAGCCGCTCCATGGCGCGACCGACGAAGCCGGAGGCGCGCCCCACCGCGAGGCCGTCGGCCGCGGTGAGGTTGTCAATGCCCAGATCCTGCACCGCAATGGCATCGTGCAATCCGGTGTGGACCCCCAGCAACATGCAGGGGGAGTGGGTCGGCTCGGCAAACAGACAGTGGACATGATCACCGAACGCGAGCTTGAGACCAAAGGCCACCCCGCCCGGGCCGCCGCCCACGCCACAGGGCAAATAGACAAACAGCGGGTGGTCGGCATCCACCTTGATGCCCATCTTGTCGAACTGCTTTTTCACCCGCTCGCCCGCCACCGAGTAGCCGAGGAACAGGGTGCGGGAGTTCTCGTCATCGATAAAGAAGCAGTTGGGATCCCGCTCGGCCTCTTTGCGCCCCTGTTCCACCGCAACCCCGTAATCTTCGGCATATTCGACCACGATGGCGCCATGTTCACGTAGTTTGCGTTTCTTCCACTCCCGCGCGTCGGCAGACATGTGGACGGTGACGGTAAAGCCCAGCTTGGCGCTCATGATGCCGATGGACATGCCAAGGTTGCCGGTGGAGCCTACCGCGATGCTGTACTGGCTGAAGAACTGGCGGAACTCGTCCGTGAACAGTTTGCGGTAGTCATCTTCTTCCCGCAGCAGACCAGCCTTGATCGCCAACTGTTCGGCGTGAGTCAGCACCTCGTAGATACCGCCACGGGCCTTGATGGAGCCTGAGATGGGCAGGTGGCTGTCTTTTTTCAGCAGCAGCCTGCCGGTGACCTCAACCCCGTAGCGCTGGTTGAGCGTAGCCTGCATCGCCGGAATGGCTGCGATGTCGGACTCCAGAATACCGTTGCTGGCGCGGGTCTCGGGGAAGGCTTCGCACATGTAGGGGGCGAAGCGGGCCAGCCGAGCGGAAGCGTCTGCCACATTGTGGTTATCGAGCCCCACATAGGGCAGACCGGTAGCCAGAGTGGTGGTGTTGGGGTTGAACCAGGTGACTGGCTCAAGCGCGATCAGGGATTGCACCAGTGGAAATTGCGCTGTGAGCTGTTGTACGTCGATGTTTTTCATAGTGTTCTCGGTCTTGTTACAAGATAAAGGAGAGTAGGAAGGTACCGGCCAGCGCCATCAGGGAGGCGACAAAGGTGGCGGTGGTGTAGTACTTGAGCGTTTCGTTCAGGGTGGCGCCGCAATACTGCTTGACCAGCCAGAACAGAGAGTCAGTCACCATGGTGCAGCCAATGGCACCGGAGCCGATGGCCAGGGTCATGATCTCCGGGCTGATGTTCGGGTAATGCACCATGATGGGGGAGACGATGGCGGTTGCGCCCATCATGGCGACGGTGGCGGAGCCCACGGCGGCGTGCAGCACGATGGCAACCAGCCAGGCGAGCAGAATGGGGTGCATATCCAGCTGGGAGAGGATGGTGGCCAGGCTATCGCCCAGCCCGCTTGCCTTGAGCACCCCGTTGAAGGCGCCACCGGCACCGATGATGAGCAGAATGTTGGCGATGGAGGAGAAGCACTCCTCGGTCTTGTTAAGCAGTCCCTCCATCTTCATTTGCTGGCGGATCCCCAGCACGTAGTAGGCGGTGAAGGCTGCGATAAACATGGCGGTGATGGGGTTGCCGATAAATTCCAGCACGGTATAGAGGTGGCTGGCGTGGTCCATATTGAGCTCGGCGACCGTCTTGGCCAGCATCAGCAGGATGGGCAGCAGCACGGTAAAGAGCGAGGCGCTCAAGGTCGGGAGAGTGGCCTCATCGCGCGCCTTGATGTCGGCAAAGGCATCGGGTACCCCCTTGAACGGGAGCCGGTTGCCCAGCAGTTTGAGGAACAGGGGGCCGCCGATAAGGGAGGCAAAGAGGCCGACCGCCAGACCATAGACGATGACGGAACCCACATCGGCGCCCAGCTGATTGGTGACATAGAGGGCAGCAGGGTGCGGCGGTACGATGCAGTGCACGGCCATCAGGGCGGTGCAGAGCGGAATGGCCAGCTTGAGCAGCGAGGTGTTGGTCTTGCGGGCGATGGAGAAGGCCAGCGGTATCAGCAGCACCACGCCGACTTCGACAAACAGGGTGATGCCACATACCAGACCAACCAGCACCATGATGACATCCGGCGAAAGCCAGCGGCATCTTTGCAGGGCGAGGCCGATGCGCTCCGCCGCGCCCGACACCTCCATCATCTTGCCGAGTATGGTGCCAAGACCGATGACGGCGGCGAGAAAGCCTAGCGTGCCGCCAATGCCCGCTTCCATGGTGCTGACCATCTTGAGGGGCTCCATCCCCATCAGGGTGCCCACATAGAAGCTTGCCAGCAGCAGGGCAAGGAAAGGATGCACCTTGCCCTTCACTATGGTGACCACGATAAGAACGATGCTACTTAGCAAGGTAGCGATGACCCATACCTCTGAACTCATACTGCGCCTCGACATCTGTTGTGTGTGATTGTTTATGCGCTTATTGAATGAAAATGGGGCGGGGCTGACAAATGATGAAATCGACTACTTGGGTGATCTGAGGTGATGCAAAGGCGCTACATTGGTCACAATTTATCGAAATCACACTCTTTGGGTCTTTTGGTTTCATCTTTAAGGGGGCCTGTGGGTGTATCATCGGTGGCCATTGCGAAGAGGGGGATGAATGTATAACGGGGATAATTACATATCGCGCAACAAGCTGCTGAGTGGCTACCAGCTGGCCAAGCTGCACACCTTCGAGGCGGCCGCCCGCCACGGATCCTTTGCCATGGCAGCTGATGAATTGTCGCTGAGTCCCAGTGCCGTGAGTCACCGGATCAGCGCGTTGGAAGAGGAGCTGGGGTTCAAGCTCTTTGAACGTTTTCACCGCAAGGTGGTACTGACGGCGGATGGGCAGCGGGTGTTCTGGGCGCTCAAATCCTCGCTGGAGTTTATCAATCAGGAGATCCTGGAGATCAAGAATCAGGAGCTCTCCGGTACCCTGACCATCTATTCGCGTCCCTCCATCGCCCAGTGCTGGCTGGTGCCCAGGCTGGCGGATTTCTCCCGCCTGCATCCGCAGATCGAGCTCAATATCATCACCGGTAACGAGAACATCAACCTGCATGGTTATGGCATCGATTTGACCCTCTATTTCGATGAGAAGAGCCCGGAGCGGCTTGCCATCCACCCGCTGATGGATGAGTTTATGCTGCCGGTCTGCAGCCCGGAATATGCCGAGCAGCACGGGCTTGTCGGCAATCCCGCCAACTTGTCCTTGTGCCGGCTGCTCCATGATCGGCAGGCATGGGGATTTGACTCGGATACTGATGAATGGAGCTGCTGGGCTCGCCACGCCGGGGTCAGCCTCGAGGCATGCCAGCTGAGCATGGGTTTTGATCGCTCGGATCTCGCCATCATCGCCGCCATGAATCACGCCGGGATCGCCATGGGGCGCAAGAATCTGGTGAGCAAGCGACTGGCACGCAACGAGCTGGTGGCCCCTTTTGCCGGGCTGGAGGTCAAGTGCGAGCAGCGTTATTACATGGCGACCCTGCCCAACCGCGAGTGCCCCAAGATCCAGGCCTTTATCGACTGGGCACAGGGGATGGCGGCCGAGATGGAATGAACCGAGGCCGGTGCGCAAGAGCAACATGAAGATGGTAAAGCGCGAGTGAACGAAGGTTGCGGTTTAACGTAGCGGGAAAATTGGGGGAGAGGGGTTGGCTGATGGTGGTTGGTCGCGAGTTGCCTTGCTGCCAACCGTGGCTGGCAGCAAGGCAACGGTCGGGATCAGGTGGTCTTTTCCAGATGGTTCTGGTAAATCTGCTGCCACTTGTCCAGTTCGTTTTCATCTCCCTGCTGCTGCCAGAACTCGCAGATGGAACTCGCCATCTCGCATGCCATGGCGTGGTCACCGTCACGGCGACTCATCAGGTATTGCCCCAGCCAGCTTTGATACTGTTTCATTGCACGATCTCCTTATCTATTTAACCCTTGATACTGCAGCTGTGGGCCACCCGTCCGGCAGTGTTGCGCCACACTCCACTTTCGCCGCGCGCTGCTTGTTATCGCCTCGCTTGTTGTCAATCAGGACAGAGAGCGTATGAGAAAAAGGCAAAAGTGTTAAAAATTGGCCACCACCTTATCACAAAATGGTGTGATATGCAGGCTTTGGGGCCAATTGAGTTATAAGCGTGGGTTGCTTGTCCCGACATAGCGACAGGGATTGACGGAGAGTATCGGCACGCAACTTGTACCGTAAGCAGGCGTTTGAGCGGTTACTGGGTCACCCGACGTGCCTGCCAGTAGCGGCTGTTCCAGTAGACGTTGTCGAGGCGGGAGCGGATCACTCCCTTACTGGTGGAGGCGTGAATAAACTCGCCGGCACCTGTGTAGACCCCCACATGGTACTGTTGCCAGCCGGTTTTGAAGAAGACCAGATCCCCGTGTTGCAGCCGGTAGCGATCCACCGGTTTGCCAATGCTGGCCTGAGATTCGGTGGTTCTTGGCAGGTTGAAGCCCAGCACCTGACTGTAGGCGAGCTGGGTGAAGGCGGAGCAGTCTAGCCCGGCACGGCTGGCGCCGCCCATGCGGTAGGGAACACCGCGCCATTGTTGGTAGAAGCCATCAAAGGCACTGCTCTGCCGGGGGGCCGGAGGCGGCTCCGGCGTGCTGGAACAGGCGGCCAGCAGCAGAGTCAGCAGGGATAGCAGCAGCTTGCGATACATCGGGCTCTCTCCACGGACAGGTCTACCAAACGAGACATTTATCGAACGCCATATCCTGCCAAATCGTTTTGGCGGTAGGGGGCGCGACAACTTTTCCATCATAAACAAGGATCTGGCTCCAGACCTAGTCTCCGAGAGGAAAAATGTGGTGGGGAACTGAAAAACGCCAACCCGAGGGCTGGCGTTTGTTGTCACTCGTTGTGGCTGATCAGCGGTTTAAGCAGCTCGGCCAGCTTGTAGAAGGTCTGCACCCGGGTGGTGCTGGGGCGCCAGACCAACCCGATTTCGCGATAGGAGGTCTCTCCCGGCAGCGGGATGGCCACCAGATCGGAGTTGGCAAGAATGCCTGCATCGATGGCCATCTGCGGCAGGAAGGTGGTGCCAAGACCCGCTTCCACCATCTGTACCAGGGTGTGCAGGCTGGTGGCGGCGAACGGGTTGATCTTGCTCTTGTCCCGCAGGCGACAGGCGCTCACTGCGTGCTCGGTGAGGCAGTGCTCCCGCTCCAGCAGGAAGATGCTCTGGTTGGGCAGCTCCTTGTAGTCGAACGGGGTATGCAGACCGGCCGCCATGCTGGCGGGCATCACCATGTGGAACGGATCCTGACCGACGGTCTTGCAGTGAAATCCACCTATCTCGATGGGCAGGGCGAGGATCAGCAAGTCGAGCTGACCCTGTTCCAGCTGCTTGAGCAGATTGCTGGTGGTGTCTTCACGCAGCAACAATTCGAGGTCAGGATAGGTTTTGCTGCACTCTTTCAGCAGCTTGCTCAGCAAGAAGGGGGCGATGGTGGGAATGCAGCCCAGACGTACCGTCCCCTGCATCACGCCACCCTGATGTTGCCCGAGCTCCATCAGATCCCGCGCATCGGAGAGCAAATTGCGAGCGCGCTCGACGATTTCCATGCCGACCGGGGTCATAATGAAGCTCTTGTGGTCCCGCTCCACCAGTTGCAGGTTCATCATGTCCTCCAGCGTCTGGATCCCGGTACTCAGGGTCGACTGGCTGACATGACAGGCCTTGGCGGCGCGGTTGAAGTTCTTGTGCTCATCGAGAGCGACCAGATATTGCAGCTGTTTGAGGCTGGGCCAACGTTGCATAGAAAAACCCGATTAATGCTATCTATTTAATTTGATTTAACTAATCTACCACCGGGTCTATAGTTTGTCGCTTGAATTAGATGGACTTGGCTCTAGGTAGCCCAATCCTCACCGGATTGTTCACTTCACATAAAGAGGAATTGAATATGGTATTGGTAGGCCGTCCCGCACCCGATTTTACCGCCGCAGCTGTTCTGGGTAATGGCGAGATCGTTGATTCATTCAACCTGTCATCCCACATCAAAGGCAAAGCTGCCGTTGTCTTCTTTTATCCGCTCGATTTCACCTTCGTCTGCCCGTCCGAGCTGATTGCCTTCGATCACCGTTATGAAGAGTTCCAGAAGCGTGGCGTGGAAGTGATTGGTGTTTCCATCGATTCCCAGTTCTCCCACAATGCATGGCGTAACACCAAAGTGGAAGATGGCGGTATCGGTCAGGTCAAGTACCCGCTGATCGCCGACGTGAAACACGAAATCTGCAAAGCCTATGACGTTGAGCATCCGGAAGCCGGTGTGGCGTTCCGTGGCTCCTTCCTGATCGACAAGAACGGTGTCGTTCGTCACCAGGTTGTCAACGATCTGCCGCTGGGCCGCAACATCGACGAGATGCTGCGCATGGTCGATGCCCTGCAATTCCACGAAGAGCACGGCGAAGTGTGCCCTGCTCAGTGGGAAAAAGGCAAAAAAGGTATGCAAGCCTCTCCGGACGGCGTTGCTAAGTACCTGTCCGAGAATGCTGACTCCCTGTAATCGGGTCGTACTCTCCTTGAAAAACCGGTGCCTTGGCACCGGTTTTTTTTATATCTGCGATTTATCTATCCCCTGACATTGCGGCCACACTCTTCTCGTTCCATCGTTCCATCGTTCCATCGTTCCATCGTTCCATCGTTCCATCGTTCCATCGTTCCATCGTTCCATCGCTATTCCAAGCAGCCGTTCGCTGGCGTACTCGTTGTTTCGAAATGAGGTGCTGATCCGAATGGCTGGGTGGGATATGCCGACAGACAATCGCCATAAAAAAAGCGCGCCACAGGCGCGCTTAGTTCACAAGCGAAGAAGTTATTCCTCAAAGATCCCGAAGTGATCCTTGGCGAAATTGACCCGCTGCTCCACGTTCATCTTCACCTGGCCCAGCTTCTCGATAGTTTTGAGATTGGGCACCAGGCCGCGACCGTTGGCGATCTGGATGGCAAGGCCGGGACGGGCGTTGAGCTCCAGCAGCATGGGGCCGCGGAACTTGTCCAGCACCATGTCGGTCCCGATGTAGCCCAGACCCGACATCTCGTAGCAGGAGGCGGCCAGGGTGAGCAGGGTATCCCAGTGTGGGACCTTGAGCTCATAGAGGTCGAGGCCGGTATCCGGATGGTGGCGCAGCGGATTGCCAAACTGCACCGCCCGCAGGGCACGACCGGTACGCAGGCACAGACCCACCCCCACGGCGCCCTGGTGCAGGTTCGCCTTGCCATCGGAGGCTGCGGTGGAGAGGCGCATCATCGCCATCACCGGGAACCCCTTGAAGATGATCACCCGGGCATCGGGTACCCCTTCAAAAGAGTAGCCGTCGAACACATCATCAAAGTTGATAAGGCCTTCGACCAGTGCCACGTCTGGCTTGCCGCCGAGCGAATAGAGCCCCGCCAGAATATTGGAGACATGGCGCTCCAGATCCTGACCGTTGGAGGCGCTGCCGTTGGGTTTATAGAAGAGGCCATCTTCCTGACGCAGGATCACCAGGATCCCCTTGCCGCCCGAGCCACGAGCTGGCTTGATGCAGAAGCCCGGCCAATCTTTTACCAGCTCGGTGATGCGACCCACATCGTGCTGGGCACGGATGGTACCGATCAGTTCAGGCACGGTGACCCCTGCATCCAGCGCAATTTGCTTGGTCTGCAGCTTGTCATCCACCAGCGGATAGAGGCTGCGCGGATTGTAGCGGCTGATGTAGGAGTGGTTGCGTTTGTTCATGCCGAGGATGCCTGATTGGGACAGGCTCCACGGGGTGGTGTATTTTTCCCAGAACCACATCGGTTACTTGTCCTTACCCGGGGTGACGCCAGATTTCATCTCGTCCACCAGCGGCTTGAAGCGCTTCAGTTCGCTCAGCTTGTAGCCGGTGTAGTTACCCATCAACAGCACGGTCGCCATCAGCACCAGCTGCAGGCCGAGGAAGTTGAAGGTGAGGTGACGGATCAGTTCATTATCCATCAGATAGGCGATGACGGCAACCAGCAGAGAGCCGCCGCCCTGGCGGAACACCTCTTTCGGGCCCTCTTCTTCCCACAGGATGGACATCCGTTCGATGGTCCAGGAGAGGATGATCATCGGGAAGAAGGTGATCTTCATACCGTCGGTCAGCCCCAGCTTGAAGGCGAACGCGGAGAAGATGCCGATCATCGAGATAACCATGATGATGATGGCCGATATTCGGGCGACCAGCAGCAGGTTAAGCCGAGACAGATAGGAGCGAATGATGAGACCGGTGCCGACGATCAGCAGGAAGCCGATGAGACCGGTGACCAGCGAGGTCTGGATAAAGGCGACCGCGATCAGCACCGGCATAAAGGTACCTGAGGTCTTGATCCCCACCAGAACCCGCAGGAACACCACCATCAGCACGCCGATCGGGATCAGCAGCAAGCCCTTGAACAGGGTCTGCTCTTCCAGCGGCAGGCTGTGGATGGAGAAGTTCATCATCTCTGATTTTTCGAACTTCTGCGCGAGAGCAACGCTCACCGGCTGCTCCTGTTCGATCATCGAGAAGCTGACACGGGAGTTGTGACCACCGGTCACGTCCAGCAGGGCGCCGGAGTTGTATTCCCACAGCAGCAGGTTGGCCGGACGACCCTGTTCACCGGTTTGCGGGTTGAACAGCTTGTAGTCGGTCGGGCTGTTGAATACTTGCAGGTAATCCACCAGCTCCTGACGACGGCGGCCATCTTCCAGATTCAGGGCATGCACCACGCGGGTGGGGACGTCAGCATTGTTGAGCAGCTCGGCGATCAGGTTGGCGCGGCTCTTGTGCTTTTTCAGCAGCTCGGCGTTCTGCTCCTGCTTCTCGATCTCCTTGATGATCTCGCGAGTCAGGGTGTAGCCGTCGGCAGAGCGCTCCTGCGCCCGCTCGAGGATCTGCTTCATCGCGGTGGCATAAGGCTCACTCTCGATCTGCTTCTCGATGGCAGGCGGCTGCGGATTGGCGGCCGGTTTGGCGTGGGCATCCGCCATCATGTCGACGCGGTAGTAGAGCTCCTGACGGCCGGAGGCGGTGCGGATGGACCACTCGGCGCGGGCATCGCCATCTTTCTCGACGAAGGAGAGGCCGTAGCCCGGGCTGGCTGCGTTCTCGTTCATCAGGGTGAAACCGGGCTGGGTGCCCGGAATAGCCAGGGAGGCGATCACCGGCTCACCGGTCGCCTCAAACTCCAGCTTGGCTTCGATGGACCAGATCTGGCGCTTTTCACCGGGCGTCAGCGGTACATCCAACGCGATATGGTGATAGATCGTCATCCCCAGGCCGACAATGTACAGCAGGGCTACCAGCAAATAGAACGGCTTACGGGAAACCATGGATTATTTCACATCCTTGAGCTTGGGTTTGGGTTGGATATATTCGCGGGCCACATCAACCACGGCGATGTCTTTCAAAAATTCGCGACCCAGCAGCACAGGGAAGGTCATGTCGCTACGGTCTTTCAGGGTAAATTCGGCTTTCTCGGTCATGTCGCCAATGCGCACGGCCAGACGCACTACCGGACGGCGGTCCAGATCGTCGGCAGAGGCCTGACGCACCCGCACATGGCGTACCAGCGGCGCTTCGATCTGGATCTTGTCGTCCACTTCCTGATGGCTCAGGAAGAAGCGCACCCAGTTTTTGCCGTTGCGCTCGAAAATGGTGATCTCCTGCGCACTGATGGAGGAGGTGGTCGCACCGGTATCGACCCGCGCCTGGAAGGCGTCGTTGGCTGCATCAACCCAGATCCACTCGGCTTCACCGACCATCAGTTTGCCATCGATGGTGTGACCCTGATTGGGGGCCGGGCACTTCTCGGTGGGGATGGCCATCGGCTTGGGCGGCTCGGAGGGGAGGGTGGCGAGCTTGTGGTCTACTTGCTTGACGGACTCTTTCATATTGGTGACATCTGTGTTGAGCTGAACCAGCAGGTGCTGTTGCTGCACATACTGCTTCTGTTGCTGTTCCATGGATGTTTGCAGGCGTTGCTCGCTCTGGCTCAGCTCGCTACGAAGCTCGGCCAGCGTCAGAGCAGGGACCTGAGGCGCTTTTTCCATATTGACACACCCGCCGAGACTAAGCAGGGAGAGCAGGGTCATTCCTTTTAATTTGCTTTTCATGTCATTCATTTAACTGTGCTTCCTGGAATTGGGTCAGTGTAACTTCCTGAATCGCCATCGGCTAGTCTTTGGCCTTGCGGGCAATCAGTACGGCACGTTTCGGCGCCGGGTGTCCTTCTACCGTGAGTGCCGGATTGTCTGGATCCAGATAGTCACTCAGGGATTCATTAATCATCCAGTCGGTACGACGCTGTTCGTCGGTGCTGGTCATATTCTCGTCTACTATCCGCACGTCGGTGAAGCCGCAGCGCTCGACCCACAGCTTGAGGGCGCGGCTTGAGGGAATAAACCAGACGTTGCGCATCTTGCCGTAGCGGTCGGTGGGCATCAGCACGTCGTTGACCCCGCCGTCAATCACTAGCGTCTCCAGCACCAGCTCGCCATCATCTTTCAATTGATTGCGCAACTGCTCGATGTGCTCGATGGGGGATTTGCGGTGATAGAGCACCCCCATGGAGAAGACGGTGTCAAAAGCACGCAGCTCAGGTAGCTCTTGAATACCGAGCGGCAACAGGTGGGCGCGCTGATCATTGCCCGCGAAGTGGCGAATGGCCTCGAACTGGCAGAGGAACAGCGGGCTAGGGTCGATGCCGACCGCCAGCTTGGCCCCTTCACCTACCATGCGCCAGAGGTGGTAGCCGCTGCCGCAACCCACATCCAGCACGTAACGCCCTTCGAGCGGGCTGATATGGGGCAGCACCCGATCCCACTTCCAGTCAGAGCGCCACTCGGTGTCGATGTGGATGCCGTGCACGGTGAACGGCCCCTTGCGCCAGGGCATGAAGTGGCGCAGCAGGCTCTCGACCTTCTTGCGCTCACCTTCGCCAAGGCTCTCGGCCGAGCCAATCTCGACCCGGCTTTTCAGCTCGATGTTGCCGGGGGGGACCACCGGCAGCTTGTTGAGGGCGCGGTTCCAGCGCGGCAGGTCGCCATGCTGGTTGTCATGTTGCCAGGCGTGCAACTGGGCGGGCAGGGTATGCAGCCAGTGGCTCAGCCGGTTTTTGGCAATCAGTTGATAGAAATTGGCAAAGTCGATCATGGCTGGGCGTCGCTGGATTTGATGGCAATCATGGAGCCGAAGTTAAAGCACTGGAACCAGAGATCCTGATGGACGAAACCGGCGTCCCGTAGGCGAGCCTGATGCACCGGCAGGCTGTCGGTGTGCATCACGTTCTCAAGGGCGGTGCGTTTCTGGCTGATCTCCAGCTCGCTGTAGCCATTGGCCCGCTTGAAGTCGAGGTGCAGATCGATGAGCAGCTCGTTGACTGGTTCATCTTCGAAGCGGAACTTTTCGCTCAGGATCAGGATCCCGCCCGGGCGCAGCCCATCGTGAATGCGCTGGATCAGGGCGGCCCGTTTCTCTGGCTCGACAAATTGCAGGGTGAAATTGAGCACCACCACGGAGGCGTTCTCGATCTCGATGTCGCAGATATCCGCCTCCACCAGCTCCACCGGCACCTCGGATTTGAAACCGGAGAGGTGGGCGCGGGCGCGCTCAATCATCGGGTGGGAGAGATCCACCGCGGTGATGCGGCAGCCGGACTGGCTGACATGGCGACGCATCGCCTGGGTCGCGGCGCCCAGTGAGCAGCCGAGATCATAGAGTCGGCTCTCGGGTTGGGCGTAGCGGGCGGCCATCATGCCGATGGCGGAGATGATGTTGCTGTAACCCGGCACCGAGCGCTGGATCATATCGGGAAACACGTCGACGACCTGTTCGTCAAAACAGAAGTCTCCCAATCGGGCGATCGGGGCGGCAAAAATTTGATCTTTGGTATGCATGCTGGCGCAACCTGACAGCCGGGACATCACCCGGCTGTATTGTTCAATTGAGTCGTTGGGTGACACCCATCAGAGTAGATTTATCACCTGTTTACGAACGGGTTGGCTGGTCGTGAAATCCTTTGGACCTGTCCTGTTCGTACGGGCCATGTTCCGGACCCTTACTTGGGGCGGTAGTGTAGAGGATTGATGCCCGTTTGTCTTGACGCCAGGGCTTGCCACGCCACAAAAAAGCACTTTTTTTGCAGCGAAACGATGGCCGCAGAATGGGTTGGCTAAAAGCGCAGCACTCCCTGCCGTGCGCGATCGTTTTCCCCCGGCCAGGGGGCCATCTCCTGCTCCAGCAAGCGGGTGATCTGACGGGCCAGCTCAGGTGCCTGGGCGTTGTCGGCAGTATGTATATAGAGGTAGAGATCTTTCCCCTCCGCGAGCCACTGGCGCCAGTGGGGGAGCCAGCTGGGCAGGAAGGGGTGATTGGCCGCCGGATCCGGAAGGCCGATAAAGCGCACCATGGGGGCGTTGGCGGTGGCCAGCAGATGTACCGGCAGGCGTGGCTTCTTGCCCTGGGCATCGACAAGGGCTGGCGTGGTTGCTGGCACCGAGAAGAGTGGCCGGCTGTCGAGCATCACCCGGTTCACACCCTGTTCCATCAGCAGTCGGTTCAATGCCCGCTCGGCCTCCCCCTTGGCGAAGAAGTCGTGGTGGCGCACTTCGAGGGCGTAGCGAAAAGCCCGCGGCAGCCGATCGATGAAGGCCGCCAGTCTGGCCAGCCCCTGTGGCCCGAAACGGGCGGGCAACTGCAGGGTGAGCAGACCCAGCTTGTCGTGCAGCGGGGCGAGCAGGCGAATAAAGTCGGCGACTTGCTTGTCTGCGCTCACCAGATCGCTCTGGTGGCTGATGGTTTGCGGAAACTTGAAGTTGAAACGAAAGTGATCGGGCACCGCATCGGCCCAGCGCTGTACCGTGTCCGGTGTCGGCAGGGCGTAGAAGGTAGTGTTACCCTCCACCGAGTTGAACACGGTGGCGTAGTGGGCGAGGTGTTCGGCAGGCTTGGCGCCAAGGCCCAGCAACTGGCCGGGCCAGCTGGGGTGGGACCACTGTGGCATGCCCAAATAGAGGCTCATGATGGCTATTCTCTTCGCTCTTGGTGCATTCGTGCCGATTTTTTGCCCGCTTTTTGCCATCGAGTGCAAAAAACTGGCGAAAGGAGGCTGCTGGCCATTTTACCCAAAAGGGGGTTTTCCTCTATAATGCCAGCCCTTTTGTTTTTCAATTTCTTGTGACCCATGCCTATCTACGAATATCGTTGCGACGTCTGTGGCCATGAATTGGCAAAACTGCAAAAGCTTTCCGATGCCCCCCTGACCGACTGTCCGGCCTGTAGCAAGCCGAATCTGGTCAAGCTGATATCGGCGGCAGGCTTCCGGCTCAAGGGAACCGGATGGTACGAGACTGATTTCAAACCGGGTAAGAAAAAGAATCTGGCCAGCTGTGAGACAGACGGTGCTTGCCAGTCGTGCCCGGCGGCCCAAGGTTAACCGTCTCTCTACAATTTCGAAGGAAGAAGTCCATGCGCTCTATCTATTGCGGACAGGTCAATGAGGCCCATGCAGGGCAGACCATTACATTGTGCGGTTGGGTTCATCGTCGTCGTGATCTCGGCGGTCTGATCTTTATCGATATGCGCGACCGGGAAGGGATCGTTCAGGTGTTCTTCGATCCGGACAAGCCGGATGCGTTCGCCCTGGCCTCCGAGCTGCGCGGCGAGTTCTGCATCCAGGTGACCGGCGTGGTGCGCACCCGTCCCGAGTCCCAGCGCAACAGCGACATGGCCACCGGTGCCATCGAAGTGTTCGCCCACGAACTCAACATCATCAACCGTGCCGAGCCGCTGCCGCTGGACTTCAATCAGGTCAACAGCGAAGAGATCAGCCTCAAGTATCGTTACCTGGATCTGCGTCGTCCCGAGATGGCCAAGTACCTGAAGACCCGTGCCAAGGCCAGCGCCTTCGTACGCCGCTTCATGGACGAGCACGGCTTCCTCGATATCGAGACCCCGATGCTGACCAAGGCCACCCCGGAAGGTGCCCGTGACTATCTGGTGCCGAGCCGCGTGCACAAGGGCAAGTTCTACGCTCTGCCGCAATCACCCCAGCTGTTCAAGCAGTTGCTGATGATGTCCGGCTTCGATCGCTACTACCAGATCGTCAAGTGCTTCCGTGACGAAGACCTGCGTGCCGACCGCCAGCCGGAATTCACCCAGATCGACGTGGAGACCTCCTTCATGACCGCGCCGCAGGTGCGTGAAGTGATGGAAGAGATGATCCGCAAACTGTGGCTGCACATCCTGAACGTGGATCTGGGCGACTTCCCGATCATGACCTTCGACGAAGCCATGCGTCGCTACGGCTCCGACAAGCCGGACCTGCGTCTGCCGATGGAGCTGGTTGATGTGGCTGACCTGCTGACTGCTGTCGAGTTCGCCGTGTTCGCGGGCCCCGCCAACGATCCGAAAGGCCGTGTGGCTGCCCTGAAAGTCCCGGGCGGTGCCGAGCTCTCTCGCAAGCAGATCGACGAATACACCAAGTTTGTCGGCATCTACGGTGCCAAGGGCCTGGCCTGGATGAAGGTCAACGAAGCGGCCAATGGTATCGAAGGCGTGCAGTCTCCGGTTGCCAAGTTCCTCTCTGACGCCATCGTGCGCGAGATCCTGGCCCGTACCGGCGCAGCCGACGGCGACATCATCTTCTTTGGCGCTGACAGCAAGAAAGTGGTCTGCGATGCCATGGGCGCCCTGCGTCTGAAAGTGGGTCGCGATCTGGGCCTGCTGGAGAACAGCTGGAAACCGCTGTGGGTTATCGACTTCCCGATGTTCGAGGAAGATGGTGAAGGTGGTCTGGCTGCCATGCACCACCCGTTCACCGCGCCGAGCAACATGAGCCCGGCCGAGCTGAAAGCCAATCCGGTGGGTGCTTACGCCAACGCCTACGACATGGTGATCAACGGCTACGAAGTGGGTGGCGGCTCTGTCCGTATCCACAACAGCGAGATGCAATCCACCGTGTTCGATATCCTGGGTATCACCCCGGCCGAGCAGCGCCTGAAGTTCGGCTTCCTGCTGGATGCCCTGAAGTACGGTACCCCGCCGCACGCCGGTCTGGCCTTCGGTCTGGACCGTCTCAGCATGCTGCTGACCGGCACCGAAAACATTCGGGACGTCATCGCCTTCCCGAAAACGACCGCGGCCGCCTGTCTGATGACAGACGCCCCCAGCCTTGCCAATGCCGCCCAACTGGGTGAGCTGGCGATTGCAACCACCGTCAAGGGCGACGAGTAAGCCGATACCGGCACCGGAGGCCGCCGCCGTGCGGCCTCTGTGTTTCCCTTGGGTTAGTCATGATCAGTGTTACTGACATTTAAAAAATAACGGAGAGTCTCTATGGCAGGTCACAGTAAATGGGCCAACATCAAACACCGCAAGGCCGCTCAGGACGCCAAGCGTGGCAAGATCTTCACCAAACTGATCCGCGAAATCACTACCTCCGCGCGTCTGGGTGATGCCGATCCCGCCAACAACCCGCGTCTGCGTGCTGCGGTGACTGCCGCCCTGACCAACAACATGACCCGCGACACCATCAACCGTGCCATTCAGCGTGGCGCCGGTGGTGGCGATGGCGAACAGCTCGAGACCATCGTATACGAAGGTTACGGCCCGGCTGGCTCTGCCGTGATGGTAGAGTGCCTGACCGACAACCGTAACCGTACCGTAGCCGAAGTGCGCCACGCCTTCAGCAAGTGCGGTGGCAACCTGGGCACCGACGGCTCCGTTGCCTATCTGTTCAGCAAGAAAGGTCTGCTGACTTTCGTGGGCGTAGACGAAGATGCTCTGATGGATGCCGCGCTGGAAGCGGGCGCCGATGACGTGGTCACCGAAGAGGATGGCACCATCGAGGTGTACACCACCCCGAACGACTTCGGTACCGTGCTGGACGGTCTGGAAGCTGCCGGCTTCAAGGCCCAGAGCGCCGAAGTGACCATGATCCCCTCCACTGAAGCGGAGCTGGATGCAGAAACTGCACCCAAGCTGATGCGTCTGATCGACATGCTGGAAGATCTGGACGATGTGCAAGAGGTGTATCACAACGGCTCCATCTCCGATGAAGTCGCTGCGACCCTCTGATCGCTGAATCGTGCTCTCCCGATGGCAGCCTGATGGCTGCCATTTTTTTATCTTTGCATCGTGGCAACTGCTGATGTGTCGGTTGAGCAACTGGTGCTGCAACTCTCTTCACTGACAGGATTTCCCGCTTTCTCTGCGCATTATCATTGCTCTATTCATGCCAGTCGGTTGGCCCTGTACGTACGCCAGTCGGCAGTTCTGCTGCGTTGCGATAGCGAGGCTCCGCTTATCCTGTTTATCACCCCTATAGCTCTTGAGATGGCGTTGACTGCTCACATCTGCCCGACAGGGTAATTGCTTTGCGGGTAGGGGAGAGGAGGTGATGGAGCGTGCTCTTGTTATCACTGGTGCCCATCAATACAGAGTGACAGGTTGGGATGTCGATAACGGATTGGCTGGGGCACGCTGGTTGGTTGGGAAGTTAGGGGCTGCACTTGCGCAATCGTCAGGGAGATGATGGCTGTGATTAGTAGCAGATAAAAAAAGCCCGCGCAGTGCGCGGGCTTGTTATCTCAGGACTGGTTATCAGGCCTTGGATTTCTTCTTGCCTTCAACCTTGGCTTCAACCGGGGCAGCAGTTACCGGAGCGGCTTCGGTGAACGGACGACCGTAGTAGGAGTCCAGCAGAACCTGCTTCAGCTCGCTGATCAGCGGGTAGCGCGGGTTGGCGCCGGTGCACTGGTCATCGAAGGCTTCGATAGCCAGCTGGTCAACCTTGGCCAGGAAGTCAGCTTCAGTCACGCCAGCTTCGCGGATAGAGGCCGGGATACCCAGGGTAGCCTTCAGCTCGTCCAGCCAGGTCAGCAGCTTCTCGATCTTGGCAGCGGTGCGGTCACCGGCAGCAGTCAGACCCAGGTGGTCAGCGACTTCGGCGTAACGACGACGAGCCTGCGGGCGGTCGTACTGGGAGAACGCAGTCTGCTTGGTCGGGTTGTCGTTCGCGTTGTAGCGGATGACGTTGCTGATCAGCAGGGCGTTAGCCAGACCGTGCGGAATGTGGAACTCGGCACCCAGTTTGTGAGCCATGGAGTGGCACACACCCAGGAAGGCGTTAGCGAACGCGATACCGGCGATGGTGGCAGCATTGTGCACCTTCTCACGAGCGATCGGGTCGTTGGCACCGTTCTGGTAGCTGGACGGCAGGTACTCTTTCAGCATTTTCAGGGCTTGCAGCGCCTGGCCGTCGGAGTACTCGTTAGCCAGTACGGAAACATAGGCTTCCATGGCGTGAGTCACGGCATCGATACCACCGAAGGCACACAGGGACTTCGGCATGCCCATGACCAGGTTGGCATCAACGATGGCCATGTTCGGGGTCAGCTCGTAGTCAGCCAGCGGATACTTCTGACCAGACACTTCATCGGTTACTACCGCAAACGGAGTGACTTCAGAGCCGGTACCGGAAGTGGTGGTGATACAGACCAGTTCGGCCTTCACGCCCATTTTCGGGAACTTGTAGATACGCTTGCGGATATCCATAAAGCGCATGGCCAGATCTTCGAACGCGGTGTTCGGGTGCTCGTACATCACCCACATGATCTTGGCTGCATCCATCGGTGAACCACCGCCCAGCGCCAGGATAACGTCCGGTTTGAAGGAGTTGGCCATCTCGGCACCCTTGCGAACCACAGCCAGGGTCGGGTCAGCTTCTACTTCGTAGAACACTTCCACTTCCATATTCTGTGCTTTCAGCAGGCTGACCAGTTCATCGGCGTAGCCGTTGTTGAACAGGAAGCGGTCAGTTACGACCATGGCACGCTTTTTACCTTCCAGGTCGCTCAGAGCGATCGGCAGGGAACCACGACGGAAGTAGATGGATTTCGGAAGTTTGTGCCACAGCATGTTTTCTGCCCGTTTTGCGACTGTCTTCTTGTTGATCAGGTGCTTCGGACCCACGTTTTCGGAGATGGAGTTACCGCTCCAGGAGCCGCAACCCAGGGTCAGGGACGGAGCCATTGCGAAGTTGTACAGGTCACCGATACCGCCTTGGGTAGACGGAGTGTTGATCAGGATACGCGCGGTCTTCATCTTGTCGCCGAAGTACTTGATGCGGTCAGCGTTGCGGTCCTGGTCGGTGTACAGACCTGAGGTGTGGCCGATACCACCGATGTTGACCATGTCACAGGCCATATCAACGGCGTTTTCGAAGCTGCTTGCACGGAACATACCGAGCAGCGGGGACAATTTCTCGTGAGCAAACTCATCTTCTGCACACAGCTTGACGCCTTCACCGATCAGGATCTTGGTATCAGCCGGTACAGTCACGCCTGCCATCTCGGCAATCTTGGTGGCTGGCTGGCCAACGATGTTGGCGTTCAGGGCGCCGTTGATCAGGATGACTTTACGGACCTTGTCAGCATCTTCTTTGGAGAGCACGTGGCCCTTGTGGGATGCAAAGCGCTCTTTAACCTGGTCGTAGATGGCATCAACAACGATGACTGCCTGCTCGGAAGCACAGACCACGCCGTTATCGAAAGTCTTGGACATCAGGATGGAGGCAACGGCACGCTTCACGTCGGCGGTTTCGTCGATAACGATAGGTACGTTACCGGCACCCACACCGATAGCAGGCTTACCGGAGGAGTAGGCTGCTTTCACCATGCCCGGGCCACCGGTGGCCAGGATCAGGTTGATGTCTTCGTGCTTCATCAGGGCGTTGGAGAGCTCAACAGACGGTTGGTCGATCCAGCCGATGATGTCTTTCGGTGCACCAGCGGCAACAGCGGCATCCAGTACCAGCTTGGCAGCGGTATTGGTGGAGTTCTTGGCGCGGGGGTGCGGGGAGAAGATGATGGCGTTGCGGGTCTTGAGCGCGATCATGGATTTGAAGATCGCAGTAGAGGTCGGGTTGGTGGTCGGAACGATACCACAGATGATACCTACCGGCTCGGCGATGGTGATGGTACCCATCTGATCATCTTCGCTCAGAATGCCGCAGGTCTTCTCGTCTTTGTACTTGTTGTAGATGTATTCGGAGGCGAAGTGGTTCTTGATAACCTTGTCTTCGATGATACCCATACCGGATTCTTCCACGGCCATCTGGGCCAGGGGGATACGGGCGTTGTTGGCGGCCAGGGCGGCGGCACGGAAGATATTGTCTACCTGCTCTTGAGAGAAGCTGGCGAATTCACGCTGGGCTTCCTTAACGCGGGCGACCAGTGCATCCAGTTCAGCCAAATTGGTTACTGCCATGTTTATCTCCTGATTATTTGAAAACTGTTTAGTAAGACGTTGGCAATGCCCGGCAATTATAGTCGCCCTGTCAAGACGGTATCGTTGCAACAGCTTTTTCACATGCCTTACTAAATCGCTTTCTGAGTCGATTATAGAGCGGGGCTGACTCAGAAAAACTTGATCTGGATCATGTGTAACAAAAGAACAAAAGAAATTTTATTTCACAATCCTTGTTTGACTGATGTTATCGGAATGTGCATCAAAGGGAAAGGCGAGAGACTTGTTAACGCAGGGTAATAAACCACATTTATCAAGTGGTTAATTTCAATCGAACATAGGATTGCAGAGCTATTTTGGCGGTATAGGTTAGCAAATATGAGTGAATCGGTTTCAAAATCACCGACAAACGCACTTTATTCCAGCGTTTGTTGCAAAAATGATTGTTGTTTTAATCCATGACTAATCCACTTTATTCCCCGAGGGGGCCATTTCTGCCCCCTTTCCCGGTTTTTGCATTGTGGCTCTCTTGCCGAGTCAATGAAGTGATGTCTGGCCTGAAATAGTGGGAAGGCAAAGCCTGGATCCTCTCGAGTCGCTCGGTCATTCGGTCTGTCATCGTCGGACTCTCTGGTCATGATTAAGCAGGCTTGCGCTCACTTTTCTGGCGCGTGTCGGGCGGTAGAAAGGGCTTTTGGCATCGGTTTATGCCAGTTAGCGCGGATGCATGAGATGAACTAACTAAAAAACCCTCAAAATGGTGAGATTATTTGATTGGTGCCCGCTCTGGCTATGATGTAAATTTACGCACGAAATTAATGGACTGGCCCGCTGGGCCCGAAACTCTATTGGAAGGCGCCTATGGCAGCAATTGACGTCTCGTTGTATCTGAAGTTTTTTGTCGGTTTGTTCGCAATTATCAACCCGCTTGGTTTGTTGCCGGTGTTTGTCAGTCTGACCAGCCACCATACCCAGGCCGAGCGGATGAAAACCAATACCACCGCCAATATCGCGGTGATGGTGATCCTGCTGGTCTCCATGTATATGGGGCAGCTGATCCTCGATGGGTTTGGCATCTCGCTGGCGTCTTTCCGGATCGCCGGTGGGTCGCTGATTACCCTGATTGCCTGGTCGATGCTGCAGGGCAAGCTGGGCGAGGTGAAGCACAACAAACAGGAGAAGGGCGAATTGGCGGTGCGTGAGTCTATCGCCGTGGTGCCGCTGGCGCTGCCGCTGATGGCGGGTCCCGGTGCCATCTCCTCGGTAATTGTCTATGCCAGCCAGAGCCACTGGCAGCAGCTGCTCGGCATGTCAGTTGTTGTCGTGGTCTTCTCTTTCTGCTCCTGGCTGATCTTCCGTGCCGCGCCGCTGCTGTTCAAGATCATGGGCAACACAGGCATCAACGTGGTGACCCGTATCATGGGTCTTATCATGATGTCGCTGGGTATCGAGATCATGGTGGCCGGTATCAAGGGGGTTTTCCCCAGCCTGATGTGAGCCAGCTCCGCTTTATGAAAGCCGGTCCTCGTGACCGGCTTTTTATTGGTTGCTTTTTGCCCGGTCTTTTCTAGAATCGGTCGTTTGTGTGAAAAATGAGCGCTTTGCCGGTGTTTTAATACTGAAAAAGCGCACGCCAGCTGATTTTTTGACCAGAAAATGACGATTACCCTGACAATATCTGTTGCATTATCGGAATTGGCAGGGAATTATGCTGGGAGCGGGTTTTAACCCCGTCACTTTAAAAAATGCATGGAATGTTCTTGTTGGAGTAGGGAAATGACTCATAAAAAAACAATGATTAACACATTGCTGATGGCTGCACTGTTTGGTGGCGTCAATGTGGCTCAGGCTGCCGATGTCCCGGCGGGAACCAAGCTGGCTGAAGTCCAGCAACTGGTAAAAGGCAACGGCTCAGAGCCTGCGACCCTTGACCCGCACAAGACCGAAGGAACGGTCGAATCCAATATCCTGCGCGACCTGTTTGAAGGTCTCGTTGCATCCGGCCCGAAAGGGGAAATTCTCCCGGCTGTGGCTGAATCCTGGGAAACCAAGGATAACAAGCACTACGTCTTCCACCTGCGCAAAGATGCCAAGTGGTCCAACGGTGACCCGGTCACTGCCCACGATTTCGTTTTTGCTTTCCAGCGTGCCGTTGATCCGAAAACCGCCTCTCCTTACTCCTGGTATCTGGAGATCCCGACTATTGCCAATGCCTCCGAGATCATCGCAGGTAAAAAGCCGGCTGATACGCTGGGCGTGAAGGCGACCGACGACTACACCTTCGAAGTGCAGCTCGAGAAAGCCATCCCTTACTTCGTCAGCATGCTCTCCCACACTACCACCTATCCGGTACCGAAGAAGGTGATCGAGAAGTTCGGTGACAAGTGGACCCAGCCGGAAAATATGGTATCCAACGGTGCCTATACCCTGAAGAACTGGGTGGTGACGAGCGCGTCGAAGTGGAGCGCAACAAGCACTACTGGAACGATGGCAAGACCGTCATCAACAAGGTGGTCTATCTGCCCATCCAGTCTACCAACGCCGACCTGAGCCGCTATCTGGCGGGCGAAGTGGACATCACCTATCAGATGCCCATCGAGCGCTTCAAGCAGATGAAGAAAGAGAAGCCGGACGAGCTGAAAGTGACCGGTTATGTTGGTACTTACTACTACCAGTACAACGTCAAGAAGAAGCCGTTTGACGATGTGCGTGTCCGTACTGCGCTCTCCTATGCCATCGATCGCAACGTGATCGCCGACAAGGTGATGGGTCAGGGTCAGACGCCGGGTTACACCCTGGTGCCGGACTTCGTCGATGGCTTCAAGCCGGTAGCGCCCGAGTGGTCGAAGATGACCCAGGCTGAGCGTGATGCCAAGGCCAAAGCGCTGCTGCAAGAGGCCGGTTTCGATGCCAGCAAGCCGCTGAAGTTCGAGCTGCTCTACAACACCGATGACAACCACAAGAAAGTGGCTGTGGCCGTGGCCTCCATGTGGAAGAAGCTGGGCGTGCAGGTGAGCCTGGTCAACCAGGAGTGGAAAACTTACCTGGAAACCAAGAAACAGGGTCAGTTTGACGTAGGTCGTGCCGGCTGGATCGCCGACTACAACGAAGCCTCGTCCATGCTGGATCTGATGCAGACCACCCACGGCAACAACGACGGCAAGTACTCCAATCCGGAGTTCGACAAGCTGATGGATTCGTCCCGTGATCAGGTTGATGTGGCGGCCCGTAACAAACTCTACGTCCAGGCTGAAGAGATCCTGGCCAAGGACATGCCGATTGCCCCCATCTACCAGTACGTGACTGCCCGTATGGTCAAACCCTATGTAGGCGGCTACCCGGCCAACCCGCTGGATAACCTCTACAGCAAAGATATGTACATCATTGCTCACTGATTTAAAGCAACAAGTCGCATAACAAGCAGGGCCCGCCGGACGGCGGGCCTTTATTACAACCGCGACCATTTGGAAGCAGTACAGGACAGGAAATGTCTATGTTGAAATTCATTTTTAAACGGCTATTGGAAGCGATCCCGACTCTGCTGGTCTTGATCACCGTCTCTTTCTTCATGATGCGTTTCGCCCCGGGTAACCCCTTTACCAGCGAGCGTTCACTGCCCCCCGAAGTCATCGCCAACATCGAGGCCAAATACGGGCTCGACAAACCCATTGGCATGCAATATCTCACCTACCTGGGCAACCTGGTGCAGGGTGATTTGGGCCCCTCTTTTAAATACAAGGATTTCACCGTCAATGATCTGGTGAGTCAGGCGCTGCCTGTTTCCGCCAAGATCGGGACCACGGCCTTCTTCTTCGCCGTGCTGCTGGGGGTCACCTTCGGCACCATAGCGGCACTGAAACAGAACACCATCATCGACTATCTACTGATGTCGTCGGCCATGGCCGGGGTGGTGATCCCGGGCTTTGTGCTGGCGCCCTTGCTGGTGCTGTTTTTCAGTATTCATCTGGGTTGGTTCCCTGCCGGTGGATGGCAGGGGGGTGGCATCCAGTTTATGGTGCTGCCGGTGTTCGGCATGATGATGTACTACATCTCTGCCATCTCGCGGATCATGCGGGGCAGCATGATCGAGACCATGAACTCCAACTTCATTCGTACCGCCCGTGCCAAGGGCTTGCCGCTGCGCCACATCATCCTGAAACACGCGCTGCGTCCGGCCATGCTGCCAGTGGTCTCCTATCTGGGCCCGGCCTTTGTCGGCATCATCACAGGTTCCGTGGTGATCGAGACCATCTTCGGCCTGCCGGGGATCGGTCAGCTGTTCGTCAACGGTGCCCTTAACCGTGATTACTCCATGGTGCTCGGTCTGACCATTCTGGTCGGCGCCCTCACCATCACCTTTAACGCTGTGGTCGATATTCTCTACGCCTTTATCGATCCCAAGATCCGTTACTAATTCGGGAGTTCATCATGGTTGTTTCAACTGAAAAACGCGATGCCGTCGAGGCGTTCGCGCAAAAAGTGGAAGTGGTGGAGGGGCGCTCCCTGTGGAAGGATGCCCGTCGCCGTTTCCTGCGCAACAAGGCGGCCCTGACCAGCCTGATCATTCTGACCATCATCGGTCTGGCGGTCATCTTTGGCCCCCATTTGTCCCAATACACCTTTGACGATCCGGACTGGGGCGCCATGCAGTCACCGCCGGATATGGAAGCGGGTCACTACTTCGGAACCGACAGCTTGGGGCGCGATCTGTTCGTGCGCACCCTGCTGGGCGGCCGTATCTCCCTGATGGTCGGCATCATGGGCGCCATGGTGGCGGTCATCATCGGCACCTTGTATGGCGCGGCTTCCGGCTTTATCGGCGGGCGGGTCGACAGCCTGATGATGCGGGTACTGGAAATCCTCAACGCCTTCCCCTTCATGTTCTTTGTCATCATGCTGGTCACCTTCTTTGGCCGCAATCTGGCGCTCATCTTTATCGCCATCGGGGCGGTGAGCTGGCTCGACATGGCGCGGATCGTGCGGGGCCAGACTCTCAGCCTCAAGAGCAAGGAGTTTATCGAGGCAGCCCACGTCTGTGGCGTCTCCAAGTGGAAGATCATCACCCGTCACATCGTACCGAACGTACTCGGTATCGTGGCCGTCTACGCCACCTTGCTGGTGCCGGGGATGATCATGTTTGAATCCTTCCTGAGTTTCCTGGGCCTTGGGGTTCAGGAACCGATGACCAGCTGGGGTGCCCTGCTGGATGAAGGCTCCAAGTCGATGGAAGTGGCCATCTGGCAACTGCTGTTCCCCGCCTGCTTTATGGTGGTGACCCTGTTTTGCTTCAACTTCCTCGGGGATGGTCTGCGTGACGCCCTCGATCCGAAAGATCGTTAATCGAGCATCGGATCGACAGGAAAGCATCACGAAAGATCGATAAGGAGTTTTTATATGAAGTTACTGGATGTGAAAGATCTGCGGGTCGAGTTCAAGACCCCGGACGGCAATGTGGTGGCGGTTAACGACCTCAACTTTTCTCTCTCTGCGGGTGAAACCCTGGGGATCGTCGGCGAGTCCGGCTCCGGCAAATCCCAGACGGCCTTTGCCATCATGGGGCTGCTGGCCAAAAACGGCATTATTACCGGTTCCGCCAAGTTTCAGGGTGAGGAGATCCTCAACCTGCCGGAGTCCAAGCTCAACAAGATCCGCTCCGAGAAGATCGCCATGATCTTCCAGGACCCCATGACCTCGCTCAACCCCTACATGAAGGTGCAGGATCAGCTGATGGAAGTGCTGATGTTGCATAAGGGCGTCAGCAAGGCGGAAGCGTTCGAAGAGTCGGTACGGATGCTCGATGCGGTCAAAATTCCCGAAGCACGCAAGCGGATGGGCATGTATCCCCACGAGTTCTCCGGCGGCATGCGTCAGCGGGTGATGATCGCCATGGCACTGCTCTGCCGGCCGCAACTGCTGATCGCTGACGAACCGACTACCGCACTCGACGTGACCGTACAGGCCCAGATCATGACCCTGATGAACGAGCTCAAGCGCGAGTTCAACACCGCCATCATCATGATCACCCACGACCTTGGCGTGGTCGCCGGTATCTGCAACAAGGTGCTGGTGATGTATGCCGGTCGTACCATGGAGTACGGCAAGGTAGACGATATCTTTTATCGCCCGAGCCACCCCTACACCGAAGGCCTCCTGCGCGCAATTCCCCGCCTCGATACCGAAGGGGAAGTGCTGCCCACCATCCCGGGCAATCCGCCCAACCTGCTGCGTCTGCCGACCGGCTGCCCCTTCCAGGAGCGTTGCCACCGGGTCAGCGAGATTTGCGGCCAGCAGTCACCGATCCTGACCCCGTTCAACGACGGTCGGGAGCGTGCTTGCCACTGGGTTTCGGATGCCATGAACAAGGGGGCCAACTAAATGGGTGCCGACAAAAAATTGCTGTTGGAAGTGTCTGACCTCAAGGTCCACTTCAGTATCAAGAGTGGCAAGGCGTGGCCCTGGGCCAAACCGTCCGACCTCAAGGCGGTCGATGGGGTGACCTTGCGTCTCTATGAGGGGGAAACCCTCGGTGTGGTGGGGGAGTCCGGCTGCGGCAAATCGACCTTTGCCCGCGCCATCATCGGTCTGGTACCGGCCACCGATGGCAAGGTGGTGTGGCTGGGTGACGATCTCACCAAGCTCGATCAGAATGCCCTGCGCGAAAAGCGTAAAGAGATCCAGATGATCTTCCAGGACCCGCTGGCTTCTCTGAACCCGCGCATGACCATCGGCGACATCATCGCCGAGCCGCTCATCACCTTCTACCCCAACCTGCCGCGGGAAGAGGTGAAAGAGAAGGTGCGCGCCATGATGAGCAAGGTGGGGTTGTTGCCCAACCTGGTCAACCGCTATCCGCACGAGTTCTCCGGCGGCCAGTGCCAGCGGATCGGGATTGCCCGGGCGCTGATCCTCGAGCCCAAGATGATCATCTGTGATGAGCCGGTGTCGGCGCTCGACGTCTCTATCCAGGCACAGGTGGTCAACCTGCTCAAATCCCTGCAAAAGGAGATGGGGCTGTCGCTTATCTTCATCGCCCACGACCTGTCGGTGGTCAAGCATATCTCCGATCGGGTGCTGGTGATGTATCTGGGCAACGCCGTCGAGTTGGGGACCCGCAAGGAGATCTTCGCCAACCCGTTGCACCCCTACACCAAGGCGCTGATGTCAGCGGTGCCGATCCCGGACCCTGAGCTGGAGCGCAACAAGGTGATCCAGATCCTGGAGGGGGACTTGCCCTCACCGATGAACCCGCCGTCCGGTTGCGTGTTCCGCACCCGCTGCCCGGTGGCTGGCCCCGAGTGTGCCAAGACCCGCCCCGTGCTGGAGGGGAACTTCGATCACGCGGTCTCCTGCCTCAAGGTCGACCCGCTCTGATGGGGATGTGTTGAACCTGCTTGCGGGGCTCCTTGATGGGGCCCCGATTTATTTTTGACGGCAGTGAAGATGCCTCTTGGCGTTATCATTTACCGCTGCTACTATCCGCGCAACAAGGGGAGTAACTTCTCGCCGGTTTGTCGTCATTACGGTGCACCCATTTCCTGCAGTGCACCCGGCAGCCGGGCAGCCGATGCAAATCTGCTGTAAGTGAGACCTTGCCGAGAGGCAAGGTGTATCTGCTCCAAACGCAAACCCACGCCTCTCGGTCGTGGGTTTTGTCGTTTTTGGGAGAAGTGAAAATGGGTGAATGGTGGATGTGGACCGGTTTCTTCAGCATAGTGCTGGTCCTGTTATGGATAGACATACGCTTTGTCGGTGGCGGCAAGTCACACAAGGTGTCCCTCAAAGAGGCGGGTGTCTGGTCCCTCATCTGGGTCAGCGTGGCGCTGCTCTTCAACCTGGCCATCTGGCTCTGGCTGGATCACAGCGCGGGCCGTGAGATTGCCAACCAGAAGGGACTGGAGTTCCTCACCGGCTACCTCATCGAGAAAGCGCTGGCAGTGGACAACGTATTCGTCTGGCTGATGCTGTTCGGTTACTTTGCCATTCCGGCCGAGCTGCAGCGCCGGGTGCTGCTGTACGGGGTACTGGGTGCCATCGTGATGCGTGCCGGTATGGTGTTCGCGGGCAGCTGGCTCATCGAGCAGTTCCACTGGATCCTCTATCTGTTTGGCGCTTTCCTGCTGCTGACCGGTGCCAAAATGCTGTGGGCGGCCGACAAGGAGCCTGATCTCGCCAACAACCCGTTGCTGGGCTGGATGCGCCGTCGTTTCAAGGTGACCGAGACCCTGGAAGGGGAGAAGTTCTTCGTCTGGCGGGACGGTGTGCGCTATGCCACCCCGCTGCTGCTCATTCTGGTGCTGGTGGAGGTGAGCGACCTCATCTTCGCGGTGGACAGTATCCCGGCCATCTTCGCGGTGACCACGGATCCCTTCATCGTGCTGACCTCCAACATCTTCGCCATCATGGGTCTGCGTGCCATGTACTTCCTGCTGGCGGGTGTGGCTGATCGCTTCGCCTTGCTCAAGTACGGTCTGGCACTGATCCTGATGTTTATCGGGGTCAAGATGCTGCTGCTGGATATCTTCAAGATCCCGACCGGCATAGCACTGGGCGTAGTCGCGTTGATCCTACTGGCATCCATGGGGCTGAGTCTGTTTGTGACTCGTAAAAAGGCCGCTTAAACGCAACATCATTTAATACCAAACAACAAGGGCTCCCGCGGGAGCCCTTTTTCATATCGCGTGATCAGCGTTTGATCTTCTTGGGGTTGGTGTAGCCCCAGATGGTGTACATGTCCGCCAGCAGGGCGCCGTTGTACTCCTCCAGATCCGCCTGTTTCACTTCGGCTTCACCCTGACGGCCAAACAGCACCACCTCGTCGCCGGGTTTCACCCCTTTCAGATCAGTCACATCCACCATGATGGTGTTCATGGAGGTCTTGCCGACCACCGGCACCTTCTGACCCTGGATCAGCACATAGGCTTTGTTGCTGAGGGCGCGGCGATAGCCATCGGAGTAGCCCAGCGGCAGGTTGGCGAGCCAGGAGTCACGCTTGAGGGTAAAGGTGCGGTCATAACCGACGGTGTTGCCCGCGGCATAGTGGTTGATCGAGGCGACCTGGGTCTTGAATGCCATCACCCGCTTGTACTCGGTGTGGGAGGGGATGGAGTCGCCGTAGAGCAGGCCGCCCGGGCGCACCATGTCGAAGTAGGCGTCCGGCACAGCCAGAGTGGCGAAGGAGTTGGCGGCGTGGATGGTGATCTTGCTGCGATCCAGCTTACCCGCTTCCAGCAGCCACTGGGAGTCCAGTTTGAACTGGGCCAGTCCCATCTTGACGTCCTCTTTCTCCTCAACCGGGAAGTGGGTCATGATGCCGACCGGGGTGATCCCCTTTAGCTTGAGCATAGCCAGCGTATCCTGCTTGGCATCGGCCAGACGCAGGTCGATGCCGTTGCGGCTCATGCCGGCGGAGTTGAGCGCGATATGCACCGGAATGGTGGTGTGGTGGCGCTGGGCGATCTCGGCGATACCCTGGGCACTCACCAGACTGCCGATCAGCTCCTCCATCTTGTAGGGCAGGGCCTGCTCTACTTCATCCGGGGTGGCAGCACGCACCCGCATCAGACGGCCGGTAAAGCCCTTCTCGCGGGCGACGCGCGCCTCTTCGTTGCTGGCGATGCCGATGCAGGGGATATTTGCCTTGACCACGGAGGGGACCAGCAGGTCGATGCCATGACCGTAAGCGTCGGCCTTCATGATGGCGCAGATCTGCGGGCCCTTGTCGCCGAGACGATCCTTGAGGGTCTGGATATTGTGCTCAAAGGCGCCCAGATCCACTTCCAACCAGGCGTTGCTGGCGGTTTGCTCCTGGCCGTTGCGATGATCTGTCGCAAGGGGCAGATAGGGAGCCGCAACGGCTTGGCCCGCGAGCAGGCCGAAGATCAGGGTAGCCAGCAGAGTTTTCTTGTGCATGGTGATTCCTTTTTGTTGTTCGCGTTGGATAGTTTGGACGGGGTCGGCCACATTGGTGGTGGTTTAACCACAACTTATTGTTATTATTATGATCTTTGTCACTCTCAACAGGCGCTGACTGGTTGGGAGTCTACCGCAACACGGGTTCGGCCGACACTCGTCAGGGGAATAAAATGGTCAATCTTGAGTTACGTTTGCCACCACCGCTGATCTTCCTGCTCTGTGCAGGGGCCATGTGGTGGCTAAGAGGGGAGAGCCAGCCCGGCATCTGGGCAATGACGCTGATGGCTGTGCTGGTCGTGGCGGGGACCATCATGGGCTTTGGTGCCCTGCAACGATTTCGTCACCACCAGACCACGGTCAGCCCCACCAAACCTCAGCACACCAGTCGTCTGGTGACCTGTGGCGTCTATCGTGTCAGTCGCAATCCCATGTATCTGGGGCTGCTTTGCTGGCTGGCCGCCTGGGGCTGTTATCTGGGTGGAAGTTGGGTCTGGGTTGGGCCAATCGTGCTGGTTGCCTGGCTGACCCGCTTTCAGATCATGCCGGAGGAGCGGCTGCTGCGCGCCCGTTTCGGCGACGAGTATGTGGTATATTGCCAGCGCGTTCGCCGTTGGTGCTGACTGGCTGTGAGCTGCGTGAGCTGAGGGATAAGTCGGGTCAGCTGTGCTGGATAAAGAGAACCCCGGGCGGGCCCGGGGTTCTCGAGGAACTGGTTAGAAAAAATCGCCCTTCTCGTCCTTGGTGGGTTCGAGGCTCCAGCCGGTGGCATCGCTGCTGCTGGCAATCTGCCCCTTCTCCTTCCACAGCTTGATCTTGAGGCGCAGGTTGTTGGCCGAGTCGGCGTTCTTCACCGCCTCTTCTTCCTCAATTACCCCTTCCACCACCAGATCGAACAGGGCACTGTCGAAGGTAACCATGCCGAGGGCCTTGGATTTCTCCATCACCTCTTTGAGGCCGCCAAATTCGCCGCGCTTGATCATGTCGCGGATGGTGTGGGTGCCGAGCATGATCTCCACTGCGGCCCGGCGGCCGCCATCGGTGGTTTTCACCAGCCGTTGGGAGACAAAAGCCTTGAGGTTGTTGCCCAGATCGTTGAGCAGCTGGGGGCGGCGCTCCTCGGGGAAGAAGTTGATGATGCGATCCAGCGCCTGGTTGGCGTTGTTGGCGTGCAGGGTGGAGATGGCAAGGTGGCCGGTTTCGGAGAAGGCCAGCGCATGTTCCATGGTCTCGCGATCGCGAATTTCACCGATAAGGATGACGTCCGGCGCTTGACGCAGGGTGTTTTTCAGGGCGGCGTGGAAGCTGCGGGTATCCACGCCAACCTCCCGCTGGTTGATGATGCTCTTGCGGTGGCGATGAACGAACTCTACCGGATCCTCGATGGTGATGATGTGGCCGCCGCTGTTGCGGTTGCGGTGGTCGATAAGCGCTGCCAGCGAGGTAGATTTACCCGACCCGGTACCGCCGACAAACAGTACCAGACCGCGTTTTTCCATGATGGTGTCGAGCAGCACAGGCGGGAGTTTGAGATCTTCAAAGCGGGGGATTTCGGTCTTGATGTTGCGGGCCACCAGAGAGACTTCGTTGCGCTGCTTGAAGATGTTGACCCGAAAGCGGCCGATCTGGGGCAGGGAGATGGCGAGGTTCATCTCCAGATCCTTGTCAAATTGCAGTTTCTGCTCGCCATCCATGATCTCGGCGGCGATCCGCGCCACTTCACCCGGCTCCAGCGGCGTTTCGTTGAGGGGGCGCAGGCCGCCGTTAAACTTGGCGCAGGGGGGCGCGCCGGTCGACAGATAGAGGTCTGAGCCATCCTGCTTGGCCAGGATCTGTAACATGTCTCGCAATTCCATTTTTTTGCCTCGTCGATCAATGAGATGCCATGAGCGGGATGATATTGAGTGTACAGCCTCAGGCGCCGGTCAGTTTCTCGCGAAAGACAAAAAAGACCGCCCCGAGAATGCAGAGCCCTGCCCAGAGATAGTCCCATTTCAGATCTTCCTTGAGATAGAAGATAGAGAAGGGGACGAATACGGTGAGTGTGATCACTTCTTGCAGGATTTTAAGTTGGCCCACGCTCATCACCGTATGGCCGATGCGGTTGGCGGGCACTTGCAGCAGGTATTCGAACAGGGCGATACCCCAGCTCACCAGGGCGGCAATGATCCAGGGTTTATGGTTCATGCTCTTGAGGTGAGCGTACCAGGCGAAGGTCATAAAGACGTTGCTGCAGAGCAGCAGACCGATACTGGTGAAAATCGGGTTCATAGGGTTCTCCTTGAAAATCCGGCGCATTTTATCCCTGAACCACGGGTTTTCATACGTGGTGCGGGAGGGTATTTTTAACCAACAGGATAAGCCGTGCGAGGTATGCGACGGGATGGGCAAGTTATGCGGGATAGTGTTGTTACTGTTATTTGCCATGCCGGTGCGTGCGGCCCCGACGCTGACGGTGGCCACCGATCTGTGGCCGCCATTTCGCATCCTGCAAGCGGATGGCCGGTTGCAGGGGCTCGACATGGACATCCTGCGCCGGTTGCAACAGGCGAGCGGCATTGAGTTGCAGGTACGGCGGATGCCGTGGGGCAGGGCGCTCAAGCAGATGCAGACCGGACAGGTCGATCTGATGATTGGACTGGCCCACACCCCGGAGCGGGCACAATTTATCGATTATCTGCAACCGGCCTACTACCAGTGCTGGCCCGCCTTCTATGGCAAGCGGGAGCAGGTGGCCCGGTTCGATCAATACAGTCACCTGCTGGGCGTCAAGGTGGGATTCGTGCTCAACTCCGCCTACTTTGAACCGTTCGACAGCGACATCCGGCTCGACAAGCACGGGGTCGCTACCGAGGATCAGCTGCTGCGGATGGTGCAGCGCGGCCACCTGCCGTTGATGATTGGCACCGACTGTCAGGTTGATTACGCCCTGAGCCGCGAGCCGGCCCTTGCCCTGGCCAAAGCCCCTTACCGGCCAGCCCGTCCCATCACCCTGTATCTTGGGATGAGCAAACGCTCACCCTATCAGGATCTCAAGTTGCCGCTGGCGCAGGCGTTGCAAACGCTGGTGGTCAACGGCGAGATCCAGCAAATCGCCAGACCCTATCAGCCTTGACCTCGGGTGGCACGGCGCTGTTATCATTCCCCCTCTCGATTCTCCTCCGCGGCCAGAGTGGCCAGCCGGGGGAGAAACCCTCTTTCGTTGCGGGGAACCTGCTTGTATCTCTCACTTGTTGCGCGTCAGCAGCGCTGGCAGCGGCGTTGGCTGCTTGGCCTCTTGCTGCTGACCCTGCTGCTTTTTCTCTTCTCCCTCGCGTGGGGTGAATTTGTGCTGCTGCCCTGGCAGCCGCTGGGGGAGCTTGAGCAGCGCATTTTGCTGGAGCTGCGTCTGCCGCGTGCCTTGCTGGCCTTGCTGGCAGGGGCGGCACTCGCCTGTGGCGGCGCCGTGTTGCAGGTGATGCTGCACAACCCGGTGGCCGAACCCGGTCTGCTTGGCGTCTCGAGCGGAGCAGGGCTGGCCGCCATGGTGGCGATGGCGGTGGCCAAGGCGCTCGGCGTCTATCTGCCTGGCTGGGGGCTGTCGCTGGCGGCCTTTGGTGGCGCCCTGCTGGTGACCATGCTGCTCATTCGACTGGCGCGCCGCGCCCGGCTCGGCCATGCCAGATTGCTGCTGTTTGGTGTCGCCATCGGCATTCTCACCAATGCCGCCATGACCTGGCTGCTCTATTTTGCCGACGACAGCTCGCTGCGCGAGTTCATGTTCTGGATGATGGGCAGCCTCTCCTATGGCAGCCAGCAGCTTGGCTGGTGGTGGCTGCTGTTGCCGTTCACCCTGCTCTGGCTCTGCCGCCAGGGCAAGGTGCTGCAACAGCTGCTGCTGGGGGAAACCCAGGCTCGCCTGATGGGGATGGATGTGGACAGGATGCGGGTGCGGCTGGTGCTGGCGGTCTGCCTGCTCACCGGGTTGGCGGTGTCGCTTTGCGGCGTCATCGGTTTTGTCGGGCTGGTGGTACCCCATCTGCTGCGGCTCTGTGGCGGCAGCGATCAGCGCTTCCTGCTGCCCGCCTCGGCGCTCGGCGGCGGGGCCCTGCTGCTGGCGGCCGATTTGGTTGCTCGATCCACCCTGAGCGCGGGGGAGTTGCCTATCGGCGTCATCACCGCCTCGGTGGGGGCGCCGCTCTTTATCTACCTGCTATTGAGGCAAACTGCCGATGGTGCTGCATGAATATCTGCATGATTTGGTCGGGGCGCGCAGTCTCCTTATTTACCTGTTGTTGAGGCAAGATGCCGATGTCACCCGCTGATCACATGCCGGTTTCTTCTGGTGCTACTGCGCCGCTGCTGGAGGCGCGCGAGCTCGCCATTGCCGGACGGCTCTCTCCCCTCAATATCCGTTGGCATGGCGGCCAGTTGGTGGCGCTGCTTGGCCCCAATGGCAGTGGCAAGTCGACCCTGCTCGGGGCGCTGGCGGGGATTTTACCCGCCGATGGCACAGTGCTGCTGGGGGGGGAAGTGCTTACTGACCTGAGTTGGCCCGAGCTTGCCAAACGGCGTGCCATGCTGCCCCAGCGTCAGCCCCAGCTGTTTCATATTCCGGTGTTTCAGGTGTTGAGCCTCGGGCTCAATGAGGCGGTTGCGCCCGCCAGACAGAACGAGGCGATAAATGCATTGTGCGAGGCATTGGAGCTGGAAGCTTTGCTGGCTCGTGACTTCAGCCGGTTGTCGGGGGGCGAACAGCAGCGGGTGCTGATTGCCCGCACCTTGCTGCAGATGTGGCCGAGCCTCAATCCGACCGGCAAGGTGCTGCTGCTGGACGAGCCGCTGGCGGGGCTCGACCTGCATCACCAGCTGGCGCTATTGCGGTTGCTGAAAACCCTGGCCGGGCAGGGCTTGCTGGTGGTGCTCGCCATCCACGATATCAATCTGGCCATCGACTGGGCCGACCGAATTCTCTGCCTGCAAGGGGGCGCGGTGGTGCGCGAAGGGGGTGTCGAGCTGGTGGATGAGGCGCTGCTGGCACAGGTATTCCAGATCCGCACCAACCGCATCGAAGCTGCGGGGCGCGTGTGGTTTATGCCCAGTTTGTGAGAAACAAGAAAGGCCCTTGGCGTCAGCCGAGGGCCTTTTTGAAGAAGACCACCCGCTCTGTTTCGCGGAAGCCGAGTAGCTCGTGCATGTTCTGCGAGGGTAAATTGTCGATAGCTGTATCGGAGGCTATTTCGCGGCAACCCTGCTCACGGCCCCACTGCGCTACCCGGACAATCAAGGCGCGGGCCAGCCCGCGCTGGCGCGATGCCGGTTGCACATAAATTCCTTCCAGATAGACCTCCGGGCTGCTTTCGCAGCCGTTCACGTAATCGTGGCGCAGGGCTGCATCGGCAAAGCCTACCGCCTGACTCTGCTCATCCAGCGCCAGAAAGGCGTTGAGATGTGCATTGGCCAACATCTCAACCCCTTCCTGCAGGTGGGCCGAAAGTGCGTGGTGCGGCCACAGCTGCTGGCGCAGGGTTGCCCACTGCGCCAGCAGAGTCTCGTCGAGGGGGACTATCTGCCAGCCGATATTCGTCATCGGGGCTCAGGCTTGCCGCTTGGCAAGGCGTACCAGTGCAGCCTCTGCCAGCATCGCCAGCAGGGTTTCGGTGTCGCTCCATGACAGGCAGGCATCGGTGATGCTCTGGCCAAAGGTGGCGGCGCAGCCGTTCTCCACATCCTGACGCCCTTCCACCAGGAAGCTTTCTGCCATGATGCCGGCGATGCCGGTACGGCCGCGGCGCAGCTGATCGCAGATATCTTGCGCCACCAGCAGCTGACGGCGGTGATCCTTCATGCTGTTGCCATGGCTGAAATCGACCACCAGACGCTCCGGCAGGCCCACATCGGCCAACGCTTCACACGCTTCATCGACACTGGCGGTGTCGTAGTTGGGTCGGTGGCCGCCACGCAGGATCACATGACCAAAGGGGTTACCGGCGGTGCGGTAGATGGTCATCTTGCCGTCCTTGTCCGGCGAATAGAAGATGTGGCTGTGACGGGCGGCGCGCACCGCATCGATGGCGATGCGGGTATTGCCGTCGGTGCCGTTCTTGAAGCCAACCGGGCAGGAGAGGGCCGAAGCCATCTCGCGGTGTACCTGGGATTCGGTGGTGCGTGCGCCGATGGCGCCCCAGGTGATGAGGTCGGCAATATACTGGCCGGTCACCATATCGAGGAATTCGGTGGCGGTTGGCATGCCGATCTCGTTGATGTCGACCAGCAGTTTGCGCGCCAGTTTCAGCCCTTCGTTGACGTCGAAGCTGCCATCGAGGCGAGGATCGTTGATCAGCCCTTTCCAGCCGACGATGGTGCGCGGCTTCTCGAAGTAGGTGCGCATCACGATGCAGAGGCTCTCTTTATACTGCTCGCGCAGGGCGTTGAGGCGTTGGGCATACTCGCGAGCAGCAGCGGGATCATGGATAGAGCAGGGGCCGACAATGACCAGCAGGCGCTGATCGTCTCCGGCCAGAATGGCTTCCACTTCGCGACGGGCATCCAGCAGATTCTGGGCAATGGTATCGGTGATCGGAAACGCGTGGGCAAGCTCGCTCGGAGTGATCAGTGACTCCAGGCGACGGGTGCGCAATTCATCTGTGTGAATGGACATACAACTCAAGTCTCGAGTGGGTGGTGTCAGCCGCAAGGGGCGAAAAAGCAAAGAGATAAAATAAAGCAAAAGTCCCCTGATTGAAACCTTGGGGGGCTCTGATAGGATGTGAGGCCAAAATCGATTCCAAATGAGGTAGTTAGCGTGGCAAAGCCAGGGGCAACCGGGGTCACCCGCATCATCAACGCAACCGGTTACAGCATGAAGGGGCTCAAGTCAGCCTGGATTAACGAGGCGGCGTTTCGGCAGGAGCTGATGCTGATCCTGTTGCTGATGCCGCTGGCCTTCTGGCTGGGGGATTCTCTCAACCAGATCCTGCTGCTTATCGTCATCAGCTGGCTGGTGGTAATTGTCGAGATCCTCAACTCTGCCATTGAAGCTGTGGTAGACAGGGTTGGCTCCGAGCATCATGAGCTCTCCGGTCGTGCCAAGGATTTGGGCTCTGCCGCCGTCTTTATCGCGTTGGCCCTGAACGCCCTGGTATGGGGCGCGTTGGTGGGCCGCAATCTGTTGGGGTGGTGGTAAGCCACTACGCTGCCTTTAGGTTCTGCTTCATAAAAAAGCCCGTCATCACGACGGGCTTTTTGCTGCGCAGATAAGGGCTTATCAGTGGAGGATCCGGGCACGGATGGTGCCGTTGATCTCCTTGAGCTTGGCGAGCGCCTTCTCGCTGTGCTCGGTCTCCACGTCGATCACCACGTAACCGATATGGCTGCTGGTCTGCAGGTATTGACCGGCGATGTTGATCCCCTCTTCGGCGAAGATCTGGTTGATCTGGTTCATCACGCCCGGCTGGTTGCGGTGAATGTGCAGCAGGCGGCTGGAGCCCTTGTGGCCCGGCAGCGACACTTCCGGGAAGTTGACGGCGGAGAGGGTGGAGCCGTTGTCGGAGTATTTGACCAGCTTGTTGGCCACTTCCAGCCCGATGTTCTCCTGCGCCTCATGGGTGGTGCCACCAATGTGCGGGGTCAGGATCACGTTCTCCAGCCCACGCAGCGGGCTTTGGAACTCTTCGTCATTGGACTTGGGCTCGACCGGGAAGACGTCGATGGCGGCGCCGGCAATATGGCCGCTCTTGATGACGTCAGCCAGCGCATCGATATCCACCACGGTACCGCGGGCGGCGTTGATGAAGATGGCGCCCGGTTTCATCATCCGCAGCTGCTCGGCACCGATCATGTTCTTGGTGGAGGCGGTCTCCGGTACGTGCAGGCTGATGACGTCAGACATATTGAGCAGCTCGACTATGCTTGGCACCTGAATGGCGTTGCCCAGCGAGAGCTTGTTCTCGATATCGTAGTAATAAACCTTCATGCCGATGCTTTCGGCGATGATGCCAAGCTGGGTACCGATGTGGCCGTAGCCGATGATGCCGAGCTTCTTGCCGCGCGCTTCCACCGAGCGGTTGGCCAGTTTTTCCCACACGCCGCGATGGCACTTGGCGTTTTTCTCGGGGATGCCGCGCAGCAGCAGCAGGATCTCGCCCAGTACCAGCTCGGCGACCGAACGGGTGTTGGAGAAGGGGGCGTTGAAGACCGGAATACCGCGGATCTGGGCCGCTTCCAGCTCGACCTGGTTGGTACCGATGCAGAAGCAGCCGATGGCGACCAGCTTGTTGGCGGCGTCGAGGACTTTCTCGGTGATCTGGGTGCGGGAGCGCAGCCCGATGAAATGGACGTCGCGGATCTGCTCGATCAGCTCCTCTTCGGAGAGCGAGGTCTTGAGATACTCCACACTGGTGTAACCTGCGGCACGAAAGGTCTCTACGGTGTTGGGATGAACCCCCTCCAGCAGCAGAACCTTGATTTTATCCTTGTCCAACGAAAACTTGGCAGTCATGACGATCCCTCTGTATGTGCAAACGTAAGTGCAGATTTGGTGTGCGAAGAAAACCGTAAAGTAGCAAAAACGTTTGGGAGAGGGAATATTTGTGACGAAAGTCAAATTCTTTGAAGTTATCAACGAATGTTGTAAACATCCGTATGCAACTTGTTGAGGGATAAATAAAAACGGCGCCATCAGGCGCCGTCATTTATTCACAGTGCAATGTTTGGGTCATATCCCATCCCGGGGCTCAATCAACGCCGCTGTTGCGTCAGGGCTGGCAGAGTGGCGCTGGCGAGGGAGGGAGGATGCCGCTGCACTGTGCTACCGGTGTCGGGATTACTGGGTAATCACGCCGTCCGGTGTACCGATCAGGACCACATCGGCGCCGCGCGCGGCGAACAGGCCGTTGGTGACCACGCCAACGATGGCGTTCAGTCGCACTTCCAGCGCCTTGGCGTCGGTAATGGCCATGCCTTTCACATCCAGAATGTGGTTGCCGTTGTCGGTGACCACGCCTTCACGCCACACCGGGTTGCCACCCAGTTTGCGGATTTCGCGGGCCACGTATTCGCGGGCCATCGGGATCACTTCCACCGGCAGCGGGAACTGGCCCAGCACGTCGACGGTTTTGGTGTTGTCGATGATGCAGATGAACTTGTCAGCGACGGCGGCAACGATCTTCTCGCGGGTCAGGGCTGCGCCACCGCCTTTGATCATATCGCGGGTTGCGTTGATCTCGTCGGCGCCATCCACATAGACGGAGAGGGCGTCGATCTCGTTGAGATCATATACGGTGATGCCGAAGCCCTTGAGGCGCTCGGTAGAGGCCACGGAGCTGGATACCGCCCCCTTGATCTCGTCCTTCATGGTCGCCAGCGCGTCGATAAAGTGGTTGACGGTAGAGCCGGTGCCCACCCCGACGATGGTGCCGGGAACCACATACTTGAGCGCAGCCCAACCGGCCGCCTTCTTCATTTCATCTTGAGTCATGATCGTTCCTTAAGAAAAAAGCGGGCGCATTATATCCAACCCGGTACCCCGTCGCGACCTTGTTGCTCACGTTCCGGGGCAAAAAGAGGGACTTTGTAAATCGTTTGCCTGTTTATTCTGCGTTTGCGCGCACAAAGCAGGGGCTGCCTGCCAAAAACAGCCTATTCAAAGCGCCAGCAGTGGCTCGGGGTGATGATCTGGGGCAGCGGCACATCCCACTCCTCTTGCGGGACCGCATCCACCTGCTGGCAGTCGTGGGCAATGCCGAGCGGCTTGGGCCCCAGCTTGTGCTCATGCCAGATGGCGAGAGTGCGATCATAGTAGCCGCCCCCCATGCCAAGACGATTGCCCTGGGCATCAAAGGCGACCAGCGGGGTGCAGATAAGATCGAGCGTGCTGTGGGGCACCACCTGCAGGATATCCAGCTCCGGCTCTTCGATGCCGTAGCGGTTGCGTACCATGGGGCTGGTGGCGGTATAGCGCAAAAAGAGCAGGTGACCCGGGGTAAAGGGGTGGAGCACCGGCAGGTAGACCTCTTTGTGCTGGGCCCACAGCCAATGGATGGTGGGCAAGGGGTTGATCTCCCCGTCATTGGCCAGATAGAGGGCAATGCGTTTGGCGGCGAGGATCTCGGGGTGTTGCTTGAACTGGGCCAGCAGCTGTTGGGCCGCCGCTTGCTGCTCGGCCGGACTCAGATTTTTGCGGCGTTGACGAACTAGTTGGCGCAGGGATTGACGTTCGGGTTGGGACTCATGCATGGGGAACCTCTGGTATAGCTGCGCATCGATGGCTTGAACGCGCTCTACCTTAGCACATTCACTCTTGACGTTAAGGGGGGCAGGGAAACCCCGTCCCGGACGGCTGATGCCCGGAACGGTGGGATAAATGCTGGCGGATCCGAGAGTGAGTCAACAAGGGCCAGGGTGTGGCCCCTGTTGATGGCATGTCGGCGCACCAGCCTCTGGTCTGTTACTTGTCAGCTTTGCCGCGCATCTGGTGCTTCACAAATACTGCAATGAGTGCCGCTACCGCGAGCGCTAATCCTGTGTAGAAACGCATGGATGTTATCCTGTTACTTGTCAGCTTTGCCGCGCATCTGGTGCTTCACAAACACTGCAATGAGTGCAGCTACCGCAAGCGCCATCGGGTAGAAACTCATGCTCACCACCGCCAACGGCGACAGGGCGAAGATGGATCCCAGCAGCAGCGCCTGTGCGCCCCAGGGGATCAGACCCTGTACCACGCAGGAGAAAATATCGAGCATGGAGGCGGCGCGGCGCGGGGTGACACCGTGGTGTTCTGCCAGATCCCGGGCCACCTTGCTGGCGACGATAATAGCCACCGTGTTGTTAGCGGTGCAGAGGTTGGTGAGGCTCACCACCCCGGCGATGCCGAGCTCGGCGGCTTTCTCGTTCTGTTCACCATTGTGCTCGCGAGTGAAACGGGCAATCAGGGCGCTGATGCGCTCGCTGATCCATGCCAGTCCACCCTGACGCTCCATCAGGGCGCCGAGGCCGCCGATCAGCATGGAGAGCAGGAAGATCTCCTGCATGCCGGTAAAGCCCTGATAGATATCCTTGCTGAACTGACCGATGGCGTAGCCGTTGATCATGCCCACCACTCCGGCGGCCAGAATACCGATCCCCAGCACCACAAACACATTCACTCCGGCGAGCGCCAGCCCCAGGATCAGCAGATAAGGCATCACCTTGAACAGCTCGATGGCGCTGCCGTTGGCCGGGGATTCACCCACTGAGCCCAGGGTCAGATAGAGCAGGATCACCGCGATGGCGGCAGGGGCGGCAATCTTGAAGTTCTCGCGGAACTTGTCCTTCATCTCGCACCCCTGGCTGCGGGTGGCCGCAATGGTGGTGTCGGAGATGATGGAGAGGTTATCGCCAAACATGGCGCCGGAGAGAATGGTACCTGCCATCAGTACCGGATCGATACCGGCCGCCTGCGCCACGCCCAGCGCGACTGGCGCCACGGCACCTATGGTGCCCATGGAGGTGCCCATGGCGGTAGCAATAAAGGCAGAGATGAGGAACAGTCCGGGCAACAGCGCCCAGCCGGGAATGAGGGAGAGACCCAGCGCCACGGTGGCATCAACGCCGCCGGTGGCCTTGGCCACGCTGGCAAAGGCGCCCGCCAGCAGATAGATAAGGCACATCGCCATGATATTGCTGTGGCCGACCCCCTTGAAGAAGGTCTCCAGATTGCTGTTGAAGCTCTCTTTGCCAAGCAGCAGGGCGAGCATCACCGCAGGCAGGGCAGCAACCGGAGCGGGCAGCTGATAGAAGGCGAATTCGACCCCCTGCAGTGTCAGCCAGGTACCGGTACCGATAAAGAGTGCGAGAAAAACCAGAAGTGGCAACAAGGCCCTGGCACTGGGTTGAGTCTGGATCATGTGTTCCTCTGAAATTGAACAATGACCTCCTGTCATAAACTGCTTTGTACCTGTATCGGATAGGGATAGGGGGAAAACAGGGCGGGCATCCTGCCGCATTGGGGTGCCCACAGTAGTGAGTCAACCTCGCTTGGTCAAGATAGACGTCCAGATGGATAGGTGTTTTTGTTTGATGATTCTGGTGTTATTGAGATATCCAAAGAATATTCGGAAAAAGAAGTTGGTGTTGTTTATTGTTCATTGCTGTTCTGGCGCAGTCCGCGGGTATCTGGGGGTATCGCGTGCTTTTAATAAGGAAAGAGGTAAACGATAAGGTCTCTGTATGCCATCTTGGGGATTTCTCCCGCTGCCAAACGTCAGCCGCACCTCTCTCTATCTCTACGTGAGCATGGTACGGATATTTCCAGAACGCGTGGACACAAGACCTGGGCTGTGTGGTTACTGTGTCAGTTTCTCCACCGCCTGAACGGCTGTCGCGAGAGCATCCTGTTCCAGCGTCAGCGGAATGTGGCCAATACCGGGCAGCAGGGTGACAGGCCAGGAGATGCCGAGACGTCTTAACTCAGGTTCAAGTTGATTTGTTTGGAAGGCTTCGTCATTTGCACCCGCGATCACGGCGCAGGGGCGTTGCACATTGCGCAAACTCTGCTGATAGTCGCGCTCTGGCTGAAAGTTCGAAGCAAGGTTGAAGGAGTAGGAGGGGGTCAGCAGGGATTTCGCCTCATCATTAAGGGCAAAGTTCAGCACGGTCAGATGGTTGAGTGCGGAAATATGGAAACCGTTGAGGATGCTCAGGGCGATGAGGCGAGGCAAGCCGACACGCACCCAGCCACCGCTGTTGGGCCGGTAGTTGGCGGCGGTGGGGCCGAGATAGGGGGAGAGCAGCAGATAGCTCTCGAACAGGGTTTGTCGCGCACTGCCAGCAACACGCAGGACAAAGCCACCCCCTGACGAGAAGCCGACGAGTGTTGCAGGCTTGCCGGGGGCCACCGACTTGATGAAATCTTCCAGATCGTCTTCAAGCTGGCCGATGTAGGCAATGGTGCCTTTGTCGCCCGATGCGCCATGGCCGCGAATATCGAGGGCGTAGGCGTCGTATCCCGCTTGCGAAAAGGCGTTCGCCATTTTGTGCATGCTTTGACTGCTGGCAGAAGATCCGTGAACCAGTACCACGCTGCCCTTGACCTTGTTGTTCTTCGTATTGCCCTCTGCGCCATAGTGCCGATAGGCCAGCTGCGTGCCGTCACGCGCCGGGTATCTTGAGAGAGGTGGCATGTTGCTCCAGCCACTCCCCTTGAAAGGGTCGTTGATGCTGGCCATCGCCGGTGCCGGACTCGGCCCGCCAAACAGCAGAGCCGCGGCCAGCATGACCAGGGTCAGTGATATCAACCCCACAGCAAACAGCAATCCTGCGCTCATTCTTGCACCTCGTTTGATATCGACACGGGCGTTGCCCTGATTTTGCTTATGCTGGCATTTCACTCGTTCGAACCTATCAGATGGCACCCGGTCTGCCAAATGATGGAGTGAGACGATGAAAAACGGCCTGTGACCAAAAGGAAGTTCTTGGCCAGCCAGCGGGCGCTGCCGTTGGCGAGTGCAGCAAGGAGTGGTGGCATCATGGCTTTTCAAACCCGGCGCGGGCTGGTAAAACGGTCTCTTTCCATAATTAAAAGAGATGAGAGGGTGGAGATGGACAATCCGATCCGTGTGGCCGTGATGGGCTGTAATGGTCGTATGGGCAAGGTGCTGCTGGAGGCCATCACCAACACCGATGGCGTGGTGGTTGGTGCTGCGCTGGAGCGGCCGGGCTCGGCGGTGATCGGTCTCGATGCCGGTGAGCTCAATGGGCTGGGCCATCTCGGTGTGGCCATCAGCGACAGTCTGGACAAGGTGCGTGACGAGTTTGATCTCATCATCGACTTCACCCGCCCCGAGGTGACCCTAGCCAATCTTGCTTTTGCGCTGGCCCACCACAAGCAGATGGTGATCGGCACCACCGGTTTTGACGATGCAGGCAAGGCCGCCCTGAAAGAGGCGGGCAAGCAGATCGGTATCGTGTTCGCCTCCAACTACTCGGTCGGGGTCAACCTGGTGTTCAAGTTGCTGGAGCAGGCCGCCAAGGTGATGGGGGATTATACCGACATCGAGATCATCGAGGGCCACCATCGCCACAAGGTGGATGCGCCGTCCGGTACCGCCCTCTCCATGGGCGAGGTGGTGGCCAAGACGCTGGGCCGGGATCTGAAAGAGTGCGCCGTCTATGGCCGCGAGGGGATCACCGGCGAGCGGGACCGCAACACCATCGGCTTTGCCACCATCCGCGCCGGCGATCTGGTAGGGGAGCACACCGTCATGTTTGCCGATATCGGCGAGCGGGTGGAGATCAGCCACAAGGCCTCCAGCCGTCTGACCTTCGCCAATGGTGCTGTGCGGGCGGGCAAGTGGCTCGGCCAGCAGGGTGCCGGTCTTTATGACATGCAGGATGTGCTCAATCTCAAGTGATGCCTCTGTGCGTACAGGTATTCAGTGAAGAACCCCGGCTTGCCGGGGTTTTTGCTGTCAGTTAGTCAGAGTTTGTATAAAAAGACACACTGCCTGCAATTTTTATCTGAATGCCTTATAAATCACACTATTGCTTTATCCGCCAGATTTTCCCTTCCTGAATGTCATCACCAGGTAACAGATTTGAGCATCTTTATGGCGGATGAAGCCATTTTTTTACACCAGCAAGAAAAGACTAAAAATTCAAACGCGGAAAAACGTTTTCCATTTTTCATGTTCACTCTTGTCATCATAAAAGCGTTAAATCTGTCATTAATGTTTTTTGTGTAAAAATTAATGTCATTGTTTTTATTGGTTTTTTTGTTTGTTTTTGTCGTTATCTCTGGCTTGGTGGCATCTTTTGGTGGTGGTTTTTCCTTTTCTTTCGTGGGAGGGGGTTGCAAAGCGATTTAGTGCATAGATAATGGGTAATGTTGCTTTTTTATTGAATTTAGATGCATTTCATCTGAGAAAAGACATTGAAATGCCACTTTTTTTAAGTAGAATGCGCCCAATTTGCCAGAAATCTGCCGGGTTCGAGTCCTGTCCAAGACCGGAACCGAGCCCGCAACACCCAGGTAAATTGCTGAATTTAAAGCTAAATAACTGGAGGTTGTCTTGAATCACACTGCATTGCTAGTGCTGGAAGATGGAACTGTGTTCAAAGGCGTGTCGATAGGCGCCGAGGGATGTTCCGTTGGTGAAGTGGTTTTCAATACGTCGATGACGGGCTATCAGGAAATCCTCACCGATCCCTCTTATTCCCGTCAGATCGTCACCCTCACTTACCCCCATATAGGCAACACCGGCACCAACAGCGAAGATGAAGAGTCCAGTCAGATCCATGCTCAGGGATTGATCATCCGGGACCTTCCGATACTTGCCTCCAATTTCCGCAATCAGCAATCCCTCTCCGAATACCTCAAGTCTCACAACATCGTTGGCATCGCCGACATCGACACCCGTAAACTGACCCGCATCCTGCGCGAGAAAGGCGCTCAGGCTGGCTGCATTCTGGCCGGGAAACAGGTCGATGAAGCCTATGCCCTCGAACAGGCCCGCGCCTTCCCCGGTTTGAAGGGAATGGATCTGGCCAAAGAAGTGACGGTTGGTGAGGCGTACAACTGGACCGAAGGGAGCTGGCAGCTTGGCAAGGGGCACGTCACCCCGGATGCCGACCAGCTGAAATACCACGTGGTAGCCTATGACTTTGGCGTCAAGCGCAACATCCTGCGGATGCTGGTTGACCGTGGCTGCCGCCTGACCGTGGTGCCTGCCAAGACCCCGGCCGCCGAGGTACTGGCAATGAACCCGGATGGCATCTTCCTCTCCAACGGCCCCGGCGACCCCGAGCCGTGCGACTACGCCATCGAGGCCATCAAGGCTTTCCTCAATACCAACACGCCGGTATTCGGCATCTGTCTGGGTCACCAGCTGCTGGGTCTGGCCTCCGGCGCCAAGACCGTCAAGATGAAGTTTGGCCACCACGGCGCCAACCATCCGGTGAAGAGCCTCGATGACAACACCGTCATGATCACCGCTCAGAACCACGGCTTTGCGGTAGACGAGAACAGCCTGCCGGATTGCCTGCGCGCCACCCACGTCTCCCTGTTCGATGGTTCCCTGCAAGGTATCCATCGCACCGACCGTCCGGCCTTCAGCTTCCAGGGGCACCCCGAAGCGAGCCCGGGCCCGCACGACTGTGCCGGTCTTTTTGACCACTTTATTGAATTGATTAAGCAGTATCGCGCCTAAGAAATAGAGGAAAGAGTTTCATGCCAAAACGTAATGACCTTCAGAGCATCCTGATCCTCGGCGCCGGCCCCATCGTCATCGGCCAAGCCTGCGAATTTGACTACTCCGGCGCTCAGGCGTGCAAAGCCCTGCGCGAGGAGGGCTACCGCGTCATTCTGGTCAACTCCAACCCGGCCACCATCATGACCGACCCGGAGATGGCAGACGCCACCTACATCGAGCCCATCACCTGGGAAGTGGTGCGCGAAATCATCAAGAAAGAGCGCCCGGACGCCATCCTGCCCACCATGGGCGGCCAGACTGCGCTTAACTGCGCACTGGCGCTGGAGAAGCATGGCGTGCTGGCCGAGTTCGGTGTCGAGATGATCGGTGCCACCGCCGACGCCATCGACAAGGCCGAAGACCGCTCCCGCTTTGACAAGGCGATGCGCAGCATTGGCCTCGAGTGCCCGCGTGCCGGCATTGCCCACAACATGGAAGAGGCGTGGGGTGTGCAGCAGATGGTCGGCTTCCCCTGCATCATCCGTCCCTCCTTCACCATGGGTGGCTCCGGTGGCGGCATCGCCTACAACACCGAAGAGTTCGTCGAGATCTGCGAGCGCGGTCTGGACTTGTCGCCGACCAAAGAGCTGCTCATCGACGAGTCGCTGATCGGCTGGAAAGAGTACGAGATGGAGGTGGTGCGGGATCGCAACGACAACTGCATCATCGTCTGCGCCATCGAAAACTTCGACCCCATGGGTATCCACACCGGTGACTCCATCACGGTCGCGCCAGCCCAGACGCTGACCGACAAGGAGTACCAGCTGATGCGCAACGCCTCCATGGCGGTGCTGCGCGAGATCGGCGTCGAGACCGGCGGCTCCAACGTCCAGTTCGGTATCAACCCGAAAGATGGCCGCATGGTCATCATCGAGATGAACCCGCGGGTGTCGCGCTCCTCTGCGCTGGCCTCCAAGGCGACCGGTTTCCCCATCGCCAAGATTGCTGCCAAGCTCGCCATCGGTTACACCCTCGACGAGCTGATGAACGACATCACCGGCGGTCGCACTCCGGCCTCCTTCGAGCCGGCCATCGACTACGTGGTCACCAAGGTGCCGCGCTTCAACTTCGAAAAATTCGCCGGTGCCAACGACCGTCTGACGACCCAGATGAAGTCGGTCGGTGAAGTGATGGCCATCGGCCGCAACTTCCAGGAGTCCCTGCACAAGGCGCTGCGCAGCCTCGAAACCGGCAAAACCGGCTTCGACCCCATGGTTGACCTCAATGCGCCGGACTCCCTGACCCGCATCCGTCACGAGCTGCAGGACGCCGGTAGCGACCGTATCTTCTACATCGCCGATGCGTTCCGCGCCGGTCTCTCCATGGACGGTATCTTCAAGCTGACCAAGATTGACCCCTGGTTCCTGGTGCAGATTGAAGATCTGGTGAAGCTGGAAGAAGAGGTGAAAGAGCGCGGCATGGCCGGTCTCGATGCCGACTTCCTGCGTGCCCTGAAGCGCAAAGGCTTTGCCGATGCCCGTCTGGCCAAGATCCTCGGTGTGGCCGAAGGGGAAGTGCGCAAACTGCGTGCCCGCCACAACATCTTCCCGGTCTACAAGCGGGTCGATACCTGCGCCGCCGAGTTCGCCACCAACACCGCCTACATGTACTCCAGCTATGACGAGGAGTGCGAAGCGGCCCCGAGCAACCGCGACAAGATCATGATCATCGGTGGCGGCCCGAACCGTATCGGTCAGGGTATCGAGTTCGACTACTGCTGCGTGCACGCAGCGCTGGCCCTGCGCGAAGACGGTTACGAGACCATCATGGTCAACTGCAACCCGGAGACCGTCTCCACAGATTACGACACCTCGGATCGTCTCTACTTCGAGCCGGTGACCCTGGAAGATGTGCTGGAAATCGTGCGCATCGAAAAACCCAAGGGTGTCATTGTTCAGTACGGTGGCCAGACCCCGCTGAAACTGGCCCGTGCACTGGAAGCCAACGGCGTGCCGATTATCGGTACCAGCCCGGATGCCATCGACCGCGCCGAAGACCGCGAGCGCTTCCAGTCTGCTGTCGAGCGTCTCGGCCTCAAGCAGCCGGAAAACGGCACCGTCACCGCGCTGGAGCAGGCGGTGCTGCTGGCCGAGCGTATCACCTACCCGCTGGTGGTTCGCCCCTCCTACGTATTGGGTGGCCGCGCCATGGAAATCGTCTATGACGAGCAGGATCTGCGTCGCTACTTCGCCGAGGCGGTGAGCGTCTCTAACGAATCGCCGGTGCTGCTGGACCGCTTCCTGGACGATGCGACCGAGCTGGACGTGGATGCCATCTGCGACGGCACCGATGTAGTCATCGGCGGCATCATGGAGCACATCGAGCAGGCCGGTATCCACTCCGGTGACTCCGGTTGCTCCCTGCCTCCCTATACCTTGTCCAAGAAGATTCAGGACGAGATCCGCGAGCAGGTGCGCAAGCTGGCGCTGGAGCTCGGCGTTATCGGCCTGATGAACGTGCAGTTCGCGGTCAAGGGCGATGACATCTACCTCATCGAGGTGAACCCGCGCGCCGCCCGTACCGTGCCGTTTGTCTCCAAGGCGACCGGTGCCCCGCTGGCCAAGATTGCCGCCCGCGTGATGGCCGGTCAGAGCCTGAAAGAGCAGGGCTTTACCAAAGAGATCATCCCGCCCTACTACTCGGTGAAAGAGGTGGTACTGCCGTTTGCCAAGTTCCCGGGGGTTGACCCGCTGCTGGGGCCGGAGATGCGCTCTACCGGTGAGGTTATGGGGGTGGGCAGCAGCTTTGCCGAGGCCTATGCCAAGGCGCAGCTGGGTGCCAACCACGCCGTACCGAAAGAGGGTCGTGCCCTCTTGTCAGTGCGTCACAGCGACAAGGCGCAGGTGGTTGACTTGGCTGCCAAGCTGCTGGAGCTGGGCTACGAGCTGGATGCCACTCACGGCACCGCGGTCGCGCTGGGTGAGGCGAGCATCAACCCGCGCCTGGTCAACAAGGTGCACGAAGGTCGCCCGCACATTCTCGACCGCATCAAGAATGGCGAGTACACCTACATCGTCAACACCGCCGAAGGGCGGGTGGCGATCCAGGACTCCAAGCAGTTGCGTCGCGCCGCCTTGCAGAACAAGGTGGCGTATACCACCACCATGAACGAGGCGTTTGCCACCTGCATGGCCATCAGCGTGGATGCCACCGCCAATGTCAACTCGGTGCAGGAGCTGCACCAGAAGGTGAAAAACCGCTAAGAGTTTGCAGCGGGCATCAGCCCGACTTGCCAGACGACCAACCCCCGCCAGCGATGGCGGGGGTTTCTTTTTATCTGTCGCTAAGCGTTCGGTTCGGGGCGGGTGAGCCATTGAGGAAGGTCATGAGTTCCGCATCGCAGACAACGGATGGCGCGTGGGGTGGTAAAAGCTGGCAAGGGGAGGGGATGCTGCGAGTGCGGGTTTCAACTGCGGCAGGCAATCCTCTACAATGGCCCCACTTTGCTTGTCAGTGCAGTGCCAGCGGCGCAGCCTGTAGGGCCAACAAAAATGGACATGCTTATGACCGCTTTGCCTTCCTGTCGTCTTCTTGCCTTCTGCTCAGCCTTGTTGCTGGCCGGTTGTGCCAGTGATCCCGCCTCCGCTCCCACCAAAGAGGCGAGCGTGAGCAACCCCAAAACGCCGCCTGCCATGCAGCCGCGCAAACCGGCGGATATGAAGAGCCGCATCGTGCGCTTCTTGCCCCGTCAGGTGCCGGACAAACAGGGGTGGGCCAACGACGTGGTGACGGCGCTCACCACCCAGGGGGTGACGGTCAATGATCACAATGTCTGTAGCGTGCTGGCGGTGGCGGAGCAGGAAGCCACTTATCAGGCCGACCCAGTGGTGCCGGGCCTTGGCAAGATCGCCTGGAAAGAGATCAACTCACGGGCCGCCAAGCTGCTGATCCCCGAATTTATGGTGCGGGCCGCGCTCTCCATCAACTCGCCCACCGGCAAGAGCTATGCCGAGCGGATCGACAAGTTGCGAACCGAGCGGGAGATGAGCGAAATTTTCGAAGACATGATCAGCATGCTGCCGATGGGCAAGACGCTGTTTGGCAACCTCAACCCGGTGCATACTGGTGGCCCGATGCAGGTGAGCATCGCCTTTGCCGAGGCCAACGCCCGTGGCTACCCCTATCCAATCAAGGATTCCATCCGCCACGAAGTCTTTACCCGTCGCGGCGGCATCTGGTTTGGCACCAAACATATCTTCGGTTATCCCGCCGACTACCCGGATACCCTCTACCGCTTTGCCGATTTCAACGCCGGCTGGTACGCCAGTCGCAATGCCGCTTTTCAAGCCGCCGTCAGCCGTTTGAGTGGCAAAACTCTGGCGCTGGACGGGGATCTGATCCGCTATGACTCGGATCTGCCGGGCAATACCGAGCTTGCCGTCTACACCCTCGCCAACCGGGTCAATATGAGCAAGCAGGCGATCCACCAGAGCCTGCGTAAAGGGGATACCGCCGAATTTGCCGAGACCGATCTCTACCATCGCATCTTTACCCTGGCCGACAAGCAAGCGGGCAAGCGACTGCCCCGCGCCATCCTGCCCGGCATTCAGCTAAAGAGCCCGAAAATCACCCGAAACCTTACAACCGCCTGGTTTGCCAAGCGGGTGGATGACCGAGAACAACGCTGCGTGCGGCAGATGGCGACGATTCGGTAAGACTGGGTTTGCTGCGAGACTAGTTGCAAAGCGGGTTGCCATTGTTAATGACAACCCGCATGCTTAATCGCCCCTTCCAATGGAGATCTTTGGCTCCCATCCAGTCATGAACGGTGGCGGCTCCTTCCGAGTGGCATGAGTTGTTACTACTTTTGCAGGATCAGCCGTGTTGGCGGCGGTCGTTGGCCTGGGCCAGTAGCATGCGGCTTTCACGCAGGAACTGGTCGGCATGCTCGCCGAAGAAACCGGAGACTTGCGAGAAGGCATCGATGAAACCGTCCCTGTCCCCTCGTTCCAGCAGCCCCAGCGCTTCACCGAAGTTTTGGTAGTAGCGACGGATCATCGCCAGATTCTGCGGTGACGACAAAATGATGTCGGCATAGAGGTGGGGATCCTGAGCGAACAGCCGCCCCACCATGGCGAGCTCCAGCCGGTAGATGGGGGAGCTCAAACTCAGCAGGCGATCCAGATTGGCCTGCTCCCGGGAGAGGTGCCAGCCATAGGCAAAGGTGGCGAAGTGACGCAGCGCCTGAATGAGGGTCATCGCCTCATCGTGGGCCTTGGCTTCCACCTGTTGCAAGCGGGCGCCCCAGATGGTCATCTGATCCAGCAGCCATTGGCTGGCGGCGGGGTCACGACCCTGGCAGCAGACGATCACCTGCTTGGCGAGACTCGCCACATCCGGCCCGAACATGGGGTGTAGTCCCAGTACCGGCCCTTGGTGCACCGCCAGCATATGTTCGAGCGGCGCCGCCTTCACGCTGGTGACATCCACCAGCAGGCTGTGGGCGTGCAGGTTGCCGAGGCGGTCGATGATCTGGCAGGTGATATCGATGGGCACCGCCACCATCACCAGACCGGCTCCGGCGAGGATCTCGTCAGCGCGCGGCCAGTCGGCTTGTTCCAGCGTCTCGACCCGATAGCCTGAGAGGCTGAACATATGGCCGAACAAGCGGCCAAGCTGGCCCTGACCACCGATGATGACCACCTTGCCAAGATCCGGCTTTATGCATTTGAAGCCGGTATCTTTCTCGCTGGCATAAGATTCACGCATCACCCGGCGCAGCACGTCTTCGATGAGATCGCCGGGCACTCCCAACTGCTCGGCCTCGGCGCGGCGGCGGGCCAGCATGCTCGCCTCCCTGTCCGGTGCATAGATGGGCAGGCCGTGGCGGCTCTTTACCTCACCCACTTCTCCCACCAGGGCCAGACGGGCGGCCAGCAGATCGATCAGCTGCTTGTCCACCGCATCTATCTTGTCCCTGAGTACATTCAACTCTTCAGCCATATCCAGTCCCTGCTGGCGCCGCGAGCGGCGGCGCCCTGAAATTCAAGATGCAACAAGGTATCACGGCGTGAGCGGCTTGATGCCACCAGCAGTGATACCTCGATTGTTCAATAGGTTACGCCAAGATACCACGGCTTACCGTGCAGTTCTGCCCTTGAGGGGGTCAGCCAGCTGGTTGTGGCAGCGGGCCAGCAGGGTGGCGGTGGTGTCCCAGTCGATGCAGGCATCTGTGATGGAGACCCCGTAGCGCATCTGCTCCTTAGGCTGCTCGCTGGACTGGTTTCCCTCGAACAGGTTGGATTCGAGCATCACCCCGATGATGGAGCGGTTGCCCTCCTGGATCTGGTGGATGACGTTGTCGGCCACCTTGGGCTGCAAACGGTGATCCTTGCTGGAGTTGCCGTGGCTGCAATCCACCACAAGGCTCGGCAGCAGGCCCGCTTTCTCCAGCGCCTCTTCCGCCAGCGACACGTTGACCGAGTCATAGTTGGGATGTTTGCCGCCGCGCAGGATCACGTGGCCATCCGGGTTGCCCTGGGTCTGCAGCAGAGCAACCTGGCCCTGCTGGTTGATCCCCATAAAGGCGTGAGGGGAGGAGGCCGCCTGCAACGCATTAATGGCAGTCCCCAGGTTGCCGTCGGTGCCGTTCTTGAAGCCGACCGGCATGGAGAGACCTGACGCCATCTCCCTGTGGGTCTGGGATTCGGTGGTGCGGGCGCCGATGGCTGACCAGGAGAAGAGCTCGGCCAGGTATTGCGGGCTGATGGGGTCGAGCGCTTCGGTGGCCAGCGGCAACTCCAGCTCCGCCAGCCAGCAGAGCAGCTCGCGGGCACGGTTCAGCCCCAGCTCCACATCGAAGGTGCCATCCAGATTGGGGTCGTTGATAAAGCCTTTCCAGCCGACTGTGGTGCGCGGCTTCTCAAAGTAGACCCGCATGACAATGTAGAGAGAGTCCTGATAGGCATCATGCAGCGCTTTGAGTCTGGTTGCGTACTCTTTGGCGGCGTCCATGTTGTGGATGGAGCAGGGACCACAGATCACCAGCAGCCGGTGATCGCGGCGGTGAATGATATCGGCGATGGTATTGCGGGCCCCTTGCACGAATGCCAGCGCCTTGTCGGAGATGGGTAACTTCTCCTTGAGCTGGGTAGGCGTGATCATCACTTGTTCGGACTGGATATGGATGTTGTTCAGGGGGTCTCTTTGCATGATTTCATTCTCTCTACTGTATTAAGCTAAAAGCGATTGTACCGATATGTTTACGTTGGTACCTGCTTTGTTACGCAGCCGCCCTCACCTTACCAAGGAAAAACAAACAATCAAGTGAAACTAGCGGGTTTACCGCTAAAAAGTCAGATAAAGGAGCTGCTATATAGCGCGAACAGGAATAATACAGAGGATTTTTCGGAGGGGTGATGGTTTTTGTGTAATTTAATGTTTACGGTTTGTGGGCGTAAAGGTTGCATTGTCCAGCTGTTTACCCACAGTAAATGGTATCTCTGGGAGACTGCAACGCGATGGCAATGATGGTGTGAGGTGGCTATCTGGTCAGCCATAGAAAGAGGGAGCCATCATGGCTCCCTTTACGGTAGGAAGGGGGATCCCGTCTGGCTGCGGATCAGCGCTTTTGTTTTCCCTGCAGCTCTTTGTTCAGGCGAGTGAGCATCCCCTGGGTGACCAGCACTATGCCCTGCTCGGAGCGGTGGAAGCGACGTGCATCTTCATCGGCGTTTTCACCGATCACCGTGCCTTCCGGCAGTTTGCACCCCTTGTCGATCACCACCCGGCGCAGTCGGCAACCGGCACCAATCTCCACACCCGGGAAGATAACGGCCTGATCCAGAGTGCAGAAGGAGTCGACCCGCACATTGGTAAAGAGCACCGAACTCAGGATGAAAGAGCCACTGACGATGGTGCCCCCGGCAAACATGGAGTTGATGGTCATGCCGTGCTGGCCGTTTCGGTCCTGCACGAACTTGGCGGGAGGAGTCATGTTCTGACTGGTCCAGATGGGCCAGTCCTGATCGTAGATATCCAGCTCAGGCGTGACGGAAGCGAGATCCATATTGGCCTCCCAGAAGGAGTCCACGGTGCCCACATCGCGCCAGTAGGGGCGGCGATCCGGACAGCAGCCGACACAGGACATGCCAAACGGGTGAGCGAATGCGGTGCCCTCTTTCACCACGCGGGGGATCACGTCCATGCCGAAATCGTGATGGGACTGCTCGTTGGCAATGTCCTCTTCCAGCAACTGATAGAGATACTCGGCATCGAAGATATAGACGCCCATGGAGGCCAGCGCGGTGTCGGCCTTGCCCGGCATGGCGGGCGGGTTGGCGGGCTTTTCGACGAAGGCATTGATCTTGCGATCATCATCCACCGCCATTACCCCGAAGGCGCTTGCTTCACTGCGTGGCACCTCGATGCAGGCAACGGTCACCTTGGCGCCCATATTGACGTGGTCGAGCAGCATGGCGGCGTAATCCATCTTGTAGATGTGATCGCCTGCCAGCACCACCACATATTTGGGGGCGTGATCGCGGATGATATCCAGATTCTGGTAGACCGCATCGGCGGTACCCCGATACCAGTTCACCTCATCTACCCGCTGCTGGGCAGGGAGCAGATCGATAAACTCGTTCATCTGGTAGCGCAGGAAAGACCAGCCCGATTGGAGGTGGCGCAACAGGCTGTGGGATTTGTACTGGGTCACGACACCGACCCGACGGATGCCGGAGTTGATGCAGTTGGAGAGCACGAAATCGATGATGCGGAATTTGCCGCCGAAATGAACGGCAGGTTTTGCACGGTTGTCGGTTAACTGTTTGAGGCGACTACCCCGCCCTCCTGCGAGTACCAAAGCCATGGTCTCGTTCAGCAACTGTCTGGATTTTGCTGTATTGGCAGGTTGTAACAACATCTCATATCCCTTTGTAGATAAATCACTACAATGTTGCCTCCTTTGAGCCCTCAAGAAAGTGCTTTCAGTCACATTTTATGGTTTCTGACGTAATAAAATGACCTTTTTGTTATTAAAAATGACGGGTTGATCCGTCATTGCTTTCAATATGGTCAGTTGTCAATTGAGGCGAGCCGAACGACAAAATGGGCGGCGAGAGAGGAGGGATGAAAAAGCCCCTGCCAATGGTTGGCAGGGGCCCGGTTTGTTGAGACCCGGTGAGCCGGGTCTGATTAACAAGGTTCAGGCTGCGTTGGCCAGTGGCTCCTCGCTCTTCTTCTGGTAGGCCTGCGGGGTGAGCCCAAGCAGCTCCTGCACGGTCGAGGCGACGGTAATGGAGGAGACGGTGCCCACCAGGATCCCGGCAAACAGGGTGAAGGAGAAGCCGTAGAGGGCGTCACCGCCAAACAGCAACAGAGCGCCCACGGTAAACAGGGTGGTGCCCGAGGTGATCATGGTGCGACTGAAGGTCGCCTTGATGGCCACATCGGAGCATTCGTGGATGCCCATCTGGGTACGCGAGCTCAGCAAATCCCGCAGCCTGTCCGAGATGACGATGCTGTCGTTGAGGGAGTAGCCGATCACCGCCATCAAACCGGCGATGATGTTCAGATCGAATTCGATCTGAAAGAGTGACAGCAGCCCCAGCGCCACGATAGCGTCATGGACCACCGAGAGCAGGATGCCGATGGCCTGACGCCACTCGAAACGAAACGCCAGATAGGCCGACATCGCCAGCGAAGCGACCAGTACCGCCAGCATCCCCTGCTGGAACAGTTCTGCACCCACCTGAGGGCCGACGATGGTGGTGCGCAGCAACTCGACCGGCATCCCCAGCTGTTGGGTCAGCATGGTGGCGAGATCTGCCGCGGGCCAGGGCAGTTCGTGGGGGGGCAGCTTGATCAGCCACTCGCCGGGAATACCGGCCGAGCTCAGCTCAACGGCTCCCGCCAGCGGGGAGACCAGCATGGCATTGAGCTCATGGGCCTCTTTCAGGGTCTGGATATGAAACTCCAGCAGGATCCCGCCGGTAAAATCGAGCCCCAGAGTGAGGCCGTTCACCAGCAAGATGGCGACGCTGGCCACGGTCAGCAGGATGGAAGCCCACAGGCCGATATAACGCCAACGGGTCAGCCCCATGGCAACGATCATTCTCAACATAATTCTCTCCTTGGCCAGCCAGCACCAGGCTGTTGGCCCATCACGACGTGTCGCGACACGCCGGGAAATAGTGTTCTGCTTTGGCCGCTCCGGCCATGTCCATGGCCGATGGCGCAGCCAAAGCCGCTCATCAGAGGGACAACTGTCTCTGTCCCGTTACACCTTCAGCGTGCGCTCGCTGCTGCGTCCCCACAGGGGGTTGATGATGGCGCGCGTCCCCCAGATCCCGGTGATCATGCTGGAGAGCAGACCCAGAATGAGGGTGATGGAGAAGCCCTGCAGCGGACCGGAGCCGATGGAGTAGAGCACTACAGCGCAGATGAGCGTAGTGATGTTGGCATCGAAAATGGTGTGGAAGGCGGAGCGATAGCCAAAATCGATGGCGTTGGCCAGTGAGCCCCCTTCTCGCAGACGGTCCCTGATCCGCTCGAAGATCAGCACATGGGTATCCACCGCCATGCCCACCGTCAGCACCAGACCGGCGATTCCCGGCAGGGTCAGCACGGCGCCCGGCAGCACCGCCAGCATGCCGACCTGCATCAACAGGTTGGCGACCAGCGCCGTGATGGCAACCCAGCCGAATTTGCGGTACCAGGCCATCATGAACAGCATCATGCCTGCCATGCCGAAGGCCAGCGCGGTGAAGCCCGCCTCGATATTCTGCATCCCCAGCGTCGGGCCAATACTGCGTTCTTCCAGGATCTTGAGAGGGGCGGTGAGGGCACCGGCGCGCAGCAGCATGGCCAGCTCTTGCGCCTCCGGCAGACTGCCAATGCCGGTGATGCGGAACTGGTTGCCAAGGGCGGTCTGGATGGTGGCGACGTTGATCACCTCGCTCTGGGCCCGCAGTTTGCCCTGGGCGTTGGTCTTGTACTCGGTGAAGACTGTCGCCATCGGCTTGCCCACATGCTGGCGGCTGAACTGGTTCATCTTGCTGCCACCTAGGGTGTCGAGCACGATATTGACCTGGGGTTGACCCATTTCGCCCATGTTGGCGCGGGCATCGACGATGTGCTCGCCGGTGAGTACCGGCTTGCGCGCCATGCCGACGGCCTGACCGTTGCGATCGGCGATATAGAAATGGCTGTCGGCTTTGGCCTCGTAGAAGGCCAGCGAGGCGGTGGCGCCGATCACCTCTTTCGCCTGTTTGGGGTTGTGTACTCCGGGCAGTTCGATACGGATGCCATCCTGACCCTGACGCACCACCGAGGCCTCGACGATGCCGAGTTCGTTGATCCGTTTTTTCAGGATCGACAGGTTCTGGGTCACGGCGTTGTTGACCAGCAGGGTGCGCTCAGCATCGCTCAGCACCAGTTTCAGATCATTGCCGGAGCGGGTCAGCTTCCACTGATCCTGACGGGTACCGGCACTCTCTTTGATGATAGAGAGCCAGCTATCCTGTTCGGCCACCTCCGGCAGGGTGACGGCTACGGCGCCCTGTGCCGTGCGCGTGACGCTGGCGCCGCGCAGATTGGCTTCGCGGAAGCGGGTGCGCAGGGTGTCCACCAGATTCTTGGTCTGATTGTCGATGACAAAGTCCACGTCCACCCCGATCAGCAGTTGGGAGCCGCCGCGCAGGTCGAGCCCCAGCTTGATGGGGTCGGCGCCGAGGCGGGTGATCCAGGCCGGCGCATTGGAGTGAAACTCCAGGGTCAGGGCGGCACTGTCGACCCCTTGCTGCTCCAGCAACTGCTTGGCTCGCTGCTGCTCGCCCTGACTGGCAAAGACCAGCTCGACCCGCTCAGGTTGCTCAAGGACCTTGAGCGGGGTCAGGTGTTTGTCACTCAGCAGCATCTGTTGTTGAGCGGTCAGGCGCTGCTGTCCGTGCAGGCCGAGGGAGGGCTGCTCACCGAAAAAGGTGGGCAGGGAGTAAAAGGTAAAGGTCAACAGCATCAACAGCAGTAGTGCGTACTGCCACTTGCTCATGCGGTTGAGAACGGTGCGATTGCTCTTTCTCATGGCAAACAAGCCTCTGTCAGGAGAATGGTGCCCGGGCCGATAGCAACAAGGCTCGGCAAGGCGCAAAAAATGGGATGCATCAGATGCGGATCAGGCAGCCGCCGGATCCGTCAGGAAGAGGAGATGAGCAAACAGTGGATGTGCCAGCCCCTCCGGGGTCAGGCGCTCAGATAGCTCTGGGTGAAGCGGTATTGCAGATGTTGGCGCTGTAGATGGCGTCGGTGGATCGCGCCAAAGCGATCGCGAAAACTCTGTTTGTGATAGAGCTCGGGTGCCAGCATTAGCCAGCCGAGCAGCAACAGCAGGATGGCCTGGGCCGACCAGCTCTGGATCAGCTCGTAGACCACACTCTTGGGCTGGTTGTCACTGCGCAGGGATTGTTCGAGACGCAGCAGGTGATTCTGATGGCTGCCGACAAACTTGATGATGCCATCATCGCTGTCGCTAAGCTGATTGAACACCTGAGTCTGCTGCTGTTCACTCTGGGGAGATGCGGGTAGCAGCGGGCCTTCCATTCGGGCGATGGAACAAAGCAGGGTGAGGGCGATAACCAGAGTTACCAGCACCAGTTTTACTTTGTCGATAAGGCGCAAAAGTTAATTCCCGATAAATAGGAAGGGCAAACTACCATAAGCGCCCGGTTTGAACAAGGTTGCTCGGGCGTAAGGTACCATTCGGCGCCGTTTGTCAGCTGCCGCTCATCTGCTTGAAGTCGCGGGCGTAGCCCTTGAGCAGGGAGTAGAGATGGGCCCGCTGGGAGATATCCAGCGACTGGCTCATGGCGCTCAGCCAGTTGACGGTACGTTGGCGCGACTGCTCGGTATAGCCGGTAAAGCGGCCATCCATCAGCCCATCCCCCTCGGCCAGCAGGTCAGTCAGCTCGCGGGTAAAGTCGGGACTCTGGCGCTGCTTCATCAGCCTGTCCAGCTCCTGGATCCAGGACTCCTGAAACTCGAGCCAGGGGGGCATGAGCTCGTATTGCCATTCGGCCCACTGGGCCACCAGTGGCGCCTGTGCCGGTTTCACCTCGCCAATCCAGAACTCGAGTCGCTTGTTCATCTTGTCGCGAAACTCCGCCAGCATCTGCTCTTTGGGCTCAGTGGCAAAGTCCTTTTGCCGCTCCTGTTGCCGCTTGATACGATCGGTCATAAAGTGGGCCACCTGCTCATCGGTCAGGGTGCGCGCCAGCCTGACCGCGCGGGGGATAGTGTTTTCCAGCGTGCGGGTCAGGCTCTGCTGCACCGCATCTAGGTTGGTCGAGATCTGCTCCGGCGTCATGGGGCTGGCCACCGCCTTGGCCAGTGCGTCGAGATCCTTGGCGTAGCGCGGCAGCTCGTGCTGGCGATGCCAGGCCATCAGCCCCTTCACTTCGCGGCTGAGCAAATCCTTTTGGGAGTAAGAGAGGGCAAAGTAGTCATCCAGTTGCCAGATGATGGCGGTATCGAGCCAGTAGTAGATCACCCGGGTGGAGCAGCCGGTCAGCAGCAGGCCGATCAGCAGCAGACCCCAGGTTTTCGGCTTGTGCCAGCGCACCTTGTTTATCATCTGTTACTCCAGTCGTTGCCGGTTGATGGCGATCAGGGTGTCATAGTCGAGTGAGGGCTGCTGCTCTGCCATCAGCAGGGCCCAGAGCAGGCCGATATAGTCGACCCAGGGTAAAAATGCCTCGCTCTGAAAATCGGGCCACTGGTGGCGCGGCAGGGCCTGCAGATAGTGCGCTTCCAGCTCGTCGCGCCGCTCGGCGGGCCACTCATGGGTGCGCTGGATGCTGGCGAGCTCAAAGCCGGGGTGACCTGCCGCGCCATACTCCCAGTCGATGACCCAGGGTTTGCTTCCCAACAAGTTAGCCGGATTGAGATCATGGTGGCAAGGGCGCCAGCAATCATTTGGCTCACTGCTGGCGAGCAAGCTCCGCTCCAGGGCGGGCAGCCAGGAGGGAATGCGGGCCAGTCGGGCGCGATAGCCCGCCGCGTGGGCTCGCACCGCCATCACTACCGCAGGCAGCGGCAGGCGATGGAGCTTGCGCAGCACCTCAGCCAGCAGACGGGGCTGATCGGCTTCCGGTGGTGCCGCGTGCACCCAGTTTGGCTCATCGCACCATTCGAGCAGCATCAGACCGCTGGCGGGATCGCCATAGTGGCAAGGCAGCGTCAACCCTTCTGCCATCGCTCCCTGATAAAGCTGCCACTCGGTGGGACGGTCGATGCCAAGGCGCACCGGGTCGGAGTGGCCCTGACGCAAAAAGTAACTGCGCCCCGAGGGGAGGCGCAGTCGATAGTTGCAGTTGGTCAGACCTAACCCGAGTGGTTCCAGCAGCCCCTCCCGCCAGGGGGCGGGTAGGCTGGCCAGTAGCGGATCACAGTTGCCTGTCACCAGGAGCCTGTTACCAGCCAAAGGTGGATTTCTTCGCCTGTTTGCGGATCTCTTTCTGGTCAGCCCACAGCAGTTCGCCGTTTTGCAGATCCATCAGGTTCATGGTCATCTGGTAGTAGACATCCTTCACCTTGCCATTGTCTTTGACGATGCTGGCGAGATTGCCATAGACCATGTAGCGGGCACCGGTCTGCTTGCCCAGACGCACCATGGAGGCTGGATCCACCATGCCGCTGCTCTGCTGGTATTCGAGCTGCTGCTTGACGGCGGCCACCTTGCTCATGTCGACGAAGCGGAACTTGCCGGCCCGCAGCAATTTGGTGCGGATGGTATCGGTGATGGCTTCGGTATCGATGTGCTCGGAGGTCTTGTTGCGGATAGAGTCCATAAACATCACCGGACGACCGCCTGCGGTGATCTCGCTGGTGGCAGGGGAGGCGAGCATGGAGTCCGCCATCTTGTCGGCGATGGCCTGCAGGTCGCTTGAGCCGTAATCGACGGTGACGGTTTCGGTTTCAGTGGGATCGCCATAGCTGACGGTGGTGCTGGAGCAGCCGCCCAAGAGCAATGCAGAGGTCAATATCAGCAGGGCATGATTCATTTTCATCAGTAGGATTCCTCAATCACTTCGCGTACGTAAATCCGGTAACCTTGCGCCGCCGGGCTGGGCGCCAGGGCCGAGAGGGTGCGGGTCTGATAGCCATGCAGTTTGATGGGTGTCCAGCCGCGGCCATCGCTGGCGACCTCCTGACCGGCCTCATCATACCAATAGAAGATATATTGCAGCTTGTTATCGCCGCGCTGGGTGCTGGCGGCGGCCACATTGACCTGCAGCAGGCCATTTTGCTGGCGGCGGCTCAGCTCGGTCAGGGTGACGTTGACGTTTTGATGCTGCTCCAGCGTGGGAGCACCGCCCGCCGGGCCATAGAGCGCCACGCCGGAGGTGTTGGTGGCGCAGCCGGTCAGCAGCGCGAGCCCGAGGGCCAACCCGTATGCTTTCATCTTGCTTTCCTTGATTGGAGGGATTGGGGCAGCACTGAGGGGCTGCCCGTTAATGGTCTTGCTCATATCTCTTTGTCATCGGCTCAGAGCGGCATCACCCGGGTGGTCAGACCGGCGCCGAGGCGCTGTACCCAGACCAGGGTGGTGCGTCCCTTGTGGATGGTGAGCGGCAATTGCCGCTGGGCTGCCCCCGCGCCCAGGGTGAGATTGATGTCACCTGCCGGCACCATCCCCTGCCAGCTCGATGCCTGAGCTGGCAGCGTCAGCCAGCTGCGGGTATCGGCCCGCTCGGAGAGGGTGTTGAAGATCCCCACCAGAATATTGCCCACATCCCCCCCCTCTTTGGCGGCGGTGCGGCGCATCTGCTCCTTGGCCACCAGTCGCAGCGCCTGGCGGGTCAGCATGCCGGGCAGTCGCTCTTGCAGATCTTTGGCGGCCAGTGCTTCTAGCCTGACCAGCTCGCTGGTCTGCTCGACCCGCTTGCCGAGCGTGACCGTGAGCGGCCCCGTATCGCTGGCCCGATTATCGTAATAGGGGATGGCGACGGTAAAGGTGCGAAAATCGCCGCGGGAGGTGGAGATGGGGAGCGGCAGGAAGAGTTCGCGCCGCGCCGGGATCAGGCCATCTTCAAACAGCACCACCAGTTGGCCCTGATTTTTAGCGGGGGGTAGCGCTTTGCGGCCTATCTTTTTCTCGGTCGCGCGGATCTCGTCCGGTGCGCCGCGCAGCACCGCCAGACGCAGCAAGGCATCCTGCAGGCTGCGGTTGTCCGGCGCTATCTGGTAGCCGCGCTGGTAATCGACCCAAGCGTCGTTGAGATCCCCCGCAGCCTCATAGAGCACGGCGGAAAAGTAGAAGGTGTAGGCGTTCTGGAAACCGTTCTTGACCTTGCCGATCAGCCGGTCGAGATCCGGTGCGCCGCGCGACATCAGCTGGCGCATCTCGCCTTCTGCTTCGGCCTCTTCGCTCTCATCCTTCGCCTTGCGCACCTCATCGGCTCGCCGTTTCAGGGCCTGCTCCTGCACCTGATTGGCCCGACGCACCTCCACCAGGGCGCCATCGGCATCACCCCGTTGCAGATAGTTGAGGGCCAGATAGTGATGCAGCATGGTGCGTTCGTAATCGGGAGTACGATAGGCCATCGACTGATCGTTGGTGAGCAGACTGCCCACCTGATCCAGACCGTGGCTCAGCCGGTATTCGGCCTGATTGTCTTCCCACTGAAGGCGGCTGTCGGCGGCGGTGAACGCCTGCTTGCTGCCCGCATCCTGACCGGCGAGCCAGGCAATGCGCCCCTGTTCGAGCCGATCCAGCACAAAGGTGTCATCCCCAAGAGTGGAGTCACGCACCTCGGGCAGCGCCTCGGCGGCATGACCCAGCAGCAGCTGGTTGCGCAGGGGCACCATCTGATCGGAGTAGGAGACGAACATATCCTGCCAGCGGGAGGCGCAGCCTCCCAGCAACAGCAGGGCGCCGCAGAGCAACAGGGCGCTGCGGCAGGTTGAGGCGTTGCGATTCATTACAGGTTGAGCAGCGGTCCCAGCGGCTGGCCACCGACCAGATGCATGTGGATGTGGTAGACCTCCTGCCCGCCGTGGCGGTTGCAGTTCATGATGAGGCGGTAGCCATCTTCGGCGATGCCAGCCTCGGCGGCCAGCTTGCGGGCCACGGTGAACATCCGGCCAAGGGCCAGTTCATGTTCGGCTTCCACGTCATTGACGGTGGGGATCAGCACATTGGGGATGATCAGAATATGGGTCTTGGCCTTGGGCTGGATATCCCGGAATGCGGTGACCAGATCGTCTTGATAAAGGATGTCGGCGGGGATCTCTTTACGGATGATTTTGCTGAAAATGGTTTCTTGCGCCATGGCTAACTCCCTTATATGAAACAGAAAATTGAACTAGAACCCCAAGCGGCTCCCGAAAGGGGGGCGAGCAGCACGCCAAGTGTGACACAAGCCGACATTTGACACAGCTGATGTCCCATTCCCTTCAGTTATTGTTAAAAATACCGATAGCCAGAGGGACGTCATCTGCAGCGCCTGTTCAGGGTGGTCTGCAGGGTATCAAAAGGACGGGGTACTCAGGCAAGGGACTTTTGCATATACAGCGGGACAATAATGAAACAAACAATGTCGGATCTCTCCATCTTGCAGCGAGTCTACCTTGGCTTCGCGATCCTGGTGGCCGTGATGGTGGCCAGTTCACTGCTCACATTTCGTAGTCAGGAGACCCTGGGGAACGCACTGGAGCAGGTTACCCAGCAGTCTATGCCGCTGGTGATTGCCAGCAGCCAGACCCAGATCACCCTGCTCAGCGCCAACAAGTGGCTGGGGGATGTGCTCACTGAGCAGGATCCCAAACAGCTGCCGGCCGAAGTGGCCGAACTGAAACAAGCCAAGGCTGCGGTGGGCAAGAGCCTCGACGTCTTGCGCCAGCAGGTGGCCCACCACCCCGAACTGCAAGGGGAGATGAGCAGCCTCAGCCAGCAGGTCGACAGCTACCTGCAACTGACCGATACCCTGCCCGGCGAACATGAGGCGCTGCTCACCCGGCTGCACAAGGTCAATCTGGCCAAGGGGCAGTTTCAGGTCAGTCTGCCCCAGTTCAAGAAGAGTCTGGGTGACATGATGGTCACCATCGACGACAGCTTTATCAAGATGCTCTCCGAGACCCTGACCACCAAGCTCTCCGCCATCGAACTCTCCACCATGGACGCCCTCAACCAGACCATTCCGGCTCCCATCGAAGGGGCGCTCAAGCGCAACAAGATGCAGATCGAGGGGTTCAACAGCACCATCAAGGATCTGCAGGGGGAGCTGAAGAACTTCGAGAACGACATGGGCCACTATGTTCACGGCTTCGTGCGCGACACCACCGCAAGCGAAGGCGTGCTCTCCCAGTATCTGGCGCTGATGAAGCAGCAGGAACAGATGCGGGAGAAGAGCAAGCAGGCTAGCGCTCTCATCGTCGAGATCCAGAACCGGCTTGAGCTGATCACCGGCCAGAGTCAACAGCTGATGAGTCAAAGCATTCAGCACGCCAAAGCCACACAGAGCCAGAGCACCCTGACCCAGGGAACCAGCATCGTAGTCGCCATCCTGATCGCCATGCTGGTGGCTTATACCTTGGGCAAGGCGATTCGCCGTCCGCTCAGGGAGTTGCTGCGGGTGCTGACCGAAGTAACCCAGGGCGACATGACCCAGCGCATCGGTTTTCAGAGCAAGAACGAATTCGGCCAGCTGGGCAGCCAGATTAACCTGCTGATTGCCCAGATGGGGGAGGTGCTGGCACAGCTTTCACAAGCGTCTGCCCAGCTTAACGATGCCGCCCACGGCAACCGCTATACCACTGAATCAGTGCGGGCGGATCTGGAGAAACAGCGGCAGGAGACCGCCTCGGTCGCCGCCGCCATGACCCAGATGGAGGCCTCGGTGCGGGAGGTGGCGCAGGCTGCCAACCAGACCCTGGAGCGGGTGCAGGATGTGGAGAAGGCCTCCGAGATGGGGCGCAAGGTGATGGCAGGCAATATCACCACCACTCATCAACTGGCGGGCAAGCTGCAACAGACCGGCAAGGTGATTGGTGATGTGAGTGCCATGAGCAGCCAGATCGGCAACATCCTCGATGTCATTCGCGGCATCGCCGAGCAGACCAACCTGCTGGCCCTCAACGCCGCCATCGAAGCGGCGCGGGCCGGCGAGCAGGGGCGCGGTTTTGCGGTGGTGGCGGATGAGGTGCGCAGTCTGGCGGGCCGCACCGCCCAGTCCACCAGCGAGATCCAGACCATGATCGAGAACCTGCAGCAGGGGGTTGCCAAGGCAGTGACCGTGATGCAGGAGTGCTCTCGCGAGATGGACAGCTGCGTGGATCAGAGCTCTCATGCCAACAACGCCATGGAGGAAGTGCAGGGGATTGTGGTGCTGATCAGCGACATGTCGAGCCAGATCGCTTCTGCCGCCGAGCAGCAGCAGGCCACCAGCGCCGATATCGCCACCAACCTCAACCGCATCTCCGATATCTCGGATCTCAACTATCAGGGGATCGAGCGGGTGGCCGAGACCAGCCAGCAGCTGGACTCCCTTGCCGAGCAGCAGGAGAGCCTGGTCAAGCGCTTCCGCCTGAGCGCCTGATGGTCGAGAGTTGAAACAACAAGGCCCCGCAGATGCGGGGCCTTCTCTTTATTGCGGCAGCGACAAGGGGATCAGGCGTAGGCAATCGCGCCCTTGCCGACCCCTTCATAAGCGACAATCTTGACGAACTTGTCGCCCACCATCTTCTTCACTTCGCGAGCGATGTAGCAGGCCAGCAGCTCGACCGTGGTGTCGGTGTCGATCATCTCCACCTCGGCGGTGGGGATGGCCAGCTGGAACAGCCCTTGCGGCGCCATATATTTGAAGCCGGTGTGATGCTCGCCAAGCTGGGCATTGGCGCGAGGGCTCAAAGCGAGCTCGGTCAGCGCCACCTTGTCCTCCTCGGTGCCGAGGTAGATATCGCCCCAGCGTTCGGCCCAGTTAAGCTCAAGCTCCTGGTCGCGCTCGCCATCGACGTGGATCTCGATGGGAGAGCGGTGGCCGTGGGCGATGCGCTGGCAGTTGCCATCGTGCTTTTTCAGGCCATGGCTGTAGTGGTAGAAGGCACCGGTGATCGCCTCCTGACGCAGAGTCAGGGAGAGATCCTTGATATTGCCCGGCAGCCGTTTGGCCAGTACCGCCAGCAGGTAGCGGGTCACCGACTCTTTATCAACTTGCGGGGCAGGGATAAAGGCAAAGCCCTGGGATGGGCAGCGCAGATGGATGGAGCGACCCGGGCGCAGCAGATCCACTGTGCTTTCGTCACCATCCAGTGTCTCGACGTGGATCAGCGGGCACTCGGTCGGCACCAGCAGCTTGTGGTCCACCTCTTCATCGATGATCGATTTGATCAGCTTCTTTACCCGGCCAAAGTCCAGCAGCATGCTCATTTCGTTGAGCTCACCGCTCATTTCGATATCTACCAGCCAGCTCTCGCCCACCATGCCGCGGCGTTCGCACAGGTAGCTGGAGTCGATCACGGTCAAATCTCTTACAAATAACTTCATCAGTCAGGCCTTGCTACAGAGAAAGGGCAGTTTTGCGCTATTATGACCCGCGATTATCGGCAAAGGAACTGGAACCCCCCATGAACAAACTGCTTATCAAGAATGCCACCCTGGTCAACGAAGGCCGCATCTATGCCTCCGATGTGTTGATCGAGGGGGAACGGATTGCCCGCATCGCCCCGGATATCGAGGCGCCCGATGCGCTGGTGATCGATGCCGCAGGTCGCCATCTTATCCCCGGAATGATCGATGATCAGGTCCACTTCCGGGAGCCGGGATTGACCCACAAGGGGACTATCGCCAGCGAATCCCGCGCCGCCGTCGCCGGTGGCACCACCAGTTTCATGGAAATGCCCAACGTCAATCCCCAGACCACCACCCTCGACGCCCTCGAAGCCAAATACCAGATCGCCGCCAACTCCTCCGTCGCCAACTACAGCTTCTATCTCGGCGCTACCAACGACAACCTTGAAGAGATCAAGCGTCTCGACCCCAAGCAGTCCTGCGGGGTCAAGGTGTTTATGGGCTCCTCGACTGGCAACATGCTGGTGGACAATCAGGAGACCCTGGCGGCCATCTTCCGCGAAAGTCCGGTGATGATCGTCACCCACTGCGAAGACACCCCGACCATCGCCAAGGCGGAAGAGGCGGCGCGGGCCAAGTGGGGCGAGAATGTGCCGATGGGCGAGCACGGCCGCATTCGCAGCGACGACGCGTGCTACAAATCCTCCAGCATGGCGGTGGCGCTGGCGAAAAAATACGGTGCCAAGCTGCATGTGCTGCATCTGACCTCGGCCAAGGAGCTGTCGCTGTTTACCGCCAGCCACGACCTGAGCGAGCTGAAGGACAAGAACATCACCGCCGAGGTGTGTGTGCACCACCTCTTCTTCAATGATGCCGATTACGAGACCCAGGGCAGCCTGATCAAGTGCAACCCTGCGGTGAAGAGTGCCGCCGACCAGCAGGCACTGCTGGATGCGGTACGTAACGACGTGCTCGACATCATCGCCACCGACCACGCTCCCCACACCTGGGAAGAGAAGCAGAACAGCTACTTCAAGGCGCCGTCTGGTGTGCCGCTGGTGCAGCACTCTTTGCAGGCGCTGCTGGAGCTCTACCACAACGGCGTGTTTACCCTGGAGACTATCGTCAAGAAGACCTCCCATGCGGTGGCCGAGCGCTTCCAGGTGCAGGATCGCGGTTATATCCGCGAGGGGTATTTCGCCGATTTGGTGCTGCTGGATCTGGGCAAGCCCTATGTGGTCAACGATGACAACATCCTCTACCACTGTGGCTGGTCGCCCTTCAACGGCTACCGCTTCCACAGCACGGTGGAGATGACGTTGGTGAATGGCCAGATCGCCTGGCAAAACGGGCAGGTGACTGACCAGATCCTGGGCAAGCGGCTGACCTTTAACCGCTGATTGTTCGCAAAGCAGGCGAACGCACCGTGGCCGAGGAATTGGCGGCGTTTCCCTGTTGACAGGGCAGGGTCATCTCCATAAACTCTGCCCCCGTCAGCCGAGCTGACTCCGTCGGTGTGTAGCGCAGCCAGGTAGCGCATCTGCATGGGGTGTAGAGGGTCGGAGGTTCGAATCCTCTCACACCGACCAAATTCCCCGGAAAAGGCCTTGTCAAACGACAAGGCCTTTTCTTTTGCCTGCGATTTGCCGCACAGACGCGAAGCCAGTGGTGATGCACGCTGGTCGTTGTTGGCGTGAGCAGATTGTGCAGCCACCGCGCTTTATGGTGTAGTAACGATTCTGTTGCTCATTGCCTGGCGAGGTCTCTCGTGTCTGCATCCGTATCTAAACCCTGTTGTCTGCTGATGCTCACCCTGCTGCTGGTGGGCTGCGCCACCCCTTACGAGAGTGAAAAGTCATTCTGGAACGGCCAGACCGGTTTCTCCCAGACCCGGCTTGGCCCGGACAAGTGGCAACTGGAGTTTGTCGGCAACGATCTGGTGGACAGGGAGACCGCCCGCAAATATGTGCTCAAGCGGGCAGGGGAGCTGGCACTGGCAGAGGGTTACCCCTGGCTCAAGGTCGATGAGCTGACCATTAACCGCGATGCCGTCAGGGTGACCCCATCACGGCCGATCTTCGACTTTGACGAAGATGAACCTGATCTCTTTATGGCCCAGATGCAGGTGCAGCATACCATTTCGGCGCTGCTCACTTTTCGCCTGTTGCCACGGGCACTCGATGAGCGAACTCTGAATGCGAAATATCTCGCCGAAATCAAAATAAACAGTGATTAATATTGGTTGTTTGCAAGATCCATATCACATACACCTAATGGCAGGATAAAATTCTGGATAAAGCCTCTAGATTTACCCCCTGCTTTTAGGCATTCTCCCAGCATACCAGCCGCCAGGAATCAACGGCTCGGATCACAAAAACGGACTGTAGTGGCTCCCACGCCACTGTTTACGGCTTGCACCAATCAAAACCGGGACTCCCCCATGAAAATGAATAAACTGACGGTCGCCATCCTCATCTCCATGATGTTTGGCATCCTCACCGGCCAGGGCTATCGGATGTTTGCCGCAGATCAGGCTGCGGATTTCGCCAATAACATCACGATCCTGACCGATATCTTCCTGCGCCTGATCAAGATGATCATCGCTCCCCTGGTCTTCACCACCCTGGTGGTCGGTATCGCCAAGATGGGCGACACCCGCACCGTGGGGCGTATCGGTGCTAAGACCCTCGGCTGGTTTATGCTGGCCTCCCTGATGTCCCTGAGCCTGGGTCTGGTGATGGTGACCCTGATGCAGCCGGGTGTGGGTCTTTCGCTCTCCCTGCCCAATGACACCGCCAGCTCGGGTATTGCTGCCGGTGCCATTACCCTGAAAGATTTTGTGACCCACGCCATCCCCAAGAGCGTGGTCGAGGCGATGGCCACCAACGAGATCCTGCAGATCGTGGTCTTCTCCCTCTTCTTCGGTCTGGCTGCCGCCGCGCTCGGCGATCTGGCCAAGCCGGTGGTGGTGCTGATGGCCAGCGCTGCCGAGATCATGCTGAAAGTGACCGGTTATGTGATGAACTTTGCACCGTTCGCGGTATTTGGCGCCATCGCCGCCATGGTGGCCAAAGAGGGGCTGGGTATTCTGGTCACTTACGGCAGCTTTATGGCCCAGTTCTATATCGCACTGGCCTGCCTCTGGCTGCTGCTGATCGCCATGGGCAGCGTCTTCCTGCGTGGTCGCGTCATCAAGCTGCTGGCGATGATCCGCGAGCCCATCCTGCTCGCCTTCTCGACCGCCAGCTCCGAAGCGGCCTATCCGAAGACCCTGGATCGTCTGGAGAAGTTCGGTTGTGACAAGCGCATCGCCAGCTTCGTGCTGCCGATGGGTTACTCCTTTAACCTCGACGGCTCCATGATGTACTGCACCTTCGCGGTGATGTTCATCGCCCAGGCGTATGGCATCGAGCTCTCCATGGCCCAGCAGATCACCATGCTGTTGCTGCTGATGGTCACCTCCAAGGGGATGGCCGGTGTACCGCGCGCCTCTCTGGTGGTGATTGCCGCCACCCTGAACCAGTTCCATATTCCGGAAGCGGGCATTCTGCTGCTGCTGGGGATCGACCACTTCCTCGACATGGGCCGCTCAGCCACCAACGTGCTGGGCAACGCCATCGCCGCCAGTGTGGTTGCCAAGACCGAAGACTGTCTGGGTGAAACCGTCGCGCTGGGCGAGAGTGAGCCAGCCAAAGCCTGATCACAACGCCATGAAAAATAAACAACAACGGCCCGCCAATGCGGGCCGTTGTTGTTTATGGCTCGTCTACACTGCTAGATAGTTTTCATCTGGAGTGTACGGTTATGAACATTGCTCGTCGGCTTCAACTGATAGCGCTGCTGGTTATGCTGGCGCTTGTTTTCCTCAGCTGGTTCAGTATCAACCGCCTTGGGGCTGGCAATCGAGATTTGAGCTATGTGACGGACAATACGGTGCCCAGTATTGCGCTGATCAAGGAGGTGCAGGCTGCGTTTTATGAGCTGCACTCCCGAGTGCAAAGTCACATTCTCAATACCGATGATGGCAAGATGCAGCAGATAGAAGCCGATATTGCCGAGCATCGCAAACAGATCAATTCGCAACTGGAGAAATATAAAGCAGAGATGCTCTCCAATGACGAAGACCGACGGCTGACCGACGATGATCAGCGCATTATTGCGCAATATTATCAGGAGATAGACAAGGTTCTGCAGCTCTCCAGACAAAACAAAAACGATGAAGCGCGAGACATGTTGGCAGGAGAGGCCACCAGAGTGTTCCAGCAGTTTGCCAAGGCAATCGAGCTTCACGTCAACTTCAATATGGATTTGGGACTGGCGCTCAAGAAGCAGGGCCAGGAGAATTATGACAACAGCCTGCAAACCCTGTTGTTTATCGCCGGTGGTGCCACCGTACTGACGATGGGGCTGTTTGTCTGGTTGTTCAATCAGGTGGCCAATCCCCTTCGCACCGCCATGGATACCCTGACCCGGATCCAGCGTGACCTCAACTTTACCCTGAGAGCAGATGTGAAACAGCAGGATGAGATTGGCCTGACCCTCAATGCGGTCAACCGGCTGCTCGATACGCTGCAACAGACATTTACCGAATTTTCCGTAGGCAGCTTGCAGATCAAGAGCACCGCCGAATCCCTCTCTCAGGCAGCGCAGCACCTGGCCAGCTCGGCTAATCAGGCCAATGATGCCACCAGTCTGATAGCCGCCGGTGTGGAAGAGATGACGGTCAGCATCACAGATATCTCCCAGCGTACTCAGGAGACGAGCCGCATCACCAATGAGTCAGGGCAACTGGCGACCGAGGGGGGCCGGACCATCGAGCGCACTGTTCATGCCATCAACGAGATCGCCGACTCGATCCGGCAGGCCTCGGCCGAGGTCATTGCGCTGGGTGAGGGCATTTCGCGTATTGGCGGTGTGGTCAACGTGATCCGTGATGTCGCGGGGCAGACCAATTTGCTGGCCTTGAACGCGGCCATTGAAGCGGCGAGGGCCGGGGAGTCCGGCCGTGGCTTTGCGGTGGTGGCGGATGAGGTGCGCAAACTGGCTGAGCGCACAGCCCAATCCACTCAGGAGATCTCCGCCACTGTAGAGGCGATCCAGCAGGAGTCGAACAATACGGTCTCCCGCATGCATCTGGTGGAGGAGAAGGTGAGTCAGGGGGTCACCATGGCGACAGAAAGTGGCGCCATTATTGCCGAGATCCGCAGTGCGTCGCACCGGGTGATGGAGCAGGTGGGCGAGATCACCAATGCCATCCGCGAGCAGAGCTCTGCCGCCGAGTCGATCGCTCATCAGGTGGAGCAGATTGCTCAGGTCGTGCAGCAGACCAGCAGCACAGCGGAAGAGACCTCAGCCGCCGCCGAGGAGCTCAATGTCACCACCGAGAGCATCCACCAGCAGATATCCCGCTATCGCATTCAGTAACGCCGACGGTTGTTATCCATCCGCTATCCCCGCCAGCCAGCTGGCGGGGATTTTTTTATATGGCTTGCTTAGAAGCCTGAGCCCGGTTGCTGCAAAAATGCCGCCTCTTCCGGTGTGCTGGTGCGACCCAGAATGTCGTTGCGGTGGGGGAAGCGGCCAAAGCGTTCGATGATCACCTGATGGCGGCGGGCAAAGTCGGCAAATCCTGCGAAGGTCGCTTGTGCCGGTGTGCCAGCCTGCTCGGCAGCCAGTGCCTCGAACAGGGCCACACTTCTGGCTTGTTGTTCGCGGGATTCGGCATGCTCCAGCGGCAGATAGAAGAAGACCCGCTCCAGTGGCGAGAGGGATTTGTCCGCCCCGATGGATAGCCCTTTCAGGCAGAGATCCCTTGCCAGCGGATCCTGGGCAAAGGCCGCAGGCGTGCCGCGATGGATATTGCGGGGCAGCTGGTCGAGCAGTAGGATCAGCGCCAGCCGACCGCTGGGAGCATCGGCCCAGTGGGCGAGGCTGCCCTTGGCTGCCGCCTCTGCCTGCGCGCCAAATTGCTTGGCCAGCAGGGCATCCGTTTCGCTGCTTTTCCCCCACCAGAGGGGGGCTTGCCGTGTGGCCCGCAGAACGTCATCGGCTTCGTCGCCAAACCAGAGAGCGAGCAGAGGTTGCCAGGGTTGCATGGGAACTCCTTGAGGTGATTCAGAGGGAACCAGGAACAAATGGCTCAGGGGTGCTGCCGAAACGGCGGCTTCTCGTTACACTGTGCCATCTTTTGCCCGAAAGACGTAACCCCCGATGGTGAGCACCGGATTCTTGGCTCGGCCGATGATGGCCTGCGATCGCCATGAGGTGGTCCTGTTGACCTTGGTGGTTATCGGGACGTACACCTCTCTCCCGGGGTTGTTCTCACTGATATAAGGAATCTTTGATATGGCCGGAACCAGTTTGTTGGCCCTGCTCGACGATATCGCCAGCGTGCTTGATGACGTGGCGCTGATGACCAAGGTCGTGGTGAACAAGCGCGAGACATTTTTCGGGAAGACGTTTCTCACTGATATAAGGGATCTTTGATATGGCTGGAACCAGTTTGTTGGCCCTGCTCGATGATATCGCCAGCGTGCTTGATGACGTGGCGCTGATGACCAAGATGGCGGCCAAGAAGACCGCCGGGGTGTTGGGTGATGATCTGGCCCTCAACGCGGAGCAGGTCTCCGGGGTGCGCGCCGAGCGGGAGTTGCCGGTGGTGTGGGCGGTGGCCAAGGGGTCATTTCGCAACAAGCTGATTCTGGTGCCCGCCGCCATCGCCATCAGTGCCCTGGTGCCCTGGCTTATCACGCCACTCTTGATGCTGGGAGGCGCCTACCTCTGCTTTGAGGGGGCCGAGAAGCTGGCCCACAAGTTCCTGCCCCATGAAGTGAGCGAGGGTGAGGCACATACAGCCCCCATTCCCGATGATCTGGTAGCCTTCGAGCAGCAGAAGGTAAAAGGGGCGATCCGCACCGATTTTATTCTCTCTGCCGAGATCATCGTCATCGCCCTTGGCACGGTACAGGGAGCAAGCCTCGCGCTGCAGCTCTCGGTAGTGGCGGGCATCGCCCTGCTGATGACCATCGGGGTCTACGGGTTGGTGGGGCTGATCGTCAAGCTCGATGACATCGGTCTGCATCTGCTGCAAAAGCCTGATGGCAGCGCCCTGCGCCGCGCGGTGGGGCAGGGATTGTTGGTGACGGCGCCCCGTCTGATGCACCTGCTGGCACTGGTCGGCACCATCGCCATGTTTATGGTGGGCGGCGGCATTTTGGTGCATGGCTGGCCCTTTGCCCATCACCTGATTGAAGGCGCAGCCGCTGTCGTTGCCACCCTGCCCACAGTAGGGGCCGTACTGGCGGCGGTGACGCCGACTCTGCTCAACGCCGTGGCCGGTGTGGTGGCGGGTCTGCTGCTGGTTGCCGTGATGACGCTGGTGAGCCGTCTTGCCCCGGCCAAGGGATAAGCGAGCTTGCGGGCTATGTTCTCTTTTTCCTCTCTTCATTTTTTGGCCTTCGGGTTGCCCGGTTTCGGACTTGCTGCCCGCAGGTCTGTTGCGCCTCCCGATAAAGGCCTTTGCGAGAAGTTATGTATCAACAACAGTGGAATAACGACCATATCTACCCGGGCCTCGACAGCACCGAGCTGGAAGCGGACATGCGCGCCGCCCGCCACGCGCTGGAAGAGCTGGCCAGCTATATGGCAGGTCTGGACGGGGGGCGCGACGATGACGCTGCGCTGCTGGATTTTTTGCGGGAAGTGCGGCTGCGCGCCCATGATATTCGCCATATCGGCTGGAACGTCGCCATTCTGGCCGCCTGCCGCGGCAGTCAGGATGCGCGGGATCCGCAGGCCAAACAGCTGGCGTCCCGTGCCCGCGCCCTTAATGCCGATCTGTTCAAGACGCTGGCGCCGGTGGAAGATCTGATGCTGGCGTTACCGGAAGAGAAATTCGCCGCGCTGATGGCGGATCCGCTGCTCGGCGAGGAGGCGTACCGCCTGCGCCACGAGCGTCGTTTGCAGGATCAGCGCTTGCCGGTGGCGGCGGAGCAGCTGGTGATCGGTCTGGGCACCGATGGTCTGCACGCCTGGGGCAACCTCTACAACGATCTGGTGGGCAAGATCCGTTTAACCATTGATGGCCGCGAGATGGGGCTGGCCGAGGCGAGCAATCTGCTCTCCAGCCCGATACGTGCGCTGCGTTTAGAAGCCTTTGATGCCATCAGCGCCGGTTGGGAAGGGGAGCAGGAGACGGTTGCCGCTATCCTCAATGCCCTCAACGGCTGGCGGCTGGAACTGGCCCGTCAGCGCGGTAAAACCCGTGTGCTCGATGCGCTGGATCTCTCCTGCCACCAGAGTCATATCGAGCGAGCCACCCTCGATGCCCTGATGAGCGAAACCTGGCGAGCCCGTGGGTTGGGCCAGCGGGCGCTGGAGCTGATGGCCGAGCGCCTTGGTCTCGACGATTTGGGGCCGGAGGATCTCTTTGCGCCGCCGCCAGCTTCCAGCAGCCGTGACATTCCTTTTGATGAGGCGATCGAGTTGATTGCCGATGCCTTTAGCCGATTCGATCCCGAGATGGGGGCATTTGCCCGCATGATGGCCGAGAAGGGGTGGATTGATGCGGCGCCCACGCCAAATCGCCGCACCGGCGCCTACTGCACCAAGTTTGCCGAACCGGTCGAACCGCGGGTCTTCGTTACCTATGCCGGCACCATGGATAACGTCATCACTCTGGCCCATGAGCTGGGCCACGCCTGGCACAACTGGGTCATTCGCGATCTGCCGATGAGCCAGCGCAGCTATCCCATGACGCTGGCCGAAACGGCCTCCATCTTTGCCGAGACTCTGGTGCGCAGCGCCCTGTTCGAGCAGGCAGAAAGTCCCGAAGAGCAGTTGGCGATCGCCTGGGCCGAAGCCGACGGTGCGGCCACCTTCCTGGTCAATATCCCGGCTCGCTTCGATTTCGAGCAGGCCTTGGTGGCCGAGCGGGCGCAGGGTTATGTATCCGCAGAGCGACTCAAAGCGTTGACCGACGAGGCGTGGGGACGCTGGTATGAGGGGAGCCTGACCCGCTATCACCCCATGTTCTGGGCGGCCAAGGCGCACTTCTCCATCGCCGGGTTTGGCTTTTACAACTACCCCTATCTGTTCGGTTATCTGTTCAGCCTCGGGGTCTATCAGCAGTTGATGAGCCGCAAGGCGGCGGGGGAAGAGGGCGTGGCCGAGGCGTATCGCGCCTTGTTGCGCGATACCGGCCGCATGAGCGCCGAAGAGCTGGTAGCCAAGCATCTGGGGCAGGATATCCGTGAGGCCGCCTTCTGGCAGGGGAGTCTGGCACAAGTAGCGCAGGCGGTAGAGCGCTTCGCGCAGTTGCCTGCCTGATTGGGTCAGCGGTGATATGAACAACAGGCCCCCGGACAGTCTCGCTGTCCGGGGGCCTGTTTGTTATGCCTGCTCTTGCTGCGGTTTGATGGGACCAACGAACAGAGGACGGGTCTGGTGAGTCAGATCCGGCTGATAGCCGTTGAAGAAGAGGTTGAGCAGCACCGAACTGATGGTGGCCAGCAGGATACCGCTATGAAAAAGCGGTTGTAGCTGCGCCGGAAGCTGCTGGAAAAAATTCCCGGAGACCGTCGGGATCATGCCAATTCCGAGACTGATGGCGACGATATAGAGGTTGTGACGGTTGCTGTTGTAATCGGTGCGCGCCAGGATGCGAATGCCGGTGGCCAGCACCATGCCGAACATCACGATACCGGCGCCCCCCAGCACGAAGGGCGGGATGGAGGCGACCAGCACCGACATCTTGGGGATGAGGCCAAAGGCGAGCAGGATCCCCCCCGACATCACGCAGACCCAGCGACTCGATACCCCGGTCACGCTCACCAGACCGATATTCTGGGAGAAGGAGGTGTGGGGGAAGCTGTTGAATATCCCACCAATAATGGTGCCGATGCCATCCACCCGCAGCCCGCGCACGATATCACCGCGCCTGGCCGGATGGCCGACGATGTCGCCAAGGGCCAGAAACATCCCCATGGATTCGATAAAGGTGATGAGCATGATCACCGTCAGGGTGGCGATGGAGATGGGATCGAAGGTGGGCCAGCCGAAGGCGAAGGGCACTATGGGGGCAAACCAGGCTGCCTCGCCGAGGCCATCGAGGCTCACTTCGCCTATGGCGATGGCCACCACGAAACCGAAGATGATCCCGAGCAGCACCGAGATATTGCTGAAAAAGCCCTTGGTGAAGCGGGTCACAAGCAGGATAAAGACGAGCACCAGAAAGCTGGTGCCGATATAGCGCAGGCTGCCATATTCCGGATTGCCCTTGCCCCCTGCCATCCAGTCGATCCCCACCTGCATGATGCTGATCCCGATGGAGGTGATAACCACCCCGGTCACTACGGTGGGGAAGAGCGGCATCAGCCGACCTATCAGCGGCACCAGCAAGGTCGAGATGATACCGGCGGCGATGGTGGCGCCGAAGATGCCCGTCAGCCCCAGATCCGGGTTGGCTCCGATGGCCAGCATCGGCATCACGGCGGCAAAGGTGACCGACATGATGACCGGCAGCCGGATCCCGGCAAAGCGGCCAATCCCGACACATTGCAGCAGGGTGACGATGCCGCAGCAGAAGAGATCCGAACTGATAAGGTAGGAGATTTGATCCTTGGGCAGCCCCAGACTGCCGCCAATCACCAGTGGCACCGCCACGGCGCCGGCGTACATCACCAGCACATGTTGCAGGCCCAGGGTAAAGAGTTGGCCCATGGGGAGCATGCGCTCCACTTCATCCACCGGGCGCTTGCGCGCACCCGGTCGGGGGGAGGGGGGATTGGTCTCGTTCATGAACAGATCACTCCTTGAAGCCCGCGCAACTGCTACAGGCAAGATAGTGAAAGCCGCAGCTTTCCCGGTCATTGATCTCGTGTATTGACAGAGGTGCCAGATCCCTCGGCAGTAGTGAGAGGGATCCGGTGCAGCACGGGTCAGTGCACAAAACATGCACAACGCCGCTCACGAGCGAAAACGTTTGGCGATAACGCCTTGTTTTTGCGGGATGAGTCACATACCGGCCAGATAAGTGTCCGGCTGCTGGCAGGGGAAGGAGGTGGGGGCATCTCAGATTGGTAAGGGGTTTATCATTATTGGTCTGGTGATCTCACTTTGATAGCCGGGCACCATAACGTTGCTCGCAATGCCCCCCTCTGCATGTGACGGCGCTCGCGGGCCGCAGGGCGCAATCGGGGGCGGGGGCGTGATCCAAAGCAAGAAAGTTGGATGTTTTGGTGGCGCACGGGGCCGCCGCTGGGGTAGTTTCGATAAAACCGACACAGATCCTGAGGTCTTATCCATGATCATCTATCTGCATGGCTTTGATGCCACCAGCCCAGGCAATCACGAGAAAGTGCTGCAGTTGCAGTTTATTGATGATGATGTGCGTTTCGTGCACTACAGCACGGTTCACCCCCGTCATGATATGAGCCATCTGCTCAAGGAAGTGAAAAAACAGCTCGATATGAGTACCGATCCCAAACCGCTGATCTGCGGCGTGGGTCTTGGTGGCTACTGGAGCGAGCGGATCGGCTTTCTGTGCGGCATTCGCCAGGTGATCTTCAACCCCAACCTCCATCCGGAAGAGAACATGCAGGGCAAGATCGACCGGCCGGAAGAATATGACGATATCGGCACCAAGTGTGTAACTGAATTTCGTAAGAAAAATTCAGGAAACTGCCTGTGTATCCTTTCCGTTCAGGATGAAGTGCGCGATAATCGGGACACTGAACGTGAATTGAAGAACTATTACGACATCGTGTGGGATGAGCGCGAGACTCATAAGTTCAAAAATATCTCGCATCATCTGCAGCGGATGAAGGCCTTCAAAGAAGCCTGATCCATCACGTCGACCGATTTCGTTTTAGGGAGCCAATGGCTCCCTTTCGTTTTGAGGAACCGAGGAAAATCATCATGATGAATATTGTCGTTGTAGGCGGCGGCGCCGGTGGCCTGGAGCTGGCCACCAGTCTGGGTCGCAAGCTTGGCAAGAAGAACAAGGCCAAGATCACTCTGGTCGATCGCAACCGCACCCACCTGTGGAAACCCCTGCTGCACGAAGTGGCCACCGGCTCCATGGACGCGGGCATCGATGCCCTGAGCTACCAGTCTCACGCCAAGAACCACGGTTTCGACTTCCAGCTCGGCACCCTGACCGACATCAAGCGTGACGATAAACGCATCGTGCTGGCCCCGATCCACGACGACAATGGCGACATCGTGGTCAACGAGCGCGAACTGCCCTACGACTATCTGGTGATGGCCATCGGTTCTGTCTCCAACGACTTCAACACCAAGGGCATCAAGGATCACTGTATTTTCCTCGATAGCCCCTCCCAGGCGCACCGCTTCCACAACAGCATGATGAACCGCTTCCTGCAGTTCGCCACCGAATATAAGCCGGGCGACAAGGTGAAGATTGCCATCGTCGGCGGCGGCGCCACCGGCGTCGAGCTCTCTGCCGAGCTCTACAACGCGGTCGAGCAGCTCTACGCCTACGGCTTCAAGAACCTCACCACCGATAGCCTGAAGGTGACCCTGGTGGAAGCGGGTCCGCGCATTCTGCCAGCTCTGCCGGAGCGCATCAGTGGCGCAGCCCATCAGGAGCTGGTTAAGCTGGGTGTGGACGTGCGTACCGCCACCATGATCACCGAAGCGACCAGCGACGGCCTGCACACCAAGGATGGCGAGCTGATTGAAGCCGACCTGATGGTGTGGGCGGCCGGTATCAAGGCACCTGACTTCATGAAGGATATCGCGGGTCTTGAGACCAACCGCATCAACCAGCTGGTGGTGAAAGAGACCCTGCAGACTACCCGTGATGAGAACATCTTCGTTATCGGTGACTGCGCCGCCTGCCCGCAGCCGGATGGCAAGTTCGTGCCGCCGCGTGCCCAGTCTGCCCACCAGATGGCCAGCCAGGCGTTCAAGAACATCCTGGCCAAGATGAACGGCGGCGAGATGAAGCCCTACCTCTACCACGACCACGGTTCGCTGGTCTCCCTCAGCCGCTTCTCCACCGTGGGCAGCCTGATGGGCAACCTGATGCGCGGCTCCATGATGGTGGAGGGCTACATTGCCCGTCTGGTCTACATCTCCCTCTACCGGATGCACCAGATCGCCCTGCACGGCTACGTCAAGACCGGCCTCATCATGCTGGTGGGTCGCATCAACCGGGTACTGCGCCCGACCCTGAAGCTGCACTAAGCCGGGATTTGCCACAATTCTGAATACCAAAAGGAGAGGCGATGGCCTCTCCTTTTTTATGGGCGCAGATCAGGAAAGAGAGCGTTACTTGCCCAGATAGGTACGGTCGAAGAAGGTATTGACCCAGTGGGGGCGGTAGATGGCCAGCACCGTCATCGCCATGCCGTTGAGCAGCGCTTCGGGGAACAGCAGCAGTGGCCAGATGGAGAGGTAATCCGCCGTGATGGTGTGCCAGGGGTAGCTGTGACTTAGCCCCATCAGCAATGCGCTGGCGGCCACCTTGACCGAGATGGTGATGGCGCCGCCGAGAAAGGCGGCCACGAAGATATAGACAAAGAGATGGCGCGGCAGCCAGGCCCAGCTGGCCAGAAACAGCAGCCAGCTGGTGGCTACCGGCAGGGCGATGCCAACCAGTGCCTGCCAGCCAAAATCGGCCAGATTGGTGACACCAAAGTAACCGAGCACCAGCATGGTCAGGCAGGGGGCGAGCAGTGCCAGCCGCCAGCCCAGCAGCAGGGTGAGAGAGGTGAGCCCGAGAAAATGGACCTCCAGTCCCTCATGCAGACCGGCCCTTAGATACCAGAGCGGCACCAGCGCGATGGCACTGCCCAGCAGCAGGTGCTGATAGAGGGGGTTGTCATGGAGGGTCTGCCACAGGGAGCGACGCAGGCTGAAGGCCAGCAGTACCAGCCAGATCAGGAGGGCGGCGAGTTGTCCTTCACTCATCTTGTCATCCATTCATGCAGTAGAGTCCGGGCGGCCTTCCCGACCGCCCATAGCAGAGCAGGCTGACGAGTCAGCCTGCTTTTACCATCAATATTTGACGTTGTTGTGGTACTTGCCGAGGATGCCCTTGACCCGTTCCATGGTCTCCTTGCTGGGGGGCTTGATCCCGCTCAGCTCGTACGGGTCTCCCAGCACGTCCCACTTGTGTTTGCCCAGCTCATGGTAGGGGAGCAGCTCCACCTTTTCCACGCTATCGCCCAGCTCGGCGATGAACTGACCCAGCCCTTCGGCGCTCTCGTCGTCATCGCTCCAGGTCGGTACCACCACGTAGCGGATCCACATGGTCTTGCCTTTGGCTGCCAGATAGCGGGCAAACTCCAGGGTGTATCTGTTGCTGACGTGGGTCAGCGGAATGTGTTTCTCGTCATTGATCTGTTTGATGTCGAGCAGCACCAGATCGGTCTGGTCGAGCAGCTTGTCCACCTGTTCGTCGAGATGACGGACGAAGCCGTTGGTGTCGAGACAGGTGTGGATCCCTTTCTCTTTGCAGGCGGTAAAGAGTTCGGTAATGAAAGCCGGTTGCAGCATGGCTTCACCGCCGGACGCTGTCACACCACCGCCGGAGGCATTCATGAAGTGGCGATAGCTGGTGATGTCACTCATCAACTCCGGTACGGTCACTTCGCGGCCACCTTCGGTATCCCAGGTATCGCGGTTGTGGCAGTACTTGCAGCGCATCAGGCAGCCTTGCATGAATACGATAAAGCGTATTCCCGGGCCATCGACAGTGCCGCAGGTTTCGACGGAATGGATCCGGCCAACGGTGCCGTGAGCTCCGGCTGGCTGGCTGATTTCAACGGCAGGGATCCGATTAATGACAGACATAAACAACTCCAACGATTCGAGCAGGCCGTTATTTTATTACATAAACCCCTATTGATCCTACACCTTTAGTCCGGCGCCCGGCTGCCAAGCAGCTGCTCCAGCCCCTTGACGGTGAGCGGCCGACTGGTGAGAAACCCTTGATAATGCTGGCATCCCAGTGCTTTGAGGATGGCCAGCTGCGCCTCCTCTTCCACCCCTTCGGCGGTGACGGTAAAACGGAAGACTTGGGCCAGATCGAGTATCGCCTTGACGATGGCTCTGTCCTGTTCGCTATGTACAAGGGTCTGAATGAAGCTTCTGTCCAGCTTCACCTCATCGGCGGGCAGATCCCGCAGATAGGCGAGCGACGAGTAGCCGGTGCCGAAGTCATCGATGGAGATGAGTATGCCGAGCTCCTTGAGCTGGCGCATTCTGGCAATACTCTCCTGCCGATTCTCCAAGACTACCGATTCGGTCACCTCCAGCAGCAGGCGGGAGGGGGGCACACCGGTGTCGCGCAAGATGTACTCCACCTGTTGTACGAAGCCCTGGGTGTGGAACTGGCGAGCGCTGACGTTGACCGACAGATGGGGGATCTGCAGGCCACGGTTGAGCCAGAAGCTGTATTGGGCGCAGGCGGTCTTCATCACCCAGTAGCCGATCTCGAGGATCAGGCTGGTCTCTTCGGCGATGGGGATAAACTCCCCGGGTGGCACCATGGTGCCGTCGCTGCGCTGCCAGCGCAGCAGCGCCTCGATACCCGACAGTGAGCCATTGTCGACCCGGTATTGCGGTTGATAGTGGAGTTGCAGCTCGTGATGACGCAGGGCATCGCGCAGCTCATTGGTGAGGGTCAGCCGGTTCTTTTCATGCTGGGCCATCGCCTCGGTAAAGAAGACGTAGTGGCCCTGACCGGCGCGCTTGGCCATGTGGGTCGCGGTGTCGGCCTGTTGCATCAGGACCAGATGATCCGTCTCGTTGCCGGAGAAGAGGCTGATCCCCACCGAGGCGCTGCAGTGCAGTTTGTGATCGCCGATGTCGAACGGGGTGCGAAACAGCCCCATCAGCTCGCGGGCGAAGTGCTCTGCCAGAATTTTGGCGGTGACTTCCCCTTGTCCCAGCTGGGTAAAGAGCAGGGCAAACTCATCCCCCGAGATGCGCGCCTGCACCAGATTGTCCTGGGGCAGCTCCCTGAAACGTTGCACCACGGCCTGCAGCAGCAGATCGCCGCAGGCGTGACCAAGGGAGTCGTTGATCGACTTGAAGTTGTCGAGATCCACCAGCAGCAGGGCGCCCCACTGGCCGTTGGAGGCGCTCAGGGTCTGCTGCAAAATATGGTTGAGGCTGCGGCGGTTGTGCAGACCGCAGAGATCGTCGTAGTAGGCGAGCTGCTCGATATGTCTGGCCGCCTCTTTTTCCTGGGTGATGTCGTAGAAGCTGCAGATAAAGTGGCTGAGCTCCCCCTGCTCATCCTTGACGCCGTTCACCATCAAGCGCACCGGAAAGAGGTGCCCATCCTTGTGCAGACAGCGCTCTTCACCGAGCCAGAACTCCTGCTCGTTGACGGTGCGGCTGACATCTTCCTTGAGATGATCCCCGTAGTAGGTGGGACGCAGCTTGCGAATGGAGTGACCGATCACCTCTACCTCGCCAAATCCGGTGATCCGGCTGAAGGAGTGGTTGACCTTGAGGATGATGCCGTTGTGATCCATCACAATCAGCCCATCGTGGGTATTAAAGGCTACCTCGGCCAGCCGCAGGGCATCGTCGGTGGCGAGGCGCTTGAGTTCGATGGCGGCCCGCTCGTGCTGGCTGCTCAATAGATCCAGAAGCTGTTCGGGCTCCTCAAGGGGGGTATCGAGCAGCAGGGTGATCTGGCCAATGGGGGCGCCGCTCTGGCCATGGAGCGGAATGCCGATGTAGGCGCTGGCATTGAGAGCAAGCAGCCGGGTCGCTTTGGGATAGCGTACGGGCAGATCTTCCACATAGATGGCCTGACCATGCTGGAACAGCTCCTGAGCGGGGCCGGGGTCGAGCTGGATGGGCTTGAGGGTGGAGCAGATCTCCTCGTTGATGACGCAGCGGGGGATGATCCAGAGATCCTGACCGCGGGGCTGGAACTCACCGATCCAGCCCACCCGGGCACCGCTGGCGCTCATGGCCCAGCTTACCAGCGTCTTGCAGTAGTCGATGCCGGTCTGCTGGTGCAGCTCGGGCGGGAGGGCCAGCTCGGCGCGGTGCTCTTCCGGTTGCGGCTGCCAGTGACCGAGCAGCTGGGCGCTGCTGCGCACCAGCTGCAACATCTCCTCGCTAAGCGGGGTGGGATCGAGATACTCCAGACTCAGCACCCCGAACAGCTTGTCCTGCTCCAGCAGGGCACCATCAAGGCGTGAGCGCACACCGGCACTGGTCAGATAGAGGTGATTGCTCAGCATCGGCTGGTGGGCCGCTTCCGAGAAGCTCAACGCTTTGCGGGTACGCAGGGCGCGGATATAGCGGCTGTCACCACGAATGGGGTAGAGCGCCTCGACCCCCAGGGTGAACACCGGGGTGAGTTGCTCGCTGCCGAGATCGCCATTGGCCTGATAGTGCCAGAGGATCAGCCGATCGGCCCCCAAACTCTCTTTAAGGGCCTCGAGCAGGGGCGCATACTGTTGCTGGCTCGCCATCTGGCTGAGGCGCGGCAGTTGCAATGCCAGATCGGCGATGGGCTCCTGACGAAGGTTCTGCAGACAGATCAGCCAGAAGCCATCCTGCTCGTGAGCGAGGGCGATGTGCCAGAGCTGGCTGGCAAAGCGCACGGTGATCTTGCCGCCATGGCCGTTGGCCAGCAGTTGCTCGATGGGCAGGCGCAGGGCATCGGGCAGCTGGGCAGGCCAGGGGGCACGCGGCTCATCGAGCCAGTAGAGCGGGGTTTGCATCACGTCGGTCAGGGCGACCAGCCGTTGACTGCGCAGATCCAGACGGAAAAAGAGTGGCGTCTGGAGGGCAGGAGGAAGATGACTGAGTGCGGTAGACGACATGAACAAACAACATCCTGTTAAGCAACCGTCGGGGTTGCAAGAATACTGCAAAATGGTGTGAAACAAAATTTCATTGAATTCTAAATTAGAAAAGTCTAATTTATTGCCCATTATCATGTATGAGGAGTCTTGCAGATGAAACGGATCCTGATTATCGGTGGTGTCGCGGGGGGCGCATCGGCGGCGGCTCGTGCTCGTCGTTTGAGTGAAGAGGCAGAGATCGTGATGTTCGAGCGGGGCGAGTTTGTCAGCTTCGCCAACTGCGGTCTGCCCTATCACATCGGGGGCGATATCCCCGACCGGGATGCCTTGCTGCTGCAGACTCCCCAGAGCTTCAAGCGCCGTTTCAACGTCGATGTGCGGGTCTTCCACGATGTGATTGAGATCGACAAGGCGGGCAAGACCTTGCTGGTGCGCAACCTGCAAACCGGTGAAGAGCAGCGCGAGCATTACGATGTGCTGCTGCTGAGCCCGGGGGCGGCGCCGATCCGTCCTCCTTTCCCCGGTATCGACAGCCCCCATGTTTATACCCTGCGCAACATCCCGGACATGGATCGCATTCTGGCGGCTCTGCATCACGATCAGCCGCGCCACGTCACTGTGGTGGGCGGCGGCTTTATCGGGCTGGAGATGATGGAGGCGCTGCATCAGCGCAAGCTGGATGTCACCCTGCTGGAGCTGGCCGATCAGGTGATGGCGCCGGTGGACAAGGAGATGGCCAACATGCTTCATGCCCGCATTCGCGAAGAGGGGATCGACCTTCGCCTGCGCACCGGCCTCACCGCCATCGAGAGTCTGGATCTGCCTGCCGAGAAGACCTCCGCCGTACCGACCGCCAAAAGCGGTGGCCTGCGCCTGACCCTCAATGACGGTTCCCATCTTGATACCGGTCTCTTGATCCTAGCCATCGGCGTCAAGCCGGAAACCCTGCTCGCCGCCAAGGCGGGGCTGGAGCTGGGCCCACGGGGCGGCATCAAGGTCGATGCCGGGATGCGTACCTCGGATCCCTTTATCTATGCGGTGGGGGATGCGGTGGAAGAGATAGATTTTGTCACCGGCGAATCTGTGCTGATCCCGCTGGCGGGCCCGGCCAACCGGCAGGGGCGCATCGCCGCCGACAATATGCTGGGCCGAAGCGAAACCTACAAGAAGACGCAAGGGACCGCCATCTGCAAGCTGTTCGATCTGGCGGTGGCCAGCACTGGCCTCAACGAGAAGCGACTGGTGCAACTGGGATTGCCGTTCGAGAAGGTTTATGTCCATCCGGGCAGCCACGCCGGTTACTACCCGGGCGCACATCCGGTCAGCCTCAAGCTGCTGTTTGCCCCGGATGGCAAGATTTATGGCGCCCAGGCCATCGGCAAGGATGGCATCGACAAGCGCATCGATGTGCTGGCGGTGGCCCAGCGCGCCGGTCTCACCGTGTTTGACCTGCAGGATCTTGAGCTCACCTATGCGCCGCCGTTCGGGTCGGCCAAGGATGTGATCAACATGGCCGGCTTTGTGGCAAGCAACCATCTGAAAGGGGACACCCTGCTCTGCCACGTGGCCGAGGTGCAGGCTCGTAACCCCCATCAGTTGGTGGTGGATGTGCGCAATGGCCCGGAGCTCGACAAGCTGGGCCGCATTCCGGGGGCACTGCATATCCCCCTCGACGAGTTGCGTGGTCGCCTCCATGAGTTGCCCAAAGAGAAAGAGCTGCTGATCAGCTGTCAGGTCGGGCTGCGCGGCCATGTCGCCTGCCGCTTGCTGAGCCAGCACGGCTTTAAAGTGAAGAATCTCTCCGGCGGCTTCAAAACCTGGCAGATGGCTACCACCGAGTAACCGTTTTATTTCTGTGCCTGTTTGCCCCTCTCCCTTGTGCGTGCAAGATGAGGGGCTTTTTGTTTCTGCTTTTCGCCCTTCTTGCATTCCCCTCGTTGCTGCAATATTTCGACACACTTTATTTCCTGTGCCGGACAAAATTAACGTTTTGTTCAGGGGATGGGTGCTATAACCCCTGCCTCGTTCATGATGAACCGTGTAGTAGGGAGAGTGACATGCTGGATATGCTGATGGCCATTTGGCATCAGGATTTTGACGCCCTGGTTCAGATGCAGGCGGTACCCCTGCTGATCAGTTGCCTGATGCTGGTACTGCTGCTGGAGTCCGCATTCGTCTTCCTGCCCCTGCCGGGGGACAGTCTGGTACTGCTGGCCGGTGGGTTGGTGGGCATGGGGGTGTTTGGCCCCGAAGTGACTCTTGTCTATCTGCCGTTGGCTGCTGGCATAGGTTCTGTGCTCGCCTACTGGCAGGGACGGGCACTGCAGCGCACCCGCTTTATGGATCATATCGAACGGATGTTGCCTCCCGACAGCCTGCCCAAGGCGACCCGGCTGCTGAAAAAGTACGGTTTTCTGGCGATGTTCTCCTCCCGTTTTATCCCGTTCGTGCGGGTACTGACCCCCATGCTGATGGGGATTGGCCGCCTGAGCGTGCTGCGCATGTGCGTGGCCAGCTTTGCCAGTGCCTTTATGTGGGCGCTCTGCCTTAGCCTAGTGGGCAAGCTGGCGATGAATACCCCCTTCTTCCTCCACCACAGCGAACTGTTGACCCGGGCCCTGCTGATTACCTCGCTGGTGCTGTTTCTGGCGGCCGTCATGGCCATCCTGTTTCGCTGGTTCAAAGGCGGAGCAAAAAACGAGACCAGCCACGACTAGATGACAACCCTTGCCGCACTGGATCAGTGGGCAAGGGGATTCTCGTGCAGTAGGGGCGCGGAAATGTGCCCATTCGGGTAATGAGCTTTGTGTCGGGTGAGCAGGATGCCTTATCCTGTTTGCTGCCACGCTGCGCTTGCAGCGCTCCAACTCGGGATGGAACCTATGCGCCTCTTCGACTCTCCCTCTGCGTCTCACCGCTCTACCGCCGGAACCGGCGCTCTGCGCCGCCGCTGGTCAACCCTGCTGCTTTGCGGGATGGTCGGTTTGCTGTTGGCCGGTTGTGGCCCCGACAAGCCTGTCGCCAATGGGCCGACTATAAAGCCTGCCGCGCAGCAGGAAACGGGCGCCCCAAGCGCCGTGGTGCAGGCAAATGCCCGCCAATATCGCGATGCCCCGGCGCTGGCGCTGGTCTTCTCTGGCCCCTTGGCGCCGAAGGCCAATTGGCAGAGCTGGCTCGGGGTCAGTGAGGGGGGCAAGCAGGTGCAGGGGGAGTGGATCCTCGCTGAAGATGGTCGCACCCTCTATTTCCCGAACGTGCAGCCCGATAAAAGCTATGAAGTGAGCCTCAAGGCGGGGCTGGGCCCATCCCCCCAGAGCTGGACCCTCAAGACCCGGCCGCTGGAGGCGGGGGCTTCGTTTACCGCCAGCGGCATGGTATTGCCGCTGCGTAAGGAACTTCGCTTGCCCATCAGCGCTGTCAACGTGGATGAGGTCAATATCGATTTCTTTCGGGTCGATGCGGAATATCTGCCCCGTTTTCTGGCGGAATATCGCCCCGGTGCCGGCATGGGGAACTGGGAGCTTGAGCAGATCACCCAGCGGGCCAAGCGGGTATTCAGCGGCCGCTATGCGCTGGAGCTCGATGCCAACCGGCGCGAGACCCGCCTCATCAATGTGAAGGAGCCGCAGCTGGCTGAGGCTGGCGTCTACTTTGCGGTGATGTCGCCCCTTGGCAACTACGACTGGCGCAAGGAGACCACCTATTTTGCGGTGAGCGACATGGGGCTCAGTGCCCGCCGTTACCGCGATCAGCTGGAGGTGTTCGTCAGCTCCCTGGCCAGCGCCGACCCGCTCAAGGATGTGCAGCTCTCCCTGCTCGACGAGAAGGGTAACCGGCTGCAGGTGCAAACCACCGATCCGCAGGGCCATCGTCGCTTCGATCAGGTGCAGGGGGCCCGCTTGCTGCTGGCCGAACAGGGCAACCATCTGGCGGTGCTGCGCCTCGATGGGGCGGCGCTCGATCTCTCCACCTTCGATCTCGGCACCCAGCCCTGGCAGGCCCAGCAGTTGTATCTGTTCAGTGGGCGCGATCTCTATCGCCCCGGCGAGCGGCTCGACAGCGAGATTTTGCTCAAAGGGCAGGATGGCCAGCTGCTGCCGGGCATGGCGGTGGAGCTGGAGGTGAAGCAGCCGGACGGCCAGCTGCTCGAACAAAAGCGGCTGCTACCGGACAATCTTGGCGCGGCCCACTACGGTCTGCGCCTGCCGGACGATGCGCCGCTCGGGCGCTGGACCATTAACCTCAAGACCGCCGCTGGTAGTCGTTTCGAGTGGCCCTTTTTGGTGGAGGAGTTTTTGCCGGAGCGGCTCAAACTGCAGCTTGGCAAGGGGCCGGATGGTGAAGTGACGGATCTGGGCGCCTCCCTCACCCTGCCGCTGCAAGGGGACTATCTCTACGGTGCACCGGCGAGCGCCACCAAGGCCAAGGCGGAGGTAAAGATCAGCCGCGCCACCATGCCTTTTACCCAGTGGCAGGAGTTCACTCTGGGTGACGTGCTGCTTGCCGAGCAGGCCAAGGATCTCGAGGCGCGCAGTCTCACCCTCAATGAGCAGGGGCAGGGGACTTTTTCGCTTGCTGATGAACTCGATGGGGTGCGCGCCCTCGGGCCGCTGGAGGTGGCCTATCGGGTGTCGCTCGCCGAGCCCGGTGGCCGCGCCGTCAATCGCAGCCGCACCCAGTATGGCTGGCCCGCGGGCAGCCAGTGGCCGGCGCTCAAGGCCGACTTCGTGGCGGATCGGGTAGAGGGGGGTAAGCCGCTCCCCTTCCAGATCCTCAACCTTGATGAGCAAGGCCAGCCGGTGGCGGGGGCGGTGAAGGTGCGCCTTATCAACGAGTACCGCGACTACTACTGGCATTACGCCGATGGGGAGGGGTGGAAGTACGAGTTCAACAGCCAGCCCTATCTGGAACAGGAGCAGACCCTGCAGCTGGATGGCAAGGGGCCGACCCCGCTCACGCTTCAACTGGCGGCGGGCTGGTATCGATTGGAGGTGGAGAACAGTCAGGGCCATCAATCGAGCCTGCGGGTGGAAATAGGCAGTTATGCCTGGGGCGGTGGTGGCGAGCAGGCACGGCCTGACAAGATTGCCATCACCCTCGACAAGCGCGCCTATCAGGCGGGTGACAAGGCCAAAGTGACGCTGGTGGCCCCGCGCCCCGGCAAGGGCTTGCTGCTGGTGGAAGATGGCGACGGTCTGCGCTGGTGGCAGCGTATTGAACTCAAGGGGGCCGGTGGCGATGCCAAGGATGCCCGCGGCGAGTTCGAGATCCCGGTCAGTCCCGAGTGGCAGCGCCATGACTTGCATATCTCGGCCCAGATCGCCGCGCCAGACAGCGCCTCCAAACCGGCTGGCAAGCAGCAGGGGCAGAGCCTGCGCTCGGTCGGACTGGTGCCGCTCACCCTGGACCGGGAAGCGCGCCGTCTGCCGCTCACCCTGAGCGCGCCTGATACAGCGGTGCCGCTTACCCGGCTGGAAGTGACCGCAACCTCCACCCCCAATAGCCAAGGGCGGGTGGTGCTGGCGGCGGTGGATCGGGGCGTGCTCAACATCAGCGACTACCAGCCTCTCGACCCGTTCGAGATCTTCTTTGGTCGCAAGCGCTTCGCCCAAGATTTGTTCGACAACTACGGCCAGGTGATCCCGCCGCAGGATGGCAAGCTGGCCCGCCTCAACTACGGGGGCGATCGGGCGCCGCTGAAAAAGGGTGGCGCGCTGGAGAGCCGGGTCGAGATAGCCGCACTGTGGAGCGGCGTGGTGAGCTTTGACCAGCAGGGCAAGGCAGTGATCCCGCTCGATTTGCCCAACTTCAACGGCGAACTGGCACTGATGGCGCTGGCCTGGAACGAACAGCAAGTCGGCGAGGCCGAGCGCGCCGTCAAGGTGGTGGCGCCCTTGGTGGCCGAGATTGGCTGGCCGCGCTTTGGCGCGAGAGGGGATGAGACCCGTGCGCTGGTGCAGCTGCGCAACATGAGCGGCGAGGAGCAGACCCTCTCCCTTGCCTGGACCCTCAATGGTGGGCTCAAGGCAAACGGCGAGCTACCCCGCACCCTGGCCCTTAAAAATGGCGAGGAGCAGTGGCTGACCCTGCCGCTCACCGTGACCGGGGCGAGCGGTGTGGCGAGCCTGCAGTTGGCGGCCAGCGGCAAGGATTTTGCCATCAGCCGCGACTGGTATCTGCCGCTGCGCTCCCCCTGGCCTGCCGAAACTCGCCAACGCTACCAGATGCTGGCCCCCGGCCAGCAGATGAGCTTTGCGCCAGCTGAGCTGGCTGGGCTGGATCGCGCCAATCTGCAGGGGCTGCTCAGCCTCTCCGGTACTCCCCCCTGGGATCCGGCAGCCCAGTGGCAGGCGCTGGCCGACTACCCCTACGCCTGTCTGGAGCAGACTCTGTCCCGTGCCTGGCCTTACTTGCTGACCACGGCCGATGAGCGGGCCGCCTGGAGCAAACCCGCAGAGGGCAAGAAAGCGGCGAGCGAGGCGGATGTGCAACGCGCCCTGCTGCAACGGCTGCAGCGGTTGCAACTGCCAAGCGGCGGTTTTGGCCTGTGGGATGGTCGCTCCGACGAGGAGCAATGGCTCACCGCCTATGCCGCCGACTACCTGCTGGCGCGCAAGGAGGCGGGCGACGCCGTGCCGGAGGCAATGCTCAATCAGGCGCTGAACCGGCTGCAGAGCTATCTCACCGACAGCCAGTATGGCGAGCGCTGGAGCAGTGCCCCCGAGCACAGCCGGCTGGCCTATCAGGCCTACAGCGCCTATGTGCTGGCCCGGGTGGGCAAGGCGCCGCTCGCTACCCTGCGCCTTATCTGGGAGCAGCAGGCCGATCACGCTCGCTCCGGTTTGCCGCTTTTGCACCTCTCGCTGGCGCTCTCGGCCATGGGGGATGAGCAGAATGCCGCCAAGGCCCTCAGCCGGGCATTGGCGACCGAGCGCGGGGATGACTATCTGGGTGATTACGGCTCACTGCTACGCGATGAAGCCCTTGAGCTCTCCTTGCTGCGTCAGCACAAGCTGGCTGCGGAGCGCTGGCTTGATCTCAGCGCCAAGGTGGCCGATACCCTGGCTCACCGTCAGTGGCTCAGCACTCAGGAGCGGCTTGCCCTGTTGCGACTCGCCCGCTTCGATCCGGCCGCCGACTGGCAGGCCAAGGTGACTTCCTCTCTTGGCAGTGGATCCCTGAGCGGTTCGGCTCCGCTGCAGCAGAGTGCCCCCGAGGCACTGGCCGCGAGCACCGTCACCAACGAGGGCAAGGGATCCCTCTATGTGCAGCGCACTCTGGTCGGTTACCCCGAACAGGCACCGGCACGGATCAGCAAGGGGATGAGTGTGACCCGCAGCTGGTTCAACAGCGACGGTCAGCTGTTTGATCCCGCCAAGGTGAAGGTGGGCGATCTGGTGGTGGTGCGGCTCAACGTCAGCAGCGAGTCGGCGGTGCCCGATGCCCTGCTGGTGGAGATGGTGCCCGCCGGCTTCGAGCTGGAGAACCCGGCCCTTGGCAACAGCATCAAGCTGGAAGAGCTCTCCATTGAGGGGAAACCGGCGTGGCAGAGCGAGTGGAACGACTATCTCAAGCATCAGGAGTTTCGCGATGACCGCTACACGGCAGCGCTGGATCTGAGCGAGGGGAGCAACCAGCAGCTGGTCTACCTGATGCGGGCGGTGACGCCGGGTCGCTATCAGGTGCCACCGACCCAGGTAGAGGATATGTACCGGCCTGAACTGCGGGCTGTGGGTGAGGATATCCACGAGGTGCGTATCTCTGAGTAACAAACCCTCCCTTGAGCGGGTTCGCCCGCTCACTTTTTGGCAGCATGGTTGGCTGAAATTAGGTCGCACTGGCCGCGCTGGCTGGCGCTGGCTGGGCCGTCTGCCGCGCTGGCTGCGTTTCTCGGTGCTGGGAGTTGTCGCACTGCTGCTGTCATTGCTGGCGTTGGATCGACTCTTCCCGCCGCCGCCACTCGACCCCGCCTATGCGCGGGTGGTGCTCGACATGAAGGGGCGGCCGCTGCGCGCCTTTGCCGATACCAGCGGCGTGTGGCGCTACCCCGTGACCCTGGAGCAGGTCTCCCCCCGCTATATCGAGGCGTTGCTGGGCTACGAGGATCGCTACTTCTGGCGTCATCCTGGAGTCAATCCGGTGGCCATGGTGCGCGGGGTCTGGCAGTGGCTGCGCTATGGGCGGGCTGTGTCGGGCGGCTCGACCCTCACCATGCAGGTGGCGCGTCTTATCGAACCCTACCACAGGAGCGTGCCCGGCAAGTTGCGCCAGATGGCCCGTGCGCTGCAACTGGAGTGGCACTACGACAAGCGCACCCTGCTCACCGTCTACCTCAATCGGGCGCCGTTTGGCGGCAATCTGGAGGGGGTGCAGGCGGCAAGTTTTGCCTATCTCGGCAAGAGCGCCGCCAAGCTGACCTATGCCGAGGCGGCGCTGTTGGCGGTGCTGCCGCAGGCCCCCAGTCGCAACCGGCCGGACCGCCATCCCGAGCGGGCCCGCACCGCCCGTGACAAGGTGATGCAGCGGCTGGTAGCGCAAGGCGTCTGGCCCGAACAGGTGTGGCTGGAGGGGCGTATCGAGCCGGTGCTGGCCCGCGGTCACTTCACGCCGATGGAGGCGCCGCTCTTTGCCCGTCTCGCCGCCGACCATCAGGCCGGGGCGCTGGTGCACACCACCATTGATGGCGATCTGCAGCGCTGGTTGGAGGGGCGGGTGGCGAGCTACATTCGCCGCTTCCCCGAGCAGACCTCAGCGGCGTTGCTCTTGGTAGATAACAAAACCATGGCTGTGCGCGCTTATGTGGGTAGCGCCGAGTATGGCAATTTGCGCCGCCACGGTTATCTCGACATGGTGCAGGCAATCCGCTCTCCCGGCTCCACCCTCAAGCCCTTTATCTACGGTCTGGCGATGGATGAAGGGTTGGTGCACTCGGCCTCCCTGCTCTCCGATGCGCCGAGGCTGGGATCTGACTATCGCCCCGCCAACTTTTCCGGCGCCTTTCAGGGGCCGGTGACCCTCGCTCAGGCACTGCAGCAATCCCTCAACGTGCCGGCGGTGCAGGTGCTGGAGGCGCTCGGGCCCGACAAGCTGGTCAGCCGCCTCGACAACGCTGGGGTGCGGCTGGCGCTCTCCGACAAACCCAATCCGGCCATTGCGCTGGGGGCGGCGGGCATTCGACTCGAGCAGCTGGTGGCCATCTACAGCGCACTGACCCGGCAGGGGCAGGTGGCAATGCCGGTCTGGCTGGCGGGGCAGCAGGCGGTGTCACGCCCCTTGCTGAGCCCGGGAGCGGCCTGGATCATCTGGCAGATATTGAGCGCGCAGGGACGGGCGGACCAACCCTTTGCCAGCGAGGCGACCGGCCGGGTCAACAGGCTGGCCTGGAAGACCGGTACCAGCTATGGCTATCGCGACAGCTGGGCGATGGGGGTCTCCGGTCGCTGGACCATCGGCGTCTGGCTGGGGCGCCCCGACGGTACCCCTATGCCCGGTTTTTACGGCCAGAGCGCGGCGGTGCCGCTGCTGCTTTCGGTCTACTCGCGACTGGCTGACAACAGCCCTCTGCCGGCACAGCCCAACACGGTGAGCGAGGCCGAGATTTGCTGGCCGCTGGGGCGCAAGGCGAACGCGACCCTGCCTGAAGCCTGTTTGCAGCGCCAGAGCGCCTGGTTGCTGGAAGGGCGCGATCCTCCCACCTTGCCGGATCCCATGGACTGGCCCTCGCCGCTGCGGCAAGTTGCACTCACTGCCGAAGGCAAGCCGACGCTGACCCGTTGCCCCGATGCGGCACAATCCGGTTTTCGGGCACTCTGGCCGTTGTCGTTGGAGCCTTGGCGGTCCCCCAGCGAGCGGCGGCAGTCGCTGCTCGCCAGCAGTTGTGCAGGGGAGGGGCAGAGCGCCGAGCTGCAGGCCCCCATTCGCATCGTGGCGCTGGGGGAGGGCAACCTTATCCGCAGCCAGCGCTATCGGTTGCAGCCCAAGGTGCTGGGCGGTGTCGGCAAGTCGGCCTGGTTTCTCAACGGCCAGCGACTGCGCTGGGACGGGGATCAGGTGCTGAGTGTGGCGGGTCGTTATCAGCTGGTGGTGGTGGATGAAGCGGGCAACAGCGATCGTATCGAGTTTCGCGTGGTGCATCCTGACAGTGATGCCGGCACCATCACCCGTTGATCGTTTTGCCGACAGCCATTGAGGTGAATGTAATTAACTATTTGAAATGCATCAATATTTGATTGGATGAATTAATTTATGAATAATTACGAGTTCATTCAAATCCAATCGGGAGTTCTCTTTTGCTGCGTGTTCTGTGTCCCTTGCTGGTGCTGATGAGTTCGGGTTGTGCCACAACCGATCATGGTGATCACCATGTTTCTCCTGAACGTACCGGGTTCTATTCACCTTTCGAACCAGCTTCCGAGAGTTTTGCGCGTTGCTATCAGAAACAGTTTGCCTGTACCCCTTCCAATATCCGCCGTGACAGGGCGATGGAGGCGCGCAGGAAGGCGCAAGAGCGGGCCAATCATCGTGGTGATGATTGGTAGGCCGCAGATAACGAGAGGGGTTGGCAAATGCCAACCCCTTTTTCATTCCGCCCATTCAGCCCGGTTGGCGCAGATGGCCGAGCCGGGTGAAAAAGTGCTGGCTCTTGCGCTGGTGAAAGTGGCTCTTCTTGATGGGATGGAAGATGAGGTTGCTTTCGGGGTGGCTCGCCTTTAACTGGTGGAGCATGGCTACGGCGGGCAGGCTGGTGCTGACCAGGGTGGTGAGTGGCATGCTGAGGGTCTCGGGCCCGAGCAGTTGATTGAGCCCTTGCTGAGCCTGCTCAAGGCGGGTCAGGGCCGCCGGGTCGGCATAGCCGCTACCCAGCATGGCGAGCAGGTTGTCGATGGCCAGATGAAATTCGGCCAGCTGTTGGCGAAAGCCGCTGCGCCCGCGCAGGGCAATCAGCTCTGCAAACGGAATGTCGGCCAGGTGAGTGGGCACTTGCAACGGGATCTCGAGGTGGAAGCAATCCTGACCACCGCGATTGTGGTAGCGGGATTCGAGCAGATGGAGCAGGCGGTCGAGATAGTCGTGATCGGTAATAAGCGCCCCGTCATTGGCGAGTGCCCACTCACGGGCGAGACGCATGGAGAGCAGGTTGGCAAAGCGCCGCGCCATTCTGATCCCCCCTTCATCCCGGGTCGCAAAGCCGTGAGTAAGGCAAAAGCCGTGCAGCCGCTCCAGCCCCGCCTGATCCGGGCAGAAGCAGTCGTGGTTGGCCTCCTGACGCCAGCGACCAATCAGCTCCTTGTTGCCAAACACCTTGTGGCGGACGAAATCGGGGGCCACCAGGCCGCTTATCTGGTTCTCCAGTTGCGGGGTAATGGCGGCAAAGAAGGCGGCATCGGGCCGCTCGGCCAGCAGATCGGTCTGCTGTTGAAGGGTATCGAGCAGGGCGGTGAGACCGCTCTTTTCGCTGACGGTGAAGACGAAGGCGAGCCGCTCCAGATAGAGCAGGGCAAATTTGAGCCAGAGCTCGTCACGTACCTCCATGCCGGGGTAGTAGATATAGGTCTTCATCGGATCAGTCTGTTGTCAAAAATCTGGCGAGGCGCAGGGTCGGGAATATACGCAAGATTGGCGCTGCACGGCAAACACTGCGTGGGGGAATGTGAGCAAACGCTCATCCAGTAGGCGCTGGCCACAAAGTTCTGATATAATTCGCGCCCTTAAATCAAGGTCACCCGAGTCATTACCATGAAGTTCATTATCAAGCTGTTCCCGGAAATCACCATCAAGAGCAAGTCGGTTCGCCAGCGCTTTATCAAGATCCTGCAGGGCAATATCCGCAACGTCCTGCGCCGCTTCGACGACGATGCCCGCGTACGGATGGATTGGGACAAGCTTATTGTGAGCTCTCGCAATGACCAGTTCCGCGAGCAGGCTATCGAAGCTTTGGCCTGTATTCCGGGCATTCAGGCCTTCCTCGAGGTACAAGCCAGCAAGTTTACCGATCTGCACGACATCTTCGAGCAGGTGAAAGCCGTATGGGGCGACCAGCTCAAGGGCAAAACTTTCTGCGTGCGCGCCAAGCGCCACGGCAAGCATGAGTTCTCCTCCCTCGAGGTTGAGCGCTATGTGGGCGGTGGACTGAACCAGCACTGCGAAAGCAATGGTGTGCGCCTCAAGAACCCGGATGTGAAGATCAACCTCGAGATCGACGGCGAAGAGCTCTTTATTGTCAGCGCCATCCATCAGGGCCTGAGCGGCATGCCCATCGCGACCCAGGAAGATGTGCTGAGCCTGCTCTCCGGCGGTTTTGACTCCGGCGTGGCGTCGTTCCAGTTCATCAAGCGCGGCTGCCGCGTGCACTACTGCTTCTTCAATCTGGGCGGTGCGGCCCACGAGATCGGCGTCAAGCAGGTGGCCTATCACCTGTGGAACCGTTTCGGCTCCTCCCACCGGGTACGTTTCACCGCTGTGGACTTCGAGCCGGTGGTTGCCGAGATCCTCGAGAAGATCGACAACGGTCAGATGGGCGTGGTGCTCAAGCGGATGATGATGCGTGCTGCCGCCAAGGTGGCCGATGAATTCCAGATCCCGGCGCTGGTGACCGGTGAGTGTGTGGGTCAGGTCTCCAGCCAGACGCTCACCAACCTGAACGTGATCGACCGGGTCACCGACAAGGTGATCCTGCGCCCGCTTATCACTTGGGACAAGCCGGATATCATCAACGAAGCCCGCCGTATCGGCACCCTGGAGTTCGCCGAGACCATGCCGGAGTATTGCGGTGTCATCTCCAAGAAGCCGACCGTGAAGGCCGATCTGACGCGCATTGAAGAGGAGGAGGGCAACTTCGACTTCGCCATTCTGGACAAGGTGGTCTCCGAGGCCCGTTACCTCGATATCCGCCGTATCGGTGAAGATACTGCCGCTGAAGTGCAAGAGGTGGAAACCACCCAGGTGCTGGGCGCTGACGAGGTGATCCTGGATATCCGCTCTGCCGATGAACACGACGAGAAGCCGCTGGTGGTGGAAAATCGTGAAGTGCTGCATATCCCCTTCTTCAAGCTGGCCACCGCCTTTGGCGATCTGCCCAAAGAGAAGACCTACCTGCTCTACTGCGATCGCGGTGTGATGAGCAAGCTGCAGGCGCTGTATCTGAAAGAGAAGGGCTTTGACAACGTCAAGGTGTACCGCCCGTAAGCGTGTTTTTTACCTTCAATAAAAAAATCCGGCCAATGTGCCGGAGTTTTTTATTTCACAGAGTGAGCCCTGACTATCAGGGACAGGGAACCGGAGTGAAGGAGTCTTGCCCCTGGCAACGCCAGCCCATTTCCGCCTCCCGCATCTGCCACAGGTTGTTGCTGCGATAGAGGGTCAGGATGTAGATCATGTCGCTCTTGCTGCCGTCGAGGGCGACCGAGAGTACCAGATCATTGTCCAGTTGCTGGGCATGGATGCGACTGGGTGTGTCACCATGACCGACGAATCGCAGAGCGACCTCACGGTAGTCATTGACCCAGTTTTGCTGTTGATGGCTTGCCTGGCGTATCTGCTGGTTGAACTGCTGCACCGGCGCCGAGGCCAGTCGTCCAAATACCACTTGTGCTTCGGCGTGGGCTGCCGTCACGTTCGCCAGGAGAAGGGTGGTAAGCATACCGATTTTGCGCATGAGAAGTTCCGGCTAACAACGACTGCTTCTATGACAACAGAAAAGCCTATTTGGTTCAACGCGCGGCCCACAGCGACATGATGACGCTGTGGGCCTGCTCTCAATTGCGTTGCAGCGAGAAGGTGGGCAGCGACAGATGCCAGTAGATAGCAGCTACTCGCAGGCCAAACACGGCCGTCATGCAGATGAGCATGGCCGTTACCCTGTCCATGTTCGCCTCCAGCGCCAGGGTATAGAGAATGCCGCCGAGGATACAGGCGGTGGCATAGATCTCTTTTTGCAGCACCATGGGCACCTCCCGCGCCAGTACATCGCGGATCATGCCACCGGCTACCCCGGTCATGGTGCCCATAATCACGGCAATCAGCCCCGGGGTGCCGAAGTTGAGGGCCTTCTGGGCACCGATCACGGTAAAGAGGGCCAGCCCGAAGGCATCCGCCACCGGCAATACATACCAGGGCATCCTGCGGGGCAGCTTGACCATCCACATACCGATCAGCGCCGTCGCAATGACGACCCAGATATAGAGGGGATCGCGCACCCAGAACACGGGGGTGGCTCCCAGGATCATGTCACGGATGGTGCCGCCGCCGATGGCAGTGACCGCCGCCAAAACCATGACGCCAAACCCGTCCATTCTGAGTCGGCCAGCCACCAATACCCCTGAAAACGCGAATACCGCAGTACCAAACATGTCGCTGATGTAAACAATCTGCTCAACCAGTGTCTGCATGGAGAACAACTCACGCCAAATTGTTGATGGGGCCGCGATTTTAGGGGCTGGTGAGCCTAATCGCCAACAGTGCTCGACAAAATTGAGAGTCGGGACGGATTTTTTCTCGCAGCACGAACCGTTAGTGTCTCGTTTGCCCCCTGCCGTTGGCGAGCTTCAGAATGTTGAGTCTGTCACTGGTTTTGGCCCGATTTTTTCCTTAAGTATCCCCCCGACCCGCCGATATATAAGGTAAGCGGCGTTAATGCGATGAAGCGTTGAAAAAAAATGCTAAAGACATCCAAAAACGAGCCGTTAAATAAGACGCATCGGGCACAGAAAATAATAAAGCCAGAGCAAATAGAAGAGTAAATTTAATAGCTTAGGAGAATAGTCATGGGCCTTTATATCAACACTAACGTTTCATCACTCAACGCTCAGCGTAACCTGATGAATACGACCAAATCACTGGATACTTCCTACACTCGACTGGCATCTGGCTTGCGTATCAACAGTGCCAAAGATGATGCCGCGGGTCTACAAATCGCTAACCGTTTGACCTCTCAAATCAACGGGTTGGATCAGGGTAACCGCAACGCCAACGACGGTATCTCTGTAGCTCAGACTGCTGAAGGTGCGATGGATGAGATTACCGCAATGCTACAGCGGATGCGCACCTTGGCCCAGCAATCAGCCAATGATTCAAACAGTAAGGATGATAGAACTGCCTTGCAACAAGAATATAAACAGCTCTCTACAGAAATTAATCGCATTGCCGGTGATACCACTTTTGGTGGTCAAAAAATATTAGCAGGTGGTTATAAAGGAACTTTCCAAGTCGGAGCTGAGGCTGGGCAGACCATTTCATTCAAAATGACCAATTCGTTCAAGCTGACAGGGATTGCAGAGATGACCAAGGGGAAAGCCGTAATTAAAGCAGCCTCTACAGCTACTGTGGCTGATGCTTGGGCTGTAACTGCTTCTACCGGTAAGGTCACGTGGGGTGATATTGACGATATATCGGGGTCGACAGGATCTAGCGCCCAGTTGGCGTTAGCAAACTTGGATTTTATGATTGGGGCGGTAGATAGCAAACGAGCTGAGTTGGGTGCGGTACAGAACCGCTTCGATTCAACCATTCGCAACCAGGCGAATATCTCTGAAAATGTCAGTGCAGCCCGTTCACGTATTCGTGATGCTGATTTTGCGACTGAAACCGCCAACCTGACCAAGCAAAATATTCTGCAGCAAGCTGCCTCGACCATTCTGTCGCAGGCAAACCAGCGCCCACAGTCTGCTCTGTCTCTGCTGCAAGGCTAACAAAAGAAAACAGGGCGGTTGTTCAGGCCGCCCTGGTCAAGAGATGGAACAAAGGGGTGTTCGGGTCGCACTCTGTTCTATCGGGAGAGATATAATTCTCTACTAGTAATGCCAAGTGTTGTCCAGCTGTGTAGTTCTGTCACGCTTGGTCATATTCTCCTGAGCATATGCTCATCTTTAGGCCGGTTTACCGGCCTCTTTTTATTGTGTCGCCAAGTTGACGTCACTCTATTAGTTCTTAGCATTAACCGTGCCAACACATCTTATCTCTTAACGCGGGCCCTCATCCGCTGCGAGCTGCATGGTGATGTTGCTCAATTCATGAACTTTTGCCGCCTGCCGGAGAAAATTTGCCGCTTTAGGCAACAATTTTCCTAAAGCTTGTATCTGCGCTGCCGTTAACCAAAGTGAAGCAATCGAGGGGTGTTCGGAATCCAACGTTTGCACTACTGCGGGTGCCCTGTTCGTTCAAACAGACACCCGCCTGAAGAGCCAGGACTGTTCAACCTGCTCTTCAAACGGTGGGACGTCGTGTTGTTTAGACGACGCAACCCGCAGTCGCATGTTCTTCGGGAGAATTTATTATGGCCATGTACATCAACACCAATACGTCATCACTGAACGCTCAGCGTAACCTGATGAATACCAACAAATCGTTGGATACTTCCTATACCCGTTTGGCATCTGGTTTGCGCATCAATAGCGCCAAAGATGATGCTGCCGGTCTTCAGATCTCAAACCGTTTGACCTCACAGGTCAATGGCTTGGATCAAGGGAATCGAAATGCAAACGATGGTATCTCTGTAGCTCAGACTGCTGAGGGCGCGATGGATGAGGTGACCAGTATGCTGCAGCGGATGCGCACGCTGGCTCAACAATCAGCAAACAGCTCCAACAACAAAGATGACCGTACTGCCTTGCAGCAGGAGTATAAGCAACTGACAACCGAGATTAACCGTATCGCCGGGGATACAACCTTTGGTGGTCAAAAAATACTCAATGGTAGCTATAAAGGAAGTTTCCAAGTCGGTGCTGATGCGGGTCAAACCATTTCATTCAAGATGACCAACTCCTTCAAATTGACCGGGATCGCAGAGATGACCAAGGGGAAAGCCGTAATTAAAGCGGCTTCTACTGCAACTGTCGCTGATGCTTGGACTGTAACTAATTCTACTGGCAAGGTTACTTGGGGTGATATTGACGATATCTCGGGTTCTACGGGCTCTAACGCGCAGATTGCGTTGGCGAATTTGGACTTTATGATTCAGGCCGTCGATAGCAAACGCGCCGAGTTGGGGGCGGTGCAGAACCGCTTCGATTCTACCATCCGTAACCAGGCTAACGTATCTGAAAATGTCAGCGCTGCTCGTTCTCGCATCCGTGATGCTGATTTTGCAACAGAAACTGCCAACTTGACCAAGCAGAATATTTTGCAGCAAGCAGCATCCAGTATTTTGGCGCAAGCCAATCAGCGTCCACAGTCTGCACTCTCTTTACTGGGTTAAGAGTCGGCACTGGAGTGATAGATAGAGGAGAGATAAGATGACGAATGAACTTGGAAGCCTGTCATCTGCTAGTGGCTCTTCTGTACTGTCGAAAGATAAGAGCGGCCATTCGGCCGCTCTACCACTTTCTGGCAGGCCGGCAGAATCGTTTAAAGGGCAGTCAGAAGAGCAGCTTGATGTTCAGAAAGAGATCAAACCGACTTCTCAATCTATGACATTGAGTGATGAAGAAGCTGAAGTTCAGGTACAAAAATTGCAGGAGTTTGGGCGATCACAAGGATGGACTGTGAATTTTAGTTTGGAGCGAGAGTTGAACGAAGTGGTCATCAAGGTAGTTGACTCTGACTCCAAGTCAGTCATACGCCAGATACCGAGTGAGGAACTGATCGCGCTAAGCAAGCGAATTAGAGAGTTGAGTGAGGAACACTCTAGCTCATCCCCCAGGGTTGGACTGTTGCTTGATCGTGAAGTATAAAACCATAAGTACAGTGGCTAGGAGAGGATAAAATGGCAACAATCACATCTGCAGGTGCCGGATCAAATCTTGATCTGGAGAGTGTTATCGCTGCTAGCCTCAATGCACGTAAGGCTCAGATTCAGCAACCCATCATTACCAAAAGAACCAATGCACAGGTTGAATTGTCAGGTCTTGGTCAATTCAAGTCTGCAATTAGCTCTTATGTTACTAGCCTCAAAGAGATGTCAAAATCAGATGCTTTTAACAAAAGAGCTATCAATATAACTCAGGATAAAGATAACCCAGTCCTAAAAGTAGAGAGTAAAACCGGTGCAGCTAATGGGCAGTACAATGTAACCGTCAATAAATTGGCTACAACGAGCAAATTTGAAGGGACATTCAATAACTCTACGGATCCATTGGTGACTCAAGATGGCACGCTTACATTCACCGCCGGTGCAAAAACGTTTAATGTAGATGTGAAGGCTGGCGATTCTCTTCAAGCGATCCGTAAACGGGTCAATGAAAATGGCAATAACTTTGGTCTGAATGCCAATATTATTAACACCTCTGATGGTAAAGCAAAGCTGGTTATTGACTCTGGTATTAGTGGTGCAGGTAAAGATTTGCAAATTACGGGTAGTACCGCAGGGTTGACAACCTTTGCCTCATCTTTAACCAAAACTCAGTCCGCAGAAAGTGCCGAAATTTCTGTTGATGGTAATACGTTAACGAGTGATAGTAACATGTTTGATGGCACTATCATGGGATTAAAAATGACAGTTCTGAGGGTGTCTGATAAAGACACTTCGGGTGTAGCAAAGTCTAATAAAGTTGATGTCACAACGGATAAAGATGGCATCAAGGAGATGGTAAAAAATTTCATTAAAGGCTATAACGAACTGGTTGTTAAAGCAGACTCGCTAGGTAAACGTAATTCTGTCGTCGCAGGTGTAACACAGAATGATGGCGGTGCATTAGCAGGGGACTCAATGACCCGTAGTGTCGTCAACCTTATGAGTAATACGCTTATCACTCCATCAGAGTCATCCAAAGAGTTTTCAACAATATTCCAACTTGGCATCAAGATGGATAATAAAGGGGTTCTTTCTCTTGATGATAAAAAATTTAGTGAGGCATTAGATAAAAATTTTGAACAAGTAGTGGCAGTATTTGGGGGCGAGAAGGGCGTTGCTGGTAAGTTGGCTACATCTCTGGAAAGTTATTCCAAAAGTGGCGGTTTGGTTGCACAACGAGAAGACTCACTAAATATAGAACTACGTTCTCTGGCAAAAAAAGAGAGTGACGCTGCTGCCGAACTTGTCAAATATGAGACCAGCTTACGCGCAAGATATGGTGGGTTGGATAGCTTGCTAGCAAAAATGAATCAATCCGCAAGTTATCTTAAAAATATTCAGACATCTAACAAAACTAGCTAATACGTGATTTATCTGTGACTCTTGTAATATAAATGAGGTTGTTATGTATCATAAGAGCATAAAAGCATACACCAGTCAAAATCTGCAGGCAGAGATGGCTGTTGCCGATCCTTATCGAGTTATCCAGCTGATGTTGCAAGGTGGTATAGAGCGGTTATCACAGGCCAAAGGTGCGATAGAACGCAAGGACTATGAGGGGAAATCCATCGCTATTTCCAAGAGCTTAGCAATTATCAATGGATTACAAGATGCCTTGGACCTTTCATATGGAGATATACCAGAAAATCTTTTTGCTTTATATGAATATATGAAATCTAGATTGTTTGATGCTAGCCGAGATATGGATTCAGCCCCTGTTGATGAGGTTGCTATTTTGCTTGGGACCATAAAAAGTGCATGGGATTCAATCCCCGTGGATGATCGGGTTAAAGCATTAGCTCAGCAGGCATCATTATGAGTGATGTTCAACATCTTTTTCATCTAAGCAAGCTTTTAGAATCGGCAATTAAATCACAAGATTTGCAATTGGCGCATGAGTTGGCGGATCAGCGCCTTGTATTATTGGATGGAATATACCATTCCAAAAAATACTCGCAGGAGTTGATTAATGCAGTCAGTGTTATTTTGAATAATGAACCGCTCCTCACGAAAATGATTTTAGATGAAAAAAATGAGATAAAGAAAAAGCTATTATCCGTTATCGCTTCAGATAAAGCGAGTCAATTATACAAGTCTCATTCTAAAAAGTAGGGTGAAAATGGATTTCCAAAAAAGCATTAGTGAAGTTGAAAAAGAAGTTGCGCGTCTAAAAATTCAGAGTGAGCAAGAAAAAGCAATGATTGAAGTGCTACCGATTCGTTTTGATAAAAACATGGAAGCATTTAAAAAGTACATGCCGGGGCTATATAAACGGTTTAATGATTATAAATCTGAGAGAGCATTTAGATTTTATTGCAATGAGAATGGGGTGCCAAACTTATTGTGGCTGGATGATAATGTATCGCTATATGGACATGATCCATTTTTGGAATGTAAAGCGCAGGTGGATAGTGTTTTACATTGCAATAATGCAATTCAGACAATAGAATTTTCTAGAGAAGATAATCCACTTGATTTCATTCATGTGAATTTCATGAATGAAATGTTGGAGCAACAAAGCCTTTTAGCTGACAGGCTTAAACCTATCTCAACGGCTGGTGATGTCATCCCGCTCGTTATTATGTTTGGTGTCGGATTGGGATATCAGATTTCATATCTTTTTGAACAGTGCCAGCCAAAGGTTTTCTTTATCGTTGAGCCAGATCTAGATTTGTTTTACGCCTCTATTTTTACTTTTGATTGGTTTTCTTTATTTGAATATATTGACAATGAAAATATTAATATTCATGTTTTTCTTGGCCAGACAAATGACGAAATAATAAACGACATAGCGCCTGCTATGGCGAAATTTGGTTCATATTTGGCGGCCGCTAGTATCGGATTTTGGCATTATAAAAGTGAAAAAATAATTGATTTAATAAAGAGAGTAAAGCAAGAGTTTTTTATATTGGCTAGCGGTTGGGGTTTTTTTGATGACAATATAATCGCAATGTCTCATTGCATCGAAAACGTCAAAAATAATATCCCATTTTTGGTGAAAGACCGGTATGTTGATGAAAAGTGGAAAAATACACCCGTTTTTATTGTTGGTAATGGCCCATCTCTCGATAATTCAATTGATACGCTGAAGTATCTACAAAATAGTGTAGTTATTATCAGTTGTGGCAGCGCACTTTCAGCATTGCATAGAGCTGGAATAAAGCCAGATATTCATGTTCAGGTTGAGAGAACCAAACTTGTCCCGGATACACATGCTTTATTGAATGATGATGATTATTTACGAGATATATTATTTCTTAGTGTGGATGTTATTCACCCTAATTGCATGACGCAGTTTGATAAGGTTGGATTAGCATTTAAGTTATTTGAACCAGGTCCATTTATATTAAAGCGTGACTTTGAAATTGCTAGATTACGCGACACGCTCAGAGCTGCTAACCCTCTTGTTGGAAATACGGGGTTAGCAACAGCATGTCGACTCGGATTTGAAAATATTTATCTTTTTGGCATAGACAATGGTTATGTCAGCGATCAGCACCATCACTCTAAACTAAGTTTTTATTTTGATGATGATGGAAAATCAAAAGAGAAACTATCTCTCTTGATTACGCAAAAAAGCAAGCATCTTGTACCTGGTAATTTTGGTGGGGATGTTGAAACAACGAATATGATGATCAACTCCAAGTTGGTAATGGAAAGTTTGATAAAGGTATATAAGCAGGTTGATATATTCAATTGTTCAAATGGTGCGGAAATTAAAGGTACTAAACCGACAAGAGTCAGTGATATCATTGTAGATAACGTGGTTGTTGATAAAAACGAATTAAAATCACATATCATAAATCATATTTACCAGCCAATGAATATTTCAACCGCGGATTTTGTTGGCAGGATCAATAGTGAATTTTTCGATGAGTTGATCGATAAAATGGTATCCGAATGGGAAGTCGATTTTTCCTCTCGGGAGAACATACTGCAGTGTATGATGAGACAATATGAGTATATGTCAGCCATTCGAAATAGTGGATATAACCATATATATCGATGTGTTATTGGTTCGTTATACTATTCATATAGCGTTATTTTGTCTACTTTGTATCGGTATGAGGAGTCTGATGACTTATATAAGGTAATCAATCTTATGATTTTTATTATGAGACAGTACTTTATTACCATGAAAGAAAAATACAAAAATGCATTAACAAGCATAGATAATAAACAGCACGGTTTACTAGATTGAGAATGAGATGCAGCCCTATCTTGGGCTGCGTTTTTATTCTTTGATATGGTCATTGATCTTGCTAAGCAAGACAGCTGACGTCCAACCGGTCGATATTTTAAAATGACCTAGCGTTTCGCTTTCAATAATGAATCCATTTTTAATAAAGGCATTGATGGATGCATGATTGTCGCCATATGCACCTGCTGTAATTTTGTGTATATTAAGCTGCGAAAAACAATAATCGGTTGCTATCTTGATGACCTCTGTTGCAATACCTCTTCCCCAATAATTTTTATCTCCTATCATTATTCCTAGCACGATGCTGCTATTTTTTTTGTCAATGATTGATAATTTCACATTTCCAATGTGTTTATTTTCTGTAAGGTCAATAATAGCCCAAAAAAGACCTTCTCTATGGTTTTCCATATAATAGTTGGTTAGTTTTTCGATATCCCACTTAATAAATCTAGACTCAAGATAACGATTTACTTCTGGATCATTCAGCCATGAGCAGTAAGTGTTATTAATATCTGATAGTTCAAGTCTTCTAATGCCAATTACAATTTTTTTTTGATGTGAACTAATTTCACTTGAAAGTATGATATTAGAATTCATCATATCAACCCTCTATTTTGAAATTTTCAAGTCAGAAAAACAGACTGCTTTACCTCGATGAATATCATGGAGAGTTGTTTTTCCCAATACTTGTGGCAATGATTCAGGTGGCAACCCATAGCCTGGCCGGATCCGTCGGATGTGTTCCGGCTTTATGATGGTGCCCGCAGGGATGTCGGTAACAAAATACAAAGAACGACGAAATCTCAGGTTTGCCTGCTCAGCCTGGTTGTCACCACTTTCTCCTGATCCTAACGCTTGCCAGCAGAGTTTTGCCTGGCTGCAGAGCTCTTTAAGTTCACGTGGTTCAAGTGAGAACTCGGCATCCGGGCCGCCATCAGCGCGAGCCAAGGTCAGGTGTTTCTCGATGGCCACAGCGCCCAATGCTATTGCCAGCTGAGCGGCGGTATTTCCCAGCGTGTGATCAGAGAGACCAACGGGTACTGAAAATGTCTCTGCCAAGCGGGTAATCCGCTTGAGATTGATATCAGCAAGAGGGGTTGGGTAGCCACTGACACAATGAAGCAGCAGGATCTGTGAGCAACCATTTTCACGCAAAATGGTCATTGCCTTGGCAATTTCATCTTCAGTTGACATGCCAGAAGAGATAATGACCGGCTTTCCTTGCTGAGCTATGTAACTGAGCAGGGGAAGATCGGTAATTTCGAATGAGGCAATTTTGTATGCGGGAGTACCCAGCTCCTCCAAAAAATCAACAGCACTCTCGTCGAAGGGCGTGGAGAAAATAGTCAATCCGCGTGACTTTGCTCGTTCAAAGAGAGGCTGGTGCCATTCCCATGGGGTATGGGCTAGGGTGTAGAGATCGTAAAGGGTATGGCCATCCCATAAACCGCCCTGAATATGAAAATCCGGTAGATCACAGTCGATTGTCATGGTGTCAGCTGTATAGGTTTGCAGCTTGATGGCATCAGCTCCCGCATCGGCAGCCGCATCTACCAGCGCCAGTGCCCTCTCCAGCTGGCCATTATGGTTGCCGGATAGTTCAGCAATGATGTATGGCGGGCTATTTGGGCCTATCTCGCGGCCATTAATAGTGAACTGAGGCATGAAACGTCTCCTTGGGAGAAAAATGAAACCAGTTCTGTGAGCTACTGCACTGATATCCAATTGACCGGAAGAGTGCCAGAGAGCCCTGGTTTTCAGGGCTGATATAGGCGTGAAAGGTGAACCAAGGGAAAAGTTGGTGCAACAGATTAAGAGCCCGTTTGCCATGCCCTCGTTGGTGTTGCTCGGGGTCAACGTAGATAGAAACTTCGTTATACCTGTCTGGCTCACAGGCTTCATCCAGCCTCACGACGGCGCAAGGACCTGTGGCTGACATAACCTTGAACAGCCAGCGCTGAGGGTTCTGCAAAGCTCCGTGTAACCAGATTTGATGTTCACTGAGGGGAGGACAATCGGTATTTCGGCTATAGCGGCGAGTTACCGCATCCTGTTGCCATTGCCATATCCACTCTGCGTCTTCTTCTGTGATTGGCTGCAGCCAGTATGAGTGCTGCTGCGATGTGAGCTTCTGCAACAAACGCTGTGCTCCCGTGCCATCACAGAGTGCGGCGCTATGTTTGCCGAGTTGCTGCAAGGTCTCTTGATTGGGCCAGTGAAGTAACAGCTGTTGTAGCAGTTGCTTATTATCAAGCATCCTCAGATCGCCAAGCCATATCACGGCATTTGCCTGTGCTAGCCGTCTGGCATTTTCCAGTTGGTTGTCGGCAAGAGTGAATAGCAGGGTAGGCAGAGCCAAGGTAGCGCGCTCCCAGCAACTGGTTCCTCCAGCACCGATGGCGAGATCGGCCTGCAACATCAATTCGGCCATGTTGTTTGCATCGAGGTGCAATTTGACGTGATGGCGACTTTTTGCCATGACCTCTTTAAGTGTATCGATATGAGGGGCTTTGCTTGCCAATACCAGATCAATTTCCAATATAGGGATGGGCAGTTGATCTATCTGGGGCAGAATGCGGGATAGATGATTGTCACTGTCCATTGCTCCGAGGGAGAGCAGCAGTCGTCTGATCCTTTTATTTGACGCTCTTCTGGCAAGCGCGACAGGCCGTAGCCTGGCAAACTCTGGTCGCAGTGGCGCATAACCTGGGCCTAGCAGAGGCACTTCTTCAAACAGGCTTTCGCTATAGTCGGCAGGTTGCCGGTATGGGGTCATATCAAGCAACCGGGTTGCTTCATGAGGTCTGTCAGCCAGATCGTCGATAACCAGTTGTTGGGGGAAGAGGGCCGCCAGCGGCTGCTCCCAACGGCGATCCAGCTGATAGTGATCCACAATCAGCCAATCACTGCCTCCCCACCCCATGGTGGCGCGATAGAGCGAGCGCCAGTCAGGTTGTGCGGGAAGCAGCGTCAGACCATGTTGGCGAGCAATGACTTGAGTGCCATCAAAGCCAGGCAAATCGGCACAAAAGAAGTGGCACTCGTCACCTCGGCTGGCTGCAAGATCAGCGATGCTAAGGCACCGCATGAGATGGCCTGCGCCTATTGTCGTACTGGCATCACATCGGAACAGCAACCGCATCAGCGTACTCGGAATACGGGTTGAATGGACTCGCCATCAAGCGCACTGGCCAGTGTCAGATCTCTATCGTGGCGAATGAGCACTGGCAGTATGTCGCGATAGGCGGCCAGCAAAGCGGCCACATCCTGTTCGCTGTGGGCCAGATTCATATTGTGACTGCCAAGGGTGAGGAGCCCTCGCTTGCACAACTCCTGGATCAGATAGCTCTTGAGAAGCCAGGTAGAATGGTTTACTGAATCCGCAACCAGCAGAAAGCTCCAGCTCGGGTGTCCGGCGGTTTGCAGCCAAGCTGGGGCATCGATCTCTTTTAGCAAGCTATCGAGCCCATCCAGTACCTGTTGTCCCCGCTCTGCGAGCCTCTTTGGTACATCCAGTTGCCGCATCTTTTTGATGACGGCGTTGGCCGCAGCGAGGGCAATTACATCCCCGCCGAAGGTGCCGGAGAAGAAGATATCTTCCATCCGTTTCATATATTGGCGGCGGCCAACAACGGCGGAAATCGGGAAACCATTGGCCATGCCTTTGCCGAACGCAGCAAGATCCGGCGTCACACCAAAGAGGCTCTGTGCCCCGCCCAAGTGGTAGCGAAAACCGGTAATGGTCTCATCAAAGATGAGTAGTGCGCCATGGGCATCGCAGAGTTGGCGCAGACCAGGCAGAAAATCCGGGGTTGGCCAGGTTACATTCATCGGTTCCAGAATGACGGCTGCAAACTCGCCCGGGTGAGCTTCCAGCAGGCACTGCAGCGAGGCAAGATCGTTGTAGTCAAATCTGTGGGTCAGCTCTCTCACGCACTCGGGGACCCCCAAATGGCGGGTGGTTGAGCCGATGTACCAGTCTTGCCAGCCATGATAGCCACAGACTGCTACCCGCTCGCGGCCTGTGACTGCTCTGGAGAGCCTGATACAGGCTGAGGTGGCATCAGTCCCGTTTTTGCCAAAGCGAACCATTTCGGCGCAGGGGATCAGCTCAATGAGCTGTTCAGCGACTTCAGTTTCCAGCCGGTGGGGAAGGGAGAAGATCGAGCCAAGACTGAGTTGCTCTATTACCGCTTCATTCACATCCGGATCGCAATATCCAAGACTGATGGCCAGTAGGCCGCTGGCAAAATCAAGATACTCGTTGCCATCTACATCCCAAACATGCGCCCCATTGCCGCGCTCGATAAAGAGTGGGGCGGCGCCATAGGGGAAACAGAGGCGACTTTTGGAGAAGGTTTGGGAGCCGAGTGGAATGCTGTTCCGCACGTGCCGAGAGAGCGAGTGAATGTTGATAACGTGAGGTCATATATGATTCTCCTTGGCCAGCGAATTAGCCAATCCTTCGTTGCGCTTGTGCCGGGTATTAAGTGTTGTCAGCTCCGGCTGCTGCGCCAGCAGGGCGAGGATATCGTCGGTCGTAAAGGTTGGGTTGGCAGGATAGAGAGCCTGATAAATTCGCTCTACCAGTTCAAAGTCGGCAGGCTCATCGACAGTCCAGCGCAGGTGGGCCAGCGAAGGCGAGCGCTGCAGTTCGCCGATAGAAAACTGTTCGGAATGACAGCGAACGTAATAGGTGACATGTTCCCGCTCGGTCTGCGTGGCGGCCTTTTCCTGCAAGGTTGCCAGAGTCGCTCCACTCATGATCTCGGCATCCAGCCCATCCGGATAACTGGGATTGCCGCAGTTGCTGCTGTAGTCGAACTTGCCCGAGAGATGAAGGGCTATCAGCTCGTCTATTACCATAGGGTCAGCCATGGGCAGTCACCGGTGAGACGTACAACATGGGTCGGACTGTAGGGTTGGGCCGCCAGATAGAAACGCAGCAACACATCGTCAAGAGGACCGCAGAAACAGGGGATATTCAACCTCTCGCACAGCTCGGCAATGGCGCGATCTTCCGACTGATCGCTGGTGGCAACCAACAGTTTATCCAGCAGCTTGCTCTGTTGCAGCCGTTCAATCTGCCTTGCCAGCATGGGTTCGCCCAGCAGTTCCTTTAGTACCTTGTTGGGCAGGCGGGAAGAACTGGTTCTGGCCTGCAGAATACCCAAGATCATCGTGTTCTCCAGAGTCCGGGGTTGATAAGTTCCTGTTCCATAGACGCCAGGTGTGCGATATCGGCCTCGTAGCACTCGTGCTGTACTTGACTGGCCGCAACGATGGCGGCCAGCTCTTGGGCATGACAAACACCGACAACAAAGCGGCTCACCTGTGGTAGGGCTGTCATGATGGAGAGGGCTCTGCCAAGCGGGGCCATCGAGGGATGCCAGTGGTCAAACCGTTCAAGTGCGGTAGCGAAACGCTGAAAATAGTCAGGTCGCTGCGCTGGTTGCATCAATAACAGGCCCTGTAAAAAGAGCGAGCGAACATGGATTTCACACCCCATATCTACCAGTTTGTCGAGCCATCCAGTGCGTAAAAAGCGTTGATCGAGCAAATTGGCAGGTAATTGCACCAGTTCCAGAGGATAGCCAGCTGCGCTCCAGGTATCGAGCTCCTCCGGGGAGTAGACGGAGATCCCGAGTTTTCCGATCGCGCCCTGTTGCTGCAAATCGGTGAGTAACTCGAACAAGGCAGGTGAGGCATCTTGGCTACGGTGCAGCAGCAAACCATCGAGTCGTTTTCGCCCCAGCCAATGCAAGCTGTTGTTTAGCGCTGCCTTAACATCGGACAGCGGTAGCCCTGGTGCCAGCTTGTCGATGAGATTGAAGTCGGTGATATCTCTTTGCCCCAGCCTCTGCTCGGCATTGCCATAGGCTTGCGCCGTATCCAGGGTATCGATACCTGCTTGACGAGCTAACGCAATGATCGCGTCGAGTTCCTCATCGCTGACTTGTCCGTCGTGATTGCTGATCCCGTAATCCAGACCGAATTGCACTGTGCCCAGAGCTAGCCGCATAGTGCCTGCTCCAGCGCATCTACGACCTGTTGCTGCTCTGAGAGAGTCAGAGCCGGGAACAGTGGAAGAGATATTGCTCCCTGATAGTAGGCTTGTGCGCCCGGATAGGCTGCTGGGTCATGTCCCAGCCCACGGTAGTAGGGCTGGGCTGGGATAGGAATATAGTGAACGTTGACGCCAATGCCGGCAGCACGCAGGCGGGCAAACACCTGATCGCGTTCAGCCACCTGAATGACATAGAGGTGATAACCGCTCTGGCGATTATTACTCTGCTGCAACGGCTGGACTGGCAAGGGGGATAACAGCGCGTCATATCGCCTGGTAAGTTCACGACGCTGGGTAATGAACTGATCAAGACGGCTCAACTGACTAAGCCCTAGTGCCGCCTGAATGTCGGTCAAGCGATAGTTGAAGCCCAGAAGTTGTTGCTCGTAATACCACTCTCCGGGAGAGGGCATGAGCAGCGCTTGCGGATCTCGAGTGATTCCATGGCTGCGATAGAGTCGCAATTTGTCGGCCAACACCTGATCCCTGGTGGTGACAGCACCTCCTTCTGCGGTCGTAATCGGTTTGACCGGATGAAAGCTGAAGACCGTCATATCGCTGTGACGGCAACTACCGATAGGTGACCCCTGATAGTGGGCACCCAGTGCATGGCAGGCATCCTCGATCAGAATGATTCCGTACTGGCGACAGAGCGCACCGATCTCTTCGAGATCGCAGGGCTGTCCGGCCAGATGTACAGCAATCAGCGCTTTTGGAAGGGAGTGGGTGCGCACAGCTTGCTGCAGTTTCTTATCTAGTGCCACTACATCGAGGTTACCGGTAGCAGGGTCAACGTCGACAAAATCAACGTTGGCATTGCAGTATCGAACGCAGTTCGCCGAGGCAACAAAACTGACCGCAGAAACCCAAACTGTATCTTGGGCGCCAATATCCAGTACTGCGCAGGCCAGATGAAGCGCAGTGGTGCCGTTACTGCAAGCAACCACATGCGGCACTTGGCAGTAATCGGCCAGTCCTTGTTCGAAAGCGGGAACGGCTTGGCCTTGGGTCAGATAATCAGATTTCAGTACGGCAACGACGGCTTCTATATCGGCATCGCTGATCGATTGGCGTCCATAAGGGATCATTCGGACAACACCTGCTGGTTCATGCTCTGTAGTTCAGCTATCGACAGAAAATGCTGATTATTTAGAGAATTGTATTCAAAACCTGGAGTAACCAGCGTGGCTGTTTCGCCCAGAGCATTAATGCTGAAATCATTGTTGCGGCTATTGAAGCTGATGCTGGGTGCAATCACGTAGTAATCGTTGAACTCATAAGTGTGGAAAGAGTCGTCAGCCGGACACATCACCTCGTGCAGCTTCTCCCCCGCACGGATGCCGATGATCTCCTGCTTAAGGGTCGGAGCCATGGCTGCCGCCAGATCGGTGATCTTGACCGACGGGATTTTCGGCACGAACAGTTCGCCACCGCGCATACGCTGGAAGTTGCTTAGAACAAAATCTACGCCTTGCTGCAAGGTCAGCCAGAAGCGGGTCATCTCGGGGTGGGTGATAGGCAGCGTACTGGCGCCGCTCTTGATCAGATTGTCGAAGAAGGGAACTACTGAGCCCCTTGAGCCGACCACGTTGCCATAACGTACCACCGAGAAGATGGTCGGGTTCTTGCCCGCCATATTGTTGGCAGCGACAAAGAGCTTGTCAGAACAGAGCTTGGTTGCCCCGTAAAGGTTGATCGGGTTGGCAGCCTTGTCGGTCGAGAGTGCAATGACCTTCTGCACGCCATTGTTGAGCGCGGCCTTGATGACGTTTTCGGCTCCTCCAACGTTGGTCTTGATGCACTCCATCGGGTTGTATTCGGCAGCTGGCACTTGCTTGAGCGCAGCGGCATGCACCACAAAGTCGACATCGCGCATCGCCATATCGAGGCGCTCGGCATCGCGAACATCGCCGATAAAATAGCGCATGCAGGGATGGTTGAAACACTGCTGCATTTCAAACTGCTTGAGCTCATCACGGGAGTAGACGATCAGTCGTGCGGGTTGGTAGCGGGATAGCACGGTTGCGATGAATTTCTTGCCAAATGACCCCGTGCCACCGGTAACCAGGATTGTTTTTCCATTAAACATGACGGTGTCCCATGATGAAAATTGGTATCTATAGAATTCTAAAGCACTTTTTATGCCATTTGCAGACGTATATTGGCAGGCGTGATCTGAATGGCTGTTTTTTGGCTACTTGCTGTTGGGTTGGGTAATAGCTTGGCAAACCTGTTCCACTGCATTGAGGGCTCTCGGGGTGAAACGGTGCAGCTCATCCGAGTTGATTAAATCGAGTCGCTGATGCTGCACCGCGTCGAGATTAGGCCACTTCTGCCAGTGACGCAGAGCGTCAGGATCTTGACTCCCCGCGAGGATCAGCGATGGGTTGGCTCTGATCACCTGTTCCATGTCCACTTGAGGGTAAGGGGTCTTGGCATTCGCCATGATGTTGATCCCGCCGCAAAGTTCGATGGCCTGAGCTGGCCAGGCATTGCCACTGACGCTGGTGAGCGGCGGGTACCAGAGTTGGTAGAACACCTTGACGCCGGTTGGTTGGCCATAGCGCTGTTGCAGGGAATGCAGACGCGCCAGATAGCGATCGGCGGCTTCGTTGGCACTTTTCTCAACACCCAGCAATTTGCCCAGCGCCCGCATCTCGGTGGCCAGCGAGGCAAAATCGGTAGGCTCAGAGTAGAAAACCGGGATACCCAGCTGCTCCAGCGGGGCCAGCATGCGAGACTGGGCCGAGCGCCAGCCGAGGATCAAGTCCGGCTTTTGTGCCAGCAGGGCCTCGACATTGATGCTGCGATAATTGGCCACCTTGGGCTTGTTTTTCACCTCGGCGGGATAGTCGGAGGCATCGTCGATGGCCACCAGCTTGTCACCGGCACCGATGTCATAAAGCAGCTCGGTAAGATGGGGTACTATGCTCACCACCCGGCTCGGAGTCGCGGCAAACAGAACACCGGGCAACCAGGCCAGCAGCGCGCAGGGCAGCCAAGTCGGCAATCGCAACCATCTAACCATGAAATAACCCCGCCACAGTGACAAGCAGCGCCAGCATCAACCAGCCCCAGCCAATTGCTTGCAGAATATTGAGGACCTTGCGTGGTGACTCTCCACCGGGGTCACCACTGTTGCCAAGTACTGGCCAGCGTTGCAAGGTTCCCTGATAGTAGCGAGGGCCGCCAAGGCGGATCCGGCACTTGTCAGCAAGTAGCATCAGCAGCATCCCGATGGCGGGATTGGGCCAGATCGCACCACTTCGCAGCAGTTGAGTGGCCTGCTTGAGCCGTGGCAACAGGAGTGGCAGCCCCAGCAGCAGGATGGTGGGGGCATTGAGCCCCTGATAGAGCGCGCTGGCGGCGCGACCAAAGTGGTCGAAGGCGGGATCTTTGCGACTCCAGCTCTGATTCATCAGCTGCACCAGCCGCCAGAGCAGGGCGCCCTGTACGCCAGCCAAAGCAAATCCCAGCAGCGGGCCAGCCCATTGGCCGACCAGACGCAGGGCGCAGCTCTCCGTCACCGCTTTGGCGAGTCCCATGGCCGAGAGTTTGCCTGTCTCCCGTTTGAGCCAGGGGGCAGACTGCAATCTCGCCAGCGGCAGAGTTTCCTGGGTGGCGAGCGAGCGGGTGGCATGGGCGAGTTCGCGCAGCGGACGGGATTCGAGCATCAGCAGCAGGAACAGCAGGTCGAAGATCGGCTCGCTCAGGGCCAGATTGCGCAGCGACCAGAGCCCGGCAGCGCAGGGGAGCCAGACTACCAGCATTGCCAACAGGCCGGCCTGCATTTGCTGGCCGGGTGAACCATCGGGTCTGTGTACCTTGTGCCCCAGCCTGGTCAGCAGGGGCGTGACGGCCGAAAGACGCAGATGGGATGGCCACGGGATCACCGCCTCCAGCAGGGCAGCCCCCACCAGAATGGCCGCCATCGTCGAGAGGATGGCGTCGGCCATCAAATCAAGCGAGCCGGTCTCGATCACAGCTTGCCGAGCATCTTGATGATCACTTCGGCGGAGTGCTTGCCGGCCACTTCGATGAAGGCATCGAAGGATTCAACCTGTTCCTTGCCAGCGATATCGGACATGGCGCGTACCACCAGATAGGGCACTTTGAACATGTGGCACACCTGACCGATGGCGGCACCCTCCATCTCGACCGCCAGCATCTGCGGGAAATCGGCGCGAGCCTTGGCGATGGCGTCCGGTTTGCACATGAACTGATCGCCGGTGCAGATAAGGCCGACCTTGGTCTGGTGCTTGCCCTGCTCGGCGATGCAATCCTGAGCGACCGCGATGAGTTTCTCGTCGCAGGGGAAGGCGGCGGGTTGCTGCGCCATCTGGCCCATCTCGTAACCAAAGGCGGTCACGTCCACATCGTGGAAACGCATCTCGCTGGCAATCACCACATCACCGATGTGCAGATCCTGGGCAAAGCCGCCCGCAGAGCCGGTATTGATGACGCAGTCGGGGGCGAATTTTTCCAGCAGCAGGCTGGTGGCCACGCTGGCGGCGACCTTACCGATACCGGAGCGGGTCAGGATCACCTCTTTGCCTGCCAGCATCCCTTGATAGAACTCGCAGCCGCCCAGTTGCAGGGTGGTGGGGTTGCTCATCTGGCTGCGCAGCAGGGCCACTTCTTGCTCCATGGCGCCGATAATACCTACTTTCATTGCTGACCTCGTCTTGATAGCCGTGTGGCTGAATTTAAGTTGCTGTAGATCATAACAAAAGATGGCGTCGGCGCCGAGAGGCACAAGCGAAAGGAGAGATGAAACGCGGCGCTCCATATGGGAGCGCCGCAGGTGACAAAAAGCATTGATGAGATAGGAGGGGGGCCTTTAGCCGAGCGCGGTGTCGAGGGTCATCATCAGGGCAAAGCCTGCCATCAGGCCGAGGGTGGCATAGGTCTGGTGACCGTTGCGGTGGGTCTCCGGGATCACCTCGTGCGAGACCACAAACAGCATGGCGCCGGCGGCGAGCCCAAGTCCGATGGGGTAGGCGATGGCAAGGCCGCTGGAGAGCCCGACCCCGAGCAGGGCGCCAACCGGTTCGAGCAGGCCGCTGGCGATGGCAACCAGCACCGCCACCGAGGGGCGAAAACCGGCAGCGCACATGGCCAGCGCCACCGCCAATCCCTCCGGAATATCCTGCAGTGCGATGGCAGTGGTAAGCGGCAGCCCCACCGACATATCCCCCTGCGAGAAGCTCACCCCGATGGCCATCCCCTCCGGCAGGTTGTGCAGGGCGATGGCAAAGACGAACAGCCAGACCCGGGAGCAGCTCTCATGGCCGGGGCCGCAGGGGCCGGTTTTGTCATGCTCGTGCGGGGTGAACTGATCCAGTCCCAGCATCAACAGTACCCCGAGGGTCATGCCGACCACCACCACGGCGGCGGCGCTAAAGCCGTTGCCGGTGATCCCCTCGGCGGCCTCCAGCCCAGGCAGCAGCAGGGAGAAGGCACTGGCCGCCAGCATCATGCCGGCGGCAAAGCCCAGCATGGTGTCCTCTACCTTTTGCGGCACCGAGCGCAGAAACAGGGCGGGCAGGGCGCCGATGGCGGTGGCGGCAAACCCGGCGGCACCACCGACAAGGCCGTAGCGCACGCCGCTGGTCACCTCGCCGGTAGCGAGCATGATGAGACTCTGCAACAGCAGCAACAAGACGGCAGCCAGCGCGATAAATAGGCCGAGAGCAGTGAGCGGGCGACTTTGCATCTGGCTGCGCAGTTGCTGTGACCAGGATAACGGAGGAAGAGCTGAGAGATGGTCCATGGCATGGCCTCGAGTGTGCAAAGTGGATGGTGGCATTACATCCACTTGGCCGCCCCTTGTCTATGTCTGCAAGGCGATTGCCGCTATCGAAAAATGGCGTCAGGTGAATATGAAGTTTTTTGTGATCCGGCTCCGATTGTTGGTTTTGTTAAGTTGCTTTTAATTTTTAAAGAAAAGTGAGGGCGTGGTCGCTTTGTGCTAGAGTGCGCGCCTTTGCGGAACTCTACCTTCCCGGTGTTCTGCATTTTTTCCCGTCAGGAAGGTCCGGGGATTTGCTCATAGGGACGTGATCGCCACACTCCATTCGCCTGTCAGCAGTAGAGGATCACCCGCCACTATGTTTTACAAGAATCTCTCCATCGGCAAAAAGATTGCCGTGGTTTTTGCGGTCATTGCCGCAGTCAACGTTCTCTTCGGTGTTTTTCTCTCCAGCGAATTGCGCGGTGTGCGTGATCGGGTGCTGAACTTTACCGACTCTACGCTGCCGAGTGTCCTGTCGGTTGAAACCCTGCTCTATGACGTCTCCTATGTCCGTCGTGCCCAGTTCGCCTTGCTGATGGTGAACGATGCCGCTGATCTGCAGGCTCGCCGCAGCCGGATCCAGCAGAATATCCAGAAAGTAGACAACGCATTTCACGCCTATGAGGCGACCGTCGGTGCTGATCATGAGCGTCAGGTGTTTAATCAGGCCAAACAACAGTGGCTCAGTTACCAAGGTGCAGTGAACGAGTTTGATCAACTGCTGGTACAAGGACAACAAGAGCAAGCCAAGGCACAGTTATTTGCCTCGAATGCGGCTTTTGGATCTTTGGAGCGGGCTGTTAATGCTCTGATCGATGTGAACCTCGGTTTTGTGAAGGAAAACCGCAGCAGCTTGCTTGGCAGCGTCAGCATGGTGACCACTTTCGCCATGGTGAGCATTGGTGCTCTGCTGGTGTTCATGGTGGTGATGACCTGGTTCCTGACCCGCCAGATCTGCCTGCCGCTGCAAGCGGTAGTGGCTCAGGCCAACGCCATTGCCGCCGGCGATCTGACTCATCAGCTGGAGCGTCAGCATATCGGCCGCGACGAGCTTGGCATGCTGGCCAAAGCTTCCCTCAAGATGCAGGACAACCTGCGTGGTCTGATTGAAGAGGTGGTGGCTGCGGTTACCCAGTTGGGGGCGGCGATTGACGAAGTGAGTGCGGTTTCCGAACAGTCTGCCAAGGGTATTCAGAGCCAGCAGCAAGAGATTTCGCTGGTGGCGACAGCCATGACCCAGATGAAGGCGACCGTTGCTGATGTGGCGGGCAATACAGAGCACACCTCTGAGTCTGCCAGTGCAGCTAATACCTTGGCCCGCAAAGGCAACCAGGATGTGCAGCGTTCGCTGGTGGCGATCACCCGTGTGGCTGAAGAGATTGAGCAGGCTGGCACGCTGGTGGCCGAACTGGAGCGTGAATCCGCCCAGATTAACGTAGTGGTCGATGTTATTCGCAGCATTGCCGATCAGACCAATCTGTTGGCTCTCAATGCCGCCATTGAGGCAGCCCGTGCCGGTGAACAGGGCCGTGGCTTTGCGGTGGTTGCCGATGAGGTGCGCACCCTGGCGGGCCGCACCCAGGCCTCGACCGGCGAGATTGTGGCCATCATCGAAACCCTGCAGGCGCGCGCCAATCAGGCCAAAGAGGTCACTGGCCAGAGCTGCGAAATGATCCGCCAGTGTGTGGATCAGAGCGAGCAGACCGGTATCGGCATCCAGCAGATTGAAGAGGCGGTCGCCCAAATTGCCGACATGGCGATCCAGATTGCCAGCGCCTGCGGCGAGCAGGATGCGGTCTCCGACGAGCTGGGCCGCAACGTCGAGCGGATCAACGAGTCCGCCAACGAGGTGGCTCTGGGCGCCGATCATACTGCCCGTGCCTGTCTGGAGCTGAGCCAGCTGGCGGTGGGTCTGAAGCAGACCATCGGTCGTTTCCGCCTCGCCTGATAAAGGGGCTGGCGTACGCCGGCCTCTTCATTCATAAAAGTCGGGGCGCTTTGCCTGCCCTCACGACACCCGGCCATGTGCCGGGTGTTTTTTTATCTGGCGATGGGTACGAGGCCAGATGGTTGGGGCTCTTCATAAGAGGATGAAGGTCTGGGCGAACAGGGCGGTCAGATAATTATCCCGGCCTGTGCGCGGTGATATTCAAGAAGGTTGGTTAAGGCGTATTTGCTAATGAGAGAAGGGCGACGAACTGTTTTGGGGATGGGGAACGGGGCGAGCAGTTGGGGCGTATGCTACGGGGAAGAAGAGCATAAGCAGTTGGTTGGAATGCTCTGACAGGGTATATCGCAGCAATAAAAAAACCGGCTTGCGCCGGTTTTTTTATCTGTCTGCTCGAAGGCTGGCTTATTTGGCCAGAGACTCCGGCAGCTCTTCGCGGATCTTGCCCAGCATCTCTTTCAGGACGCGCGGGTTGGCAACCACGATGTTGCCGGAGTTTTCGTAGTTGTGGCCACCAACGAAGTCGGTGACGATGGCGCCGGCTTCTTTTGCCAGCAGCTCACCGGCAGCGGTGTCCCAGGGCTTGAGGCCGATTTCCCAGAAACCGTCGACACGACCGGCAGCCACATAGGCCAGATCCAGTGCGGCAGAGCCGGAGCGACGGATGTCGGCACATTCGATGAACATGCTCTGGAACATCTTCAGGTAAGGCTCGATGTGATGCTTCTGCTTGAACGGGAAGCCGGTCGCCAGCACGGTGCCAGCCAGCTCTTTGGCCTTGCCGACACGAATGCGGTAGCCGTTCAGCTGGGCGCCGCTACCACGGGTAGCAGTAAACAGCTCGTCACGGATCGGATCGTAAACAACGGCTTGTTCAGTCTTGCCCTTGACGCGCAGGGCGATGGAGACGGCAAAGTGCGGAATGCCTTTGACCAGGTTGGTCGTGCCATCCAGTGGGTCAATGATCCATTGGTAGTCCGGATTGGTACCGGCAATCTCACCAGACTCTTCAGCCACAATGCTGTGCTCCGGGTAAGATTTTTTGATGGTGTGAATGATGGCCGCTTCGGCTTCACGGTCAACGTTGGTCACGAAGTCATTGCTGCCTTTTTGGATAGCCTCAATGTTCTCGGGCTGGGAGAAGGCTTTTACTACAACTTGACCGGCGTTGCGCGCAGCGCGCACGGCGATATTCAGCATCGGATGCATAGGTTCACCACTGGATGTTAAAGAACGGGGGATAAAAGGACGCGGTATGATACCAGTATTTTGTGCGATGGCAACTGTTATCCCCCTACGACCAATTGATTACCACTGCCAGATTTGACGGCTCCAATATAGACCAGATCTGCGCTAGTCTTATCCCAGCAGCCGGATACAGGCTGTCATGAGCATAGGGATGTGAACCATGAATTTGTCATTAGTGAGTCAAAATGTGTCTACTGCCAGCGAGGGACTGCTGGCCATTTTACGATCGTCACCCGAGTACGGTGATCACTTTGCCCACATCACCGTGACCCCCCTGGCCCAGTGGCAACCGGCCAAGACGGAGATCCTGCTGATCGACGGTGATGCGCCCTGGCAGGATGCCGGATTTGCCCGGGGAGAGGATGAGACGATCGGTTTGCCGGTCTTGCCGCTGCTGATCCGCAAGGGGGACAAGGAGCTGACGGTCTGCGGGCCGGATGTGCGTGACCCCCGTTTCTATTTTGTCTCAAACGGCATCGTGCTGGATGAGTCGGAGCTGGCCGAGCCTGCCTGCAGCCGGGTGCTGTTGCGCAAGCTGGAGTCCTACTTCCCGCTGCTTTCCCGCCTGATCATGCTGCGCCAGCGCAAGCCGGTCGCCGTGATCAACTAATATCTACCATTGCCAGAGCGCACCAGCGGCGCACCGTGGCCTTATTTGGCCTATGGTGCGCCGCTTTTTAATGGTCTGGAGCCGGTCACTTGTTGCAAGATGAGGTGGCTATGGTGTTGCACCCTGTTAAAACTGTGCAATTTGGCTATGACCAACAAGGAGTGAATCATGATCGATTTTTACACCGCCGCGACCCCCAATGGTTTCAAAGTGGCGATCGCCCTCGAAGAGCTGGGTTTGCCCTATCGGGTCATTCCTCTCGATCTCTCGGCGCTGGATCAGAAGAAGCCCGAGTTTCTTGCCATCAATCCCAATGGCCGCATTCCGGCCATCGTCGATCGGGATAACGACGATTTCGCCGTATTCGAGTCGGAGGCCATCCTCATATATCTGGCGGAGAAAGCAGGCAAGTTGCTGCCCGCTGATCCCAAACGCCGCTCTCAGGCCATCCAGTGGCTGATGTTCCAGATGGGCGGGGTAGGACCCATGATGGGGCAGGCCAATGTCTTCTACCGCTATTTCCCCGAAAAGATCCCCGCCGCCATCGAACGTTACCAGAAGGAGGGGCGCCGTCTGTTCGAGGTGCTCGACAGCCATCTGGCCCACCACGAATATCTGGCGGACGAGTACAGCATCGCCGACATTGCCACCTGGCCCTGGGTGCGTATTTATGACTGGAGCGGTATCTCCATCGAGGGATTGCCCCATCTGCAAGCCTGGATGGATCGCATGGCAGAGAAGCCTGCCTGCCAGAAGGGGATCACCATACCGCCGCGTAAGGAGCAGCCCGATGAGCTGATCAAGCAGGCGCAACAGATGGTAACTCGTTGATTTTTAACTGCTGACGGGGCGAAGTGCCCCATAATATTAGAAAAACTAAGGCAAGCCGATTATAAAGATTCGTTCGTTTTTTGTGAGCTGAATCACTATGATGCCCCCATACCACCAAACGTCCTGTGCGGTGGCTTGGCGGGCTCCCCGCCTACTGTTTCCAACACTGTTTTTGATTGCATCACAACCTCTGTGATCAGATTCCTCTGGGCCATTTTGTGCCAGAGGGGCGGCAGCATTTTTTCGATTTTTTGGGACTGATATGGATCGGCACAGTTTTTATCCGTTGTTTTTATTGACCATTCTGATGGTCGCTGTGGGCCAGATGACCCAGACCCTTTATGTTCCCTCCATTCCCATGATGGCGGGGGACTTCAATGTGGCCTCGGGCCAGTTGCAGGCGGTGATGGCCTGTTACCTGATCCCCTATGGCCTTTCCCAGTTTGTCTACGGGCCGTTGTCGGATCGCATCGGCCGTCGCCCGGTGCTGATCGTCGGCATGATGGTGTTTCTGGTGGGCACCCTGATCATTCAGGTCATCCCCCATTTTGCCGCCCTGCTGGTGGGTAGCTTTATTCAGGGGCTGGGTACCGGTGCCGGTGGCGCCATGAGCCGTACCGTGATGCGCGATCGCTACAACGGCGCCGAGCTCAACCGCGCCAACAGTCTGGTGAGTATGGGGGTGATCTTCTCCCCGCTGCTGGCACCGGTGCTGGGGGGATGGCTGACCGAGCTGTTCAACTGGCGCGCCGGTTACTGGTTCCTGTTCGGTTTTGGTGCCGTAGCCACCCTGGCGATCATGGCCTGGTTTGGCGAGACCCTGCCTGCTGCTGCCCGTCAGCCACTGCGCGTCGGTGCTGCCTATCGTCATGTGCTGGGCAACCCCAAGTTTCAGGGCAACCTGCTCTGCCTAATGGCGACCTTTGCCGGTTTGGCAGTGTTCGAGGCTGCGGCCGGTGTGCTGCTGGGCGATGTGCTGAAACTGAGCGCCCGTACCGTGAGCGTGCTGTTCGTGCTGCCGCTGCCCGGCTATCTGTTCGGGGCCTGGCTCTCTGCCAAGCTGAGCTTCCGTTTGACTCAGGGCAAACTGATGCGTCTGGGAATCGCCTTTCTTGCGCTCGGCTCACTCATCATTCTGGTGCCGGGGCTGTTCGGGGTGGTGAGTGCCGCCTCGCTGGTTGGTGGTGCGGCTGTCTACTTCATCGGTAGCGGTATTCTCTACCCGACCGCAACTTCCTGTGCCATCGAGCCCTTCCCGGGTCAGGCCGGCACCGCGGGGGCCATTCTCGGCGGGATGCAGAATCTGGGGGCGGGTGTGGTGACCCTGCTGGCCGCCGGTTTCCCGATGACTGGACAGGTGACCCTGGGGGCCATCATGACCCTGATGGTGCTGATCGTGGCGCTGAGCTTTGTCTGGTTACGCCACCACGGTTCTCCTCACGAGCAGATGGCCATCTAAATTTGCTTGCCAGTTGCAAAACAAAGCCCGCCTTTTGGCGGGCTTTGTCGTTATGGCTGTGTCCGTTTCACACCTTGTCCCATTGGGTTCTCCATTTATTGGGGGGGAAAGGTGTAAACCATATTCAGGACGGGACAGTTCGTTGATCATCAGGCAAAGAAAAAGCCCGTCACGCTGGTGACGGGCTTTTGCTGTTGGTACCCCGAGATGCCGTTGCCGGTTTGGGCCCTTGAACCGTCGGTTCAAGGCGGGGATCGGATCTGACCGCAGGCTTCTCGGTCGTGCCGAGCATGCGCAATAGCCAGAAGGCAGATCCCCTGTTTGGTATGAATATCGGCTCGGGGACTTGAACCGGCTGACAAACATCCCAGGGAATTTTAAAACGGTTTGCGATTAGGGCTGTTGCCCCTCTTCGCTGGAATCACCATATTGTCCGTGCTCGATCAGGGCCGCTTCGATGGTGCGCTGCAGCATCTTGATCCGCTTGTCCATGGTCTCAGAGTATTGGTGGTTCTTCTCTTTTTCAAGGCAGAGCTCATGACAGAAATTGAGCGCAGCCATGATAGCCAATTGTTCGTTGCTGGAGACTTTGGAGCGTTGACGCAGGTCGATCAACTTGTCGGTCAGCTGCTCGGCGGCCTGGCGCAGGGCATCCTGCTGTCCCAAGGGACAGGATACCTTGTAGGGACGTCCCAAAATGACGATTTCTACGGCCTCTGTGCTCATGCCTTCCTCAATACGGCGGAGCTGATTTCCGCCTTTATCCACGTGGACAACTGGGCGGGACTATATAGCGCAGATGCATAAGTTTCAAGGCCTTGCTGGCTCTGCAAGAGGGAGAATGCTAGGATCCTGACCATTAATTCTGCAAATTTGACTGAACTTTGAGCGGATCCTCGATGAGCAAAACGAACCCCCTTAAATATGCGGCAGTGGCCGACATCATGGAACAACATGAACTGATGGCCAGCGCAGTAGAGGCCCATGGTGTGATCTGCGGTCTGGTGTGCGGCGGTGTGGCACTGGACGACAAGAGTTGGCTGCCCCATTTCAACGATCTGGTGAACGACGGTTTCGGCCTGCCGGCCCCGGTGCGCCAGGTGATGACCGATCTTTATCACAATGTGGTCGAGAGCCTGATGGCCCAGAAGGGCGTCGAGCTGTTGCTGCCAAGCGATGATGCTCCCCTCGACGAGCGCATCGATTCGCTGGTGGACTGGTCACAGGCGTTTCTGGCCGGTTTCGGTGTGGTGCAGCAGGAGCTCTCCCGCGCGTCGGAAGAGCTGCAGGAGATGATCCAGGATATCGCCAGCATCACTCAGGTCTCTGCCGAGTTCGATCAGGAAGATGACGAGAACGAAGCCTCCTTCCTGGTGCTCTACGAACACGTCAAACTGGGTGTCATGATGGCCTTCGAAGAGTTTGGCAAGCGCCCCGATACCCCGAGCGCGCCGCCGACCCTTCATTGAGGTGCGGGTCAACGAGACCCTTACTGAATCTGCAAGAGCGCCTGATGGCGCTCTTTTTTATTTCCTTGTGGTAGCTAACCCTGTGAGGCGCAACCGGTTTTTTGCCGGTGACCTCGCATTCGGCCAGCGGCTTTGTGATAGCATGAGGCCACCTTTTTCACTTCTTCCTCTCTGCTTATGTCTCAATCTGATGTGCGACAGGTCGATGTCACCCTGGTCGGCGGTGGAATGAGCGGTGCCGTGCTGGCCCTCTCGCTGGCAGCCCTGCTTCGATCCGATGGCTCCCCCCTCGAGATCCTGCTGCTGGAGGCAAGCGTCCCCGAACAGCACACCCATTCAGGGTTCGACGCCCGCGCCATTGCGCTTTCGGCCGGTACCTGTGATGCGCTGTTGCGACGCGGACTCTGGCCGCTGTTTGCCCCCCATTGCGCCCCCATTACCCAGATTCATGTCTCGGATCGGGGCCACTTCGGTCAGGCTCGCCTGTCGGCTGCCGAATACGGTCTGCCAGCGCTGGGCCAGGTGATCGAGCTTGCCGCTGCCGGTCATGAGCTGCAATGGGCGATGGCGGCCTCTCCCAATATCCGGGTCTGTTGTCCGGCCCGGGTGAGCGAGATTGCGCCCGATGAGGAGAAGGTGACCCTCACCCTCGAGAGCGGTGAACAGATTGAGACCCGCCTGCTGGTGGCGGCAGACGGCGGCAACTCCTTTGTGCGTCAGCACTTCAAGTTGCCGGTGACCCGCCACGACTTTGAGCAGCACGCCATCATCGCCACGGTCAAAACGGCGCAAGACCCTGAGGGACGCGCCTTCGAGCGTTTTACCGAAGGGGGGCCGCTGGCCCTGCTGCCGATGCAGGAGGGGCTCTCCTCGCTGGTATGGAGCGTCGGGCAGCATGAGGTGGATGAGCTGATGGCCCTCAATGAGGCGGCGTTTCTTGCCCGTCTGCAGCAGGCCTTTGGCTGGCGACTCGGCCGCTTCGAGCGATGCGGCGTGCGTCACGTCTATCCGCTCATCCTGACCGCCTGCGACTACCCGCTGGCCCAGCGCACCGTGCTGGTGGGTAATGCCGCCCACGCCCTGCACCCGATTGCCGGACAGGGCTTCAACCTCGGGATGCGGGATCTCGACCTGCTTACCGGCGCCGTAGCCAAGGCGTTGGCAGAGGGGGAGGATATCGGCAGCTTCCAGGTACTGAGTGGCTACTGGCAGCAGCGTCAGCGCGATCAGGAGCAGACCGTCTGGCTCACCTCTTCGCTGGCCCAGCTCTTCTCCAATGGTCACGATCCGCTGGTGGCGGGGCGCAATCTGGCGCTCACCCTGATGGGGCGATTCCCGTGCCTCAAGGCGCCGCTTGCCTCGCGCACCCTGGGCTTTGTCGCTGATGTGTGCGGCAACTAGCCAGCACTTGTTGAGTGGAACCTGTTGACCGGAAGATGGTGACCGCCATTCGTTGATCAAAACCTATTGAATAAAGAGGTGATGCCTGCGGGCGTCACCTCGCTGGCCAGCCGGTCAGCCCTGAAAGGATGAGATGATGCAGATGCAAAATGTGGATGTGGTGATTGTCGGTGGCGGCATGGTGGGGCTGGGGCTCGCTGCGGCCCTGAAACATAGCGCCCTCAAGGTGCTGGTGGTGGAGGGGCAACTGCCCGATCCGCAGCTGGGGGAGGTGGCCGATAACCGGGTCAGCGCCCTGAGTCTGGCCAGCCAGCAGATCCTGCGCCATGTCGGCGCCTGGGACGGCATTGAAGCGCGCCGCCTGCAGGCCTACGACAAGATGGCGGTGTGGGAACAGGACAGTTTCGGCCATATCGACTTCGATGCCGCCAGCCTGCGTCAGGCCAACCTCGGCCACATCGTCGAGAATCGGGTGATCCAGCTGGCGCTGCTTGAGGCGATTGAAGGTGCCAGCAATATCCAGTTGCTGACCCCCGCCAGAGCCAAGAGCCTGCAGAGCGGCCCGGCGGGCGCCCTGCTGCTCCTTGAAGATGGTCAGGCCATCTCGGCCAAACTGGTGGTGGCTGCCGATGGCGCTCACTCCTGGGTGCGCCGTCAGGCTGATATCCCGCTCACCAGCTGGGATTATGGCCACCACGCCCTGGTGGCGACGGTGCGCTGCGCCGAACCCCATGAAGCTGTTGCTCGCCAGATCTTCACCCCGGATGGCCCGCTCGCCTTTTTGCCGCTGTGGCAAGAGAACCTCTGCTCCATCGTCTGGTCGCTGCCTGCGGCCCGCGCCGAGGCGCTCTGCGCCTGCGATGATGAGCAGTTCAATCGCCAGCTTACCGCCGCCTTCGATGCCCGGCTCGGTCTGTGCAAGGTGGAGGGGCCGCGCAGCGCGATTCCTCTTACCGCCCGCTATGCCCGCGACTTTGCCCGCGAGCGGCTGGTGCTGGTGGGAGATGCCGCTCATACCATCCACCCGCTGGCGGGGCAGGGGGTCAACCTTGGCCTGCTGGATGCTGCCGCGCTGGCGGAGCAGATCTTGCAAAATCATGCCGCGGGCGAGGATATCGGCCTGCTCGCCAACCTGCGCAGCTACGAGCGCTGGCGTAAGAGCGAAGCGGCTCGCATGCTGGCGGCGATGGAAGGGCTCAAGCGGCTGTTCAGCGGGGCCAACCCGCTCAAGAAGCTGGTGCGGGGCGTGGGATTGCGCGCGGCCAATCTGCTGACGCCCTTCAAGGAGGGGGTGATCCGCGCCGCCATGGGGCTGGAGGGAGAGTTGCCCGCATTGGCCCGTCCTGACTGGGCTGTTGCTGCGACCAAGGGCAGTGCCATGCAGGCCAAGGGTGAAAAAAACTAATATTACTCGCCGTTTTTGACAACAAAAGTAATCCGACAAGGCTGATGACCCGTTTTGGGTGTCAGCCTTTAATTTTGCTCTGGAGCGAAACGTTTTTCCGCAAATTGTGACGAAACGGTAAAAATCAAAATTTAATCTCGCCTGAGTCGGCTTATGGCTGTTTTTATCACTGCATTTATCTTAGTGTCTGGAGTCAGTTTTACGGGAGGGGATTAGTTTTTTTTGAGCGGCACGCTCGCCTGCTTGTCATATAATCCGCTCCGTTCAAGGAATCCCTCTTGCCTGGCAAGGGCAGGAGCGAGCACACACTTTTGGATCCGGTCGCTTTTTGCTGTACGTAGTGCAGTCAGATCGGTGGCGCGGGTCGCAAGGGTGGTCGCCAAAGCGAAAAGGCTTTTTGCTAAGGAAAGAATGCGATGATCCAGACTACTGTACTGCATCCCAAACACCTGGAAGCCGGCGCCAAGATGGTGGACTTCCACGGTTGGGAAATGCCCATCAACTACGGCTCCCAGCTGGAAGAGCACCACGCGGTGCGCAGCGATGCCGGTATGTTCGATGTCTCCCACATGACCATCGTCGATTTGACCGGCGAACGGGTCAAAGCCTTTCTGCAACACCTGCTGGCCAACGACGTGGCCAAACTCACTGCCCCCGGCAAGGCCCTCTACAGCGGCATGCTCAATCCGGAAGGCGGCGTGATCGATGACCTCATCACCTATTACCTAACCGATACCTTCTACCGGCTGGTGGTCAACTCCGCTACCCGCGAGAAGGATCTGGCCTGGATCCGCCATCACGCCATCGATTTCGATGTCACCGTGACCGAGCGTCCCGAGCTTGCGATGATTGCGGTGCAGGGCCCCAACGCCAAGGTCAAGGCTGCTGCTGTGCTGAGCGCCGCTCAGCGTACCGCCGTGGTGGGGATGAAACCCTTCTTCGGCGTGCAGGCTGGCGAGCTCTTTATCGCCACTACCGGTTACACCGGCGAAGATGGTTATGAAATCGTGGTGCCGCAAGAGAAAGCCTGCGAGCTGTGGCAAGCGCTGCTGGATAACGGCGTTGCCCCGTGCGGCCTCGGTGCCCGCGATACCCTGCGCCTCGAAGCGGGAATGAACCTCTATGGTCAGGATATGGATGAGTCAGTCTCTCCACTCGCTGCCAACATGGCCTGGACCATCGCCTGGGAGCCGAGCGATCGCAACTTTATCGGCCGCGACGTGCTGGAAGCGCAGAAAGCGGCGGGCAACCAGCCCAAGCTGGTGGGTCTGGTGATGGAAGAGAAAGGGGTGCTGCGTGCCGGTATGCCCGTTACCTTCACCGCGGCAAACGGTGAGAAGCGGGAAGGTGTGATCACCTCCGGCTCTTTCTCCCCCACCCTGGGCTACAGTATTGCCCTTGCGCGGGTGCCCCGCGATATCGGTGAGCTGGCCGAGGTGGAGATCCGCAAGAAGCTGGTCACCGTGAAGGTCACCAAGCCCGCTTTCGTCCGTAACGGCCAGAAGCTGGTTTAATACCGTTTTGGGGGAGGGCAGTGCCTCCCCCATCCCTTTTCATATTCGTTTTTAAACGCGACTCAAAGATCAAAGGAAGCACAAATGAGCCATATCCCGAGCGAACTGAAATATGCCACTTCCCACGAGTGGATCCGTGTTGAAGCCAACGGCGAGGCCGTGGTTGGTATCACCGAGCACGCCCAGGAGCTGCTGGGTGACATGGTGTTTGTCGAGCTGCCGGAAGTGGGCAAGCAGGTCAGTGCCGGTGACGACTGCGCCGTGGCCGAGTCGGTCAAGGCGGCCTCCGATATCTACAGCCCGGTGAGCGGCGAGATCATTGCCGTCAACGAAGAGTTGGAAGGGAGCCCCGAGCTGGTCAACTCCGACCCCTACAGCGCTGGCTGGCTGTTCCGCATCAAGCTCGATGACGAGAGCGAACTGGCCAACCTGCTGGATGCCGAAGGCTACCAGAACGTGGTGGACGAAGAGTAATGCCCCCGGGCCCTGCCAACACAGCAGGGCCCCTTTGTATGACCGCCAGCCGGGCAAGCACCGGCCGGTGGAAGGGTGAAGTCGTCCGCGCCTGCCGTTTGCCACCCTAGGAGCCCAGGGGGCAAACGGGCCGGTTCGCAACAAGGCGATCCCCTCTTGATGCTGCCGCAGCATCCGGTGCCGCATCCTGTCTGCGGGACCCAGAACATGAGTGGAGTCGGTATCTGCCGACGATCAGGAACATCAGGTCTTGGTTATCAGGATGTCATGCCAGGACTTATTTATCAGGAAATAGGGAAATGACCCAGTCACTGTTTGAACTCGAGCAAAAAACCGATTTTGTCCGCCGCCATATCGGCCCGGGCGAGGAAGAGCTGCGCCAGCTGCTGGCGACCGTCGGGGCCGAAAGCCTGGACGATTTGATTGAACAGACCGTGCCCGCCGCCATTCGCCTGCCGGGTCCGCTGGGGATCGGTGCCGGCATGACCGAAGTAGAGGCGCTGGCCAAGCTCAAGGGCTATGCCGCTCAGAACAAGATTGCCAAGAGCTACATCGGCATGGGTTATCACGATACCCATGTGCCCCACGTCATTTTGCGCAATGTGCTGGAAAATCCGGGTTGGTATACCGCCTACACCCCCTATCAGCCCGAGCTGGCACAGGGCCGTCTCGAAGCCCTGCTCAACTTCCAGCAGCTGACGCTGGATCTCACCGGCATGGATCTGGCGAGTGCCTCCCTGCTGGATGAAGCGACCGCCGCCGCCGAGGCGATGGCGCTGGCCAAGCGGATGGCCAAGTCCAAATCCAACCTCTTCTTCGTGGCCGATGATGTGCACCCGCAGGTGATCGACGTGGTCAAGGAGCGCGCGGTTCACTTTGGTTTCGACGTGGCGGTTGGCGCCGCGAACGATGCAGTGAGCGAAGAGGTGTTCGGTGCCCTGTTCCAGTACCCCACCACCACAGGTGAGGTGAAAGATCTGCGCGCTCTGATTGCCGCGGTACAGGCCCAGAAAGGGCTGGCCTGCGTCAGCGCCGATCTGCTCTCTCTGCTGCTGCTCAAGTCCCCGGGCGAGCTGGGTGCCGACGTGGTGTTGGGCTCCGCCCAGCGCTTTGGCGTGCCCATGGGCTACGGTGGCCCCCACGCCGCCTTCTTCGCTACCCGCGATGCCTACAAACGTTCCATGCCGGGCCGTATCATCGGTGTCTCCAAGGATGCCCGCGGCAAGGCCGCGCTGCGCATGGCGATGCAGACCCGCGAGCAGCATATCCGCCGCGAGAAGGCCAACTCCAACATCTGTACCGCTCAGGTGCTGCTGGCCAACATGGCGAGCTTCTACGCCGTCTACCACGGTCCGGTGGGGCTGAAGACCATCGCCTCCCGCGTGCACCGTCTCACCACCATTCTGGCGCTTGGCCTCAAGGCCAAGGGGGTGGCCCTCAAGCATGCAAGCTGGTTCGATACCCTGACCGTGCAGACTGCTGACAAGGCCGCGCTGATCGCCAAGGCCGAGGGGCTCGGCATCAACCTTCGTGCAGACCTAGATGGCGCGGTAGGGGTGTCACTCTCTGAAACCACCACTCGCAGCGATGTGGCCGAGCTGTTCGATCTCTTCCTCGGTCAAGGCCATGGCCTCGACATCGAGGCCCTCGACAAGGCGGCCCAGGCCCATCACGCCATCCCGCAGGATCTGCTGCGCACCGATGCCGTGCTGACCCACGAGGTGTTCAACAAGTACCACTCCGAAACCGAGATGCTGCGTTATATCCACCGTCTCGAAGCCAAAGATCTGGCGCTCAACTACGCCATGATTTCGCTCGGCTCCTGCACCATGAAGCTCAACGCCACCGCCGAGATGATCCCGGTGACCTGGCCCGAGTTCGGCAAGTTGCACCCGTTCGCCCCGCTGGCACAGGCCAAGGGCTACCAACTGCTGCTGGCCGACCTCGAAAACTGGCTGGTGAAGGTGACCGGTTACGATGCGGTCTGCATGCAGCCCAACTCCGGGGCGCAGGGCGAGTACGCCGGTCTCTTGGCCATCAAGAAGTACCACGAATCCCGCGGCGAGGGGCATCGCGACATCTGCCTGATCCCAGCTTCTGCCCACGGCACCAACCCGGCCTCTGCCCAGATGGCGGGGCTCAAGGTGATCGTCACCGCCTGTGACAAGTCCGGCAACGTGGATCTCGACGATCTGCGTGCCAAGGCGGCCGAGGCGGGGGATCAACTCTCCTGTCTGATGGTGACCTATCCCTCCACCCACGGGGTGTATGAGGAGACCATCAAGGAGGTGTGCGACATCGTTCACCAGCACGGTGGTCAGGTCTATCTGGACGGCGCCAACATGAATGCGCAAGTCGGGTTGACGGCGCCGGGCTTTATCGGGGCGGACGTCTCTCACCTCAACCTGCACAAAACCTTCGCCATTCCTCACGGTGGTGGCGGCCCGGGCATGGGCCCCATCGGCGTGAAGAAACATCTGGCACCGTTCGTGGCCGGTCACGCTGTGGTCAAGACCAACAAGGAGAGCCGTGATAACGGCGCCGTGTCGGCGGCACCGTTTGGCTCAGCCAGTATCCTGCCCATCAGCTGGATGTATATCGCCATGCTGGGTGACGAGGGGCTGAAGAAATCCACTCAGGTAGCGATCCTAAACGCCAACTATCTGGCCAAGAAGCTGGGTGACTCCTTCCCGGTGCTCTATTCCGGGCGCAACGGTCGGGTAGCTCACGAGTGCATTCTGGATATCCGTCCGCTCAAAGAGGCTTCCGGCATCAGCGAGATGGACGTTGCCAAGCGGCTGATGGACTACGGCTTCCACGCACCGACCATGAGCTTCCCGGTAGCGGGCACCCTGATGGTCGAACCGACCGAGTCGGAATCCAAGCGCGAGCTGGATCGTTTCGTCGAGGCGATGACTTCCATCCGCGCCGAGATTGCCAAGGTGCAGGAGGGGCAGTGGAGCCTCGCCGACAACCCGCTGGTCCATGCGCCGCACACGCAGGATGATGTGATGGATGCAGAGTGGTCCCGTGGCTACAGCCGCGCCGAGGCGGTCTTCCCGTCCGACGCCGTGCGCGCCGCCAAGTTGTGGCCCTCTGTGAACCGCATCGACGATGTCTACGGCGATCGCAACCTGTTCTGTGCCTGTATCCCGACTGAGGATTACGCCAAGTAAGTGGCGTCCAGGAGCAACAGTTAAGCCGCATAAACAACAGGGCCACCCAGACGGGTGGCCCTTCGTTTACATGGACTTTATCTGCATGCTGCTATCCGAATGTCCGGCTTAAGTCCTTGAGCTGGCTCGCTTTGCTCTGCAAATTGGCACTGGTTTCACTCACCTGATCGATTTTGAGACTGTTATCGTGAGAGAGCGAGGATATCTGGTTGATATTGCGACTGATCTCCTCGATGACCGCTTGTTGCTCGGTGGCTGCGGCGGTGATCTGGTTGGAAAAATCAGAGACCTTGTCTATCTCGACCACAACCTGATTCAGGTTGCCGGTGCTTGCCCGGGTGGTGGCGAGGCAGGCGTTGGTTCTGGTCACATTGAGATGCATCATCTCTTTCCATCCCCCCAGGGTTTGCTGGATATGGCCAATGCTGTTCTGGATCTGCTCTGTTGCCTTGTGGGTTCTGGTCGACAGGCTGCGAACCTCGTCCGCCACAACTGCAAAGCCGCGTCCCTGATCGCCGGCCCGTGCGGCTTCGATGGAGGCATTGAGCGCCAGCAGGTTGGTTTGATCCGCAATACCGCGAATTTCGCTCATGATGGTGCCGATCCGCTCGGACTCGCTCGCCAGCTCGACAGCTGACTGGAAGGCTTGCTCCGCCTGGGTGGCCAGCGCCGACATCTCTTCTCCTGCTTCCGAAAGCTGGGTGCTGGTGGTGATGCAGTGGCTACGGGCCTCTTCAATCTGGCTGTTGCTGTCTTGAATATTGCGGTTGATCTCCTCGGCGGCCGAAGCCATCTGGGTGACGGCGGTGGCAATCTGCTGGATCTGCGTGTCTTGCGAAGAGATATCCTGGCTGGCCAGCGAGGCGGAGCCGCGCAGGTCATTGGCCATGGCATTGAGCGACGCGGTGGTGTCATCCACCCTGCCGAGTACGGTACGGATCTTCGCTTGCCCGAGTTTGATATGGAAATCGGCGATGCTGTGGGGGGCATCCCCCGAGAAGATAAGGCGGCTGATGCTGTCGTAATCCTGCTCGAGCTGCTGCAAGAATCGCGGCGTGAGGAAGAGAGGGTGGCGATTGAACCAGATTGTTGCCAAGAGGGGTATGATTACCCAGAGCGCCTGCAGCGGTGAGATCAGCCAGAGCGCGCTGATCACGCTGACGAGCAGCAGGGGGATGGTCATCATGGCCGGCGTGAGTTGACGCAGGCCCATGTGAATGGCAGAGCCGGTTTCACGGGCTTTAAGGGTTTTGTACATCTGGCTGGCACGCGCTTTGTGCTCTGCGGCGGGGCGGCAGCGGACGGATTGGTAACCCACCATCTTGCCATCTTCATAAATCGGGGTGACATAGGCATCAACCCAATAATAGCGACCATCTTTGCAGCGGTTTTTTACCATCCCTCGCCATGGTTTACCCGCCTGCAGGTGGGCCCAGAGATCGGCAAACGCTGCCTTGGGCATGTCGGGGTGGCGCACCAGATTGTGATGCTGCCCCAACATCTCTTCCAGGCGATAGCCTGCCACCTGACAAAACGCCGGATTGGCGTAGGTGATGTCCCCTTTGAGATCGGTCGTCGATACCAACTGGATATCGTCGGCAAATTCAACCTCGGTATCTGTGGTGTGAAGCGAGCTGGTTACCATGATCAGACTCCGGTTTCGGCGTAACGGAATACTTCGTCTGAGTATGGCAGAGGATGTTCATTTATTGTGTTGTTGCACATTAACTCTTGTGCTACTGCGTGGGGACGGGATGGGTCTCACATTTTTACAGCGCGGTTTGGCGAGGGGAGGCAAGCCAAGTAACATGGCGTGACTTATGGCTGTGAAGCGAGACAGGTAACGCAATGAAGTTGGATGCGATTTTATGGGATTATGACGGTACTCTGGTCAATTCGGTGCCGAAGAATATCGATATCACCAAGCAGATCCTGGCTGAGGTCGCCCCCCATCTGACCGGAGAACATCTGCCGCGCTATCTGCGCAGCGAAGCGGAATATCACCATGCCAATCACGCCGCCAAGAACTGGCAGGCGCTCTATATGGATTACTACGGTTTGTCGCGGGACGAGATGGTGCTGGCTGGCAGTCTGTGGGCCAAGCATCAGGAGATGAACCGGACCGAGGTGCGTTTTTTTGCGGGGCTGGAGGCGGTGATTGACCATTTCTCTGCCATTCCCCACGGAATTTGTTCGCAGAACTCCCAAAAGAATATTCGCCGGGTTCTGGAGCAGCATGGCGTGAACAGCCTGTTCAAGGCTGTGGTCGGCTATGATGACGTGCCCGGACAGCAGCAAAAACCTCATCCTTTCGGTGGCCTCAAATGTCTGGAGTCTATCTTCGGCCCAGCTAGGTGCCAGTCGCTGATCTATATCGGTGACCATGAAGCGGATGTGCAGTTTGCCCGTCATTTGCAAGCGGCGCTTGGCGAGCAGAGCCGTGTGATATCGGTGGCTGTCGCCTATAGCCGCGCGACCCCGGAGCGCTGGGAACACCAACCCGACCATATCGCCCGTGACGTCGAGGATCTGCTCCCCATCGTCGGGCAATATCTGTAACGCCGGTTGCAGATTGCCGTACGGAATAGACAAACGCCGATCAGTTGATCGGCGTTTGTCTATGGGAAGCCTGATGGTTTCACACTCAGCTGGCTTAACACCCTGTCTGTTTAATGATGGGCGACTTAAAACAGCAGTTGCGTCAGGTAGCCCATCAGGATCGCCATGCCGAGGATCACGGTAAGGAAGGCCGCAATCATCGGGGTTCTGAACATCGACTTGAGCAGGATAACCTCGGTCAGACTGGCACCGGCACTGCCGATGATCAGCGCCATGACGGCGCCCATTCCCATCCCTTTGCCCAGCAGTACCGACGCCAGCGGAATCACGGCCTCGGCACGGATGTAGAGCGGGATCCCGACGATGGCGCTGAAGGGGATGGCCAGCGGGTTGTCGGCGCCGGCATGGGCGGCGATCCACTCGGCCGGAATAAAGCCGTAAATAAACGAGCCGATGAGCACCCCCAGCAGCAGGAAGGGCAATACCGCTTTGAACTGCTGCCAGGCATCGATGCGAGCTTTGACCCAGGCGGTGGGGAGCTGTGGCGCTCTGGTCAGGGTTGCCGTGCCATCGCCGCAGCAGGAGAGGGTGGCCTGCTCTGCCATCTCTGGTTGCTGAGCCGGGCAGCACGCTGCCCCGTTGAGGGGTTTGATTGCGCGAATGGCACAGCGTTGGTTGTCACTGCAATGTGCTTGAGTTGTGGCGCGGGTCGCCGGGCTACAGTCGCTACCGCAAGAGGGGGTGGCCTCTTTGGGGTCGATGACATGGCGCTCGAACCCCAATCTGTCGAGTAGCATGCTCGCCATGACGGAGACGCTGGCGGCGATCACGGCGTAGAGCAGGGTCACTTTCCAGCCGAAGGTGGCCCACATCAAGCCGACGATGATGGGGTTCAGCAGTGGCGAAATAAACAGGAAGGTGAGGGTGGGGCCAAAGCCAGCCTTGGCCGAAAGTAGTCCTCTCAGCATCGGGATGGTGGAGCAGCTGCAAAAGGGGGTGACGGCGCCGAGCAGGGCTGAGAGCAGATAGCCCTTGCCATGGCGCGCCCCCAGCATCCGTTGGATCTTCTCGTCGGGGATCTTCTGGCGGATCAGGCTGACCCCGGCGCTAATGACCAGAAACAGCACCGACAGCTCGACAGCCAGAAACAGGAACATCTGGGCTGCATCGGTCAGCATGGTTAACCACTCATTCATTGTCGTATCCTCACTTGTTTTCTATATTTCCAAAATAACCGAAATAAATGATCGGTCAAGATATTTCTGGTATTATCGAAATATCAAATTCGTGGAGGGCACAGAGATGCAACTGGAAGAGGTCGCCAAGGCATTGAAAGAGCTGGGTCATCCGACCCGGCTGTTTATCTTCAAGCATCTGGTCAAGGCGGGAGAGCAGGGGCTGCCGGTGGGTGAGCTGCAAAAGCAGCTGGCGATCCCCGCTTCCACCCTCAGCCACCATATCGCGGCGCTGGTCTCGGTGGGGCTGGTGAAGCAAAACCGGGAGAGTCGGACCCTGCTTTGCGTCTCTCAATACGCGGTGCTGGAGGAGATCATCGCCTTTTTCCGCGATGAGTGTTGCGTCAACAGCCCGGAGCATCGGCAAGATCAAAGGCAAGAGCTGCCTTCCTGAGGGCTATGGCTGCTAGTAGTGCTGCGCGTAATAAAAAAACGCCGATCATGCGATCGGCGTTTTGCATTGTTTTTCTCAGCTGCGGGTATTAACCCAGATTGGCTGCAACCTTGCTTTGGGCCTGTCCCTTGCGCTTGATGACAAAGCCAATGCCCAGTACCACCAGCCAGGCGGGGATCAGTTCGACTGAGATGCGGAAATCGGGGGTCATGTACATGATCACCAGGATACCAGCCATGAACGCGAGGCAGAGGTAGTTGCCGAAGGGATACCAGAACGCCTTGAACTTGGGCTGGACGCCTTCTGCGACTTTGGCCTTGCGGAACTTGAGGTGCGCGAGGCTGATCATCGCCCAGTTGATCACCAGTGCGGAGACCACCAGCGCCATCAGCAGGCCGAACGCCTTGCCCGGCATCAGGTAGTTGATCAGCACGCAGAGCAGGGTGGCGATGGCCGAGACCGAGAGGGCAACCAGTGGCACGCCGCTCTTGTTGGTCTTGAGCAGGGCTTTCGGGCCGTTGCCCTGTTTGGCCAGACCGAACAGCATCCGGCTGTTGCAGTAGACGCAGCTGTTGTAGACCGACAGTGCCGCCGTCAGCACCACGATGTTGAGTACGGTGGCGACCAGATTGCTGTCCAGAGCGTGGAAAATCATCACGAACGGGCTGCCGCCTTCCACCACTTTACCCCAAGGGTAGAGGGACATCAGGATAGCCAGAGCACCGATGTAGAAGATTAGGATGCGGTAGATCACCTGATTGGTGGCCTTGGGAATGCTCTTCTCGGGGTTGTCCGCTTCGGCGGCGGTAATGCCCACCAGCTCCAGACCGCCGAAGGAGAACATGATCACCGCCATCGCCATCACCAGACCGCTGATGCCGTTGGGGAAGAAACCGCCCTGAGCCCACAGGTTAGTGACGCTCGCCTCGGGTCCGCCGGCACCGGAGAGGAGCAGATAGCCGCCAAAGCCAATCATGCCGATGATGGCGACCACCTTGATGATGGCGAACCAGAACTCCATTTCGCCAAACGCTTTGACGTTGGAGAGGTTGATGGCGTTGATCAGCACGAAGAAGAAGGCTGCCGACATCCAGGTCGGGATCTCGGGCCACCAGTACTGGACATAGATGCCCACCGCGGTCAGCTCGGCCATGCTCACCAGCACGTAGAGCACCCAGTAGTTCCAGCCGGACGCAAAACCGGCAAACTCACCCCAGTATTTGTAGGCAAAGTGGCTGAATGAACCGGCTACCGGCTCTTCCACCACCATTTCGCCGAGCTGGCGCATGATCAGGAAGGCGATAAAGCCGCCGATGGCATACCCCAGCAGGACCGAAGGGCCTGCCATCTTGATGGTTTGGGCAATGCCCAGAAAGAGGCCGGTGCCGATGGCGCCGCCCAAAGCAATCAACTGAATGTGGCGGTTTTTAAGGCCGCGCTTCAGCTCCTCACCGTCTTGTTTCAAATCCATGGGTCTGTCCTTACGTCTCTGTTGTCTCTGGTCGGTGTTGGGCTCATCCTGAGCAGGCCGCATTGCGTAGCCAAAACCTGACGAAATCTGTATTTATTTCGTTACGACATGCCATTTTCAATTTTTTAGTGTTGGCTGGCAACTGAAGCAGAATAGTGATAATCCGCCATGAATGCACCTATTTTCCATCTCTAATGGCCGTATTTTGTACCAAAGGCAGCTTTTTCATGATTTGAAGAGGCTTCTTGGTAGTTTTTGGTTGATGTTTGTGCAATCGAATTCTGTTTTGTTGACATTTTGTCTTGTTGGTGTGCTTTTGTGGTGCCAAGCCACAAATAGATGCAAATGATGCCAAACAAGCAAGAGTACAGGGAAGAGTGCAGGGAGTTGGAGTACAGAGAGCGCGAAAGCGTGCTGCAACAAGGGGTTGCCCGGGGTGTGCTGGTGGCGCTCTGGTTAGGGATTGCTGCCAGTCCGCTGTTGTTGCTGGTGGCCGCGATTATGTTGCTGGGTTGGCTGTTACTCGGTGATCAGGGATTGCTGCACTACTGGCAGTCGCTGTTGCTGGTGGGTGGGGTAACGGGGGCGCTCGTTGGCGGCTGGCTGGCGGAGCGGGTTCGCCTGCGCCACGGTTTGCTGGCCTTCTATGCCAGGTTGATGAACAACCCTGAGCTCAATCGTTAGTTAACGCTGGCTGTTTGCCGAGCGCAGCAGAACGGAATCGAATAGCGGCAACTGGCAGCAGGTGACAAGGGCACAACGGCAAGGTCGACAAGAAGAGGGATAAGCATTTGTGGTGCTTATCCCTTTTTTATCCACGCTTTTCACTGTCATCTATGTGAATTGCAGTTCGCCACAGCTGACTTTCGCCGCGACACTGTAATTTTTATCTTTTGTTGATGCCGATAGCTGTCAAGCTGGCTTAACAGAGCTGGCGGCGCAGACCGGTCGCCTCGAGGACCTTGGCGCTGATCTCCTCCACCGAGTGGGAGCTGGTATCCAGGAAGCGAATCGCCTCCTGGCGAAACAGTCGCTCCACGCAGGCCAGCTCCTGCTCGCACTGTTCGATGGAGGAGTAGCGGCTGTTGGCACGGCGCTGGTTACGGATCTCATGCAGCCGCTGCGGCGCTATGGTGAGGCCAAACAGCTTGTGACGGTTGGCCTTGAGGGGGGCGGGCAGCTCCAGCATCCCCATGTCCTGCTCGATAAAGGGGTAGTTGGCGGCGCGAATGCCAAACTGCAGTGCCAGATAGAGGCTGGTGGGGGTCTTGCCGCAGCGGGAGACCCCGATCAGGATGATGTCCGCCTCATCGTACTCCTTGGTGGTGATGCCATCGTCGTTGGCCAGTGCGAAGTTGACCGCCTCGATGCGATCGTCATAGAGCTTGCGGTTCTCCATGCCGTGGGTGCGGTGGAGGCGGGGCTCGGCTTTTACCCCCAGTTCCTGCTCCAGCGGGCTGACGAAGGTATTGAGAAAGTCGTGGCCGCACGCCTCCGATTTCAGTACCTCTTCCCGTACCAGCGGGTCGACGATGGTGTGAAACAGGATGGGGCGTACCCCGGTCTGGCGGAACTGCTCGTCGATCCGCATCCGTACCTGACGGGCTTTCTCCAGTGTCTCCACAAAGGGGATAGTGATCTGCTCGAAGGCCAGCGGAAACTGGCTCAGTACCGCGTGGCCGAACACTTCGGCGGTGATGGCGGTGCCGTCTGAAACATAAAATACGGTGTGCACGTAGGGCTCCTGTGATACCGCGGGTGGGGTCGCATGGGGTAAGGGGTGAGAAGTATCTCCCGAAACCATACCAGTTTTGTCAACCGGTCTGCTGTGCCCAAGTTGTGAAGTGGCTTGCAAACCTGAATCGTTATCTTTTTGTGTCGCCATTGTAGAATGTTCCGGTCATTCGACCATCCCCAACGCTTGCTCGGGGATTTTTTTGAAAATCAGTAGAAAACGTTTTCATGGTCGTTGGCAACAAAAGAAACAGACAATAACGCACCTGACTTACCCATAACCTCATCGATTAAATCGGGCGCACGAGGTGCTATGGCATCGGTGCCCACCAACCTGGAGACATCCAAGTGCAACAGTACGTGCTCTGGTACGAACAACTCGGAATGCAGGACGTAGAACGAGTTGGCGGCAAGAACGCATCCCTTGGCGAGATGATCAGCAACCTCTCTGGCGCCGGCGTATCCGTGCCGGGGGGCTTTGCTACCACCGCCTTTGCGTTTAACGAGTTTCTGGAGTCAAGCGGCCTCAACGGCAAGATCCACCATCTGCTCGACAATCTCGACGTGGACGATATCGCCGCCCTCAACCGGGCCGGTCAGCAGATCCGCGACTGGGTGATCGAAGCCCCGTTCCAGCCCGAGCTGGAGCAGGCTATCCGGGTTGCCTATGAAAAGTTGAGTGCCGGTGTCGAGGCCTCGTTTGCGGTGCGCTCCTCCGCCACCGCCGAGGATATGCCGGACGCCTCCTTTGCCGGTCAGCAGGAGACCTTCCTCAACGTACGTGGCATCGATGCCGTCATGACGGCGGTCAAGCATGTGTTTGCTTCCCTGTTCAACGATCGCGCCATCTCCTATCGGGTGCATCAGGGCTACGACCACAAGGGTGTTGCCCTCTCGGCAGGGGTGCAGCGGATGGTGCGCTCGGATCTCGCCGCCTCCGGCGTCATGTTTACCCTCGATACCGAGTCCGGTTTCAACGACGTGGTCTTTATCACCGGCGCCCATGGTCTTGGCGAGATGGTGGTGCAGGGGGCGGTCAACCCGGATGAATTCTATGTGCACAAGCCGACTCTCAAGGGGGGCCGCCCGGCGGTGGTACGCAAGACCCTCGGCTCCAAGCTTATCAAGATGACTTACTCTGACGATGCTGGTCACGGCCGTCAGGTGAAGATTGTCGACACCAACGAGGCTGAGCGTAGCCGCTTCTGCATCAGCGATGAGGAGGTGATGGCGCTGGCGAAACAGGCCCTCATCATTGAGCAGCACTATGGCCGCCCGATGGATATCGAGTGGGCCAAGGATGGTCAGGATGGCCAACTCTACATAGTGCAGGCCCGTCCGGAAACCGTGCGCAGCCGTCAGGAGGCCAACACCCTCGAACGTTTTGCCCTCAAGCAAGCGGGCAAGGTGCTGATCGAGGGGCGTGCTATCGGTCACAAGATTGGCGCGGGCCCGGCGCGGGTCATCTCTTCCATCAGTCAGATGGACGAAGTACAGCCCGGCGATGTGCTGGTCACCGACATGACCGACCCGGACTGGGAGCCCATCATGAAGCGGGCCTCCGCCATCGTCACCAACCGGGGCGGCCGTACCTGTCACGCCGCCATTATCGCCCGCGAGCTGGGCATTCCGGCTGTGGTGGGCTGTGGCAACGCTACCGATCATATTCAGCCGGGCCAGCGGATCACCGTCTCCTGCGCGGAAGGGGATACCGGTTTTATCTATGACGGCGAGCTGGACTTCGATGTGGCGGTGACCGAGGTGGGCAATATGCCGCGCCTGCCCATCAAGATCATGATGAACGTCGGCAACCCGGATCGCGCTTTCGACTTTGCCCAGTTGCCTAATGCAGGCGTAGGGCTGGCGCGTCTTGAGTTCATCATCAACCGGATGATCGGGGTGCACCCCAAGGCGCTGCTGGAGTTTGACCAGCAAGCCCCAGAGCTCAAGGCCACCATCGGCAAGATGATCGCCGGTTACGACAGCCCGCGTGAGTTCTACGTGGCCAAGCTGACCGAGGGGATCGCCACTCTGGGTGCCGCCTTCTGGCCGGAGCGGGTGATCGTGCGGATGTCGGACTTCAAGTCCAACGAGTACGCCAATCTGGTGGGCGGTCGTGGCTACGAGCCCCACGAGGAGAACCCGATGATCGGTTTTCGTGGCGCATCCCGCTACATCGCCGACAGCTTCCGCCCCTGCTTTGCCCTCGAGTGCGAGGCGATCAAGCGGGTGCGCGATGTGATGGGGTTGACCAACGTCGAGGTGATGATCCCCTTCGTGCGCACCGTGGGCGAGGCGGAGCAGGTGATCGAGATCCTGGCCGAGAACGGTCTGCGCCGCGGCGAGCGGGGGCTCAAGGTGATCATGATGTGCGAGATCCCGAGCAATGCCCTCTTGGCAGACAAGTTCCTCGAGCACGTGGACGGCTTCTCCATCGGCTCCAATGACATGACCCAGCTCACCCTTGGGCTGGATCGGGACTCGGGGCTGATTGCCCACCTGTTCGACGAGCGCAACGATGCGGTCAAGGCGCTGCTGTCGATGGCGATTCAGGCCGCGCGCAAGGCGGGCAAGTATGTGGGGATCTGCGGTCAGGGCCCATCTGATCATCCGGACTTTGCTGCCTGGCTGGTGGAGCAGGGGATCGATTCGGTGTCACTCAACCCCGATACCGTGGTCGATACCTGGCTCTATCTGGCGGAGCAGCATGGCGCCAAGTAAGCCACTATCAAAATGAGCAGCAGAAAGGGGGCCATAATGGCCCCCTTTGTTATCTGTGTGTCGCGACCTATTTCGGCTGCTGTTCGGCCCCCGACAGCTCGATCTGCACATTCACCCCTTCGCTCTTGAGCTTGGTGGCGATGGCGTTGAGATCGGTGCCCGATTTGGCCTCCAGCAGGGCGATACCACCACTGCTCTGTTTGAAGTTCAGGCCGTGGCGAGTCGCCAGCGCCTTGGCGCTGGCATCGTCAGCTTCCACCAGCAGGGTGCCGCTTACAGTCAGCTCCGGGCTGGCGGCCCCTTGCATCAACACGTCACCGCGGCGCAGGGTCTGTTGCGGGACCTTGCTGTCAAGGCTGCGGGCGACCCGCTTCTTGCTGCCGTTGTCGGGAATGAGGTAGGTCTGGCCGTTCACCTCTATGGTGCTGTACTGCTTGCCATCCATGGTGACGGACTCCTGGGCGCAGAGCTGTCCCGAGAAGGGGGCCAGCAGGGTTGCCAGAAGCAAGGTAACAGGTTTGTTCATGGTAATACTCCTAGCGTGTTAGCTGCGGTTGGCATCGTGACCCAGGACCCGCAGGGACCATGAGATCAGCTTGCCCGGTTGGCGATTGTTGCGCTCGGTCAGGGTGGTACGCTCACGGGTCTCGCGATTGAGCAGAGAGACCTGACGGGTACCGTTGGCAACGTCGGTCACTTCCAGTCGCCATGTGCCTTGCGCCGATTCGCCGTAGAACTTGTTGGATAGCATCCGCATGTCACGCAATCCCTTGGTTCGTACAAAGCCCAGCTGCTGCTGGTCGAGAGATTGGCCGACCAGGCTGTTGAAGGGGCTCAGCAGGATGCTGCGGGTGCCGGCGGGGGAGACCAGTTCGATCAGCAGATCGGGCAGACGCTGGTGATCCAGGCTCACCATCACCTGAACCGCTTCCACCGTCAATGGTGTCGCGATGCGGGTTGTGGAACGGGTCGGGCTGTTGCCCACATCCGGGATGGCGGCGGCACTGCCAGTGACATTGATCTTCTGCCATGGCAGTTGCACCAGCGGGGGCAGGGGCTGGTGATTGGCTGCCAGCTCAAGGGCCTTGTTGACGTCGATCAGACCAAAACCGTAAGTGGGGCTGAACCACATGCCAGCGGCATTGCGCTCCCACCCTTCCAGCCCTTTCACATCACGCACCTTGCCGGTGCTGCTGGTGTAGCTGACCATCACAGGTTTCTGTGTGGCATCGACCCGGGTTGCGCTGCGCGCCAGCAGATCCCGCAGGTCCCGCACCGACAGATCCGGGTAGGCGGACATCAGCAGCGCCATGGCGCCGGAGGTGCTGGGGGTGGCGGAGGAGGTGCCGTTCATCACGCCGTTGTAGTCGCAGCTGGCATCCAGTTGCGGGTTGCCGTGCAGCCGGTTGGTGCTGGGATCGTCGGTGCGGTTGTAACCCATGTCGCAGCCGGGCAGATCCGTGGTCACCATCGCCGGAGCGTCGGTACCGTACTCGCCACCGGTCGCGCTCAGGAAGATGTTGCTGCCGACGCTGGAGTAGGAGGATCTGACGCCATCGGCGTTGAGAGCACTTACCACCAGGTTCCAGAAGTTGCTGTTGGAGGGATCGAGATTGCTGTTTTCAAACGGCAATTTGGGGCCATTGCCGGTGCGGTTAAGCACATAGCCGCCCGCCGCTATCTTGTTGAAGCCGTTGCCGGCGGCCTTGATATAGGCCGCGCCCTGCGCCTTGAGGGTCTGCTGTTCAAACAGGCGATCAAGCTGGGATTGATCCAGAGAGTTGGCAGAGCGGGGATCCACCACACTCATGCCGTAGCTCTGGTTGAACACCCGGTTGTCGCGACTGGCATCGCTGTCGCCAAGGGCGTAGAGCCAATCTTTCTGCAACTGCTGGCTGTTGTCATCCAGCAGGTTGAACCCCTGCAGCTGGGCTCGCGGGGCTATCCCCTTGGTGCCGATGGCGTTGTCTACCGCCGCTATGATGCCGGAGACCGAGGTGCCGTGGGCCGTATCCGGATCGGTCGGTGTCGGGTCATCGCTGCCGGTCACCACGTTTTTCGAACCCGGACGCACGTTCTCCGCCAGATCCGGGTGGGCGATAGCCAGACCATCATCCACCACGGCCACATTGACTCCCTGGCCCAGCACGCCGGTGCGATGAGCCCACCAGAGGTTGAGATCATTGCCCGCTATGCCGCCACGGGCGCTGAATCCATCCTGTCCGCTGTTGAGCAGATACCACTGCTGATCCTGCAGGGGATTGGTACCTGGCAGGCAGCGCTCGGTGCTGCTGCGTCCGATATCCATGCCACTCTCCTTGCCGGTGAGCGGCGCACAACCTTCATTTGCCTGAACGAGCGCACTGGGCAGGGTCGACAGCAGTGCTGTGATCGCCAGTGCTAACGATGTTTGCTTCATTATTCTTTTAACTCCATCTTGGATCGCACCATCCTGAGTGCGACGGAAATCTATACACGGGTGGTAGGGGTTCAAAAAGAGCCATTTTCAAAAAACGCAATGAGGTTCAAAGAAATCCGATCTGGTTTATGGTAGGTATTCCAATGACGCTGGTTATGTGTTTTATTGAGAATGGTTCTCACCGCTCGCTACTGATCTTTTTATCTGTAATTCACTCCTCTCGCGACTCTCCTTCGCCGCAGCCATCTCGATTCGGGGCAATCCCGAGGGGGGCTCGTGCGCTCTTGGAAATAAACGGCATGGTGGTGTGTGCCAATGTGAGTGCAGCTATGCGTTCGGGTGAGCCTGCAAGAGTGATGAGGTGGGGGTGGGTCAGTGGTTTATTGCTTGGCGGCGGTGGATGGCTCTGTTATGGTAATTGAAATAGCCATCTGGATGGCTAGATTGCTGCGGTTTGAGGGGCTTAATCTCTGAGAGCCACCCCGCCGCAGTCCCATAGCTTGATGCGTACCTGACAGGGAGTCCCTATGCCGTTTCGTTCCTTTTTATCTTCTCCTTTGACTGCTTCCTTGCGCGCCACTGCTGGCGCCAGCACCTTTATTGCCGCGATGGCGGTCGGGAGCCTCTCTTTTTCCGCGGTTGCCGCCGATGCGTCCTTGCCGACCAAACAGGAGATTGTGATTGGTACTACGGTGGGGGATTTTGCCGACATGGTGACCGACTCCATCAAGCCGCAGCTGGAGGCCAAGGGGTATAAGGTCAAGCTGGTGGAGTTCACCGACTATGTGACTCCCAATATTGCTCTGGCTGACGGATCACTGGATGTGAACTGCTTCCAGCACAAACCTTATCTGGAGAGTTTTGCCAAAGATCGCGGCTTGTCGCTGGCACCCATTACCCAAGTGCCAACTGGCCCGATGGGGCTCTACTCCGGCAAGCTGGCGGCACTCGACAAGGTGAAAAAGGGGAGCACGGTGGCCATCCCCAACGATCCCACCAATCAGGCGCGGGCTCTGCTGATGTTGCAGGATCTCGGTTGGCTGACCCTCAAGGAGGGGATCAACCCGCTCAAGGCGAGCGAGTTTGATGTGGTGAACAATCCGCACAATCTCAAGCTGGTGTTGCTGGAGGCGGCGCAACTGCCCCGCTCGCGCGAGGATGTGGACTTCTCGGTGATCAACGGTAATTTTGCCGCCTCCAGCGGAATCCCGTTCACTGAAGGACTGTTTCTGGAGCGCAGCTACGATTTTATCAATTGGGTGGTGGTGAAAAGCGCAGATGCGGATCAGCCGTTTGCCAAAGATGTGGCGGCAGCCTACAACTCGGCGGCTTTCAAAGCCTATGCAGCCAAGCGTTTCGTCGGCTACAAGTACCCGCAAGGGTGGGGTGGCTAACTGTCGTGAACGTGGCCGGCTATACAACGAAAAACGCCCCGAATTCGGGGCGTTTTTTATGGTATCAAGCCATCAACGGGCGCTTCACTGGTTGCGATAGAAGCGGTTCAGCTCGTTCATCACCTGGATCATGGCGCCCATATCCGGGGTGCCGTGCTTGATCGGGCGATAGCTGTTGCGCTCCAGCAGTTCGAAGTCACCTTGCTTGTTGAAGTGGGTGATGGTCTCCCCTTCATAGATGGCGAAGTCATTCTGATCCCCGGCCAGCAGCCAGTTGCGCGGGCTGGTATCAAACAGCGAGCGGCCAACGCTGTAATCGCGCGCCGGATTGCGCACGCCCAGCATCCCCTGCATCAGGGTCGGCGCCAGATCGAAATGGCTGCTCGGTTGCTCCCGAACGTCACTGCCGCGCCCCGGCCAGGCCAGTACCAGCGGTACCTGCACCTGATAGGGTGAGTAGTTGCTGCCTGCGCCCCAGCTGTTGCTGCGGGTGTCGTTGAACTCCTGACCGTGGTTGGAGGTGATGACGACGATGGTGTTGCTGTCCATCCCCTGCGACTGCAATTTGGTCAGCATCTGTTCAAGCAACTGGTCGGTATAGAAGACCGAGTTCTTGTAGCGGTTCTCGAGTTTTTGCAGGTTCTCCGCCCGATAGGCGGTCGCCGGATTGAAGTTGGCGAGCTCCGGTTGGAACGGCCCCTTCATGGTGGCGGGTAACTGGTAGTCGCCTGGGCTCGAGAGATAGACCAGCGAGAACCAGGGACGCTCGGGAGAGCGCTTCTCCAGCCACTGTTGCCAGTCGGTCAGCAGCTTGCCATCGTCACTCTGCTCTGAGACAAACACCTGTTTGCGCAGACCGGCGAGGATGCTCTTGCGATACTTCTGGGCATCTTCCATCGCGCCGAACAGCCCGAACTGGTAATCCTGGCGCAGCATCTCATCGAACAGCACCGGCGGACGCTTGTCGCTGCTGATGTCCTTGTAGTAGTGACCGGGCAACCCGTAGAAGAGGCTGAACATGCCCATCAGGTCGTCGTTGCCGCCACTCAGGTGATTGCGGAACGTCAGATGCTGATCCGCATAGCGCTGCAGATTGGGCATGTTGATGTTGTTGAGCATGTCAAAGCGCAGCGAATCGACCACCACAATCAGCAGATTGTTGTGAGCCAGGGGGGCGTTGACGTTTAGCGGGCGCAGCGGATAGTGCATCCGGCTGTCGCTGTTATCCCCCTGGGAGGCCGCCTGCTTCTCGTACTGATCCAGATCCAGCCAGCCATGTTTGGCCAGGAAGGAGCGGGCCGTCATAGGGTAGGAGAGGGGGAAGTTGGCTCTCTGCATGGTGATCGGCTGATAGAGGGTCGCATCCGCCCAGCTGTTGACCACGTGGGTCAGAATAAAGCAGATCAGCAGGGCCAGCCCCACCTGATTGCCGTACTGGCGGCGCTTGCGCTTGTTGATCTTGCGCCAGACATAGGCCGACAGCAGCAGTTGCAGCAGGAAGATGGTGGGCACGGCAACGAAGATAATGCTCCAGATTGAGCCCTCTTCGGTTTGCGCCTGATCCAGCAGCAACTGCCATACCTGACTGTTGAGGTGGAACTTGAACAGCCGGAATACCTGGGTGTCGATCAGCAGTAGCACCAGCGCCAGTGTAGCGATGATGGCCGAGATGAACCGCAACGACTTCTCCTTGGGCAGCACGAAGCTGAGCGGGAAGATCGTCAACAGGTAGGTGACAAAACTCAGAAACGAGAAGTGGCCAATCCAGCTTACAACGAGATAGATCACGCCAAGCGTGGTCGATGGCCAGCTGATGGCACCCAGATAACGGGTGGCGATGAGCATGGCCAGAATAATGTTGAAGAAGGAGAACCAATGCCCCCAGGTGATCAGGCGAGAGACATTATCACGATAGGGGTTACCGGTTTCGACCATAGTGATCCATCTGCGTTGAGAAACGTCAAATCAACAGAGTCGGGGACTCAGTGTGCGTCGTGGCGATTATCGACCGATGCGGTCAGGGCCTGGACAAACTTTTCAGTGATGGCCTGGCGCTGGGCCGGTGCCATACCGTTGATGATATTGGTGGTCAGATTGCCAAGCACCATAAGGCTGAGATCTACCGGCGCTTTATGCTTTTCCAGCGCGGTGATCAGGTCGTTCATCAGGGCGTCAAATTGCTCGTTATTGTACTTTGATACGATAGGCATAATCTTCAGTTCATCTCGGTTCAAAGCGCCTTATAATACTTCACCCTTTCGGCTAACACTATGGCTTTGTGACATGAGTCTCGATATCGACAAGATCATTCTTCACTCCTTGCGCCAGGGCGGCGATGGTCAACCCCACGCCGATACCCGCAGCCAGACCCTGCCCCCTGATGAGGCGGTACAGGGACTGATGGCGGAACTGCATCGGATCTACAACGGCAAGGGTGGCAAGGGCTTTGGCTTCTTTGCCGACCCCGAGGCCGCCGTCGCCGAGCTGGCCGACGGTGAAGAGGCTCCCAAGCAGCCTTCACCCGCGTTTCGTATCGCCCTCGAACAGCTGCTCGACGAGCAGACCGAATTCGTTCCCTTCTCGGTCACCGTGACCCAGATGCTGGTCAAGCAGCTGGTGGAGCACGCCCTCGATGAGCAGGGGGTGCTGCTGTTTGCCAAATATAACTACGTCGGGGTCGATTATCTGCTGATTGCCCTGCTGGAGGGCAAGGAGAGCGTCACCGTCAGCGAAGCGCTGGAATTGCGCCATATCCAGTATCTGGATATCGGCAAACTCAATCTGGTGGCCCGCATTGATTTGACCGAATGGAAAACCCAACCGGATTCGCGCCGCTATATCACCTTCAGCAAGGGGCGCATTGGTCGCAAACTGGGCGACTTCTTTATGGATCTGCTGGGTGCCCGCGAGGGCATGGATGCCAAGGTACAAAATAAAGGCTTGCTGCAGGCGGTCGAAGGTTATTGCGACAGTCGTCAGCTGGAACCGACCGAGCGCAATGACTATAAAAAGCAGGTCTTCAAATATTGCACCGAACAGGCGAGCGCCGGTGAAGAGATCGAAATCAAGGAGCTGTCTGCAGAATTGCCCGGTGACGGTGACCTCGATTTTTACAGCTTTATTGGTCAGGAGTATGAACTGGAAGAGCGCTTCCCGGCGGATCGCTCTACTCTGCGTGGTTTGACCAAGTTTGTTGGCTCCGGCGGCGGTCTGACTCTGAGTTTTGAGCAGAAGTTGTTGAACAGCCGGATCTTTTACGATCCCCAGACCGACACCCTGACCATCAAGGGTGTGCCGCCCAATCTCAAGGATCAGCTGCTGCGCCAGTCGTAGTCATGCTCCCGAGTGTGATCAACTCGTCATTTCTGGCAAAAAAGAGACTCCGCCCCGGCGGGGTCTCTTTTTCATGCATCAAGGGGCTATTGGAGAAAGTGACTCGGTGTTTTGTTAACACATCCAGCATGAATAATGCACATGAAAGGGGTTTCACTTGTTTGAAAACCATTTCATGTTCGTATTTATATTTCATAATGGTAATTTAATTTCACTAAATGTAGTCGTTTATGCCGATAAATAGGGGGTTATTTCTATTTTAAGAAAATGTTTTCATGATTTTTTGGAGGTAATGACGTAATTGCATTTCAAAAATGCGAGTTGCGTCATGTGAGCCGTTTGCCGCTTGGGATAATATTCATCTCGCACACAATGCTCTTACAGCGCGGAACTACAACAAGGAAAGGCTCATGAAAAAGAAATTGCTGTCATCCCTGATCGGTCTGGCCACTCTTGGCGTCGCTTGCTCTGCTACTGCTGCCATCGATGAAGGCCAGCTGACCATCTGGATCAACGGTGACAAGGGATACAACGGTCTGGCTGAAGTGGGTAAGAAGTTTGAAGCAGAAACCGGCATCAAGGTAACTGTGGCTCACCCGGATCAGGTTGAAGTGAAATTCCAGCAAGCTGCCGCCACTGGCAATGGCCCGGACATCTTCTTCTGGGCAAACGATCGTTACGGTGAGTGGGTCAAAGCAGGTTTGCTGTTGCCAGTAACGCCGAATGCCGCAACCAAAGCCAAGTTTGACACTATGGCTTGGGATGCCATGACTGTCGATGGCAAAACCTATGGCTACCCGGTTGCCATGGAAGCGGTCAGCCTGATCTATAACAAGGATCTGCTGCCCGAGCCGCCGAAAACCTTCGAAGAGATCGCCGGTATCGACGATAAACTCAAAAAAGATGGTAAGCGTGCCATCATGTGGGCGTATACCTCTCCGTATTTTACCTATCCACTGATTGCGGCTAATGGGGGTTATGCCTTCAAGAAAACCGCGACCGGTTATGACGTCAAAGATACTGGCGTTAATAATGAGGGGACCAAAATCGGTCTGAATTACCTGTCCGATATGATTAAAAATGGTCATATGGATAAAGGCATTGACTATGGTGTGATGGATGCCAAGTTCAACAAGGGCGAAGTGGCCATGATGATCAACGGCCCCTGGGCCTGGAGCAACCTGGACAAGAGCGGCATCAAGTATGGCGTAGCGCCGCTGCCGACCCTGAACGGCAAGCCGGCCAAAGCCTTCGTTGGCGTGCTGGGTGCCACCATCAACGCCGCCAGCCCGAACAAGGATCTGGCTATCGAGTTCCTGGAAAACTACCTGCTGACCGATGCCGGTTTGACTCCGGTTAACGCCGACAAGCCGCTGGGTGCTGTTGCGCTGAAATCTTTCCAGAAGACCCTGGAGTCTGATCCACGTATCAAGGCGACCATGCTTAGTGCCCAAGCAGGTGAAGTTATGCCCTCTGTTCCGGAAATGACCCGTTTTTGGGGGGGGGTCGAATCAGCACTGACCAACATTACCTCCGGTCGTCAGAGTGTTGATGACGCTCTTGCTGCTGCCGCCAAGCGTGTTGTCCAGTAACTTAGCATTATCTCGGGAGGCCAATATGGCCTCCCGCTCTCTCAAGTCTCTCTTGGCGTTATAAAGGTTAATTGGCATGGAAGTAGTACCTTCTATCGAGTCATATGCCGGTCCGAAGGATAAGCACTCCTGGCTCAAGTGGACCATTGCGGCCTTGGTCGCCATTCTCAACGGCTACGCAGCCGTAATGATGTATGCCAGTGGCGAGTGGGTATTCGCGCTGCTGGATCTGGTGGTGGTTTCCACCGGTCTGTATGTTTTCATGAACAAGAAGACCTATGCCCATCGCTACATCTTTCCGGGTGTAGCGGGCATGGTTGTATTTATCATTTTTCCGCTGGTTTACTCAATTGGCATTGCGTTTACCAATTATTCAGGTGTCAACTTGCTCTCCGTGGAGCAGGCGCGGGACTACCATCTGAAGAAAACCTACAAGGTGGCGGGCGGTGAATTCGATTTTACCCTGCTGGGTGGCGACAATGGCCAGTTTCAGCTGCTGCTGACACAGGATGATCAATCCTTTATCAGTCAACCCGTTATTTTGATGAACAATAAGGATCGTGAGCAGGCTGTTCGCGAAGGGAAGGTTCAAACCACGTCGCAAGTGGTTGAATTGCAACCGCTGGTTGGTGATGTGGAGCGCAAGGCGGCACCAGTTAGGGCGATCGTAGAGCATCGTGTGCATTTAAGTTCGCTGGATTTGGTTATGCCGGAGGGGGACGCTCATCTTACTTTGAGTGGTTTGCGCAAATTTGCCGCCCAGAAGCCGCATTACACTCGCTTGGTTGAGGGTATCAAACTTCAGTCTGGGGTGGTGATCAAAGACAGCAACCTGCTGCGCGACAACCAGAGCGGCGAGCTGATGCTGCCCAACGGCGAGACCGGTTTCTACCAGTACATCGACGATCAGGGCCAGTTTGTCGGCAAGGGCATCGCTCCGGGCTTTGTGGTCAGCGTGGGTTGGAAGAACTTCGCCCGCATTGTGACTGACCCGGGTATTCAGGCGCCGTTCCTGCAGATCTTCGTCTGGACCGTGATCTTCTCTGCCTGTTCCGTGGCGTTCACTCTGGCCATCGGTATGGTGCTGGCCTGTCTGGTGCAGTGGGAGTCGCTCAAGGGGCGCGGCTTCTATCGGGTCATGTTGATCCTGCCCTACGCGATTCCGGCGTTTATCTCCATCCTGGTGTTCAAGGGGTTGTTCAACCAGAACTTCGGTGAGATCAACATGTTCCTGGAAGCGGCCTTTGGCATCAAGCCGGACTGGTATACCAATCCCATGCTGGCCAAGGTGATGATCCTGATCGTCAACACCTGGCTGGGCTACCCCTACATGATGATCCTCTGCATGGGCCTGCTCAAAGCTATCCCGGAAGATCTCTATGAAGCGTCCGCCATGGACGGTGCCGGTCCGGTGCAGAACTTCTTCAAGATCACCGTGCCGCTGCTGATGAAGCCGCTGACCCCGCTGTTGATTGCATCGTTCGCGTTCAACTTCAACAACTTCGTACTTATCCAGTTGTTGACCAACGGTGCTCCGGACATCATCGGTGCCAGCACTCCGGCCGGTACCACCGACCTGCTGGTGAGCTACACCTACCGGATTGCGTTCCAGGGATCGGGTGGTCAGGACTACGGTCTGGCCAGTGCCATCGCCACCGCCATCTTCCTCATCGTAGGTGCGCTGGCGCTGCTCAACCTGAAATTGTCCAAAGCCGACAAACAGCTGTAAGGAGGCTTCAACATGGCAATCGTACAACCCAAATCAGTCAAATACCGGGTGTGGGCAACCCACCTGGTCATGTGGGGCTTCCTGGCGCTGATCATCTTCCCGTTGATCATGGTTATCGCCATCTCGTTCCGTAACGGTAACTTCGCGGTAGGGGAGATCATCCCCTCCAATCCGACCCTGGATCACTGGAAACTGGCGCTGGGCATCTCCATCACCAACGCCGACGGCAGCATCACGCCGCCGCCGTTCCCGGTGCTCACCTGGTTGTGGAACTCCATCAAGATTGCCGGCATCACTGCCCTGATGATCGTGACGCTCTCCACCACCTGTGCCTACGCCTTTGCCCGTCTGCGTTTTCGTGGCAAGTCCACCATCCTGCAGGGCATGCTGATTTTCCAGATGTTCCCAGCAGTGCTGGCACTGGTGGCCATCTACGCGCTCTTTAACAAGATTGGTGACTACATCCCCTGGCTGGGTCTCAACACCCACGGTGGCCTGATCCTCGCCTACATGGGCGGTATCGCCCTGCACGTCTGGACCATCAAGGGCTACTTCGAGACCATCGACTCCTCTTTGGAGGAGGCGGCGGCCATCGATGGTGCGACTCCGTGGCAGGCATTCCGCCTGATCCTGTTGCCCCTGTCGGTGCCCATTCTGGCGGTGGTGTTCATTCTGGCCTTTATCGGTTCCATTACCGAGGTGCCCATGGCCTCCATCCTGCTGCAGGATGTGAACAATCTGACCCTGGCGGTCGGAGCCCAGCAGTATCTCTATCCACAGAACTACCTGTGGGGTGACTTTGCCGCAGCCGCTGTGCTCTCCGGCTTCCCCATCACAGTGGTGTTCCTGCTGGCACAGCGCTGGCTGGTTGGCGGTCTGACTGCCGGTGGCGTGAAAGGTTAAGTTTATGGCCGGGGGAGCCGACTCCCCCCGCTATCACGATTTGCAAAGATTCAAGAGCGGAGCTCGTCATGGCTGAAGTAGTACTCAACAACGTTCGCAAAAATTACGACCCGGCTGTTCACAAGGACACCCTGCGCAATATCAACCTCTCCATCAAGGAGGGCGAGTTCATCGTCTTCGTCGGCCCGTCCGGCTGCGGCAAATCCACCCTGCTGCGGATGATCGCGGGTCTGGAAGACATCACCAGCGGTGAGCTGACCATCGGCGGTCGCTACATGAACGACGTGCCGCCGGTAGAGCGCAACGTGGGCATGGTGTTCCAGTCCTACGCCCTCTATCCGCACATGAACATCTACGAGAACATGGCCTTTGGTCTGAAGCTCAAGAAGATGGACAAGGATAACATCCACAAGCGGGTGATGCGTGCCGCTGAAATTCTGGGTCTGGAGCCGCTCTTGGAGCGCAAGCCCAAGGCACTCTCCGGTGGTCAGCGCCAGCGGGTCGCCATCGGTCGCTCCATCGTGCAGCAGCCGCAGGTGTTCCTGTTTGACGAGCCGCTCTCCAACCTCGACGCCGCGCTGCGGGTCAAGATGCGGATCGAGATCGCCAAGCTGCACAAGGAGCTCAACTCCACCATCATCTACGTGACCCACGATCAGGTGGAAGCGATGACCCTGGCTGACAAGATTGTGGTGCTGAGTCCGCTCAAGGCCGATGCCGCCAGCAACCTGGAGCAGTTCGGTTCACCGCTCGACCTCTACCACAACCCGGACAACAAGTTTGTGGCTGGTTTTATCGGTTCGCCCAAGATGAACTTCCTGGCTGCCGAGCTGATGGAGATTGGCGAGCAGGAGTGCGTGGTCAAGCTCTCTACCGGCGACAGCGTGCGGGTGCGGGTCGATGCCCGTCGTGGCGCGGTGGGTGACAAGGTTGAGCTGGGTATCCGCCCGGAGCATCTGGTGCCGCTGAGCCACGCCCATGCCGACAGCAAGCTGAGCGGCGTGGTGCAGGTTGCCGAGCATCTGGGCGCCGAGTCCTTCGTCTATATGGATGTGGATGGTCACGACTTTACCGTCAAGACTACCTCCGATGTGGATGTGGCGACCGGCCAGAGCTACAGCGTGGGTATCCCGGCTGAAGCCTGCTATCTGTTTGATGCCAAGGAGCAGGCGTTCCCCCGCACTGCCAAGTACATCCGTACCTGATCGCGGTTTGGTGCAAGTTTTCCGTATCTTCAATGCCTTTTTGCCGGTCTTGCGACCGGCTTTTTATTGCCTGCCGTATGGCTAAACCGGCAGGCGCGGTGGCAGGGCTCAGCCCTCGAGTTCGGCAGTAATATCGGGGACAAAGGTCTGGCTGGTCAGGGGCGGGCGTTCGTACCCTTCGGTCTTGATCGGGGGGAGCTTGATGGGCTCGTAGTGGATCGCCTCGTAGGGCACCTTGCCCAGCAGATGGGCGATGCAGTTGAGGCGGGCACGGCGCTTGTCGTCCGCCTCCACCACGAACCAGGGGCTGTCCTGGGTGTCGGTGTAGGTGAACATGTCATCCTTGGCGCGGGAGTATTCGACCCAACGCGAGCGGGACTGCAAGTCCATCGGGCTGAACTTCCAGCGCTTGATGGGGGTGTTGATCCGCTCCTTGAAGCGCTTCTCCTGCTCCTCATCGGAGACCGAGAACCAGTACTTGATCAGGGTGATGCCGGAGCGGATCAGCATCCGCTCGAACTCGGGGCAGGCGCGCAGAAACTCGCGATACTCGGCGTCGCTGCAAAAGCCCATCACCCGCTCGACCCCGGCGCGGTTATACCAAGAGCGGTCAAACAGCACTATCTCGCCAGCGGCGGGCAGGTGGGCGACATAGCGCTGAAAGTACCACTGGGAGCGCTCGCGGTCCGAGGGGGCGGGCAGTGCCGTAACCCGGCAGACCCGGGGGTTGAGGGGCTCGGTGATCGCCTTGATGACCCCCCCCTTGCCGGCAGCGTCCCGTCCCTCGAACAGCACTACCACCTTGAGCCCCTCCTGCTTGACCCACTCCTGCAGCTTGACCAGCTCCTCCTGCAGGTGGGCGAGGTGGTGTTCATAACATTTCTTGTCCAGACGTGGCCGCTTCTTGCTCTTGTCCTTCGGCATCTTCTTCTCCTCTTTGAGTCCCTTCTTGCCGTCACTTCAGCTTGCACCAGGGAGAGTCGACTGCCAAGGGGGACGTGATACACTGCCCGCCCATCGCTGGCAACAGGAGATAACATGAAGCATTTTATGGAGATAGCGGGCCGCCGGATGGCCTATCTGGATGAAGGGCAAGGGCCGGTGCTGCTGTTTGGTCACAGCTATCTGTGGGACAGCGCCATGTGGGCGCCGCAAATCGAGGCGCTCAAAGGGAGCTATCGCTGCATCGTTCCCGAGCTGTGGGGCCACGGCGATTCCGATCTGCTTCCGGAAGGCGCCTGCACGCTGGCAACCCTGGCACGCGATCATCTGGCGCTGCTCGATGCCCTCGGGGTTGACGAGTTCGTGCTGGTGGGCCTCTCCATCGGTGGCATGTGGGGTGTGGAGCTGGCGCGCATGGCCCCAGCTCGCCTCAAGGGGCTGGTGCTGATGGACAGTTTCGTTGGCCTCGAGCCGCAGATCACCTGCGAGCGCTACCTCGGCATGCTGGCGATGATCGAGCAGCTCGGCACCATTCCGGTGCCCATCGTCGAACAGGTAGCGCCGCTCTTTTTTGCCAATCAGCCTGATGAGGCGCTGATGAGCGGTTTCAAGGCGCGCCTTGCCGCCTGGCCAAAGGATAAGATTGCCGCCATGGTCGCGGTGGGCCGCAGCTTTGTGACCCGCGAGGATCGCATCGAGTGGCTGGAGGAGATCACCACTCCTGCCTTGGTGATGACCGGCTGCGAGGACAAGGCGCGCCCGGTGCTGGAGGGCTATCTGATGGCCGAGGTACTGGGCTGCCCGTTCAGGGAGATCCCGGCAGCTGGCCACATCTCATCGCGGGAAAATCCGGCCTTCGTCAATCAGCAACTGAGCGAATTTCTGGCAGCGCTGTAAGCCTGAATGGGCAGCCTGAAGATGGTCGTGAAAAAGGGAGCCGAGGGCTCCCTTTTGTTTGTTCGTATCTCACGGCGCATCACCGTTACCAGATATAGCCCAAGGCAAATCCTGCATAGAGTTCGCCGTCGTGCTGGACGATGGGGCTGTTTTTAATGTCCCGATCATACAATTCGTAGTTCATGGCAAACATGCCAATCCAGTTGGGACTGAAGCGGTAGCTGGTGATGAGGGCCGCCATGGGAGAGAGGGTTGACCCTGTATCCCAGGCTGGACGCTGGGCGGTGGCCTCGCTCTCGGAGATGCCGCCGAAGTAGTAGTTGGCCATCTTGTCGCTGCGCAGCATCACCCCCATCCCCGGCATGATGAGCAGGTTGTCGCGCTGGATGGGGAAGTCGGCCCACAGCAGCAGCTCCTGACCCTTGCTGCGGCCGGTGATATCGCTGTTGGCCCGCACGGTCAGCAGGGCGTAGGGGGTGATGATGTTGCCACCGATCCCGCCTTCCAGCTGCCATTTGCGCTGTTCCATGCCGCTGAAGGCGGGAGAGTCCTCGGGATCCAGATTGCCAAAACGCACCCGGCCATAGCCATACAGGGCCACGTTCTCATCTTTGTGGAAGTAGTAGCGCGCCCGATCGCCGAGAAACATGAACTGCTTGCCGAAGTAGATAAAGCCCGGGATCGCGTAGGTGGCATTATCCTGCGCCTCATAGCGGGCCTGTCCCCCGATGAGCGCCGCACCGGCGACAAAGCCTTGTGGCACCGGACTGGTGGGGCTGTCGCTGGTGAGTAGATCCATGGAGCCAAGGTCGATATCGGCGCGGGCGGGCAGGGCGGCAGCGAGGAGCAGGGCCGTCAGCCCTGCCGCTCTGATTTGACGAAAAAAGGTCATGGACACTCCGTTGTCACGATTGCATGGGAAGTGGGTTATTTTGCGGCGCTCGGCAGATCTTCGCGTTTCGGCCAGGCATTGATCACCGCCTTGACCAGGGTGGCGAGGGGAATGGCGAAGAAGACCCCCCAGAATCCCCACAATCCGCCAAAAACCAGCACGGCTATGATGATGGCGACCGGATGGAGGTTGACTGCCTCCGAGAAGAGCACCGGTACCAGCAGGTTGCCATCGAGGGCCTGAATGACCAGATAGGCCACCATCAGCCAGGCGAACTCCGGAGTGAGGCCCCACTGGAACAGGGCGACCATGGCCACCGGCACCGTCACCACGGCGGCGCCGATGTAGGGGATCAGCACCGAGAAGCCGACAGCGACCGCCAGCAGCACCGAATAACGCAGCCCCATCAGGGCGAAGGGGACATAGGTGGCAATGCCGACGATGAGTATCTCGATCACCTTGCCGCGGATGTAGTTGATGATCTGGTTGTTCATCTCGACCCACACCCGGTTGACCAGGGTGCGGTTGCGCGGCAGGAAGCGGCGCAGGCTGCCCATCAAGACCCGCTTGTCTTTGAGCATGAAGAAGACCATCAGCGGCACCAGGATCAGGTAGATCATGATGGCCACCACGTTCACCAGCGAGCTGAGCGAGGCGCTCACCAGATGCTCGCCGCCACTGAGAATTCGCTGGCGGATGTTGTCGATAACGGTCTCCACCAGACTGACGTCGATGAGCTCGGGATAGCGGTCAGGCAGGGTGCGGACATAATCCTGAGCGTGAGTCAGCATGGCCGGCGCCTCTTTGGCCAGATTGATCCCCTGACTGACCAGGGTCGGGATAAGGCCCAACAGGGCTGCGACCGCCACCGTAATAAATAGGATCAGAATGACGCTGGTGGCCAGGGTGCGCGACAACCCCGCCTTTTGCAGCCGGGCCACCGGCCACTCCAGCAGGTAGGCCATCACCAGCGCCACCAGCAGGGGGGCCAGCAGATCGCCAAACAGCCAGATGATGGCAAAGCAGAAGACCAGCAACAGGAAGAGGGTAACGGCATCGGGATCGGAGAACCGGGTCTGATACCAGCGCTTCAAGACTTCTAACATGACTGCATCCTTACACGACAGGGGCTCAAGATGGCTGTGTCGCCCCGACAACCAGCTGCAAAGAGAGGGTATTATCCGGCTCCGGGGTGAGAATGACCCCATGGCCAAGACGCTGCAGATAGGCCGGAATATCCTGCTGTGAGCCCGCATCGGCCAGCCGAATGGTCACGGTTTGACCGCTTTTGGCCTCCCGCAACCAGAGCTTGAGCCGGATCAGCGGCTCGGGACAGCGCCAGGGGGTCAGGTCGAGATATTCCATGGGGGCTCCATCACGCAGATGGCCGCTATTATGGCCGTGATAAGAGCATGAAACAACGCTTGTAGCCCTTGATGGGCAAGGGTATTCTGCCGAGGCCCTTTCTGATGGAGATAGAGATAACGTGGCACGCTTTTCCCCCCTGATGGCATCACTTCCCCTGCTGGCTTCCCTGATGGGCGCCACGTTTCATGCCGAGGCGAACAATCAGCTTCCCGATATAGGTACCGCCGGGGTATCGGCCCTGCCCATCGAGCAGGAGGTACGCTACGGCAACGCCTTCATGCGCTTTGCCCGTGCCGGTTTGCCGATCATCGATGATCCCGTGTTGAGCCAATATATCGACGATCTGGGGCAGCGCCTGCTCTCCAACGCCGATGGGGTGCGTTTCCCGTTTACCTTCTTCCTCATCAATGACCCCAGCATCAACGCGGCCGCCTTCCTTGGCGGGCGGGTCAAGGTGCACACCGGCCTGTTTCTCTACGCCGACAGCGAGAGCGAGCTCGCCTCGGTACTGGCCCACGAAATCACCCACGTGACCCAGCGCCACATCGCCCGCTATATGGAAGCGCAGGCAAGCAGTTCGGCGGTGACCCTGGCCGGTCTGGTGGGCTCCATCGCGCTGGCAGTGATCAACCCGACCGCCGGTATTGCCGCGTTGCAGACCACGCTGGGTCTCTCCATGCAGTCTGCCATCAACTACACCCGCGACAACGAATACGAAGCGGATCGGATCGGCATGAAGACCCTCTACGATGCCGGTTTCGATCCCATGGGGATGGCCAACTTTTTCCAGAAACTGGCTGCCGAGTATCGCTATGCCAGCAAGCCGCCCGAAATGCTGCTGACTCACCCGCTGCCGGAGACCCGGATCAGCGAGGCGCGTGCCCGGGCGAGCAGCTATGGCCGCCGCGATCTGCCGCCGAGCCTCGACTTCTGGCTGGCCAAGGTGCGCATTCAGGTGCGCTATGGCACCGATACCCCGCAGGGGATGCTGAGTTACTTCGATAGCCGGATCCAGAAAGGGGATTATCCGCTCAAGGATGCCGCCATCTACGGCAAGGCGTTGGCGCTGATCCAGCTCAAACGCACCGACGAAGCGGACACGCTGATGAAGGATCTGGCGACCCGTCATCCGGAAGATCTCTTTATCGTCGATGCCCAGACAGACATCGATCTGGCCAAGGGGCGCAGTGCCCAGGCCATCGCGCGCCTCGAGAAGTTCCGCAGCCAGATGCCGGACAACGAGGTGGTGGTGGTCAACCTTGGCAACGCCTATCTCGAAAGCGGCAACTACAAGAAGTCCATCGCCATCCTCGACCCCTATGCTCGCGCGCATGAGGAGAACAATCTGGCCTGGAACCTGCTTTCCGACGCCTATCGCAAGGCGGGTAGAATGACCGAGCTGCACATGGCGCGGGCTGAAATCCTCTCCCTGCGCGGTGATTATCAGGCGGCTATCGACGAGCTGATTGTGGCACGTGGCACCACCAGCGACCGGATGACTCTGGCCCGACTGGAGGCGCGTATCACCGAGCTGGAGCGGGCCAAGAAGGATCTCGACAGCCTCAAGGGGTGACGAGAGGCTATTGCCAACAACAAAGGCGCACTCTGGTGCGCCCTTGTTGTTTATGGTGAGTCAGAGAAACAGCTTTGAGCGCTGTGGGCCGCTCAGTTGCCCGGATGCTTGATGGATGCCTTGAGGGCGTCGATCTGCGATTGACCCAGTTCACCAACCAGTGTTTGCTTGAGTTTGCCCTCACTATCGAGCAGGTAGCTGGTAGGCAGCCCGCTTGGGCGAGGGAAGGGGAGCCTGGCATCCTCATTGGCAATGAGGAGCGGCACCTTGATGTGGTACTGGGCGGCCAGCTTGTCCAGCTCTGCCGGGGTGATCGGGTCGTAGTTGATCGCCACTACGGCGATCTCTCCCTCGGCAGCCAGCGCGTTGAGGTGCGGCATCTCCCGCAGGCAGGGGGCGCACCAGGGGGCGAAGTAATTGACCAACAGCGGCTTGCCGGCAAAGTGGTCAAGGGCCACAGTTTGCCCCGCTGCGTCGGTAAATTCGGGGGCGGGCGTGCAGGCGCCCAGCAGGCCAGCCACAATCAGCCAACAAATTCGTTTCAATTCCTTTCCACTGCCGCTTACCCTGACCATCACTTTCCCCTACAATAGCGCCGTTTCTTGTCCCATCTTGCGATTAATCAGGGAGTTACCATGAGCGAGACCCAAATCTACCACAATCCGCGCTGCTCGAAGAGCCGTGAAACCCTGGCGCTGCTGGAACAGCACGGGATCGCCCCTGATGTAGTGCTCTATCTGGAGCAGGCCCCGAGTGAAGAGGAGATCCGCAAGCTGCTGACCCTGCTTGGCTTTAGCGACCCGCGCCAGCTGATGCGCACCAAGGAAGATCTCTACAAGGAGCTGGGCCTCGGCGAAGTGAATGGCGACGACCTTATTCGTGCCATGCACCAGCATCCCAAGCTGATCGAGCGCCCCATCGTCATCAAGAACGGTCAGGCCCGCATTGGTCGCCCGCCGGAGCTGGTGCTGGAGATCCTCAAGTGAGCACCCGCTTTGCTCGTCTGCTGACCCTAGTCGGCTTCTTTGGTCTGCTGGGCTGGGTCATCCTTTGGCATCTGTGGCTCTCGCCCCATCCCGACCTCAACCCCTGGCTGTTGCCGGTGATCTGGACGGTGCCGCTGCTTTTCCCCCTCAAGGGGATAGTGCAAGGCAACCCCTACACCCATGCCTGGGGCAACTTCGTGCTGATGCCCTACTTCCTCCATGCCCTGACCCTGATCACCACGGATGAGGGGGAGCGTTGGCTGGCGGTGGTGGAGCTGGTCTTCACCACTCTCGCCTTTGTCGGCACCATCTATTACGCCCGACTGCGTGGTCGGGAGCTGGGCTTAAGCATTCGCAAAAAGAAAGACGAAGCCAACTGATGACAAATGCCCCGCAAGGGGCGTTTTTTATGGCTCTGTCCCAATTACGTGTTGAAAGGCTAATCTTGAAGTAGGCCATCACCTTGAGGTCTACCATCATGGATACCCCAGCCTTTCAACACCTTTTGTCCCTTTTTCCCAGTTAACCCTGCGCCAGCGCCGTGTTGCTCAGCAGGAGCTCACTGCACCCCACACCATTACCTCGCTCAATACTCAGTTACCGGCATGCAGTGGCTGCCCCCATTGTCAGGCCGATGTTACCCAGCTGGCGTCTTGGGGATGGAGTCGGGGGCTGCGCCGCTACCGTTGCAAACTGTGTCTGCGCACCAGCACCGTTCTGACCAAGACGCCCTTGGCCAGATTGCGTAAAGCACAGTGCTGGGAAGACTACGCGCAAGCCCTCATCGAAGGACTGACTGTCCGCCAGGCTGCGCGGCGCTGTGGGGTCAGCAAGAACACCGCGTTCCTCTGGCGTCACCGCTTCTTGCGCGCGATGGCAACCCATCAGGCCACCCGGGAAGAGGGCATCGTTGAGGTTGATGAGACCTTCTTCCTTGAATCGTTCAAGGGGCAGCGGGGACTGCCGCGTCCACCACGTCATCGCGGTGGTAAAGGTCGAACTCGTGGAACCGGGCCAGATTACATCCCGGTGATGGTGGTACAAGACCGTGCAGGCCACCATGCAGATTTCCAGTTGGAGAAAATAGATGCCGAGACGGTCATCGCGGTGTTGAAGCCGTTGGTGTCACCGGATGCGGTGCTGTGTAGCGATGGGGCGGGTGTGTATGCCTGTTTCAGCAAAGAGCACGGGGTAACCCATCAGGTGGTGCGCAATCGTCAAGGCGAACGGGTGGTCGGTGCGTATCACATCCAGCATGTAAATGGATATCACCATCGGTTGAAAGAGTGGATGGAGCGGTTCCATGGCGTGGCGACGCACTACCTGAAGAACTACCTGGGTTGGCGCAGGATGCTGGAGCGTTACGGAAAAGGCGTAAATATCAAAGCATGTTTGCATGAGGCGCTGGGGCGCCCTATGCAACACGTAATTGGGACATAGCCTTTTTTATGGGGAAGCAGCTCTATCCAGAGGGATCACTGTGCCCCTTGCGCTGCCCGATATTGGGCCAGCTGCTGCTGGCTAAAGTCCATCAGCGCGGGATAGAAGCGCAGAAATCCCGCCTCGCATGTTTGCCACTGCGATTCATCGAGGGTCAGCAGCGCCTCTCCCAGTTGTACTGGGCGGCGCAGTCGGCGGCCGATGCCATTTAGCGCTTGCCCCAGCCCCTCCCTGTGGCGGTAGGAGGCGATCCAGTTCTGCTCGGCCATCCGCTTGAGGGGAAGCGGCAGTCCATCCGGCAGGCGTGGGTGATCGGCCAATAGCTGATCATAACTGCGTTGAAGGAAGCGGGGCAGGGGTTCGGTACTGAACAGCCCCCAATGTTTGCTCAGCCAGTGGTCGTAGATCATATCCACCACTATGCCGCCAAAGCGGCGCCAGGGGGCCTCGAAACAGGCGACGGCCGCCTTGTGCTCGGGGTGGCTGTCGGTGAAGGCATCAATTTTGCGGTGCAGCCAGATCCCCTCATCGAAGTGGGCGGCAAGCCCCGTGGGCAGCACTCCCTTGATAAAATCACCCAGCAGATTGCCGGTGAGGGAGCTTCGGGTGTGGGCAGCCAGATGGAGATGGGCCAGAAAATTCATGGAAAAGTCGCTTCGCAGAGGGACAGTGCCGCTGAGCCTAGCGGATCCGCTTCCCCTTGCCTATGGCTGCCATGACATCGTGATCGGCAGGAAGGGCTTTCACCGGACCGCCAATAGTGGGTAAATAGGGTTTTGCCTCGCGACATTTCACCGGATTGAGAGAAGGAGTAGCCATGATGTTGACCCTGATTGAGGGGGCCGAGATCTTCAGCCCCACCCACCTTGGCCAGCAGGATCTGCTGGTGGCCGATGGCCGTATTGCCTGGATGGGCAAGGGGTTGACGGTGCCTGCAAACTGGCCGCTGAATCGGGTCGATGGTCGTGGCAGTTATCTGGTGCCCGGGCTGGTGGATCCGCTGGCCCATATCACCGGCGGTGGCGGTGAGGGTGGCTTTGCCTTTCGCACCCCGGAACTGGCGGCGAGCGAGGCGCTCAAGGCCGGCGTCACTACCCTGGTGGCGGCGCTTGGCACCGACAGCCTGACCCGCACCCCCGCGCAGGTGCTCGGCAAGGTGCGCGAGTTTCGCGCCGCCGGGGTGAGCGCTTTTATGTATACCGGCTCCTACCATCTACCGGTCAAGACCCTGACCGGCACGGTGGAGTCGGACATCATCCTGATCCCCGAGGTATTGGGGGTGGGGGAGGTGGCCATCAGTGACCACAGATCCAGTGCGCCGACCCACGACGAGCTGGCCAGGCTTGCCAGCGAGGCGCGAGTGGCCGGGCTGCTTGCGGGCAAGAGCGGGGTCAGCTTCTTCCATGTCGGGGATGGAAAGGGGGCATTGGCCCCCCTGCGGGCGCTGCGCGATGAGACCGATATTCCGCTGCGCCAGCTCTATCCCACTCACTGCAACCGCAACCCCTGGCTCTTTGCCGAGGCCATCGAGTGGGGCAAGGCGGGAGGTTGGGTCGACCTCACTACATCGAGCTTTCCCGATCTGCTGGAGGATGGCGAGCGGCTGGCCGCCGATGCGCTCCTCGAGCTGCTGGCCGCCAACGTGCCTGCCGATCGCATCACCTTCAGCTCGGATGCCAACGCCAGCCTGCCGCGCTTTGATGGCGAAGGGCGGCTAATCGAGATGTGCTGTGGTCAGATTGCCAGCCTGTGGCTGCAGTGTGTGCGCGCGACCCGGCTCGGTGTCTCGCTGGAGAGGGCGTTGGCCGTGGTGACGAGCAATCCGGCGCAGGCGCTGGGGCTCTGCAGCAAGGGCCATATCGGGGTCGGACAAGATGCGGATCTGCTGCTGGTGCACGACCGGACGTTTGCTATCGAACGGGTAATGAGTGGCGGCCAGTGGCGCGAATAAGGCTGCGGGTAATATCGCAGTCAGTGCGTGGTTGCTTCAAACAGCAAAAGCCCGACAACAAGGTCGGGCTTTTTTATCTGCAATGTGGGAATCAGGCTTAGAGCGCCAGAAACCCGAGGATCAGAATGGGGCCGAGCAGGCTCAGGATAAAGCCGGAGACAATGGCCACCGGCACCACCTGAATGCCCCCTGATTTCTGGATGACCGGCAGGGTGAAGTCCAGCGCCGTGGCACCGCCGTAACCGATGGCCGCCGAGGGGTGGCGTCGCATCAGGACCGGGATGATCAGAATAGCGATAAGCTCGCGCCCAAGATCGTTGATAAAGGCAGCAGAACCGAGCACCGGCCCCAGTTTGTCGGCCACCAGAATGCCGGAGAGCGAATACCAGCCGAAGCTCGAGCTGATCGCCAGACCATGGGTAAAGGGCATACCCAGCAACTGGGCCGCCAGCAGGCTGCCCAGCCAGCTGCTGAGGATGACGGTGGCGGCTATCTTCATCCCCCAGGGGTTGAGCAGGATCTGGCGCAGCCGCATGCCGGAGTTGCGCATCTGCACCCCGATGAGAAACAGCAGCAGCATCAGGGCCCATTCGCTCCACTTGTCGATGGGCAGGGCGCGCAGATCCACCAGCAACCCGAGCAGCACACCGCCGAGCACCACAAAGCAGAGCTGCAGGGATTCCCACAGCAGATGCAGCTTGCTCGGCATCTTGGTATCACTCGCCTCATGGGTCGGCGGTGTGCGCTTGTCGAGCCACCAGAGGGCCAGCAGGTTGCAGACCGTGATCGCGGTGAGCATCACCCCGGCGACCTTGAAGATCACCGCCAGATTGCTGCCCAGGTTCTCCACATAGGCAAGCCCGAGCCCCATCAGAAACAGAATGAGGTAGACCATCTTGCCCAGACTCTGGTTGACCAGCTTGATCAGCCGGGCAGAGGAGAGGGGAATCAGATAGCCGATTGCCAGTGGCAACAGGATCAGCAACACATTGAACAGCATCGAGGCCTCGATCACAAAAACTGATAAAAACACCACCTTATCATTACTTATTGGCTCTGTGTCACATATCTCTCGCTTTCATGGCCGAAAACAGCCCTTTTGGGGGCAGATTGTTACTTTTTTGCCACAACCTCTCTGTTTGATAAGGTTCTGTGCGAGCCCGAGTGCACCAATGAAATCAAGTTGATCCGATCGGGGAGCCGATAATTCGCTCGGTAAGGGTGTGCATAAAGCCATTTTGGTGCCGGTTTGGCACACATCACGCTTTTCTCTTGCCACTGATATGATTGGGGTATAAAAAGGCGGTATCGGAATAGCCATTGAAACGGCTGTTTATGCAAACAAAGTGCTGAAAAATACGCAAAGAGCGAATAAAAATAGAGCGAATCCCCTGAAGACCCTCGTTCTGTATTGTTTTTTCACTATCCGGGTGATATTTTCGCTGAAGGTTGCCATCGGTTAACTTTTTGTTAAATGGACGATGGTTGAGTCACGCCCCCTGCGGCGTCTAGGGACAGACAAGGTTGTAATGGATGAGCGACGTTGCCGCACTGGAAGTACGTGATCTGCACAAATATTTTGGCACCCACGAAGTGCTCAAGGGCATCGACATGACCGCCCACAAGGGGGATGTGATCTCCCTTATCGGCTCCTCCGGCTCGGGGAAGTCGACCTTTCTTCGCTGTATCAATCTGCTCGAAACCCCCTCATCCGGCACCGTCTCGCTCCATGGCGAGCTGATCCGGATGAAAACCAGCCGCGCCGGCGAGCGGTTGCCCGAGGATATGCGTCAGGTGGAGCGGATCCGCAGCCGACTGGCCATGGTGTTTCAAAGTTTCAATCTCTGGTCACACATGACCATCATGCAGAACATCATCGAAGTGCCAATCCAGGTGCTCAAGGTGCCTCGCGCCGAAGCACTGGCCAAGGCGGAGCAACTGCTCAACCGGGTTGGACTCTGGGAGCGGCGTGACTACTATCCCGGCCACCTCTCAGGTGGTCAGCAGCAGCGGGCCGCCATTGCCCGTGCGCTGGCGGTAGAGCCCGAGGTGATGCTGTTTGACGAACCCACCTCGGCGCTGGATCCCGAGCTGGTGGGGGAGGTGCTCGGCCTGATGCGCGAGCTGGCCGAAGAGGGACGCACCATGCTGGTGGTGACCCACGAGATGTCGTTTGCCCGGGATGTATCGAACAAGGTGATGTTTCTGCATCAGGGGCGGGTGGAAGAGGAGGGCAACCCCAAGGAGATTTTCGCCCATCCCAAATCCGAGCGGTTCAAGCAATTCATCTCCTCCATCTACTGATGGCGGGATGCCTGGTTACCCAATCAACTGTTTTATCAAGGAGAGATACATGAACAAGCTGATGCTGGCGACAGCCGTAGTTACTGCCCTCGCGTCCGGTAGCCTGATGGCCAAGGAGTGGAAAGAGGTCCGGATCGGGGTTGAGGGTGCCTATCCCCCCTTCTCCTGGACCGAGCCCAGTGGCGAGGTGAAAGGTTTTGATATCGACATCGCCAACGCCCTGTGCGAAGAGATGAAAGTGAAGTGCACCCTGGTCAAGCAGGACTGGGACGGCATCATTCCGGCGCTGTTGTCGCGCAAGTTTGACGCCATCATCGCCACCATGGACATCACAGAAGAGCGCAAGAAGAAAGTGGACTTCACCCAGAAGTACCAGCACATTCCGGCCCGCTTTGCCGCCAAGAAGGGCACTGATGTGCAGCTCGACAAAGCCTTTATGGAAGGCAAGTCCGTCGCGGTGCAGCGTGCGACCTCTATGGATACCTTTATTACCGACAACTTCCCCAACGCCACCATCAAGCGTTACGGCACCGCCGATGAAGCTTATCTCGATCTGAAATCCGGTCGTGTGGACTATGTGCTGGCCGACTCTGCCGCCATCACCGACGGTCTGCTGAAGAAAGAGGGTGGTGATGCCTTCGAATTCGTCGGCCCGAAACTGACCGATCCCAAGTGGTTTGGCGAGGGTGCCGGTATTGCGGTGCGCAAGGCTGACAAGGATCTGAAAGAGAAATTCAATGCCGCCATTCTGGCGCTGCGTGCCAACGGCAAGTACAAGGAAATCAACGACAAGTACTTCGAGTTCGACGTTTACGGAGAGTAAAACAAAGAGACGTTTACGGCGAGTAAGTCCAAAGACGTCTACGGCAAGTAACGACAGGTTGATCCCGTCAGTAGTCATCGGGCCCGTCACCTCCCTGAAGGAGTTTACGGGCCCGCATTGATTGCAATGGAGCTGCACATATTTTATTCGGACTGCTATGGAGCCTTCTGGTTAGCAGGTGCGTGAAGATTCAGTGGCGATGGAGCTGCATATGTTTGATTTGAAAGGATACGAAGCCTCGCTGCTGGAGGGCGCCTGGGTCACCCTGGAAGTGGCGCTGGCCTCCCTGCTGCTGGCGTTGCTGCTGGGGATGCTGGGGGCGCTGGCCAAACTCTCTCCCTACAAGTGGGCCCGGGCCATCGCCACCGGCTACACCACCATTATTCGCGGCATCCCCGATCTGGTGCTGATGATGCTGCTCTTCTTTGGCGGCCAGGTGCTGATCAACGGCATCTGCACCTGGGTCAACGAGACTTACAACAGCTGGTTACTGGAGAGCAATCCCAATCAGGAGTGGGTCTCCCTGCTTCCGGACTATATCGACATCAGCCCCTTTGTGGCCGGTGTCGCGACCATCGGCTTTATCTTCGGCGCCTACATGACCGAGACCTTTCGCGGCGCCATTCTGGCGGTGGACAAAGGTGAGCTGGAGGCCGCACGGGCCTTTGGCATGCGGGCAACCCAGGTGTTTGTCCGGATCCTCTTCCCCCAGATGATGCGCCACGCGCTGCCGGGGTTTGGCAACAACTGGCTGGTACTGCTGAAAACCACCGCGCTGGTCTCCATCATCGGCCTCGATGACATGGTGCGCAAAGCCTCGCTGGCGGCGGGCTCGACCCAGCAACCCTTCACCTTCTACATGGCGGTGGCGCTGATCTTCCTGATTTTCACCGCAGTCTCCACCTCGGCGCTCAAGTGGGCCGAGCGTCACTATGCCATCAAGACGAGGTAAGCCATGGATTTCTCAATCATTCTCAAAGAGTGGCCCACCTACTGGGAGGGGCTCTATACCACCGTCTGGCTGGTGGCCCTCTCTCTGATCCTTGGGTTGATGCTGGCGGTGCCCATGGGCATCCTGCGTAATAGCCGCAACTGGCTGATCAAGGGGCCGATCTGGGCCTATATCTACTTCTTTCGCGGTACCCCGCTGCTGGTGCAGCTCTTTATCATCTACTACGGCGCCGCCCAGTGGGAGTGGCTGAAGAACAGTGCCGCCTGGTCGCTCTTCTCCGAAGCCTGGTTCTGTGCGCTGCTGGCTTTCACCCTCAATACCGCCGCCTATACCGCCGAGATCGTGCGCGGGGCGGTGCACAATATGCCGCGCGGCCAGATTGAGGCAGCCAACGCCTTTGGCATGACCCGCTGGCAGACTCTGACCCGGATCATTTTGCCCAACTCGTTTCGTCGGGCACTGCCGGCTTACAGCAACGAGGTGATCTTCATGCTGCAAGGCTCAGCGGTGGCGGGCATCATCACCATCGTCGATCTGACCGGCGCGGCGCGGATCATCAACTCTCGCTACTACAGTCCGTTCGAGGCCTTTTTGACCGCAGGGCTGCTCTATATGCTGCTCACCTTTGTCATCGTCTGGCTGTTCAAGAAGTGGGAAGCGCGCTGGCACGCCCACCTGCGCCCGCGCAATGTGTAAGGTGTGATCTGCCAAGATGAGCGAAAATGGCCCCGCCTGTTGCAGGCGGGGCCATTGTTTATCTTTATCCTCCGCCCGTCCGGTTTGCCAAATGGCGGACGAGCAGGGAGAATGCAGCACTCCCGAGCGCCGCCAGCCGTTGGCTGCGTGCCTTATCCCCCAGTTCCCGAGGTTTTATGTACCGGATATTGTTTGAGCATCCCGCTTTCCTGGTTATCGACAAGCAGCCCGGCATCGGCATGCACGACGAGAAGGGGGACGGTGAGTCGGTCAATCCGGGGCTGGTCAATCGCGTGAAGGCCGATACCGGGCTCACCCTCTATCCGGTACACCGGCTCGACAAGATGACCTCCGGTCTGGTGCTGCTGGCCCGCACCACGGAGGCGAATCGTGAGCTGAGCATGGCTTTTGCGGCCCGTGAGGTGAGCAAGCAGTATCTGGCGCTCTCCGATCGTAAACCGAAGAAGAAGCAGGGTTGGGTGAAGGGGGATATGCAAAAGGGGCGCGGTGGCAGCTGGATGCTGGCTCGCACGCTGGAAAACCCCGCCATCAGCTGGTTTGATTCGGTGTCGGTGCGCGAGGGGCTGCGGCTCTATCGCATCAAGCCCCAGACCGGCAAAACCCACCAGATCCGGGTTGCCCTCAAAAGTATCGGCGCCCCCATTCTCGGGGATGAGCGCTATGGCGGCACGCCAGCCGATCGCGGCTATCTGCACGCCTGGCGACTGAGTTTTACCCTGGCGGGCGAGCCGTTCGACTTTGTCTGTCCGCCCGATGTGGGGAGTGAATTTGTCACTCCCGAGCTCATGGCCGCCATCGCAGCCCTTGCGCCCTGATGCTGATGCGCCCAGCACCTGACACCATGATCCATTCAGCGAAAGAGCGTGATCCTGACGGACGTGCACCGCGCTGGATCCTGGCCGACTTTGACGACACCCTGGCCCCCGGCGACAGCCACGCTGGTCTGCTGCGCTATATCCTGCGCCGCCGGATCTGGCCGCTGCTGCTGTTGCCAGTGATTGCGCTGGGTGGGTTGGTCTATTTGTTACCAAGTCAGCTGCTACCCAGCCAGCGGTGGCGCGGTATCTCCCTTATCTGGTGGGCCATCACGTTGGGGCTTTCCCCTTTGGGCTGGCGCAAGCTGGTGCGCGCCTATTGCCGCACCAGGCCGGGGCTGTATCGTCAGGCTCGCGAATTGCTGCAAAGCGAGGGCGCGCGCTGCTGGGTGATCTCCGCCAGCCCCTGCGCACTGGTGCGAGCCCAGCTCTATCAGCAACTGCCCGGCCAGTTGCCCCACCGGATCATTGGCTCGCAGATGCGCTACCGTTTTGGCGGTCTGATGCCGTGCTTCTATTGCCACGGTCAGCACAAGCTGCTGCCGGAGATCTGCGCCCTCGAAGCCGAGCTGGCGCTTAGCGACAGTCTGCACGATCTGCCGCTGCTGGGGTTGGGGAAAGAGGCGTGGCTGATCAATCCGACGCCCACGCGACTGCAAAAAGCTCGGGGGCTGTTGCCTCATCTCATTCCACTGCGCTGGCAGTTGTAAGGCAAAGCTGACACCCTTGCCGTCCGCAATGAGCGTTGTGGCAAGGGGACTCACTGTTTGTCACACTTCATTTACATCTTTTGCTGCCAGTTGCGAAAAACTATCTGCAACTCGCCTCTTCTCTTCCTGCTACGCCCTGCTTCTAATGAAACAAGTTGTTAACACTTGCCGCGCCGCTGGGTGCTGCAATCCGTTTTAACCGAATCAAGAGCAAGGAGCGCCCGATGAATGCCACCTCTTCCGCCACCCATACCATCAATCCGTTAGGCACAGACGGTTTCGAGTTTGTCGAGTACACAGCCCCCGATGCCAAGGGGATTGCCGCCCTCAAGAGCCTGTTCGTTTCGCTCGGGTTTGCCGAGGTCGCCAAGCACAAACACAAGCAGTGCTGGCTCTACCGGCAGGGGGATATCAACTTTGTGGTCAATGCTGAGCCTCACTCCCAGGCGGAGCAGTTTGCCAGCCTGCACGGGCCGAGCGTTTGCGGCATGGCATTTCGGGTGAGCGATGCGGGCAAAGCCCAGCAGTACGCCATCGCCAAGGGGGCCAAGCCCTTTGTCGGCAAGATTGGCCCGATGGAGCTCAATATTCCCGCCATCTACGGTATCGGCGAGAGCACGCTCTCCTTTGTCGACCGCTACGGCGACAAAGGCTCCATCTATGACGTGGATTTTGTCTTCTACCCCGACTGGCAGGCCCGGATGGCGGAGGTGGATGCCGGTCTTATGGAGATCGATCACCTGACCCATAACGTGCATCGCGGCAATATGGATGTCTGGTCCAACTTCTATGAGCGGATCGGCAACTTCCGCGAAATTCGCTACTTCGATATCGAGGGCAAGCTGACCGGGCTGCACTCTCGCGCCATGACTGCTCCCTGCGGCAAGATCCGCATCCCCATCAACGAGTCGGCGGATGACAAGTCCCAGATCGAGGAGTACCTGCGCCAGTACAAGGGGGAGGGGATCCAGCACATCGCCATGGCCTCCAGCGATATCTACCAGACCATCCGCACCCTGCGCAGCCGCGGTACCGGTTTTATGCCGACGCCGGATACCTACTACGAGAAGGTGAACAGCCGGGTCGAGGGGCACCAGGAGGATCTGGCGGCCCTCAAAGAGCTGCGCATCCTCATCGACGGCTCCCCCACCAAGGATGGCATCCTGTTGCAGATCTTCACCGATACCGTGATAGGCCCGGTCTTCTTCGAGATCATCCAGCGCAAGGGCAACGAAGGGTTTGGCGAGGGCAATTTCAAGGCGCTGTTTGAATCGATCGAGCTGGACCAGATCCGCCGTGGCGTGCTGGATGGCGGCGAGGATGAGAAGGGGGCCCGTAAAGAGGGAGCGAGCAATGCGTAACTGGATTAACTTTCCCCACCGGGAGGGAACCCACTCCCGACAGGCCCATGCCGACCTGCCGGAACAGGCCATCTATGAGCGCGAGCTGGGGCGTAGCGGCTTTTTCGGCCCCGCCACCCACATGCACCACAAGCATGCCCCCACCGACTGGAGCAGTTGGGAGGGGCCGCTGCGGCCACGGCTGTTTGACCTCAATGCCCTGCAGGAGGAGGTGAGTTCCCTCTCCCCCTGGGTGGCCCCCGACATTCTCAGCAACCCCCACTGCCGCTATCGCATCTGGCGGCTCTCCGAGGCGATGCCGTTTCTGGTGCGCAACGCCGACGGTGACGAGCTGCTCTTTATCCACGAGGGGGGCGGTGAGTTCTTCTGCGACTACGGCCACCTGACTCTTCGCGATGGCGACTACGTGGTGATCCCCCGTGGCACCATGTGGCGCATCGAACCCAGCGCACCCATGTTCATCCTGATGATCGAGGCGACCAACGACAGCTATCAGCTGCCGGACAAGGGGCTGGTGGGCAATCACGCCATCTTCGACCCGGCGGCGCTGGATGTACCCGCCATCAACGAGCGCTTTTTGGCCCAGCAGGATGAAAATCCCTGGTCGCTGCAGGTCAAGCGTCACGATCAGGTGTCGGTTATCACTTGGCCGTTCAACCCGCTGGATGCACAAGGGTGGCACGGGGATTTGTGCGTGGTGCGCCTCAACTGGCGGGATATCCGCCCGCTGATGAGCCACCGCTACCATCTGCCGCCGTCAGCTCATTCGACCTTTGTGGCGAGCCGCTTCGTGATTTGTACCTTCGTGCCGCGCCCCATCGAGAGCGATCCCGGCGCCCTCAAGGTGCCCTTCTATCACAGCAATGACGATTATGACGAGGTGCTCTTTTACCACGCCGGGGACTTCTTCAGCCGGGACAATATCGAGCGGGGCATGGTCACCTTCCATCCCGCCGGTTTCACCCACGGCCCCCATCCCAAGGCGTTTGCGGTAGGGCAGGCCTATGCCAAGAAGTTCACCGACGAGGTGGCGGTCATGCTCGATACCCGCGATGCGCTGAACGTTGGCAGTCTGTGCGAAGGGATCGAGAACACCCGGTATGTCTCCAGCTGGCAGCGCCCGGACGCTGCTGCCGGTAAATAAGGAATCGCTTATGAAATTGGCAACATTGAACAATGGCAAGCGCGATGGCGCTTTGGTGGTGGTGAGCCGGGATCTGACCCGGGCGGTACGGGTGAGCGAGATTGCCCCGACGTTGCAGACCGCCCTCGACGAGTGGGCCGAGGTTGCCCCCAGGCTGGAGGCTGTCTATCAGCAGCTTAACGAGGGCCGTGCGGTAGAGGCGTTCCCCTTTGATGAAGCGTCTTGCCTCTCTCCGCTGCCGCGCGCCTACCAGTGGGCTGATGGCAGCGCCTACGTCAACCATGTGGAGCTGGTGCGCAAGGCCCGCGGCGCCGAGATGCCGGAGAGCTTCTGGCACGATCCGCTGATGTATCAGGGGGGCTCCGACAGCTTTTTGGCTCCCCGTAGGCCGATTGTCATGGGATCGGAGGAGTGGGGGATCGATTTCGAGTCGGAGGTGGCCATCATCACCGACGATGTGCCGATGGGGGTGAGCCCGCAGGGGGCCGCCAGTCACGTCAAGCTGCTGATGCTGGTCAACGATGTGAGCCTGCGCAACCTCATTCCGGGCGAGCTCGCCAAGGGCTTTGGTTTCTTCCAGTCCAAACCGTCCAGCGCCTTCTCGCCGGTGGCCATTACCCCGGATGAGCTAGGGGATGCGTGGCGTGATGGCAAAGTGCATCTGCCGCTTCTGACTCATCTCAACGGTGCGCTGTTTGGTGCGCCCGAAGCCGGGGTGGACATGACCTTCAACTTCTTCGAGCTGATTGCCCATGCGGCCAAGACCCGTCCCCTTGGTGCGGGCTGCATCATCGGCTCGGGGACCGTCTCCAACTACGATCGCAGCGCCGGTTCATCCTGCATCGCCGAGCGCCGCATGCTGGAAATTCTTGATTGTGATCAAGCTATAACCCCCTATTTGCAGTTTGGTGATAGAGTGTCGATCGCGATGGAAGATCGCTCTGGCCAAAACCTGTTTGGCACCATCTCTCAACAGGTGGTGCCAGCGAGCGGTCAGGGAGGTTGATGGCCAGCGCCGGTTGGCGGCAAACCTATTCGGGATATGTCCGGATCACGACGAGCCCTCAACCGGTGCCGGATACACAAGGAGGCAGGTGGCGAGCACCTGCCGGGCTTTGGGCCCAGATAAGATGCAGGGACAGATTATGTTGCAGTTGTTTGGCTATTGGCGTTCGTCGGCAAGTTTTCGGGTGCGGATCGTGTTGCAGCTCAAGGGGCTCGCCTACGAGCAGCATCCCATCAATTTGCGGCAAGGCGAGCAGAGCGAGAAGGCCTATCGCCGGATCAACCCGCAAGGGCTGGTGCCGTTTCTGGTGGATGGCGATGTGCAGATCGGTCAGTCGGTCGCCATCATGGAGTACCTTGACGAGACCTATCCCGCCTACTCACTGATGCCCTCTTCCCCCGACGCGCGGGCCCGGGTGCGCCAGATCGTCAATATGATCGCCTGTGATATCCACCCGCTCAACAATCTGCGGGTGCTCAACTATCTGGAAGAGCACTTCAGGGCCAACAACGAGCAGGAGGCTCGCTGGTATCGCCACTGGATTGACGAGACCTTCACCGCCCTCGAACAGCTGTTGATGACCACCGCCGGTGTCTACTGCGTCGGCAACGAAGTGACCCTGGCCGACTGCATGCTGGTGCCCCAGGTCTACAACGCCCGCCGCTACGAGATGACCCTGGACGATTACCCCACCATCCGCCGCATCGTCGCCAACTGCGAACAGTTGCAAGCCTTTATCAAGGCCGCCCCCGCCAACCAGCCGGACGCGCAGTGACCTACTGACTTGAATCGCGGGATGGCATCAACACGCCATCCCGCGCGTTATATCTCCTCATCTCTTTATTTCCCTTCTGTATGCGCCTTGCGTGCCTCGTGTTGACGACTGAATGTCGCCAAGGATCCTGCACTTGTCACACTTATCAATATTTTGCATTGATTGAGTCTTTATTGTTGGTGTTTTGGGCTGCCAGTCACACTCAAGTCAGTTGATTGGGCCTAGTATCGCCACGCCAGCGGAACAGCGGAAAGCAGAAATGCGCACAGGTCGCCTATCAGGGGGCCTTGGCTACCTCCCTGGTTTCCACGGTTTATCCGCACAGCTCTTTTTCGTGTTTACGGTTTGATGGCCCGCATTGTCCGGCCCGTGTCACCGCGCAGATCCCTTGTGACAGCGGCAGGTTGACTGGCGCGCTACCGCTTATTTGCAACCACTCTGTGCAACAAGGAGATCTCATGCATTCCTTCAAAAAGTGCGTCGTCGCACTCTCCATCAACCTTGCTCTCTTCTCGTCGGCGTTCGCCTGTACCACCTTGCTGGTCGGCAGTGAAGCCAGCGTCGATGGCTCCATGATGGTGGCCCGCAGCGCCGACAGCGATGCCCTGAAAGCCCAGCATTTCGTGATCCATCCGGCCAAGCAGGGGCTGAGCGGTATGCACAGCTCCAAGGCTCACAACGGTGCCAATGATTTCAGCTATCCCTTGCCGAAAAACTCCCTGCGCTATACCACGGTACCGAACTGGAAGACCCAGCTGCACGGCGCCACCGGGTTCAACGAGAAGGGGGTCGGGGTGAGCGGCACCGAGTCCATTTTTTCCTCACCCGAGGCGCTCGCCTTCGATCCCTATGTGGAAGAGAAGGGGATTACCGAAGACGACATTCCCGATGTGTTGCTCTCCCGTTCTACGTCGGCCCGCGAGGCGATCTCGTTGCTTGGCAACATCATCGAGACCATAGGCGCGGGAGAGGGATTTGGTGTCGCCGTGGTGGATGATAACGAGCTCTGGTATCTGGAGACTGCCACCGGCCATCACTGGATGGCGCAGCGTCTGCCGAAAAATCACTACTTTGCCACCGCCAATCAGGGCCGCCTGCAGCAGTACGATCCGGCCAGTCCCGACATGATGGGATCGAAAAATCTGATCGAATTTGCCACCGAGAAAGGGCTCTACCATCCGCAAAAGGAGGGGGCGTTCAATTTCTCGAAAGCCTATACCCGCGATGACGAGCGGGACCGTACCTATAACGATCCGCGGGTCTGGACCATCCAGCAGATGTTCAACCCCTCGCTCAAGCAGGCGGTGGATGCCGGTCGCCAGTTCCCGGTCACCCTCTCCCCCGAGAAGAAGATGACGCTGGAGGAGGTCAAGGCGGTGCTGCGCAATCACTATGACGGCACCGAACACGATCCCTACAGCAAGGGGTTGAACGGTCAGGAGCCGTGGCGCCCCGTCAGCGTGTTTCGCACCTACGAGTCCCATGTGATGCAGGTACGCCCCTGGATGCCGCGCGAGGTGGGGGAGGTGACCTATGTGGGCCTCGGCATGGCGGATCTGACCGCCTTCGTTCCCTACTACAGCGGTCTGGAAGCCTATCCGGCGCACTATGCCATGGGTAGCGACAAGGCCGACAGCGACTCCATCTACTGGAAATATCGCAAGCTGCAGACCCTGGTGATGACCGATTACCCCAAATTGGCCCCCATGGTGAAGCAGGCGTACCAGAGCTGGGAGGCGAAGATCGCCAAAGAGCAGAAAGAGATGGAAGCCAGCTATCTGAAAACGGTCAAAACCGACAAGGCCGCCGCCAACAGCATGCTCAACGATTTCAATCTGCGGGTGATGCAGGAGGCCGAAACGCTGACCGAGGATCTGACCAACCAGATCTTCACGGTGCGCACCCAGGATATTCAGGCCGATATCTTCTTCGCCAACATGGCGAAAAAGGATTAACCGCGACGCACTCATCATGCCAAAGAGGGGCCCCGACGGTCAGTCTGAGCGGTCGCCGGGCAGATCGGTTTCTCTGATCACTTTCCCACTATCGATGCCGGAGCCTGTGTTCTGGCATTTTTCCTTTATGACATCCCGCCAATGTGTCTGGCCCGGGTAGTGGATTTCGCTACCCGATACGAAAGCAGAGACTTTCATTCAGGTTTTTATTTCGCCTTTCAGCATATCGGTTACGTGATCAGCTACCCACTTTTGGTTATCTGAGAGCTTTTATGCGGTCTTTCTGTGTTATTTATCACTACCCATTGATTCGACTGTGATGGGCACTCTCTTTATCCATCTCATTTTTTCTCGTTAATCCAAGGCGTTATCGCTTCATCAGACGGCTGTTTGCAGAAAAAAGCGGCTGCTTTCTGAATAAGGCGACCGCGCCGCCGGATCTCGTCACGGCATCATATCCGTCACTACTCACAGGACTACCGCAATGCATATTGTCGACAGATTTTTGGGATACACCGCCATCAATACCACCACCAATCGTGAAGCGGGCGCCGCCGGGGTAATGCCCTCCTCCCCGGGGCAGCGGGTGCTGGCTGACAAGGTGGCAGAGGAGCTGATCGCCCTGGGGTTGACCGTGGAGGTGGCGGATAACGCCATCCTGACCGCCACACTTCCTGCCAATGTGGCGGGGGATCTGCCCACCGTGGCCTTCTTTGCTCATCTCGATACCAGTGCTGAACAGACCAACGATACCCATGCCCAAGTAGTGGCCTATGAAGGGGGCGATATCTGCCTCAATGCCGACCAGCAGATCACACTGCGTCTGAGCGAGTTCCCCGAGCTGGCCAACTATGTCGGTGATCGGATCATCGTGACCGACGGCACCAGCCTGCTGGGGGCCGATGACAAGGCGGCCATCGCCGCCATCGTCAATGCGGTTGCCTATCTGCAGGCACATCCGGAGATCCCCCACGGCACCATCAAAATTGGTCTGGTACCTGACGAGGAGCAGGGATTGCGCGGGGCCAAGGCGTTCGATACCGAACGTTTTGGCGCTGACTTCGCCTATACCCTCGACTGCTGCGGCATTGGCGAGCTGGTCTATGAGAACTGGAATGCGGGGGATGCGGAGTTTGTCTTTCACGGTGCCTCGGCCCACCCCATGTCGGCCAAGGGCAAGCTGAAGAACTCGCTGCTGATGGCGCACAAGTTTATCGCCATGCTGCCGGGGGGCGAAGCGCCCGAATATACCGAGGGGCGCGAGGGTTACTACTGGGTCAAGCAGATGCAGGGCAACAGCGCCCAAACTGTGCTCAAGCTGGACGTGCGCGACTTCACTCAGGATGGGTATCAGCAACGAATGACCCTGCTCGACACCCTCGGCAAGAGCTGTCAGGCCCTGTGGGGTGAGCAGAGCGTGAGTTACCACTTGAGCGATCGCTACAGCAATGTTTTCAACAGCTTGCAGGGGGAGAACCGCTATCCCATCGAACTGGCGCTGGCCGCCTACGAGACCCTTGGGATCACCCCAAACCCCATCCCGATGCGCGGTGGTTATGATGGTGCCGTGCTCTCCCAGAAGGGATTGCCTTGCCCGAACCTCTTCACCGGTGCCCACAACTTTCACTCCATCTACGAGTACCTGCCGGTCAGCTCCCTCGAGGCGGCCAGTGCCGTGGTGATCGAGATAATCAAGCTCACCCACACCCGTTTCAGTCGCTAAGGAGTCGTCATGTTTCAGGTAGTTATTGCAGTGCTGGTCATCGTGCTGGTGGCCAGACTGATCCTCAAAGGCTATCGGGCCGAACCGGTGCTGTTTGCCGCCGGTCTGGTGCTGATGGTGGCAAGCCAGCTGGCAGGGTGGGGGAGTGTGCTGCCCAAAGGGGTCGAGAGCACCGGGATGGCCCTGTTCGATCCTTTTGAGGTGATGCGGGATCTCTTCAGTTCGCGTGCGGCCGATCTGGGGCTGATGATCATGGCGCTGATGGGCTTTGCCCATTACATGGATCATATCGGTGCCAATGATGCGGTGGTTCGCATTGCGATTCGTCCGCTGCGCCGGTTGCGCTCTCCCTATGTGTTGCTCTTTTTCTCCTATCTGCTGGCTAGCGCGCTGCAACTGGCGATCCCCTCGGCGACCGGTCTGGCGGTACTGTTGATGGCTACCCTGTTCCCCATCATGGTGGGGCTGGGCCTCTCTGCGGCCTCGTCGGCCGGGGTGATTGCTACTTCCCTCGGGGTGGCCTATACCCCGACTGCTATCGATGCCATCCGTGCAACCGATGCGGTGGGAATGGGCCACAACGTGATCGAATATGTCTACACCTATCAGGGCCCTGCCGCGCTGGCGACCGTGCTGGTGGTGGGCTTGATGCACGTATTTTGGCAACGTCGTTGCGATCTGCAGGAGGGGCATCAGCATCAGGGGGCCGCTGCGGTGGACGAGTCGGCAAACGAGGTCGGTGTCCCCGGCTTTTATGCCATCTTGCCGATGCTGCCCATCATCATGGCGGTGGGCTTCTCTTCCCTGTTTGTCGATCACATCAAGCTCAACGTCATCACCATCGTGATGATCTCGATGTTTATCAGCATGGTGGTCGAGGCAGCCAGAACCCGTGACATGAAGCAGGTGTGCGGTGGTTTCAGCCACTTCCTCAATGGCATGGGGTCAGCATTCAGCAACGTGGTGGGGTTGCTGGTGGCGGCGGGGATCTTTGCCCACGGCATCAAGGTGCTGGGGGTAATCGATATCATGATTGTTGGCGCCGAACATGTGGGGCTGCCTGCATTTGCCATGGCCATCGTCTTCGCGCTGGTCACCCTGGCGGCCGCCATCATCATGGGCTCCGGCAATGCGCCCTTCCTCGCCTTTGTCGAGCTGATCCCGCAGATTGCGGCCAGCATGGGGGTCAACACAGCCGCCATGATCCTGCCGATGCAGCAGGCCTCCCATATGGGGCGTGCCATGTCGCCAGTTTCCGGGGTGATTATCGCCGTCGCCAGCGGTGCCAAGCTGACGCCGTTTGCGGTGATCAAGCGTACCTCTGTGCCGCTGATGGTCGGTTTTGTCTTCCATACCCTGATCGTGGGGATCTTCTATCTGTAACTGCACCTTCGGTTATCAGGAGATGAAATAACCAAAAGCCCTTCACCATGGTGAAGGGCTTTTTGCATCGTGTTATGCCACTTGCAGTGGGGGGCGTCCAGCTAAAAACGGTACTCGATATGGAGGGTATGGCTGTCGAGCCCCGGGTTCTTGTCATACATATAGGCGTTGGACATGTGCTCATACTGATAACCGATCAGCCAATTCTTGGTGATGGCGTAACCGAGGCCGATACCCAGGGCGAACTGGAAGGGGCCGCCGTAATCCTTGTAGCCGTGGCCACGGGTGCCAAATTGATACTGATCGAGCCAGACCATTTCGCTGGGGATCCAGGTCACCCAGTTACCCCATTGGCATTCGATACGGGCGCCGCCCCCCAGTCTGGCGGTCTCTTCATCTTCTACCTTGAGCGTACCGCCACGTACCCCCAGTCCAAATTGGCAGCTGGAGTCTCCCCAACGCCAAAACATATGGTGGAACTTGGCGTCGGCGATGTTGATGTCGAGCTTTTCATTGCTGAAGGCCTTGCCAAGCTGCAGTACCACGATATTGTCATTGGCCATTGCAGCCTGACTGGCGAGCAGTGCTGTCAGCAGGCTGATCCTTGATAGAGTGTTAGCGTCCATGCCCCCTCCTGTCTTATTGCTACCTGTTTCACTTCTGATTCAATCGAACACATATCAGGCATAGACAACGGGCAAGAGTCTTGTCAATTTGTGATAGAAAACTAAAAAAATACATATTGGCTAATAAATGGTCTATTGCGTGCTTTCCATTCGGCTGGATTTTGGATGCTGCGCTCGTTTTGTTCGTTAATTGAACTGTCAGGTTCCGTGAGGGGATGAAGTTGGAGCAATGTGTTTAATTTTATTAAACTAGTTATTTGATTAATTGGTATATCTGGAAGGCATCTATAGGTGTTAATATTTTGAAATAGATTTCCCATACATTATTGAGGTTCGTTTTGCAATAGGCTAGGCTCTCAAAAATAGATAAAGCTATGGTGTCATAGTATAAATAAGAACTCTCTAAATTGGATTTTTTCTCATCATTAACTTTTGCGTAATTAAATCTCAATTGTCATTAGTAGTTTTATGATTCATAAGTCATGTAAAAACAAAAGCTTACTTGACCTCTTATGCAAGATGGTCTCTATGGTCGGTGATTATTGAGCCTTGACTCAATCGTGGCTGATTGATACGATTCTGAAAAAATAAAATAAGCATGATGTACGTCACATAATGACGCTCAATGCACGGGCTGGATGTTTACTGCGCAATCTATGCTGTTGGTTTTTTAATCGGCAGTGCTCGCTATTCCCCCCGCTTTATTTTTTGCATTCAATTTGCCTACTTTTTGTTCGGTAAGATGTCGTTGCCGTGCGGTAGCTATGTCTATTCACTTTAGTTGCAATTGTCGTGCGGTAGCCATGCATATTTTCATGGAAACCATGGGTTCGTTGCTTGCTCTTTGCTTTTCTTCGCGCTCGTTGCCGCAAGTTAAGCCAAGCCTCCCGTACACAGGCATCGTATGCGGCAAATTCAACTTGCCAATCAGAGCGTCATCTCGGTCTAACAGAGCGAAATGCGATTGCCTCTCTTGTTTCATTTCCTCAAAAGCTCGCTTCCGCCAAGCATTTACGGAACACTATTGCGCATCTCGCAATACGAACTAATGGAAAATCTTGATACATGAACAATGTCACTCCGCTCCTGGCGGCCATCTTCGCCATTCAACTCGGTGGCTGCGCATATCAACCTAAGCAGGTCGAGGCATCTCGTCCCTTGGTTAACCCGGTTGATATGAATGCTCAGCCAGTTATGCCAAGCGCTGTACAACAGGCGCTCAATACGCTGCCTCAGGGCTCGGCGTTCACCCATCACGACACCACAATTACGCTCGGGAAGCGTTATGTCTCGGCGCTTGGGCGTGAGTGTGTCGAGCTGATTTACAGTCAGCAGCAAGGGCACCAGCAACGCAGTGCAGCTTGCAAGAGTGCTGAGCAGTGGTACCAGGTTCCTCAATTGGATCAGGCATCTTTGGGCAATCTGTTTGCCAGGTAACAACGCGAAAGGGTTAGGTTTTGAAGATTAAAAGTAGCCGTTTGAGTTTGATGTTGTGGTTGATCACTGCATCTTTCCCCGTACTCTCTGCCAGTGCCCCCAATCTGGCTCAATCAGATGGTCAGACATTTGGCTATCAACTGGCAAACAACAAAGGGTTGCATTCTGCACAAGGTGGCCAAGCCAATACCGACTCGACCACCGGCACCTTTGCCCAACAGAACCGGCAAGGAATGTTGTTGCCAGGGGAGGCTGATGTACGCAAATTGTTGCCGCAAGCAGAAGCTGGATTGCCTCCTCCTTACGGTGCCAACCTGTTTGCAGGTGGCTATGAAACCGAGCGCAGTGATGGCTTGAATGACAATTACTTGATTGCCGCTGGCGACAAACTCAATATCTGGATTTGGGGAGCAGTCAATTTTTCCAATGTGGTGACGGTGGATAATCAGGGTAATATCTTCATCCCTGATGTGGGCCCCATCAATGTCAAAAATGTGCCGGCCAGTCAGGTTAACGGGCTGGTAACCAGCCGCATTGGTGATGTATTCACCAACAATGTCAATGTTTACGTCAATTTGCTTACCACGACCCCTGTTAGTGTTTATGTCACCGGCCCAGTCATCCGTCCTGGTCAATATGCCGGTCAATCGTCAGACAGCGTGCTCTATTTCCTCAAACGAGCTGGCGGGATTGACTCCGAGCGGGGCAGCTACCGCCAGATCAAGGTGCTGCGTCAGAATCGGGTGATCCAGCAGGTCGACCTCTATGAATTTATGCGCCAGGGCAAAATGCCCATTCTCTCCTTCAAGGATCAGGACGTGATTTTGGTTGAACCGCAAGGTCCGATGATCAATGTGGCGGGCAAGGTCCGTAATCCATTCCGATTTGAATTGACCCAGCGCAACACCCTGGGGGCGGAACTCATCAACTATGCGCTGCCGTTGGCCAAAGTGAGTCACGTTGGTGTGATTGGTGATCGTGCCAATGGCCCCTTCTCTGTCTATCTGCCATATAAAGACTTTGCCAACATCCAGCTCAAAGATGGTGACAAAGTGCTGTTTAACGATGACATGCATGCACAGGTATATGATGTGCAGGTCTCGGGCAGCTATATGGGTCCCTCTTACTTTACCGTACGCAAGCAGACCAAGTTGCACGACCTGCTCAACCACATCCCTATTGATCCTCAGCTTGCCGATTACCAATCTATCTATCTGATGCGCAAGAGTGTAGCGGCGCGGCAAAAAGAGATGTTGGATGAGTCGCTCAATCGACTGGAACGCAGTGTGTTCACCGCTCCTGCAAGTTCGGATGGGGAAGCCACGATTCGAGCCAAAGAGGCTGAACTGGTGATGCGCTTCGTTGAGAAAGCAAGAAAAATCCAGCCTCTTGGCAAAGTAGTGGTCGCAGATAAAGGGATTATCGCGAACATTCAGTTGGAACAGGGTGACCAAATTGTCATACCTAACAGAACTGATTTGATTCAGGTCGGAGGGGAAGTCTTGATGCCACAGGCCGTGGTCTACAACACCAATGCGACTCTCGATGACTATGTGGCTTGGGCGGGCGGATTCACCGAGCGTGCGAATGACCAGCGGATTGCTGTGGTTCATGCCAACGGATTGGTGGAGTTTAAAGATAAGGGGAGTGTCCAGCCCGGTGATCAGATCCTGGTGTTGCCCAAGGTTGACAGCAAAACCATGCAATCGGTCAAGGATATTACTCAAATCATCTATCAGATCGCCGTGGCTGCTAACGTAGCAATTAACTAAGCCGCTTCTTGCTGTAAAAAAGCAGACTCGCCAATAGGCGAGTCTGCTATGGGTAAAGCGAACTAATGAATAAACCGATTCTTAATCAAACGCCGCGCACATCCCTGCAGGTGTTGCGAGATGTTGTCTTTGGCCTGCTTATTCGTGAGCTTAAAACCCGCTTTGGTAGTTACCGGTTGGGTTATGCCTGGGCTCTGCTGGATCCGCTGCTGATGATTGGTTTTTTCAGCCTGATTTTTGGCCTGCGGAACCACAGTGGCTTTGGTGGGGCACCGGCACCACTCTTTATCACCGCCGGGTATTTGCCCTTTCTCTTTTTTAAAAATGTGGTGAGTAAACTGCAAACGGCAGTTAGTTCCAATATGGGGCTGTTTTGCTACCGTCAGGTCACCCCATTCTCGACCTTCATTGCGCGCTTTATGCTCGAAACCATGGTGGGGATGATGGTGGGTGGTGTATTGATATTGGGGTTAATCTGGTTTGGTTTTGATGCCATCCCCGCCGACCCGCTGCAGGTTATCCTTGTCTATCTGCTGTTGATGGTGTTCTCGTTTTCCCTCGGCATTGTTTTTTGTGTTATCTGCAACCTGATGCAAGAGGCCGACAAGTTTCTCGGTCTGCTGATGATGCCATTCATGTTTGTCTCTTGTGTCATGTATCCGCTAGCCACTATTCCGGCCCAATATCGGCACTGGTTTTTATGGAATCCGCTGGTGCATGCCCTCGAGCTTATTCGCAGTGGCTGGATTGCCGGCTATAGCAGCCCATATGTTAGTTGGGAGTATCTGGCTGCTGTCACCCTGATACTGCTCACTTTCGCCATGAGTTGCTATCGGTTAAGCCACCGCCGCTTGATTGCAAGTTAAAGTGATCCACATGATTGTTCTTGATTCTGTTACCAAGTATTACCCGACCAAATTTGGCCGTAATTATGTACTGCGCGATGTCTCGCTCACCCTGCCCAAGGATCGCAATATCGGCATTCTGGGGGTCAATGGGGCAGGCAAGTCAACGTTGTTACGGCTACTCGGGGGTATGGATATGCCCAACCGAGGCAAGGTGAGCCGGCATTGCCGGGTATCCTGGCCACTGGCACTGGGGGGAGGTTTTCAGGGCAGCATGACGGGGCGTGAAAATACCCGTTTTGTTTGCCGCATTCATGGGGTGCGCGAGACGGCTGCTGTTGAAGAGTGGGTCAAGGAGTTCTCGGAAATAGGTCAGCATTTCGAGCTGCCAATCAAGGGATACTCCAGTGGTATGCGTTCCAAATTTTCCTTTGCAGTTAGCATGGCGTTTGATTTCGATATCTATCTGACTGACGAAATCACCTCGGTGGGGGATGCGCGTTTTAAGCAGAAGTGTATCGATGTATTTAACCAGAAACGTGAAACTGCCAGCCTTATTATGGTGTCGCACGATATGAAAAACCTGCGTCAGCAGTGTGATATGGGTATTTTATTACGAAATAGCCGATTGGAGGTATTTGACAATATCGACGATGCGATCCGTATTTATCAAAATCTATAATAAGCACAATTAAACATGACACAACCTATCAGAACAGAAAAGCCATCACGCTTCGTGCGGAAGCTTCGCAAACTTGGCAAAGAGCCGAAGCGTTTCTTCATTGATTCCAACGGTTATAAAATTGCCCACAGGTCTTGGCAACAGAGTCTGAAACTGGGCAGCTTTTTGTGGGTTGTAGCCTGCTTTACCATGGCATCGATCTATTTTGGCGGGATTGCTTCAGACCGTTATGTCAGCCGAAGTGACATCATTATCAAGCAGGCAGATCAAATCAAAATGTTGCCCGATGCCCTGTCTATGCTGGGGCTGGGTGGTAGCAATCATCAGGACGTATTGCTGGTACAAGAGTACCTGCGCTCCTGGGATCTGTTGGCCAAGCTGGATCGCGAATTGGCGCTTAAAGCGCACTACCAAAGCCATGATGCCGACTTCTTCTCCCGTTTATCGGGGGAGGCGACCCGCGAAGAGTTTCTTGAATATTACCGTGATCACCTGACCTTGCGTCTTGATGAACTCTCCGGGGTATTAACCATCGAACTGCAGGCTTTTGATCCCGTATATGGCCAGCAGGTAGTGAGCATGATGCTGAAAGAGGCGGAAGGTTTTATCAACAAGCTGGGCCACCAGATCGCCATGGATCAGCTCGCGTTTGTCGAGCAAGAGGTTAACCGTTCCCATCAACGCTTGCAGGCAGAGAAAGCCAAGGTACTGGCGTTTCAAAATAGCCATCAGCTAATCAGCCCGGAATCGACCAGCACTGCACGCCTTGGTGTGGTCAGTGAAATTGAAGCTGAGCTGGTGCGCCAGCAGGCAGAACTGAAGCAATTGCGCAGTTATATGAAAGAGAGCGCACCAGGGGTGGTATCGGTGCAGAGTCGTGTTGATGCGTTAAGCAAGCAACTGAAACAGGAAAAGGCCAAATTGACCACCAATGATGCTGGTGCTGGCAATCAGGTGACGCCTGAGGCGATGAACGAAATCACTGCCCAATATATGGATCTGAAAACCCAGGCCACTCTGGCTGCCGACCTCTACAAGACGGGCCTTATCAGTCTGGAGCAAGCCCGCGTTGAGGCATATCGCAAGCTGAAACACCTGCTGGTCGTGACGAAGCCAACCTTGGCGGAAGAAGCCGAATACCCACGCCGCTTGTATAACCTGATCACAATTGGTGTTCTGCTTTGCCTCTTCTATGGCCTGATTGTTATGGGGTTGGCGACCTTGCGTGAACATCAGGATTGATAGGGGGATGCAAGATAGGTCAGACCTGTATTCTTGGCAGATGAGAATATCATCTGCCAAAGAGATAACGTTGAGGAATGATGTCTGCCTGTCAGAATATAGCCAAGTGACTATTTTATAAAAATTAATTGGTTTTTAATAAAAACCAGCATGCTGTTCATATTCCACGCTATGTAGATAATGGGTGGCTATGATTTTCACTTTATTATATATGTGGATCAATTTCTTTGAGCAATAATAAACGACCATGTATTGCTTTAGTGGCCGACCAGTTTACTACATTCAGTTTGGCTCCAGACGCAGATTTAATTCAAATAACACCTATAGATTGGCAATGGAAGTTAAGGTTTTACAAACCTGACTTTTTATTTGTCGAATCAGCCTGGCGTGGTTATAAGGATAGCTGGAAAGGAAAAATAGCCAGTTATGCCCATAGTTCGCCCAATAAACCAGAGCTGCGGAGGTTGCTGGAATTTTGCCACAAGCGGAAAATCACAACAATTTTCTGGAACAAAGAAGATCCGTTTCACTTCGAACGCTTTGCTGATGCGGCCGCGTTGTTTGATGTAGTCTACACCACGGACTCCGGCTCACTGGAGCGCTATCATGCGCTCCCCCATCAGCGTTTTCAGCATGTCGGTGTGCTGATGTTTGCTGCCCAGCCACGCTGGTATCAACCTGCAGAGAAGGGAGTGCGGGGTCAGGAGGTCGCATTTCTGGGTGGCTATTATGGTAACGAGCTGGCTGAGCGAAGCAGGGTTCAGGAGGATATTCTTCTGGCATTGCGAGATAAGAATCTGATTATTTTTGACCGGTTTTGGCAGAAAGGAAATGGCTGCAGCTATCCTGAGCAACTACAACCTTACTGTAAGCCTGCGATCACTCAAATGTCGGTTGCGAAGGCATATCAGCAATATCAAATATACTTAAACTTCAATACGATTAGTCAATCTTCAACAATGCTATCCCGTCGGGTGTTTGAATTGGCCGCTGCTGGCTGCCCTATTATCAGTACGCCTTCGATCGCCATGGATAACATTTTTGGCAAGAGCATTGTCGCAGTGCAGGATGGTGCTGTGGCGCGTGAATGGTGTGCACAATTACAAAAAAACATTCGACTAAGAGACGAATTGGGCCAAAACGCAATGGAAATAGTGCTGGCCCAACACACCTGGCAACACAGGCTGACACAGCTCAACAGTGAACTCAGTCTTTATTAGTTAATTTCGGATAGATAAAACCAATTAGCTCACACGGGAGTGATTATTATGCCAATTAAGGCGCAGCGAGTATTGATCGTTTTTGGTACCAGACCGGAAGCCATCAAAATGGCCCCTATCGTCAAGGCTTTCCAGGCCAATCGCAAGGTTGACGTGCGGGTCTGCGTGACCGGGCAACACCGGGAGATGCTGGATCAGGTACTCAACCTGTTCGAAGTTGAACCGGAATATGATCTCAACATCATGAAGCCGGGCCAGGATCTTACCGATGTCACGACCGCCATCTTGCAGGGGCTCAAGCCCGTTTTTGCCGAGTTCAAACCTGACCGCATTCTGGTGCATGGTGACACGGCTACGTCGTTTGCGGCGACTCTGGCCGCTTACTACCACCGTATCGCGGTTGGCCATGTTGAAGCAGGGCTGCGCACCGGCAACATCTACTCTCCCTGGCCGGAAGAGGGGATGCGGCGTTTGACTGGCGGCATCGCCGATCAACACTACACCCCGACTATCAGCTCGCTGAAAAACCTCATCATGGAGAACATCGCACCGGAGACCATCTTCGTCACCGGTAACTCGGTGATCGACGCCTTGATTGAGGTTTCCCAACGCATTGATAAAAACCTTGGCATGAAGGCTGAACTGGCCGCGCGTTTCCCTTTCCTCGACAAGAGCAAGAAGCTGATCCTGGTCACCGGCCATCGTCGCGAAAACCATGGCGATGGCTTTGAGCGGATCTGCAAGGCGCTCTCCGTGTTGGCCGAGCGTGATGATGTGCAAATCGTCTATCCGGTGCACCTCAACCCCAACGTACAAGAGCCGGTGAATCGTAATCTCAAGGGGCTCGACAATGTGCATCTGATCGAGCCGCAAGATTACCTGCCGTTCGTCTATCTGATGAAGCAGAGCTACCTGATCCTGACCGACTCGGGCGGTATTCAGGAAGAGGCACCTACCTTGGGCAAACCGGTGCTGTGCATGCGTGATACCACAGAGCGTCCCGCTGCGGTCAAGGCGGGAACGGTTCGTCTGGTGGGTACCTGTGACGCCACCATCGTCGCAGAGACCGTGCGGTTGCTGGATGACGAGCTGGCCTATCAGGTGATGACCCATGCCAACAACCCCTATGGGGATGGCAGAACCAGCCAGCGCATCCTTGAGGCTGTTCTCGGCTTGAGCGGCGCCCTCGGCCAGCAGATTGACAGCAGCCTGCAAGTGGCCTGATTTACAGATTACATAACTGCCCTTGGGGGCATATTGCCCCCTGTTTTACTTTTGAGAGCACAAGATAATGAAATTCGAAACCATCTCCGTCGTTGGTCTGGGCTATATCGGTTTGCCAACAGCAGCAGTCATCGCCAGCAACGGTATTCGTGTTATCGGTGTCGATGTCAACCAGCATGCGGTAGACACCATCAATCAGGGCAAGATCCATATCGTGGAACCGGGCCTGGAAGATCTGGTCAAGCAAGCGGTGCAGGATGGCCACCTGAGCGCACACACCAGCCCGAAGAAGGCGGATGCCTTCCTGATTGCTGTGCCGACCCCGTTCAAGGGTGAAGATCACGAACCGGATCTGAAATATATCGAGAGTGCTTCCCGTGCCCTGGCGCCCATGCTGGAGAAAGGCAATCTGGTGGTACTGGAGTCCACTTCTCCGGTGGGGGCCACCGAACAGATGGCCAAATGGCTGGCCGAAGAGCGCAGCGATCTGACCTTCCCGCACACAGTGGCAGAAGGCCAGACCCCTGACATCTTTGTTGCCCACTGCCCGGAGCGCGTGTTGCCCGGTCAGGTGATCCGCGAGCTGGTGGAGAACGATCGCATCATCGGTGGCATGGACAAGGCCAGTACCGAAGCCGCCACTCAGGTCTACAAGATGTTCGTCAAGAAGGGTGAGTGCATCGCCACCGAAGCACGCACCGCCGAGATGAGCAAGCTGACCGAAAACGCCTTCCGCGACGTCAATATCGCCTTTGCCAACGAGTTGTCACTGATCTGTGACCAGCAGGGCATCAATGTGTGGGAGCTGATCTCCCTTGCCAACCGTCACCCGCGCGTCAATATCTTGCAGCCGGGTTGCGGCGTGGGTGGCCACTGCATCGCGGTCGACCCTTGGTTTATCGTCAACCAGAATCCTGACACTGCCAAAATCATCCACCAGGCTCGCCTGGTCAACGACTACAAGCCGCACTATGTGGTGGAGCAGGTAGAAAAAGCGGTTGCCGGTCTGAGCAACCCGAAAATTGCCTGTCTGGGTCTGGCCTTCAAACCGGATATCGACGATCTGCGTGAGAGCCCGGCGCTGGATATCACCAAGACCCTGGCAAATAACCCGGTTTATAAAATTCTGGCGGTTGAGCCCAATATAGAAGCACTTCCGCCGGTATTGGAAAACTGTAACGACGTCGTTCTTTCCACACTATCCGATGCCCTGCAACAGGCTGATGTCATCGTGATTTTGGTCAAGCACAAGCAATTCCTGGGCATGACCCTGCACGATGCAAGGTCCAGCGAGATACTCGACTACGTTAACGCCATTCAGTAATTAACTACGGGGCCATGTCAACATGGCCCCGTTCACATATATAAAAACATGAAAAAACAAATAAATAATAGAATTAAAAAGAGAAAGACAGCTGCAACGTCAAAAGCTGATCTGATAAAGCAACTGGATATTGCGACCAACACGTTTTCAGAAAAAATAGATCTTCTAGAAGGTGAGGTTTTTCTATCCAAAACCCAATTGCATGAAGCCAGGGTTAAATATAGAAATATTACCCAGCAGGCCGCCAACTATAAGGAAAAAGTCTCACTCCTAGAAAAGGAGTATGATGAAGTTTGCGTACAGAGGGATTTACTTGAAGCTCAGCTTAACCAGCTTAATAATCAGGTTGAGCAACTCAATGAACACCTATTGAAAAAAGACAGCGTCCTGTCTGTCAATACGGCGATAACACAATCTATTCAGTCTGATCAAGAACACATGAAAATGGAGTTCTTGCGTTCAAGACTTGCCCTTCATGAAATGAGGCAAGAGCTGGCGTGTGTTCATAATGAACTGGAAGAGCAGCGGGTAAAAGCTGCAAAACTTAAAAATACCCTCTCTTATCAACTCGGCCACGCACTTATTTTCTCGACCAAGAGCTGGAAGGGCTTCTTCTCTTTACCACTCAAATTATTGGCACTGAAGAAGACAGCTAAAGAACGTCGTGGAATTACCTCCTCCCCAAACATCTTGCCCAAGTTACAGCTTGACATAACTGGTGCTACCAGCCGTGCCGATCTGATACATCTTGAACGTGCTATCGAGAAACTGGTTTTGGATACGGGCGATGGTATCTCCAACGCGTTAAGACGTCTAAAAGTCGCCAGTATTATGGATGAATTCACTTATCTATCCTACGAGCCTGAGTGCAACCTACTTCAGCTTACCCCGCAGAATTGGTTGACCGAGCTTGAGTCATTCCGGCCAGAGTTGCTCATGATCGAGTCTGCCTGGCGCGGTAAAAATGACCTCTGGGGCAGTAAAGTCGGCCATATGAGCCAGGAAGTCGTCAATATTGTCGAATGGTGCCGCAATAACAGTGTACCCACCGTCTTCTGGAATAAAGAAGACCCGGTTCACTTTGAAACCTTTCTTAATACAGCAAAGCTCTTTGATTATGTCTTTACCACAGACATCGATTGTATTAGCCGATATAAGACAGCTCTTGGGCACGGTCGCGTTTATTTTCTGCCATTTGCTGCCCAACCAAAGGTTAATAACCCGATTGAGAAGTATCAGCGTAAGGATGCATTCTGCTTTGCCGGTGCCTATTATACGAAATATCCTGAGCGTACCCGTGATCTCGGGGATTTCTTGTTGAGTCTGCCCGGTTTTAAACCGGTTGAAATATATGATCGTAATTTTGGAAAAAACATTCCTGATTATCAATTCCCGGAAGAGTATCAACCTTTTATTGTCGGTACGCTTCCTTATAGCGAGATCGACAAGGCCTACAAGGGTTATTACTACTCTATCAATTTGAACTCGATCAAACAGTCGCAATCGATGTTTGCGCGCCGAGTTTTCGAGTTGCTTGCTTCCAACACGATCACCGTCAGTAACTTCTCTCGTGGAGTTCGCGCCATGTTTGGCGATTTAGTCTTCACAGGGGATTCCGGGAGTGAGTTGGTCAGGCGGTTGCAGAATGTCGCCGGCAATCCGCTAAAGGTGAAGCAGCTACGACTGATGGCCCTACGCAAGATCATGCTGGAACATACCTACCAGGATCGTCTTGCCTATATCTACTCCAAAGTCAGCGACACTCAGCTTGAAAACATGCTGCCCGCTATCTGCGTCACGGGCTACGCCAGAAGCATCGAAGAGTGTGTTCTCCTGATGCAGCACTTCAATCGTCAGCAGTATGACAACAAGCGTATGGTTATTGTCACAAGCAATGGATTGGATACCTCTGGTCTCGCGCCTCAGGACGCGATCACCTTGCTAAGTGCTTCCAACGCAGAGCAGTTGCGACTACGCGAGGTGTGCGGTGGCGCCTGGCTGTCGGTCATGGTCGCTGAAGATTACTATGGCCCCCATTATCTGACTGACATCATCATTGCGACTCGCTATACCGACGCACAGGTCATCGGTAAAGGAGCCCTCTATAAGGTCAAGAGTGATGAGCTGCAATTAAATTATGGTGAGCGAATTTATCAAGAGGTGGCTAGCCTGCCGGCGCGTAGCAGCCTGGCGTTTGGTTCAGTGGTCCCCGAGAACAACCTTCGCGAATGGGTCACCAGTCTCTATACCTATCACTATGAAAATGTTCTCGCCTTCTCGGTGGATGAATTCAACTACTGCATGAATGGTGCTGAGGTTGCTGAACGCTTCGATGCGTTCAATGCCCCCACACTGGAAACTGGTTATGGCCTGTCCGAGCTCAACCATATCGCAGAAAATTGTCAGCCATTTGAGCGTAGTGTTGATGAACTGCCTGCCCTGCACGCAACAACCCTGAATGAGATGCTGGTACCGGCCAAAAATACGCAAGTTTCAGCCGTGATGGAAAATGGCCTGCTGACCCTGAGTTCCTCTCTTCCGGACGGAAAACATGAATACTGGTATGCCAAGCGCGAACACCACCTGTCGGAACTCAATGTACAAGATGGCAAGCTACGCCTGCACATGGAAACCACACCGGGGCTGAACCTGCAATTTGTCCTCTTCTTTATGGACAGTAACAAGGAGCGGCTTTCTCATGTGGTGAAACCTGCCAATCGCAATGTGGAGATCCCTCTCCCCAGCGGGACGGCATCGGTCAAGTTTGGCCTGCGGATCTATGCTGCTGGCTCGGCGTCGCTGTCATCGCTCATTCTTGACTTCAAGCCTCAGACACCCTGCCAGCAACTGGCGTGCAACCCGTACCTGGTGATTACCAATAACTATCCCAGCTACAACGACCTTTATAAAAATGCCTTCGTTCACAGTCGCGTCAAGGCTTACAAAGAGGCTGGTGTAGTCTGCGATGTCTTCCGCTTCAAGGCTGATACAGCGCTCTCTTATCATGAGTTCGAAGACATAGATGTCACCACAGGGGGAGCCGAAGCTCTCGAGGTACAACTACGGCACGGTCGTTACAAGCACATCGTGATCCATTTTATCGATCGCGGAATATGGGATGTTATCAAGCAGCATCTGGACCAGGCGCAGGTGACCGTCTGGACCCATGGTGCTGATATTCAGTCCTATGAGCGACGAGCCTTCCTCTATGACACACCGGAGCAACATGCCAAAGCACAGACCTTGAGTGATGCCCGTCTTTCTCTGTGGCGAGAGATGCTCAGCCCCATGCACCCAAATCTGAAGATAGTCTTTGTGTCACGGTATTTGGCGGAAACCTCTATGGAAGATCTGGGAATCCAGATCCCACCGCAGCAATATGCAATCATCCATAATCCGATTGACACTGACTTCTTTGAATACAAACCAAAAAGTGTTGAGCAGAGAAAGAAAATTCTTTCTATCCGACCTTATGCCTCCCGCGTTTATGCTAATGACCTGATGGTCAAAGCCATTTTGGAGTTGCAGAAATACGAGTTCTTTAAAGAGCTCGAATTCAGAATCATTGGTGACGGCCCACTATTTGACGAGATCCTAGCTCCCATCGCCGGACTGGAGAACGTCATTATCGAACGGCGTTTTGTCAATCGTCATGAGATCAAGGCACTCCATCAGCAGTATGGGCTCTTTATGTGTCCCACACGGATGGATACCCAAGGTGTCTCTCGAGATGAGGCAATGTCATCAGGGTTGGTTCCATTAACTAATTATGTAGCCGCTGTTCCTGAGTTCATTGATAAAGACAATGCAATATATGATAGTAATGAAGAGGTTATTAATATAGTGTCTGGAATTGCTAATATAGTATATTCCGATGACATTTTTCACAGCTTGTCATCAAATGCAGCTAATAAGGTTAGAGATATATCCTCACATGTAAAGATTATCAATAATGAGCTTGACTTTATTTGTAATAGAATAAAGCATTTAAATATAATGGTGAAAAAATGAAAATAGATTCTGTACAAAATCACTCCAATCATAATTTTCAACATATAGTTACAACTAATTTCGGTATTGGTATTTTTGACTACGAATGGCTAATAAACCGATTGGAAATATTTAAACTAACAACCCTAACTTCACTTTCAAACCAGTCATGCACCAACTTTGTTTGGTACATATTTGTCCATAGAGATATACCAGAATCGATTCTTGGATTATTAGAGGAATGCCTGAAACAAAAAAATAATATTTCATCTCATATTGTAAAAGTTCCTGCATATGATATGGTGCACATTGCAGTTAATAAAATAAAAAATGAAATTGACGCTGACTTTCTAATTTCGTCAAGAATTGATGATGATGATCTAGTGTATGAAAATGCAGTTTATGATATACAAAAAGAAGCATTAAAAAGAAAGAAAGAACATGCCATAATTGCTTTAGTAACCGGTGCTGACTATCTCCCGATTGATGATATTGCGATACCAAGAAACAGTGAGTCGATAGCATTAATGCTATCATTAGTTTCTGTAAAACAAGATAATAAAATTCTAAGCATTAATGAATTCGCTCATCATTTAGTCGTTAGCACTTTGGCCAACAGAGGGATTGACTGTGAGTATATAGGTATTGAAAGAACTGAACCATTATACTTATATGTTAAACACCCATTAAGCGATTCTTTTTATGCTGGCGCTAGAGCTAGGATAATAAATTCCCCTCAAAAATATAGTTTAAATCATGACCAATTCAAACGATTTGGAGTTGATAATAAAACTAGAGAAAAGCTAAAATCGATCTGTAGTGCAGTTCCTAATGGCATGCCTTATAAATACTTAGAACAGCTTAACTCCATCAGAAAGAAAACTCTTGATAAGGAACCCAAAGAATCTAATAATGCAAAATTTCTTTATCGAAAATTATCACACAAAGCAACTAAAAGTAGACCTTGGTTAACCGAAAAAAGAAAAATAAGACTTGCCATATTGGGCTCCAATGTATCAAGAGACTTATTTGACATATGCCCAGAAATTAATGACACCTTTGAAATTTGCTTCTTTAATGCTAGAACCTCATTACTATCTTACGTATCACCACCCAGTTTTAACTCAAAGCTAAAAACTCCAAACAAAACCTTTGAAGACTTATGTGCAACTCTTGATATAAATAAGAAATATTGGGATGAGCTCGAAAATTCTTGTCCTGATATGATCTTGATTGACTTTATTGATGAGCGAATTGGAAGTGTTCGCCATGATTGCACTTGGATAACGGCCAGTGGCCCAATAATAAAGTCTTTTGAACGTGAAAACTTAGACATTGAAGTAATTAGACCGTGGTCAAATATAATCAACCATCTTAGGCCATGGGCACTAAAAATGTTTATGAATAAAATACTTTCGATCACAGATAACGTTGTACTTCACCAAGCTTCTTGGTCAGAAAAGATGCTTTCTGATGAAGGAAATAAGATTGATGTCGATGAGAAATGGCATAAACTAATTGAACTTAACAATCTTATTCTAAAAAAATTATTTACGCTTGTTGATGATAACTTCCCTATGGTTGAGAAGATTGGCGGAATAGATACAGGCATGTACGCTGGTGGAAATCATCTATGGGAATTTACTCCATTTAATTATGACAAATCATATTACAAATCTCTTTCGAAACAACTTTTATATCGAGCATTTTGACCACTAAGGATATGAAAGTATCTAACTACAAGACAGACCTAAGTATAGTTATTCCATTTTCTGAGCGACTTTTTATTAAAGAAGACTTTAGATTGGAAAAGCTAGTTTGTCATGCAATAGAAAAAACCTCCTGTGAGGTTTTAATAATTTATTCTGGCTCACTTTCCTCGCATCGGCATAAATGGAGTCAAGGTCATGAGAGAGTAACATGGTTACATGCACCTGAATATGACGTTTTTAGCCCAGGAGCGCTAAGGAATTTTGCAGCAAAGCATGCCAATGGAAAATATATTTTCTTTGTAGATGCGGATCTAGACCTCTCACATAACAATTGGAAAACACTAATATGTAAATTACAAAAAATAATATATACCAACCAACAAGCATTCTTGATGTACCCCTGCCTCTATCTGACCAAAGAAGAGACGGAGCGCTTTGACGGGGATTTTCAGGGGTGCCTGGAATCCTTTCTACGCGGGGAGAATCACCGGGTGGAGGGCATCGCCCTAGCCAGCAGTTGCCTGCTGATCAATCGCGAGTGGTTTTTGCAGCTGGGGGGCTTTGACGAGCAGTTTGTCGGCCATGGCGGCGAAGATCTCGAACTGATAGACCGCCTTACCCGTCATTACCCCATCGGGCCGAGACCGGATGACTATGCCCTTAATATCAAGGCACAGCATCCGGGGGATTATCAGGGGTTTCGGCGCTATTTCAGCTATTATGCGCTGCCCCATCTGTTTGCCGGCCGGTTTCTGGTTCACCAGTGGCATCCGCGCCCCCTGACTCACCCTTACCACAAGCGGCGGGCTAACAATGATCAGCTGCTTGAGCAGATGCTAGCCTGCAGCGAAGCAGAGCGAGGCCCGTTGAAAGGGCCTGTGGTGCCCTGTGACGATCTTGGCGGGGAGTTGCCGGATTTTCGCGAGTGGATGATCCGTTTGCAGGAGGAGGCTGGCTATCCGGTGAACGAATATCCGGGGCTGTTGCGCTGGCAAGAGGGGGTGCAGCGCAAGCGGCCACTGTGGCGCAAGCTGCGCAAGCTCTATCTCAACCCTCGGGCCTTTTTCAGAGATATGTTTAAGCCCACATCTCGCTGAACTTTTTATCTGAGCAATTTGCATGACTCTATGGACACAATCCAGCGGCATACTGGCCCGCAGCACTCAAATCAGCGCCTGTCTGGGACAGCCATTGGCGCGCTTTGCGTCCCCTGATGCCGTACAGCCGGGTGATGTGCTGATCGGCTGGGGCCAGAAGGCCAATACCCACCAGATCAAGGAGCAGGCCAAGACTCTGAGTTTGCCCTATTGGCAGCTGGAAGACGGCTTTATCGGTTATATCGGTCACCCCGCCAGGGGGGCAAGGCGGTCTCGTTGATCGCCGATCCGGTGGGGATCTATTACGATGCCCGCCAGCCTAGCCAGCTTGAGCAGTTGATTGCCACCCCGTGCGAGCCACAGATGTTGGCACGGGCCGAACGACTGATTGGTGAGCTGGTACGCCTCGGGGTCACCAAATACAACTGTTATGCCACTGCCCCCGGTCAGTCGATTGTCAGCGGCAGCGTGACCGCCCTCTCTGCCGTCGGGGACTATGGCGGCTTGCCATCAGGGCTTGCCACTCGTCTGCAGCAGAGCGCCAAACCCAGGATCCTGCTGGTCGATCAGGTCTCGGGGGATCTCTCCATCCCGGGCGCCCTAGCCAGTGAAGCAGATTTTGTGGCGATGGTGGAGGCGGCCCGCCGCAATCATCCCGATGCGCGCCTGTTGCTGCGCACCCATCCCGATACTCGCTTTGGCAAGAAGAGTGGGGTGTTGGCCCGTCTGAACCTGGATGATGTGGAGATTGTTGCCGATCACTGCCATCCCCATGCGCTACTCAAGGTGGTGGATGCTGTCTATACGGTGTCATCCCAACTTGGTTTTGAGGGCCTGTTGCTTGGCAAGCCGGTCTATTGCTTCGGTATGCCGTTTTATGCCGGTTGGGGGCTGACCCATGACAGCAAGCAGTGTGAACGGCGCAACGTAAGAGTGTCGCTCCCCCAGCTGGTTGCTGCAGCCTTAATCTGCTACCCGCGCTATCTTGACCCCGTGCTTGGCCAACGTTGTGAAGTGGAAGAGGTCGTTGCCATCATTGCTCGCCAGCAAAAGCCTGCTCCACGTTGGCGCAGGCTTTATCTGGTCGGTTTCTCGCTGTGGAAGCGCGCCTTTATGCAGGCGTTTTGTCATCACTTGGCCGAGGAGCTTTGTTTTGTTAGCAAGCCTCCCAAGCGGTTGACCGGTGACGAGCAGATATTGGTGTGGGGTAGTCGTCACCCTGATCTCGCCTCTGCGATCCGGGTTGAGGATGGCTTTATTCGCTCCAGGGGGCTTGGCTCCAATCTCTGTCGCCCCTCCTCGCTATCACTTGATCCGGTCGGGATCTATTTCGACAGCCGTACCCCCAGCGGGCTTGAGCAGTTGCTCAACTACCAGCGGGTGACGGAGGTGGAGGTCAAGCGCGGTGACGCCCTGATAGCGTTGCTACGTGAACACCGGGTCAGCAAATACAATGTGGGCGAGCCGCAGCATTACGCCAAGCCGGATGATGGTCGTGAGCTGGTGCTGGTGGTCGGGCAGGTAGATGGTGATGCCTCCATTCTGACCGGGAGCCCGCATATTCGCAGTAACGAGCAATTGCTGTGGGCGGTGCGGGCGGCTAAACCCGAAGCCCATATTCTCTACAAGCCTCATCCTGATGTGGTGGCGGGCAATCGTGGCGGGGCGATTTCAGCGGCCTGTCTGGCGGAGTGTGTCGATAGTCAGGTGCTCGATATTGGTCTCACCAGCCTTTATCCCCATGTGGATGAGCTGCATACCATGACATCGCTCAGCGGCTTTGAGGCGCTGGTGCAGGGGGTCAAGGTGACGACCTGGGGCCAGCCCTTCTACAGTGGCTGGGGGTTGACCACGGATGCCAATCCGCCTGTTCGCCGTCAACGTAGTCTGCCGCTGGCGGCTCTGGTCTATCTGACGCTGGTTGCCTATCCGCTCTATATCGATTGGCAGACCGGCCTCTGGATTAGCCCGGAGCAGTTGATCCGCCAGCTGGCTAAGCAAGGGCACTCATTGGCCCAAAAGGCCAGCCGTTGGCAACGCTGGCAGGTCAAGCTCGGTTACTTGTTCCAGACGCTCATGCAGCGCCCGGCTCCGTTGAGTTTTCGCTTCCCCCGTTTTTGAGAAACATCGTCAATGAAGATTTTGTTACTGCAAGGACCGCTTGGCCCTTTCTTTCAGGCCTTGAGTCGTCAGCTGACCGAAGCGGGACATCAGGTGGTGAAGATCCATTTCAATGGCGGGGATGAGTGCTGGCCCTGTGCTGGGGAAAATCTGCGCTTTTGTGGTAAACCGGAGAGCTGGAATGCATTTTTGCGCCGGGTGCTCAAGCATCACGCTATCGATTCGGTGATCTGCTACGGAGATTGCCGTTACTACCATCTGGTTGCTGGCCGTATCTGCAAGCTGAAGAAGTTGCCATTTTGGGCAATGGAGGAGGGTTATCTCAGACCCGATTACGTCACGCTGGAACAGGGGGGGGTCAATGCCTTCAGCCCCTGGTATGAGCGTCGTGATCAGCTTGCCGAGCTGGACTGGCCTGTGCCTTATGACAGTTCGCTGAAGGTGGGCAAGACCTTTGCTGTGCGCGCCTGGAATGCCAGTCGTTACCATATCAGCAAGGCGCTGATGCAGTGGCGTTATCCCCATTTTGTCAATCATCGCCCCTGGAATCTGGTGCAGGAGGCGATGGGGTGGGTCTGCGGCGCCATGGTGAAATACGGCAACTTGCGCCAGGATCGCGCTTTGCTCAAAGCGTTGCCGCAGTACGCCGGGAGGATCTTCTTTGTGCCACTGCAAGTGACCGAAGATTTTCAGATCAGGGAACACTCTGACTTGAGCGGGGTAGAGGAGATGGTTGCGCAGGTGATCAACTCCTTTGCGCAGCATGCCAAACCCGAAGATGTGTTGCTGTTCAAGCATCACCCCATGGATCGGGGCTATGTCAGTTATCGCGCCCAGATAAACAGACTCATCGCAGTGCTTGGCCTGGAGGGGAGGGTCTTTTACGGTTATGAACTGCCGCTGCCAACCCTGTATCCCTTGCTCAAAGGGGTTATCACCATCAACAGTACGGTCGGTCTCTCTGCGCTGTTGCATGATGTGCCTACCTTCTGCATGGGGCGTGCACTCTATGACATTGACGGCCTTACCACCACAGGCTCACTGGAATCCTTCTGGTACAAGCAGAGCCCCGTATGTGCCGAGACATTCAAACGGGTGCGCCACTCCTTGCTCCATCTGACCCAGCTCAATGCCAGTTTTTACCGTCATCTGAATATGAGTGCACTGGCGGTAATGGAAAAAATGAAGCTTTCACAGCAGCCTCTGAGTGATGAAGCAGTATCACCGGAACGCCGCATGAGGGTGAATAAAACGATGTGCCTTACATTACCCTGGTTGGCTACTATCGATAGTATTTCTGACCCGTTTACATCTGTGGGATCAACGGTTCTGATGTTACTCGTTTGAATTCTTACCAATTGTGACTTAGTGTTAGTGAGAGGTGAATAAATCCAGGAAGGTTAACATGAACATTCAAGGTTGCTTGTTATCCATTGGACTCTTGGGGTTGTCGACTTTTTCCATGGCGGCTAATCATGATTTTTCACTAATTATTCATGGCGCATCAATTCATAGTGATTGTGAGTCAACAGGCAAAAAAACCAAAAGTTGTGACCTCAATGGATTTAATCCTGGGTTAGGGCTGGATTGGTTTTTTTTGGGTGGGGATGATACAGGAAAGCTGTCGTTACGTGGTGGGGTGTATCGTGATTCTTTCGAAAAATCAGCTGGTTACATAGGATTTTCGTACCGTAAAGAGTGGTTTTTTTCTGAACATACCTATCTGGGATTAGGATTGCATGCAGGCTATCTTGATGGTTCAGGCATTGAGGGGTTTGCTGGATTACCATTCGTTATTTTGGGCTATAAATCACTTGCGTTAGAGGTTGGTTATGCGCCCAAGGTGAAGTGGGTACCTGGTGATACCAAGGTTGCGGTAACAACATTCTCCTTACGTTGGACGTTTTAAACTTTTTTGCAGGTGAAAAATCTTGATTTGCAATATGTATTATTCGATGTGTAGACTATAATTGAACACTTTTCTAGGATTATTGTTATTTTCGATTGCATATAATATAATCTTTTGACGGTTTTTTAATTAAAAGTCGGCATACTGTTTTTTAATAAAATTATTCGTCACTATTTAAATAAAAAGCCCTTCACCATGGTGAAGGGCTTTTGCTATCTGACGTTATGCGCTCGGTTTGGCGTACAGGCTTAGTAGCCCTGCTGGTGCACGTCCATCACGGCGCGGCCGGACGGGTCGGCCATCTCCTTGAACTTGGCATCCCACTCCAGCGCGGTGGGGGTGGAGCAGGCGACCGACTTGCCGTAAGGCACGGTACGGGCGGCGGCTTCCAGCGGGAAGTGCTCGTCGAAGATGGTGCGGTAGAAGTAGGCCTCCTTGGTGAGCGGGGTGTTGATGGGGAAGCGGAATGCGGCCGCCTCGAACATCTGATCCGTCACTTCCTGTTCCACCATGGCTTTCAGGCTGTCGATCCACGAATAGCCCACGCCATCGGAGAACTGCTCCTTCTGGCGCCACGCCACTTCGTGGGGCAGCAGATCTTCGAACGCTTCGCGCAGGATGTGCTTCTCGATCTTGCCCTTGCCACACATCTTGTCGGCAGGTTGCAGGCGCATCGCCACGTCCATGAACTCTTTGTCGAGGAAGGGCACGCGCCCCTCGACACCCCAGGCGGCCATCGATTTGTTGGCGCGCAGGCAGTCATAGAGGTGCAAAGAGGCAAGCTTGCGCACGTTCTCTTCGTGGAACTCGCGGGCATTGGGCGCCTTGTGGAAGTAGAGATAGCCACCGAACAGCTCATCGGAGCCTTCGCCGGAGAGCACCATTTTGATCCCCATCGCCTTGATGTAGCGGGCCATCAGATACATCGGCGTGGAGGCGCGGATGGTGGTGACGTCATAGGTCTCGAGGTGATAGATGACGTCGCGCAGGGCATCCAGACCCTCCTGCACGGTGAAGTGGATCTGGTGGTGGATGGTGCCGAGGTGATCAGCCACCTTGCGGGCGGCGGCGAGATCTGGCGACCCTTCCAGACCGACGGCGAAGGAGTGCAGTTGCGGCCACCAGGCTTCGCTCTTGCCATCGTCCTCGATGCGGCGCGCCGCATAGAGCTTGGTGATGGCGGAGATGACGGAGGAGTCCAGCCCGCCGGAGAGCAGCACGCCATAAGGCACGTCGCACATCAGCTGGCGTTTGACCGCAGCTTCCAGCGCGGCTTTCAGCTCGGCCTTGTCGCTGACGTTGTGCTCGACCGCGCTGTATTCCATCCAGTCGCGCTTGTACCACTGTTTGAGCTCGCCATCCTTGCTCCACAGGTAGTGTCCCGGCGGGAAGGTCTCGACGCTCTTGCAGACTGGTACCAGCGCCTTCATTTCGGATGCGACATAGAAGTTGCCGTGCTCATCGCGACCGGTATAGAGGGGGATGATCCCCATGTGGTCGCGACCAATCAGGTAGGCATCCTGTTCGGCGTCATAAAGAATGAAGGCAAAGATGCCGTTGAGATCGTCCAGAAACGCCGGGCCCTTCTCCTTGTAGAGAGCCAGCAGCACTTCACAGTCAGATTTGGTCTGGAACTGGAAGTCGACCTTGAGGCTCTTCTCCAGCTCTTTGTGGTTGTAAATCTCGCCGTTGACCGCCAGCACATGGGTGCGCTCGGGGTTGTAGAGCGGCTGGGCGCCATTGCCCGGGTCGACGATGGCCAGACGCTCGTGCACCAGAATGGCTTTGTCTGAGCTATAGACGCCGGACCAGTCAGGCCCGCGGTGACGCAGTCGCTTGGACATCTCCAGCGCCGATTTGCGCAGGGCAACTGCATCGGACTTGATATCCAGAATGCCGAAAATTGAACACATTGGCGGTAATCCTCTTGATTTTTATATGAGCCCCCCACGTTTGGGCTCGAAATTCCATTTACATTCCTCGTCAGACACAATGCCTAGCGGAAAAACCTTTTGCAAGCGGGAAAACCGCAGAAAATCATGCCGTAAGCGTCAAGCAGATCAACAGGATAAGGGCTGCTGCAACGGGGCAGGGTGACGTGAACGTCAAGCAGAGGCGGGTTCGAAGATGACGTAGACCTTGCGACAGGGAGTAAGGGTCTCCCACTCGCCGACAAAGCCTGCCGGAATCACGAATTGATCGCCGGGTTTGAGAGCAAGCTGGCCGCCCTCACTGTCGTGGATCACCACATCCCCCTCCAGCAGCTGGCAATACTCGTGCTCGGTGTAGTGGATGGCCCAGCGGCCCGGCTCGCAAGCCCAGAAGCCCACGTGAAACTGCTGGCTTGGGTCGGAGTAGTGGTTCCACACCGTTTGCGCCGGGTTGCCTGCTTTAATGCGCTCGGATGCAGGCATCAGCGGGGTAGGGGCCGCCTCATGGCGATCGAGCAGGATCCAGTCGTTGAGGGTCTTCATGGTGCCTCCTTGGCTTCGGCAGATAGGAACGCGGGGCCATCCCGGCCCCGCGTTTGTTCGTTTTATTAAACGAGGTTGTGCATAACTTAAACGATGCGCATTCCCTTGCCAAGGGCTGCTGGCCGATAACTCAAAGCGGCTGCAAGCGGCGGATCACATGGCGGGCAAAGCCGCTGCCCGCTTCGTTGTAGACGTTGAATACCGCATCCACTCCCTGCTCCTGCAAGGAGGCGATATCGTCCTCGAAACGGACGATGGCGGCGATCTTGCCGTTGAATCCGTGGCTGCGCAGCTTCTCGATGGCGTAGAGATTCCCCGAATGGTGGGGCATCGCCAGCAGCACCAGATTGACCTGATTGGAGAGCAGCACCTTGTCCCAGAAGTCGGTATCGGTGGCATCCCCCTCGATGACGTTCATCCCCTGGGCGCGCAGGGTGGGTAGCTTCTCGCTGTCGTTCTCCACCCCGAGGATGACGTTGCCGTACTTGTTCTCCAGCTCGAAGTAGGCCCCCTGACCGATCCGCCCCATACCGAGGATGATCACCTCCGCATCGCCCAATTCGATGGGTCTGTCTTCCGGATGGAGGTTGCTTGCCTGCAATCCCCGCAGCCAGTGGCCGATGCGGTGGTAAATGCGCTCGCTCTGGGCATTGAGCGGGGCAGAGATCATAAAGCTCGCCGCCAGTGCCAGCGAGACTGCCACCAGCCACTCGTGGGAGAGCCAGCCCGCCTTGGCGGCGATGGCGGCGACGATCAGGCCAAACTCCGAGAAGTTGGTGAGCGCCAGGGTCGAGAGCAGGGCGGTACGTACCCGCAGGTGAGCGCCGCTGTAGACCAGATAGTAGAGGACACTTTTGAGCGGCAGGGCCAGTACCAGCGCCAGCGCCAGCAACATGGTGTCGTGAGTCGGCAGACCGTTGAGACCAATGGTGAGAAAAAAGCAGACCAGAAAGAGGTCTTTGAGATTGAAGAGCGCCTTTGCAAGCCCTGCCGCAGCCGGATGAGAGGCGAGCAGCATGCCGATGATGAGGGCCCCCAGATCCGGCTTGAGGCCGACCACTTCAAAACCGGCAGCCCCGACCACCAGTGCCAGAAAGACTCCGAACAGCACCTGCAGCTCGCCGTGACCGGCCCGCTCCAGCAGCTTGAACAGCAGCGGGCGCAGCAGCGGCAGTCCCAGCACCCAGAGCGCCCAGATGCTGGGCCACTTGCCGCTGGAGAAGGCCAGAAACGCCACGGCGAACACATCCTGCATCACCAGCACCCCGATGGCGATACGGGCGTAGAGGGCATTCATGTCGCTGCGATCTTCCAGCACCTTGACCGCAAAGACGGTGCTGGAGAAGGAGAGGGCAAAGCCCAGCAGCAACGCCAGTTTCCAGTCCAGCGAGAGGGCAAGTTCAAGCCCCAGCCCCTTGCAGACCAGCAGCACCACGGTAAAGAGCAGGGTGGAGAGCAGCAGATGCAGGCTGGTGGTGCCCCACACATCGCGTCGCATCAGGGTTTTGATATTGAGCTTGAGACCAATGGTGAACAGCAGCAGGGTGACGCCGAGATCGGCCACTTCGCTCAGGGCGGGAGTATTTTCATATCCCATGCCGTTGAGGATAAAACCGGCGGCCAGAAAGCCGAGCAGGGGGGGCAGGCCAATCAGATTGACTACCATGCCGCAACCAAAAGCCACGGCGATCAGAATGGGTTCCATAACAGATCCTGCAAGGGCAGGAGAGACCTGCCCTGTTTAACGCTTGGGTGGTGATTAGACGATATCGATGTCGACCACGGAGTCGAAAATATGGTTCGGTCTGAACGGCATGCGGTCGATATCGGCGACCTTGCTCACCCCGGAGAGCACCAGCACCGTTTCGAGACCGGCCTGAAAGCCTGCCAGAATGTCGGTGCGCAGGTTGTCGCCGATGATGATGGTGTCGTCGGAGTGGGCCTCCATCCGGTTGAGCGCCGCACGGATGATCCAGGCGCTCGGTTTGCCGACATAAAACGGCTTCTTGCCGGTCATCCGCTCTATGGGGGCGCACAGGGCGCCGCAGGCCGGGTGCATCATGGGGCCGTGGGTGTCGGGGTTGGTGGCGATAAAGCGGGCCCCCTGATCGACGAACTTGGCCCCCTGTTGCATCATGGTCCAGTTGTAGTTGCGGGTCTCCCCCACCACCACGAAGTCGGGGTCTATGTCGGTGATGGTGAAACCGGCCTTGTAGAGCTCGTGGGTCAGCGCCCCTTCACCGATCACATAGGCCTTCTTGCCATCCTGACGCTTGAGAAAGTCGGCGGTGCCCATGGCGGAGGTGTAGAAGCACTCCTCCGGCACCTCGATCCCGGCGGAGCGGAAGCGGTTTTGCAGATCTTTCTGGGTCTGGGCCGGATAGTTGGTGAGGAACAAGAGCTTACTGCCCTGCTCCAGCAGGCGATGGACGAAACGGTCGGCACCGGGGATGAGATCGTTGTTGTGCAGGATGACACCGTCGATATCGCAGATGACGTTCTTCTTCATGAAAACTCCTTGTCAGGACGCAGGCGAGCCGCCAATCGTTAAGATGTTCAATCATTTATGATTTTTGTGACGCCATTATAAGTCTGTTTGATGACAAGTCTCCCCTGTCTCGCCACTTCGGTGCACAATAAAGCTGCCGTCGGGTCAGTCTGGTGGAGGGGCTGACGCCGGATCACTTTGCTGATGGAGCCGTCGCTATGGACACCCCGATTTCCAAGCCAGTCACACCCGAACACCTCACCGCCGCGCAATTTATCGCCGGACTGCCGAAACTGGAGCTGCACCTGCATATCGAGGGCAGCCTCGAACCCGAGCTGATGTTTGAGCTGGGCCGCCGCAACAGTATTCTGCTGCCCTGGCCCGATGTGGCCAGTGTGCGCGCCGCCTATGACTTTGACTGCCTGCAATCCTTTCTCGATCTCTACTATCGCGGCGCCAGCGTGTTGGTGAGCGAGCAGGACTTCTTCGACCTCACCTGGGCCTATCTTGAGCGTTGCGCCGCTGACAAGGTGGTGCATGTGGAGATCTTCTTTGACCCGCAGACCCACACCGCCCGCGGCGTCTCTTTTGCCACTGTGCTCGGCGGCATCGAGCGGGCGCTGCAGACCGGAGAGCGGGAGTTTGGCATCAGCTGGCGGCTGATCATGAGCTTCTTGCGCCACCTGAGCGAAGAGGAGGCGTTTGCTACCTTGGCAGAGGCGGAGCCGTTCCTCGCCCGCATTCACGGCATCGGCCTCGACTCGGGGGAGAGGGGCAATCCGCCCAGTAAGTTTGCCCAGGTCTTTGCCCGCTGCCGCGAGCTGGGGCTGCCGGTGGTGGCCCATGCCGGTGAAGAGGGGCCCGCCGACTACATCTGGCAGGCGATCAACGAGCTGCAGGTATGCCGTATCGATCACGGGGTACGCTCGGCCGATGATCCCGAGTTGCTGCGCTATCTGGCCGATACCAGGCTGCCACTCACCGTCTGCCCCCTCTCCAACACCCGGCTCAAGGTATTCGGCAATATGGCCCAGCACAATGTGTTGCGGCTGCTGGAGCAGGGGCTCTGCGTCACCATCAACTCGGACGACCCTGCCTACTTTGGCGGCTATATGAATGCCAACTTTGTGGCGCTGGCCGATGGCCTTGGCGCGACCATGAGTCAGCTCTGCCGCTTGTCGCTCAATGCGGTGGAGGCGAGCTGGCTAAGCTTGGCCGACAAGGCGCGGCTGACCCGGGAGATCCGCAGTTATGCCGAGACTCACGGGGTGATCCTGCATTGAGTCAGGCGCCAATGAAGTCGAGATGAGATGCAGTAGATATAAATAGAGGCCCGCCATCACTGGCGGGCCTCTTTCGTTTCAATGGTCGGTGTGGTTATCAGGGAAGGTCAGCGTTATGCCACTTGCACCAGAAACTTCTCGCCCTGTCCTTCGCGCTTGAAGCGCTCGAGCAGGGTAGGCAGCGCCTCGAAGTCGCCCACCACCAGCGGCGGCAGGGTCAGCTCGCCGCTCGCCATCTGCGCCATCATGGCGACACCGGCGGCGACCAGCCGACTCCACTGCTTGTCCGAGCCAAAGGCGTGCTGGGCGCCCAGCGCAATCTCGTGCAATGAGTGGCAATGGCTAAAGGCGGGTAGCGGGTTGTGCGGGATGCGCCCGAGCACAGTCACCATGTGACCGTAGTAGCCAAGGGCAGGCAGCAGGCTCTCAGCCTGTTGGCTGGAGACCAGATCGATGATCCCCTCAAACGGCTCGTTGCCGTTGGCAGTCTGCAAGGTGGCCAGCCAGTCGGGATCTCTATAATCGGCCACCCCCTGCACACCTATCTGCTTGAGCCACGGATGATGACGTGGACTGGCGCTGGCAAAGACTCGCGCTCCTTGCTTGAGGGCGAGCTGTACCGCAAAACGGCCGACACTGCTGCCAGCACCTGTGATGAGCAGCGCTTCCCCGTGCAGGCGCGGCAGCTTGGCCAGCGCCTGCCAGGCGGTGAGGCCAGGACAGGGCAGGGTGGCGGCCGCCTCATCGCTCAGGGCATCGGGCACTGGCAGCAGGGCGCGGGCTGGTACCCGGGTGTGGCGGGCAAAGCTGCCGTGGTGGCGCAGGTCGGTGTGATAGGCGACCCGGGCGCCGAGACGCAGATGGCTGACGTTGGCGCCGAGGGCCACGATAGTACCCATGCCATCGACGCCGGGCACCTGACCATCCTGCCAGTTGGAGTGGCCATATTCGATCAGCTTCCAGTCCACCGGATTGAAGGCGATGACCCGGTTTGCCACCAGCACCTCGTCAGGGGCGAGCGGTGCCAGGGGCAGATCGGCGAGGGTAAGCTGGGTCGGTTCACCGGGGGCATGCCAGCACCAGGCTTGGGTGTGATTCATGATGACTCCTTGTGAAAGCGAGGGGAGAGAAGAACGAGATTATTGAAGCAGTGATTCGGTCAGTCATATCACTGTTGCTAATGCGCAACAATACGGCAGGCCCCAACCTGTGGGGCCTGCGTTACGTAGCCGGTTGGCCATCGACAATCAGCGGCTGGTGGTTGCGTCCTCGGCCTGATAGACGGGGTAGTCGGTCAACCCTTTTTCGCCGCCGCCAAACAGGGTGGCCGGATCGTGGGGGGCCAGCGGATAGCCGTGACGCAGACGGTTCGGCAGATCCGGGTTGGCGACGAAGGGGCGGCCAAAGCCAATCATGTCGGCCCAGCCCGCTTCTAGGGCGGCTCGAGCCCGCTCGCCATCATATTTGCCAGCATAGATCAGGGTGTTGGGGAAGGCATCCCGCAGACCCTGCTTGAAGTTCTCCGGCATCAGGGGGGCATCGTCCCAGTCCGCCTCGGCAATGTGCAGGTAGACCACGTTGAGCTGGCCCAGCAGACGGGCGGCCGCCAGATAGGTCTCCTGCGGATTGGCATCCACGGTGCCGTTGAGGGTGGTGAGCGGCGCAAGACGCACCCCGACCCGGTCGGCGCCGATTTCGCTACTGACCGCCTCGGTCACCTCTTTGAGAAAGCGCAGCCGGTTTTCCAGCGATCCGCCATAACTGTCGGTGCGGGCGTTGGATTCGGAGTCGAGGAACTGGTTGATCAGATAACCGTTGGCGGCGTGAAGCTCGATGCCGTCAAAACCGGCGCTGATGGCGTTGCGTGCTGCCTGACGGAACTGGCCCACCACCGCATCGATATCGGCCTGAGTCATGGCGCGCGGAGTGACGGTCTCGACAAAGCCCGGCGCATCGCTGCCGTTATCGACGAACACCTTGACGCCCACGGCGGGCAGGGCCGAGGCCGAGATGGGTTGGGCGCCGCCGATGTTGTCCGGATGGGTGACCCGGCCCACGTGCCAGAGCTGGGCGAAGATGGTGCCCCCCTTGGCGTGCACGGCATCGGTCACAAGCTTCCAGCCAGCGATCTGCTCTGCGCTGTAGATGCCCGGCGTCCAGGCATAGCCCTTGCCCATGGGGTCGATTTGGGTGCCTTCGCTGATGATCAGGCCCGCCTCGGCGCGCTGGGCGTAGTAGCTGGCCATCATGGCGTTGGCCACATCACCGGGCTGACTGGCACGGGAGCGGGTCATGGGGGGCATGACAATGCGGTTGGCAAGGTGCAGCTGGCCGAGGCGCAGCGGGCAGAACAGGTGATCGTGGCTGATCTTGAGTTCCTCATGGTGGAAGTGAGGCCACTTTATGCCGCCATCTTGTTGTGAAAAAGAGGGGTAATTGCACAAGAGAATTGTGCTTGATGCAGCAATCAGTGCAACCCGCCGGGAAAGAGGCGTTTAGGCATAAAAAAGAGGGCCGTCTGGCCCTCTTTTGTATTCTGCTGGTGGCAGGCTCAAGCCGCGGCGGGCATCACTTTCACCCGCTCGATGCGCCGCTCGCTCACCTCGATCACCTCGAAGTTGAGCTGCTGCAGTTGCAACTGCTGACCCGGGGTGGGCAGGGTGCCGAAGTGGGAGAGCAGCATGCCCGCCAGGGTCACGTATTCATCGCTCTCGCTCACCAGCCCCTCGTGCTCCAGCACCTGCTCAACATGGTGGATGTTGGTGCTGCCGTTGATCAGCCACCCTTCGCCATCGCGCACGATATCCGGGGTTTCGTCCTCGTCCGGCAGCTCGCCGACGATGGCCTCCAGCAGATCGTGGGTGGTGACCAGCCCCTGGATCACGCCAAACTCGTCGGAGACCAGAATAAGGCTCCCCTTGGCTTTGCGCAGCTCCGCCAGCAGACGGATCACGTTGATGGTCTGCGGCACGATAATGGGATCGTTCTGCTTGGCCAGTTCGCTCAAAGATTGCCCTTCGTTCAAGGCAAACAGCAGATCGCGCGCCTTGACCACTCCGATCACCTCGTCCAGATCCCCGTCACAGATGGGGAACAGGCTGTGGGGTTCGCGCTGCAGCAGGGCGCGGATCTCGTCGCTGGAGTCGTTGATATCAATCCAGGCCATCTCCGAGCGCGGGGTCATGATGGTGCGAATGGAGCGCTCGGCCAGCGACAGCACCCCGGTCACCATATAGCGCTCCTCCTCGCCAAAGCTCACCGGCGCTACGGCCGGGGCATCCAGATCGTCATCCGGCTGATCCTGATAGGCCTTGCTCCCCATCAGCTTGAAGATGGCGGCGGTGGTGCGCTCGCGCAGGGGCTGTTTGGATTCGTGACGCATGGCGCTGCGCTGGGCCAGTTGGTTGAAAAACTCGATCAGCACCGAGAAGCCGATGGCTGCGTAGAGGTAGCCCTTCGGAATGTGGAAACCGAAGCCTTCCGCCACCAGGCTGAAGCCGATCATCAGCAGGAAGCTCAGACAGAGCACCACCACGGTGGGGTGGGCGTTGACGAAGCGGGTCAGCGGCTTGGAGGCGAGCACCATCACCACCATGGCGATGGTCACGGCGGCCATCATCACGCCAAGGTGTTCCACCATGCCGACGGCAGTGATGATGGAGTCGAGCGAGAAGACCGCATCTAGCACCAAAATTTGGGCGATCACCACGCCGAAGCTGGCGTAGGCGCCGACCGGGCCGTCATCGTGGGGTTTGGCTTCCAGCCGTTCATGCAGCTCGGAGGTAGCCTTGAACAGCAGGAACAGGCCGCCCCCCATCAGGATCAGGTCCCGACCGGAGAAGGGGTGATCCCACAGGTGCAAAATCGGGGTGGTCAGGGTGACCAGCCATGACATGACGCTCAAGAGCCCAAGTCGCATCAGCAGGGCCAGCGACAGGCCGATGACGCGGGCCTTGTCCCGTTGGGCGGGGGGCAGTTTTTTCACCAGAATGGCGATAAAGACCAGGTTGTCGATCCCCAGCACAATTTCCAGAATGATCAGGGTAAACAGACCGATCCAGATATGGGGATCCAGCAGCAATTCCATTGTGACGACCTCAATAAAAACAGACAGAGCAAACAGTGATCACGGCGCAAGATGGCCGCAGTAACAGCAAGGCAAAGGTGTTATTCAGAGGCGCTGATTAAGCAGAAAAAGATAGGCTTTGACAGAGAGAGACGAAGGGCAACTTCGGGGATTGTCCATGATGGGCAATAAAACCTCGGGTGAAAAATGAGCCCTGATGATAGCGGCTGGCGCCAATTTGGCAAGAGCAGCGTCAGCGAGGCGTGATGGGGTTGTGATGCGACAGGGGAGGCGGCGGTGCCGCGCTCCCCCGTGCGGTCGTTACAACCAGCGCTTTTCGCGGGTGAAACAGACCGAGAGCCAGGCATCCCCCAGGGTGTCGCCAAGGCGAGACCAGAGCTCCTGACGCAGGGCATCCTGACGTTCGACGGGCCACTCCTGACCCGGCGCCACCAGAATGTTCAATTCCAGATCGAAGCGGCGACCGCTTTTGGCCAGATGGCTGTAGCACTCGATGCCGTGGCGCTGGCGCAGCGCCTCGATCTCCTGCTCGACTTGCCGTGGCACATCTCCCTTGGGGGCGATCTTCAACACTTCCCGCAGGTTGCGACCGAGCACCTTGATGGGAATGAGGGTGGCGCAGAGGGCCAGCAGCGAGACCAGCACCGGGTCTATGTAGCGGTTGTATTGGCCGTAGCCGATGGCATCGAGGCCAATGGCGACCACGAAACCGATAAGCAGGGTGGCGCTGAGCAGGGTATCCACCAGCCACTCCTTGGAGTCGACCCGCACCAGCTCGGAGTCAACCTGTTCGGCAACCTGGGCTTCAATACGATAGATGATGGCGCAGAAGAAGGTGGAGACGGCGGCATAGATGAGGGCGTGGCCGAGATCGATCTCCCGTCCGCCATCCAGCAGGGTGGTGATGCCGCTATAGAGAGCGCCAAGGCAGAGCAGCAGAATAATGGTGCCATTGATGACGTTGGTGATGGGCTCGAAGTGGGCATAGCCGTACTGGAAGCGCGCATCGGAAGGGCGGGTAACGAGATAGGCAGTGATGAGGCCAAGGCCCGTCATACCCATGCTGAACAGGGTGAAGATACCATCGAGCATGATGGCGTTGGAACCGACGAAGAGGCCGTAGCCGATGCCGAAGATGGCAAAGGTGATACAACCGAACAGCGACAGGGTAAGCGCCTGTTTTTCGGTGGTGACCAGCGTACTGATAACATGGCTGTGGTGAGCCATAAAAGTCCTCCTTTCAAATGGTGAATATTGCCAAGCGCAAGCGGTTTTCTAGCTGATATACTGCCCGCTCACATGTGAGCGGACTGGCCTGACTGCCATTGACAGGCGGCTGGCCAGTCGTTGTCGCCGGCGTGCCGGCATCAAGCAAAGGATGGGAACAAGGATTCATGATCCCGAGACTCGATTACCAGGACAGTTTGTCACCCGCAACCCTGCAGTTTCTTGAGTTGCTAGAGCGCAGCGCATTTCGTGGTGATATCGAAAAGTCTTATGCAAGCCGGTTGGCGATGGCGACGGATAACAGCGTCTATCAGGTAGTACCTCAGGCGGTTCTCTATCCGCGCAGTGCGGACGACATAGCAGCAATGCTCAAGCTGGCCGCAGAGCCGGCGTTCGCCTCCCTGAGTTTTTTCCCTCGCGGTGGCGGTACCGGCACCAATGGTCAGTCATTGGGCGGCGGCATTATCGTCGATCTCTCCCGTTATATGAACCAGATCATGGAAATTAATCTGGAGGAGGGGTGGGTGCGCGCCCAGGCCGGGGTGGTGAAAGACCAGCTCAACGCCTATCTCAAGCCCCACGGCTACTTCTTCTCGCCGGATCTCTCCACCTCCAACCGCGCCACCTTAGGCGGAATGATCAACACAGATGCCTCGGGGCAGGGGTCACTGGTTTACGGCAAAACCTCGGATCACGTGCTGGGGCTCAAAGCGGTGCTGGAGAATGGCGACATCATGGCCACCGAGCCGCTGACCGGTGAGCGACTGACCGACAAGCTGGCGCTGGAGAATCGGGAAGGGGAGATCTATCGCACCCTCTATCGTATCGGCAAGGAGCGCCGCGCCGACATCGAGGCGACCTTCCCCAAGCTCAACCGCTTTCTGACCGGCTACGATCTCAAGCACCTCTATCAACCCGATACCGACACGCTGGATGTGAGCCGGGTGCTGTGCGGATCTGAAGGGTCTCTCGGCTTTATCACCGAAGCCAAACTCAATATCACGCCAATCCCGCGCTACCGCACCTTGGTCAACGTCAAGTACGACAGCTTCCCCTCCGCCCTGCGCAACGCCCCCTTTATGGTTGAGGCCCAGGCGCTATCAGTGGAGACGGTGGATTCCCGGGTGCTCGGGTTGGCCCGCGCCGACATCATCTGGCATTCGGTGAAAGAGCTTATTCAGGATGTGCCCGGCAAGGATCTGCAGGGGCTCAACATCGTCGAGTTTGCCGACACCGACGAGGCAGAACACAGGGCCAAGGTGGCGGAGCTCTGCCGTCGTATCGACGCGCTGCTGGCCAAGGGCGAGGCAGGGATCATCGGCTATCAGGTGTGTGACCACTTGCCGAGCATCGAGACCATCTACACCATGCGCAAGAAGTCGGTGGGGCTGCTGGGCAACGCCGAAGGACGCAAGAAGCCGGTGGCCTTCACCGAAGATACCGCGGTGCCGCCCGAGTCATTGGCCGATTTCATCATGGAGTTTCGCGCCCTGCTGGATGCCCACGGCCTCGACTACGGCATGTTCGGCCACGTCGATGCCGGTGTGCTGCACGTGCGCCCGGCGCTAGATTTGTGCGATCCCGAGCAGGAGGTGCTGCTGCGCCGCATCTCCGATCAGGTGGTAGCGCTCACTGCCAAATATGGCGGCTTGATGTGGGGGGAACATGGCAAGGGCTTTCGCTCCGAATACAGCCCCGCCTTCTTTGGCGAGTTGTGGGAGGAGCTGCAGCGCGTCAAGGGGGCGTTCGACCCGGCCAACCGTATCAACCCGGGCAAGATCTGTATCCCCTACGGTAGCGATGCCGAGCTGGTGTCGGTGGATGGGCCCAAGCGCGGCAAGTTTGACCGCCAGATCCCGCTCGCGGTGCGAACCAGCTACACCCGTGCCATGGATTGTAACGGCAATGGTCTGTGCTTCACCTTCGAGACCGACTCCCCCATGTGCCCCTCGGTCAAGATCAGCCGTGATCGTCGCCACTCCCCCAAGGGGCGGGCGGGCCTGATGCGCGAATGGCTGCGTCAGCTGGCAGAGCAGGGCTTCGATCCGTTGGCGGAAGAGGTGGCACTGCAATCCGGTGGCGTGCGCTTCAAACAGCTGGTGGACAAGGTGCGCAACAGCTGGGCTAAACAGCGCGGCGAGTATGATTTCTCCCACGAGGTGATGGAGGCGATGGCGGGCTGTCTGGCCTGCAAGGCATGCACCAGCCAGTGCCCGATCAAGGTGGATGTGCCCGATTTTCGCGCCCGCTTTATGCAGCTTTATCACGGCCGCTACCTGCGTGCGCCGAAGGATTACTTCGTCGGCACGGTGGAGAGCTATGCGCCGTTGCTTGCCAAGGCGCCGAAGCTGGTCAACTTTTTCCTCGAAAAAGAGTGGGCCCAGAAGGCGACCGAGAAGAGTATCGGCATGGTCGATGTGCCTCTGCTCTCGGTGCCGACCCTTGCCGAGAGCCTGCACGACAACCGTGCCCACTATTTTGATCTGCCGGGACTGGAGCGGATGAGTGCCGAGCAGCGCAAGCAGGTGGTGCTCATCGTGCAGGACCCCTTCACCAGTTATTACGACGCCCCCGTGGTGCGCGACCTGGTGAAACTCGCCAGCAAGCTCGGCTTCCAGCCCTACTTGCTGCCCTTTAAACCCAACGGTAAACCCCAGCATATCAAGGGGTTCCTGCGCGCCTTTGCCCGCACTGCTGCCAACAGCGCCCAGTTCCTCAACAAGGTAGCGGCGCTTGGCATTCCCATGGTGGGGGTGGATCCGGCCATGGTGCTCTGCTATCGCGACGAGTATGCCAAGGCGCTGGGGTCGGCTCGCGGCGATTTTCAGGTGTTGTTGCCGCAGGAGTGGCTGCTCTCGCTGCCAGCAGATCAACTGCCTGCCAGCACCGACAAGACCAAGAGCGAGGAGGGGAGCGAGCCCTGGTATCTCTTTGCCCACTGCACCGAGAAGACCGCCAAGCCCTCCACTCACGGTGACTGGAGCACCCTGTTTGGCCGTTTCGGGGCCAGCTTGCAGCCGGTCTCTGTGGGGTGTTGCGGTATGGCGGGCACCTATGGTCACGATGTCAAACAGGTGGAGAACTCCAAGGGCATTTATGGGTTGAGCTGGGCTGACCCGCTAGCCCGTTTGCCCAAAGCGCGCTGTCTGGCGACCGGCTATTCGTGCCGCAGTCAGGTTAAGCGGATGGAGGGGGAAAAGCTCAAACATCCATTGCAAGCCCTGCTGGAGCTGCTCTGATGCTGACGTTTCCCAAGCGGTTTCGGGTGCCGAAGGCCTATCGGCACCCGCGTTTCTTACTGTTACCCGCCACTCCCGCTCAGGCGGTGGTGGAGTTTGTCGCCATGTTGCGCGAGCGCGAGCAGCTCCATCAGCTGTTTCGCCCGAACGATCTCTGGCCCTCCGCCAATTTCAGTCTGAGCCAGCACGAAGGGGATCTGGAGTGGCAGCAGTCGGAGTTTCTGGCCAAGCGCTCCTTTGCCTATGGCCTCTGGAGTCCGGATCGGGAGCCGCAATTTTGGGGCGGGGTTTATCTCTACCCCTCGGTGTTGCCGGAGGTAGCGGTGGAGCTCTTCTTCTGGAAGGTGGCCGAGGCGCCTATCACGGATGAGGAGCTGGAGATTCAGCTGCGCGACTGGCTCGCCAGGGTGTGGCAGTGGCCAGAACCCCGTCTGCCGGGGCGAGAAGTGCCTTGGTCCGAGTGGCCCGGCGTTACCTACCCGTGGTAAGGGGGTAGGTTTCAGGTTTCTCTTGCCCCGGCTGCTGGCCGGGGCAGGCTTGTTGTGCAATGCAGTGATGCTCCATTTTCCCCATGCAATTGAAGGAGTTCTCTTTTCATGAGTCAGGAATCATCCCCTATCTGGCGCAGGCCCATGAGCCTTGAAGGGCTCAACGCCACCTCTCGCAACACCCTGATGGCCCATCTCGATATCGTCTACACGGCTTTTGGCACCGATTGGCTTGAAGCGACCATGCCGGTGGATCACCGCACCCACCAGCCCCTGGGCATGCTGCATGGCGGCGCATCCGTGGTGCTGGCGGAAACCTTGGGATCGATTGCCGCCAATATGGCTGTCGGGCCAGATAGCTACTGTGTGGGGCTGGAGGTGAATGCCAACCATCTGCGAGCCAAACGGGAAGGGGTGGTGACCGGGCGTTGCACGCCGCTCCATCTGGGAGCAACAACCCAGGTGTGGCAGATTGAAATTCGGGACGAACGTGAGCGTTTATTGTGCACCAGCCGACTGACCATGGCGGTGCTCAAACACAAGCGGGGCAAGGACTCCAGCGAGGAGTGATCTGCAATAACGCACTATGAGTGCAAAATAAGCAAGCCATACTCGTCAGATCCCTCTATAATTGCCAACGTCTTGAGAGGCTTATCACATTTTTCAAGACAGCAGAACAAAGTGGCGCTATAATCGCCGCCTTTTTGCTATTCCGCGGTGTTAGCCGCCTGCCTTAATCTGGAAGAATCTATGTCTGATACCGAACAACTGCCCCTTTTTAGTGAGCTTGGACTGGCCGCGCCTGTATTGAAAGCGCTGCAGGACGTGGGCTATGAGCGCCCGTCACCGATCCAGGCCGCAGCAATTCCCCACCTGATGGCGGGACACGATCTGCTGGGGCAGGCGCAAACCGGTACAGGGAAGACCGCTGCTTTTGCCTTGCCTCTGTTGTCTCGTCTGGAAGCTGGTAACCGCAACACCCAGATCCTGGTGCTGGCGCCTACCCGCGAACTGGCGCTGCAAGTGGCTGAAGCGTGCCAACGCTACGCCCACCACATGCCTGATTTCCACGTACTGCCGATCTACGGTGGTGCCTCCTACGAAACCCAGACCCGCGCCCTGCGTCGCGGTGCTCAGGTTGTCGTCGGTACTCCGGGCCGCGTGATGGATCTGATCCGTCGCAAGAACCTGGATCTCTCCGGCCTGAAAGCTCTGGTACTGGACGAAGCTGATGAAATGCTGCGTATGGGCTTCATCGACGACGTTGACTGGATCATGGAGCAGTGCCCGAGCACTCGTCAGGTTGCCCTGTTCTCTGCCACCATGCCGGAGCAGATCCGTCGCGTGGCCCAGAAGCACCTGAAGCAGCCCAAAGAGATCAAGATCGCCTCCAAGACTGCTACCGCTACCACTATTCGCCAGCGTTACTGGCAGGTAACCGGTCTGCACAAGCTGGACGCCATGACCCGTCTGCTGGAAGTGGAATCCTACGAAGCCCTGCTGGTATTCGTACGTACCAAGAACGCTGCCGAAGAGCTGGCTGGCAAGCTGGCCGCCCGTGGTCACGCCTGTGAAGCGCTGCACGGCGACATCCCGCAGAAACTGCGTGAGCGTACCGTTGACAAACTGCGTCAAGGCCAGCTGGATATCCTGATCGCCACCGACGTTGTCGCCCGTGGTCTGGACGTTGAGCGCATCACTCACGTAGTGAACTACGACATTCCGTACGACACCGAATCTTACGTTCACCGTATCGGTCGTACCGGTCGTGCTGGTCGTAAAGGCGAAGCCATCCTGTTCGTCGCTCCCCGCGAGCGTCGTATGCTGCGCGCTATCGAGCACGCAACTCGCCAGGCCATCGAGCCGATGAAGATGCCGAGTACCGAGGACATCAACCAGCATCGTCTGGCCAAGTTCAAAGAGCGCATCCGCGAAACCATGATGGGTGAAGAGCTCGAGATCTACCACAACCTGGTCAACGAGCTGATCGAAGAGGATTCTGCCGATCCGCTGGAGCTGGCTGCTGCACTGGCCAAGCTGGTACAGGGTGACCAACCGCTGCTGCTGGATGACTCCATTCCGGATCCGCTGTTCAACAACAGCAACGATCGTGGTGGCTTCGAGCGCCGTGACTTCAACGACCGTGGCGGTCGTGATTTCGGTGACCGTGGTGATCGTCCTGCCCGTCGCATGCCGTCCCTGGAGCCGCGTCCGCTGAAAGACAACCCGGACGTGGAGATGGAGCGCTATCGCGTAGACGTGGGTGCCCATCACGGCGTCAAGCCGGGCCAGATCGTAGGCGCCATCGCCAACGAAGCGAACATCGAGAGCCGCTTCATCGGCAACATCGACATCGCTGATGACTTCTCCACCGTCGATCTGCCGAAAGGCATGACCGCAGATGTACTGGAAGTGATCAAGAAAGCCCGTGTTTGCCAGCGTCCGCTGCAAATCACCCGCTACACCGAAGTGCCGGCCGGTGGCAACACCAGCAGCCGCCCGCCCCGTGGCGATCGTCCGTTCCGTGGCGACCGTCCTTTCAACAAGGATCGCCGTCCCCAGGGTGACCGTCCGTTCAACAAGAGCGGGGAGCGCCGTGAAGGTGGCTTCAACAAAGATCGCAAATTCGGTGGCAAGCGTCGCGAAAGCTGATTGCTGATCCCGTTATGAAGAAGGCCGCTCCTTGAGCGGCCTTTTTTTCTGCCTGCGGTTTACCCTGTGTGCTTACTGGAAACACCACGTGGTTGGGTATCGGCATAAGCCGTTACATGGGTGAGCGAATGAAGGCCACTATTTGATAACTGGATGTCGGGGAAAGAGAGAATACCGTTTCTACTCGACAGGCGGTTGTGACGTGGTTGGGTATCATCCGCCATTCTGCCATAGGTCTGGGCTGGCAGCCGTTTCTTTGTATTGGCAAGCGTTGGGACGTGTGCACTTGGGCGGATAGTTGGATGGGGAGTGACAGCATTGCGCCCGCTGACTCCGGCGGTCGCAAGGGGTGGCGACTAGTTGGCCGCTCAGAGGCTTTGTCTGGCTGGCAGCCATTATTCATATCGAGCGGGGTAGGTTGGCATCAATGAAGAAGGCGACCATCAGGTCGCCTTCTTGTTGTGCATTGTGACGTGCAGAGTTCGCAGCCTGAAGGGCTATCAGAGCACCATGGCGGCAATCCAGCCGAAGATCACCAGCGGGATGTTGTAGTGAATGAAGGTGGGCACCACGCTGTCCCAGATATGGTCGTGCTGGCCGTCGGCATTAAGGCCTGAGGTAGGGCCCAGCGTCGAGTCGGAGGCCGGTGAACCCGCATCCCCCAGCGCGCCTGCAGTACCGACCAGGGCGATGATCGCCATCGGTGAGAAGCCGAGCTGCAGACAGAGCGGCACATAGATGGTGGCGATGATGGGCACGGTGGAGAAAGAGGAGCCGATCCCCATGGTGATGAGCAGACCCACCAGCAGCATCAGGAAGGCGGCGATCCCCTTGTGCTGACCGATGCCTGAGGCAACCACCTGAACCAGAGAGTCGACACCGTGAGTTGCTTTCATCACCGCGGCAAAACCGGCGGCGGAGATCATGATGAAGCCGATCAGCGACATCATCCGCACCCCCTGAGTGAAGGCATCCTGGCTTTCGCGAAACTTGATGACGCCGCCGCAGGTGAAGATGACAAAACCGGCCAGCGCACCCAGTACGATGCTGTTGGTCATCAGTTGCAGCCCCAGCGCTACGCCAATGGCCAGCAGAGCCACCCAGATGTGGGTGAGGTTGAGCTCGACCGCTTCGGGCTCGGCATCCAGGATCTTGGCCAGATCGTACTGGCGCGGTTTACGATAGCTAATGAATACCGCAATCAGCAGGCCCAGTACCATACCGGCAACCGGAATGGCCATCGCCAGCGGGATCTGGCTGGTGGTGATGGGCACGCCGTTATCAATCAGGTTCTTGGCCAGAATATTGTTCAGGAAGATGCCACCAAAGCCGACCGGCAGCACCATATAGGTAGCTGTCAGACCAAAGGTGATGACACAGGCCACCTGACGACGGTCTATCTGCATCTGCGCCATCACATGCAGCAGCGGCGGGATCAGGATGGGAATAAAAGCGATATGAACCGGGATCAGGTTCTGGGAGGAGATCGCCACAGCCAGCACGGAAGAGAGCAGCAGGGTTTTGACCCACATGATACGGGTCGAGCTGGCATCCTTGCCCAACTGGCTGATCACCTTGCGGGCCAGCAGGTCGGTGATCCCGGAGCGGGAGATGGCAACCGCAAAGGCGCCCAGCATGGCGTAGGATAGAGCAATCTCGGCGCCACCACCCAGACCACCGCTGAAGGTGGTGAGGGTATCAGTCAACGACAGCCCACCGACCAGGCCGCCAGCAATGGCCCCCAGCGCCAGCGAGACCACCACATTGATCCGCAGCAGACTGAGCACCAGCATCAGCCCGACTGCGATAACAACTGGATTCATTTGATTTCCTTATAGTTTGTTATTGCTGTCTGTCATGTGAAGGGGAGTTAGTTTGCGAAAAATGTGACAAATGTCGAGAAAAAAATCAGTCAAACCCCTCATATCGCAGCAGCATGTGGCACAAGGTTGCTCAACATGAGGGTTTGTGACCTGTTTGTCTCCGTTCATCCCGTGCGCAGCGGTGGATAGTGATCTTGATAGCGATTTCCGGTGCGCTGTGCAATCAATCACTTCCCAAAAAGCGAAGGCTGCCAGTGGCAGCCTTCATCCGTTTATTCTTGCCCCTCATCGTCGGCAGGAGCATCGGTTGTGTCATCATCCGGATGCGCTGGCGGCCAACCCCCCATGCTCTTCCAGCGGTTAACGATATGACAGAACAGCTCTGTGGTGCGTTCGGTGTCATAGAGGGCCGAGTGCGCCTCTTTATTGTCAAACGGGATGCGGGCGCTCTGGCACGCTTTGGCCAGAACGGTCTGCCCCAGCGCCAATCCGGAGAGAGCAGCGGTGTCGAAGGTCGCAAACGGGTGGAACGGATTGCGCTTGAGGCCTGCGCGCTCGGCGGCAGCCATCACGAAGCCATGATCAAAGGTGGCGTTGTGGGCCACTATGATGGCGCGGCCGCAATCCTGCTCCTTCATCCCCTTGCGGATCCCCTTGAAGATCTCGGTCAGCGCCTCTTTTTCCGAGACAGCGCCACGCAACGGGTTGTAGGGGTCGATGCCGGTGAACTCCAGCGCGGCCTTTTCCAGGTTGGCCCCTTCGAAGGGCTCGACATGAAAGTGGAATACCTGATCGGGAACGAGCCAGCCCTGCTCATCCATTTTCAGGGTGTAAGCCGCGATTTCGAGCAGGGCATCGGTCTTGGCGTTGAACCCGGCTGTTTCAACATCGATGACGACGGGGTAAAAACCACGGAAACGGCCCTTGAGGGTATGAACTGCGTCGGTCATGGGATCTCGGTCGGGATAAAATGAGGCGGCATTATGGCAAAAAAGCACAGGCTTGTCCCCCCATCCCACGCAGGATGCCGCGGCAAGATGGCGCAGGATTCAATATCTGTGCAGCCACCAGCGGACGGCAATCAGCGCCGTGAGCGTGCCCAACAGGGCGCTGGCCAGCACATCCACCGGCCAATGCATTCCCATTACCATGCGTGACAGACCAATCCCCAGCGCCCACAGTGGCAGCAGCCAGACGCCCGTGGGGGCGCGGGCCAGCCAGATCAGGCCAAAGAACTGGGCCAGGCTGATAGCGGCGATGCTGTGGCCAGAGGGGAAGGCGTAGTTCACCTCGGCCTGCCAGTGGTGGCCGAGCCACTCAGGCAGGGCCAACAACTGGCTGGCGGCGTGAACCTGTTCACTCCGCACATCGACGCTACTGGCGTAGAAGTGCTTGATGGCCGGGATCAGCGCCTGACTCTCAAGCCAGAGCAGATAGGGTCTGGGCTCTTCGGTCAGGTGTTTGATCAGGCTCTTGAGCCCCCAGTCGCTGGCGAGCAGGGCCGCCAGCGCACACCCCAGCGCAATGAAGGGGGTCAGCTCCAGTTTGAGTTTGTAGCGAGTCAGCATCAGCAAGAGGGCGCCACTGACCCCGATCCCGGGAATATCGACCATGCGGGTGAGGGCGTATGACCACCATAACCAGCCTGATTGCAGGGAGCCGGTCAGAAAAGGCTGCCAGGGCAGGGTGGCGAGCAGTAACAGGGGCAGGATCAACAGGGCAGTGAAGACAAGCACCTGGCTGCGGGTGAGTGAGGTGGTTGACGTTGGGAGCGACGAAGCGTGTGGCTGCATGGTAGGTATGGGCGATCGCGAAAAAAGAGGGGCATTGTGCCACCGTGATATGCCCGGACAAAGCCGAGCAGCACGTTTGTTACCTCTGCTTACACATTTGTGGCGACATCCTCTGTTTGAGCGGGCGGGTGGGGTGGCTGCCGCACAATGTGGTCCCCTTTCGCGCCGGATTGCATCACAGGCTGAAATCTCGGGCGGCTTTGCGCTAGAATGGCGCCCCCGTGGCGGTTGTGACCAAAGAGAGCCCGATGAAGATAGTCGTTGATGAGAATATGCCCCATGCCGTGGAGCTGTTTGCCGAATTTGGCGAGGTGATCCCCTTGCCCGGACGGCAGATGCAGGCCCGCGATCTGCTGGATGCCGATGTGCTGCTGGTGCGTTCGGTCACCCGCGTCAACGGCGATTTGCTGGCGACCAGCCCCAAACTCGGGTTTGTCGGCACCGCCACCATAGGCACAGACCATGTGGACAAGGCCCTGCTGGCAAGCCGCAATATTCCCTTCTTCAGCGCCCCTGGTTGCAACAAGTATTCGGTGGGGGATTATGTGCTCTCAGCCCTGCTGGTGCTGGCGGAGCGCTATGAACTCGAGCTCTCGGCTATGACTTTGGCGGTGATTGGCGCGGGCAATACTGGCGAGTGCGTGGCTGGCAAGGCCCAAGCGCTCGGCATGCGGGTACTGCGCTGCGATCCACCCAAGGCGCGGGATAATCCTGATGCGGGCTTTGTCGATTATCAGACCGCCTTTGGTGCCGATATCGTCAGTTTCCATGTGCCCATTACCCGCGAAGGGCTGGATGCCACCTACCATCTGCTCGATGCCGAGCAGATTGCCGCCCGTCCTGCCGGGCAGATCCTGATCAACGCATCCCGTGGTGAGGTGTGGGATAACCGGGCGCTGCTGGCGCGCCAGCTGGGCGATGCGCCATTGCGACTGGTGATGGATGTGTGGGAGAACGAGCCCGAGCCACTGGCTGCGCTGGTGCCCCATACCGAGATTGCCACCCCCCATATCGCCGGTTACAGCCTGGAGGGGAAGGCCCGTGGTACCTGGATGCTCTATCAGGCGCTCTGCCAGCAGCTGGGACGCCAGCATCGTCAGGATTTGAGTCAGCTGTTGCCTGCCCCCGATGTGCAGGCGGTGGTGCCGGGCCGCACACCGGATCAGGCGCTGATCAAGCAGCTGGTGCATCTGGTCTATGACGTGCGCCGCGATGATGCCCGTTTCCGGGCCCGACTCGGTCTGCCCGGCAGCTTTGACGAGCAGCGCAAACACTATCCCGAGCGCCGTGAACTATCCTCCCTGCAGGTTGAGGGGGCGTTTGCCGACCAGGCGCTGGGCGAGCTGGGATTTACGCTGTCACGCCCCTGAATCGGGGACTAGGAGTTGGAAGATAACCGGAAGGGGTGAGCCGTACTGGCTACCTCGACCCCATTTTTTACTGAGCTGGCGCAGATGCTACTGCGCCGGCTCAGCCATATCAGGCAGCGTCATCTCGCCGTGCGGGAGACTGCCGACCATGGCGCCAGTCGGCGCCATTGCAGCATTATCAGAGGAGAACAGAATGAGCCAGCAGTTTAACGTAGCGGTATTGGGTGCCAGCGGCGCCGTGGGTCAGGCGATGATCGAGATCCTGGAAGAGCGCGAATTTCCGGTAGCGACCCTTTATCCGCTGGCTTCCAGCCGCAGCGCCGGTGATACCGTGCGCTTTGGCGGCAAGAACCTCGAGATCCTCGATGTGGAGGAGTTTGACTGGAGCCAGGTACAGATCGCACTCTTCTCCGCCGGTGCCGAGGTCTCGGCCAAGTGGGCGCCGATTGCTGCCGAACACGGCTGCATCGTCATCGACAACACCTCCTGCTTCCGTTACGACGAAGATATCCCGCTGGTGATCCCGGAAGTGAACCCGGATGCGCTGGCCGATTTTCGCAATCGCAACATCATCGCCAATCCCAACTGCTCCACCATCCAGATGCTGGTGGCCCTGAAGCCGTTGCACGACGAAGTGGGCATTGCCCGCATCAACGTGGCCACCTATCAATCCGTGTCAGGCTCCGGCAAAGAGGGGGTCAGCGAGTTGGCGGGTCAGACCGCTCATCTGCTCAACGGTCGTCCGGTGGAACCGACCCTCTATCCGCAGCAGATCGCCTTTAACTTGATCCCGCAGATCGACAGCTTCACTGACAACGGCTACACCCGTGAAGAGATGAAGATGGTATGGGAAACCCAGAAGATCCTCGGCGATGCCAGCATTGCCGTGAACCCCACCTGCGTGCGGGTGCCGGTCTTCTACGGCCACGCCGAGGCGGTACACGTCGAGCTGCACCAGCCGCTCGATGCCGAACAGGTCAAGGATCTGCTGCGCAATGCACCGGGTGTGACCCTGTTTGATGACGAAGGGGACTATCCGACCCCGGTGCGTGACGCAACCGGCAAGGATGAGGTGCTGGTGGGTCGGGTGCGCCAGGATATTTCTCATCCAAGTGGTATCAATATGTGGATCGTGGCCGATAACGTTCGTAAGGGCGCGGCAACCAACAGTGTACAGATTGCCGAGCTGCTGGTTCGCGACTATCTGTAAGGCTGGTTAGATGCCACAGATGCGCAGCAGGGAGTGCTGCGCATCCGGCCTGTGATCAAACCGGGGTGTGACCCATGCCGCACTCCGTCACTTCAAGATTCTGTTGCGATATCAACTGATTAAGTTTTTTCCTACACTCAGGGTCAAGTTGGGTGCTAAATGTGTCGGACTGCTGGCTTGCCAGGCGAGCCTGATTTATATTGAACCGACTGTTTTGGGGTAACTATCCAGATTTTTCAATGTGATAGGGCCGTCATACGAAGGAACGAATATGGGACATTCCCGCATAACATTGGCAACGCTACTCGCATTGGGTCTGCTGGGCACCGTCCAGGCTGAAGACTCGGCGCGGGAGCCTTTTTTTGTCGAGCTAAAAGGCCCTGACGAACCCGCACCTCCCGCCGTCAATTCCCAGCCGCTGGCGCAGCCGGTCGCCAGACCCGCCGCACAACCGGTGCGTACAACCGCCCAGCCGGTGGTGCGTCAGGTCACTGCCAATGCCGGTAGCTATGGCCCTGTTCGTCCGACCGATACCCTATGGAGCCTGGCGAGCAAATATCGCCCCTCCAATCGGGTCAGCGTCTACCAGACCATGGTGGCGATTTACGAGAAAAACCCCCGCAGTTTTGCCGATGGCAATATCAACCACATTCTGGTGGGGTCCCGCATTCTGCTGCCGACCGCTGCCGAGGCGAGCGTCATCACTGATGCACAGGCCCGCGCCAAGTTCCGTAGCGACAACGCCAGCTGGAAGGGGTTAAGCCCCAAATATCTGGCTGACAAGCAGGCCCATACCGCCAAGCCGGCTGCCGCCAAACCCGCGAAGGTTGAAGCCGCCAAGACCGAGCTGGTGAAGGCTGCGCCTGCGCCGCTGCCAGTGGCGAAAGCCGCCCCCATTCCCGCCCCGGTGGTGGCACCGCAACCGGCGGCTGAAACCAAAGAAGTGGCCAAGGTGAGCGAGCCAGCGCCGAAAGAGGCGGTAGCACCTGCTCCTAGCGCAGCAGAAGGCACCACACCGGCGCCTCTGCCTTCCGATCTGGATAAACCAGTGGGCAAACCGGCCACTGAGATGGCGCTGGCACTGGAAGATGCCAATGCCCAGCTCGGCCAGGTGACCGAGATGAACCACAGGCTCAAGCTGCGTCTGCAATCCCTGACCGAAGAGGTGGAGACCCTCAAGGCCCAGCTGCAGGATCAGACCGCGCTGCAAAAAGAGATTGCCGAGCTCAAGGCCCAACCGGTCCCGCCGGCGGCAGCCGAGCCTGAGCCTGAGAAAAACTGGTTGATGGATCTGCTCTCCTCACCGCTCAACCTCGCCATGATCATTCTGCTGCCGGTGCTGCTGGTATTGGCGCTGGTGACCCTGTGGCTGCGTGCCCGTGCCCGCCGCGAACTGGAAGAGCAGGAGAAGAGCCTCTCCGAATCCACCGCCATGATGATGGATCAGGAGCAGAGCGAGTTTGATGACCTGCTGAGCGTCGATGTGACCGACAACGAGCCGGTGCGCCCTGTGCCGGATCTCAACACCCCGGATGGCTTTATGCCGATGGAGCCTGACGAGCCGGCCGCCAAGCCGGATGTCGATCTGGTGTTCAGCGACGAGGGCGAGATGGAGCTGCAGGGCTTCGAGCCCGAGCGGATGGCGGCCCAGCCAGCCAGTCGTGACCCGGATCTGGTGCCGGATCTCGATCTCTCGCTGGATCAGCCCATCGCGCTGGCCAACGAGCCCGCCATGGATCTGGCCAGCGAGTTCAACCCCAAGCCCAAGGCCGCTGACGAGATCATGAGCGAAGAGGAGCTGCAGGCAGCCCTGTTTGCCGAGCTGGATGCGGATCTCTCAGCCGACCTCGAGCCCGATTTGAGCTCCATCGACGAAGTCGGCGCTGCTGACGACGATCTGGCGAGCTTCGATCTCGGTGATTTCGACAGTGCCCTCGACGAGCCCGCCACAGGGAAAGATGACAACGCCATTGATCTCAGTGCCGCAGAGGACACCGACGAGAGTGCCGATGCCATGCTGGCCGAGCTCGGTCTTGAGCCTGTCAAGGCGAAGGAAGCGGAACTGGATCTGGAGTGGGATCCCAACGAGCTGGCGCTCTCCGATTTCGAAGATGCGTTTGCCGAGGTGGAATCACATCCGGCAGATCTCCAGCCCCGTGAGCAGGCACAGGAGAGTGGCTACGTCGAGATCGACAAGCTGCTGGCTGAAGCGGATGCCACTGCGCCGGAGCAGGAGCCGTATCAGGGCTTCTCGCTGGATGTGGGGCTGGATGGCTTCCCCGAGGTGCTGCCGGAATCCACCGGATTTGACGTGGATGCCGACGACGGCGGTGTGGGTGCCAAGTTGGATCTGGCCCGTGCATACCTCGAGATTGACGACAAGGATAGTGCCCGCGAGCTGCTGCAAGAGGCGGCGGAGCAGGGTAGTGATCACCAGCGCGCCGAAGCCGAGAAGTTGCTCAAGCGGTTGGGCTAAAGGATTTCCCATTACGGGATCAGCAAAACGGGGGCAGCCAGCAGGCTGCCCCTCATATTTTGGCGATTTGCGATGGGGGATCATGGCCGTGCAGGCTCGCTATCCAGGCCAATTGCGCGTGTGGTGGGACTTTTCAGGCTGAGCGCGTATAATCCGCCCCGTTTCTTTCACTGCGTTTTCACAACAAGACAAGTTTATCCATGCGAATTGCCCTAGGTATTGAATATGACGGCAGCCGGTATTTCGGCTGGCAGCGTCAGCGTGAAGTGATCAGCGTGCAGGCTGAACTGGAGACGGCGCTGAGCCGGATTGCCAACCACCCTGTCTCCATCCAGTGTGCCGGACGCACCGATGCCGGTGTCCATGCGACCGGTCAGGTGATCCACTTCGATACCGAGGCGAACCGTGCCGAAGGGGCCTGGACCCTGGGGCTCAATTCCAACCTGCCGCCGGATATCGCCGTGCGCTGGGTCAAGCAGGTGGACGAGAGCTTCCATGCCCGCTTCAGCGCCACCGCCCGTCGCTACCGCTATGTCATCTACAACCACAACTACCGGCCGGCGATCCTCGGCAGTGGCGTCAGCCACTACCACGAGACCATCGATGCCGAGTTGATGCACCAGGCGGGCCAGAGCCTGCTGGGGGAGCACGACTTTAGCACCTTCCGTGCCGTCGCCTGCCAATCCAACACCCCGTGGCGCAATGTGACCCATCTGTGTGTCTGCCGTCAGGGGCCCTATATCGTGCTGGATATTCGCGCCAACGCCTTCCTGCACCATATGGTGCGCAATATTACCGGCTCCCTGCTGCTGGTGGGGCAGGGGCTCAAACCGGTGGAGTGGATTGCCGAGGTGCTGGCTGCCAAGGATCGCAATCTGGCCGGGCCGACTGCCAAGGCCGGTGGTCTCTATCTGGTCGACGTGGATTACCCGGCCGAGTTTGCTCTGCCGCAGTTGCCGCTCGGCCCGCTGTGGCTGCCGGACTCGGCACCGGGTACGACCAGTTTTTAGTAACTGCGCCCGAAAAATTGTGGTTTAATGACCCGTCATTTGTTGCCATCGAGCTATTAAGTCATTGAACAATCTAGGCTCGATGCGTTTTGTCAGGCACAAAAGCATTAAGGAATTCCATGAGCTGGCTTGAGAAGATTCTTCCCAAGAGCAAGATCACTGCGCCCCGTCGTCACAACATTCCGGAAGGGGTGTGGACCAAGTGCAGTGCTTGTGAACAGGTGCTCTACCGGGCAGAGTTGGAGCGCAACCTCGAAGTGTGCCCCAAGTGTGATCATCATATGCGCATCAGCGCCCGCGCCCGTCTCGAGAGCTTCCTCGATGAGCAGGGTCGTACCGAGATCGGTGCCGAGCTGGAGCCGCAGGATGTACTGAAATTCAAGGATTCCAAGCGCTACAAGGATCGTTTGTCTGCCGCTCAGAAAGAGACGGCGGAGAAAGATGCGCTGGTGGTGATGAAAGGGACCCTCAAAGGGGTACCGGTTGTCGCCTGTTCGTTCGAATTCTCCTTCATGGGTGGCTCCATGGCCTCCGTGGTCGGTGCCCGCTTTGTACGCGCCGTCGAGGAGTGCATCAAGGAAGGCCGTGGCCTGGTCTGCTTCTCCGCCTCTGGTGGTGCTCGGATGCAGGAAGCGCTGTTCTCCCTGATGCAGATGGCCAAGACCAGTGCAGCGCTGGACAGACTCACCAAGGCGGGCCTGCCCTATATCTCCGTGCTGACCGACCCCACCATGGGTGGCGTCTCTGCCAGTCTGGCGATGCTGGGTGACATCAACGTGGGCGAGCCCAAGGCGCTGATCGGCTTTGCCGGCCCGCGCGTTATCGAGCAGACCGTGCGCGAGAAACTGCCGGAAGGCTTCCAGCGCTCCGAGTTCCTGCTGGAAAAGGGTGCCATCGATATCATCATCGATCGCCGTGAAATGCGTAACCGTCTGGCCAGCCTGCTCGCCAAAATGCTGAATACTCACGTCATCGAAGAGTGAAGATGAGTTCAAACATGCAACAATCCCAAAGCCGGTCGCTTGTCGACTGGCTTTCTTATTTGGAGCAGATCCATCCGGTCAATATCGACATGGGGCTGGATCGGGTCGGTGCTGTCGCCCGGCGTATGGGGCTTACCCAGCTGCCGTTCAAGGTGATCACGGTGGCGGGTACCAACGGCAAGGGCTCCAGCTGTGCCATGGCGGCCAGCATTCTGATGGCCGCAGGCTATAAGGTCGGCGTCTACTCCTCGCCCCATCTGCTGCGCTTTACCGAGCGGGTACGGGTCAACGGGCAAGAGCTGCCCGACAGCGATCACTGCGCCGCCTTTGCCGAGGTGGAAGCCGCCCGCGGCGAGATTGCCCTTACTTTCTTCGAGTTCGCCACCCTGGCCGGTTTGTGGCTCTTCTGCCGAGCCGCCCCCGATGTGCTGCTGCTGGAAGTGGGGCTGGGTGGTCGGCTCGACGCCACCAACGTGGTGGAGTCCGATGTGGCGATGATCACCTCCATTGCCCTCGATCACTGCGACTGGCTGGGTGATACCCGCGAAGCGGTGGCGGTGGAGAAGGCTGGGGTCTATCGCGCCGGTAAACCCGCCATCAGTGGCGAGCCCAATCCGCCTGCGACTATCGCGAGCGAAGCACAGCGTCTTGGCGCCAACCTGCGTCAGGTCGGTATCGATTTTCGTGGCGATGAGCACGAGAGCGGTTGGGATTATCACGGCCTAAACCAGTGGCGGGATCTGCCCAAACCGGCGCTACCGCTGATGAACGCGGTGACCGTGCTGGCGGCGCTGGAGTCCCTCGGCTTGCCGCTGCCGGAGTCCGCCATTCGTGACGGGCTTGCCAATGCCCGGCTGGCTGGCCGGATGCAGCAGTTGCAAAGTGCGCCGCTGGTGATCGTCGATGTGGCCCATAACCCCCATTCGGCGGCCTATCTGGCCGCGCAATTGCACAAGATGCCCTGCTCGGGTGTGCGCCGCGCCGTGGTCGGCATGCTCAAAGACAAGGACATGGCGGGTTCCCTTGCCGAACTCGATGGTCTGATTGGCGAGTGGTATCTGGCCAGCCTCACCGGCCCGCGCGCCGCCACTGCTGCGCAGCTGGCTGCAGCGCTGGGGGAGGGCAAGGAGCCTGCCAGGGAGTTTGATGATGTCAGCGCCGCTTATCAGGCAGCGTTGGCCGCATCGAGTCCGGACGATATGGTCATTGTGTTTGGTTCGTTTTACACTGTCGCCGACATTCTGGCGGGTGTCGCCGTCTAGGCCACACCCCGGCTCCCCGGCCTTCGGGCGGGGAGCCAAATCGCATATTGAGTTACGTAAAGGTAGGATTCAACTTGGCCTCGAAGTTTCAAAACCGTCTGGTGGGCACCGTCATCCTGGTGGCCCTGGTTGTTATTTTCCTGCCGGACTTGCTGGATGGTCACAAGCTGGCACAAAAGGAGGAGGCCTTCGCCAAGATTCCGCTGCGCCCCGAGCTGGAGCCTGCCAAGCCTGCGCTGCAGGTCTCGACAGCCAGCAGCCTGCCCGCCGATCATCTGGCCAGCCAGCAACAGGCCTCTGCGGCCCAGCAGTGGCAAGTGGAAGAGGTGGCTGATCCCATGACCCTTGCCGGTCAGGGCAACGGCGCGCAGCCGGCTACAACCCCTGCCGCACCGGCGCCGGTTCAGCCGCAACAGAATGCCCAACCCAAGCCACAGCCCAAGCCGGAAGTGGTGGCCAAAAAACCGGTCGAACCGCCCAAGCCAGCACCCAAGCCGACGCCAGCCAAACCGGTTGAAGTGGCCAAGGCGCCCGTACCGGCCAAGCCGCAGGCGGGTCAGATCAAGTCCCTCGACGATCTGATTGAAAGCAAGATGACCCAGCCGACCACACCCGCGCCTGCTGCGGCACCGGCACAGGGTAGCTGGATCCTCCAGCTTGGCGCCTTCAAGAACGTCGACAGTGTCAACGCACTGGTGAGCAAGCTGCGGGCGGCGGGCTACTCTGCCCACACCTCGCCGCGCACACCGGTGCAGGGTCAGCTCAACCGGGTCTTTATCGGACCGGATGTCTCTAAGGCCAAACTGCAAGGGATGCAGGGGCGGATCTCCCAGATGACCGGCCTCAGTGGCTCGGTGGTCTCTTACAATCCGTGACGGCTTGCCGTTGGCAATGGCCCTCTGAAACAAACACCGCGCCCCGTGCGCGGTGTTTTTTATCTGGCTGTCGTGATTTTTAAGGACGGCGTCGTACAGGTCACCCCCCGGTTGGGATTTTCGGGCAGTTGGGGTAGTCTGAGCCCTTCTGCTACTCACAGGAGTTCAAGATGATCCTCTCGACGACCCCCACGCTGGAAGGCAAAACCATTCGTGAATACCGCGGCATCGTGGTTGGCGAAGCCATTCTCGGCGCCAACATTTTCAAGGATCTCTTTGCCGGGATCCGCGACATCATCGGCGGCCGCTCCGGCGCCTATGAAAAAGAGCTGGCCCGTGCCCGCGAGATCGCTTTCGATGAGCTGAAAGAGCGCGCAGCGGCCCTTGATGCCAACGCAGTGGTCGGCATCGATATCGACTACGAGGTGGTGGGGCAAAATGGCAGCATGCTGATGGTCAGCATCAGTGGCACCGCCGTGGTGGTCTGATCGGGCACCAGCCTCTGCATGGGCAATGAGCTGATAACTGGGTTATCGGCTCATTGCCTGTCTGATACGTGGCGGCTGGCAGGGTTATCACTCAAATCATTGATTTTAAATATTTATATTTATTAATAATTCCACTAACCGGTTTTATTTTTTTTAACTGGGGAGCCCGAGAGGGTCAAGCTAGAGTGCCGCCATCAGGAACGACACCGCTCACGGACGAGGTTCTCTTCTCTTGAAGGCGTATCAAAATGAATCAAAAACCTGCTCTGCTGCCCCTTGTCATGTTGGCCATGATCGCCCATGCCGGCAGTGCCCTCGCGGCGCTGCCCAACTTCAGCGCCACTTGTCCCACCGATATTCGGGTCAAGTCGCAAGGGGGCAACGTCTTTATCAATGGCAAGAAGGCGCCCCTGAAAACGCTGGCGCCCGCCGCCTATTCGGCCACGAGCGGCAAAGTGGTCATCGGGATCACCTTCGATCTGCCCGCCAGCGAACCCACCCTGGATTACGTCATCAAACATGATCGCCGGGCCCACGGCTTTTGCACCGTGCACGCCTGGTCGGCGGGCAAGGCCGCCGCACTGCCGATGGCCAAAGGGGACTCGCCCTATCAGGGCAAGTGGGTAGCCAAAAACCGCGAGACAGGTGCCACGGTGGCCAATATTCAGGTCGATGGCAAGGAGCAGGTGTGGGTCAACGGAGTCAAGGTGAAGGCGAAACGGGCCGATGGCGCGCTGCAGTTTCGTCAGGGCACCATCCTCTACACCCTGCAGGGGGATCCGCGCATTCGCGATGAGAGCGACTGGAATGACAGCGATGTTCAGAATACCGGCCCCATCACTCTGGAGTAACAGACGCGCCGTGCCACGGCTTGGTCATTGATGCAAAAAACAGAGAGCGGCATGGCCGCTCTCTGTTTTGCTGTCTCTATTGGGTGATAGCCGTGCGGGGTTAGATGCCGTGGATGGCATTGGCTTCCCCATACCAGTCCAGCTTGTCGGCCAGAGTGACCACCGAGCCGATGATGATGAGGCTCGGGCTCTTCACCTGACGGGCCAGTTCGGCCAACTGCTGCAGCTCGCCGCGCACTACCCGCTGACTGAGCTGGGTGCCTTGCTCCACCAGCGCCACCGGGGTGTGACCTGGCATGCCGTGGGTTTGCAGCGCATCCTGAATGCGGGCGGCGTGGGCCAGCCCCATGTAGAACACCAGGGTCTGGCGGGGGGCCGCCAGCGCTGACCACTCCTGGGCGATATTGCCCTCCTTGTCGTGGCCGGTGATGAACTGCACCCGTTGGGCGTGATCACGGTGGGTGAGAGGAATGCCGCTGTAGGCAGCGCAGCCTGAGGCTGCCGTAATGCCCGGTACCACCGAGAAGGGGATGCCCGCCTCGGCCAGGGTTTCCAGCTCCTCGCCACCCCGGCCAAAGATAAAGGGATCGCCCCCCTTGAGCCGCACCACCTGTTTGCCGAGGCGAGCCTGCTCCAGCAACAGCTGGTTGATCGCCTGCTGGGGCACACAGTGGCGGCCCGCCTCCTTGCCAACAAAGATCCGCTCGGCATCCCGGCGAACAAGCGCCAACACCTCCTGCGAGACCAGCCGGTCATAGACCACCACATCCGCCTGCTGCAGCTGCTGCAGACCGCTCAGGGTAAGCAGGCCCGCATCGCCGGGGCCTGCTCCCACCAGGGTTACGCTTCCCTTGCTCTGCGGTTGCTCATCGAGTAGCTCGGCGACGCTCTGCTCGGAGGCTTGTTGTTGGCCGCGCGCCAGCTGGCATGCCAGTCGCTCATGGCTAAAGAGCCGCTCCCAGAAGCGGCGGCGGGCCAGCTTGTCCGGAATGAGTTTGACCCGCTCGCGCAGCTTGCCCGCCAGCGCCGCGAGCTGGCCGAGGTGTTGCGGCAGCAACGCTTCAAGTTTTTCCCGCAGCTGGCGGCTTAGAACCGGCGCCGCGCCTGCGCTGGAGATGGCCACCATCAGCGGCGAGCGGTCAATGATCGCGGGCATGATGGCGCTGCAGTGGGCCGGGGAGTCCACCACATTGCAGAAGATCTGGCGCAGGTTCGCCTCATGAAAGACCTGCTGGTTGACCTCTTGCTGGTTGGTGGCGGCGATCACCAGCCACTTGCCATCGAGCAGTTCGGGATGAAAGCCGGCGGCGCAGACGGTCAGGCGACCCTGCTCGGCCCAGCTCATCAGTTGGGGTTCCAGGTGCGGTGCATTGATGGTGATCTTCGCCTTGGTATCGAGCAGCAGGCGCGCCTTGCGCACCGCCACCTCACCGCCGCCGACGATCAGGACCGGCTTGTTTTGCAGCTGACAGAAGAGAGGGAGAAAGTCCATAACAGGCTCCGGATGCTGGCCCGCTCGCAATGCCGCGCCGGGCGAGATAGCAGGGTGCGCCGTGACGCACCCCGGATGGTCGGGGGAAAGATCCCCCGACGGGAATAAAAAAGGGGAAGGGTGATCTACGCCCGGGCCAACGACAGATCCCCACCGGTGTCGGCCACTTGATCACGCTTCCCCAAACGAGGTTTTTCCTATTGCACCGCTTTGACGTGCATGTTGGCGACGTACTGATCTTCGGCCCAGAAGATGCGGTCAGCGACCATGGCTTCCGGGTTGAGGGTGACGCCGCGCAGCACCCGCTCCTTGAACTTGTGATAACCGGCCCGGTCGATAAGGTGACCCATGTGCAGGTAGATGGGCTTGCCATCCAGCATCTCGGCCTCGAACTCGAACAGGTTCTTGATCACCGCATGAAGCACCTCTTCGGTTACCCAGTTGAGGAACAGCTTGCCGGTACGGGGAGTCTTCTTGCTGGTGCGTCCCCCCAGCTTGACCATGTAGAGCTGCTTGGGATCCCGCTGCCAGGCCAGGGTCGGGCAGGCCAGCACGCACTCGCCACAGCCGATGCACTTGCTCTCCTCTTTGACCGCCTTGCCATGTTTGATGGCGAGGCAATCCACCGCGTGGTGGCTGCATGCCTTGACACAGGCGCCGCAGCCGATGCAGCGCTCGGCATTGAAGTGGATTTTGGCGATGCCGAGGATGCCGAAGTCGGCCATGTTGGCCTTGGCGCAGTCGTTGGGGCAGCCAGCGATCACCATCTTGAGGTGATAGGGGTTGGGGTAGAGGTGTTTCTCCATCCGCTGGGCCAGCCCGGTGCAGTCGATATTGCCCTTCTGGCAGATGGTGTTGCCCTGACAGGCGACGATGTTGCGCCCGCCGATGGTCTGGTAACCGGCTGTTGTGTCCTCTACCTCGATGCCGCAGGTCTCCACCTCGATCTCCTTGATAAAGGGCTCGAGGGCGGCGTTGACCTTGTCCATGTCCTGATACTTGATGCCGGGCATCGCCAGCTTCTGGCGGGTGGTGAGGTGGATCAGGCCGTTGCCATACTGTTCGGCGATCTGCTGGGCCACCGCCAGCAGGTGGGCGGGCATGATCCCGCCGGGAATGCGTACGCTGATCATCGCTTCGCCGCGCACCTTGGAGAGGCGGTATTCGTTCTTGGCGCGGGCCTTGATGATGTCGATATCGAGACTCATGGTGTTCTCCCTCAGTCGATCAGATGCTGGGCCTGGTCAAAACGAAAGACCGGTCCATCCACGCAGATATAGGTGTCGCCCATCCGGCAGTGGCCGCATTTGCCCACGGCGCAGGCCATGCGGCGTTCGTAGTCGACCCAGATGCGATCCTTGGGGATGCCCCGTTCGAGGAAGGCGAGCACCACGAAGCGGATCATGATGGGGGGGCCGACCACGATCACCTGGATATCCTCCTTGTCGGCGAGATCCAACTGGTCGATGTAGTCGGTGACCCGGCCGATGCGAAACTGCTCGCTCTCCTTGCCCTCGTCCAGGGTGACGATGAGGTTCTGCTGCTCGGCCCAGAGCGGCATCTCGTGGCGATAGAGCACCGCCTGCTCGTTCTTGAAGCCGAGGATCATGTCGAGGGATTTCACCTCTTCCGGATGTTTGCTGAAGCGGCGCAGCAGCCCCTTGACCGGCGCGACGCCTGTACCGCCCGCCACCACGATGAGGTGCTGGTCGCGGTAGGTCTCCAGCGGATAGCCGTTACCGTGGACGCCGCGCATCCACACCTTGTCGCCCACATCGAGGGCAAACAGCGCATCGGTCACCTTGCCGACCTTGCGGATCAACAGATCCACATAGCCATCGCCATAGTCGGAGACCGAGATGGGCGCTTCGCCGACGGTGGGCAGGGAGATCTCCACAAACTGGCCGTAGTGGACATCAAAGTCGCGGGAGACCCGAAAGTTCCACTCCAGCTCGGTGTGGCGCTCGATGGCCAGAATGGTGTAGGCCTTGGGCAGCAGGCGGTTTTCGACCACGTCCTGCTGCGGTTCTGCTGTTGCGGTTTGCTGGCACTGGCACATATCAGTTCGCCCCCTGCGCGTTGTCGGCTGCGATGGTCTGTTCGACCACATCGGTCATCTTGTTGATGATGTTGCTAAAGGAGATGTAGTGAGGGCAGCGATCGTCGCAGCGGCCACAGCCGACGCACATGTGCTCCTCTCCCTGACGGGCCTTGTAGTCGTTGACCTTGTGCAGGGCGCGATAACGCAGGCGCTCGCCATGTTTGGCGCGAAAACCGTGGCCACCGGCCATGTCGCTGAAGCCATCCACCATGCAGCTGGCCCATTGGCGACGGCGCTCACCCTGCTGGGGATTCTCCGCATAGGTGAGGTCATGCACGCTATAGCAGCTGCAGGTCGGGCAGGAGGTGGTACAGCGGCCGCAGCCGATGCAGCGGCTGTCGTACTCGGCCCAGACCGGATGGGCGGTGAGGATCTGGCGGATCCGCTGCGGGTCGTCACAGACACTGTCCGGGGTGCGTACCTTGACCGGGTTGCTCTGGACAAATTCCGGGGTGAAGTCGTCGGATTCACCCAGCTCGGCAAAGTAGCCGAGCAGCTCGGGATCCTTCACCTCGATGCGGGCACCCTCATCGCTCAGACGAATGGCGGCGGCGTAGTCTCGGGTCTCGTTGCTGCCCATGGAGACGCAGAAGCAGTTCTCGAAGCTCTCGCGGCACTCCAGCAGCACCAGCTTGAGCTTGCTGCGCAGCCGGGCGTAGTAGACGTCGCTGTTCTGGCCATTTTTCAGGTAGACCTGATCCAGCCTGCGCAGAGCGTGGATATCACAGCTGCGCAAGAACAGCAGGGTGGGCTTGGCCTCCACCTTTGATTCGCGCAGCTCCAGATTGTCGAAGTGGAACAGGGTCTGGGTAATGGGGAGCACCACCTCTTTTGGGGAGAAGTGGGACTTCTCCTGCCACACCAGATCGGCCGGGTGGCGGATGCTGTGGTAGGTGACGTTGTCGGTGTCGGAGAAGCGGCCGCCCCGATATTCGGCCGCGGGCGCCATGATCCGGTAATCGGGCAGCAGCCGCTCGAACAGCTGCGCCAGCGCGGGCTGGGTGAGAAGAAACGACATAAATAAACACCTTGTATGAGGGTGAGATGCCCTGGCATAGGGATGAGGAGCGGGCCGGTCAGGATGTCTGGCATCGGTTCTGGCCGCGCTTGCCTCGCCACGGTCTGTTTTTATGACTCATGTTGCTCAACTGACCCGATTGTTATTGTGTTGGCGGCGCGTGCGTCGCGGCAGGTCGGGTCATGCCTGTAAAACCCTTATCAATTGAGCAGGGCGGTCTGGTAGCCTGCGCACTTGCCCATCACGTATCCCATCTCCAGCTTGTTGATATCGCGGGTGAAACGGGAAACGGGGAAGTAGTCGGCCGGGGCGATCACCTCGATCTGGCAGTCCTCAGGCGGATTGGCGATAAAATCGAGCGCCTCGTTGTAGCTGCGATCCCGCTGCTCCAGCGCCTGTGCCAGCGCGGGGCGGGTCTTGAGCAGAGTGCGGATCATCCAGGGGAAAGGCATCGGCTTGAGCCGATAGCCAAGGGGCTCGGAGAGGATCACCGTCAGGTGACGGGCACCGCGGCGGTAGGCCTCGATCACCGGGATGGAGTCGGCCACCCCCCCATCTGTCATCGGCACCCCGTGCACCTCCGGGTATTCGTGGGAGGCGAGGGGAATGGCGCAGCTGGCGGGCAGCACCTCGTTCATGTTCTCCGGCTTGACCCGGATGTACTCCGCCTTGCCGGTCAGGGTATTGGTCACCACCGCATAGAAGGGGATGCCGGTCTCCCGGTAGGCGTGAATGTCGAGGGGATACTTGCGGCAGCTGGTGTTCCACAGCCAGTGGATATCCACCAGATTGCCCCCCTTGGCAAAACGCAGGGGATCCATAAACTGCTGGCTGCACGCCAGTTTGGTCAGGATCTCATGGCTGCGACCATGCTGGCTGGCGAGATAAGCCAGCAAGTTGGTGGCCCCCGCCGAGACGCCGATGGCGAAGTCAAAGGGGCGATAGTCATGCTCGATAAACGCATCCAGCACGCCGCTGGCAAATATGCCGCGCATGGCGCCGCCTTCTACAACCAATGCGCTGGGGGATGCGTTTTTGTTCATGACAGGCACCTCATTGATAAGTCAGAGAGAAAAAGTGGGAAAGAGAACGCTCGGGCTGTCAGGCCGACCATTCTGACAACCAACCGGGGTTGGCCATCGCAATGAGGTCATTCTAGGAAGGGGATAGTGTTTAGAATATCTGTTAATAATGAATCAAGTGTTTTGTATTTCTAAACGACCGTGATAAACCCGTTGTGATCAAAGGGGTTGTGTAGGAGTCTCAACGACTCTGTGATGGCTGGATATTGGCAAGGATGAGCAATTTATGACGTTACTGGTTCCCCCGCTGCTCCAACGTGGCGATACCATCGCTTTTTTCTCCCCCTCCAGCGCGGCGACCGCCTGGGCACCCAACCGTTTTGCCCGCGCAAAAGCCTTTCTTGAGGGGCAGGGCTTCAGGCTCAAGGCGGGCAGCCTTACCGGCCAGCAGGATCACTGGCGATCCGGCTCCATCGCCGCGCGGGCCGAGGAGCTCAACGCCCTTATTCGCGACCCAGAAGTACGCTGCATCATGTCGGTGATTGGCGGCAGCAACTCCAACTCCCTGCTGCCTTATCTCGATTTTGATGCGCTCAAGCGCGATCCCAAGATCATCGTTGGCTACTCCGATGTGACGGCACTGCTGCTCGGCATCCACGCCCAAACTGGCCTGGTTACCTTTTATGGCCCGGCGCTGGTGGCCTCCTTTGGCGAGTTGCCGCCGCTGGTGGATGAGACGCTGGCCAGTTTTTTACAGATTGCATTGGCCGATGAAGCTGGCGTCCCCTGCACGCTGCCCACCCCGGTAAAGTGGAGCGATGAACGGCTCGATTGGGAAAGCCAGACCCGGGCCAAGCGCTGCCAGCCCAATCGGCTGATCTCGGTGGGCTCAGGCCGGGTTGAGGGGAGGCTGATTGGCGGCAACCTCAACACCATGGCGGGGAGCTGGGGTTCCCCCTATATGCCGCCCATCGAGCACGGCGACATTTTGCTGCTGGAGGACAGCCTGAAATCTGCCGAGACGCTGGAGCGCTCCTTTGCTCACCTCAAGCTGTGCGGGGTATTTGAGCGGATCGGTGCGCTTATCCTCGGCAAGCACGAGTTGTTCAACGATCAGGGTAGCGGCAAGCGCCCCCTCGATATCCTGCTGGAGGTGGTGGGGGAGCCGAGCTTCCCCATTCTGGCGGAGTTTGACTGCGCCCATACCCACCCCATGCTGACGCTGCCGCTGGGTATCGAGGTAGCGCTCGATCTCGACCGCCAGCAGCTCACCTTGCTGGAGCCATGGTGGCGAGCAGAATGAGGGCGAAATGAATGTCCAACAACAAGGCCGCGGATGCGGCCTTGTCTGTTTTTGTGGGGCGTGATCAGGGCAGGGCATCGGGCCGGAAGCTGGCGCGGAGCTGCGGCACCAGGCTTGAAGGGTCGAACCCTTTCTCCTCGCCCAGCACCGGATGGAGCAGGGGCTTCTCTTCGATGGGGGTGATATCCCCCGCCAGCAGCTGGCGGGTGGCTTGACCCATCTGGTAGAGCTGGCGCACCGGCGCAAACTGGGTCGCCAGATTGAGGGGATCATCGGCGCGGGTGAAGGCCATCATGGGGATCTGGTAGGTGGCATCGCGCGCCGGCTTGTTACCGTGAATGCCCTTGCCGGCAGACATCAAAAACGGCTGGTGATCGCCAAAGGCCACCACCAGATAGCGCTTGTCCGACTGGTCGAGGGTCTTGAGCAGTCGCTCCAGCGAGGCCATGGCATCCACCACCCCGGTGTAGTAGGTGTTGAGCAGCTGGGTGTCGCTCTCGCTCTGGTTCGGGCAGGCGCCGCTGCGCTCCTGCCCCTGATAGCGGGGGCCATCGAAGGGGCCGTGCCCCTGCATGGTGACCGCATAGGCAAACAGCGGTTTGTCATCCTGTTCGCTGCGCTTGAGCAGGTGGTCGATGAGGGCATCATCGGAGATATAGAGCCCCTTGTGCTCGAGGGTGGTGAAGCGGGTGTCGAACCAGCGCTCCTCATAGCCGAGCGCCGGGATCGCCTTGGCGCGGCCCCAGAATTTTTCCACATAGGGGTGGGCGAACAGGGTCTGGTAGCCGCTCTGTCTGGCGCTCTGGGCCAGCCCCGGCACCTGCTGCGAGAGGTAGTAGTAGGGCACCACCCCCTGCTTGAGCAAGCCCACCGGCAGGCCGGTGTTCATCTCGAACTCCGCCAGTACCGTCATGCCGCCGGTGGTGGGGGAGTGGATGGTTTTTTGCCACTGCTGCACGCTGGCGGGCAGGGAGAGGGTGGGAGCCGGTGCGCAGATCCGCCCCTTCCAGTCGAGCCAGAGCGACTCATATTGCAGCACGATCACCAGATCCCAGCGCGGCGCTATGCCCTGGGGCGGATAACTCAGCTGCGGGGTCAGCTCGTTGATCTGCAAGGGGTAGCGAAACACGCTGCCGCTTTGCAGCATCTCGTCCACCAGATTGAACAGATAGAGGCCGGGGCCGGAGCGGATGATGTCCCTGTGGTAGTTGACCGCGCGATCCACGTAGCGAATGTTGGCTCCCAGCAGCTTGTTGCCGGTCTGGGTGGCAAAGACGCACAGGGCAAAGAAGGCGACGGTGGCCGCGGCTGTGCGCAGCACCCAGCGTGACAGGGCAAAGCGCCAGCAGAGAAACAGTGCCAGCAACACGGTGAAGATGGGCAGGATGGGGTGCTGGTCGAGCAGGATCCGCAGCAGCGCCAGCAGGTTGCCAAAATCGTCCCCGCCGAGCGGCACGCCGTAGATGGCGATCTTCATAAAGTTGGCCAGCAGACCTATGCCTGACAGCGCGGTAAAGACCAGCCCCATATAGAGGTTGAAGCCCGCCAGCGCGCAGAGGCTCCAGCCCAGCACCATGCTGCCCCAGGCGAGATAGTAGTGCTCCGGCCGAAAGCCTGACCAGAGCAGAAACTCCCCCAGCTTGAACACCACGAAGCCGTGCAGCAGCACGAAGGTGAGGTTGCCGAGCAGCAGGCTGCCGATGATCCGCCAGCGCAGGCTGCGGCGCAGCTTTGGCAGCACCGTTTTTAGCACGGCGGCGCTCAGGGCCAGCACCAGCGTCAGGCTCACCACCAGATAGGTGAGGTTGAAGCCCTGCTCCGGCAGGGTTTGCAGGATCTGGCTGAAATCGCCGCTCTCGGGGCGATCCTTGAGCAGCAGACCGATGCGCAACTGATAGCGGCTATCAAGGGCATCGTCCGGGGCGCGCAGGGTGCTGTTGAGATCCAGGGTGCAGCGGTTATTGCGGCACACCTGACGCTTATCCACCGATTGACTCAGCTGGTCGATCCGCTGCCCCTTGTCGTTGAGCAGCTCTACCCGCACCTTGTCCCCCGCTTGCAATGGCCCTCGCAACTGCCACTGGCTGCGCACCACCAGATAGAGGCCGCGGCTGTCGCTTTTATAGAGCAGGGCGTGGCGGGTGAGGGTGGCCAGCGGATTGTCGGCGGGGCCCAGCACCAGCGGTTGGGCGCGGCCCAGCCAACTGCCGGGATTGATCAGCGGCAACAACAGGGTCAGCAGCAGCAATCCGCCCAGCAGGGCAAGCAGCAGAGAGGGCAGACTCAGGACGCGGGGGCGGCCTGAGGAGGGGCGATTCATATAAGCTCATCCTTTGAGCGAGTGAGGGAGAGATCGTTCATCCGCATAGAGTTTGACCCGATGGTGCGGGCCTTGTTTCAGCTTGTCAATTTAATGACCACTTAATGAATATTTGGTTACAGCTCAACCTTGCAAATTGTGATCCCGATCGAGGGGTTGTTCGGAATATGTGATGAAAGCGTCATCATGGGGTTTTGCCGCTGGCTTGGGAGGGAGCTGCTGTTTAGTCTCTCGATAGCGACTGGAGGTACATGTATGAATCCCAAAGTGATGGCACGTCAGGCCAGATTGCTGCGCATGCTGGAGAGCAAGGAAGAGATCCGGATCGGACGCGAGCGCGACTGCCCGCTGCCGCTGGCCCAACTGGTCAAGCTGAAGGATAGCCATCCGGCTGTGGTCAAGGTATACCGGCACGGTCTCACCGCCGAGGTGTTTCACCTCAAGGTGGAGGGGCATCACTGGTGCCTCAAGCGGCGCCGTCAGGATTCACTGGTGGCCAACCTCGATGGCAAGACTGCCTTTCTGACCGAGCTGGAGCGGCGACGCGAAATCGAGGCGCTGCGGGAGCTGCACCCTACCGTCCTCTCCCACGTGGTCTGCACCAGCTTCGGCTCGGCGCGGGCCGGTGTGCTGGTCTCCCCCTGGTTGCGGGGTGTGCCGGTCCACCAGCTCAACGAACGCAATCTGGCCCAGATGCTGGAGGTGCAGGGGGAGCTGGCCCGCTGGGGCTGGTTTGACTGGGACCCGAGCCCGGGCAACCTGCTCGATGACGGCGAGCAGATCTGCGTGTTCGACTTTGGCTATATGTGGACCTTCGATCCCCGCTTTGAATACAACTCCAACGGTCTGGTCGACCCGCAGTTCCATGTGCCGGAGCGGTTGGAGACCCGCACCCTCTCTGGACTCTGGCTCGATGAGGCCGATCCTCTGCCGCAATTTCGCTACTGGCGCGAGCTTTGTCTGAAATGGGTGAAACGGGAGATCCACCACCTGATCCGTGAAGGGGCCAGCGCGCCCGTGCTGGCCCGCCTGCACGCCCTGCAAGGGGAGTGGAGCGCCGCGCTGGCGAGCGACGAGGCGCTGGTCGCCAACTGGTGGCGGGACATGTATCGCAGCCACCAGCTCGATGTGGCCGATGATCTGAGCGGCCAGAGCTGCGGCCCGCTCACCCTGCGTCGCCTCGATTGGTTGATGCAGGCGGTGACGGATCACTATCCGCTGCTGGTGGACAATCTCTCGCCTCAGGAGACGGAGCTGGGCCAGACCGGGCTGCTGGCCCGCTTGCAGCAACTGCGCCGGGAAGCCGTGGCCTGTCAGTTGCCAGCCACCAGCCTTGCCTGAGCCAATACCTTTGCGGAATACAAATAAACAGGGCGCCGTGTTGGCGCCCTGTTGCATGGTCTGGTTTACCTCGCGGTGAGGGTCAGTCCAGCAGCTCCTGATGGAGGCGGTTGACGATAGTGCCCGCCTCGCTCTCCTTGACTAGGAAGCAGAGGTTGTGGGCGCTGGCGCCGTAGCAGATCATCCGGATGTTGTGCTCGCGCAGGGCGTCGAAGACCTGACTGCCCACCCCGTTCACTTCGCTCATCCGGTTGCCGATGAGCGCCACCAGTGCCAGACCGGTTTCCACCTCTACCTTGCAGAGCTGCCCTAGCTCGGTCAGCACCTTGTCGCTCAGGATCGGCTCGCCGTTGCTCTGGCTGCCGGTGTGATCCAGGGTCAATGACACGCTCACCTCCGACGTGGTGATGAGATCGACCGAGATGCGGTGACGGGCCAGAATGCCGAACACTTCCGCCAGAAAGCCGTAGGCGTGGAACATGTTGAGGCTGTGCAGGGTCACCAGCACCTGCTGGCGGCGCAGGGCGACGGCGCGAAACAGCGGGCTTGAATCTGTGCTGGCGCGGATCCAGGTACCACCGGCGGCGGGGTCCTTGGCGGAGCCGACAAACACCGGAATATTCTGGCGCACCGCCGGTTGCAGGGTGGCGGGGTGCAGCACCTTGGCGCCGAAAGTGGCCATCTCGGCTGCCTCGACAAAGCTGATTTCAGGAATGGGGCGGGCGCGGGTGACGAGGCGCGGATCCGTGGTGTAGATGCCGGGCACATCGGTCCAGATCTCGATACTGGCGGCATCGAGCGCTTCGGCGAGCAGGGCTGCGCTGTAGTCAGAGCCGCCGCGCCCCAGCGTGGTGGTGCGGCCATCGCCATCGGCACCGATAAAGCCCTGGGTGATGATGAGGCTGTCGCCAAGCTGCGGGCCCAGCGTCTGCTGGCAGAGGGTTCGGGTGGTAACCAGATCGACGGTGGCCTTGCCAAAGCGGCTGTCGGTGCGCATCAGCTGGCGCACATCCTGCCAGTGGGCCTTGACGCCGCGCTGGCGCAGCAGCTCGGTAAAGAGGCGGGTAGACATCAGCTCGCCGCAGGCGATGAGGCGATCGGCCAGCTCTGCATCGGTAAGCTGGTGGGCTTGCTGGGCCATGAGGCGAATTTCGTCCAGCTGACCATGAATAAGGGCGCTCACATCAACGGGGTTGCCGAGATCGGCCAGAATGGCCTGCTGGATCCCGGCCAGTTTGGCCAGCTGCTCGTCGCGGCCCGCTTCGTCCAGCTCACCTTGTGCCAGGGTGACCAGCAGGTTGGTGACACCGGCGCTGGCACTCAGTACCACCACCCGGGTGGCGGGATTGGCCAGCACGATGTCGGCGCAGTGATTCATGGCCGGGAAGTTGGCGACACTGGTTCCGCCAAACTTGGCGACATTGATCGGGCTCATTGCTTACTCCTGTCTTATTTTAAGATTCCGGTTCCATCGGGCAAAAAAGAGAGGAGGAGGCTGAAAATGGCAGGAATGAACGAAGCTATCCCGGCCAGAAGCACTCCACCTGCAGAGCCCATCCCGTACCGCCCCTGACAGGGCGCGGTGTGGGATGATCACTACCGATGACAACCCGGGGGATTCAGCCCCCGCAGCCGACGTTGAGGTCACCAGTCTCCTCACTCGTCTCGGCGCTGCTCCCCCTGACCCAAGTTCACCGGACGCTGGCGTCCTCCCTTGGGCTGCCTGGGCAGCGCTCCTCTTCTGGCTCCACCAGGGCGGTGGAGTGCGTTTAGAAATAACCTGCGTTGGATTGCACTGTCAATCGAGTTTGTGAAAAAGTTCAAATTGTCAGCTAACTCAACGCAGGATCAATGACTTAGGCAATGGTCTTTGACAAAACCTTGGAACGGCGCTGCCAGTTGTAGAGACGCTGGCGCGCCACCGGCAGATCTTCCACTTCCAGCGGATCGAAGCCCCGCTCCCGGAACCAGTGGATGGAGCGGGTGGTGAGCACGAACAGGCGGCGAATGCCAAGCCGTTTGGCCCGCTCGGCTACCTTGGCCACCAGCTGATCTCCCCGGTTGGAGTTGCGATAGTCGGGGTGGATAGCGACGCAGGCCATCTCCGCCATCGCCTCTTCCATAAAGCAGTAGAGGGCCGCGCAGCCGATGATGAGGCCATCGCGCTCGATGATGGTGAACTTGTCGATCTCCATCTCCAGCTGCTCGCGGGAGCGGCGCACCAGAATACCTTCCTCCTCCAGCGGGCGAATGAGATCCAGAATGCCGCCGATATCCTCGATGGTGGCGGCGCGGGCCTGCTCGGCGCTTTCCCGCACGATCTGGGTGCCGAGGCCGTCGCGACTGAACAGCTCCTGCAGCATGGCGCCATCATCCTGATAGCTCACCAGATGGGAGCGAGGCACGCCGCCGCGGCAGGAGGCAATGGCCGCGCGCAGATAACGGGCGGTGCCGGACATCTCTTCGCCCGCTTGTTCCAGCTCCACCAGCAGCTCTTCGGCCTGTTCGGGGAAAAGCTCGGAGATAGCCTCGCCGTGTCTGTCCATCACCCCTTGGGTGCTGCTGAAACAGATAAGCTTGTCCGCCTTGAGGTCGACCGCCACCCGGCGGGCTACCTCTTCCGAGCTCAGGTTAAAGCTCTCGCCGGTGACCGAGCAGCCGATGGGGGAGATAAGCACCAGACTCTTCTGGTCGAGCTGGCGAGTGATCCCCTCCACGTCGATGCGGCGCACCCGGCCGCTGTGGCAAAAGTCGATGCCATCATCCACCCCCAGCGGCTGTGCGGTGACAAAGTTGCCGCTCACCACGCTGATCCGCGCCCCCTGCATGGGGGTGTTGGCGAGCCCCATGGAGAGCTGGGCGGTGATGTCATATTGCAGGCCGCCACACACTTGCTTGATGATGGTGAAACTCTCGTCATCGGTGACCCGGATCCGCTTGTGATACTGGGCCTCGATACCGGCGCGGGCCAGCGCCTCATCGTTTTGCGGACGTGAACCAAACACCAGCACCAGGCGTATGCCCAGTGTCTGCAGCAGGGCGATATCGCTGACGATATTGGCGAAGTTGGGGTGGCAGATGGCTTCTCCGCCCATCATCAGCACAAAGGTGGCACCCCGATGCACATTGACATAGGGGGTGGATTGCCGGAAGGCATTGACCAGACTGGGTTCGCGTTCACGCACTTGATATTTCTTCCATAAAAAAACAGCGATTGGCTCAATATATGAAAATTAATTCACAAATCAAGACTAAATATTGATTTTGGCCGTTTCTGGTCTACGAGGGGCGGCTTGGCCGTGCGGATCGGGAAAGGATGGTTCGAAGCGCAGATGGCCGCTGGGGCGAGCGGGGAGGGGCCCGCCGGTTGATCCGGCGCGATAAACTGCTATCTTCGATGCTCCTTTTCGTCAGCTGTGTGATTTCACAGGGTTTTATACAAGGACAGAATTCATGGAACAGATTATTTCACCGGCAGATGCCCTGCCGGGACGACGCGAAGCGATGGTGATTGGTCAGCAGCATGCGGTGAATGGCAACCCGACCCAGGGCCCCTGGCCCGAGAACATGGAGATCGCCTGGTTTGGCATGGGCTGTTTCTGGGGCGTTGAGCGCCTGTTCTGGCAGCAGCCGGGCGTCTACTCCACCGCGGCAGGTTATCAGGGCGGCGTGACCCAGAATCCCACCTACAAAGAGGTGTGCAGCGGCCTGACCGGACATGCCGAGACGGTGCAGGTGGTGTTTGATCCGGCGGTGATCAGCTACGGCGATCTGCTCAGACTATTCTGGGAGCAGCACGATCCTGCGCAGGGGATGCGACAGGGCGGGGACATTGGCACCCAGTATCGCTCGGTGATCTTCTATGGTGACGAGAGCCAGCAGATCATTGCCCAGCAGAGCATGGCGGCCTATCAGCAGGCGATGGCGGCAAGCGGCGACAGCCGTGCCATCACCACCCGCATTCTGCCGCTGGCGCCCTTCTACTACGCCGAGGATTACCATCAGCAATATCTGGAGAAAAACCCGGATGGTTACTGCGGATTGGGTGGCATTGGAGTCTGTTTGCCGCCCAGCCTGAACCGCTGAACAGGTTTGTAGTCGATTTCTTAATAAAAGTGAAAATAAATGGTCGGAGGAGGGAACTTATTGCGACCAGTCGGGACTAACTAGGTAGCGTCCAGGGATCGGATGCAAAGTCCAGACACATTTCTTGCCTTGATAACCGCCTGATGAATGAACGCACTGGCGGGTTGAAAATGATAGCAAGCAGGGCTGCCCACCAAGGCGGCCCTTTTCCTTATCTGCTGCTTTGAAATCTTGCGTTGGGCGGGAGAGCCGGACGGCAGATCAGCCGATGGCGCTATCGAACAGGTTCTTGATGAGATCGATAAACTCGATGAGGAAGGTTTTCTGTTCAAGGGTCGGGGCGCGCAGCCAGACGGCAGAGAGCACCTCTTCCAGATCGGCGACCACGGCGTCGGCCTCCTGCATGATGGCGAAACGCACCTTGGGATCGAGCTGGGGGTTTTGCTCGCAAATGGCCATCAGGTTGCTGGCAACACGACCACTGACCAGATCTTCGATGGTCTCTTCACCATCGTTCTGCTGCTGGGATTCAAACAATCCCAAACTCTCCACCAGATACTCGATCAGCGAGATATAGCCTTCACTTTCTACCACCATGGTTGCTGCCTCAATACAGTAACAATACGAAAATTAAGCGTATTTTAGTGGCTTGCCCTAGCTTGGCAAGCAGCAGTGCAGGCGATGGCGAGTAAAACTGACTCCGCCCCGCTCCACGCACTCCAGCCCGGTCAACGTAAAGCCATGTCGTAAAAATAGCTCATAACTGAAGGCGCTGGCCTCGGTGGTGATGAGGGTCATACCGAGCCCTCTGGCCCCCGCGAGCGCCGTGGTGAGCAGCAGATTGCCCAGCCCCTGGCGCTGATGGTCGGCGCTCACATAGAGCAGACTGAGGTGGCCATCGGGGCTCAGAGTGACAAACCCGAGGGGCACATTTGCCTGCTCCGCCACCCAGCCGTGGTGCTCGCGCAGTTGACTGACAAAGCCCGGATGTTGTGAACCGAGGGCCCATTGCTCCACCTGCTCGGCGCTGTAGTGCTCGGGGCCGCTGCGTCGCACCGCCTGCTCAAACAGGGTTACGAGGGCGGGGATATGTGCCTCACCAAGGGGGACAATGCAAAGTGCTGGATTAAGTGCTGGCGTCATAAGGTTGGGTCGTCAGTGGGGGAGAGGGGGCGCGGCGCCTGTGGCCGTTTGGCTTTGGGCAGACCCGCGACAACCCGCTCATAGGAGTGGTGCACCCAGCCCTGCCACAGATCATCTGGCAAGGTGCTGTTCAGGGTCACTGTGTTCCAGTGTTGCTTGTTCATGTGTACAATCTGCAAGTCAGTATTTCTCAGGTAAAAATCTAATGAAAGCATGGCTTTACGCTCGATTTTCATCAAGTCAGCAAGCGGATGGCGACAGTATAAACCGCCAGGTCAAAGCAGCCCAGCAATGGTGCAGTGCAAACGGAGTCGAGCTTCAAGAAACGAGCTTTCGCGATCTAGGTGTCAGTGGCTGGAAGTCGATCAAGCGTCCTATGTTCGAGCAGCTAATCAAAGCTATGTCAGAGGGCAAGATTCCACGTGGTAGTTATGTGCTGTTTGAGTCAACAGATCGGCTTAGTCGTCGCGGCTGGCGTCATACGCAAGAGCTGATACGCACAATCACCTGTGTCTATGACTGCAAGTTAGTGATCCTCGATAAGGGACAGGTCTACACGAAAGAGAACGTGAATGACGTTGTTCAAAACATCTTGCTGATGGTCGCGGCAGACATGGCTGAGAAGGAGAGTCAGCGCAAATCGGATCTGGTATCTGCGGCATATAAGAGCAAGAGACAAGACGGTGATGTAAGTCGCTGGCCGTACTGGATCGACAAGACAGATAACGGCTTTGTGCTCAATGAGAATGCCGAGACTATCAGGCTGATTATCGCACTTCGATTGAAGGGTGTAGGTGCTCTTGGCATTGCGTCTGAGCTGAATAGACGGGGTATAAAGTCTTCTCGTGGTGGTAATTGGGGTCATACTTCGATCCGAGTCGTGCTGTCCAACAGTGCGCTTTATGGCACGAAAGATTTCTATTCGATGAAGACGATCAAGCAGTACGACGACAACGGAGACGAAATCAGAGTCACTGAAAATAATCTTGTTAGTAGTCAGTCAGATGTATTCCCTCCACTATGCGATTTCACGACATGGCAGCAGATTCAGATCAAAGGTGAGAAGCCGGGGAGAAAAGGACAATCGAGTCCGTTTCATAACGTGCTTTTTTGTAAGTGTGGTGCTGGGCTGTCAGTTCAGCTTGGCTCTGCTGGCGAAAGGTATCGAAAATGTTCAAGAGCAAAAGTCGGTGCTTGTGATCAACGGGCTATTCGGAACTTTGATGAAACGTTGATAGATTGCTTGGGTCGTATCACGTATGAAAGTAGCGAGACAAAGAAGTACGAACTGCCGGAACTACAGGCAAGACTTGCTAAGCTGGAAGGTGTGAAAGATGCTCTGATAGCTGCTGGTGCTGTTGACGCGCTGGTGGACGTATACAAAGACATAGCTAAGGCAAAAGACGCTGTAGCTAATGCACAAAAAATCGCCGTTGTTCCGACTATGCAAATCAAAGAAGTGTTTGCTGGCTCAGTTGATGAACAGCGAGTTGCTTTGAAGCGGGTTATTAGTAAAGTCGTTGTCAATAGGATGAAGAACACTGCAAGTATCAAGGTCTATCTGACGAACGGGCATGTGAAGATATTCGGTATAAATGTCGGGGTTAAAAAACAGTCTGGATTAAATTCCGTTGTTTCGATGACCGATACCAAGCAATTCTTGGACGAGATTAGAGAACTCAATCAATAGGCCGCGAAGCGGCCTTTTTCATGCCCGTTAAATGCAGAATGAACGGGATTTAACGGGCTATAGCCCAAGACGCTGAACAACTCGTTGGCATGTTGTGATACTGAATGCACTACCCCGTGCAGTCTTGATACCACGAGCATTCAGACTCTCGGCCATGCGTTTCAGTGTGTAGCCGTTGCGTCGCATTTCTTGAAACTCTGCTCTTAAACTCTCTGCTCTATCGTCTGCGGCTTTCTTGATGCCGTCTGTTTGAACATTGTCACGAATACCGCCCAGCTTAACGCCACGCGCTTTGGCTGCTTGTAACGCTGCTTTGGTGCGCTGGCTGATGAACTCCCGTTCTTGCTCTGCTAATGCAGCGTATAGATGAATCTGGAACTTATCAGCGAACGGCAGACAAGCAATCCGAACGTCCACCAGCTTGATGATATGAGCGACTGTTTCAACGTCACGACTTAGACGATCCACTTTGGCAACAAGTAGAGTTGCACCTGTGGCTTTGCAGAGTTCGACGGCTGCTTTCAATGTCGGGCGATCATTAAGACTGCCCTTACCAGAACGAACATCAATGAACGTTTCCAGCACTTCGGGATCAGTTGCATAGTGAGACAGAAACAAATCGGTGTCTCGTTGTTGTGCTTCTAATCCGAGTCCACTTTCACCCTGTTTCTTAGTCGATACTCGGTGATAGATAACAAATTTCATTGTCAAGTTAATCCGTTCTGTTTCTTACTCAATAAGAACATGGTAACAGGAGGCATTGGCGTTTCAACAAATGCCGAGAGACGTTTGATATGTGTATGACGTATGAAATGTGTAAGAGTTGACAGGCAACGGCAGTCCTGTTTAGTGGATTTCAGTGATAGGTGAGAGATAACAACCGCGTCGCGGCTCACATTAAGTATCATTACTACTGAAAATCATTCAATAAAACAGCGATTTTTGGTCATAAAACAATGATTTTACCGCTGCTTTTGCACTGGTATTTTCGGATATCCCTTCATGTTCTTTTTCACCAACGTGAATATTTCAGCGAGCAATCGAAGATCCATCACCGGCTCATTTTTGAAATCAACGACTAAACAATTCGACGGTGTTATTTCAGCACGGTACATATACCCCTTGTGGAATAACACCATGTTAATATCGTACCCTAAGAAGGGTATAACAATCGTGGTATTATTGTATCGATTGTCGGCCCTAGACTTCTTAAACTTTTGAATAGTGGATTTGCACCACTCTTTCATGATTCGAAGTGGATTTTGAAATCGGTATTTAAACTTGAACATATAGCTCCTTGGTAATAGGGGGGGCGTTTTATTGAGGATGTATGACCACAACACAGCCACAGTCTTCTGTCTTGTGTGAAAAATCAAAATCCTGAAAAACTTTTTTCGCTGATTTAAACTGGAATAACGATTTCACAGTCCTTTAGATACTCGGTATCTTCACGGCGAGGATGTTCTATCAACAAGTATTCTCTGATTTTATTGATATCCCCCTTGGCAATAAGCCCTTGAATTTCACGGGTCTTAGACATATGGCATGGATTACACACTGATACGAAGTTAGCACGACAACGCGCAAAATTACGACTCGGATCAAGTGACAGTTCCAGATGATGATCGACCGCAACAGCAAGACGACGACCACAGTGTTCGCATATCGGAAAATTGATTCTATGGCTCTTAGATAACGAACGCCATCCAGATGAATTATAGAAATCCATATTTGTGTCTAAGCCCTTAGCAGTTGTTTTTGAGTATTTGCGTGGCTGGTGGATTTTCTTGTGTTCTGGGCAATACCAGCCTTTCCCTTCAAAGGCATTAGTACAAGTCGGGTGGGTGCATTTCTTTAGCATGTTGGCTCCTTTTATTTTTATTTACTATCACTCTCGTGGAGCCCCAGAGAAAAAAGTTTCGGCCATAGAATTTGTATAAACCGCAGATACACGTGGTTGTGTTAGGAAGCAGTGTGTTTATATAGCCCGCCCCCCTATAAGCAGAATGTTTATTACCACAGGAGGCAGTGCTATTATAACTGCATCAACTGTGGTTAGTTGATTGATTTATTTTCCTCTGATTTGAATATTTGGTAATGTTTATCACCCTGTTTTTATGTTTTATAATAAACAGGTATTTTTCATAGTGATCCTTTTTAAAGCCAGTTCATTGAGCTGGTTTTATTTTGACCTGTGAAATTACAACATATTTTTATTTCAAAGGAGGCCGACGTGGCAGAAAAACTAACTATGAGCGCAAGAGAGCGCAACATTATTCAAACCTATGGACTGACCATTTATTCGGTCGCACTATTAGGCATGACTCGTTCTAAAGTCAGCAACCTGATTCGCAAGTACAACATTCAGATTCCGAGTGCGGCAGAGGCTGATACAAAGGTATTTGAAATCCTGAAAGAAAAACACGCCGAATAATCAGCGGGAGAAACTGAAGTGACAAATAACATTATGCGCTACCATAAAACAACTATAAAAAGGAATCACTGTGTCAAACACAACCGGAGGCAAATGTGCCAAAAAAACAGTTAGTTTAAAATTAAATGAGTTCATTTCAGATCGAGTAAATGAGCTGCCAACTACCAACGGAATGCATTTAGTTGTTGCACCGACTGGAGCTGGCAAGTCTCATGCAATGACACAGCATTCAGCGAATAATAACGGAGCTGTAATCTTTCCAGTCAAAGCTGTGATGATGCAACAAGAGCAGGAAACTGAGCGCAGAGGGATAAAGGCCAATATCTATCAACTTGAAAAATTCGATGATGAAGTAGCCGATAAAGTCGATGTTATTCATTTTGATGAATGCCAATTAATTTATGAGGGTGGATTTCGTAAAGACGTTGAGCGATTTACCGCACTTCTTATTGAACAGTCAAAGACAAAGCCAGTTTACTGCTATTCAGCCACATACTTGCAAGAGATCGATTTCATCAAGTGGGACAGTGTTACCGTTTATGATAAAGAGTTCAAACGGGAATATACCGTTATTCAAATCGAGAAAGATGACGAATTAGTATCAAGCGGCAAACAAATCAGACAGTTCAGAACGTCTTTTGCATCAGGTGTTGTTGGCGCAAGATTTGAAACAAATCTCGTTGTGCTTGTGTTTGTCAACTCAAAGAGCAAATGCATAGAAATCAGGGAAGAAATACTGGCTGCTTTTCCGCATTTGAGAATCGAGATCTCATGCAGCGAAAGCAATCAAGAGTCGGCAGTGATTCAACATATTATGAAAACGTCTACAGTAGCAGATTGTGGCGCTGACATTATTCTGTCCACCAGCTCACTGGAAGCGGGTATTAATATCAACGATCCGGTGTGTATTATCTCCGAGCAGACAGAAGCAGGAAAGGTATTCCAACGATTTGGACGCGCTCGTGGTGTTGGATATTATTATCTATTCGCAGGCAGTGGCAACGGCAGAGTAACACTGTTGAAAAACGCTGTGACGGTAACTGATGAATCGGAAGGAGTATTCTTTTCACTGAAAGACGTCGAACGAAATACACTCGGTCAATATATGAATCAATCGTGTAAATTTGATAACAGAGAACACGCTGCCGCTTGTGATCGTTATAAAAGCTACATTGAACAGTGCGACAGTCTGCGAAATACCAATACAGTATTATTTAACATAGACCGACTCGGCTACAAGTTGACGGAGCGTTATGCAGTCAACACTTCCGACAACGGTGTTAAATGTCGTCGCGGCTCGAAAATCGCGTTGTGTAAGTGCATTCGTAAGCATATCAAACTTGGTAAAAGTCAGCACGGAGAACAACTTGATGAACTTGTGAAAACAGTGTCCAGTGCATTAGACGTTGATCCTCTTACTGCAAACGTTCACATTCAAAAATTCTTTGCTTTCCGCACTCAGATGCAATTGGTGAATAATATCAGGCAAGACGCCCTTGATGTATATGAAAAGCTCACCGCTAACGGTCAGTATTTCATACTGAGCTTGAGCATGAACGAGAACAAAACTGATAACGGTGTATTCGAAAACGAGTTGATGACGCTGGTGAACGACACTGTAAAAACAGTTAGAGAAGCGGCCGGTAATATCGTTATGACTGGTGAGAAGTTGGACGAATGGTGCGATAAGTTCTGGAAAGCAGTTGTTAACGAAAAAGTTAACACTGAATGGTACGGAGACGATAACACAAGGACTCGGACTAACTTATTCAGATATTTGATGGGTTGGGTTGAGAACAAGGAACAGAAACGCTGGGAGATAATCGAAGAAAAAGCATGGTGGGACGTTGAACTTGAACTTGCCGAGCAAAAGAAATTGAGCACGGTAAAGAAAGAGCTAAAAGCTAACAATATCGAGATCAGTCAAGTATGCAAACACACAGGCATGAACATGAGAGAGTTATTGAATAGTTTTTCACCTAAGAAACTTGTCAAACACTTAAAATCTGATGCCGATTGGGGTGTGTAAACAACAACACACAATGAAAAATCGCGAAAAAATGCGCAAAAACACCATGTTACTAATATATAAGAAATACCGTTTTTGCGCAAAAATTCGCGATTTTTAAGACTAATGATAAGTGTCTTGTTCACCATGATAATGACTCAATGTTTAAAATACCATGTTCTGATAGTGAACATTTTCAAGATCATGACTTTCATGACTTTGAACATTTTTATTATAGGAGAAACGGAAAATGATTAACAATGAAATACTGGTAAGCCTGAAACTAAATCAACTTGAAAAAGGTCTCAGTGAACACTCAATCGAAAAACTGATCAAGTTGATGCGGTCTGATTATCTGAAAGAGAAGACGGAACAAATACGAAATGAGGAAGACAAGGAAGCACGAAACAAACTGAAAAACGAACTGCCGTTGGTGTTTTTTAACAATAGATACCATGATAGGAATCAAGGTGCCTCACTGTATTTGCCGAAAGACTGTCACGGTATCATGGTGATGGATCTCGATGAATATGACGAGTCTTATGTCCGATCAATTGCAAATCAAATCAGAGAAAGCTCACTCTGGCCGCACGTGTTGTTCATGTTCAGATCGCCGAGTGGTGGATTGAAGTTTGCAATCAAGACGGATGCCACTAGAGATGATAATGCGTTCCACTCTCTGGCTTATGAGAAGATCATGAAGCTATTAGAACGTATGGATATTACCTGTGAATTTGATAATAAGTGCAAGAACATTAACAGAGGCACTTACCTGAGCCATGATGCAAACGCTTATTACAACGGCAATTGCAAGACACTAGCAATTGCCGACCGTGTTCAGAAAGAATATGACAATCAGAAAAAGCGGGAAGCCGCAGACATTGAACGCATGAGACTTGAACACGCGAACTCAGACGGCATTGACACAGATCGCGCTCGCCGCTGGTATGACAAAGAAGTGCAAAAGATCATTGATTGCACTGTATCGGGATTTCGTCACCAGAACGCTTATACCGTATCTGTAAAAGCTTTCGAGATCGGACTTGATGAATCAGACGCGCTTCGTGGCCTGTACGCTTACAAGCAGGCTGGCAAGTATGTTGATGCTATGAGCCTGGAAAACAAAGTGAGAGAGGTCAAAAAACACTGGCAATCGAACGGTGCGAAAGTCTCTAACACTTTCTTGAAACAGAGCAAAGAACAGCGTCAGGCATACCTAAAATCACTATTTGTATAAAGCTGGTGGACATCTGTCCACCAGCTTTAGTCGTATTGATGAATAATCATTGATTATTAAACACAATGCTGGAGACGTCGAGCTTCTTCCATGGCTGTTAGCTCTTTTGCCTTATTCATCATTTCCTCTGTGGGCTCTGGCAAGTTTTCAAAAAACTCTAAGCTTCTGTCTTGAATTGCATCTAGTGAGATGATCGATGTCTTAGATATGTTTCTATTAACATAAACAAATCTCTCAAGCGATTTAGGTAAGTCCTTTTTTGCAATGTATTGTTTAAAGATCCATAGGTAGCAATCTACAAGCTCTAGACCTATATTTTTCGTACTGGATAGAAAAACTAAAGGTTTTGCTGGCATATTCCGTAGATCCATTACCGGTAATCCTGGGCCTATCGCCCAAGGCTGCTCTCTAATCTGATAGTAAAACTCGCTCAACTCTTTCTGAGTGGTATTGAACTGAGACTGTTGATCAACAACAATTTCAGCTCTCCGATTAGGGCCGTTAAGGCGAGCGCATATGCCATGAATTACAGACTGAAATCCTACCATGTTAGGCATTATCTGTAGTTTTTCTTTATTTTGCTTACAGTTATAACCAAGCTGTTTGAAGTGAGCATTGGCCCATCTAAGGCCGTCTGTGATCAATGTTCTTGAACGTTCATCTGGAATAACAGATACACGATTTAATAATGTCTCACATACTTCACTAAACAGGGCTTGTGATTTGTCGTCATTAGCTTCTAAACGTGCTGTCCATGCCTTTTTAGCTAGTTCATCATCAAATAGATACGCAATCTTGATTAGCAATACATATCGTAATGGCGTCCAGTATGAGGTCCATGTAACAGCAGGATTTATGCCTTGATCAAATACTTGATCATAGAAAGATATGATCGCATGGTCTTTTTTATTCACTTGCCATATATCAAATCTAAATTTGAACTGCTTCTGTAACGCTAAAATTTCGTCTGTAACCTCAGAAAGTCGATGCATTCCGAGTTCAGCAGCATGAAGACGATCCACTCCTAGTTTTTTCCTTAATTTGATAACTGTTCGTTCTGCTACTTTATTAATATCATGTTTGCATGACAAAACACCATAAGAAAGAACAGGCTGAGACTTATCAAAAAGGTTAGGGCCAGTATGCCCTGTTTCATCCACATAGAAATACATAGCAAACACCTTATATACGGAGAAATTTTAGACGACACAATCTACCATCTTCAAATGAAGATGATCATGATCTTGTTCACATTTTTATCTATAGTGTATTTTTACTTTCTGGATTCACTTTCAGAGAAAAATCTAGATAACGGGGACTGTGATGATTTCGTATAAATCTCAATAAAACGGCCCCCTTAAATAACAAGTGGGTTGGGTGCCCCACGATATCAGCTCCGCAGCCGCCTTCGGGCGGCTTTCTTGTATCTAAAATCTGCAAATTTCTGTACGGATTAATCTACTCAGGGAATAGTAGATTGGATTTTCACCGCGAAATTGTGCGCAATGAACTAAGCAATGGAATCAGCTCAGTGACACCAGCTGTAAAGGCACCTGATTAAAAGCTCCACGCGAGTTTCAATAAATAGCTCATAACAAAGGAGCTAATATGACACCCACTGAATTTCTGAACCTACTGGCAAAAAAAGCCAATATCCCAATCATTCAATCAAAAGACTTTCGTTTTATCGAATCGTCCGGCATTAGAGTTCTGGATCATCACCATAAAATAGCTATCAGTATTTCCGGCTCAGGGAAACAAGCTGTAACGCCATACCACGATCCCACCAGCGAACTGATGACAATGCTCACAGATGCATTGAAAACGAGTGCTAAGAGCCACCAGCAACGTCTGGCCGATGAACGTAATAACCACTTCAAGAATATGAGGAAGAAGAATGTTTAATATCAAATCAGGATTTCAGATCGAAGAACAAGAAATCGAACAGCAAAATGATCAACAAGAAGAACAGTTTCAAGAAGTAGCCAGCACAATTGCCCCAGAATTCGAGTCAGAGATTCGCCGCTTCATTCGTACTTGTTACTGGTACGGGCTGAAAGATGACTGGATTAATAGCCTTGAGAAGGATAAGCCTAATCCGTCATTTGCTGGTATGACAGGTATCCCGCGTGACCTGCTAGTGGATCTGATTCGTAACGAGCTGAAAGAACTTGCAGAAGTCGCAAAACGTGATCGAGAACTCGAAGAAGAACGGATCGGTAATTTGCATGTTTGATGACGAAATCGAAGAAATCGCTAGTAGCTCGCTGCCAGCGGTTTATCGCGATCTGATAGTAGGTAGCTATGATGACACTAGTGAAGTGATGGAATCGATTCCTGAGCTGTTTGGCGTAGCATTAGAGCTGGTGGATTGTTATAGCTACTAGAAGATAGTCGAGACTGATGAACTGGACAGGATTATGAGCGACGTGATCAATTATTGAACTGCTATCATATGTGTGTAGCACTTCGCGTAAGCGATTATCATTGAGTAGTATTATGATCAATACTATTAACTATAGTAATAATTATCGGCTACGCCGAAGTCGCTACGCGACGATCTTATAATGATTATTTTTTAATAATAATTATTAAGTGTTAATACTTATCGCCTGACGGCGAAATCACTTCGTGATAACTGCATTATAATTACGCCTCGAAAAACGGTAAACATTTTCGATCTAATAATTTCTTAGTTCACATTTCACACTGTTGTCAACCTTTGTTTATAGTCGTCATAATCAATGTTATGATCACTCTATCGAAACAAAGGAGACAATATGATCTATAAAACAGCGAAATCAATCGCAAATACCACCGGACAACACATCCCGAATATTTTCAAATCAATTTCCACTCTCTGCAAGCGTCACGGTATCAAACCCACCAGCATTGAATATGAAATCAAAGACAACAAACTTCACTCCCTCATGGTGAATGACATGCTATTCACTCGCGGCAAATCAAATCATTGGGAGCGTGTTTGATGAAAGGATATTACAGTAGTCTATTTGGTGAGGGTACAGAATGGACCCTTTTATGCGAAGAAACAGAATATCGGAATACATTTATCCCTAACGATACGGTGAAGTCACGGTTCAAAAACAAAACATTACTTGATTATTTTATCCGTGAATTTCAAGCGAGAGATTTAACCAATCGCTATTCAATGAAAAAAGACGGTAATAGAGTATTCTTTACCGACAGTTCAACAAGCATGATCACTTTAATCGTCGGAACCAATCACTTTCAACTTGATTTTGATTTCGGTGGTGGACTCGATTTTAGTGCAGTGTATGAAGCAGCAAAGCCAGATCGCTCTTATTACTGGAAAAACTCTGGTATTATCACAGCACCTGGACTTTATGCCGCTTTAGATATCATCATGAATCATATCACTGCCGATAATTTCAAGTGCTAATTGTTTATTGTCAGCATAACGCATGATAATATTGTTGTGTTGACGAACAACATTACTTTGTGAAAATTACATTATCTGAGGAACATATTATGACCCATTAATTTAAAGGAGACTGAAAAATGCCCATTATTGAAATCAAAACAGATAAAAAACTCACCCATTCTGAAGTCTACAACCTGATTCAAGAGTCAATCCTTGAACATATCCAAACCCGTTTTCATAAACTCGAAATCCCGTGCAGCTCTGTATACGAAACTCGTACCGGATTCCGATTCGATCTTAAACTCGGTATCACCACTGGTATTATCATCGAGAATGGCCACGTTTTTATTGAAGACCTTATTGAAGGCGAACTGAGTAAAAGCAAAGTAATCACATTTGAAGGCGACCGATTCCGAATCATCGGCACTAATTACCACAGCACCGCTATCGTCAGCGAGATTGTTGATGTTCTGCTTGATGAATTCGATCACGTCAAAGGCCAAGAGCTATACGACAAAGTGAACATGACCGATCTGAGTAACATCGCTTGGATGTTCGGTGAGAAACTCCGCTGGGCTACACCAGATGCGGTATATATCGATGACGCTGATCCGAATTTCCATGTAATCATTGAAGCTGACGGCCACCTGATTTCTGTTCACGCTGAATTCGAAATCGACAATAAACCGGTGTTCGAGATTATCAGCCGTCATTGTGCCCTGCCCGCAAAAGCTGTGCGACTCACTATGAAACGGTTCCGTGGTGCTTATAACAGTGTGGAGGGCGTTTAAATGGAAATGAAAAAAATATCCGAAAAAGAAATGAATGATTACGCCCTTGAATATTACATGAATCCCGTTATCGATAGCCTAGAAGACCTAGGCTATCTAATCAGCGATGTTATTATCGGCACAAACATTTGTTCAGTTGATACTCCATTCGGCAAACTGATTCTTGAACTAGAAGGTCCAACTACTGGCATAGGGGAATTTATTCTTCAAGATGAAGATCAGATTAGAGCGTCACTTGTTCGATTTGCTAACAATGAATACCACGTCCGTACTGACAGCTATCAACAAGCATTGGTCGCAGAAATCGCCGGAACTCTTAATCGTGACCACACGCCGAGCATTGAATCTTGTAAACATGAATCAATTCCTCTGACCGATTTACATAACGTAGCTTGGATGTTCGGTACTGAGCATAAAGTTGATCGTGATGTTATTTTCGTGAAGGTCGATGATCATATCAGCGTCCAGCTAGAAATCGATGACGGTTGGTTCACTGTTATACCAGTGATTGAAGATTATGAAGATGGTTTTTGTTTCAATATAAGCAGGTATGATTGCCTGCCCGCTCGCACTGTTGAAAATTTGAAATCAAAATGCCGAGAAATTTATGCTGATGTACTTGCTAAACAGGTGTCAGAATTGATCGATTAAAGGCCCCGAAGGGGCCTTTATTGTTATAGCTTAGTTAAAAACACTATAAGCCTTAAGTATATGAAAATACACTTGAACATCATTCTATATTTCTGCTGCATATGTTTTTCATAACGCCGAAGTGTGATCACTACATATGTTGTATCTATTTGACTCTTGTCTCGTTTTTGGCACATTAGACAGTGTAAGCTAAGGGCTTTTCACAAGGAGGCAGTTAAGATGCAGTTTACACCTGAACAAAAATTGATCATTGGTCTTTTGTGTGATATCCACAAAAATTTGAACATTCGTAATGAATATGATGCCGAGATGATTTCGGATGCAATTCTGAGCGGCAATGAGTGGGCTATAGACCATGAATATGGTCAACATCTCGGCTCAGAGATTCAAGACCCTCGCTTTAAATTTGTGTCTGATGTTATGCAAATGAGCTTGGTTATTGAAGGCTCATATAATCAGATGACAGAAGCGGATAAGGCCACTATTGCAGAAGGCACAAGATTTAATCCGGCTAAGGTGTTCGTTGGTTTTGATGGAAATAATGAAAGTGAATACATGTCTTGTGCTCAGTTTTATGTTCATAAACTAAATCGATTCGCTATGTTCAAGGAGAGAGAGTTTAACTCTCATTCTGAAATGGTTGGGGCTTATCATCGAATGTTAGCAGTGTTCAATGAAGTATATGACCCTGTTCACGGTGCAGATCGCCTTAGTGCTGAACAGATCATTGCTATAATGAATGAAAAAATCCATCCGGCAAATCGCTAGAGTGTAATGTATTGGGGTGAGAGCCCCAATACATAATTTATTTAAGTTAATAACTGGTGCGCTCCAATATGAGTATGGCAAATATTTTTCAAAAGTTATCAAAGGATCAAGATAGACGTGGTAGATGTTTGCATTATGATAAAGGCGAGCGTTGCAATGAAATAATATCTGCTCATTCCATACAAAATAAAGGTCAGCTATCACAAATTGCAGAAGGTAACCATGTATATTGTTTAAGTGGTGACCTTTCAATACTTAAGAAAACTGGTGGCAAGCCAATGCTTAAGAAAACGGGCATTAAAAAAGCTTCTACTTTTGATGGGTTCTGCCAGTTGCATGATAATAAATTATTTGAACCAATTGATAACTTTCCTTTCGTCTATGATAAAAAGCAAATTGCTTTGTATGCCTATCGGTGTATTTGTAGAGAACTTTTTGTAAAGGAAAATGCCGTTTCAGTTTTAGAAAAAGTTGTAGTTCATCCTACATTGGATCCTGATTGGAAGCCTATGATTCATGGCTCATTGATAGGGAATAAAAGGGGGCTTTCAAATCTCATGTATCATAAAAATGCTTATGATTATGCCCTGATCAATGAGAAATATGAAGATTTTGAATTTATATGTTTTGATTCGACCTCTCAGTGTAACGCTCAGTTTTCTGGACTTTTGTATCCGGACTATGACTTTGATGGCAACTTTTTACAGAATGTAGGCATAGGATTTCTACCGTTAGATTTAATCACTTTTTTCACTGCACCGGTTGAAGGTGGATGGGTATTTGGATTCGCGTGGCATGTATCAAGTGAAAAAACGTGTATGTCTTTAATTGATTCACTTGCAAATAATATCCGTAATGGAAAAAGACTAGAGGACGTGATATTCAGGTTCGCATTAACATGTTGCGAGAACCACGCAATTAGAATTTCTTGGTGGGACCAGCTAGGTGATAAAGCAAAAAAAGCTTGTCTTGAAAGAATGCATCTAATGGCAAGCCCAACGGAGCCAGTGCCTCCAGATTACTTGGTATCTGGTTGTGAGGGCATAGCAGATTGGGATTTCAATCATGTGCATCCGAGCTGGTAGTCAGCTTTATAAATGCAGCAATCAGGGTGTGTATTATTGACAGTGTAACTTGTTCATATGCCAGCCCGGTTTGACCTCGGGGTGGATCTCGCGCAGCAGCAACGCCAGCTCGGGCTCACATTTGAGGTTGATGGTAAGCGGCTCGGCCTGCCAATCCACCAGCGCGAACATCTTGCCCGCGATGCGGTAGACCAGGATCTCCGGGCCAAACGGGGTATCTTCGGTGGCGCCCGGCAGGGTCAGCAGAAAGTGGCGCAAACGGGTCAAATCCATGGAAAGTTCTCGCGCAAGGGGTGATCCGGGTCATGTCAGGCGCATATCTATCGGCGGGCCTGTTCTGTTAATATGCGCGCAGCCGAGTATACCCCCCATCACCAAGGGAGCCTATTGGATGTTGTATCACAAGACTTTCGAACTGGGTCCCGAGCGGGATTGGGTGGTGTTTGTCCACGGCGCCGGTGGCAGCTCCTCCATCTGGTTCAAGCAGCTGCGCGCCTATCGCGAGCACTTCAATGTGCTGCTGCTGGATTTGCGCGGCCACGGCCAGTCTCACCAGCTGCAACAGGTGGTCAAGGGCCACTACAGCTTTCGGGAAGTGACCGAAGATATCGTTCGGCTGCTCGATCATCTCGATATTCGCCGCGCCCACTTTGTCGGCATCTCCCTTGGCACCATCCTTATTCGTCATCTGGCCGAGCTCTGCCCGGAGCGGGTGAAAAGCATGGTACTGGGGGGCGCCATTTTGCGGCTCGATATCCGCTCGCGGGTGCTGGTGCAACTGGGCCGACTCGGCCAGCACTTCCTGCCCTATATGTGGCTCTACCGGCTGTTTGCCTTCATCATCATGCCGCGCCAGCACCATCAGGAGTCACGCAACCTCTTTGTTCGCGAGGCCCGCAAGCTCTGCCAGAAGGAGTTCAAACGCTGGTTCCGCCTCGCCACCGAGGTTAACCCGCTGATGCGCTATTTCCGCGAACGCTCCCTGCCCATTCCCACCCTCTATGTGATGGGGGAGGAGGATCATATGTTTCTGGCACCGGTGCGCGAACAGGTGGCCCGCGATGCCAGCTCTTCATTAGCGGTGATCGAACAGTGCGGCCATGTCTGCAATGTGGAACAGCCGGAGCAGTTTAATCGTCGTACCCTGGCGTTTATTCAATCGCTGGGGGGCGGGAAGTAATCCTATCTCAACTCTTTCTCAAAACATTGCTATGGAATGTATTTGAGCTGGAGTGTATCCAGTAATATTTTTCTGATGATAGGAGGATTATAGCCTCAGAGAAAAACATATCCATCACGATCGGTTTATCTATTAGGTATATAAAGTTTAACCCTCGCAAGTTTTTGAAACTGACATATCAGGTTACAGCGAAAGGGCTTTTCGATAATTTCGAGTTGAGACTCTCACCTGCTTTTTGTTGCAACAGTAGTTCAACAAAGTACATGGAAGTTATCATCCTGATATGTGAGTCAAGCATAGATATAAGCATCATAATAAATATCTACTTTAGAGCTATTAACAATAAAGCAATGAAATAAATAGCATGTTTTTTGCTCTTGCTTGTCGCAAAAAATTAAAATGGCAAAATTTGATCTGTCATCCTATCTGCAATATTGAGGTCTTGCTCTAACGATAAAACCTCACGTTTAAAATGACTTTTGTCAAATGAAATAGATATTTTTTTGCAAATTTCTTTTTGTTTGTGAGTTTCTTTTATTATATGGTCAATGAGTATGATGAAATAACCATCAAATGTTTGGAATGTCTCGTAATCTTCCTGATTACAATATGAAATGTGTTCTGCGATTGTTTTTGAAATACTTTTCAAGTATTCGGAGACAACATTCTTGGCAAATGCAGAATACTCTATGAATAAGACGGATGATAATGTATCCCCCCAATACAAATCAATAATATTACCATTCTCATCGACTTTTACTCTTGAGTCTCGGCCAATTAAATTTAAAAGAGCGCTGTAGTTGATGGACACACTTCCATTGATATCTAGGCATAGAGCGTGTTTTTTATAGGGGATTAGAAAGTATTTAGTGTAATTTCGTTCGTCGATAGTATTCAAAAAAGATAGTACGTTTTGCCATTTTCTAAACTCATGTATATTGTCAATCACCATCTGATAAAATTTACCTTTCTTATTCTCACTCAACCTATAAATAAATGCTGCTGAAAAATACTCTTGAATGCTTTTGTGAGTATATGAGTAATGATCAAATCCATCTCTTACAATTAATGCTGTGATATCTGAAATATCAGAGATAAGCGCATCCTCTAGGTTTTCGTTCAAACGTTCAATTTTAGATGCATCTTCTAGATACTTTCTAAATTTACTAGCTGAAAATCTAGTTTGATTATCATTTAAAGATAGAAAGCTTAAACTATCGAATAGCCTTTGCATTTGATAATCAGTCAGTCCGGAAATCCTATTTCTTTCAAACCCAACCTTCATTCTGTCATGTCTATAGAGCATAGTTGGAAATATTAGGCTATAAAATTCAGATAAGCTATCCGGCTTAAACTGGCGCGCATTATATGTTATTGAAAATAATGTAAGTAATAATGGCGAGGTTGTGACATCAGATAAGAACGTGCTATTTTTTAAAATGGCATTTATACTTTCAGATTGTTTTTTTGATTTATAAATATGCTCTATGAATTCATTCTGAACTGATAGGGGCATTGGATCTATTTTAAGCTTATAAAAGTAAACTGATGAACCCATGCCAGAATCTGGACGTGAGGTTACAACAATTCTGAGTTCTGGAAAAGCTCTAGCAATATTTTCTAGTTCACGTGCTATCTTAGAACGTTTGTCATTAGGAATTTCATCAAAGCCATCCAAAAAAAGAATTATTTTCCCTGAAGTGGCTAGATGTTCAAAAACAGAAAAGTCTAAAGAAACTCCTAGTTCATTAATCGCAGATATTAATTCATCTCTTAAGGAACTCTCGAATCTTAAGTTTCTAAATTCAACGAATATCGGTATATGCGAACTATTATTTGCTTCGTTGATACATATTTTACGTAAAAATAAGGACTTGCCTTGCCCAGGGCCACCTTCAATTAAAACATGCTTATTTCTAAGTTGGCTAAATGTATCTATACTGAAGCCATCGAAAGAAACTGCTTTATCAAAAAATATCTCATTTAGAGAGACAATGGAATCAGGGTTTAATATTGTTTTTACATATCCAATTCGTTCAACATTTCTTTTGAAAAACTTAAGTTTTTCTATCGAAAAAGCATTGGTTATTTTTTCTTTAAGTTTACCTGATACGGATTTTATTAATTCATCAACCAAGCCATCTAAGCCACCTGTTGCCTTACTTATAATGCTATCTAACATTATCGCCTCTTTGAAAAATTGATGTATCAACGACTCTCATTGCTGTAGGAAAATGAGTTTTATTTGTGACGTGTAAACTGGCTTTGGAGTAGCCAGTTTACCGAGACGTAAGGATAGGGAATTGCTCTATTCTCAATGTTTTTAAATAAGGTGGTGGAGCAATGCGCTTCGCTTAATGACATTTTCCTGCTGGGATAGCTACCGCACGGGGTTACAGCTCCCTGAGTACTGCTTTTAACCAGATTGAAAATGGGTAAATCATGGGCTTACCTCGGCTGCTTTTGGGGCTGTGAGGGCCAGATGAGCAAGGTATCAAACACCTACCAATAAAAGTGAGTAAAAAGTTAGTTATTGCTCGGACTTTGAAAGGTTTTTTGACGAGGATCAGACTTGAGCCAGGTTAGCAGCGGGTTGAGTGGGTGGCGGTGTTCAATAAACAAGCAGACAAGACATCCTGGACTACTGGCGCCAAGTGACAGAAGTGGCTGGGCGATATGACTGTGATGCCCTGTTATAAGGGCTATGGATTTCGGGTCATCGAGCAGACCGGCCACTCGGGTGGCCGGTATCTGCAGAGGGCCGCAGTCAGTGGGGGGTCAATGAGGATTACTCACGGCCCTCTTTTTTGATCCCCAGCAGCCAAGGCACGATGGTCAGAATAAACAGCGCGATCAGGGTGGCGAGCACTGCGGTGGACTCTCGGCCCATACCCGCGGCAATGCCGATGGCGGCGGTGACCCAGATACCGGCGGCCGTGGTCAGCCCCTTGGTTTCTGTTTGTCGGGTGCCCAGAATGATGGTGCCAGCCCCCAGAAATCCCACCCCGGCAGTGAGACCCTGCAACACCCGGGTCAGGTCGGCAGTTGATGCGCCAGCTTGCTGGGGGATCAGCACGAACAGGGCGGCGCCAATACTGACCAGCATATGGGTGCGGATACCGGCACTTTTCCCTTTCTGTTCACGCTCGTAGCCTAATAGACCGCCGAGCAGACCTGCCACCAGCAGGCGCAATACAATCTGGGTCATCTGCTTGATATCTTGAATATCGGTGAACTCGGAGACGATGGTCTGCCAGATCTCTTGCCACATAAATGCCATCCTTGTGCATGCTGCATATGAATTGAACGAATCAAACCGGTTAATGCTGTCGCCATGGGTGCTGTACGAAAATACGCCATGAGACCTCATCCGCAGGGTATCAAACGCTGACTTCCCTTGTTGAGTAAAAAGTGTTGAGTAAAAAGTGTTGAGTAAAAAGTGTTGAGTAAAAAGCTGTCCAGGTTGTCGGATTTTAATGAGTTCTTGATAGCACCCTGCTTTTGAATCAAGCGTCAGAATAAGGGATAACCGGCGATGGTCGCAGGCTAATAACCGGTCATCTCCAGATAGCCGACCCCCTTGGCATCCCCCGAGACCGAGACAGCTCCCTCCCAGTAGTCAAAGCGACCGGTCATGGCCTGATTGGGCTGACGGGCTTTGATGGTGAGGCTCATTCCGGCGGCGTTTAGCTGCCACTCGACGGGGTACGCTTGCCCCTTGGGGCCGCGCCAGGTGTTGCCCGGGGTGAGGCGAATCGCGTCGGGGGCGAGCACCCGGCTGCTGCCATCCCGCTCAATCAAGATGCCGTAGCGGTTCTCGGGCTCTGCGCGGCCCGATTTGGTGCGCAGGCGAAACAGCATCAGCTCGCGGCCATCGGCCAGTTGCAGCGAAAACCAGTCCCAGCCCGATTGCCACTCGGCCAATACCGAGCTGCTCCACTCGTGATCAAACCATCCTTGTCCGGTGACGGTGCGGGTTTCGCCATCGCGGGTCAGGGTGCCGCGAAGAGTGAGGCGCGGGTAGGAGTAGTAAAAGGAGGCGTTGCCCGGGCTCTTCTCGCTGTAACCGGCCTTGCCTTGCAGCACCAGCGGCTTGGCGGCAGTGACGGTGAGGTTCAGCTCGCCAATCTTGCTCTGCACCTTGAGGGTGGCGGGGAACAGCGCAGCCCCTTGGGAGGCAAGCCGCCACTCCCTGAGCCAATATTGACCGCCGCTGGCCCCCGCCAGTCCCGGCCCCTGCCGACTGGCCCGCTCATCTTGCTGGTGGCTGCCACGGTCGAGATCCGTGATGGCAAACTGGGCCAGCCAGAGCTGGGGGGTGAGCCAGGGGTTGCTGGTGCGGAGTTCTTGTTCGATACCTTGGCGAAACAGGGTCCACTGCATGCCATATTCGCGCCCCTGCTCATCCTTGAGGTTGCCGGTGAGATACCACCACTCGGAGCGGTAATCGGGGTGGGCGGCGTGATCCTCCGGCAATTGGATGGTTTGCCCCGGCTGCACCTTTTTAAAGCTGTCGTTGCCGCCGCCGAGCAGGGCGCCCAGATCGCTGGCCTGCGCGCTGCCAATCATGGCAATCAGCGGGAGCAAGAGGGTGGCGAGCCACAGGGGCCGTAAGGAGGACAAGATCCCCCTCACCCTGGCCCTCTCCCAAAGGGAGAGGGGATGGTTCAATGCCGCACTGTGATCTTCTCTGCGCTGAAAAAATGGCGGAGAGAGGGACGTGGTTAATGGGAGCTTCAAGCTATGGCTGAGCCAGTGCGCTAACCGATATGTCATACCACTCTCCTTGCCGCATACCAGGAGGCCAGTGCCCCGCACACCGGCGCCAGCAACAGGGCGGTGACCGCATGAAGGGGGGCGGCCTCGAAGGCGAGGCGCCAGCCAAAGGCGCGTGGGTTGACCACCTCGATCAGCACCCAGGCGAGGCCATACCCCACCGGCAGGGCCAGCAGGGCGGTGAGCAGCCCCAATCCCGCCCCTTGCCACACCAGCAGTTGGCGGCAGTGGCGGGGGCTCAAGCCCAGACTCTGCAAGGTCTGCAGCTCGCCACGGCGTGCCAGCCCCAGCACCATAAAGGCCGAGCCAATGCCGACAAAGGCGATGCCCAAGATCAGCAGTTTCAATAGCTCGGTCACCACAAAGGTCTGGTCAAACACCTTGAGCGCCGCGCTGTGAATGGCGGGGGCGGAGAGCAGATTGAGCTGCTCGCCAAAGCGCTCGCGCAGGCGGTCGGCCAGCTGTTCGGGGTCGTCGCTAAAGAGGGCGAGGGATTGCACTGCGCCCCCTTCGAAGGCGTGCAGGATCTGTCCCTTGTCGCTGCCATAGTCCTGATAGACGCCGGTGACGGTGAACTGCCTTGGCCCCTGCTCGCCGCTGATCGCCAACTGCTGGCCCACCTTGACCCCGAGGCGCACCGTCAGCGGCTCGCTCGCCAGCACCTCGTCAGGACGGGTCGGCCAGCGTCCGGCCAGCAGCGGATAGGCCGCTTTAAGCTGGGGGATAAAGTCCATCTGTGCCCACTCGATGGGCTGCCCCTGCCAGCGGGCGGGGTGCACCGAGCGGCGCGAGGCGGCGCTCACCAGCGGATTGGCGAGCAGGGTCTTGAGGGTTGTGTCGCTCAAGGTGCCCTTGTTGCCCGCCACCCCCTTGGGGGCGGTGACATAGAGATCGGCGGCCAGACGCTGGCCGAGCCAGATCTCCACGCTGGAGCGAAAGCTCGACACCATGACCCCGATGCCGATGGCCGCCGCGATGGCCAGCTGTAACGCCATCACCGCGATGGCGGTGCGATCGAGGTGATAGAGGGTCTCGGCCACCCCGAGCCGGGCGGAGAGGGGGCCGCCCGCGCGCCGTCGCAACCAGCCAAGCAGGCCGCGCAGGGCATCGGGCAGCCAGAGTGCCATGGCCAGCAGCCAGCCGCCGGCGATAAAGAGGGCGCCGGTCAGACCCGTTTGCGGCAGCCACAGGCACAGAGCGCACAGCAGCAAGATGGCGATGGCCAGCACGCGCCGTCGCCACGGGTGAGCGGGGGGACGGCTGCTGCCAGCACGCAGTTCTAGGGGAGATTGGCGCAGCAGTTGCCACCAGCCGGGCAGGTTGGCGGCCAGTGTGCCGAGCAGCCCGATCAACAGCGCCTTGAGCAGGCTCACAGGGGAGAGGCGCAACAAATCGATGGGGTTGGGCCCATAGAGATCGGCCAGCGCTTGTGTCAGTTGCCCCATCAGCACCAGCGCCAACAGGCTGCCGAGCAGCACCCCGAGCAGGGTGCCGATGGTGGCGAGAATAAGTAGCTCCAGGATGAGCCAGCGCAGCACCCGGCTTGGCCCCATTCCCAGAATGATCAACTGGGCCAGCTGGGGGCGACGCACGCTCTGGACAAATCGCTGGGCGTTGAACACCAGAAACAGTCCCACCGCCATGGCGAGCAATGACAGTGCCGTCAGGTTAAGGGCCAGCGCATCGCCAAGCTGGCTGGCATCGAGCGCCGGGCTGATGGGCTCAAGCCACAAGGGCTGGTTCGGGTAACGGGTGTGCAGAGTGGCCTGCAGGGTACGAGCCTCAGCGTCACTTAGCTTGAAGACGATGCGATCGAGCCGACCCGCTTTATCCAGCAGCGGTTGGGCGAGGCCGATGTCGGTTATCAGCAGTCGCTCCATGGGCACGGCGCCCGGTTCAAACGTGCCCGCCAGCATCAGGGTCAGGGGGCGGGCGCTTGCGCCATCACTGCCGCCCAAGACAAAGCGTCGGCTCTGACCCGCTTGCCAGCCAAGTCGATCTGCCTCGGGGGCCGCCAGCCAGACGCTGTCGGCACGATTTAAGGAGAAGGCGGGGTCGCTATCAGGCCGGGCGCCAAACAGCTGGCGCAGGGGGCCGGGGTTGAAGAGATCCATTCCCAGCAGTTGAAAGCTGCGCCCCTCTTCATCCTTGAGCCAGCCATGGAGTTGGGGCATGGCATCGAGGGCGGGCTGGCTGGTCACCAGCTGCACGTAAAGCTGCTCATCCATCCCGCCAGCAGGGGCCAGCCGGTAGTTGGCTTCCCCCGCCAGCTGGCTGCGGGCGGCGACGAAGTTGGTGCGGGCACTGTGATTGAGCAGCTCGATGGCCACCACCAGCGACACCCCCAATACCAGCCCGGCCAGACTCATCAGCAGCAACCAGGGGTGGCTGCGATAGAGGCGCAGCAGCGCTTTGAGTGGCAGCATCAGCGTGTCTCCGGCTGGCGCAGTCGCTGCCTAGTCATGACGTGGCCCCTTGAGCTCGATAAGTTGCCCCCCTTCGAGGCGCTGCACCCTGTCGGCCAGCGCAGCATAAGCGGGGTTGTGGCTCACCAGCAGCAAGCCTGCGCCGGTATCGCGCACCGCTGCCACCATCAGCGCCATCACCTGTTCGGCATTGTGCTCATCGAGGCTGCCGGTGGGTTCGTCGGCGAGCAGCCACTGGGGCTGATGGATCAGGGCGCGGGCCAGCGCCACCCGCTGTCGCTGGCCGCCGGAGAGCTGCTCTGGCCAGGCATGGCGCTTGTGGCTCATATCGAGCCGGTGCAGCAACTGGTCAATCCTTGTCTCATCCGGTGGCAGCCCGTTGATGGCCAGCGGCAGGGCCAGATTCTCGACCACGTTGAGGGTCGGCAGCAGGTTGAAATCCTGATAGACGATACCGAAATGGCGGCCCCGCAGGCGCGCCCGCTCGTCGGGAGATCGGGTGTCGATCCGGGTCTCCCCCAGCCAGATCTCCCCCTCGTCCGGTGCAATCAGCCCGGCGATCAGATTGAGCAGGGTCGACTTGCCGCAGCCGCTTTGGCCCAGCAGCAGGGTGATCTCGCCAGCGGGGAGGGCGAGATCGAGATGGTGGAACAGCGGCAGTCGTTCACTGCCGTTATCGAAGCTCTTGCAGAGGTTGCGCAGGGTCAGCATGGGATAACCGTTTGATGGTCAATGGCTTTCATCATGCTTGGTACGCTAGCACGGCCAGCATTGATCAACACCCCTTACGGTTGATCAAGAGTGCCAGTTAGTGATCAAGGCGGCAAAAGAGCAGTGGATCCTCGCTGGATCCCGCTTGCCCGAGGTGGTTAGAATAGGGGCTTCCATGGGTCACAGGATGAGCAAGGATGTTACACAAGCAAGTCAGTTTTATCATCGATAGCAAGGGCAACAAGCAGGCTGCCGTCGTCCCCATCGAGATCTACAACGAGCTGATGACCCTGCAAAAGGCACTCTCCGACAACCGGCCGGGGGAGCGCGAGCTCTACCACTTCAACGGCAAAGGGGCCGAGGCCCACGGTTATCCGGTGGGCAAGCGGCAAAATCCGGGCTTTATGGTGCTGGCCGGTTCCACCGCCAATGGCGAGGATGCCGCCTCTTTGCGTGAAGCGGTGATCGAGCTGCGTCACGAACTGCTGGAAAAGGGGGTCATAGTGCCCCGCAGTCAGGGCGGCTTTGTCTTTACCGCCGATCAGCTGTTCAACAGCCCGAGTCTGGCCGCCAGTCTGGTGGCGGGCAATAACCGCAGCGGTCTGGATGCCTGGCAAAACAGCGCAGGCTATACCCTCAAGCAGTCGGGTTTCGGCAAGAAATAATCCCGCGTTTCGACAGCAAACCAATTAAGCGTTAATTGACCTGGATGAATTTTTCTTTTCATCCAGGTGCTAGCATCATTGCCAGATGGTTCTAAAAGGAAGAGACCATGTCTGCGCTCACCCCTGTTATTTTGCTGCTGTCCCTGTTTATCCCTCCCGCCCATGCCAGTAGTGGCCCTGTTCTGTTGACATCCTCCTCAATCGGACTTTTTTGTGTCGGATTGTTTGTGTTGGCTTACGCCCTGGTGATGGCTGAAGAGTATCTGCAACTGCGCAAGTCCAAACCCGTGCTGGTGGCCGCCGGGGTGATCTGGATCCTGATCGGTATCGCCTATGCACAGCAGGGGATAAGCCCTGTCGCCGAGCAGGCATTTCGCCATACCCTGCTGGAATATGCCGAGCTGATGCTGTTCCTGCTGGTGGCGATGACCTATATCAACGCCATGGAGGATCGGCGGCTGTTCGATGCCCTGCGCGCCTGGCTGGTACGATCCGGCTTTCACTTGCGCACCCTGTTCTGGTTGACCGGCGGGCTTGCCTTCTGTATTTCGCCGGTGGCAGACAACCTGACCACTGCGCTCTTGATGTGCGCCGTGGTGTTGAAGGTGGCCAACGGTGATCGGCGTTTTGTCAATCTTGCCTGCATCAACATAGTGATCGCCGCCAATGCCGGAGGGGCGTTCAGTCCCTTTGGCGATATCACCACCCTGATGGTGTGGCAGGCGGGCAAGGTGCAATTTGGCCAGTTCTTCACCCTGCTTATTCCCTCTCTGCTCAATTTTCTGGTCCCGGCCATCCTGATGAGCCTGATGGTGCCGCGCCATGTGCCGGAGGCTGATAACGAGGTGGTCGATCTCAAGCGGGGGGCCCGCCGCATCGTCGCGCTGTTCTTGCTGACCATCATCACGGCGGTGCTATGCCACAGTTTCCTCCATCTGCCACCCGTACTGGGCATGATGTTGGGGCTCGGTTATCTGCAGTTTTTCGGCTTCTATTTGCGCAAGTCGCTGCCGCGATCCCTTGCCCGCAAGCGTGCGCTCTATGAACGCAATGGCGATGAGGTACGGTTGCGCAGTCTGGGTTCTGTGGTGCCATTTGACGTGTTCAACAAGGTGGCCAAGGCGGAGTGGGATACCTTGCTCTTCTTCTACGGGGTGGTGATGTGTGTCGGTGGGCTGGGCTTTATGGGCTATCTGGAGCTGGTATCACACTGGTTGTATGACGCTGGGGATCCCACCATGGCCAACATCTTCATCGGGGTCTTGTCCTCCGTTATCGACAACATTCCCGTGATGTTTGCCGTGTTGTCGATGAACCCGGATATGGCGCTGGGGCAGTGGCTGCTGGTGACCCTGACCGCCGGGGTGGGCGGCAGCCTGCTCTCCATCGGCTCTGCGGCCGGGGTGGCCCTGATGGGACAGGCCCACGGCATGTATACCTTTTTTGGCCACCTGAAGTGGCTGCCTGCCATCTTGCTCGGTTATCTGGTGAGCATAGGGGCGCACCTCTGGCTCAACAGTGCCCAGTTCTGAACGTCTGGCCACCAGTACGAAAAGAGGCCTCCGTTGACGGAAGCCTCTTTCGTTTTCCTGACAGGAGGGAGGGGGATCAATCGCCTCGCTTGCCGGTCAGCAGCCAGTAACTCAGGGTGGAGCCCACGCCGCAGCAGGCGATGGCGATGGCCATCGGCAGCGGCGAGTGGGGCGGATTGAGGTTGACCAGAATGCCGACCAGGGCGCCGATGCCAAAGCGCAGGGTGCCCGCCAGTGCCGAGGCGGTGCCCGCAGATTGCGGGAAGTGGCCCATCAGGCCGGTCATGGCGTTGGCGCCCACCAGACTGATATGGCCGACAAACAGTACCACCGGAATGACGATGCCCCACAGGCCGCCGGTCTGGCTCCAGGCGTTGTAGACCAGCAGGGCGCCCGCGCAGGGCAGCACCAGCAGGCCGTATTGCAGCATCCGCTCGGCGCCCACCCCTTTCACCAGTCGGCTATTGACGAAGGTGACCACCATCATCAGCAGAATATTGAGGCCAAACAGCCAGCCGTAGTGCTCGGTCGGCACCTTGAAATACTCGATATAGACGTAAGGGGAGCCACTTAAGAAGGCGAACATGCCGGAGCTGGAGAGGGAGCCGCACAGCACATAACCCATGGCGCCGCGATGGGAGAGTACCCCCCAGTAGTTCTTGAGGATCTGGCCGATCTTGAGCGGCTGACGGTGCTCCGGTTTCAGGGTCTCCTGAATTTTCCACTGCATCACCAGACAGATCAGCAGGCTGATCCCCACCAGCAGCCAGAAGATCACCCGCCAGTCGGCGTGGGCACTGATATAGCCCCCCACCACAGGGGCCACCAGCGGCGCCAGCGTCATCACCAGAATGACGAACGACATGGCGCGGGAAAACGCATCCTTCTCGAACAGGTCGCGCAGCAGAGCATTGACCACCACAGAGCCCGCCGCGCCGCCCGCCGCCTGCAACATCCGATAGGCCAGCAATTCAGGCAGAGAGTCCGCCATGGCGCAACCCACCGAGGCGATGGCAAACATCACCAGCCCCGCCAGGATCACCGGCTTGCGGCCATAGCTGTCGGCGAGCGGGCCGTAGAAGAGCTGGCCGATGGCAAAGCCGCCCAGAAAGGCGCTGATGGTGAGCTGGGCACCATCGATGCTGGTGGCCAGATCCCGGGCAATGGCCGGAATGGCCGGCAGATACATATCCACCGCCAGCGGGGTCAGACCCGCCAGAGCGCCGAGCAGGATAAACAGGAAGCGGGGGGAGAGGGCGGCAGCCTGAGCTGTTGGCGATTGGGGCATAGGGTATCCGCTGGTGAACCTTGGTTGAAAAAGGGAGAAGGGCGAGTCTATCAGGTTTGCCCCCGCTCGGCATGACGTTCCTGCCCCCTCAAAAGGGGGAGGTGCCCGGCGGCTCAGCCACCTTGGGGTGCACGCTTGCGGTCACGCGGGCGCGCTGCGCGGATCACTCCCCCCAGCCAGAGCAGCCAGGCCAGCGACGAGATGGCGTACCCGAGCCGCTCCGGCCAGCGGGCTGTGAGGGTAAAGGTGAGGCTGTGTTGTCCGGCAGGCACCCAGACCTGCACCAGGCCGTTGCGGGTGCTGCTGACGCTCAGCGGCAGGCGCTGGTCGAGCCTTGCCTGCCAGCCTGGGTAATCAAACTGGTGCAGGATCAGTTTGGCGGGCGCCGGGGCATCCACCGTCAATTCGATATGACGAGGCTGCCAGCGCTGGATCTGCCAGTTCACCCCCTGATGGTCGCTGGTGATGGCGGGCTGGAATTCCTCTTTCCAGGCCAGCAGGGTGGGGGCAAACATGCCGCGTGGCACCTGCTTTGGACGGTATTCGCGGGCGCTGCGCTTGCTATCGAACTCCCCGTCGAGCTGACTCTTTACGGGAGCCTGGGTGAGCGGCGCCTCGCGTACATAGAGTCCCTGCGAGAGCAGGGTGAGGGCAAGCAGTAGCCACCAGACCCACTGCCACGGGCGATAGGTGGGGGTACCCAGCGCCACCACGGCGACGGTAGCGATGACCAGCAGCAGATTGAGGCGCCAGGGAAATTGCACCAGTTGCAACGGAGTGAGCAGGCGCCACAGGGGCTCGCTTGGTGGCAGCATCATCAGAAAGCTCAGGGTGCCAATGACCCCCCAGAGCAGCAACTCGGGATGGCGCGGCTCGCGGGCGGCAGCCCAAGCTACCAACAGCAGAGCCAGGGTGAGCAGCGTCAGCCAGGCGAGATGGCCGCGAAAGCGCCAGTCATCACGGCTTTGGGGCAAACGATCGAGAAAGTTGCGCTGAAATTCGAACATGCCGGTGCGCATCTGCTCCATGGAGATCCCCCCCTGATCCAACAGGGCGGGCAGCAGCAACAGGCTGGCCATCGCCAACCCCCAGAGCTGGCCCAGCAGGGTGCCGATAAGCGGGGAGGCGGTGACAGGGACACTGACAAGCGCTGTGCTCCCCTTGTAGCGCCAGACTAGCAGCAGGCTGCGCAGGGTGAGCAAGCCCAGAATGAGCAGGGTGCTTGGTAGATGGGAAAGCGTCAGCATGGAGACGGCCAGTGCGAGCAGCAGTAGCGCAAAGGGGGCGCCGCGGCAGAGGCGATCCTGCGCCAGCAGTGCCAGCGGCGCCCAGACGAAGGCCCAGCTCTCCGCCAGGGCAAAGCGGGCGTAGATATCGATGGCCAGATGATAGGGCAGCGCCATATAGAGCAGACTGGCCGACAGCGCCCGCCCGTGGCCGGCAAAGGGGCGCAACCAGAGATAGGCAAACAGGCCGGAGAGCCAGAGTGCCACGCTGCTGCTCCAGAGCAGCGGCGTCATCGCCTCGTGGGCCAGTGGGGTGGGGCCGGCGAACAGGGCGCTCACATAGTAGGGCAGGGGGGGATAGAAGAAAAAGACTGGGCTGCCGAAGGCGCCGTTCATCTCCATCAACCAGCGCGGATAGAGCTCACCTTGCCACAGTTGCACGGCAAAGAAGTGACCGGAGAGCAGGTGGTGAAACAGATCATGGCCCTGACTGCCGCCACGTAGCCAGAATGGCTGCAACAGGAGGGCACAGGCCCCGGTCAGCACCGACAAAACCCACAGCCACTCTCTGGTTACACGCATAAGGAGACTCGTCTGTTATGGATGCGCAGTGAGTGTACCCGAGTTGTTCCCCTCTTTTTTAGTTGTCATGGCTGATTTTTGTGCTTTTTCTGTGCTTCTTGTCACTTTCCCTATGGGGTGTCTGCAGCGAGGGAATGGCGAGCCAGAGGCCGGGCTCGGCGGCAAAGCGTGGGGCAAACCAGTGCTGGCGCACCGCAGTGGGCATTTCGCTCGCGGCGATGGGGCGGCGACTGAGACGGCAGGCTCCTTGAGAGAGCGCCAGCGCCGCATCTCCCTTGTACCAGCCATCGGTCACCGGCAGTGCCGTGGTCTCCCGCAGCAATCTTACCCCCCACTGGGTCACCAGTGTCGGGCACGCTTTTTCTGCCAGTTTTGCCGCCTGCACCATGGCGGGCGGACGGGGCAGGGTGAAGGTCGCCGCTAGGAGCAGCAATCCGGCCACCGCGACCACCCACTCGCCACGGCATGGCAGCCAGCCTGCCAGTAGCACAATACCGAGCAGGGTGATGGGGGCCAGATGGCGGGGATTGTCAGGGTTCTGGCCAAACAGGGTCCAGAGCAGCAGGGCGAGCCAGTAGAGCGTCCAGAGCGGGGGGAGGGCGGCAGGGTGGTTTTTTGATCTTTGCCAAAGCGGCAGCACCAGCAGCGCCCCAACAGCCAAGGGCCAAAGCGGGGTGAGCTGATCGTTGAAGGTGCTCGCCCAGCTCAGCAGCCGATCGCCGTGAGCCGCTGCCGTGTTGCCCCACAGGGTAAAGTGGCCGTCGGTAAAGCGGCGTCCCTCGCTGAAATAGGCCCAGCCATCGGCCTGCCAGACAAACAGCAGGCAGGCTAACCCCACCAGAATAATCGGGAGCAGAAAGTTAAGTCGCTGACCCTTTTGTGCCATCCCCAGCCAAAGCGGCAGCAACGCCAGCACAAAATAGGAGGGGCGCAGCGCCAGCATAAGGCCCAGCATGAGGCCCGCCAGCGCAATTCTGCGTTGCTGCAAGGCCAGCAGCGTCCCGAGCCAGGTGGCGAGTGCCGGCCCGTCCGAAAGGCCGGAGAGCGCCAGCGTCGGGGTGAGCGGCAGGGCCAGCACCAGCAACCAAACCGGCGCCAGCAGGCTTGGCCGTTGCCACAGCTTCACCGCCAACAAGGCGGCGAGCGGCGCCAGCAAACTGCTACCGAGCAGACTTGCCCACTGCACCGCGCGGGCTGGATCGTCCACCGCCAGATTGATCAACCGCGCCAGCCAGATAAAGGCGGGGTAGCCGGGAAAGTGAGGGGAGAACTCCAGCACGCTAAAGCGCGTCACCCCGTGGGCAAAATTGAGGGCATCGTCGGAATCGAGGGACACCGGGAAGGCTAGCAGCCAGCTTAGCCAAGCTAGTTGCAGCAGGGCAAGCAGCCAAATGGTGATTGAGCAGGGGGAAGTCCAACGCCGATACGTTGCCTTCCCCCTCATCCCCAGCCCTTCTCCCGCCAGGGGCGAAGGGGGCAAACCGGCGTCCGGGTGCATTTATCGGCAGGCCGTGCGTAGGGTGGGTAGGGCGCAGCGAAACCCACCGTTTGTCACAGCGAGGTGGCGCAATGATTGGCAGGTTGCCATCAAAGCGGCGCCAGCACGGCCATCAGCGCTTTTTCCGCTGCGGCAAAGGCGGCGGCGTCGGCGGGCTTGGCGCCCACCCCGAATACCCCCGGGTTGCCGATGGCATCCAGCACCTTGGCCAGCGCCTGTTCGGCCGCCTTGCGATCCCCCTCGCTAAGGGATGGGAGGATCAGATCGAGGAAGCGCTTGCTCTTGACCACCAGCACCTTGGCGGTCTGGTAGTCGCCAAGATTCTGGCTGGCCCCTTCGAGGCGGCGCTCAATCTCCGCCTTGTAGGCACGGTTGAGCAGGGCGGCGGTGGCTGCGGCATCTTTGGCCTTGATGGCGGCGGCCAGCGGCCCTTGCAGCTCCACCTTGTGGTGCTGTTCCAGATAGGTCAGTTCGTCGGCAATCTCGCTCAAGGTGGCGCTGGCATCCTTGCCGCCAGTGGCGGCGCCAAGCAGCGCTTCGCGGGCGTCGATCAGCGGCTCCTTGCCGGCGGCGGCGTAGGAGTAAGCCTGCGCCTGCCCGCTCAGGGCCAGCAGCAGGGTGAGGGCGAGTAAACCCGGGCGGATGGTCATCCTGTTCTCCTTACTTATGCCAATGGCGCGGCCATCAGGCCACGCTCTGGGTTTCAATCACGGTGTTTTCGTTGCGATGGTTAAAGGTGTTGCGGCGTCTGTCTACCTGTTGGACACCGACAAGCCTCACGCCACGCTCTGGGTTTCGATCACTGTGTTTTCGTTGCGATGGTTAAAGATGGCGTGGCGTCTGTCCACCCCGTCGATCACCATGTCAGCGGCCATCATCCCCATCTCCATGGCGGTGTCGGTGAAGATGTAGCGGAATGTCCCCTGACGGCCGGTCATGATGAGGTTGCCTATCGGCATCAGCGCCTTGATGGCTTCGTTGCGGCGTGCCTGATAGCCGAGATCCATCAGCGGATAGGCGTATTCGCTACGCGCTTCAAAAGTTTCATCGCCAAGCTTGGCGGTATCGACACCGAGACTCGCGAGATCGGCGGTAACCCGACCGCGCAGATCAGAGAGCGGCGCCTGCCAGGTGGCATCCCCCGGATTGCAGGGGATCTCCAGCATCACCGAGGTCTGGCCCTGGGGTGCCATAAAGGGGCTACGGCGGCGCGGCTCCTGCAGGCGGGTCGCCAGAATATGGGGGTCGGAGAGGTACTGCCAGGTGTTGTCCGACAGGTTCTCCTGTTTGAGCGGCATATTGACGAAGCGAAGCGAGCGGTAATGCAGATCGCACGGCAAGCCCAGATGCTGGCAGGTGAGCGGCAGCGGCAGGGTAGAGATCACCTGATCAAAGTTCTCGCTCTGCTCAACGTTATCTTGTCTCCAATACACCCGTTCGATGCGGCCATCAGCCTGCTCAAGGCGGGTGATGGTGGCGCCGGTTTTGAGCTCAACGCCCTCGGCAACCAGCCGCTCCCCCAGAGTGGTGAAGATCTGGCCGAAGCCATATTTGGGGTAGCGATATTTGCGGGCATAGGTGCGCACCGAGATACTGCCGTTGCGTCTTGGCAGCAGGCGGCGCGCCACGTCTTTGAGATCGATGAGGCTGATGCGCTGACCGGCCCAGTCGGCGGAGAGCTTGTCCGGGTTGATGCCCCACAGCTTGCCGGTGTAGCCCTCGAAAAACTGACGGTAGAGGGTGCGGCCAAAGTGACTCTGGATCCACTCGGCAAAGCTCGCCTTGGCAAAATCATCCGGCTTCTTGCTAAAGGGCAACAGCAGCAAGTCTTTTACCGCACCGGCCATCAGGGCCAGCGGCGCCGTCTTGAGCAGGTTGGGCAGGTTCAAGGGGTAGTCATAGGTGCGTCCGCCAAAGCGGATCACGCTCTTGCGCTCGGCGTGGAGCAGGTCATCCCCCATCAGCTCGTCGATAAAGGCGAGCAGCTCGGGGTTTTTGGTGATAAAGCGGTGACCGCCGTAGTCAAAGCGATACTCTCCATCGCGCCCCTTGAAGGTCTGGGTGGCGCACATGCCGCCGACCACCGGCTCCTGCTCGAACAGGGTGACTGCAAAACCGGCGCGGCGCAGGCGCCAGGCAGCCATTAAACCGGCGGGGCCGGCGCCCAGCACCGCAATGCTTTTCTTGTTGTTATCGCTCATGACCTATTCCGAAACTGCTTGATAGATAAGGGAACCGCGCCAAGGCGCGGCTCCCGAATAGTGTTGTTACCCCGTGGCCTTGTTGCCACAGGGCGAGTTGGCTCAGCCCTTGCCAGTCGCGACGTTCACCTTAGGGCGATAGCTGCGCTGCCAGAGGGTAACGAAGATCGCCAGATAGAGGGCCCAGGTCAGCAGCTGCAAGCCAGCGGGTGAGGCATTGTAGCCAAACAGGGCGCGCAGGAAGGTACCAAATACCCCCTGATCGTCGAGAATGTGGCTGATGTCGAACACCGGCGTGGTCCAGAAGGTGATGATGTCTGCCGCTTGCAACATGTTGACGGCGGACGAGAGCAAGCCTGCGGCGATGATGATGATGAGCAGGCCGGTCCAGCGGAAGAAGGGGGCCAGCGCCACCTTGCGGGTGGAGCGCAGCAGCCCCCACACCAGCGCGATGGAGACCAGCAGCCCCGCCAGCGCGCCCATCAGGCCGGATTGCAGATCCACCCCTTGACCGGAGTAGAGCAGGGCGGAGAAGAAGAGCACGGTTTCAAACCCTTCGCGCATCACCGCCAGAAAGGCGAGCAGCACCAGACCAAACAGGTTGCCGCCATCGATGGCCGCATCGATGCGTGCCGTCATGGCTCCCACCTGAGATTTGGCCTGTTTTTGCATCCAGATCGCCATATAGGTGAGCACCAGAGTGGCAAACATCAGGATCCCCGCCATCAAGAGGTGGTTGTAACGCTCACTCTCGAACTGGCTCACCACCACCTGGAACAGGAAGGCGACGACAAGAGAGGCGATAAGGCCGAGCCCCACCCCCAGATAGATGAACTTGTTGTAGCGGCTCGCCCCCAGCTTGGCGAGGTAGGAGAGGCAGATGCCGACCAGCAGGAAGGCTTCCAGCCCCTCGCGCAGGGTAATGAGAAAACTTGCAAACATCAGGATTGAGGCTCCGTAGCGGGCGTGACGGGGAGAGGCTGCAGGGTAAGTTGCAACCGATTTAGCTGCACTATGGGTGGCTCCGGCAAGCTTGGCTCGGCGGTGCGCACCGCATCATTGACCCACTTGGGGTAGGTGCGGAAATTGAGTTTGATATCGGCCTTGAAGGGCCCTTGGGCTTCTGCGGGCAGCGACCAGACTTCATCGCGCCAGCCATCGGCCGGAATGCGGGTATCTTCCAGCAGTTTGGCGTAGCGCCAGAACTTGAGCCCCACCGGCTTGCCCTCGGCATCGCCGAATACTTTGCGAAACAGTCGCGCATCCTCAGGGACGGCACCATCCACCGGCTGGCCACTGGCAAGCACCACCTTGCCGCTGGCGTCTGTGACGGTCAGCTCCAGCCAGAGTTCACGAAAATCGGCTACCCCGGTGGGCAGGGCATGGCCTGCGCCGGTATTGGCGACCCGCACCACCAACTGCTGGCTATCGGCAGCCTGTTCGATACGGGCGGAGAGGGTAGCGCTGGAGCGCAGCAGGGCCAGACTCTCCTGTTCAAGTGCAGGATTGCGCAGCCCCACCAGCTGGTGCTGGCCGCCGGTAAAGTTGTGGCGATAGAGCCGCGCTTTCATGGTGCCGTTTTCGGTGGACTTGCCCGCCACCGGTGCGCCGCCGTTACCCGGCTCCGGGTTCATATGGCAGTCGATGCAGGTGCGCCGCTTGGCGGGATCCTTGGCCTTGGCGAAGCTGGATTTTTCCCACTCGTCCCAGGTGTTGACGATATTGGCGCCGGTGCCCGGGGCAAACTCGTTGTGGCACGACTTGCACAGGGCCGCGTCGCGGTAGAAATCCTTCTGATAGGAGGCTTTGTGGGCCGCCGGACGGGCGTTGATCTGCCGCTCGGCCAGCCAGTGCTTAAGGCTGCCACCGGCGGCATCCTCGAACACATAGCTCTCGCGGTCTTTCAAATTCACGGTAAAGGCGCTGTTGCCGCCCGCGTCTTCCACTTTGGTGATGCGATGGCAGAGCACGCAGCCGGTCCCTTCCTCAACCACAGGTTCGCCCGCCTTATGGGCGGCAATCAGCGAGGCGCCACCCTGCTCGAACATATGGGAGCCCTTGGGCAGATCCAGCTGGCCGGTCATCACCTGCTGGGGCATATGGCAGCCCTGACACCACTGGCCAAACGCTTCCCCTTCGGTTTCGCGGGCCAGCGCCTGCACCACCTTGTAGTAGGGGTGGGAGTTGCCCATCAGTCGGTGGTTGCTCTCGCTCCAATCCTTGAACGCTTGGCTGTGGCAGTTCTGGCAGGAGGCGGAGTTGAGCCACTCCTTGGGATGAGTGGTCGGCGCCTTGGCGGGATCCGTGCGCGGGGCATCGAGTCGCAGCCAGTTGGCGAGATAGGGGAGGTTGCCATCGGCGGTGACGAAGGCGTGCAGATCTTCCATCATCGCCTTCACCTCGGGCTGGGGCTTGGCGGGGTCAACTGCCTCGGCCCCATCGCGGGTGTCATGGCCCATGCCGCCCTGGGTCTGCTGGGTCATGCGCAGGTATTCGCCGACAAAATCCCCCGCCACCATGTTGGTGAGGTTGGCGTGGCCGTTGATGGCGTTGTCGCCGCTCTGCTGGCGATGGGCCGCCATCAGATAGCGGTTGGTGAAGTTGAACCCGTCCAGATGGCAGGAGTTGCAGCTCATCCAGTTGTCTCCCGCCATGGGGAAGCGTGAGTTGGCGCCGTTGTTGCCAAGCGTGTTACCAAGATGGAACAGCCGCTCGCCGCGCTGAAGCGGCTCGGGGCGCGGATCTGTCTCTACCAGCTTGGCGAAGTGGGGCACATCGACCGTGACTCGGGAAAACGGGCCGCTGCCGCCGCTATTGAGGCGGGTGAGATCCTGCCCCATGGCGTTGTGCACCAGAATATGGTCACCGTCGATCAGCAGATCCCGCGGATTCTGGCCCGGCAGGTGACGCAAGAGCTGGGTCGCCTTGGCGCCCCCCTGAAACTTCTTGCGGCGGTGACGGTTGTTGTTGGACTTGCCGCTGCGGGAGAGGTCAAACACCAGCAGATCTTCCGAGCCAGCCAGGGTCAGATAGACCCGCTTGCCGTCGGTGGCGAAGCGTGCTGCGAACGGGTTGGAGACGATCTGGCTGCGGTTGCCGACGCTTGGCAGGTTGATCTGCAAAAAGAGCTGTTTTCTTTCATCGACCCGCTCTTTCTCCTCATCCAGATCGATGATGGAGACCGCCGGAAAGACGGTGCTCTGAAACTGGAAGGGGTGGTCGAAACTCCACAGCACATGGGGCAGCCAGGCCTCGCTGCCATCGGGGGAGAGGGCGATGCCGTCGAGCAGGCGCGGCAAGCCCTGGGAGTCGCTCGGCGTGTCGCTATGGGTCTCGGCCAAGGTAATGAGTTTGGGCTTGGGAAGCGAAGATCCCTTGGCGCCGTGGCTAAGCTTGGCGAGATCATAGATGGCGAGCTGGCCTGTCATGGCGTGGGTGAGCAGCAGGCGATCATCGTCGGTCAGGGCCAGCCCGCGCGGGGTCTCGGCGGTTTCTGCATCCAGCTGGAGGTTGCCCGCGGTGTCGTAGGCTTGCAGGCGAGCGGATTCGAACAGCGTGACCCAGAACCACTGCCGCTTGGCATCGAAGATGACCCCATAGGGGCGGTGGCCGGTGGGGATCGTCTTTTCCAGATCGAGATCATCATCCAGCAGCAGCAGGCGATCGCCGCTGTAGTCGGTGACCAGCAGGGTGCCATCATCGGCGCGGGCCAGCTGGCGCAGATCGCCCCCCAGCTGCACCTCTTTGAGCCGCTTGCCGCTATCGCGCTCAAGCAGGGTGACGGAACCTGCGCTCAGGTTGGCGGTGACGAGGCGCGGGGCGCTTCCCTCCTCATAGGCAAGCATCCCTGAACCCATCTGTTGGGCCAACGCAAAGGGGCTGGCCAGCAGCAGGAGGAGGGCCAGCAGGGGTGACAAATATGCAGAGAACGATGACTTCAACATGGGATCAGGAGCGCCATTTCAAGATGGTCCAGCGCCAGGCGTGGCGCAGCACCAGAGGAGTTAACGCCAATGCGCTCAGCCAGTGGGCCCAGCTGGCGAGGTTGCCCGTGGCATCGCCCGGAGTGCCGTGCAGCACCAGCAGCAGGCCGCTGGCCAGACAGATCAGCAGCAGGGCTTCGATAATCCGCCCCGTGGTGCGCAAAAAAGGTTTGTTGCTGCGGTTCAACAAGCTGCGATGGGAGAGCCAGAAGGCGCCAAACAGCAGCGGGAACAGGGTGAGCGAGAGCATCACATGGAAAAACAGATTCCAGCGTGCCAGCGACCAGAGCGGAGTCAGCGGCTCCCACAGCAGCAGGCCGGAGAAGAACATCAGATAGAGGGTGCCCTCGGCGGCCTGATGGTGGTAGGCCAGCCATTGCCAGAATTGTCGGGGTGAGAGAGAAAGGCTTGTCATAAAGGCTCCAGCACCCGGGCGGGGCAGCCCGGAGGGAGCAAGTTTATAACGCAGTAAGAGTAATGAAAAGTGTTATCAATTGTATTGCTGGTGAATCAAGGCTGAACAAGCACAGTGATCAAACTCGACTATTTATGCTCCGCCATCCGCTCGGTCACCGCATAGATGAGCGCGGCCAGCGAGAAGGCGAGAAACACCACCACGGACCACTTCATATCGACTTCATTGATGATGCCATCTTCGAGAAACGCCTTGAGCACCTCTACTCCGGCAATAGTCACCAGCGAGTTGATGACGATGAGCTTGAGGGAGGCAAAGTTGATCTTGCTAAGCCAGTTGCTGCTAAGGGAGGCGCGCTGCTCTTCCGTCTGGATAAATTGCACATAGCCACAGATGGCGACCAGGATCAGCATCTGGGCCACCAGTATAAAGTCCACCAGAGTCAGCACGCCGGTAATGAGATCCAGATAGGGGATCTCGAAAATGTTTACAGAAAGCTGATAGAGCTGCATGGCAAACTTCACCATCAGCAATACCACGCAGATGAGAATGCCAATGTAGAAGGGGAACATCATCAATCTGCTGCCATTGAGCATGAAATTGAATCGACGCATGAGAACTCCGATGTTGGGAAAGTGAGTATGGCGCGAGCAGCCCGCAGCGTTGCAAGGCTGTGGGGGCTCATTATGCCGGGTCGCCCCCTGCTTGCGCTTATAAAAAAATAAAAAGCCATCATAAAAAATAAAACCGCATCCAGCTGTCTTATTTGTGATTTTTCCCTGCCGTAACATGCCGCTTCTCAATTCAGGGGGGCGACTGCCTCCCTCCTATTTATCAGGCTCGGCCCACTCTTGTGGCCGCTTGCCAGGAGTGTTGCGATGCGTATTGGTCTGCTGTTGAGTATGGGGATGCTGGTTGCAAGCGGGGTTCAGGGACAAGAGCTGGGGGCAATTCCCGGGGAGTCTGGTTTTTCCGGCAGTGTGCTGGCGGGGGCCAGCGTTGGCGAGACCAAGTCCAATTTTGCCACGGGGAGTGCAGGTAGCGAGCGTATTGACGCTTTGGGTGCTGCGGCGCAGCAGCGCCACCTTGATCCGGTGATCAACGGGGATCTGCGCTACACCTTTGCCTCCACCGGTAGCCAGCTGTTTCTGGGCAACCTCATTCAGGATGCCATTCGTGGCGACGGTACCCAGCAGTTCGGGCTGCGCCAGCAACTGGGGGACAAGGGGATCGTGACCGGTTCGCTGGTGTTCAATGCCACCCCGGCCAAGGTGTGGCGCGATCCCTTTGCGGTGGGGGTGGAACGCGAGCAGAGTGACGTGCGCTCCCACGGCGCCCGTCTGGCGTGGGACAACATCTGGGGCAGCGCGTTCAGTGGCAGTGTCACCAGCCGCGACGTCAAGGTGGATGGGGAGTCCAGCGGCGAGCAATATGGTCGCGCTGTGATGGGGATGCTGGATCGTAATGGCCGGGTCAACTTCGCCGAGCTCTCCTACCAGTTCCGGCTGGCAGACGATCAGTTCCTCGAGCCAGCAGTGCGCTATGAGAAGGCTGATCTGGCGGGCAGTGCCGAGTCTTATGTGAGCAAGGGGTTGCAGCTCACGTACGCCAAAACCTCGCCCCGCTGGTCATTTGTCAGCAACCTCTATCTGGGCAAGCGCGACTATGACGAGGCCAACCCGCTGTTTGGCCAGCGTGCCGACAGCCGCGACATGGCCATCGATGCCACCCTCTTCTGGCACCAGCTGTTTGGCATTGCGCCGCTCTCTGCACTCCTGAGCGCCAGCTACGCCACGGCAAACTCCGGGATCGACTTTTACGATATTCGCGCCACCAGCATCACCACGGGCCTGCTCTACCGCTTCTGATCCCGGCATCCGGCAGCGAGATGAGGTGCACACAAAGGGGCTGGTCAATCCAGCTCTTTGTTTATGGGATGGCGCTCAATAGACAATTCAAGCTGTATGCAGGTTGGTCATCACATGCAGACAAGAGACATTATGACAGAGGGCATATGAAGGGCGCGCGTGACAGGGAAGGAGGCGAACAGCAGATACGAAAAAGCCCAGCCAAAAGGCTGGGCTTTAGAATTTGGCTCCCTCGACAGGACTTGAACCTGTGACATACGGATTAACAGTCCGCCGTTCTACCGACTGAACTACGAGGGAAAAGTGGCTCCTCCTACTGGACTTGAACCAGTGACATACGGATTAACAGTCCGCCGTTCTACCGACTGAACTAAGGAGGAATTGCCTGTCTCGTTAAGACGGGGCGAATATTAATGACCAGGGCGGCGGGTGTCAACCCGCGAATTTCCTGAAAACCGGATTTTCGGACTGTTTGCCCAAAAGTTGCGCTTTGCGGTTTATTTTCAGCACAATCAGTCCCTTGCCATCGCTCCCCCAACCGGCCCAGGGGTTATTGGCTCGGTTCGCATCAACCTGATGATGCCAGTATGATGTCGCGAACGTGCTGGTAACACGGTGGGGCTTAAATGGTGATCTTTGTGGCTAAAAGGGGGAGAGCTGGAGTCAAGATCGGCGATTTGGCGGCAAATAAGCCAAATAATGGGTAAGGGCGAGTTTCATTGATCCTGCCCATCGAAAAAATGGCCCGTCTGGAGTAAGGTTACGCAGGATACCATCGCCGCGTCGACAGCCCTGCCGGCCCTTGATGATGATCGGGCGCCGGATCTCTCCGGCCTTTATCTCCCTCTTCTGGTATTACGATATACATGCACAAGCAAGCCTCTTTAAATAGCGTGAAGCTCGCCATAGCCTTACGCCAGTCCTGTATTGATGAACCCTATAGCATGGCCCGCTTCGGCCGTGATCTTATCGCCGGTGTGACGGTGGGCATCATCGCCATCCCGCTCGCCATGGCGCTGGCCATTGCCAGCGGTGTACCGCCGCAACACGGTCTCTATACCGCCATCATCGCCGGTATCGTGATCGCCGTGACCGGTGGTTCCCGTTACTCCATCTCCGGCCCGACCGCTGCCTTTGTAGTGATCCTCTATCCGGTCGCCCAGCAGTTCGGGGTCGGTGGGCTGTTGATGGCAACGCTCATCTCCGGCCTCTTTCTGGTGGCGATGGGGATGGCCCGTCTTGGCCGCCTTATCGAGTACATTCCCCCGTCAGTGACGCTGGGCTTTACCGGTGGTATCGCCATCGTGATCGCCACCTTGCAGATCAAGGACTTCTTCGGCCTGAGCGTGCCCGAGATGCCGGAAACCTATCTGGGCAAGGTCGAAGCGCTGGCCGCCGCCCTGCCAAGCTGGCAGTGGGGCGATACCCTGGTGGGGGTCGCAACACTGGCCGTGCTGCTGCTCTGGCCGCGCCTGCGTCTGCCTGTGCCCGGCCACTTGCCCGCGGTGCTGGTCGGGGTGGGTCTGGGTTTTGGCCTCCATTACTTTGGGGTGGATGTGGCCACCATCGGCAGCAAGTTCAGCTATACCCTGGCCGATGGCACTCAAGGGATGGGGATCCCGCCCATCGCGCCGACCCTGGTGATGCCCTGGGCCTTGCCCGGACCGGATGGCTTGCCAGTTGAATGGAACCTGGCGGCTGTTGAGCGGCTGCTGCCTGCCGCCTTCTCCATGGCGATGCTGGGGGCGATCGAATCGCTGCTCTGCGCCGTGGTGCTCGATGGCATGACCGGTCGCAAGCACAGCTCCAACGCCGAGCTGGTGGGGCAGGGGCTTGGCAATATCTTCGCCCCCTTCTTTGGCGGTATTACCGCTACCGCCGCCATCGCCCGCTCTGCCGCCAACGTGCGCGCCGGTGCTACGTCCCCCATCTCGGGGATCGTTCATGCGCTGGTGGTGCTGGCCGCCATTCTGGTGCTGGCCCCCTGGCTCTCCTGGTTGCCGCTCTCGGCCATGGCTGCCTTGCTGCTCATCGTGGCCTGGAACATGAGTGAAGCGCACAAGGTGGTGGAGCTGATCCGTCGCGCCCCCAAATCCGATGTGCTGGTGCTGCTGGTCTGCCTGTCGCTCACCGTCATTTTTGACATGGTCATCGCCATCACTTTCGGGGTGATCCTGGCTTCCCTGCTCTTTATGCGCGAAATCGCCAAGATGACCAAACTGCACGATTTGGCCGAGCACAAGCGCTATGCCCATGAGGTGCCGGACAACGGCCTGCTCTACAAGATCAACGGCCCGCTCTTCTTCGCAGCGGCCGAACGGGTCTTTGCCGAGCTGGAATCACAAGTGAAAGGACACAAGGTGCTGGTGTTGCAGATGGAGGCGGTTTCCATCCTCGATGCGGGCGGCCTGTCTGCCTTCCTCCACTTTGGCAAGCAGATGGCTAAAGCCGGTGTCGAGTTGCGGGTGGCCGAGTTGCAGTTCCAACCGCTCAAGACCCTGGCCCGTGCCAAGGTGCGGCCGCAGCCCGGCAAGCTGGAATTTTACGGCTCGCTGGAAGAGGCGCTCAAAGGTGAACATTTGCACGAAGCGGCAGTAAATTGATTGAAAGGGATACGAAACGGCATATTTTTGGTCACTTGGTTCGGATATTGAGCAAACGAACGCAAAAAGTAAAAAATTGCATTGACCAAAAGCCATCGTATCCCTTACATTACGCCCCGTCGCCGCGGCATGGTCCGCCAGCGAATGTGCAGCTCAAGCACATAAAGCAGTGAGCAAAAATTTGGTGAGGTGTCCGAGTGGCTGAAGGAGCACGCCTGGAAAGTGTGTATACGGCAACGTATCGAGGGTTCGAATCCCTCCCTCACCGCCAAATTGAGTGTGAATCAACCCCATGAATTTCATGGGGTTTTTTCGTTTCTGGAGGAGCGAAAAGGCCAGTGTCACTATGAGGTGTCACGATCATGCCGAGCTACCTGCTGAAAAACCGAAACGGAAACTACTATACCCGCATTCCGTTTCCCCAATCCCTCCGCCTGTTAGGCTGCCCCCTAGAGATCAGAGTCTCCCTGCTTACCAAGGATCGCAGTGAAGCCACGCTACGCAATCTGGTTGCAGCACATGGCATCAAGATAATGATGGGCAGATTACCCGCTCTCTTGAGGACTGACAGCCATCAGCCGACGACCCGTTTTCGAGACCTTATCGCGCCGGATCTGGCTCGCTTACGCCAACAACTGCTTTCCTCTGCTAACGGGCTTATTCAGTCGTCCCCACTTCCTTATAGTCAGCCCGATGACGTGTCAGCAGCATCCTGCTGCGACTCTCCAATGAGGGCATCGCAGTTACAGCCGTCTCTTGAGCCGATGCAGCACCTTGATCCGGTTACAGTGCCCAAGGCAATGGGCCAGTTGCAGGCTGAGTTTCTGGAGCGCAAATCGAATGAAAAAATCTCATCACGTTCGCTCCAGCAGCTCCAGACTCGTACAACAGCACTTATCAACGCTGTGGGTGGTGGCTTCTTCGTACAGGCTTTGAAATTCAGGCATGTAGATCAGTTTGTTCAGGAGCTGGCGACCAGTAAGGGACTGAAGACTGTGCGTGAATACAAGGCGGCCTGTACCCAGATGCTGAATTTTGCTGTGCAGATGGAATATACGGCCAAAAATCCATTTGATCAGGTCAAAATAAAATGTGCGCAGCCTACCCCACGACAGCGCTGGGAGCCCACCCAGCTCAGGGCATTGTTCAGCTCGGTAAACTTCACCCAGCACGCTTACAGCAACGTCGATGACTATTGGATACCCCTGGTACTACTACACACTGGCGCACGGCCTGCGGAGATCTGTCAGCTACGTGTCAGTGATGTGATGACCCAGGATAATATCGCTTGCCTCAACATTACCGACGAGGGAGAGGCGCAGTCGATCAAAAACGGCAACAGCAGGCGACTCGTACCCATCCACAGCAGGTTGATTGCGCTGGGATTCCTGCATTATGTCGAATTACGACGTAGGCAGGGCCATGTGCAGCTATTCAGTTGTACGGCTACAGGGGAGTTTGGCGAATGGACCAAAAATTTCGAGTGTCGCTTCTCCCGCTACCTGGGGAAACTGGGATTTGTGGCGGGGCAACGACCTACCGCCTATGGGTTCCGTCACACCGTTATTGATGAGCTGCAACAGCGTGATACACCCGAACATGCGGTCGCAGACCTGGCAGGACATAGCAAAATTGGTTTTACCTATCGCCATTATGGAAAAAAATCCACAGTGCAGCGTTTGCAGGCTGTAGTAGAACAATTAGATTTTTCTGATGCGCTTAAATTTGTTCTCCCTCACCGTCCAGAATAAGATTATCAAATAATATAAATAATTTCATCTGGACTATTTATATTGTTTTTTCTGGTGATGAATGACGCACATTAGGAATATCTAATAACCTGTCTTAAATTCCACTGAAATATTAGTAAAAATGGATATTGACAAGCCTGAAAAAATGTGATTTTGCATGTTGACATGTCGTTTTGATGCGGTTAGTCTCACCGCAAATGACATGAGGATGGAGTTAATGGCGTATAGAAAAAACAGGATGGCAATGACGATTGAAGTGGCACTAAAAAATAATGTTCTTATTATGAAGCCGGCATATGCGCCAGCTACATTTAAGGCTTTTCGTCGCAAATCTGAACAGCTGAATAAATGGATTGGTAGGCAGATTATCTCTGATGTGACCGCAACCGACATGGGCCTCTTTTTGGCTAGGTTGCATCAGGAATATAGTAACAAAACTGTAAATCACTATCTCTCAATCTTGCGGCAGATATTCACTCGGGCTGTGGACGATAGGCTGATTGCCATGAGTCCGATACAAAATATAAAAACGTGTAAAACATCTTCCAACGATCCCGATCCATTTTTACAGCATGAGATCCAGGCTCTGAGGAGTTGCGAGGAGCATTATCCGATTGAGGTGGCATTAATCACCCTGGGAATCGGTACTGGGCTGCGAATTAGCGAACTCATGGCTCTTACTGTCGAGTCAATTGATCTGAATAAGCAGCAGCTGTTTATCGATTTAGCGCTGGTGGATAAGGAATTTAAAATCCCAAAAACCAGGGAGTCAAAACGGGTCATTGAACTGTGTGGCTGGACTCTGAGCGCAGCCAAAACACTGGTTGAGTATGCCCATCAAAGACAACCTCAGTTAATTACTGTATTACAAGCGGACAATAAAAAATCTTTACAGATGTATAGAACCTTATTGGCGTATTCGCAGGAAGAAGATCGGCCCTATGTCTCTGTTGACGATTTTCGGGGGGCATTTTTTAGGCCCTATTGTGAACGAGTAGCTGTACGCTATCGAGGGCCTAGCCAATTCCGCCACACCTATGCGAGTCAGATGCTCACTGCGGGCGTCTCTGTAGAGCGGATTGCCCGTAAAATGGGGCTAACCAGTACCGCCATGATATATAGGCACTACGGGAAATGGATTGTAGAGGATGCACCTGATTATGATGCCGTTGAGGATACTGTGCTGGACCGCTGTTTTAATGGTTTTACGAAACTGGAACCAGCTACGATAGCTAAATCCGACGAGTCTCATCAGTGTTATGGTTCAGACACTGCGTCTATAGACGATAGTGATTCGAGAATACACGATATTTCCGTTAATAGCTCATCTACATTACATATGGATGATAGGCGGATGGCAGCTATACATAAATTGAGCCAGCGATGGGGAGTAGACAAAAACAATATATTCTTATAGGTCAAGTGGTTTTATTTAACTAACAACAAATCCACGATATAATACTGTATGCAATAATTCAATTATTGTAGTGATACCGTTCACTATCATTTTACGATAAACGTTACGTGAGGTGTTATCCTATATGGCTGGCGCTCATAACTGTTGCGTTAAGATAATAGATTTAAATAGGGGCCGAAAAGAGCCCTAGGAGATATATGACTACCAAAAAGACTGAGTTTGAGTATACGAAGCTGGCTGAATTTTTTTACCAACGCCTTGAAAATAGGGCGATACCACTCACGGCAAAAAATATTTCTAATGAATTGCTAGCCTGTGCACCAGATTACCGACCAGGGTATTGGCGGAGACTGCGATGTGCTCTGGCATATCACCAGAATATGCTGGGCTATGTTGATGCTGCCGAGCGTATTCGGAGGGCGAAAAACCCTGTGACTGCACATGGTAGTAATTTATCAAAAAAATCCAGACAGCCCCGCGCGAGGGCGATCAATCAGGCAGATGAGGATGCTCTGAAATCATATTTTAACCAGCGTGGTGACATTAGTATGGTTTCTGCCATCCTCATTTTTAAAAACGCAGGTATTAGACCCGCAGAGCTTTCAGGTCTGAGAGTGGATGGAAATCGGCTTATTGTGACGGGCGCTAAAAAAAGCCATAGCGGACAACGGGGGGCAGACCGCACTTTACTGTTGGATGGCATCGATTCTGGCCTGCTCAGATATTGTGTCATGCAGGCGAAACGAGTAGACATTGGTGTGATGCAGGACAGGCTGCGGGCTGCTGGTAAAAAACTATGGCCTAGGCGTAGGGCTCTACCCACATTTTATAGCTGGCGTCACCAGCTCGGCTCTGAGCTCAAAGGTTCCGGAATGGACCGCCAACGTATTGCATATTTGATGGGCCATCAGGCCACTGGCTCTGTTGACCGTTATGGCAATAGGAAATTGGCTAGAGGTGGGCGACTGCCTAAATAGCTGTTCCGAATAGTAGATCTCTGGAGGAAGGGAACTCAGTCCAGTTTGTGCGATCTCATTAGTCGCCAAACAAAACAAGCCACACCCAAAGGACTGAGTTGATGCCTATCCTACCACCCCTGCCACGACCACAACGGCGCCGCATTCACAAAATCATCCATGCCACGCGTGATAAAGGGCATGCTCGTCGCTTGATGGCCATCTTGCTGTTACATGAAGGCCGCACGATCACTGATGTTCATCACCTTACCGGCGCTGCTCGTTCGACCATCGGCCGTTGGCTTCGGTGGTATCGGGATGAAGGTGTGGGGGCGCTAGAAGCCTTACCGGCTGGCCGTGCCCCGGTCTTACCTGTCGCCAAGATTGTCACCTTACTGGTGCTGCTCATGCAGTTTTCTCCGCAAGATTTTGGTTATCAGCGCAGCCGCTGGTGTACCGAACTATTGGCTATCAAAATCAATCGGTTAACAGGCCTCAATATGGCAGCCTCCACACTCCGCCGATGGTTACCTCGTATGGGTATTGTCTGGCGAAGACCCGTGCCGACCTTGCGGATAAAAGACCCAGCCTATCAGGAGAAAATGGCGGATATCGACGCGGCGCTGGCCCGCTGTGATGCCGATCATCCGGTGTTTTATGAGGATGAAGTTGATATAGACCTCAATCCCAAATTAGGGGCCGACTGGATGTTCAGAGCGCAGCAAAAGCGGGTTGTCACACCGGGACAGAACGCGAAACATTACCTGGCAGGTGTTCTCCATGCAGGCAACGGAAGAGTGCTTTACGTCAGCGGGATAAAGAAAAACTCATCCCTGTTTATCGCCATGCTGGAAAAGCTGCGTCGCCACTACCGACGAGCCAAAACCATCACGTTGATCCTCGATAACTACATCATTCACAAAAGCAAACAGACCGAGCGATGGTTGAAGAAGAATCCCAAGTTCTGCCTGGTATTCCAGCCAGTTTACAGTCCTTGGGTTAATCACATCGAACGGCTGTGGCACAAGTTACATGAAACCATCACACGCAATCATCAATGCAGAGGAATGGCCAACCTGCTGGCTCGAGTGAAACACTTCATGGATACCGTGTCTCCTTTCCCCGGGAATAGCTATGGCACAGCGAAGGTGTAGCACTATTGGGATCAGTTATTTAGCTGCCCTGCTGATGCCGATTTAAGCGGAATTCGTATGACTCACAGTCAGCTATCAGCGGATAATACACATTATATCAAGCCTGAGTCTCCAGTAATAAATCAGGTCAATAATAATTCTGTGGGGAATAGAGGATTGGCCGCATTCATACGCAGAGGGAAAAATGAATCCAGTGGGAATGATTTATCATAGTCAAAAAACTCAGGGCGAATTATCTAAATGCAATCATTTTAAAATGGGAGGAAGTTGACAATACACAACATGGTAATGCCGACTGCCACACACGTAAGTACGAGGCGTGATACCACGTAAGAACGCGTTTTAAAACCATACTTACGCGCACAAAAGTGCGTAAGTATGTGGATGGGTCGAGGCACGAGACCGGAACCCCGTAGAGAGCTTGCGAACGGAGTGGGTGGAGAATCCATTTTTATGGATGGCATGAAGCGGGAAATATGGAATGACATCGGAACCATATGTGTGCCAAGGTGACATCTGACGAAGTATGAGGAAGATCAACCTTGACACATATATTGGTGACGGTCATCCATATTTATAGCGCAATGCCATTCATAAAAACTTTTTAGATTTAATTGAATTGGCTGGCTAATGTATTAGCGGCTCATGAAATTAATAAGTAGAAAATAATAAGGGTTCATATATAACAACAATCAGGCGATAACGCCCAGGATAACAAAAAATGAAAAACAATAAAAATACAACAGTTGAGCATGATATTCCGTCATATGACGGTCAGAACGATGGTGTTGCCACAGAGCAGGTTCAGCAGGCTGTTAGGTCAGTGATGCAGGGTGAACTGCTGACTCTGCCGGACATGGGCCCTACTGGCCGCCCTATCAAGACCAGTGCAAATCTGTGCGCCCTGATTCGATTTCAGGCATGGTTGCCGCGCTACAACCTGATGACGGGTGAGCCGGAACTGGCGGGGGCTGATGGTGAGCGCCTGGGGGGCTCTGAGGCGGGCCAGCGATCTGCGCTGGTTGATGCCTGCCAGCTGGCAGGTGTGCCGGATGCCGCAATTGATGAGCACCTGATCGCGATTTGTGAGCGCCACAGTTATCACCCTGTGCGTCACTGGCTCGAACGTGGAGCCCCGTGGGACGGGATACCGCGCATCGATGCGGTGATTGCTACCCTCAATGCTGCAAATCCTGCCTATGCGAGTGCGGTGCTACATGCATGGCTGGTTGGGTGTGTTGCTGCGCTCTATCAACCACGTTGGAATTCAAAACTGGTGCCCGTGCTGGCGGGGGCACAGTCCTATCGAAAAAGCGCCTGGGTGAGTCGTTTGGCTGCCGTGGTGCCAGGTTCGACCCTCGATTGCTCCATTAATCCAGACAAGCCGGATGACGTGCGCCGTGCGGTGTCAGCGTGGATTGTGGAACTGGCTGAGTTGGAAAGTACGACGAAGCATGAGTCTGGCTCGCTCAAAGCGTTCCTAACCAGGGAGAGCGACTGTTTCCGCCTGCCCTATGCCCGTAGCATGACAATCAAAAAGCGCCAGACGTCATTCATTGCCACGGTTAATGGATCAGATTTCCTCAGAGACCCAACAGGGAGCGCCCGATTTGCGGTTATCGAACTGGCCGCAGCGGCTGATGTTGATCGCTTGAATGCGATCTTGGGTTGGAGCTGGAATGCGGGCCGCCTTTCCCAGACTGATCCTGAGCAACTGCGCCAGTTCTGGCTAGAGGTGCTAGCTCTTTATGAGTCTGGCGTGTCGTGGTTCCTAGATGATGCGACCGCTGCACAGGCCGCATCGGCAAACGATGCTCACACCGACAAGGGCCCATTGTATGAATTGATAGCTCATCACTACCTGTCGAGCGAGCATTCCAATTTTGAATGGCTCATCGCAAGCGAACTGTGTACCAGGCACGGTGAGAAATTGAGCGCAGCTGGGGCCTGGGGTAAAGCTCTCAGGCAGCATGCGAATGATGGAAACATCGAGAGCAGGAAAGGGCGCTCAAACCAAACTCAGTACCGTTTGCCCATTGTTAACCCAAAAATGATGGGCAAAATCGACAAGAAATGACGTTCAAGCCCTGCCGATAAGGTGGGGCTTTTTTCTGCCCGCCTGTTGGATGCTGATGATTAAGTGGTTAAGCGCCGGTTAAGTGGGTTTTCGCGCTTCTTAACCAGCCTCAAACCTTCGCCATTACTGGCATTCGGTGAATTTTGGTTAATTGATTAAGTAATTTTTATATAAAAAGTCATTGAGTAAATATGCATGGGCTCCTCAAATGCTCACAACGCTTTGCGGCAACGGTGCTTAACCACCTAACCATCATTGCATCAAACGCTGTCATAGCAAGGCTCAGGGGTTGATTAAGAGGGGTTTGACTGGCTTAACCAGTGCCTAATCACAACAACCTATCACACACCATAAAGATTTCCGATCACCATTATACCGAGAGCCCAGCAGGCATATTGGGAATTGACGCTGCACAACCTAATGGTCGTCGGTGCTGATTTTCTTATTGCCGTTGAATACTCAACGGCAGATTAGCCACATTGGCACCCAGTATCCTTGTTTGGGTGTATCAGACCGCTCGATCCATTCCAGACAGCAGAGTCATACATTGACAATATTCGTTTGAGTAGTGATATGGCTCATGTTCATGGTGATAACACCATGGTAATATTGAAAAAATCATGAAGCAGCGCCCAAATGACTACGGCGATACTCATCCCCTGATAGTGCTGTCAGTTGGGTGCGGTAGCCATCCCAATGTGGAGCAGAGCTACAACAAGCCGGACGGGAGGGTTGTGACTCAAATGAGTTACAATTTGAACTCATTGGGGCAGATCTAACGTGGTTTGACGCCGGTATAGCTTTACTAGCATGAGTGCAATAGGAAACCCGGCAAGAGCCAGCCTGTTGCCTTGCCGCGCCCAGGGCCGTACATGCGGAATACGCTGAATGTGAATCTTTCCAAGATTACCTGAGTAAGAGGAATAATGATGAAAGTTTTGAATGAAATTTTGGCAATTATAAAGGAACATCCGCAGACCAAATCCAGCGGGGTGCTGGCTGCCGCGCTGGCATCCGCTTGCAACGCAGGCTACGCAGTATCACTGCTAGATGTGTCTGCTAGCCTTGACGATAACGGTAAAAGATTGGTTGACCGGCTTGCTCGAATTACTCAGGAGCCTGATTACTCGAACGGTGCGCAGGATGAGGCTCTCTACCAACTACGTGCGCTCGGGTTCATCCACGGATCGAGTAAAGAATGAAATCATACATGAACATAGCATGGCATGGCATTGTTGAGCAAAAACATCCTTTACTGATGTCGAGTACCTGTATCCCCCCGGATGAACATCAAGTGCGTGACTTTATGAGGGGTGATCAAAGCATGATCATTATTGGTAATAGTAGACGCGACAACAGGACACTCTTGGCAACCTCAGAGCATCAGTCTAATGCCATCAGCCTAGCCAGTGAAAATCAATAATACAAGGAGTTTATATTATGCCATTACCATTTATCTTAGGAGCAGCTGCAATCGCAGCAGCAGGATTTGGTGCAAAAAAGGGTTATGATGGATATCAGGATAAATCATTAGCGAATGATATACTCGAGGAAGCTCGTTCAAAATATGAAAAAGCAAAAGGCTCGTTCGATACCATCAATAATGAAACAACTACTGGTCTTGAGCAGCTCGGTTCTCTACAATTAAAAATAGGCTCTGATTTTAAAGAGTTTCGCAAACTATCAAAAGAAATTCTTGCCAAAATCAATTCCGCAAATAATAAAGACGTAGAGTTTACGTTACCAAAACATAAATTGGTGAAAATAGATGAGCTAGCCATGTCAACAACCGCATATCTAGGTAAGATTGCTGGTGCTGGTGTTGGCGGTGCAGCTGCGGCATATGCCGTATATGGTGGAGTAATGGCATTGGCGGCCGCTTCTACCGGTACTCCGATTGCAGCTCTCTCAGGTGCGGCTGCTTATAATGCTGCCATGGCAGCAATAGGTGGAGGTTCACTAGCTGCCGGTGGTTTTGGTATGGCGGGGGGCGCAATGGTATTAGGGTCTGTGGTCGCAGCCCCCATCATAGCTATTGCTGGTTGGGCTTATGCCGCCCACGCTGAAGAAGCGTTAAAGGATGCTCGTTCTACTCGTGATGAAGCAAATGCTGCCGTGGACAAACTCGAGCGAGCCAAAATACAGCTTAAAAAAACCTCTATTTATGTGGATAAAATCCATCGCCATACTAATAACCTCTATCAACAGTTTACGCCATATTTTGATATGCTTAAGTATATTAACAATCAAATTATAACCCGAGGGGCTATAGGTGATCTGAAAGAAGAGGCCTTGCAAATCATTGAAAATGGTATGCAGTTAGCCTCTATCCTGACTGATATTATTACTACTCCACTGTTCAAGCCGAAAATGGATAATAAAGGCAAGATTATCATGGACAAAAATAATATCCCTCAATTTGATACGGATGCCAATGGCATGCAGATATTGAATGAAGATGCAATAAATTCAGCATTAACTTTAAAATAGTTAAAAATAGCAGCGATGCTATCGTTACATCGCTGCTTTTTTCTATAGGTAAGACTATGAATAATGCACAAAGTATAGAGTTTGACTTTACCTCTGAGCTTCACACGCAAGTTGTAAAAAGCTTAGTCACATCCTTTGGTTTGGATTTTTTGCTGCTGGAAGATAAGAAAGGCGGTAACATCGATACCATCCATAATGTCAGACAACGGCAGCGTGGGGAGACCGATATCCATGTCTCAGATGATTTTAAAATATCATATGAGAACAAAGGTGAATATCGGCCAATAAAAAAGAATGAGCACGGCGACACCATTTTTTCTAAAAATAGCAAAGCTAAAAGAGAGGATATTTATCGCTCTGATGACAACTACAGAGCTCGTGGTGCTCAGGATAAAATTTTGCATAAAGATGGTCAACTCTATGATATATATAGAGGCGACACTATGCGACAGAATGAAGATCGCCAATTGGATCATGTTATCTCTGCCCATGAGGTACATCACGATGCAGGGAGAGTTCTAGCAGGGGTGGATGGCGTCGCGCTAGCCAATCAAGATTCTAATCTCATTTCTACACACTATTACATCAATAATATCAAACGAGAGCACTCGGTAGAAAAATTCGTCAATGAAATTGTCCCACAAAAGATAGAATCAACCAAAGACAATATTCATAAAATTAAAGCACGGTTAGATAAGATCCCTATTGATAGTCCAGAGAATCGACATAAGAGACGAGAGCTAGAGGCTGAAATTAACAGTGCTGAGCAAAAAATTGCTACGCTGGAGAGCATTGATACACAAAAAATGCTGGCAGCAGATAAGGTTGCACGCAAAAATTATGATCACCACATAAATATAGCATACTATACCAGTAGCAAATTCCTTACTAATACTGCGTGCGCATCAATAAACACCGGTGTGCGTATGGGTATGAGAGAAACGCTTGGTATCGTGCTGGCCGAAGTATGGTTCGAGTTAAAAGAGCAGTTTCCTGTTATTTTTCATAAGAATAAACATAACTTCACGTTAAGATCGTTCATGACAGATATTGGTAATATACTGAAAAATATCTGGCAGCGGGTAACCGATAAATTTAAAGACTTGCTGATCACCTTTAAAGACAGTGCCGTGGGTGGCATCCTTTCCAGCATAACAAATACACTTATAAATATTTTCACTACCACAGGTAAGACTCTTGGTAAATTTATTCGTGAAATGTGGGGCACTATGGTAAATGTTGCCAAATTGGTGTTTTTCAATCCACAAAATCTTGAGTTGGGAGATCTGACGCGTGAAGTGCTGCGCTTAATCTCCATGGGAGTTTCACTGTCGCTCGGTGTAGTATTAAATCAACATCTGATCACGGTGATGACATTTCCATTCGGCACGGAAATAGCTGCTTTCTTGAGCGCCATGGCAACAGGGATCATGACCGTTGGTATGACCTACTTCCTCGATCACAGTGAATTGATGAAAAAGGTTTGGAGTTTCTTAAATCAATTTAAGAGCCACTACAAGCGAACTCTGGAGCAATTCCAAACAATCAATTACAAATTGGACATGTATCTCGCCGAGTTGGCAAGACTAGACTTCAATATGGATGTTAACGAGTTACAAGCGTTCACAGATGCACTGTCTGTCACCAATAGCGAATATGAGCGTGGTCTTATTCTTCATGCAGAGATTATCAAACGAAATATTGATCTGCCATTTGAGCCTGGCAATTCCGAAAGTACCCGTAGTTGGCTAAAGAGCTTATGCTAAAATCGTTGAAATCTTTCCCATGTAATCAATGTGGCCTGTGTTGCCGCAATGTTGGCATGAGTGAAGTTACCGCCTATCTGGATGCGGGAAATGGGGTGTGTCGTCATTTTGATGACACTACCCATCTTTGTACCATTTATCATGTTCGGCCATTGATATGTAGGGTTGAAGATTATTATCATGCGAATTTGTCTCATCAGATAACATGGGCGGATTTTGTTGTTATAAATGAAGAAATCTGTAAAAACTTACAAGAACATGGTGTTCCATGGGGGAAGTAGTGAGTTTATTCTTATCAACGTGATGAGTTGCTGAATAAAGAATTCTTCCACTGACTGGTTGCAAATTTAGCTCTCGCCAGATGCTTGAAGGGGGTATTCCTTTGTCTTCACCTTTCTGTGTAACGACCGAATTAGCTGATGTAGATAAAAATTCGATCATATGTATCGTTTAAACACTACATTCAGAATTATAAACTCTAGTTTTTAAACGCACTATACGTTTGTAGCGTGACAAATCAGGGTGAGAGCGTGAGTTGCTGAAATGTTCACTTAACCATGTATCTTCTGAGTTGCAAGGGTAATTTATGTGCATATTTCATACAGGCTAATAGTGAGTATGCGATGTCAAATTTTCCGATAATTTGTAAAATTACCTATATAGACATGAAAATAAACAAAGATATTCTCATGATCTCGCCTTGTGTGATCCTGCGTGCTCAAGGTCTGTTTTCACTAAAGCTTCGCTGATAATAAAGCCATAAGGTTTTATTATCTAACGATCACAGTAATTGAATCCCCCCCTGATGATGAAAGAGGCAATAGGGAAATATTATACTTCGGCAGTATCAATCCAATAGCCTTATTGCACTCAGTTCCTGCATCCACCGCACTTAAGCTCCGCCCCTTATGTGACTGGCCGTACCAACTCTGCTTCATACATCAACGGCATGAATATTGCTTGGACTGCGCCACGAACGATGAATCTATGCCTGTCACTGCGTGACTTCATGCTGTGGATTGTAAGCTCTGTTTGAAAGTGATCTTGACTGGCTAGGTCTGTAACTGTCTTGGATCCGGTATCTGTCATGCTCAGTGATGGCCAGAAGAAGGAGACCTTTATTGGAGTGAATCGAAATATTAAATATAATTGATGTTGTCACAAAATCGTGGCACGATATTACTTGCTTTTAACTATAACTGGTTGATTCACAACGATTTAGTGAGTGATTTCGAGGGTTCGAATCCCTCCCTCACCGCCAAATTGCAAAGCCCTGATGGAAACATCAGGGCTTTTGTTTTATGGCGCAATCCCGAGCGGTTGTCAGCATAGGACTGCAAATCCTCATTGTTGATCGCCCAGCATCTGGCTGAACCTCTTGGGCAATCGTAGTGAAAAGCCTCGGTTACTTTGACGCCACGGCCAACCCATTGGTCGATCCTTTTAAAGTTTCCACCCGATTCAGTAAAAGGGCCTCTCGCAAGAGAGGCCCTTTTCATTGTTCGCTGATTTGCCCTGCTCGGTACTTGAAAGGCATTCCGTGGTGATACGGGTTAATGCTCAACAGTCAGTGGATCCGGGGGCAGGTTCAGATGCTTGGTGATGGCCTGATAGAGCTGGGGGTAGTTATCGTCAAAATGGTGTCCTCCCGGCAGGGTGATGCTGGTGACGTTGGGTTGGTTGAGACGGGGGCAGAGGCGGTCGTCGTCATCATCATCGGCACCTTGCAGGCAGACCATCGGCAGATCCCGGATGGTTTTCACCTGCGGTTCGGTCGGATAGCTGCGCGCCTTGTGGGTCAGCATGTCGCTGACGTGGATCTCGAAGTCCGAGCTGGTGGAGGGGGAGAGCATCACGGCCCCGACCAGCCCCTGACGATAGTGCTCCGGCAACCGGTTGATGACGAAGGGGACAATCTCGGCACCAAACGAGAAGCCGACCAGCAGCCAGCGGGGACGCTGCCAGCGAGTCTGGTAATCATCGAGGATCCGTTCCAGATCGGCGGTCACCTGCTCCGGGGTTTTCTTCTTCCAGTAATAGGTGAGGGAGCTCCAGCCCACGACCGGCATGTCGTGCAGCTGAAACTGGGCGCTCAGCCCCTTGTCGAGAGCCGCCCAGCCACCATCGCCGCTGAGAAAGATCACCATGGGGGCGTCGGATGGCTGCTTGACCGGCAGCTCAATCAGGCTCAGGTCATCCTTGACCGGGGCGGCGTGCGCCGCAAAAGATGCAACGGGCAGTACGAGACTGAGTAACAGCAATATCAGGGCTCTCATTGGCCATGCTCCTATTTCTTGATCAGCCCCAGCGGGCCGCGATTAATCAGGGTGATCAGGTGAGTCAGGGTTCTGGGCAGTACCAGCTTGCTGCTGCAGAGCAGGTAGCGGGGTTCCCAGCGGGGCGAAAATTTCTCCTTGTAGCGTCTGAGCCCCCGAAAGTTGTAAAAACGGCTGCCACGCACAAACAGGGTATTGCCAAGGCGGGCCCAGTAGCTGTTGAGCGGGTGATCGTTGAAGCCGGACATGGGGGCCATCCCCAGATTGAAGCTGGCGTACCCTTGCACCTTGCCCCACAGCAGCAGTTCGACAAAGAGAAAATCCATGATGGGGGCGGTGCCGGTATCCAGGCTGTAGCGCATCAGATCGATGGAGAGCATCTCCTTGTTATCGCTCACCCAGAGATTGGCAAAGCCGACGATCTGTCCCTCGTGCCACACCAGCGCAGCTGGGCTCAAGGTCAGGTAGTCAGGCTCGAAACGGCCGACCGAGAAGCCCTTTTCCTTGCCCATCTTGCTCTGCAGCCAGGTGTCGGAGACGGTCTGCAATCTGGGCAGCAGGGGGGCCACGGCACTTGCCTCGAACACCTCGAAGGTCAATCCTTCCCGTTTGCCCTTGGCGTGGCTCTGGCGCAGGTTGCGCAGCCGGCTGCCCGCCAGATCGAAGGTGGCCAGATCGACCATCGCCTCTTCACCAAGCTTGAAGGGGATCAGCCCCAGCTCCAGATAGAGCGGCAGATAGCGGGCCGAGACCTGATAAAAGACCGGATTGGCGTCGTGCTCGTCGCACCGCTCGCGAAATTGCCAGAGCAGCTCTTCGATCTGCTCGGGGCGACCGACCGGATCCCCCATCACAATCCAGCTGCTGCCCTCGATGCCATACATCAGGAAGGCGTCGCCTGCGGGGTGGAACAGTAGGGACTTGTCCTGCAACTGGGCCAGATAGCCTTGGATCCCCCCTTCACGCACCACCAGTTCGTGGGCGCGAGCAAGCGCCTCCTTGTCCGGCTTTTCACCGACTACGCGCAGCGGTGCAAGCAACTGGGCAACCCCGGCCAAGGCCAGCACGGCCACCACGCTCCCCATGGCGCGCAGGCCGCGGGCCGCCCCGCTATGGGGCGAGAAGTGGAACCAGAGGGCGTGGTCATACTCCACCTGACGGTAGGAGAAGAGCAGCAGCCACAGCGCCCCCAGCAGCACGGCGCCGACCGAAATGAGCCAGCCCGGGGTGTACTGGGGATAGAGCAGCGACCCCTTGCGATAGAAGAGGGAGCGGCAGGGGGTCATGATCAGCAGTAAGCTGCCGAGCAGCAGGGCTGACTCCCAGTCCCCCCCCTTGAGCAGGGAGAAGGCGATCCCCAGAGCCAGCAGCAGCTGGGTGATGCGAAACGCGGCGTCGTGACGGCGATAGAGGCTGCGAGCCAGCAGGATCAGGAGGATACCGCTCACGCTGCCGAGCACGTGGGAGAGCTCGAGCAGATGGAGCGGTAACACCTGCAGCCACACTTCGATGTGGCTGCGCATAGTCGGGATCATCCCCGAGCAGAGCAGCAGGCTGCCGGCGGCGAAGGTGCCCATGCTGATAAGGGCAGGCAGAAATTCGCGCACTGCGCTCATCAGCCCCTGTAGCCGCTGCCAGCGCGCTTTTTGTTGCAACATCTCCTGGCTGGTAAAAAGCAGCAGGGCGCAGAGGAAAGGCAGTAGGTAATAGATGCAGCGGTAGAGCAGCAGCGAGGCGAGCAGCTTGTCGGCTGGCAGGTAGTGAGCCAGCAACAGGCTCATGCTCGCTTCGAACACCCCAATCCCGCCCGGCACGTGGGCCAGCACCCCGAGGAAGCTGGCCAGCACGAAGGCACTGAGCAGCACGGGGTAGGGGACGCTATCTGCAGGCAACAGCACAAACAGCACTGCGGCGGCGGCCATCCAGTCGGCCAGCGCGACCAACAGTTGCAACAGACGTATCCGAAAGCCCGGCAGGGTCAGGGTGTGTTTCCGCCAGGAGAGACGGTGTGTAGGCCAGCAGAGGTAGCTGGCCACCAACAGCAGAGCCATCATGCCCGCCAGCCTGAGCAGGGTATCTGCCCACTGCGGCCAGTTAGGCAGCAGCTGTGATACATCGCAGGTCAGTAGGGCGCCACCTCCCCACGCCAGCAGGCCGAGGAAAAAGGTGATGGAGCAGAACAGCACCACTCGGGCTACCTCACCGGTCGCCAGACCGAGAGCTGAGTAGAGCCGATAGCGTACCGAGGTGCCGGTCAGCAGGGCAAATCCCAGGGTGTTGGAGAAGGTGTAGGCGATAAAGGAGGTGATGCTGACCTGTTGCCAGGGAAGGCGCTTGCCCAGCGCATGGAGCGCCAGCATGTCATAGCTGCAGAGGCAACCATAACTGAGCAGGGTCAGCAACAGGGCGCCCGCCAGTCGCAGCAGGGGTTGGGACCAGATGGTCACACGAATATCGTGCCAGTGCCATGCCTGAGTCAGGTGATACAGCACGGTCAGTGCGGTGCCGAGCAGCAGCAAGCTGCACAAGGGGCCTAGCCATTTAAGCAGATGACGCCACATGCCATGTTCCTGTGGTCATTGACCGTTTCCCGCAAAGGGGGAGCCGGGTCGTGGATCCGGTTTGGACGAGGGAGGCTCTCGTCAGGAAAATTTCGGGAAGAGATGGAAAGGGAGGCGTCAGCCTCCCTCTGTGTTATCCAGTGACCGGTTGGATCACTTGGTTTTCGGCGCGACTTTGACGGCAGGAGTCTTGGCGTGGGTGGTTTTATGGTGTTTTTTCACCACCTTGGTCTGGGTCGCCTGCGGTGCGGCTGTCTTGGTCGGGGTGGCCGCCATGGTGAAACCGGAAGTGAGGGCGAAGACGGCTGCCAGGGTCAGAGGAATGATCTTTTTCATGTTCAATTTCCTTATTCGGGTTGATGTTATGGAGCGTTCTCCATGACAGTCATCCTATGACGGTTGCGGCGGCCCTTCAGTGAGCGGTTGGTGACGGTTTGTATCCAAATGTACAGGCAGGGTGAGGCAGAAGCGGGCGCCGTGGTCACTGGCCAGCAGCGCCACATCGCCCCCGTGATGACGGGCAATGCTGCGCACGATGGCCAGTCCCAACCCGGTGCCGCCGGTGCGACGATCCCGACTCTGATCAAGACGCACGAACGGCTCAAAGATCTGGGGCGCCAGCGCCGGATCGATCCCCGGTCCATCGTCGCTCACCTCTAGCAGATAGTTCTCCTGTAGCCGCGAGATGGAGAGGGTAACCTCGCTCTCGGCGTAGCGCAGAGCATTGCCGATGAGGTTCTCCACCGCGCGCGTCAGCAGACGCTGATCGCCGCACCAGGGCATATGACGTGGTGGCAGATCGAGGGTGAGCTTCTTTTCGGGGGCCAGCGCTTGCCAGTCGCCGAGATGCGCTTGTGCCCAGTGGCTGAGCTCCAGCTCGTCGCGCTGCAACGGCAGCTCCGGCCTGTCCAGCTTGGCGTAGGTGAGCATCTCTTCGATCAGAGCGTCCAGCGCTCCCAGATCTCGCTCCAGCGCCTGCTGCTCCTGCTCGGCAGGGGCAGGATCGAGCATGGCAAGCCGATAGCGCAACCGGACCAGCGGGGTGCGCAACTCGTGGGCGATGGCATCGGTCAGTTGCTTGCGGCTGGCAATCATGGCCTGCAATTGGGTCGCCATTTGATCGAAGGTGCGTCCCACCCGGGCCAGGCTGCTGCCCGGTGGCAGATTGGTTCGGCAGGAGAGATCCCCATCGCCCACGCGACGTGCGGTTTGCTCCAACTGCTGCAATCCCTGCCAGTGGGGGCGCAACCAGAGCAGAATGGGCAGGCCGAGGGATAGGCCGATCACCAGCAGCAGCCCCACATCGACCCAGTGCAGCTCGTGCAGGTAGGAGAGGTAGGGTACAGGGCCGACAATCAGCACCTGGTCGGTCTCGGGGATGCGCTGCAGGAAGGTGTCATCCTCCTCGACGATGACAATGTTGCCGGCAGCCAGAAAGGCCTGATCCTCGCTGGCCAGCGGCTGGTGCACCAGCTCGCCGATCTTGAGGGGGAGGGTAAACTGGCTGCTCTGCTCGGCCAGCCGATCGGTCCAGCGCTCTGGCGGGGTTCTTGCCAACTCGCCGGTCAACAGGCCAAGAGAGCCCTGCATCATGCGTTCGAGATAGCGATCACCCGCCCGTTCGGCGGTCACCTGATAGACCACGCCCACCAGCAGGATGGCCAGGGTGAAGCAGCTGATCAGCAACAGATAGAACTGGATAAAGAGACGGCGCATGGCGGTGCTCCCGAAAGAGGGTTATTCCCAGGCGTGGGGGACGAAGAGGTAGCCTTTCTGGCGCACCGTCTTGATCCGGGTCGGGTTGTCAGGGTTATCACTCAGTTTGCGGCGCAGGCGGGAGATGGCCACATCCATGCTGCGATCCTGACCGTCGTACTCCCGGCCGCGCAAGCTGCGAAAGAGGGCTTCCCGACTCAAGATTTGGCCCGCGTGGCAGGCGAGCTCCCACAGCAGATCAAAGTCGGCGGTCGAGAGAGCAATGCTCTCGCCGTCGAGCCGCACATCTCGCCCCGGGCCATCCACCCGCAGCCGACCAAATTGCAGCTGCTGGGGAACGCAGCTGGTGGCGGCCGGTTGGGTTGATGCTTGCTGGTGCTGGCGAAACTGCACCCTCAGTCTGGCCAGTAGCACGGGGGGCGGGGTGGTTTTAAGGATGTAGTCGTTGGCGCCCAGCTCCAGACTCAGGATCTGGTTCATGTCGCTATCCAGCGAGGTGAGCATTACGATGGGGCCGTCGAAGCGCGGCCGCAGATCCCGACAGAGGGACATGCCATCCTGCCCCGGCAACATGATATCGAGCAGCACCAGATCGGGCTGTTCGGCCTCGACCCGAGCCAGCGCCATATCCCCTCTGGGCTCGAGGATCACGTCCATATCGTGGCGACCGAGCCAACTGCTGATGAGTTGGCCAATCTCGGGATCATCTTCGACAAAAAGAATGCGTTGCATAGAAAAGCTCCAACGGAAAGCAGGAGAGAAGAAGAGCGATCAGCATATCAATGGCGCTTGGGAAATACAGAAAAAGAACCGGGCAGGCTGATGTGTGGGGGAGAGTGGCTGTGTGTATCGATGAGGAGTCGCGAATCGTGACAAATGGGCGGAGCCGCGTTTATCGATCTGGAGGATGATGGCCTTGCAGACAAGGCATGGCACAGTCGAGCGCAAAACAAAAAACCGGCCAAGGCCGGTTTTTCGCGGAGCAGACCAGAAGGTCACTGCACCAAGTAGATGGACATCACCTTACGGCGATTATCGACAGAATAATGGGGTGGCTGATGGGGCTCGAACCCACGACAACCGGAATCACAATCCGGGACTCTACCAACTGAGCTACAGCCACCACTGAAATTTTCATCAACGCTCGCCAATCCAGAAGGATTGGGGAACATCAATGGCGCGCCCTGCAGGATTCGAACCTGCGACCCACGGCTTAGAAGGCCGTTGCTCTATCCAACTGAGCTAAGGGCGCTTTGTATCAACACGTCTTAAGGACGAGTCGATGAACATGGTCGGTGATAAAGGATTCGAACCTTTGACCCTCTGGTCCCAAACCAGATGCGCTACCGGACTGCGCTAATCACCGAAAATCCCTGACCAGCATATCGACATGAGTCGTACTGGGCAACGGGCGGGCATCATAGCCAAGCGTAAGGGCCAGCGTCAACGACTTTTTCCCCCAGTAAATTCAAGTGCCTACTTATTGCCCGCTACAGGTCTGGCGTGCGTCTGCCGCTAACATCCCGGCTAAAAAAATGCGACAATGCGCGGCAGTTGAACACATGGTGAGTGGAGAACGATGTCTGCCAAAATCATAGATGGAAAACAGGTTGCGCAAACGATTCGCAGCCAGGTCGCGGCGCAAGTCCAACAGCGGTTGGCGGCAGGGAAACGGGCTCCTGGGCTGGCAGTCATTCTGGTGGGGGCGGATCCAGCCTCTCAGGTCTATGTCGGCAGCAAACGTCGGGCGTGCGAGGAGGTGGGTTTTCTCTCCCGCTCCTATGATCTGAGTGCAACCGCCAGTCAGGAAGAGCTGCTGGCGCTGATCGACCAGTTGAATGCGGATAGCCACGTAGATGGCATTCTGGTTCAGCTGCCGTTGCCGGATCACTTTGATACCACTCAGGTGCTGGAGCGGATCCAGCCTGACAAGGATGTAGATGGATTTCACCCGTATAACGTCGGTCGTCTGGCCCAACGTATTCCGGCGCTGCGCCCCTGCACTCCGAAAGGGATCATGACACTGATCGAGACCACCGGCGTGAAGACACATGGTCTGCATGCGGTCGTGGTGGGAGCGTCCAACATAGTGGGGCGTCCCATGACTCTCGAATTGCTGCTGGCAGGCTGCACAACTACGACCTGTCACCGCTTTACCCGGGATCTGGAAGATCAGGTACGCCGTGCCGATCTGCTGGTTGTTGCGGTCGGCAAGCCCAACTTCATACTTGGCGAGTGGATCAAACCGGGAGCACTGGTAATTGATGTGGGTATCAATCGCCTGGCTGATGGCTCGCTGGTTGGGGATGTGGAGTTTGAGACGGCGCGCAGCCATGCCTCTTTCATTACTCCGGTACCCGGTGGCGTGGGCCCGATGACGGTCGCCAGCCTGATGGAAAATACCCTGATCGCCTGTAGTGAATATCACGACTGATCATGGCTGTTGATAACCCTGTGATCCCGTGAGGAGGCAGGGTTCTCCAGAAATCTGACAATAAAAAACCGGTTGCTCAGAGAGGAACCGGTTTTTTATTTATCCAACGGGTGTTATTTACATATTTTGTGCTTCGTTTGGCACAATCACAGAGGCGTGATTTCCTTTTGGCCCCTGTTGCAGTTCAAAATTGACAGCCTGACCCGCTTTCAGGGTCTTGTAGCCCTCCATTTGAATCGTGGAGTAGTGAGCGAATATATCCTCACCGCCCCCTTCCGGACAGATAAACCCAAATCCTTTTGCGTTGTTAAACCACTTAACTGTGCCGGTTGCCATACTTCTACATCCTTTTATTGATTACCCAGAAGTCGTTGAGTAACCTGCGCCAGCCCTTTATAACTAGGGACATGGGCCCATAGCAGACGGGCACAGATTAGCAAGTAACCAATCTAGTCTAACTTTTGAGCGAGTCAAGAAGTTGTTAACAGCTGATGTGATCTGGTTAACAAGTCTATTGACAACCTTGTGTTAGACGGTAGTAATCTAGAGGTACCAAAGCGCGATTATGAGCAAGCAGAAAGAACTCTTTGCTAATGAAGAGATTGCAGAAGCAGAGAAAACAAAGCTGCAGCCGCCACCCATGTATAAAGTTGTGTTGAACAACGATGACTACACCCCGATGGAGTTCGTGGTGGAGGTGCTGCAAAAGTTCTTTGGTATGGATTTGGACAAGGCGACTCAGGTCATGCTGAGTGTGCATTATAGTGGTAAGGGTGTCTGCGGCATGTTTACCGCAGAGATCGCCGAAACCAAGGTTGTCCAGGTCAACACCTATGCACGTAACAACGAACATCCACTGCTCTGTACTATGGAAAAGGCTTGAATCTGATGACTTGATGGCGAGTGTGACACCACATTGTAGCTGTACTAGGGGAGGTGCCTATGTTGAATAAAGATCTAGAAAAGACGCTGAACGAGGCTTTCAAACTGGCCCGTGACGAGCGCCACGAATTCATGACCGTCGAGCACCTGTTGTTAGCCCTTCTGGATAACAGTTCAGCCCATGAGGCGCTGAGCTCCTGTGGTGCCGATGTCGAGCAGATGCGCAAGGAGATCCGCGCATTTATCACCCAAACTACTCCGCTCATACCGCGCGATGATGAAGATCGTGAAACCCAGCCGACACTGGGCTTCCAGCGCGTGTTGCAGCGTGCCGTCTTCCATGTGCAATCCTCTGGCAATACCGAAGTAAGCGGCGCCAACGTGCTGGTCGCTATCTTCAGTGAGCAGGAGTCACAAGCTGCCTATTTCCTGAAAAAAGCCGAGATCAGCCGTCTCGACGTCGTCAATTTCCTCTCCCACGGGGTGCGCAAGGACAGCAAGCCGGATCTCGGCAGCAATAACAATCCCGAGTCTGATGATGATGTTTCGGCCGCACAGATCGAGAGCTTTGCCACCAACCTGAACCAGCTGGTGCTGGAAGGGCGCATCGATCCGCTGATTGGCCGTGATCAGGAGCTCAATCGTACCATTCAGGTGCTCTGCCGCCGTCGCAAGAACAACCCGCTGCTGGTGGGTGAAGCCGGCGTGGGGAAAACCGCCATTGCCGAAGGGTTGGCCTATCGCATCGTCAAGGGGGATGTGCCCGAGGTGATTGCGGGCAGTACCATCTATTCGCTGGATATGGGTTCTCTTCTGGCGGGCACTAAATACCGTGGTGATTTCGAGAAGCGCCTCAAGGTACTGCTCAAGCAGATTGAGCGTCAGGAAGGGGCCATCCTCTTTATCGACGAGATCCATACCATCATTGGTGCCGGTGCGGCATCCGGTGGTCAGCTGGATGCGGCCAACCTGATCAAACCGCTGCTCTCCAATGGTTTGCTCCGTTGTGTGGGATCCACCACTTATCAGGAGTACGCCCAGATCTTCGAGAAAGACCGTGCGCTGGCCCGTCGCTTCCAGAAGATCGATATTGTCGAGCCGACTATCGATGACACCACTCGCATCCTGATGGGGCTCAAGAGTCGCTATGAAGCTCACCACGGCGTGCGCTATACCGCCAAGGCGATCCGTGCAGCTGCCGAGCTCTCTGCCAAGTACATCAATGATCGTCACTTGCCCGACAAGGCGATCGACGTGATCGACGAAGCGGGTGCCGGTCAGCGGTTGCTGCCGGCGAGCAAGCGCAAGAAAGTGATCAATGTGCAGGAAATTGAGTCCATCGTAGCCAAGATAGCCCGTATTCCGGAGAAATCAGTTTCTTCCTCGGATAAAGAGGTGCTGAAGAACTTGGAGCGCAATCTGAAGATGGTGGTCTTTGGTCAGGATAAAGCCATCGAGGTGCTGACCGATGCGATTCGCCTCTCTCGTTCAGGACTTGGCAACGAGCGTCGTCCGGTTGGTTGCTTCCTGTTTGCCGGTCCTACCGGTGTTGGTAAAACAGAGGTGACCCAGCAGTTGGGCAAGGCATTGGGTGTCGAGATGCTGCGCTTTGATATGTCCGAGTACATGGAACGTCACACCGTCTCACGTCTGATTGGTGCGCCTCCCGGCTATGTTGGTTTTGAGCAGGGGGGGCTGCTGACCGATGCGGTGATCAAGCATCCTCATTCCGTCGTGTTGCTTGACGAAATTGAGAAAGCTCACCCGGACGTATTCAATCTGCTGTTGCAGGTGATGGACAACGGCACCTTGACCGATAACAACGGGCGCAAGGCGGATTTCCGTAACGTCATTTTGGTGATGACTACCAACGCTGGTGTGCAGGAGACCCAGCGCAAGTCGATTGGCTTCCAGCAGCAGGATCTGAGCCACGATGCTATGGCGGTGATCAACAAGACCTTCAGTCCGGAGTTCCGTAACCGGCTTGATCACACCATCTGGTTCAACCATCTCGATATGACGGTGATCCATCAGGTGGTCGACAAGTTCATTGTCGAATTGCAGGTTCAACTGGATGCGAAGGGCGTTTCTCTCGAGGTGTCCGAGCGTGCCCGCCACTGGTTGGCGGAGAAGGGGTATGACAGAGCCATGGGTGCCAGACCGATGGGTCGGGTAATCCAGGAGCACCTCAAGAAGCCCCTGGCCAACGAGATCCTGTTCGGTTCACTGGTTGACGGGGGGATAGTGAAGGTTGAGTTGGTAAATGACAGCCTCAGCTTTGATTTTCAGGTCAATGTTGAAGCTGTTTCCCACTAAGCGTCAGTGATCAGAAAACGACAAAAAACCCCAACCGAAAGGTTGGGGTTTTTTGCTGAATTCCTGGCTTAGCGAGAGCGGAAAACAATACGTCCCTTGGAGAGATCGTAGGGAGTCAGTGCTACCGTTACTTTGTCTCCAGTCAGGATACGAATGTAGTTTTTGCGCATCTTGCCTGAAATATGAGCGATAACCACGTGACCATTCTCCAGTTCCACACGGAACATGGTATTGGGCAGGGTTTCGAGAATAGTGCCCTGCATCTCAATACTGTCTTCTTTAGCCATTGAATCCTCTTGATAAGCCACAACAAAAAACCGCTGGATCATGCCGGATTTAAGGCTATGTGTAAAGTTTACTCGGGCTTGGTGTCGATATTTTTCCATTCCCCCTGAATTAACAGCTCATGAGGGAGGTAATTGCGCTTGTAATTCATCTTGCGACACGCCTCTACCAGATAGCCAAGATAGAGCCAGCTTCGCCCTGTTCGCTTGGCCAGATCGAGCTGGCAGAGGATGGCAAAGGTGCCCAGGGAGCGATCGGCATAATCCGGATCGAAGAAGGTGTACATAGCGCTCAAGGAGTGGGGTAGCAGGTCTGTGGTGGCCACGCCGATAAGACGGCCCTCCTTGCGCATTTCCAAATAGAGTGGCGGCATCCAGTCACAATGGAGAAACCCGCGATACTGGCTGCGGTTGGGGGGATACATGCTGCCATCGTGATGGCGTTCGCGGATATAGCGTTCGTAGAGCAGGTAATACTCGGGTTTGTCATCATAGCTCAGGACGATTTCGATATCCCTGTTGAGCTGGCGGATCCGTTTCTGGCCACGGCTGGGACGAAAGCGTTCGCTGTGAATACGAAGGGACTGGCAGGCATGGCACGCCGGGCAGTGGGGGCGATAGATGTCGTTGCCACTGCGGCGAAAACCGGCAGTCAACAATCGCTCGTAACCGTTGGCGTTGAGCAGATTGTGATCCATCAGCACCAGCAACTGCTCCTGTTCATGGTCCAGATAACTGCAGGGATGCTTGGGAGTCAGCCCTACTTTAAGGATCACTTCTTCTGTCATAGGCTGATCTCCCCCTCTTGCCAGCAGGAAGCCAACAGTGGTTGATGGCCAAGGCGCGCCAGCTCGGCCAGAAAACGGGCCCTTGGCCATTCCTCGATACCCAGGGTCGCCAGAAACGGGTTCTGCATCTGGCAATCGATGAGGGCGCCGCGATGGCGTGCGAAGTGGCGACAGAGTGCCACCATGGCAAGTTTGGCGCCGTTATCAATCCGGCTGAACATGGATTCACCGCAAAACAGTCGGCCGATAGATAGGCCATACAGTCCCGCTTGCAGCTCTCCCTCCTGCCAGATCTCGATAGAGTGGGCATGACCCAGTTGGTGCAACTGCTGGTAGGCCTCGATCATGGGTTGGCTGATCCAGGTGCCATCGGCAGTGCGACGAGGGGCGGCGCAGGCGGTAATGACTTCATTAAAGGCGCGATTGACGGAAATATCGAATGGGGTACGGCGGATAATCTTCTGCAGTGTCCGCCCCACATGGAGTTGGTCGGGACGGATCACTCCGCGGGGATCCGGTGACCACCACAGGGTCGGCTGGTGGGGTTCATTCCACGGGAAGATCCCCTTGTGATAAGCTGCCAGCAATCTGGCCGGGGAGAGATCCCCGCCGATCGCCAGCAAGCCGTTGGGCTCTTCCAGCGCATGGCTGGGGTTGGGAAACCAGCAAAGCTCATCATCCAGTTGGGTAAGATAGCGAGACATAAGGCAACGAGGTTCATAGATGAAGGCCATTATCCTGATAGTATCCAGCTTGCTCTGCTTTGTCACGGCGCCCGCCGGGGCGGAGGTCTACCAGCGCAATACCGCGCGGCCGGTCAATCAGGTGGTGTTTGGTCAGGTCGAAACGGTGCGCAATATTACCCAGCGCCAGATCCTGGAGTCCGAGCACTCTGGCTGGAAGACGCTGGGTGGTGCCGTGTTGGGCGGCCTGCTGGGGAACCAGTTTGGCGGCGGTCATGGCCGTGAAATCGCCACCGCCGTCGGCGCGCTCGCGGGGGCTGCAGCTGCCCAGCAATACCAGTCCGGGGGAACCGTGGTGGAAAACAAGCTGGTGGAGCTGCTGATCCGCAACGAGCAAAATGCCCTTATCAACGTGATCCAGGATTATGATCCCGCCATGGTCTTTACCAATGGGGATAAGGTGCGCATTCTCTACTTCGATGATGGGGTGCGGGTCGACAAGACTTACTGACTTTCGATAGTCATTGTGATGGGGAGACTGTGGCAGGAAAGGAACCCGCAGACTCTCCTGCCGGAAAGTCTGTCGGGCGGTAATACACGGGACTGATGCCCTGAGGATTCAGATAGCTGTCTCTTGAGAGACTATCTTGTCGCGACCGGTGTTCTTTGCCTGATAGAGCAGCCGATCCGCTACGCTCAGCGCCTCGTCCATGGATATCCGCCTGACGCTGATCACGCCGTAACTGGCGCGAACAAAGAGCGGGGTTTCCGGTGACAAGGGTTGCTGGCGCAGCTGCTGACGCAGCCCTTCAAGACGCTTGATCAACACAGGGACGGTACAGTGAGGCACCATCATGGCAAACTCCTCTCCGCCAAACCGGGCGATCATGGCATCGGGGAAGAACTGGGTCAGTAGCCGGGTCAGATGACAGAGCAGTTGATCGCCGATGGCATGGCCCCAGTGATCGTTGACCTGCTTGAAGTGATCCACATCGAGCACACATAGTGCAAGAGGCGTCTGCTGGCGCTGATGTTCTTCAAACCATTTTTGCCCTTCGTTGAACCAGTAGCGCCGGTTGTAGAGACCGGTCAGGTAGTCACGATTGGCTGACTCCTGAATGCTGTTGAACTGCTCGAGCGCTTCCAGATTGTGGCTGACCCGACACTGCAGCTCTTCCGGTTCGAACGGCTGGTTGAGAAAGTCGTTGGCGCCCTGCTTGAGATAGCGAGCAGAGAGACCGCGCTTGTCCGAGACCGAGATCCCGATAATCGCGAGCTGCTGCTTGCTGTAACGCTCTCTCAGCATCCGCACCAGACTGATGCCATCGATATCCGGCATATAGTAGTCGACCAGTGCCAGCCGGATGCCCGGGTGTTGCTCCAGCATCGCCATCGCTTCACGGGCATGACTGGCCTCATGCACCTGCAACAACTGCTTGCGCAACTGGGCCATGGTGCGGTGACGGGAGGTGCGTGAGTCATCGACCACTAGCACTTCGATGGACTGGTTGAGATAGAGGCGGTGCACCAGACTGACGGCATATTGCAGCGAGTGGCGCGAATCCTTCATCACATAGTCCAGCACGCCGGTTTCCAGCCAGGCGGCACGTTTATCCTCGCTGATGTCGGCAGTGAGGATCACCACCGGCAAACCTCGAGCCAGCAGCTCGTTGACCGCTTCGCCACGGGGCGCATCCGGCAAGGTCAAGTCCACCAGCGCGACCACATACTCCTCGCCCCGACAGTGACGGGCACCTTCGAGGGTATCGAAGGCGTCAATCTCGAGGCCAGTTTGCTGGGCAATAGCCTGAGTCAGCATACGGCGGATGGTCAGGCTATCTTCGACAATCAATATCTTCTGTTTCATTAGACTCCTTTAAATAAAAAAGGCATACCGACTGGTATGCCTTATATCTCAACTGCGCTTGTTTATTGCGCGTCGAGGTAGCGTTCGGCATCGAGGGCTGCCATGCAGCCGGTACCGGCAGAGGTGATCGCCTGACGGTAGTTGTGGTCGGCCACATCGCCGGCAGCGAAGACACCTTCAATGCTGGTCTGGGTGGCAAAACCGTCGAGGCCGCCACGTACCTTCAGATAGCCGTTTTGCATCTCCAGCTGGCCATCGAAGATCTGGGTATTGGGCTGGTGGCCGATGGCGATGAAGACGCCCATCAGCGGCAGCTCGCTGGTGCTGTGGTTCTGAGTGTTGCGCAGGCGCACACCGGTGACCCCCATCTGATCGCCCAGCACTTCGTCCAGGGTCTGGTGGGTGTGCAGCACGATGTTGCCGCTCGCAACCTTGTCGTGCAGACGCTTGATCAGGATCTTCTCGGCACGGAACTCGTCGCGGCGGTGGATCAGATGCACCTTCTTGGCGATGTTGGCCAGATACAAAGCCTCTTCAACAGCGGTGTTGCCGCCGCCGATCACCGCCACTTCCTGATTGCGGTAGAAGAAACCGTCACAGGTGGCACAGGCAGAGACGCCGCGACCCTTGAAGGCCTCTTCGGAGGGCAGGCCCAGATACTTGGCGGAGGCGCCGGTCGCGATGATCAGGGCATCGCAGGTGTATTCGCCGTTGTCGCCCTTGAGACGGAACGGGCGCTGAGTCAGTTCGACACTGTTGATGTGATCAAACAGGATGCGGGTATCGAACTTCTCTGCATGCTCTTTCATGCGCTCCATCAGGGCAGGGCCGGTCAGGCCTTCCGGATCACCTGGCCAGTTTTCTACTTCGGTGGTGGTGGTCAGCTGACCCCCTTGCTGCATGCCGGTGATGAGCAGGGGATTGAGGTTGGCGCGGGCGGCGTAGACGGCCGCGGTGTAACCGGCCGGGCCTGACCCTAAGATCAGCAATTTGCTGTGAGTGACTTGGCTCATGATGTCATTTCCGGGATGTGATGAGTTTGCGCGATTGTAGGTAATTCGTGATCCGGGGTCAAAGGCTGGTGAGTCGATTGCACTAATCGTGTTCACAAGGGGTGACATGCAAAATAAAGGAATAAAAAAACCGCCCATCGCGGGCGGATTTTCACTCATCTCCAACTGGCGCAGGCCAGAGCAGATCAGTTCAGCAGGGTCAGGGGATCCGTGTAGGCAAGGCCATGTGCCACGGCCACTTCCTTGCAGGTGAGCTTGCCCTCCATCACGTTGAGCCCGTGCAGCAGGTTGGGATCGCTCAGCAGTGCCTGACGATACCCTTGCTGGGCCAGCTTGATGATAAAGGGGAGGGTGGCATTGTTGAGCGCCACGGTCGAGGTGCGGGCCACCGCCCCCGGCATGTTGGCGACACAGTAGTGCACCACCTCATCGACAATATAGGTCGGATCCTGGTGGGTGGTGGCGTGGGAGGTTTCCACACAGCCGCCCTGATCGATGGCCACATCGACGATGGCAGAACCCGGCTTCATGCGCGCAATGTGGTCACGGCGGACAAGTTTTGGCGCAGTGGCACCCGGTACCAGCACGCCGCCGATGACCAGATCGGCCGCCAGCAGATGGCGCTCCAGCGTCTCGCTGTTGGAGTAGACCACCTTGGCTGCTCCCTGGAACTCGTTATCAAGACGACGCAAGGTATCGATGTTGTTGTCGAGGATGGTCACATCCGCGCGCAGGCCAATGGCCATGCGGGCTGCATTGGAGCCGACCACGCCGCCGCCGATGATCACCACCTTGGCCGGTTCGACACCGGGTACGCCGCCGAGCAGCACACCGCTACCACCGCGCGATTTTTCCAGCGCCTGGGCACCCGCCTGAATAGACATGCGTCCGGCCACTTCCGACATGGGGGCCAGCAGGGGCAGGCCGCCACGGCCGTCGGTGACGGTTTCATAGGCGATACAGATGGCGCCGCTTTTCAGCAGGGCTTCGGTCTGGGGCAAGTCTGGCGCCAGATGCAGATAGGTGAACAGGGTCTGACCCGGACGCAGCATGGCACATTCGACAGGCTGAGGTTCCTTGACCTTGACGATCATCTCGGCTTTGGCGAAAACCTCTGCTGCAGAGGCCAAAATTTCGGCTCCAACAGCGATATAATCTGCATCGCTGAAGCCAATGCCGTTTCCGGCACCGCTTTGGACGAAAACAGTATGGTTTCGTGCTGTCAGTTCACGTACACTGGCCGGAACCATGCCTACGCGGTATTCATGGTTTTTTATCTCTTTAGGTACACCGATAATCATGCTATCCCTCGTCTATCGATTGGTGTTTCATGTTGCCAAAATGTTAACCAACATTTGCGCCTAGTATATTCAGGTATTGACAGGATTTGTGACCATAATTATAAAATGACTGGTGATTCTTACCAAAAAATAGCCAAAGGATGGAATAAAATGATGGAAGCTAAGAGTCGGCTAAAGGATTTGGACAGGATTGACCGCAACATTCTTAATGAACTGCAAAAGGATGGCAGGATTTCGAATGTTGAGTTGTCCAAGCGAGTTGGCCTGAGTCCTACACCGTGTCTGGAACGGGTTCGTCGCCTCGAGCGACAAGGTTATATCGAAGGATATGCCGCTATTCTGAACCCTCATTATCTGGACGCATCTCTGCTGGTGTTTGTAGAGATAACCCTCAATCGCGGGGCGCCTGATGTGTTTGAACAGTTCAACAAGGCTGTTCAGGTGCTCGAAGAGATCCAAGAGTGTCATCTGGTTTCCGGTGACTTCGACTATCTGCTCAAGACCCGAGTCAGCGACATGTCGGCTTACCGCCGTCTGTTGGGGGAAACCCTGCTGCGTCTGCCCGGTGTCAATGACACCCGTACCTACGTGGTGATGGAAGAGGTCAAGCAGAGCAGTCGTCTGGTGATCAGCACCCGATAAAGCAGGTTATGCCGCGGTATCTTTTCCATATGAGACACCATGACAGTCAGAAACGAGCGGCCGGTCCGCTCGTTTCTTCTTTTAAAGATAATTGCAAATATGGCCCCGTCCCATCAGGCTCTGGCTGACAATCGATGGGCTTTTCGGGGATACTAGGCCCCCTTATTTCCTGCATTACATGTTTTCAGAAAGGAGCCGGAGTTTGGCCGATAAAAAGCTGTTTACTCCTTTATCAGGTACACAACGGATCTTCGAAGCCGTCTTGATCGCCATCACCCTGATGGCTGCTTATCTTCTGCTTGCCCTGTTGTCCTATCATCCCGCTGATCCCGGCTGGTCCCAGACCTCCTGGCAAGGGGAGGTGAAAAACCTCGCCGGTAGTGCCGGTGCCTGGCTCGCCGACATCACCATGTTTACCTTTGGTGCCTTCTCCTATCTGGTGCCGCCGCTGGTGGTGCTGCTGGGCTGGAGTCTGTTCTGGCGCCCGAGCCGTCTGCTCGATGTGGATTACCTCACCCTGGGGGTGCGGATCATCGGCTTTATCCTGACCGTGCTCGGCATGTCGGCCATTGCCAGCATGAACTTCAACGATATGCAGAACTTCTCCGCCGGTGGTCTGGTGGGGGATGTGATCGCCTCCGCGGTGGTGCCGCTGTTTGGCGGCGTCGGGGCCAATCTGATGCTGCTCTGCTTCGTGGCAACCGGCATCACCCTGTTTACCGGCTGGTCCTGGCTCACCATCGTCGAGCAGATCGGCGCGGCCTGCACCGGTTCGGTCAGCGCTGTTTACCACTTCCCGACCACCCTCGGCCGCTGGCTGACCGGTGGCTGGCGTCAACCCCGCAACGAGGGGCCGGATCCCTTGCTGGAAGGCGGGGTAGGGGCCATCGCGTTTGATGACGAGGAAGATGAGCCGCATACAAGTTGGACTCGCAAGCCCAAGGCCAAGAACCAGAAGGCTGCCTCCGAAGAGTGGCTGCCGGAACTCGACGACGATACCTTCGAGTTCGATCCCCAGTTTGATGATGAAGATGATCAGCCGGCTCCGGCTGCCAAGCCGAAACGTGCGGTGGCGGCTGCCAATGGGCGCCGTCAGCCGGTACTGGCTGTGGCCGACGACGATGATGATGACGATCTGGATCTGCCGTGGGCCGAAGGGGACGACGAGGTCGCCGCGCCGGTAGCCGTCGCACCGACCAAGCCCAAGCGTCGTCCGCAATCTACGCTGCCGCCGTTGCCGAGTATCGAACTGCTCGACCGTCCACCCGCCAAGACCCAGATGATGAGCAAGGATGAGCTGGATCGCATGGGTCGTCTGGTGGAGGCCAAGCTTGCCGACTACAACGTGCAGGCCAAGGTGGTGGGTGTCTATCCGGGTCCGGTTATTACCCGTTTCGAGCTGGATCTGGCGCCGGGCATGAAGGCGAGCAAGATCACCAACCTCTCACGCGATCTGGCCCGCTCCTTGTCTGCCAGCAGCGTGCGGGTGGTTGAGGTGATCCCGGGTAAAACCTATGTCGGTATCGAGCTGCCCAACCGGGTGCGTCAGACCGTTTACCTGCGCGAAACCCTCGACTGCGATGCTTTCCGCGATAGCCGCAACCCGCTCACCATGGGCCTGGGTCAGGACATCGCAGGAGAGCCGGTGGTGGTGAACCTGGCCAAGATGCCGCACCTGCTGGTGGCCGGTACCACAGGTTCCGGTAAGTCGGTGGGGGTGAACACCATGATCATCTCGATGCTCTACAAGTCATCCCCCGATGATCTGCGTTTCATCATGATCGACCCCAAGATGCTGGAACTCTCGGTCTACGAAGGGATCCCGCACCTGCTGACCGAGGTGGTGACCGACATGAAGGATGCCGCCAACGCCCTGCGCTGGTGTGTGGGCGAGATGGAACGCCGTTACAAGCTGATGTCGGCAGTCGGGGTGCGCAACCTCAAGGGCTACAACGACAAGGTGCTGGCTGCCATCGAGGAGGGGGAACCTCTGCTGGATCCGTTGTGGCGCCCGGGTGACTCCATGGATCAGATGCCGCCAGAGTTGGAGAAACTGCCTCACATCGTGGTGGTGGTGGACGAATTTGCCGACATGATGATGATCGTCGGCAAGAAGGTGGAAGAGCTGATCGCCCGTATCGCCCAGAAGGCGCGGGCCGCCGGTATTCACCTTATTCTGGCGACCCAGCGTCCGTCGGTGGATGTCATTACCGGTCTTATCAAGGCCAACATCCCGACCCGGATCTCGTTCCAGGTGTCGAGCAAGATCGACTCGCGCACCATCATCGATCAGGGTGGTGCCGAATCTCTGCTCGGTATGGGCGACATGCTCTACATGCCGGCCGGTACCTCCAACCCGACCCGGGTACACGGTGCGTTCGTCGATGATCACGAAGTGCACAAGGTGGTGGCGGACTGGAAACTGCGCGGCGAGCCGAACTACATCGAGGAGATCCTCTCCGGTGAGTCGGGTGGTGAAGGTGGCAGCGGCGAATATGGCGGTGGTGGCGATGAAGAGCTGGACCCCCTGTTCGACGAAGCGGTCGCTTTTGTGGTGGAGTCCCGCCGTGGCTCGACCTCCAGCGTCCAGCGCAAGTTCAAGATTGGTTACAACCGGGCAGCCCGTCTCATCGAGCAGATGGAGAATCAGGGCATCGTCAGCTCACCGGGTGGCAATGGTCAGCGCGACGTCCTGGCACCGCCGCCGGTGCGGGACTAAGCCTCATCGTTTCATACTATCCTTGGCCATGCCCTCCGCGGGCGTGGCCTTTTATCGAGAGCGTCTTTATGAAGAGCGTGATGAAAAAACAACTGTTGATGGGTACCGTGCTGCTGATGGCCAGCAGCCAGGTGTGGGCCGATGCGGCCAGCGATCTCAAACAGAAGCTGGCGGGTGTCAGCCTCTTCTCCGCCAAATTTGCCCAGACCGTCTATGACAGCAAGGGCAAGGAGCTGCAAAAGGCCAGCGGCGATCTGCTGGTGCAGCGGCCAAACCGTTTCAACTGGCACACCACCTCGCCGGACGAGAGCCTGATCGTGGCCGATGGTCAGGATGTCTGGGTCTATGATCCCTTCGTCGAGCAGGTGACCGCCCTCAAGCTGAAAGATGCGGTGCTCAACACCCCCTTTATTCTGATCGCTGGCAATGACGACAAGTTCTGGAAGAACTATGACGTGACCCAGCAGGGGGATGTCTACACCGTCACCAGCCGCAACAAGGATGAGCTGATCGCCTCCTTCCGTGTCACCTTCGACAGACAAGACAACATCAGTCGTTTCGATGTGAAAGAGGCACAAGGGCAGTGGAGTGAATTCACCCTGAGCAGCTTCAATCGCAAGCCGGTGCTCAAGGGCAACGAATTTGTTTTCAAGATCCCGAAGGGGGTCGAACTGGACGACCAGCGCTAATGAGCAAGCGGTCGTTGGATTGCTCGCCACTGCGCCAGTCAAAGGCGAGTGGTGTGACGCTGGGTGGTCAATACAGATGAGCAACTTGTCGTTGGATTTCTCATCGGACTTTCGTCCGCTGGCGGCCCGGATGCGGCCGCAAAACCTCGACCAGTATATCGGTCAGCAACATATCCTGGGGGCTGACAAGCCCCTGCGCAAAGCGATCCTGGCGGGTCACTGCCACTCGATGATCCTGTGGGGGCCGCCCGGTACCGGCAAGACCACGCTGGCGGAGTTGATGGCTCACTACTGCCAGGCGGAAGTGGAGCGACTCTCGGCGGTCACCTCCGGTATCAAGGAGATCCGCGCCGCCATCGACAAGGCGAAGGAGAACAGCTGGCGCGGAGTGCGCACCATCCTGTTTGTGGATGAGGTGCACCGCTTCAACAAGAGCCAGCAGGATGTGTTCCTGCCTCACATTGAAGATGGCACCATCACCTTTATCGGTGCCACCACCGAAAACCCCTCGTTCGAACTCAACAACGCACTGCTCTCCAGGGCCCGAGTCTATCTGCTCAAGCGACTGGAGGAGAGCGATATTCTCGCCATGCTCGATCAGGCGATGACCGATCCCCGTGGTCTCAATGATCCGGCACTCACCTTCGCCCCCGGTGTCAAAGAGGCGCTGGCCAAGACGGTGGATGGGGACGGGCGTAAATCCCTCAACTATCTGGAGCTGTTGGCCGACATGGCCGAAACCGACAGCACTGGAGTGCGGGTGATCGACAGTGCCCTGCTCGCCGCCGTGGTGGGGGAACATGTGGCCCGCTTCGACAAGGGGGGCGATCACTTCTACGACCTCATCTCCGCGGTGCACAAATCCATTCGCGGCTCGGCGCCGGATGCAGCGCTCTACTGGTATGCCCGCATGGTGAGCGCCGGTTGCGATCCGCTCTATATCGCCCGCCGCTTGCTGGCGATTGCCTCGGAAGATGTGGGCAATGCCGATCCCCGTGCCATGCAGGTCGCCCTGTCGGCCTGGGATTGCTTCCATCGGATCGGTCCGGCGGAAGGGGAGCGGGCTATCGCCCAGGCGATCGTCTATCTCGCCTGTGCCCCGAAAAGCAATGCGGTCTACACCGCTTGGAAGGCGGCGCTTAATGATGCCAAAAACCTCCCTGACTTCGAGGTGCCGGTACACCTGCGCAATGCGCCGACCAAGCTGATGAGCGATCTGGGCTATGGCGCCGAGTATCGCTATGCCCATGACGAGCCGGGCGCCTATGCGGCGGGCGAGCAGTATTTCCCGCCCGAGCTGGCGGGCAAGCAGTACTACCAGCCCACCGATCGCGGCCTTGAAAAGCAGATTGGCCAGAAGCTCGATTACCTCCATGAACTGGACAGGCAAAGTCCGCAGCAACGGGGCAAATAGCCCCTTTGTTACCTCGCATGGCTGAAAATTGGTCAGGCGTTTGAATATGCAGGACGGTTTGCGTGCCAAAGTCGGTAAAAACGACACAAATAGTCCCTGTTCGGGCGGGGGGGCGGTCTGCTACACTGCCCGTCTGACCCCGCTTGTCTTGGCCTTGTGCCATCTTCTTGATCTCGAAGGCCTGTGATAGTTAAGGCCCGATTCTGAAGACGATTGGGGTGCGCCAACCGATGTTAACTTCCGGATCTGTTTCCCAGCCCGTCATGACGACTCAGGCCCAGATCCCATTTTAAAAAAGTAGGTAAACCATGCTGGATCCCAAATATCTGCGCAGCGATATCGAAGAGGCTGCCGCTCGTCTGGCGACACGTGGCTACGTTCTGGACGTAGCGGCTGTCAACGCTCTGGAAGAGAAACGCAAGGATCTGCAGTCCCGTACCCAGGAGCTGCAGGCCGAGCGCAACGCCCGCTCCAAATCCATCGGTGAAGCTGCCCGTCGTGGTGAAGATGTTGCCCCGCTCAAGGCCGAAGTGACCAAGATCAACGACGAGCTGGAAACCAGCAAGGTCGAGCTGGATGCCCTGCTGGCCCAGCTGAAAGCCATTGCCGACGCCATCCCCAACCTGCCGAGCGAGACCACTCCGGTGGGTCGTGACGAGAACGACAACGTGGAAGTGCGTCGCTGGGGGACCCCGCGGGAGTTCAGCTTCCCGGTACGCGATCACATCGATCTGGGCGAAGCGGCCAAGGGCGTTGATTTCAAGAACGGCGTCAAACTCTCCGGTACCCGTTTCGTGGTGATGAAGGGGCAGATTGCCCGTCTGCACCGTGCCCTGGCTCAGTTCATGCTGGATCTGCACACCCAGCAGCACGGTTACACCGAGTGCTACGTGCCCTATCTGGTGAACCCGGACAGCCTCTATGGCACCGGCCAGTTGCCGAAATTTGCTCAGGACCTGTTCAATACCGGTATCGAAGGTGAAGGGGAAGAAGAGGGCAAGGTGCGCAAGTTCTCCCTGATCCCGACCTCCGAAGTGCCGCTCACCAACATGGCCCGTGACGAGATCTTTGACGCGCAAGAGCTGCCGATCAAGATGACCGCCCACAGCCCCTGCTTCCGCTCTGAAGCCGGTTCCTACGGTCGTGATACCCGCGGCCTCATCCGTATGCACCAGTTCGACAAGGTTGAAATGGTTCAGCTGGTTCATCCGGAGAAATCCTGGGATGCACTGGAAGAGATGGTCGGTCACGCCGAGAAGGTGCTGCAACTGCTGGAGCTGCCGTATCGCGTGATGGCGCTCTCTACCGGTGACATGGGCTTCTGCGCTTCCAAGACCTACGATCTGGAAGTGTGGCTGCCGGCCCAGAACACTTACCGCGAGATCTCCTCTGTCTCCAACTGCACCGACTTCCAGGCGCGCCGCATGCAAGCTCGCGTGCGCATCGACGGCAAGCCGCAACTGCTGCACACCCTGAACGGCTCCGGTCTGGCAGTGGGTCGTACCCTGGTTGCCGTGATGGAGAACTACCAGCAGGAAGATGGCCGCATCGCCATCCCGGCTGCGCTGCAATCCTACATGGGTGGCCTGACCCACATCGGGTAGGTTCATGCCGCAGACCACAACGCCATGGCATTGCCATGGCGTTGTGCATTCTGGCGCCGATCAACCGTTTTAGTGCTGAAAAAATGCGGCTTTTCGGCGTCGCTTTGAACAGTTAACACATTTTTATCAAGCAATGCGCAATCGTTTTTGTTAGACTGCGCCGCAATTTCGCAGGACATCTTTTTCTATGGTCTGGATTGATTACGCCATCATCGGCATCGTCGGTTTCTCTGCTCTCATCAGCCTGGTGCGCGGCTTCGTCAAGGAGGCCATGTCTCTTGTCACCTGGTTCGTCGCCTTCTTTATTGCCAGCCATTTCTATCCTGATCTCGCCGTCTATTTCACCTCCTTCTCCGACGCGCTGGTTCGCAACGGTCTGGCCATCGCGGCGCTGTTTGTGGCGACTCTGATCCTCGGCAGCGTGGTCAACTATGTGGTGGGCCTGTTGGTGGACAAGACGGGTCTCTCCGGTACCGATCGGGTGCTGGGGGTCTGCTTCGGTGCAATTCGCGGGGTGCTGATCGTCAGTGCCCTGCTTTTTTTCATGGATACCTTCACCAGCCTCTCCCAGAGCGACTGGTGGGTGGCATCCAAGCTGGTGCCGGAGTTCAAGCCGGTGATCCAGTGGTTTTTCGGGTTCATGTTGAACTCATCCAGTTTTCTTAAACAGGTATAGTGACTTCGAGGTAGCAAAGACATGTGTGGTATTGTCGGTATAGTTGGCACCACCCCCGTCAATCAGGCCCTCTACGACGCCTTGACGGTGTTGCAGCACAGGGGACAGGATGCCGCCGGGATCGTGACCATTGATAGTGGAAACTTCCGGCAACGCAAGGCCAATGGCCTAGTGAAGGACGTGTTTGAAGTGCGCCACATGCAGCGTCTGCAAGGGAACATCGGCATAGGTCATGTCAGATACCCCACCGCAGGCAGCTCAAGTGCCGCTGAAGCCCAACCTTTTTATGTGAACTCGCCCTACGGCATGGTGCTGGCCCATAACGGCAACCTCACCAACGCCAAGGAGCTCAAGGAGCAGCAGTTCAAGGTCGCCCGCCGTCACATCAACACCACCTCCGACTCGGAAGTGTTGCTGAACGTGTTGGCCCACGAGCTGGATCGCTGTGACAAGATGGCCCTGCGTCCCGAAGATATCTTCGCCGCGGTGCGCAGAACCCATCAGCAGATCCGCGGCGCTTATGCGGTGGTCTCGCTGGTGATTGGTCATGGTCTCATCGGTTTTCGCGATCCCAACGGCATTCGCCCGCTGATCCTCGGTCGTCGTCAGGACGAGCAGGGCCAGGTGGAGTATATGCTCGCCTCCGAGAGCGTGGCACTCGACGCCATCGGTTTCGAGACGGTGCGGGATATTGCGCCGGGTGAAGCCATTTACATCACCGAGCAGGGCCAGCTCTTCTCCGAGCAGTGTGCGGAGAACCCGCAAATGAGCTCCTGTATCTTCGAATATGTCTATTTCGCCCGTCCCGATTCGTGCATCGACAAGGTCTCGGTCTACGCCGCCCGCCTCAACATGGGTCGCAAGCTGGGTCAGAAGATTGCCCGCGAGTGGGAAGATCTCGACGTCGATGTGGTTATCCCCATCCCCGAGACCTCCTGTGACGTGGCGCTGGAGATCGCTCACACCCTGGATCTGCCATACCGTCAGGGCTTCGTGAAGAACCGCTACATCGGCCGTACCTTCATCATGCCGGGTCAGACCCAGCGCAAGAAGTCGGTGCGTCGCAAGCTCAACGCCATCAGCTCCGAATTCAAGGGCAAGAAGGTGTTGCTGGTAGATGATTCCATCGTGCGTGGTACCACGTCCGAGCAGATCATCCAGATGGCCCGTGAAGCGGGGGCAGCCAAGGTCTACTTCGCCTCGGCGGCGCCGGAAATTCGCTTCCCCAACGTCTATGGCATCGACATGCCCACCGCCAACGAGCTGATCGCCCACGGTCGCGAAGTGGAAGAAGTGTGCAAGCTGATTGGCGCTGACGGTCTGATTTTCCAGGATCTGGAAGATCTGGAAGCCGCCGTGCGGGAGATCAACCCGGATCTGCGTCACTTCGAGACCTCGGTGTTCAATGGTCACTACGTCACCTCCGATGTGGACCAGTCCTATCTGGATCACCTCAATGCCCTGCGCAACGATGACACCAAAGCGGTGCGTGAGTGGCAGGAAGGCACCAGCAATCTGGAAATTTTTAACGAAGGAAGTTAAACGTTTGCGGTTTTGCCGGATGGGATAGCGAGATGGGGGCCTGTGGCCCCCATTGTCGTTTCTACCTAACACGGCAGAAGGGGGAGGAGATATCTGTTTGAAAAATATCCGCTTATCTTGCCGGATATGGGCATGGCCAGCAGGATCCGCTAGCATAGGCGGCAACATATATGATCGATACGCTTTTAAGAGACGAGAGTTCAGATGGATGATCTGCTAGCCCCAGTGCGCCAGTTTTTGCAGTGCGAGACCCCGGATGAGTGGGTAGAGATGGCGCGGGATCCGGCCCGTTTACCGACCCTGCTCATCGATCACGCCAACTGCGAGACCAAGGCCGCACTCACTGCACACAGTCTGGTGCGCCGCTACTGCCTGCCCAAGGGCAAGCGCCATCTGCTGCCCAAGCTGGAGTTTTATCGCGAGCTGGATGCCATTCCGGAGAAGGCCGAGATCTTGGGCAAACGCAGCATGGGGGAGTCTGATCGCACCGTCTTTGCCGAGCTGGAACGCAATCCGCTGCTGTTTCCCATGGTGCGACTCATTCAGGAGGAGCTGCACCACTTCGAGCAGGTGCTGGAGATCATGCAGGCCCGCGGCATCGAATACGGGCCGGTGACGGCCTCCCGCTATGCCCGCCAGTTGATGCAGCATGTGCGCACCCATGAACCGGCCACCATTGTCGACAAGATGATCATCGGTGCCTATATCGAGGCCCGCTCCTGCGAGCGCTTTGCCAAGCTGGCGCCCCATCTGGACGAGGAGCTGAGCCGCTTCTATGTCTCTTTGCTGCGCTCCGAAGCGCGCCACTATCAGGATTACCTGAGCCTGGCCGAACAGTACGCAGGGGAGGATATCAGCGAACGGGTGGCCTTCTTTGGCAAGCTGGAAGCCGAGCTAATCTGCTCGCCGGATCCGCAGTTCCGGTTCCATAGCGGCCTGCCTGTCACATCTGACAGTTGTTGACGCACAGGGGGCAAACTACTATTGCCCTGTTCCTACTACGAGCGACAAGTAGTTACTTTTGAGCGCAATTCCCGGCCCTGAGCCGGGATCTTTTTTTCTGTCGTACCTCCTTCCTGCTTTTGGCGCTCTATGCTGAATCCCTGGCTATTTTTGCGTCTTCCCATTGCGATGAAATCCTGTTCGATCAGCCGGTTATTGTGGTGATAAAGTGCTCATTCAGGTGGCTCACCCTTGTAGAAACGGGCGAAACCGTGTACTTTTTTGCCTTCGCAAGATTTGAATAACCAATCAATAGGAGCGTGTATGCGCATTGTTCTGTTGGGGGCTCCGGGCGCCGGCAAAGGTACCCAGGCTCAGTTCATCATGGAAAAACACGGTATTCCCCAGATCTCCACCGGCGACATGCTGCGTGCGGCGATCAAGGCGGGCACCGAGCTCGGTCTGAAAGCCAAAGCTGTGATGGACGCAGGTCAGCTGGTCTCTGACGACATCATCATCGGTCTGGTCAAAGAGCGCATCGCTCAGCCGGATTGCGCCAAAGGCTTCCTGTTGGACGGTTTCCCGCGCACCATTCCCCAGGCGCAAGCCATGAAGGACGCCGGTGTCGTGGTTGATTTCGTACTGGAGTTCGATGTGCCGGACGAAGAGATCGTCAAGCGCATGAGCGGCCGTCGCGTTCACTCCGGCTCCGGCCGTACCTACCACGTGGTGTTCAACCCGCCGAAAGTGGAAGGCAAGGATGACGTGACCGGTGAAGATCTGGTGATCCGCGCCGACGACGAAGAGACCACAGTACGCAAGCGTCTGGATGTATATCATCAGCAGACCGCGCCGCTGATCGGTTTCTACGGCAAAGAGGCGGAAGCGGGCCACACCCGTTACGTCAAGATCGACGGCACCCAGCCGGTTGATCTGGTCAGCAAGCAGCTTGCCACCATTCTGGGCTGATCTTTGCTGCCGGCACTGTTTCCCGTGCCATCAGATAAATAAAGAGAAGGGCCCTGTCGGGCCCTTTTTGCATAATGACAGATAGACAGGAAGCCAACGTGACCACGAAAACCGGAATATTGCTGGTCAATCTGGGTACCCCAGCCGCACCGACCACCGCTGCCGTCAAAGCGTTCCTCAGCCAGTTCCTGCACGATCCCCGTGTGGTGGACCTGCCCCGTTACCTCTGGTGCCCGCTGCTCCACTTCATCATCTTGCCGACGCGCTCGCCCAAAGTGGCCAAGCTCTATCAGCAGGTGTGGACCGAGCAGGGCTCGCCGCTGATGGTGATAAGCAAGCAGCAGCGCGCCGCACTGGAGCAGGAGCTCAAGCGGGAGGGGGTCGATGTGCCGGTGGAGCTGGCGATGACCTATGGTTCCCCGTCAGTGAATGATGGCTGGCAGGCGCTCAAGGCCAAAGGGGTCAACCGGGTGATCCTGTTGCCGCTCTATCCGCAATATTCGGTCAGTACCACCGCCTCGGTCTTCGATGCCTGGAGCAAGGCGATGAAGAGAGAACGCAATCTGCCGGTGGTACGGCTCATTCGTGATTATCACGCCCATCCCGAATACATTCAGGCGCTGGCCATGAGCGTACGCCGTCACTGGGAGCAGCACGGTCAGGGTGGTCACCTGCTGATGTCGTTCCACGGTATTCCCGAGCGCTATGAGAACGAAGGGGACCCCTATGGTCACCAGTGTCGCCATACCGCCAGCTTGCTGGCCGAGGCGCTCGGGCTGGAGGCCGGGCAGTGGACGGCCAGCTTCCAATCCCGCTTTGGCAAGGAGGAGTGGCTCAAGCCTTACACCGACGTGACCATCGCCGGTATGCCTGCAGCGGGTATCAAGCGGCTCGATGTAATTTGTCCTGCCTTTGCCGCCGACTGCCTCGAAACCCTCGAGGAAATTCAGGTACAGAACCGGGATATCTTCATGGAGGCCGGTGGCGAGCGGTTTGAATATATTCCGGCCCTCAATAGCGATCAGGCCCACATCAGGATGATGGTCTCGCTCATCTGCCGCGAATTGGCATGAGTGACCGGCAGTCAGTCAAACAAGGAGTCGAGTCATGGTACATATCACGCTGATCTACGCAGGCCTGCTTGGACTGCTGTTTCTGGGGCTCTCCTTCTGGGTGGTCAGACGCCGCGCCCAGTTCGGGGTGATGATAGGGCAGGGGGAAGCCCCCGAGCTGCTGGCGGCGATCCGGGCTCACGGTAATTTTGCCGAGTATGTGCCGCTGACCCTGCTGCTGATGGCGCTGTGCGAGTTCTCCGGTGCCGGTGCGCTCTGGCTGCATGCCGGTGGCGCCATGCTGTTGGTCGGCCGCATCCTGCATGCCATCGGCATCCAGATCCCCAAAGCCCCCAATGTGCCCCGTTTTCTGGGCACCTTGCTGTTCTGGCTCGCCCTCGGCCTCTTCTCGCTGCTGGCACTGTTGCAGGGGATGGCGGCCGCCTGAAAACAGGCGCTTTTGTATGCTATGGAACCACCCCGGGCAGGGTGGTTTTTTTATGGTGAAAAGGCAAACGTTTTTCCTTGCAAGCCTTGTCTATACTGACTCCATTATTTAAACAGGGCGACTTTTCGGGGCGGCGGATTGTGTTAAAATCCCGCCCCTCTTTCCCCCAGAGCACAGAACATTGCCATGAAATTTCCCGGTCAGCGCAAGTCCAAACACTACTTCCCTGTCGACAGACGCGATCCCCTGGTTCCGCAAAATCCCCTGTTAACCGAGCTGGGCAAAGCCTACGTGGTCGGGATTGATCAGACCCTGGTTGATATCGAAGCCCATGTGGATGAAGACTTTCTGACCCGTTATGGTCTGAGCAAGGGACACTCCGTCGTCATCAATGACGACGTGGCCGAACGGATTTATGACGAGCTCAAGGCCAATAACATGGTGGTGAGCGAGTTTGCCGGTGGCACCATTGGCAACACGGTACACAACTACTCGGTACTGGCCGATTCCCACTCCATCCTGCTGGGTGTGATAAGTCAGGACATTCGCATCGGCTGCTACGCCTACCGTTATCTGTGCAACACCTCTTCCCGCGTCAATCTGGACTATCTGCAGCCGGTTGATGGCCCCATCGGCCGTTGCTTCACCTTCATTACCGAGTGCGGCGAGCGCAGCTTCGGCATCAACGCCGGCAAGATGAACCAGCTGGATGTGCAGCACATTCCGGAGGATGTGATTAAGGGGGCGTCAGCCCTGGTGATCACCGCCTATCTGGTGCGTGGTGACGATGGTGACCCGATGAAAGAGGCGGCCATGACAGCGGTGCGTTATGCCCGCGAGGCCGGTATTCCCGTGGTGCTGACCCTGGGCACCCGTTTCGTCATCGACGAAAACCCCCAGTGGTGGCGCGATTTCATTGCCGAGAACGTCACTGTGCTGGCGATGAACGAAGACGAAGGTGAAGCCCTGACCGGCATCGCAGATCCGCTGGGTGCTGCCGACAAGGCGCTCGACTGGGCCGACATGGTGCTCTGTACTGCTGGCCCCATCGGCCTTTACATGGCGAGTTATACCGATGAGGACTACAAGCGCGAGACCACCCATACCCTGTTGCCCGGCGTTATCCCCGAGTTCAACATGTATGAGTTCAGCCGCCCGATGGCCCGGGCCAAGTGCCGCAAACCGGCCCGTATCTACTCCCACATCTCCCCGTATATGGGTGGCCCGGAGAAGATCAAGAACACCAACGGGGCAGGGGATGGCGCCCTTTCCGCCGTGCTGCACGACATGGTGGCCAACTCCTATCACCGGATGAATGTGCCTAACTCCGCCAAGCACATCTCCGAGTTCCTGACCTACTCCTCACTGGCCCAGGTGTGCAAATACGCCAACCGCGTCAGCTACGAGGTGTTGGCCCAGAGCAGCCCCCGTCTCTCCCGCGGTTTGCCGGAGAAAGAGGACAGCCTGGAAGAGGTTTACTGGGAGCGTTGATCTCCTGAATCTGCAAGACGCCTCCATCGGGAGGCGTTTTTGCAGGCAAATATGAGTTATCCCGGCTTTTTTCCCGGAATAACCCCAATATGCTTGAGTCCATGTCACTTTTACGACACCATTTGGCCATCGTATTGTCGCCCGACAATGCCGCAGCACCCGAAAGAAAGAGAGAACCCCATGAGCATGCTTAACGACAACCTTGACGCCAATTTCCAACTGTTTATCGAACAAGTCCGCGAGTCGGGTCAGGTGTGGGGTCTGCGCTATGGGGAAGACTGGGTCGTCTGTCGCTCCGCCGAATTTGAAGATGCCGACGTGATGCCGCTCTGGTCTGCCGAAGAGGACGCCCGTCTGCACTGCGTCGACGAGTGGGCCGATTACGAGCCGGAAGTGATCGATCTGGAAGAGTTTCTCGATATCTGGATCAACGATCTGGATGAAGACGATGTACTGGTCGGCCCGAACTGGAACGCCGATCTGGAAGGTCAGGAGCTCGAACCCATCGAGCTGGCCAAGGCACTGATTGAACTGGACGCCTGAAAGCGCCTCCATTGATGGCCTGAACGCACAGGCTATCGGGACAAAGACCGGCATCCGTGAGGGTGCCGGTCTTTTTTATGGTCGAATGGCCCGATTGATGAGTTAAAAGCCGATTTGCCTTTGCACCTGTCAGGGGGATGGTCCATCATCAACCTTTTGCCAAGGGAGGAGCGCCATGTTTGTATTCGACGTAACGGGAGCTGCGGGTGAGAAGGCCAGCATTCGGGTGCAGGCGCTGGATTGGGCGCAAGCCGGACCTGTGACCTTCCAATGCGATGATGATCAGCTGGCGGTCGTGCTCCTGAGCGGTTGTCGTTGCGATGCGGTGGGCTTTTTCAATCTGTTGGCGGGGTGCAAACCCCTCTATATCGAGCAGTGGCTCAGCTATCTGCAGGAGAGTGGTCGCATTGGCAAGTGGAGCCATCAGACCGAGAGTCCCGCCGATGGGGACTATCTGGCCAGAGCCGGTCTGGAGCACGATGAACTCAATACCCTGCTTGGCCAGGTCTATCAGGTGGCGGGGTTCAATCGCCTGCAAATCAACCGTTACCTCAAGAACCGCCACAACCCCACCACGCTGGCGACCCGTTACGATCAGAAAGAGCTGGAGCGCTATCGCCAGCTCAATGACATCATTCTGACCCTTTTGAAGCTGAAGCATCCTCAGTAAAGAGCCCCAGCTGGCTTATATCCGGTCGCAGCGGTTGCGGCCGGGCGATCAGATAGCCCTGCAAGCCATCCACGTACATCCCCTGCAGCAGCTGTTTCTGACCAAGCTGTTCTACCCCCTCTGCAATCACCTGACACCCCATCCGATGTGATACATCGACGATCATCCGCACGAACTGCTGGTTGGTCTGATCCTGCTCCAGCCCGGTGATCAGGGCAGGGTCCAGCTTGATATAGTCGGGCTTGAGCTCGCGAAACAGGGTAAAGGAGCCGATCCCCTTGCCGAAATTGGCGATGGCCGAGCGGCTGCCGTTGCGGCGCAGCAATTCAAACACCCGCTTGGCGCCTGTCAGGTTGCGTTCCAGATGCTCTTCATCCAGTTCGAACACCAGATTGGCGCTGGTATTGGGATCTTTGAGCAGCTGGCGGTCAAGCCAGATCAGGAAGGCGCTGTTTTGCAGCAGGTTAGGGGAGAGGTTGATCCCCCAGCGACTCTGGTTGGCACCAAAGGCCCGGTACTGGCGCATGATATGGGTAATGACCAGCTGCTCCAGCCGCATCACCATATCGAGCCGCTGTGCCATGGCAAACAGGGTGTCGGTGGGCAGGGCAGTGCCGTCATTGCCGCTGAAGCGGGTGTAGATCTCGTTGTAAGCCAGCATGCTGCGGTGCAGGGGCTGGATTGGCTGATAGGTAAAGCTGAGGCGCTCCTGCGCCAGCACTTCGGTCAGCACGTCGCGCCAGTGGTGTTGCCCCTGTAGCTCGGAGGCGCTGTCATCCTGCTGGATGGCCCAGCCGTTGATGGTTTCAGTCTGGGCGCGAGCCAGCGCCAGATCCGCTCTGGCCAGCACGGCTTCAATTTTCTGGCCGCTGCTGAGCTTGGTCAGCCCCGAGTAACCGGTGCTCTCCAGCTCGTGCTGATCCTGATAGTGATCGAAGGCCACCTTCAAATCCTGCCCCAGCAGATGGGGGGGAATATTGGCCACCGGTTGCACCAGCACGGCGAAATCGGCCCCCGAAATGCGGTAGACCTGATTGCCCGGGAAGCGGCTTACCACCCGCTTGATGAGGGCGGCCATGTCCTTGATGTAGGCATCACCAGACTGGAAGCCGCGCTGGGCGTTGATTTTGCCAAGCTCGGTGGCACGGATCAGCACCAGGGTGGCGGTCTGGGTGTCCTGATCCCGCTGCAGCAACTCGGTCATGTCGCGGCGAAACGCGTGGCGGTTGAGTAGCTGAGTCAGCTCGTCGGTGGTGGCCAGGTTGCTGAGCTCGGTCAGCTGGCGATGAGCGCTCTGCTCGGCGCTTTCGAACTGCTCCAGCAGCTGTTGCAGCACCTCCCGGGAGGCGGGCTGATCGAGTTGTGAGGGGTCCCGCCCCCTGATCGCCTTGACCCAGGTGAGCTCCTGATGCTGGAGCATGCCATCCATGGTGCGGATGGCCAGCATCAACAGCAGGATCATGCCAAGCAGTGTGGTGGCCAGAATAATGGCCAAAGTGAGCGGTGTGCTCTGCAGGGCTAACCAAACTGCTTGCAGGAGCAGCAGGGGTATGGTCACTATGGTGGCGATCAGAAAGAGGGTACGTCCGAGCTTGTGAACCATCTTGTCATCCTTGAAGTGGCTGCTTTGTGGGGGAATTTTAACCAAGCTGGCGGAGCAAAGCATGCTATTCCTCGCAACTCGGTGAAAAGGGTCAATTGAGATCGGTTAAATGTGAGTGAAACCACTTTCACAGGTGCCGAAACAGGCGAAGATGAGTTGAAAATAGATCAAACAAGGCAGAGGTAAATCATGTTGTTAGAGCCCGAAAATAGTGCCAAAGCACGACAATTATTGAACCAGAGTATGGCACTGGTGCTGGCGGGTGGACGTGGTAGTCGCCTGAAGCAGTTGACTGACAACCGCGCCAAGCCTGCCGTCCATTTCGGTGGCAAATTCCGGATCATTGATTTTGTGCTCTCCAACTGTATCAACTCGGGGATCCGCCGCGTTGGTGTAGTCACCCAATACAAATCTCACAGCCTGCTGCGTCACCTGCAATCGGGCTGGTCCTTCCTGCGTTACCAGATGAACGAATTCATCGACCTGCTCCCTGCCCAGCAACGGGTGGACGAGGTGCACTGGTATCGCGGCACCGCCGATGCCATCTATCAGAACGTCGATATCATCCGTGACTACGGCCCCAAATACCTGGTGGTGCTGGCGGGGGATCACATCTACAAGATGGATTACGCAGCCATGCTGCTCGACCATGTGCGCCTTGGCGCCAAGGTGACTGTGGCTTGTATCGAGGTGCCGCGGGCCGAGGCATCCGCCTTCGGGATCATGGATATCGACGAGCAGCGCAAGATCCGCGCCTTCGTCGAAAAACCGGCCAATCCGCCCGCCATGCCGGGTTGCGAAGATCGCTCGCTGGCCTCCATGGGGATCTATATCTTCGAGGCGGAGTACCTCTACCAACTGCTGGAGGAGGATATTCACAATCAGGACTCCAAACACGACTTCGGGATGGATGTGATCCCCCGCATCGTGGAGGAGGGGATGGCATTTGCTCACCCCTTCAACATGTCCTGTGTCGGGGCGCGCGAGGGGCAAAAGCCCTACTGGCGTGACGTGGGTACGCTGGACTCTTTCTGGGAAGCGAACATGGATCTCGCCTCCGTGCTGCCCGAGCTCGATATCTACGATCAGAACTGGCCCATCTGGACCAGCCAGACCCTGACGCCACCGGCCAAGTTTGTGCAGGACCGCAACGGTCAGCATGGCATGACCATCAACTCCATGTTCTCGGGCGGTACCATCGTCAGCGGGTCGTTCGTGCTCAACTCGGTGCTCTTTACCAATGTGCGGGTGCACTCCTTCTGCACCCTGGATCAGGCCATCATCTTCCCCGGGGTCGAGATCGGCGCCGGTTGCCGTCTGCGCCGTGTGGTGGTGGACAAGGGATGTGTGCTGCCCGATGGGCTGGTGGTGGGCGAGAATGCCGATGAAGATAACCGCCGCTTCTACCGCTCCGAGCAGGGGATTGTACTGGTGACCAAGGAGATGCTGGACAAGCTGGTTTGAGGAAGGCCCTTGAAACTGTGTCAGACGCTGTAATGCAAAGGGAGCCAAGTTGGCTCCCTTTTTCATGCTGGTGAATGGCGAGGATTATTCGCTAACCACCGCTTTGGCGGCCATCACCATGGCGATGCCGTGCTTGCCACCTGCGGCGGTCACTTGCGGTACGCCATCTTCGTCGGTGTCGCTGCCGGCACCTTCGATGATGTTCTCGCCGGAGTCACCGATCCACTCGGCCATTTGCATGCCACCGTTGACGGTGCCACGGAACCAGCTGACGTACTGACCGGTCAGCTTCGCCAGCTCCAGCTCGGGCGCCTTCTCGGCCCCTTCGTTGCGCAGGTTCAGCATGGCAGAGCGCAGGGCGCCGGAGATGGCTGCTTGGGTCCAGGGGGTGTATTCACCCTGTTTACCCGCCAGCCAGGTGCCCGCTTTGGCATTGAAGTAGGCCTTGTCGACGGCGATGAACAGTTCGCGCGCCGCGGTGCGGTACTTGGCATCCGAGGTCGCCAGGAAGGCGGCGGTTAGGCCGCGGATGGCGGCAAACTGCGCGTCGATGGAGTGGCCGGCATCGAGCTTGCCATCTAGCGTGATGCCGTCATGCACCAGACCATTTTTGCCCTTGAGGTTGGCAAGGATGAAATCGGCCTGTTTGCGGATCAAGTCGAGCGCCTCTTGACCCTGCTGGGTCTTGAGGTTCAGCTCGCCATTGTCACCGGCGGCGTAACCGACCGGCAGCGCATCCTGAGCGCGCTGGAAGATCTGCAGGGCGACCAGTGCGTAAGCAGCGTCAAAGGTGGTGACGTGCTTGCCCTGTTTGCCTGCCTGCCAGCTGTCGACCAGGGTACCAGCCTTGGCATCAAAGTGCAGGGCCGCCAGGTTCTTGAAGGTGAGGTTGGAGAGATTGATCGCCAGCGAGAAGGCATCGCTGCCCGCGACCGCTTTGCCCAGGTCATTGGTCTTGTTGGCAGCCGGTGCGGCGGCAAACGGCGCGCCGTCAAACACGGCGTGGAAGGCCGGGTTCTGGTTGGTGTTGGCGCTGCGCTGATCGCTGAAGGCATAGAACTCGGAGAGCGGCCACAGCATCATCCAGGCATCGCGCAGCTGAGCGGAGCCATCCACCACCTCCAGCTTGCCGATGGCACCGGCATCGTTGTTGCTGGTTTCGGTCACTTTCACCTGATGGGGGAAGTAGACAACGCCCTTGGCCGGATCGTACTGCGGGGTGATCTTGGCGCCCAGTTGCTTGCCATCGAAGCCAAGCTGGTTCTGCATGATGGCCAGCTTGTCGATGGATTGCTCGGTCAGCATCATGCCGTTGAAGCCATCGGCGGCAGAGACGCCCAGCTTGTGCTTGCCATCCTGATCCATGGTGGCGGAGGCGGCTTCTACCTCTTCATCGGTCTCGGCTACGTGCATGCCGCCGAGGAAGTCCTGCGACCACATCACCTCTTTGAGCAGGATGCCGCCTACCGCTGCGGGCACCAGCAGGTTGTCACTGCCGCTCCAGCGCAGGGTGCTGTAGTCACGGAAGTAGGCGGGCACCTGGGTCTTGACGGTTTTCTCGGTCCCTTTGGCGGTCTTGATGGTGATCTGGTCGCCATTGACCGGGGTGGCGTTGACGGCCTGGGCAAACTCCGGATTGGCGGAGGCGTAGGGCAGGGAGAGGGGATACATGCCCTGCGGCACTTCATCCGCCGGGAAGCCAACGGCATCGGCCATGGCCAACACCCGTTGCCCCAGAGATGCCATGGTGCCGCCACGGGCCAGGTTTTGCGGCCCGTTCACCAGATGCGGGCCCATGCCGGATTGGTAGTTGAGGGCGTACATCGCCTCTTCGGAGTATTCGTAGGATTCGATGCCGGCAGCGAAGTCGAACGAGGTCGGCTCATCGGCACGGTTGGCATCCAGCACATCCAGATCCAACCCCAGCGCTTCGGCCAGCGGCTCACCGGAGAGCTCGAATTCGGTATAGGCCAGCATGTTGGCGGCGGTATTGAATGTCTTGTCTTCGACTTTGACGGCAGCGTGTGCGGCGCCGCTGATCAGTGCGCAGGCAATCGCCTGAACCAGTACGGTTTTTCTCATGTCCCTTCTCACCATTGGTTTTATTATTGACGCTTCTCATAACGAATCTAAATGAGAATGGTCTGCATTATGCTGTGTTGCAGGGGACTTGAGAAGTAAAAAACCGCCCCATTCGGCTGCACGTTAAACCGGATGTGCGCTGTCGAAGAGGACGGTTATCTGTTTATTGCGATGAAAGTGCCAGTGCGGCGGCGATCAGAGCACCTTGAACGGGATCACCAGACGGCCCGGCTCTACCTTGAGGGCTTCTACCTTCTCTTTGATCCTGGCTTCGTTCTTTCGGCTGCTGTCGAGACGATAGACCGGGGTTTGCGACAGGAACAGGGAGAGCGACTGATTGAAGGTGGGCAGGATGGGGGTCAATGCGGCACCTATGTTGGCCGGATCGGTCTGAACCGAGACCAGTTCGAGATCACGCAGGTAGATAGCGCCCTGATCGGCCACATAGTCCGGGCGGGCACTCAGGGCAAAGCGGATCTTCATCTGCTGGCTGCCAAGGGGACTGCTCACCTGCAGGTCGCCAGCGGCATCCAGCTCGATGCGATCCGGTTGCTTGCGGCCGATACGGCTCTGCATCTCATCCAGACGGATCTTGCTCGACATGATGCCGGGGATCCCCAGCTGTTTTTCAAAAGAGACCTGCTCTTTGAGGTACTGGTTGATTTCGGCCTCGCTGACGTTGTACTGGGTCAGGGAGCAGGCCCCCAGCAGCAGGGCGAGGGGGAGTAACAACAGCTGTTTCAACATGATGGATTCCGCGTGGGCAAATTTGATGGCGCTATCTTACGCGATAATGGGCGTGGAATGAGAGCCTCATACCGTGGGAAAGCACGGGGTTGCTGCATTCCCGGTTGTTTTTTGGCAACCGTCGGGTTCATCATCGACGGGTTAACTGAGTAGGACAGAGCTGTTGGCAACGGGAGTTGGCCCACGCCTGAGCAAAGCGTGAGTAGAGCACAAGAAGAGAGCGAGGAGAGGGCAATGGAGCGGATGGACAAGGTTGGCCGCAGGGTGCTGCTGTGGTTTGGCTGCATGATGGGACTCTGGAGCTCGTCGCTGTGGGCCGATGTGAAAGTGATCCCGGTCTTCGAGGCGCAGGCGGCTGTGCAGACCCTCAAGGAGATCTATCCCCAGCTTGGGGTGAGTGCCATGGGCAACCAGCTGGTGCTGAGCGGAACGCCAGCCCAGTTGCAGGAGGCCGAAGCCACGTTGGCCCAGATCAACCAGCCGCCGCAAAGCCTGCTTATCGAGTGGCGGGTCGATGGGGCCGCCAGCGGCCAGCAACTGGGGGGCTCAATCAGTCGCGACGAGGCCAAAAGGCAGTGGCTGCTCGATGGCAATGCAGAGCAGTATCAACGCAGCCAGAACGACAGCTGGCAGGTGCGTGGGCTTTCGGGTCGCCCCGTGCTGTTGCAGATGGGCTCCTATCAGCCGGTGACCTTCTATCAATGGAACGGGGGCGCCGTGGTGGGGATGATGCCGCTGGTGAACGGCCTCTATGCCACGGCCACCTTGATTGGCGATCGGGTGCAGATTGCGCTGAGCAGCGAGCAGGCGAGGCTGGAGCAGGGCACCATCAGCACGGGACAGAGTGCCACCGAAGTGAGCGGGGCCCCGGGCCAGTGGCTGACGGTGGGGGAACTTTCGACCAGTTCAGCAGATCAGGGGAGCCGCCTTGGCACCCAGCTACAGGTAGGGCGAGGCAGCCAGAGCGAGCGCCAGACCCTGCAGATCCGGGTCACTCGTCAATAGGTGTCAGCCCCGTCAGTGGGGCTGATCTGCGGCATATTCCCGCAGTTGGCGACTGCGCAGCAGATACCATAGTGACCAGAGGCTGGCGACCAGCACCAGTGCGGTGGGCCAGCTGAATGACCACTTCTGCAGATTGAGGCTGTGCAACTGCATCAGCAGGCCGCTGACGGCAGAGCAGAGCAGCAGCAGCGGGCTGTGGCGCCGGAGTCTGGCGCGAATGCTCTGGGTCTGCTGATAGGTGCCCCCGCAGGCGAGCAACGCCAGCATGGCGGGCACGTCGGTCAGCAGGCTGATGTAGAGGGTGATCTTGTCCGGATAAAAGAGGGTCAGGATCTCGCTGCCGCTCTCGCGGGTCACTCCCGCCATCAGAAAGAGCCAGACCGAGCGGGTCAGCAACAGGGCGATGGGCCAGAACCAGAGGGGCGGGCGCAACTGGCCGTGATCGTCATATCGGTGTTCGGGGTAGAGGGTCATGGTTGCCCGTTATCCACTTGAATTGAGTGATGAAGGGGATATGGGGCGACGAAGCGTCCTTTGCAAGGCGTTGGGTGTGGCGCAAATTAATCGGGGGGCCATGCCCCCCAATCCGTTTCTTCAGATATCGCAGCGCGCGTCGGCGGCGTTACAGCCAGCCTTTGCGCTTGAAGAAGAGGCCGGTACCGAGCGATGACATCACCATCAGCACCAGTGACATGGGATAACCATACTCCCAGGCGAGCTCCGGCATGCGGCCGAAGTTCATGCCGTAGATACTGGCGATCAGGGTCGGCGGCAGGAAGATCACGGCGGCTACCGAGAAGATCTTGATCACCTTGTTCTGCTCCAGATTGGTCACCCCCATGGAGGCCTCCAGCTGGAAGTTGATCTTGTCGAACAGGAACTGGGTGTGGGGCAAGAGAGACTCCACGTCGTGCAGCATCTCGTCGATCCACTTGTTCTGCTCAAGGCTCATGCGCTGGCGCAGGCTGCGTTTGAGGAAACGCAGGGCGCGGCGGGTATCGTGCAGAGAGAGACGGATCTGGCCGTTGGCCTCTTCCTGTGCCATCAACTCTTTCAGCATGGGGTTGATCTGATCCGGCTCGAAGATCTGATCGGCGGTGTTTTCCAAGGTCTTGTAACCATCTTCGATAAGGTCGGAGAGGTACTCCACCTTGAGGTTCTGCACCTCCAGCAGGATGTCGAGGGCATCCTCCACCTCCAGCCGATCCTGGCGCATATAGTGGCGCAGCAGGCGCACCAGCCCGATGTCATCTTCACGAATGCTGATCAGCAGGTTGTTGCGCAGGGTAAAGGAGACGTGGACACCCTTGGTGTCACGACCGATCCGCTGGGGAAACAGGGAGTGAATGTGCAGACCATCGGTATCCCAGTAAAAACGGGCGGATGCTTCGATGTCGTCGAGCTCTTCCTTGTCGGGGACCTCTTCCAGGAACAGGCCCGTCAACCATTCTCGCTCTGCCGTGTCCGGCTTGTAGGCATCCAGCCAGACCGTGTTGTCAGGTACTATGTCGTCAGGCCCGAGCGTGACTATGTCCAGCACCTTGTTGTTGAGAATGTAGGCGGTGATCATCTGTCCCCCCTTAAAAAGTCATGGGTAATCAGGGATGGTTGCACAGGTCATGCGACCTTAGATCGCTGCAGAAGGCGATCCCGTGGATAAGCAGATCGGGCCGATGGAAAACCTGAATGCGGCGAACTATACAGGGGCGGGCCGCGCTTGTCAGGGGCTATTCATCAGGGATTCAGCCTGTTTGTTCAAAAAAACAGCGAGGTCGGATCACCTGAGCGGCTATGCGGGGCAGAACCCGGCCTTTGGCTGGAGGAGGGCTAGCTGGGGCTGCTTGCTGCCGCTGCCCCGCTTCATCACATGTTCGGATAATTGGGCCCGGAGCCCCCCTGTGGTGGCGTCCAGACGATGTTTTGGTGAGTATCTTTGATGTCACCGCATCTTGGCATCGCCGTTCGATCACATATTCGGATAGTTGGGCCCGGAGCCCCCCTGTGGTGGTGTCCAGACGATGTTTTGGGACTGGGTATCTTTGATGTCACCGCGTCTTGGTATCGCCGTACTTCATCACATATTCGGATAATTGGGTCCGGAGCCCCCCTGTGGCGGCGTCCAGATAATGTTTTGACTGGGATCTTTAATGTCACAGGTCTTGCAGTGAATGCAGTTGGCGGCATTGATCTGCAGTTTGGCCGCACCTTCCATTTCCAGTACTTCAAACACCCCGGCCGGGCAGTAGCGTTGGGCGGGTTCGGCCCAGGTGGGCAGATTGACCTCGACCGGAATGCGCTCGTCCTGCAGCTTGAGGTGACAAGGCTGATCCTCGTCGTGACTGGTGTTGGCCAGATACACAGACGAGAGTTTGTCAAAGCTCAGCTTGCCATCGGGTTTGGGATAATGGATGGGCTCGCAGCGGCTGGCCACGCGCAGCTGACGGTAATCGTGAGCCTTATCGAGCAGCTTGAAGGGCGAGTTTGCGCCAAACAGCCGTTGCTCCAGCCAGTTGAAGGCACCGCCCAACCAGGGACCATAGCGATGAAGCGCCGCGCCGAAGTTGCGCGCCGCCTTGAGTTCGCGGGCCAGCCAGCTCTGGTGCAGCTCGTCACCATACTGGGCCAGATCCCGGCCCCCTTCATCACCACCTCGCAGCGCCATCGCGACGGTTTTTGCCGCCAGCATGCCGGACTTCATGGCGGTGTGGATCCCCTTGATGCGGGAAAAGTCGAGAGTGCCCGCATCGCAGCCGATCAGCAGGCCGCCCGGGAAGTGCATGCGGGGCAGGGCGTGCCAGCCCCCCTTGGTGATGGCGCGTGCGCCATAGCTGATGCGCTCCCCATCTTGCAACACGCCAGCGATAAGCGGGTGATGTTTGAGGCGCTGGAATTCGTCAAACGGGCTGAGCCAGGGATTCTGGTAGTTGAGATCGACGATCAGCCCGACCGCCACCTGATCCCCCTCCATGTGATAGAGATAGAAGCCACCGTGGCTATTGCCGCCCCCCTGCTTGCCAAGGGGCCAGCCACTACCGTGCAGCACCTGTCCTGCTTTGCCTTGGCCAGCAGGCAGTTGCCACAGCTCCTTGAAACCGATGGCATAGTGCTGGGGCTGGGCAGGGCTTGCCAGGTTGAAGTCGGCGATCAGCTGCTTGCCGAGATGACCTCGGGCACCCTCGGCAAAGAGGGTGTAGCGGCCGAGCAGCGCCATGCCGGGCACATGATCAGCTTTTGGATTGCCCGCCCGATCCAGCCCCAGATCGCCGGTGATGACCCCCTTGACCCGGCCCGCTTCCATGATAAGTTCGCTGGCGGTAAATCCCGGGTATATTTCGATTCCCAGTTTTTCCGCCTGTTGGCCAAGCCAGCGGCAGAGATTGCCGAGGCTGACGATGTGACAGCCCTCATTGTGCATCCGGGGCGGCACCGCCCAGGCGGGGAGTTGCAGGGAGTGTTGCTCGCTTTGCAGCAGATGAACCTGATCGTCGCTGACCGGCACGCCGAGCGGCGCTTGCTGCCAGCCATCCGGCAGCAGTTCTTGCAAGGCGACGGGATCAAACAGGGCGCCGGAGAGCAGATGGGCGCCAATTTCCGCCCCTTTCTCCAGAAGACAGACGGAGAGAGTGGCATCCTGCTGTTTCAGGGCGATGGCTGCACTGAGCCCCGCCGGACCGCCGCCGACGATGACGACATCAAATTCCATTGCTTCCCGTTCCATCTTGCCTCTGCGCTCTGGTTGGCCTAGGGTAATGCTGGTAGTTTACGTAAACGTAAAGCGGTTGTAAGCAAAACTGAGCAAGAAAAAGCAAAAAATCAGGGAAGAGCGTACTGCAACAAACGCAGAGGCACACTAATGAATTCAATCCAAAGAGACGAGGCATGACCCCATGAAGCTGCTGGTCGCGATCAAACGGGTAGTCGACTACAACGTCAAGATCCGGGTGAAGGGAGACGGTTCCGACGTGGAGCTGGCCAATGTGAAGATGGGGATCAACCCCTTTTGTGAAATTGCGGTGGAGGAGGGGGTCAGGCTGCGGGAAGCGGGTATCGCCAGCGAGCTGGTGGTGGTGACCTTTGGCCCTGACGCTGCCGCCGAGCAACTGCGCCATGGGCTGGCGCTGGGGGCGGATCGGGCGCTGCACTATATAACCGGTGAGAGTGTCACCGATGAGACGCTCACCCCGCTGACTGTCGCCCGCGCCTTGCACAAGGTGTGTGAGCAGGAGCTGCCGGATCTGGTGCTGCTCGGCAAGCAATCCATCGATTCAGACAACAATCAGGTGGCCCAGATGCTGGCTGCCCTCAATGAGTGGCCGCTGGCGACCTGCGCGTCAGCCCTCAAGGTGGAAGCGGGGGAACTGCTGGTGACCCGCGAAATCGACGGTGGCCTCGAGACCCTGGGCATGCCGTTGCCTGCGGTGGTGAGCGCCGATCTGCGTTTGAATGAACCGCGCTTTGCTTCGTTGCCCAACATCATGAAGGCCAAGCGCAAGCCGCTTGATAGCGCCCCGTTCTCGACACTCGCCGTTGAGGTGGCCAATCAGACCCGCTTGCTAGGGGTGATGGCACCGCCAGCCCGCAGCGCCGGGATCAAGGTGGGCTCGGTGGACGAGCTGGTGGACAAACTCAAACACGAAGCGAAGGTGCTGCCATGAGCGTGCTGATCATTGCCGAACATCATCAGGGCCATCTGGCCGACAACGTGGCACAACTGGTCACCGCCGCCGGATCCATCGGCGGTCAAGTTGACCTGCTGTTACTGGGTCAGGGGCTGACCGAGGCGGGTGAACAGGCGGCTGCCCTTGGCGGTGTCGACAAGGTGTTGCTTGCCGAACATCCCCGCTTGGCCGACGGGCTGCTGGATGGGGTGGACAAGCTGCTGGCCAGCTGGTGCGAAGGTTACAGCCACTGCCTGATGGCGGCGAGTGCCATGGGCAAGGCGCTGCTGCCACAGGTGGCGGCCCGGCTCGGGGTGGAGATGCTCTCCGAGGTGACGGCTATCGAGAGTAGCGACACCTTCCTGCGCCCCATTTATGCGGGCAATGCCATTGCCAGAGTGGCAAGCTCGGCACCCGTCAAGGTGATGACAGTGCGGGCCACCGCGTTTGCCAAGGCGGCGACAGGCGGGCAGGCTCTCATCGAACGCTTGGCCGTGCCCGAATTCGCTGGTCGTACCCGGTTGGTCGAGCGCCGCGCGGTGCGCTCCAGCAGGCCCGAACTGACCGCCGCCCGGGTGGTGGTCTCCGGTGGTCGGGCTCTGGGGTCCAAGGCGCAGTTTGCCCTGATTGAGGCGCTGGCCGACAAGCTGGGTGGGGCGGTGGGGGCATCGCGGGCCGCCGTTGATGCAGGATATGTCGCCAACGATCTGCAGGTGGGGCAGACCGGCAAGGTGGTGGCGCCCGAGCTCTATATCGCGGTCGGCATTTCGGGCGCCATCCAGCATCTGGCGGGGATGAAGGAGTCGAAGGTGATCGTGGCCATCAACAAGGACAGCGACGCCCCCATCTTTCAAGTGGCGGACTACGGGCTGGTGGGGGATCTCTTCACTCTGCTGCCGGAGCTCACCGCCAAACTGTAAATTTGTCAGAAACGGCACCGCAGTGGTCGTTTATGCGCTCTGCCCGCCATTTCTGTGCATGTTCCCTGCAAGCCCTGACCCGTTCAGGGCTTTTTCTCCTGCAAGGGGGTCGCAGAGTGACGGTAAAAGGCTGAGCCAGCTCCCAAAAAGCCTTTGATCCGCTGGCTGCTCTTGTGTAAAACCTGACAAGTCATCGATTACTCTCATCCACTCACGGAAAGCGTCATGAGCAAACAGATTTACAACTTCTGCGCCGGCCCCGCCATGCTGCCGGTTGAAGTCATGGAGCGCGCCCAGCGCGAATTTTGTAATTTTCAGGGGCTGGGAGCCTCGGTCATGGAGCTTTCCCATCGCGGCAAGCCCTACATGGCGGTTGCCGAGAAGGCCGAAGCGGATCTGCGCGAACTGCTGGCGGTGCCGGACAACTACAAGGTGCTCTTCATGCACGGTGGCGGCCGCGGTCAGTTCTCCGCTGTGCCCATGAACCTGCTGGGCGGGGCCAACAAGAAGGCGGACTTCCTGCTGACCGGTGTCTGGTCCCAGAGCGCGGTGGATGAAGCCAAAAAGTATGGCGATATCCAGACCTTCCAGGGGGTTGCCAAGAACGAGCAGGGGATCTCTCACCTGTTGCCGACCCCGGCGTTTCGCGCCGATGCGGCTTATGTTCACTACTGCCCGAACGAAACCATTGACGGCATCGAGATGTTTGACATCCCGGCCACTGGCGAGGTGCCGCTGGTGGCGGATCTCTCCTCCACCATTCTCTCCCGTCCTCTCGATGTGAGCCGCTTTGGCATCATCTATGCTGGTGCCCAGAAGAATATCGGGCCGTCCGGGCTTGCCATCGCCATCGTGCGCGATGACCTGCTGGATCAGGCCCGCGCTGATGTACCGTCGATTTTTGACTACCAGCTCACCGCCAAGAACGACTCCATGTTCAACACGCCGCCCACCTACGCCTGGTATCTGGCCGGTCTGGTGTTCGAGTGGCTCAAGGAACAGGGTGGCCTCGAGGCGATGGAAGCGCGCAACAAGGAGAAGGCCGACTTCCTCTACGACTATCTCGATCAGTCGAGCTTCTATGGCAATCAGGTGGATGTCAGCTGCCGTTCGCGGATGAACATCCCGTTCCAGCTGAAAAATGCCGAGCTGGACAAGCAGTTCCTGGCCGAATCGGAAGCCGCTGGCCTGCTGGCCCTCAAAGGGCACCGCATCGTCGGTGGCATGCGCGCCAGCATCTACAACGCCATGCCGCTGGAGGGAGTGAAGGCCCTGGTGAGCTTTATGGATGGCTTTGCCAAGCGCAACGGCTGAGAACAGAGCCCCTATGTGTTTGCTGGTGGCCTCTCGTGACAACCAGTGAGCCGCTTCCAGCTATTGCAGTGATTCAAGACGCCGGGGATACCCCGGCGTCTTTTTTTCAACAGAACCAGCGCGCTGGCGTTTGCCGTGCGATTTCCCCTGAAAGTGCCCTTGCCGAGCGGGACGCAGGCTGTTAACGTCCGGACAGGCGTTTATTTTTGAGATAGCACAGGAAGTCTATGAATTCGTTGCGTTTGGAACCCATTTCTCGTGTAGCCGGTGAGGTCAATCTGCCCGGATCCAAGAGTGTCTCTAACCGTGCGCTGCTGCTGGCGGCGCTGGCTCGTGGCACCACCCGTCTGACCAACCTGCTCGACAGCGATGACATTCGTCATATGCTGGCTGCGCTGACCCAGCTCGGGGTCAAGTACAAGCTCTCCGCCGACAAGACCGAGTGTACGGTGCAGGGCCAGGGCCGCAGCTTTGCGGTAAAAGAGCCGGTCAATCTGTTCCTCGGCAACGCCGGTACTGCGATGCGACCGCTCTGCGCCGCGCTATGCCTCGGCTCCGGTGAATATACCCTGGGTGGCGAGCCGCGCATGGAAGAGCGTCCCATCGGCCATCTGGTGGATGCTCTACGTGAGGCGGGTGCCCATATCCAGTACCTGAAACACGATGGTTATCCGCCGCTGGTGGTGGATGCCAAGGGGCTGTGGGGCGGTGACGTGCACGTCGATGGCTCCGTCTCCAGCCAGTTCCTGACCGCGTTTTTGATGGCGGCGCCAATGGCGGCCGGTGATACCCGGATCCACATCAAGGGGGAGCTGGTTTCCAAGCCCTACATCGACATCACCCTGCACATCATGAAGCAGTTCGGGGTGGTCATCGAGCACGACAACTACAAGCTGTTCTACATCAAGGGCAACCAGACCTACATCAGCCCGGGTGATTTTCTGGTGGAAGGGGATGCCTCCAGCGCCTCCTACTTCCTCGCGGCGGGTGCCATCAAGGGCAAGGTACGGGTCACCGGTATCGGCAAGCACAGCATTCAGGGTGATATTCACTTCGCCGATGTGCTGGAGAAGATGGGCGCGCGCATCACCTGGGGCGATGATTTCATCGAGGCGGAGCAGGCGCCGCTGCACGGAGTGGATATGGACATGAACCATATTCCCGATGCGGCCATGACCATCGCCGTTGCCGCGCTGTTTGCCGAGGGGCCGACCTCCATTCGCAATATCTACAACTGGCGGGTGAAGGAGACCGATCGTCTGCACGCCATGGCGACCGAGCTGCGCAAGCTGGGCGTCGAAGTGGAGGAGGGGCATGACTTTATCACCGTGACCCCGCCGACCCAGCTCAAGCATGCCGAGATCGATACCTACAACGATCACCGTATCGCCATGTGCTTCTCGCTGGTGGCGTTGTCGGATACCCCGGTCACCATCAATGATCCCAAGTGCACGTCGAAGACCTTCCCGGATTACTTCGACAAGCTGGCCAGTATCAGCCAGCGTGGCTGATCACTGACAAACCCGTCATCACCGACGCTTCGGGCCCGCGCTGAGCGGGCCTTTTTGCCTTCCTCACCAGCATCGTCATTTCGCTTAGCATCATTTCAATAACTTGCAAGATTGCCATATAAAATAGTTTTGTAATTGCTGTAATTTCCTATTTACACATGCGCGGTCGCGGGCTATGTTGAGATTTCCTAATCGCAGTCATCTAGCAGGAAGCCTTGTCATGCAGCATCAAACCGACGACGTTCGTATCAGTGAAATCAAAGAGTTATTACCCCCGGTTGCGGTGCTTGAGAAGTTTCCGGCTACCGAGGTGGCCTCGTCCACCGTTTTTGAATCCCGTCAGGCCATTCACAATATCCTGGCTGGCGAAGATGATCGTCTGCTGGTGGTGATTGGCCCTTGCTCCATCCATGATCCGGTTGCCGCGCTGGAGTACGGCAAGCGCCTCAAGGCGTTGCGCGACGAGCTGAAAGGTCAGCTGGAGATCGTGATGCGGGTCTACTTCGAAAAACCGCGCACCACAGTGGGCTGGAAGGGGCTGATCAACGATCCGTACCTCGACAATAGCTGCAAGATCAACGACGGTCTGCGCATTGGTCGCAAGCTGTTGCTGGATCTCAACGACATGGGGCTGCCGACTGCCTCCGAGTTCCTCGACATGATCACCCCGCAATATGTGGCGGATCTGATGAGCTGGGGCGCGATCGGTGCCCGTACCACCGAATCCCAGGTACACCGCGAGCTAGCCTCCGGCCTCTCCTGTCCGGTGGGCTTCAAGAACGGCACTGACGGCACCATCAAGGTCGCCATCGATGCCATCGGGGCTGCCAGTGCGCCGCACCACTTCCTGTCGGTCACCAAATACGGTCACTCCGCCATCGTGGCGACCCGTGGCAACCCGGATTGTCACATCATCCTGCGTGGTGGTCGTGAGCCGAACTACAGCGCCGCACATGTCAGCGAAGTTGTGAAGGGGCTGGAGAAGGCTGGTCTGCCACAGAAGGTGATGATCGACTTTAGTCACGCCAACAGCAGCAAACAGTTCAAGAACCAGATGGTGGTGGCTGAAGATGTAGCCGATCAGCTGCGTGCCGGCAGCAAGGCGGTGTTTGGTGTGATGGTGGAGAGCCATCTGGTAGAAGGCCGTCAGGATCTGGTGGAAGGGTGTGAACTCACCGTCGGTCAGAGCATCACCGATGCCTGCATCGGTTGGGCTGATACCGAAGTGTTGCTGCGCAACCTGGCGGATGCAGTCGCAACCCGCAACGCCCGCTAAAGTCATCCCGGCGGCGTAGTTAATAGTCAGCGCGCCGCTGGAACAGCAACGATGCCATTCGGCCAAATCGAATCCATAAAGCAAAAACGCGACCCTCGGGTCGCGCTTTTTCATATGTGAAGTGGATTACCAGCGGTAGGTTTTCAGCAGCGCCTCCAGTTTCTGGCACTGCTCTACCAATTGGATGCTGGCGAGGTTGGCGGCGTGCGCTTGACCCAGGGTGTCGTTGGAGGTGTTGCGAATGTCGCTCACCGAGCTGTCTACCTCATGGCAGACCCTATCCTGCTCTTCGGCCGACTGGGCCATCTGGGCGTTGAGGTCATTGATGCGGGCGATGCGCTCGATGATGTTCTGCATGGCTGCCAGAGTCGCTTCGGTCTTGCTGATGCTCTCATCGGCTTTGCTTTTTGCATCCCCGATCACCGTAACTGCGCTCTGGGCCTCATTTTGCAGGGCGGCGATCATCTGGGAGATCTCTTCGCTAGCGGTGCGGCTGCGGTTGGAGAGGGCCCGCACTTCATCGGCCACCACCGCAAAGCCACGGCCTTGCTCGCCTGCCCGGGCCGCTTCAATCGCAGCGTTGAGGGCCAGCAGGTTGGTCTGATCGGCAATCCCCTTGATCACCTCGAGCACATCGTCAACCGCAAGACAGCGACTGTCGAGTTGCTGGATTACCTGATCCACCCGATCGATCTCTGCCGACATCTCGCCCATATCGGTGATGGAGTGCTGGGCGAGGCGACTGGTGTCAGCGGCATCCTGATTGGTGAGGGCGGAGAGCTCGGCGCTGTGGCGGGCATGTTCGCGCACCTCATGAGAGCTGGCGGCCAGCTCGCTGACGGCGGCGGCAACCTGGGTGGTCATCCCCTCTTGCTGGCGGGCCGAGTTTTCGGTCTGGGTCGCCACCTGACGGATCTGGTTCGACTCCTGATAGAGCTGGTGGGTTGCCCCTTCCACCTCCTGCAGGCTGTGGCGGAATCCCTGCACCATGTCATTGACGGCGCGGGTCATCTGGCCCAGTTCATCCCGGCTGTGATTGACCAGGGGGAGGGCGAGGTCGCGCTCTTTGGCCATCCGGATCATGGTGAGCTGCAGCTGGCGCAGAGGGTGTTTCACGTAGCGTTGCAATACCCACCAGAGCAAGCCGAAGCCGAGGCTGAAGACGGCGGCCAGGCTGCCGCTCAGGATCAGGTTGTTGTGGCGGATCTCGCCGAAGGTGTGGCTGAGGTCATAACTGATCCGCACAGCCCCCATCACGGTCCCCTCATTGACCTGATGACAGGTGAGGCATTGGGTGCCGCGATACTCCTTGTAGGCTTTGAACGGTTTGATCAGGGTGAGCCGGTTGCCCTGCTGCTCCAGAATGGCTTCGCCCTGATTGATGGCTCGCTCATCGAGGGGATCCTGCGCTTTCTGATCCGGGTGACCCGGGCCAAACAGGTTGCTTACTGCTGGTGCGCGCACCAGACGGGCCTCAACGATGCCCGCTTCACTCTTGAGTTTGGTCTGCACTATCTGCCGGTTGGCCATGCCACCAGTCATCATCAGCACGTTCACCTGATCCATATAGGTGTTGGCCATGCTCTCAACTTTCTCCTCAGCCAGCCGGATGGCGAGATCCCGTTGCAGCCATGCGGAGAGTTCGAAGCAGAGGCCAAAGGTGGTGCTGATGACCAGCGCAAGAGGGAGGAATATTTTCCAGTTCAAGGAGAGGTTATGCATTTTGGGCAAGTTCCATGCGCTTGGTGTTGTTATGTGATCCCGTATCATCTTGATCGTAGACGAAGAAACGGCGGGAGATGGTTCTCTATCGGCACACGATAACCACTCTTGAGTAAATAATCTGTTAAGCAGATCGGTAATGCAGGTTGCCAAAATGCCTTTCGGGAGGGGGGCTGCTCCTCGGGTTGATCCAGAACAAATTGCTAGTAACGATAATCGTTATCATTGTCATTATTTGCTGATAATAGTGACCATCATGAATCTGACCCCTTCCATGACCGGTATTGCCACGCCGGATCCCCTCAAGTTTGCTTTTAGCGCCAAGACCTCGGCTCACGCCAGTCGGGGAGGGATGCGCCCCTTCCCGCTGGATGAGGCTGGCTGGCAGAGCTGGTGGCAGCGAGAGAGTGAAGCTGAGGAGCGCGCCCTCTACATCCATATTCCGTTTTGCCGCAAGCGCTGCAGCTTCTGCAATTTCTTTGAAAATGGCGCCAACCCGGCGCGGATCAACCGCTATGTCAACGCCTTGTGCGCCTCCCTTGCGCAGGCGGCTGACACCCCGCTGGCGCAGAGCATGCCGTTTTCAGCCGTCTATGTGGGGGGCGGTACGCCGACCGACATGAGCGCCGACGAGCTGGCCATGCTGGCCGCCGTGATCCGCCGTTTTCCGCTGGCGGCCGATGCCGAGGTGACGCTGGAGGGGCGACTCAACGGCTTTGACGATGAGAAATGGCAGGCGGCACTGGCGGGGGGCTTCAACCGCTTCTCGTTCGGGGTGCAGAGCTTCGATACCCGGGTGCGTCAGCAGGCGGCCCGTTTCGATGACAGGGAGACCTTGCTGACCCGTCTGGGTGAGCTGACCCGGGATGATGCGGCTGTGATCGTGGCGGATCTCATCTTCGGCCTGCCCGGTCAGGATGATGCCGTGTGGCAGCAGGATATCCGCGATGTGATGGCGAGTGGTGTGCACGGGGTCGATCTCTACCAGCTCATCGCCATGCAGGGCACCAATCTGGAGCGAGCGCAGGAGAAGGGCACCCTGGATTGGCTCGCCGATGGCCAGCAGCAGGCCGCCATGTATGCCTATGGCGGAGCGCAACTGGAAGCCCACGGCTGGGAGCGTCTCTCTTGCAGTCACTGGCGGCGCAGCCCGGCCGAGCAGAGTCGTTATAACCAGATGGCCAAGCGCGGTGCGGAGATCCTCCCCTTTGGCGCCGGTGCAGGAGGCAACATTCTTGGCCATGGCTTGATGTATGGACGGGATCTGGCCCCCTGGCACGACGCGCTGGCCAGTGGCAAGCGAGCGCCCGGGATGGTGATGGGGCGCAATCCCAATGCAAGGATGGACGGTCTGCTGCGTGGCGCCCTCGATAGCGGTGTGCTGGCGCTGGATCGTCTGCCAGCGCCTTTGCTGACCCATCTGATGCCGCTTTTTTCCGCTTGGCAGCAGCACGGGCTGGCCGAGATAAGCCATGAGCGACTACAACTCACCCTCGCCGGACGCTTCTGGAACGTCAATATGCAGGCTGGCTTGTTCGAGTTCTTGCAGCTCAATCCGCTCGATGGTTCTGCGCCGCCCAGCCATGGTACTGCCGCGGTGCGCCATTCGCTGGTTTGAGCCCGAGCGGAGCATTTGCAAGGAGCACTTGCACGGCTCCGAGCGATCCATAACGAAAGAGGGAGCCTTGCAGGCTCCCTCTTTTGGCTTGGCAGTTAGCGTCGCGCGAGCTTACTCGTCGCTGCTCTCCTGATAGCTGTCGCGCATTGCTTTGGGCAGACGGCGCATCGGCGCAAAGCCGATATCCTCGCCCACTACTTCCCGCTTGCGGGACTTGTTTTGAGGAGACTGGGCCGGTTTTTTGCTTGCCTCTCCCTTGGTTTTGCCCTTGCCTGCGGCTGGTTTGCCCTTGGCATTGCTGCTCTTGGCGTTGGCATGGCCGCGAGCCCGAGGCGGGTTCTGCACCGGCTTGCTGCCCGGCAGAGTCTGGCGACTCGGCTTGCCGCTTGGCTCATACCCTTCCAGGATCTCCACGGTCAGGGATTGGCCGATCAGGGCTTCGATCGCCTTGAGCTGACCCAGCTCGTCCTGACTGACCAGCGAGATGGCCTCGCCGCCACGACCGGCGCGGCCGGTACGGCCGATACGGTGGATGTAATCCTCCGCCATCTGGGGCAGTTCAAAGTTGATCACGTAGGGCAGTTGATCGATGTCCAGACCGCGGGCGGCGATATCGGTCGCTACCAGCACCCGCACCTCGCCACTGCGAAAATCGGCCAGCGCCCGGTTGCGGGCTCCCTGGCTCTTGTCACCGTGGATCGCCACGGTATTGAGGCCATCTTTTTGCATCTGCTGGGCGAGGCGGTCGGCGATCTGCTTGGTGCGGACAAACACCAGCACCCGCTGCCAGTTGCCACGGCCAATCATATGGGAGAGCAGCTCGCGGCGGCGTTCCCGATCTACCTGAATGATGCGCTGGGTCACCTGCTCGGCGGCAGTATTGCTGGGGTCCACCTCGATCAGGGTGGGGTCGTTCAGCAGATCATCGGCCAGCGCCTTGATGTCGTTTGAGAAGGTGGCAGAGAAGAGCAGGGTTTGCCGCTCTGCAGGCAGCGCCTTCATGATGCGGCGGATGTCGACGATAAAGCCCATGTCGAGCATGCGATCCGCTTCATCCAGCACCAGCACTTCCAGCTGGCTCAGGGTCAGGGCGCCCTGGGTCAGCAGATCCAGCAGACGGCCCGGGGTGGCGACAAGAATGTCAACTCCCAGCTTGATGGCGTCCAGATTGGGCTTGATGCTGACACCGCCATAGGCGATCAGCGTCTTGAACGGCAGGTGGTGGGCATACTTGATGATGCTCTCGCCAACCTGGGCCGCCAGTTCGCGGGTCGGGGTCAGTACCAGTGCGCGCACCTGACGACGGCCACGACCGTGGTTGGCCAGCAGACGCTGCAACATCGGCAGGGTGAAACCGGCCGTTTTACCTGTGCCTGTCTGAGCGCCGCCGAGCACATCCTGACCGGCCAGAATGGCCGGAATCGCTTGCTGCTGGATGGGGGTTGGCTGTTCGTAACCCAGCTCCTTGACGGCCCGCAGAATATGCGGAGACAGACCCAGTTCGTTGAATGACATGTTCGAGAGAAACTCCTGAGATTAGCCTTTGGCTCAACGGGCAGCCGGCGTGTTGGGGCCAGCCACGATATGGAAAAGATAGTGGGGCCGTAATATAGCAAAAGAGCGGCCGATGCGCAGTAGCTGTCGCACCGGCCGCCATACAATCGTTCAACGCAGTGGCGTAAAACGGTGCGGGAGCATCAGAGCATCTCGCGGATCTGCTCGGCCAGACTCTCCGGTTTGGCCTGGGGGGCGAAACGCTCTACCACATTGCCATCGCGGTCGATCAGGAACTTGGTGAAGTTCCATTTGACGTTTTCCAGCCCAAGAAAGCCCGGTTTCTGTTGCTTGAGCCACTGATAGAAGGGGTGGGCATGCTCACCGTTGACATCGCACTTGGCCATGATGGGGAAGGTGACCGGATAGTCGAGGGAGCAGAAGCGGGCGATCTCGTCCGCATCCCCCGGCTCCTGATTGCCAAACTGGTTGCAGGGGAAGCCCAAAATCACCAGCCCCTTGGGGCCGAGCTCCCGATAGAGCGTTTCCAGCCCTTCATATTGGGGAGTAAAGCCGCAGCGACTGGCCACATTGACCACCAGCACCACCTTGCCCGCCAGTTGAGTCAGCGGGTAGGGGGTACCATCCAGTCGTTGCAAAGTGAGATCGGGCAGAGGCATAAGAAGATCCTTTCGTGGGTGATGCGCGGGTTGTGCCGTGAGTGGTTCGGTCGGTGACAGAGACAAGCGCCGGATGAACAGCAACATGGCGATGCGGCTACGGTATCGGTTGGCTCTTGGCACCGCAAGGAGGCCGCGGCGCCTCCTCGTCCCGATTGCAAGGGCCATCACAGTTTCGACAGCCAATACGCTCTTTGGCAGGGCGGGATCACAACTGGCGACAAAAATGCGGGGCGGCGGGCAGCAACTCGCGTATTGATGTTGGGACTTCTCAAGAGAAGCAAACCGGTTTGTGACTTTGCCGGTAAGTCGCTACAAAGCGCCCTCTTTCCACTCATTGTGAGCCAATCTTGGACTATCAAGCTGCCATGGATGCCATTTACACCCGGGGATGGGTGATAGTGGATGATTTTTTGACCGCCGCCGAGGTGGATGCCCTCAAAGCCTGTTTGCCAAGCGAATGGCAACCGGCCGGGATCGGCCGTGACGCCCTGCACCAGGGCAATCCCGATATTCGCCGTGACCAGATCCACTGGCTGGAGCCCTCCCTCGGTGCGCCGGTGGCCGACTACCTCGCCCGGATGGAGTCCCTGCGTCTTGCCGCCAACCGGATGCTGATGCTGGGATTGTTCGACTACGAGGCACACTTCGCCCGCTATCGCAGCGGGGATTTTTACGCCACCCATCGGGATGCCTTTGCCGGTCGCTCCAACCGCCGTCTTACCACCGTATTTTACCTCAACAACGACTGGCTGCCCGAAGCGGGTGGAGTGCTGCGCATGTATGACGACAAGGAGCAGTTTCTGATGGATGTCAGCCCCAAGGGGGGGCGGCTGGTCATGTTTCTCTCCGAGGAGTTTCCCCACGAGGTGCTGCCTGCCAATCAGGAGCGCTACAGCATTGCCGGCTGGTTTCGGGTCAATGGCAACGGCATGGGAAGGGTCGATCCCCCGCGCTGAGGGGCAATGTGTCCCGATTTTGACACAGGGGAGACTTTTCACTGCAAGAAGTGGGGTCATGGGTCTCCCATCAGCTGACAAGGGTTGAGCTCCCTTGCTACACTGGCGCGCACTTATGTTCGTATCTGGCTTCGTCCGGTTTTTATGGTGGTTGGCTTATCAAATGGTCATGACGAGGCCGCTTTTCCCAAGGGATCACATCTAATGAAGAACATGCATGTCTTGCTGCTGTGCGGCGGCGGTGGCTCAGAGCACGAAGTTTCTCTGCGCAGCGCCAATTTCCTCGAGCAACAACTGGGCCTTCTGCCCGGTGTCGAAGTGACCCGCGTCGAGATGTTCGCCGATCGCTGGCTCAGTGCCGATGGCCGCGAGTGCAAGCTGGGGCTCGACAAGCTGCTTTCGTTCGACAGCGTGGCCCGTCCGGTGGATTACGTGGTGCCCTGCATCCACGGCTACCCGGGTGAGACCGGCGATCTGCAATCCTTCCTCGAACTGGCCGGATTGCCTTATCTCGGTTGCGATGCCGAGGCGAGCAAGATCTGCTTCAACAAGATCAGCACCAAGCTGTGGCTCTCCGCCATCGGCATTCCCAACACCCCGTACCTGTTCCTAACCGAGCAAAATGAGGCGGCGCTGGCCGAGGCCAAAGCCGCGCTGGCCAAGTGGGGCAAGGTCTTTATCAAGGCCGCTTCCCAGGGCTCTTCCGTTGGCTGCTACTCCGCCAGCAACGAAGCGGATCTTGTGAAAGGTATTGCCGATGCATTTGGTTACTCCGAACAGGTTCTGATCGAGAAAGCGGTCAAGCCGCGTGAGCTGGAAGTGGCGGTTTACCAGTATGGTGACGAGCTGGTGGCGACTTATCCGGGCGAGATCTGCGTGCCGCAGGACAAGTTCTACACCTATGAAGAGAAGTACAGCAGCGCCAGCCATACCGAGACGGCACTGCGTGCCGAGGGACTGACCCAGGCGCAGGCCGATGCGATCCACGAGTATGCCCTCAAGGCGTTCCGTCAGCTGAAACTGACCCATCTCTCCCGCATCGACTTCTTCCTGACCGAGGAGGGGGAGATCCTGCTGAATGAAATCAACACCTTCCCGGGCATGACCTCCATCTCCATGTTCCCGAAACTGTTGGAGCATCACGGTCACCGCTTCGCCGACTACCTTGAGCAGATCCTGCGCAAGGCCAGCTAAGCGTGCTCTCCCGCTCGCGGGATGAAGCAGGACCCAATAAAAAATCCCCGCCAATCGGCGGGGATTTTTTATGTCTTTATCAAGCGGGGCAGGCCAGCTTGAAGGGATAAACAGGCGGGGATGACTCTTCCCCGCCTGTTGCTACCTGTGGGTGTTACCGGCGGTTAGCCGCGAGCCACCCGAAAGCGCACGCTGCGGGAGTGGCACGGCGCCAGCTCGCCAAACTCGCCAGCGGCCAGTTCAAGGGGCAGGGGCTGCTCGTCCATCCGCACCGCTTGCCAGTCGTGCAGGGCGTGTTCGCAGCTCACTTTGCCACCCTCCAGTACCGCCTGCTCGCTCGGGTTGTAGACCCGGATCACCAGCGCCTCTTCATCCTCGGCCTTTTTCAGGGCGCTCAGCACCGGACCGGACGGGTCCATGGAGAACAGACTGAAGTGCAGCGGGGTGGTGAAGCTTGCCTTGTTGAGCTTCATGGCATCGAACGGGATCTTGTTGTAGCAGCGCACCGGGGTGAGGTAGCTGCGCGCCGCCTGCATCACGTTGGCGCTGATGTGATCGCCAGCAAACGCCAGCAGGCTGAAACGGCAGCTGAGTTTGCCACGCACCTGGGAGTCCGGGGTGGGCAGCTTGATGCCGGAGGGGCGACCCGGGCGCAGCAGCAGCTCCTCTTTACCTAGTACGCCGACCCCGCGCAGCAGGGTGAGAGCCAGGGTGTCGCACTGCTCACCGATCACTTCAAACTCGCGCAGACCGTCGCTCAGCACCGCCAGCCCCTGCTTGCCATCTTGCAGGGCGACGAAGTTCATCAGTTGCCAGACCGGAATGGGGGCCTCTTTCCACCCCTCCGCTTCCCAGTTCGCCATGGCGCTGTCGCGGGTGGGGCGGGTGATGCAGCCAAACTGGTTATCGGATACCACTGTGTCGCTCGGGAAGGGGGTGGGGATCAGCACCCGCACCCGGTGATCATCGGCCTGATTGTCGAGCTCCAGCTCGATGTCGATCCGTGGGCTCTGGTGCGCCAGCGTGATGCGGCAGGTGACATCGAGATGGCCGCTGCACTGGCGGTTGGCACGCTCGGTGAGGTTGGCAGGCAATGCCATACGCAGTTTGAGCGTAGCGATGCTCTGCCACGCCTGATGGGTGACCTCGCGGGTCACCGCAAACTCGGTGGAGTAGCGCAGCCACTCGTCGCGCGATGGCGAGTAGTCATACTCGTCGCCATCATCGGAGCCCTCTTCCAGCGTGAGCACCTGATCGAAGGTGGTGCCGCGCAGCTTGTCCAGGATCTGCAGGGTGCCGTTGTCATTGAGGGCGATGCGGTAAAAATTGTTCTCCAGCAGATCGTCGCTGGCCGTCACCGGCTGCTCCAGTCCCGGCTGGTTGCCCTCAATATGGAGGGTGCAGTAACCCATGGCCGGCAGAGGATGGCAGAGCTGGATGTCGTACTCCATAAAGGGGTCGTAGTTGCCGTAGTGAACGATCTGTCTGTCCACCAGACCCGGGTCAATCTCGCGTCTGGCGCGGATGAAGTAGGGGACCGGCTGGCCCGCTTCATCGCGCAGGGCAAAGGATTGAGCGCGAATGCGGATGCTGGTGTTGATCACCTCCTGACGGGGGAAGGGCATCAGGTTGAACAGGCAGAGCTTGTCGGCTACCTGCACGCCGTCTTCGCACAGCGCCACCGGCATGTTGTCGACAATCTTGCGCATGTAGAAGCGGATCAGGTTTTCGGCCATGTCGTCGGCCAGAATGAAGCGGGTCATCACCTCCTGATGCACCTTGTCGCTGCAGCAGCAGCCGATGCTGTCGTGGGCGTGGTTCTTCATGATCTCCTTCCACATCTTCTCAAGCAGCCCATGGTGGTACTCGAAGCCGAGTGCCCAGGCGATGCTCGCCAGCGGCTCGAGGATGTTGACGATCTTGTTCTCGATGGCGGCGTGGGCCAGCTTGATGTCCATCCGGGTGGAGGAGATGGTACGGTGTACCCGCATGTATTTGCCGTCGTTGAACTCCCCCTTGAGGGTGGCCAGTTGGTCGCGGCACGCCTCGATGCGCTCGAAGACCTGCTCGAAGCGGCTCATGTGGAATTCACGCTGGGGGTAGATCTCGCGCAGCTTGTCGATGATGGCGAAGATGTTCTGTTGCAGCGGCATCTGATCGTGGCCGTTGGGCAGCAGGATATCCTGGGTCACCGAGGCCTTCTCCAGCACCTCGAAGTAGGATTCGAGCCGCTTGCGCAGGCCCGCTTCATCTTCCGGCAGGTACTTGCCGATGGCGTAGCCAAGCGGCAGCACCTGGGCGGTCACCTCGCTGCCATCGTTGCTCTGCCAGAGGAACTCGGTCTTGTCGGTGCCGTGGCGCTCGGAGCAGCCGCGCCAGAACATGGCCCGATCGATCCCGAAGCCGTTGAAGATGTGGGGCAGTTGGGAAGACATGCCGAACGAGTCGGGCAGGTAACCGATCTTCATCGGCTCGCCAAGGCTAAGGCAGTCGCGCATCCCGTAGAGCAGGTTGCGCAGGATGGACTCGCCGCTCACCTGCATGGTGTCGGTCTGGGTGTACCAGGGGCCGATGATAGCTTGCCCGCTTCCACCAGCGCCTTCACCCGGGCTTTGTTCTCGGGCTGGATGGCGAAGTAATCCTCCAGCACCGCAGTCTGGCCGTCCAGCACATAGAACTTGTAGTCGGGGTCGGATTCAAGACGCGCCAGGATCTCAGCCATGTTGTTGACCAGCAGGATGCGGGACTCCTCGGTGGTGAAGTACCACTCCCGATCCCAGTGCATGTGCGGCGTGATGTGAACTCGTGAAACAGTCATGACAATGATCCTTTGTTGACGCACGGCGGCCCTTGCCTGCCGTGCGGAAAAATAGTCTGTTGAAAAAGTGGTGGTGAAGATAAGCCTTACTCTGCGGCAACCACCTGATAAGTGCCGCGCTGCATGGCGTGACGGCGCCAGCCGATCAGCACCACAGTGGAGATAAGGGTGCCCACCAGCGCCGCCCCGAGCCAGACGGCGGCAGCCATCAAGGCGCCGTGGCCGCCATCGTGGAGCAGGAACAGGGAGAAGATGCCGGCCCCCGGGGTGGAGAGACCAATTCCCATGGCACCCACCATGGCGCCGGTGACCACCGATCCTGCGAGGAAGGAGCCGATCACCCGGATCGGATCTTCGATGGCCATCGGAATGGCGCCCTCTGTGATCCCCGCCAGCCCCAGCAGCCAGGTCGATTTGCCGGTCTCGATCTCGAAGGTCTGGAACAGGCGTGGCGCCAGCAGGGTGGAGAAGGTGACGGTAAAGGCCGAGACCATCTTGACCGCGCCGAAGATGGCGTAAGGGCCGTAGACCCCGTTGGCCATGGCGCCGAGGCAGAAGGCGTAGGCCGCCTTGTTGACCGGGCCACCCAGGTCAAACGAACACATAAAGCCGAGCAGGGCACCCAGCACCAGCGCATTGGTGCCGGAGAGGCCGTTGAGCCACTCGGTGAGGCTGTTGTTGAGCCAGGCCACCGGCTGGCCGATGACAAACAGCATCAGGCTGCCCGCCACCAGAGTGCCGATCACCGGATAGAGGTAAAAGGTGAGAAAGCCGTTGAAGTTGGGGCTCAGGCGCACATGCTGCTTGACCCAGCGCATCAGGTAACCGGCGATAAGACCACCGACCACGCCGCCGAGAAAACCGGAGCCAATCATGTTGGCGGCCAGTCCCGCTGCAAAGCCCGGGCCCAGCGCCGGTTTGTCTGCCAGCGAATAGGCGGTATAGGCCGCCAGCACCGGCACCATCAGGGTGCCCAGCATGCCACCGCCGAGTTTTCGGTACATCCAGAGCCAGGAGTTCTCGGTATCAAACAGATGTTGCAGGCCGAAGATCTGGGCCAGCAGCACAGAGACGGCGAGCACGGTACCGCCCGCCACGATGAGCGGTACGGCAAAGGAGATGCCGCTCAGCAGCGCCTGCTTGAGCTCGGTCTTGAGGCTCACCTTCTTGCCGGTCGGCGCGTCGCTCTGGCTGGGGTTTGGCGTCGGGGCGGTGCGACCGGCCTTGGCCGCTTCCAGCGCATCATTGAGGATCCGCTCGGCATGGCGAATGGGCTCGGCCACCGGCGTCTCGATCCGGGGGATACCGGCAAAACGCTCCTGCTCCTTGATGGCCACCTCGGCGGCGAAGATGCAGGCCACCGCAGCATCGAGCGCCTCTTGCGGCAGGCGATCCTCGATGCCGTTGGCACCCTGCTTCTCGACCAGTACCCGAATGCCCAGCTTGCGCCCCGCCTTTTCCAGATACTCGGCAGCCATATAGGTGTGGGCGATCCCCGCCGGACAGGCGGTGACACAGACCACTGTGGGTTGATTTGTATCTAAGTTGTCTTCTTTTGCTGGTTGCTTGCCGCTATCCCCTTCACCATCGAGCAGCGCCATCAGCTGCTCGGCACTCTGGGCCGCCAGCACTGCCTCGCGGGTATCGTCATCCACCAAGGCTGTAGTGAGGGTGGTGAGCAGCTGCATATGGGTCGAGCCCGCCTGATCGGTCGGGATCGCCAGCATGAAGATCAGGTTGACCGGCTCGGGGCCGTCGATCCCCTCCCAGCCCAGCTCCTCGCTTAAGGTTGCGACGGCAAAGGCCGCTTCGCGCACCGCATCGCACTTGCCGTGGGGCACCGCCAGCCCTTCGCCAAGGGCGGTGGGGCCCTGTGCCTCGCGGGCCATGACCGCGGCCAGAAAGGCGGCCTTGTCGTGCAGCTTGCCGGCCTGATCGAGCCGATCAGCCAGGGCATGAATGGCCGCATCCCGATCGGCAAACCGGGTTTGCAGCGTGATGAGATGGGGGCCGGTAAGACTGGTCAGATTCATGATGATCCTCTGTCAGGTTGGCTTGCCAGCAAGCCGTCATGGTGAAAGTGACAGCGATGCTAACAAACCGGCCGACTGATTTTTGTGAGTGGTATCATACAATTCATTATTTGTATTGTTTTTGTATTGTCTTGCCAAGGTGATTTGTTAGGTCAAATGGAGCGAGCCGTTTTGTCTGCCGGGCAACTGGGGTAGAATGGCGCCTCTTCCATTTATCATGGCGCAGAGCCGACGAGGTGGCCTTTCGTGTCGAAAAAACCCATGTACCGCCAGATAGCCGACACCATCCAGCAGTGGATTGCGCAAGGGGAGCTGGCCCCCGGCGATGCCCTGCCCACCGAAGCCGAGTTGCGCGAGCAGTTCGGGGTGAGCCGGGTGACGGTGCGTCAGGCCCTCAAGCAGCTGACCGAACTCAACGTCATCGAGAGCATTCAGGGCAGCGGCAGCTACGTGCGGCAGGAGAAGGTGAACTACGACATCTATCAGCTCACCAGTCTCTACGAGAAGGTGACTGATCCGGCGGCCGAGACTCACAGCGACATTCTTGCCTTCGAGGTGATCAAGGCGAGCCGCGAGCTGGCCGAGCGGCTCAATCTGCTGGAAGGGGCGCTGGTCTACTACGTCAAGCGGGTGCGCTTTATTCGCCAGATCGCGGTAACGCTGGAGGAGACCTGGATGCCGCTCGCTCTCTTCCCCGATCTCAGCTATGCGGTGATGCAGGGCTCCAAGTACCACTACATCGAAGAGGTCAAGCAGCTGGTGATCGACCGCAGCGAGCAGGAGATCATTCCGGTGCTCCCCTCGGCGCAGGTGGTGGAGGCGCTCGGTATCGATCCCGCCAAACCCATTATCGAGAAGGTCTCCCGCGGCTTCTTGCAAGATGGCACAGTGTTCGAGTTCAGTCGCAACTTCTTCAAGAGCGATGATTACAAGTTCACTCTGGTCGCCCGCCGCACCAAGGGGTGAGCAGGCGGCAGCACCCGAGATAAAAAAGGCCACCACCCTGTTTGCGGTGGTGGCCTTTTTGTTTGACCGATTAACGGGCCAGCAGCTGGGCTGGATAGTTCGTTGGCTGGTCGTTTGACTCAGCCGATCTACTGCGCAGAGTCCTTGACGATCCCCTCGACCCGCACCTGCAGGCTCCCTTGTGCCAGGGTGGTGACGAGCTGGTCGCCGCTGCTGACCTGATCGGCGCGGCTAATGACTTCGCCGCGTGGAGTGCGGGTGATGGAGTAGCCGCGCCCCAGAGTGGCAAGCGGGCTTACCCCGTCGAGGCGGGCGGTGAGCATCGCGAGGCGGTGACTGGCAAGGTCTTGCCGCTTGGCAATCAGGGCATGGAGCCGCTCCTCGGCCAGCTGGTGGCGGCGCTTGCCAGCTGCCAAGAGGCGCTCCGGGCTCTTGCCCTGCAGGCGCAGCTCAAGGTTGGTGAGGCGCCGCTCACCCTGATGCAGCCGCTGGCGCAATAGCTGTTGCAAACGGGTGGAAAGCTCGTCGAGGCGCTGGGACTGCTGCTCCAGCCGCCGCTTCGGATCCTGATGGTCGAGCCGCTTTTGCAGCAGGATGAAATCGTGGCGGGCGGCGGTCTGCTGGCGACTTATCGCCTGCAGCAGTCGCTGCTTGAGGTGGGCGAGGCGCTGGGCACGGGCGCTCTGATCCGGCGCCACCAGCTCGGCGGCGGCCGACGGGGTAGGGGCGCGCAAGTCGGCGGCAAAGTCGCTGATGGTGACATCCACCTCGTGGCCCACCGCGCTCACCACAGGTATGGCGGAGTGGGCAATGGCGCGCGCCACCGCCTCTTCGTTAAAGCACCAGAGATCTTCAAGCGATCCACCGCCGCGCCCGACGATCAGCACATCCACCTCGGCGCGTCGGTTCGCTTTGGCGATCGCCGCGACGATCTGGCTGATGGCGGCGCTCCCCTGCACCTGAGTCGGGTAGATAAAGACCGGCAGATCCGGCGCACGCCGTTTGAGCACGGTGAGCATATCGTGCAGGGCGGCGCCGGTGGCGGAGGTGATAAGGCCCACCGCCCGCGGTTCGCGGGGCAGCGGCCGCTTGCGGCTTTCGTCAAACAGCCCCTCGGCGCCGAGGCGGCGCTTGAGCTCTTCAAAACGCAGGGCCAATACGCCGTCGCCCGCCGGCTGCATCGACTCGATGATCAGCTGGTAGTCGCCGCGCGGCTCATAGAGAGAGACCCGCGCCTGCACCAGCACCTGCATGCCATCCTGCGGGCGGAAGGCCACCCGTCGGTTGTTGCCCTTGAACATGGCGCAGCGCACCTGCGCCGACATGTCCTTGAGGGAGAAGTACCAGTGGCCGGAGCTTGGCATCGCCAGATTGGAGAGTTCGCCGGTCAGCCACACCAGCCCCAGATCCTGCTCCAGGATCATGCGCACGGCGCTGTTGAGGCGGGTGACGGTAAAGACCTGCTGCTCGCGGCCGCTTGCCGCACTGGATGGGGTAAATCGGTTCAATGGTGTACCTGTGGTCTGCTCCGGCGGGGCCGGGATAAAACAATGGCCGCTATCTTAACCCGAAACAGGGAGAGGGCGTTAAGCAGGAGGCGTCAGCAGCAGAAAAGCAAGATTGGAAACGCTGCCGTTTATCCGGGCAGGCAGTATGGCTCCCGACAAAGCCCTCGCGCTTGCCCGCATCTGGCCGCGTTGCAGCTTGTCTCGATGCCGTTGATATCTCAGGTGCTGCTGATATTCACGGCGCCACCATCTTGACCAGCGTTTACTTGCCCCCTGTTTGGAGTTGCTTATGAATCCCTCAACCCACTTAAGTTTGACGACCCGTTTGCTGCACTGGTCGGTTGCCTTGCTGATGATTGGCCTGACCCTTGTGGGTTATCTGATGGTGAAATTTGAAATATGGGATCTCTATGCCCTGCATAAATCCCTAGGGGTGATTGCACTGATCTCGATCCTGCCCCGCGCCATTCTCCGCCTTGTTAAAGGGTGGCCTGAGCCTGTGCGTCAATATCCTGTTTACGAGGCATTGGCAGCCAGGGCGATCCACTGGGGTTTGCTGATTTCAACGCTGCTTATTCCGGTGTCCGGTCTCTGTTATTCTGCTGCGGCTGGCCGAGGTGTTGCGATATTTTGCTGGTCTATTATTCCGATGAATCCAGATATCCATGATCCGGCCAATGTGATTCCATTCAGTGAATCCGTTCGGGATATTGCCCACACAATCCATATTTATTTGCCATATGTCATGCTGGCATTTTTGCTAGTGCACATTGTCGGGGCGTTGAAACATCATCTGCTGGATAAAGATAATACCTTGCTGCGGATGGTGGGGCGAAAATAATAAAGAGAGGCAACCCTTGTTGTGCCAGAAAATATATATTGGCAGCGGGCTAAATTTATTATCCAGACCGAGTAAAGGACATTGAGAAGATAATGATACCGGTGCGAGTGGTCGCCGCGAGGGCAAGAGACAATACAAGGACACAAGACAAGGGGAGGGGGGCAGAAGCCGTTTGCCCCTGAGCCCCTGTCGACCATCCCTTTGCATGGGGGTTGCGCCGCGTCGGCACCTACCGGTTTTGCATAAATCACCGGTTAGCCAACTCTTTTGCCCCGAAATGGCGCTTTTCGTACTGATAATCTTGGTTTTTTGGCGTTTTGGCCGCCTAAAAGAGGGCTATGCCATAAAAAATTCAAAAAACTTCTTTACCAGTGACCAATGCGTGAGTAAACTTCGTCGGCAATATTTTACACCCCCACTTCCTCAACGGTGAGATATTGCCATGCTCAGGATTGCCAAAGAAGCGTTAACCTTCGACGATGTACTGTTGGTTCCCGCCCACTCCGAAGTTCTTCCCAATACTGCCGATCTGCGTACCAAGCTGACCTCCGCCATCAGCTTGAACATCCCGATGATCTCCGCTGCCATGGACACAGTGACCGAAGCCCGTCTGGCTATCGCACTGGCCCAGGAAGGCGGTATCGGCTTTATCCACAAGAACATGTCCATCGAGCAGCAGGCTGCCGAAGTGCGCAAGGTCAAGAAGTACGAGAGCGGTGTGGTCACTGACCCCGTCACCGTGCGCCCTGACATGACCATCGCCCAAATCAAGGAGCTGAGCCACAAGAATGGCTTCGCCGGTTACCCCGTGGTGACTGACGGCAATCAGCTGGTCGGTATCATCACCGGTCGTGACGTGCGCTTCGTGATTGACCTCTCCCAGACCGTTGAACAGATCATGACCCAGAAAGATCGTCTGGTCACCGTGCGTGAAGGGGCCCCTCGCGAAGAGGTGGTTGCCCTGATGCAAAAGCACCGTATCGAAAAAGTGCTGGTGGTGAACGCCGACTTCAAACTCAAGGGCATGATCACCGTTAAAGATTTCCAGAAAGCCGAGCGCAAGCCCCACGCCTGTAAAGATGACAAGGGTCGTCTGCGGGTCGGTGCTGCGGTCGGTGCCGGTGCTGGCAACGAAGAGCGCGTCGCTGCGCTGGTGGAAGCCGGTGTTGACGTGCTGCTGATCGACTCCTCCCACGGCCACTCCCAGGGCGTGCTGGATCGCATCAAAGCCACCCGCGAAGCCTATCCGGATCTGCAGATCATCGGTGGCAACGTCGCGACCGCCGCGGGCGCCAAGGCGCTGGTTGCTGCCGGCGTCAACGCCGTCAAGGTTGGTATCGGCCCGGGCTCCATCTGTACTACCCGCATCGTGACCGGCGTGGGCGTGCCCCAGATCACCGCTATCTCCGACGCCGTTGATGCGCTGGAAGGCACCGGTGTACCGGTTATCGCCGACGGCGGCATCCGCTTCTCCGGCGACATCGCCAAGGCCATCGCCGCGGGCGCCAGCTGCGTCATGGTCGGCTCCATGTTCGCCGGTACCGAAGAAGCGCCGGGCGAGATCGAGCTCTATCAGGGGCGCTCCTTCAAATCCTACCGTGGCATGGGCTCTCTGGGCGCCATGTCCAAAGGCTCCAGCGACCGCTACTTCCAGACCGACAACGCCGCCGACAAGCTGGTACCGGAAGGTATCGAAGGTCGCGTGCCTTATAAAGGTCGCCTCAAAGAGATCATCCATCAGCAGATGGGCGGCCTGCGCTCCTCCATGGGCCTGACCGGCAGCGCCACCATCGACGACATGCGCACCAAGGCTGAATTCGTGCGCATCTCCGGCGCCGGGATGAAAGAGTCCCACGTCCACGATGTGACCATTACCAAAGAAGCCCCCAACTATCGGATGGGCTGATAAAACGGGGCCCTGCGCCCCGTTTTTCCACCCTTTTTTTATCCCGTGCCCTTTGTGACAACATCAGCCTGATGCAGGAATAAAATGACTAAAGACATTCACCAGCACCGTATCCTTATCCTCGACTTCGGTTCCCAGTACACCCAGCTGATCGCCCGCCGCGTGCGCGAAATCGGCGTTTACTGCGAACTGTGGGCCTGGGACGTAACCGAAGAGCAGATCCGCGAATTCAATCCGAGCGGCATCATCCTTTCCGGCGGCCCCGAGTCCGTCACCGAAGCGGGCAGCCCGCGCGCCCCCGAGTATGTATTCAACGCCGGTGTCCCTGTGTTTGGTATCTGCTATGGCATGCAGACCATGGCCGAGCAGCTGGGTGGCAAGGTGCAATCCTCCACCGAGCGTGAATTCGGTTACGCCAAGGTGGAAGTGCTGGGCGAGGCTGGCAAGAGTAGTGCGCTGCTGCGCAACATCGAAGATGCCATCGCCGACAACGGCAATGCCCTGCTGGATGTGTGGATCAGCCACGGTGACAAGGTCACTACCATTCCGGCCGACTTCACCACCATCGCCCAGACCCCGACCTGCCCGCACGCGGCCATGGCGTGTGAGGCCAAGCGCTTCTACGGCGTGCAGTTCCACCCGGAAGTGACCCACACCCGTCAGGGTGCCCGCATGCTGGAGCACTTCGTCAAAGACATCTGTGGCTGCGAATGCCTCTGGACCCCAGCCACCATCATCGACGACGCCGTTGCCCGCATCCGCGAGCAGGTGGGGGACGATGAAGTGATCCTCGGCCTCTCCGGCGGTGTCGACTCCTCCGTGGTCGCCATGCTGGTACACCGCGCCATCGGCGATCGCCTGACCTGCGTCTTCGTTGACAACGGTCTGCTGCGCCTGAACGAAGGCACCCAAGTGATGGAGATGTTTGGCGATCACTTTGGCCTCAACATCGTCAAGGTCGATGCCGAAGAGCGCTTCCTCTCTGCCCTGGCCGGTGTTGACGAGCCGGAAGCCAAGCGCAAGATCATCGGCCGCGTCTTCGTCGAAGTGTTTGATGATGAAGCGAAAAAGCTGAAAAACGCCAAGTGGCTGGCACAAGGCACCATCTATCCGGACGTTATCGAATCCGCTGCCAGCAAGACCGGCAAGGCCCACGTCATCAAGTCTCACCACAACGTCGGCGGCCTGCCGGAAGAGATGAAGATGGGTCTGGTCGAGCCGCTGCGCGAACTGTTCAAAGACGAAGTGCGCCGCGTTGGCCTCGAGCTGAGTCTGCCCTACGACATGCTCTACCGTCACCCGTTCCCGGGCCCGGGTCTGGGCGTGCGCGTCCTTGGCGAAGTGAAGAAAGAGTACTGCGATATCTTGCGCCGCGCCGATGCGGTCTTTATCGAAGAGCTGCGCAAAGCTGACCTCTACAACCAGGTCAGCCAGGCGTTCGCTGTGTTCCTGCCGGTGCGCTCCGTTGGCGTCATGGGCGATGGTCGTAAATATGACTGGGTTATTGCGCTTCGCGCCGTTGAAACCATCGACTTTATGACTGCCCACTGGGCTCACCTGCCGTACGACTTCCTCGGTCACGTATCGAACCGCATCATCAACGAGATCAACGGTATCTCCCGCGTGGTGTACGACGTCTCCGGCAAGCCGCCTGCAACCATCGAATGGGAATAAGCGGCTCGCGCCCTTCTGCCCTTCGAGCATAAAAATGCAAAAAGACGCCCTTGAGGCGTCTTTTCTTTTCTCAATCGTTTGCGCCACACATCTTCTTTTTCGAGCAGCTTTTTTGCCACCTTGCCCCTGTCATATGTGACAGGGGCATTTTTGCCATCCCGCACTAGGCTCTCTCATGCCAATTGAGCCCGCTGTCAACAGTGGCTTGTGGCTGGGGGGAGGGCTGATCCAGTTGCAGATAGCTGCGCAAATTTGCTCATCGTCATCGCGCCAACTGGCAGTGACGACACCCCGGTGGAGACCGGAAACCACTTGAATCAACGGGGCGCAGCCCGAACGGCCAAACGAGTCGGGATCATAGAGCACGGAGAGTTTGATATGTCAGAACAAGCAGTGTTGGTGGGTGGATGGACCGCATATCACAAGCTGACCGCCGAAGATCAGGCAGTGTTCAACCAGGCGATGAAAGGATTTGTCGGGGTACAGTACACCCCCTTTGAAGTCTCCACCCAGGTGGTGGCTGGCACCAACTACCGCTTCAAGTGCAAGAGCACTGTGCCGCTCGCCCAGCCGATCCATGGCGAAGCCGTGGTGCAGATCTTCCAGTCTCTGGATGGCTCGGCCCATATCACCTCCATTACCCCGATCTGATAGGGTTGCGGGCAAGATGGGGAGGGGGAGATCTCCTAACCGGTTTGCTACAGACTCCAGATAAAGAAAGACGCCTTAGGGCGTCTTTTTAATTCTGATGCACCTTCATGTTTATCTGCGGCCTATTGCGTAGTTAATTTATTTTTGCTCCAGAACAAAATTTTATGCGATCGGTTTGGGTATTTCTCTATAGGGAGTGGCACAATGTGATGTCCTGAATGGAGAAAATGTGCGACATGATGGTGTGCCAAAAAAATACTTCGTCTGAACCTTGGAATCTAGTACCTCTTACGCCCGAATACCTCGAGGCTGAACATGGTGAGTATGTTGCGGCAATTGAATCAGCTTTTGCTGACGAGCAAATCCGGAATATAGCCTTGTCTGGTAATTATGGGGTAGGTAAAAGTAGCATCCTGCGAGAGGTTGCTCGCAGACAGAAAGACCGAGTGGTTGAGCTATCGTTGTCGACCCTTGCTCCAATCGAAATGTCACAACTCGACGAATCTGTGCCAAAACAGGCAACTACCCAGACCAATCGTATCCAGCAGGAAATCGTCAAACAGTTACTCTACCGAGAAGAGCCAAGTAAAACGCCAGGTTCGCGGTTTCAACGTATTCAGCGCTTTCGATGGCCACGAGAAATTGGGATGGCGATAGTACTTGGATTTGTTTTTGCGATCATTTTCTTACTGACCGGATGGACAAATCAGATTATTGCCTCGCTGACAATGTTAAAAGGTGTCGGTGATTGGGCTCACGCTGGAGTTTTAGGGCTAGGTGCGGGGGCTGCGCTTCTGGTTCGCTGGTGGTTCTATGGGAAATTTCACATCAAGCAGTTTTCAGCTGCTTCGGCAACTGTGACTCTTGACGACCATTCTGTTTCATACTTTGATCAGTATCTTGATGAGATCGTCTACTTTTTTGAAGTGTCAGAACATGATGTTGTGATCTTCGAGGATATTGATCGCTTCAACGACTCATATATTTTCGAAACCCTCCGAGCGTTAAATACATTACTTAACACCGCACCTCAGATAAAAAACTCAATTCGTTTTATCTATGCCATTAAAGACAGCATCTTCGACCAGATTGGATTAGAAGCAGAAGGTCGAAAGCTTGAGATGGGTATAGTTACAACCGATGATCCTGCACTGGTTGAGTCCGCACGAGCAAACCGTACTAAATTCTTTGACATGGTTATTCCCGTTGTCCCATTTATCACTCACAGAAGTGCTCGCAATCTAGCAACACAACTGCTGGGGAAAATAGATCATGACGTAGCTCCTGCTCTGCTAGATTTAGCTGCACAATATGTCCCAGACATGCGATTGCTAAAAAACATTCGAAACGAGTTTATTGTTTTTCGTGGTCGGATTTTTTCGGGTGACGGTGAGCAGCTCCAGCTAAGTGAAACCGATCTTTTTGCGATGATGCTATACAAAAGTACTCATTTGACAGACTTCGAGTATATCCGGCTTGGCAAGAGTAATCTTGATATTCTTTACAAATATAGTCGCGAAATTGTAAATTCGAACATAACTAAACTTGATAAGAAATGTATAGAGTTACGTCAACAGCTCGCACGGCGAACTGGTGCTGAAAGACGCAACAATAAATTAGGTGAGAAGCTAATTGCACATGTAGAGCGGACGCTAGAATCAATCGGCACTCAGTGGAAAAATGGTTCTTTAAATTTTAAACAAGAAGCCTTGTCTAAGGATGAACTTAAGCAACCAAGTTTCTGGGCTAGTTTCGTCGCGGCAGATTCTAATACTGCTGTACTTCAATGGCACAGTAACAGTAATTATTACAATAAAACTTCACTGTCATTCACTCGTAATAATCTCGCAGGTGCTCTAGATGATCCTCTAGATGCTGAAAGTTGGAACGAAGAGGATCACAGATTTTTAACTGAACAGATTGAGGATAAGCAGCAAGATATAAGATTCTTGAGAACTGCTGAGCTTAATGAGTTAATTAAACGACCTGATTTTATTGTGATGTATGAGGGGGTTGAACAGCCCTTCGATACAATTGCGAAGTCTCTCCTGAAACCTGGTTTAGCTTATCAGCTTGTCTGCGCAGGATACCTCAACAGAAATTTCACTTTATATACGTCAACCTTTCATGGAGATCGAGTAAGTCCTGCAGCGACTAACTTTATCATTCATCATGTTGAAAGAGGCCTGATGGATGAGTATTTTGAATTATCTCCAGATGATGTTGATGCCGTCGTTCGTGAGCGAGGTCGAAGCTCACTGAAAGAATCCGCATTGTATAATATAGCCATCCTTGACCACCTTTTGGTGACTGATATCAATGGATCAGATATTATGGTTCGTTCCCTTGCGGAGCTTGGGAATAACCAGACGCGTTTTTTACAGTCATATCTCTCTGCAGGAACACAAAGCGCAGCCTTTATTAAGCAATTTACAGCTGTTTGCCCGAGGGTACTTGTTTATCTGATCACTCAAGTCGAATTGGAAGAAGGATTACGGTTGAAATTGGTCGATATGACACTGGCTAATCTTACATCATTAAAGCTTCGTGCTGATTCGGCGGTAGCTAAATATCTCTCAACATACTATTCAGAATTCATATCGTTGACTTCTGACTCTACTGAATCTGCCATAGCAGAGCGTATAGGTAATCTTTATGCTGATTCGAGTATCAAGGTGTTTAGCCTCAAGCATCTTGGCAAATCTGTTTGTTCATCATTTGTCTCACGTAATGTGTATGAGATCACTCATGAGAACCTCACTATTGCGATCAGCAACACAAATACAGTAGCACTTGATGTCATTCGTACAGCAAACAATACAACTTACGAGTATGTACTTGCGCATTTAGGTGCTTATTTAAAAAATACGAAAGGACTTACCACGACAATTGATGCAAATGAGCACTTCAACATAGTGATAGAAGATGTGCTTGGGCGAGAAGAATCTCTCCTTGGTGATGTGATCGAGCGTGCAGCGTCAAATTGTATAATCACAGATTTGAATGACGTGTCTGATACCGCGTGGCCTGCTTTGGCAGAGCATTTGCGTTTCCCTGCTACCTTTAATAATGTCAGTTGTTATTTCGATGTGTTTAATTCGATTGATTCACACTTGGCAAAGGTGCTGACTCATGCAGGATGTATCACCGAGAATAAAAAAAATGAAGATAAGATAAAGGAAAAATTAGCTGTCGCTGTACTGGAGGCGAAGGTAGATATCCCATCACCAATATTACGTGTAGAACTTGTCACAAGCTTGGATTTGGGCGAATTCCTAAATGTTGAGGATGTTGCACCGGAAGCTGGGGAATTATTCCCTCTGCTGCTAAAAAACAAAATTATTGCGGACGAGTTTGAAACTTACGCGTATCTTGCTACGTTGGATTGGTCGACGCGCCATCAATTTATTTGTGCATCGGAGAAATTTGTCAATTACATGTCGCCAGAGCTAGTGGGTACAGATTTGGCTAGGCTTTTGACCAGCAATGATATTGATTCAGTGATCAAAATGGTGATTATCGAGCAGTCTGTTGAATATGTAGAGGTGGGTGGTGCTCAGGGGCTTGAGGAGTTGGCTCAGTTTGCAGCTATCAATCGACATCAACTACCGTCGATAGTTTTGCATAAAATGGCACAGGCAGGTATTGATGCTCAATTGCTCGTACAGTTACTCGAACCTAATCTGGTATCAATCCCAACTGAACAGTTATTCAAAATTTTAACTTCAGTCGGTGGCGATTATGCGAAGCTAACTACGGTCGGATATGACAAACCTAGGATTCCAAATACATCAGCCGATCGTGCGCTGCTTGATCGTCTCAAACAAGATGGGATTGTCGGAAAATATGACGAACAGGGTGGGTTGATAAAAGTAAATAAGAGATACAAATAAGTAGGGTGCAATGAAATTGCACCTCTACTTTTGTTCCTCATACATTGCACAAAAGCCGCTCAGTAAACGGTGCAATGCGCTGCGCTTATTGCACCCTACTTCTCGTCGTCAATTCGCCGGGGTGGGGCGGCTGAGCGCCGAGCCTTGCCAAAGCAACAAAAGGGGCGATCTGCGCCCCGAATTCTTTATAATGCCCCCCTTTAAAATCGCCGGACCCGGGTTCGGCGCGCGCTGATGGTCGCTGTGCCATCAGGCAGATCATCAGGATTGAGAAACGGTTATGCATACTCTGGAACAGCTGCGCGCGGGTGAACTGTGCGGTGCCCGCCATTTGAAGCTCTCTGAAAATCTGACGGAGTTCCCCCACGAGATTTTGAGCCTGAAAGAGACGCTGGAGGTGCTGGATCTCACCGGCAACCAGCTAAGCACGCTGCCGGACGAGCTGGCCGGGTTTGGCAAACTGCGCATCATCTTCTGCTCCGAAAACCGCTTTACCGAGCTGCCCGAGGTGCTGGGGCGCTGCCCGGCGCTTACTATGGTGGGCTTTAAGGCCAACCAGATTGCCACCGTCTCGGCAAAAGCACTGCCCGCCGGTTTGCGCTGGCTGATCCTGACCGATAACGCAATTGAGCGGCTGCCCGATGAGTTGGGCCAGTGCGACGCCCTGCAAAAGCTGATGCTGGCGGGCAACCGCCTGCGCGAGCTGCCGGAAAGCCTTACCAACTGCCGCAAGCTGGAGCTGCTGCGCATCGCCGCCAACCGCATTGAGCGCTTCCCCGAGTGGTTGCTCTCGTTGCCGCGCCTTGCCTGGCTTGCCTACTCCGGCAACCCCTTTAGCGAGGGGGCGGAGGCGCGCGCCATCAGCGATGAGCAGGTTGCCACCCTGCCGTGGCAGCGCCTTGCGCTCGGCGAGCTGCTGGGGCAGGGGGCCTCTGGCGTTATTTATCGCGCGGCCATGCGCAGTGAGCCGCTGATGACTGAGCGTATGGCCGATGAGTCGAGCGATGCCATTGGCGCGAGTGAGGTTGCGGTCAAGATCTTCAAGGGGGCGGTGACCAGCGATGGCTTGCCCCAGTGCGAGATGGCGGCGTCGCTGGCGGCAGGCGCCCATCCCAACCTGATCCCCGTGCTGGGGCGGGTGGCCGCTCACCCCTCCGGTATGCCGGCGCTGGTGATGGCGCTGATCGACCCGGCCTTTGCCAATCTGGCGGGGCCGCCGAGTCTGGCCTCCTGCACTCGAGATGTCTATGACGACGGGCTGCGCTTTACCCTGGCCGAGGCGCTGACATTGGCTCTGGGGATTGCCTCGGTGGCGGGTCATCTGCACCAGGCCGGCATCATGCACGGGGATCTCTACGGCCACAATATCCTCTTTACCCGCGGGCCCTCTGCCCACGCCCTGCTCGGTGATTTTGGCGCCGCCTCCCTCTATGACCTGCATGATCGCGAGCTGGCACAGGGGCTGGAGCGACTGGAGGTGCGCGCCTTTGGCTGCCTGCTGGAGGAGCTGCTGGCACGCTGCGATGGCGATGTTGATGACGCGCAGCTTGCCGGTTTGCACCAGCTCACGGCGGCCTGCCTCTCTGAACTTCATGGCGAGCGGCCCGCTTTTGCCGAGATCGGCCGTCAGCTTGCGGCGGTGCGCAGCACGCTGTTGTGATCTTGCGGGCCTCTTCGGCCCGTTAAATCCTCCTCTTTTGCTCATTAATCATCACCAACCCATGCCGTTTTGGCATGGGTTTAAGCCCCTGTTTGCCTGCGGGAGAGGCCAGAGTGTCCCGCAGGCCATCACAGGAGAGGCGGTGAGGGGCCGCCCGATAAAAAGGGTGGGCAGAGGGTTGCGTGGTGTCGGTTAAGTTGTGATATTGAGGCATCTTTTAGTAAGCAATTTTTCGTAAGCAATTTTTCGTAAGCAATGGGGAATCATGATGGAAGCTGCGTTTTGGCATCAGCGTTGGGAAGAGAACCGAATTGGCTTTCATCAGGCAGATTTCAACCGCTGGCTGCAATCCTGGTGGTCGGCGCAGCAGCCGGATCAGCCGGTGCTGGTGCCCCTGTGCGGCAAGTCCCGCGACATGCTCTGGCTGAGCGGGCAGGGTCATCCGGTCGATGGCTTCGAGCTCTCCTCCGTCGCCATCGCCAGCTTTTTCAGTGAAAACCACCTGAAGGCGGCGGTGAGCGAGGTGGGCCCCTATCAGTGCCATCAGGTCGATAGCCTGCGCATCTTTGAGGGGGATTTCTTTGCCGCCCCCGAGCTTGGCCGTCGCTATCGGCTGGTCTATGACCGGGCGGCGCTGATCGCCCTGCCAACCGCCATGCGCCGCCAGTATGCGGCGCTGATGAGCCGGTTGGTGGAGGAGGGGGGCCAGATCTTGCTGGTGACCCTTGAATATCAGCCGGAGCAGCAGAGCCAGCCGCCCTTCTCGGTGGGCGAGATGGAGGTGCGGGCGCTGTTTGAACGGGACTTTCGGGTTGAGGTGCTGGGGCGGGCTGCCGAGGTGGATCACCCGCGGGTGCTCTCCGGTCAGCTCTCCTATTTTGACGAAGTGGCCTATCGCCTGATCCGCCGCGCCTGAGAGGCAGCTGGCGGGCGCCAAAGAGTGATCCGGCAGGGCAAATGAGTCGTCAGGTGGACTCTTCGCTACCTCCTTTGACGTAGATCAACGTGGTTTTCGGGGGGAGTGCCTAAGATGTGGCTGTTTCTCAATCACTGTTGGCATTGTACGGCGAGTTCAAGGGGTTTCCTGCTTGCCTGTCATCAACTCAGTGTCTGATTTTCACGCTCATGTTCACTTTTGGCGGCTTTGTCGCAATTGTTATGGTTTTTCCAGCCGACCCTCGTGGGTCGGCTTTTTATTGGCTGCGATTTGCCGTGGAAGGAAAAACGGGGAGATGCGAGGCCTGATCAGGCCTCGAAGGTGGCGGCATTGAGCCGGAAGGCCCGCGGGTCGTCGATAAACTGGCCGGTGATCCGCTCCTCGTGCTCGTGGCCCTGCCCGTAGCTGCAGAGGATCAGCCGATCGGAGGTGCGTGAACGCAGCTGGGTGATAAAGCGCACCAGATCGGCGCGCGTCAGCTTGCCGACCTCCTCGCAGACCCGTTCCCGTTGGTCGAACCCCAGATCCTTGTTGCCGATGCTGACCCACAGCCGCTGGCCGCGGCTGCGCAGATTGGCGTCGCGCTCGCTGAGCTGGGCCTGCAACCCGGCCTTGCTCTCCTGCCACTGCTGCTCGGTAAATTCGAGCATGGCCAGCGGGAAGAGGTCGATAAACTCCTCCACCGCATCGAGCAGATGCTGGGGCCCCGCCACCGGCGACTGGATATAGAAGATGAGACCCGGGTGGCGATTGAGCGGCAGGTTGCCAGCCCCCACCACATAACCGAGCTGCTGGCGGGTGCGCAGCTCGTGGAAGAAGGTGGAGGACATGATGTGGTTGGCCAGGGTAAAGCAGGCGAGATCCCGTGCCCGGGTGGTGCGGGACTGGTAGTAGACCAGGAGCGCCGAATCTTCGTGCTCGCAGCCCTGCTCGCGAATAAGGGTGCCCCTGTCCTGAATCGAGATAAGCGGGCGGCGGGTCTCGCCACTCGGTTTGCTGCTGGTGCCATTGATGTCGCTCAGGTGGCGCTCCATCAGGGCGGCCAGCTCCAGTGCTTCGGCGGCAGTCCAGTCGCCATGCACCAATGCCTCGACATGCACCTCGCCAAACAGCTGGGCCACGAAGCCGGGCATCTCCTCCAGCTCGACGGTGCGCAGGTGGCGCAGCAACTGCTCGAACGGCGGGTTGTTCGGTTGCAGCAAACTGGTGAGCTGGTTAAAGAGCTGGGAGATGGGGCGCGCCTTGGACTGGTTATCCCAGTTGCGAATGAGCTGCTCCTTGATCTCGGCGAAGCGACCCGGATCCGGATACCCCAGGGTGCGGTTGCCGAGGATCATGTCGAGCAACAGCGGCTGCTTGTCGGCAAAGCCGCTCAGGTTGATGGTAAAGCCCCCCTGATGGGCATAGATCTGGTAGCCAAGCCCCGCCAGCTCCGCCGGATAGGTGAGGGCATTGAGGTGGTCGGCCAAAAGCTCCACCGCTAGGCGCGCCATGGCGATGTGGCGCGGGCTTTTGACCGCGTGTTCGCTGTCGATGGAGATATAGAGATTTCCCTTGGGCACACTGAACAGGTGCTCATGGAGGTGCCAGAGGCGAAAGCCGGGGCGATCGATAAGACAGGCTGGCATCTCGGCGGCGATCTCCGGCGTGCGCGGATCGAGCCGGCTGCTGATAAAGGGGTTGGGTTTGGGCAGCGCCAGTGCCTTGTCCGGTTCGCTCTGCTGCCAGCGGATCTTCTCCGCCTCGGTGATGGTCGCCACGCTGTAGGGGGTCTGATACCAGCGGGCCAGCCGGTCGGTGGTTACCTCCGGCGCCGTGATGGTCATGCGCAGGTTGTGCGGGGTGAGTTTGGCGAGGAAGCGACGGATCAGCGCCTCGTCATACTCCCGCATCATGTAGTCACCGTGCAGCAGATCCTCCGGCTGGTAGCTAAAGAGGTTGAGCACCAGCCCCGAGACGGTATCGAGCGGGCGGCCGCGCTCCTGAAAACGGAACGCCGATTCGAGCACGGTGCGCTTCTCGTCGTAGCGCCAGGCCTCCAGCCCTGCACGGTCGATAAGCTTGAGGTAGCCAAACAGGAAGGCCACGATCTCGTCCACATGCTCAAGGCCCAAGGGGGTCAGGCCAAAGTTGACGCCAAAATCCTTGAAGTTGGCGCCGCTGATGCCACCACCTGCCGAGAGCTGGTTGACCCAGCCTTTCGCCTTGAGCAGGGAGAGCAGGCTGCCATCCCCCTCGTAGCCAATCAGATGGCTCAGGAAGGTGAGGGGCTTTTTGTCGTAAAACTCGTCCACATTGGGCAAGGGGAAGCTCAGCGACAGCTTGCGGGTCTCCTTGACCGGATTGATGTGGATGCGCACGCCGAGATCATCGAGCCGATAGAGCGGCATGGTGAGGGTCGGGGTTCCCAAATTGCGATTCAAAATGGGAGCAAAGTAGCGACAGCACCACTGCAACTGGGTATCGATGGATTCCGGCGAGATCATCACCAGCGCCATGCGATCCGCGCTGTAGTGGCTTTCGTAAAAACGGATAAGGTCGGAGCGCAGATCCCGTCCCGGCAGATCGGCCAGGGTATCAAGGTTGCCCACCGAGAACTTGGAGAAGGGGTGCGCCGGGTTGACCGTCTCTTTATGCACCTGATAGCTGCGGCGCATGTCGTCCTGCAGCTTGAGGCGATACTCGGAGTCGACCGCGTTGCGCTCCTTGTCCACCCACTCCGGATCAAAGGTGGGGCAGATAAAGAACTGGGAGAAGCGATCCAGCCCCGCTTCGAAGAAGCCGTTGTCGATCTCGAAGAAGAAGTTGGTGAACTCGGTGCCGGTCCAGGCGTTGTTGCTGCCGCCATGACGGCTCATAAATTGCTGGTACTCACCAGGCTTGGGGTAGGTGCAGGTGCCGAGAAACAGCATGTGCTCCAGAAAATGGGCCATTCCCTGCCGGTCGGCGGGATCGTCAAAATGGCCGGTATTGACCGCCAGCGAGGCGGCAGATTTGTCGGTGTCGGGATCACAAATCAACAAGACCCTGAGCCGGTTGGCCAGCTCCAGAAAATGGTATTGCCGATGGTCATTGGGACTGGCATATGGGCTCATTGGCGTGTGACTCACGTTGGATTTATTTGAATTTAAACATGATTATCGACCCCGCTATCCCGTCAGGCAAACCCTTTTCTGAGAGGTAGCGCAATTGTTTCCACTCCCGTGGCGGGGTAAGATTCCCCGGCTATCAAAACAGGCCCGTTGGGCGAGGTTGTAATGAAGATCTATATCATGCGTCATGGCCAGGCTGGCATGAATGCGAAAACAGATGAACAGCGTCCATTGACCGAGCAGGGTATTGAAGAGTCTATCCAGATGGCCCGCTGGCTGGCGCCTCAGCTGATTGGCCCGCTGGATCGGGTGATCCACAGCAACTATCTGCGGGCACGTCAGACCTGGCAAGCCATATGCAGTGAATTACCTGACGCAGCAGCCGTTGAAGAGAGTGGCGACATTACCCCTTACGGTGATCCCGCTTTCGTGGCCAGCTACCTCACCACTTTGGCGCAGCAACATGACCAGATCCTGATGGTCAGCCATCTGCCGCTGGTGGGTTATCTGGTGCAAAGCCTCTGCCCGGCCGCAGGAGCACCCATGTTCGCCACCTCGGGGATCGCTTGTATCGAGTGGCACGATGGCAAAGGAGCCTTGCTCTGGCTCGAAGGGCCGCATACAATAGGCTAAAAGTTAATAAAAAGTTATAGATTGAATTTTTTGGGAAGAGATGGGCGAGTTTTCCGGATTTTTATAAATACTTTACGGAATTAATTCGCAGAAGCTGCTGTCATACGGATACAACTGCAAGAGGTTGCAAACGATGAGAGTGTTCAAGAAGTACCTGCCACTGATGGTGGCAAAGCATGTCAAAACCTTCTTTAAAGGTCGGATTTACATCCATGGTCGGGGGCGGTTTGATTTCCAATCCGGTTTGTTGCTGATGCCGAATCCGGCGGATATTCCCCATCGCCAGACAGTCACCGAGGTCAACGAGCTGATCTCAAGACTGCACATGGATGCCGCGTGATGCGCTTCTGAACCTGTTTCTGCACTGATATGCCCGCACTTTTGCGGGCATATTTGTTTCTGGCGACTGGCGTTCACCATGTGGCTGTTCAGGCCCACACCTTTGTTTATCTCCCATCGCCCCCTATACTGGCCCGCTGTTGTCTCTTCGGTCTGGATCTTCTCATGCCCCTTGCCTTTCTGTTTCCCTTCTCCTGCATTGCCATCTGGGCTGGCAATGGCATCGTCAGCAAACTGGCGGTTGGCGTTTTGTCTCCTGCAGCCTTGGCCTGGTCGCGCTGGGTGGTGGCTGCGCTGGTATTAAGTCCGTTTCTGGCCCGTCGGGTATGGCGTGCGCGTGCCCGCATTCGTGCCGGCATTTGGCAGATCGCCATGCTGGCCTCGCTGGGCATGGTGCTCAACCAGACTTTTGGTTACTACGCGGCGCAAACCCTGGGAGCCACCGAGATGGGGTTGATGATGGGTCTGACGCCGCTGCTGACCGTGTTGTTCAGCATCTGGCTGCTGCGCGAGCGGCCCACCTGGGGCGCTGTACTGGGGGCGCTGCTTTCCATCCTTGGCTTGTCTATCTTGCTGGGGCAGGGGGATCCTACCCGGCTGTTCACCCAAGGCATTCATATTGGCTCTGTCTATATGCTGATTTCGGCGGGAACTTACGCCCTTTACAGCGTGCTGCTCAAGAAGTGGGATCTTGGGCTCGACAACTGGTCGTTGCTCTACGGTCAGGTGATCTGCAGTGTGGTGATCCTGACCCCCTTCTTTTTGCTGGTGGATGGCCAGTGGCCGGATGGTCGGGCCCTGTGGCTGATCCTCTATGCCGGTATCCCCACCTCGGCACTCTCGCCCTGGCTCTGGATGCAGGGCATCGCCCTGCTCGGCGCCAACCGTACCGCCATCTTTATGAACCTGCTGCCGGTGATGACGGCTGGCCTTGCCATCACCCTGCTGGGTGAGCGGCTGACCAGCTATCACCTGATCGGGGGCGGTCTGACCCTGCTGGGTGTCTTGCTGGCACAGTTGCTGGTGCGTCCGGTGGTGATGGGTCGTCGCCGGGTGGTGCTGGCACCCTGTCCCGAAGAGTAATCTTGCGCGAAAGCGTAGATGGGCCCAATGGCCTGCTTGGCCGCCAATGAAAAGCGCCTGCAGCAATGCAGGCGCTTTTTTATGGTTACATCTTCCTAGCTGGTTACTGGGCAACCAGATAGAGCTCCTTGCTGTAGACCACATCCTGCGGGTTAAGGTGGGGGTAGCCTTTCACGAAAGGCTTGAGCAACCTGGATTTGACCGAGAAATAGATAGGGGCGATGGGGGCATCCGCATCAATGAGCGCCTCTGCCTGTTGATACAGGGCATTGCGTTCAGCGGGATCCAGCGAGTCGTGGGCCTTGGCCAGCAGGGCGTCATACTCCTTGTTGAACCACTTGCCGCTGTTGGCACTGCTGCTGGAGGTCATTATGTCGAGGAAGGTGGAGGCATCGTTATAATCCCCGTTCCAGCCATAGCGGCTAACCCCGAAATCCCCCTCGTTGAGTGCCGAGACCATGGTCTTCCACTCCATGTTGTTGAGGGTGGCGGTGACCCCCAGGTTGTGTTTCCACATGGAGGAGACGGCCAGCGCAATCTTTTTGTGGCTCTCGTTGGTGTTGTAGAGAATGTCCACGGTGAGTGGCTTGTCCGGGCCATATCCCGCTTCGGCCAACAGCGTTTTGGCCTGCTTGATCCGCTCCTCTTTGCTTTGCTGCTGACTGGCCGGTTTTTTCAGGTCAAAGCCATCGACACTCGGTGGGGTCAGGCTGAAGGCGGGCAGTTGCCCTTGTCCCAGGATCTTGTCGGTGATGGTCTCCCGGTCGAGGGCCAGCGAGAGCGCCTTGCGCACTTTCGGATCATCGAACGGTTTGCGGTTCACGTTGAACACATAGTAATAGGTGGCGAGCATGGGGGCGCTGACCAGATCTTGCGGGCTCTGGCTCTTGATGTGCTTGTACTGCTCCAGCGGGTAGGTGGTGTAGTGCAGCTCGCCGGTGCGGTAGCGGTTGTAGGCGGCGGTTTCGGAGACGATCTCCAGATAGACCACCTTATTCAGGACGGTGTGCTGGTTGTCCCAGTAGTGGGTATTGCGCTCGGCACTCAGCCGTTCGTTGGGGGTCCACTCCTTGAGTACAAAGGCTCCGTTGGAGACGATATTGCCCGGTTTGACCCAATCCTTACCGAATTTTTCAATGGTGGCCTTGGGGGCCGGGAACGTGGTGTAGTGGGCCAGCATCTTCAGGAAGAAGGGGACCGGATTTTTCAGGGTTACCTGCAGGGTGTGGTCATCGAGCGCCTTAATCCCGAGCTCTGACGGGCTCTTCTTGCCCTGGATCACCTCGCTTGCATTGACCACACCGGTCAACTCGATAAACCAGGCGTAGTTGGAGGCGGTCTTGGGATCGGCTGCCCTTTGCCAGCCGTAGACATAATCGGCGGCAGTGACCGGTTCACCGTTAGACCATTTGGCCTCGGGCCTCAGCTTGAAGGTGTAGACGGTACCGGTTTTGTCGACCTCGTAACTGACGGCACCAGCTGGCTGGGTTTTGCCCTTGCCATCCAGTACATAGAGCCCTTCAAACAGATCGTTGACGATCTCGCTACCGGCACTCTCTTCCACCAGCTGGGGGTCGATGGTGGTGGGTTCGGTGCCGATATTGGTCACGTAGATTTGTTGGGCATCCGGCAGCAGCTTGGTACCGGCAGGCACCTGGGCAGCCCAGGCGGGAAGGGCAAACAGTCCGGCTACCATGCCGGCAATGAGAGTCTTGTTCATTGATAATCCTTGAGTTTTATTTGCTTCCAAAGCGAAATCAGTGTGCTGGATTGGCGATCGGATCTCAAGAGGCAATGGCTGAGGGAACGGCAGGCCCATCAGACTCCATTTTTAATGGCTCAAGGTCAGTCAACTCATGGCTTGCAGCAGGTTATTGCCACGAATTAAGGGGCCGAAAGTTATCGAATGAAACCGAATAAAACGCGTTTTTTACCATAACGTTAGGCGAGATAGCCTATTTAATAGGCCGCTTAATTCGCTGCAAAAACAAAAAACAGACGTTACATTAGGTTACAAATCAAGGCCGCCGGTGATCGGCATTTTTTTTTGCTGACGCCTGCAAACGTTTTCAATGCCAACGGATGCGATCTAAAGGAACAAAAATGCGAAACATGATCACCATGGGTGAGTTCATCGTCAAAAAGCAGGCGGATTATCCTACCGCGACCGGCGAGCTGACCTCGTTGCTCAGCTCGATCCGCCTTGCTGCCAAGGTGGTGAACCGGGAGATCAACAAGGCGGGACTGGCGGATATCATCGGTTCCATGGGCGCTGAAAACGTACAGGGCGAGGTGCAGCAGAAGCTGGATGTTTATGCCAACGAACGCTTCAAGGCGGCGCTGGAAGCGCGCGGCGAGGTGTGCGGCATGGCTTCGGAAGAGGAAGAGGACTTCGTCGCCTTTGACTCGCCGCTCTCCAAAAACTCCAAGTATGTGGTGCTGATCGACCCGCTCGATGGCTCCTCCAATATCGACGTCAACGTCTCGGTCGGGACCATCTTCTCCATCTACCGCCGTTTGAGCCCGCAGGGTTCGCCGGTGACGCTGGAGGACTTCCTGCAACCGGGCAACCGTCAGGTCGCCGCCGGTTATGTGGTCTACGGCTCCTCCACCATGCTGGTCTACACCACCGGTTTTGGCGTCAACGGCTTTACCTACGATCCCTCTATCGGCTGCTTCTGCCTCTCCCACGAGAACATCCGCATTCCGGAAGAGGGCAAGATCTACTCCATCAACGAGGGCAACTACATCAAGTTCCCGGACGGGGTGAAGAAGTACCTCAAATATTGCCAGGAGCGTGATGAGGCGACCCACAGACCCTACACCTCCCGCTATATCGGATCCCTGGTCTCCGATTTCCATCGCAACCTGCTCAAGGGTGGTATCTACATCTATCCGTCCGGCACCAACTCGCCAAACGGCAAGCTGCGCCTGCTCTATGAGTGCAACCCGATGGCGTTTCTGGTGGAGCAGGCTGGTGGCAAGGCCTCCGATGGTTTTGGCCGCATCATGGATATCCAGCCCACCGCGCTGCACCAGCGTACCCCTTACTTTGTTGGCTCGACCAAGATGGTGGAGCGCGCCGAGGCCTTTATGCGCGAGTTCTCCGCCCATGAGGATCCAGCCAACCAGGGCTGATCGTCAGAGGTGTAGGTTGGTGCTGAGCGCAGCGAAGCCCAACATTTACCGATGCGATTCCCTCTCCCCCAGGGATAGGGCAGGGTGAGGGGAATGGTTTTCACTGCCCCCCCTCATCCCCGACCCTTCTCCCACAAGGGGAGACGCTAGTCACCAGCCAACATAAACAAAACGGGAGCCAATGTGGCTCCCGTTTTAGTTGGCATTATCTCTCTGGCTCGCCGCCAGCGTTGCAGAGACTCACAGGCTGTTGTTGGCCAGATCAGCCAGCAAACCATCCACCAGTTTCAGGCGCATGGCGCGATCCTGGGTCGGCACCTGGAAGCGCAGCCGGGTCGGCCCGTCCATCTTGTAGACCCTTGGCTGGCTGGAGAGCAGCTTGACCAGATAGGCCGGATTGACCTTGGTCTCCTGGGTGAAGTCCAGATAGCCGCCGCGCTCGCTCATCTCCACCCGGCGAATGCCAAGGGCGGTGGCGCGCTGGCGGAAAGCGGCCAGCTCCAGCAGGGTTTTGGTTGCCTCCGGCAAGAGGCCGAAGCGGTCGATCAGCTCCACTTTCAGCTCGCGCAGCTCCTGCTCGTCCGCCGCACTGGCGATCCGCTTGTACATGGAGAGGCGCATGTTGACGTCCGGAATATAGTCATCCGGCAGCAGTGCAGGCAGGCGCAGCTCCACCTCGGTGTGCTGGCTGATCAGCTGCTCCAGCGACGGCTCCTTGCCATTTTTCAGCGCCTCGACCGCCTGCTCCAGCATCTCCATATAGAGGGTGAAGCCCACCGATTCAATCTGGCCGCTCTGATCGTCGCCGAGCAGTTCGCCTGCGCCACGGATCTCCAGATCGTGGGTCGCCAGCGCAAAACCGGCGCCGAGATCTTCAAGCGAGGCGATCGCCTCCAGCCGCTTGGCCGCATCCTTGGTCATCAGCTTGGGATGGGGGGTGAGCAGGTAGGCATAGGCCTGATGGTGGGAGCGGCCAACCCGGCCCCGCAGCTGGTGCAGCTGGGCCAGACCCAGGTGATCCGCCCGATCCATGATGATGGTGTTGGCGCTCGGTACGTCGATACCGGTCTCGATAATGGTGGTGCAGACCAGCAGGTTAAAGCGCTGGTGGTAGAAGTCGGACATGATCCGCTCAAGGTCGCGCTCGCGCATCTGGCCGTGGGCGATGCCGATGCGGGCCTCTGGCACCAGCTCCGCCAGGTCGGCTGCGCACTTCTCGATGCTCTCGACATCGTTGTGCAGATAGTAAACCTGACCGCCACGCTTGAGTTCCCGCAGTACCGCTTCGCGCACCACCGCCGGTTCGTGCTGGCGCACGAAGGTCTTGATGGCGAGCCGCTTGGCGGGTGGGGTGGCGATGATGGAGAGATCCCGCATGCCCGACATCGCCATATTGAGGGTGCGCGGAATAGGGGTGGCGGTGAGAGTGAGGATATCCACATCGGCTCGCAGTGCCTTGATCTTCTCCTTCTGGCGCACCCCGAATCTGTGCTCCTCATCGACGATGAGCAGTCCCAGATCCTTGAAGGTGAGTTCGGAGCTGAGCAGCTTGTGGGTGCCGATGATGATATCCACCTTGCCCTCCGCCAATTCCTTCATCACAGCGCTCTGCTCCTTGGCTGAGCGGAAGCGGCTCAGCACCTCGACCCGCACCGGCCAGTTGGCAAAGCGATCGCGGAAGTTGTCGTAGTGCTGTTGCGCCAGCAGGGTGGTGGGCACCAGCACGGCGACCTGCTTGCCGCCGTGGACGGCCACAAATGCCGCCCGCATCGCCACCTCGGTCTTGCCGAAACCCACGTCGCCGCACACCAGTCTGTCCATGCTCTTGGCCTGACACATGTCCCCCAGCACCGCATTGATGGCGTTGAGCTGATCGTCGGTCTCCTCGAACGGGAAGCTGGCGGCAAACTGGCGATAGGCCTCTTTGTCCTGCTTGAAGGCAAACCCGGCGCGAGCGGCGCGGTGGGCATAGACATCGAGCAGCTCGGCTGCCACGTCGCGCACCTTCTCCGCCGCCTTGCGCCGCGCCTTGCTCCAGGCTTCACCGCCGAGCTTGTGGCTGGGCGGGTTATCAGAACCGGTGTAGCGGCTGATAAGGTGCAAACTGGTAACCGGCACGAACAGCTTGTCGCCGCCGGCATATTCGAGGGTCAAAAACTCGGTGGGCAGACCACCGGCGTCGATGGTTTCGAGCCCCAGATAGCGGCCGACCCCGTGATCCAGATGGACCACCGGCTGGCCCTGGGTCAGCTCGCCCAGGTTTCTGATCACTGCATCGGAGCTTAAGTTTTTGCTCTTCTCCCGCGCTCGCTTGCTGCGCACCTTGCCGCCCAGCAGCTCGGTCTCGGTGATCAGCGCCAGTGGATCCTGACCGACCTCCTGCCACAGGAAGCCACGCTCAAGGGGTGCAACCAGCAAGCCGTGTCGAACCGGGCTCGCCATAAAGGCGTCAAGGGAGGGGAACTCCTTGGGTTGCAGCGAGATACGCGCCAGCAGATCGCCGAGCACCTCCCGTCGCCCTTCGGATTCCACCGCAAACAGGGTGCGCCCGGCAAAGCCTTGCAGGAACTGGTTGAGCGCCAGCAAGGGTTGCTCCTTGCTGTGATCGAGTTGCAGGTCGGGCAGCGCCTCGATGGGCAGATCGTGCTGACCTGCATCACCGGCGGTAGCGGCCTCTTGCAGCCGCACCGCGCCATATTGGCCCAGAGAGGCAAAGAGCTGCTCCACCGGCAGATAGAGCTGGGCCGGTGGCAGCAGTGGGCGGGTGTTGTCCCAGCGTCTGTCTTCATAGCGCTGGCCGATGTCGTTCCAGAAGCGCTGGGCGGCGGGGTAGATGTCCCCCACAGTGAGCAGCAGTGTATCTTCCGGCAGGTAGTCAAACAGGCTGGCTGTCTGGTTGAAGAAGAGCGGCAGATAATACTCGATGCCGGCGGGCCAGCGTCCCTTGCTCACCTCCTGATAGACGGAACCCTCGGCCCGCGACAGCTCGAACTGCTCGCGGAACTGGCCGCGAAACAGCTCGATGGCCGCCTCGTCGGTAGGGTATTCCCGGGCGGGCAGCAGGCTGACTGTCTTGACCGGTTCGCTGGAACGCTGGGTCTCGGGATCGAATGGGCGGATGGAGTCCACTTCATCATCGAAGAAGTCGATGCGATAGGGGCTGTTGCTGCCCATCGGGAAGAGATCGAGCAGGGAGCCGCGAGCGGCAAATTCGCCATGTTCCAACACCTGATCCACCGCCACGTAACCCGCCTCGGCCAGCCGCCCGCGCAGCTGTTGCAGGTTGAGGCGCTGACCGGCCTTCACCATCAGGCTGTATTTGTCGAGATAGACCTGGGGGGCGCAGCGCAACATCAGGGTGGAGATGGGGACAATCAGCACCCCCTTGCTCATCTGCGGCAGCTTGTAGAGAGTCTCGAGCCGCTGGGAGATGATGTCCTGATGGGGGGAAAAGGTGTCGTAGGGCAGGGTCTCCCAATCGGGGAACAGCAATACGGGGACGGACTGATCGGCTTGCTGCTTGCCTGCCAGCAAATACTGCAGCTCCTGTTCCAGGCGCAGGGCGCTCGGGGTATCTGCGGTGATAAGCAGTACTGGCCCCTTGGCTTCACTGGTGAGACGGGCTGCAATCAGCGAGAGGCTGCTGCCGACCAGCTGGCCGAGCGTGATCTTTTGGCCCGCTTTGGCGGGCAAGGCGGGGAGTGTCATTGGCATGATTCGATTCTTTTAACGTTGACGTTATCTATCGCGACGTTCGCTCTGGTTAGCGCTGACGTTCTTGGGCGCGCAGCTTGAGCTGCTTCGATTGCACGTGGAGGCTGGCACGAACCAGCAGTTCACGGTCATCTTCGCGGATCCGCACATAGTCGAGCTGCACATGGGTACCATGTTCACCGCCGTCGAGCTGTTTGACCTGGCCATAGCAGTAGATGGCGGCCGCCTCTTCCCGCAGGAAGAGCTTGAGACGCACGATCTGGTGCAGGTGCGGCGCATCCCCGTGACCATGATAGGGGTGCAGGTAGGTGAGTTGACCAGCCCCGAAGCGTAGGGTGTGAAAGCGCTGCTCCGGATGGTCCTGCAGGGAGAGCACATAGCCCATGATCATGTCGATCTTGCGGGACTGTTGATTGACGATCTCGATCAGATCGTGCATCGACTCGTTTTGGTTGCGCAGCAGGCGAGTGGTCACCAGATCGATGGAGGTAATGGCCGAAGAGATCCGAAAGGGCTCCGGCAGCTCAGCGTCCAGCTCCTCCAGCGAGGGGAGGTGGAAGTCGGCCGGCATGGGGATCACATTGACCGGCATGGCATGAGTGACGCTGAAGAACTGTTCCTGCATGGAGGCTATCCCTTGTTGTCATGGACGGTTTCCCTTTATTATCCGGTATCTTATTTTGTTGGCAACGTACATATCCTTGAAGACCGGACTTTTTCAGCCCCTTTCGCTGGCCATCGGCCTGCGTTATGCAGGCTCGAAGCGCAGCAATCGCTTCGTCTCATTTATCTCCCTGTTCTCTACCTTTGGCATCGCCATCGGGGTTGCCGCCCTGATGGTGGTCATTTCGGTAATGAACGGTTTCGAAGGGCAGCTCAAAGGGCGCATCCTCGGGGTGATCCCCCATGTGGTGGTGACCAATCAGGCTGGCCGCATTGATGCCGACCCGCAAGGCTTGCCGGATCTGGCCAAATTACCCCATGTGGTCGCCTCGGCCCCCATGCTCGACAGCGAAGGGATGCTGCAAAGCCCCGGCCAGCTGACCGGGGTGAGCGTGCAGGGGATTGACCCTGCGAAGTGGCCCAAGGATGACATCCTCCACAGCCAGATGCTGGGGGGGCGCCTCGATACCCTGCAGGCGGGTCACTACCGCATCGTGCTGGGGCAGGGGGTGGCACGTCGCCTCAATGTCTCCATCGGCGATCAGGTTCGCCTGATCCTGACCGAAGGGACCCGCTTCACTCCGTTTGGTCGGGTACCGGCCCAGCGCCTCTTTACCGTCTCCGGCATCTTCGGGGTCGGCGCCGATGTGGATAACCAGATTGCGCTGATCGCCCTGGGGGATGCCCAGCGGCTGCTGCGCCTGCCGCCAGAAACCGTCGGTGGCATTCGCCTCTGGCTCGATGATCCCTTTGCGGCCGACGAGGTGATCAAGACGCCGCTGCCGGATGGGCTGCTGTGGCAGGATTGGCGCCGCGAGCGGGGCGAGCTGTTCCAGGCGGTCGCCATGGAAAAACGGATGATGGGGCTGATGCTGGTGCTGATCATCGCCGTCGCCACCTTCAACATCCTCTCTGCGCTGGTGATGGTGGTGACGGACAAGGAGGGCGAAGTGGCCATCCTGCGCACCATGGGTATGAGTGAATCAGGGATCGTTAAAATCTTCATGGTGCTCGGCGCCTCCAGTGGTGTAATTGGTGCCCTGTTTGGCGGACTGGCGGGCCTTGCGCTCTCCCTGGGTCTCAACCCTCTGCTCAATGCAGTGGGGCTCAACCTCTATATGGCGGCTGGCGGCAGTGGCTTGCCGGTGATTGTCGAGCCGGCTCAGGTCATCACCATCTTGCTGGGCGCCGTGCTGCTGAGCTTCAGTGCCACCCTTTATCCGGCGGCCCGCGCCGCACGGGTGAAACCGGCCGAGGCGCTGCGTTATGAGTAATGCCGTGAATAATACATCTTCTGTTGTTACCTCCGGTGCGAGTACCGGCGTTGTTACTGGTGCCTCTGTGGTCACTGGCGTAAGTGGAGCCCCTGTTATGAATGAAGCCGTATCCCGTGAACCTCTGCTGCGCTGCCAGGCGCTCAACCATGTCTATAAAGAGGGGGAGCTGGAGACTCAGGTGCTCAAGGGGATCGATCTCTGCGTCGCGCCCGGTGAAATGCTGGCGGTGGTGGGGAGCTCGGGCTCCGGCAAGACCACTCTGCTGCATCTGATGGGGGCGCTGGACAACCCCTCCAGTGGCGCTGTGCTGTTCAAGGGGGAGGATATTCACCATTGGGACAGCCGTACCCAGGCCCGTTTTCGCAACCGCGAGCTGGGCTTTGTCTACCAGTTCCACCACCTGCTCTCCGAGTTCAGTGCGCTGGAAAATGCGGCCATGCCGCTGCTGATCGCCGGTGAGTCGGTGGCGGTTGCCACCGAAAAGGCAACCAAGATGCTGGGGCGGGTGGGGCTCTCCCATCGCTTGAACCACCGTCCCTCCGAGCTTTCTGGTGGCGAACGTCAGCGGGTGGCGATCGCCCGAGCACTGGTCAACGAACCGAGTCTGGTGCTGGCGGATGAACCTACCGGCAATCTGGATCACGCCAGTGCCACCGCGGTGTACGAACTGCTGTGTGAACTGAATCGTGAACTGGGCACTGCGTTTGTGGTAGTGACTCACGACTTGAGCCTCGCGGCCAAGCTCCATCGCCGGGTGACCCTGGTGAGCGGCGTGATGGCGGAGGTTGCCTGATGTTCAAACCGCTGCCCCTCTTTCTGGGCCTGCGTTACAGCCGCTCCCGCCGTCGCAACGGGTTTATCGCCTTTATCTCTGCCTCTTCCCTGATCGGTATTGCCCTCGGGGTGATGGCGCTGATCCTGGGCCTCTCTGCTATGAACGGTTTCGAGCGGGAGCTTAAAGATCGGGTGCTCTCGGTCGTGCCGCAAGGTGAGCTGGACGCCGTCGAGCGGCCGCTGCCGGATTGGCCACGTCTGCGTGACTATCTGCTGGCCCAGCCGGGCGTTGAGGCGGCCGCGCCGGTCATTCGCCTCAATGGCCTGCTGGAGCATGGCTCTGCCCTCAAGGGGGTGCAACTGCGCGCTGTGTTACCCGATCTGGAAGCCAATCTGTCTGATGCCGGCAAATACATGACGGGCCGTGGTCTGCGTGAGCTGCAACCGGGTGAACGTGGGGTGATCCTTGGCAAGACCATCGCCGACAAACTGGGCGTCAAGGTGGGGGATTCTGTTGCCCTGCTGCTGCCGCAAGGGGGCGATCAGGCGGGGATCAAGAATCCCCGCCGCGAAGCCCTGACCGTGGTGGGGCTGCTGGAGATCGGCGGTCAGCTCGACGGCCTGCTCGGCTTTATGCATCTGGCCGATGCACAAGGGATCACCGGCATGGGCAGTGATGTGGAGGGTTTCAGCCTGCGGGTGAGCGATGTGCTCAAGGCGCAATCCATCACCGTAGCCGCCGCACAGCAGTTCCCTCATCACGTCTATATCCGCAGCTGGATGAACAGCCAGGGCTACCTCTATCAGGACATCCAGATGGTGCGTACCGTCATGTATGTGGTGATGCTGATGGTGGTGGCCGTCGCCTGCTTCAACATCGTCTCCACCTTGGTGATGGCGGTGAACGAGAAGCGCAGCGAGATCGCCATCCTGAAGACCATGGGGGCGAGCCCCGGTCAGATCCGGCTTACCTTCGTCATTCAGGGGATGGTCAACGGCGTGGCCGGTGCCCTGCTTGGTGCCCTGCTGGGCGGGCTGCTTTCGAGCAAGCTGACCCAGATCCTGGGTGTCATCGAGAAGCTTATTGGCCACCGCTTCCTCAATCCGGATATCTACTTCATCGACTTCTTGCCGACCGAGTTGCATATGCAGGATCTGCTTATCGTGACGGGCGCTGCCATCCTGATGAGCCTGGTGGCGACCCTCTATCCCGCCTGGCGGGCGAGCGGTCTGGTGCCATCTCGCGAGCTGGGTCACTGATGCGTTGCATCTAATGCGCAATAAAGAACGAAGGGCCCGCTGGTGCAAACCGGCGGGCCCTTCTGTTTTCAGGTCATGTAGACTGGCTTAGTGAGCGTTAAGCTCATCGAGTGGCAGGGAGAAGCTGGCTACGAAGGTGTCGATAAAGTAGCGCATCTCATCGCTCATCCGGGCTGCCAGCATGGCTTCAAGGCGCTTGCGAGCCGGTTCGAACTCCCGGTTGCCCGCGTTGATCTCCTCCAGACACTTGGTATAGGCGCAGAGGGTGTCGGCATCCTTGACCAGCCTGGCCAGCTCGTCATCCTGGGCTGCCGAATCGAGCAGGGGGCGAAAATCCTCCACCAGCTCCGGCGGCAGCATGCCAAGCAGACGCTGCTCGGCGGCCAGCTCTATCTTTTTGTACTCGCGGGCGATCTCGGGATTGAAGTATTTGACCGGGGTGGGCAGATCGCCGGTCAGAACCTCGCTGCTGTCGTGATAGAGGGCCATCACGGCGGCACGGTCGGCATTCACGCTGCCGCCAAAAAGCCGGTTTTTGATGATGCCGAGGGCATGGGCCACCATGGCCACCTGCAGGCTGTGCTCGGCGATGTTTTCCGGCTGGATGTTGCGCATCAGGGGCCAGCGGTAGATGAGTTTCATGCGGGCGAGATTGGCGAAAAAGTGGCTGGGTAACATGATGGCCTCAACAAAAGAGAATAGAAAAGGGCAGACCCTAGTCTGCCCTTTTTTTCGTTGCAGGGCAGCGTCTGCCCGCGCATTTCCCGTGTTTAGCGGATATAGCGGCCCGATTCCGCCTCCTGGTTGGTCACAATCATCTGGCCGATAGGAGCCAGGCTGATCAGCGCCAGCTTGAGGTGCTGGATACCGAACGGGATACCGATAATGGTCACGAAGCAGGCCAGCGCGGAAGCGATGTGGCCGATGGCCAGCCAGACGCCGATCAGCACGAACCAGAGGATGTTGCCAATCAGCCCCAGAGTGCCGGTGCCGATATCGCTCTGGCCGGTCATGGTCTTGCGATTAACGGCCTGCTTGCCAAACGGGAAGAAGGTAAAGGTGCCGATGACGAAGCAGGCACGTCCCCAGGGGATGCCGACCAGCGAGATAAAGCAGATAAGACCGGCCAGCCACCAGGCCAGGCCCATAAAGACACCTCCCAGTACAAACCAGAGCAGATTGAACAAGAAGCGGAAAAAGGCCATGTGAGTGACTCCAGATCATCAATTTGGTTGCCACCATAACGAGGGAGGGATAGGGACGCAATGGTTGATTGGTCCAATCGCCATTTGGCTGGTCAAATTGAGTCGCCGCCCGCAACGGTGGGCTGTTTTTCGGCGAAAGATGGGTAATAAAGCGGCGTTCGGATGAAATAAAGGTGAGCAAACGCAAAATTATTGCCATCGGATAGTTGAAGTCGGGCACCTCTCTCCCCATATAAAGGGCAGTTTTGCACGAATTGTGCTTGCACGCCGCTCAATGTGGGGGATGTGTAGCTCGACTCGACCAAAGTGCGCCGCTATAATGCCGCGTCATATTTTCTCATCACAAAGACATATCGTTGTCTTTATAAACAGGAAGACTCCGGGCTTTGCCCAGGGGCAATAAAGGGTCAGCACACAGTGCTGAGTTGAACGAGGTAGAAGAATGCAAGTTTCTGTAGAGACAACCCAGGGTCTGGAACGCCGTCTTACCATCACTGTACCGGCCGCTACCGTAGACGCCGCTGTGCGTAAAGAATTGAATGGCCTGGCCAAAACTCGTCGCATCGACGGTTTCCGTCCTGGCAAGGCTCCGGTTGCCATCATCAAGAAGATGTTCGGCGCCATGGCTCACGCCCGCGTTGCTGATGAAATGATGCAGAGCAACTTCATCAAAGCCATCATCGAAAACAAACTGAGCCCGGCCGGTGCCCCGACCATGGATCCGAAAGAGATCAAAGAAGGTCAGGATTTCGAATTCACCGCCACTTTCGAAGTGTATCCGGAGTTCGAAGTTGCAGGTCTCGAGACCATCAAGGTCGAGAAGCCGGTTGCGACCGTGAAGGATGAAGATCTGGCCAACATGATCGACACCCTGCGCAAGCAGCACGCTACTTGGGCTGATGCCGATGTTGCCGCTGCCAATGGCATGCGTGTGACCATGGACTTCGTCGGTTCCATTGACGGTGAAGAGTTCGACGGCGGCAAAGCTGAAGGCTTCAACCTGGTGCTGGGCGCTGGCCGTATGATCCCGGGCTTCGAAGACGCCATCATGGGCAAGAAAGCAGGCGACGAGTTCACCATCGAAGTGACCTTCCCGGCTGACTACCACGCTGAAAACCTGAAAGGCAAAGAAGCCAAGTTCGCTTCCAAGCTGATCAAGGTTGAAGAGCAGATCCTGCCTGAGCTGACCGAAGAGTTCGTGAAGCGTTTCGGTATCGAAAGCGGTTCTGTTGAAGAGCTGAAAGCCGAAGTGCGCAAGAACATGGAGCGCGAACTGGCTCAAGCCCTGAAAAACAGCGTGAAAGAGCAGGTTCTGAACGGTCTGGTTGAAGCCAACCAAATCGACCTGCCGAAAGCTGCCGTTGCTCAAGAGATCGACGCACTGCGTCAGCAGGCTCTGCAGCGCTTCGGTGGCTTCCAGGGCGGCAACGCTCCCGAGCTGCCGGCTGAACTGTTCCAGGCTCAAGCCGAGCGTCGTGTACGCGTAGGTCTGCTGCTGGGCGACGTGATCCGTACCAACGAGATCAAGGCTGACGATGCCCGTGTAAACAGCATCATCGAGTCCATGGCCACTGCCTACGAAGATCCGAAGGAAGTGATCGAGTACTACCAGAAGAACGAACAGATGCTGAACGGCGTTCGTAACCTGGCAGTAGAAGATCAAGCTATCGACCTGATCCTGTCCAAAGCGCAAGTGACCGAAAAAGAAGTTGCCTTTGACGAAGTGATCAACAAGTCTGGCGCCGCTGCCTAAGAACATTTGACTTAAGGTCAAGACTGTTAAGTATAATGGCTCGTGTGATCTCCACTCGGGCCATTTTATTTTAGGGACAATGCCTTATGTACAAGAACTATAACGATATGACCGATTCTCCCAGCAATGCGCTGGTCCCCATCGTGGTCGAACAGACTGCCAAGGGTGAACGTTCCTACGATATTTACTCCCGTCTGCTGAAAGAGCGGGTGATCTTCCTGACTGGTCAGGTTGAAGATCACATGGCCAATCTGGTGGTTGCCCAGCTGCTGTTCCTCGAGTCCGAGAATCCGGACAAGGACATCTATATCTACATCAACTCGCCGGGTGGTTCGGTGACTGCGGGCATGTCCATCTATGACACCATGCAGTTCATCAAGCCGGATGTCAGCACCGTCTGCATGGGGCAGGCCTGCTCCATGGGTGCCTTCCTGCTGGCCGGTGGCGCCAAGGGCAAGCGTTTCTGCCTGCCTAACGCCCGTGTGATGATCCACCAGCCGCTGGGTGGCTTCCAGGGTCAGGCATCTGATATCCAGATCCACGCCCAGGAGATCCTGAAGATCAAAAATACCCTGAACGAGCGCCTGGCCTTCCACACCGGTCAGGACATGGCTACCATCGAGCGTGATACTGATCGTGACAACTTCATGTCCGCCGAGCAGGCCGTGGCCTATGGCCTGGTAGACGGTGTCCTGAGCCAGCGTAGCTGAGCAGGGTGTCCCGGTCTGTTGTAAACTCAACAGGCCGATCCATCCTCTATTGATAAAACGAGGTTGCTGAATGACAGAGAAACGCAAGGGTGAGGGTGATAAGCTGCTCTACTGCTCTTTTTGCGGCAAAAGCCAGCATGAAGTGCGCAAGCTGATCGCTGGCCCTTCCGTCTACATATGTGATGAGTGCGTCGAGCTGTGCAACGACATCATCCGCGAAGAGATCCGCGAGATCTCGCCCAAGCGCGATGGTAACGAGCTGCCGACCCCTCATCAGATCCGCGCTCATCTCGATGACTATGTGATCGGGCAGGAGTACGCCAAGAAGGTGTTGGCCGTTGCCGTCTACAACCACTACAAGCGTCTGCGCAACAGCGGCGAAAACAGTGGTGTGGAGCTCGGCAAATCCAACATCCTGCTGATTGGCCCGACCGGTAGCGGCAAGACCCTGCTGGCCGAGACTCTGGCTCGTCTGCTGGATGTGCCGTTCACCATGGCCGATGCGACCACCCTGACCGAAGCCGGTTATGTGGGCGAGGACGTGGAGAACATCATCCAGAAGCTGCTGCAAAAGTGCGACTACGACGTAGAGAAGGCCCAGCGTGGCATCGTCTACATCGACGAGATCGACAAGATCTCCCGCAAGTCAGACAACCCTTCCATTACCCGTGATGTCTCCGGGGAAGGGGTGCAGCAGGCACTGCTCAAGCTAATCGAAGGGACCATCGCTTCCGTGCCGCCGCAAGGTGGTCGCAAGCATCCGCAGCAGGAGTTCTTGCAGGTTGATACCTCCAAGATCCTCTTCATCTGTGGCGGTGCCTTTGCCGGTCTGGACAAGGTGATCGAGCAGCGTTCCGTGAAGGGAACCGGTATCGGTTTTGGCGCCGAGGTGAAATCCAAGGATGCCAAGGCCACCCTGAGCGAGACCTTCGCCAAGGTAGAGCCGGAAGATCTGATCAAGTATGGTCTGATCCCCGAGTTCATCGGCCGCCTGCCGGTGGTCGCGACCCTGACCGAGCTGGACGAGTCTGCCCTTATCCAGATCCTGAAAGAGCCGAAAAACGCGCTGACCAAACAGTACGCTGCGTTGTTCGACCTAGAAGGGGTTGAGCTGGAGTTCCGTGACGATGCGCTCAACGCCATTGCCCGCAAGGCGATGGAGCGTAAAACCGGTGCCCGTGGTCTGCGTTCCATCGTGGAAGCCGTGCTGCTGGATACCATGTATGACCTGCCTTCTCTGGAAGGGGTCAGCAAGGTGGTGATCGACGAGACAGTGATCAAAGGGGACTCTGCGCCCTTGATGATCTACGAAAATCCCGAAACCCAGGCTGCTGCATCAGAGTAAATGTCTGATTTTTAATCAAATGGAAGGGGCTTTTTGCCCCTTTCATGCTTTTTACGGTTTCGGCGATTGAATCTCATCTCAGCGCCCCCATATACTCAGCCAAGCGCTTTGCCAACGGTATAACAAGCCGAGAGGACATATATGAACCTAGAGCGTTCAGAACGCATCGAGATTCCCGTCCTGCCTCTTCGTGACGTGGTGGTTTATCCCCACATGGTCATTCCACTCTTTGTGGGGCGGGAAAAATCTATTCGCTGTCTGGAAGCGGCCATGGAGCAGGACAAGAAAGTTCTGCTGGTGGCCCAGAAGGATGCGTCAACCGATGAGCCAACGGTGGAGGAGATCTTCACCGTCGGGACAGTGGCCAATATTCTGCAGATGCTCAAGCTGCCGGACGGCACCGTCAAGGTGCTGGTAGAGGGTGGGCAGCGTGCCCGCCTGGAGCGGATGATCGACGACAAGGATTTCTTTGTCTGCGAGGCCCAGTACATCCCCTCCCAAGCCATTGAGGAGAAGGATCAGGAAGTGCTGGTTCGCTCCGCCATCGGTCAGTTTGAAGGCTATATCAAGCTCAACAAGAAGATCCCGCCCGAGGTACTGACCTCGATCTCGGCGATCGACGATGCAGCGCGTCTGGCTGACACCATGGCGGCCCACATGCCGCTCAAGCTGGAAGACAAGCAGAAGGTGCTGGAGATCGTCTCGGTTTCCGAGCGCATCGAATTCCTGATGGCGATGATGGAGTCGGAAATTGACCTGCTGCAGGTCGAGAAGCGCATCCGTACTCGCGTCAAGAAGCAGATGGAAAAGAGTCAGCGCGAGTATTACCTCAACGAGCAGATGAAGGCCATCCAGAAAGAGCTGGGTGAGCTGGAAGATAGCCCGGATGAGTTTGAAGCCCTCAATCGCAAGATTGAAGAGGCTGGCATGCCGGAAGATGCCCGTGAAAAGGCCCAGGCCGAGCTTGCCAAGCTGAAGATGATGTCTCCCATGTCCGCCGAGGCTACCGTGGTTCGCAGCTATGTGGACTGGATGGTACAGGTGCCGTGGAAGGCGCGCTCCAAGGTCAAGAAAGACCTTGGCAAGGCGCAAGAGGTGCTGGATGCCGATCACTATGGCCTCGAGAAGGTCAAGGATCGCATCCTCGAATATCTGGCGGTACAGGCACGGGTGAACAAGCTCAAGGGCCCTATCCTCTGTCTGGTTGGGCCTCCCGGTGTAGGCAAGACCTCGCTGGGCCAATCCATCGCCAAGGCGACAGGCCGCAAATATGTGCGGATGGCCCTCGGTGGGGTGCGTGACGAAGCGGAGATCCGCGGTCACCGCCGTACCTATATCGGTTCCATGCCCGGCAAGCTCATCCAGAAGATGGCGAAAGTCGGTGTGAAGAACCCGCTGTTCCTGCTCGACGAGATCGACAAGATGAGCTCGGATATGCGCGGCGATCCCGCATCCGCCTTGCTGGAAGTGCTTGATCCGGAACAGAACAACAGCTTCAACGATCACTACCTGGAAGTGGATTATGACCTGTCGGACGTGATGTTCGTGGCCACCTCCAACTCCATGAATATCCCGGGCCCCTTGCTGGACCGGATGGAAGTTATCCGTCTCTCCGGTTACACCGAAGATGAGAAGCTCAACATTGCCAAGCAGCATCTGGTTGCCAAGCAGATCCAGCGCAACGGCCTGAAAGAGTCCGAGATCACCATCGAAGATTCTGCCCTGGTCGGAGTGATCCGTTACTACACCCGCGAGGCGGGGGTGCGGAGTCTGGAGCGCGAGATCTCCAAGATTTGTCGCAAGGCGGTTAAGCGTATCCTGCTGGACAAGAGTATCAAGCATGTTCAGGTCAATCAGGAGAACCTCAAGGAGTTCCTCGGGGTGCAGCGTTTCGATTACGGCAAGGCCACCGACCAGAACCAGGTGGGTCAGGTGTGTGGTCTGGCGTGGACCGAAGTGGGGGGCGATCTGCTCACCATCGAGACCACCAACATGCCGGGCAAGGGCAAGCTCACTTATACCGGTTCTCTCGGTGACGTGATGCAGGAGTCCATCCAGGCGGCCATGACGGTCGTACGGGCTCGTGCCGAGAAGCTGCGCATCAATGCCGACTTCTACGAGAAGCGCGATATCCACGTGCACGTACCGGAAGGGGCTACCCCGAAAGATGGTCCGAGCGCCGGTATCGCCATGTGTACCGCCTTGGTCTCCAGCTTGACCGGTAATCCGGTTCGTGCTGATGTGGCGATGACAGGGGAGATCACCTTGCGCGGCGAAGTGCTGCCCATCGGTGGTCTCAAGGAGAAGTTGCTGGCAGCCCACCGTGGCGGCATCAAGCGAGTGCTTATTCCGAAAGAGAACGAGCGTGACCTTGAGGAGATCCCGGCAAACGTCAAACAAGACCTTGAAATTTACCCGGTTCGCTGGATTGACGAGGTGCTGGAACTGGCGTTGCAGGACAATCCACAGGGGTTTGAGCGCGTTTCTGTCGTGTAAATGTTGATGCGCCGCAAATTTGGCGCATTCGGCGGGTGGTTAAGGCTTGCATGCGCCCGATAACGGAAGTAGCCTTGACCACCGTTCGGGTACTCGTGATGAGTCGCAATGCGTTGTGTGGCGCGGGTTTGCGCCAGATTGTCACTTGCAACTGATCAGGAGGCTTGCTATAAAACCTCCACTTGTTGTGGCCAGGGAAATCAGCGCCGCAGCGGTGTTTGATAAAAGGGGAATATAAGAGTGAATAAATCTCAACTGATTGACAAGATTGCAGACGGTGCCGATATCTCCAAAGCTGCCGCTGGCCGTGCGTTGGATGCCTTCATTGATGCTGTTGGTGAAGCGCTGAAAGAGGGTGACCAGGTTGCTCTGGTTGGTTTCGGTACTTTCGCTGTACGCGAGCGTGCTGCCCGTTCAGGCCGTAACCCGCAGACTGGCGCGACCATCGAAATCGCTGCTGGTAAAGTTCCTGCCTTCAAAGCCGGTAAGGCCCTGAAAGACGCTGTTAACTAAGTCGGTCGCTGATATCCGTCGGCTACCGTCCTTGGTCGCAGACCAGACAAGTTAGAGAGTCTTCTCTCATACTGATTGACCAAGGCGCATCGCAATCGGTGCGCCTTTTTATTGTTTACGCCCATCGAGTTCGGGAGCATAAGTACAAACATGATGTTGGATAAACTACGCGAAGGGGCGCAGGGCAAGGTAGCCAAGGTTATCTTGGGCCTGATCATCCTCTCCTTTGCCTTGGCTGGTGTAGGTAGTTACCTGAACGGCCCCGCCCGTACCGCCCCCGCCACCGTCAATGGCACCGAGATCAGTGCTGCGGCACTGGAAAATGCCTACCGTAACGAGCGCGCCCGCATGGAATCCCAGATGGGAGAGGCATTCAGCCAGCTGGCCGCGAACCCCGATTACATGAAACAGTTCCGTCGCGGTGTGCTGGATCGGCTGATCGATCAGGCTCTGCTGGACAGCAAGGCCCGTGAACTGGGTCTGCGCATCAGCGATGAACAGATCAAGCAAGCCATCGTGGTCATGCCGGAGTTTGCCGAGAACGGCAAGTTCAACAATGATCGCTATCTGCAGCTGATCCGCCGTGCCGGCATGACTCCCGAAATGTTCCGTGACTCCCTGCGTCAGGACATGGTGCGTCAACAGTTGATGAGCGCTCTGCTGGGCACCGAATTCTCCCTCAAGGGCGAAGCGGAGCAGCTCGACAAGCTCTACAACCAGACTCGCGATCTGCGTCTGGTGCGTCTGGCTGCCGCCAACTACATGGCTGATGTTCAGGTCTCCGACAACGAGCTCGAGCAGTACTACAAGACCAATGGCGCCCGTTTCATGAACGATGAGCAGGTCAAGGTCGACTATCTGCTGCTGGACGCTGCCAACCTCGCCAAGGATATCAAGGTCACCGAGCAGGATGCCCAGGATTACTACGACCAGCATCAGGACTTGTTCCAGCGTGCCGAGCGTCGCCACGTGGCTCACATCCTTATCCCGTTTGGCAAGGATGAGAAAGCGGCCGAGCAGAAAGCAGAAGCCGTGCTGGCCAAAGCCAAGGCGGGCGATGATTTCGCTGCGCTGGCCAAGGCTGACTCTTCCGATACCTTCTCTGCCAAAAAAGGCGGCGAGCTGGACTGGTTTGAGAAAGGGGTGATGGATCCGGCCTTCGAGAAAGCCGCGTTCGCCTTGGACAAGGCTGGCGATCTCCGGCGTGGTGAAGAGCCCGTTCGGTTTCCACATCATCAAGCTGCTGGGGGTTGAAGCAGCCCAGACCAAGCCGTTTGCCGATGTGAAAGAAGAGACCATCACTCGTCTGCAAGCTGACAAGGCCAAGGAGAAGTTCTTCGCCGAGCAGCAGAAGATGGCTGACAACAGCTTCGAAAACCCGGACTCGCTGGATCTGACCGCTGATGCCATGGGGATGAAGGTTCAATCTTCCGATTTCTTCACCCAGGCGACTGCTCCGGCTCCGCTGAACGATCCCAAGGTGCTCTCAGTTGCGTTCTCCGAACAGCTGCGCGATGACAACACCAACTCCGACGTGATCGAGCTGGCTGACGGCAAGGCGCTGGTGCTGCACATCACGGGTCACAAGCCCAAAGCGGTCAAGCCGCTGGCCGAGGTGAAAGAGCAGGTGATTGCCGCCATCAAGCATGACAAGGCTAGCGAAGTGGCCCGTGGCAAGGCCCAGGGCCTGCTGGACAAGCTGAAAGTCGGTGAGAGCATCACCGCCGATCTGACTGCACTCGGTCTGAAAGTGGAGACCCACAAAGGGGTTGCCCGCTTCGATCGCGAGCTGGATCAGAACCTGATTGCTCAGGCGTTCACGCTGCCCCATCCGATCGACGGCAAGCCGAGTGTGGCTCTGGTTGCCGAGACCAATGGTGACCGCGTTGTGGTTGCGCTGGACAAGGTCAACGTCCCTGCCGCCGCATCCGGTATGGCTGCCATGCTGCAAGCTCAGCTGGGTCAGGGCAAAGCCCAGGTGGATTACAAGTCTCTGATCGACGAGCTGCGTAAAGCGGCCAAGATCGAGTACTTCACCAGTGTGGAAGCGACCGTCGAGTAATAGGCACTGCACAACCCATTGAAAACGGCTCCTTGATGGAGCCGTTTTTTTTTATCTGTGGGCAAGAGGAGGAGACTCAAGTTCTGTGCTCTGTTCTGTGGCGTGTAGTCACACCGCGGTTATACGCCATCTCAGTCGTCTAAAAACGGGATATAAAAAAACCGGCACGTGAGTGCCGGTTTTTCATTGCGAACTTACGCAGGAGCGGGGTTATACCACGCCCTGGGTGCGCAGGTAATCCTCGTACGTGCCGCCGAAGTCGCGGATGCCATCTTCGGTCAGTTCCAGGATACGGGTCGCCAGGGAGGAGACGAACTCGCGGTCGTGGGAGACGAAGATCAGGGTCCCCTGGTAGAGCTCCAGTGCCATGTTCAAGGATTCGATGGATTCCATGTCCAGGTGGTTGGTCGGCTTATCCATGATCAGGATATTGGGGCGCTGCATCATCAGCTTGCCGAACAGCATGCGACCCTGTTCACCACCGGAGAGCACCTTGACCGGCTTCTTGATGTCGTCCTGAGAGAAGAGCAGACGGCCCAGTATGGAGCGTACAGCCTGCTCGTCTTCGTTCTCCTGTTTCCACTGGGCCATCCAGTCGAACACGTTGAGATCAGTGTCGAAGTCTTCGGCGTGATCCTGAGCGTAGTAACCGATCTGGGCGTTCTCGGACCACTTGATGGTGCCGGTATCCGGAGCCAGTGCACCGACAAGGGTCTTGATCAGGGTAGACTTACCGATACCGTTGGTACCCAGAATGGCGACCTTTTCGCCCACTTCCATCATCATGTTGAGGCCCTTGAACAGGGGACCGTCGCCATACCCCTTGGATACACCTTCCACTTCCAGGATGTTGCGATAGAGCTTTTTGTCCTGCTCGAAGCGGATGAAGGGGTTCTGGCGGCTGGAGACCTTGACGTCCTCAATCTTGATCTTGTCGATCTGCTTGAGGCGGGAGGTCGCCTGGCTGGACTTGGATGCGTTGGCACTGAAACGGGAGACGAAGGATTGCAGATCGGCGATCTGGGCCTTCTTCTTGGCGTTGTCGGCCAGCAGACGCTCGCGCGCCTGAGTGGCGGCCAGCATGTAGTCATCGTAGTTGCCCGGGTAGACGCGCAGCTCGCCGTAGTCCAGATCCGCCATATGGGTACAGACGGAGTTCAGGAAGTGACGGTCGTGAGAGATGATGATCATGGTGCTTTCACGTTCGTTGAGCACCTGCTCCAGCCAGCGAATGGTGTTGATATCCAGGTTGTTGGTCGGTTCGTCCAGCAACAGGATGTCGGGGTTGGAGAACAGCGCCTGTGCCAGCAGCACCCGCAGTTTCCAGCCCGGGGCCACTTCGCTCATCGGGCCGTTGTGCTGCTCGATGGGAATACCGGCACCCAGCAGCAGTTCACCTGCGCGGGACTCGGCGGTATAGCCGTCATACTCGGCGACCAGACCTTCCAGCTCGGCGGCCTTCATGTAGTCGTCGTCGGTCGCTTCGAGGTTGGCGTAGATGGCATCGCGCTCGGCGATGGCCGCCCACAGCTCGGTGTGACCCATCATGACCACGTCCAGTACGCGCATATCTTCGTAGGCGAACTGATCCTGACGCAGCTTACCGATGCGCTCGTTGACGTCCAGGCTCACATTACCGCCAGTGGGCTCCAGATCACCGCCGAGGATCTTCATAAAGGTGGACTTGCCACAGCCGTTGGCGCCGATAAGGCCATAGCGGTTGCCGCCGCCAAACTTGACGTTGATGTTCTCAAACAGTGGCTTGGCGCCGAACTGCATGGTGATGTTGTTGCTACTTAACAAGGTATGTGTCCCGATTGGTCTGTCAAATGGCGCGCATTATGGCACAGATCCCCCGAAAGTTTTAGCTAGAAGTGTGATCTTGATCGGGGCAAGCGGGGCGTGCAGCCGATTGATGGGCAATAAAAAAAGCCGGCATGAAGCCGGCTTGGAAGTATGAACTTGATCTGTTAGTGGGAGGTGGCACCAGAGGCACCCAGCCCAGTCTGGGAGCGAACGAACTGCGGCAGGAACTTGGCGTGTTCGTCGGCGGCGTTCTGGGAGCTGTCAGTGATGGAGAAGAACCAGATCCCGACGAAGGCCAACCCCATGGAGAAGAGGGCAGGGTATTCGTAGGGGAAGATGGCCTGGGCATGGCCCAGCACTTTCACCCACACGGTCGGGCCCAGAATCATCAGGGTTACGGCGCTCACCAGTCCCAGCCAGCCGCCGTAGACGGCGCCACGGGTGGTCAGGCGTGACCAGAACATGGAGAGGAACAGCACCGGGAAGTTGCAGCTGGCGGCGATGGAGAAGGCCAGACCGACCATGAAGGCGATGTTCTGCTTCTCGAACAGGATCCCCAGACCAATGGCAACCACACCCAGCACCAGAGTCGTCATCTTGGAGACACGCAGTTCATCGGTCTCGTTGGCCTTGCCCTTCTTCAACACGCTGGCATAGAGGTCATGGGAGACCGCAGAGGCTCCCGCCAGGGTCAATCCGGCAACTACCGCCAGAATGGTGGCAAATGCCACGGCGGAGATGAAGCCGAGGAACAGGCTGCCACCGACCGCATTGGCCAGATGGACTGCCGCCATGTTGGTGCCGCCCAGCAGGGCGCCGGTGGCGTCCTTGAAGGCCGGGTTGGTGCTCACCAGCAGGATGGCGCCAAAGCCGATGATGAAGGTGAGAATGTAGAAGTAGCCGATAAAGCCGGTGGCGTAGAACACCGATTTACGCGCCTCTTTGGCATCGCTCACGGTGAAGAAACGCATCAGGATATGGGGCAGACCGGCGGTGCCGAACATCAATGCCAGACCGAGCGAGATGGCGGAGATGGGATCAGCAACCAGGCCACCCGGGCTCATGATGGCGATCCCTTTCTCGTGCACCTTGACCGCTTCGCTAAACAGGGCACCGATATCGAAGTTGACCGATTTCATGACCATGATGGCCATGAAGCTGGCACCGGAGAGCAGCATCACTGCCTTGATGATCTGCACCCAGGTGGTGGCCAGCATGCCGCCAAACAGCACGTAGAGCACCATCAGGATACCGACCAGCACTACTGCCACATGGTATTGCAGGCCAAACAGCAGCTCGATCAGCTTGCCGGCACCGACCATCTGGGCGATCAGGTAGAGGGCGACCACCACCAGCGAACCACAGGCTGAGAGGGTACGCACTTCAGTCTGCTTGAGACGATAGGAGGCGACATCGGCAAAGGTATATTTGCCGAGGTTGCGCAGTCGCTCGGCGATCAGGAACAGAATGATGGGCCAGCCCACCAGAAAACCGATGGAGTAAATCAGACCATCGTAGCCGGAGGTGTAGACCAGCGCGGAGATCCCGAGGAAGGAGGCGGCGGACATATAGTCACCGGCGATGGCCAGACCGTTCTGGAAGCCGGTGATACGGCCACCGGCCGCATAGTAGTCGGAAGCCGAGCGGTTGCGCTTGGAGGCCCAGTAGGTGATGAACAGGGTTGCGGCCACAAACACCAGAAACATCACGATGGCGGCGACATTAAGGGGCTGACGCTCCACGGCGCCAGAGATTGCATCGGCCGCCAGCAGGGGAGAGGAGGCCAGTGAGGTCAACAGCAGCAACTTGCCTTTCATGATTGCACCCCTTTGAGGATCTTCTGGTTCAGTTCATCAAACTCGCCGTTGGCGCGAAAGACATAGACGCCGGTCAACACGAAGGAGGAGAGGATCAAACCTACCCCGACAGGAATGCCGCGAGTAATGGTCGACCCTTCGCTCAAGGGGGTGCCGAGCCAACCGGGGGCAAAGGCGATGAGCAGAATAAACGCCAGGTAGAGTCCCAGCATCAGAGCCGAGAGGGCCCAGGCAAAACGCTGGCGCTTGGCGACCAGCTCCTGGAAGTTGGGATCTTGCTGGATCCTCAGATAGCTTTGCTGTTCCATTGCAGTTCTCCATGACATGAGTGTCAGCGGTGGATGGGGTAACCCCGACGAGCAGGCAACCTGCTCATGTAAGCAAAATGTGAATTAAATGTTATTTGTCGACAATTAGACTTTGGGATAAGTGAGCGGCGAGCCGCAGGTCAGGTGCAGATAGATGAGCGCGGCCGTGGTGGCATCGGCAAGGGCATCGTGGGCGGGCAGTGGGGGCAGCGCCAAGTGACGGCAGATGGCACTCAAGTGGAGGTCAATCGCAGCATCGGGGTAGCGGCGATAGAGGTGGTCGTGATAGAGCTGGCTCACCTCGATCCCTCGCTGGGGCAGGGTCAATCCCCACAATTTCTGGCAGGCGAGATTGAGAATGCGCAGATCGTAGGCGATGTGATAGCCCACCAGTTCACGGGGGCCGATAAAGTGAAGCAGCAGGCGCAGCGCGGCTTCCAGCTCCATTCCCTGTTGCAGATCCTGATGGCGCAGACCGTGGATCACCACAGATTGGCTGGTCAGGCTGGCCGGTGGCTGTACCTTGATGGCGAGGGCCTCGCCGGTCAGCAGCCGGTTACCCTGAATGCGCACCGCCCCGATGGAGACGATCTCGGCCTGCTCGGGATCGAGACTGGTGGTCTCGAAGTCGAGGGCGACCTGTTCATCTTTCGGTGGGATGGCAAAGAGCGGCGCGAACTCGCCCGTTCGGAACGCGCGGCCATACCAGTAGCGTCGAACACGGCTCAACATGGCTATTGTCTCAGACGAAAGTGCAAGGTGAGCCACTGCTGGAACTTCTTCACCTGATGCAGCGCCTGACGCAACAGATCCCGCTCGCTGTGGCTGAGCTCGCTTGTCTGCACCCGACTATTGCCCCCCTTGAGCTGGCTGCGCAGCCTCAGCCGGATAAAGAGCCGGAACGCCTCCGCCAGATTGCTGCCATAGTCGGCACTGAGCCGATCGGCGGCCACCAGCGCATCAATACGCCCCAGGGTTGAAGTCTCCAGAATGCCTGCTTCAAGGGCCAGCATGCGGATACCGTGAACCAGTGGGAACAGGCCGCCCCGCTTGAGATCCAGCCCTTCCGGTGGCTGCTCCAGCCGGCCAAACAGGGTGAGGGGGGCATGAAAGGCCACTGCCGGTCGCACCATCTCCGCCAGCAGGTCCCGTCTGTCGGCCAACTGCTCGCGCAGCGCTCTGGCAACCGGCAGATGGAGCTGTCGATCCCCCGCGATGGGGTGAGCATCGGCCAGGGTGGCGAGCCAGAGCAGCTCATCCTCTTTTGCCGTGGTGCAGGCGCTGGCAATGGCGCTTTGCCACTCGCAGCCTGTTTTTACCCAGGCCGGATTGTTCACCATCACCTGCCCGGGGCAGAGGGGGTAGCCGAGCCGCTCCAGCAGGGCGCTGAATTCGACCAGATCGGCTATCTGGGTGGGCCATGTCAGCCCCTCTGGCAGGATCAGGGCGTTGTCCTGATCGGTTTTGAGGATCTGCTCGCCGCGCCCCTCCGAGCCCAGCATCAGCAGGCAGACGTTATTCTGCACCTCGGGGGGGATCACCAGCGCAAAGGCTTTGGCGATCAGCTGTTCGTTGATGGTGGCGATGAGCTTCATCAAAAAGGCGGTGTGGATCCCCTGGGCAAACAGCGAGCGGGTCAATTGCTGCTGCTCGCGGGCGACCGCCTCCAGCGCCGGCAGGCTGTCGGCGCGGGCGATACGCAACGTCAGCACGTGGGAGTGGGTCGAGAAGAGCCCGAGCACCTGAGTCAGTTGCAAGATGCCCGCCACCTCGTTGCCGCGCCACACCACTAGTCGCTTGATGCGATGGCGGGTCATCAGCAGCAGGGCATCAAACAGATAGCTCTCCAGCGGCAGACCAATCAGCGGCGTGGGGGTCAGCACCGAGAGGGGGGCCGTCAGCGGCAATCCCTTGAGGGTCAGGGCGTGGAGCAAGGTCTTGCGGGTTGCCAGCGTGTGGGAGCCGTCGTGGGCGGGGTAGAGCAGGCAATCGGTCCCCTTGCTCACCATGGCTTCGGTGGCCGCCAGTAGTGACAGCTTGCTATCGACGATAAGCGGTGCCTGCAGGTGGCCCGGTTCGATGCGGGTCAGGATAAACTCCGCCAGATTCTTCTGCCCCAGTTGTTCGCGTTGCTCCTGCTGGCGCTGGCGCTCGGCCAGATTGGCGGTGAAGTAGCTGGCAAACTGCGAGTCCTGCTCACAGAGCGCCAGAAAGGTGTGGCGAGGAATGAGCTGGCAGAGGCTATCTTCCAGCGCGGTGAAGCGGTGGCGGCAGCGGCCGTCAAATTGGGCGCGCACGTCGAACAGATCATCGACCCCGTAATCACCAAACTGGTGGTGAGGAGCAGACTCTTCCACGGCTCCCTTGATGATGAGATAGAGGCCGGGAGGCTCGTCCCCCTCCTTGAGCAGCAGATCCCCGGCCCGAAAATAGCAGAGCGAGAGGTGACGGGAGAGCCGCTCGCGCGCCTCCTCGCCCAGTCGGTCGAACGGTGGTCTGGCAAAATTGAACAGGGTTGACATGACAGCGTCCTCTGCTGGCTTGCGGCACTCATGCAGCTCCCAGTGTGACAAAGGGAGGGGGAGGCGACCAGCCGACTTTAGTCTCAGCTGTACCGCCTGTTCACACTCTGATAACGTGGTGGTATGACCAGTGAGTCAGTTTCAGGGATCAAGGAGAGGACAAGGGAGATGGAAAAACCAAGGATCAAGTGCGAGATCCACGACGGGATTGCCGAAGTGATGCTGACGCGGGGGGACAAACTCAATGCGCTGGACAGAGCCATGTTCAGCGCCATCGACGAGACGCTGACGCAGCTCGCCCGGCACAAGGGGCTGCGGGCGGTGATCCTGCACGGCGAGGGGCGGGCCTTCTGCGCCGGGCTGGATGTGAAATCCATGCTGAGACAGCCGGTGGCGGCGCTTGATATTCTCAAGCGTGAAGCAGACGAAGCGACCAATCTGGCCCAGCGGGTCGCCTATGGCTGGCATCAGCTGCCTGTGCCGGTGATTGCGGTGACCCAGGGAGTCTGTTTTGGCGGTGGCTTGCAGATTGCGCTCGGCGCCGATTTTCGCTTCAGCACCCCCGATTGCCGCTTCTCGGTGATGGAGATCAAGTGGGGCATCATCCCCGATATGAGTGGCAGCGTCACTATGCGCAATCTGATGGGGGTGGATACCGCCATGGAGCTGGCCATGAGCGGGCGTGAGCTGGATGCCGTCGAGGCCAAATCCCTCGGGCTGGTGAGCCGGGTCTGCGCGGATCCGCTGGTGGAGGCGCGGGAGTTTGCCCGCACCCTTATCACCAAATCGCCGGATGCACTGGCGGGGATCAAGCAGCTTTACAGCCAGGCCTGGGCCCGCAGTGACGAGGCGATGCTCAAAGAGGAGACTCGGCTGCAAAAGCAGATCCTGGGGCGACCCAATCAGTGGCGGGCCACCCTTAACAGCCTGTTTCGCTGGCGGCTGCCCTTCGGGCCGCGCCGCAATCCGCTCTGACTGCGAGCTGCACGAGCGATCTACGGTATGCCCGATTACCTGGGCGGCCTGCAGTCGGCTCTGCTTAACCAGGATGCCACCCTGTTTCGGCGCAAATACTTCCTCAACGGCGCCCACATGGGCTTCATCTTCTACGCCACCGACCCGAACATGGACGACGACACCGAAGAGGAGATGAAGGAGATGATTGCGAGCAGCAAGGGGGTGGGGAATTTCCGCTCCATGTTCGTCAACATCCCGGACGGCAAGCCCGATGGCATCAAGCTGATACCAGTGGGCGATATCGCCACCAAAGACGAGTTCGCAGCCATCAAGGGGATCACCGCCCAGGATGTGCTGACATCCCACCGCTTTCCAGCGGCGCTGGCCGGCATCATTCCGACCAATGGCGGGGGAGGGCTTGGGGATCCCGAGAAATACGATGCCACCTATGCCCGCAACGAGGTGCTACCGCTGTGTGAGCTTATCCAGGATGCCATCAACAGTGCGGGACTTCCGTCTCCCTGCGGGTCGATTTTCGGGAGAATATCGGTTCAACTGTATAAACAAACAGTGTTTGCTGTGGCAAGATAGGCTGTTGATTTGGATAGAAAAGGGGGCGTAATGCGGGTTTATTGCAAAGTGTGTGGCCAGCGGGGCCGTATTACCAAGACCAACCGACTGAGCGATGATGTCTCAGATCTCTATTGCCAGTGCACCGATGCTGAGTGTGGCCACAGCTGGGTGGCTACCCTGTCGTTCGCCCACACCCTAAGCCCGTCAGCAAAGACCACCAACCAGCTGGTGCTCAGCTTGATGGGCTCGCTGACGCCCGAGGGACGGCAGTTGGTGTTGAAAGGACTAGGGGCGCAATAGCCCCCCCATTACCTGTCCACTTTGTGAGTCGATTTGTAGTGGTCTAGTCATCCCATCCAGCAGCACAACACCGCAGACCGAGTACCGATTCTACACAGAGAAGTGAATGTTAGTTTTGGTAGGCTGCATAAGCTAGATCCTAAATGGAAGGTCCCCGTAAGCCCATATGAGAGTGCCGGCTACAACTAACAAGAGAGAGATGACATCCTTTTTGCTTTTTGCCGTAATCATATTGTGTATGCGTTTGATGAAATCTCGTGAATCCCAACCTTCTTGGGCCATGGCGCGCATGCTGATGCCTTGTCCAGACTCTGAGCTTGTTTTTGTTGGAATATTGTTGATTTCATTTTCAAACGCTTGTGCCCATGAGTTGGCAATTTTTTGATATTGAAACCAAACGCTTGCGATAGTTATCAAAGCACCTGAGCGCTGGAACCAATACTTGTCGTTAGGGAAGGCAAGGTCTGTATAGAGCGATACAGCAGTGATAGAAAAATCAAAGTTAACCCGCAGATTGAGCGCCACTCATCACGAATACAATTCAGAAGCATAGTAATTACCTGAATAAAGTTTTTCTTACAAATAGATACGGCGTCAGCAGGTGTTCTGTAAGCAGAATCAATAGGGGGCCTCTTCCTGTGACATCTCAGACTTTCTGGGCGTTGTCAGTTCTGGCTGCGACCTCACGCAGTTTGTCGTATGTATTAAGGTTCACCTTTCGTTTTTACCAGCATATGTTATTGATTAATTTGAAAAATAAATCATGGCATATCAATAGTGGGGGCGTGTGGGTTCGCTGTAAAAAAATGGGCCCATGAGGACCCACTTTTAGTCAGCCTATCAGTTTCAGATCGGCCTTGCGACGTTCTTTCAGCGAGTCGTAGAAGTTTTCATGAGGGCCAATGCTCAGCAGATAGAGCTGCAGCTCTGCTTCTTTCCAAGAGTAGCCTAGTAGTACCAACTGCCCATTGAGCTTAAATTTGTGCACTCGGAGGTATGACAAGTCCCCTTTCTTCTGCTCCCCTATCTCGGGGTCGTCAATGACCCGTTCGATCTCGTCTTCCACTGCTTTTAACTCATCATCAGAAAGTTTTTTGAGTTGTTTGGTAAACTTGCTTGACTCAAAAACCTCAATCTCGTTTTGTTCTTCTGACATAGCGGGTTACTTGCCCTTCTTTGACTTGCTCCGCAGCAAGCATTACGTCTTTGATGAAGCTGAAAGGAAGGTCCGGGTTGTCTTCAACCATGCGGCCGATCTTGGACCAATACTCAATCTGCTTTGGCAAAGAACGATGTGCTGCAGACGCGTGAATCTTCACGTCGGCGATGAAATCATCGTCTAAGCGTACTGTTTGAGCCATTTTTATGTCCTAGATTTAAGTATTTAAGTATTTGAGTATTTGAGTATTTAAGTATTTAAGTATTTAAGTATTTAAGTATTTAAGTATTTAAGTATTTAAGTATTTAAGTATTTCGATTGACTCGCAGTTAGTATACCTCAAGGTTTTCTCTTTGCAACAAATTGTCGCGTTTTGATGTGCTTTCCTAGGGGGATAAGTAGCTATGCTTGGTTACAACCTGACGGCATTACCTTTGACTATACTGCTTGGCAGCTCTTCAGGTGCAGCATGTCCAACCCTTCCAGTACTCTCCACATCTCGGACTGATAGGGCTCGGGCAGCATCTCGATCCAGCGGTGCGCCCCAGCGTGACCTTGTGCCTGGTAGACCTTGCCGCACAGCTCAACCAGCATCGGCCAGTCCGGATCGTCTTCCGGTACCGCGAACTCATCCGGCTGGTCCAGTTCGGTTGGTGGTTGGCCATATGCTATCCAATCTGGTTCGTTTGGTAACGATCGGCACGACTGTACCTGTCCATTCTCCAGCCACAGTGTGAAACCATCCTCCCTTACGCTGGCACCTGACCGTAATCGGTCGATGGAGAAGGGCGATAACCCCCATTGTTCCCTCATGATCTGGTCTGCGAAGGTATCAGGAGCCGGTAGCGTACAGTTATTGTCAGAGCTCCAAGGTGCCGGGCTGTCGCCCGTCTTAACCCCAACCCCTCTCGCTGCAGCCTCGGCGGCTTTCCTGGCTTCATGGGTACCGGCAGGCACAATTTCCCATCCTTGCAGGCGGGTCTTGATGCCCAGGCGGGCAGAGGTCAGGCCCATCAGGCGCTTGATGTCTTCGCCATAGCTGTTGGCTTGCTCCTCAATGAGGTGGGCCAGCTTGATGGGGTGTTCGGCACGGGTGGCCAGTGCGCCGCCCATGGCATGCAGGTAGCAGCGAAAGATGCCGTTATCTGCGGCAAAGGGTGAGCCTCGCACACGCGAAATCCATAAACGGGGGCGTTCCACCGCTTGAGAGCGGCCCTGGCGCGGCTCCTTGATATTTCATCAGATGATAACTTATGCCCACTTTGCACCGGATTATCTTAATGATGCGGTCCGCTTTAACCCGCTGGAAAATCATCTTAAACCAGCTTGATCTGCCTCGAGAATGGGCCGAAAAAAGTGTCCACATTTTGCCAATTTTGGTGTCTTTTCACGTCCCAAAGTGTCCCCTTGCGCGGCGCTTAACTCCTTGGTTTTAATGTAAGTTTTTGAAATTAAATAAATAAAAATGGCAGCCGAGGCTGCCATTTTTATTGATGTCTTATGTCGTTCTGGTTCAGGAGGTCTTGCGATCCTGATCCGGCTCGAACTGATGGCCTGATTTCTCCAGTTCCAGGTTCTCTTCGGAGCGCTTGCCCACCCAGTAATCGGCGTTCTTGATGCCGAGCTTCTCCGGGTGGAATACGGGGTCAATCCCTTGTGCCTGCTGCGCTTCATAATCCTTCAGACAGGTGAAGGCGGTTTTTTGCAGCAGCAGAATGGCGATGATGTTGAGCCATGCCATCAGGCCAACCCCGATATCACCCATGCCCCACGCCAGATCTGCAGTCTTGACGGTGCCGTAGACGGTGGCAGCCATCAGCGCAATCTTCAGCAAGAAGGTGAGCCAGGGGCGATTTATCTTGCGGTTGATGTAGGCGATGTTGGTTTCGGCGATGTAGTAGTAGGCAACGATGGTGGTGAACGCGAAGAAGAACAGCGCGATGGCCACGAAAATGCTGCCAAAGCCCGGCATCATGCTCTCCATGGCGGTCTGCACATAGCCCGGGCCTGCTGCGATACCGGCAATACCCGTGTAGATGGCGGCGCCGTCCGGCCCTTGTACGTTATAGAGGCCGGTGATCAGCAACATAAAGCCGGTGGCGGAGCAGACGAACAGGGTGTCGATATAGACGGAGAACGCCTGCACCAGACCCTGCTTGGCCGGGTGGCTCACTGCCGCAGCAGAGGAGGCGTGCGGTCCGGTACCCTGACCCGCTTCGTTGGAGTAGACCCCGCGTTTTACCCCCCACATGATGGCCAGACCCAGAATGGCACCGAAACCGGCATCCAGACCGAAGGCACTCTTCCAGATCAGCAGGATCACGCCCGGCAGTTGACCGATATTGAGGGCGATGATGACGCAAGCCACGATGATGTAGCCCAGCGCCATAAAGGGCACCACGGTACTGGCGAAGCTGGCGATACGCTTGACGCCGCCGAAGATAATAAAGCCGAGCAGCAGCGCCAAACCGGCGGCGGTGACGTTCGGATCGATATTAAAGGCGGTCTGCAGGCTGGAGCCGATGGAGTTGGCCTGCACGCCCGGCAGCAGTACGCCGCAGGCGAAGACGGTCGCGATGGCGAAGGTCCAGGCGTACCACTTCATGCCAAGCCCTTTCTCGATGTAGAAGGCCGGGCCGCCGCGGTATTCACCGTTGATCTTCTCTTTGTAAACCTGACCCAGAGTGGACTCCACGAAGGCTGAGCTGGCGCCGAGGAAGGCGACCATCCACATCCAGAACAGGGCGCCCGGGCCACCGAAGGTGATGGCGGTGGCCACACCGGCGATGTTACCGGTACCCACACGACCGGCCAGGGTCATGGCCAGCGCCTGGAAGGAGGAGACACCGGCATCGGTGCTCTTGCCATCAAACATCAGGCGCACCATCTCTTTGATATGACGCAGTTGCAAAAAACGGGTGCGCAGGGAGAAGTAAAGACCGACCCCCAGACACAGGTAGATGAGCGCAGGGCTCCAGATTACACCATTGATGGCATTGACGATTTCATTCATGTACAACAACTCCTTTGTTGTGTTTGTGGCGCTGTCTTGGCGAGATCTTGGCCTCGCTCTCTGTCACTGTTTTCGGCCCTGTTTGTTAACAATCCAGTTAACAAATGAGCGCGAGGTTGAGGGGTTAAGCAGAGCGCAAACACGCGCCATGCATGGCTTGTAACATATCGAGTTGTATCGGTGCTTCCCAGCGAAAAATGTTGCCTTGTTGCAAATTTGTGAATTGACAAGGGTGGGGGGATAATGGCAGGCAGCGTTTTCTATGAGTAAAGATGAGATCCTCCTTGTTGATCTGCGCCGGACAATGTGACGGGCGTAACACTATGGAAAGCAAACATAAGGCCAACAATGAAAAATGACCCTGAGACGTTGACGATCCGTCCCCCTGAGGCCGACGACGGGAGCGCAATCGCCCACCTGTTCACCCAATTGGGGTATCCTGCCGAAGGCGCTGACGTGACGGAGCGCCTGTTGGCGCCGGATCCCGCGAGCGTTGTGCTGCTCGCATCCCTGGCCGACAAGGTGGTCGGCGTGCTGGTGTGGCACAAGCTGGCACCCCTGCATGTTGCACCAGCTTGGGGCCTGATCTCGGCGCTGGTTGTCGATGAAGGGGCAAGAGGGGCGGGAGTGGGCGCAGCCTTGCTCAAAGGAGCAGAAGCGATGGCGCGGGCCGCAGGTTGCGCCCAGCTGGAGCTTTCCAGCAGTCTCAAGCGCGAGGCGGCCCACCGTTTCTATCTGGCGCAGGATTATCAGGAGCGGCCGAAACGGTTCGTTAAACTGTTGTGACCTGTTGTTTGCATCAAAAGAAGGAGTAGGCGTGCTGGGATGGTTCAAATGGCTGGGTGGTCGCCCGCAAACGTCCATGAGTGAGGATGAGTTGGCACTGTGGCGTCAGGCGCTGGCGGCTGTGCCCATCTTGCAAGGGCTCAGCGACACCGAGCAGACGACGCTTATCGGCTTGGGGCAACAGCTGCTCAAGCGCAAGACCCTGACCCTGATCGGGGTCGAGCTCAGCCCCCGCCAACAGGCGGTGCTGGCGCTGCAGGCTGCGTTGCCCATCTTGCACCTCGGCCTTGACTGGTATCGCGGCTTTCACGAAATCATCATTATTCCCGAGCCCGTGACCCGGCGCCAGGAGGTACAGGATGAGTTCGGGCTGGTGAGCGAGTTTGAAGAGGAGAACGCCGGCGAATCCTGGCCGCAAGGGCCGCTGGTGCTGGCCTGGAGCGAACTGCAGCAAGATGGCGACTGGGACGGCTTTAATCTGGTGATCCACGAGCTGGCTCACAAGCTCGATATGCTGGGCGGTGAGGCGGACGGTACGCCCCCGTTGTCGGGGCTGATGAGCAGCCAGCTCTGGCAACAGGCCTTTCAGAGCGCCTTCGATGCGCTCTGCCAGCAGCTCGACCGGGACGAAGTGACCGATATCGATCCCTATGCTGCTGAACATCCCGCCGAATTTTTTGCTGTCAGCTGTGAGTGCTTCTTTACCGATCCGCTGCGGCTGCAGCAGGTCTATCCCGCGGTATACCGGCAACTGAGTCAGTTCTTTAGTCAGGATCCCGCGCAGCGTTTTCCCGCGACCCGCTTGCTGGCGGGGGAGGTGGACGTCAAGTCACTGAGCTGATAACCGATCTGTTGAACGGTTATTCGAGATAGCAAAAAGGCACCCGAGGGTGCCTTTTTTACAATCTGAATGGGTTGCCTATCAGGCTGCGGCTTTCAGCTGTACGGCGGCGGCTTTCTTGTGATCGCCGATCGGCATCACGGTGCGGCCGAACTGCTCGTTGATCACGGTGGCCATCGCCAGGTAGATGGCGCTGGCGCCACAGATGATGCCTTCGAAACCGGCGATGGTGCCGATCAGGGTGCTGCCGGTGAAGTCACGGGCGGCCAGCAGGAAGAACAGCACTGTCAGGGAGGCGAACACGAACTGCTTGGCGCGCGGGTAGTTGATGGTGCCAACCAGCATGAACAGGGTGAACATGCCCCACATCAGCAGATACCAACCCATGTAGGCGTGCGGAGTCGCTTCGGCCAGACCCATGGTCGGCATGATCAGCAGGAACACCAGGCTCAGCCAGAACAGGCCGTAGGAGGTGAATGCGGTCACACCGAAGGTGTTGCCACGTTTGTACTCCATGATGCCAGCGATGATCTGGGCGATGCCGCCGTAGCACAGGCCCATGGCCAGGATCATGGCGCTGATGGGGAAGAAACCTGCGTTATGGATGTTCAGCAGGATGGTGGTCATACCGAAACCCATCAGACCCAGAGGGGCAGGGTTGGCCAATTTTTCGCTCACGTGGCGTTCTCCAAAAATAGAGGTGGGGGTTAACAAAAGACGCGCGATTTTAGGCAGGCTGTGGCGAGCCCGCAAGGGGGCAAGGGGGATAAATCGTAAAAAAACTACGTGATTATTTGCATCAGAGGCCAAATGCTCACCAGGACAGGCTATTTGGTGAGCAAAAGGTGTCAAAATAGTTGAGGGGTTGTATTTTTATTACGCATTTGCGCAGTGCGGCGGCGTCACTGATCCAGTGTCAGGATCACTTTGGCTTCCTTGTCTTCTTCTTTGACCTGGCTGTCGAGCACGAACAGCCGCTCCGGGGCGATCCCCTGGCTGTCGACCAGAAACTCCTTGGTATTTTGCGCCCGGCGCATGGCGAGATTGCGCAGGGATTTGGCGGTGATGAGCTGCTGATCCCGCAGCAGGATCACCGCCTGGGCCCGCAGTGCCGCGCTCTCTTCATCCAGATGGAGGCGATCGGCCAGATCTTCCAGATCTTCGCCAAAGCGCTCTTCATAGGCCTGGGCCAGCGCCTCTTGCAGGGCGGGGTCCTGTTCCAGCAGGTCGAGATCCGCTTGATTGCCGGTGAGCTTGGCCAGTACCCGTTCCAGCTTTTGCCGTTGCAGGATAGGGCGCTCCTCGTTGAAGTTGACCTTGCCGCGAATGTTCATGCTGAGCTTGGGTCTATCCTTGAGGGCCTGCGCCAGTTTGACCAGTTTCTCCTGCTGGGTGGGGGTGAGATCGGGATCCCCCGGCAGGAAGGGAAGTTCGTCGAGATCTTCGGTGCCATCGGCCAGCGAGGCGAGCAGCGAGAAGGGGGAGGTGATCGCCTTGCTCAGTGTGTTGCCCAGCACATCCCAGAAGATATTGCCGATGCTGAAGTCCGGTTGATCGAGATCCCCCTTCACCTTGAGGTTCATCTGTATCACCCCGTTGGCATCGCTTAGCAGGGCGATGGCCAGCCCCAGTGGCAGATCCTTGGCCTGATCGCTCTTGATCTTCTCGCCCAGTTGCAGCTTCTTGATGGTGATGTCGTTATCCCCCTCCAGCCGGTTGCCCTCCAGCTTGTAGTGCAGCTTCATGGAGAGCTGCCCCTTGTCGATGGCATAACCGGCATAGGTGCCCGAATAGGGGGTAAAGGTGGTGAGCTCCAGATTGTGGAAAGCGACCGCGATGTCGAGGATCGGGTTGGCGACCAGCAGGTTGGTACCGCCGCGAATGGTCACTGGCGCATAGCGATCCACCTTGCCATTGAAGGCGAGATCGGAGCGTTGCCCCGGAATATTGCTGATATGGCGGCTCTGGCCGCCCAGCGAGGCGATATCGGCCACAAAATCCTGACTCAGGCTGCGGTCGGCAAAGCGCAGGTTGCCCTGCTCGGTGCGCAGCTGATCGATGGTGAAACGAAAGTCAGGAGCCTTGCTGCCTGCCGTCGCGTGAGTACTTTTGGTTGCCGCCGGCTGCGGTAACAGCAGCTGTTGCAGGTTGGTGGTGCCATCTTCGTTGATCTCGATGCGAGCGAAGGGCTTGTTCAGAGCAATGTCCTTGATCCGCATCTGCTGGCTGATGCCGTCGTACGTCAGACCGGTGAGAGCCAGGGTGTTGAACTCCAGCAGCCGCTGATTGTCTGCCCGATCGACTACTTTGAGTCCGTTGATATCGAGCCCCCCTTGCAGGGTCAGCTTGCTGAGATCTCCCTGGGCGGTGGTGGCGAGATCAAGGCGGGTCTTGCTGCTCAGCAGCCCGTTTTGCACCTTGATGCGTACCAGATCGGCCAGATAGGGCTGTGCCAGCGTCAGGGGCAGCCCCTGCTGGTTGATGTCGCCGCTTAAGGTGAAAGGAGTCAGGGTCAGTTGGCCATCAAAGGCGAGGGGGCTGCTCTGGTTGAACTGGGTGGCCAGAGTCAGTTTGCTCGGTTGCTCCCCCTTGCTGCCCAGTGGCCCCAACGCCAGCTTGAGGCCGGAGAGCTGGCGTGCCTGCGGTTTGCCGCTGCTCGATTCGGTGAGAGTGAGATCGCCCTTGTCGATAAGGATCTGCTTGATCTGCCACTGCCAGGGTTTGTCTGCCCCGTGTTTCTTGCCGTTATCGGCTGTTTTTGCTTGTTGTGCCGACTTGGGCGCCGCATTGTTGGCCACCTCGTTTGCGGCGTGGGCCCCTTTGACGGGCTTGGCGGGGGCCTGTTCAATCAGCAATTCAGCCAGATCCAGCTCCTGCTGTGGGTTGAGGGTGGCCTTGAGCAGGGGCTGTTGCAGGGTCACCTTGCCGATCTGAAGCGAATGTTTCTGGCCATCGACAGCCAGATCGCTAAGGGCCAACTGGCCGAAGCGGGCAAATTCGTCGCCCTTGTGTTTTTTAAGCTGCCAGTTGTCCAGCGTCAGCTTGCCTTTGGACAATTGCCAAAGCACCCCTTGCTTGCCCTCTTTAAGCTGGTACTGCACCTCTGCATTGGCGTGGCCCTTGGCCAGATCCAGCTTGAGATAGGGTGCCCAGAGCGGGGCGAAGGGTTTCAGCTCGACCTGCTTGAGGCTCACCTTACCCTGACCCATGCCGCTCATCACATCGAGTTTGCCATGAGCGGCGAGGCTGCTTTTGCCGTTGATGGCGGCGCTCAGCTGATAGGCGGTCGGGTGATTTACTTCGGTGCGCAGGTTATCGAGCTTGAGGGTCACTTTTTCCAGATTGAGGGGCGGCAACCAGCCGGGTTCGCTCTCCTTGCGCTGATCCTGATAGCGCACATGGCCGTCAGTGACATTGACACTTGCAATATCGACCAGCAGCGGGGCGCTGGCTGTTTCGGGCTCGGGGGAGGGGGCGAGCAGGGTCGCCAGCGCATCGGTCAGATTGAGTCGAACCTCCCCTTTTTTGTCTGTCAGCCGTTGCAGCTGCACCACGGGGTTGGTCAGGGTGACTGCGGAAAGCACGACCCCTTTCTGCTGCCAGCTGGCTTGCAGGTTTGGGGTGATAAAGAGCTGCTCAAAACGGATGATAGGCTGCTGTTTGGCATCGAGCAGGGCAGTCGCGCCGAGGGTGAGAGAAGGGTTGCGCAGCCCTACGTCAATCTCCCCCAGCGTCAGTTGCAGGCCGTAGTGCTCGGCCAGCCAGCCGGGCAGATAGCGCTGGACCAGACGGGGGGTTTGCCACAGCAGCAGGGTGATCAGGATAAGAAGCAGCAGAAAAGCGTAGGCAAGGTAGCGCAGCAAGCGGAGCTTGGGGGACGCGGGCTCGGTGGTGTTCATTTGGTGCACTCCCATTTGGTTCCCGCCATGGTACAGAAAAGCTGGATAGTAATCATGGGGTTGCGTGCTGTTGTACGCCGTACTTTGTCCAAAGGCGATCCAGTTCACCCTTTTGTTGCAGAGTTGCCAGCCATTGTTCCAGCTGGGCAGGGGTAATGGGGGCCTCAGGGTGAAGGATGGCGCGGTGTTGATACTGTTGATCCCATTTTTGCGAGATCAGCAGCTGGTCGGCTGTGTCGGGATTGGCCAGCAGATACTGATTAAGGTACGAAACGTTGAGAATGGCTACCTCGCCGCGCCCTTTGAGTAGCGCTTGCAGGGCGCTGACGTTGTCTTTGACCAGGGTGATATTGAGCTTGCGCTGCAGGTAGAGAGGATCGGCATTGAACTGGCCGACGCCGTAGTGATAGCCGGTCACCCCGATGAGGTGATGGCTGGCAGGATCGTCAAAAAAGCGCTGATCCCGGCCCGCTTTGTTCAGGGCCACATAGACCTCGCCACCACCGAGGAAGGGGGTTGTCATCTTGAATTTATCGGTGTCCCAGCCCCACTTGGTGTCTTCAAACAGCATCAGCGAGAAACGGCCCAGATCGAGCGCCTTGTAACGGTTGGCGGCCGAGGTGGGGACAAAGACGAAGGTCACCTCTTTCTGTACGGCATTGAGCTGGTCGATAAGCTCCAGAGTCAGTCCTTCATAGCGGGAATCGGGGAGTTTGATCACAAAGGGGGCATAGGGGTATCCACCAACCTTGATGAGGGGATGGCTCCAGCCAGAGAGGCTGAACAAGAGCAAAAACCAGCACCAATATCTCATGGGATCCCCAAGGCAATAGCTTGCTCCCAGATTCGGTTAATCTGCGCCAGTTTTCAAGCTGTTAAGGGAATTAACACAGCGTTGTTCGGCGGCTTCCAGCTCGGCCATCACCATATGGATATCCTCCAGTTGCTGGCGCAGGGCGCCGCGTTTTGCCTCGATCAGCTGGATCATGGAGTGGAGCTGGGTTTTGCTCGATTTGTCGGTGTCGTACATATCGAACAGCTCGCGGATCTCGGCCAGGCTAAACCCCAGCCGTTTGCCGCGCAGGGTCAACTTGAGCCGGATCTTGTCCCGATGGCTGTAGATGCGGGTTTGCCCCTCCCGTAGCGGGGTGAGCAGCCCCTCATCCTCGTAGTAGCGGATGGTGCGCGGCGTGACATCGAACTCGTGGGCCAGCTCCGAAATGCTGTAGGTGATCTCCTTGCCGGGCAGGGAACGGGACATGATCATGACTCCTGTTGCTGGGCGTGTGGCTGGCAGAGGCGGGCACGCAGCCGTTCGGCATTGGCGTGCAAGGCCTGACCGACCCGCGAGCCGTTGGCGCGGCCGAGCTGCTCGCTGACCCACTGGCCGGTGGCCGCCAGTTTGTCGAGATCCACTCCCGTCGTCATGCCAAGGCCGTGCAGCAGGTAGACCACCTCTTCTGACGCCACATTGCCGGAGGCGCCCGGCGCATAGGGGCAGCCGCCAAGCCCCGCCACCGAGCAGTCGATGGTGCGAATACCACGCTCCAGCGCGGGTAGCAGGTTGGCCAAGCCCTGACCGTAGGTGTCGTGAAAATGGACCGCGAGCCGTCCCGCCGGGATCTCGTGCAGCACCGCATCCAGCATGGGGGCCACGGTGCCCGGAGTGCCGACGCCTATGGTGTCCCCCAGCGAAATTTCGTGGCAACCGAGATCCAGCAGTTGCTCGGCCATCGCAGCGACTCGTTTCGGGCGGGTCGGGCCATCGAACGGGCAGGCGATGACGGTGGAGAGGTAGCCACGCACCTTGATGCCGAGGCGGCGCGCCTCCTGAACCAGCGGGGCGAAGCGCACCAGCGATTCCTCCACGCTGATGCCGATATTGGCGCGGGTAAAACCGTCGGAGCAGGCGGTGAAGAGGCCAATCTCATCGGCGCGGGCGGCAATGGCTGCCTGCAAGCCTTGCAGATTGGGCACCAGAGCGCCGTAACGGGTTGAGCCCTTGCGCGGCAGTGCCTCGAACAGCGCTGCGGAGTCCGCCATCTGCGGCACTTTTTTGGCAGAGACAAAGGCACCCACTTCGATGCGTTGCAGGCCGCTGTCGGCCAGTCGCTGGATCAACTCCAGCCGTTGTACCAGGGAGAGGGGCGCAGCTTCATTTTGCAGGCCATCGCGCGGCCCCATCTCCACCAGACTGACTCTGTCGTCACGGACGTCCTGTGATCGGTTCATGGGTGATCCTCCTGTGAAGCTATCTCTTCGGCAAAGCGCACCAGCACGGCCCCCTGGCTTACCTGTTCGCCCTGTTTGCACTGCAGGGCTTCAATTACCCCGTCCTGCTCTGCACGCAGTTGGTGTTCCATCTTCATCGCCTCCAGCACCAGCAGGGGTTGCCCCTTGTTGACCGCTTGTCCCTGTTCGACCAGCACGGCTACCACTATGCCGTGCATGGGGGCGATGGCGCCCTGCGCCTTCTCGTTTGCCTGATCATGGTGGTGGCTGTGCTGCCGATTATCGGCCGCGAAGCGGATGCGCTGGCCCGCCAGGGTCATGATGAAGGTTGCCTCCGAGCCTGCGACCGTTTGAATGGGGATCTGCTGCCAGCAGCCACCATGCTGCAGCCGGATATGGTCGTCACCTCTCTTGTAGCAACGGGTCTCCCCTTGCCACTCAAACTGGCCGCCATGATCGTTAAGGGTCGATACCCGGTGCTCATCACCGATGCGCACCACCGCTGTCCAGCAGCGATCCGGCCCCAGCCGAAATCCGCAGGCTTGCTGCCAGGGGGAGGTGCCCGCAGGGCGGCTCGCCAGCCAGAAGGCGGCCAGCGGCCAGGCGAGCTCAGGAATGGGCCGTGCTGTGGTGGGTATGGGCCACTGGGTATGGTGGCCCATGGCCAGGACGTCAGGCTCTTCACAAAGGCGCAGCAACAGCGCGCCGTTGTGCACCAGCGGGCCGAGATCCAGTGCCGCCAGCGCATCGGCCAGTTGGGCGAACGCCTCGGTGCGGCTCTGGCCGTGGGCGATCAGCTTGGCGATCATGGGATCGTAATAGGGGCTCACCTCATCGCCAGCGGTAACGCCGGTGTCGATGCGCACGCCAACGGGCCAGTAGAGCCAGTGGATAGGCCCGCTGGCGGGCAGAAAACCGGCCGCCACATCCTCGGCGTAGAGGCGCGCCTCCACTGCATGGCCGCGCAGCACCACTTCCTCCTGGGTGAGTGGTAGCGGCTTGCCTTCTGCCACGGCCAGTTGCCAGGCCACCAGATCCTGCCCGGTCACCGCTTCGGTGACCGGATGCTCCACCTGCAGCCGGGTGTTCATCTCCATAAAGAAGAACTCATCCTTGCAGAGCAGGAACTCGATGGTGCCAGCCCCCTGATAGTGGATGGCTTTGGCTGCGGCCACGGCTGCCTCCCCCATGGCGCGGCGCAGAGCCGGAGGGATGTCGGGGGCGGGCGCCTCTTCGATAACTTTCTGATGGCGTCGCTGCAAGGAGCAGTCCCTATCCCCCAGATAGATGGCGTTGCCGAGGCTATCGGCAAAGACCTGTACTTCCACATGGCGAGCCTGGGGCAGATAGCGCTCCAGCAGTACCAGATCGTCACCAAAGGCAGCCTTGGCTTCCCGTTTGACTGCCGCCAGCGACTCGTCAAAGTCGGCCAGCTGATCGACCCGGCGCATTCCCTTGCCACCGCCGCCACTGGAGGCCTTGATAAGCAGCGGGAAGCCAATCAGGCTCGCCTGATCGCGCAAGAAGTCCGGTCGTTGATCCGTGCCGTGATAGCCGGGCAGCACAGGTACGCCGGCAGCCTGCATCAGCGCCTTGGCCCCCGATTTGTCGCCCATGGCGAGAATGGCGTCGCCGCTTGGGCCGACAAAGCGCAGGCCGCGCTGTTCGCAGGCGGTGGCAAAATCGCTGTTTTCCGACAGAAAGCCGTAACCGGGATGGATGGCATCGGCGTGCGCCTCTTTGGCAATCTTCAGCACCTTGCCGGTGTCGAGATAGCTCTCTCTGGCAGGTGCGGGCCCCAGATGCCAGGCCTCATCGGCCAGACGGGTGTGCATGGCGTGGGCGTCGGCATCGGAGTAGAGGGCGATGGTGTGGATGCCGAGGCGTTTCGCCGTCTTGATGATACGCACGGCGATTTCGCCGCGATTGGCGATCAGCAGACGTTTAATCGGGGTGTGATAGTTCATGTCTCATCCTTGAAACGGGGACGCCAGGCGGGAGGACGTTTGTCGAAGAAGGCCTGCATCCCCTCCTGGGCTTCGAGTCCCACCCGAACCCGGGCAATGGTCTCGACAGTTTTCTCTTCGTGCAGACGGGAAGGATGGGCCTCTATCGCCGCCAGCAGCCGTTTGGTCTCTTTCATCGCTTCCGGCCCGTTGCGGCACAGACGAAGGGCTTGCGCCCGTCCCTCCGCCAGCAGTTGATCCGGCTTGCAGAGTTGGTGTGCCACATTGAGCCGACAGGCGGTAATGGCATCGAACGGCTCGGCACTGAGCATGTAGCGGCGCGCCTGACGCATTCCCATGGCGCGTACCACGTAGGGGCTGATCACAGCAGGCACTAGCCCGAGGCTCACCTCTGAGAGGCAGAAGCGGGCATCGTCGCTGGCCAGCACCAGATCGCAGGCGCATATGAGGCCCAGCGCCCCGCCATAGGCGGCCCCTTGCACCAGTGCCACCGTAGGGAAGGGGAGCTCGTCGAGGGTCTGCATCAGCCGCGCCAGTACCCGGGCGTCTTCGCGATTGTGCTCGAAATCGGCGTGGGCCAGATTGCGCATCCAGTTGAGATCGGCGCCCGCGCAAAAGTGTTTGCCCTCGGCCCGCAGCAGCAGGACATGAGGGCGTTCGGCGAGATCATGACCATGGAGATGGGCCAGATCATCGAGGCAGTCGAGCAGCCCCAGCATCAGGTCGGCATCAAAGGCGTTGTGGTGGGCCGGGCGCGACAGCACCAGTTCGGCCAGCGGGCCATGCCGCTCCAGCCGAAACGGGCCCTGTGTTGAAGAGCCAAGTGCTGAGGAAGTAAGTGGATCTGACATGGGTTTGCTCCTTACATCCGGAAGATGCCGTACTGCTCGGGTTCAATGCGGTCACCCTGACAGGCGGCGAGCGCCAGCGCCAGCACGGTGCGGCTCTGGGCCGGGTCAATGACGCCATCATCCCAGAGGCGGGCGCTGGCGTAGTAGGGGTGACCCTGCCGCTCATACTGCTCGATCACCGGGGCACGGATGGCGGCCGCCTCCTGCTCGCTCAAATCTTTGCCCTCGGCAGCCAGCTTGTCCCGACGCACCTGCACCAGCACCCCGGCAGCTTGCTCGCCCCCCATGACAGAGATGCGGCTGTTGGGCCAGCTAAAGAGAAAATCGGGCTCATAAGCGCGGCCGCACATGCCGTAGTTGCCGGCACCAAAGCTGCCGCCGACGATCAGGGTGATCTTGGGCACCCGGCTGCAGGCCACTGCGGTGACCAGCTTGGCGCCGTGCTTGGCGATCCCCTCTTTTTCTGCGCTACTCCCCACCATAAAGCCGGTGATGTTCTGCAAAAAGAGCAGCGGGATGGCACGCCGGTTACAGAGTTGGATAAAGTGGGCCCCCTTCTGGGCACTGTCGCTGTGCAGCACGCCGTTGTTGGCGAGGATGCCCACTTCCATGCCGCAAATACGGGCAAAGCCGGTCACCAGTGTGGTGCCGAACAGCGCCTTGAATTCGTCAAAATCAGAGCCATCCACCAGTCGTGCAATCAGTTCGCGGGCGTCGTAAGGGCGTTTGAGACTGGTGCCCACCAGACCGTAGAGTTCCTCGATCGGGTAGCAGGGGGGCTCGTAGCCGGGGCTGCTCTCTACCGGATTGCCGCCCAAATGAGTCACCAGCGTACGGGCGATGGCCAGCGCGTGGGCATCGTCACGGGCCATATGATCAGCAACGCCGGAGTGGGCACAGTGCACTTCGGCGCCGCCCAGGGCCTCGGCGCTGATCTCCTCGCCGGTGGCGGCCTTGACCAGCGGCGGACCCGCCAGAAAGATGGTGGCCTGCTCCCTGACCATGATCGACTCGTCCGCCATGGCGGGCACGTAGGCGCCGCCAGCGGTGCAGAGCCCCATCACCACTGCCAGTTGAGGGATGTTTTGGGCCGACATGCGGGCCTGGTTGTAGAAGATGCGGCCAAAGTGATCCCGGTCGGGGAACACCTCATCCTGCATCGGCAAGAAGGCGCCACCGGAATCCACCAGATAGAGGCAGGGGAGGCGCAGCCGCTCGGCGATGGCCTGGGCGCGCAGGTGTTTTTTCACCGTGAGCGGGTAGTAGGTGCCGCCCTTCACGGTGGCGTCGTTCACCACCAGCATGCAGAGCCTGCCCGAGACCCGGCCGATGCCGGTGATGATACCGGCGGCGGGCACCGGCTCGTCATAGACCTGCCAGCCAGCCAGCGCCGACAGTTCGAGAAACGGGGAGCCCGGGTCCAGCAACTGATTGATGCGCTCGCGGGGCAGCAGCTTGCCGCGGGCCTGATGGCGGGCGTTGTTGGCCGCGCCGCCCCCTTGCGCAATCTCGGCAATGCGGGCATTAAGAGCGTCGACCAGCCCCTGCATGGCGGCCCGATTGGCCGCATATTCCGGGCTCGCCGTGTCGAGGCGGGAGTGGATACGACTCATGCATTTTCTCCCATCAGCTCGCGGCCGATGAGCCAGCGGCGGATCTCCGAGGTGCCGGCGCCGATCTCGTAGAGTTTGGCGTCCCGCAGCAGGCGACCGGTGGGGTATTCGTTGATGTAGCCGTTGCCGCCGAGCAACTGGATGGCATCGAGCGCCATCTGGGTGGCGTTTTCGGCGGCAAACAGGATGGCTGCGGCGCAATCTTTACGGCTGGTGCGACCCTGATCGCAGGCGCTCGCCACCGAGTAGACCAGCGCCCGGCTGCTGGCGAGGCGGGTATACATGTCGGCGAGCTTGCCCTGCACCAGCTGGAACTCGCCGATGGCTTGACCAAACTGCTTGCGCTCACGCACATAGGGCAGCACTACATCCATGCAGGCCTGCATGATGCCAAGGGGGCCCGCCGCCAGCACCACCCGCTCGTAATCGAGCCCGCTCATCAGCACCTTGACCCCGCCGTGCAGGGTGCCCAGCAGGTTTTCCTGCGGCACTCGGCAGTTGTCGAACACCAGTTCGCAGGTGCTGGAGCCGCGCATCCCCAGCTTGTCGAGCTTCTGGGCGGTAGAAAAACCGGGAGTGCCGGCTTCAACGATAAAGGCAGAAATCCCTTTGGGGCCTGCACTGGCATCTGTCTTGGCATAGATGACAAAAGTGTCGGCATCCGGGCCGTTGGTGATCCACATTTTGTTGCCGTTCAGCACGAAGTGATCGCCCTCGCGCTCCGCGGTGAGGCGCATGCTAACTACATCTGAACCGGCTCCCGGCTCGCTCATGGCCAGCGCCCCCACATGCTCGCCGCTTACCAGCGGGGGCAGGTAGCGCGCTTTCTGCTCCGCCGTGCCGTGGCGGTGGATCTGGTTGATGCAGAGGTTGGAGTGGGCGCCGTAGGAGAGGCCGACCGAGGCGCTGGCGCGGCTCACCTGCTCCATCACCAGCACGTGGGCCAGATAGCCGAGGTTTACCCCGTCATACTCCTCCGCCACCGTGATGCCGTGCAACCCCTGCTCACCCATCCGGGGCCAGAGATCACGGGGAAAGGCGTTGCTCTGATCGATCTCGCTGGCGCGTGGGGCGATCACTTTCTGGCAGAAGGCCGCAACCTGTTCGGTCAGGGCATTCAGGGTCTCATCCATCTGCATCCATGCTCTCCTTGCGGATATGACAGTCGGGTAGGAAGGTTGGCTCGACCGGCTGACTCGGCGTTACGGCTGGCAGTGGTCGGTCCATTTTGTACTTCACTTCTGCCACAAGTTTACGTTAGCGTAAACGTAAATCAATTGTTAATCTGTTGTGTGTCGATAAAGCGGTGGTAGTGAGAGCGTCATCAGCTACCACGACAACAGCGCCATAGTGGCAGATCCGAATGACCAGTGTGTGGCGCCGCGTCATAAAGCACTAACTCAGGAAAGTAAGCGCGGGAAAATAAGCGTGGGGCAACAAGGGAGTGAACGACGAGATGGATTTTACCCTGACCGATGATCAACAGGCGTATGTGGAGGCGGCCGCCGCCTTTGCCGATGAGGCGCTCAAACCCCATGCCGCTCGCTGGGACAAGGAGCATGAGTTTCCGATCCCGACCATCAAGCAGGCGGCCGGGCTAGGTTTTTGTGGCCTCTATACTCCGGAGCTGTTTGGCGGATTGGGGCTGCCTCGCCTCGATGCGAGCCTCATCTTCGAGCGCCTCGCCATGGGGTGTACCTCGACCACGGCGTATCTGACTATCCACAACATGGTGAGCTGGATGCTGGGCAGCTGGCTGCCCACCGAGGTTGCCAAAGAGTGGGTGCCCAAGCTGGTCAGTGGCGAGCTGCTGGGCTCCTATTGCCTCACCGAGCCGGGGGCAGGCTCAGATGCGGCGGCCCTCAAGACCCGGGCGGTGCGCGAGGGTGACAGCTACCTCATCGAGGGGACCAAGGTCTTTATCTCGGGGGCAGGCAGCAGCGATGTGCTGGTGGTGATGGCCCGTACCGGTGGTGAAGGTGCGAAGGGGATCTCTGCCTTTATGGTGCCGGCTAATGCCCCCGGCGTGAGCTATGGCAAGGCAGAAGAGAAGATGGGCTGGAACAGCCAGCCGACCCGGGAGGTTGTTTTCAACGGGGTTCGCATTCCTGCCTGTTATCGGTTGGGCGAAGAGGGGGAAGGATTCAAGTTCGCCATGCAGGCCCTCGATGGGGGGCGCATCAATATTGCCACCTGTTCGGTGGGCACCGCCCAGCAGGCGCTGGACGATGCGCTGGCTTATGTGCAGCAGCGCCAGCAATTTGGTCACCCGATCAGCGAATTCCAGAGCGTGCAGTTTCGCCTGGCCGATATGGCGACCGAGCTGGCTGCCGCCCGTTTGCTGGTGCGTCAGGCCGCCGACAAGCTGGATCGCGGGGCTCCCGACAAGAGTGCCTGGTGTGCCATGGCCAAACGGTTTGCCACCGATGTGGGTTATCGAATCTGTGATGAGGCTCTGCAACTCTTTGGCGGCTATGGTTATATCCGCGAGTATCCGCTCGAGCGCTATCTGCGCGATACACGGGTACACCGCATTCTGGAGGGCACCAACGAGGTGATGCGACTCATCATCGCGCGCCGCATGCTGGCCGATCCCGGTTTGTCGCTGGGCTAACCGGTGGTCGCATCAAGGGTGTGTTGCCTGCCACCCGATTTGCACCATGCCATGCCGGTTTCGGCTTTGTGAGCCAGCCACAGGTTGGTGTCATTCAAGCCTGTCATCATGGCGGCAGCTTCATCGACAAGGACAATGTTATGACAAGGATCAGACTCGAATATCATGGCCACGTGGCCTATATCACCCTCGACCATCCCCCTGCCAATACCTGGACCCTCGCCAGCCTGCAGGCCTTTTTGCAGATGATGGTGGAGCTCGACAGTCGTCCCGATGTGGTGGCACTGGTGATCCGTGGTGCGGGCGACAAATTTTTCTGCGCCGGTGCCGACCTCAATATGTTTGTCGAGGGGAATGTCGAGCTGGCCCGCGAAGTAGCCGAGGCCTTTGGCAAGGCCTTCGAGGCGCTGGCCCGTTTTCACGGCGTCAGTATCGCCGCCATCAATGGTTATGCCATGGGCGGTGGCCTGGAAGTGGCGCTGGCCTGTGATATCCGCATCGCCGAGCAGCAGGCGTTGCTGGGACTGCCGGAAGCCTCGGTGGGCTTGCTTCCCTGTGCCGGTGGCACCCAGCGCCTGACCGAGCTGGTGGGGCCGGGCTGGGCCAAGCGGATGATCCTCTGCGGTGAGAAGGTGAGTGCCTCGCTGGCCTACGAGATGGGGCTGGTGGAGGAGGTGGTGAAAACCGGTCAGGCGTGGGAGGCGGCGCACCAGATGGCCCATCTGGTGGAGCGCCAGAGCCCGAGCGCCCTGCGCGCCTGCAAAATCCTGATCAATCAGGGGCGCAGTGGCCCACGGGATGCAGCCTTGCCCCTTGAGCGAGCGCTGTTTCTCGATCTCTTTAGCGATGCCAACCAGCGTGAAGGGGTGGCCGCCTTCCTGGAGAAACGCTTACCGCGCTGGCAATATGGCCCAACAGAATAAATCCATACGGAGCCGTTTATGAGTGAGCCGGTCAAGGTTAGCTGTTATCCCACCGAAGATGGTCATCAGGTCGGGGTGTTGACTCTCGACAGCCCTGCGTCTCTCAACGCATTGAGCCTGCCGATGATCCAGATCCTGCAACAGACGCTGACCCGTTGGGAGCAGGATCCCGTCATCGTCTGTGTGCTGCTGCAGGGGGCGGGTGAGAAGGCATTTTGTGCCGGTGGCGATATCCGCTCCTTCTATTACCGCAAGCAGGAGGCGAGCGGATCGGAACTGTTCGAATATGCCCGCGACTTTTTCGAGCAGGAGTACCGGCTCGACCACCACATCCACTCTTACCGCAAGCCCCTGATCTGCGTGGCGGACGGTATCTGCATGGGGGGCGGTATTGGCCTGTTTGCCGGAGCCGATTTTCGGGTGGTGACCGAAAAGAGCCTGTTCGCCATGCCGGAGGTGACCATAGGCCTCTACCCCGACGTGGGAGCAAGCTGGTTTTTAAGCCGGATGCCGGGGCGGCTGGGGCTCTGGCTCGGTCTGACAGGTGCCCGCTTCAACGGGAGTGATGCCATCGGTCTTGGGCTGGCGGATCACGCTATCGACAGTGGCGAGTGCAGTGCGCTGTTGTCACGCCTCGCCGTACTCGACTGGGCTGGCAGTGGTGAGCCTCGTGAGCAGATCGATCTGCTGCTCAGGGGATTGCACCGTGAGGTAGCGGCCCGGTTGCCAGCGCCAGTATTGCTGCCCCATCAACAGAGGATCGATGCCTTGCTGGCGGGACGCACGCTGCAAAGGGTATTGGCGCGGTTGTTCGAGGCTCAGTTCGATGAACAGGAGGCGGTACTCCAGCAGGCGCAGCAGCTCTGCCGCACCGGCAGCCCCATCAGCCGTGCCATTTTGTGGCGCCAATATTGGCAGGCTCGCCGCTATTCCCTGGCCGAGGTATTTGCCGAGGAGCTGACCCTCTCGGTCAACTGCGTGCTGAAGGGGGATTTTGTGGAAGGGGTACGGGCACTGCTGATCGACAAGGATAAAGATCCCCGCTGGCAACAGTTGCCACCGGAGGGGGAGTGGCTGAATGATTTCTATCGCTGGCCGCAGGGGCGCAATCCGTTGGCCTGCAAGGAATAACATCTTGGCAACCGGCGCACGCCGCCATCAGCAACGCAAGGAGCAAGCGGGATGACAAGGATAGGGTTTATCGGGCTCGGCAACATGGGGGGGCCCATGGCGGCCAATCTGGCCAGGGCCGGGCACAGGGTGCAGGTGTTTGATCTGGTTGCCCAAAACATTGAGCGCGCTATCGCCGCTGGCTGCATCGCCGCGGGGGATGCCCGTGAGGCGGTGACCGGCTGCGAGGTGGTGATCAGCATGCTACCTGCGGGGGAGCATGTGCGCGATCTTTGGCTGGGCGAGAGCGCCGGTGAGCGAGGTGGGCAGGATCTGCTGGCCGCCCTGCCGGTTGGTGCACTGGTGATCGACTGCTCCACCATAGATGTCGACTCTGCCCGTCAGGTCGGGGAGGCGGCCCGCGCACGCGGTTTGCGCTTTATTGATGCCCCCGTATCGGGCGGTGTCGCCGGTGCGGCCGCCGGGACGCTCACCTTTATCGTTGGCGGCGATAGGGCGGATTTCGAGTCGGCGAAACCTCTGCTCGCCTGCATGGGGCAGAACCTGTTTCACGCCGGGGCGCTGGGTGCCGGGCAGATCGCCAAGATGTGCAACAACATGCTGCTTGCGATCCATATGGCGGGTACCGCCGAGGCGCTGGCCCTCGGGGTGAAGGAGGGACTGGATCCCGCCGTGCTCTCCACCATCATGGGCAAGAGCTCCGGCAACAACTGGAGTCTGGAGCGCTACAACCCCTGGCCCGGGGTGATGGAGAATGTCCCTGCCGCCCGCAACTATCAGGGGGGCTTTATGACCCGTCTGATGGTGAAAGATTTGGGGCTGGCCATGGCGCTGGCCGAGCATGGCCACAGCGCTGTGCCGATGGGGGCGCTCGCCCGTAACCTGTTCAACCTGCATGCCGCTCAGGGGCAGGGGAGCCGTGATTTCTCCAGCATCGTCGAACTCTATCTGGATAAACAGGATCCCGCCTGACGGGCCACCTCTCTTCAAGGCATCTCCCTTCGACCGCTACAAGGAGCATTGATGGATATCAAAGATAAGGTCATCGTTATTACCGGCGCTGGACGTGGCTTGGGACGGGCCATTGCGCTGGCCCTGGGCGCACAGGGGGCGACGCTGGCGCTGCTCGACATCAATCGCGCCGATCTGGAGGCGACCGCAGCCCTGGTGCGCAGTCAGAATGATCAGTGCGATCAAGATAGCCAGTGCGAGCTGTTTGTCTGCAATGTGGCGAGCGAAGCCGAGGTTGAGTCGGTTTTTGCTGCCATCAAGGAGCGTTTTGGCGTGCTGCACGGTCTTATCAACTGCGCCGGCATTTTGCGCGATGGCATGCTGATCAAGGTGAAAGAGGGTGAGCTGGTGGAGAAGATGACGCTGGCCCAGTGGCAGAGCGTGATTGACGTCAACCTCACAGGTACCTTCCTCTGCGGTCGCGAGGGAGCGGCGCTGATGGCGCAAGGGGGGCAGGGGGGCGTCATCATCAACATCTCCTCCATCGCCCGCGCTGGCAATATTGGCCAGAGCAACTATGCCGCCAGCAAGGCGGGGGTTGCCTCGCTGGTGGTGACCTGGGCGCGGGAGTTGGCGCGCCATGGCATTCGGGTGATGGGGATTGCCCCCGGGGTGTTTGCCACCGACATGACGGCGGCGATGAAGCCGGAGGCGATGGCGCGGATGCAGCAGGCCATTCCGGTCGGCACCCTTGGCGAGGCGCAGCAGCTTGCCGAGACGGTGAGCTTTATTTTTGCCAACGACTATCTGTCGGGAAGGATGATAGAACTGGATGGCGGTTTGCGTTTATAGGGATTTACATAATGGGCCCCGGTGTTTCCACCGGGGCTTTTTTATGCAGATTATTTATACAGAGAGTGCCTGAATGGCGATGCATAGGAACCATGCGAGTCAGGCTGTGTTGGCAGAAAAATGAGAAATATCAATGGGTCTTGGTTAATTTGAGCCAGCTCACAGGCCATATGGGTCAGTGCTGTAAAATTGCGCGCGGTCAAGGCGGTGCATGATTGACGGGACGAGGGATTGCGGTCGGAATAGTCATGCAATATAGTTGCCGCCTTTTTCACGGGGTCAGGATTCCCAGCCCCTCCCATATTGCGCGCAGTATGAATACGGACGCTCTGCCGCCGCCTAAATAAACAGGATTGAAATGGACAAGAAACTAGGGCTGGGCGCCCTCATTTCGCTGGTGATCGGCTCCATGGTCGGCGCCGGGGTCTTCAGTCTGCCACAAAACATTGCTGCGCATGCCAGTGCCGGGGCGGTCGCCCTGGGTTGGGCCATCACCGGTCTTGGCATGATCTGTCTCGCGCTAGTCTATCAGAACCTCTCCATGCGCCGCCCCGATCTCGATGGCGGTATCTTCAGCTATGCCAAGGCCGGTTTCGGCGATTTCATCGGTTTCAACGCCGCCTGGGGTTACTGGCTCTGCCAACTGCTGGCCAACGTCTCCTACGCCATCGTAGTGTTCAGCGCCCTGAGCTACTTCTTCGATACGCCTGACAACGTCATCTTCGGTGACGGCAATACGCCGGTGGCCATCACGCTGGCCTCCATCCTGATCTGGTCGGTGCATGCGCTGGTGCTGCGCGGGGTGCAGGTCGCTGCGCTGGTGAATATCGTCACCACCATCGCCAAGATGGTGCCGCTCATCGTCTTCTGTGTCGCGATCCTGCTGGCCTTCAACATGGATACCTTCACTCTGGATATCTGGGGCCAGAACAACATGGAGCTGGGCTCCGTGATGGATCAAGTCAAGTCCACCATGAAGGTGACCCTCTGGGTCTTTATCGGGATTGAAGGGGCCGTGGTGGTCTCTGCCCGTGCCCGTCATCGCAAGGATGTGGGCCGTGCCACCGTGCTGGCGCTGCTCGGCGCCTTGACACTCTATGTGATGGTGACCCTGTTCTCGCTGGGTGTCATGAGCCAGCCGCAACTGGCGGCGCTCAAGAACCCTTCGACCGCCATGATCCTCGAAGCCGTGGTCGGCCCCTGGGGCGCCTGGCTTATCAACATCGGTCTGGTGGTGTCGGTGATGGGTGCTCTGCTCAGCTGGACCGTGCTGGCCGCTGAAGTGCCCTACATCGCGGGCAAGACCGGTGTGTTCCCGGGCTGGTTTGCCAAGGAGAACAAGAACGGCTCGCCGCAGGTGTCCCTCTGGTGCTCTACCTGTCTGGTGCAGATCTTCCTGATCATCATCTACTTCCAGAGCAGCACCTATCTGGCGCTGGTCAACATCGCAACCTCGGCGGCGCTGGTGCCTTACGTCTTTTCGGGCGCTTATGGCCTGAAGCTGGCATTGAAAGGGGAGACCTATCAGGGTCAACCTCATCAGCGCAAGCGTGACCTGCTGCTGGCCTTGGTGGCGACGGTTTACGGCTGCTGGCTGGTATACGCTGCCGGTGTGGAGTACCTGTTGCTGGTGGCGCTGCTCTATAGTCCGGGCATCTTCATCTACTGGAAGGCGCGTCAGCATCACGGTCTGCGCGGCCTTAACCGGTTGGAGCAGGGGATGACGGCGGCCCTGCTTGGCTGTGCCGTGCTGGCCTTCTACAAGGTGATGGACGGTACCATTCCACTGCACTAACCGGCACAATGAAGAGATGGCCCTCGCGCCATCTCTTTTTTTCATGCAGATATCCACTGTTGCCCGGCCGTGTTGGCCAGTTTTTGTTTAACACAGGAATTTTTATGCTGTTTATGGGTTACCTCCTGCTGGGCGCCTTTGCCGGCATGCTGGCAGGGCTGTTCGGGATTGGCGGTGGATTGATCATTGTCCCCGTGCTGGTCATGACCTTTCGCGCCCAGGGCATCGACCCTGAAATAATTACCCATCTGGCCCTCGGCACCTCGTTGCCCACCATGATCTTTACCGGATTCAGCTCGCTTAGAGCACATCAGGAAGCGGGCGCCGTCGATTGGGTGATGATCCGCCGACTCGGCGCCGGCATGCTGATCGGGGGTTGGCTCGGCGGCATGACCGCCAATCTGCTCAGCACCAGCACCCTCAATATCATCATCGGCTGCTTCGCCTGGAGCATGGCGCTACAGATGGCGCTCAACCTTAAACCCAAAGCGGAGCGCCATATGCCGGGGCCGCTCGGCACAGGCATTGCCGGTACCATCATTGGCTGGATGTCAGCCCTGTTTGGTATTGGCGGTGGCTCGCTCACTGTCCCTTATCTGAGCTGGAACTCGGTGCCAATGCGCAATGCGGTAGCGGCCTCTGCAGCCTGCAGCATACCCATCGCGCTGGCGGGGAGCCTCAGCTACCTCTATGCGGGTTGGGATCATGCCGATCTGCCCGAGTGGAGTGTGGGCTACATCTATCTGCCCGCCCTGCTGGGCATTGTGCTGACCAGTACCCAGTTTGCCCGCCTTGGTGCCAAGCTGGCACACCGATTGTCACCAAGACGCCTCAAGCAGGCATTTGCTCTGCTGATGCTGCTGGTGGGGGCGAAATTTATGCTGTTTAGCTGATTCATTCGGCAGATTGTTGAAAAATAAGGCAAACGATCTGTTGGAGGGTAGAAAGCCGTTGCATTGAACGCCCAGTTTGCCTATTCTCTTCGCCGGTGGTCCTATTGGTCCTCTCGCATTGATAACCCGTCGACCTGGTCAGGACCGGAAGGTAGCAGCCAAGGCGGGGGACTCGAGTGCCGGGATGTGGCTGGTAGGGCCACCACTTGTTTCTGCAATTCAATAAGTTACAGCTAATAGCCCCCTTCAGACCTCTTGGTAATCCACTTTGTTTGGATGAATCAGGAGTCTTCTCTGTGAATCTCTGGCTCAGTCCCCACGGCATCTGGTATTACCGGAAAGTCACCACGCTCCCCTGGTCGCCGCAAATAGATCCAAAAATCCCTGCATACCCGAGACAAACTTTGTGCATGCAACAAGGTGACCAAGCTGTTTGCTTGCCTGTATGCGTTTCAGACCCAAGCCCATTCAGTTGCCTGCAGAGGTCAATGTTGCCCCACATGAGCAATCAGTAGCCCGGAATCAGGGGGGGGGTTATTGCTTGGTGACACGCATGGCTGCGTTGTATTTGAGCCGCCCATGGGAAATATGTCTGTTTATCTCGCTCAGTAGCGTCTCTTTATTGATGGGCTTGGTGATATACCCGTTCATGCCATGGGAAAGATAGTATTGCTTGGATTCCGGCATCGCATCCGCCGTCAGGGCGATGATGGGGATATCTGCCCAAGGCATCTGGGAGGTGCGGATCCGGGTGGTGGCCACCAGGCCATCCATCACTGGCATCTGGACATCCATCAACACCAGATCAAATTCGGTGTGACCCAGTTTCTCCAGCGCCTCTTCTCCCTGAACGGCCAGTGTGACCTGATGGCCCACGGAGTCGAGCATGGCGCCGATCACCTTGCGGTTGGTGGCATTGTCATCAACCAGCAAGATGCGATAGCTCTCCTGATCCAGCGGCTTGGACGGCAGGCAAACAATCGAGGGGGTCGTGGCTCTGGCGGGCCAGATGTAGGTAAAAGTACTGCCATGCCCCTCGCTGCTCTCTACCGAGATATCGCCGCCCATCAGGCGTGCGAGGTTACGGGATATTTCAAGTCCCAGGCCCGATCCGCCATATTGGCGGGTGATCGAGACATCCGCCTGGGCGAAACGTTGAAACAGGTTCTTTAGCTGACTTTTGCTCATGCCGATCCCGGTGTCCTGGATCGAGATGCGTATCGAGTGGCGATCCTGCTCCAACAGGGTGCTATCAACGCGAATATTGACCTCTCCCTGATGGGTGAATTTGATGGCATTGCTCACCAGATTGAAGAGGATCTGGCGCACTCTCAGCGGGTCGATCATCAACCACTCCGGCGTATCGGGGGCAACAGTCAGGGTCAGTTTGATCCCTTTCGCATCACAGTTGCTTTGCATCAGGGCCCGGATATCCTCCAGCAGCTGGGGCAAGTGATGGGGGGCCAGTTGCAGCTCGATCTTGCCCTCTTCCAGCTTGGATACATCCAGAATGTCGTTGAGCAGACCGAGCAGATGGTTTGCCGATTCCCGCGCCGTCTCCAGATAGTCTCGCTCCCTCGGATCCATATCCCGGTCGGCCAGCAGGGAAAGCATGCCGAGAATGCCATTCATGGGTGTGCGAATTTCATGGCTCATGTTGGCCAAAAAGCTGCTTTTGGCTCTTGTGCCTGCCTCTGCCGCCTGATTTGCCCGCAGCAGTTTGTCATTGAGCTGCTGCATCAGTTTGTGTTGCAGAAACGAGATATTCATTTGCCGCCAGATCAGCAGGGCGAGCACAAAGAGCAGCGCAAATTGCAGGGTCGCGATGAGTGTCGTCGTGATGATCTGCTCCCTCACGCTGTCGCGACGCGCCACATCAAACAGGGTCGCCTGCTGGTTCACCTCCAGAGTCAGCTGATGGAGCAGGGGGAGCAGGGAGGCAAGCTGTTGGCGCAGCTCCTGATGGGCAAGATTGTCGAGCGGCTTGGTGGCTTCCGGGCCGAGCCAGATATCCGCCAGAGAGATGTAGGATCGAATGGCTTTGCTTGCCTGCTGATATATTTCTGTTTGCTGAAGCAGGCTGCGATCCTTGCTCTCCAGCACCAGATCCATGCGGCTGACCAGAATATCGTATCTGAGCTGGAAGGTCGGTTGCGACTCATGGAGCAGTGAGCTTTGAAAACGCAGTGCTTCGTTATAGAGCTGGAAATAGTTCCACATCACGTTGTCTTCGCCTTGGCTGGTACTGCGCTGCAGATCCTGAAATTGCCGGTACTGAATGGTACCAATACCGGCAAAGGCAAGGAGCAGCACGCAGAGCACCACAAACAAGAAACGTTGACTGGCCGCCATGGAACGCATGATGGGATTTACTCCACTTTTATCGCGCTGATCTGCCAGATAGCCCGACCGTAATAGAGCTTGTTTTGCAGTTCGGGATATTGATCAAACGGATAGACAAGGAACAGCGGCCCTTTGTCACGCACCGACAGTGGCTTGCCATTGATCGTGCGGGCGAGGATGACCCGATACTGCTCGGCATCGCTTGTCGGCACCTGTACCGAGTAGTCATTGAGCGCGGTAATGGTGAGCTGTTTGCCGGTTGCCCCGACCTTGGCCAATACATCTTGCAGCAGCGGGCCGCGAAAAGTCTTGGCTTCGTCATACCAGGGGGTATGGGTTTTGATTTCGTGTACCGGCAGTTGATCCAGCATGGCGCTGTCCCACAGGGCCAGAGCCTGATGAGTGGGGCTGCTGATGGCGCCTTCAACCTTCAACACGGCGCTGTCAGGGGAGGGGGCTGCGTATGCGGTGCCGCAAAGGGCTGCCAACAGTGGTGCGATGTAAAGGCCTGTTTTCATGATCTCTCCTTCCTGGAAAATGGCGGCATGGGGGGCCGAGCCAACGGTGGCTTGTGAGGTGTGTCCAAAGGCAAGCAATAATCGGGCCCAGTCTAATGGGCTTGAATTATCAGCCATTTAGCCTGTTATCTGGCGATCTCGGCCAAGGTGAATTGCAGTTTGCAACGTGCGGGGGAGGTTAATTGCAATTTGGCAATCAAAACGAGGAGTGGGTGTCGGTGAATAAGGCACAAAGAGTATCATTTGGAGAACAAGTGCCGTGGCACTGCCCGGCATAACATTTGCAACGTGCTGAATGCCGTGACAGCAAATAGTCTGAGAATCGACAAGGAGCTAGCGATGGAAAGCATGACTTACACCCTTAATGATATCCAGGTAGTGGTACTGGAAAACGAGTTTGACGCGATGGCCGTCAGTGAGCTCCGCCCGTTGTTTGAAACCCTCTCGACCCACCCGGGAGATATCCTGGCCGATATCAGCGATGTTCATTTTATCGACTCGTCGGGGATCGGAGCCTTGGTATTTCTCTATAAAAGATTGATTATGAACGGGCATCAGATGGCCCTTGTCTGTGGACCCGGTCAACCTCATGACCTGCTGGAGATGCTGCATATCGACCGGGTGATCCCCTGCCATGAGAGCATCAAGGCCTATATGCGTTCCCGTGGCATGATGGCCGCGGCATCATGAAACGCTTTGGTATCCTGCTCTCGTCCATTCTGCTGTCGGGTTGTGCGCAGTGGCCGCCGGAGGGGTATGGCGGCATGGCAGAGGCAAGACCTACCCGTATTCCGGTCAATGAGGATGAACGGCGGGCCTGGTCTCGTTATGATGAGCGTCAGAAGGAACTCGACTTGCTGCTGACGGAATTAAAGCAAGCGAGTCTGCAGGGGTGTATGCCTGCCGAGTTGAAACGACTACAATCTCAACGTATTGATATCGAACGGGATATGCACGGACGGCTCTGGTCGGATGTAGCCTGGCGTCAGACCGTGCTGGCACAATCACTACAACAAGTACGTTTGCGGCTGCAACAGACAACAGCGGATGGCTGTCGTGCTGATTGGTCAGGGCTCCCCTTACGCCAATGGGGGCAGACGTAACAGACGAAAAGGATGTCTATGAAACGGGGCGCTCTCGAAGGATTGATCTGTGTTCTCTTGCTGTTGTTCACCTGCCCGTTACTGGCCTCCACCTTGTTGGCTCCCGGTGATCGGTTGGCCATAGTGCAACCCGGTGAGCCTGCTTTTGATCAGCCTTTCCAGATCAACAAGCAGGGGGAGATTGCACTGCCTGAAGTTGGCAACGTCGTGGTGGGGGGAAAGACCCTGCAACAGGCGGATGAACTGATCCGCACCGCCCTCAAACCTGTTTACAACAACCTCTCTCAATTGACCGTCACCTTGCTGGAGAAGCGGCTGCTGATCAGCGTGATGGGCTATGTCAAAAAACCCGGCAGTTATGATCTGGCGCCCGATGGCAACGTGCAGATGGCCCTCGATGCCGCTGGCGGTCTGGTGCCCGGTGCTCAGCTCAACAATATGCAGGTGCGGCGTGGCAGCACGGTCTCTAGCTTCGACTACAAGCGTTATCTCGATACCGGCGATGCCAGCGTGTTGCCGCCATTGCAATCCCTTGATGTGGTGTTCGTACCCGCCTCTCCGCTGATCGGCAACGTGCAAATAGATTTTGATGCGGCAACCCTGGCGGCAGGCGGGGATGGCGATACCGGTAAGGCGATCAAGGTATTTGGCGAGGTCAACAGCCCTGGCGCCTTCAGTTTCAAGAGCGGCAACTCCATCGTGGATCTGCTGATGCGAGCCGGTGGGGTGACCCGCTTTGCCGGGGTGGAGCGGATCCGGGTGATCAATGGTGATGCTCCCGAGCTGTTCGATCTCAAAGCCTATCTCGACTCCGGCAACAACAAGTTGCTGCCCAATCTGGCGCCGGGCGCCACCATCTTCGTGCCCAAGGATGAAGAGCAGATAAAACGGGGGGCACGCACCATCTACATCATGGGCGAGGTGTTCAAACCCGGCGCCTATGAGGGGCGGGAAGGGGACTCCTTCCTCGATATTCTGGCCAATGCCGGCGGCCCGACCCGCTATGCCGAGAGTCGCCAGATCCGTTTGCTGCGCACCGATGGCACGATCGAACCCATCGACTTGCAGGCCTATACCGAAGGGATGCAAAAGGCGCTGCCCCAAGTCAAACCCGGTGATGCCATCTTTGTGCCGGAAAAGACCGATATCAACGAGAAGTCCTGGTTGAAAGTGGCACCCGGGCGGGCGGTGATGGTGATGGGGGCGGTGCGGATCCCGGGGCGTTATGAATGGTCTGACGAAATGTCGTTGCTGGATCTGATCGCCCACGCCGGTGGCCCCAACGAGCGGGCCGATATCGCCAAGGTGCAGATCCTGACCGCCGAAGGGGGGCAGGCCACGCCAACCCTGTTTGATCTCGACAAGTTCCTTCATCAGGGGGGGGCGCTGGCCAGCCTGCCGAAGATCCGGGCCGGATTCACCATCATGATCCCCGAGCTGCCCACCGATCCCAGTGACAACAAATCCCAGTGGGTGCGCCAGTCACCGGACAGTTCCATCTATATCTTCGGTCAGGTCGGAGCCCCCGGTCGCTATGCCTTCAATGAGCAGATGGGCTTTATCGACATCCTGTCGGCCGCCGATGGTCCGACTGCGGCGGCGGATCTGCGCAATGTGCGCATCGCCCATCGCAGTGGCAGCACTGCGCGGGTCAGCAAGCTCGACCTTGCTCTCTACTTTGAAACCGGCGATGAAACCTTGCTGCCCAAGGTGCTGCCCGGCGACTCCATCTACCTGCCGGAGAAGAATCGCCCCTGGCTCGATGAGCCCAAGGAGAACACCATTCGGGTGTTGGGGGCGATTGCCCGTCCCGGTCGCTACCGTTTTGACTCCTCCATGACCCTGCTGGATCTGCTGGCCGAGGCAGGGGGCCCGACCAGCAGCGCCTATATCAAGAAGATTGTGGTGATCAACATGGCCACCAGTGGTCAGGGGGATCAGGCCCGCAGCTTCGATCTCGACGGCTTTGCCAAAGAGCCCGACTTTAGCCAGTTACCGGTGCTGCGCGCAGGGGACACCGTCTTTATCCCTGATAGCAAAAGCAGCAACTGGGCCATCTTCATGGATGGCATGCGCGACATCCTGACCACGATCTCGGTGGTGGCCCTGGTCGGGACGCTTTGATATGAGCATCCCCATTCAATATCTGGAGCTCGAATCCCTCTACGCGGCGACGGTCGCCCGGGGGATCCGCTCGCTGGCGGTCACCTCGTCGGAAGGGGGAGAGGGGGTGAGCTCCATCTGCGATGCGCTGGCGAGGCGCTCGGAGGCGGATGGGCTACGCACCCTGCTGGTGGATCTCAATCTCTATCACCCCGGCCGCGCCACGGCGGTTGCCTGGGGGCCCAATGATGTGCCCGAGCCGGTGGCCACTGGCCGCTCCTTGTCCTTGCTCCCGGCGCCGGGCAAGGATCTGATGGCTTTTCGCAACAAGGATACCTTGCGTCAGCTGCTGGTTCGCTGGCTGGAGCATTACGATGTGGTGATCTTCGATACCTCGCCGCTCACCGCTCTCAATCGGGGCAATATTCCGGCCGATCAGGTGTGTGGGGCCTGTGAAGGGGCGCTGCTGGTGGTACTGGCGGGGGTGACCCCGACGACCGTGGTACAAAGTGCGGTGGATAAACTGACCCGTGCCGAGGCCAATCTGATTGGCGCTGTCTATAACGACAAACTCAACCCGGGGCTGGCCAGCGAGATCCTGCGCGAGCTCAACCGGCTGCCCAGCAACCGGGTGACCGAATGGCTCAAGCGCTGGTGCCGGCGCAGTGCCTTGCTCAATTTCCGGATCTGATCGCCCGCTGATGGAGGCCCGATATGGATGACTGGTTGCGATCTGCTCCGGCAACCCTGCAGTCGGTGCGCGAACTGCGCAACCGGCTGGCGCAGGGACTCTCCCTGTTTCAGGTCTCCCCAAAGGATCAAGCCAACTGGCTGCTCTGTTTCAGTGAGCTGGCCACCAATAGCGTCAAACACACAGCTCCTCCCGCGACCCGGCTCTGGCTCACGCTGAAAGAGGATGAAACGGGCTTGAGTCTGATACTGGAGGATGATGGCGGCCCGCAACCCGGTCTTGCCAGTGCGCCGTTACCCGATGAGCTGCAGGAGGGGGGATACGGGCTGGCGCTGGTGCACCAACTGTTTGCCGAGGTGCACTTCTCTCGCGACGGTGATCGCAATCGCGTGACCCTTCGCCAGCAGGGCCCGGTCAACCAACTGCCGGTGATCGCGGTGATCGACGATGACAAGGTGATGCGTGCCTTGCTCACCGCCTACCTTCATGAGCACTACCGAGTTGAAAGTTATGCCGACTCCCATGCCGCCCTGCTGGCGCTCGGGAAGCAACCCCCCGCGCTGGTGCTCTCCGATATCGAGATGGAAGGGATCGATGGCTTTGGGCTGCGCCAGCAGTTGATGAAGGATCCCAAGATGAAGGGGGTGCCCTTTATCTTCCTGACCGGTCATCAGGATCAGTGGACCCAGAGTCGGGCGGGGGCGCTGGGGATCGATGACTTTCTGGTTAAACCCATCACCAAGAAGGACCTGTTGCTGGCGGTTTCGCGGGTGTTGCAACGCTCGCAGCAGCTCAAGTCGCAATGGGGCGAGCAGCTGGATCAGCGCATGACCTCGGCGCTGCGCCCGTTATTGCCCGCCACCTCCATAGGGGGATACCAGCTGGCGTTGCAAACACGCGCGGCCACAGTGGGGGGCGGTGACTTTCTGCTGGTCAAGGATCGGGTGCTGTGGCTCGGAGATGTGATGGGCCACGATGCGGAAGCCAAGTTCTTCGCCCATGCCTATGCCGGTTATCTGCGCGGCTTGCTGACGGCGCACGATCTGGAGCGCGCCCCCGCCCGCTTGCTGACCATCTTGTCCAATGCGGTTCACAGTGATCCGCTCCTCGGGGCTACCCTGCTCACCACCCTCTGCATTGAACTCGGCAACGAGGGGCGGGTACAGTGGGCCAGCGCGGGCCACCCGGCGCCCTGGCTGGTCGGGCCCGGTGCCATCCGTCAGGTCGGCGTGACCGGCCCCTTGCCCGGTTTGCGCCCGGATCCCCACTTCGTGACCAATGAGCGTCAGCTCAAGCCCGGCGAGATCCTGCTGTTCTGGACCGACGGTCTGCTCGATAGCCGTGATGCAGAAGAGCGCCAACGCTGGGAGTCGCAGCTCAAGGAGATCTGCCTGACTTCGGGGCCCGGTCTTGAGCAACTGGCTGATCGCATTGCCCGCTGGTTTGATGAGCGCATCAATGATGCCGCCCTCGATGACATGACCCTCTTGCTGGTCGCCTGTCCCGGCGCCTGATCCTGCCCCGCTTTGCCTGACTGGCCCGCTCTATGCAGCGCCTCATTTCAGGTGGCATGGAGCCACGGGAGGAGGGCCTTATGTTACCCATGCAGCAGATCTGGCTGGCTATCGATGCGCGTCAGGTCGGTGGAATTGAAGTTCACATTATCCATCTCGCCAACGATCTGCTGGCCAGGGGATTTCGCCCCACCATAGTGCTGGTGAGCAACCACGGCATGACCCCGTTTACGACCCTGCTCAAACAACAGGGCTTGCCCTACGAGGTGTGCCAAAACAGCCGCGATTTTATGCGCCGTCTGGCCCGCCAGCCTGCTTCTGTGCTGATCCATACCCACGGCTACAAGGCCGGGGTGCTGGGGCGGCTGACAGCCTGGTTCACCGGTAAATCGGTGGTCTCGACTTTTCACAGCGGGGATGACGGGGAGGGATTGCTGAAGTTTTACAGCTGGCTGGATCGCACTACAGCGCGTTTTGCGAAGTGTATTGCAGTAAGCGAGCCCATCGCTCGCAAATTGCCTGTGCCAAGCACGGTGATCAGCAACTTTGTCCCCATGCCTGCGACGCCGGCTACGGTAACTGGCAACCGGATTGCCTTTGTCGGCCGCCTCTCGCCGGAAAAGGGGCCGGAGGCGTTCTGCCAGCTCTCAGCCTTCTGCCCGGAGGGTGCGTTTCATCTCTACGGGGATGGCCCCATGAAAAGTGCCTTGTTGCAGCAGTATGGTGATCGCGTCCAGCTTCATGGTTTCCAGAACATGGCCAATGAGTGGCACAACATCGACCTGCTCTGCATCACTTCCCGCTTTGAAGGGTTGCCGCTGGTGGCCCTGGAGGCGATGGCCCACGGCATACCGGTTTGTACCTTTGCAGTGGGGGGCCTGGTCAATCTGATCGACCATAAATCCAATGGCTGGCTGGTGGAGCCCGGCCATGTGAGGGATATGGCGGAGCTGGTCAACTACTGGCTGCGCAGCGATGGGGTGGTGCGCAGCAAAATGAGTCAGGCGGCCCGCAACACCATAGCCCGCGGGTACAGCGTCAACAACAGAGTGACCGATATTCTGGCTGTCTACGGCGCCTGAATCACGGAGAAACCTGTCAAAACGAGTGGCCGCTGGCCACTCGTTTTTTTCTGTGCCGGTGTTAGGGGGAGCAGGGGGCGGATTGCTTCTGTGATCACCATTGATGTGCCACAAGGATGCGCCATAAAAAAGGCCATTGCAGTAGCAATGGCCTGATGGGCGTTGATATGTGGTTGAGGTTGATGCGGCGGGATTAGCGCCCCTTCTTGCCAACCATGATGGCAATCGTCTTGCCGATGATATGCACATCCTGCACCAGCCAACGCCAGGGGTGGAGCAGGGCGACCGAGTAGGCCAGATCGAACGCCAGCTTGCTGCGCACATCATCCAGCGACTCGTCGTAACCCTGATTGACCTGTGCCAGACCGGTAATACCGGGGGCCACTTCATAGGTGCGTTCGATAAAGTACGGCACCGCATCTTCCAGCCGGTTGGCGATCCCGGGTCGCTCCGGCCGGGGGCCGATCAGCGACATCTCCCCCTTGAGCACATTGATAAACTGCGGCAGCTCATCGAGCCGGGTTTTGCGCAGAAAGTCGCCGCTGCGGGTGATCCGGCAGTCCCCCTTGCCACACCAGATCGGCCCGGTGCCCGCCTCGGCGTCGGCGCGCATGGTGCGAAACTTGATCATGAAAAAGAGCTCGGTATGGGTAGCGTGGCTGCGCCCGATCCGCAGCTGACGAAAGAACACCGGACCCGGGCTATCGAGCCGGATGGCCAACATGATCAGCGGCCACAGTGGCAGCGTCAGCAGCAGGCCAAGAGTGGCACCGAGCAGATCCATGCTGCGTTTGACCACCAGGGTCAATCTTGGAATGGGGTGTGTCATACGGCTTTCTCCTGTGACATGAAACGTATGGGGGCGCGCAGGCAGTAGCGCAGGGTGCCCATGCCGTTGTACCAGTGTCCGAGTACCAGATAGTGGATCTTGCGAAACAGATTGGGCCAGGGGTGCACAGGGGTCAGCTGGATCAAGATGACCAGCAGATACCCCAGCAGTTGCAGCCCCAGCAGCAGCTGAAATAGCAGGGATTGGGTGGCCAGCGGGATGGCGCAGAGCCACAGCAGGGTCAGGCAGAGTGGCATCAGTACCCGCAGCCCCTTGCCACTGGCAAAGTTGAAGGCAACCCAGCCGAACTTGGGGTGCAGCAGGGGCAGCAACCGCAGCAGCTGCTGGGTGTTGCCAGCGCCGATCCGCTTGCGTCGTGTCGCCTCCAGCGCGGCATCCGAAATTTCCAGCTCCAGTGCGGCGCAGCGATTGTCATAGACCGCCCGATACCCCTTGGCGATGGCCTGCATCGGCAGGATGAAATCGTCGTTGATGGTATCGGCAGCCAGCGGGGTGAGGCACTCCCTGCGCATCATGTAAAAGGCCCCGTGGGCCCCCAGCATGCCGCCAAGAGCCGATTCGCAGAGCTTGATCTGGCTTTGATAGTGCCAGTAACTCTCCTCGCCCTGGGAGCCCGGTTGCCAGAAGCGGTATGCTTCCCCGACCACCCCTACCTTGGGATCGGCAAAATGGGCGACCGCCAGCAGCAGGCTGTCGATGGGCAGCAGGGCCGAGACATCGGTGAGGGCCACCAGATCGCTGTGTACCCGGGTCATGGCCTCATTGAGCACGGCGACCTTGCCGCGATTGCGGGGGTGATCAAATAGCCTGATCTGCAACTGCTGCAGGGCGGGATCACCGAGCTGGCTCAGCGCAATGGGGTAGCTGTTGTCGCTGCAGCCGTCGAAATGCACATGCACCCACAGCTTGTCGGCGGGGTAATCGAGGCTGGCGAGGTTTTGCAGCTTGGCCGCGATGGTCGCCGCCTCGTTGTAGACCGGCATCAGCAAAGTGATGGTCGGCAGCGCCTCATCGGCGGCGTCTGTTTTGAACCCTCGATCCAGAGGGCGGGGCGGATTGGCTACCTTGCGCGCCTGCCGACCACCGAATTTGAGCAGCAGGGGATAGCCGACATGGTGGTAGACCACCAGTACAGCGCACAGCCAGAACACGATCATGATCCATTCCATGGGATGCTCCTCTGGTCATCGGGTCGCTTGATCAGCGGCTGTAAAGCTGCTGATAGGCCTGAGCCATCCGGCTCAAGCTGCTTTGCTGGCACACAAACTCTCGGGTGACGGCACGCAGGCTATGGCAGTGCAGCAACCCTTGTGCCAGAAGCTGGGCAAGGCGGTCGGGATCCCGCTCCGACAGGATATGGCCGCTGGCCTGACAGACGATCTCTCTGGCCGCCCCCACATCGCTCATCACCACCGGCACCCCGCACGCCTGTGCTTCCAGCACACAAAGCGGCATCCCCTCCGCCAGTGAGGGGAGGCAGAAGAGATCCAGCCCCTGATAGAAGCGCGGCATGTTTTCGACCAGCCCCAGAAAATGGACGCGATGGGCGATCCCCAGCTGCTGACACTGTTGTTGCAACGCATTTTGCAAACTGCCGACCCCTGCCAACGCAAGATGCACCTCCTCCGGCAGGGTGCGGACCGCCTCCAGCAGCAAGGTATGCCCCTTGACCGACTCAAGGCGGGCGGCGCAGCCAATCAGTTTGACCCCTTGCGGCAATCCCATCTCCTGACGGGCGAGGGCGGCGGCGCCCGGGGCAAAGCGCTGCTCATCGATGCCGTTGGGGATCACGGTTGGCGACAACTGGCCCAGCTTGGCCAGCAGCTGGTTGGCCACCGGCTTGGCATCGGCCACCAGAATGGGTTTGAAGGCGCGCAGCCCCCACAGGGCCAGCGTGCGCTGATGGAGATCATCGAGATACCAGGCATCGTGCTCTGTGTGTACCAGGGTGGGCACCCGGGCCAGCCGGCTGGCCAGACCGCCATAGAGCATGGGCCCCAGATGGTGGGTATGTACCGCGACGGGCTTGAGTTGGCGCAGCAGTCGGGTGAGCCGCCAGAGGGTCGCCAGCGACCAGCCCGCGGGCTTTTCCAGACAGTGAATATTGCCTGCGAAGGGACGCAGGGCGGGCCACGCCCTTAGCACATCCCCTTTGCGCCCTTCGAGGGAGATGATATGCACCGGTTGCTCGGCGGGGCTCGCCTGCGTGAGGTTGAGCACCATGGTCTCCAGCCCGCCGGGCTGCAGGTGCTGCACTATTTGAACGATGGAGCTTCTGCGGGGATAGGGTCTGTGCGACGGGGTTGATGACAACATGGTTCGCGCTCCGGCAAGGGAAGGGGTGACACCCCGGATAGCGGGAGAATGCGAATCTTGTACCACTCTTGCGATCTGCTCACAGAGGCGATCAGCTCCTCTGGTGGCACTGCCTTTGCATCGTGCGGGGGGAGGGCCTTTCTCAGGGAGTGATGCCATGCCTGTCCAGTTCTATTACAACCTCTACATCATTCTCTTTGCCGCCTGGCGCCGTCGCTATCTGCTGGTGATCCCGGTACTGGTGATGCCGCTGGTGGGCGTCACGGTTGGCCTGCTCACCCCCAAGGAGTATGAGAGCCGCACCACCTTTATGGTGCCGCAAGATGCCAACCAGACCCCGACCCTCAAGGATCTGATCACTCAGGAGAGTCTCAAGGATCGCTTTGCGGTGCTCGAAGCCCTGCTGCGCAGCCGTTATGTACTGGACGGGGTGGCGCGGGATCGCGGTCTGGTCAATGACGAGACCCCGCCAGCTCAGCGCGATGCCATCATGGACTGGCTCTCGAGTGCCGTCTCGCTGCGGCTGATCGGTGATGAGGTGATCGAGATAAAGGTCAAAGCGGATTCGGCGGCCAACAGCGCCGGTTTGCTCGAAGCCATTTCGCGGCGCTTTTTCTTCAACCTGCTCAGCAAGGGGCGCCAGTCGGCGGAATCGTCCGAACGTTTCCTGCAAAGCCAGCTCGACAGCCGCCGCAGCGAACTGCAAGCGGCTGAGCAGCTGCTCGCCGATTTTAAACGGGAGCATGCCAGCGCCTTGCCCCAGCAGCAGAGTACCAACGTCGCCCGTCTCTATGGTTTGCAGGAGCGTTACGCCGAGAGCCTGATCACCTTGCAGCAGGCTAAGGCCCGGGTCGATCAGCTATCACTGGGGCAGGAGAGCCAGCTGGCCCGCCAACTGGATGAGAAGCTCCAGCTGATGCGCACCGAGCTGGTGTTGCTGCGGGCCCGCTACAGCGACGAGCACAGCAAGGTGCAGAGTTTGCGCTATCAGATTGACCAGTTGCAGCAGGAGTTCGAGCAGCTCAAATCCCAACCGGATATGGCCCGTGGGCCCGAGTGGCAGCTGGCCCAGACGCAGCTGACGGAGGCGGAGCAAAACGCCGCCGGCTTGAAGAGTCAGCTGGATGGGCTGGACAAGGTGGTCGACTCCCAGGGAGATACCGAGCGCCAGCTCGCCGAGCTGGAGCGGGATCTGGCGGTCAAGCGCACCCTCTATCAGGATTTGCTGCTGCGCTATGAGAAGGCCAAGGTGACCGGCGATCTGGGCAACTTCGAGCAGGGGGAGCGGATCAAGGTGATCGACAAACCCTTTGCCCCCAGCAAGCCGAGCAACTACCCGCTCTGGCTGTTTTTGCTGGCGGGCATTGTTGGCGGGTTGGGGCTGGGCTGCGGTCTGGCGCTGGTGGCCGAACTGGCGGATGCCAGCCTGCGCCGCTCCGATCAGCTGGCCGCCCTGGTCAAGGCGCCGGTGCTAAGCCGCATTCCCTACTGCGAGCCGGTGCCGGACTATCCATCCAATAGTGATCATGCGCTGGATGGGCAGGTGTTGCCCTTGTCACCAGAACCGGGGTGATTGCCGTAAAAGCGGGCTGCCAGCAGGAACCGGAATATGTCTGATTAGGCCTCGTAATGAGGCCTTTTTTATATCATGCAAATAGCGGAGTAAACATCGCGGCATGTCCATAAAAGAGGAGATAGACTTCATTTTCAAATTCCGTTTGTTGACTGTGGTTTTATCCAGTGGTACAAGTGGAGCTGACTTAAGAAGTTGATAATACACTGATAAATCATAAGTTGGTTGGTAATTCAGAAATTTTTAAATGATTAAATTGGTTGTGATGACGAGTGGTAGGGCGGAGTTATATAGAAGGCGATATTAAAGTGTTAGTTACGTTTTTCAACTAATTAATGTTGGCTTTCAAGGAGAGGTATGGAGAATTATAAATATTTCGTAGATGCATTATCTTCTACAGCAGCATTAATTGCAATTATTACTGTCTTGTGGAGTTGGTTTAAAAATTCTCAAAAGCCTTTAACAATTGAACGATTAGTTGTCCACAATAAAACAGCTGAGAGCACATATATTCTTGTTATAAAGAATAGGAAGTCATACCCTGTAATCATAAAGTCGACATTTTGTCATGTTAAGGCTTTATACATAGTTGAGAAAAAGAACAATCAGAAGCCAGAATATATGGAGACATTATCCCTTTCGGATAGTTTATTTATGAACAATGATACCTTTGAAATAGGAGCAAATGGTCATACCGACATTCGTATTTCCGGGAAGAATTTACCAAAGGGCATAAGAAAACTGTTTTTTTCTATCCAAACTTCGCACGGCTATCATCAAGCTTGGTGTAAAAATATTAAAACAGTGGATATGACTGGTAAAACACAAGTTTTTGGTATGGAGGAAATGTATGATTTCGACTCAAAATTTAAGGCTAAAAGAAAGTTCTATTGGTTAATAGTTGTTAACTTATTTCAGCAGTGAGAGATTATAAGTTCGATTAGCCGATAGGTGTAATCGGACACTCACAATGAAATCAATAACTAATGTGGTAACTATGCTCTGTTTAGTTATTTTGGTTGCATGTTAGAGGAAAGATTTCGGGGGCGAAGTAGGTGGATTATGGTTAGTTAGATGTATGTTTTATACAAATATCGAAAATGTTCATTCAAGCTTCGCCAATCGAAGCTGCTACCCTAATTTTCACGCATAAAACTAAAGGAAAGTCATGAGAAAAAGTCTCAGGAAGGGATATTTTCACTTAGAGCTAAACCATGAATACGGTGCTGATACGATCGGTGCCGAAGCGGCAGAAGTAGAACTTAAAGAGGGGGTGGCTATTTTTAGAGCTAAGCTAAAGCCTGCAAGTGAAAATCAGATTTTGGATGCTGTTCATTGTAAGGAGCAAAGTTTTAAGAATGTAGAATCCTTTTCCTTTATAGATGAACACATTCGGAAAGGCATGTCATCTTTCGTAAAGATTAATAAGGCAAAAATTAAAAGCTGGCGCATAGAAATTGACTATGAACAAAAGTATGATTTCTGTTGTGAGATTCAGTCTATGAATCCTGACGGGCTATTATTCCGTGTTGTAAGTTCGTAGGTTAGATTACGGCTTCGCTAGTCAGTCGATCTGTGGCCTTTGGGATTATTTGACTAAATGGATAGTTTGGAATGGAAGTTTTATATACTTTTCCTGAATATTTAGAAAGCATTATCAAGAAATTGATTGGTAGAGACTGGATTGTTCATAATTTCAACTTGGTTGATGATTTAGAGGTATATAATGTCTCTAACTATATATATAATAAACAAATAAATGCCGTTACTTACACTATACATCTTGATTTAAATGTCTATCAGTTCATTTTGAATGCATTTAAGAAAAATAAACCTAAGCAAGAGTTTCGTGACGCAATTGCACTTGTTGCTTTTTGTCAATTTGCAGAGATTGAGTTAGACCCAACTTATGCAGTATATGAAAAAATAAACTATAGAAATGATGCTGAAGTTCTTGATGAAGTTTTGTCTGACTTGGAATTATTTCATCGTATTAACAATATAAATAACTCGTCAATAATAGATTTTGCATTGGGTGAGATAGACACGATTACTCCTGCAGATTCTTATGTTATGGATATACCTTTTATCAGGAGCAATCTCACTAAATATAGGCGCCTACGTGAGTGGGATTCACTATATTTAATTGTTTTGTATATTATCTATGTGTCTCACATTCCAAATATTAGCCGACTGGATAAGCTGAAAAAAGTGGTTGAGTGGATGATTACTGAGTTTATGTTATCTCTAGTGGGTATTACTTTTGCCTCTATTTATTTCAGTGAAACGCCCATGAAGAGAATGATGAAATATAAAGTGTCAGATGATCCATGTTCAAAACAACGTAGTGCATTTAATATGACATGGGACTTATATAACTTGAATCGTTACTTCAGAATGTGGACTGAACGTGAGTCCGAGCAAGAGAGTATGTTCGCTAGTGGAGACAAAGTATTCAATTTGGTGCTGAGAAAGTCAATTCAGGTACAACAAACGGGTTGCTTAGATAGCTTTAGAGATTTCCTCCCACAAGATATAGTTCTCTATTTAGAGGAAATCACTGCTCAGCCAGATAAATATTTTGAAAGAGCGTATAATTCAGGAGGATGGTCCCCTTCATATAGAGATGAATTAATCAGGAAATATGAATCACTAACTGGCATAAAACACAGTGGAGAAATACAAGTCAATTAAACGATAAAATCTGATGTTGTATGCAAAATATACGTACATACAGATAGAAATCAGGGAGCCATAGCTCCCTAATCGCGACACACGGGGTGATAAATCAGCCAATGGCGGGTGCCAGTTGCCCGTTGGCGGGCTGCAGGCGTCCTTGGTTACGGCGCTGATAGCGCCAGGCCAGCAGTAGCGGCATACCGAGCAGCAGCTGGGCGGCCAGCGGGATCTCCTCGATGGGGGCGGCCAGTGCACCTTCCGGAATAATGCCTCCCTCAATTTCGGCCGCCAGTTTGAGCTCCAGCGCATTGCCAAAGTCGGCGAAGGTGGTGGCATTGATAACAAACGCATCCTGACCGCCCGCCACGTTCTCCACATACCACTCTTGTAGCACCCCATCGGCATAGTCCTGACCTATGGTGATGCCGTTGATGGTATCAATGCCGGAGGCGAGCAGTTGATCCCGCACGGTAGAGGTATCCAGCCCGTTGTTCTGGATACCGTCACCCGACACATCCATCACCTGGCGGGCGGCGGTGTAGTTGTTGGTATCAAACTGCTGGGCACCAAAGGCCATGGCCGAACCGGGGGCCGTCATCCCCGCATAGGGGCGTACCAGGGCATCCAGGGTGGCGGCGAAGTTGTTGATGGAGGTCATGTCGTAGAGGTGGAACCAGTCAGTCATCACGCTCTGCTGGTTGCTACTGCTCCACATGATCATCTGTACGGCGATGGACCCGAGTTTGCCGCCACTGGTGTCGAGGATGGCGCTTTGTACATCCTGACTGTAAAAGGCGTCCACATAGCCCTGTAATTGCAGATTGAATTCCGATGAACTGACACTGCCCGACACATCCATCAGCAGCTGCAGTTCGGTATCGACTTCGGTCAAGGCGTATGCGGGGGAGGTTACCAACAACATCCCCAGCAGCCCTGCCAACGGTTTGAGTTTCATTGCTCACTCCTTCTCCCTGGCGCTAGTGCCAGCAGGGGGAATGAATAAAGCGTGCCAGCTTTGTTGCATCCTCTGACTTGGCTTGGTCCGGGTGAGAGCGGGCAGGCATGGAACTTGCGACAGCGGTCAAAAGCGCTGATAACCGGCAGGAGTTGCGATGGAGATCCGTCCCTGGCAGTGGGCACCTAACTGGCTGCTACTTGGTTTGGCCAATCAGTGGGGCATGGTGTGGCTCAATATGGGTCACTTCAACCTGCTGGTGGTGTTGCTGATTGCTATCTGGTGGCAAATTGCATCGCGGGTTGCACCGAGCTGGCGCCCGCATCCACTGGCGCTCTCCCTCTTTATCCTGCTGATCCTGATCCCCAGCGCCAGCTGCAAGGCGCTGGCCTGTCTGTTGCTGGTGGCCTCGCTATGGCGCCGTCATCAGAGTGGCGATGAGCGGGCGGTATTGCAGATTGTGCTCGCCTTTACCGTGGCGGTGTTGTGGGGGCAGCAGGTGTTTGCGTTGCTCTCCGGCCCTGTGCTGGCGCTTGACGCCTGGGGTGTGGGCCAGTGGTTGCAGCTGCTGGGCTGGGAGACTCGCCTTGATGGCAATCGCATCGAGCGGCTGGGAGGCCATGCCCTGATTGTGCTCAAGGGGTGCTCCTCGTTTTCTCAGCTCTATCTGGTGATGCTCTCCTGGCTGGTCTCCTGCTCCTGGCTGGCGCCGGATCGGCCCCTCTACCGGCAGTGGCCCATGTTGCTGCTGGTTTGTCTGCTCTATATCGGGGCCAATCAGCTGCGGTTGGTGCTGATAAGTCTGGATCTGCGCTGGTACGGCTGGCTGCATACCGGCTCGCTGGCCCAGCTCTACCAGTGGGCCATCATGTTGTTGGTGATGACCATCCTCTTTATCCGGGGACGCCGTGATGCATCTATCTAGGGGATATCTGTTGCTGTTGCTGGTGGCGCTGCTCAGTGCTGCCGCCATGGGCTGGCGTTATCAGAACCGGGCAGTTAACGAGGGAGCCAAGCCCATGCTGCTGGAGCTGGTCCAGATGGGCTGGCGCTTGAGGGTGGCTACGCCGGTATTGGGCGGCACCTATGTCAGCTATCAGCTGGCCCATCCCCGCTGTGACGGCCTGCTGCAGGCCATGCTGGTGACGCCTGATCGGGAGGCGATGTCAGTGACGCTGGCGAGTGAAGGGATGAGTCAGGGGGTGATGTTTTTAGGCGAGCTGCACCAGAGCCCGCCGCTGCTCTCTTACCGTCTGACCCAGGGTTGGCGCAAATTGTGGGGGCTGGCCCCTTATCCCCTCTATCGGGTGGCCTTTCCGACTTCTTGCATTGACCTTATTGCGCCGCCGATGGGGTGACAGCCCCCGGTTCACCGTTTGGCAGGATGCGGATCAGCAAGGTATTGGGGGCCAGCATGGGGTCATAGCGGGGCTCCAGCTCAATGGCGCGAGAGCCCAGCAAGCGGGTGAGTGCGGTCAGCCGCACGCTCGCCATCCGCGCACTCTCCAGCATGTCGGTTTGCAGCCCGGGGCCGCTTACCAGCGCAATCCGGGCCGGATTCTTGCGTCCCAAAAACTGATGCAACTGCTGCTCCTGATCCGCTGGCAGTTGCGTCTCCGCTTGCTGGTACTGCAGTTGCAGTTGGGGCTGTTCGGCCAGCTGTTGTTCCCGCAACTGGTTGAGGATCGGCAGGGTCTCATTGACCGGCTCCTGACGGGCGCAACCGGTGAGGAACAGCAGCGGCAGCATCAGAGGCAACAGGCGGCGCAGGGCGCTGTCTTTGGCTGTGGAGCGGGGAGTCTGGTTGGCCATACGCAGTCACTTCAGGAGGATGAGTTGGCACCAGTTTGCAATGTTTTCAATCCCTTGGCCAGTTGTTCAATCTCGCGGCGCCACTGGATCCAGGCGGCAGAGGGCTGTTGCTCTGCCACCTGCCAGCGGGTCGGCAGCTGATCCCGCAGACGCTCCAGCAGCAGGGCGGCTTCCACCTGATAGCGGGCCTCCTGCTCCAGCCAGGCGAGCCAGCGCAGATCTTCGATGGCTTGCTGCAACAGCAACAGATCGTGAGAGAGGCGGTGCGCCTCGCAGGCTTGCGGGCCGAGCAGCATAAAGTCGCTCTCCCGCCCATCGGTGGGGTCATAGGGCAGGGCGGTGGGCATGCGGCCATGCCACTGCAAATAGCCCTCGGCGCCGCTTTGCCACAGATAGAACCCGGCGGCTCTCGGGGTGCCCAGATTGTAAAACCAGGTGGTGACCTTGTGTTGGCGCACCCGGGCCACATCGGCCTTGTCGGCGCCAAAACCTGCGTTGATCAGGGCAATCTCCACCTCTGCCAGCAGACCAACTTGACCCGGATGATTGAAGTGGCCTGCGCGGATCACCGCCGGATCCCGCCGTTTCATCTCCCGCGCCAGGCTGGTGATGGCGGGCAGGGTGGCGAGATCCGGCTGATCAAACAGGCTCCATGCCAGCGGGGGCAAGCCGCTGGCGGTCAGCCCCTGTTGCCGCGTCTGCCACTGATCAAGCTGGCTGGCAGGGTCGTTCCCCCAGCGTTTGAGCGGGGTATAGGCCAGCAGGGGGGGAACAAAACCGAGCCCCACCGCCTCTCCCATGATCTCCCGCATCCCCGCTTCATCCTGTGGCAGGGCGGGCGAGAGGCCGCTGATCCCGAGTTTGGCGAGCCGCTGCAGGTCGCAGCGACTGGCCGCGGCGATCTGCTCTTTTAACGCCTTGGGATTGGGGTTCAGCCAGTTCAGATAGGGGGGCGCTTCGACATAGATGCCGACCGGCTTGCTGGCCGCGGGCAGGGTCAGCGGCAGCACCTCGATAGTCAGTGGCAGCTGCACCAGTTGCTGTTGGCTGAGCAGCTGAATATTGCCCAGATAGTGACCCGCCGGCGCATCGCGGGGGACGGTGATCTGCAGCACCAGACGCCGAGGTACGCCTGCCAGCAGGGTGAGCCCGGCGACCCCCTCGACCAGCTCCTGATCCGAGGGGGCCAGCAGGGTGCCACTCGCCTGCGGGCGAACCAGATGCCACTTGCCGTAATAGGGGGTCAGCGCCAGCGGGGATCCTGCCTGCTCGGGGGGCTGGATCACCAGCAAGGGGGCCGGATCGTCGGTGGCGGCGTGGATGGCAAACTCCAGCAACAGCTGGCTGCCACGGGCGGCCAGCACCGGTTGTGAAGCCTGCTGCAACGCATCGGCCGCAGATAGCGGGGCGATCTGCAGGGTTGGGGCGGCATCCGTAATCGGCGTGAGGCTCAGTTGCTGTGAAGCTGGGGCTGGGGAATAGGGGGCCAGAGTCCACTTTTCCAAAAACAGCTGGCGCTGCTTGGTCAACACGCTTGCGGTAGCGTCAGCCAATACGGTGCGATCTTTTCCACTATTCGGGAGAGCCTCTTTGCTGGTGGGGGCCGGATAGGGGGCAAGCAGTAGCCCTGCCAGGTATTTGGCATCCGGTGAGTGGCCCACCAATGTGATAGTGAGCGGGCCGCCGGGGTGGTTCAGGGTGGCATGAACGGGGCCGCCCTGTCGTGCCCCGAACAGCTGCCAGGGATCCGGATTTGGCAGTGCCTCGCGAGATTGTCCCGCCAGATAGCGCTGCGTTAGCCACTCCTGCGGTTGCCACTGCTCGGCCCAGATGGGTTCGCCATTGACCAGCACGCTGCGCTCGAAGGGGTGGGGGAGGTACTCCCATTCACCGGGGTCATCCAGCCAGAGGGTGAGCTGGTAGCGCCCTTTGGCTAGGTCCAGTCGCACTCCGTCGAGATTGCGCAGCCCATCGCGAACCAGGGCATCGCCGGAGGGACGCAAGATGGGGGTGGGATGGCCAATCAGCCGGGGATCCCCCGGGCTCAGGGGCTCAAAGCCGGTAAAGCGGGGCGCAGCCGCCGCCCCCAGATCCAGCGCAATGGTGCCCGCAGGCAGAGTCAGACCGGGCTCCCAGTACCAGCGGTGAATGGTCAGCGAGGGGGCGTTATCGGCCATAAAGAGATAGAGCTTGGTGAGTTTGTCCAACGCCAGCGCTCTGGGTTGGCTGGTGCGCCACTCACTCAAGGCCAAGCGCTGGGTGAAGGGGCCGGGAGCGACAATTCGCTCCAGATTGACCCGGCTACGGTAGTTGACCGAGGCGTTATCGTCGATACGCAGGATCAGGGTTTGCGGGCGGGCGCTGGGGTTATGGCCCTCGATCACCAGTTCATCATCGCTGCCCACCGGCCAACTGTGGGGGCTCAGATCGAGCCGCTGGGGTGTCTGGTTACCCGTCAGGGGCAGCGGGGTCAGCCCTTCCAGCCGGGTGGTGGCCATTGCTGCATTGGCGCAGAGCAGGATAACCAGCCAGAGCCCCCTGCTCATCCGGCCAGCCCCTTCAACCAGTTGTTCAGCTCGGCAGCCTTGTGATCCCAGCTTTGCAGGGCCACCTGCTGCTGGCGCGTGTGGCGCCCTTCGCTGCGGGTCAGCCCCTCCCAGCCACTCTCCTGAAACCAGCCCGGATTGGATTGATCAAAGGCGGCCCGGTTAATGGCCTGGGCCAGGCTCTCCCCATCGTGGGGCAGCTGGATCTGATCCCGATAGCCATCGAGGGCCGGAAAATCGGTGCTGACGATGGGTCGCCCTGCGGCCAGATACTCGCGCAATTTCAATGGATTGCAGGCACGGATCTGGGCGTTGTCGACAAAGGGCAGCAGACTCACCTGCCAGTGCTGGGCATAGGCCGCCAGCGTGTGGTGGGGACGGGGCCCCAGCAGATGGATATTGGGGAGCCCCTTGAGGGGGGAGATATCGGTCTGGACCGGGCCAATCAGCACCAGATCCCAGTGGGGCAGGGCGGCCGCCGTCTCTGCCAGCAGGGGGATATCAATCCAGTCGCTCAGGCTGCCGTAAAATCCGGCAATGGGACGGCCGGAAGGGAGATCCGCCGGGCGTTCTCTGGGGGGCATAAACAGCTCGAGATCCACCCCGTGGCTGAGCAGCCGGGTTTTATGGGGGGGAAAGCGGCTGGCCAGCGCGGGGCTGGCGGCCAGAATGAGATCCGCTTTTTCCACCAGTCGGGCTTCGCTGTGGGCAATGGCCTGATGATCCACCCCTGCCAGCGCCGAGAAGTCATCGCCGCAGTAGTAGATCACCGCCCGCTCTTCGAGCTTGCCAATCAGATCGACGGCGCTGGGCAGGGAGATCCAGAGCAGGGGGCGATCCAGCTCGGGCAGCTGACGCCGGATCTGCGCCGCCAGCCAGTGGCCATTGATCTTGCCCGCCAGACGACTGCCCGGCAGCGGCAAGGCGAGCGGCGGCAGTACCTGGGGGCTGCTGACCTCTGATGGCGCAACCGACTGGCCGCCAGCATGGCGCGCGCCGCGCAGCACCGCCCCCAGTTTGCGGACGATACGGGTGAGATCATGAAGGGTAAAGCGGGGACAGCGCATGCCGATGGAGTTGACCCAGAGCACTTGATAATCAGGCAACAGACGCTTGATCAAGTGCTGGGTGCTGGAGGGGTGCTGGCCCCAATCCTCTCCCAATACCACCAGCTGCGGCAGTGAGTGTGGTTTCATGCAAAGGTCTCCGAAGCGTGTGCGGGGTCGCTGTGATCCTGTGGTTGCAAGGGGCGCAGTACTGTGGCCGGTACCCCTGCCGCCAGCACACCTGCGGGCAGATCCCGGGTGACGACGCTGCCTGCGGCGACAATGGTGCCGGCACCTATGGTGACACCGGCCATCACCATCACCCCTGTGCCGAGCCAGACATCCTGCTCCAGCACGATGGCTCCCACCTGCTCATCGCGATCCGGTTTGCCAAGGGCGCGATCGCGGGCGTTGACCGGGTGCCCCGGGTAGCCCGCCAGAAAGGCGCGCCCTGCAATTCTGACGTTATCCCCCAGCACTATCTTGCTGCCCACCGCCAGGGTGGTTTGCCAGCCAATCCCGACATTGCGGCCAATCACCAGCCTTGGTGTCTGGCTCGATGCCCGGCCGCTGATGGTCATGGCGGCGCTGAGGCGGCAGTCGGCGCCGATCTCGATGGTGACCGGACCGCTGATATAGGGGATGCCGCCATAGAGGTAGAGGCGCGGGGCGGGGGCCGTCAGGCGAGATTGAAACAAGGGGGTCCACCAAAGGGTGCGGGTCAGGGTCGCCAGCGCGTTGCTGCCGAGCAGATAGAGCCGATAAAGCAGCCGATGCAGGGGAGGGATCACGGGGAATGACCAGTGGCGGGCACTTTTGGCCAGGCGCCATACCCGGCGGGCCAGTGGCGTCTCCCCCTGTTTGGCCCAGCTTTTCATCCGGTGCAGGTTGATGGTGTTCATGGCGACCTCTCCCTTTGGTGCAGTCCGTTGCTCGCTAAGCAGAAAGCAGGGATCGGGCCAACAGGACGACCCCAGTGTGATCGGGCCAAATGGGGCTAAGAGGAGGGGCAGATTGTGTCGGTCGGTGCAATTTGCAGCCCGCGTTGTGCAAAACGCAAATGCCAGTCTCATTCTGGGCTTGTTCAGGCCGGTTAAGCCGCGCAGAGGAGCTATCGTCTCTGGGCGGGAGTGAGTGGCGTGGGCTTTGCATTAGCGGTAGCTGACCCGAAGCGGGATGCTTCGGGAGGCTGGGAGGCCCTATGAAACTTGGTGTGAACCAGATTGCCATGCTCTATTACGCCGGCGGCTTGCTCCTGATGAAGGGGATCTCCCTGCTGATGCTGCCGGTGTTGACTTATCATCAGCTGCTGCCTCGTGAATACGGCCAGCTGGAGGTGCTGCTCACCCTCATCAATCTGGGCTCCCTCATTCTCGGCTTCGGGTTGGTGGATGCCCTCTACCGTTTTGCCGGATTGGCGAAAGATGAGCAGGAGCGCCAGCAGGTGGTGGCCCGCATGTTTGGGCTGGTCTGGCTGATCGCCCTGGCCAGTCTGGTGCTGCTCTGGCTGCTGGCACCTGTGGTACAAGCCTGGCTGCCGGTGGAAACCCGTCTTGCGGATGTGCGCTGGGTGCTTTGCGCCCTGCCGTTTGAAGGGGTGATCGGCGTGCCACTGGCATGGCTGCGGATGCGCAATCAGGCCCGGCTCTTTTTCGTGGCGACCGCAGGCAAGGCGGTGATCCAGTCGGTGCTGACCGGCTGGTGGCTTTGGCTCGGCTGGGGCGTGAGCGGGGTGCTGGCTTCCGGCACCCTGACCTGCGTTGCACTGGCGCTGCTGCTGAGCCTCTGGCAATGGCGAGATAGCGGGATCCGCTTTGACTGGCAGCACTATCGGCCGCTGCTGCGCTATGGATTGCCCCTGGTGGTGAGCGGGCTGGCAGGCTTTGCCCTGAGCGGACTGGATCGCTGGCTGCTGGCCGATGTGGTGGGTGAGGCGCTGCTCGCCTACTACGCGGTGGCGGGCAAGCTGGCGCTGGCGGTGGGACTTCTGCTGCAACCCTTTGCTCTCTGGTGGTATCCCCGCCGTTTCATGCTGCTGCGCGAGCCGGATGGACTGCGACTCAATGCTCACTACAGCGTGATGGGGTCGGTACTGGGGTTTGTTACCGCGGGGATTGTCGGGCTCACTGCCCCCTTGCTCATTCGCTGGCTGACCCCGGAGAGCTATCACGGGGCGATTGCCTATATTCCGCTGCTGGTGCTGGGTATGGCGGTGCGCAATGTTTCGGACTTGCTCAATGTCGGCTGCTTTAGCGGCGAGAAGAGCAATGCCCAGATGGTGATCAATCTGAGCTGCAGCGCCCTTGGGGTCGCAGGCTTTCTGCTTGCCATCCCCCCCTTCGGGGTTGCCGGGGTGATCTGGACTCTGCTGCTGGTCTATCTGGTACGGGCGCTGGCCTTTTATCTGGTGAGCCAGCGGTTGCTGCCGCTGCCGTATCGCCTCTCGACCCTCTGGGCCAGTTCCCTCGGGGCGCTGGCGATGGTCTGGCTCGGCCAATGGTGGGCAGGATCATGGCTCGTCTAGCGCCAGCCATCTGGGCAAGCGTCATCTGTCTGGTGCTGGCTCTACTCTGGTGGCGGCTGCCCCATCCCTTGCTGCTGCCGGTGCTCGGCCTTGCCATTCCCGCCATCTGGTTTGCCTTGCGCTGGCCCTTCTTGATGGTGCTGGGGTTTGTCACCTTCTCCTTCTTTCGGCTGCATGAGGTGTTCCCCCAGCTCTATCCCCTCAAGATCCCGCTGCTCTTCTCGCTGGCCGCCATCGGCGCACTGGTCTGGCACATTTTGCTGACCGGCCGGATCAAGCCCTACTGGAGTCCTGCCCTGAGCTGGCTGACGGCCTTCTTTGTGATGGTCTCCATCGGTGTGCTGTTTGCCAGCAACCGGGGCGAGGCGATCGCCACCTGGACCGGCAGCTACAGCAAGATCTATCTGATGACCCTGGCAACAGCCTGGCTGGTACGCACCCCGGGGGATTTTGCGCTGGCGGTGCGCACCTTTGTGGTGGCGGGTTGTCTGGTGGCAATGGTGGCCCTCTACAACAAGGCGAGCGGGATCGGGCTGGTGGAGGGGACCCGGGTGACCATAGGGCGCGAGCTGGGCTCTGTGCTGGGTGATCCCAACGATCTGGCGCTGGTGCTGCTCTTTCCTGCCGGTTTTTCGCTGAGCTTGCTGCTCAATCAGGGTAATGGGGTGGGGGGGCGTTTACTGGGTGGGCTCGGCTTTGCGCTGACTGCGGCTGCCATTATCGCCACCCAGAGCCGGGGTGGTTTGCTGGGTATCTGCGCCGTTGGTGGCCTGTTTGCCTGGCAGCGGGTGAAGTCGAAAACCCTGTTGATCTCGCTGGGGATGGTCGCGCTGGTGGTGCTGTTTGCCGCTGCCGGGATCAGCGACCGGGCATCTGGCGGCGCCGCCGAGAGCGGGGTCGATGCCTCGGCCATGGGGCGGATCTACGCCTGGCAAGCAGCCTGGGGGATGGCGCTGGGCCATCCGCTGGTGGGGGTGGGCTTGTCCAATTTCTATTACAACTATTTCTTCTACAGCCCCCATTGGGATGGACTGAATCATGCGGTGCACTCCACCTGGTTCGGGGTGTTGGCTGAAACCGGCTTTGTCGGGTTGGCGCTGTTTATCGGCATGGTGACGGTGACCCTGCGCAGTTGCTGGCGTTGCCAGCTCGCTGGCATGCCTCCTGCAGTGATCACGGCAATGCAGGGGGTGATGGCCAGCATGGTGGGGTTTGTGATTTCGGGATCCTTCCTGACCCAGGGCTTTACCTGGCCCATCTATCTGGAGTTGGCGCTGGCCGTCGCCGCCATCAAGTACGTGCAGCAGGCGGCCACAGAGGTGAAGGCCACCGCTGAGGAGCATCAGGAGGCAACCCGGTTGCCGGCAGTGCCACCAAAGGGAGCAAGAGGATGAACGCAACCCCTGTTTTGTTGGTTCACTACGGAGAGGACTGGATCCGCGGCAGCGAACGCTGCCTGCTGGATCTGCTGGCCCACCTCGATCGCAGCCGGTTTACGCCGTTGCTCTGGTGCAATAGCCCGACGCTGGCGGCAGAGGCGGCCACCCTCGGGGTCGAAACCATGGTCGAGCCGTTCAGCCTGCTGCTGGGATGGCAGGCGCCCCGCTTTGATCTTGCTGCCCATCGGCGCCTCTCCCGGCAAGCCAGAGAGCTCATCACCGAGCGGCAGATTGGGCTGGTGCACGCCAACAGCGCGGCTCCTTGTCAGTGGCTGGTGGGTGTCTGTCGGGCGTTGCAGGTACCGCTGGTGTGCCACCTCCATGCCCGTTATCAGCCCAGAGACAGGTTCAGCCTGCGGGTTCATCAGGCAAGCGTGCTGATCGGGGTGAGCGAGCCGGTGTTGACCGGTTGGCGCCAGGATGGCTGCGCGGCCGATCGATTGATCCGGGTACCCAACGGGGTCGATGCCGCTCGCCTGAATGGCGGTGCTCACTGGCCGGTCGTCGGCATGCTGGGCTTGCCACCGGGGGATATGATCATCGCAACCGTCGGCTCATTGATCAAACGCAAGGGGATTGATCTGCTGATCCGCTCGCTGGCTGCCCTGATGGCATCGGGGGAGGAGGCCCAGTTGCTGATTATTGGCAGCGGCCCGGAGCGGGAAGCATTGATGGCGTTGGCTGTCGAGCTCGGGGTGGCCGAGCGGGTCCACTTTCTCGGCGAGCGGCCGGACAGTGCCGCTATCTTGCGGGGCGGGGTGGATCTGCTGGTCTCCGGAGCCCGTGAGGAGGTGTTTGGTCTGACGTTGGCGGAGGCGGGCATGTTGGGGCTCCCGGTCAGTGCCTATCGGGTGGGCGGCATCCCCGAAGTGGTGGAGGAGGGGGTGACCGGCTTGCTGGCAACCCCGGGGGATTGGGCCGAGATGGCTGATCACTGGCGGCAATTGAGCAATCCGCAGCGCCGATGTGAAATGGGGCGGGCCGCTCAGCTGCGTGCCGCACAGCTGTTCACGGTGGCGCGCTATGTTGACGGGGTCACGGCGGTGTGGGACGCCGCGCTGGCTGGTCGTTGGCACTTAACGGCCCCCGCGCCCTATCGCACACTCATTCATTGGGCGGGGCAACGACTCCTTGCCAGAGGGCGCAATATGCTGGCGAGTGGGATGGCAAAAGTGGCGCAAAAAGTGCAGTTGGGGTTTGGCCGCCGCAAGGTGCCAGAGTAAGGGAGCAGCAAGATGAGCATGCAAACTGAGCCGGTGTTTGGAAAGATCATCGTCGTGGATCCCATCCCGTTTCGCGGTGGCTCCAAGGTTGCGACCGAAGTGCTGCTCGATGAGTTGGCCAAGCGGATGCCCGGGCTCACATGCCATGTGCTGACCCAGGATCCTGACTCCTGGCCCCGTTGCCAACATCATCCCCTTTGGCTGCCCCACATATTGAAGGGGCGGGAGTCCGGCATCGGCTATCTGCTCAAACAGGGGTGGCAGACCCTGCTGATCCTCTGGCTGGTGTTGCGTCTGGGGCAGGTGAAGTGCCTGGTGGCGGCGTCCGGGCCGGGGGTGGATCTCTGCTGTTACTGGGCGGCCCGCTGGTTGCGGTGCCGGGTGGTTCAGCTGATCCATGGCCCTGTGGGGGGGTCGGGGCTCTCTGCCAGAGCCCTGCAGCGGGCGAGTTTTGTATTTTATCTCGAATCGACGCGCAGCTCCCTGGCGGCATTGCTGGCCCGGCTTGGCGAGACCGAGTTCCCGTCACACTGGCAGCCATTTACCAATGGCTTGAGCGAGATTGATTGGCCCAAAGCGACCCTGGGGGGGCCTCGTATTTTGTGGGCGGCCTCGTTGCTGCGCTGGAAGGGACTGGAGACCATGCTGGCCGCCCATCAGATGATCCCTGATGCTCGCCCCGAGCTGATGGTGTGCTATCTGCAACCCAAGGGCACGCTGCAGCCCTGCAGCCAGCCTCAGCCACAGCTGCCAGACACGCACTGGTATGCCAACCCCGCCAATCTTGACGAGATCCGATCTCAATGCGGCATTTTTGTCTCCACCAGTCATCAGGAGCCCTTTGGCCTCTCCATTCTGGAGGCCATGGCGGCAGGATTATGCGTAGTGATCCCGGCCGATGGGGCCTGGTGGGATCGACACCTCACCGATGACGTGAATTGCCGCAAATATCAGCCAAACGATCCCGGCGATCTGGCGCGGGTGCTGGCCAGCCTCAATGCCATGCCCGACGTGGTCAAGCGACTTGGCCATCATGCCCGCCTGCATGCCATGGCCCATTACAACGCGGCGGATACCTATCAAAGCACACTGGATCAGTGGGAAGGCATGTTGCGATGGGATGTGTTGAGCCTTGCCGTGCATGGTTAGCGCGCAGTGATTCCCCACGGGGAGGATGGGGGTGTATGAGGGACTTATGGGCAGACTGGTTGCGGGAGGCTGGGTGACTCCGCCACTCTGATGCAGTTACGGCCGGATGATTTGGCGGTGTAGAGCGCAGCATCAGCCAGTTTTACCAGTTCAGATGGCTGCCAGTGACTCGATGGTCTGAGGCAGGCAACACCCATGCTAACTGTCACCAGACCGGTGGCATTTTGTGCGTGTGGCTGCGCGAGTGCAAAAATCAGCCGCTGGATATGTTGGGCAATTTCATAGGCGGATTGACGCTCGACATGTGGCAACAGGATGACAAATTCCTCTCCGCCGTAGCGAGCCACCAACTCCCCCGAGCGGCGCCCGGATTGCGCCAGGGTATGGGCCAGCAATCGAAGGCACTCGTCACCGGCAACGTGGCCATAGAGGTCGTTGAACTGCTTGAAATGATCGATGTCGAGCATGATGAGCGCAATCGGCATCTCTGTCTGAATACAGTGTTCCCAGGCCTGGTTCAATGAGTTGTCGAACAGACGACGGTTGCCGATGTTGGTGAGCCCGTCGGTATTGCTGAGCGCTTCCAGTTTCCGGTTCGCTTCCGCCAGCTCCTTGGTTCTGAGCTCGATAATGAGCTCCAGCTCATGTTGGCGCTCCTCCAGACTGGTCATCGGGTAAATTTCGCTTTCCCGAGCAGCACTGTAAGGGATGGAGATACTGCTGTGAGCAATTTTCCACGCCATGGCTTCGTGTCGAAAAATCAGCACCAACCTGGCGGTTCTGCGGGAGAGGATGGGTTCTGATTTCGGTAGATGGATATGGAAGAAGGCGGTGACCGCCACCACATCAGCGGCCAGATCTTGCAGGGTTACATCGAGTATTTCCAGGCGGATCCTGCCCGGGATCTGGGCAAAATCGCGGCGGGTTATCCGGATCCACTCATCTTTATCGGTAACCAGAACATCACTGCTGCCGGCAAAACCGCTGAAATTGTCGCTAAACCGCGTGGTGAGCCGATCATCCCGTGATGAATACAGCTCGATGTACTCATCAAACAGTGAGCGGATCAACTGTTCCCGTTCAGTGGTCATTGCGCTGGGCCCATATGAAGTGGTCACGTTTTTAAAACGTTCGATTGAACTATAGTCAATTATGTCATTTTAATTGGCTATCTATCTTGATTTTTATCGTTTTTTTGTTCAATTCTCGCACTTGGCAAGTGTCCGTAGGGCCAGCCAGAAACAAGGCTCCATGGCGTGGTTATCAGAGGCAGTCAGGGGGAGGTTTCTCTCTGAAACTGCGGCCGGCTGAATTTCACGAGCTGAGTAGGGCTGTCAATGAGTTCGATCAGGCAAGGTAGTGGCTGGCACCACTGCTTGGGTGATGGTTAACACCCTTATCGCTTGTCATGTTCATCGTCATCCCAACTCATTTTTTAGGGTTGCCATTGAACAAGAACAATTATCATCTATATCGATGGAGATGGATATTTACGCTCTGGTTAATTACGCAGGGTGACGTGAAGGTAAATAGTGTGAAGGTGGGCGGTAACATCTGTAACCGGATGAGCGAATGCATCGCGAGTTAAATATGATCACTATGTTGCAGGCAGCCTTCCACCTTGCCTTTTCTCTTACCATTAATTTGAATGCAGATTCACGATGATGCGTAAACATATCCGTGAGCGCGATATTTTTACTCACCAGCACCCAAGACAATAAAGAGTGGGGGGAGGCCATACTGATATGCATACCTCGGCGGCATCTTTTCATTAAGCTGTGTTAAACGGCAGGGAGGCCAAGCGGGGTTGTGCTGTGTGGGCTAGCAGGAGCAATCATCGCCCTGCAGCGCAGGCAAGATGCAAGCAGATATCAAGCGACAGCAGGTAAATCGTGCCGTGCAGGCCGTGCTTGCTACCGGTGACAGCTGGCCGTGAGGCAGTTCTGGTGTGGGGAGGCAAGTCAGGAGGTTGCCCGTAGATGACAGCATGAAATATGCAATGAGATGAGTAAAGATATATTCAATGGATCATTTATTGGTGGGCATCAGTATTGTTAAATGAGCGGTATAGCCAAGATTTCAGTCATGTTAATTTGGTTCACAGTGAAAGAGAGGACATGCGGTGATTAATTATTTAATATCCAATTAAGTTCATAAAATTTACGGAGGTGCTAAATATCTCTTTGGGGGTAATTAATTTCATTTGTGATGTGGCTCGCTATGAAAATAGGGGTAAGCCGGTCGAAATTGATAGAGATCAATACTGCAGGGTGGGTGAGTCCTTAGCATTTCCGCTATTAAGCATTTATCAAACAAGTGCTCACTACGGGAATAAGAAGAATGGTCGAGGATAATTTTTTATCGGCTCATGGGATTAATCGCCGTGATTTTATGAAATTGTGTGCCGGGATGGCCGCAACCCTGGGATTAAGTCAGCATGCCGTCGCCAAGATGGCCACTGCGCTCACCAGCCCCGAACGGCCGCCGGTGATCTGGATTGGGGCGCAGGAGTGCACCGGTTGTACCGAATCGCTGCTGCGGGCCACCCACCCCACCATCGAGAACCTGATCCTCAACACCATTTCGCTGGAGTACCACGAGGTGCTCTCGGCGGCCTTCGGTCATCAGGCCGAAGAGAACAAGCACAATGCCATCGAACGCTACAAGGGCAAGTATGTGCTGGTGGTGGATGGCTCCATTCCGCTCAAAGATGGTGGCGTCTACTGCATGGTGGCCGGTGAGCCCATCGTCGACCATATTCGCCGTGCTGCCAGTGACGCGGCTGCGGTCATCGCCATAGGCTCCTGCGCCGCCTGGGGCGGTGTGCCTGCCAGCGGCGGCAACCCGACCGGCGCCGTCAGTCTCGAAGAGGCCCTCGGCAATATCGGCACCCCGATCATCAATATCCCGGGCTGCCCGCCCAATCCCCACAACTTCCTCACCACGGTTGCCTACTACATCACCTACGGCAAGCTGCCGGCGCTGGATAGCAAGAAGCGCCCGCTGTTTGCCTATGAGCGGCTGATCCACGAGAACTGCGAGCGTCGTCCGCACTTCGACGCAGGGCGTTTTGCCAAGGAGTTTGGTGATGAGGGTCACCGGCAGGGTTGGTGTCTCTACCATCTTGGCTGCAAGGGGCCGGAGACCTACGGCAACTGCTCGACCCTGGAGTTCTGCGATGTGGGCGGCGGCATCTGGCCGGTCGGCATCGGTCACCCCTGTTATGGCTGCAACGAGCAGGGGGTCGGTTTTAGCAAGGGGATCTTCCAGCTTGCCAAGGTAGAGAACCCGACTCCGCGGGTGGATAAACCCGATGTGAAAATTCAGGAGGGGGGCTATACCTCGCCCACCGCGACCGGCCTTATCGGTGGCGCCCTCGGGGTGCTGGTGGGGGTGAGTCTGATGACGGTGCGTGAACTCGGTCGCCAGCAAAAACGCCACGAAGCCGGGCAGTCCCCATCACGGGAGGAGTAACCGTGAACAGACGCAACTTCCTCAAATTTGCCTCCGTCGGTGCGCTGGCGGCGGGCACAGCCGTACCCGGCACCGCACTGGCGGCGGCCAAGAACAAGCCGCCCATTCCCGGGTCACTCGGCATGCTCTACGACTCCACCCTCTGCGTTGGCTGTCAGGCCTGTGTAGCGGAGTGTCAGCGCCTCAACGGCAACCCGGCCAATCCAGCCGGGGCGCAAACCTGGTCCAACAACGACAAGCTGACCCCCTACACCAACAACATCATTCAGGTGTGGAAGAGCGGCACTGGCGAGCACAAGGATCAGCTGGTGGATGGCTACGCCTACATCAAGAAGCAGTGCATGCACTGTGTCGATCCCAACTGCGTCTCTGTTTGTCCGGTGCAGGCTCTTAAAAAAGATCCCAAGACCGGCATCGTTCACTACGACCCGAGCGTCTGCACCGGCTGTCGCTACTGCATGGTGGGTTGCCCGTTCGATGTGCCCAAATATGACTATGACAACCCGCTGGGGGCGATCCACAAGTGCGAGCTCTGCAACCAGAAAGGGCTGGAGCGGATTGATCAGGGCAAGTTGCCCGGCTGCGTTGAGGTGTGCCCCACCGGCGCCGTGATCTTCGGCACCCGCGAGGAGCTGATGGCCGAGGCCAAGCGTCGTCTGCTGGCGACTCCGGGCAGCGAATATGCCTATCCGCGCCAGACCCTCTCTGCCAACGACCCCTACCTGCACGAAGTGCCCAACTACCAGCCTTACGTCTATGGCGAGAAGGAGGGGGGCGGCACCCAGGTGCTGGTGCTGGCCGGGGTGCCCTATACCAAGCTCGACATGCCCGATCTGCCGGAGCTCTCCTCCGGTGCCCGCTCTGAGCATATCCAGCACACCCTCTACAAGGGGATGGTGCTGCCCATGGTGGTGCTGACCGGCCTCTCGGTGCTCATTCGCCGCAACACCAAGAATGGTCACGATCACCATCACGATGATGGCCATGATCAGGGGAGTGTGCAGATCAAGGATCAGGGCACTACAAAGGGAGGCAAGGATCATGAGTAACCACAAGGCACATCCCCTCGGCGGCAAGCTGGTCAGCTGGCCTGTGCTGGTGCTGGCCCCCTTTGCCGTGCTGTGCGGCATGTTGATTTTAAAACGCCTCGTCTTCGGGCTGGGTTCGGTCACCGATCTGAATGGCGGTTATCCCTGGGGACTCTGGATCTCGTTCGATCTGCTGATAGGCACCGGTTTCGCCTGCGGCGGCTGGGCACTGGCCTGGGCTGTCTATGTGTTCAACCGGGGCGAGTATCACCCGCTGGTGCGACCGGCCCTGTTGGCGAGCCTGTTTGGCTACTCGCTGGGCGGCCTCTCCATCACCATCGACGTGGGGCGTTACTGGAACCTGCCGTACTTCTACCTGCCCGGTCACTTCAACACCTCCTCGGTGCTGTTCGAAACTGCGGTCTGCATGACCATCTATATCGGGGTGATGGCGCTGGAGTTCGCTCCCGTGCTGCTGGAGAAGTTCGGCTGGAAGGCGTCACTTATTCGCCTCAACAAGATCATGTTCTTCGTGCTGGCGCTGGGGGCTCTGTTGCCCACCATGCACCAATCCTCGATGGGCTCGTTGATGATAGTGGCGGGGGAGAAGATCCATCCGCTCTGGCAAAGCTACGAGCTGCTGCCGGTCTTTTCGCTGCTGACCGCCTTCATCATGGGTTTTTCCATCGTGGTGTTTGAAGGATCCCTGGTGCAGGCGGGACTGGCGGGGCGGGGCCCCAACGAGAAGTCGCTCTTCTACAAACTGACTCAGGTGATCGACATCTTCCTGATCCTGTTTGTGGCGCTGCGCTTTGCCGAGATCGTCATCCACGACAAGTCGGAGTATCTCTCCGAGTTCAATCGCTTCTCCATCATGTTCTGGAGCGAGATTGCGCTGATGATCTTCCCGCTGCTGGTGTTCCACTGGGACAAGAGCCGCCGGGATTCGCGCATGTTGTTCCTGGGGGCCCTCAGCATGCTGCTGGGCGCCGCCCTCTGGCGACTGGATTACTCCCTGCTCGCCTTCAACCCCGGCAATGGCTACCACTACTTCCCCTCTGCGGAGGAGGTGCTGATCTCTCTGGGCTTTGTTGCCATCGAGGTGTGTGCCTATTTGCTGTTGATCCGGCTCTTGCCGGTACTGCCATCACTTGAACGTGTTCACCAAGATTATCAGGCCCGAGGGAAAGCCAACGTATGAGCCAACGTATCACCATAGACCCCATCACCCGCATTGAGGGGCACCTGCGTATCGACTGCGAAATCGAAGGCGGAAAAGTGACCAAAGCCTGGTCGTCCGGCACCATGTGGCGCGGCATGGAGGAGATTGTCAAGGGCAACGACCCGCGCGATGCCTGGATGATAGTGCAGCGCATCTGCGGGGTGTGCACTTCCATTCACGCCATCGCCTCGGTGCGGGCGGTGGAGAACGCCATCGGCGCCAAGGTGCCGGTCAATGCCCAGTTCATCCGCAACCTCATCATCGCGGCCCACAACATCCACGATCACATCGTCCACTTCTACCAGCTCTCCGCGCTGGACTGGGTGGATATCACCGCGGCCCTTGAGGCCAATCCGCAAAAAGCGGCGGACATGCTCAAGGGGGTATCGACCTGGTCCCTCAACAGTGCCGATGAACTGACCAAGGTGCAGGACAAGATCCGCGCGCTGGTGGCGAGCGGCCAGCTCGGCATCTTTGCCAACGGTTACTGGGGTCACAAGGAGATGAAGCTGAGCCCGGAGGTAAACCTCATCGCCGTGGCCCACTACCTGCAGGCGCTGGAGTGCCAGCGCGATGCCAACCGCATTGTCGCCATCCTCGGTGGCAAGAGCCCGCACATCCAGAATCTGGCGGTGGGCGGCGTGGCCAACCCCATCAATCTGGATGCACCAAGCGTGCTCAACCTCGAGCGGCTGCTCTATGTGAAGAGCTTTATCGACCGGCTCGGCGAGTTTATCGAGCAGGTCTACAAGGTAGATGCCGCCATCATCGCTGCCCACTATCCCGAGTGGCTGAGTCTGGGGCAGGGGGCCAAACACTACCTGAGCGTGCCGGAACTGCCCACCGATGCCAACGGCGGCAGCTTCCTGATGCCGGGCGGCTATATCGAGAATGGCAATCTGACGGGTTATCGCCCCATCGAGAGCCATCAGGATGGCTGGCTGATGGATGGCATCGCGGAGAGCAACAAGCACGCCTGGTACAAGGATGACGCTCCCCTCAAGCCTTGGGAGGGCAAGACTGAGCCTAATTACACCGGCTGGCAGGATGATGGCAAATACTCCTGGGTCAAGTCTCCCACCTTCTACGGCAAGGTGGTGGAGGTAGGGCCGCTCGCAGACTTGCTGGTGAAACTCGCCGCCAAGCACCCGGAGACGGTGGCGCATTTCGATCAGCTGAACGGCATCTACAAGGCGCTCACCGGCTCTGCCATCAAGACTGAACAGCTGCACTCCACCATGGGCCGCATCATCGGTCGCGCGGTGCGCTGCTGCGTGCTGAAAGATACCCTGGCGCACCAGTGGAAGGCGCTGGTGGACAACATCGGCAAGGGGGACACCACCGCCTACATCAAGGCGGAGATCCCGGCGGATAAAGAGTTTCGCGGGGTGGGCTTTGAAGAGGCGCCGCGCGGCATGCTCTCCCACTGGATCGTCATCAAGGGCGGCAAGATCGAGAACTATCAGGCGGTGGTGCCATCGACCTGGAACTCGGGCCCGCGCAACTTCAACGACGAACCCGGCCCCTACGAGCAATCTCTGGTAGGCACCCCGGTGGCGGATCCCGCCAAACCGCTGGAAGTGGTGCGCACCGTCCACTCGTTCGACCCCTGCATGTCCTGTGCGGTGCATGTGGTGGATACCCAAAATGGCGAAACGACTCAGGTGAAGGTGCTGTGATGAACACCCTGATCCTGGGCGTCGGCAACCTGCTCTTGAGTGACGAGGCCGTCGGCGTGCGCATCGTTGAGGGGCTGGGGCGCGAATACCGTTTCGCCCCCGGCATCGAGCTGCTCGACGGCGGTACCGCCGGCATGGAGTTGCTCGACGCGATGGCCAGTCGCGATCACATCATTCTGGTGGATGCGGTGCGCAGCGGTAATCCGCCGGGCACAGTGGTGACTCTGAAGGATGAGGAGATCCCGACCCTGTTTGGCCGCAAGATCTCCCCGCACCAACTGGGACTGGCGGACGTGCTCTCGGCGCTGCACATGACGGGGGAGTCGCCCAAGCGGCTCACCCTGATCGGGGTCGAGCCCGAATCCCTTGAGCCCCGTATCGGCCTCACCCCTGTGGTGGCGGCTGCCATGGGGGAGGCGACGGATCGGATTTTGACCCTGCTGGCCGCCGTTGGTGCGCCCGCCATTGCGCTCTCTGAGCAGGAGAAAGCTGAACAAGCACGGGAGGGCCTATGGCGCAGTCCCATTTAAGCGAGCTTGATGCTGTGCAGGAGTTTGCCGGTTTTGCCCGCGACCCCGCACCTCTGCTGGTAGCCCAGTACGAGCGGATCGCTCGCGAAGAGATGCAGGCGTTGCCCTTCTATCACGCCTCCATGCCCATTGTGGCGGAGTGCACGTTGTTTGAAGGTCAGTGGCTCGGCTGCGTGCTCACCCCCTGGATGCTGAGCGTGGTGGTGCTGCCGGGGCCGGATCAGCTTTGGCCGATTCGCAGCAGCAGCGATCGACTCGCCCTGCAGCTCCCCTGCGGCAACATGACCTTTATGGTGGGTGAATTGCCCGAGACGGGACAGCTGCTGGCCTGCTCTCTGATGTCGCCGCTCGATCCCCATCTCGGTGCCGGGGAGGGGCGCTCACTGGTGAGCAGCACCCTCAAGATGCTGCTCTCCTTGCCGGTGCAGCAAGGGGCTGGCGGTGTGGATCTGGGTCGCAGACGGCTATTCGGTGCCCGGCGCGGTCAACCGGCATAGTCGCTAGGTTTCACGCGAAATCAAGTTTAGAATAGGGGGCCATTTTGGCCCCTCACTCCCATGTTAAGACACGCATTCCACCTCTTTTTTGAGTGATGATCCGTGAGTGGTACAAAACAAGAAGGATCCCCATGACTGTTTCTCGCAATTCCCTTCGCCATTACTGTGGCACCAGTGCTGCCGCCCTGTTGACTCTGCTGCTGGGCACTGCCTCTCACGCGGCGCTGGCCGCAGCCCAACCTGTGCCTGCCGAGCTCAAGCTCGCCATCGGCGCCGAACCCACCGAAGGGTTTGACCCTTTGCTTGGCTGGAGCCACGGCAGCTACCTGCTGTTGCATAGCCCGCTGCTCAAGCAGAACGCCGATCTCAGCTGGCAGAATGTGCTCACCCAGTCGGTGACCCCGAGCAAGGATGGCAAGGGGTGGCTCATTACCCTCAAGCCTGAACTGAAATTCTCCAACGGTGCGCCGCTCACCGCCGAAGATGTGGCCTTCACTTACAACAGCGCGGCCAAGGGTGGCGGCAAGATCGACATGGGCAACTTTGTCTCGGCCAAGGTGCTCTCGCCTACCGAAGTTGCCATTACCCTGAGTGCTCCCCAGAGCACCTTCGTCAACGTGCTGGGATCTTTGGGGATAGTGTCGAAGCGGGATTACGACGCAAAAGCATATGCCCAAAAGCCGGTCGGTGCCGGCCCTTACCGGTTGGTGAGCTTCCTGCCCGGTCAACAGCTGGTGGTAGAGGCGAACCCCTATTACGCCGGTGGCAACAATGACTTCAAACGGCTGGTGTTTGTCTTTATCGATGAAGAGAGCGCCTATGCTGCCGCCCAGAGTAGCCAGCTCGATGTGGTGCGCATCGCCCCCTCGCTGGCGCCCACCGTGCCTGCTTCCCTCAAGCTGTGGGTGCGGCCGAGTGTGGAGAACCGCGGCATCGTCTTCCCTATTCCGCCGGCGGGTGGCAAGGATGCCAAGGGTTATCCCATCGGCAACGACGTGACCTCGGACGTGGCGGTGCGCCGCGCCATCAACTACGCCATCGACCGCAAGCTGCTGGCCGACCAGCTGCTGGAGGGGCACGCCATCCCCGCTTACAGCGCGGTGGAAGGCCTGCCCTGGCTAAACAAGGCCACCGCCTTCAAGGATGGCGATGCGGCCCACGCCAACGCCCTGCTCGACGAAGCGGGTTGGAAGATGGGCAGTGACGGCATTCGCCACAAGGGCGACCTGCGCGCCGCCTTTACCCTCTGGTACACCAGCGGTGACAGCACTCGCCGGGATCTGGCGGAAGCGGTGCGCGCCATGCTCAAGCCCATTGGCCTTGAGGTGAGCCTCAAGTCCGGCAGCTGGGAGCAGGTGGAGCGGGAGATGCACGCCAACCCGGTGCTGATGGGGTGGGGGAGTCTGGATCCCATGGAGCTCTATCACCACTACCAGAGCGGCTCCGGTGGCGTGGAGTTCTACAATCCGGGCTACTACAGCAACCCTGTGGTGGATGGCCACCTCAAGCAGGCGCTGGATGCCCCGAACTGGCAGGCGGCCGTGCCGTTCTGGCAGCAGGTGGAGTGGGATGGCAAAACGGGCGCCGGAGTGCAGGGAGATGCCGCCTGGGCCTGGCTGCTCAACGTGCAGCACACCTATCTCGCCAACAGTTGCATCGACCTTGGCAAGGGGGCGCCGGAAATCCACGGTAGCTGGTCACTCCTCAACAACCTGCAGGATTGGCGGTGGACGTGCCGGTAAGTTCGCCCTTGAGTCATTCAGGTTATCTGTTGCTAAAAGCCCTGCTGCGTCTGGCAGGGCTGTTATGTCTGGTCTCGGTCGCCACCTTTGTGCTGCTGAGTTACTCCCCCATCGACCCCATCAAGGCCTATATCGGCAACGATCTGCTCCATGTGCCGCCGGAGCAGTACGCCCGCATTGCCGCTCGCTGGGGGCTGGATCAGCCGCTCTGGCTGCGCTACTGGCACTGGTTTACCCAGGTGCTGCGGGGGGATCTCGGTTACTCCATGCTCTATAACGCACCGGTGGGTGAGGTAATAGGCCAGCGCTTTGCTGCCTCCTTCCTGTTGCTGGCGGGCGCCTGGCTGCTCTCCGGCTTGTTCGGCATCCTGCTTGGGCTCTGCGCCGGTCGCTATCTCAATCGCTGGCCCGATCGACTTATCTGCCGCTTTGCCTACCTGCTCGCCTCCCTGCCCACCTTCTGGGTCGGCCTGTTGCTGCTCGCCCTGTTTGCGGTGTACTGGCCGCTACTGCCGGTCTGCTGCGCCTGGACGCCGGGGCTCGCTGCCGATGAGGCGGATTGGGCCATGCGGTTGCGTCATCTGCTGCTGCCGGTCACCACGCTCGCCCTGCTGGGGCTGGGCAATATTGCCCTGCATACCCGGGGGCGGGTGGCCGAGGTGCTGGAGAGCGACTTTATCCGCTACGCCCGCGCTCAGGGGGATGGCGGCTGGCCCATGCTGCGTTTTCATGTGCTGCGCCACGCCCTGACCCCGGCGCTCTGCCTGCAGTTTGCCTCCCTTGGCGAGCTGATTGGCGGCTCGCTCTTGGCCGAGAAGGTCTTCTCCTATCCGGGGCTCGGCCAGGCCACCGTGGATGCAGGGCTGCGGGGCGATATTCCCTTGCTGATGGGCATAGTGCTCTTTTGCACTCTGCTGGTCTTTATTGGCAATACGGTGGCCAGTTTGCTGCTGGCGCGCATCAATCGTGGCTGGGAGGGTGAGCATGCTGTTTAATCCGTTACCCTCCATCCTGCGGCTGGGTTTTGCCCTGCTCGGATTGACGCTGCTGGCTGCTTACGGCTGGAGCCTCTCTCATCAGGATGTGCTGATGGATCTGCTGGCGCGCCAGCAACCCCCCTCGCTGGCCCACTGGTTCGGCACCGATCAGATGGGGCGGGATCTCTGGTTGCGCGCCTTTCAGGGTACCCTCACCAGTCTGGAGCTCGGCATCAGCACGGCGCTCTGCAGTGGCCTGCTGGCCATGGTGGCGGCAAGCGTGTCGCTCATTCACCCCAGATGTGATGCGGCGGTACGAATGGTGATCGACGCCATGCTGGCGCTGCCCCATATGCTGCTGTTGATCCTTATCTGCTTCACCGTGGGGGGCGGCATGCGCGGGGTGATCCTGGCGGTGGCGCTCACCCACTGGCCCAAGTTGGCGCTCATTCTCTGCGCAGAAGCGCGGCGGATCGCCTGCAGCGACTATGTGGTGCTGGCCCGTTGTCAGGGGATGGGGGCGCTGCGTCGCTGGCGCATTCACCTGTTGCCGGGGCTGTTGCCCCAGTGGTTTATCGGCACCCTGCTGATGTTTCCCCATGCGGTGCTGCACAGCGCGGCCTTGAGCTTTCTCGGCTTTGGTCTGTCGGCCCACGAGGCCTCGCTGGGCCTGCTGCTGGCCGATGCCCTGCGTTATCTGGCCGGTGGCGGTTGGTGGTTGGCCCTCTTCCCGGGGCTGATGTTGCTGCTGCTGGTGTTGCTGTTTGATCAGGCTACCCGCGCCTTGCAACAGCTGCTGTGGCACAGGAGTGAACCATGCTGAGTTTTGATCAGGTGACCATAGAGGCGGCCCACTACTCCTGGCTGGGGCGGCGCAGCTGGCAGCCTTTGCTGACCGATATCAGCCTGCAACTGGCGCCAGGGGAGATAGTGGCGCTGGTGGGGGGAGCGGCGAGGGCAAGAGCCTGTTGCTGCAAAGCGCCCTGACCCTGCTACCGGACAACCTGAGGATGCGCGGCAGCATCTCCCTCGATGGCACACCTCTGTGCGATGCCAGCCGCGCCCGTCTGCGCGGTCACACTCTCTGCTATGTGCCACAGGGAGTAAGCGCCCTCAATCCATTGCTGACGGTGGAACGCCAGTTGGGCCGCGCAGCGCGCCTCTGCGGTCAGAGCGGTTCTCGCGAACGGCTCGGCGAGCAGCTGCTGCGCTACCAGTTGCCCGCGACCACCTTGGATAGCTATCCGCGCCAGCTCTCCGGCGGCATGGCCAAGCGCATTCTGGCCTGCACCGCGGCCCTTGGCGGTGCCCGCTACATTCTGGCAGACGAGATCACCGCCTGGCTCGACGAGGGGCTGGCTTGTCTGCTGCTCGGCCAGTTGCGTGAATTGGCCAATCAGGGCAGCGGTATCCTTTGGGTGACCCACGATCTGGCGCTGGCGGCCCGCTTCGCCGATCGCATCGTGGCGCTGCATCAAGGGCTGGTGAGCGATACCTTGAGCTGCCACCATCTGCGTCAGGGGCTGGGGAGCGAGATGCTCAGAGCCCACTGGCAGGCGCTGCCGGAGTTCAACGCGCTCTTCTCTGTGCCGGAGGTTTCCTGATGTTGGAAGTACGAAATCTCACCATCGCCCAGGGGGAACGTCCCCTCTGGCAGGGGTTATCGCTGACGGTGAAAGCGGGCGAGCGGCTCGGTATCTCTGCCCCGAGCGGTTATGGCAAGACCACGCTGGGGCGGGTATTGGCCGGTTGGCAACCGGTTAGGGCTGGCGGGCAGCTCCTGCTGGATGGGCAGCCGGTGCCTGAAGAGGTCAAAGGCTATAACCCCATCCAGCTGGTGCCCCAGCATCCGGAACTGACCTTCAATCCCTATCGTACCACTGGGCAGGCGCTGTGGGATGTATGGCGCCCCGATGAGGCCATGCTGGCCCGCTTTATGGTCAAGCCTGAATGGCTCGGTCGTAAACCCGGTCAACTCTCCGGTGGCGAGCTGGCCCGCATCGCGCTGCTGCGCGCCCTTGATCCTCGCACTCGTCTGCTGATTGCCGACGAGGTGACCGCCCAGCTGGACCCGCAAATCCAGCGCCATATTTGGCAGGAGTTAATGCGTGAGTGCGAGCAGCGCGGGCTTGGCATCCTGATTTTTAGTCACCAACAGGCGCTGCTGCGCCAGATCTGCCATCGGGTGCTGCGCTTTGGGGAGGTGCAGCCCGTGACTGGTGTATTGGCTGAAAATGCGGCCTGAGGGTTAGTTCCCCCTCATCCCCAGCCCTTCTCCCGCAAGGGGAGAAGGGAGCAGACGGTGACTCTCCCTGGGGAGAGGGCCAGGGTTCGGGGGGCGAGTATGAAACGCTGGCCATTCTTTACAGAGAAAATCGTTGGCAAAGTGCGCAGATAAAGAGAGGGAGGCATCAGCCTCCCTCTCTTGCTATCCGCCGTTGGTAACGGCATTTAACCGGTTCTGGTTCAGGCCGTTGCCAGCCAGTTAAGCCAGGCATCCATCCCTTCGCCGGTGGTGGCGCTGACCTGGATCACCTGAATATAGGGGTTGACCCGTTTGGCGTTCTCGATGCAGCGGGCCACGTCAAAGCTGACGTAGGGCAGCAGATCGATCTTGTTGATCACCATCAGCTGGGCAGCTGCGAACATGTCCGGGTATTTCAGCGGCTTCTCTTCCCCCTCGGTGACGGAGAGGATCGCCACCTTGTACTTCTCGCCAAGATCGAAGCTGGCAGGGCAGACCAGATTGCCCACGTTCTCGATAAAGAGGATGCCCCCTTCATTGGCGGGCAGCTGGTGGCAGGCGTCGTGGACCATTTTGGCATCCAGATGGCAGCCCTTGCCGGTGTTGATCTGCACGGCAGGGACGCCGGTGGCGCGAATGCGATCCGCATCGGCACTGGTCTGCTGATCCCCTTCAATCACGGCGCAGGGGCGTTTGTCGGCCAGCTGGCGCAGGGTTTCGCACAGCAGGGTGGTCTTGCCTGAACCCGGGCTCGACACCAGATTGAGCACCAGCTGGGCCGCTTCGTCGAAGTGCTCGCGGTTGTGGGCCGCCAAGGCATTGTTCTTGGCCAGCACATCCATCTCGATGGCGATCAGCTGGCGCTGCCCCATGCCGGGCACCGACAATCCCGCTTCCCCTTTGCCATAGTGCAGATCACCCTGCTGGTGGTCATGGTCATGGTCATGGTCATGGTCATGGTCATGGTCATGGTCATGGGAATGCGCGTGGGAATGGCCGTGGTCATGAGAGTGGACATGATCATGATGATGGTCGTGGGGGTGATCATAGTGGTGCTCATGCAGCTGATCATGACCCTCATGGCTTATGGGAGCCCGCACCCCGTGGTAGTGGTGATGGACATCTCCCTGATGGTGATAGTGGTGGTGAATGATCAGGGTGCGCGGCGCACTCTGCTCGTGATCATGGTGGTGATGGGCGTCATGAGCATGATGATGGTCGTGCTTATGATCGTGCTTATGATCATGTTCGTGCTCATGGCCGGCAATCCGCGCCTGGCCGCATCCGCATACGCTACACATATCAACTTACCTCGATGTCGGTGATGCGCAGGCTATCACCCTGCGCGACTCGTAATTTGTATCCGCCACACCCGGGGCAGGCCTGCCCGCGCTCGGTGAGGGAGACCGTCTGGTTGCAGTCGTAACACCAGGCCTCTGCCGCCTGGTGCTGAAAGTGAAGCTGGGCCCCTTCGACGACAGTGCCCTTGGCGGCGGCCTCGAAACAGAAGGCAATGGTGTCCGGGTCAACGCAGGAGAAGCTGCCAACCTCGAGCCAGAGGGCGGTCACCCTAGTAAAACCCCGCTGGGTGGCCTGCTCGGCTGCCAGATCGATGGCGGCCATGGCCAGAGACATTTCGTGCATGGTGGCTCCTTAACCGATATGGGGAGGAGCAGTGACTCCTCCCTGTAATTGACGGAACGGCATGGCTGCTCAACAGATCCGCGGCAGCAGTTCCCCTTGCGGCAGCTCCAGATAGCGGCGGCTGCCCCAGGGATTGTTGAGGATCACCTTGTGGCGATCGCTTGTCTGCACCACGCCGATCTGGCTTGCTGCGGGGTTGAATTGCCGCAAGATGCCCAGTGCGTCCTGCGCCTGTTCGGCAGGCAGGGCCAGCACCATGGTCCCCTCGTTGGCGAGATCATGGGGCTCGAAACCGTAGAGCTCGCACAGGCCGCGCACCGGATCGCACACCGGAATGGCGGACTCCTCCAGCTCGATGGCCACTTGGGAGGCGCTGCTCCACTCGTTGAGCACGGCGGCAAGGCCACCGCGGGTGGCGTCGCGCAGGGCGTGAGGGGTAATCCCCGCTTTTAGCAGCGCTTCTACCTGCGGCCAGAGGGTGGTGCAGTCGCTCTTGAGATCAGATCCCAGTTGCAGGGCGTCGCGGGCCATCAGGATGCAGGCGCCGTGGCTGCCGATATCCCGCGACACCAGAATGGCGTCACCGGCCTTGAGGTTGCGTACCGAGATGCCCCGGCTCTGCTCAGGCAACGGGAAGGTGCCTACCCCACTGGTGTTGATAAAGATCTTGTCGGCCGCTCCCTTGGGCACCACCTTGGTGTCGCCGCAGACGATGCGGGCGCCGCTCTTGGCAAGCTCCGCGGCCATCGACTCGACGATGCGGGCTAGATCGGCGTAGGGGAACCCCTCCTCGATGATAAAGCTGCAGCTCAGATACTCGGGCTTGGCCCCCATCATGGCGAGATCGTTGACCGTACCGGCGATGGCCAGCTTGCCGATATCGCCCCCCTCGAAGAAGAGCGGCGAGACGGTAAAGCTGTCGGTGGTGAAGGCAACGGGGCCGCTCACCGGCAGCAGGGCGGCATCTTCACCGCGCAGCAGGATCTCGTTGCCAAAGTGGCGAAAGAATAGCTGGTTGATCAGCTGATTCATCTCGACGCCGCCGCCGCCGTGGCTTAACTGAATTTCTCTCATTGGATCCCCATATATCGGTAGTAGGCATTGCAGGCCCCTTCGGAGCTGACCATGCAGCTGCCCATGGGCTGGGTCGGGGTGCAGCCCCGGCCAAAGACTTTGCACTGGTTCGGTTTGGCCAGGCCGCGCAGGATATCGGCGCACTGGCACGCCTTGTGGTCATCGATGGGGGTCTGATCAAGCTGGAAGTGACGCTCCGCATCGCGCTTGGCGAAGGCATCGCGCAGGCGCAGGGCGGAGGCGTTGATATCCCCCAGACCTCGCCAGCGAAAGTGCTCGCGGGTCTCTAAAAAGCGCTCGACCAGCCGCTGGGCGGCTTTATTGCCGCTGGCGGTGACGGCGCGGCTGTACTGCACCTCCAGCGCATATCGACCCTCCACCTTCTGGCGCACCATCATCAAGAGCGCCTCCATCACATCCACCGGTTCGAAGCCACTCACCACCACAGGCACCTGATAGCGATCGACGATAGGCAGGTAGATATCGGCGCCGGTGATGACGCTGACGTGAGAGGGGCCGATAAAGGCGTTCACCTTGGCCACCCCGTCGGCCATCACCGCATGAATGGCGGGCGGCACCAGCACATGGTTGATATGAAACAGGAGGTTATCGACCCCTTGCTCTTCAGCGGCAGCCAGCAAGGCGGCGGTCATCGGGGTAGAGGTCTCGAAACCGATGGCGAAGAAGACCACGGTTTTTTCCGGGTTCTCTTTGGCGATACTCAGGGCATCGAGGGGGTCATAGACCGGACGGATATCGCTCCCCTTGGCCCGCTGCTGGGCCAGCGTGCCTTTGGAGCCCGGCACCCGGATCATGTCCCCCAGGGTGACCAGAATGACATTCGGTTGACTCGCCAGCTCGATGGCCTGATCGATGCGCTCTTTGGGCATGATGCAGACCGGGCAGCCGGGGCCGTGGACAAACTCGATGCTGGCGGGCAGCAGCTGGTGCAGGCCGTACTTCATGATGGTGTGGGTATGGCCGCCGCACACCTCCATCACCCGCAGCGGCTCGGGCAGATCCTTGGCCAGTTCTGTAATTTGGGCGGCGAGGGCGCGGATCACCTCGGGCTGGCGAAAGCCCTGGAACAGGTCATTCAAGGTCAGCATGGCAAGATATCCTGTTTGGGCATCAGGGCCACCATCTGGCGGAAGCTCTCGAGGCTGGCCTGCGCCTCCTCTTCGTCAATCTTGCTCATCACAAAGCCGATATGGAGCAGCACATAGTCGCCCACCTGGAGGGGCTCTTCGAGCAGCATGCAGCTGACGCGCCGCTGCACCCCCAGGGTATCGACGGTGACGCAGTTATCTTCGGGGTGCAGCTGCACCACCTGAGAGGGGATGGATAGACACATGAATTTCAGGACTCCGACAAGGTGGCACAACCGGTTGTAACAGGCTGATGCGTGGCAAGATGGTGGATGGCAAACCAGAGCTGACCGGCGGCGATGCCACCGTCATTGAGCGGCAGGGTTTCGCTGGTCAATACCTGCCGACCGGCCGCTTCGAGAGCGGGCACCAGCTCGTCCATCAGCACCCGGTTTTGAAAGACGCCGCCCCCCAGCACCACCGGATAGCCGGGGAAATGCTCGGCCAGGGCAACCACCAGATTGCTGATGGCGCGGATAAAACCGGCGGCCAGGCTGGCAGTGGCGGTGCCTTTGCACCGCTCGCTGACAAGGGTATGGATCAGCTCGGCCCACAGGATCTGCAGTGGTCCCTCCGCTGATTGGCTGAGATCAAAGGCGAGGGGGAAGGGTTGTTCGTCGGGGGTGAGCTGCAAGGCGGCAGACTCCAGCAAGAGTCCGGCCTCGCCTTCGTAATCGTGGGTATCGATCACCCCCAAGAGCGCCGCCACCGCATCAAACAGACGGCCGATGGAACTGGTATAGGGGGCGTTGCGACCAAGGTGCCAGAGTTGGTGCAGGTTGCTGCTCCGCTCGATAGGCAACTTGTTGATCAACGGAATATCGAGGGCGCTGATCTGCTCCATGCCATATGACTCAAACAGCAGCCCCAGCAGCTGGCGCACCGGCTCGCGAATGGCCGCCTCGCCACCGATCAGCTTGAAGGGCTGGAGATGGGCAACGCGCTCAAATCCGTGAACGTCTGCGATCAGCAGCTCGCCGCCCCAGAGGGTGCCGTCATCGCCAAGGCCGGTACCATCGAAGGCAACACCCAGCACCGGGCCCGTGATGCCGTGCTCGGCCATCACCCCCAGCAGGTGGGCGTGATGGTGCTGCACCTCGAGGTGGGTCGCACCCTGATCCTGGCAATAGCGTTTGGCCCACTGGTGGCTGAGGTAGCCAGGGTGGCGATCCGACACCAGCAGTTCGGGTTTGAGATCGTAGAGATCGCGAAAGGTCGTCAGGGTCTGCTCGAAGTGCTCCTGCATCGGCAGGCTGTGCAGATCGCCGATATAGGGGCTGTAGATGCGCTGGCGGCTGAAGGCGAGCGCCAGCTGGTTCTTCTGTTGAGCCCCGACAGCCAAGAGCGGCGCCTTGACCGCCTCTTTCAGGCTGGGGGTGCAGGGGGCATAGCCCCGGGCCAGCCGCAACGTCTGGCGTCGCCCGCCTGCCCACTGCACCAGACTGTCGTCACACGGGTGCAGGATGGGGCGGTTGTGATCCAGGATGCCATCAATCTCGCTGCCGAGCTCCCTGACCACCGCCTCACAGTCGATCAGGATCGGGCTGCCGCGACCATTGGCGCTGGTGGCCACCAGCGGCATGGCGCAGGCGTCCAGCAGCAGCTGATGGAGCGGGGTGTAGGGGAGCATGATGCCAAGGTAGGGGATGCCGGGGGCGATCCCCTCGGCCAGCGGCGCGGTTGCAAGTAGGGATTCTGAGAGCCGATCATCATTTTTGCGCTTGCGCAGCAAGGTGATGGGTCTGGCCTGAGAGGTGAGCAGTTGCCACTCGTCTTCGCTGCCGGTGACATGCAATTTGGCCTCGGCAAGGGAGCCCATCATCACCGCCAGCGGTTTGCGCGCGCGCCGCTTGAGTGTTCGTAATCTGGCCACACTCTGTTCATTGCGGGCATCACACATCAGGTGATAACCCCCCATCCCCTTGACCGCAATCAGCGCCCCCGCTTGCAGGGCGCTGGCAGCTGCTTGCAGGGCATCCTCGCGCTCGGCCAGCGCATCGCCGTTGCCGCTGCGCCAGGTCAGATGCGGCCCGCACTCGGGGCAGCTCACCGGCTGGGCGTGGTAGCGTCGATCCAGCGGGTTTTCATAGGCCGCCGCACAGCGCGGGCACTTGGCAAAGCCTGCCATGGCGGTGTGGGGGCGGTCGTAGGGGAGGCGGCGGATGATGGTGTAGCGCGGGCCGCAGTGGGTGCAGTTGGTAAAGGGGTAGCGATGGTGGCGATCCGCGGGGTTGGCCACGTCCCGGGCGCACGCCTCGCACATCCCCTGATCCGGCGAGATGGCGACCGTGGCGGCGCTCTGCTGCTGGCTCGCTTTAATTCGAAACTGGCTATCAAAGTCGGGATCATGAGCAAGGGGCAGCTCCCGCTCGCTGAAATGATCAATACGGCTCAGTGGCGGCGCCAGCTCCCGTAGTTCGCGGGCAAAGGCTGTGAGCTGCTCAGGCGATCCTTCGGCGCCAATGGTGACGCCGTTGGCATCGTTCAAGACATAACCGGCAAGGCCGTGGCGCAGTGCCAGCCCATAGACGAAGGGGCGAAAGCCGACCCCCTGAACGATGCCGTCGATATGAAATTCGCGGCGCAGCCGGTTGGCCACAGGATTGGCAGAGCCAGAGGGGGCGATGGTGGTGCTCATGCTGGTTCCATCTCATCTTGAGTGGTTGGCAAACGCAGCACCCGGCGCTCGTTCTCCTCGCGCCGCACCCAGCCATCCATCTCCATGCGCAGGCAGAACGGAATGGCGTATTTGCGCGACAAACCGGTGATCTCCTTGAGGGATGCCATGTCGATCAGATCTCCCACCTGCTGGCCCGCCAGCACGGCGGCGACCATCTGGTTGTAAAGCTCGGCGTCGTAGTAGATGGGGCCATCGAGCTGCACCAGATACTTGAGTCGCGCCAGGTTGCGCAGCTGCTTTTGCAGCGCGCCTTTTTGCTGCAAGCCCTGCTGCAGAACCGCGGGCAGCTTGCGGGTGATAAAGGGATCCAGCTCCACGCCGCCGGGGCCCAGTTTACCGGGCTCGTAACCCTCCTTGCCTTGATCTCGCACCACCTTGAGCACCAGCTGCGCCTCTTCCCCCAGATCATCTTCCGACTCGCCGCTGCCCGGTTGCCACTTGTCATGGTGCAGGCGGATCAGCTGCTCGCTCTTGAGCTGCTGGAGCAGGGCCTGAGTGACCGGCAGGGCGATGCCAAAGCGGGTTGCAAGCTCTGCGGCGCTAAGCGGTTCGCTGGCCAATGTAGCGAGCAGCTGGTCGCGGCTCTGGGCCAGCCAGTGGTTGTCCAGCAGCCAGTCACCGAGGGGGGTGACCTGCTCTGGCTGCTGGTCAAAGCGGCTGGCTAGCACATAGCCGTTGAGCCCCAGTTGCAGGGTGGCCGGGTTGTAGTGCTCGAGCTCATCTGGCAGCTCGCCCAGCAGGGTGTGCAGTGCCTTGCGTCTGGCGGGATGGATGTCGCCGCACCAGACGATGCGGGCGCCGTGCAGCAGTTCGCTGCTGCCGTGGCGAATGATGGCGAGCGGCTGGCCGAAGAAGCAGGGGATGGGGCTGGTAAAGATCAGCCGCGCCAGCCGGGTATCCTTGATGGGCACGAAACGGGCCCGGCCATGCCAGCTGCCAAGGGCCACTTCGATCTCCTTGTTGTGCAGAGAGGGGCGTAGCGTCTTGGTGCTCAGGCTCTCGGCGTTGAGTCGCACGATAAGGTGGGTCGCCGCCTTGCACTGGCCAGCGGCGCTGGTAAGGCAGTGACCGCGGGCCACCTCCTTGTGGGGCACTTTTTTAAGGCCCACCGCCACCCGACAGACGGCGCCGATCTCGTCGACGCTCTGGTGATAGGCCTGCAGCGAGCGCACCTGCACCTCCCGATCGGCGGGGTAGAGGCGCAGTTTGTCTCCCACCTTGAGGCGGCCCTGTTGCAAGGTTCCGGTGAGCACGGTGCCGGTGCCGTTGGCGGTAAAGACCCTGTCCACATACAGTCGCGGGGCGCTCTGCTCGCGGGCAGCGTGTGAGGCTGGCAGTTCGGCAAGCTGGCGCACGATAGCGGCGTGCAGGGCAGCCATATTCTCGCCGGTTTTGGCGCTGACGCTGACGATATCGGGCACCATGCCGCTCTCGTCCATCACCCGCTCCAGCAGGCTCTCTTCCAACAGCAAAAGCTCGTCAGGGGAGACTAGATCGCACTTGTTGATGCAGACCAAGAGGCGCGGCACCCCCATCGCCTTGAGCAGGCGCAGGTGATCGCCGGTCATCGGCATCCACCCCTCGTCGGCGGCAATCACCAGCAGCACCAGATCCAGACTCCAGAGCCCCGCCACCATATTGCGGATATAGCGCTCGTGACCGGGTACATCGATGACGCCTATGGTGTTGCCCTGATCGTCGTCGAAGTGGGCAAAGCCGAGATCCTGGGTCATGCCGATGGCCTGCTCATGGGCACGGGCGGTGGTGATGCCGGTGAGGGCCTTGATCAGCAGGGTCTTGCCGTGATCCACGTGGCCTGCAAGGCCGATAACGGCGCGATAGGGGGTCATGGGATCAGGGCTCCTCGGTCGCATTTGTTGCATTGAACGGGGCGGGCAGCAGCAACTCCCTGAGTTGGGCGATCAGCAGTTCCATCTCGGTCGGCAGCAGGGTGGCCATATTGAGCAGCACCTTCTGCTGGCGCACGGTGGCGATGACCGGCACCGGCAGTTCGCGCAAATCATCGAGCAGCTGCTGGGCCGGGCGCGGGTCGGTGCACTCCAGCGCAGGGGCCGGATAGAACTCGTCCGGCAAGGTGCCACCGCCCACCACCAGCTGGGCGGGGACCGGCACAAAACAACCGGGCAGGGCGGCCATCAGTTGGTCGGATCTCTCCTGCATGGCGGCCGGATTGCTCAGGGTGCGATGGGCGATACCCTCGCCGATGGGAGATTTGTTGAGCTTGTGGATGAGCAGGCGTTCCAGCAGGGAGTAGACGATGCGGCTCGGGCGGAAGGTGCGCATCATGGGGTGTTTTTCCAGCCGCTTGATAAGGTCGCTGCGGCCGCTGATGATGCCCGATTGCGGGCCCCCCAAGAGCTTGTCACCGGAGTAGCAGACCAGATCCGCCCCCGCCTTGATGTACTGGCGCACTGAGGTTTCATCCGGTGCAAACTCTTCGGTGGTCAAGCCCGACCCCTGATCCACCGCCAGCACCACGTGCTCGGGCAGGGCGCGGGCCACCTCGCCGATATCGGGGGATTCGGTAAAGCCGCGAATGGCGAAATTGGATCTGTGCACCATCAGTACCAGCGCGGTCTGATCGGTGATGGCATCGAGGTAATCTTTGGCGGTAGTGATATTGGTAGTGCCCACCTCCACCAGTTTGGCACCGGAGAGCGCCAGAATATCGGGAATGCGAAAGCCGCCGCCAATCTGGATCTGCTCGCCGCGCGAGACGATCACCTCGCGCCCCTTGGCCACCTCCTGCAGCAGCAAAAAGAGCGAAGCGGCGTTGTTGTTGACCACCAGCGAATCCTCGGCCTGGGTGAGGCAACGGAGCAGGGGGGCGATCAGCCCCTTGCGCCCGCCGCGCTTGCCGGTGGCGAGATCCAGCTCCAGATTGTTGTAGCCGGTGTTGAGGTCACGCACCTCGTCCCACAGCTCGTGACTTAATGGCGAGCGCCCCAGATTGGTATGCACCAGGGTGCCGGTGGCGTTGATCACCCGGGTCTGGCGCTGGCGCAACTGCTGCCGGCAGCGCTTGGCAATCAGCGCCTCGATCTGCTCGGGGGCAACGCCATACTGGCGAAAATCTTCGCTCTGGCGCAGCTCGCTCAGGGTGTCGCGCACCGCCTGAGTCACCAGCGGGCGGCTCAGCGCCTCGATAAACCCGGCGAGAAAGGGTTGCTGCAGCAGCTGTTCCACTTGCGGCAGACGGCGCGTTTGTTGCTGGCTGGGCTGTTGCTGTGAATCGTCGGCAGCCGTACCTGATGCGGGCTGGCGATGGGGGATGGCTGGCGCGTGAGACGAGTTCGGCATGGGATTACCAGTGCAGTGCGTGGGTTCGGGATGCGCACCGGTTTGCCGATAGAGAGGCCGAGCTGACGGGTTATGGCACTACTGGCGATTTGCGGATGAGTGCAAACTGGATGCATCAATGAGCGGGTATAAATTAATGCTGCATCGATGCTGATAAATTAATTTTTGGCCAGCGAGATAACCTGAGTTCGGATTATATTGGCAAGCGGCAAGCACCTTTTTTAAGGTATTACTTCAAACATATTGAACAAACAATGGAAATAACATCCAGGCCGAAAAATTCAGCGAGAGAGTATTTGTTCAATAGATGAATTTGGCGGAAGAGGCAGGAATCGAACCTGCCAAAGCCTTCTCGGCTCACATCGGTTTTGAAGACCGAGGAGGCCACCAGACCCCATCAACTTCCGTAACGGCCGCCATTTTGTGGCAAATTTCTGTGACTGGCAACGCTTTTTTTGTCATAAAAAAGCGAGAGTTAGCGATTTTTTGAAAAAATCAAAGAACCTTGTTTTATATCAAGTTCAGCACAATTAGCCCGATGTTTTTAATTTAACATCGGGCCTCGATCACATTGCCGGAATCGTCGGTCAATAACGGTCGTTAACAACTCGATAAATAATCACCGGTTGGCGTTGGCAATATTCCACTGATCCAGTTTATCTATTAACTGACCGGTATCCCTGGCGGCATCAAGATGCTGATAAAGATAATCCATCGCCTCGCTCACCATCTCGGTCATCGGGAAAGAGAACGCCACGATGGCCGGTTGTACCCCGACAAAGATCACCTCGGGGACAAAGGTCTTGAGCTCGTCGATCAGGAAATTGAGCGGCATATTGTGGGTCGAGAAGATAAACATCTCGGCGATGGTCTCGGGGGGGATCACCTGCAGGGTGCCCGCCTTCTCGCCGATCTCGGCGGCATCCACCAGCACCACCCGCTCCGGTTGCAGCTCCCGCACCTTGTAGACCACATTTTCCGGCGCGATGCCGCCGTCGATATGGATCCAGCCGGGCAGGGGGGTGGCTTGCAGCTTGTCGGCGAGATAGGGGCCGGCACCGTCGTCCCCCATCATGGCATTGCCCACGGTCAACACGAGATTGCAGCCCATCAGCGGCTCCTTACCATCAGGTACATATGGGGGTCGTTAAAGAGGGCGGTCAGCTGATCCATAAAGGTGTTGGTCCAGCCCAGCTCCTGCTCATCGAGTAGATTGTCGGCTTTGCGCAGTCGGTCGAAGGCGCAGGCCAGCATATGGCAGTGCTCGCGATAGATGGTGATCTCGCCAAAGGTGAGAAATCCCTCCATCTTGCGGCGCGCTTCACTTCCCTCTGGCATCTTGGCCACCCAGTCGCGATAACCGATCAGCGAGCAGACCAGGTCTGCTCGCAGGCAATCGACGATGCCGAGGTGGTGGCCGATGGCGAGGCTGTAGTACATCACCTCTTTCGCTTCTTCCGGCACGTCGAACTGCTCGTCGACGAACTTGCGCGAGAGGCGATAGAAGAAAACCTCGTCAGCCATGTACCGCTTCTCCCTTGCCGGCCGCCCGGTTGAGGCAGGCGTTTGCGAGGTTGTTGACGATCTCCGAGAGGCGCGGATCGTCGTGCTGATCGAGGTAGCTCTGGATGCGCAGATCCACATCCTGCTGGGTCGCCCCTTCAAGCAGGGCCATAAATTCGTCGGCGATGATCCGCCCCTGCCGGTAACCGGCCATGCGGCGCGCTTCGCGCTCGATCATCACCCGGATTTCATTGGGGATGCCGGTGTGGCGCAGTTCGACCCGTTCACCCGGTTGCACCTCGTGGCTGGTGGCTTTGAGTTTCTGCTCAAGCAGACCGAGCGCCACGGCAAAGCCGTAGATGGTGGCCGCCGGTGTGGGGGGGCAGCCGGGGATATAGACATCCACCGGCACGATTTTGTCGGTGCCGCCCCAGACGCAGTAGAGGTCGTGGAAGATGCCGCCATCACAGCCGCAGGCGCCGTAGGCGATGCAGATCTTGGGATCGGGTGCCGCCTCGTAGGCGCGCAGGGCCGGCACCCGCATCGCCCGGGTCACCGCGCCGGTAAAGAGCAGGATGTCGGCGTGACGGGGGGAGGCGACCACCTTGATGCCGAAACGCTCGGCATCGAACAGCGGGGTGATGGTGGCGAAGATCTCGATCTCGCAGGCGTTGCAGCCGCCGCAATCGACCCGGTAGACATACGCCGAGCGGCGAATGTCCTTGAGCAGGGTCTTCTTGAGTTTGGTGATCTCGGGATCCTGTGCCAGCGGCACGGCGCGGGTATGGGCATGGCCGACAACCGGTTCTATGCCTTTGATCTTGCTCATCACATCCACTCCTTTTGTACGGCCATCGGTGTGGCTATCGGTGTGATCAGGGCCGAGTCAGGCTGGCTCAGCATGCTCTGTTTTCGTTTGCAGTCGGGGCAGTGATGCAGCCGCTCCGGGGTCGCCAGCGGTGTGCCCGCCTGCTTGAGGGTGTCCTCCACCAGCGCCACCAGCTTGCTCGGGGCAAAGTAGGTGCCGCAAAGGGTGCAGGGGGCCAGCGCGAAGCGGGCCTCCTCATAGAGGTCCGCCTTGTTGGTCACCGCCAGTTCGAACTCGGGGGAGAGGGCGATGGCGCGGGTCGGGCAGACCTCCTCGCAGCGGCCGCAGAAGATGCAGCGCGCCATGGAGATCTCCCAGCGCCGTTCGCCGGTCTCCATGTCCACTTCCATCACCAGCGCATTGGCCGGGCAGGCCTTGGTGCAGGCGGCGCAGGCGATGCACTGATCCGCCTGATATTTCGGTTTGCCGCGAAAATCCCGGTTCACCTCATAAGGGGCGAAGGGGTACTTGGCGGTCGGGGTGCCAGCCTTGAGGATGGTCTTGAACAGCTTGATCATGATGACCCCTTATTTCAGCGGAGAGTTTTTGCGATCGATGCCGTAGCGCTCGATCTCCTTGTAGGAGACCACGGTGGATTTGCCCTTCTTGGGGTCGACCAGGGTGACCCGGTCGGTACAGGAGTAGCAGGGATCCAGACTGCCGATGATGAGCGGTGCATCCGCCACGGTATTGCCGCGCAGCATGTAGCGCAGAGCAGGCCAGTTGGCGTAGGTGGCGGCGCGGCAGCGCCAGCGGAACAGCTTCTGGTTGTCCCCGGTCATGCTCCAGTGGACGTTCTCGCCACGGGGCGCTTCGGTAAAGCCCAGCGCAAACTTGCCCGGCTGGTAGGTGAAGCCTTCGGTGAGCAGTGGCCCTTCCGGCAGGTGCTCAAGACCAAACTCAATCATGTCGAGGGAGTCGTAGAGCTCGTGGATGCGCACCAGCACCCGGGATTGCACATCGCAACCCGCCTTGGTCTGGATCTCCATCGGCAACTCGCGGTAGCCGGCAAAGTCGTGGACCCGGCGCACGTCGCGCTTGAAGCCGCTCGCCCGCACCATGGGGCCGACGCAGCTGAAATCGCGGGCAATCTGCGGGTCGAGCTTGCCGATACCGATGAGGCGGGAGGAGATGTTGGCGGTATCCAGCAGCATGGCCACCAGGGGTTTGAGCTGATCACGCAGCTCCCGCACCAGCTGGGCACCCTTGATGCGATCTTCCTTAAAGATGTCGCGGCGCACCCCGCCAATCAGGTTGAGGCCGTAGGTCTTGCGGGCGCCGGTCAGCAGCTCGGCCAGGGTCATGGATTTCTCCCGTACCCGGAAGAACTGCATGAAGCCGGTGTCGAAACCGGTGAAGTGGCTCGACAGGCCGATGTTGAGGATATGGCTGTGCAGACGCTCCACCTCCAGCAGTACGGCGCGGATCATCTTGGCCCGCTCGGGTACCGCAATGCCCATGGCGTTCTCCACCGAGGTGGTGTAGGCGACGCTGTGGGTAAAGCCGCAGATGCCGCAGACCCGGTCGGTCAGAAACGCCACTTCGTTGTAGCCCATCCGGGTTTCCGCCAGCTTCTCCATGCCGCGATGGACATAGAAGAGGCGGTAGTCGGCATCGATGATGTCTTCGCCATCGACGAACAGACGAAAGTGGCCCGGTTCATCCGAGGTGATGTGCAGTGGGCCGACTGGCACGATGCGGTTGGCATCACTGCCGAGCTCGTTGACGAAGGGGTAGGTCTCGGTGTCGGTGGTGGGCATAGGGCGCTGGCGATAATCCATGGCGTCCTTGCGCAGGGGATGGATATCCTCCGGCCAGTCGTCCGGCAGCACCAGACGGCGTTCGTCCGGCAGGCCGATGGCGCGCAGGCCGTACATGTCGCGGATCTCCCGCTCGCCCCACACCGCCGCCGGAATGGTCGGGGTGATGGAGGGGTACTCCTGGGTATCGGCATCCACCAGCACCTTGACGGTGATCCAGCACTTGGTGTCGCCCTCCATGGAGAAGACGTGGTAGACGGCGAAGTGGCCGTTGAGGCTGCGCTCGTCATTGGCAAAGGAGAGCGGAAGCCAGCCCCCCAGCTGATGGAAGATCAGGCTGGCGGTCTCGACCAGACTGGTGGGCTTGACGGTAATGGTGGCCTGATCGGCGGTTTGCCACTCCTCGTCGACGATGGCGTGGGGCAGTTGTGCTCGCACCTGCTGGATGTAGTCGCAGCCGATGCGATCCGAAATGGCGATGGTCATGCAGTTCTCACTTTAATGTTCGGGAATGAGCATTCACAAATGATGAAATCGAAAAAAGGTGCTGTGCTGGCGGGCATGGTTCAGACCCCGACCAGATAGGCGAGCAGCGCCAGCAGGGCCAGCCCCAACCCGTAGCGGGTGAGCTTGTGGGTGCGCACGAACTGGGTACGGGCCATGGCGTTTTCGATGATGCCGGCTAGTAAAAATGCCACCAGCAGCTTGCAGGCGAGGATCAGCGCCGCGCCGATCAGTGCAGGCAGACTCCAGTTGGCCGCCTTGCCGAAGGGGAGGAAAATCACCAGAAAGAGCTGCACCACCACCAGTTGCTTGAGGCCGATGGAGAGCTTGAGCAGGGCCAGGCCCGCACCGGAATACTCGGTAAGCGGCCCCTCCTGCAGCTCCTGCTCGGCTTCGGCGCAGTCAAAGGGCAGCTTGCCCATCTCGACAAACACCGCGAAGGCGCAGGCAGCGCCAGCCAGCAGGGTGGCGATGGGCGCGGCCAGCGGCTGGGTCGCCACATAGCTGCTGATATTGCCCAGATCCGAGCTGCCCACCATCATCGCCATGATGAAGCAGGCGAGTACCAGAATGGGCTCCACCAGAATGCCCAGCGTCAACTCGCGGCGGGCACCGATCCCTGCAAACATGCTGCCGCTGTCGAGCCCCGCCAGCGAAAAGAAGAAGCGGAAGATGGCGAACAGGTAGATGTCGGTGATGAGATCCCCGGCGATGGGGAAGGGGGACTCGTGAGTCAGGGTTGGCAGCGCCATCCCTACCAGCAAGAGGGCGGCGATGAGCAGCGCAGGCATCAGGTTGAAGATGATGCCGGCAGGCTCTGGGGTCACCTCCTGACGGCGCAGGAGCTTGGCGATATCCCGGTAATCCTGCAGCAGGCCCGGCCCCTGACGGGAGTGCATCTTGGCCCGCAGCACCCGGTTGAAACCGGTGGCGAGCGGCGCCAGCGCCAGCATGGCGATGGCCTGGGTCAGGGCGAGGGCAACCATGCCCCAGCTCGGCATTTCAAGAACAGGCATATCAGACTCCTACAGCCATCAGGATAAAGAGCGCCAGCACAAGGCCGTGCAGCAGCCAGCCGGTCGTTCCGCTGGTATCGCTCACCCCGTGCAGGGCGCTGGCCAGATCGAGCTGCGGCTGCTTGCGATAGAGCGGCGCGCAGAGTTGGCGCAAGGTGTGGGTGACACCGCCCGAGGTGAGGCTCATGCGCTCCTCATAGGCGTAACCACAAGCCCACGGGGTGCCGGCGTGACGACGACCCAGCTTGGGCCCCTTGAAGATGGCCAGTACCAGCAGCGGGATGAGGAACAGCCCCAGCAAGGTGATGGCGATAACGGGTGGGGAGAGGATCGCTTGTGAGCTGTCGAGTGGCAGCAGGGTGGCGCCAGTGGCGACACTCATCTGGCTGGCAACCAAGGCTTGGCCATAGCTGGCGATATGGGGGGCAATCCAGGGGGCGCCCAGACCCAGCACCAGACAGACAGCGGCCAGCAGCAGGGTGCCTGCCACCATGGCACCCGGCACTTCGCGGGCGTGGCTCGCTTTCTCGCTGCGCGGGGCGCCGCAGAAGCAGATGCCGTACACCTTGACGAAACACATCACCGCCATGGCGCCGGTCACCGCCAGCATCACTACCGCGAGCGGCGCAACGACCGAGGTGCCGAGCTTGGTCATGGAAAGGAGGGATTGATAGATAAACCACTCGCTGACAAAGCCGTTCAGTGGCGGCAGGGCCGAGATGGCCATGGCACCGATGAGGAACGCCAATGCAGTCCACGGCATCAGTTTGGCCAGCCCCCCCATCTTGTCCATGTCGCGGGTGTGCAGGCGGAACATCACCGAGCCGGTGCCCATAAAGAGCAGGCTCTTGAAGATGGCGTGGTTGAGCAGGTGATAGAGGGCGCCGAGCAGCCCCAGCACCACCAGTGCCGGTTGCTGGTTGGCGATACCGATCATGCCGATGCCCATCCCCATCAGGATGATGCCGATGTTCTCCACCGTGTGGTAGGCGAGCAGCCGCTTGAGATCGTGCTCGGCCAGCGCAAACAGTACCCCGAGTACTGCCGAGCAGGCACCGAAGATCAGCACCACATAGCCCCACCAGAGCTGGCTGGCGCCGAGAAAATCGATGCTGACCCGCAAAATGCCAAACAGACCCAGCTTCACCATCACGCCGGACATCAGCGCCGAGATATGGGAAGGGGCGACGGGCTCGGCCACCGGCAGCCAGCCGTGCAGCGGCACGAAACCGGCGCGCAGGCCAAAGCCGCAGAAGCTGAGCAGGAACACCAGGGATGCCAGGGCGCCCGCCAGATGGTGCTCGCGCAGGGCGGCGAACTCCAGCGAGCCGCTTTCGCGGCAGAGCAGCCAGAAGGCGATCAGCACCAGCGCCATGCCGATATGGTTCATCACCAGATAGAGGCGGCTCTGTTTGGCGGCCTCGGGGTTGGTCTTGACCAGCCAGTAGGTGGTGAGGGTCACCAGCTCGTAGCAGAGCAAGAAACCGAGCGCGTTGTCGGCCAGCACCATGCCCACCATGGCAAAGAGGAAGAGGTTCATCAGCGCGCCGATGGCCACATCCCCCTTGCCCTGATATTCGCGGATATAGGCAAAGGAGTAGAGGGCGACGGCGACGCCGACGGTACTAATCACCAGCAGCATCAGCGCGGCCAGCATGTCAAGGTGCACCGAGCCCAGCAGCCAGAGCTGGCCGTCGACGGGGGTGCCTTGGGCAAAGATCTGGATGGCGGCGACCAGACCCGCGAGCGATCCCAACAGGGCAAAGCCACTATTGAGACGGTTGGCCAGTGCGGGCAGCTTTTGCAGGAGCAAACCGGCGGCAGCGCCCAGCAAAAAGAGCAGGAGCGTAGCCATTACAAGGGGGGACAACATCAGCGAACTCCCTCTGTGGTGGATAAATCGGAGGCAGGGAGCGCCGTGGCGGGCGCCGAGAAGGCAGAGGCCCCTTGCGGGTTGGTGTCGGCCGCTTGCTGACGACGGATACGGGCGGCGCGTTCGGTGTCGCTGTCATTGACCAGCTTCAGTGCCTGGGAGGGGCAGGCACCGACACAGGCCGGGCCGTCGGCGCGAAACTCGCACAGGTCGCACTTGACGGCGATGCTGCGCACCCCCGGCTCCCAGCTCAGCAGATCCTCGCCAAAGCAGCGCAGGCCGGCGGAGGTGGAGGGGTTGCTGGAGCGGATGGAGCAGGGGATATAGGTGTCGTAACTGGTGGCCACGGCCACCGGACGGCTGCCGCTGCTCTGGATAGCGCCAAAGGGGCAGGCCACAGCGCAGAGATTGCAGCCGATGCAGAGCGACTCGTTGAGTTGCACGCAATCGCCGGTTTGGCGAATTGCCTCGACCGGGCACACCTTGATGCAGGGGGCATCGTCACAGTGACGGCACTGAACCGGCATGGTCGCCTGCTCGTGTCGCATAACGGTTAAACGGGGGGCTTGCTGCAAACCTTGCGCCTTGTGTACCTCGCTGCAGGCCGCCATACAGGTGCCACAGCCGATACAAAGCTTGGGGTCAGCGATAACGAAGCGGTTCATAGCCTACCTTGTCGTGTCGCGAACGGAGAAAGTAGGAGCTGGTTGGCAAAATACGGGCCAGATTGTTCGCTGGCGTGAAATTGATTTTAACTTGCTGTTTTTAAATGATTTTAAATTCTTTGTCGCGAGGTGGTACCGAGATTGTGCGGTGTCGAAGTGTGACGTTCGTCACTTGTGACGAACCATGACACTGATGCCACGAATAGTGATGTGCAATGAGAGGCGGGATTGGCAGCATTCTCAGACCATTAGTGATTTTTATATTAACTTTTTGTTTTATAGGGGATTTTTAGAAAAATGCAGAGCTTCATCACAAACTGAGTCGATTAGATATTAACTTAACCGGTTAACCTGTTAAACTGTGTTCATAGTGAAGAGACAGACTGACAGCATGACGATATGGCACCGATAGTTTTACCCAATTTAGCGCTGAGGTTGTGAGCTAAATAGCATTTATGGTGTTTTACGTATCCAGCGGATGTTTTGAGCGCAGCACGTAGGGTATCGAGACTTTTCTTTGCCTAACCAGATAGTTTAATATTATTAAATATGAGAAGTCACTTTGTATGAGGTCAGTAAATGTCTAGCAGTTTAAAGTATTTGACTATCAAGAACGACTTGATACAAGAAATAAATGAAGGGAAATATACTCCCGGACAAAAATTTTATAGCGAAGCAGAATTAAAATTAAAATATGGTGTCAGTTCAGCAACAGTGATAAAAGCCATCCATGAACTGGTCAATGAGGGTTTTTTATTTAGACAGCAAGGAAAAGGTACTTTTATTTCCAAGTCTAAAAGAAACAAGCATGTGTTGGTTTCAGAGAGTGATCTGAGTGTCAAGTTGAACAAATCACAAGTAACATTGATTGATGTTGAGAAAGAGGCGTCTGAGTCGATTAACAAAATATTGAATAGAGCATTCGATTCTTATTTTTATAAGATTGTAAGATTGAAGTCAGATAATGATATTCCCTATGCAGTGCAGACCTCGTACATACCAGAAAACTATTTAGACACAAAGAAACTGGCTGAAAAAAGTGGGTATTTATCATTGTACGAGCATCTGGCAGAGTTTAATAAAATTGACATGTACTCGATGCCATTCACTGAAGAGGTAACGGTAGTTAGTAACGTTGATGTTCATATAGCTAAAGCTCTGTCCATCCCAGAGGGAAGTGCCGTAGTTAAAATATTAAGAACTACCTATAAAACATCTGGTGAAATTATCGAGTATATCGAGACATTTAAAAGAGTTGAGTCATTCTATTTAAAATTTGAATCGGTAAGAGGAGCAGGAAGTGGAAATACTGTTGATATCTCATGATGGTATCGCGAGTGGAGCAAAAAAGTCAGCTGAACTCATTTTAGGTCCGCAAGAAAATCTACATGTTATTGAGTTAACCGCAGTTGGTGGTGTTGGTGGATTTGCTACTGAACTAATTCAATACCTCTCTAGCAAAACAAAAGAAAGTCAGAACGTAATTATCATTTCAGATTTGAAAAATGGGTCGCCATACAATACTGCTGTATCATATATCATTAATAATGATCTGGCTGATAAAGTCTCATTGCTCACAGGCATGAATCTAAATATGGTATTGGAAACCATTATGCTGGATGGTGATAGCGTGACTGGTATTGAACTGAATACCGTTATTGGTACGGCCATAGATGGAATTTCTATGATGCAACCAAGCGATTATAATACAGCAATCTCTACAGGTGATGAATAACATGCTTGAACATATAGAAATGTGGCAAATATTGCTATTGACTGCATATTCTGCCCTGGCTATTTATGATGGTAATAACACAACCTTTGGTCTTGTTAAACCGACCATGGCTGGATTTTTTGCCGGCGTCATTATGGGCGATATTCAAACAGGTTTGATGGTAGGTGGTACATTGAACCTGCTGGTACTGGGTGTCGGTAACTTTGGTGGAGCATCAATACCTGATTATATGACTGGCGCACTGCTTGGCACCGCATTCGCTGTGATGAGCGGTAAAGGCGCTGAGTTTGGTGCCACTATTGCAATCCCGATCGGCCTGCTAATGGTGCAATTAGATGTTTTGGCTCGCTTTACCAATACCTTTATTCAGAATAAAGCCGAGCGACTTATTGCAAATGGCGAGCCATGTAAAGCGGCGAAAATGAACTTGCTAGGGATCATTCCCACCTCGCTGTCCCGTATGATTCCTGTTTTCTTGGCTTTGTCGTTAGGATCTGTGTTTGTTAATGATATCGTCTCCTACATCCCTGAGGCGATTATGAATGGCCTGAAAGTAGCCGGTGGAATGTTGCCTGCGTTGGGTATTGCCATTCTGTTAAGATATTTGCCAATTAAAAAGAACATGTCTTTTTTGATCATTGGTTTCTTTTTGTCTGCCTATTTGTCTGTACCTGTGTTAGGGGTTGCATTAGTTGGTGTGGCTATCGCCATAGCATATTTCAACAGCAATGATGATGTTATTCAAGCAACCACTAATGTACAAAATGAGGTTATGGGTGATGAATAAAATAATAAATAAAGTATTTTGGCGCTGGTTCTTTTTTGGTCAGGCTGGTTGGAACTATAAAACAATGCAAGGCTTGGGGTACCTCTATAGCATTATCCCATTTCTAAAACATAAGTATAAATCCAAAAAAGAACTGGTTTCTGCTGCTGATAATCATGTCCAGTTTTTTAATTGTAATAACACGATGGCAGCATCAATTTTGGGTGTTAATATCGCGCTGGAAAATGATATTGGCACTGAAGGAAAAGATGCAATTACATCGACCAAGATGGGTTTGATGGGACCGTTGGCCGGGATTGGAGATACCCTCTTTTTTGTTATCCCGACGACAATTTGTGGTTCCATTGCATCATATCTGGCACTACAAGGTAATCCTCTGGGATTGTTGCTGTGGCCAGCCTTTGGTTTGATTCGTTTAATGTTCATGCGCTATAGCCTCAAAGTCGGTTATAACGAAGGGGTTAAACTGGTAGGGCAACTTAGCACCAAACTAAATAAAATCACAAAATCAGCAAATATATTGGGATTAACTGTCGTTGGTGCTCTTATTCCGACGGTGGTGAAAGCCAAGTTGAGCTTTGAGTTTAGTTATGGCGATGTTTCACTGAAACTGCAAAATATTGCTGATCAACTGATGCCCGGCTTGATGCCCTTGTTTGTGGTACTGCTGACCTATTGGCTATTAGGCCTGAAAGGCATGAACTCAACCAAAGTGATTTTCATTCTGATGTTCTTTGGTATCGTTACTTATAATCTTGGCATTTTTTAATCTCAAACAGGTAATAATATGAAAGGCATCGCACATATCCGCATTGATGATAGATTGATTCATGGTCAAGTCGCTACACGCTGGGTCAGCTATTATTCTGCCAACAGAATCATGGTGATCGATGATCAAGTAGCAAGCAATGATGTTGAAAAGAACATATTAAGAATGGCCGCACCTGCTGGGGTTCATACATCCATCATCTCTACCCAGACAGCCATAGAGAATATATCTGCAGGTAAATATGCTGGTCAGCAAGTGTTGGTATTGGTAAAGCATCCAGGCGTAATAAAAAAACTAGTAGATGCAGGCCTTGACATTAAAGAGTTCAATATCGGGAACATGTCCAACCGTCCCGAGACCACGCAAGTGAAGCGTTCCATTAGTGTCACCCATGCTGAAAAACTCGACATACTGGATTTGATTAATCGAGGTATCAAGATCACTGCCAGAATGGTTCCTGATGATGGTGAAGAACTTATTACATCATTTACTAGTAATTTCTGGACTGCATCATGAGCCATCTTGTTGAGTTTAAGAATAATATTTTTAGCATCATTGACAAGATTAGTGAGACCCAAACTGAGCAAATTGAATGTGCTGCTGAAATTTTCAAAAACACGGTCAAGAATAAAGGCATTATTTATGCTATCGGTAGCGGCCACTCATTTGCAGGTGCTATAGAGTTTGCTGGTCGAGCTGGGGGATTTGTAAATACCAGGGCATTGGATAACTTTTATGGCCATAGTGGCTGGTTTGAAAATGTTGAGGGGGTTGGAGATGTTTTTGCCTCTCTCCTTGATCTTCAACAACACGATGCCTTTGTCATAATTTCTAACTCTGGCAATAAAGCATTGCAGGTTGAATTGGCACAAAAACTAAAAAGCGCAGGCATCAAGATAATTGCCATTGTTAACAGGAAAGATGCTGATAAGTCCATTGCAAAGCACTCAAGTGGTCTAAAGCTTGCTGATCTTGCTGATGTAGTTATCGACAACTGCTGTTTTAAAGGTGATTGCTCAATTGAAATTCCGGAATCTGAATTAAAAATTGGGCCTACTTCATCGCTCGCTGTCGCATATATAGCAAACTGTATATCAATTCGAGCTACAGAATTGGTTTGTGCAGCTGGTATTTCTGTTCCAATTTTACGGTCTATTAATCAACCTGGTGGCAATGAGTATAATTTAGAACTATTGAGTGAATACAGAAGTCGAGTGTTTACTATCTAGAGACTTTCAAAATGAAAAAGCTAAATAGTGCTCAGTTTGATGCCTTGACTCCAATTACTGATGTGGAAGTCAAAGATGAGTTGAGATGGGCTTGTCATAAGATTAAAACCCTTGCAATAAAGATGGGTGACAAGTTTCCTTCAGCTTGTGCTGTTAATAACAGGTATTTGCTAAAAGAGAACAACGATTGGACCAATGGATTTTGGACCGGCATGTTGCTCATCGCATATGAGTTTACTGGCGATGTGTTTTTTAAAAACAAGTTGCAAGAAATAATCGATAGCTTTGTGTCCAGATTGACGAATCATGTTGTATTGGATCACCATGATATCGGCTTTCTTTACAGCCTGTCATTGCTTGCTGCCAAGCAGGTCTTTAAAACTGAAGAGTTCGACTCCGCCATTGTATTGGCAGCCGACAAGTTGCTTGCCAGATATCACTCTGATGCTAAATTTATTCAAGCTTGGGGGGGGATGGATAATGATCAAGAATATCGACTCATCATCGATTCATTGATTAACTTACCACTGTTATATCGGGCTCACGAAATATCAGGTGATGATAATTACGCTAGCGTAGCAGTGAATCACTTCAAGCGAGTGACTGAAAATATCTTCAGAGAAGATAATTCAAGTTATCATACCTATTTTTTTGACCGAGTCAGTAAGTTGCCGCTGAAAGGTGAAACATTTCAGGGCTATAGTGACTTATCATGCTGGGCCCGTGGTCAGGCATGGGCTCTGCTAGGGTTGCCATTAACTTATAAGTATCATCCAGAACTGGTTAATAGTGAAAAATATACGGCAGTATGTGAGTACTTTTTCTCACATTTGCCTGCAGATGGCATTCCATATTGGGATCTCCATTTTAAGGCTGAGAATAATCAACCCAGAGACAGCTCAGCATTGTCAATTGCCATCTGTGGGCTGCTTGAAGCGAGCAAGTTATTTGAGCATGCAGATTACCAGCATATCTCTCGAAAATTACTGAAATGCCTCAGTGACCACATGACATCGAGAGATGATGAGGATTGTGACGGGTTATTGAAACATGGTGTCTATGCCTTTGCGCTAGGCAAAGGCATAGATGAATGTAACGTATGGGGGGACTACTATTATATGGAAGCCCTGTATCGAGTTTATTCAAATCAATGGCGAACTTATTGGTAATGAAAATGCAAGATACATTTTTTAATTGCGTAATGAAGAGCTTGTCAACCATTCATGAATCACAGCGTCAGATTATTGCTGATATTGCTAGAAAACTGTCAGATAAAGTTTGTGATAATGGCATAATTTATATCTTTGGCTGTGGCCATTCACATATCTTTGCTGAGGATGTTTTTTATCGGGCTGGCGGGATTGCCTGTGTGCGGCCAATTTTTATTGAGCCGTTGATGTTGCATGAAGGTGCCGCAAGATCGTCATACTTGGAGAAGCAAGAAGGGTATATCACAGAGCAATTATCGGCATATAATATTACTGATAAAGATGCGCTGATTGTTATATCTACTTCTGGTATTAATCCTGCTCCAGTGGAAGCAATTAGCTGGGCAAAATCGTATGGTGCATTGACGATAGGAATTACCAGCTATCAGTATTGTGATACGCAATCATCTCGACACTCTTCCGGGAAAAACCTAAGAGATGTGGCTTGCATCACGATTGATAATAATGTTCCTATTGGTGATGCAATTTTGAATCACGGTGATTGTACATCGTTCACACCAATATCATCGATTAATGGTATATATATCATTCAGTCATTGTTTTCTGAATTAATAAAAGAGATGGCTGATGCTGGTATAAATCCTCCAGTATTTAAAAGTGGCAACATTTCAGGTTCGTCCGAGCATAATAAATTACTTCTGAAACGGTATAAAGACAAAGTTCCAGAGTTAACCGCTAATAATTAAAATATCCTCTAAAGGTGACAAGCTATGAAAGGAAAGGTTTTTACTCCAACCTTGATTATGTTGGGGCTGATGTCCGTATATGGAAATGCTAACGCCAGTGCTGTCAGCGATGATTTTCAAAAGGCATTTATTAATGACTCAAGGCTAAGTCTCAATAGTGCTTTGTATTTTAGACATCGTGATGTTAAGGATGCTAATACAGGTTCATATTCAGCTGATGGCTCTCAGGGCGGCATTAAGAACCAGACTGCCAATATCGCGCTTGACTTTAATGGTGGCTATTATAAAGACATTATTGGTTTGGACTTTATGGCTGCCAGCAATATCAAGCTGGGATCGTCGGTAGGTCAATCTGAAATCCTGCTTTATGATTACGATTGCAAAGGTGATGGTACATTAAATCCTTGTGAGAGCAGTTATGCTGCTATCCCCATTGCTGCGTTAAAGGCAAAGTATGGTGATGACAATGTTTTGTTTAAAATGTCAGGTGGATATACAACGATAAACTCAGGTACTATCAAGAATAGCTGGGGCCTAAACCCTCATGCCTATCGTGGTATTGATAGCGCACTGGCATTGTATAACTGGAAGTTGACATATGCGTGGGCAGATCAATTCAGAAATGATTGGACAGATTCTTTCCATGATATGACGAATACCTGGCACCAGAATGAAGCATCAAATCTTAGTGGTGTTAAACCAGGACAGATTATTGACTATATTCATTCGGCGGGCATTTCATATAATACCGGTGACACCTTGTATGACCTGGCATATGGTGAAGGTGAAGGTTATCGGAAGAACTGGCATCTGTTTGTGACAGATAATCATAAGTTTGATAATGGTGCGGTTCTGACTTCCACTGGCTATTACCAGGGCGGTAAATATCTTGAGGAAAAATCCAACGTTAAAGATCCATCACTGGAGTACTATGTTGGTGCTGGCCTCTCACTTGCCAAAGATAACGTGACATATTTTACTGGATATAGCCAAAATAAATCAGAATCAACTAAGGATTACAATTTTAGATTGACACCATGGGCTAACTCTGACAAACGAGATTTCCAGCAAACATTATCCTCATTAGAAGATTATAATGTGGCAGGAGCGAAAGCTGTTAAGGTTGGCATCAAATATAACATGCTCGATTTTGGCCTCCCGAATCTAACACTTGGTACGTCCGCAAACTATGCATGGCACGTGGTATCTGATGTGTCGAAAGTAAAAGAGCAGAGAACTTATGATGGCACCATGCAGTCATTGGATTTTTTGATCACCTATAAATTTAATGCGGGTGCAGTGAAGGATATCAATATGACGGTACTGCCGGCACTGTTCAGGTCTAAAGACACCAACGCCAAGCAAGACAGAAATGATATCAGAGTTATTTTTACTCACTCTTTGAGCCTGTTGAACTAATGCATTCTATATGAGAGTTGATAGCTGATGGCGCTACATGATGAATGTACACCTACATGACTGATAGCCCATCGGCTATATCATCACTCTTTACTATCTACCTGATACAAGAGATAAATCATGGATATTCGTGAAAGTATTCATAGCGAACATGCAAAGCAACTTAATACCGACGGCTTGCGTAACGAATTTTTAGTTGAGGATATTTTTGCGGCCGATCGAGTCAGTATGACCTATAGCCATATTGATCGTATCGTTTTTGGCGGAATAATGCCTGTTACATCAGAGTTGGGTTTTGCCAATGATCTTGGCAAGGCATTTGGTGTGACCTATTTTTTGGAGCGTCGTGAGCTGGGACTTATTAATATCGGTGGCCCGGGGATTGTTATGGTTGATGGTGCTACCTACGAAATTGGTAGTGCCGAGGCATTATATGTTGGCAAGGGTGCCCGTGAACTGAGTTTTGCCAGTGTTAGCAGCGATAAACCTGCAAAATTCTATTACAATAGCGCCCCGGCACATACTGCTTTCCCGACTCGAAAGATCACTCAGGATGAAGCTGCACCGACAACCTTGGGTGATGCTGCTACCAGCAACCGCCGTACTATTTACAAGTATCTGGTTCCTGATGTATTGCCAACCTGTCAGCTGCTGATGGGGATGACCCAACTTGAGGATGGTAGTTTGTGGAACACTATGCCGTGCCATACTCATGAGCGCCGCATGGAAGTCTATTTTTATTTCAATATGCAGGACGATGCTGCCGTATTCCATATGATGGGTAAGCCAGCTGAAACTCGCCATATTGTTGTGCAAAATGAGCAAGCAGTCATTTCTCCCAGTTGGTCTATCCATTCTGGTGTGGGTACACAGGCGTATACGTTCATCTGGGGTATGGTCGGTGAAAACCAGGTATTTGGTGACATGGATCATGTTGCTATCAAGGACCTGCGCTAAAACATCGTATATCCATGTTGCCGGTCGATTCGTTTCGACCGGCATCTTACTTTAAATCTGGTGCACGTAATCTCGTGCCATAGGAAATAGCATGATTCTTAACGCATTCGATCTGAAAGGTAAAGTCGCCGTCGTAACCGGTTGTGATACGGGCCTTGGACAAGGAATGGCATTGGGCTTGGCACAAGCTGGTTGTGATATTGTTGGTATCAATATTGTTGAACCAACGGACACAATGATCAAAGTTGAAGCGATTGGCCAAAAGTTTTTGAGTCTCAAGGCTGATGTCAGTAAAGTTAGCGAGCTGCCACTGTTGATTGAGCAGGCCGTATCGCATTTTGGTCACATTGATGTATTGGTTAACAATGCCGGTATTATTCGCCGTGATGATGCGATCAATTTCAGTGAAAAAGACTGGGATGAGGTGATGGACATCAATATCAAGAGCCTCTTCTTTATGTCGCAAGCGGTTGCCAAGCAGTTTATGGCACAGGGAAATGGTGGAAAAATCATCAATATCGCATCCATGCTTTCATATCAAGGCGGGATCCGCGTTCCCTCTTATACGGCTTCAAAAAGTGGAGTAATGGGACTGACCCGTTTGCTGGCCAATGAATGGGCTAGTCATGGGATCAATGTGAATGCTATTGCTCCCGGTTATATGGCAACCAATAACACCGCTGCACTGCGTGCTGATGATGATCGTAATGCTGCCATCCTGGAGCGTATTCCTGCTGGTCGATGGGGGATTCCGGATGACATGATGGGGCCAGTGGTATTTTTAGCATCATCAGCTTCAGATTATATTAATGGCTATACCCTAGCCGTGGATGGTGGCTGGCTGGCTCGTTAATGCTCAAGCATTGCTGCATTACCACCTGATAGGCGTTTTTCTGGAATACTGTATGACTAATTATGTTGAGATGTTAGCGCAATTGATCGGATTGCTGGCTTGTATGATTGGTGCGTTGGCATTTATACAACGGCAAGATATGAAACTGCGATCACTGCTTTGCCTCAATGGTGCGCTTTTATCGATACATTTTTTAATGCTGGGCGCGGTAGCTGCTGCAATTAGTTGTCTGTTATGTGCGGTGAGAACGTGGGTGTCAGGTTATTACCGTACCCAAGCAGTCATGTTGATATTCATGATTGCATCATGTGGTCTTGTAATTCCATATCTGGAACATCCCATGCAGTTTCTGACGGTGTTGGGAACAACGCTCAGTACTTACGCTTTGTTTCGGCTGGATGGTGGGCCCCTGCGGTTATGTATGCTGGCCAGCACTGTCGTTTGGTTGATCCACAATATCTGGGCGGGATCATGGGGGGGAATTTTATTGGAAGGGGGTTTTTTCCTCATCAACAGTTACACGATTTTAACGGTTTATGGGATCCGGATAAACAAGGAGAAAATCGATTATGTTGAGTAAGATTGCCCTGCTCGGGGAGTGCATGATTGAACTCAATGGCACGCCTTTTGGTGACATGCAGCAGGCATTTGGGGGCGATACCCTCAATACCGCCATCTATCTCGCGCGTGCCTCCCAACCCACCGATATTCAGGTGAGCTACCTGACCGCCATGGGCCAAGACCCTCTCAGCCAGCAAATCATCGCGCGCTGGCAACAGGCCGGGATCGACACCAGCGCGGTGCTCATCGATCAACAGCGCCATCCAGGCCTCTATCTTATCCAGCTTGATGAGCACGGCGAGCGCACCTTCCTCTACTGGCGCAATGATTCGGCTGCCCGTTATCTGATGCAGCACCGGCAGTTGCCGCAGCTCAAGCAGGCCGTCAGCAACGTGGATGCGCTCTATCTCAGCGGCATTTCGCTGGCGATCCTGCCCGCCGCAGATCGGCAGGCGCTGCTGCAGTGGCTGGCTGAGCTGCACCGGGCGGGTGTGGCGATCATCTTTGACAGCAACTATCGCCCCGCCCTGTGGCAGAGTCCGGCCGACGCCCGGGCCTGTTACCAGCAACTGCTGGCCATCACTACGCTGGCCCTGGTCACCGACGACGATGAGCAGGCCTTGTGGGGGGACGAGAATATGACCCAGACCCTGCAGCGCCTCAAGGCGGCTGGGGTGCAGCAGGCGGTGGTCAAACAGGGGGCAGCTGGCTGTTGTTACCAGGCCCTGCAAACCGGGGAACCCACCATCACTATTCCTACCCAAGCGGTCAGCAAGGTGGTGGATACCACCTCGGCCGGTGACTCCTTCAATGCCGGTTTTCTGGCTGGCTACCTGCAAGGACAGGCGATCGACGAGTGCGCCCGCATGGGCCACCGACTGGCGGGGATCGTCATTCAGCACAAGGGGGCAATTATTCCGGAAAGTGCCACCCGCAGTGTCACCGACAGCTTCATCAAACCGGCATCACACTAAACGAGGTCAACCGAATGTCATCCATTACTGAACAACTGCAAGCCCTGAAAGTGATCCCGGTGATCGCCATCGAGCAGGCTGAAGACATCATTCCACTGGGGGCGGCGCTGGCCAATAACGGCCTGCCGGTTGCCGAGATCACCTTCCGCTCCGCTGCCGCGGCCGAGGCGATCCGGCTGCTGCGCCAGAGCCAACCTGAGATGCTGATTGGCGCAGGCACCGTGCTCAACCGTGAGCAGGTGATCGCCGCCAAAGAGGCGGGCGCCACCTTTATCGTCTCCCCCGGTTTTAACCCCAATACGGTCAAGGCCTGTCAGGAGCTCGACATCCCGATCATCCCGGGGGTCAATAACCCCAGCACCATTGAAGCGGCGCTAGAGATGGGGCTGACGACCCTGAAGTTCTTCCCTGCCGAAGCATCGGGTGGTAGCGCGATGATCAAGGCGCTGCTGGCACCTTATACCCAGATCACGCTGATGCCCACCGGTGGGATCTCGCCTCACAATATCAATGAATACTTGGCGATCCCGCGGGTCATCGCGTGTGGTGGATCCTGGATGGTCGACAAGAAACTGATCGCAGAGAAACAGTGGGAAGAGATTGGCCGACTCACTCGTGAAGCGGTGGCATTTCTGTCCCAGTGATTTTATAGGGCTGACTAAGCAATGGTGGGTCACATGGTGACGAGGATGAATTTGTGGCCCATTTAGGCGTTGTTTCCCAAATCAACCATCAAGCCACAACTTCCCCAGCCCCAGGTGACAGCTACACTCGGGGCTTTCTGACAGGCAGACCAAGGGCATTCAGTTTGTTCATCGCACACACGTAGGCCATGATCTCTCCCACTTGGCCGTTGTAGTTACGCAGACTGATTTTGCCCGTCATCAACTGCTTGAACCGATACATCGCCGTCTCTGCCAGCGAGCGCCGATGATATCCCGACATCTTCTTCCAGTGCACTAGCCCCTCCTTGCGCATTACCAGCACCGCCTCATTTCTTGGATGTCCCTTTTCCCATAACCCAGCGTTTTTACGAGGCGGAATACAGGCTGTCGCCCCTTTGTGCGAGATAAGCTGATGGCTGGCTTTGCTGTCATAGGCACCATCCGCATAAACACGTCCCAGCTTGCGCCGCAGTGGGTTGAGCAAGGTCGGCAACACCTCGGCATCATGGACATTCTCCAGCGAGACTTCCGCCGCCACGATATCGTGGCTCACCGGGTCTACTGCCAGATGTAACTTGCGCCAGACCCGCCGCTTCTCAGCGCCGTGTTTTCTGACCTTCCACTCGCCTTCACCAAACACCTTCAGCCCGGTTGAGTCGATAACCAAGTCGGTAATGCGCCCCTTTGGGGGCTGTCGATAAGCGACCATCACTGTGCGTGCTCGCTTGCTGACACAGCTGTAATCGGGGGCACAAAGCGGTACGTTCATCAACTCGAACAGGGAGTCGAGTAGTCCCTGAGTGGCCCGCAGAGTGAGGTTGAAAATCCCCTTGAGCATCAGGAAGGTACAGATGGTCTGGTCAGTGTAAAGCTGGCTGCGGCCCCGCCGCCCATGATGGTCGTGGTGAAACCAGTTGCTCATGGCCTCGGCATCAACCCAGAAGGTGAGTGAACCACGGTTAATCAGAGACCTGTTGTATTTAGGCCAGTTGGTGATGGGGTGAAGCGATGTGCCCATGATGCAGACTTGAAGGGGATGGTGGTGATCAGATCACCGAGTCCTCAGTTAGTTCCATTCAAGCTGCATCGATTTGGGAAACAACGCCGCCCATTTACTGTAATTGATGAAGGATTTGTCGCGATAAAGACATTGGAGACGTTATGAAAGTAAAAAAGCTTGTTTTTGTTTTTTCATTACTCTGTGCTGCACATAATGTATTCGCTTTTGAACATCCCGGCGTATTACTTAATAAAACAGACATAGAATTTGTTAGACAAAAAGTTTCCAATGAGGTTGAACCATGGTTCTCATCATATAAAAATATGCTTGTCTCCCCATTAGCTAATCGAAGCTATTTGCCCACTGCCAAATGGGACAGCATGGCGTGTGGTGGTCCTGATGGCGAGGGAATTGCCCAACGCTGCAAAATAGAGAGAGAGGATGCTCGTGCTGCATATACCCAAGCTCTCGCCTGGTTATATAGCGGGGATAATGTGTATGCCGAAAACTCGATAAATATAATGAATGCTTGGTCTGAACAGTTTACAGGGCATCACACTGGGCAAAACCAAGCACTTCAGGCATCATGGGCTGCCGCAGTATGGGCTAGGGCTGCTGAGATAATCAAACATACATATATTATCGACGGCAGTTCAAAATGGAATTCAGATAAAATAAAGAAATTTGAGCATATGCTTAGAAGTCGTTATATTGACGATATAAATGGACAAAAAACAGATTGTCATTTTGGGAATTGGCAGGCCGTCATCACGGAAGCAAAATTAAATTCTGCAGTTTTCCTTGATGATCAAAAACTGTTCGATGAATCTTTAGAACGATTCCATAAGTATTTTCCAACATATGTTTACTTATATTCTGATGGTGGTTTGCCAAAACCAATAGCAGGCTGTTATTCCCATGATGAACTAGATAAATTCAACTCATATTGGAGTATCACTAATAAGACAACACCATTAAAACAAGGTCATGCACAAGAAACGTGTAGAGATTTGGAGCATCTGGCTTATGGAGTAGCTGGGTTTGTTAATACGGCACAAACTGCCTATGTGCAAGGTGTTGATCTATATAGTCAAGAAAAAGAGCGGTTTATCTCGGTTATGGAATTTAATGCTGCATTAGATATGGCCGGGAACCGTGATTTGCTAAACGAATGTGGCATGAATGTTCCTGTTTTAGGTGGATTGAAAGGAACTATGCACATTGCGTATAACCACTTATCTAAAATAAATGGTGTCTATCTCCCCAATACTGAAAAATGGCTCCTTGAAAATGGTAGTCAACGGCCGCAAGGTTTCTTTCATTATTTATGGGAAGAGCTAACTCATACTAAATAACATAAACGTTATGCAGGTTAATAGATGCATAACAAGGAGATGGTACGGCCTGTAAATACAGGCCGTATTTTATTACGATCATGCTACTCAGGTATCAGTTCGGGCTTGTTCTATGACCATTACGGTCTCTTTCATCGACTTCACTACGATATTTAAAACCAGGCATGAAAAGCATAGGGAATTTTAGCTGATTGACATAAGCCACTGGTGTGGCTTGCATCGCTTAAATATCAACCTGCGAACCCAGCTCGATGACCCGGTTGGGCGGGATCTCGAATTGATCCGGCGCCCGCAGGGCGTTGCGCTGCAGCAGCATAAAGAGCTTGCCGCGCAGATAGAGATACCAGGGGCGGTCTTTCATGATGAGCGACTCGTGGGCCATAAAGAACGAGGTCTCCATCATCCGGCAGCTGAGCCCCTCGGCGTTGCAGCGGTGGAAGATCTCCTCCACGTTCGGGGTCTCGCGCCAGCCGTAGCTTGCCACCACCCGCCAGAAGGTGGGGGAGAGCTGCTCGATGCAGACCCGGCGCACATTGTGGACGTAGGGCACCTCTTCCACCCGCAGGGTGAGCAGGATGATCCGCTCGTGCAGCACCTTGTTGTGCTTGAGGTTGTGCAAGAGCGCATGGGGGATCACATTGACCACCCGCGACATATAGACGGCAGTGCCGGCCACCCGGGTCGGCGGGGATTTCTCCAGCGAGGCGATCATCGGCTCAAGGGAGTTGCCGTGCTCGTTCAGGCGGCGAATAAGCTGGAAACGCTCGCTCTTCCAGCTGGTCATCACGGTGAACATCACCGCGCCCAGGGTGAGCGGCAGCCAGCCGCCGGAGAAGATCTTGGCGAGGTTGGCGGCAAAGAGCGGCACGTCGATACAGAGCAGCGCGGCAAACAGGATGGCCACCAGATACTTGTTCCAGTGCCAGCTGTTCTTGGCCACCGAGCAGGAGAGGATGGAGGTGAGCACCATGGTGCCGGTTACGGCGATGCCGTAGGCCGCAGCCAGATTGCTGGAGTGCTCGAAGCTCATGATGACGATCACCACCGAGATATAGAGCATCCAGTTGATGACCGGAATATAGATCTGGCCGGACTCCTGCTCGGAGGTATGAACGATGCGAATGGGGGAGAGATAACCGAGGCGCACCGCCTGCCGGGTCAGCGAAAAGACCCCGGAGATCACCGCCTGCGAGGCGATCACCGTCGCCATGGTTGCCAGCAGCAGCAGCGGCACCAGCGCCCATTTCGGCGCGAGCAGGAAGAAGGGGTTGGCAATGGCGGCAGGGTTGCTCAGCAGCAGCGCCCCCTGACCGAAGTAGTTGAGCACCAGCGAGGGCAGCACCACGATAAACCAGGCGAGGCGAATTGGATTCTTGCCAAAGTGGCCCATATCCGCGTAGAGCGCCTCCACCCCGGTGATGGCCAGCACCACGGCGCCGAGGGCAAAGAAGGAGGTGGTCTGGTACTGGACAAAGAAGCGCACCGCCCAGATGGGGTTGAGCGCCCCCAGCACCTCGGGGTTGTGGATGATGCCGCGCAGCCCCAGCACCGCCAACGTCATAAACCAGATCAGCATGATGGGGGCAAACAGCTTGCCCACCATGGCGGTGCCATGTTTCTGGATGGCAAACAGCAGGGTCAGCACCAGCACCGAGAGAGTGACGATATAGGGGTCGAGGGCGGGGGTGAGAATGCTCAGACCCTCGATGGCCGACATCACCGACATCGCCGGAGTGATCACCACCTCGCCATAGAAGAAGCTGCCACCAATCAGGCCGAGGATGATCAGGAGCGGTGTCCAGCGGGTGGAGGCGTTGCGGGTCGCCAGCGACATCAGGGTGAGAATGCCACCCTCGCCGGCGTTGTCGGCCCGCATCACAAAGGAGAGGTACTTGACCGACACCACCAGGATCAGCAGCCAGAAGATCAGCGAGAGAAAGCCGAGAATGGAGGCCGGCTCGACGCCGAACCCGAATTGACCTGACAGGCACTCGCGCAAGGTATAGAGCGGGCTGGTGCCGATATCGCCATAGACTACGCCAATCGCCGCCAGCATAACGCCGGGAGTGGCTTGTTGTTTATCACAGTTCATGAGTTCATCTTGTCAGTTTGATGTTTACACGTTTGCCAACGCACAGCTGCCCGACCTACCAAGAGAGTCGTGATATTTAATCGGGAGAGAATTAATGGATTGCGATGGGAAAGGGCGCTAACGGAATAGTGATCTGCTTGTCATGGAACACAGTCTGTTCATCTGTCATTAAGCTTATAATGACACACACTCTGCGGGACTATGCTCAGTTATAAATAATCAAAAGTTCAATTTGAGTAAGAGAATTAATTATCCGGCGATTGAAATAGGCCGCGACAATGCAGGCAACTGTTTGTTTTATCTAGCGAAGTGGTTTGGCCACTCTCTTTTACCAAAATGGATAATAAATAGACGATAAAGTAATCACTAATTAAATACTGGCAGGATGGCAAAGGGGAGGGGGATGAGTAGCAATGGAGTCTTTATTTGCCAGAAAGAAATAAATGTAGGGTACAATAAACTGCGCTTATTGTACCCTAATGAACTAAAAGCTATTAAGAGATTTGTTTATATGTGTCAATAATGAAATGCATAGGTATTGGTAATCGATAGTGTCTACAACCTGTGAGTATTAATGGCCAGAAGTTATGTTTATAGGCACTCATTTCATAAATTTTATTTGAGGAGGCGCATTCATCTATTAATTGTTTGATAAAATTTTCTGGTGTGTCGTCTATGCATACGTGTGATAATGTTGAGCCATGCATGGAATCATACTTATAAAAGTGTTTTTCTGAAGACTTATCTAGAAAGAAAACTTGAAAATTACAGTGAGATAAAAACTCATCTTTTATTTTTTTAACATTATCATATGGCTGAATATTATTGGTGATAATGGAAAATAAAGAAATGTATGGATATAAAACAGCTCCTTTAGTGACACTTCTTCTATATTCATTGGAGTTGTCAATAGGGTGTTCAATTAGCTCGGCATAACTCAAAATAGTAGTTGGATATGAGTCGTTTTGATGAAAAAGATGATGTATACCTTGAGTCATATACAACAACCAAGAGCTAATATCATTCCAGTGAGTGGAGTTCATATATAAGAAAAACAATGCCAAAGTTAGATCTATCGCTTGTTCATCTTTGTAAGGTGTAAAGAGTATAGGGTTGTTTACAACAAGTCTCTTTATCGCATTTTGGGTTTTTAATATCGATTCTTCAAATTCTTTCGATAACTCTGAATTAGGTTCTGAATTTGATAAAAACCAGTATAGCCAGAATCCATATAGTGAAATTCGACCTAGTAAATCGAACATTTTTAAATTGACGTCAACAGGACAAGACGGCCTAACTGCATGTGATAAAGCATATAAATTGTCTACATGTGGCAAGATCTTGTCTTCTATGTATTGACTAGATATTTGTAAATTCAGCCTGAAAATAGAGTCCAATGCATTTAATGTCTCAATTGCTATTTTGTTTTTTTTGTCAAAAGCAAACTTAGTCGCATCCCAAGAGTTTAAAATAGTGAATTCAGAAGATAAAAATGCACTCTCTAAATTATTTTGTTCCCGACACCATGAGTATAAAATCCATAAACAAAGATTAAGTTGTCTGATGCGAGTTAAAATCTGGTTAGGTTTTGACTCCTTAACATTTGTATGTATGGAGATGGTATTCACCTGACAGTTGCCCACAAAAGGGAGTGGTCATACGGCTTCAAACCGGATAACAAAACGGTACCCCTACCGTGTTATCCGGAGTCACCGTATGACCACCAACGAGAAAGTAGCACGTCGTAAACTCAGCCTGCTAGAGCTCGCCAAAGAGCTCAATAACGTCAGCAAAGCCTGCAAGCTCATCGGCTACAGCCGCCAGCAGTTCTACGAGATTCGCCGTAACTACCAGACCTATGGCGCCGAGGGCTTGCTCGACAAACTGCCCGGCTGTAAAGGGGCTCATCCCAACCGGGTCGCTCCCGAGATTGAGCAGGCCATCCTCGATTACTCCCTCACCAGGCCTACTCACGGCCCGCTGCGGGTCGCGCAAGAACTGGCTTTGCAAGGCATCAACGTCAGTGCCGGCGGCGTGCGTGGCGTGTGGCAACGTCACGATTTGCTCTCCAAACACGACCGCTTGTTACGTCTCGAGAAAACCCATCGGGAACAAACGATTGAGCTCAATGACGAGCAAATTCGCCTGCTCGAGCGATTCAGTCCCGAGTTCCGAGAACGCCAGATTGAGGTCCACTACACCGGGGAACTGGTGGCGGTCGACACCTTCTTCGTCGGCGCGCTCAAGGGGGTCGGTAAGGTGTATCTGCAAACCGTGCTGGACTGCTATAGCCGCCACGCCTGGGGGCGGCTCTACACCAGCAAGCTGCCCATCACCTCGGTCCATGTGCTCAACGAAACAGTGCTGCCATTCTTTGAAACCCACGAGGCACGGGTCTATACCATCCTGTCGGACAACGGGCGCGAGTTCTGCGGGCGCCCTGACCATCATCCCTACGAGCTGTTCCTGCAACTGGAGGGGATTGAGCACCGAACCACCAAGGTGCGCAGGCCGCAGAGCAACGGCTTTATCGAGCGGCTACATCGAACCTTGCTGGATGAACACTTCCGTATCAAGGGGAGAACGACTTGGTATGAGTCGGTGGAGCAGATGCAGACAGACCTGGATAGCTACCTGGAACACTACAACACCGAGCGGCCACATCAGGGCAGGATGATGGAGGGTCAGACCCCCTACAGCATGTTCAAGAAGGGTCTGAAATTGATACCGAAGGAAGTGCGCACTAAAGTAGCGTAAACAAGACACCGGTTTGAGGCCGGTGTCAGGTGATAACTAGATCTGTACAATTTGTAAGGCTGGCAGCCAGTATTTTGAAGTGTTTAAAAGAAATTTCTGGTTCATCTATCATTGCAAGTGACTTACGTAATAAAACACGACAGTTTTTTGGTAAAAGCTCTTCTCGCAACATGTGTTGTTCAATTAATGTAGCTAATCTGTCCCCATTCCACTCAGAGAAAGACACAGAGTCAGTTTTATGTTTTTCTAAAAACATACTAACGTTAGCTCTAACCTCTTCTTTTACTTCTCCACCAAAGCATAAACAGATTTCTATAGGCTTATCTTTGTATTCCACAGGGATTCTCGTGGGAATAAATACATCTATTATTTCTTCTATTGAGGGTCTCAAATCTTGTGGGTTTCCACTGCTCCAGTCTTTTCTATCTAGATCCCCGGATTTTACGGAAAACAAATATACTTTGCTTTCGATGTCGTCAGCAAGCCTACCAAATGCTCCAACGTCGACACCATATTGTCTGCTACCTATACCTGGTTTTAAAAAACCTCTAATCCAATTTGAGATAATAGGTCTGGTAATAATGAATCAAGTTCACCGCGCTCTTTAAGTGATGCAAGATACTGTCTTACTACTAATTTCATTAATTACATCCCTCTATTTTAAATTGAAATATCATTTTGTTTAAACCATGTGGATCAAGGTTTAGCATAGAAGCTAGCAGCATTGAGTGAGATATTTCTTGAAGAGGAATTTCTTGACGAATTTTATCTTCCCCATGTTGGATATAGTGAATAGATTTATTCCCATATAGAAGAAAAGATTCATTCCCAGAAAATATTGATGAGAAGAAAGATTTAGATCTTGCCTGCTTGATAGAGTCATCCATTAATCTATTTTGATGTCTTCTATAGGTATGACGATCTTGTTCACTAGGAATTAGTTCTTTTAAATCTGTGGCTTTCTCTACTGCATCTTGATATTTATCGAAAGATACTAATATATCTTCAGCTATCTTACGCATTCGATGGTCTGATGAGTTTTTAAGCTGACTTATGCTTTCACGCATACTTCCAGGATAACTTATGAATAAAGGGTTAAATATAATTTCATTGATTTCACCTAAAGCATCATCAGGGGCATAATACATTAACGAGGTAATAAGTCCAATTGCAATCTTGGGTCTAATAAAAAACCAGCCACATGCTCTTTTAGCTAATGTAATATAGGTTTGATGGCTAATTTTAGATAGCATTTCTTTATTGAATTTAATTGATGCATCGGACTCTCTTCTATCAAATAGATTGCTGCAATTTTTACATAGATAGTAATTGTTTGAAATTAGCCATCGTGTAATTAATGATGATAAGTAGGTTTCTGGATGATTGTGTATTTCATTGGTAAAACTATTCAGGTTTTTAATGGAAAGTTTGTACTCCGTTAATGAGAATAGCTTCTCAATATAAGAGACACATTCAGCGAATCCTCCTTGTTTTAATAAGTTCCTTAATGCATAGTCAACAATGTTTACTGTTTGTATATTTTCTGGTTTCACATGGCAGCAGATATCAAACAATACTTTTATTAACTTATCATTCAGAACTTCATAGTTATAGGCGATTATCGTAGCCGCTGTGTTAATATACAGCTCTCCAAAATTGTTAGGGTGTTTACATAGGAATTCTAAAACTAAATTTTCTAAAGAGTTATTTTGAGAATAAATGTTTATTAACGCTCTCAGTGATATTGCTAGGATTTTATCTGATGGCGTAGAAGAAGTTAAATTAATGATCTCAGTTGCAGCTAGTGTTAATAATTTATGGTCTTGATACTTTATTTTACCAAGAGAAAATAATGCTCGCTCAACAACCTTAGAGTTTTTATTCTTTAAAAGATTAATGCCCTTCTCTATATAGTCCTTCTCGTTGATGCACGCACCAGCTTGAAGCGCTATTGATAGTGAGTCAAAATCCGGATCAACATTTGATAAGGAAAAATAAAAGAGTTCATCAGGATAGCTAATGTTTTTTTTACATAGTTCAATCAAAGGATCTATAAGCATATAGGCAGCCATATCTTGGCCTGCTTCCAATGTGATTTTTTTGACACATTCGACAATATCTATGATAGAAGTATCTAAATTAGGTAAGATTTTTTCAAAAATATTCATTTTTGAAAAGAAATCATGGTTTTCCGGTATGTTTTTAAGCGTTGAAAACACTTCAATAATGTTTATCTGTTGTTTGTTATGTAACTCTGAAAGCAAATTTATTAATGACTTGGAATCATCATTATTGTGATCGTAATAATCATCGATAAAATCCAAGAGAGAACCATTTATGTAATTTTCAACTATGCTTTCTTTTAGTTTTTCCATATTACTAGCATCTCCTAGATATTTATTTTTGTACGGGTATTATATTTTTACCGTGGTCGTATTTTGTTATCTTTCTGAATGGAAACGACTTCTAACGAAATTAGTTGCCAACTGAAGCATGCTATCCAATCGGGTAGGGGCTAAAAAGGGCGATCGGTGCAAAATCTGTCCAAGATCAATAAATTAGTCATTGATTGGTTGTTATTTGTTCGCTTGAGCTGAAAGGGCAGGGTGATACGCCTTTGTCAGCCGGTGTCGAGCTCGTCACTTTTGTCGTGTCGATCACACTTCCCACCCCGTCGTCACCCTCGTCAGCGGTGATAAACAGCGCGCTACGTTTTCTGATTACTCCTTTATTTTCAGATGGTTGTGAATTTTTATCGCACCCTTGACCCGTTTTGGTCTGATAAATGCTTTGTGGGGGGCTGGCCGCCTTTTTGCCTGTCGGCGGGCGGCCCGGTGTAACGAACCATTTAGGATCCCTCTCTATGAACAGCTTCGTGATTGCAGATCCCAGTCTCTGTATTGGGTGTCGTACCTGTGAGGTGGCCTGCGCCGTTTCACACCAGTCAGGGTCTTGCAGCGGGACCCTTGAGCGGGAGGGCGGCCTGCATCTTGCCATCGAGGATGGACATCTGGTCTCCAGGGACAGCTACTTTCAGCCGCGCCTGAAGGTGATCGTGGGCAGCAAGGTGACCACGCCGGTGCTCTGCCGCCAGTGTGAAGACAAGCCGTGCGCCATGGCCTGCCCGAACAATGCCATCGTCAGCGAGGATGGTTGCGTCAAGGTGTTGCAGGAGCGCTGCATCGGCTGCAAGTCCTGCGTGGTGGCCTGTCCTTACGGCGCCATGGCGGTGGTGCTCAAAGAGGTGCCCCCGACTGCCGATTCGCTCTTCAAGCGGCAGCAGACCAAGGCGCAGGCGCTCAAGTGCGATCTCTGCCGTCACCGCGAGGCGGGCCCGGCCTGTGTCGAGGTGTGTCCGACCCAGGCGCTGCGGCTGGTCACGCCGGAGCATCTTGAAACCCTGAACCGGCAGAAACAGCTGGCCAGTGCCGAGGCACTGCTGGCGATGCTGGCGCGGGTGTGAGCGAGCTTGCCGAGCCGTTTTTCGTTAACAAACAAGAGTGTGAGTCATGAAAAAAGTCATTACCGTGTGCCCCTATTGCGGCACCGGTTGCAAAATCAACCTGCTGGTTGAAAACGACAAGGTGGTGGGGGCCGAAGGCGCCAACGGCCGGACCAACGAGGGGCAGCTCTGCCTCAAGGGCTATTACGGTTGGGATTTCCTGAACGACACCAACCTGCTGACCCCCCGTCTCAAGAGCCCGATGATCCGCCGCGAGCGAGGTGGCAAGTTCGAGGCTGTCTCCTGGGACGAAGCCATCGAGTTCGCCAGCAGCCGTCTCTCTGCCATCAAGGCGAAATATGGCCCGGACGCCATCATGACCACCGGCTCTGCCCGTGGCCCCGGCAATGAAGCCAACTATGTGATGCAGAAATTTGCCCGTGCGGTGATTGGGACGAACAACGTCGACCACTGCGCGAGGGTGTGACACGCACCCTCAGTCTCCGGTCTGGAGACAACTGTAGGCAACGGCGCCATGAGCAACGCCATTCCCGAAATTCAAGAGACCAAGTGCCTGCTGGTGTTTGGTTACAACGCTGCTGACTCTCACCCCATCGTCGCCCGCCATATCCTCAAGGCGAAGGCAAACGGGGCCAAGGTGATTGTGTGTGATCCCCGTATGGTGGAGACCGCCCGTATCGCCGATCAGTGGCTGCCGCTCAAAAACGGTTCCAACATGGCGCTGGTTAACGCTTTCGCCAACGTGTTGATCAATGAAGGGCTCTACAACAAGGCCTTTGTCGCCAACTACACCGAAGGGTTCGAGACCTTCAAGGCGACGGTGGCCAAGTACACCCCGGAATATGTGGAGGGGATCACTGGCCTGAAAGCCGCCGATATCCGCGCCGCCATTCGCACCTACGCCGAGTCGCCTGCTTCCATGATCCTGTGGGGCATGGGGGTGACCCAGTACGGTCAGGCGGTGGACGTGGTCAAGGGGCTCGCGGGTCTGGCGCTGCTGACCGGCAACTTCGGTCGCCGTGGCACCGGTTGCGGGCCTGTTCGCGGTCAGAACAACGTGCAGGGCACCTGTGACATGGGGATGCTGCCGCACCAGTTCCCGGGTTATCAGTCGGTGGCCGATCCCGCCATCAGCGCCAAGTTCGCCAAGGCGTGGGGCGTGGAGTCACTCTCCCAAAAGCCCGGCTATCGCCTGACCGAGCTTGGCCACAAGGTGGAGGAGGGCAAGTGCAAGGCCTTCTACATCTTCGGTGAAGACCCGGCCCAGACCGAGGCAGATCTCGGTCAGTTCCGTCGCACTCTGGCGGGGATGGAGCTGGTGATCGTGCAGGATATCTTCATGACCCAGACCGTCGAGATGGCCGACGTCATTCTGCCCGCCACCAGTTGGGGCGAGCATGAAGGGGTCTACAGCTCGGCGGATCGCGGCTTCCAGCGCTTCTACAAGGCGGTGACGCCCCCCGAGAACGTGAAACCGGACTGGGCCATCTTCTCGTTGATGGCGACCGCCATGGGTTATCCCATGGAGTACCACAACACCGAAGAGATCTGGGACGAGATGCGTGCGCTCTGCCCGCTCTATGCCGGGGTCAGCTACGACAAGATGGCCGATCTCAAGAGCGTGCAGTGGCCCTGTCCGACCGAGGATCACCCGGGCACCAGCACTCTGTTCGAGGGGAATGTGTTCACCACCCCGAGTGGCAAGGGTCAGCTGATCGCCTCCGAGTGGCGGCCGCCGCTGGAGCAGCCCTGTGCCGAGTACCCGCTGGTGCTCTCCACCGTGCGCGAGGTGGGTCACTACTCCTGCCGCTCCATGACCGGCAACTGCTCGGCGCTGCAGACCCTGGCCGATAAGCCCGGCTATGTGCAGATCCACCCGAGCGATGCCAAAAAGCTCGGGGTGAAGGATCAGGCGCTGGTCTGGATCTCGTCGCGCCGTGGCAAGGTGATCACCCGTGCCAACTACAACGACCGGGTCAACGCCGGGGTGGTCTACATGACCTACCAGTGGTGGATCGGGGCCTGTAACGAGCTCACCATCGAGCACGTCGATCCCGTCTCTCACACGCCGGAGTACAAGTACTGCGCGGTGAAGATCGAGCGCATCGACAATCAGCCTGAGGCGGAAGTGTACGTCCAGACTGAATACAGCGCGCTCAAGGCGAAATTGCGCAGCGCAGCCAAAGGCTGACCCGCCCTAAAAAAGGACGTTCTGCACAAATAAGGGAACCCGACTCGGATTTATCGAGTCGGGCACCCTTTTATTACCCAAAGAAAGGGGAGTAAATGATGCAACATGAAATTGGTCGCTTATTCGGACTTTTCTATATTGGCACCTATCTGGCGGCGATATTGCTGGGAATAGGTTGCTATATTTGGCGCGACGAGATGATATTTCTGCTCGGCTTCGGCTTTTTCGGCTGTTTTATGGCAGCGCGGCTCGCCATGAGCAGCGTATTTTCTGCCTTGAGTATTTCCAGTGCCTGGCTGATCGGGTTTATCTCCACCACCTTGATCAACGGCCTGCTGCTGGGGGTGCTCACCCTGCTGATCTACCTCACGCACCAGAGCGTCGCCGCCGAGCTTGCCGACAACGCCAGCTGGCTGCTGATGGCCTTCCAGAGCCTGTCGGCCCTCTTTATCTTCGGTGGCCTGAAGTGCTGCCACAGCCGGATCATCACCTCATAAACTGCCGATGGATGGGCAGCAAACGCCATCTCGAAACTCGCAGCCAGCGAAGAGGAGAGGCAGATCTGACAGTTGACGGCGGCCCACTTTTCGGGCGCCTTAATTGAGATCAAGAACTGATGAAATAACCGGTTAAATATGGCCATCAGATATATTAAATCGGATTGTAATGAAATTTGAGCTCATCTATGATAAGTCGCCATTCCAATATATCCCCCGATAACGATGTTACTTTTTGTTGTCGTTCGTTAATAACAACTCTGGAATTGCAACATGCGACAATTTTCGTCACCGCTTTTCTTATTGGCAGCCGCTTTTACGGGCTGCGGCTATTTATTTTGGTGACGAGTGCTTGTCGTGATGCGATGGCATGGACAGCCTGACTGGTGACTAAATCGATATAACGTGAGGCCGCAATGCTAAATGTGAGTGCCATCCCCCTGGACGAGATCTCTCCCATCTGGGACGACGGTTTCCTCCTGCTCTCCAAATCCCTCCTGTCGGCCGTGACGCTCGATGATTTTATCCACAAACTCAACAAGATAGATGCCAGCTTCGGCGGCGTGACCCGGGTCAACCTGATCCTCAACATGGGTGCGGACGAGGAGGCCATCTTCTATTTCATGGGACATTCCGGCCCAAAGCATCTGGTCTGCCCCAAGGCAGAGCTGCACCTCTCCCCCCGTCCGACCAAAGAGACCCCGGAACAGGCCATCATTCTCGCTGCCGCCCGCTTTGAGAATCGCTGCCCGGCGCTGGATCGCGAAGGGGTCTACGGGGGGCTGCGCTCCTACTGCCAGCTCCCCATCACCACCGCCCGCAGCCACCTTGGCGGGGTCGAGTTTATCAACACCCAGCTCGACAGCTTCACCATGGAGACCCTGGCCAAACTGACCCAGCTGGCGGCCATTATCGCCATTGCGCTGGAGAACGTGCTCGACAAGGAGCGCACCCTGGAGCAGGCCAACTCCCTGCGTCTTGAGCGCGACAGCTGCAAAATTCTGGTGGATGTGACCAATGCAGTGATCAAACTGGTGCGCATCGCCGAGCTGCCCAAGAGCCTGTTTACCATCCTGCATCACCACTTCGGCATCAGCAGCTTGTGTCTGGCGGAGTACAACGCCACCTCCGACAGCTTCAAGAGCTATCTGGTCAATCAGCACCAGAGCGAGCAGCCGGGCATCATCGATCACTCCTGTTTTGAAAAGAAGTGCCTGCAGGGGGCCCTTGGCCACAGCGAGCCGTTTTTCGTCTATCGCGAACACGGCCACGGCTGCAGCAATCGCTGTCGGTTTACCTCCCAGATCCTGCCCCCCGAGGCCGACAGCTCCTGCATTTTGCCGCTGCGTTATCGGGGCAACCTGCTGGGGGTGTTGATCCTCTCGCACCCCAACGCCGACTTCTTTGCCGATATCGATATCTCATTGCTGGAGCAAGTGGCGGCGCGCACCGCCATTGCCATGAACAACGTGCAGGCGCAGCAGGAGATCTCCAACACCAACGGTGCCAAAGAGAAGACCATTCGCATCAACGAGCCGCAGATGCAGGGGGAGTTCCCGCACATCATCTACCAGAGCGCGGTGATGGAGAGCGTGCTGGAGAAGGTGCGGCTGGTGGCCGAGAGCGACAGCACTGTGCTGATCCTCGGCGAGACCGGTACCGGCAAGGAGCTGATCGCCCAGGCCATTCACGCCCTGAGTGCCCGCCACGACCACGAGATGGTGAAGGTGAACTGCGCCGCCATCCCGACCGGCCTTATCGAGAGCGATCTCTTTGGCCACGAGAAGGGGGCCTTTACCGGCGCCCTGACCCAGCGCATCGGCCGTTTCGAGCGGGCCCACAAGGGCACCCTGTTCCTCGACGAGGTGGGGGATATGCCGCTGGACTTGCAGCCCAAACTCTTGCGGGTATTGCAGGAGCACGAGCTGGAGCGGGTGGGGAACAGCAACCCCATCGCAGTGGATGTGCGGCTGGTGGCCGCCACCAACTGCGATCTGCTCTCCATGGTCAAGAACAAGCGTTTCAGAAGCGATCTCTACTACCGCCTCAACGTCTTTCCCATCGAGCTGCCGCCCCTGCGCGAGCGGCGCGAGGATATTCCGCTGCTGGTCAATTTTTTTATCAAGAAGATCGCCAAGCGGATGCGCCGCACCATCACCTCGATCCCCGCCGATGCCATGAAAATGCTGGTGTCACTCCCTTGGTACGGCAATATCCGCGAGCTGGAGAACGTCATCGAGCGCGCCGTGGTGATGACCCGCGGCCATGTGCTCAACCTCTCGCCCGATGAGCTGATGCCCCTCAAGGGCTACCACAAGATTGAGACCCTGGTTTATGACGAACCCGCCACGCCGCTCTTTACCGAGGAGGGGCCGATTGATGAGCGTGAGGCGATCATCGCTGCCCTGCGTGACTGCAACGGCATCGTCGCTGGCGAGCGGGGGGCGGCCAACCGCCTTGGCATGAAGCGCACCACCTTGCTTTCGAAAATGAAGCGGCTCGGCATCTCAGCCAGAGATCCCGAGATCATCGATGGGGTCGCACCATGAGAGAGGTAATTGAGCTTGAGGTGCGGAGTGAGCGGAGCGAGCAAAAACAGAACGAACAGTGCGAGCAGAGAGAACAGAACGAGCTGGCCCGCTGCGCTATCCACCGCGAGGTGGTGCACTACCGCGCCGATACACTGACCTGCGACAGCGAAATGGCGCTCCCCTCCGAGACTCCGGTGGCGCTGGTCTACAACGGCATCGCCCACAGTGTGATGATGTGTTCGGCCTCCGATCTGGAGGATTTCGCCATCGGCTTTTCGCTATCCGAGGGGATTATCGACAGCCTGCTCGATATCCACGACATCGAGCAGATTGATGGCTGTCAGGGGATTGAGCTGCATATCACCCTGGCCAATCGCTGCGTCCATCGCCTCAAAGAGAAGCGGCGCACGCTGGCGGGCCGCACCGGTTGCGGCATCTGCGGCAGCGAGAGTCTGGAGCAGGTGATCCGCACCCAGCCAAGCTTGCCCGACAGCCAGCGTCTGGCGGTGGGTCATATCGACAAGGTATTGACCGCGCTGCGCCCGCTTCAGCAGCTGGGCCAGCGCACCGGCGCCACCCATGCGGCTGTGCATCTGGACGGGGAAGGCAACATTCTCGCCATTCGCGAGGATGTGGGGCGCCATATTGCGCTGGATAAGCTGGTGGGCCATCTGTGCCGCACGGGTCGCCGTGACGGCGCCATTCTGGTGACCAGCCGCGCCAGCTTCGAGATGGTGCAAAAGTGCGCCAGCGCCGGAGTGGAAATATTGCTCGCCATCTCCGCTGCCACCGAGCTTGCGGTCGAGCGGGCCGAGCAGACCGGGCTCACTCTGGTGGGTTTTTGCCGCCCCGGGCGGGCCGAGATATACAGCGGCTGTCAGCGTATTCTGCTTTAAGTGACTGCAAGAGTGAGAGCCTGCTAAAGGGCTTATAAAAACTGGCAATAAAAAAGGGCGGGGAGTGTGACTCCCCGCCCTTGTTGTATCTGCTTCTGTGGCGGATTAGCGCGCCAGCAGGATACGCAGCATGCGGCGCAGCGGCTCGGCGGCGCCCCACAGCAGCTGGTCACCCACGGTAAAGGCGGCCAGATACTCAGGGCCCATATTGAGTTTGCGCAGACGACCCACCGGAATGCTGAGGGTGCCGGTAACGGCGGCCGGAGTCAGTTCGCGGGCGGTGATGTCGCGATCGTTGGGGATCACTTTTACCCAGTCGTTGTGGGCAGCCAGCAGGGCTTCGATCTCCGCCAGCGGCACATCCTTTTTCAGCTTGATGGTGAACGCCTGGCTGTGGCAGCGCAGGGCGCCGATCCGCACGCACAGACCATCCACTGGAATGACGGCGTTCTCGATACCCAAAATCTTGTTGGTCTCGGCCTGACCCTTCCACTCTTCACGGCTCTGGCCGTTGTCGAGCTTGGTGTCGATCCAGGGGATAAGGCCACCGGCCAGCGGTACGCCGAAGTTGTCCACCGGCAGGGTGCCGGAGCGGGTCTTCTCGGTGATCTTGCGCTCGATGTCGAGGATGGCGGAGGCAGGATCGGCCAGCTCAACCGCCACTTCGTCGCGCAGCATCCCCATCTGGGTGACCAGCTCGCGCATATGGCGGGCACCGCCACCGGAGGCGGCCTGATAGGTAGCCACGCTGACCCACTCCACCAGATCGGCCTTGAACAGGCCGCCGAGGGCCAGCAGCATCAGGCTGACGGTGCAGTTGCCGCCAACGAAGGTCTTGATGCCATCGTTCAGGGCCTGCTCGATGACGTCGCCGTTGACTGGATCCAGAATGATGACGGCGTCTTTCTCCATCCGCAGGGAGGAGGCGGCGTCAATCCAGTAACCCTGCCAGCCGGCGGCTTTCAGGCGCGGATAGACATCCTTGGTGTAGTCGCCGCCCTGGGCGGTGATGATGATATCCTGCTTGGCCAGCGCTTCGATATCGAAGGCGTCCTGCAGAGTACCGGCATCGACGCCGAAGTTGGGAGCGGCCTCACCGGCCTGGGAGGTGGTGAAGAATGTGGGTTGAATATGGGCGAAATCCTGCTCTTCCTGCATCCGGCTCATCAGAACCGATCCCACCATGCCACGCCAACCGACCAAACCTACTTTTTTCATATTGTCCTACCCTGGATTGCTGCTAAAGAAACTCGTGGTGATACCCGTAACCTCTTGTCTGGCGACGCCTGTTTACAAGTGGTTTACAGGCCATTTAAAAAATATGCGCTGCGAAAAATGCGTCTATCCACATTACGGATTGTGGCGGCTTGCGCAAGTCGAATTGCGCAATATTCTGTGCCGTTTGCTGCATTAACCGGCAGCCAGAATACCGCTCAGGCAGACGGGCAGGGAGAAGGTCAACATCAGACGAAAAGGCCACCGTTTATGGCGGTGGCCTGTCAATAAAGCGGTTGAGCACGTCCTCTGCTGCTGTCTGGGGGCGTAGTTGGCGAGTGAAACAATCCGACCTGTTATGCGCTTAGCCGTAACGGGCCAGAGTGAGCCCCTCATCGCTGATGGCGGGCTCGCTGCCGCCGATAAGATCGCATAGAAGCTGACCCGAGCCGGCCGCCATGGTCCAGCCCAATGTGCCGTGGCCAGTATTGAGCCAGAGGCCGGGAATGGGGCTTGGCCCCACCAGCGGGGTACCGTCCGGTGTCATGGGGCGCAGACCGGTCCAGAACTCGGCCTTGCTGATATCGCCCCCTGCGGGGAAGAGATCGCCGACCACCATTGCCAGAGTGTCGTGGCGCCTCGGATTCAAGGCAAGGTTGTAGCCCGACAGCTCCGCCATGCCGCCGACCCGGATCCGCTCGTCAAAGCGGGTGATGGCCACCTTGTAGGTTTCGTCGAGCACGGTACTGCGCGGTGCGGCCTCGGCGTTGATCATCGGCAGGGTGAGGGAGTAGCCCTTGACCGGATAGACCGGCAGCTCCAGCCCGAGCGGGCGCAGCAGCGGCCGCAAAAAGCCGGTGGCATAACTGCCGAGCGCACAGACGATGGCATCGGCGCGATAGCGCTGCTCGCTCGCCCGCACCGCCACGGCGCGGCCGCGGGCTTGCTCAATCTCGTCGATATCGCAGTTGAAGACGAACTTGACCCCGAGCTTCTCGGCTTCAAGGGCAAGGGCCTTGGTGAAGCGGAAGCAGTCGCCGGTCTCGTCGCCGGGCAGACGCAAGCCGCCGACGATTTTTCCGCGCACCCGCGCCAGTGCAGGCTCTGTAGCTTCGCAGCCGCTGGCATCGAGCGACTGGTAGGGGACGCCATACTCCTCCAACACCTCGATATCGCGCTGGCTGGCATCGAGCTGGGATTGGCTGCGAAACAGTTGCAGGGTGCCGAGCTGGCGCCCTTCGTAATCGATGTTCAGCTCGTCGCGCAGCAGCTTCATGCAGTCGCGGCTGTATTCGGCCAGACGCACCATGCGTCCCTTGTTGGTGGCATAGGCGGTCGGGGTGCAGTTGGCGAGCATTCTGAGCATCCAGCGCAGCTGGAAGGGGTCGGCAGTGGGGCGCACGGTGAAGGGGGCATGCTTTTGCAGCATCCACTTGGCGGCCTTGAGGGGAATGCCGGGGGCCGCCCAGGGGGCTGCATAACCCGGGGATATCTGCCCGGCGTTGGCATGGCTGGTTTCAAGGGCGACGCCCCCTTGTCGCTCCAGCAGGGTTACTTTGTGACCCGCTTTGGCCAGATACCAGGCGCTGGTTACCCCAATTACGCCGCCACCGAGAACCACTATCTCCATATCGTCTTTCCTTGACTGATCTCCTGATGTGGCCACCACCATAATCAGCCGCCACAGGATATTCAACTGCTCTGCGCAGGATTGGGATTTCCGTCTGCTTGTCTGTCACAAGCTGGTGTTTGGTGCGATGACGAGCCTGATTGCCAGCGCAAAGCGCTGCGCTGTTGTGAGGGGCATGGCCCGCTTACAACTGCTCCAGCTTGATCAGGTAGTGCTCCGCAGTGGCCAGAATGGTCTGCTGTTGTTCTGCGGCTTGGCCATCCCAGTTGGCATAGGGAAGGGCGAGGCGGGGATTGCCGCCCAGTTTGTCCCGATTGCGCCAAAGAAAGTGCCAGTAGAGGCTGTTGAAGGGGCAACTCCCGTCGCCGTGGCGGGCTTTGACCTGATAGTGGCACCCCTTGCAGTAGTGGCCCATCCGCTCGAGATAGGCGCCGCTGCTGGCGTAGGGCTTGCTGCCCATCAGGCCGCCATCGGCAAACTGGCTCATGCCGCGGGTGTTGGGCAGCTCCACCCACTCGATGGCATCCACATAGATGCCGAGATACCACTGATCCACCTCGTCAGGATCGATCCCCGCCAGCAGGGCAAAGTTGCCGGTCACCATCAGCCGCTGGATATGGTGGGCGTAACCGTGCTCAAGAGACTGGCGAATGGCGTGACGCACGCAGGCCATCCTGGTTTCTCCATTCCAGAAGAAAACGGGCAGCGGTCGGTTGGCCCCGAGAAAATTGGTCTGCTGGTAGTCGGGCATCTTTTCCCAGTAGAGGGCGCGGACAAACTCGCGCCAGCCGAGGATCTGGCGGATAAAACCCTCCACTTGCGCCAACGTGATGGTGGCCTGATTGGCCTGCCAGTGGGCTTCGGCGGCGCGGATCACCTCAAGCGGATGAAGCATCTTGCTGTTGAGGGAAAACGACAAACGGCTGTGAAACAGACTCCAGCCCCGCTCGCTCAGGGCATCCTGATAGCGGCCAAAGTGGGGCAGGCAGTGGGTGAGAAAATGGGCCAGCAGCTCACGACTCTGGCGCCTTGTGATGGGCCACGGCAGTTGGCTGGCATCCGCCTCGCCGATGGTGCTGACCCCGTGGCGGGTCAGCATGGCATCAATCTCGCTCACCTCGTTGGCAAAGGTGAGGGGTTCCGGGATCGGCTGACGCTCCGGCAGCTTGGCGCGGTTCTCGTCATCGAAGTTCCAGCGCCCGCCAAGGGGTTGGCCGCACTCATCGAGCAGCACTTGGTATTGCTTTCGCAGGGCGCGGTAGAAGAACTCCATCCGGCTGTGGGGGTAGCGCTGCCAGCCATCGCGGGGAGTGAGAAAATGCTCGCTCTCCACCTCGGTAGCAGGAATGGCAAGGCCAGCCGCCCAGCTTTTCAACTGGCTGGCGAGGCGCCACTCGTCCGGGCTCTGCCAGGCAAAGCTATCGGCCTGATGCGCCGCGATTTGGGCTGCCAGCAGGCTGGGCAAGTCGGGCCAGTGGGCGCTTTCATCGAGAGTCAGGTAACAGACGCGGTGGCCTGCTTTCCTGAGTGCCGCCGCGAAGGCGCGCATGGCGGCAAAGAAGGCCAACACCTTCTGACGATGGTGGTGGCAGTAGTCGGTCTCCTGACGTAGCTCTGCCATCAGATAGCAGATAGCCGGATCCGGGGTGCGAAACCAGCTGTGACCGGCGTTCAGCTGATCGCCAAGAACAAGACGCAGCTCCATCAGACTCGCTCCCCCTCAGGTTGCTGGCTGCTGTGACGAGCGTGGCGACAACGCTCGCTGCAGTAGCGAACCTCCTCCCAACTGCGTGCCCACTTGCGGCGCCAGCTGAAGGGGCGCAGGCAGACGGGGCAGATCTTCTTGGGCAGATAGGGTTTGCGATGCATGATGGCTTACGGCCTTGGCTGATGGGGGATGTGGCGTGTGGGTAGGGAGAATAACGAAGCGGGGGCGCGGGCGGATCAACCTCACTGCCAGTTTGCCGCTCAGATGCGCACTTTGTGAGCGGGCGCACAGCCCGTCGGTGCGCCCCTTGTTTGCCAATTAACCAGCCGTTAACGTGGCGAGGTTGCCCGTTGGCAGCATCCATCAATGGATCTTGTTGGCCACCGACTGTCTACAACCGATATGGAGGGGAGTGATGCCAATCATGACAGCTACGCCCCGGGCAGCTTGCCTGCTCGCCCACTGGTATACCCGGGATCCCATTCTTACCTTCGACTTTCCTCACCGCTAATTGGCGGCACCCGCCGTTTGAATTTGTCAGCCGGACGACCCTGATCGTCCCGGCCTCTTTGCCAATTCCGATTTCAAACACACTGGCCTTGCGCCGGTGAGGAGTCTTTTATGCGTCGTATACCCGAGCCGTTTCGTATCAAGATGGTCGAGCCCATCAAACAGACCACTGGCACCGAGCGCCGCGCCGCCCTCGAGGCCGCTGGCTGGAACCCCTTCCTGCTGCTGGCCGAGGATGTCTATATCGATCTGCTGACCGACAGCGGCACAGGTGCCATGTCCGACCGTCAGTGGGCCGGCATCATGATGGGAGATGAGGCCTATGCGGGCAGCCGCAACTTCGTCGAGCTGGAGCGCGCGGTGCGCGACATTTTTGGTTACCAGCATGTGATGCCCACCCACCAGGGGCGCGGGGCCGAGCAGATCCTCTTCCCCGAGCTGGTCAAGCGCTGCAAGGGCAAGGCGCCGGTCTTTATCTCCAACTACCACTTTGACACCACCAAGGCCCATGTGGAGTTGGCTGGCGCGCGGGCCATCAACCTGCTCACCCCGAAAGCCCTCGACACCACCGCCCCCTACGCTTGGAAGGGGGATTTTGATCTCCCTCGCCTGACCGACACCATCGAAACCCTGGGGGCCGACAACGTGGCCGGCATCATCATCACGGTCACCTGCAACAGCGCCGGCGGTCAGCCGGTCTCCATGGCCAATATGGAGGCAGTCTCGGCGCTGGCCCGTCGTCACCATATTCCGGTGGTGATCGACGCCGCCCGCTTTGCCGAGAACGCCTGGTTTATCAAGGAGCGGGATCCGGCTTATGCGAAGTGCAGCATCAAGGAGATAGTGCGCCAGATGTTTGCGCTGGGGGACATCTTCACCATGTCGGCTAAAAAGGACGGGCTGGTCAATATCGGTGGGCTCTGTTGCTTTAAAGAGGATCTCGACCTGTTTCGCACGGTGCAGGTGCGCTGCGTGGCGATGGAGGGGTTTGTCACCTATGGCGGCCTTGCGGGGCGGGACATGGCGGCGCTTGCCATCGGCCTGCGGGAGGGGATGGATGAGGAGTATCTCACCTACCGCATCAGTCAGGTGGCCTATCTCGGCGAGCGTCTGGCCGAGGCGGGCATCCCCATCCAGACCCCCACCGGCGGCCATGCGGTGTTTGTGGATGCCAAAAAGCTGCTGCCCCATATTCCGGCCGAGCAGTTCCCGGCCCATGCGCTCGCCTGCGAGCTCTATCTGGAAGGGGGCGTGCGCGGGGTGGAGATTGGCTCCCTGCTGCTCGGGCGCGATCCCGCCACCGGCAAGCAGGAGGCGGCGGACTTCGAGCTTTTGCGTCTCACCATTCCGCGCCGGGTCTACACCCGGGATCACATGGACTATGTGGCCGACTGCCTGATCGCAGTGAAAGCGCGGGCCAGCGACATTCGCGGGCTCACTTTTGACTACGAGCCGCCGCTGCTGCGCCACTTCACCGCGCGGCTGAAACCGGTCTGATCAGCAATCGGTTAGACGGGGTGATCAAACGGCCAAGCGCAGCCCCCGGTTAAACGGCCAAGTAAAAAGCCCCCGCACCTTGGTGCGGGGGCTTTCGTTTATCGACACAAAGCCGGGGGTCAGACCGCCTGATACTCCAGCTCGACCGAGCCCAGCGCCTTGAGGGTGGACTGGGCGGAGTCACGCTGGCTGATCTGGCCGTTTTTGTTCTCCAGCAGTACTGCGCGGCGGATGGTGGCGAGATCTTCGCCATTAAGCACCGCATGGGCGCAGGCCATCTGCATCGGCGGAAGGCTGGGGTTGAAGGCGGCGTTCTCGGCGTAGCGGCCAGAGAAGATGCGGTCATCGGCAAACTGCAGCGCCACCGCGGCATAGCCCTGACTGTAGGGGGCGTAGCTTTGACGGGCGGCGGCCAGCGCGGCCTGCCACAGCGGGTCTTCGCTTTGAAGCGATAGCTCTGCGTGATCCTGCGGGCTCATCAGCGCATCCGTGATGTCGAGATCCGCCGGCCCAAACGAGTGGGGCAGGAAGGATTGCAGGGCGCTCAGGTCATCGGGCAGAGAGACTTTCAGGATCTTGGCGGTGCTCAGCTCGTTCATGAACTGACGGCAGTGGCCACAGGGGGTGTAGTTGACGGTGATTTCAGAGATCCCGGTCTCGCCACCCAGCCAGGCGTTGGAGATGGCGGACTGCTCGGCGTGGACCGAGTGAAACAACCCTTGCCCCGCAAACTCCATGTTGGCACCGAAGTACCAGGTGCCGCTCAGGCCACAGGCGATGGCACCGACATAAAACTTGGAGATGGGCGCCACCGAGCAGGCGGCTGCCAGCGGCAACAGGGCGAGGCGCAGGGCGCGATCATCGAGACCTGTGGCGGCTTTCAGGGTGGCGACTTGCTCCGGCGTGAAGCGGGCGTTGAAGTCGGCACTATCCAGCATGGGCTGCACGGCTGCTTTGAGCGGGGCAGAGAGGGTATCGAATGGCTTGGCAAAACGGGGATGCATAGTGTGTCCTCAAAGGCCAATTGGGCGGCCATTGTAGGGAGCAAGCTCGGGTAAATGTGTGAGCAGGCTCACGCCCTGATGGGCAAACGGAGGGGGATGGTAATGGAAACGTTTGTCTTGTGCAAATTGTGCGGCAGGTCGCACCCCGAGAGGCCAGCAGGCCCCTCGGAATGGTCAACAGGTGGTCAATGGGGTCATCAGGTCAGCCAGTGATAGATGGCAAACAGCAGCGGGGCAACGGCAGCGGTGAGGATCCCGCACACCACCATCGCCAGCGATGCAAAGGCCCCCTGGGTAATCCCCTTCTCGGCGGAGGTGGCGGTGCCGATGGCGTGGGCACAGGCCCCCATGGCGAGCCCTTGGGCTTCCGGATCGGTCACTTTGAACAGTTTGAGCAGCGGGTAGCCGATCAGGGCACCGACAATCCCCACCACCACCACCACGGCGGCCGCGATGGCGGGAATGCCGCCGATGGACTGGCTGACGCTCATGGCGAGCGGGGTGGTGATGGATTTGGTGGCAAGGGAGGCGAGCAGTGCCGGATCTGTGCCCATAAAGTGACCGATCAGCAGGGTTGTGCACACCGAGATCAAGACGGAGGCGAGGGTACAGATTAGGATGGGCTTGAGCTTGGCCTGGATCTGGCGCGCCTGCTGATAGAGCGGCAGTGCCAGCGCCACTACTGCGGGCTCCAGCAGCATGGTAATGGGGCTGCTGCCGCGCTCGTACTGCTCAAGGGGCAGATCAAACCAGAGCAGCAGGCCGATGATCACCGCGGTCGGCACCAGCACAGGGTTGATGATGGGCCAGGGCAGGCGGCGATAGAGGGCGCGGGTGGCGAAATAGAGCGCCAGGGTCAGAGGGATCGCTAGCCAGAAGATCATTTGTTCATCCTCTGGTAGAGCCGACCGACGGTGGCGAGGATCAGCACGATCCCGAGCACGATGCAGAGCATGATGACGCCGAAGGATTGGCGCAGGGGCTCAAGCCAGGCCACCAGCCCGACCGCAACCGGCACGAACAAAACGCCCATGTGGCGCAGCAGCAAGCCTGCGCCCAGCTCGACCCAGTGCAGCTTGATCAGCTGCAGGGAGAGCAGCACAAACAGCAGCAGCATGCCGATGATGCTGCCGGGAAAGGCGAAAGGCAGGATGGCTGCCACGGATTTGCCTGCCAGCAGGCAGGCGACAATGACCATAAAGTCACGAAAGTACAGCAAGGCGCGTTGCGCGATCACGTGAACCTCATCGACTGGGAAGAAAAATCGCAGTTTACCAGAGAGGGCGGGTCGCGGCATTAAAACAATAACAACTGAAATCAGTTCATTTGAGGCTGATTTGATTGGCAATTTTTGAAAATTGTCTGATAGAACCCTTTTCGAACTTCAAGGAGTAGTGATGACATCCCTCTTGTCCCGCGTTCGCCAGATGGCGAACGATAATGCGTTGCCACCCCATCTGTTGCAAACCCGTCAGTGGGACGGGCCCCTGTGTCGGGTGCGACTCGACAACACCGGCGCTGATGCCACTCCGGTTGAGCGCTGGGTGCTGTTTGACGGCAAGCTTGGCCTGCCGGTGGAGAGCGCCATCTATGGCGAAGGATTCCAGATGCTGGCCCAGACCATGGGTTGCTGGCAATCACCGCAACATGTCGGCCGTTGCCCCGATGCCAGCATCTATCGCATCACCGATGACAATGGCTATCACACCATTCACAACCTGTTGCTGGTGGAGCATGGCAAGGGGTGGCTGCTGCTCGCCTTTGCCAGCTGCCACCGTTTTGGCGGGGAGTTTCGCCTCTACCCCGATGGTCGCTTGCAGATCCTGATGAATTGCGAAGGGCGAAAACTCGCGGCCGGTGAGCACTGGCAGAGCGAGGCGCTGATCTGCCTCGAAGGGCCGGAGCGCGAGGATCTGCTGGCTGAGTTGGCACGGTTGATCGAGGCCGAGCACGGCTCGCTGATCGGCAAGGTGAGTGATCGCCCGAGCGGTTGGTGCTCTTGGTATCACTACTACGCCGAGGTGAGCGCTGCCGATATTCGCGAGAACCTGCAGGTCCGTGCCGAGCGTTTCCCGGCCCTGCGATATGTGCAGATCGACGACGGCTATCAGGCCAAGATGGGCGACTGGCTTACTCCATCGGCCAAGTTCGAGCAAGGAGTGGCAACACTGGCTGCGGAGATCAAACAGGCTGGCTGCGAGCCCGCCCTCTGGGTCGCTCCCTTTATTGCCGAACCAAGCTCGCAGGTGTTTCAGGATCATCCCGACTGGTTTGTGAAGGGGGATGACGGCCTGCCGCTCCCCTCCGAGCGGGTCACCTATGGCGGTTGGCGTTGTACTCCCTGGTATGTGCTGGATGGTACCCACCCCGAGGTGCAGGTGCACCTCGAGCGGGTGTTCCGCACCCTGCGCGAGCAGTGGGGCATCCACTACTTCAAGCTCGATGCCAACTTCTGGGGCGCCATCCACGGTGGCCGTTTCCACGATCCGGCTGCCACGCGGGTTGAAGCCTATCGGCGCGGCATGGCCGCCATTCTGCGCGGTGCTGGCGATGGTGCCTTCCTGCTCGGTTGCAACGCCCCCATCTGGCCGAGCCTTGGGCTGGTGCACGGCATGCGGGTGAGCGATGACGTGGAGCGCAACGGCCACCGCTATCGCCAGATTGCTCGCGAAGCCTTCTGCCGTGCCTGGCAGAACGACAAGCTCTGGGCCCTCGATCCCGACTGCATCTGTTTGCGTGATCTACCGAGCCAGCAGGCAAGCAAGGCGGATTACAGCTTCCATCTGGCAGCGCTGGTGGCGAGCGGCGGCATGATGCTGGCGGGTGATCGACTGCAAGATCTCGATGAGGAGCAGGCGGCGCAACTGTGCAAGCTGCTGGGTCTTTGTGCTGTTCGTGCACCCTCTGCCCGTTTCGAGTCGATGGACTTTGCCTGCGGCGAAGTAAGCCTGCCCGAGGGCGGTACTCTGCTCTGCCTGTTCAACTGGGAGGGGCAACCACAGGAGTTTCTGCTGCCGGAAGGGGGAACCGATTTTTGGCAGGAGCAGGCAGTCGGCACAACCGTGACCCTGCAAGGGGGTGAGGGGCGGGTGATCCGCTACACCTGATCACCGCATCACCACATACAATTCAGGCTCCATCACGGAGCCTGAATTGTTTCAATCAGCGGTTATCAGTCACGTTTTTCAGTAACGCCACTCAAAACCGACAGCGTATTTGGCGGAACCATAGCCCGGGATATCACTGCCGGAGGCGATCGCCTTGAGGGTCAGCAACGGGGTGATGGGCACCCCCAGACCAAAACCGATGGCCAGTTGATCATTGGGGTTCCCCATCAGATCGACCCGCATCACTCGATAAAGGGACATATCCTCGCTCAGGTGCATATAGGCTTGCGAAGCGCGGTTATAGACCTGACCAAACACCTCCAGCTGGAAACCTGACTGGGCGCTGATGGCCAGCGGTACCCCGACAAACTTGTAGAGATGGGAGCCGTTGAAGTAGCTGTTGGTGATCAGGGGAGTGAAATCAGTCTGCTGATAAAGGGTATTGAAGTTCTGTTCTACGATGCGATAGGTCTGCTCGGGCAGGCGAGCAAGATAATCCGGCACATCGAACCGGTATGCGGCGTTGGCTGCCAGCGGCAGCAGGGCCAGTAATCCGAGCAGTGCGTGGTGACGAGGCATCAGCAAATGGCTTCCGTTCGGCCAAAGAGATCTCTTGCTTGGGAGACATCCGCTCAGGATGTTGCAAGATATTGGTTTTTGGGGAAATCCCCTTCGTCATTATGACCTGAAGAAGGGGACGGGCGGGAAGGATTTATTGTGAAACTACTCACAACTCATAAATCTTCCAGATAGTGATAGAGACTCTTTAGAATCGCGAAGTTCCGTTCGTTACTCTGGTTCTGCTCGGCCAGCGCCTCGAGACGGGGCACATAGTCCGGCAGACGGCGGCTGAAGTAGTCGCTGCAGTGCAGGCGCCAGCGTTTCTGCTCCGCTTCGCTCAAGGTGTGCGGCCAGTTGCGGGCGCGGTAGCGGAACAGCATCTCCGGCAGCCGGGCGTCGGTAAAGGCGAACTCCCGCTCACCCAGCAGGTCCGCGGGGGTAGCACGCACCAGATCCATGGTGGACTTGTCGCCGTGGCCAAAGAATCCGCCGTAGAGCTGGGTATCGGGGTCGCTCTCATTGCTGCCGGCAAACTCCTGATTGAACACTTCCACCAGTTTTTCCCGTACTTCGGGGTGGGCGCGCAGCAGATCCAGGCTCTTGCGGCACTGCTCCCGATCGATGCCGAGCTCGTCGGCCCGTTCCGCCGTCAGGGTGGCGGCCGGCGCCAGCACCGGGCACTTGTTGATGTGCACCAGTTTCACCGGAATGCCCGCCAGATCCCCTAGCTCCTCTTTTTTGGTATAGAGGCGCTCGCGGATCTCCTCGCTGGTGAGCTCGATGAGCGGGGTGGGGTCACGGGTCAGATCCACCATGATCACCGCGTTCTGGTTGGTGGGGTGCCAGGCAAGTGGCGAGACCCAGCTTGCACAACCCTGCCAGGGGGAGAACATGCCGGAGACGTGCACCAGCGGCTTCATGGTCACCACGTCAATCAGCGCCTTCACCTTGTTTTTGTTACGCAGATCAAAGAGGTAACCAAACAGCTTGGGTTGGGCCTTTTTCACCAGCTTGGCCATCTCGATGGTGGCCAGTACGTCAGAGAGTGCATCGTGAGCATTGGCGTGGGCGACGCCGTTGGCGACCGTCAGCTTCTCCAGCCGGAAACTCGGTTTGCCTTCATCATCAAAGGCCCACTCGATCCCCTCCGGCCGCAGGGCATAGCAGGCCCGCAGCATGTCGAGGATGTCCCATCGGGAGTTGCCGTTCTGCCAGCTGTAGGCATAGGGGTCATAAAAGTTGCGATAGAGGGTGTAGCGGGTCACTTCATCATCGAAGCGGATACTGTTGTAGCCAAGCACACAGGTATTCGGTGTGGCGAACTGCTCGTGGATCTGGCGAATGAAATCCGCCTCGCACAGCCCGTCCTTCATCGCCTTTTGCGGCGTGATACCGGTAATGAGGCACGCCTCCGGATCTGGCAGGTAGTCTGCCGGAGGCTTGCAATAAATCACCAGTGGCTCGCCAATGATGTTGAAATCCGCATCGGTACGAATACCGGCAAACTGCGACGGCCTGTCCTTGGCGGGGCTGATGCCGAAGGTCTCGTAGTCGTGGAAGTAGAATGTTGGCTCGTTGCCCGCGTGTGCTGTTTTGCTCATGTTGCTCGAGATGAGGTATCCGATGACGGTAGCGCCTGGCGCTAGGGTGGGCGGTGCCAGGCACCACAATTGTGTGCATGGTAAACCATAGCGCAGGCAGAACGAAGGGCGAGCCGTGTAGGTGGCGGTTTATTGGGCGGAAAGAGACCTCATAGAGTTAGAGGGGAGTCAGCCAATCAGGTGGCCAAATTCACTATGTCACTAGATCCAACGCTTCAGTCGGTCGGAGACATGGCGCTCTTGGGTCGCGCCCGTGGTTTTTTTGCAAGGATCCTCTCTCATCCGATTTGTTATGAAGGCGCTCACAAAATTGAGCAATCGTTTAGTTTTGGGCGAAATCTCTGGTGTATCATTTGTTCAAAATAATGAAGATATAAATGATGACAAACCCATACATCAGTAAAGAAGGCATGGCAGTGATATGTCTTGCAAAGTATCTCATGACGACACGGCCTGACGACCGTCTGAGAACCATAGATTCCTTGTCAGACGAGATTGGTGTATCGGTTGGATTTATACAGAAGGCGTTTACCACGCTGGAAAATGACAAGGCGGTCAGCTTGAGTAAGCGGGGGCGTAATGGCACTTATATTCGGCAGCTCGATTATCAAAAGCTTGTCCGTTACTCCGGCATCAGCCATGTGGTGTGTGCCATGCCGCTGCCTTATACAAAGCACTACGAGGGCCTAGCCAGTGGATTGAAGGCGCAACTTGGCAGCCTGCCACTCTATTTCGCCCATATGCGCGGCGCTGATGTTCGTGCCGAATGCTTGAAAAAGGGTGTCTACGACCTAGCCATTATGTCCAAGCTTGCTGCTGGAACATTGGGTGGTAGTGTTAAGATCTTGGCGGATCTGGGGGCAGAATCCTATTCACTCGAGCATCGCTTGATTTATCGGGAAAACGAATATGAGACTATCAAACGCGTGGGGGTCGATCCGGCATCTCCTGACCAGCGAATTCTGACCGAGAAGGCGTTTGCAGAAAAAGAAATTGAAATTGTCGAGATCAACTATTCCAACAGCTTGAGTTATCTCGTTTCCAGGCAGATAGATGCGGTCGTGTGGTTGCCCGAGGCCATCGATATGAATGTATCAGGGCTGTGCGAAAAATCGCTCCAGCATATTGATGAATGTCGCCAAGCATCCCAGGCGGTCATTCTTGTCAGTCGCCAGAGCCAGCATGTCAGCGAGCTAATTAGTAAATTACTTGATGTTCATCAACTGTTGGTCCATCAGCGTTTAGTAATTGAAGGGAAGTTGATACCAAGTTATTAATATTTGAATATGGAGATATGCAGTGATAGCGCGATTACAGTTACTCCGGTCAGCCGATGTGATCAGTCATGATGCATTAAAAGCATGTTTAGTGGTAATGGAAGACCTCAGGGAAAATTTTCCAGTTGGTGATGATAACGAACAATTCCAGATGATGATTGTCCATCTGGCCAGGGCATTTGATCGGATTAAGTCAGGAACACCAATAGAGCAAGGTATGGATCCAACCCTATTTGATGAAGTACAGGAAGATCCATTCTTCCATGATATTGATGTTCTCAACAGAAGACTGCTTGATAAAATTGATCTTGCGACAGCTCCGGAGAGTGAAAAGTCATTTATGTTGAGTAATCTTTTATCACTGCACTACTCATGTCAGGAGGGTATGTAATGTCGATTAGCCTCGATGGTTACACCTATTGTCATGAACATCTGCACATTGACCTATCCTCACAGAAAAGGGATGAAGATTGTCTTCTTGATAGTTATGCGTCGATCCGGGATAGCTTGTTGCACTCAAACAGCATGGAGTGCTTAATCTCATCGAGATGACAAATCGTTTTATGGGGAGAAATCCTCATTTTATTGAAAATATAATGCAAGATACCGGCATGAATATCCTGATGTCGACAGGTTATTACATCGAAGGTTTCTTCCCCGAGAAGCTATACCGTATGTCAGCTCGCGAGATATGCGGTGAGATGGTGCATGAAATCACGGTGGGTATCGATGACAGTGCACTTAAAGCTAGTGTCATTGGGGAAATTGGTAGTAGCGAGAACGCATTTACCGAAACCGAGCGAAAAGTCTTTGAAGCTGCAGCAATGGCGCATTATGAGACCGGCCGCCCAATCTCGACCCACCTTTCCATGAGCACCATGGCAAGAGAACAGGTGAAGTTATTCAAGTCGTATGCGGTCGCAATGGAAAGGGTCACTATCGGTCATTGCGATCTTAAAAATAATCTGGATGACATCTTGTGGTTGATCGAACAGGGTTGTCATGTTCAGTTTGACACTATCGGTAAGAACAGTTACTTCCCTGATTCGTCGAGAATCAACATGCTGAAAGAATTGGCTAGCAGGAATTTGTTGGATAGAGTCATGCTGTCTATGGATATAACTAGAAAATCACACCTTAAAAAAAATGGAGGCCTTGGATTTTGTTATCTGGTGGAAAGTTTTATTCCACAGTTACTTGAGTCAGGTATTAGTAAAACTCAAATAGAACAAATGTTACGTCTTACCCCTTACCACTTTTTTAAATGAGGCTGGATATAAAAATGAAAAAAATAGGGATTGCTGGATTGCAACGTGAGCAGATAAAGGCGCAGATTGAACAAGCTGCACCGGGGGAGTTTGAATGTCATATTCTCAATGACATGGATGCCGCCATGAAGGTAAAAGCGGGAGTCCTGGATTATTACATCGGGTGTTGTAATACCGGTGCTGGGGCTGCACTATCAATCGCTATCGCTATTATCGGTTATCCGAAAAGTTGCACTATTGCTAAACCTTCCATCAAAGCTAAGTCCGAAGAGGTGGAGAAGTTTATTCAAGAGGGCAAGGTGGCGTTTGGCCTTTCAGTGGAACATGTCGAACATGCCATTCCTTTATTAATTACCAAGCTTGCCGCCAATTGAGGGCACAAAAATGGACATTATTCAATTAGGGTTAGTCACTCTGTTGTGTGCCATGACAGCTCTGTTGGCCAATATGAGTGCATCGGTATTTCATGACGGAATCAGGCCGATTCTACCCCAAGTCGTCGAAGGAAATATGTCGCGGCGTGATGCGGGATCCGTGGCGTTTGGCTTGTCGATTGGTTTCGTCGCCTCAGTCGGTATTTCGTTTACGCTTTCCACTGGTCTTCTAAACCCTTGGTTGCTCTTTTTACCGACCGACATTCTTGGTGTGATGATGGCTCGGCGCTGGCAAGCCGCATTAGCTGGCGGTTTGTGGGGGATTCTGGTTGTTACCTCTCTTTCCGGTGTGAATGCTGTATTGACAGGCTTGCCTGTCGATGCGGTTGGCGCGTTAGGTGAATTGGGTACGCCAGTGATGACCGCTTTTGCACTGTTTCCGCTGCTCGCCATCTTTTATCAGTTCGGTTGGAAAGCTGGTGCTATTTCGGCTGCAGTTATTGTGCTGGCTCGGCTTGCCACGATGAAATTTACCACTATTTATCCTGAGTCCCTGCAAATTTTCGTTGGGATGATGATGCTGGTGGGGACTGCCATATACAAAGACATCAACGATAAGAAAAATGGTATCGCGCCGCCTGATATGTCGGGTATGCACAGTTTGTTTGAAGAACGCACCAAGCGCATCATGAAAAACCTGCCGTTCCTAGCTGCAACCGGTGCGCTGGTAGCTGTGGTTGTCAACGCTGGTTATTTTGCTGGTTCTGAAGTCTCTATCTATCCGCTTGCCGATGCCTACAAGTTGACCGATCCTGTCGCGCAGCAGACGGCAATCAACCAGGTTGCTCTTTCTGAATTCATGCGCGGGCTTGGGTTCGTACCTCTGATTGCGACCACTGCACTGGCCACTGGTGTATATGGTGTGGTCGGGATGACTTTTGTGTTTGTGGTTGGTTACCTCTCACCTAACGTACCTGTTGCTGCGGTGCTGGGGGCCCTGACCATTTGTGCGGAAGTATTCTTGCTGCGTCGGATCGGCCATTTCCTGGAACAATTTCCGTCTATTCGTAATGCTTCGGATAATATCCGTAATTCGATGAACACGCTGATGGAGTTTGCACTCCTGATCGGTGGGGTACTGGCGGTGATGAAAATGGGTGGGACCACCGGGATTACCATTTTCACTATCTTGTTCTTCCTCAATGAGGTGATGGGCCGTCCTGTACTAAAAATTGCTGCTCCGGCTCTCGCTGCCATATTAACTGGTGTTGCACTCAATATTTTCCATATCGTCGGAATTTTTAATATCTGACCCCAGGGTCACCCGGTTTGACAGCCTGAAAACTATCGGGCCGGGTAAGCTACATTTATAAGGTGAGCGAAGATGTTTCTTGATGCTTTGAAAAGACAAAATCCGAGATTTATAGAGTGTGCAGCTGAATTATTAAAATCCAACCAGGTTTTGCCTGACACTTATATTATTGATGTCGACCAGTTTGTTGAAAATGCGAGGGTGATCAAGAAAACTGCAGATGAGTATGGGATCACACTCTATGCGATGACGAAGCAATTTGGACGCAATCCCGTTTTAGCAAAATTGCTGATCGATGAGTTAGGTTATGATGGTATTGTCTGTGTTGATTTCAAAGAAGCACGCCATTATTCAGACCTGGGAATAAATGTTAGTCATGTTGGGCATTTGGTTCAACCACCTACTGGGATAGTCCATGAATTGGTGAGTGTCACCAAACCAGAGATTATAACCGTTTATTCTATTGAAAAGGCCAAGGAGATTTCATCTGCTGCAGTTAATGCGAATGTAGTTCAAAAGATTATGGTCAAGTTTTATCAGCATGGTGACATTATTTATCCCAGTCAGGAGTCTGGATTTTTACTAAGTGAGCTGGATGAGGTTATCCAATCATTGTCAGCACTACCGAATATCGCTATAGCGGGGGTCACTCATTTTCCCAGCTTTCTCTATGATGAAGATAAAGATGTGACCGTGGCCACACATAATTTCAGGACAACGATGATTGCCAAAGAGCAGGCTGAGCGAATGGGTTGCCGGATAACACAGGTCAATGTTCCGTCTTCAACTAGTTGTGAAACAATACCGCTAATTGCCTCTCGAGGTGGGACGCATGGCGAACCGGGACATGCTTTGACCGGTACAATTCCATCAAATCAGAATGGGGATCAGCCAGAAAAGATTGCAATGCTTTATTTGAGCGAGATATCTCATCAGCATAACGGAAATAGTTATTGCTATGGTGGTGGATATTATCGGCGTGGACGTATTCGTGGCGCACTGGCAATGGATGGCTCAGATCCACACGGACGCTTCATGCCATTTGTGGCAGGTGATGATGGCAGCATCGATTACCACATCCAGTTGGCGGGAACGTGTCCCGTCGGCACACCCGTTATTATGGCTTTCCGCTCCCAGGTGTTTGTGACCAGGAGTGATGTTGCGCTGGTTTCAGGAATATCGACAGGGACCCCGAAAATCATCGGACTCTATGATTCGCAAGGGCGAGAGTTGTAAGGGAGGGATTATGGCAAGGTTTATTGTTGTCGTCCTCGATGGCTTTGGTATCGGCGAAATGCCGGATGTACTGGCCGAGCGACCACAGGATCACGGTGCCAATACAGCAAGAAAGCTCATTGAGCATTTTTCAGATAAACATCTGCCGACGTTGGCACGGCTTGGATTGTTGAATACGGTGTATCCCGTCAACTCAGTGATGCAACGTAGCCAGGCTGCAAACTGGGGTAAGTCAATGCTGGGCCATGAAGGGTGTGACACCTTTATGGGGCATCAAGAGATCATGGGGACCAAACCGAGAGCACCGCTACAAGCCCCCTTTAGTACATATATCGAAAAGATAGAGGCAGGGTTGATTGCCGCAGGATACCAGGTCAACCGAATATATCGCGATGCGCTTGCCCTACTGGAGGTCAACAGCTGTGTCGTGATCGGGGATAACCTTGAGGCCGAGTTGGGACAGGTTTATAACATTACAGCCAATTTGAACTTGATATCATTCGATGACGTCGTGAAAATCGGAAGAGTAGTCAGGAAATATAATGATGCTGGACGAAACATAGCGTTTGGTGGACTGATTGATTCAATGGATGACATCTATTCAGCCATAGAAACCAAACCAGATAAAAACGGAAATATAGCATTTATTGGGGTCAACGCTCCACGTTCTGGAGCCTATAATAACGGATTTAAGGTTATTCACCTTGGCTATGGAGTCGATCCATCGACACAAGTGCCACACTGTCTTAATCAGGTTGGAATCAAGACGTTCTTATATGGTAAGGTCGCCGATATCGTAGAGAATGAACACGGTGTTTCATATCCAGGAGTAGTCGATACCGATACACTGTTTGATTTATTGCTGCGGGATGTTGTTCGGAAAGATAATGCATTTTTCTGCCTCAATGTTCAGGAAACGGATCTTTCTGGTCACCAACAAAATGCTAGGCGTTACTGGAATACGCTCGAGAGAGCTGATGCCGGATTATCAAAGATATTAGACGCTATGTCCATAAGCGACCTCTTGATTGTTATGGCTGATCATGGCAACGATCCCTTTATCGGACATTCTCTTCATACAAGAGAAATGGTGCCAATATTGTTATTCAGCCATGAATTAAAGGGGCTTGAGTTAGGTGTTCGCGATACCCTATCTGATGTGGGGGCCAGTGTTGCCAAATTCTTTAATGCTCCCATGCCAGAATTTGGCTCGCCCATAAAGTTCTAGTTCGACGATATATAAACACTAATTATGTTCTTTACACCTCACTTTTTATGTTGGTGAGATAGGCTTATATTATTAATCAGGAGTTGCTAGATGAAACATGGATTAAGTCTTTCATTATTAGGTGGCATATTTATTGCGACCACGGCATCTGCCTCAACTGGGGGAATGCAAGAGTTTCTCGATAGTCTCAGAAATTTTGAGTCCGGTATCAATCCGGCACTGAGTCCGTTTTACCTCGATAATCTGGATAACCCCGTTTATACCTACGCTAAGGTCACCAAGCCGGGTCGCCTCGTCAGGGACTGCGCCACAGGGAGTATGGTGCAAGAGCCTACAACGATAAGGCAGTACTTTACCAAACTGGGTCTTGGCAGCATCTATAACGAAAATACCCCTCATGACCCGGGCATGTTCAAGTTGATGCAGTACAGCTCGATGAATGCGTGGGGCTTTGTCGGGTATCAGCTGGGTGAAGCGGTATTGATCGATGGAGGCTATTACAGCCCGCCGACAGTACAGATTGCAGGTAAGGAATACGACAGCTTTTATATGTTCGTGCCCGATTCGACCTGGATCGGTTGTAAAACCGAGGCGCTGGCTGAAATCCCGGGATCAGGCGGTAATCAGGTGTACGTAACGGATATTAACCGCTGGCAAGGGCATTTTATCGGCAAGAACGGGGTCAACAATTTCACCGATTTCATCAAGCCCGATAAACAGGAGTTGGTGATCCGGGATGTCATGCACTTCAACTACAAGGTCATCAGCAAGCTCCTACAAGATGCCAATATGACCTGGGCACAGGCCTTGTCGAAAAGCTGGACCGATACGGATGATAACGGGCAGCAGGTAACGGTCAAGGCAACTATGTCCGGTATCCTGGCCGCTGCTCACTTGCGTGGAGCGTGGGGAACCGCCGAGCTGTTGACCAAAGACAAGATCACGTGTGACGAGCAGGGAACTTGTATCACCAAATATGTGCATAAGTTTGGCGGTTACAACACGCTGTTTGATGTACCGGGTGACAGCGTCACTCAAGGCTCCCCTTACGATGAAGTTCTGATGGCGGGGTGGGGGAATGACACCGTTATCTTGGGGGGTGGCAAAAACCAGCTGCTACTCAATGAGCAGAAGGGCTCTATCACCACGGTTACCGACTTTGTTATCGGCAAGGATAAGATCGTGCTACGTGGCTGGTCCAGCGAATCACCTCTGGCGTCCATGGTGGTCACTCAGGGGAAAAATGGCGCTGAAATAGATGTGGCTGGACAAAAAATCATTCTGAACAACATCAATGCTGGCGATGTACTGGCCAATCCTTCACAAGTGGTCATTCAGTCTATGGTGTACACGCTGGCGTGGAATTCAGGCAAGCAGGTCGTCGCCCAGTTTGACCCCAAGGTGGATCGTATCGAGGGTTCGTCGGGGATCGGGTTCAAGCATCTCAAAGCTTATGAGACTAGCTCTTCGGTGGTTATTGGTCCCCAAGCCGATGACGGCGGCATTTATGCTTCGTATGAGCTGATGGGATTGACGTTGGCCGACCTGTCGCCTGATATGTTCCTCAACGTGACCGGCAGCTTTGATCGTCTGGGTTTTATCGTGCCGCTTGATCACAAAACCTGGGGCTGGAATATGTCGCTGGTGGTGAACAGCTTCAATCCGCAAAAAACGGTGCTGACCGTTCCAAGCAATCAGCCAGTGCCATTTTCTGCTGTAAAGTTGACTCAAAATGGTGCCAACACCGAGCTGACCTTGCTCGAGCCGTTTGCCAAGGGTGACAAGAAGATCGTTATCCTGCGCAATACCGATGTGAAGAGTCTCTCTGAACGGAACTTCTCCGGCTTCAGCGGTCAGTACAAAGAGGTGACGATCGATATTCCCGTGATGTTTGACATTCGTGCTAGTGTCGTCGGCACCGGTGGCTCTATCTCTCCTGCACCGGATACTGCAGGTATTATTCAGGCAAAAGGGGGAAGTGCACTGACAGTTGCGTTCATTCCTGATCCCGGATATCGAGTGAAGAGTATCACCGTCGATGGCGCGGCCCAGCCGGTGGCGAGCGCTTATACCTTCCCCAGCTTGGCGGCCAATCACCGCCTTGAAGTGAGCTTCGAGAAGGGTAGTGCCTGTCCGGCCTCCTGGAACAGCACTCAGGTGTACAACACCGGTGACAAGGCGACCTATGTCGGCAACATCTATGAGGCCAAGTGGTGGAACACCAATAACCAGCCGGACCAAGGTGGTCCCTGGAAGCTGCTAGGCGCTTGTCAGTAAAGTGTGTGCTGACACGTGACCCTAACGCGGTCGCTTCTTATCTAAAAATTCCCGAGCATTGCTCGGGAATTTTTCTTTTGAATTTCATTCCCTTTACCCGTTGTTACTCTTGTGTCTGTCAGACGAGCTGTGTTGTGTCAGCAAATCCGCACTCTTGAGCTTGAAGGTACAGCCTTGCTGGATGAGCTCCTCCCGGTTGGCCAGTACCAGCGGGTAGAGCAGGGGATGTTGTTGATGTTCTCCGTTGTAGCTCACCTGCATCCGCTCCAATGCGTAGTGCATCAAAGGGATGCGCTGGTTAATCAACAGCTGGTTCCCTGTCATGGCATTGTCTCTGGCAATGATTGCCTGCTGACCCTCGCTGAGGCCTGGATTGGGAACGACTACCGCATGGGTGTTCCACTCCAGATCCTGCTCCCGGCCGTGAGGGGAGGCATCCAGCAGATCCGGTTCGCCGCGAAAACGACTCATCACAAAGTCCAGATATTCCCCTTTCTTCTCGCAGTAGGCACGAACGTGCCAGCGGATCCCGTCATAGACCAGAGTGTGAGGCTCGATATTGCGGCCACATCCCCGAATAGCTGCGCCGTGGTGCGCGGCAGCTGGCGGCGAAAGTCACGCAATCAGCTGGGCCATGCCAGCTGGTTGGATGTAGTGGAGGCAGCCCTCTGGTGCTTCTGGCATGGTGACGATTTGGCAAGCGGCGAAGTGTTACTCGGTGTGCTGCTGGGCAGGGATGAGCGGGTGCGGTTGGTCTATGGACTGTTAGCCGGGGCTTTCTATCTGTCAGATCGGACAGATTGAAGCCGCGGCGCCATCGTATCCCGCCATCCTGCGGCTGATTAACCAGCCAGCTCAACCACCGGATAACAGGCATCTCCCCACAGGGTATCGGGATGGGTCATCATCAACTCGATGATCACCGGCACCAGTTTGCCGAGCAGGTTGGCACAATCCTTCAGTTGTTTGCGATTGACCGAGCTGTTCCAGGTCGCACCGCCATGAATTAGCTGGTTGCGCAGGGTATAGAGGCGGTTAAACACCACGCCCAGCAACTGTGGGGTGTTGCTGCTGGCGAGGGCCTGGTTTGCCATCTTCTTGCCTTGTGCCAGCCGCTCCTTCCACTGGGCTTCGCTTATTTTGCCGCTGTGATAATCCCAGAAGCCTTGCAGTACAAACGGGGTATCCAGCAGTATGCGGATACTGCCAGAGAACTCCTGCCAAACCAGATGCTCGATCTTTTTGTGCTCATCCAGGTCGCACAGTTTCTCCAGAAAGCCTTTGAAGGTCTCCTGTTCAGAGAGGCGACGATCGTCCTCGATTTCAGTGGCATAAGCCGCATTGAACGCAATCCAGAGAAAGATAAAGCGGCCATCTTCATCTTCGGCCATTTCAGCACGTTGCAGCCAGCTTAGGGCACGATGAACTCGCAGGTTGAGGTTGCTGGGAGAGTGTTCACGCAGCGTCCGGTGATGGTTTTTCAACTGTTCAAAATTCAACGACGATCTCCTTCTCAATCAGATGAATAGCCAGCTTTGACAACCATACTCTCTGTCCTGCTGCTTGATCATCAGGTTTAGAAGAACTGGCTGGAATAGCAATGTGGTGATAGCAGCGGCTACTTGCGGATGATACCCTTCAGCGTTGCAATGGCCAGCTCCGCCATGGTGGCCGACGATTGTTCCAGTGGGGCATGGTGGCACTCGGGACAGGCCTCAAACCAGGTGTGGCCACGTACCATAACATCGCTCTTGTGAACAACCGTCTTGTGCTAGCCACATGTTGGGCAGCGATAAGTCGAAGGGGGGGGGGTATCGGCATGATATCCTTCAGACAAGTTCCATCTGGCCTAAAGTAACACGACTCAAATTATTGCAGTGAGTTCCTAGTTCACACTCCTTTTAGAGTCAGGAAAATACCATATCCATACACATAAATGACTATAAAACAAGGTAAAAGGCTCAGCTATTGACTAAGTTGATAGAAGGCGAAGGATAAAACAGCGCCAGTTTGATACGACAACATCGCATGGGACCCGGATCATGGACAGAGCGCAGGGCGCAGCCCCCTTTTCGTTGCAAGTGGATCTAAGGCAGGTGGTGTATGCCCTGTCAGCCTCGCTGGATCTGGTGGGCATTGGCGATGTGGCCCACGGTAAACGGGTCGGGATTATGGCTGCCGAGTGCAGCCGGGAGCTGGGGATGAGTGAGGCCGAACGCTGTCTGCTGTTCGAGCTGGGGGTGCTGCATGATATCGGTGTCTCCTCGACCATCACCCATCATCATCTGGTCAGCGAGTTCGATTGGGAGTCCTCCCAGCGCCACTGCGAGGTGGGATATCAGCTGCTCAAGGATTTCCGTTTGCTGGCCCCGCTGGCCCTGCCTATCCGTTATCACCATACCCACTGGCACCTGTTGCGCGAGATGGCCGATGTGGACCCCAATGTAGCCCGTCAGGCCAACCTTATCTTTCTGGTGGATCGCTGCGATGCGTTGGCGGCGCCCTACTATGGTGATGGTTCATTGTTGATGCATACCAACGAGATCCGCGCACGCCTGCAGGATTTCCGTGACGAGTTCTTTGCCCCCGAGCTGGTGGATGCCTTCCTCAAGGCGTCTCGCTCTGAGGCATTTTGGCTGCAGCTGGAAGCGCGCTCCATCAATGATTACATGCTGGAGATGCTGCAGGTGCGGGAGCCTTGCCTGACCTTCAACGGGGAGCTTAAAGCGCTGGCGCAGATCTTCTCCGGCATTGTCGACGCCAAAAGCCCATTCACGATGACGCATTCACTCGGTGTGAGCAGGTTGTCTCGGGCATTGGCCGAGCAGATGGGAGTCAGTGCCATCCATTGTGACATGCTGGAGATCGCCGGTTTGCTGCACGATTTGGGCAAGCTCAGGGTGCCGGACGAGATCCTCGACAAGCCTGCCTGCCTGACGAAAGAGGAGCGGGCCATCATCAATACCCACAGCTTCGAGACTTACCAGATCCTGCGTCATATCGAAGGGTTTGAGGAGATTGCCTGTTGGGCGGCCTATCACCATGAGGAGCCTGATGGGGAGGGCTATCCGTTCCACCTGCCGGCATCCGCCATGGCGCTTGAAGCGCGGATCCTGCGGGTCGCTGATATTTTTCAGGCAATGGTGCAGGACAGACCTTATCGGCGCGGCCTGCCTGCCCGTGACGCATTGACCTTTATGCAGCAACTGGCGGATCAGGGGCGGGTCGATCCCGCTGTGGTAGCGGTGCTGGCCGATCACCTGCCGCAGATGATGATGGCAGCCATTCCGGATCGCGAGCCGGATCATGCCATCAATTGAGGGAGAGGCTGGCCGCTGACTCATACCGCCGCGAGCCAGCTATGCTTGGAACAAGCCGAGCATGGTGCCGGTACCGGCGCACAAGACGCCAGCTTGATGGACTACAGTAGGGGAGCAGATATGGAATCGCTAAAAGCCAAGGATTATATGCAGAGCAGACCCATCACCTTCACTGCCGACATGATGGTGCAAGCTGCGGTCGAGAAATTTCTGAACAGTCATCAGCTCGGTGGCCCGGTGGTGGATGGGCAGGGCCATCTGATTGGCTGGATCTCCGAGCAGGATTGCATCGCAGTGCTGCTTAAAGAGGCCTATCACTGCGAACAGGTGGCGCAGGTCAAGGATGTGATGCGCAAGGAGGTGTTGTCGGTGGGGCCAGATACCAGCATTTTGAGCCTGGCGGAGATGATGATGGGGCAAAAGCCGAAAATCTATCCGGTAGTGGAGGAGGGGCGTCTGCTCGGGGTCATCAATCGTCACAATGTCATGCAGGCCATTCACGCCCAGCTCACCACCTGTTTTGTCCATCACACCCACGGTTAATCCTGTTTTTCTCTCTCCCAAGGCAAGCTTCGGCTTGCCTTGGCTATTTCATATGCTGCGATTTATTCATGTTATGCCATCTTACAATGATTGTTTTGTCATGTTTGAGGATCGGCCAATCTCTCAGTCTTCCCATATATAACGCTACGTTAAGGCTTGCACCGCCCCCGCTCGCTCTTTAGGATCGCTCCCAGCTTATCGATATGGCCCCTCTGGGCACCTATTTAAGGAATTCGTACCTTGTCTCTCTCTATCGAGGCGCTGCGCCGCCGTCTCTCTGCCTGCATGAACCTCGACGCTCGCCGCCTTTCCAGCCGTCTGCACGGGGTCAAGAAGCTGCCTGAAGGCAAACAGGCTGCCGTGCTGGAGACCATCGCTGCCGATCTGGATGCCGCGCAAGCGCGCTATCAAACCCGTCTGGCCGGTGTGCCCAAGGTCACCTATCCGGACAACCTGCCGGTCAGCCAGAAGCAGGCTGAGATCGCCAAGGCCATTCAAAAACATCAAGTGGTGATCATTGCAGGGGAAACAGGCTCGGGCAAAACCACCCAGATCCCCAAGATCTGTCTGGCGCTCGGGCGCGGGGTGAAGGGCTTTATCGGCCACACCCAGCCGCGCCGTCTGGCAGCCCGCACCGTGGCGGCTCGTATTGCCGAGGAGATGGAGTCCGAACTCGGCCACTACGTGGGTTACAAGGTGCGCTTTACCGATCAGGTGAGCGAGCAGACCCACATCAAGCTGATGACCGACGGTATTCTACTGGCGGAGATCCAGAACGACCGGATGCTCACCCAGTACGACACCATCATCATCGATGAGGCCCATGAGCGGAGCCTCAACATCGACTTCATTTTGGGCTATCTCAAGCAACTGCTGCCCAAGCGCCCCGATCTCAAGGTGATCATCACCTCGGCCACCATCGACCCGCAACGTTTCTCCCGCCATTTCAACAAGGCGCCGGTGATCGAGGTCTCTGGCCGCACCTATCCGGTAGAGGTGCGCTACCGCCCGCTCACCAGTGATAAAAGTGAAGGGCTGGAGGAGCGTGACGAGCTGCAGGGGATCTTCGATGCGGTGGAAGAGCTGGCACGCGAAGGGCTGGGGGACATTCTTATCTTCATGAACGGCGAGCGGGAGATCCGCGATACCGCCGATGCCCTGCGCAAACTCAACCTGCGCAATACCGAGGTGCTGCCGCTCTACGCTCGCCTCTCCAACGCCGAGCAGAACAAGGTGTTCCAGCAACATGCCGGACGGCGCATCGTGCTCGCCACCAACGTGGCGGAGACCTCGCTGACGGTGCCGGGCATTCGCTACGTCATTGACCCGGGCACCGCCCGCATCAGCCGTTACTCCTGGCGTACCAAGGTGCAGCGACTGCCCATCGAACCGGTCTCCCAGGCCAGCGCCAACCAACGTAAAGGGCGTTGCGGTCGGGTGGCGGACGGCATCTGTATCCGCCTCTACTCGGAGGAGGATTTTAACAGCCGCCCTGCCTTCACCGACCCCGAGATCCTGCGCACCAACCTGGCCTCCGTCATCCTGCAGATGCTGGCGCTCGGCCTTGGCAATATGGAGGCGTTCCCCTTCGTCGAGCCGCCCGAGTCGCGCCATATCAAGGATGGTCTGACTCTCTTGAAAGAGCTGGAGGCGGTGCGTGAGCTGCCTGCCAACGGCGAGCGCGAAGCCAAGTTGCAGCTGACCGAGACTGGTCGCCAGCTCTCGCGCATCCCCCTTGATCCGCGTTTGGCGAAGATGGTGATCAGCGCGGCGCAGACCGGCTGCCTGAGCGAGGTGATGGTGATCACCGCGGCCCTCAGCATTCAGGATCCCCGCGAGCGGCCCATGGAGAAGAAGCAGGCTGCCGACGAGCAGCACAGACGCTTTGAGGACAAGGATTCCGACTTCCTCGCCTTCGTCAATCTGTGGAATTACCTGAAAGAGCAGCAGGATGCCCTTGGCAGCAACCCGTTTCGCCGCATGTGCCAGAAGGAGTTTCTCTCCTACCTGCGGGTGCGTGAATGGCAGGATATTCACTTCCAGCTGCGTCAGACGGTCAAGGAGCTGGGTTTTAAAGCCAACCATGAACCGGCGGATTTCAAGACGGTGCACTGTGCCCTGCTGACCGGCCTCTTGAGCCATATCGGCAACAAGGATCTGGAAAAGCCTGAATTCCTTGGTGCTCGCAATGGCCGTTTCCACCTCTTCCCGGCCTCGGGTCTGTTCAAGAAGCCGCCCAAGTGGGTGATGGCCGCAGAATTGGTGGAAACCTCGCGTCTCTACGCCCGTATCAACGCAAAAATTGAGCCCGAGTGGGTGGAGCCGCTGGCAGGCCACCTCATCAAGCTGCACCACAGCGACCCTCACTGGTCGAAGAAAAACGGCGCCGTAATGGCCAAGGAGAAGGTGACCCTCTATGGTCTGACCCTGGTCAACGAGCGCACCATCAACTTCAGCCGTATCGATCCGGCGCTGTGTCGTGAGCTGTTTATCCGCCGCGCGCTGGTGGAGGGGGATTTCGAGACCCGTCACCGTTTCTTCAGCGATAACCGCAAGCTCCTGGCCGAGGTGGAGGCGCTGGAGCACAAATCCCGTCGGCGCGACATCTTGTGGATGACGAGGATCTGTTCCGCTTCTACGATGCTCGTTTGCCGGAGGAGGTGATCTCCTCCCGCCACTTCGACAAGTGGTGGAAAGAGGCGCAAAAGCGGGATCCCGAACTGCTCAACTTCGAGAAAGAGATGCTGATGAAGGGGGATGCGGCCCACATCAGCGATCTCGACTACCCCAACTTCTGGCAGCAGGGGCGGCTCAAGCTCAAGCTGACCTATCAGTTCGAGCCGGGGGAGGCCGCCGATGGCGTGACCCTGCATATTCCGCTGCCGCTCCTGAATCAGGTGGAGGTGAAGGGGTTTGAGTGGCTGATCCCCGGGCTGCGTCACGAGCTGTTGGTGGCCCTCATCAAGTCGATGCCAAAGCCGATGCGCAAAAACTTCGTGCCAGCGCCCAACTACGCCGACGCGTTGCTCGCCAGCATCAACCCCGAGCAGGGGCAGCTCTTGGACGAAATGGAGCGCCAGCTGCGCCGTATGACCGGCGTGACCGTGCCCCGTGAGTCCTGGGACTGGTCTGCGGTGCCCGATCACCTGAAACTCACCTTCCGGGTGGTGGACGACAAACACAAGAAGGTGGCGGAAGGTAAAGATCTGGAGGCCTTGAAAGAGTCGCTGCGCGGCAAGGTGCAGGAGACCCTGTCACAAGTGGCGGACGATGATATCGAGCAGTCTGGCCTCACCCTGTGGAGCTTTGGCGAGTTGCCGCAGGAGTACAGCCAGAAGCGTGGCGGCTTCGAAGTGAAGGCCTATCCGGCGTTGGTAGACGAGAAAGATTCGGTCGCCATCCAGCTGGTGGAGAGCCCGGTGGTGCAGCAGCAGCTGATGTGGGCCGGTCAGCGTCGGCTGGTGCTGCTCAATGTGCCATCACCCATCAAGTATCTGCAGGAGAAGCTGCCCAACAAGGCCAAGCTCGGGCTCTATTTCAACCCGTTTGGCAAGGTGGCGGAGCTGATTGACGACTGCATCGCCTGTGGCTGCGACAAGCTGATCGAGCAGCATGGCGGGCTGGCTTGGGACGAGGCCGGTTTCGAGGCGCTCAAGGAGTTTGTTCGCGCCGAGCTCAACGATGCGGTAGTGGAGGTGGCCAAGCAAGTGGAAGCCGTGCTGACGTTGTCCCATGAGATCAAGAAGCGGCTCAAGGGCAAGATGCAGCTCGATACCGCCTTTGCCATGTCGGATATCCAGCAGCAGCTCGGCAACCTTATCCACAAGGGCTTTGTCACCGAGACCGGCTGGCAGCGGTTGCCTGATTTGCTGCGCTATCTGCGGGCCATCGAGCGTCGCCTGGAGAAGCTTGCCATCGATCCCAACCGGGATCGGGTCTACATGCTCAAGGTGCACAGTGTGGAGTCGGAGTACAAGGCGCTGCTGGCCAAGATCCCCAAATCCCAGCTTGTTCCCACCGAGGTGGCCAATATTCGCTGGATGATCGAGGAGCTGCGGGTATCGTTCTTTGCCCAGAATCTGGGGACCCCTTATCCGGTCTCCGATAAACGGGTGCTTAACGCCATCGCTCAGTGCTAAGCTGCTATCTAACTGTTTTAACAGCATGATAGCGGGTGCTGAGAAGGGGTTGCCGGTCAGGTAGCCCCTTCAAACCGCAAGTCAGGGAGGCAAGGATGCTGGGGATCTGGTTGAGTGTGGCGCAGGTGGTGATCAGCGGTTATCAACCCATCGCGGAACAAACCTGGGTGCAGTTGAACCCGGAATATTACCCGCTGGCGCGCACCCCGCCTGCGATGTTTGTGGCCTGGCGTGGCAATCAGTTTCCGCCGCTGGCCCAAAAGCAGAAGCAGGGTCGCTGGCAGATCCTCTTTCCAGCCAGGTTGGTGCCCCCCTTCGATCTGTTCGAGGGGGAGGCGCAGCTCTCCAAAACCTATCTGGCAAGGCTGCGGCGCATCGACGAGATGGCTTACGGGGTCGTCCCCGCGCAGGCTGTTGCTGCTGGTGCAATCGTGCTCCAGGGGAGTGGTTTCTCTGATTATCTCGCGCAACCTGTCGCGCCCTTTATTGCCGAGTTCCGCACACCTCAAGACGCGTTCAGTGGTGTTGATATGCTCACCGACCCCGCCGAGAGCGAACCTCTACTGGCTCAGCTGGGGGTGACGTTTCGCACTGCGGGGATGAGTGGTGCCCAAGGAGATGAGGGAGTAGCGATCGCCGATATGGCCTTGGCCAGTCACACGGCTAGCTTATCCGCAGGCAGTGACGTCATGCTTACCCTCTCGGCTCCTGCGGCCGGCGGTTCACAAACCGTGTGTCATCAGGTCGCAGCAGGGGAGACCCTGTGGCGCATTGCCAACCAGTTATCCAGTGCCCGGGGAGCCGATACCTACAGCTATTTGCTGGCGCTGGTGGCAGAGAACCAGCCGCGGCTTGGCAAGAGCATTCGGGTCAGAACGGGGGAGGGACTCTACTGCCCGCGCGCCGAAACCCTGGCGCGGTTTGATGCCCTGAGCCCGGCCCAGCGTCAGCAGCAATTCGCCCGGTTGGAGCAGGGGCACTAAATGCAGAGTCGGTACCTTGTATCCGAATTTGGCCCGTGGTAGTATTCGCGCTCGTTTTGCGAGGTGCTGACCGGTCGCAGTTAGCACCATAAATTCATCCAAAAGAGATACATACTATGTCTTTCGTATTCCAAGCTGAAGTCCGTTCTGACCTGGGGAAAGGTGCGAGCCGCCGCCTGCGTCAAGCTGACCAAGTTCCTGCCATCGTTTACGGTGCAGGCAAAGAAGCCCTGTCCATCACTGTTGACCACAAGAAAATGATCCTGGCTCAAGAGAAGCCGGAATTCTATGAGTCTGTACTGACTCTGGTTATCAACGGTGAAGAAGTTAACGTAAAAGTGAAAGCTATCCAGCGTCACCCGGTACGTTACAAGCTGATCCACCTGGACTTCGTTCGCGTTTAATAGCGAACCGTCAGGTTGAAGAAAAGCCACTCTCAGGAGTGGCTTTTTGCTATCTGGCATCTTGTGATCGGGCTGAAAGAGCTACCTGGTCAGCACAGCAAGCCGGTTATCCCAGCTGGCTAAGGGCTTGTTGGCAACGCTGCTCGGCGGCATCCAGCTCCAGCAGCACCATCCTGATATCTTCCATCTGCTGTTGCAGTGTCTCCCGTTTCTCCTCAACCAGTCCCAGCATGGTCTGTAACTGGGTGCGGCTGCTCTTGTCGGCATCATAGAGATCAAACAGCTCGCGGATCTCGGCGAGGCTGAATCCGAGCCGCTTGCCGCGCAGGGTGAGCTTGAGGCGAACCCGATCCTGCTTGCTGTAAATGCGGGTCTGTCCCTCTCTGGCGGGATTGAGCAACCCCTGATCCTCGTAGAAACGGATACTGCGCGTCGTAATATCAAATTCCCGGGCCAGCTCACTGATGCTGAAGCGCCGTCCTTCATCCTTGTTGTTCATACAGACTTCTTGGCGAACTAAATCCTGTCTGCACCTTACCTAAACGTAAACTGCACTGCAACTCTTGTTCCATCGCGTCAGAACCCCTATGTTATGGCCATGTAACAAACAGAGGCAGGCAAATGGATATTGCAATTGTGGCGGCAAAACGGACTCCGATGGGGGCGTTTCAGGGGGCATTGGCAGAGGTAACTGCGCCTGAGTTGGGAGCCTGTGCCATCGAGGCGGCACTACAGCAAAGCGGGCTGAGTCCGGAGCAGGTCGATGAAGTGTTTATGGGCAATGTGCTGGCGGCGGGCGTGGGGCAAGCGCCAGCCCGGCAGGCGTTGTTGAAAGCAGGGTTGCCAGATAGTGTGCCTGCTACTACGGTCAACAAGGTGTGCGGTTCCGGCATGAAAGCAGTGATGCTGGCGGCGGATACCATCCGCCTTGGTGACAACAGGGTAGTGGTCGCGGGGGGGATGGAGAGTATGAGCCGTGCCCCCTATCTGCTGGATAATGCCCGCAGCGGCTTTCGGATGGGGCATCAAAAGGTGCTGGACCACCTATTCCTCGACGGTTTGCAAGATGCCTATGATGGCCAGCTGATGGGGGTACATGCTCAGCGCAGTGCCGATCTTGCCGGTTTGACCCGCAGTGCCATGGATGAGTTTGCCCTGGCGTCATTGCAGCGTGCCCGCGATGCGCAGCACGCCGGTGCGTTTGTGTCCGAGCTGACAAGCGTCTATCGCGGTGAGCGCTTGTTGCTGGTCGAAGACGAGCAGCCCGGCAAGGGCAGACCGGAGAAGATCCCTACCCTGAAGCCAGCGTTTGGCAAGGAGGGCACCATTACAGCGGCCAATTCAAGCTCCATCTCGGATGGTGCGGCGGCGCTGATATTGATGGATGGCGCCACGGCGCAAGCCTGGCAGGTACAAGTGCTGGCACGGATCGTCGGTTATCAGAGCCACGCGGCATTGCCCGCCGAATTTACCTCTGCGCCCATTGGCGCCATTTCACGCTTGTTGGCGAGTCTGGCATGGTCGGTGGAAGAGGTGGATCTCTTCGAGATCAACGAGGCCTTCGCCATGGTCACCATGCTGGCCATGAGCGGGGTCGGCATCCCTCATCACAAGGTCAATGTCCATGGAGGGGCCTGTGCACTTGGTCATCCGTTGGGGGCGAGTGGCGCACGCATTCTGGTGACGCTGATCGCCGCGCTGCGGCAACGGGGTTTGCGGCGAGGCGTGGCAGCGCTCTGCATCGGGGGCGGGGAAGCGACCGCTATCGCGGTCGAGGTGAATGACGAGACGAATTAATTGGTGGCTTCCATCGCCAGCAGTTGTTCCGTGACCCAGGTGGTGGCGGCCAGATAGAGGTGACTCACCTTATCCTCGCTCAGCCCCAGGCGGGCTGTTCTGGCCGTTACCCGTGACCAGTTGGCGCTCTCGTAATCTTCACAAAACGCGAGGTAGAAACCCAGATTGCCTTTGCGCTCCAGCAGCGCCAGCCGAATATCGTCGATAAGAGGGATAGTGCCGAGCAGCTTGTCCATCGGCTGCTCCATCAGTACATCCAGCAGGGAGAAGAGACCGGTGATAAAGGCTTGTTGTGCCTGCTGGCTCGGAGCGTGGGCGTGGGCCAGCAGTTCACAGAATCGGGCTCGGATCATCGACATCTGGTAGAGCTCGGCGCTCTTGCCCTTGCCGGCGCTGGTCGCGGCTACCAGCGAGACAAAGCGCTTTAGCTGGGTGTTGCCCAGATAGATGGCAGCCTGGCGAAATGACGAAATAGGGTTGGTGTGACCTTTGAGATGGTTGACATAGCGCAACAGCTTGAGAGAGAGGGAGATATCCTGACCGAGTAGCTGCTCAATCTTGTTGATATCAGGCTCTGCCTCGTTGACCACGTTGAGCAACTGCATCACCACGACTTGCGCTGGCTCCATGGTGGCTTGCTTGACCATCTCGGGTCTGCTGAAGAAAAAGCCCTGGAACAGCTGGATCCCCAGCTGTTTGACCCGCTCGAACTCCGCCTTGTCCTCTACTTTTTCCGCCAGATAGGTGAGCCCTAGGGTCTGATGCCGCTGGATAAACACTTTGATCTGCATCAGGGGGGTGGCACGAAGATCAAACTTGATGATGTGGATAAAAGGGAGGAAGCGCTCCCAATCCGGTGACATGGTGAAGTCATCGAGTGCCAGCTGATATCCCAGCTTGTGCAGCTGTTTCACCTTTTCCAGCAGGGCATCATCCGGTGGGGAATCTTCCAGGATCTCAATCACCACTTTTTCGGGCGGCAGGCACTCTGCCAATCCCTCCAGCAGCAGTGAGTGGGGGAAGTTGATAAAGCAGGGGCGGCCGCCCAAGAGCTGATCGATATTTTGTTGCAGGAACTGTTCGACCACCAGGCGTGACGTCGCCTGTTGGGAGGAGATGCTCGGGAAGACATTATTCAGACTATCGCGAAAGAGCAGCTCATAGGCATGAGTTTTGAGGTCTCTGTCGAGGATCGGCTGTCTTGCTACGTAGGAATACATGCCTTGCTCCAGTAAAGGTACTGGGTTGATTTTATGGTGTTGCAGAACACTATGCCAGTGTTCACCTTATTGAGTAAGGCAATAATTGGCATAGCGTTTTTTGCAGGGAAGGAATTTAGAAGAGATAGCTCAATTGTGCACCAGCCAGCCAGGCATCCCCTTCGGAAGTGCCCTGGAAGGTGGAGGTCGTCATCGGATTACCCGGTTGCAGCTCCATTTTTTCAGTGACATCCACCTTTTTGCCATCGATCAGGGTCAGCCCCAGATCCACGGTCAGGTTGGGCGTGAACTGATACCCCATTCCCAGGCTGTACCAGAGCCGATCGGCATCCGGGATGGAGATGGTACGACGATCGGCTGGCACCGGGCTGGCGTCATAGGCCACACCGGAGCGCAGTTGCCACTTGGGAGTGACCTGATAGGTCATACCGATGGCGTAGCGCCAGCTATCTTCCCAGTGCTCGTCCTTGATGTGCATTGAGCCTTGGTGATCCAGCTCTGCTTCCAGTTGCACAAATTTACTCCAGTTGGTCCAGTTCAGGCTGCCATGGAGTGCGAGTTTGTCGGTCAACTGATGGAAGAGAGCCAATTCAGCGGTTGCAGGCAATGGTAAATCAAGGCGTCCGGTATCCTCGTATGGAGTCAATCCGTTTGCTCCTTGAGCATTACCTTCGAGCGTCAGTGTTGTATCGTGGCGATATGACAGCCCTACCCGTGTATTTTGCGATGGAGTTAGCAGCATCCCCGCGTTCCAGCCTAAAGCCCATCCATCGCCTTCCAGATGTTTCACTATCTTATGTGGGCCGACATTAAATACACCGCCAACCTCGCCTTCGCCCTGAATAGCAGAGATCCCGGCACCAATTGACCACATCTCATTGATGCGATAGGCGAGTGAGGTACCCAGATCCATGGTCTTGATATCGGAGACATTGCCAAAGTGGCCAGCGCTGTAGTTATCCGGCATCTTGACACCAAGACCATAGTAAGAGGTTGCCGAGAAACCGAGGCGCCACTGCTCGCTGAGTGGAATGATGAGATAAGCGTTGGGAACCCAGGCTGCGGCGGCGATATCGTGTGCTGTAGCATCAGCATGAGTTAGTAAACCGGCCGTTTTTCCTTCGATATTGACGTCAGGACTGACATAGATAGCGCCGCCAGAGAGCGCCATCTTATCGAAGCGGGTCATGGTTGCTGCATTGCGGGAGAGCACACTGGCGTTGTCCGCGATGGCGGCCTCACCGGCAAAGGCGCGTCCCAGTCCTGTAGCGGACTGTTCAGCCAGCTGGAACCCGGCGGCATGAGTCTGACCTGCGATCACCAGCAGGGCGATGGCGGACGGTTTGATGATGGGATGCATGGCAAAATCCTTGCTGTTACCCGAAGGTTCAATCGGTCATATGAATGGAGGCAGGATTTTATATGGTATGACCAGTAAGGCAACGGTAATGGCCAGTATCTGGATAAAACAAGATTAAATGCTGCAAGGATGCATTCTAATAGCTTGATTAAAAAATAAAAATAAACAGGTGTGTGCTACATGTGTGCGCTGAACTGGCTTTTCCGGATAAAAAAAGAGCGCCTGACGGCGCTCTTTCAATTCTATCAATAATCAGAACTTCATGTTGAACTGGGCAGAGGCCAGGAAGGCGTTGCCGTGGGAAGTACCTTTCCAACGAGACTGGCCTTTGTGGTCAGAGGTCAAACTCTCGTCTACATCAACTTCTTTGCCGTCCAGATAAGCCATACCGAAGTCAACACTCATATCAGTGTTGATATGATAGGTGGCTCCGGCGCTATACCAGATGCGGTCTGAGTCGGGGATGCTCAGGCTGCGGTATTCAGGTTCGATAGGGCTGTTGTCATAGGCAAAGCCCAGACGAGCTTCCCAAGCAGGGTTGACATACCAAGTACCGCCGATTGAATAACGGAGTGAGTCTTTAAATTTTTCTGGTTTTTGCAAACAGACACCCGGGTTGGCTGTACCAACACCACACTGGGAACCAGTTGCTTTAAGTTCTTCAAAGGCACTCCAATCAGTCCAGTTAACTGAATAGTGCACTGCAAATTGTTGGTTTAGACGATGGTAACCTGCGAACTCAGCTTGAGCAGGCAAATCAAGGTTTAGTTGTCCATCAACAGTTTTACCTCCAAGGCCACCTAAACCTGGGATTAGTGGGTTAATGTCATTGCTGTAATCACCTTTAAATTTGAGGTCAACTTGAGAGCGATATGTGAGAGCTAAACGGTTGTTTTCGTTGATCTCATAAAGTGTCCCAATGTTCCAGCCAAAGCCCCAAGTATCACCTTTCATCGATGAAATTTTGGAGTCGGTGTTTAAGCCAGGGATCGGTAATGAGCCTTTGTATCGATTCAGCTCGGCCGCGCCGTAAACTGCGTTGATACCCGCACCAACACTGAACTGTTCATTAACCCTATAGGCGATATTCGGGTTTATGTTAAAAGTTACCAATTCTGTATCGCCAGCAGCCGAGCCTGCTGTGAAGGTTTTGGAGTATTCGGTGGAGAGACCGTAGTTGGAGAAAAGGCCAATACCCCAAGCCCATTGGTCATTCAATGGTTGGATAAAATAGGAGGCAGGTACGAATGCTGCGGGAGCAATGCCACTTTGACTGGCATCCTTACCGTTTAGAAGGGGGCTTGGAGATGAAAGCTTACCCTCCACATCCACATCCGGTTTGATGTAGGTGCCGGAGACAGAAACTGCCATCTTGTCGAAGGTGGTCATGGCCGCCGGGTTACGGGCCAGGACGGAGGCGTTGTCGGCGATAGCTGCTTCACCGGCATAGGCGCGACCCAGACCGGAGGCCGAGTGCTCGTTCAACTGGAATGCCGCGGCATGGACTTGACCGGTGGCCAGCGCGATGGTGGCGGCAATCAGGCTCTTCTTGAAAATAGTTGTCGTCATGGTGTTCTCTCTTGTAGGCAGATTTTTTTGCCGATATTGGCTGCACGTTCAATGCAAACCTCGACAAAATCCGTTTTTATTTCAGCTTCTTCCCAATCAATTCTGGCGTGATTCTATGGATCTGGTAGGAGGTAAGAAATCAGACCAGTGACAGCAGAATACATAAAAGTGATCGATGTGTTAATCATTTGTTTTAACCTGCTGTTTAATTCATCATTTTCAGGGTCTAAAGGTGGATTATTGACCTGGATTGCCGATCTCCGTCACAAAAATAATTTTGTCAATTTTTCGAAATCTTGAGGCAAATGAGTGACAAAGGGGAGTAAACAGGGAGAGAACAGGCTGCGGCTCGTGACCGCCGCCTGCTATTGAGGATGGTTCTGAGGTTGTTAACCGGCGATGTTAAATGTCCCACTGCAGACGTGACTGCAGAGCATTGGCAACGGGGGCAAGTGGCTCTTTCATCTCGCCAATCAGTACCATATTGGCGCCTTTGAGCTGGACAATCTCCCCTTTGAGGGTGCCATCTTCAAAGGTGGCCTGTTGCAGGGTTAATGGAACATGTTTGGGCACTAAAAAGAGGGTGACTGGCCCCATCTTTCCCTGGATCACCATGTGCAAGGCCGGTCCCTGATAAAACGAGCAGTGATTGACATAGGTCACCTTGAGCCCATCCATCCCGCTTAAGGTGGCGCCATACTTCTCCATCTTGGCATTGATGTTATGCAGATTGACCTGTTCATCGACACCTTCAATAAAGGGTTCTTCGCCATAGACATGAGCCATCGCCACCTGTGCGAGGGAGAGGGCCGCAGGAGCCGTTTCTGGCAGCGTGATCCAGCGGGTGCTCATTCCCAGCAGGAAGGCGACCGATGCAGCCAGGGCGATCTGGCGCCAGGATGTTGATGTCCGGATCTTGACCGGCGCCGTGCCAAGGGGGCGGGATGGCGGCAAATCATCTGGCGCGTCACTGTCTTTCTGCATGGCTTGCCTGAGCAGGATCCGCTCGGCCAGTCCGGCGGGAACCTCTACCTGCATGGCGTGCTTGAGAGTTCTGTCGAACTGCTTCATCTCGTCGAGATAGTTCCGATTGGCCTGGCTTGCTTCAGCGGCTTTGAGAAAATCCGGCAGTTTATCGTTGGGCTGGATCATGGCGTTGCGGCGAAATTCGAGTTCATCCATGTCCGTGTCCTCTTGCTTGGTTCTTCTGCTCCATCGCCTCCTTGATCTGGTTGCGGGCGCGAAACAGTCGGGTCATGACGGTGTTCTTGTTGAGGCCGAGCATCTCGGCAATCTCCTCACCACTGAATCCTCCCACGACTTGCAGCAGCAGTGGCTCCTGGTACTCCTCGGGCAACCGGGCGATGTGACGGTGCAACCACTCGTTCTCCATTTCCTGTTCGCTGTGCAGCGCATCGTGCTGGGGCTGAGGGTGATCGTCGAGATCCACCAGCTCCAGCTGTTTGCGTTCAAAGCGGCGGGCGTTCTCCCGTCTGAGGATGGTGATCAGCCACCCTTTGGCCGCCTTGTCATCCTGCAGGGTGTCGATAGCCTTCCAGGCACGCAGGAAGGTCTCTTGCACCAGATCTTCCGCCACGTTGGGATCCCGGGTCAGCCAGTAGGCATACCGGTAGAGATCGCCATGCAGCGCATGAACCAGTGCTTCAAATTTGGTTTGTTTGTCAGCCATGGGATCAGAGACCGGCGAAGTGGCCGGATCATTTCCACCAATATGCTGCTGAGCACGTTTTTTTCTAAAAAACAGCAGTGCCATAGGGCAATCCTTGTCAGGGGGCGTGGCGGCGGGAGCGGGAACTCCCGTGCGCTAGCAGGTAAATCAGGTACGCAATACCGGCCGTTTCATCAGCCCTGAGGGTATGCGCTAGAGCGCGCCACTCGATGGGCGGGCTAGAAGAGGGCCGTGCAAAACAGGCTCGCTCGAGTGCGGCGAGCCCGTTGCCGAGCCGATTATGCCCAGCGTCAGGCAACTGGCCTAATTGATAATAGGAGACCTGCCAGCGCATGGTCGCCCACTTGATCAGCGCCTTGCGACTGGCATCCGGCTGTTGTCGGGAAAGGGCACGTTGCAGTTGATAGAAGGCGTGCCAGCGGGGCCAGTGGCGCCATAGCGCACGCAGCGTTATGGCCAGCACGACCCACCAAAGGCTCTCTCGCAGTGCCATCTGCGATGTCTGCTGATCAGGTTGCCGATTTGTCGTTGCCTGAAACGTCAGCGTGATGGCAGGGAGGCTGGCCTGCTCAATCCGGCCACTTTGGGTATTAAACCAGGGCAGAGCAATGGGGGGCAGCTGGTAGTCGCCGCTCTGCTCCGCGACCAGAGTCTGGCGCCACTGTCGCTCAAACAGCAGCTTGCCATCTCGGTAACGCTCCTGCTGTTGCTCGCCATCGGGATGTGCCTGTATGCCGTTTGGCAGTTGATGGGCCATCAGGGGGGCAAGCTGTATCTGGCCGCTGTCACCATTTTCCATGGTCAGGGTGAGGATACGGATCAGTGGTTCACCCACTTCCCCCGTGGAGGCCGGTTCAAGCCGTTGACTCAGGGTCAGCCGGGTGGCCACCGGCGTGGCGGGGGCTTTGTCGACCCGAACCTCGAGTGGTGCCGCGCGGGCCGAGAGTTTTTGCGGCTTGTTCCCTTGCTGCGTGAGCTGCCCCTGCAAGCGGGGTGAGTCGAGGTACCAGAGTCCCGGCGCTTTTGCCTGAATGAGCCAGCTGCGGGTGAGCCGGCCGGGTAGACCAGCCTGAGCGGGGGCGATCCACTCGTCGCTACCGAGGCGACGGATGGTGAAGTTAGCAGAGCTGAGCTCGCTCAGGGCCGGGTTTTGCATACTGGTGGGCAGCCAAAGGGTCAGGCGGTAGGTCACCGGCTGGCCGGGATAGAGCGGGCCCTGATGATCAAGGCTGGCCTGCATCTCGAGGGGCGAGGGGGCCTCGGGCTGTGGCAGCGCGGTTGTTTTCGCCTCTCTCAATGGCAGGGTGAGCGAGGGGGTGAACTCATTTCCCAGCTTGAGCGGGGCAATCACCACCTTTGTATTAGCGGGTGAGTCGCTCTGGTGCAGCGGGATCTGCCAGCGAGTCAGTTGTTGTACCGGGGTGGTGACCCGGCTCATGGTCACTCTGCCCACTGCAAACTGGCGCAGTAGGGGGGTGATCTCCAGTTCGCTGCTCTGGCGCTCGCCATCCGCTTCGATGATCAGCAGCCAATCGCTGGGGTCAGCCCCCGGCAGCAGCTCTGCCCTAGGGGGCAAAGCCCAGCAAAGTTGACTCGCGAGTGCGAGCAACAGCCCCCATCCTGCTCGCGTCACCAGGGCTCCTCCACTTTGATAAGGTCCCGGCGCAGCGCCTCTTTACGCAGTCGCTGTTCCAGCAGCAACACAGGGGGAGAGGGGGGCAGGGGCATTGCCGTCGCCTGCTGAGCTGCCGATGGATCGGGCTGCTTGCTGTTGCTGGTATCGGGAGCGGCGGCCGCACCGCCTTGCAACAGAGAGAGGTTATAGAGCGCATCTTCATGGCCGGGCTCCAGTGCCAGAGCGGCCAGATAGGCCTCTTTGGCTGCGGCAAACTCCCCCAGTTGCAGCAGGGCATTGCCGCGGTTGTAGTGGGCGGTGGCGCTCGTCGCTTGCTGATAGGCTGAGATAGCTTGCCGGTAGGCTCCGGCCCGATACCAGGCGTTGCCGCGCCAGACTGGATCGTTGAAGGTGCGGGCAGCCCGCTGAAAATCCCCCTCTTGATAAGCCTGCATCGCTTGCAGATCCCCCCTCTCTGTTGCTTGCAGATCTTGTGGCGCAAGCAGCTGAGCTCCCACCATCAGCGCCATCATCAACCGGGCGCCGACTCTGGCCAGAAAGGCCAGTGGTAACAAGGGGATCAGCAGCCAGGGGCCAAGATCCAGTGGCGCCGGGGTGAGGGCCGAGGTCGTTGTGGGCAGCGGTGCAAAGCGGGGGACATCGCTGCCAAGCCACTGCAGCTCACCGCCGAGACGGTTGGCCAGAGCGGCAATGGCCTGACTATCGGGGACGGGCAACTGCGCGGGCATGCGGGTGGCAAACCCCAACTCATTGGCCGGAATGGCGGGCATGGGGGCCGGTTGACCACTGCTGGCGAGCAGAATATCGAGGCGTGCCGACTGGGTGTCGCGGCAGAGAAGGCGTTGTTGGCAGGGCCACAGAGCAGCGATTTGGGCCATCTGATTCTGGGTGAGGTCGTCGGTGATCAGCAGCAGACGGGCCTGCTCACCGGGGGCCAGCTGCTTCATGGCAAGTTCCACCGCCCGTGCCGGGTTGCTGCCCTGCAGCGGCATGATATCGGGGCGCAAGTCGGGCAGTAGCAGCGAAAGGGCCTGATGATCCCGGGTGGGCGGCATGGCGAGGTAGGCGTCGCCTGCGTAGAGGATCAGCGCAATGCGCTCGCCCTTGGCGCGGCTCAGCAGCTGCTGTAATTGCCATCTGACCCGGGTTGCCCGATCCGGTTTGAGATCGGTGGCGGTCATCGAGCGTGACAAGTCGAGTAGCCAGATATCGAGCGGTGCTGCAGGCTGCTGTTGCAGCTCACCGCGCAGTGCCGGTCCACTCAGGGCCAAAATGACGGGCAGGGTTGCCAGCCAGAGCCAGGGACGTTGAGGACGGGATGCTGGCAGCAGATAAGCCTGCATCGCAGGTGCGAGCAGCGGGGACTGGCGACGACGGTGCCACCCTTGCCAGAGCCAGGGGATGAGTGCGATCAGCCACAGAGGGCGGAGCAAGATCAGCTCCATCTGCGCGCGCCTCGTGCCAGCCAGTTACGCACCATGCGAAACTCCAGTCTGCCGTGCCCTGATGGCAGAAGCAGCAAGCCACAAAGCAGTGCCAATGGCCAGGGGTAGAGCTCGATCACCGGCTGGTACTGGGCAATCGGCATGGGGGCAGGTTCAAGGGCATTGAGAGTCGCATTGATAGCATCGAGATCGCTTTGGGTTCGCGCCCTGAAATAGCGCCCCTGTCCTGTTTTTGCCAGCTCTTTCAGGAGCGGTTCGTCCAGTTCGCTGCTGGGATCGGCCTGACCGCTGCCCGCCTCATCGTAGGGTTGGATAAAGGTATCGGGATCGGCCCCGACCCCCAGCGTGTAGATCCTTATTCCCTGTGCCGCGGCGAGTTTGGCCTCCTGCAGCGGGTCGGCATTGCCTGCGGTATTGCGGCCATCAGTGACCAGCAGCAGGGCGGTGGGGCGACCCGGATCTCCATGCTGACGTGCCAGCTGGATGGCTTCGCCAAGGGCGGTGGTTCGGCCGACCAGATCAAAATCGAGCTCGTCGCTCAAGGTCAACAGCGCCGGGATCTCCTGAGTGAGGGGAGAGAGCAGGTAGGCGTGATCGGCAAATACGATGAGGCCCACTCTGTCTCCGGCCCGTTTGGCGATCAGCGCCTTGATCTGCTGGCGCACCGCCGTTAGCCGTGCTTGCTGCTCGCCGTTATCGAGCATATCCGGGGTACGCATGCTGTCTGACAGATCCACCGCCAGCAGCAGATCCCGACTCCCCTCATATTTGATCACCGGTTCCCCCCACCACTGGGGGCGGCAGAGGGCGAGGATAAGGGCGCACCAGAGCAGCATGGAGCGCCAGAGCGGCAATCCGGCCTGAGGGCGCAGCAGCGCAAACCCGGGATAAGCCAGATAACCGCGGCGCAGGGGCGGCAAGCCGAAGCGCACCAGCAAGGGCAGCACCAGCGCCAGCGCAAACCAGGGCCAAGCCAGGATCATGGATGCCTCCGCGCGACTTTACGCCCAGAGCGGGGGGAGCGTTGCAAGAAGAGGGTTTGACCCCAGCGGCGATAATGTTGCCGAAGCTGTTCGCACTGCTCGCGAGTCGGGTTCTGGCTGCCATAGAGCCAACTGCTCCAGTGAGATGAGAACTGGCTAAAATCGCTGCCGCCGTGGCGATCGATGAAGGCTAGCCACGCCTCACCTTGCAGTTGGCGCGCCTCGGGCCAGCGCTGTAGCGCTTCATGACGCAGGGCCTCCTGTATTTGCGCCACCAGCAGCGCCGGATCCCCCTCCAGCTGGCGACACCAGCGGCGGTAACGTATCACCCTCTTGGCAATCAGGACGAGCAGCAGCAGAAGAAAACCGGCGATCAGGAGCCACAGTAGCGCCTGCACTCTGGGATCAAGACTCTGTTCAATCAGATCCGGCCCCGGGTGGATGTCTCGCATCAGGGCGGCCAGCGGCGGAGTGATGGCGTCGGAGGCGGGACTGGCGCTGTCGAGTTCGGCGGGCGAGATCATCCCTGATGACATAACCCCTCCTGCCACTGCTGTTGCAGCGTCTGACTGTTATCGAGCAGATAGAGGCGCTGCACCAATGGCAACAGCAACTGCTTGCCGTGGGCCAGCTGCTGCTCGGCAGCTTGCTGGTAGCGGCGGGAGAAACCGGCATGGCCTCCATCCAGCCAGCCTTGATAGTGCTGCCCTGGCCGATCGATGGCCACCGGCAGCTGGCCATCAGGGGGAAGGGCAGCCTCGAGGGGGTCGCGGATCTGCCAATAGTGAATATCGTGGCGCCGGGAGAGCAGTTGCAACTGCTGACAGAGCGCCGACTCACAGGGTCTGTGGTCGGTGATCAGCGTCAGTTTGGCACCATGGGGCAGCTTCACGCTGGCCAAGGTGTCGGCCAGTGAATGGGATAGTACCCGACGTGCCAGCCCTTGCTGGTAGTGATGGCAGAGGGATTCGAGCAGGGGCAGCACGCTGCCGCGCTGGCTCTGGTGATTTGGGATAAGCCCGTGGCAGATCAGGGTGTTGTGCTGCTTCTCCCCTTGCCAGATCAGGGCTGCTGCCAGCTCGCATCCCAGACGCGCCTTGAGCTGCCGTGTGGAGCCGAAATACATGGCGGGGGAGAGATCAAGCAGCAGCCAGTGCGCCTGATCCAGCTCCTCGCTATAGAGGCGGGTATAAGGACGACCGAGGCGCGCCGTCACTCGCCAGTCGATATGGCGTACCTCGTCACCAGCCTGATAGGCGCGCAGCTCGCGAAACGTGAGTCCGGGAGAGCGGCCCGGTTTGCCGCGTTCGCTGCTGCTTCTGCCTGCGTGAGGTGGCTTCCTGGCCTTGGCCCAGAGCCGGATATTGAGCAGCCGTGGCAGCGACAGGGCGATATCGGGATGCAGACTGGGATCTAGGGGCATGGCACCTGATCCAGCAGTTGGGCGATCAGGATATCGTTATCCAGATTGTCGGCCAGTGCCTGATAGCTGGGTATAAGGCGGTGGCGCAGCACCGGATAGGCTTGCAGCTGGATATCTTCCGGCAGCACATAATCACGTCCGGCAAGCCAGGCTCGGGCGCGGGCGGAGCGAGCCAGCCCAAGTGTGGCGCGGGGGCTGGCCCCTACGGCAATCAGTGGCTCAAGGGCAGGGCAAAGACCACTGCCCGGGCGAGTGGCGCAGACGAGCTCCACCAGATAGTGCTCCAGTCGGCTTTGCATGGTCACCGCCAGCACTTCGCTGCGCGCACGCTGCAAGCTGGTCTGACTCAGGGTCACTGGCGCCGCGCCAAGTTGTTCGCCGCTGGCGTTGAGCTGCAAGATGGCGAGCTCCATGGTGGGGCTCGGGTAATCCACCATCAGCTTGAGCAGAAAGCGGTCGAGCTGCGCCTCCGGCAGGGGATAGGTTCCCTCCTGCTCGATGGGGTTCTGGGTGGCGGCCACCATAAAGAGGGGTGGCAGCCGCCAGCTCTTTTTGCCCACGGTGATCTGGTGTTCGGCCATGGCTTCCAGCAGTGCAGATTGCACCTTGGCCGGTGCCCGGTTGATCTCGTCCGCCAGCACCAGATGATTGAACAGGGGGCCTGGTTGGAATACAAAACTGGCATCCTGCGGGTGAAACACCTCGCTGCCGGTGAGATCGGCGGGAAGCAGGTCGGGAGTAAACTGGATACGGGAAAAGCGTCCCTCGACGGCGCCAGCGAGCGCCTTGACGGCGCGGGTTTTGGCAAGACCGGGTGCCCCTTCGATTAATACATGTCCTTCACATAACAGGGCAATCAGGAGCCCTTCTATTAGTTCCTCCTGCCCCAGGATCTGACTGCCAAGATAGTCCCTAAGTGCTCTGAACTCGGCCGTTGCCATGCGATAAACCCGTTGTTTTTATGGAAGTTGATCTTTTTATACTCCAGTTGCTTCCCAAGGGCGAGCAAAGGGGCCTTGCCGCGCTTAATTTAGTTTCAATCAGCTGTATGAAACTTGTGATTGGATTGTTAAGATGTGGCGCAATGAGGTCAGACCTCTGCCTTTTAAACCAAGGAGCCAGGATGAAACAGCCATTGAAACTGACGACTCGCCAGGGCGAACGGATTGCCGTCGTGGCGGGGCTGCGTACCCCCTTTGCCAAGCAGGCCACCGCCTTTCATGGCGTGCCTGCAGTCGATCTCGGCAAACTGGTGGTGAGCGAGATGCTTGCCCGTACCGATCTCGACCCCAAGCTTATCGACCAGCTGGTGTTTGGTCAGGTGGTTCAGATGCCGGAAGCCCCCAATATTGCCCGCGAGATCGTGCTCGGTACCGGCATGAGCGTCAATACCGATGCCTATAGCGTCTCCCGCGCCTGCGCCACCAGCTTTCAGGCGGTGGCCAACGTCACCGAATCCATCATGGCCGGTACCGTAGACATCGCCATCGCTGGCGGTGCTGACTCCTCCTCCGTACTGCCTATCGGAGTGAGCAAGAAGCTGGCCCGCGCCCTGGTGGATCTCAACAAGGCGCGCAATCTGCAGCAGCGCTTCAACATTTTGCGCCAGCTGCGGGTCAAGGATCTGCTGCCGGTGCCGCCTGCTGTGGCGGAATACTCTACGGGACTTTCGATGGGACAGACCGCCGAGCAGATGGCCAAGAGCCACCAGATCAGCCGCGAGGCGCAAGATGCGCTGGCGCACCGCTCCCACACTCTGGCCGCGCAGGCTTGGGCTGATGGCAAGCTCAGCGGTGAGGTGTTTACCGCCCATGTACCGCCCTACAAATCACCGCTGGAGCGGGACAACAATATCCGTGAAAGCTCGGATCTCGCGAGCTACGCCAAGCTCAAGCCGGTGTTTGACCGAGTCCATGGCACAGTCACTGCTGCCAATGCGACCCCGCTCACTGACGGCGCCGCTGCCGTGCTGTTGATGCGCGAAGGTCGGGCGAAAGAGCTGGGCCTCGAACCGCTTGGCTATATCCGTAGTTTCGCTTTCTCGGCCATCGATGTCTGGCAAGACATGCTGATGGGGCCCTCCTACGCCACGCCGCTGGCGCTGGATCGTGCCGGTATCACGCTCGGTGACCTCACCCTGATCGACATGCACGAAGCCTTTGCCGCCCAGACCCTGGCCAACCTCAAGATGTTTGCCAGCCACGAGTTTGCCCGTGACAAGCTGGGCCGCGATCAGGCCATCGGCGAGGTGGACATGGAGAAGTTCAACGTCCTCGGTGGTTCGCTGGCCTATGGCCACCCCTTTGCCGCGACCGGTGCGCGGATGATCACCCAGACCCTGCACGAGCTGCGTCGTCGCGGTGGGGGACTGGGGCTCAACACCGCCTGTGCGGCGGGTGGATTGGGCGTGGCTATGGTGTTGGAGGTTGAATGATGAGCGCTAAGACTTTTTCCCTGGATGTTCGCAAAGATGGCATCGGCATCCTCACCATGGATGTGCCGGGCGAGAGCATGAATACCCTCAAGGCCGCCTTTGTGGAGGAGATCCGCACCGTGCTGGCCGAAGTGAAACGCAACAAGGATTTGATCGGTCTGGTGATCACCTCCGGCAAAAAGGACTCCTTCATCGCTGGCGCTGACATCACCATGCTGGCCGCCTGCACCAGTGCCAAGGATGCCGAGACCCTGTCGCGAGAAGGGCAGGAGATCTTTGCCGAGATCGAGGGGCTGACCATTCCTGTGATCGCCGCCATTCACGGCCCCTGCCTCGGTGGCGGGCTGGAGCTGGCGCTGGCCTGCCATGGTCGGGTGGTGACCGATCACGGAAAATCTGTGCTGGGATTGCCGGAAGTTCAGCTCGGTCTGCTGCCGGGCTCTGGCGGTACCCAGCGTCTGCCGCGCCTCATCGGGGTGGCCAAGGCGCTGGATCTGATGCTGACCGGCAAGCAGGTTCGCGCCAAACAAGCCAAGAAATTGGGGCTGGTGGACGATGTGGTGCCGCCGTCAATCTTGTTGGATGCTGCTATCAAGCTGGCCAAGAAGGGAAAACCGCGCCATCAGTTGAAACGGGATCTGCAGGGCAAGGTGCTGGAGACCAACAAGCTGGGCCGCAAGGTGCTGTTCGATCAGGCCAGCAAGGGGGTGAAAGCCAAGACCCGTGGCAACTACCCGGCGCCGGAGCGGATCCTGGATGTTGTGCGCATCGGCGTGGAGGAGGGGATGAAGGCCGGTCTGGCCGCGGAATCCCGCCACTTTGGCGAGCTGGTGATGACTGCTGAGTCTGCCGCCCTGCGTTCCATCTTCTTTGCCACCACCGAGATGAAGAAAGAGGTCACCTATCAGGGGGCCGAGCCGCGCAAGGTGGCCCATGCCGCCGTGCTGGGCGGTGGTCTGATGGGGGGCGGCATTGCGTTCGTCACCGCTACCAAGGCGGGAGTGCCGGTGCGGATCAAGGATGTGGCAAGCGCCGGGATCGGCAATGCCATGCGCTACAGCTATGACATTCTGGCCAAGAAGCTCAAGCGCCGTCACATCCTGCGCAGCGAGCTGGAAAAGCAGATGAGCTTGCTGACCGGCACCCTCGACTACTCCGGTTTTCACCGGGTGGACATAGTGGTGGAGGCGGTGTTTGAAGATCTCAATCTCAAACACCAGATGGTGAAAGATGTAGAGCGTGAGTGCGGTGAACACACAGTGTTTGCCTCCAACACCTCTTCCTTGCCCATTAACCAGATTGCGGCAGAGGCGGCGCACCCGGAGCGAGTCGTGGGGCTGCACTACTTCAGCCCGGTGGACAAGATGCCGCTGGCGGAGATCATCCCCCACGCAGGTACCAGTGCCGAGACGGTCGCCACCACTCTGGCCTTTGCCCGTGCTCAGGGTAAAACGCCTATCGTGGTGAAGGACGAAGCCGGTTTCTACGTCAACCGCATCCTGGCGCCCTACATGAACGAAGCGGCGCGACTGGTGCTGGAAGGGGAGCCGGTGGAGGTGCTGGATAGCGCACTGCTGGACTTTGGTTTCCCGGTTGGCCCCATCACCTTGCTGGACGAGGTGGGGATCGATGTGGGCGCCAAGATCTCCCCTATTCTCGAAAAAGAGCTGGGCGGCGAGCAGTTCCAGGCGCCCAAGGCGTTCGACAAGCTGCTGCAAAATGATCGCAAGGGACGCAAGAACGGCAAGGGCTTCTATCTCTATGGCAAGGCGGCACCGCGCAACAAGCTGACCGGCAAAGAGGGCAAGAAGACGGTGGACGAGAGCGTCTATGGCGTGCTCGGCATCAAGCCTTCTGCCAAGCTGGCCCGTCAGGAGATCGCCGAGCGTTGCGTATTGTTGATGCTCAACGAAGCAGCGATGGCGCTGGATAGCGGTGTGGTGGCGTCGGCCCGTGATGGCGATATCGGCGCCATCTTCGGCATCGGTTTCCCGCCCTTCCTCGGCGGCCCGTTCCGTTATATGGACACGCTCGGGATCGATCATCTGGTTGGCCGTCTGGAGTATTACCAGAAGCGCCACGGCGACCGGTTCGCCCCCTGTGCCCGTCTCAAGGCGATGGCCGCGGAGCAGCAGAACTTCTACTGATAACCGCTGCAGAGTGACCGCAAAGCAAAGAGGCCCGCACACCATGCGGGCCTCTTTCTATGTTGTGGTTTGTTCGGGTTGTACGGCTTGGGCAGCGCTCATGCTGGCAGAAGCAACCGATTAAAAAACGGCCCACCGAAGTGGGCCGTCGAGATATCACGTCACGGGTCAGATCCCCGGTTTGCGCTCCGGGCAACGACCTATGATATCGGGTGGCAGCTCGCCGTTATCCTGCTCTAGCACCACGTCGAATCCCCACAGTTGATGCAGGTGTTTGAGCACCTCATGGCGAGAGTCGCCAAGGGGGATGCGGTTGTGGGGCACATAGCGCAGGGTGAGGGAGCGATCCCCCTTCACGGCGACGTTGTACACCTGAATATTGGGCTCCAGATTGCTGAGGTTGTACTGGGCCGACAGGGTATTGCGCACCTGACGGTACCCCTCGTCATTGTGGATGGCGGAGACTTTCAAATAGTTCTTCAGATCGTCGTCATCAATGGCGAACAACTTCATATCCCGCATCACTTTCGGGCTTAAGAACTGGCTGATAAAGCTCTCATCCTTGAAGTTTTGCATGGCAAAGTGGAGGGTTTCGACCCAGTTGCTGCCGGCATAGTCGGGGAACCAGTATCTATCCTCCTCGGTCGGGTTCTCGCAGATGCGGCGCAGGTCGGTAAACATGGCAAACCCCAGCGCATAAGGGTTGATCCCCGAGTAGTAGCGGCTGTTGTAAGCCGGTTGATAGACCACATTGGTGTGGCTGTGCAGCACCTCCATCATGAAGCGATCGCTCAGCTTGCCCTCGTCATAAAGGTGATTGAGGATGGTGTAGTGCCAGAAGGTGGCCCACCCCTCGTTCATCACCTGGGTCTGCTTTTGTGGATAGAAATACTGGCTGATCTTGCGCACTATGCGTACCACTTCCCGCTGCCAGGGCTCCAGCAGGGGGGCATTCTTCTCGATGAAGTAGAGAATGTTCTCCTGGGGCTCTGCGGGGTAGCGCCTGTCCTCCACACCAGCGGCTTTATGCTGCTTGGGCAGGGTTCGCCACAGCTCGTTGACCTGAGTCTGCAGATAATCTTCCCGCGCCTTCTGACGCCGCTTCTCCTCGGCCATCGAGATCTTCTGGGGACGCTTGTAGCGATCCACCCCGAAGTTCATCAGGGCATGGCAGGAGTCGAGCAGCTGTTCCACCGCCTCGATGCCATGCTTCTCTTCGCACTGGGTGATGTAGTTTTTGGCGAACAACAGGTAGTCGATGATGGAAGAGGCATCGGTCCAGGCCTTGAACAGGTAGTTGTTCTTGAAGAAGGAGTTGTGACCGTAGCAGGCGTGTGCCATCACCAGCGCCTGCATCGGCATGGTGTTCTCCTCCATCAGGTAGGCGATGCAGGGATCGGAATTGATGACGATCTCGTAGGCCAGTCCCATCTGGCCGCGCTTGTAGTTGCGCTCGGTATGGATAAAGCGCTTGCCGAACGACCAGTGTTGATAGCCGATGGGCATGCCGACGCTGGAGTAGGCATCCATCATCTGCTCGGCGGTGATCACCTCGATTTGGTTGGGGTAGGTGTCCAGCTTGTAGAAACGGGCGACACGGGCGATCTCCTGGTGATAGGTCTCCAGCAGATCGAAGTTCCAGTCTGGTCCGTCATCCAGTGGCGCTACACGTTTTTCTGTTTCGATCATGTGACCTCCTCACGCCGCTTGTTTCTTGAACAGCTCGCGGAACACCGGATAGATATCCTCGACCTTGCGAATGTGCTCCATCGCAAAGTGGGGGAACTGGCTGGCTACCGACTCATATTCGTGCCACAGGGTCTGGTGGGCACGGGTGGTGATCTCGATGTAGGAGTAGTACCTCACCCTTGGCATGATGTCCCGCGCCAAGATCTCCCTGCACTGCGGTGAGTCATCAGCCCAGTTGTCACCATCCGACGCCTGCGCCGCATAGATGTTCCACTGGTTTGCGGGGTAACGCTCGTTGATGATGTCATTCATCATCTTGAGGGCGCTGGAGACGATGGTGCCGCCAGTCTCCTGGGAGTAGAAGAACTCGTGCTCGTCCACCTCCTTGGCCTGGGTGTGGTGGCGGATGTAGACCACCTCGACGTTCTTGTAGGTCCGGCTCAGGAACAGATAGAGCAAGATATAGAAACGCTTGGCCATCTCCTTGGTGGCCTGATCCATGGAGCCAGATACGTCCATCAGACAGAACATCACCGCCTGGCTGGAGGGGACGGGCCGTTTGACGAAGTTGTTGAATTTGAGATCGAAGGTGTCGATAAACGGCACCGCATCGATCCGTCGTTTCAGCTCCCGGATCTCCTTCTCGAGCAGGGCGATTTCGGCAAAGTGTTCGTTGGGATCGGTAGCCAGCAGGGCCAGCCGATCTTCCAGTTCATGCAGTTGGCGTTTCTTGCCAGCTTGCAACGCCATGCGCCGTGCCAGCGAGTTTTGTAGCGAGCGCACCACGTTGATATTAGCGGGCACCCCGTTGGAGGTGTAGCCCGCCCGATAGGTTTTGACTTCCATCAGCTGATTGAGCTGGGTTTTCTGCAGCCTGGGCAGCTCCAGATCTTCAAACAGCAGATCGAGATACTCATCCTTGGAGATCTGGAACACGAAATCATCTGCCCCTTCCCCCTGATTGGATGCTTGTCCCTCGCCGGAACCCTGTCCACCGCCCCCTCCTTTGGGGCGGTCAATCTTGTCGCCGGAGACGAACTGATCATTGCCGGGATGCACCATCTCCCGTTTACCTCCGTGCCCCTGATGAAAATGGGGCTCGCCGATATCCTTGGTCGGGATGCTGATGCTCTCACCCTTGTCTACGTCCTGAATGCTGCGCTTGGAGACAGCATCCGAGACCGCTTGTTTTATCTGCTTCTTGTAGCGGCGGATGAAGCGCTGCCGATTGACAGCGCTTTTGTTTTTGCCGTTGAGCCTGCGGTCGATAAAATGCGCCATAACTCCCCCTTGAACAGTCAGGGTCAGGATGACTTGCGTACCCTGAGATACCATTCGGAGAGCAGTCGCACCTGTTTACGGGTGTAGCCTTTCTCCATCATCCGTTCGACAAAGTTATCGTGCTTCTTCTGCTCCTCGGCCGAGGTTTTGCTGTTGAAGGAGATAACCGGCAGCAGCTCTTCCGTGTTGGAGAACATCTTCTTCTCGATCACGGTGCGCAGCTTCTCGTAACTGGTCCAGTTGGGGTTACGGCCTGCATTGTTGGCCCGGGCACGCAGCACGAAGTTGACGATTTCGTTGCGGAAATCTTTCGGGTTGCTGATCCCGGCGGGTTTTTCAATTTTCTCCAGCTCACTGTTGAGGGACGCTCTGTCAAACAGCTGGCCGGTCTCGGGGTCACGGTACTCCTGATCCTGGATCCAGAAGTCGGCGTAGGTGACGTAGCGATCGAAGATGTTCTGACCGTACTCGGAGTAGGACTCGAGATAGGCGGTCTGGATCTCCTTGCCGATGAACTCCACATAGCGTGGGGTCAGATAGCCCTTGATGAACTCAAGGTAGCGGTCGTGCAGCTCTTGCGGGAACTGCTCGCGCTCGATCTGCTGCTCCAGCACATAGAAGAGGTGCACCGGGTTGGCGGCCACTTCCGCATGATCGAAGTTGAAGACGCGGGAGAGGATCTTGAACGCAAAGCGGGTGGAGAGACCATTCATTCCCTCATCCACCCCGGCGTAGTCGCGATACTCCTGATAGCTCTTCGCCTTCGGATCGGTGTCCTTCAGACTTTCGCCATCATAGACCCGCATCTTGGAGTAGATGCTGGAGTTTTCCGGCTCTTTCAGCCGTGACAACACAGAGAACTGGCCCAGCAGCTCGAGGGTGCCCGGGGCGCATTTGGCCTCGGTCAATTCGCTGTTGATCAGCAGTTTCTCGTAGATCTTCACCTCTTCGGAGACGCGCAGGCAGTAAGGCACCTTGACGATGTATACCCGGTCGAGGAAGGCCTCGTTGTTCTTGTTGTTGCGGAACTGCTGCCACTCTGATTCGTTGGAGTGGGCCAGCAGAATGCCGTCAAAGGGGAGGGCGGAGAGCCCCTCGGTGCCGTTGTAGTTACCTTCCTGGGTCGCTGTCAGCAGCGGGTGCAGCACCTTGATAGGGGCTTTGAACATTTCCACAAACTCCATAACCCCCTGGTTCGCTTTACACAGCGCACCTGAGTAGGAGTAAGCATCGGCGTCATCCTGGGCGAAGTGCTCCAGCATGCGGATGTCGACCTTGCCGACCAGTGAGGAGATATCCTGGTTGTTGTCATCACCGGGTTCCGTTTTGGCGATGGCAATCTGATCGAGGATGGAGGGATTGACCTTCTCCACCTTGAACTTGGTGATGTCGCCGCCAAACTCGTGCAGGCGTTTGGCCACCCAGGGGGACATGATGGGACGCAGGTAACGGCGCGGGATGCCGTACTCTTTCTCCAGGATCTCCCCATCCTCTTCGATATCGAACAGGCAGAAGGGGTGATCATTGACTGGTGAGCCCTTGATGCGATAGATGGGCACCTTCTGCATCAGGGATTTGAGTTTCTCTGCCAGCGAGGATTTACCGCCGCCAACGGGGCCCAGCAGATAGAGGATCTGTTTCTTCTCCTCCAGCCCCTGGGCTGAGTGTTTGAGGTAGGAGACGATCTGTTCGATGGCCTCTTCCATCCCGTAGAAATCCTTGAAGGCGGGATAGCGTGCCACGACGCGGTTGGAGAAGAGTCGGCTCAGTCTGGGGTTGGCTGAGGTGTCTACCATCTCCGGCTCACCAATGGCGGTCAGCAGACGTTCGGCTGCGGAGGCGTAGCAGGCTTTGTCCTGCTTACACATATCCAGGAACTCCTGGATGGTATATTCCTCTTCTCTCGCTTTTTCATATCGCTGTTGGTAATGCTCGAATATGCCCATAACTTTGCCCTCGTTATAGTCGCTTACCCTGAAAAAAGTGGATGACTGCTTTTGTGTTGTGCGCTTTTAAAGCCTAGTCAACAGACTCCAGTAATCCATCACGGTTGATAGGTTAAATTCTGAAGAAACCTGCCCGATCCTTGTGCGGGGAGGGTCAGTCAACAACACCGCTATGTTACTGACTGTTAAATTATTTTTGCCACGATAGTGAGGTAAATGTCAAAGACATAAAAAATAAATGTTTATGGGAAAGAGGGAACTTATTGCGAAAAGATTAAGGGGTTTGACGAAAGGCAATGGGGCTGCGGGTTGGCGGGGTTATGGATGAGAATGTCATTACGTGAACGTCAACGTAAATTGCTTTGTTTGGAGTTTTGGCTCTAATTTTTACATTGACGCTACATTTTGAGTGCCCTAGATTGGCGATGTGTGAGCAGCAAGATGCTTTAGCAAGAGAGTTGACTGTTGCCTCACCAAGCTCTGTTTAAGCACGTTTCCGTTGGCTTGACCCTCGCAACCGCGAGGGTCTTCTTTTTCTGCGTCTGTAAACGCTTGTTTCTGCTGGTGGCTATTGACGCAGCCAGCACTCACCTAGCAAGGGTAGGCTTGTTGCACTGCCGCCAGGACGCGGGCAAACGGGTACGCGGCCAACTGGCCTGCACCCGCCAGCGATTTGGCTTTGACCCGGCTGGTCAGCGGGGTGGTGATGCCGCACAGGAAACGGGCCAGAACACGCGCATCCACCGAACCTGTTTTGGCAATCAGCGGATCGCACCAGGCGCGGATCCCCGCCTCGTTTGGCATGGTCAGTGGGGGCAGGGGAGGGAGATGTGCCACCTCGCCGCGACAAACCGAACAGTGGCCACAATGAACCGGCGCCACCTCATCGGCAAAATAGCTGGCGAGGCGGTGACTCAGGCACTCATCCGAGGTGAAAAAGTCGAGCATGGCTTGCAGTCTGGCCAGCTCACTTTGCTCTTTTTGCAGGAACAGGGTGTGCAGGGCGTTTGCCTCCTGCTCGTTGTCCCACCCCTGACGGGTGATCCGGTAGACCTCGGTCATCTGTTTGCTTTCAAGCTCGATCCAGCCTTGCTGCTGCAGGTAGTCGAGCGCCGCAACCGCCCGCTGTCGCTCTCCCTGATAGCCCTGCCAGAGGGCGTCAAAGTCCATGGTGCACCAACTGCGGGCTTGCGGGGCACAGGCGAACAGCTGCTCCAGAAACTGGCGGCGTTCCGGATTGAAGCGGCTCACTATCTCGCCTTTATCCAGCACAAACTTGAAGCGGTAATCTGCGTAGTAGCTGTAGGCCGGGGTGATGATGCCCGCCATCTCCAGATAGACCAGCAGGGTTTTAAGGGGCAACTGGCGGATATTGGTGTCGTTGGAGAGGCGCAGCAGGGTGAATTCCCACTCGCTCCCGCTCTGCTTGATGATGGCAAGCAGCTGGAGGATGGCACTCAAATCCGGCGTATCACCGTAGACGAAGTTCTCCAGCACCGGCAGTTGGCTCTGGTTGGCCAGCACGATACAGCGCGATGGCTGGCCATCTCGTCCGGCGCGGCCAATCTCCTGGCTGTAGTTCTCAATGGATTTGGGCAGATCGTAGTGAATGACCCGCCGGATATCCGCTTTGTCGATACCCATACCAAAGGCGATGGTAGCGACGATGCAAGCCACCTTGCCCGCCATGAAGTCGTGCTGGGTCTGGCTGCGCAGCGCCGAGTCGAGTCCGGCATGATAGGCGCGGGCGTTGATCCCTTCTCTAACGAGTTGTTCGGCGCAGGCTTCGGCGGTGTGTTGCAAGGTGACGTAGACGATGGTGGGGACCGCCGGATCGTTGGCCAACTCCTGCGCGAGCCAGCCATCCCGCGCGTCGGGCGCTAGGGGAATGACCGCCAGATCAAGATTGGGGCGGTAGAAACCGGTGACCACGACCCCCTCCGGCGCTATGCCGAATTTGGTCTGCATATCCTGAATAACCGCCGGTGTGGCGGTGGCCGTCAGCAGCAACACCTGTGGGATCTTCAGGTCATGGCGATAGCTCGGCAGCTTGAGGTAGTCGGGGCGAAAGTTGTGGCCCCACTCCGAGATACAGTGTGCCTCATCGACGACCAGCAGCGAGAGCGGCACTTGCTGGATAAAGCGGCGAAAGCGCTCGTTTTTGAGTCGCTCTACCGAAATCATCAGGATCTTGAGCTGGCCATCCAGCGCCTGCTGCATCACTCGTCGGCTCTCCTCCGGGCTCTGGCTTGAGTCGAGGGTAGCGGCGCTTATTCCCTTGCTTTTGAGGAAGGCGAGTTGATCGTGCATCAGCGCCAGCAGCGGTGAGATCACCAGGGTCAGGTGAGGCAGGGCGAGGGCAGGCAGTTGATAACAGAGGGACTTGCCGGAGCCGGTGGGAAAGATGGCGGCGGCACTCTGACCTGCCAGCACCCGGCTGATCACCGCCTCCTGACCAGGTCTGAGTGCGGAGAAACCAAAATATTGGTTGAGCAGGGATGGGATCATGGCAAAGCTCCGCGGCAAATGGGGGATGATAGCACAGCGACGCCGGTCACGGATGACACAGGAATGGTCGTGAGGGCAAGGGCAGAGAGTGTCGATAAAACGTACAAAAATGGGTGGTTGCGCTGTGGTTAAGGTTTTGTTGCGGTTTTTTGTGATGGAAACGGGATATTTTTTGGTGAGTCTCTGGAAAAAAAAGATGGCGAATGGGATATTCCGTCATGCAATCCGGTGACTGGCGGATCGGCCCGACAGAAGGCTGGCCACAGACACCACATTCGGGCGACAGGGGTCTCCCGATGAGTGGTTGCAGACAGGACTCATGATTCATGCACTACGGTGCTTAGGGACTTTTTTGATGACACAACAACACCCCCTCCTTCGGCTGGTCAATAGCACCAGCCTGGTCAGCCAGATCCTGGTTGGTCTGGTATTCGGTATCTTGCTGGCACTGTTTGCGCCCGAGTGGGCGAAAACGGCAGGTCTGCTTGGCAGTCTGTTCGTTGGTGCACTGAAAGCGGTAGCTCCGCTGCTGGTATTCGTACTGGTGATGGCGGCCATCATTGGTCACAAGCAGGGTCAGAAGACCAATATTCGCCCGCTGCTGGCGCTCTACCTGTTTGGTACCTTCTCTGCGGCCGTGGTCGCGGTGATTGCCAGCTTCCTGTTCCCCTCCAACCTCCATCTGGTGGCCAATACTGCCGAGATCACCCCGCCCGGCGGGATCACCGAGGTACTGCAGACCCTGCTGTTCAACGTGGTGACCAACCCGGTCAAGGCGTTGATGGATGCCAACTATATCGGGATCCTGGCGTGGGCCATCGGTCTGGGTATCGCCATGCGCCATGCCAACGAGAGCACCAAGGCGCTGATCACTGACCTGTCTCACGGTGTATCCGCCATCGTGAAAGCGGTGATCCGCTGTGCTCCGCTCGGGATCCTGGGTCTGGTTGCCTCCACGCTGGCAGAGACCGGCTTTGACGCCCTGTTTGGCTATGCCCAACTGCTGGTGGTGCTGATCGGCTGCATGCTGTTTATCGCCTTTGTGGTCAACCCGTTGATCGTCTTCTGGAAGATCAAGCGCAACCCCTATCCGCTGGTGCTGACTTGCCTCAAAGAGAGCGGCGTGACCGCCTTCTTTACCCGCAGCTCTGCCGCCAACATTCCGGTCAACATGGCGCTGTGTGAAAAACTGCGCCTGCCCAAAGATACCTACGCGGTCTCCATCCCGCTGGGTGCCACCATCAACATGGCAGGTGCGGCCATCACCATCACTGTGCTCGCCATGGCGGCGGTACATACCCTGGGGATGGAAGTGGACATGGCAACGGCCGTGCTTCTCTCTGTGGTAGCCACCATCAGTGCCTGTGGCGCGTCCGGTGTCGCGGGCGGCTCCTTGCTGCTGATCCCGCTGGCGTGCAGTCTGTTTGGCATCAGTAACGACATCGCCATGCAGGTGGTTGCTGTCGGCTTTATCATCGGTGTGTTGCAGGATTCTGCCGAGACAGCGCTGAACAGCTCCACCGACGTGCTGTTCACCGCCGCAGCGTGCATGGCCGAAGATGAAACCTTGCTGGATGTGGCTCCGGTACCGAGCCGCGAAGCCTGATCTCGCAACGGTCAGTTTCGCAACACACTTGCGCCCTCTTCGGAGGGCGCTTTTTATTGCCGGATTTGCTCTCTTTTCCTCTTTAAGCAGGCTCTTTGGCTGATGTGCCAGACATTCTGTCGCCCTTGTCCAGGGCGCTGCCTTATCTTTATCCCTTGGAGTTGTGCTTCCTCCTTCTGTTGTGCGTTACACATTTTTGTCTGTTCTGCTAACAGCCGATTGCTATGGCTTACCCCAGATCTTCAAGACAATCACATCATCACATCATCACATCATCACATCATCACATCATCACAGAAGAATGGAGGTGGCTGGCTGCGGCAGATGAACCCAACCCGTCCTATCAGACACGCCATCATGGTTTGGTGAGGGGGAGTAAACGTGTTGGCGATATTGAGCTGCGGGCAGGGGGGCGTCATGTTGATATCCGAAGTGCTCTGCCATGGCGCTGGTGAGCATGCAGATATCCAACAAGGTGAGGAGAGTAATAAGGAGAGAGCAGGGGAATCGCGGAGGCACAGAGTGCAGAGATAAAAAAGCCAGCAGAGTGTTCGGCTGGCTTTTTGCTATCAGTGGCAGGTAGGGGATTAACCGACCAGCTGATAGAGGATGGCGGAGATGGCGATCATCCCCATGGTTGCAACGAATACGTTGCTGATATGGCCCTGATATTTCGCCATGGCCGGTACGCGCTTGATGGCGTACATCGGCATGATGAACAGGATGGTGGCGATGATCGGGCCGCCCAAGGATTCAATCATGCCCAGGATGGAAGGGTTGGCAATGGCAGTGCCCCACAGGGTCAGGATGAAGAAGACGATGATGAACATCTCGACTTTCTTGGCGTTCGGCTCTTTGCCGGACTTGCGCATGTTCTGCACGATCATCCCCTTCAGACCTTCACGGGCACCCAAATAGTGGCCGAAGAAGGAGGATACGATGGCCACGAACGCAACCAGCGGACCGAAGTAGGAGATGATGGGGCTGGCATGCTGGTTGGCCAGATAGGAGAGCACGGCGATGTTCTGGGCCTTGGCTTCTGCCAGCTGGGCCGGTGTCAGGCTCATGACGCAGGAGAAGACGAAGAACATCACGAAGCCCAGCAGCACCATGGCGGTACGCTTGAGGATGGCATCGGCTTTCTCGACAGCCTGATCACCGTGGTCGCGGCGCTGGGCCAGGGAGAAGCTGGAGATGGCCGGGCTGTGGTTGAAGGAGAAGACCAGTACCGGGATGGTCAGCCACAGGGTAGTGGCGAAATCCTTGGCAGAGGGCACTTGCTCCAGCGCCGCGCCGGTCCAGTCCGGGATCAGGTAGAGGGAGATACCGGCCAGAATGGCGATCAGCGGATAAACCAGCAGCTCGGTCACTTTCAGCATCAGCTTTTCACCGGCCAGCATCACCGACATCATGCCCATGATCAGCACGATGGAGAGGATCCAGTGCGGCGGGGCACTCATCTGCAGCTGGTTGACCATGAAGCTTTCCACGGTGTTGGTGATACCCACGCCGTAGATCAGCACGATGGGGTAGATGGCGAAGAAGTAGAGCAGGGTGATTAATTTACCGGCACCGACGCCAAAGTGCTCTTCCACCACTTCGGTGATGTCTGCGTTTGGCTTTTTGGAGGAGAGCACGAAGCGGGCCAGACCACGGTGGGCCAGATAGGTCATGGGACCTACCAGCAGCGCCATGACGACCAGCGGCCAGAAACCGCCCATACCGGCGTTGATCGGCAGGAACAGGATCCCCGCGCCAACTGCGGTCCCGAACAGACTGATGACCCAGGTAGAGTCGCGTTTTTCCCAACGAGTGGTTTGAGTAGAGCTGATCCCTTGCTCTGTTGACGCCGCAACTCCCTGCGTGCCAGTGACTGTGTTTGACATCTATCTCACCCCGAATGTGTGGTTCTTATTAAGTCGGCGCAAGGATACGGTTTTTCTAATCAAAAATGTTGATCAAATTCATCTTTACGGCACGAAAAACCGCACTTTCTTATGGAAATGTGATCAAAACAAGAAAAATTCAATTATTGTTTATCAATTGGCACGTTATTTTAGTGTTAATGATTAAATCTCGCTCAGTCAAATGTAGGTGAATTGTTATTTTGCGAGATGCTGGGCTAGCTGGTTGATCATGCTGGCGGTAGCCCCCCAGATAAAGTGCTGTTGCCAGGGGATCCAGTAGATGGTGTGTGCTTTCCCCCCTCTGGAAAGGGTCAGGGGGATGTGGTTGCGCCGATCCAGCAGATGGGTCAGCGGCACTTCGAAGGCGTGCTCCACCTCATCCGGACTCAGGATGAGGGGATAGTTGCCATCGAGCAGCCCCAGCACCGGCAGTACCTCGAATCGTGACACCGTATTGAGCGGGTTGAGGGTGCCGATCACCTCGATCAGCCGGGCCGGAATGCCGAGCTCCTCTTCGGTCTCCCGCAGCGCCGTGGCAATCAGGTTCTCGTCGCCGGGATCCTGTCGCCCGCCGGGGAAGCTGATCTGCCCCCCATGATGACGCAGCCGGGGGCTGCGCCGGGTCAATAACACGCTGAGCCCCTCATCGCGCATCACCACCGGGATCAACACCGCCGCCGGACTGAGCCCGCCGATGGCGAGTCGATGGGCCGGGGCGGGTCGCTGCAACTGGAAGCGGGTCAGCAGTTCGTGGCGATCCATGGCGGGGAGCTCTCCTGTGCGTTGGCCTGACAGTGGGGAGGGTTACAGCGCCGACAGCGGCGGCAGGATGCGGGCAACCTTGTCATAGGTCTCCTGATATTCGCTGTCGGCGTCGGAGTCGGCGATGATGCCGCCACCGGCCCAGCAGTGCAGACGACCCGCTTCGGCGATCAAAGTGCGAATGCAGATGCTGGTGTCCATCCGGCCATGCTGGCTGAGGTAGCCGATGCTGCCGCAATAGGCATTGCGGCGCTGTGGCTCAAGCTCTTCGATGATCTCCATGGCGCGGATTTTGGGGGCGCCGGTGATGGAGCCACCCGGGAAACAGGCCCGCAGCAGATCGACCCCTTGCCAGCGTGCATCCAGCTCACCGTGGATGGTGGAGACCAGATGATGTACCGCTGGAAACGACTCCACCGCAAAGAGATGAGGCACGCTGACCGAGCCAGGCCGGCTGACCCGACCGATGTCGTTGCGCAGCAGATCAACGATCATCAGATTCTCTGATCTGTCCTTGTCCGCCTGTGCCAGCTCCCGCGCGACTTGCCGATCGGTGGCCGGATCGGGGTGGCGAGGGCGAGTGCCTTTGATGGGTTTGGTTTCGATATGGCGGCCATCAAGCAGCAGGAACCGCTCGGGGGAGAGGCTCAGCAGTGCACTGTCCGGCAGGCGGATAAAGGCTGAGAAGGGGGCCTTGTTGGCGGTTACCAGCAGGCAATAGGCCTGCCACTCATCCCCCTGATAGGGGGCGCTGAAACGCTGGGTCAGGTTGATCTGGTAGCAATCCCCCGCGGCAAGGTATTCCTGAATGCGGGCAAACTTCTCGCCATACTCGGCGCGGCTCATATTGCTCTGCCACGACCCCTGCAAGGCAAAGGCAGGGGCCGGTTTGGCCTGTTGCTGTTCAAGCCAGGCCAACCGGTTGGCAAGGCCAGCTTCATCCCCCCAGTGCACCAGCTGCCAGTCGCCGGTCGCCAGATTGCGCAGCAGTGCCCAGTCGTAGATGCCCACCGCCATGTCCGGCACCGCGATATCGGCGGCGGCCTGCACCGGCAGTCGCTCGAAGCGGCGGCCCAGATCATAGCCAAACAGGCCGAGGGCGCCGCCAATAAAGGGTAGGTGAGTGGCGCACAGTTCCAGCTCCCCCAGCAACTGTTGCTGGGTATGGGCCAGCAGGGCGAGGGGATCTTCGTGGTGTTTGCTGATATTCGCCCCGACACGCAGAGTGGTCACCTCGCCACGGGTTTCGAGGGTCGCCAGCGGATCGGCAGTGATGATATCAAAGCCGTTATCGGCACCGAGTGGTCCCGCCGATTCCAGCAACATGGCCCACGGCTGATGTTGCAGGCGGGCAAAAAGCTGATGGAGTTCAGCACTATGGTCTAGATGATGGATATGAAGTGTTGGCGTCATTTTATGTTACACAGGCAACAGTTTGGTTCCCGAACCCTAGTCGGTGCTGGTGGGCAAGCGTATCATAGGTGTCGGTGACTTAAGAAAAAACTGCCGTGTCGTTCGTTTTTTGTTGGTTGATAGTTTTTAGCCAGCACGTCAGCACGGCCCATCATATGGAAGCCCTTGCCCTGCTCTGTGGCAGAGACAAGGACCAGTGAGGATGATATGAGCATTATAAAAAAACAGGATTTCATCGATTCTATCGCAGATGCCCTCCAGTACATCTCCTATTACCACCCGTTGGATTTTGTTCAGGCTGCCAAAGCGGCGTATGACCGCGAGGCCAACCCGGCCGCCAAAGATGCGCTGGCCCAGATCCTGATCAACTCCCGCATGTCCGCCGAAGGTCATCGTCCGCTCTGCCAGGACACCGGTATCGTGACCTGTTTCGTCAAGATCGGCATGCAAGTCCAGTGGGACAGCGACATGACGGTGCAGGAGATGGTGGACGAAGGGACCCGCCGTGCCTACACCAATCCTGACAACCCGCTGCGCGCCTCCGTGCTGGCCGATCCGGCCGGCAGTCGCAAAAACACCAAAGACAACGCCCCTGCCGTGGTTCATATCGACATGATCCCCGGCAACAAGGTGGAAGTGAGCATCGCGGCCAAAGGCGGCGGCTCCGAGAACAAATCCAAGATGGTGATGCTCAACCCCTCTGACGATATCGTCGAGTGGGTACTGAAAACCGTGCCGACCATGGGCGCAGGCTGGTGCCCACCCGGCATGCTGGGCATCGGCATCGGTGGTACTGCCGAGAAAGCGGCGGTGCTGGCCAAAGAGGCTCTGATGGAGCACATCGACATTCAGGAGCTGATCGCCCGTGGCCCGCAAACCACCGAAGAGAAGCTGCGGGTCGAGCTCTACGACAAGGTCAACAAGCTGGGGATCGGTGCCCAGGGTCTGGGCGGCCTCACAACCGTGCTGGATGTGAAGGTGAAATCTGCGCCGACTCACGCCGCCTCCAAGCCGGTGGTGATGATCCCCAACTGCGCCGCGACCCGCCACGTTCACTTCGAGCTGGATGGTTCAGGGCCCGCCGAGCTGACCCCGCCGAAACTGAGCGACTGGCCGGAGATCACCCGTGAAGCGGGTGGCAACGTGCGTCGCGTCAACGTTGATGGCATCACCAAGGCCGAACTGGCCAGCTGGAAGAGCGGTGATACCGTGCTGCTCTCCGGCAAGATCCTCACAGGTCGCGACGCCGCCCACAAGCGTATCGCCGACATGCTGGCCCGTGGTGAAGGGCTGCCGGAAGGGGTCGATTTCACCAACCGCTTTATCTATTACGTTGGCCCGGTCGATGCGGTGCGCGACGAAGTGGTCGGCCCGGCAGGCCCCACCACCTCCACCCGTATGGACAAGTTTACCGACATGATGCTGGGTGAAACCGGCCTTATCGGCATGATCGGCAAATCCGAGCGGGGCCCGAAAACCGTCGAGAGCATCAAGCAGCACAAGGCCGTCTATCTGATGGCGGTGGGCGGCGCCGCCTATCTGGTGGCCAAGGCCATCAAGAAGGCGCGCGTGGTGGCTTTTGCCGATCTCGGCATGGAAGCGATCTACGAGTTTGAAGTGGAAGATATGCCGGTGACCGTTGCGGTCGATTCCGAAGGCAACAATATCCACGAAACCGGCCCGACCTACTGGTCTGCCAAGATTGCCGAGCTGGATGGCAAGCTCTCCTCCTGAGTTACCGCTTTCGCTGCCGGTTAACGGTATCGGCCTGTAAAGAAGGCGCGTCCATCCGGATGCGCCTTTTTGCTTTGGCTGGCCTGTTATGGGCTCCAGTTGGCCGTTTGCGGCAAGCAGGTATAAAAAAAGGATGGCGTGACGCCATCCTTTTTCGTTGTGCTTGTGCTCTGGTAGTAGACAGCAGAGCAATCGTCCTTGGCTTTAGGCCTTTTTCAGGTAGGCGGCCACCAGTACGATCTGCACGCCGTTGACCTTGCCTTCGATGTGGAGCGGGTTGTTGGTCAGACGGATGCCCTTGACCAGGGTGCCGCGCTTGGCGGTGAAACCGGCGCCTTTCACGTCCAGATCCTTGATCAGGGTAACGGAGTCGCCCTCTTGCAGCACGGCGCCGTTGGAGTCAACGGTCGGTACGCTGTCATCATCTTCGTCAGCAATACCAGCTTCAGCCCAGGCCTTGGCTTCGTCTTCCATGTACATCATGTCCAGCAGATCCTGAGCCCACACTTCACCCTTGCCGGAGAGTGTTTTCAGCTGGCGCCATGCCATCACCTGCACCGCAGGCACCTGGCTCCACATGCTGTCGCTCAGGCAACGCCAGTGGTTCACCACCAGGGTATCCGGTTGTTCCAGCTGACCACGGCAGGTGTCACAGATAGCAACGCTGTGATCATCGTCGCTGGCGGGGGAGTGAGGCACCACGAAGGCGGTCAGCGCCTGCTCGGCGCTGCACAGTTCACACTTGGCGCCCGCGCGCGCTTGCAGAATGGCGTTGATGGTCATGTTGTTGGTCCCATAGCTAGTGGTAAAGCGACCCGCGTTGGGCGGGGCGCGTGAAAGAGGGGGCGGAATATAGCATAAAACCCCGCACTTTGTCAGGTCTGCCCTGGCTCACAAGGTTGGCTGTGCTGTTGCGCGGCGCTGATCGTTTGGTATTGAGAGTGCAATTTGAAGCGGGATAGCTAGAATGAGCCTCCTTTTTGACTGCAAGGCAGGGGCATTCGTGCTGGCTCAACGTTTTCAACAACTGGATCGACTGCTCACCCGCTACCGACGCTGGTGGCAATATCAGCCATATCATCATTTGACCATGGCCTTTGCCGATGAGGCGCCCGAACTGGCGGCGTTACTCAATGGGCTGACGCTCGGCCAGCTGGCAGAGCTCGATGCGGATATGGATGCCCTCAGCAGTCTGCTTGCCCCCTGGATTGCCGAGGGCGCCGAGCTGCAGCAACTCAGCCAGCTTGCCCCGTTTACCCCGGAGCCCATCACTTGCAGCAAGGAGATGGCACTGCATATGCCGGGGCGCAAGCAGGCCCAGATCGAGTCGTTCACCGCCTGTTTGCCGGCCCATCAGGGCCCCTATCTGGAGTGGTGTGCCGGCAAAGGGCATCTTGGGCGACTTGTATCGCTCCATCGACAGGCTCCGATCCTCAGTCTGGAGCTGCAAGGGCAGCTTTGTGACGAAGGTCGGCTGCTGGCCGAGCTGGATGGTGCCAATATGACCTTTACCTGCGCCGATGCCTTTGCCCCCGAATCGGCGGCGCTGATCGTCCCTGAACATCACGCTATGGCACTCCATGCCTGCGGCGAGCTGCACACCCATCTGCTGGAACGGGTAGCCGAGCGCAGTGCCAGTGGAGTGACCATCTCTCCCTGTTGTTATCACCTGATCCGCAGCAGCCACTATCGCCCGCTGTCGTTGGCGGCCAACGCCAGTGAGCTGGTGTTGAGCAAGGCGGATCTCAAGTTGCCGCTACAGGAGACGGTGACTGGCGGTGCGCGGATCGCCCGCCTGCGCGAGCAGGAAGTGGTGTGGCGGCTCGGGTTTGACTGCCTGCAGCGTCAGGTGCGCGGTGTGGATGAGTATCTGCCGGTGCCCAATATGCAAAAGAGCCTGCTGACCGGCACCTTCGAGGCATTCTGCGTTTGGGCTGCAGAGCGCAAAGGGATTGTGCTGCCCGCCGGGCTCGACTACCCCGCCTGGTTGGAACACGGGGAGCGCCGCTTTGGCGATGTCGCCCGCATGGAGCTGGTGCGTCATTTGTTTCGCCGTCCCCTCGAGATCTGGCTGGCGCTGGATCGCGCGCTCTTTTTGCAAGAGCAGGGCTATCGGGTCGAAGTGGGGGAGTTCTGTGCCAAACCCATGACCCCGCGCAATATCCTGATCCGTGCCGTGCGTGCCTGACATCCGGCTATTTTGAGCATTTTTCTTGAACATTGATGATGGCTGACAGGTTGAGCCTGTCAGCCATTTTTTTCATCACGAACAATGGCCGTATGGCAGGCCACCTTGCCGTCTCAACTGTTCTTAAAATGGGCGAAAGATCACGCTCTGGCGTTTTCGTTTGGGTTCTTTTTCTTTGTTTCAGCTGCACTGAATATCACAAGGTGAAATGGCTCACAAATTTTGCTTATTTCTTAATTCTCATCGTGAATTTAGTTGTTGAAACACCTACTCTTGGAACGCATTAATTCAAAAAAGGACGATAAACATGTTCAAACCCAAGCGTTGTGCCTGGCTGATAGCTGCCGCCTGCGCATTGCCAAGCTATGCCGCAATGAGTGCAGCCATGAATATTCAACCCGATCCGAAAAATGCGGGAGGATATGTGATTGCGGCTCCGGATCTGGCCGCCGTGGAAAAAGCCAAGACGGCTAATCCCATGTATGCAATATGGGCCAAGGCATTGGCGACACGGTCAAATAAAATCGTTGATTCCATTGAACCGGGTCTGGCAAGCAATCCTGACAACGTAAAACGGGTTGAACGGGTATTTCCTCAATCTGAATGGGAATATTTAACCCAGATGGCAGCGCCGGAATATACTTATGTCCGCTTCTTGCGAGCCATCGGTAAATTCCCTGCGTTCTGTGGCGAATATACTGACGGGCGTGATTCTGATGCGATCTGTAAAAAATCCATTGTGACGGCCTTTGCCCACTTCTCTCAGGAGACCGGTGGCCATATTGCCAAGGAGAACGTCTCCGATAACCCGCTGGGGCTGGAGGAGTGGCAACAGGCGCTGGTGCATGTGCGGGAGATGGGCTGGTCAGAGGGACAGACCGGCTACACCACCGGCTGTGGCCAGAACGACTGGCAGAACAAGAAGTGGCCTTGCAGCACGGGTCAGGGGTACTTCGGCCGCGGCGCCAAGCAGCTTTCTTACCACTTCAACTACGGAGCCTTCTCCGAGGCGATGTTTGATGGCGATGCCTCCGTGCTGCTCAACAACCCGGGGCTGGTGGCGGACTCCTGGCTCAACCTCGCTTCTGCCATATGGTTTTTCCTCACCCCGCAGGCCCCGAAACCGGCCATGCTGCACGTGATTGATCGCACATGGGTACCCTCCAAACGGGAAGTGGATGCCGGTATCGGCTACGGCTTTGGTACCACCATCAACGTCATCAACGGCGGCATCGAGTGTGGTGAACAGAACAAGGACAAGGGGCAGCCGGTCAATCGCATCCGCTATTGGGAAGGGCTGGCCAACCACTACCAGATCCCGATCAAGGCGGATGAGAAACACCTGCTGGCAGCAGACTCCCTATGGCAGCCTCAATCTCAACGGTGCTACCGACGTGCTCTATACCAACTGGGATGGCAACTGGAAGTACTATCCGGATCGCCCGGGCGGTTACTCCTTCGAGTGCGAGCTGGTGGGCTTTCAGACCGCTTATTCTGCGCTGGTGCCGGGTGATTACGAGAAGTGCGTGACCAACTTCTACGGCTCCCACGCCAACTGGCCGAAAGTGCGGATCGTCGCCAAGCTCGATCCCGCCCCGGTCGATCCGGTTGACCCGCCGGTTGATGGTCAGCCTGCCTGGGATGCCAGCAAGGTCTATACCGCTGGCAGCAAGGTGAGCTACAAGGGCGCCGTCTATCAGGCAAAATGGTGGACGCAAGGGGATGATCCCGCCAAAGGTGGCCCCTGGGCGTTGGTGACGACCCAATAAAGAGACAGTCCATCCATTGATAAGGAGAGGGGGCTTAGCCCCCTTTTAATATATTTTTTGCGCAGGGGGCAATATGTGCAGCGATTAAAAAAAAACCGTCAATCTGGAGGGGGAACTGTATTTGTCAGCCAGCTTTTCTTTTCCATTTAAAGTGACGTAAACGATCCATATTAAATTTTATTGATGGCTGGATTTAATGTTTTAACCTTGCTACGCAGCAATATTAAAAAGCGTTGAGTGATGTTTTGCTAAACGATGGGTTCGCAGAGCACACCCATGATGCCATCCTTCTCGTATTTATGATGAGGGTGTCTATTCTTCTCATCTATCAATGCATGGTATCACCTTGGCGACATTTATTTCACAGAGAGAAAAATGAACATATTGGATGTAAAAGTCGTATGTATCTATTTGTTTACGGATGAGAGTATGTAGTTCGGCGGATTTTTTTACTGCGAGCGAGGTAATCTTGCTCGATTTAAAATAGTTGTTAAGGTGCGCAGATGAATGGGGATTGTCGTCTCGTTATCTGAATGGGAAGTCGTATGCGGTTTAATCACTAAGTAGATAGCAGGAAAGAGGAGTGCACCATGGAACTGGTGGTGATCCGCCATGGCGATACGCAAGCCAATGCGGACGAGCGCTATCAGGGCGCGCTGGATATCGGGCTCAATGACGATGGCGTGCTTCAGATATCCCGGCTGGCTGAGAAGGTGGCTGTGACAGAGCCGCCGTTCGATCGGCTGCTGGCATCCCCTCTGCTTCGAATAAGGGAGAGCGCTGCCATCTTGTCTCGTCAGTTGGGATTGCCTGTGGAGCTTGTGCCTGCCTTTCGTGAGCGGGATGTCGGCCTGTTTGAAGGGCTGACGCAGGCAGAAGCAAGGGATCACTATCCCGAACTGTGGGCGCGCAATATCACCCGGCGCTGGGCTGAAGCTCCTACCGGTGGTGAAACCATTGATGAGGTGATTGCCCGGGTCTCGCAGGGACTCACGGAACTTGCTTCGACCATGCAAGGGGAGCGAATACTGCTGGTGGCGCATGGTGTGGTCGCCAAGGTGATCCGTGCCGTCACGATTGCCGGATTTGATGACTTCTTCGAGTGGCAATTGCCCAACGGCGGCATGCTGTCGGTGAGGCTCTCTCTGGCTGATGGCGGCCCACTGCGCTTTAGCCGTCCCCTTGATGGTTGTGATTGAAAAGTGCACCAAAGGCAAAACGAAAAAAGCAGCGCTACCGAAGAGAGTAGCCTGCTTTTTGTGTACGTTGTGGTTGGTTATCTCTGCAGGCACTGGTTAGCAGTGTCACCAGAGGGAAGGGCGTGCGCCATCAGATTGGCTCCGGTTCCTCTTTGCGGCAGCAGTTGCGCCCCTGTTTCTTGGCCAGATAGAGGGCGGTGTCGGCTCGTCTAACCATCTTCTCTACAGTGTCATGGCTGCCCTTGCTGGCGCTGATCCCGATACTGATGGTGAGGGAGATCTCAAGAGCCCCGTCCAGTGCATGGTGCTGGGATTCGATGGCTAGCCTGATCCGCTCGGCGCTGGCCCAGGCGAGCTCGAGGGAGGTTTCCGGTAGCAGCACGATAAACTCTTCGCCACCCCAGCGACCCAGCATGTCCACCTCCCGCAGCTGTTTGCTGATCCGTTTCACCAGACTCAGGATTGCCAGATCTCCCTGCTGATGGCCAAAGGTGTCGTTGACTTCCTTGAAGTGGTCGATATCGATCAGCAGCAGGCTCATGGTATGGCCAAAACGCTGGCAGCGTTGCATCTCGGCGTTGACCAGCTCGTTGAAGCGGCGCCGGTTGGCAATGCCGGTGAGGGGATCCGTGGTGGCGGCGACCTTCAACTCCTCCACCAGTCGGGCTCGCTCCGAGATATCCCGCAAGATGGCGGTCATCTCGGTGGTCGGGCCCAGATTGATCTTGGCGATAGTCACCTCCAGCGGAAATTCGCTACCGTCGCGGCGCAGACCCATCACCGAGGCGCGGGCATGCATCGGGCGCGAATTGATGGGGGAGCTGCTGAAAGCTTTGAAATAGGTTTCGTGATTGGCGCGAAAACGCTGTGGCAGCAGGGTTTCCAGCCGCTTGCCGAGATAGCTTTCGTCGATGCCGAACATCTCGCAGGCGGCGGTATTGATAAGCTCGATGCGTGACTCGCTGCTGACACTGATGATGCCGTCATAGGCGGAGTTGACCACCGCTTCGAAGCGACGGCGACTGGTGGTGAGCGCCTCTTCCAGCTGCATCCTGGCGGTGATGTCGATGGCGGTGACGATGATCCGGTTGATCCGTGCCTGCTCGGGGATGATGGGGGAGAGAATAAAGCGCCACCAACTGGTGCGCGACAGGCTGTCGATGGGCAGCTCGCTCTCGAGCCCTGTCTGCATGCGCACACATTCGTGCATTGGCGGCTCGATGGTATTGGTGATGTAGCGGGGAAACATCTCGCTCAGCTGTTTGCCAATGCTGCCAAGGACATCCAGCTCGAACGCCTTGGCAAAGGTATCGTTGGCAGAGACCAGCACAAAGTGATCATCCTTGTCGAGGCTGAACACCGCCACGGCTGCGCCGATGGCGTCGAGAGATGACTTTATGTCGGCATGGGAACCCTGTGTAAACATGCGACCTCCACGGCGAATAACATATTGATATTCAGTATAGTGTGGTCGTTTGGCTAACTACTCTTCGATATCCAGCAACACCAGAATGGCGCTGTCGCCGCCCCATTCGCGGGGAGCCTGATGGAAGGCGCGAACATTGGGGTGCTGGGCCAACCAGCTGGGAATGCGCTGCTTGAGAATATGTTTGCCGATGCCGTGCATCACCGAGGCGACGTGAATGTTCTCTTTCTGGCAGAGGGTGAGCAGGGCGGCCAGCTCCTGTTTTGCCTGCTGCTGGTTCATGCCGTGCAGATCGAGGTAGATCTCCGGCGGATAAATCCCCCGCTTGAGCTTTTTCAGCTCAAATTTTGACACATCTTCCCGCACGTAACGGGTCGGCCCATCATCGTCGAGATGGGGCTGATACTCATCGCTGAAATAGTGGTCAACCCCAAGCTTTTCGCGGGTTTCGCGCAATTCGCGTTTCTGCTTGACCGGGCGTAACTCGGCCCTTATGGTATCTTGCTTGATTTTCCGGGTACCTTTTATCGCATCGCGGAACAGCAGGGTTTCCTCGTCTGTCGGTGAGGGCGTTTTTTTCATCAGATGCTCATGTATTAGGTATGCGTCTTGCCCGCAACGTAAACGGGGCTCGGGCCGGATATTACTCGACTTGGAGGTGGATTTGGACAAGATATTTATCGATGAGGTGGTTGCCGAGATGCACACCATCCAGGACATGTTGCGTTGGGCCATGAGTCGTTTCAACGACGCCGGGATTTTTTACGGTCATGGAACCGACAACGCCTGGGATGAAGCTGTGCAGCTGGTACTGCCCGCGTTACATCTGCCACCGGATGTAGACCCGGCCATGCGCCACTCCCGTCTCACCAGCAGCGAGCGTCACCGCATCGCCGAGCTGATTATCCGCCGCGTACAGGAGCGGGTACCGGCCGCCTACCTGACCAACAAGGCCTGGTATGCCGGTTGGGAGTTCTACGTGGACGAGCGGGTGCTCATTCCCCGTTCCCCCATTGCCGAGATGGTGGCCAACCGTTTCGCGCCCTTCCTCAAACATGAACCGACCCGGATCATGGACTTGTGCACCGGCTCCGGTTGCATCGCCATCATCATGGCCCACGAGTTCCCGGAAGCGGAAGTGGATGCCATCGACATCAGCATCGATGCGCTGAACGTGGCCGAGCGCAACATCAACGATCACGGGTTGGAGCAGCAGGTCATTCCGATCCGCTCCGATCTGTTCCGCGATCTGCCCGCGGGCGACAAGTACGATCTCATCGTCTCCAACCCGCCCTATGTGGACTCCGAAGATATGTCGGATCTGCCGGACGAGTTCCGTCACGAGCCCGAGCTGGCGCTGGCGTCCGGCTCCGATGGTCTCAAGCTGACCAAGCGTCTGCTGGCCCATGCGGCAGATTTCCTCAAGGATAACGGCGTGCTGGTGGTCGAAGTGGGCAACAGCATGATCCATCTGGAAGCCCAGTTCCCCGAGATCCCCTTTACCTGGGTTGAATTCGAAAACGGCGGCCACGGCGTCTTTGTGATGAGCCGTGACGAGCTGGTGCAGTATCAGGATCATTTCGCCATCTACAAGAACTAAGCAGGAGCGCGCATGGCAGGGAACAGTTTTGGTCAACTCTTTCGGGTCACCACCTTTGGCGAGAGCCACGGCCTGGCGCTGGGCGCTGTGGTCGATGGTTGCCCGCCGGGGCTGGAGATCAGCGAGGCGGATCTGCAGGGGGATCTGGATCGGCGCAAGCCCGGTACCTCCCGCTACACCACGCCGCGTCGCGAGCCGGATGAGGTGAAGATCCTCTCTGGGGTGTTTGAGGGCAAGACCACCGGCACCTCCATCGGGCTGCTCATCGAGAACACCGATCAGCGCTCCAAGGATTACTCCGACATCAAGGATCTGTTCCGGCCGGGTCACGCTGACTACACCTACCACCAGAAGTATGGTCAGCGGGACTATCGCGGCGGTGGTCGCTCCTCGGCACGCGAGACCGCGATGAGGGTAGCGGCGGGGGCGATCGCCAAGAAGTACCTGAAACAGGTGCATGGCATCGAGATCACCGGTTTTCTCTCCCAGCTCGGCCCCATCAAGGCTGAGGCGTTTGACGCGGCGCAGATTGAGCAGAATCCCTTCTTCTTCCCCGATGCGGGCAAGCTGGAAGAACTGGATCAATACATGCGTGACCTGAAAAAAGAGGGCAACAGTATCGGTGCCAAGGTGCAGGTCATTGCGCGCAATGTGCCGGTGGGCCTGGGTGAGCCGGTGTTTGATCGTCTCGACGCTGACATTGCCCATGCCATGATGGGCATCAATGCGGTTAAAGGGGTGGAGATCGGTGACGGCTTTGCGGTGGTGGAGCAAAAAGGCTCCGAGCATCGTGACGAGATGACCCCGGCGGGCTTTGCCAGCAACCATGCGGGCGGCATTCTGGGTGGGATCTCGTCGGGTCAGGATATCGTGGTGAGCATGGCGCTCAAACCGACTTCCAGCATCACTGTGCCGGGCAAGACCATCAATACCGAAGGCGAGGCAATCGAGATGATCACCAAGGGTCGTCACGATCCCTGTGTCGGCATCCGCGCCGTGCCCATCGCCGAAGCCATGCTGGCGCTGGTGTTGATGGATCACCTGCTGCGCCATCGCGCCCAGAATCAGGGGGTGTTGACCCATACCCCGCAGCTGCGCTGATCGCTGTTGCTGCTTATTGACTGATCGCTCCCTGTTTGGGGAACAAGTTCGACAATACCAAAAAGGCGACCTTCGGGTCGCCTTTGCTATTTCAGGTGGCGGCTTATCCCGTCAATGCTTGCGGAGAGTGCGGGTCAGCAGATCCGCGGCGCCCGGATCGGCATTGAGGCGACACCTGGGGGGCGAGAACTTGTTGTGGGGTTTGGGCAAGGCATGAATGGCCTCGTTGACTTTGAGGATCTGTTCTTCGCTCACGCTGTTTTTGGCAAACATCAGGCTGACCGGCTGGTGGTGGAGCAACAGTTGGCAGCTGATAAACTCTTCGGCCCCCAGTTGGGCCAGCCGGTAGCGGGCATATTGCCACTCCATGATGATGCCATCGAGGCGGCGAGCCAGCAGCAGATCGATCATCCGCTCATCGGCGTTGTATTCGGTCGCCATTTTAAGCGCCGGGCAGCTATCCATCTGATGCATGGGGCGGGTGCCGCGCAATTTGCCTATCTTGAGCCCTTTCTCGTTGCACAACGCGGGCAGATTATCGAGCTGCGCCCAGCGATCCTGATGGCCGGGAATCGGGTCATTGCTCAGCAGCACATAGGCACTTTGGCGGTAGGGGGTCGAGAAGCGGGCATAGCTCTGGCGCTCCGGCAGGGGGAGGGCGGCCATCGCCACATCCAGCTGATCGTATTCTACCAGATGCAGTGCCCGCGCCCAGGGAAGCTCGCGAAACTTGGGGGCAAAGCCCGCCTGGGTAAGGATCTGGCGGGTCAGGCTGACATCCAGCCCATCCAGCTCACCCCGGTTGTTGATTTGGCTGAAGGGGGGCCAGTGGCTCCAGGCCACGGTCAGGGTCTGACTGGCCTGCAGCACAGGGCTTAGCAGCAGAAGCAGCAGGCCAATCCTTGCCTGCCAGCTGCCGCGGGGACGATATGGCGTGGTCATAGCTAAACCTCGTTATTGTGTTCTTTTATCCCGTGCTTTTGCCCTGCGAGCCATGCCTGCGAGGGCTGATATTGTGTTGCCAGTTAATAGTGTGGTGCGTGCTACATCAATCAACGGGATTATTCGGGGGGCAGGAGGGGGATTTTCTGTTCGTGCTGGGAGGAGCATCACATTTTTCTCGTTTATCCCGGACAACTCCGTTAGACTGCGCCTCTATTCTTTCCCCTTTGCTCTGCTCCCCGGGGAAATCGTTGTTTTCTCAATAGGCCCAGATCTTGTGAGATGGCATCGGCTCAGCAGAGGAGCCCCACCACAAATCCCCGGCGCCCCTATCTCTAGCAGGTAATTATGAGTTTTACTTCCCTCGGTCTGGCCGAACCCTTGTTGCGTGCCGTTGCCGAACAAGGCTACGACACCCCGTCTCCCATTCAGCAGCAAGCGATCCCCGCCGTTCTGGCTGGCCGCGATCTGATGGCGGCGGCCCAAACAGGGACCGGCAAGACCGCAGGCTTTACCCTGCCGATGCTGCAACGTCTGATGGAGAGCAAGCGCAAGGTTTCTCCGAACCGCATTCGTGCGCTGGTGCTGACCCCGACTCGCGAGCTGGCCGCCCAGGTGGGCGAGAGCGTGCGTAACTACGGCAAACACCTGCCGATGCGCAGCCACGTGGTGTTCGGCGGCGTCAGCATCAATCCGCAGATGATGGCGACTCGCCGTGGTCTGGACGTGCTGGTGGCCTGTCCTGGCCGCCTGATGGATCTTTACAACCAGAACGCCGTCAAGTTCGACGAGGTGGAGATCCTGGTACTGGACGAAGCGGATCGCATGCTCGACATGGGCTTTATTCGCGACATCCGCCGCATCCTGGCCCTGCTGCCGAAGAAGCGTCAGAACCTGCTCTTCTCCGCCACCTTCGCCGACGAGATCCGCGAACTGGCCACTGGTCTGCTGGATAACCCGGCTGTCATTGAAGTCGCCCCGCGCAACAGCACCGCCGAGCGTATCGAGCAGCTGGTGCACCCGTGCGACAAGGCCAACAAGATCGCGCTGCTGAGTCATCTGGTCACCAGCAACAACTGGCAGCAGGTACTGGTGTTCACCCGTACCAAGCACATGGCCAACCGTGTTGCCGAGACTCTCGACAAGAACGGCGTCAGCGCCGCCGCCATCCACGGCAACAAGAGCCAGGGTGCCCGTACTCGCGCGCTGGCCGGTTTCAAGGATGGTAGCGTCAAGGTGCTGGTGGCAACCGACATCGCCGCCCGTGGTCTGGACATCGACAAGTTGCCGCAAGTGGTCAACTTCGAGTTGCCCAACGTGGCGGAAGATTACGTTCACCGCATCGGTCGTACCGGCCGTGCAGGTGCTGCCGGTCACGCCATCTCGCTGGTGGCTGCCGATGAAGGCAAGCTTATCAAGGCGATCGAGCGTCTGACCAAGCAGAACATCCCGTGCGAGCAGGTGGCCGGTTTTGAAGCCTCCCGCGAGACCCTGGACAACATCGCCCGTGGTATCGGCGCGCCGCTGCGCAAAGAGCCCCGTGATCCGAGCGAGCAGCGCCGTGCGCCGCGTCCGCAAGGTCAAGGCCAGCGTCAAGGTGCCGGTCGTTCCGCCTCCAATGGCAATGCGGGTGGTGCACGTACCGGTAACGGTGGCAAGCCCAAGTCGCAAGGTGGTCAGCGCCCTGTTGATGGCGCTGGCAAACCGGCTCAGGCCCGTCGTCCACGTCGCTCTACCCACAACCAGTAAGCGGCTCGGGAGCTTGACTCCCCTGCTATGCGGTTGACTGAAAAAGCCCTGCCAATTTGGCAGGGCTTTTTGTTTTTTCAGCCATGTAATCGGCACTGTGTGGTGCTGTGAGAACCGCACTAGATGGCGGAGAGGTACTGCTTTTGCATCGCCAACCAGCGCCCGTTGTTGATAAACACCAGCTGTACCTTGAGCAGGGCCGCAATTTCCGCCCGGTGCTTTTTATCGAGGTAGAGAAAGACCTGCTCTTTGGTGATCTTCTGCCAGGGGGACGCCAGTGCAGGTTGAGAGGCGGGGCGCATCTTGATCAGCCAATCCACTTTGCCTCGATGCAGTTGGGCAAGCCCCTGCTTCTCATCGTTCAACCAGATGACCTGATAGTTGCCGAGGAAGCGCTCGCACCACTGGATGCCGCGCAGGCAGCCAATCACGGTATCCTTGGCAGGGGGCCAGCTCGGGTTATCCCGTGGCTGACCATAAATCGCCGCCTCCGAGATGGGGGCACCGATCTGCAGCAAGTGGGGATAGGTCTGATCAAAGCCCTTTATCCGGGCCATATCGCCATCGACGGCATGGTCTGCCTCAATCAACTTTTCGCAGCGGGCATAGGTGCAGGGGATCAACTGAAAGTCGATGCCGGCCCGGCCAAACCAGTCATGAATAAAAGGGCGCAATATCGCTGTGTGTTCGACCGCTGCCGCCAGCTTTAGCGGGGTTGCGTGGGCAACGGGAATCAGCCCGACAAGCAATAACCAGCCAATCCACTTCATATCGCACTCCTGAATCGGGCTTATTCAAGCAGAACTGTTGCGACTATCTGTGCAGTAAAGAATAGCCGATGGGGATGGCTGCCAGACCGCTTCGCCAGCTATTCGTGACGGCCGGGTCAGGGGCGCAGCGCCGTGATCAGGATATGGGCAGCGCTCACCAGGATCACTGTGAAGGTCAGCCCCATTCCCACAACCCGATAACGGAAGTTCTCCGGCGTGCGGCTCATGCCAAAGGCGTGGCAGAGGCGGCCAAGCAAGAGGGCGCTCCCCAGCAGATGGATAAGCCAGGGGGTCTGGTTGCTGGTTTCGACGAAATAGATGAGCAGCAGGGCGAGGGGGACATACTCGGCAAAGTTGGCATGCACCCGCATGGCCCGCAGCATGGCGGGGTCATCCCCATGCCCCAGCGCCACCTTGCGGCTATGGCGGGTGCGAATGGTTCGAATGCTCAGCAACACAAACAACAGGGCGAGCAGGGCCGCGTAAACAGGCAGTATGGTCATGGTATCTGGCTCCTTGTGTGATGATATCGAGTGGCTGGTGTTCAGAGACGCGATATTGCTCGGCATCTCAATGGCTTGCCTTGAGGGTAGCAGCAAACTGCCTTAGCACGACCGTCATCCACTCACTCGCCATCGGCCAAGCGCAGGCGCAAAAAAAACAGCCCTGCCGAGGTGGCAGGGCTGTTTTTTGATCATATTGATGGTGGGCAGAGCAGGGCCCCGTCATTACCCCTCATAAGGGAGGGAGGAGTGGTGCAGCACGATGCGCACCTTGCCATCATCCCCCTTCTTGAAACCCCAGGTCTTGTCGACTGTAGTTTCCTTGTTGTCGCGATCTACCAGATGCACCTTGCCCATGGTCAGCGCCATGTCGCCGTTGATATAGAGGGCGGCATTGTCATAGCGATAGCTCTGCCAGTTTTTCAGGGCGAACCCTTTGTCGGTGGGGTAGGCGCTGTTGTTGCCGACAAAGTAGGCCAGCGCCCCCTCGCGGTTGGTGCGAAAGGTCTGCACGCCACCGGCAAGGGTCGGCTTGAACAGCACCGGCCCCTGCTGGTAGCCGTAGGCGCTGTCGAGCACCGACTCGGCGGTCGCCTTGGCGCGCTCAATCCCACCGGCGCGATAGTCATCGCTTATCTTGATGAGCGCCGCGCCCTAACCATCCTGCGCGGCCTTGATCTCCGCCTCGGTAATATTGTTGTTGGCGATTTCGGCGGCGCTGAGTGCGCCGCTGGCGGCAAGCAGGACGAGGGCAAGGGTGCTCTTCTTGAGGTGCAACATCATTGTTTTCAAACTCCTGATAGCGATAAACGAGCGGGCAGTGTAGCGAAGGGGCATGAACGGTTTTTGAACTGATTATTCAGGGTTGGGTAGTAAAAAGGTCGGTATATAGCTGAAGGTTTGGGTGTTTGTTTGGTAAGGGGCGCTGTCTTAATTAATGGCGGATGCCTGTATCCAACTTGATTTCTTTTCCAACAAAAAGCCCCGCCAAGTTAATTGGCGGGGCTTGGCTATTTGGGGCATTCAGTATCGGGGATTACAGCGCTGGCAGCATTCCAAGGCTGACGCTGATCTGGACGCCAACAATCAGCACGCCCATGGCGGCGGCCACACCCAGCGCCACTACGCCACCCGGGGCGCGGTAGTGGTGGGCAGGCGCCTGTTTGCGGCTCTGCCACACCAGCGCCACCGGCAGCAGCACCGCGAGGATCGCCAGCGCAATGGCGGCGTAGCCGAGGGCCATGATAAAGCCCTGCGGGAAGTAGAGGGCAAACAGCAATGGCGGCACAAAGGTGATGAGGCCAGTCTGACTGCGGCCCTGCCAGTTGTCCTTGCGGCGGGTCACCTTGGCCATAAAGTCGAACAGTCCCAGCGTTACCCCGAGGAAGGAGGTGGCGAGCGCCAGATCGGCAAACAGGTGCATCGCCTGATTAAACGCAGGCCAGCTCACCAGCTTGCCGACGTTGGCCAGCAGGCTGTCCAGCGCGCCGCCGGTTTGCAGCAGGGCTTGCTGGCCGAGCAGACCGAGGATCGCCACCTGCCACAGCACGTAGAGGATCAGCGGCAGGGCTGAGCCCCAGATAAAGACCCGACGCAGCTGTTTTGGGCAGTCACCGAGGTAGAGCATCACGCTCGGAATGGAGCCGTGAAAGCCGAACGAGGTGAAGATGACCGGCAGGCCCGCCAGCAACAGGCCCTGACCCAGCGGCATCGAGAGCAGATGCTGCCCTTCAGTGCGGGGCAGCAGCAACGCCAGCACCACCACCATGATCACCAGTTTGACGGTGAACATCAGCCGGTTGAGGTAATCCACCGAGCGGGTGCCAACACAGACCATGCCGCCAAACAGCAGGGTAAAGGCCCAGGCGGCCTGCTCCTGGGTCAGGGTCATGCCCGCATCGGCCAGCGCCTGTGCCAGCAGGCTGCTGCCACCGCTGATGTAGGCGGAGGCCAGCGAGTAGAACAGCATCAGGATACAGAAGGAGGCGATGCGCTTGCCCCAGGGGCCGAGCAGATGGTCCGCCAGCTGGTGCAGGTACCATTTGCCGGTGTTGAGGCTTGCCTCTACTTGCAGCATGGCGGTGAAGGCCATCAGGGCCCAGAGGCCGACCATCAACATCAGGGTGGCGGGGCCGCCGAGGGAGGAGGAGGCCAGCGGCAGGGCCAGCATGCCGGCGCCTATGGTGGTGCCGGCAATCAACAGGGTGCAACCCAGGGTTTTGGTATTCATGTTATCCATCCGAACGTAGCGGTGTCAGTGCAAACAGGCGATGTCAGCAGTGACGTCAACAAGAGGGGCCGATTGGCGTTATCAGAAGGAGCCTCCGGTGATAGGGCCGGAGGCTAGCAATATCGGAACGGGAACATCTGTACCTAAAACCTGTCAGTTGTAAAAGGTGGTTGCCACGTTAGCGGATCAAAATAGCGGAAACAACCCCTTTTATACGGATCTTGTGCTGGCTTGTGGCAACAAGTGGAAATAAATGATGACAGTGATAGCTAATTGCAGAAAAAATCACCGAAAAAATGACTGGCAGGGGCTCATTGATACAGGTCAGCCAAATGGTTGCTGCACGGATGGGGGAGTGCCTTGTCCTGGCGTTGGCGTTTAGTTGCGGGGTGAAAAGAGTGTAGAGGCCGGTTGTTTAGTCGGCCAGACGGTAGAGAAAGTAAAGCGGGCGGGTAGGGTTGTGGGGGAAAACAATAAGGCTGCCGATGCTGGCAGCCTTATTGTCATCTGTTCGCTTTACCCACCCATTGACAGCAAATCGGGTCTGCTGCGGTCAGGTTAGCGACGGCGCTTGAGGGTGCGGCTCACATAGTGCAGCCCGCTCTGGTAGTCGCCGTTCACCGCCTTGAGCGCTAGCTCCAGCGCCTGGTTGGCCAGCGCGTCGTGCTGCTGGGGCAGGGAGTTGATGCCAAAGGGGAGGAAGTCGAGCAGGCGATCGTCCCCGAAGGTGGCCATGGCGAGCTGGCTCATGTCGATCTCTTGCTCCAGCAGGTAGTCGAGTACCCCCTCCATAAGGATATAGGAGGTAGTGATCAGCGCTTCGGGCAACTGGCCCAGCTGCTGGTGCAGATCTTTGATCAGGCGATACCCCTCAAGACGGGAGAAGTGATTCCCCTCACACAGGTGGCGAGCCGCGCTATGACTGGCGACCGCCTGCTCGAAACCGGCTTTGCGCTCCTGACTGATCGTGAGTGCCGGCAGCGCGGTGATCAAGGCGATATGGCGCAAGGTCGGGGTAAGCAGGGAGCTGGTGAGATCAAAGCTCGCTTTCTCGTTTTCACTGGCGACGGTGACGAACTTGTCGGCGGCCATCGCCCGGTCGATGGCGAGGATCTGGCTGCCTTGCGCCTGCAATTTACCGTAGAAGGGGTCGTCCGGCGGCAGGCAGCTGGCCACCAGCAGGGCATCCACATGGCGGCTCACCAGCATCTGGGCCAGCTCTTTTTCGGTGGCGGGATCATCTTCCGAGCAGACAATGAGCAGCTGATAGCCCTGCGCCCGAGCCCCCTGTTCCAGCCGTTTGGCCAGCTTGGCGTAACTGGCGTTTTCAAGGTCGGGCAGGATAAAGCCGAGGGTCTTGGTCTGGCCGCCGCGCAGGGAGGCGGCGCGGCTGTCCGGCTGATAGTTGTGGGCGGTGACCACGGCCATCACCTTGTCGCGGGTAGCCTGACTGATGCGGTATTGGTCGGCCTTGCCATTGATCACATAGCTTGCCGTGGTGCGCGAGACACCGGCGAGGGCGGCGATTTCATCCAGTTTCATCATATTGGCTCTGTTTGAGTTGCAAGGCCCACGGTCACTGCCGGGTGAGGGCACCGAAAAGTGTGCGCGGGATCATATCATTGAAAAGCACTCTTTGTGGGTACTTGATCAATTCGCTGAAACGATTCAGTCTGAGTGTAAGTGAAACGATTCAGCCTGTCAGCAACGAAGAGACCCAGTGGCCTGAAAATCGGGCCCCGATCACAGTGAACCGTGTTCGGGTCTATTGTCAGCTGGCGAGTTATCCGAATGTTCAATTGTGACGTACCGGCGCGGCCGGAACCTGATGGAGAGTCTCTATGTTGAAGTTGGCGCGAGAGCAGATCTTGCTGGGGCAGTCGGTGGCGACCAAGTCGGACGCCATTGCCCTGCTGGCAGGCAAACTGACCGAAGCCGGTCTGGTGGAAGCGGGCTATGTGGATGGGATGCTGGCCCGTGAAGCGCAGCATGCCACCTATCTTGGCAGCGGCATCGCCATTCCCCACGGCACCACCGATACCCGTCATCTGGTGAAGAGCACCGGCGTCATGGTGGCCCAATTCCCTCATGGCATCGAGTGGGACGAGGGGCAGATCGCCTACGTCGCCATCGGCATCGCCGCCAAGTCCGACGAGCATCTGGGCATTTTGCGCCAGCTCACCCATGTGCTGGGTGACGAGCAGGCGGCAGCTCAGCTCAAAGAGGCCACCGATGCCGACACCATCATCAACATCCTGACCGGTGCCACTGCCGCCAAAGAGGTGCAATACCTGACCCTGGCTGACTTCCCGGCCGATGATCGCGACCAACTGCTGCTGGGAGCAGCCGCCCGCGCCAAGTCTGCGGGCTGGGGCGATGCCGCCATGGTGAGCGCGCTGCTAGCAAGCGAACCGGCCTATCTGGGCGAGGGCATCTGGCTGGCGCGGGCGCAAGCGGCCCAGACTGGCTGGGTGCTGGCCACCCCGAGCAGCGAACTTCACGCAGGGGAGCTGCCGGTCAGCGCCATGCTGCTACTGTGCGCCGCAGATAGCGGCCATCTGCCGCAACTGGAGAATCTGGCCAAACTGGCAGCCGCTGGTCAGCTGGCAACGCTGGCGGGCGGCGAGGGGCTTGCCATGTTGCAGGCGGGCCCCGCCAGCGGTCTTAGTGAAACCTTCACCATCATCAACCCCCACGGCTTGCACGCCCGTCCCGGCGCCATGCTGGTCAAGGTGGCCAAAGAGTTTGCATCCGACATCCGGGTGGCCAATCTGGATGGCAGCGGCGAAGCGGTTTCCGCCAAGAGCCTGATGAAAGTGATCGGTCTTGGGGTCAAATGCGGGCACCGTCTGGCGTTTCGCGCCGAAGGGGCTGATGCCGAAGCCGCCCTCAAGGGGATCGGTGAGGCGATCGCCGCTGGTCTCGGCGAGGGGGCACACTGATGAAGATTGTCACCATTACCCTCAACCCCGCCCTCGATCTCACCACCCGCCTCGAGGCGATGAGCCTTGGTGAGGTCAATCTGGTGAGCGAGGCCAACCTGCGCGCGCGGGCAAGGGGATCAATGTCGCCATGGTGCTCAAGGATCTGGGCCGCGACGTAGGCGTCACCGGCTGGCTGGGCGCTGACAATGAGCAGAGCTTTGTCTCCTTGTTTGCCGAGCGCGCGCTTGATGATCACTTTGTCCGTGTCGCTGGCAGCACCCGCATCAACGTCAAGATTTCCGAGCAGTCTGGTCAGGTCACCGATCTCAACCTGCCGGGGCTCACCATCGAGCAAGGGGAGGTGAGCGCGCTGGAGCAGGCCATCGACGAGTTGGCTCCGCATGCAGAGTGGTTCGTGCTGGCGGGCAGCCTGCCCAAAGGGGTGGCCCCGGATTACTGCGCTCAGCTGATCCGCCTGCTCAAGGCCAAAGGCAAGCAGGTGATCTTCGATTGCAGCGGCGCGGCCTTAAGCGAAGGGATCAAGGCGGCGCCGACCCTGGTCAAACCCAATCTGGAGGAGCTGAGCCAGTGGGGGGGTCGACCCATCAAGACCCTGAGCGAGCAGGCCGAGTGTGCCCGCGCGCTGCAGGCAAGCGGCATCCCCAACGTGGTGATCTCCAACGGCGCCGATGGCCTCATCTGGTTTGCCCCGGATGCCGTCTGGCAGGCCATTCCGCCGCGGATGCAGGTGGTCAGCACGGTCGGTGCTGGCGACTCCCTGGTGGCCGGTCTCGCCCATGGTCTGAGCCTTGGCTGGGCGCCGGAGCAGACCCTGCGGCTGGCCACCGCCGTCTCGGCCTTGGCGGTCAGTCAGGTTGCGGTCGGTTTTAACGATATCAGTGTGCTCAACCCCTTGCTTGAACAGGTGCGTTTAGAGCGTCTGGAAGCGCTGGCACCGGTTCAATGCCATACCCCCTCAATGGAAAACTCAGGAGATGCCCAATGAAAGCAATCTTGGTTACGGCTTGCCCGGCGGGCATTGCCACCAGCTTTCTCGCTGCAAAACGGATAGAACAGCAGGCCAAACTGGCTGGCTGGGAACTCACCCTCGACGTCGGCTCCAGCGTGCAGCCCCGCCAAGTACCGAGCAAGGAGCAGATTGCTGCCGCCGATCTGGTGCTGGTTGTCGCCAGTGCCCCAGTGGATCTCGCTGCCTATGATGGCAAGCGGGTCTATCAGGGCAGCATGGATCTCGCCCTGCAGGATCCGGCTGCCTTGCTGGAAGCAGCCGACAGCGGCGCCAGCCTCTATCGCCATCAAGCCGCGCCTGCTGCCGCCAAACCGGCCGCTGCTGGCAAGCGCATCGTGGCAGTGACAGCGTGCCCGACTGGCGTTGCCCACACCTTTATGTCGGCAGAAGCGTTGGAGACCATGGCCAAACAGCTGGGTTACCAGATCCGCGTCGAGACTCAAGGCTCGGTCGGTGCCCAGAATGCCCTGACCGCCGAGGAGATTGCATCTGCCGATCTGGTGTTCCTCGCCACCGATATCGAGGTGGACATGGCGCGCTTTGACGGTAAGCCGGTCTATCGCACCAGCACCGGCGCGGCATTGAAGAAAACCCGCGCCGAGCTCGACAAGGCGTGGAACGAGGCGACACTCTATCGCCACAGCGGTGCCAGCCAGCCCAAGAAAGAGGAAAAAGCCGGCCCCTACAAGCACCTGCTGACCGGTGTCTCCTTCATGCTGCCGATGGTGGTGGCGGGTGGCCTTATCATTGCGCTCTCGTTTGTGTTCGGTATCGAAGCGTTCAAGGTGGAAGGCACCTTGGCTGCTGCCCTGATGAAGATCGGTGGTGGCTCCGCTTTCGCCCTGATGATCCCGGTGCTGGCCGGTTACATTGCCTACTCCATCGCTGACCGCCCGGGTCTCGCTCCCGGCATGATCGGCGGCATGCTGGCAAGCTCGCTGGGTGCCGGTTTCCTTGGCGGCATCGTGGCCGGTTTCCTAGCCGGTTACAGTGCCAAATACCTGAGCGACAAGGTACGTCTGCCGAATACCCTGGAAGCGCTCAAGCCGATCCTGATCATTCCGCTCTTTGCCAGCCTGTTTACCGGCCTGGTGATGATCTACGTAGTGGGTGGCCCGGTGGCCGGCATCATGAATGCCATGACCGAGTTCCTCAACAACATGGGCTCTGCCAACGCCGTGCTGCTGGGGGTCATCATCGGCGCCATGATGTGCTTTGACATGGGCGGCCCGGTCAACAAGGCGGCTTATGCCTTCGGTGTCGGCCTGCTGGCCTCCAAAACCTATGCCCCCATGGCTGCTGTGATGGCCGCCGGTATGGTGCCGGCACTGGGGATGGGAATTGCCACCTTCCTGGCCCGTACCAAGTTCATCAAGGCGGAGCAGGAAGCGGGCAAAGCATCCTTCGTACTGGGTCTGTGCTTCATCTCCGAGGGGGCCATTCCGTTTGCCGCCAAGGATCCGATGCGCGTTATCCCGGCCTGCATGGTCGGCGGCGCCCTGACCGGTGCGCTCTCCATGCTGTTCGGCTGCGAGCTGATGGCACCCCACGGCGGTTTGTTCGTGCTCTTCATCCCGCACGCCATCAGCAACGTCATGATGTATATCGTTGCCATTGCCGCAGGCTCGCTGCTGACCGGTGTCTCCTACGCCATGCTCAAGCGCGGTGAAGAGCAGGCCAAGCTGGCCACGGCATAAGCCTCGCCCCTTGGTAACACGTCATAACCAAGAGCGGCCTTGGGCCGCTTTTTGTTTTGTCGGGAGGATAGGTAACCTGTGAGGGGAAGATAGGGAGTGGTTAAAACTCCCAGCCTTGTTGTTCTGGCAACTGGGGTTGCGCTCCTTCCAGCGCTTTGCGCCGCGCAGCCTCAACCCGCGCCTTGCGGGCGCGGCACAGACGCATCACATCCTGCTGCTGGGCGGGGGTCATGGCGAGCCAATTGAAACGCTCGTCGCGATTGCGCAGGCACCCCTTGCAGTAGCCTTTGTTGTTCACTTCGCAGACCCCGATGCAGGGGCTCTGCAGCGGGAATATTTCGAGCTGTTCCATCCATCACCTCGCACATCCTGTCACCTTGTTATAACCCAGCGGATCCCCTTTGGAGAAATCCTGCTTCAAGTGATTGATGTCGTTTGCTTTCCCCCTGCAAATTTGGCATCTTCCCCGCCGAGCATGGCTCTTGGCGTTATATGAGGACATATGAACAAACACGCGTACTGGCTGACCGCCGCAGTGCTGGGACTGGCCGGTTGTGCGGGCAACTCTGACAAAGCAGAAGTGCCCAAAAAACAGACCGACAACAGATGCTTTCTTAACTGCGAGGTGCCGGAAAATCTGGGCAAGCAGTATCTGGACGGGACCTTGCCAGAGGATCTGGTGAGGGTAGAGCGGGTCAATAGCCGTGCGCGTGCCGACTACAGCAAGTTTGGCCCGCAAAGCAGACTGGTATTGGAGCGCTCCGGCAAGATGACCCGCCGTTATGGCGAGCTCTATCACCAGCTCTCCCGCTGGGTGGCGGGCGGCGGCAATCCTGCCGACATCACCCGTTACGGTATCAGCCTGGCTCAGCTGGGCGGTGCCGATCGCATGGGTAACGTGCTGTTTACCGGTTACTACTCGCCGGTGCTGGAAGTGCGCCACCGCCCGGATGCCAAGTACAAATATCCCATCTATGCCATGCCCAAATGTGGCGGTCGCTGTCCGACCCGGGCCGAGATCCATCAGGGGGCCCTGGCCAACCGCGGGCTGGAGCTGGGTTACAGCAAATCCCTTATCGACAACTTCCTGATGGATGTGCAGGGCTCCGGCTTTGTCCATTACGGAGATGACGATCGGCTGCAATATCTGGGCTACAGCGGCAAGAACGGCCACGGTTACGTCAGTATCGGCCGGGTACTGATCGACCGCGGTGAAGTGCCCAAAGAGCAGATGTCGATGAAGGCCATCAAGGAGTGGGCCAACCGTCAACCGGAGGAGAGCGTCAAGGAGCTGGTGGAGCAGAATCCCTCCTATGTCTTCTTCGAGCGTCGCCCCACCAATGACGTGATCGGCGCAGCCGGTATCCCGCTGCTGCCGCTGGCGGCTGTTGCCGCCGACAAGACCCTGCTACCGATGGGGACCCCGATCCTCGCCGAAGTCCCCTTGCTCGATAAAGAGGGCAACTGGACCGGCAAGCATCAGCTGCGCTTGTTGATTGCGCTGGATGTGGGCGGGGCGGTGAAGAAGGGGCACCTCGATCTCTACCACGGCATGGGTGAGAAGGCCGGTGTCGCGGCCGGTCACTACAAGCACTTTGGCCGTGTCTGGAAGCTGGGCCTGCACCACGGGCCGACTGCCGCCCCCTGGTTGTAATCCTCTGAGGGTTTGGGCGTCTGTCATCGGGCGCCCAGGCAATGTGAAGAGACAAAAATAGCCGCCGGATTGCTCCGGCGGCTTTCTACTTTGTGCGAGTTGCCAGTCTGTGGCTGCGTCAGCTCTTCTGGATATCCAGCCGGATGGCGCCGACCGGTTTGCAGCAGCAGGGGAGGCACTCCCCTTGGGCGACGAATGCCAGCGGCATCGCAGGATAGTGCACCTTGCCAGCCATCAGCGGAGTGCGGCAGGCGCCGCAATAGCCGCTGCGACACTGGAATTCCACATGATGACCATGGCGCTCCAGGGTCTCCAACACGCTTTCGCCGGGATGGGCGTGCAGCACGGCACCATCCCGGGTATGTACCCGTGGTGCCACGACCGCATGCTGTTCGGCAGGTGCGTGCGGGGCAGGGGTCAGCGTGTTGGTGGCGTCACTCACAGCTCGAAATCACCCAGGTCGTCGGCATTGACTTCGCTGTCGATCTGACCGACCAGATAGGAGCTGACCTCTACCTCTTGCGGCGCGACCTGCACGTTGTCGGATGACAGCCAGGTGTTGATCCAGGGGATCGGGTTCTGCTTGGTGCCGGCAAAGGCTGGCTGCAGGCCGACCGCGCTCATGCGCAAGTTGGTGATGTACTCCACGTATTGGCAGAGGATGTCCTTGTTCAGGCCGATCATGGAGCCGTCCTGGAACAGGTACTCGGCCCACTCTTTCTCCTGAATGGCCGCTTCCTTGAAGATCTCGAAGCAGGCCTGTTCGCACTCGGCGGCGATCTCGGCCATCTCCGGGTCATCCTGGCCGGTGCGCATCAGGTTCAGCATGTGTTGGGTGCCGGTGAGATGCAGCGCTTCGTCGCGGGCGATCATCTTGATGATCTTGGCGTTGCCTTCCATCAGTTCGCGCTCGGCGAAGGCAAAGGAGCAGGCGAAGCTGACATAGAAGCGAATTGCTTCCAGCGCGTTGACACTCATCAGGCAGAGATAGAGCTTCTTCTTGAGCTCGCGCAATGTGATGGTCACTTCGCGGCCAGCGACGGTGTGGGTCCCTTCACCATGCAGGTTGTAGAGGGCGGTCGCTTCGATCAGGTCGTCGTAGAAGTGGCTGATGGAGCCGGCGCGCTTCAAGATCTGCTCGTTGGTCACGATGTCGTCGAACACCTGGGCGGGGGTGTTGACGATATTGCGGATGATATGGGTGTAGGAGCGAGAGTGGATGGTCTCGGAGAAGGCCCAGGTCTCAATCCAGGTTTCCAGCTCCGGAATGGAGACCAGCGGCAGCAGCGCCACGTTGGGGCTGCGACCCTGAATGGAGTCCAGCAGGGTCTGGTACTTCAGGTTGGAGATGAAAATGTGCTGCTCGTGGGGTGGCAGGGCCTGATAGTCGATGCGATCACGGGAGACATCCACCTCTTCCGGACGCCAGAAGAAGGAGAGCTGCTTCTCGATCAGCCGCTCGAACACTTCGTGCTTTTGTTGATCATAACGGGCTACGTTGACCGATTGGCCAAAAAACATCGGCTCTTTGAGCTGGTCGTTTTGGGTTTGGCAGAAAGTTGAATAGGCCATGGTTACCAGAATATGTGAATAGAGAAAACAGGAGAGCGGGAGCTTCATGCTCCCGCCCGGTTATCAGTTCTTGCCGTGACTTAGATTTTGCAAGCCCCGCCAGCGCAACCGTCATCTTGCAGGTCGGTCTGGGCATCGTCTGCACCATCACGGGTGTTGTGATAGTACAGGGTCTTGAGGCCGTATTTGTAGGCGGTCAGCAAGTCCTTGAGCAGCTGTTTCATCGGGACCTTGTTGCCTTCGAAACGGGCAGGGTCGTAGTTGGTGTTGGCGGAGATCGCCTGATCCACAAACTTCTGCATGATACCGACCAGCTGCAGGTAGCCGTCAACGCTCGGTTGCTTCCAGAGCAATTCGTATTGATCTTTCAGGCGATCATACTCGGGCACCACCTGTTTGAGAATGCCGTCTTTGGAGGCCTTGACCGACACCAGACCGCGCGGCGGCTCGATACCGTTGGTGGCGTTGGAGATCTGGCTGGAGGTCTCGCTCGGCATCAGGGCGGTCAGGGTGGAGTTGCGCAAGCCCACGGACTTGATCTCTTCGCGCAGGCTTTCCCAATCCAGATGCAGCGGCTCGTTGCACAGCGCATCCAGATCCTTCTTGTAGGTGTCGATGGGCAGGATACCTTGCGCGTAGGCGGTCTCGCCAAACAGCGGGCAGGGGCCGAACTCGCGGGCCAACTGCACGGAGGCTTTCAGCAGGTAGTACTGAATGGCCTCGAAGGTACGGTGAGTCAGCGCCAGACCGGAGCCGTCGGAGTAACGGGCACCGTTTTTGGCCAGGTAGTAGGCGTAGTTGATGACGCCGATCCCCAGGGTGCGACGACCCATGCTGCCCTTCTTGGCGGCGGCAATCGGGTAGTCCTGATAGTCGAGCAGGGCATCGAGGGCGCGTACGGCCAGATCGGCCATCTCTTCCAGATCTTCCAGCTTCTCGATGGCACCCAGGTTGAAGGCGGAGAGGGTACACAGGGCGATCTCGCCGTTCTCGTCGTCGATGTTGTTGAGCGGCTTGGTCGGCAGCGCAATCTCGAGGCAGAGGTTGGACTGGCGCACTGGCGCCACGCTCGGATCAAACGGGCTGTGGGTGTTGCAGTGATCCACGTTCTGGATGTAGATGCGACCGGTACCGGCACGCTCCTGCATCATCAGGGAGAAGAGATCGACGGCCTTGAGGGTCTTCTTGCGAATGGCCGGATCCTGCTCGTACTTGACGTAGAGTTCTTCGAACTTGTCCTGATCCGCGAAGAACGCATCGTACAGACCCGGCGCATCGGACGGGGAGAACAGGGTGATGTCACCGCCCTTGATGAGGCGCTGGTACATCAGCTTGTTGATCTGCACGCCGTAGTCCATGTGACGGACACGGTTCTCTTCCACGCCGCGGTTGTTCTTCAAAACCAGCAGGCTTTCCACTTCGGTGTGCCACAGCGGGTAGAACAGGGTCGCCGCACCGCCGCGCACGCCGCCCTGGGAGCAGCACTTCACGGCAGTCTGGAAGTATTTGTAGAAGGGGATGCAACCAGTGTGGAACGCTTCGCCGCCACGGATGGGGCTGCCCAGACCGCGGATGCGACCAGCGTTGATGCCGATACCGGCGCGCTGGGAAACGTAACGCACGATGGAGCTGGCGGTGGCGTTGATGGAATCCAGGCTGTCGTCGCACTCGATCAGTACGCAGGAGCTGAACTGACGGGTCGGGGTGCGCACACCGCTCATGATCGGGGTCGGCAGGGAGATCTTGAAGGTCGAGACCGCATCATAGAAGCGTTTGATGTAGTCCAGACGGGTATCTTTCGGGTACTTGGAGAAGAGGCAGGCCGCTACCAGGATGTAGAGGAACTGCGGGCTCTCGTAGATCTCGCCGGTGACACGGTTTTGTACCAGATACTTGCCTTCCAGCTGCTTGACCGCCGCGTAGGAGAAATCCATGTCGCGCCAGTGATCCATGTGCGCGTTCAGCTCTTCGAATTCAGCCTGGGTGTAGTCTTCCAGCAGGTGTTTGTCGTACTTGCCCATGTCGACCAGACGAGCCACGTGCTGGTAGAGGTGGGGCGGTTCGAACTGGCCGTAGGCCTTCTTGCGCAGGTGGAAGATGGCCAGACGGGCGGCCATGTACTGGTAGTCAGGGGTCTGCTCGGAGATGAGGTCAGCCGTCGCCTTGATGATGGTTTCGTGAATGTCGGCGGTACGGATACCGTCATAGAACTGGATGTGGGACTTGAGCTCTACCTGGGAGACCGACACGTTGTCGAGCCCTTCGGCGGCCCAGTCCAGCACGCGGTGAATTTTATCCAGATCGATGGGTTCTTTGTGTCCGTTACGCTTCGTCACAAACAAGTTCATTGGCTGATGACCTTCAGTTGATTCCCGAAAAACCATCGCACAATGGCGCCACCCAGGCTCCGGCGGTGTGCGGGAGTTGGGTAGAGATTGTGCGATGAATCACAAGATGTAGTGTTATTTTAAGTTCGAGCTACAAGATAGTGAGGTCAGCCCGCCATTGCAATGTGTGGATAAGTGACGAGCTGTGGATAAATTGTGAGTCTTGCCCCATCAGTTAGTGACCGCTCACAGTGAGCGGGTTTTCATTCGTCCGCTCCGCTAAAAGCAAGTCTCCCGATCGAAGATGGAAAATTTAAATAACTTTTTTTGCTTGCGAAACGGGGGGCTTTTTACTAGCAAACGGCGGCTGATTATCCCTTATGCAACAAGGGTCAAAAGCTGTCCAGTTGTCGCAGCCGCGGGCTCAGCGTGGCAAGGGCTTTGCATCAGATGACGGTGGTTTGTGGCCGTTTTGTGACGGTTGCGAGCTTGTCAAATGGGTATCCAACAGGCAGAAAGCTGCCTTTATTATCCATGAATAGACGAGTGATGGTGGCGCAGGACGCAGGAGCGTAAAGGAAGAGATGCAAGGGCGAAGAGTCTCTTCGCCCCGTTATCGCATATCAGCCGGTAAGGCTGCGCGTTACGCCTTGGCCGTCAACTCGTAGCGCAGCCAGTGGTGCAGGGCCTGCACGGTATCAAACTGCAGATCGGCGCCCCACTGGGCGGGATCTTCCTCATCATTGAGATAGCCCCAGCCAGCGACCGCAGTGCGCATGCCGGCATTGCGGCCTGCTTCGATATCCCGCACATGATCCCCCACATAGAGGCAGTGAGCCGCCTCGACCCCCAGCTTCTCGCAGGCAAAGAACATGGGGGCGGGGTCGGGCTTGCGTACTGGCAGGGTATCGGCACTGACGGTGACGCCGCAGCTGGCGAGCTGTGGCAGGGCCGCCAGCAGTGGCTCGGTGAGAAAGCCCGGCTTGTTGGTGACTATGCCCCAGGGGAGCTGTTTCTCGTCGAGCCACTCGATAAGATCCACCATTCCCTCATAGGGACGGGTACCGACGCAGAGATTGGCCGCGTAGTAGTCGAGCAGGGCATTGCGCAGGCGCGTGGCCCCCAGCTCTTCAAGCAGTTCATCGCCGAGGCCCGCTTTCAGCAGCCCGAGCGCTCCGTGGGAGGTGGTCTGACGAATTATGTCGTCAGAGAGCGGCGCAAAGCCTTCGCTGATCAGCACGTGGTTGACGGCGGCACCCAGATCCGGGGCTGTGTCGAGCAGGGTGCCATCCAGATCGAACAGCACACCGCGCAGGGGAAGAGGGCGAGAGGCGCTCATCAGCCGTGCTCCGGGCGGACAAACTCCACCATATAGTTGACGTCGACATTTTTGCCGAGCTTGAACTGGTTGGTGAGCGGGGCGTAGTGGACACCGCTCATATCCCGCACCAGCAGGCCAGCTGCTTCACCCATGCGACACAATTCGGCCGGGGTGATGAATTTTTTGTGATCGTGGGTACCCTTGGGCACCATCTTCATCAGGTATTCGGCCCCGATGATCATCATCAGATAGGATTTGGGGTTGCGGTTGATGGTGGAGACGAACACCCGTCCGCCCGGGCGTACCAAGGTGGCGATGGCGCGCAGCACGGAGGCGGGGTCCGGCACATGCTCCAGCATCTCCATGCAGGTGACCACGTCATACTGGCCCGGCACTTCGGCGGCATGGGCTTCGGCGGTGATCTGGCGGTACTCGAGCTCGACACCCTGCTCCAGAGCGTGCAAGCGGGCGACGCCGAGGGGCTCCTTGCCCATGTCGATGCCGGTGACCTTGGCGCCACGGCGGGCCATGCTTTCGGAGAGAATGCCACCACCGCAGCCGATATCGAGAATGCGCTTGCCAAACAGACCGCCACTTTTGTCGGTGATCCAGTCAAGGCGTACCGGATTGATTTGATGCAGGGGTTTGAATTCACCTTCCATGTCCCACCAGCGGGAGGCGATGACTTCAAACTTGGCGATTTCTGTCAGATCGACATTGGCATCACTGTTCATTTTTCGAAGATCCTGTGGCAGGGCGCCCGCTTCTGAGTCATGGGCGCAATCTATTGTCCTGGCGGGCATTATAACGGACGGACTTTGTCACACCAGCCCGATCTGATACCCGATTTGTGGCTTAAGGTATTTGGCTCAGTGTGTTACCATGTCGCGCTGTTTAAGCCAAAGAACAACTAATTAGGGATAAGGCTTTCTATGAGCGATCTGGCCAGAGAGATCACGCCGGTCAACATCGAAGAAGAGCTCAAGAGTTCCTATCTTGATTACGCCATGAGCGTGATCGTAGGACGAGCTCTGCCGGATGTGCGTGATGGCTTGAAACCGGTTCACCGCCGCGTTCTGTTTGCTATGAACGAGTTGGGGAACGACTGGAACAAGCCCTATAAAAAATCGGCCCGTGTGGTCGGTGACGTAATCGGTAAATATCACCCGCACGGCGATATCGCTGTGTATGACACCATTGTCCGGATGGCGCAGGATTTCTCCATGCGTTACATGCTGGTCGATGGTCAGGGCAACTTCGGTTCAGTCGACGGCGACAGCGCCGCGGCGATGCGTTATACCGAAGTGCGGATGGCCCGCATCTCCCACGAGCTGCTGGCTGATCTGGACAAAGAGACCGTGGACTGGGTGCCGAACTATGACGGCACCGAGATGATCCCGGCGGTCATGCCTACCAAGGTTCCCAACCTGCTGGTCAACGGCTCCTCCGGTATTGCGGTGGGCATGGCGACCAACATTCCGCCTCACAACCTCACCGAGATTGTCAATGGCTGCCTGGCGCTGATCGAAAACGGCGACCTCACCATTGACGAGCTGATGACCTACATCACCGGCCCGGATTTCCCCACCGGCGGCATTATCAACGGTCGTTCCGGCATCGTGCAGGCGTACCGTACCGGTCGTGGCTCCATCTATGTGCGGGCCAAGGCTGAAGTGGAAGTGGACGAGAAGACCAGTCGCGAGACCATCATCGTTCACGAGATCCCCTATCAGGTGAACAAGGCTCGACTGATCGAGAAGATCGCCGAGCTGGTCAAAGAGAAGAAGATCGAGGGCATCAGTGCCCTGCGCGATGAAGTCTGACAAAGACGGCATGCGCATCGTTATCGAAATCAAGCGCGGCGAGTCCGGCGAGATTGTGCTGAACAATCTCTACAAGCACACCCAGATGCAGACCACGTTCGGCATCAACATGGTGGCGCTCGATAACAACCAGCCCAAGGTGATGAACCTTAAAGAGATCCTGGATGCGTTCCTGCTGCACCGCCGTGAAGTGGTGACTCGCCGGACCGTGTTCGAATTGCGCAAGGCGCGGGATCGGGCGCACATTTTGGAAGGTCTGGCGGTTGCGCTGGCCAACATTGATCCCATCATCGAGCTGATCCGCCACAGCGCGACCCCGGCCGACGCGAAAGCGGGCCTGGTTGCCAAGGGCTGGGAACTCGGCAACGTGGCCGCCATGCTGGAAAAAGCGGGCGACGACGCGGCACGGCCAGAGTGGCTGGAGCCGGAGTTCGGTATCCGTGAAGGTCAATACTTCCTGACCGAACAGCAAGCCCAGGCCATCCTTGACCTGCGTCTGCACAAGCTGACTGGCCTCGAGCACGAGAAGATCCTGGAAGAGTACCAATCTCTGCTGGATCTGATCGCCGAGCTGCTGCACATCCTGGCGAGCCCGGCTCGTCTGATGGAAGTGATCCGCGATGAACTGCTGGCCGTGCGCGAGCAGTATGGTGACGAGCGTCGCACCGAGATCAGCATGTCCAGTGCCGAGATCAACATCGAGGATCTGATCACCCCGGAAGATGTGGTGGTTACCCTGTCTCACCAGGGCTATGTGAAGTATCAGCCGCTCTCCGACTACGAGGCCCAGCGCCGCGGTGGTCGTGGCAAGTCGGCCACCCGGATCAAGGAAGAGGACTTTGTGGAGCGTCTGCTGGTGGCCAACACCCACGACACCATTCTGTGTTTCTCCACCCGTGGCAAGGTCTACTGGCTCAAGGTTTACCAGCTGCCGGAAGCGTCCCGTGGCGCCCGTGGTCGTCCGATCATCAACCTGCTGCCGCTGGAAGAGGGTGAGCGTATCACCGCTATCCTGCCGGTGAAGGAGTATGACGCCGAGAAGTATGTGTTCTTCGCCACCGCCAACGGTACCGTGAAGAAGACCAGCCTCTCTGACTTCAGCCGTCCGCTCTCCTCCGGTATCCGCGCCATCAACCTCAAAGAGGGTGATGAGCTGATCGGGGTGGATATCACCGATGGCAGCAACGAGATCATGCTCTTCTCCGACGCGGGCAAAGTTGTTCGCTTCGCGGAAGGCAGCGGTCGCGCTGATGCCGATGTCAGCGATGACGTTGAAACCGACGACGATGCCGGTAATGACGATGATGGCAGCGACAACGGCGAAGGCACCGAAAGCAAGGGTACCTTCAAGGGCGTGCGTCCCATGGGTCGTACCGCCGCCGGTGTCCGTGGCATCAAGCTGGGCGCCGGTGACAAGGTGGTTTCCCTCATCGTTCCGCGCGGCGAAGGTGCCATCCTCACCGCCACCGAGAACGGTTACGGCAAGCGGACTGCGTTGGCCGAATACCCGACCAAGAGCCGTGGTACTCAGGGCGTTATCTCCATCAAGGTGGATGAGCGCAACGGCAAGGTGATCGATGCGATTCAGGTCGAAGATACCGACCAGATCATGCTGATCACCAACGGCGGCACTCTGGTGCGTACCCGTGTTGCCGAGGTGAGCGTCATTGGCCGTAACACCGGCGGTGTCCGTCTGATCCGTACCGGTGAAGACGAGACCGTGGTTGGCCTGCAGCGTATCGCCGAGAGCGACGAAGACGAGAACGACGCTTTGGCCGTTGATGGTGAGGTATCTGAAGGTACCGATACCGCGACCGGCACTGATGCGGTCGATGCTGGCGACGAGTAATCGTCACCGGTTACCCGAGCAACGTCTCTGAGCAAAAAGAGCGACCCTGGTGGTCGCTCTTTTTATTTGTCTGCTTTTTATGACTCTCCGCTGATCTTACGGCTGGATCACTCCTGCAGCCACATTCTGGCGCTGCGGGCGGGAATGGCGACCCGTACCCACTGGCTCTGCACGTTGACCACGGCGCCTTGGTCGAGCACGTCACGATAGTTGCGATACCAGTTCATCTCGAACCTGGCGGTATCGAGCCAGTACTCCTGCTCATAGTCGCACTTGTTGATACCGACCAGCCCCTGTTTGCCCCGTTTGAACAGCACGAAGCAGTCACCGCTGCCGACCAGCTGCATGGGTTGACCCTGCACCGCATTGTGGAAGCGGATCATCCCCTTGAGATCGGCTCGCTGGTAGTAATCCTGCCAGCGCAGTCCATCCTTGGCCTGGGTCTCGCCGTGATCCGAATAGACCAGTGGCGAGCCACCATCGCGCCCAAGCAGGTAGGCATAGGCCAGCTTCTCGTCAGTCTGGCTTAAGATCTGATAGCGGAAGCCGTCGTTGGTGGGGATGTCGTGGGTCACGGCAAAGGTGACGGCGCGATTGCCCGGTAGCGCCTGACCATAGGCGCCCGGATCCGCCAGCAGGTTCATGCTGCCACCGTAACTGAAGGCACCGCGCAGGGAGGCAAACAGCGGAAAGTCATAGGCTCCCTGGCCGCTGCTGTCGAGGTAGGGTTTGAGGAAGCGCTCGTAATCGGTGCTGCCTGCGCCCCCTGTGGTGATCACCTCGCCAAAGACATGCATCCCCTGTTTGATCTCGGGGGTGAACACGGCATTGATCTGGTAATCGCTCATGTGTTTGACCGCATCGACCCGAAAACCCTTGATCCCCATCCCCTTAAGCTCCTTGAGATAGGCCTGTTGCTGGCTCACTACCCAGTTGTTGGGATCCAGATCCGGCAGCCCCTTGTCACCGGCACCACCACAGAGTCGCCAATACTGGACATGACCCGGATCGCTCCAGTCGCTAATGCACCCTTCGGGATGAAAATCCTGACCGGAGAGGAAGTTTTGCCCGAGATCGCCAAACAGTTTCTGGCGCTCGAAATAGGCCGGGTTGCTGGCGTAGCTTTGCAGCAGCTCGTTGCCGGGATAGTTGAGATCGCTGCGTTTCCAGCTTTCGTTGGCCATGTGGTTGAGCACCACATCGGCATAGACGGCGATACCTCGCGCCTTCATGGCGGCGATCAGCTGCTCGAGATCCTGCTTGTTGCCAAGAGGGGAGTCGACAAGACGCAGATCCTGCGGCTGGTAACGAGCCCACCACTCGTTGCCTGATGACTTGAGAGGCGGCGAGATGAGTACCTGTTTGTAACCGGCTGACTTGATAAGATCGGCTTTGGCGGTCACTTCACTGTACTTCCAGTTGAAGGCGTGCAGTATGACGTCGGCGTGCGCCAAGGGGGCGATCAGCATACCTGCGATCGCCCATATTCCCGCTGTGTGTTTCATTATTGTGTCCCTGTTTTTATAGATGCCTGAATGGGCAACTCAGCTTTGGCGGGAACAGAGTGAGCTGCAATCAACAACCTGCAGATTTGTGACCGCTTTCAGTATGATTTCGCCGAATATGTGAACTGTTTCGGCTTTTCCTCGCCACCGCCAGTTGCCTTTTTACAAGTGATTTTTTTGTCATTTCCCTGTCATTACCAGCCGTTATCCTGCCGGGCGAGTGGTGGGTTGTTGCCATCACCTTCACCGTCAGGAGCTGCATATGACCAGTTGGATCACGTGGGAAATTTGGTGGAGCCGGGTATGGGGCGAGTCAGAGGTGCCACAGTATGAAGAGGATGAGCACGAAGTGGCTCATGAACCCTCGCGACTGCCGGTTGAAATGGTGCAACAGGGCCGGGATCAGCGCGCAGGCTAAGGCGTTAGCCTTCTCTTTACCGGGTAGCGCTTTCTTGTCGCGACATGACTACTTCGTTGGAAAATTCTGAAAAGCGGGGTTTCCACAGGATGTGTCGCGGCAGGTCTTCCTTTCAACCTCTTGGCACACCTGATGTGTGAAGGGCGTGAACAGGGGGATTAGAAGAGCGGCAGCTGCTCCCCGGGGCGGATAAACCCATCCAGTCTGAGCTGAATATGGCGTTTGCCCAGATCAAGTCGTTTGCTGATAAGGCGAAAGCGCTGGGCCAGCAGATCGGCAAAGTGCCCCTCACCGCGCATGCGGGTACCGAAGGCGGTACTGTTGAGCCCGCCACCGCGGCTGGCTCGCAACTGATTCAAAATAGCCTCCTTCTGGCCCGGATAGTGGGTATCGAGCCAGTCACCAAATAGCGGCGCCAGCTCGTGGGGCAGGCGCAGCAGAATGTAATCGGCGCAGCTGGCGCCAGCCTCGGCAGCCGATTTGATGATCTGCTCCAGCTCCGGCTCATTGAGCCGCGGGATCATGGGGGCGGCCAATACCCCCACCTGTATACCAGCGTTGGCCAGCTTCTCGATCACTTTCAAGCGGCCGGTGCCCGTGCTGGCGCGGGGCTCCAGCTGTCGGCGCAGGGTTTCGTTCAAGGTCGTCACCGACACCATCACCTGACACAGTCCCTCTCTGGCCAGCTCGGTCAACAGATCAAGGTCGCGCAAGATCATGGAGCTCTTGGTAATGAGCCCGACCGGATGGCGGTGGGCAAGCATCACTTCCAGCAACTGCCGGGTGAGGCGATAGCGCTGCTCGATGGGTTGATAGGGGTCGGTATTGGCGCCAATGAAGATGGTCTGTGGCTGATAGGCCGGTTTGGCAAACTCCCGGCGCAGCAGGTCGGCTGCATTGCGTTTGGCAAACAGCTTGCTCTCGAAATCAAGGCCAGGGGAGAGCTCCAGATAGGCGTGACTGGGTCTGGCATAGCAGTAGATGCAGCCGTGTTCGCACCCCTGATAGGGGTTGATGGAGCGACCAAAGGGGACATCCGGCGAGCTGTTGTAGCTGATGATGCTGCGTGCATCGATCTCCCGCACCTCGGTGCCAGGCACAGAGGGGGTGAATGCGGCATCCCAATCAGATGGTTGCCAGCCGTCATCGACCGCTTCGACAAGGGGGCCGCTAAAACGGTGATCGATATTGTGGGGGCTGCCTCGTCCTGCCATGGTGTGCACCGATACTGTTTATACATACAGTTATTTTGCAGGTGCACCGGATAAATGACAACAACTGCTGATCGACCGGGTGCAAAAAGGGTTGTCGCAGGGATCTCTTGCTTGATCGCAACGCTACATTTCGTTTACATAGACGAAATGAGAACTGGATCACGGAAATCATCATGAGCCCCACCACTTCCCGCTGGCTATTTATCGGTCTGATTGCGCTGGTTATCTGGCGTCTGCTTCCGCTCTCCACCGAGCAGGAGATGGCTGCTGCCAACCGTGCCTGGCGTACCGGTCATTTCGATGAGGCGACCCGGATCTGGTCGCCACTGGCCGATCAAGGCCAACCTCGGGCGCAAGCCTTGATGGGCTGGAGCCATGAAGTGGGGCAGGGGAGCGAGCAGGATATCCATCAGGCCATCACGCTCTATCGCCAGTCGGCGCTGGCAGGGGATCCCTTCGGCCAATATCGGCTGGCAGAGCTCTATCTGCGTGGTGTTGGGGTCAAGCGAGATCTGCGCCAAGCCTTTCACTGGATGGATCAGGCTGCCCGTAATGGTGATGTCCCGGCCATGCTGAAAGTCGGCGTCCTTCATCTGATGGGGGTCAGCGGCAGGGTCGATCTGCCTCAGGCGAAGCAGTGGCTCTATCAGGCGGCACAAAAGGGCAACAAGCTGGCGCTTCAGGTGCTGCAGGAGCTGGCGCTGGCCGAGGAGGGGAGCAGTGACTTTGATTTCAACTGGCAATCCCTGCTTGGTGAATAGTCGGCAGACGACTCATTTGACTGTAGAAAATATCTGCAAATCCGATACAGCACGCCCGACTTCTGGTAGCATGGGGCCGTTTTGGCTTGGTTTGTCACGTTAGACATGTGGTTTACGTGTCAGGCCGTCTTCGCAAAGTGCTGTGGAGAACCAAAACATCACCTTTTTGAATCTCTTTTCCATCCCGCATGTGACCTTTGGTAGGGGTCACCACTGTATAAGGAAACACATAATGCCAATCATTACTCTGCCTGACGGCAGCCAACGTCAATTTGCCCACTCTGTTTCCGTCATGGATGTGGCTGCGGACATCGGTCCCGGTCTCGCCAAGGCGTGCATTGCCGGTCGGGTAAACGGTGAACTGGTAGATGCGTGCGAGCTGATCGAAGCCGATGCTGCGCTGGCCATCATCACCGCCAAAGACGAAGAAGGTCTGGACATCCTGCGCCACTCCTGCGCCCACTTGCTGGGTCATGCTATCAAGCAACTCTGGCCCCAGACCAAGATGGCCATCGGTCCTGTCATCGACAACGGCTTCTACTATGACGTTGATCTTGACCGTACCCTGACCGATGAAGATCTGGCTGCCTTGGAAGAGCGCATGCTGGCGCTGGTAGCCAAGGATTACGACGTCATCAAGAAGAAAGTCTCCTGGCAAGAAGCGCGCGATGTATTCGAGGCGCGCGGCGAGTCTTACAAAGTCGAAATCCTGGATCAGAACATTGCCCGTGATGACCAGCCAGGTCTCTATCATCACGAAGAGTACATCGACATGTGTCGCGGCCCGCACGTGCCCAACATGCGTCACTGCCACCACTTCAAGTTGCTGAAGATGTCCGGCGCCTACTGGCGTGGCGACTCCAACAACAAGATGCTGCAGCGTATCTACGGTACCGCCTGGGCTGACAAGAAGCAGCTCAAGGCCTATCTGCAGCGCCTGGAAGAGGCCGCCAAGCGCGACCACCGCAAGATCGGCAAGCAGCTCGACCTGTATCACATGCAGGAAGAAGCACCCGGTATGGTGTTCTGGCACAACGATGGCTGGACCATCTTCCGTGAGCTGGAAACCTTTATCCGCGGCAAGCTCAAAGAGTACGACTATCAGGAAGTGAAAGGTCCGTTCATGATGGACCGCGTTCTGTGGGAGCGTTCAGGTCACTGGGAGAAATACGCCCAGGCCATGTTCACTACCCAGTCCGAAAACCGCGAGTACGCCATCAAGCCGATGAACTGCCCGGGTCACGTCCAGATCTTCAACCAGGGTCTGAAGTCCTACCGCGATCTGCCGCTGCGTATGGCCGAGTTTGGTTCCTGCCACCGCAACGAGCCGTCCGGTTCCCTGCACGGTCTGATGCGGGTGCGCGGTTTCACTCAGGATGACGCTCACATCTTCTGTACCGAAGAGCAGATCATGGAAGAGGTCTCCGGCTGTATTCGTATGGTCTATGACGTCTACGGTACCTTTGGCTTCGAAAACATCGTGGTCAAGCTCTCCACTCGTCCCGAGCAGCGTATCGGCTCCGATGAGATGTGGGATCGCGCCGAGAAAGCCTTGGCCGAAGCGCTGGAGCTCAACGGTCTGAAGTACGATCTGCAGCCGGGTGAAGGGGCGTTCTACGGTCCCAAAATTGAATTTACCCTGCACGATTGCCTTGATCGTGCGTGGCAATGTGGTACCGTGCAGCTCGACTTTGCCCTGCCTGGTCGTCTGGGTGCCACTTATGTGGGCGAAAACAACGATCGCCATGTACCTGTGATGATCCACCGGGCCATCCTGGGTTCTATCGAGCGCTTCATCGGTATTCTGACTGAAGAGTACGCCGGTCTGTTCCCGACCTGGTTGGCACCGACTCAGGCTGTGGTCATGAATATCACGGACAATCAGGCCGATTATGCGGTGAAAGTAGCCAAAGCATTGAATGATGCGGGCCTTCGCGCAAAAGCGGACTTGAGAAATGAGAAGATTGGCTTTAAAATCCGCGAGCATACTTTGAAGCGAGTACCTTTCATGCTGGTCTGCGGCGATAAAGAAGTTGAAGCCGGTAAGATTGCAGTACGGACTCGTAAAGGGGCTGACCTGGGCACTTATCCTGTTGAAGAGTTCATCGCTCTATTGACCCAGGAAGTTCAGACCCGCGGACAAAAGAAAGTGGAGGAATAAGCTATAAAAGGCGGAAAAAAACTGGGCAAGCAACCGCAAGCCCGCGCTCACCGGATCAATGAAGAGATCCGTCTGAAAGAAGTTCGTCTGACTGGTCTGGATGGTGAAGCCATTGGCATCACATCCATTCAGGATGCTCTGAACTTGGCCGCAGAGGCCGGAGTTGATCTGGTAGAGATCAGTCCAAATGCTGAGCCGCCCGTTTGCCGGATCATGGATTACGGCAAATTCCTCTACGAAAAGAGCAAAACAACCAAAGAACAGAAGAAAAAGCAGAAAGTCGTCCAGGTTAAGGAAATCAAATTCCGTCCTGGCACTGACGAAGGCGACTATCAGGTAAAACTACGCAACCTGGTTCGCTTTCTGGAAGACGGGGACAAGGCTAAGGTCACCCTGCGCTTCCGTGGTCGTGAAATGGCCCACCAGGATCTTGGTATCAAGGTTCTGGAGCGCGTCAAGAACGATCTGGAAGAGTTGGCCGTAGTCGAGTCGTTCCCGAAAGTCGAAGGCCGTCAAGCTGTGATGGTCCTCGCACCTAAGAAGAAATCTTAAGGCCCACAAGAAATTGACTCATGGGGCTTGCCTCATGACTTGGTTCGCCTTGCGATTTTGTTGTCACTCACAATGCGGAGTATGAAATGCCGAAGATGAAAACCAACCGGGGTGCTGCAAAGCGCTTCAAGAAGACTGGCTCGGGTCGCTTCAAGTGCAAGCACAACCACCTGCGTCACATCCTGACCAAGAAGAGCAGCAAGCGTAAGCGTCAGCTGGGACCGAAATTCATGGTTTCTGCTGCCGACCACAAACGTGTTGTCGCTTGTCTGCCGTACGCATAAGGGGGGATGTGAAAAATGCCAAGAGTTAAACGTGGTGTGACTGCTCGAGCTCGTCACAAGAAAGTAATGAAAGCCGCCAAAGGTTACTACGGCGCACGTTCCCGTGTTTACCGCGTAGCGGTACAAGCGGTAACCAAAGCTGGTCAGTATGCCTACCGTGACCGTCGCCAGAAAAAGCGTCAGTTCCGTCAGCTGTGGATTGCGCGTATCAACGCTGCAGCCCGTCAGAACGGTCTGTCCTACAGCCGTCTGATCAACGGTCTGAAGAAGGCTTCTATCGAGATCGATCGCAAGATCCTGTCCGATATCGCCGTTCACGACAAAATGGCTTTCACCGCCCTGGTTGAAAAAGCTAAAGCAGCTCTGGTTTAATCCAGTCCTGTTATAAACGCTAAAAGGAGGCTCAGGCCTCCTTTTTTGTATCTGTCATTTGCGGTTTTACATTACTTCTCCCTTTGTCCTATCCATATTCTGTCTACTGTTTTACACGTGCTACAGTTTTCTCCACACAAGGCGATATGTGCGAGATGCCCTGTTCTACAAATGCTTTATATGCCAACAAACTAAATGTTTGTTCCACTATTTCAGGAGTGGCGGTGAGCCGATGAGACTCGCTTGATATAACAAAATGATTTGTAGGGAGAAAAGCCCACCTTAGCTATGGTCAGCGAAGGGGCTTTTTTTGTATTATTCCCCTCTTGACCTTATTTAGCCTAAAGGCTCCTGTACCGGGAGTGGTGACGAGGAAGACATGCAACAGCTTGAAGAAGTAGTCGGCCAAGCCAGAGCCGAAATTGAGGGCGTGAGCGATATCGCGACCCTCGACGAAATCCGGGTCAAATATCTGGGTAAAAAGGGCTTTTTTACCGAGCAGATGAAGGGCCTGGGTGCCTTGTCTGCCGAAGAGCGTCCCGCCGCGGGCGCCGTGATCAACCAGGCCAAACAGCAGGTTCAGGATGCGCTGAACGAGCGTCGTGAAGCGCTCGAAGTCGCCGTGCTGAACCAGAAGCTGGCCGCCGAGACCATCGATGTCAGCCTGCCGGGCCGTCGCATCGAGAATGGCGGTCTGCACCCGGTAACCCGCACCATAGAGCGCATCGAGCGCCTGTTTGGCGAGATGGGCTTCAAGGTTGCCCGTGGTCCCGAGATTGAAGATGGCTTCCACAACTTCGATGCGCTGAACATTCCGGCTAATCACCCGGCGCGTACCGATCACGATACCTTCTACTTCAATCCTGATCTGATGCTGCGTACCCACACCTCGGGCGTGCAGATCCGCACCATGGAACATCAGCAGCCGCCGATCCGCATCATTGCACCGGGCCGCGTCTATCGTAACGACTACGACATGACCCACACCCCGATGTTCCATCAGGTTGAAGGTCTGCTGGTTGACGAGCATGCCAGCTTTACCGAGCTGAAGGGCATTCTGCACGACTTCCTGCGCAACTACTTCGAGGAAGACCTGACCATTCGCTTCCGTCCTTCCTACTTCCCGTTCACCGAGCCGAGCGCCGAAGTCGACGTGATGGGCAAGAACGGCAAGTGGCTGGAAGTGCTGGGCTGCGGCATGGTGCACCCGAACGTGCTGCGTTCGGTCGGTATCGATCCGGAAAAATACTCCGGCTTTGCCTTCGGCATGGGCGTTGAGCGCCTGACCATGCTGCGTTACGGGGTCAACGACCTGCGTGCCTTCTTCGAAAACGACCTGCGCTTCCTCAAGCAGTTCAAGTAAGGGCGAGAGAACATGAAATTCAGTAAATCCTGGGTGATGGAGTGGGTCCGCACCGAGTTGAGTGACAACGCACTGGCCGAGCAGATCACCATGGCCGGTCTGGAAGTGGACGCCGTGGACGCGGTGGCTGGCCAGTTCAACAATGTGGTTGTGGGTGAAGTGGTCGAGTGCGCCCAGCATCCGGATGCCGACAAACTGCGTGTGACCAAGGTCAACGTGGGCGAAGCCGAGCTGCTGGACATCGTCTGCGGCGCGCCAAACTGCCGTCAGGGCTTGAAAGTGTGTGTGGCCAAAGTAGGGGCGACCCTGCCGGGTGATTTCACCATCAAGAAAGCCAAGCTGCGTGGCCAGCCGTCTCACGGCATGCTTTGCTCTTTCAGCGAGCTGGGTATCGACGTTGAAGCCGATGGCATCATTGAGCTGCCGGCCGATGCCCCCATCGGTACCGATATTCGCGACTACCTCAATCTGAACGACGTATCCATCGATGTGGATCTGACTCCGAACCGCGCCGATTGCCTCGGTATCGCCGGTCTGGCCCGTGAAATTGGCGTGCTCAACAGCGTGGACGTGGTCGAGCCGACCTGGGCACCAGCTGTTGCAACCATTGATGCAACTTTCCCGATCCGGGTTGAAGCAACCGCCGATTGTCCACGGTATCTGGGGCGCGTCATCAAGGGGCTGAACTTGCAGGCCCAGAGCCCGCTCTGGATGCAAGAGAAGCTGCGCCGTGGCGGCATTCGTTCCATCGACGCCATTGTCGACATCACCAACTACCTGCTGCTGGAATACGGTCAGCCGATGCACGCCTTCGATCTGGCTACCCTGGAAGGGGAACTGGTGGTGCGTCGTGCCCACGCTGACGAGCCGATGACCCTGCTCGATGGCAACGAAGTGAAGCTCAAAGAGACCACCCTGGTGATTGCCGATGCCAAAGGTCCTGCCTGCATGGCCGGTATCTTCGGTGGCAACCGCACCTGTGTATCCGAGACCACCACCGACATCCTGCTGGAGTGCGCCTTCTTCGCGCCGCTCTCCATCACAGGTCGTGCTCGCGCTTACGGTTTGCACACCGACTCTTCCCACCGCTTCGAGCGCGGGGTGGATCCGCAGCTGCAAGCCAAGGTGATGGACAGAGCCACCCGTCTGCTGCTGGATATCTGCGGCGGTGAAGCGGGTCCGGTCATCGAGGTCAAATCCGATACCCATCTGCCCAAGGCTGCCCCCATCAAGCTGCGTCGCGCCAAGCTCGACAAGGTGATCGGTATCAGCGTGGCTGACGCTCAGGTGGTCGAGATCCTGACCCGCCTTGGCATGCAGGTGACTGTGGATGCTGACGGTTGGACTGCGCTGGCACCCTCCTGGCGTTTCGATATCGCCATCGAGGAAGACCTCATCGAGGAAGTGGCCCGCATCTACGGCTACAACAACATCCCGAACCTGAAACCGGCTGCCTCTCTGGCGATGGTTGAGCAGGCAGAAGGGCAGGTGACCTTGAAGCGCGTACGCGACCTGCTGGTTGACCGCGGTTTCCAGGAAGCGATCACCTACAGCTTCGTCGATCCCAAGACCCAGCAAACCCTGTTCCCGCAGAGCGATGCCATCGTACTGCCGAACCCGATCTCGGTCGAGATGTCCGCCATGCGCGTCTCTCTGTTCCCGGGTCTGGTGCAGGCCGTTGTTTACAACCAGAACCGTCAGCAGCCGCGTGTGCGTCTGTTTGAACAGGGTCTGCGTTTCATCAAGGATGAAAGCGCCGAGAACGGCATCCGTCAGGAGCCGATGCTGGCCGGTATCATCACTGGCAACCAGAGCGACGAGCACTGGGATATCAAAACCCGCGCAGCCGACTTCTTTGATTTGAAAGGGGATCTGGAAGCGGTGCTCGACTTGACCGCCGAAGGTGCCACCTTTAGCTTCGAGCGTACCGAGCACAGCGCCCTGCATCCGGGTCAGAGCGCAGCCATTCTGCGCAATGGCGAGATCATCGGCCACATCGGCGTGATCCACCCGAGCCTCGAGAAGAAGCTGGGCCTCAAGAGCCGCGCGGTGATGTTTGAGCTGGAGCTGGACAAGCTGACCCCGGCCAAGGTGCCTGTGGCAGCCGAAGTTTCCAAGTTCCCGGCGAACCGTCGCGACATCGCCGTCGTGGTCGATCGTCAGGTTCTGGCAGGTGATGTGCTTGCGGTAATTAAAAAAGTTGGCGGAAATCAGGTAGTTGGAATAAACTTGTTTGACGTATACCAGGGTGCTGGTATGGCAGAGGACAAGAAGAGCCTGGCCATCAGTCTTGTATTGCAAGACACCCAGCGTACCCTGGAGGAGAAAGAGATTGCCGAGACCGTAGACAATGTCGTGCGGGCCCTTGGTGAAGAGTTGAATGCATCCTTGAGGGATTGATCTATGGCGCTTACCAAAGCCGACATTGCAGAGCACCTGTTCACCCAGCTCGGGATGAGCAAGCGTGAAGCCAAAGATATGGTGGAAGCCTTCTTTGAGGAAATCCGACAGGCGCTTGAGCGTGGTGAACAAGTCAAGATTTCAGGCTTCGGTAACTTTGACCTTCGTGAGAAGAATCAGCGTCCCGGACGCAACCCCAAGACGGGCGAGGATATTCCTATCAGCGCCCGCCGCGTGGTGACCTTCCGGCCTGGCCAGAAGCTCAAGGCCAGGGTAGAAAATGTTGAACCCAACGAGTGATAAAAAGCCAGGCAGATGCCTGGCTTTTGTTTTCATATGACCAAATTCCCCATTTTTCTTCTGGGTGCCGCACTGGCACTGCCATTGCACGCCAAGCCTTTGCAGACCACAGTGCTGCCGTTGGAGCCGGCGACCCAAGCTTATGTAAATTCACTGAGTCAGCTTTCGCTCTGCTATCCTGCGACGCTTCCTCCACCATACCTGATGGCCGAGGGGGGTCTGCTCAAGGATCGTCTCGCCCGGTTGCAGGAGCTGTTCCCGATTCCGCTGGTGCTCAAAGAGCTGCCCGATTGGCAGACATTGCGCAACGGGCTCGCAGAGGGGGAATGCGACATCATTCCCTATGTCGGAACCCGCAAGAAGGCCGTGGAGGGCATGCGGTTAAGTCGTCCGATGATGGAGACCGATGCCGCCATCCTCTACAAGGGTGAAAATCTCAAACAGGCCCGCTTTCTGGTCTACTCGGTGGCAGACTCTGCCCGCCTGCTGCACGAGCTATATCCACAGGCGCGCATTATTTCCCTAAAAAGCGGAGAGAAGGTCTACGACGCGCTGCAGAGCGGCAAGGGTGATGCCTATCTGGGGGACTATCTGCAACTGCGCTATCTGATGCGCGAGTTTCCTGCCGATGGGTTGCGCCTGCGCCGCCTGTTTGGTGAGGATCGGATCATCAGCTATCGCCTGATGATGCGCGATCAGCCTGAGTTGGCCAATCTGGTGGACACCCTGATCCGTCATATGCCCGCCGGTACTATCTATACCGATCTGGCTCGCTATCTCGATCAGGGGTCGCTCTACGTCAACCAACCCCACTTCAGCGATACCGAGCAGGCCTGGTTATCCGGCCGCGGTCGCACCATTCGCCTAGTGGTCAATCCCGAGTTGATGCCCTATAGCGGCGTCAATGATCTGGGGGAGGCGAAAGGGTGGAGCGCGGATGTGCTGCGCTGGGTCACCCAGGAGACCGGCCTGAAATACAAGCTGGTGCCTGCCGCCAGCAAGGCGGAGGCCGTAGATAAGCTGCGCCGTGGTGAGGCGGATATGATGGCCGGCTTGCCGGAATCCCCGGCATTGACGGATCAGTTCATTTTCAGTCGGACGATCTCAACCAACCGCTTTGCCTTGATCAGCAAGCGCAAGCTGGCTGCCGATCGCATCACCCAACTCAAGCGGCAGCGTATTCTGGTGCCGGAATCCCTCTATGATCCCTCCTTGCTCGCCCTGCTCGGTGATCAGGAGTGGCTTCGCACCGACGGCCTTGAGCAGGGGCTTGCAGCGATCAAACAGGGCAAGGCTGACGCCATGCTGAGCGAGCTATATCAGCTGCAATATCCCCAGCGTACCAACTTGCTGGAAGGGCTCGATATCGAGGAGCTGGAAGATCGCTTCAGTCTTGGCTTTGCCATCAACAAGAGTCAGACCGAACTGGCCGGGGTGATGGATCGCAACCTGATGGCGCTGACCAGCACCCAGATCGACGAACTTAACCAGCGCTGGCGCCGCTTGCTCGTCGTGCAGCAGCCCGGCGTGAGCTACGCCGCCTGGTTTGGCTCCATTGCCATGGCACTGCTGATCAGCGGCATTGTCATCGGCGGGATCTGGCGCTCTCGCCAGCAACTGGCACGGGAAGTGGCCCAGCGTCACGCCGCCGAGAAGGCGCTGGCCATCGAGAGCGAGCTGCGGGAAACCATGTTTCAGGCGTTGCCGGTGCCCGTCTATCTGCGCAATAGCCAGGGCAAGGTAATCAAATCCAATAAACAGGGGCGACGTCTGGCCCTGCGCTATTCGCAGCAGTTGATGCTGCCGCCGGTACAGCCGCAAAAGAGCGAAGGGGAGCTGGTGCTGGGGGATCAGGTCTTCGCCTATGCCCAGCATCCGCTGCGGTTGGACAAGCAGGCACCTGCCACCGATCTTATCGCCCTGTCGGATATCAGTGTGCTGCGTGAGCAGGCCCGTTTTTTGCGTCAGGCAGAGCGCCGCCTGCGCGCCCTGACCAATACCGTGCCCGGCGTGGTGCTGCAGTTTATGTTCGAGCGGGGACGGGTAGGGGGGATCGAGTTTATCAGCCGGGGCTGTTACGAGCTGCTGGGGCTTGCGAGCCAGCAGATCCGTCGTGAGCCCAAACGGGTGCTCATTATGCTGGAGCGCGAGGATCGCCGTCGGGTACGCCGTGAGATGTTCGCCATGCTGCAGGCAGGCAAACCCTTCGCGTTCACCATGCGCTATCACCATCCGACCAAGGGTGTGCGCTGGTTGCAGCTCTATGGCCGTGGCCGCAGTCAGCCGCAGGGTTGGCGGATCTATGCGGTGATGCAGGATGCCACTATCAGGGTCGAGCAGGATCAGGCATTGCAGCACTCCCATGAGCAGGCGCAACAGGCAGTTCTGGCCAAGGGGCGCTTTTTGGCCGCCATCAGCCACGAGATCCGCACGCCGATGAACGCCATGCTCGGCTTGCTGGAGTGGCTGGCCAGCACTCCTTTGTCGAGAGAGCAAGACTCTGCGCTGGCGCGGGTGCGTCAGGCGGGGGATGAGCTGCTCGGCCTGCTCAACGATGTGCTCGACTTTAGCCGCAACGAAAACAGCAAACTCTCCCTCTCGCCGCAACCCACCGATTTTGCCGAGCTGTGTGAGCACGTGGCGGCAGTGCACTGGACCAAGGCGCGGGCCAAGGGATTGCAACTGCGCCTTAAGTTGGACCCGGCTCTGCCAGCCCTGCAGACCCTCGACCCTCACCGGGTACGGCAAGTGCTCCACAACCTGCTCTCCAATGCCATCAAGTTCAGCCTGCGTGGGGAAGTGGTGTTGTGGGCCGAGGTGGTCGCATCGACCTTGCGCTTCGGTGTGGATGATCAGGGACCGGGGATCACCGCCAAGATGCGCACCACGCTCTTTATGCCGTTCGAGCAGTTTGCCGTTGAAGGGCAACTGCGGGCGCCGGGCACCGGTCTTGGTCTGGCGATCTGCAAGCAGCTGGTCGAGCAGATGGGTGGTCTTATCGATGTCGAGGGGCGCGTCGGTGGCGGTAGCCGCTTCTATTGCGAGTTGCCCCTCAAGCGGGTGCAGCAGGAGCCGGACTGGCAGCCCAATGTGCGGCAGCTGGCACTCTCTTTACCCCACGATGAGGCGCAAGCGCTGTCGCCCTGGCTCAGCCGATTGGGGATCGCCACCGTCAGCAACGCCGTTGATACGCTGCAAGCGGAGGTGGACGAGAAGGGGCTCTACTATTGGGCCTGGCAAGGGGAGTCCTGGGTGCCCGGGACCATCATCACCCTGCTGCAGCCACGGCTGACCCAGGATCAACCGGTCGCAGGCACCCAGCCAGGGCTTGGCATGCGGGTACTGCTGGTTGAAGATCACGATGTCAATCGCGAGCTGATCAGCCTGCAACTGGGGCAACTTGGTGCCAGCGTTATCACTGCCGCCAACGGGCAGCTGGCGCTGGAGATGCTGGCGCAGCAGGAGGTGGATTTTGTGCTGACCGATCTGCAGATGCCGGTGATGAACGGGGCCGAGCTGTGCAGGCAATTGCGCCAATCCGCCCGTTGGGCCCGTCTGCCGGTCTATGTGATCACCGCAGATCTCAGTGATCAGGCGGCAAGGGAGCTGCAATCCTGCGGTTGCGATGGCCATCTGGACAAGCCGGTCGCCCTGAAGGAGCTGGCGACCTTGCTGCGCCATATTGCCAAAGAGGGGAGCAATGTTGTCGCCCCGACACCGGTTGCCTCGCTGCTGACCGATGAGCTGGCCGCCCTTTATCTGAAGGCTACCCGTGATGATTTGGCCGAACTTGAGCGCTGCAGCACAGAAGAAGATGAAGTTGGCGTGAATGCTGCTTTACACAAGTTGAAGGGGGCCGCCAGAATGGTAGGGGCGACTGCGTTGGTGGCGGCCATTGAAGAGTGGCAACAGGCGCCCCATCCGATGCTGCAAGCCAGATTGAACCGGGCACTGGATGAGTTCAGCCAGCAGTTTTCAAAGAGGGCTCAAGATGATCATCACTGATGAAGAATTACTGGCGTTGCTCGATTCGGAAGAGCAAGAGGCGGCAGGATTTTGCCCCATTGTGCTCTATGCCCTCGACAGCACCGCCCATGAGTTGGCCAGCACCATGACATTGCCCTCCTATGTCACGCTGCACCGTACCCGACCGGATGCCTGCTGGCAGTGGGAAGGGTTGTTTGCGGCAGGTGCCATTGCCCTTTACGACCCCGCCGCTCATCAGCAGGCGGACTATTTCCCCCAGTTGCAGCAGCATGAGGGGATCTACGCTATCGGCGAGGATTGGCTGGGGGGGCTTGCCGCCAGTTACCGTAACTGGTGCAACTGGCTGGCCGCTAACAAGGTGCTGCTGCTCGAGGATCACCCGTTTCAGGGGATGCAACTGCAACAGACCATCGCCGGGTTGGGGCTCTCCTGTCAGTGGGTACAGGATGAATCGGCCTGCCTTGCGGCATTGTCGGCGGGCGACATCAGCCTGCTGGTGTGCGATCTCAGTCTGGTGGAGCAAGATGCCATCAGTCTGCTGATGAACCAGCCCCAGTTGCAGGAGGCCGGGCTGCCCATCGTGCTGCTCTCGGCCCATGAGCAGACGCTGATCGACGGTGCCCGCCGCCTGCTGCACGATGCCGGTTTCAACATTCTGGCGGCACTGGCCAAGCCGCTTGATTGCGACGAGCTGCTCAGGTTGCTGCGTCGACTCTATCTGGGCCCGCTGCGTCAACAGCGCTTGAGCGGCCAGCGCCGCTCTATTCGCCGTTGGCAGGGGGAGGTGCAGGGTCAGCTAGGGCTGCTCTCCAGTCCCGCGACCCCTCATCCGGTCTGGCTGGCGGTGACGGGTTTGCCCAGCCGCTGGGAGGCGCTCAAGGATTGGCTGACGGAGCAGTCGCGCACCCCAGCCGAACTGACCCTGCTTATCCACCGTCGTGACCACCTGCTCGGCAACGCCGATCGCTTCGCGCTGGTGCTGCAAGCCAGTCTGGCGGGGAGCAAGCTGGCGCTGCTGCTCGATAACAGCCAGCATCTGCCATTCGATCTGCTGGAGCGTTTGCCGCTGCAAGCCTTGCTGCTGGGGCAGGGGATCTTGCCAGAGATGGAGTCCTTGACCGGTGACTCCCTGCTGGGGCGTTTTATGGCCCGGGTTCGGGAGCTGGGGATCGCCGTCTATCTGGATGATCCTTACAACCTGCTCGACGTCGAGGTGTGGCGAGAGCGCGGTATGACGGGGCGCTGGTAAGCCATGCCGCGCTACCTCTGCTGGCCCATGCACCGGGAGCGCCTTGACAAAGGGCTGGATGGCTGGCCTCATCTGGTTTCCCGGGCCGCGCTGCCACTGGCGATGGAGGTCTCCGGGGTGCCTTGCCTGCTGCGCGAGCTGCATGGTGTGGCGCCTGCCCGCATGCTGGCCGCTTACGATGCATTGAGTGAAGAGAGCATCTATCTGCGCTTTATGCGCCCGAAACGGACGCCGCCACCGGAACAGGTGGCCCAGTTTCTCAATTACCATCCCGAACAACAGATCTCGCTGTTACTGACCGATCTGGCCGGTGAGCCGCTGGCTCAGGCGCAATCAATCCGCCGCCGCCTTCATCCCGATCGGGCGGAGTTTTCTTGCATCGTAGCGGATCACTTTCAGCACAAGGGGGCGGGGAGGCGCATTCTGCTGGCGCTGGCACTGCTGGCCAGGGCAGACGGGATCCGGGAGTGGACGGCGGAAGTGCTGGCCCAGAACCGGCCCATGCTGACCCTGCTCAAGCGCCTTGGTTTGCCGCTGACCCTGGTGACCGGGCGGGAGATGGTCTTTGTCAGGCTGGATCTGTCGGTACTGGATGCCTGGTTACCCGCACCGCCAGCGGCGCCGCTTAAGACCAAGGGCGAATAGTGACACTATTTTCCCTGTGCTAAGGTCACATTTATTGTGCGGGGATAGACGGAGCAGCTTATGGCGCAGTCATATAAACATATCGTGATCCTGACCGGCGCGGGGATCTCTGCCGAATCCGGCATCAAGACTTTTCGTGCCTGCGACGGTTTGTGGGAAGAGCACAAGGTCGAGGATGTGGCGACCCCCGAGGGGTATGCCCGGGATCCTGAACTGGTGCTGCGCTTTTACAACTCCCGCCGCACACAGCTGCAACAGCCCCAGGTTCACCCCAATCCGGCCCACTATGCGCTGGCCCGCCTCGAGCGACTGCTGCCCGGTTCGGTGACTCTGGTCACCCAGAACATCGACAATCTGCACGAGAGCGCTGGCAGCAAGAACCTTATCCATATGCACGGGGAGCTGCTCAAGGCCCGCTGCCCGGAGTCCGGTCAGGTGATCGAGTGGCGTGGCGATCTCCATCAGGACGAGCTCTGCTCCTGCTGCCAGTTCCCCCAGCCGATGCGTCCCCATGTGGTCTGGTTTGGCGAAATGCCGCTCGGGCTGGATCGCATCTACAGCGCGCTGGCCCAGTGCGATCTCTTTATCTCCATCGGCACCTCTGGCGCTGTCTATCCGGCCGCCGGGTTTGTCCATGAAGCGGGATTGAACGGGGCGCACACCATCGAGCTCAATCTCGAGCCGAGCGAAGTGGGCAGCCAGTTTGACGAGAAACGCTATGGCCCAGCCTCCCTGCTGGTGCCCGCCTATGTCGATGAGTTGCTGGAGGCGTGCGGCATTCATCAACCGAGGCAAGTCGAGGGGCACAACTGGATGGAGATGCGCGGTCCCTGAGCTACTGTGCGACGGGACAGTTGCAATGGTTCGGTGAAATCGCCACACTGGCAACCATTTAAAAAATGGGACGCAGTTGGCGCAAATTACCATGACCGCAGTAAAGCAATGGATCGCTTTTTTTCTCCTGATGCTGGCCAGTGCCAGTGCATCGGCCTCCATCCCCCTGATGACCCTGGTACTGCCAGATGGCCAGCAGGTGAGCCTCGATGAGTCGGCCCTCTCCGTCTTGCCACAGACCGAATTCACTACCACTACCCCCTGGACTCAGGGCGCCCACCACTATCGCGGGCCTACCCTGTCAGCCGTGCTTGCGGCGCAAGGGATCCTGGATGCTCGCAAGATCGCCGTCTCGGCCCTCAACGGCTATCAGCAGGTGGTGGATCTGGCCCTGTTCGACGGCGTGCCGCTGACCCTGGTGCGTCAGGAGGACGGCAAACTGCTGACCCGGCGCAACAAGGGGCCGCTCTGGCTGCTCATCCCGTTCACCACCTATCCCAAGCTGGACGTCCCTGCCATTCACAACTGCATGGTGTGGCAGGTGACCCGCATCGAGATCGTCGATTGATGGGGCTATCCCGCCAAAATCTGCTGTTGGTTGCGGTGTCGCTGCTGTTTCTGCTCTCGTCGGGCAGCAGCCTCTATCTGCAATATCGGCAGGAGCAGCTGGTCGATACCTTCTACCGCAATGTCCACTGGAACATCAGCCAGGTGATGCTCGAATCCCAGCGTTTCCTCTACGACCTGCAGCTCTATCGGGCTGGCAGACAGTCGATGGAGACCCTGAGCCTTGATTACGATCTGCTGTGGAACCGGCTCGATATCTTCCTCATCAGCAGTGAAACCGCCGAGATGCGCCAGCGGCACGGGCTCGGCAAGGTGCTTGCCACCCTGTTCGAGCAGATCAAGCAGCTCGAACCCCAGATGGAGGCAGGTGCGCTGCGCGAGGGGGCTGAGCTTGCCCGCTTGCAGGAGGCGATCGCCAGCCAGACCCGTCTCGTCGAACAGATAGGGGATCAGATCCTCTCCGGCCAGGAGCGGGAGCATTCGGTCAGCCAGATCCGCAACAGCCTGTTCTGGCTGCAGATCTGGCAACTGATCCTGTTGCTGACCGGTGGCGCTCTGGTCGCAGCCCTCATTCGCGCCAATCTGGCGAACCGTCGGCTTGCCCTGCTCGATCCCCTGACACAGCTTGGCAACCGCCGAGCCCTGCAGGAGCAGCTCTCTCGCGCTCTGCATGCCGATGATGTGAGCGCCCTGGTGGTGCTCGATCTCAAGCGCTTCAAGCAGGTCAATGATTTGCTGGGTTATCAGGTCGGTGATCGGTTGTTGCAGATGGTGGCCAACAAGCTGCAACAGGCTCATGGCAGCCACGCTTACCGGCTCGGCGGAGATGAATTTGCCGTGGTGCTGACCAAGGCGAATGATGCGCTGGAAACCGCCATTCATGAGCTGGTGGATCTGCTCCATTTCGAGTTCGTGACGCGGGAGTGCAGCTTCGATCTGGCCTGTCGGCTCGGGGTCGCCAAGGCGCAACAACAGGATGCCGCCCGGCTGCTGGATCAGGCCATCCTGGCCCTTAACCAGGCCAAGCGTAGCCAGGAGGGGGCGATCAGCTGGTTTGAGCCCGCCATGCTGCAGCAGTTGCAGTTGAGTCAGCAGCAGCTTCATCAGCTGCGAGAGTGGCTGGCCGGGCGCGAGCCTGCACCGCTGCGAGTGGCATTGCAGGCGCTGACGGACGGACAGGGCAACGAGATGTGGCAATTGGCACTTGAGTGGCGTGAGCAGGGGGCGCCCTGCCACATGCGCTGGCTGCAGGAGTGCGGTGTGCTGGGGCCCGTGCTGGCCCGTGTGCTGCAAGCGCACGAGGCACAGTATGCCGATGGTCGGGCACTGCTGGTCCCGCTCGACAACCAGGCCCAGCTGACCCATCTACTGGCCTATCTGCAGGAGGCTTCCCGTACGCCGCTGGTGTTGCTGATACCGACGCTGCAGCAGGATAGTGCCTTGCTGGCAGGATTGCGGCAGCAGGGTTGTACTCTGGCGCTCAGAGAGATTGGCAGCACCACCTCGGCGCAGCTGGCAGCCGGCTGGCCTGTCCGCTACTGGCTGCCGCAGGGTGATGATGATGGCGAGTTGTTGCAACCGCTGGCCCGACGATTGGGGTTGGTGCCACTGCAAGTGCTGGCAACCAGGGAAACGAGGTCGCTGCCCTGAGGGCAAAAAGCGGTATTGCACCGGCAAGAGACAGAATGAAACAAGGCGACCTCGGGGTCGCCTTGTTCTTTTGTTGCCCCTGAAAATCAGGGGCAGGGCGCGCAAGATTGTCTGATCACCAGGTCGGGGTCGACGGTGATCAGGTGGTTCTCCACCACTTCGCCGTTGATCCGCGCCAACAGGCGGGTGACGGCGAGGCGTCCCAGCTCCTCTTTGGGCTGGTTGACGGTGGTGAGCGGCGGCGACATAAATTCGGCCAGCGCCACATTGTCGTAGCCGACGATGGAGAGGTCGCGCGGGATCACCAGCCCCGCCTGATGGGCGGCACTGATGGCCCCCATCGCCATCATGTCGTTGCAGACAAAGAGGGCGGTGGGACGCTCGGGCAATGCCAGCAGACGAGTCATCGCCTGATGGCCGCTGGCGCAATCAAAGTCCCCCTCCTGGATCCAGTCAGGATTGAGCGTGAGACCTGCCTCCTGCAACGCCTGCTCAAAGCCAGCTTGGCGCTGGTTGGCGGGGGCGCGGCTGTGGGGGCCTGTGATACAACCGATGGCGGTGTGGCCCAGCTCAATCAGATGGCGGGTCGCGAGATAACCACCGTGGAAGGAGTTGTCGGCGATAAGATCCACATCCTCGCTAACCAGCCCCCAATCCATCACCACCACCGGCAGGCTCTTGAGCCAGTCGAGCTGGTTGAACACCTCCTGTTGGCCCTCGCTGCACATGATCAGCAGGCCATCGACCCGCTTGCGCAGCATCATCTTGAGGTAGGAGAGGGCGGTTTCTGCCTGCCCTTCGGTGTTGCCCAGCATCAGGTTGTAGCCCTGCTCGAAGCAGTAGCGTTCCACCCCGCGTACCACCTCGGCAAAGAAGGGGTTGCTGGAGGTGGTGACCAGCATGCCGATACTGTTGGTCTCCTTCACCTTGAGGCTGCGGGCCACCAGACTCGGGGCATAGTTGAGATCACGCATGGCGGTGAAGACCCGCTCGCGGGTCTCCTCGGCCACAAAACGGGTCTCGTTGATGACGTGGGATACGGTGGTGGTAGAGACCTGGGCCCTCGCCGCCACCTCCTTGATATTGGCCATCAGTGCCCCTTCGCAGTCTGCTCAAGCAGGAAGGCGTCGACCTCCTGTTTGCTCGGGATGGAGCTCTGGGCACCGAACCGAGTGACGGAGAGTGCCGCCGCCCCGTGGGCAAAGCGCACCGCGCTGTGGAAATCGGCACCGGCCAGTTCCGCCGCCAGCAGAGCGCCGTTGAAGGTATCGCCCGCGGCAGTGGTATCCACCGCCTTGACCCGAAAGCCCGGGATCAGCTGTTGCTGCTGGGCGTTGCTGCAATAGACCCCCTGCGACCCCAAGGTGATCATCACGTCCGCAATCCCCATCTGGTGGAAACGGGCAGCCGCCTCTCGGGCGCTCGATTCATCGGTGACTTTGACGCCGGTCAGCAGCTCGGTCTCGGTCTGATTGGGGGTGACAAGGTCGACCAGCGCCAGCAATTCGCTCGAGAGCGGACGGGCAGGGGCGGGGTTGAGCACCACCCGGGTGCTGTGGGCGCGAGCCAGCCGTGCAGCTTCATGGACGCTCTCCAGCGGCACTTCCAGCTGCAACAGCAGGGTGTGGGCGTCGGCGATCATCGCTTCGTGGTTTTTCACCACGGCAGGGGTGATGGCCCCGTTGGCTTCGGCGGAGATGCCGATGCTGTTCTCCCCCTCATCGCTGACATAAATGATGGCGATGCCTGTCGGGAGCTTGGGATCGAGCTCGACGGCGCTGACGTCGATGCCATCTTTGGCAAAGCCGGCTTTCATCTGGTGGCCGATGGCGTCATCACCGATGCGGGCGATAAAGGAGACGGGGGCGCCAAGGCGGGCGGCAGCGACTGCCTGATTAGCCCCCTTGCCACCGGGCACCACCTGATAGCTGTGGCCGGTCAGGGTTTCACCCGGGCGAGGAAAGTGGGGAACGCGCAGCACGTGGTCTGCATTGACACTGCCCAGAACGACGAGACGATTCATGTTGACTACTCCTGATGCATCTTGGCTTGAACACTGTGATTGAGTGAGCTCAAGCCGGGAGGCACCTGAACGAGAGGAAAAAGGGGAGGCGAGCCTCCCCCTTCAGATTTATTTGCTGACCACTTGCAGCGGTACCGGAATGGATTTCTCGACCGGCTGACCTTTCAGCACCTTGTCGGCAGTCTCGACGCCGATGGCACCAATCAGGGCAGGTTGCTGGGCCACGGTGGCGGCCAGTTTACCCTTGGCAACGGCGGCTTTGCCATCGTCAGTACCGTCGAAACCGACGATCATTACCTCTTTCCCGGCAGCCTGCACCGCGCGGATGGCACCCAGCGCCATCTCGTCGTTCTGGGCAAAGACTGCTTGAACGGTCGGGTGGGCTGCCAGCAGGTTTTCCATGACGTTCAGGCCCTTGGTGCGGTCAAAGTCGGCCGGCTGGGAAGCCAGCACCTGCAGCTTGTTGGCCGCCACGGCCAGGGCAAAACCTTCGCCACGGTCGCGGGCGGCGGAGGTACCGGCAATCCCTTCCAGCTGGATCACCTTGGCACCGGTACCCAGTTTCTCGGTGATGAAGTCACCGGCCAGCTTGCCGCCTGCCACGTTGTCGGAGGCGATGTGGGCCTTGACCTCACCCTGCGCGGCGCCGCGGTCCAGGGTCAGCACCGGAATGCTGGCACGGTTGGCCAGACGAATGGCGTTGCCGACCGCTTCGGAGTCGGTGGGGTTGATCAGGATGGCGCCGACCTTGCGCACGGTGAGATCTTCCATGTTGGAGAGCTCTTTGGCCGGGTCATTCTGGGAGTCCAGTACCACCAGCTCGTAGCCAAGCTCCTTCGCTTTGGCTTCGGCACCCTCTTTCATGGTGACGAAGAAGGGGTTATTGAGGGTGGAGACCACCATTGCCAGGGTTTGATCGGCGGCCTGGGCGGTGCCCAGCACGGACATGATGGCGGCAGCGAGCAGGGTATTGAGCTTTTTCATCATTTCATTCCTTGTGTGTGGCTTGTCTTATCAACGATTGCTTTTGTTATCGATCATCACGGCAAGCAAGATCACGCTGGCCTTGGCGATCATCTGGTAATAGGAGGATACGTCGAGCAGGTTGAGGGCGTTGTTGAGGAAGCCGATGATCAGCGCCCCTATCAGGGTACCCATGATGCGGCCCTTGCCGCCCATCAGGCTGGTACCACCCAGCACCACCGCAGCGATGGCATCCAGCTCGTAACCCATGCCCGCCGTCGGCTGGGCAGAGGAGAGGCGAGAGGTAACGATAAGCCCTGCCAGCGCCGAGAGCGCGCCGCACAGACCATACACCGCCAGTTTCACCCGATCCACATTGATACCGGAGAGGCGGGTAGCCGATTCGTTGCCACCCAGCGCGTAGATATAGCGACCGAGGCGGGTATGGTTGAGCATGAACCATGCGAGCAGGAAGACGATAGCCATCAGCCAGATGGGCACCGGCAGACCGAACAGGTAACCGGTACCGAGCCAGGCGAAATGATCGGCGCCGTCACTAAAACCGGTGGAGATGGGGCGACCCTCGGTATAGACCATGGTGATGCCGCGCAGGGCGGTCATGGTGACCAGAGTGGCGATAAATGCCTGCACCTTGCCCTTGGCAATGATGAGACCGCTGACGCCACCCAGCAGGGCACCGACACCCAGAGTGAGGGGCACCACCAGCCAGATGGGCAACTCCATGGCGACCATGGTGGCGGCCAGCGCGCCGCACAGGGCCAGTACCGAGCCGACCGACAGATCGATACCGGCGGTAAGGATAACCAGCGTCATGCCGACCGCCATGATGGCGTTGACCGAGGTCTGGCGCAGGATATTGAGGAGGTTGTCGGCGGTGAAGAAGTTGGGGCTCAGAAAGGAGACCACACCAATCAGGACCAGCAGCGCGACCAGGGATTTATTCTCGATCCACCACGCCTTGCTCATAACGCCACGGCGGGAAAGGGTTTGGGTTGTCATTGGGATGCCTCTTGCTCTGCTTGCCACTGTTTACCGACTGCCGCCGCCATCAGCTTCTCCTGATTGGCATCGCGGGTGTTGAACTCTGCGCTGATGCGCCCTTCGTGCATCACCATGATGCGATCACTCATGCCGAGCACTTCCGGCATCTCGGAAGAGACCAGAATGATGCTCATCCCCTCCTTCTTGAACTGGTTGATGAGCTGATAAATTTCCTTCTTCGCCCCCACGTCGACGCCGCGGGTCGGCTCGTCGAGGATCAGCACCTTGGGCCGGGTCAGCAGCCCTTTGGCGATGGCCACCTTCTGCTGGTTGCCGCCGGAAAGCAGCTTTATCAGCTGATCCTGACTCGGGGTCTTGATGTTGAAGAGGCGCACATAGTCGCTCACCGCCTGCCGTTCGGCCTTGCCGTCGATCTTGCCGTTGCTGATGAACTCGTCGAGGGCGCAGAGACTCATGTTTTCGCGCACCGACAGCTCCAGCACCAGCCCATCCCCCTTGCGATCTTCGGAGATATAGGCGATGCCTGCGGCCAGACCATCCGCCGGACTGGTTGGCACCAGCGCGTGGCCATCTACCGTGATTTCACCGCTGCTGATAGGGCTGGCACCGTAGATAAGCTTCATCAGTTCGGTACGGCCGGAGCCCATCAGGCCGCTAAAGCCCAGAATTTCCCCCTGACGCAGGGAGAAACTCACACCGCGCACGCCGGGACCGGCCAGATCTTTCACCTGCAGGCTGACGGGGCCGAGCTCGCGCTCAAGACGCGGGTACTGCTCTTCCAGCCGGCGGCCCACCATCATCTCGATGATCTTGTCTTCATCCAGATCGCTCACCGCCTTCTCGCCGATCCACTTGCCATCGCGCAGCACAGTGACCCGATCGCAGATCTCGAAGATCTCTTTGAGGCGGTGGGAGATATAGACGATGCCGCAACCTTGCTCACGCAGCTCGCGGATCACCTTGAACAGCTGTTCGGTCTCGGTATCGGTCAACGCATCGGTCGGCTCGTCCATGATGATGACGCTGGCATCGAACGACAGCGCCTTGGCGATCTCCACCATCTGCTGTTCGCCGATGGAGAGATCCCCGAGTCGGGTATCCGGCCCGTGTTTGACGCCAAGTCGCGCCAACAGGCCACTTGCCCGCTCGCGCAGCTGTTTGTGGTCGATGCTGCCAAAACGGGTACGCGGCTCGCGCCCGAGGAAGATGTTGGCGGCAATCGACAACTCCGGCAGCAGGTTCAGCTCCTGATGGATGATGCTGATCCCCTGATCCTGAGAGTCGCGGGGGCCCTTGAAGTGGACCGGCTGGCCGCGGTAGCTGACGCTGCCCGCATCGGCCTGATAGATACCGGTCAGCACCTTCATCAGGGTGGATTTACCGGCGCCATTTTCACCGAGCAGGGCCATCACCTGGCCCGGATAGACCCGCAGACCCGCTTCGTCGAGGGCGCGCACACCGGGGAAGGTCTTGACGATCCCGGTCAGCTCCAGAATGGGTGAGAGGGGGGAGGTTGTGCTCATTTGCAGCTTCCTTGAAGAGGCCTTCTTTGAAGAATGTCAGAACGCCACACCGGCGCAGAGGATCAGGTTGGCGTAGGGAGTCACCTCGCCGCTGCGCACGATCGCCTTGCTCTGGCGGGAGCGGGTTTTGAACTCTTCGTGCAGGTAGTATTCGATGGCGATGGGCTTGCCCTGGGCGGCTGCGTGCGCCTCAAGCTGATCGACCAGTGCCTGATGGGCGGCGGGGCTGATCTGCTTGATCTCGCTTGCCATGATCGCTTTCTCCACCACCAGATCGGTGAGCAGGGCGGTCAGCACGGTTTCGAGGCTGGGGGTGCCCGCCATCAACGCCAGATCAATCCGCTCCGGCCCTGCCGGAATGGGCAGCCCCGCATCGCAGACGGTGATCTCGTCGGTGTGGCCCATCTGTGCCACCAGAGCACTCAGGGGAGCATTGAGCAGTACGCCTCGTTTCATACAGCACCTCATCAGGCTTTCGCCATCGCAGTTTCTTATCAGGCAACCGGTTACGCAACCGGTTGCGTTATGACGCAAAGATAGGCTTTTTAGGATGGAAGGGCCACGGCAAAACCACGGAAATGTGAAAACGATCTCAAAGGCGGGGGAGGAAAGAGATAGAAGGGTGCCAGCAGAGCCTCGGCACCCTTTCTATTGATTTTTTACTTAGTTGGAGAGGACTTTGTTGACCGCCGGACGGGTCAGCATTCGGCGATAATGATCGGCCACTTTGGGGAATTCACTGATCTCGACCCCATCGCTTTTCAGCCAGCCCGCGACCACGAACAGATAGATGTCCGCCACGCTGAACTGCTCGCCCAGTACCCAGGGGCCAGCCAGATAGTGCTGCTCAATCTGGGCAAAGCCATCGCGCATATTGCTGGCGACTTTCTGCTGCATGGCGGCAATGGCCTGCTCGTCATCAGCCCAGCGGCTGCCACGGCGGCCGTGGGCGTGGGAGACATGCACAGTGGAGGCGAGGAAGCTGTTGACCTCCTGCATGCGGGCCAGCAGGAACGGGTTGTCCAGCGGCGCCAGTTTGGCATCGGGGAAGCGCTGCGCCACATAGAGCAGCAGGGCCGGGGTCTCGGTCAGGGTGCCCTGATCGGTGACAAGGGCAGGCACCCGTCCTTTGGGGTTGATGGCAAGATACGCAGGATCACGCTGCTCACCGGCGGCGAGGTTGACGAGACGGGGTTGGAACGGGGCATTCGCTTCCAGCAGGGCAATCTGCACGGCCATGGCACAAGTGCCGGGAGCGAAATAGAGGGTCAGATCGGACATGAATACTCCTGATTGGCTCAGGCCACCCGCGATATCGGCGAAAGATTACTTCGCGTAGCACCACGGGCAGTCATGAAAAAAGAGAGGGGGCAACGTTTGCCCCCAACCAATCTACACCCCTAAGGGGTAATGAAAAAGCGCAGAATTAATCGGCTTTGGCCACCTCGGCTATCCATATGTAATATTTTTAGTGGCAACCACAATAATGATAGGGGACACCACTCCGACAGAAACACTTTCTTAAGGCTTTACCTGTAACCAAGCATTTTAAACTTAATATTGCCCCATTTTTGTCCACTGGGCCTAATGGGTTGTCCCAGATGATATATGGTCTTTCACGGATTTTTTCTAGAAACGCTTTAGGCGGATATGGATTGGCCACAACAATAACACAGCCTTGTGGAAGAGAGTCTATTATTTTATCGATTTCTGGTCTATCACATTCGAAGTAAGATATTCCAATAAATAAACAGTAGTCACTGGTTTTTAGCTTATTTTCAAACCATTGATTAGCAGGATCGACCCATTGATATGAAGCGTATTTGTTAGCTTCATTTGGAATTATGCATAGAGCTTGTCTCCTCGGAGACATAAGTTCATGTTGCTCAAGCCTGATAATTCCAGTGTTGTTTAGATCAATAAAATTATTTAATGGATATTGAGGTGTATAAAAAATACTATTTGGTGTGATTTCAAAGTCCACAGAACCATGTGGTTTAACTAATGGAATCCCGTAACCATGGTGATTTACTTGAAGAGAATAGTATTCACGTTTTAGTCTATCTAAAGAAGTTTCAAGCAGTAGATCATAGTTCAACGAAAATGCAGCTGTAATTTCGGATTTATGTAATTTCAACCATCGAAACCAAGCCCAATCGGTAGAAAATAGATCACGTTGTTGCTGGCTATACATTGAAAATGCAAGCGTTAAGAAATGTCTCGACTCTAGTGTCGTTTTGAAGCTGTCTAAACCAATGCTTTGGCAATAGCCCTCGTCCAAGGCCAATTTAAATACGTCAAAGTGAGGTTTATCTGAGTTCAATTTATACAAAGTGTCTAATCTATACAGGCTAGTTAAGAGGTTTTTTCCCGTTGAAGGGCAAGTAACATCCCAAGTGATAGGCTCCTGTGAGTTAAATTTATGCGCTAACCCTGAAAATTTTCCAAAGCTAATCGAAAAACCATTACCTACGACTAAGGAAATTTTTGGCATTCTAACCTCAAAAAAATCTAATACACGCTTAAGGGGCTGACAACGCTACCGTCAATTTTTCATATAATTCCGTAACCACAAAACCTACGCATAGTAGAACTACTAAATAACTGATCCCAATAGTGCTACACCTTCGCTGTGCCATAGCTATTCCCGGGGAAAGGAGACACGGTATCCATGAAGTGTTTCACTCGAGCCAGCAGGTTGGCCATTCCTCTGCATTGATGATTGCGTGTGATGGTTTCATGTAACTTGTGCCACAGCCGTTCGATGTGATTAACCCAAGGACTGTAAACTGGCTGGAATACCAGGCAGAACTTGGGATTCTTCTTCAACCATCGCTCGGTCTGTTTGCTTTTGTGAATGATGTAGTTATCGAGGATCAACGTGATGGTTTTGGCTCGTCGGTAGTGGCGACGCAGCTTTTCCAGCATGGCGATAAACAGGGATGAGTTTTTCTTTATCCCGCTGACGTAAAGCACTCTTCCGTTGCCTGCATGGAGAACACCTGCCAGGTAATGTTTCGCGTTCTGTCCCGGTGTGACAACCCGCTTTTGCTGCGCTCTGAACATCCAGTCGGCCCCTAATTTGGGATTGAGGTCTATATCAACTTCATCCTCATAAAACACCGGATGATCGGCATCACAGCGGGCCAGCGCCGCGTCGATATCCGCCATTTTCTCCTGATAGGCTGGGTCTTTTATCCGCAAGGTCGGCACGGGTCTTCGCCAGACAATACCCATACGAGGTAACCATCGGCGGAGTGTGGAGGCTGCCATATTGAGGCCTGTTAACCGATTGATTTTGATAGCCAATAGTTCGGTACACCAGCGGCTGCGCTGATAACCAAAATCTTGCGGAGAAAACTGCATGAGCAGCACCAGTAAGGTGACAATCTTGGCGACAGGTAAGACCGGGGCACGGCCAGCCGGTAAGGCTTCTAGCGCCCCCACACCTTCATCCCGATACCACCGAAGCCAACGGCCGATGGTCGAACGAGCAGCGCCGGTAAGGTGATGAACATCAGTGATCGTGCGGCCTTCATGTAACAGCAAGATGGCCATCAAGCGACGAGCATGCCCTTTATCACGCGTGGCATGGATGATTTTGTGAATGCGGCGCCGTTGTGGTCGTGGCAGGGGTGGTAGGATAGGCATCAACTCAGTCCTTTGGGTGTGGCTTGTTTTGTTTGGCGACTAATGAGATCGCACAAACTGGACTGAGTTCCCTTCCTCCAGAGATCTACTATTCGGAACAGCTATTTAGGTGTTATCGGTTTCGATAATACAGTACTGTCATTGCTGATAAATGCATCTATTGTGCCTATATCTGCACAATGGGGCAACTCTGAATCTGAATGGAATGACCCACATTCACTGCTCGCCCCCTAAAAATTTTTATGCAGCTGGCTGCTTGGGGGGACTTACAAGGATTGTTGCGTTGAGAAAAGGGGCTGGTGGTGAAAATGAGAAGGGGGCGATTGCCCCCTTTATCCATTAACCCCGTCAGGGGGAATTAACCGCCGATTTAACCCGCTTTGGCCACCATGGCTTTCAGCTGCAGGAAGTACTGCTCGTAGAGGCGGGAGGCATCCCCCACATCGGACTGGAACTCGCCCTTGCGCTTGATCTCGTCGCTCGGGAAGACCATGGGGTTATTGCGAAACGCCGGGGTGAGCAGGGGAATGGCATCCTTGACCGGCGTGGGGTAGCCAATCGCCTCGGCCACCTTGGCGGCCACATCGGGGCGCATCAGGAAGTTGATCAGGGCGTGGGCCTCTTTCACATGCTTGGCCTTGGCCGGGATGGCGAGGTTGTCCATCCAGAGTACCGCTCCCTCTTCGGGATAGGTCATCTGGATGGAGGGGTATTCGCGCTGGGCGCCGTAGGCCGAGCCGTTCCACAGCATGCCGATATTGACCTCACCGGCGATAAAGGGATCGGCCGGGTTGTCGGAGTTGAACGCCTTGACGTTGGGCATCAGCTTTTTCAGGTATTCGAACGCTTCGGCAATTTGCGCCTTGTCCTGGGTGTTGGGGCTGTAGCCCAGCTGCACCAGCGCGATATGGAACACCTCGCGGGCATCGTCCATCAGCAGCAGGCTCTCTTTCCACTCAGGTGCCCAGAGCTGCTTCCAGCTGGTAACCGGCTGTTCGATGATATCGGTGTTGGTGCCGATCCCGGTTGCGCCCCAGATATAGGGGATGGAGTAGCGGTTGTCCGGGTCGTACTCGTGGTTGAGCAGGGTAGGGTCGAGGTGCTTGAAGTTGGGCAGCTGGGCGCGATCCAGCGGCTGCAGCATTCCCTCCTTGGCCATTTTCGAGATGAAGTAGGTGCTGGGCACCACCACGTCATAGCCGTCGCCATGGGTTTTCAGCTTGGCGTAGAGGGTCTCGTTGGATTCGTAGGTGGAGTAGATCACCTTGATGCCGGTCTCTTGCTGGAACTGCTCCAGCAGGCCATCCGGCACATATTCCGACCAGTTGTAGAAGTAGACCACCTTGTCGTCGGCCGCGTGAGCGCTCTGGCTCAGCAGCGGGGTGGTGAGGGTGAGGGCGGCTGCCAGCAGGGCGCCGGCCTTGTGTTGGATTGTCATCAACAACTCCTTGGGGTTATGGGGCCTTGCGGCCCACCGTGACAGAGTTCGCCAAAGATGGCGGGGACGAAACGGGCAGGGTTAACCCTGCCGTTTACGCAGTAACAGTTGCGCCAGCAGCACCATCCCAAGGGAGGCAACCAGCATCAGGGTGGCCAGGGCGTTGACCTCGGGGGAGACCCCCACCTTGACCATGGAGTAGATCTTGAGCGGCAGGATCTCGTAGGCCGGGCCGGTCACAAAGGAGCTCACCACCACGTCGTCCAGCGACAGGGTAAAGGAGAGCAGCCAGCCCGCCATCACCGCCGGCAGCGCCAGCGGCAGTATGATGCGGCGCAGGATGATCCACTCGCCAGCCCCCAGATCCCGTGCTGCCTCCAGCATCCGCACATCAAAACCGCACAGCCGCGAGTAGACGGTGATCACCACAAACGGCAGGCAGAAGGTGATGTGGGCAATCAGTAGCGACCAGAAGCCGAGCGCAATGCCGGTCACTACAAACAGGGTCAGCAGTGAAATGGCCATCACGATATCGGGGGACATCATCACCACGAACAGCATGCCGCTCACGTACTGCTTGCCCCGAAAGCGATAGCGAAACAGCGCCACGGCGGTGAGGGTGCCGATCAGGGTGGCCGCGGTGGCGGTGAGGGCGGCGATGGTCAGGGAGTGCTGGGCCGCCTGCATCAGGCTGGCGCTGGCAAACAGCTTCTCATACCAGCCAAGGGTAAAGCCGCGCCAGTCGATGCCATATTTCGACAGGTTGAAGGAGTTGGCGATCAGCACCCCGATGGGCACATAGAGATAGCCAAACACCAGTAGCAGAAACAGAGCTTTCAGTGCGCGCATCATGCCAGCTCCCCCTTCTTGCTCAATAGCTTGCCTGCCCGCCAGTAGCAGTAGACCAAGAGCGCCATCAGCACCGTCAGCATCACGCTGATGGCAGCACCAAAGGGCCAGTCACGGCTGTTGAGGAACTGGGTCTTGATCAGGTTGCCGATCAGCAGGTGCTTGGCGCCTCCCAGCAAGTCGGAGACGTAGAACATCCCCATGGCGGGCAGGAACACCAGCAGACAACCGGCGATGATGCCTGGCAGGGTGAGGGGCAGGATGATCCGTACCAGCCGCTGCCAGCCGTTGGCGCCAAGATCTCGCGCCGCCTCCAGCAAACGGCCATCCAGCTTCTCGATGCTGGAGTAGAGCGGCAGCACCATAAAGGGGAGCAGCACATAGACCAGCCCGATGATGACGGCCACCTCGGTATACATCATCTGCAGCGGCCGCTCGATAAGCCCCAGATCCAGCAGCCAGCCATTGATCAGCCCCCGGGTGCCGAGCAGCACTTTAAGCGCATAGGTGCGGATCAGGGAGTTGGTCCAGAACGGCACCACCACCAGAAACAGCAGCAGCGGGCGGATACGCGCTGGCAGATGGGCCAGCAGCCAGGCAAAGGGGTAGCCCACCAGCAGGCAGATGGCGGTGGCGAGCAGCGCCAGCCAGAGGGAGTGGAGCAGCACTTCGAAATAGAGGGGGTCCAGCAGGCGGCCATAGTTGCTCAGGGTAAAGAGCGGCGCGATAAGCTCGGACTCGTCACGGGTCAGGAAGCTGACGCCGATGATCATCAGGTTGGGCAGGAAGACAAACAGCGTCAGCCAGCCGAGGATCAGCGCGATGGCCCCGTTGCGAAAGCCGTTGTGGGCAAAGCTGTGCGCTACCCGCAGATTAGTGAGGCTCATAGGGCAGCACCACCTCCCAGCTGTCGACCCAATGGATCGCCACCTCCTGACCGAGACGGTAGTCAAAGTCGGGGTCATCCTCGTCGAAGAACTCGGAGATAAGCAGCTGTTTGCCACTTTCGAGCTCGATCACCGAATCCAGCGTTGCCCCCTTGTAGTTGCGCTCGCGGATATTGCCCCGCAGCGCACCGCTCTGATCGTCATCCTGATCGAGAATGCGCAGATCTTCCGGGCGCAGCAGCACCAGCACCTTGTCGTCTGGCTGGAACGGCAAGGCGGTATGGAGCAGGCATTCGCGCCCCTCTACCTCGGCCAGCCAGATACCGGGTTCGCGCTGGCTGATCAGCTTGCCATCCATCACGTTGATCTCGCCGATAAAGCGGGCCACGAACAGGTTGGCTGGCGATTCGTAGATATCGCGCGGCGTGCCGCGCTGGATGATCTTGCCCCCCTCCATCACCAGGATGCGATCAGACATGGTGAGCGCCTCTTCCTGATCATGGGTAACGAAGACAAAGGTGATGCCAAGGCGACGTTGCAGCGCCTTGAGCTCGCTCTGCATCTGTTTGCGCAGCTTGTAGTCGAGCGCCGAGAGGGATTCGTCGAGCAGCAGCAGGCGGGGCTTGTTGACCACGGCGCGGGCGATGGCGACCCGTTGCTGCTGGCCGCCGGAGAGCTGATCCGGGCGGCGATTGGCCAGCTCGGTGAGTTGCACCATGGCGAGAGTCTCCTCGACCCGCTGGCGGATCTCGCTGGCCGGTACTTTCTGCATCTCGAGGCCAAAGGCGACGTTTTCAAACACCGTCATATGAGGGAAGAGCGCATAGCTCTGGAACACGGTGTTGATGTGCCTGTGTTCGGCGGGGATACGGGTGATCTCGTCACCGGCCAGATGGATGGTGCCACCGTCTACCGATTCTAGCCCGGCCAGCAGGCGCAGCAGGGTGGTCTTGCCACAGCCGGAGGGGCCTAGCAGGGTAAGAAATTCACCATCGTAGATTTCAAGGTCAAGGTCACTCAGGATCACCTTGCCATCGTATTTTTTGCTGATCTTGTTCAGCGCGACAATTACCTGTGGATTGTTCATCATCCGCCAGTCTCACCCCAGCCAGTGGCCATCGTGTTGAAAGAGGGCCGCATTCTATGCAGCCGACACATGAAATTAAAGGCTTTTTGGCCCGAAGTAGCCGCAACTGCGCAGGAAAAACGGCTACGAATAGCAGACCAAATCGCTATAATGTGCCACCTGATTTGGTCGTTTTCGATATTGGATAGTCAATTGAGTAATAAAATGCGTATTGGCGGCTCCCTTGAGCAGTCTCTGAACCAGGGCTACCGCCTTGACCTGAAAGGGGTCATCCAGGAGGGATGGCAACAGACCCGCCGTACCGGATTTGGCCTGCTGCTGGCGATTGTCGGGGTGACGGCGATCTGGATCCTGCTAAGCAATGTGCTGCTGTTGCCCTATCTGGGGGATGACAGCCAGATGAATGTGGCCATGGTGCTGAGCCTGCTGATGACGGTGGTGATGGCCCCCATGACCAGCTCCCTCGATATGCTGGGGTTGCAGCAGTCGGTCGGGGTGCGCGCCCGTGCCAACCAGGTGTTCGACTTCTTCCGCCACTTTGTACGCCTCGGCATGTTGAGCCTGCTTGGCAGTCTGCTCACCAGCCTGTTTGGCCCGCTATTCGATCTGCTGGGATTGCCTGCCGTACTCTCATTCATTCCCTCGGCCCTGATCGGCATGGGGCTGCTCTTTACTGTCCCGCTGGTGCTGGAGCGCGGTCTGACGCCGCCCCAGGCCATTCTGGTCTCTCTCAAGCTCTTTGCGCGCGGCTGGCCCAGCATTGTGCTGTTCCACGGCGTGATGACCGCGCTCTTCTTCCTGGCTCTGATCCCCATGGGGTTGGGGCTTATCTGGGTGGCACCGCTCTATTTCAACTGCAAGGGGATCCTCTATCGGGATCTCTGCGGGGTGGGGGTAGAGGTTAACGAGGTGACAGAAGGCCCCAACCATTTCAATGCATGATGCAAAAGGATGTTGAATGACCCGTCGATATGGAGTGACCAAGGCTGTGCGCCAGAGTCTGCTGGCCACGCTCTTGCTGCCAGGGCTGGCGCTGGCTGAGCCGGTGCTGGATCTGCAATACAGCACCTTCTACAGCCAGATGAAGACCTTTGCCAAAGGGGAGTTTGGTCACGCCAGACTGGGGTTTTATCTGACCGATCCGCAAAATGGTCAGCGCTGCGGCCTCACCTTTGCCCGGGTTGCAACCGACAGCAAGGAGGTCGCGGGCGAGGTAACGGTCGATAGCGAACTGCGCCTGCCTTTTGATGAGGATCTCAACCTCGACAAGGGGATCGTGACCGTCGGCCTGAAAGAAGAGCACGCCACTTGCGATATGACGGTACAGGTGATGGCCGACGCACCGAATGGCCCCGAACTGCCGCTGGCGGAGCTGGCGGCCCGTCAGCAGCAGATGCAGTTGCTGCTCGACAAGATGGCGGGCATGGTCGGCAAGCACTTCCTGCCGAAGATGGAAGGGGTACGCATTACCCTGGTGCAGCAGAGCGGAACAGCTTATCTGATTGATGGCGCCCGTCAGGAGGCGCTGCCCTGGCAGGAAGGCCATCTGCTGCTGAGCAATGAGCAACTGGCCGCGTTCGCCACCGGGCAACTGCGCCTGCAGGGTGAGGTGCTGCGACTGACCCCCTGGTTGCATAAAGGGTGAGATCGGTCGCGCTGTCACCGCAGTGACAGGCCAATCCAGAAAGCAAAAAGGAGCGATGATCGCTCCTTTTTTTATTGCGTGGCGTTTGCCCTGTGAGCGCGGCTTAGCGCACTTCAATCACATCCAGCATGTCCATCTCGTCGATATCCAGCAGCGGCGCCTTTGGCATCTCGGGCGGATCAAACGCCTTGTCGCCGCCATCAATGATGCCGGAGTCGCGGTTGATGCTCTTGAAGTCAAACAGCTTGTGGTCGAGCAGGTGGCTCGGGATCACGTCCTGAATGGCGGTGAACATGGTCTCGATACGACCGGGGAAGCGGCGATCCCAATCCTGCATCATCTGCTTGATGGCCTGACGCTGCAGGTTCTCTTGCGAGCCGCACAGGTTGCACGGAATGATGGGGAAGGCTTTGACGTCGGCGTAGCGGATCAGATCCTTCTCTTTGCAGTAGGCCAGCGGGCGGATCACCACGTTCTTGCCATCATCGCTCACCAGCTTGGGCGGCATGGACTTGAGCTTGCCACCGTAGAACATGTTGAGGAACAGGGTCTCGAGGATGTCGTCGCGGTGGTGGCCAAGGGCAATCTTGGTGCAACCCAGCTCCTGGGCGGTGCGGTAGAGAATACCGCGGCGTAGCCGTGAGCAGAGGGAGCAGGTAGTTTTGCCTTCCGGTACCTTCTCCTTGACGATGGAGTAGGTATCCTCTTCGACAATCTTGTACTCGATGCCGAGGGAGTCCAGGTACTTGGGCAGCACATGCTCGGGGAAACCGGGCTGCTTCTGATCCAGGTTGACGGCAACCAGATCGAAATGGATGGGGGCACTGGCTTTGAGGCTCATCAGTATGTCGAGCATACCGAAGCTGTCCTTGCCGCCGGAGAGGCAGACCATGACCTTGTCGCCCTCTTCAATCATGTTGAAGTCGGCAATGGCCTGACCCACGTTGCGCCGCAGGCGCTTCTGCAGTTTGTTAAAACTGTATTTTTCTTTGGCGTTCAGCTCTTCTAGCATGCTCGTAAAACCCGGGACACAAATAAGCGCGTTATTATAGCCATGTCCCGGGGGAGGGCAAGGTGCCAGGCACCTTATGATTGATTGCGACGACTGTCGACCGGGCAGCTGTAGTCCGCCGGTTTGAGGATCAGGATGTCGCAGGAGAGGCGGTCAATCACATGTTCGGCGGTATTGCCGAGCAGAGCAGCAGAAAGCCCGGTACGGCCGACGCAGCCCATGATCATCAGGGTCGCCTTGAGCTCTTCGGCCATATCCGGCAACACCTCTTCCGGTAGCCCCTCTGCTACCCGGGTCCAGAGATGACCGATCCCGAACTTGTCGGCATGGCTCAGCAGCAGGCTTTCGTGGTGTTTGCGGATCGCTTCATTGTAGGCGTTGGGATCAAACTCCGGCAGCTCGATGGCCACGTTGACCGGGGTGCCAGGGTAGGTGTTGACCAGATAGAGGTTGGAGCCCAGTAGTTCGGCGATGTCGCTTCCCTCCTGGGTGATCCGTTCGTTGAGCAGTTTCTGATCCGGATCGTCGCTTGAGCAGTTGATGGCGGCGATGATGTTGCCGCCCCGTTGCCAGTGACCCTCCTTGACCAGCAGCACCGGACAGGGGCATTTGCGCAGCAGGTGCCAGTCGGTGGGGGTAAAGATGAAAGTTTGCAGGAAGCTGTGGTGGTGAGTGGCTTTGACCACCAGATCGTGGCGCTGCTCCAGCACTTCCTGAATGACACACTCGAAGGGGCGATTGTGCCAGACCACCTTCACTTCGCATTCGATCCCCTGTGCCCGATAGGGGGTCAGGATCTCGTCCAGCCACTCACGTCGCTGTGAAATGACGCCGTCGCGCATCTCTTGCCGCTCGTCCACCGAGAGCATGGCGGTCATTTCATACGAGAAGTCATAGATGGTGAGCAGCAGGGTCAGATGGGCGTTTTCGTCCAGCTCGGCGACTTTGACTGCCCGTTCGAGGGCGATTTGACGCTCCTCTTCTGGATTGATAACCACCAGAATATTCTGATATTTGACCATCTTCTCCTCCTTGGAAAAGTCCAATGACAGCAGAATCTTAGCCATTACAGCTTAGCGCAGGAGGAGGGTATGGGGAACGTACCGGATCACATTCCAGAGGAAAGGATCCGGCAGGGAAAGCAGGAGAAAAGCTGGAGGGTAAGCGGAAAAATCAGCCGCAGGGCGGGCGAGTGGCTCCGGCCATCATGCCAAGGGCGACCTGATCCAGCACGGTAATGTATTTGCCTTTAACGCTGATGAGACCGGACTTCTGGAAACGGCCGAGCAGACGACTGATGGTCTCAACGGTCAGCCCCAGATAGTTGCCAATGTCACCACGGGTCATGGAGAGACGGAACTCCTTGGCGGAGAAGCCGCGTTCGGAGAAGCGTACCGACAGATTGTGCAGGAAGGCGGCGAGGCGCTCTTCGGCATTCTTCTTGGAGAGCAGCAGGATCATCTCCTGATCGCCCATGATTTCGTTGCTCATCAGACGCATGATCTGCTGGCGCAGCTTGGGCATCTTGCCGGAGAGATCATCCAGCACTTCAAAGGGGATCTCGCACACCATGGCGGTTTCCAGCGCCTGGGCGAAGGAGGGGTGTGCTTGTTTGTGGATGGCATCAAAACCGACCAGATCGCCAGCGAGGTGGAACGCGGTGATCTGCTCATCCCCTTGCTCGGTGATGGTGTAAGACTTGATGGTCCCGGAACGGATGGCATAGAGCGATTTGAACTCATCGCCAGCCTTGAACAGCTCTTCACCCTTCTGGATCGGCTTCTTGCGCTCGATGATGCTGTCCAGCTGATCAAGCTCGTTGTCGTTCAGAGTGAAGGGAATACAGAGCTGACTGATGCTGCAATCCTGGCAATGAATTGCACAGCCACCGCTCTGGATACGTCTGCCAGGTTTCTTTTCCGGGATCATAGGCTCATACGAATAATTGATTTATATCAAACAAGTTTACCATCAACTCATCCGTTTTGGATAGGGTTTCAAAAGGAAGCAATGCCAATCCAGAAGGTATGCACCCCGAACAAAATGAGCAGCAGGGCACCGCCAAGGCGCAAACTGCGCAGGGTGAGCCAGTATCTCAGGCGATCGGCGAGCCCGCCCAACGCAAACAGGGTGGGCAGGGTGCCGAGGCCAAAAAATAGCATGATGAGCGCCCCGCCACTGGCCGAACCCGCCGCTGCGCTCCAGGTCAGCATGGAGTAGACCAGCCCGCAGGGGAGCCAACCCCACACCATGCCAAAGGGCAGTGCCTGCACAGGTGAGGTGAAGGGGATAAATTTGCCCGCCAGCGGTTTGATACGTGGCCAAAATCTGGCGCCGAGCCGCTCCAGCAGCAAGATCCCTTGCCACCAGCCCGCCAGATAGAGACCAAGCGCAATCATCAATAGCGCTGCCACGAGACGCAAGCCGGCAATAGCGTGTTTGCCAGCGCCCAGCTCACTGGTGGTGGCGAGCAGGCCGCCCACCAGTGCACCTGCAATGACATAGCTCAGGATCCGGCCGAGGTTGTAGTTGAGCAGATAGGCGAGCCGCCCCCAGAAGTGTTGTTTGTTGGCGGGGATTGCCATGGAGAGCGCGGCGGAGACGCCACCACACATGCCGATGCAGTGGGCGGAGCCTGCCAGTCCGACCAGCAGGGCGCCGGCCAGATCAAAGTTGTGGGTCATGGTCATCAGGCTTTACGGGTTTGTGGGCAGGTTGCTCTTCGTCAAACAGGATGTTGGAACCCTGCCGGTCGAGATCTTCAAACTGCTCGGAGCGAATGGCCCAGAAGAAGACGACCCCGGCGATGATCACAAACAGAATAGCGATGGGGATCAGGACAAAAATTATGTTCATGGGAGGTACCTTGGCATTCATCCGTGGCAAGCGTCCCCTATGGTAACCCTGTTCGGGCAGGGGGCCAGCCGCTATAAGTGAGAAATGTGGCCTGCATCGGAGGCAGACCACATTTTCAGCTATTTTCCGCCACCGGTCTCATCGGTTGAGACGCATGGAGTTGGTCACCACGATGAGTGAACTGAGCGACATGCCCGCCGCCGCCAGATAGGGGGGCAGCCAGCCGCAGGCCGCCAGCGGCAGCACCAGCAGGTTGTAACCGATGGACCAGGCGAAGTTCTCGATGATGATCTTGCGGGTACGCATTGCAAGCACTCTGGCCTCGAGCAGTCGGCTCAGGTCATCGGCCAGCAGGATGGCATCGGCGCTGTTTTTCGCCAGATCGGTGCCACCAGCCATGGCAAACGAGGCGTGAGCGCCAGCCAGTACCGGCGCGTCGTTGATGCCATCGCCCACCATGATGCTGATATCCCCCTGGGCTTCCCGGGCCTTGAGGTAGGCCAGCTTGCCATCGGGCGAGACCCCCTTGACCAGCTCATCCACGCCCAGCTCGCGGGCAATCTCGTCTGCCTGCAAAGAGCTGTCGCCAGTCAGCACGGTAGTTTGCAGACCGGCCGCCTTGAATGCCGCGATCAGCGCCCTGGCATCGGGGCGCAGAGTATCTTCCAGATTGAAGCGGGCCAATACCTGCTGCTCGTTGGCCAGATAGATAGCCAGACCGCGGCCGCGCTCTTGCGCCGGATCCAGCCCAAGCCAGCGGGCACTGCCGATGCGGTAGCGTACGCCATCCACCAGAGCTGTGATGCCGTGACCGATGACCGGGGTGATCTCGCGGGCGGATGGCAGCACACTGATACTGTCGGTGGGTAGCCGGAAGGCGCGAGCTATGGGGTGCTCGGATTGCGCCTCCATGGCCCGGGCGATGGCGAGGCATTGCGTCTCGTCCATCTCTGCCAAGGTGGTGGTGCCGGTCAGACTGATCTCACCTGTGGTCAGGGTGCCAGTCTTGTCCATCACGATCCGGTTTGCCTTGGTCAGCACGTCCAGCACATGACCACAGCGCAGCAGAATGCCGTTGCGGGTCAGATTGGCGGTGGCCGAGGTTAGCGCCGTCGGGGTGGCCAGCGACAGGGCACAGGGGCAGGTTGCGACCAGCACGGCGAGAGTGACCCAGAACGCCTGATCCGGTTGATGGAAGTGCCAGAAAGTCCAGACCGCGGCGGCAATGATCAGTAGCACCAGAATAAAGTGGCGCGACAGCTGATCCGCCATCTGGGCGATGGCTGGTTTGTCATCGAGGGCGTGATCCTGCAGCCGCATGATCTGGGCGATCCGCGACTCTTCGATGCGGTGGCTGACCCGGATCTGCAGCGGCGCATCCGTGTTGATGGTGCCGGCATAGACCTGATCACCGCGCTGTTTGAGCAGGGGCAGCTGTTCACCGGTCAGCATGGATTCGTTGAGGCTGGCTTGCCCTTCGACAATGATGCCGTCCGCCGGCAAGGTGGCGCCGGCCAGCACTCGTACCCGATCGCCGACCTGCAAGGTCTTGGCCGCTACCTCATGCTCCCCTTCATCATCGATGCGGGTCGCCATGATGGGCACCAGTCGCGCTAGGTTGGAGCTCGATTCCGACGCCTTGCGCCGGGCCCGCAACTCGAGAAAGCGCCCCAGCAGCAGGAAGAAGACGAACATGGTGATGGAGTCGTAATAGACCTCACCGGTATTGAACACGGTGGCCCACATGGAAGCGATAAAGGCCCCGATCAGCGCCAGCGACACCGACACATCCATCGACAGGTGACCCTGTTTCAGGCTGCGCCAGGCACCCACATAAAAGGGCTGGGCCGAGTAGATCATGATGGGGGTGGAGAGCAGCAGGCTTATCCACTTGAAGTAGACCATGAACTCATCTTCAACGCTGATGAAGAGATCCATGTAGAGGGCCACGGCGCACATCATCACCTGCATCGAGCCAAGCCCTGCCAGTGCCAGCCGGAACATATAGCTGCGGACCTCTTTGGCGTAGAGCGCCTCCTGTTGATGGGTCTGAAACGGGTAGGCGCGATAGCCGATCTGGGCAAATCCCTTGAGGATGTCACTCAGGGAGAGCAGCTCCGGATCCCACTTGATGCGGGCCCGGTGGGTGGTGGTGTTGACATTGATGTAGCGCAGGCCCGTCAGTGTCATCAGGTGGCGTTCGATAAGCCAGGCACAGGCGGCGCAGGTGAGCCCTTCAACTGTCAGCTGGATTTCGCGAAGGGTACCGCTGTCGGTGACAAAATCCTGTTGCACTTCTGCCAGATCGTAGTGGGTGAGGGCGGCCAGCTCCTCGGGTACCAGATCCCCCTTGGTTCCGGGGGCGGTGCGGTGATCGTAGTAACTGGCGAGGCCGCACTCCATGATGGTTTCCGCCACCGCCTGACAACCGGGGCAGCACATGGGGCGAACAATCCCCTTTATCTCGAGGGAATAGCCACTATTAGCGGGTACCGGCTCGCCACAGTGAAAGCATGGGGTCATGATTGATGCCCCCCTGAATGCAGAATGCAAGCTGCAGGGGCGCTGGCGAACACCGGCTCGCCACAGTGAGAACAGCCGGTCATGGCTTAGCGTCCTTTCGGGTCGAGTTCGACAGGGGCCAGGGTGGGCAGCTGGACGGTCTCTTGCAATCGCCACTGATGATCGAAGGCATCGACCCGAATGTGCCACTTGCCGACCAGCGGCTTGTCGAAATGGAGGCGATAGGTGCCGCTCGCATCGGCGGTGATCATGTGTTCGCTGTCCTGACCGGTCAAGGTCGGGTGGAACAATGAGAGATAGAGAGCTTGCCCGGCAGGAATGTCACCGCTGATGGGTTTGAGAGTCAGCTCGTTGCCGTCAACCTCCAGCCCAAAGCGGATATTGAGCGCTTCGGAGCGGTCAAACTTGCTCAAGTCCTGATTGATCTCTTTCCCTTGTTTGTAATAGTCCTCGGCCACCAGATTGACCCCATCCTTGCTGGCGATGATGGCGGTGGCGATGCTGCCGACAACGGCGGCAGTGGGGAGGGCGATGATAAACCAGGGCCAGAATTGGCGATACCACGGTTTGGATAGAGGTTGGGTCATGATTGCTACTGCCATGAAACGAATGATTAACGTGGAAGATGGTTTTTACGCAACACAAGATAACAAAAAGCCTCGAGGAGTCGAGGCTTTTTGCTGTGTAATCACGTGTTTATCACATGTTACAACGTTACGGGCGAACCTTATTTGGCAGACTGTTGATGAGACAGGCTGTAAACGTAGGAGGCCAGCAGGTGAACCTTGTCCTCACCCAGAATATCTTTCCAGGCTGGCATCACGCCGTGACGACCGTGGGTGATGGTTTGTACCACCACTTCGCGGGAGCCACCATAGAGCCAGGTGTTGTTGGTCAGATCTGGCGCACCGACGGCAATACCGCCCTTGGCATCGGCCCCGTGACAAGCTGCGCAGATGGCAAAGCGTGCTTCACCTTTCTTCGCTTCCACCAGGTCGACCTTGCGACCGGAGAGGCTCAACACATAGGAGGCCACTTCCTGAACGCCATCTTTGCCGAGGATTTCACCCCAGGCAGCCATGATCCCCTGACGACCGCCCATGATGGTGGTCTTGATTTGATCAGGCTGGCCGCCCCATTGCCATTCGCTGTCGGTCAGGTTCGGGAAGCCGCGGCCACCACGGGCATCGGAGCCGTGGCACTGGGAGCAGTTCTGCAGGAACAGACGCTGACCCACTTTCAGGGCTTCCGGATCCTTGGCGATCTCGGTGATGGCACGATAGGTTTTGCCATCCGCTTCGTAGGTGAGTTCACGGAACTTGGCGCCGTAGATCTCGTCAGCCTTGGCGACCTCACGGTCATACTCCACCGCGCGACCTTCAGCCTTGGCCGATTCGGTTGCAGCCTTGGACTCGGCCAGCGAGCGCACGTCCTGGTTGGAACTTTGCCAGCCCAGCAGGCCTTTGAAGTTGCCAAGCCCCGGGAAGGCGACCAGATAGACCAGACCGGTGACGATGAAGAAGAGGAACATGTAAGTCCACCACTTCGGCAGCGGGTTGTTGATCTCCTCGATGCCATCGAAGGAGTGACCCATCGATTTGCCTTCTTCAACACCCATCTTGTCCTTGCGGCACCACATCAGTAGCAAGAAGCAGCCGAGGATGGTTCCCAGACTGATGACAGTCACAAAAATGCTAAACAGAGTGCTCATTATTGTTTCGCTCCTGCGTTCTTTTTATCAGCACCGGGTTGCTCATCATCGGCAAAAACCAGATTGGCAGCCTCGTCGAAAGAGGTCTTGCGGCGTTTGCTGTAGGCCCAGACGATGATGCCAATCATGATGGCCATCAACAGCAGGGTATACAGACCGCGAAATGTGCCGTAGTCCATCTTCGCCTCCTTATTTCAGGGCATGACCCAGTGATTGCAGATAGGCCACCAGCGCATCCAGCTCGGTTTTGCCCTTGACGGCTTCGCCAGCACCCTGAATATCGGCGTCGGTATAGGGCACACCGAAGTGATCGCGGAACAGAGCCAGCTTCTTGGCGGTCATCTCGCCGGTCAGCACATTGGTATCAAGCCAGGGGTAGGCGGGCATGTTGGATTCCGGTACCACATCGCGCGGGTTGATCAGGTGAACCTTGTGCCATTCGTCGGAGTAGCGGCCACCAACACGGGCCAGATCCGGACCAGTACGCTTGGAGCCCCACAGGAAGGGGTGCTCCCAGACGCTCTCACCGGCGACCGAGTAGTGACCGTAACGCTCGGTTTCGGCACGGAACGGACGGATCATCTGGCTGTGGCAGTTGGTGCAGCCTTCGCGAATGAAGATGTCGCGTCCTTCCATCTGCAGAGCGGTGTAGGGCTTGAGGCCCTCCACCGGCTCGGTGGTCTGCTTCTGGAAGAACAGCGGAGTGATTTCAACCAGGCCCCCCAGACTGATGGCGAAGATGATGCCGACCACCAGCATGGGAACGCTTTTTTCAAATATTTCGTGACGGTTATTGTTGCTCATGGGGTGACCTCTTCAATCATGCTGGCTGGGCGACAGGTTCCAGAGAACCTTTGGGCGCAGTGATGGTGCGATAGGCGTTGTAAGCCATCAGCAACATGCCGGTGACGAAGAAGCAGCCACCCAGGAAGCGCACGAAATAGAAGGGATAGGATGCCTGCAACGCTTCAACGAAGCTGTAGGTCAGGGTGCCGTCTTCGTTGACTGCACGCCACATCAGGCCCTGCATCACGCCGGAAATCCACATGGCAACGATGTAGAGCACGGTGCCCACGGTCGCCAGCCAGAAGTGAACGTTGATCAGCTTGACGCTGTACATCCGGCCCTGGCCGAACAGGTTCGGGATCAGGTGATAGACGGCACCGATGGAGACCATGGCAACCCAGCCCAGCGCACCGGAGTGCACGTGACCGACGGTCCAGTCGGTGTAGTGGGAGAGGGCGTTGACAGTTTTGATCGCCATCATCGGGCCTTCGAAGGTCGACATGCCGTAGAAAGAGAGGGAGACGATCAGGAAGCGCAGGATGGGGTCATAACGCAGTTTGTGCCAGGCACCGGAGAGGGTCATGATGCCGTTGATCATGCCGCCCCAGGAAGGTACGAACAGGATCAGGGACATCACCATGCCCAGTGACTGGGCCCAGTCAGGCAGTGCGGTGTAGTGCAGGTGGTGCGGACCGGCCCAGATATAGAGGGAGATCAACGCCCAGAAGTGCACGATGGAGAGGCGATAGGAGTAAACCGGACGACCCGCCTGCTTGGGCACGAAGTAGTACATCATCCCCAGGAAGCCGGCGGTCAGCAGGAAGCCCACCGCGTTGTGGCCATACCACCACTGCACCATGGCGTCCATGGCGCCGGAGTACATGGAGTAGGACTTCATGCCGGAGAGCGGCACTTCCATGTTGTTGACAATGTGCAGCACCGCAACGGTGATGATGAAGGCGCCGAAGAACCAGTTCGCCACATAGATGTGGGAGGTGGTGCGCTTCATCAGGGTGCCGAAGAAGACGATGGCATAGGCGACCCATACCACAGTGATGGCGATATCAATCGGCCACTCCAGCTCGGCATACTCTTTGGCGGAGGTGTAACCCAGCGGCAGAGAGATGGCGGCAGAGAGGATGATCGCTTGCCAGCCCCAGAACACGAAGGTTGCCAGCGGGCCACCAAACAGTCTGGTTTGACAGGTGCGCTGAACCACGTAGAAGGAGGTGGCCATCAGTGCACTGACGCCGAAGGCGAAGATCACTGCGTTGGTATGGAGGGGCCGCAGACGACTGTAAGTCAGCCACGGGGTCTCGAAGTTGAGGGCAGGCCAGATCAACTGGGCTGCGATCAGTACGCCAACCGACATGCCGACAATTCCCCAGACAATCGTCATGACGGTAAACTGGCGAACAACGGTGTAGTTGTACTCAGGATGGTTAGTTGTATGGCTAATCGTTATATTCCGCTTCCGATGCTGCTGTTGTTTGGTTTTGTATCCGGAGGACCGGACTGGCTTCATCAGCCACCGCCGACCAGTTGTTAACATCTGTTAACGAAAGGAAAAGCAAAAGATGGCTAAATGAAAACTGCATGGGAATGATACTGAACTGACAGGTAAAATAACAGTATAAACAGTGATATATTTGGCTCCGTCCGGTCTCGATATGGCAGTTTTTTACCTTGTTCGAGATCACAAAAAACCATTTTAATTGCATCTTAATCGGGCTGTTTTTGATGAAAGAGAGACTTACCGCACGTAAAGTTTTGCACCTCGTACTGGTATTGGCGCTGTTATTGGCGCTGATGGCTTATCGCACCTGGTTTTCGGCCGATAACAGCGTCTCTGCTGACCAGAAAAAAGATCAGATTTGTGATCTTTCCCACACCCCTTGCAGCGCGCTGATTGGTGACAAGCCGCTGACGGTCGCCATCAAGGAATTACCGCTGCGCGCTGAACATGACTTTGCCATCGCTATTACCGGCGGCGATCCGGCCATCAAACCGGTGAAAGCGACACTCGAAGGCAAAGATATGTTTATGGGCACCATTCCGGTGAGTTTTGAACAAATAGACGGACAGTGGCAGGGGGTAACCCAGGTGGGGAGCTGTACATCACCCGTCATGATCTGGTTGTTAAATATCGAGTGGAGTAATGGCCAACGCCAGCAATTGGCGCTTTCCGTTGCCCGGGAATAACGGCACAAGAGATGGGGAGTGGAAAAAATATTTGAAATTTCCCGGCCAGGCGTTACCTTCCCCAAACCATCAGGGAGTGAAGTTCATTTAATCATGATTGAAAAACAACCGTTTTATCGCACCCTCAACCAGCAGGCCAAGGCGCTGCTGGAGGGGGAAACCGATCTTATTGCCAATCTGGCCAACCTCTCCGCGCTGCTGAATCAGGAGCTGGAGCAGATCAACTGGGTCGGTTTTTATCTGTTGCAGGGCGAGACCCTGGTATTGGGGCCATTTCAGGGCAAACCAGCCTGCGTGCGGATCCCGGTCGGCCGTGGGGTGTGTGGTACGGCAGTGGCAGAGGGGAAAACCCAGCTCATTGACGATGTCCACCAGTTCGATGGTCACATCGCTTGTGATGGCGCGAGCAACTCGGAAATCGTGATCCCGGTGCGCCGTGGTGGCGAGATCATCGGGGTACTCGATATCGACAGTCCGATTTTTAACCGTTTCGACCAGGAAGACCGGATTGGCCTCGAAGAAACGGTGCAAATTTTGGAAAGCATGCTCTAAGTCATTGCTAGATGGTTCGCAAAAGGCCCCAAGCTCTCTATAATGGGGCCTTTGTTGTGCTCGGGACGTGCCCGTGCGTTTATATGAAAGCCAAGGTTATACATGGAAAACACTGAGAAGCTGAAGAACAGTAAAGAGATCGTTGCCTACCTGGTCGAGAAATTCCCGGCCTGCTTCGTTGCTGAAGGAGAGGCCAAGCCGCTCAAGATTGGCATCTTCCAGGATTTGGCCGAGCGTCTTGCTGACGATGCCAGAGTCTCCAAGACCATGCTGCGTTCCGCACTGCGTCAATACACCTCCAGCTGGCGCTACCTGCACGGTCTCAAAGCTGGCCAGGCTCGCGTTGATCTGGATGGCAACCCGGGCGAGCTGCTGACCGAAGAGCACATCGAGCACGCCAAGCAAGCTCTTAAAGAGAGCAAAGAGCGCGTATTCGCCAGCCGTCGTACCAATACCAAAGAGAAGGATGAGAAGGCCAAGAAGCCCCGTCGTCCTGCTGTGCGCAAAACCGAGAAAGCTGATGTAGCTGCCAAGCCGAAAGCTGCCGCCAAGGCACCGGTCGCTGACGCTCCGCTGGTTAAAGTGGATGCCGCTACGCTGAAAGTGGGCCAGGATGTGCGCGTCGTTATGGGTAAATTCCCGGTTCCGGCAACCATCAAGGAAGTAACCAAGGACGATGTACAGGTCCAACTGCAGACCGGCATGATGGTGCGGGTCAAATCAGAGCACTTGGTTCTCTAAGGAGACAAATGTTGAAGCATGGCGTAATTCGTTTTTCCCTCGTTGCCTGTAGCCTGGCGCTTGCCGGGCTTGCACAGGCCATCGAGCCGGTGCTCAAGGAGAGTGATTTGCCTGTGTTGGCTCAAGAGAGCCAACATGCTACGGCCAGCAAGCGAATTACCAATCTGTTTACCCGCTCGCACTACAAACAGTTCAAGCTGGACGATGCCTTTTCCTCCGTGATTTTTGATAAATATCTGGAGAATCTGGACTACAGCCGCAACCTGTTTTTGGCCTCTGATATCAGCCGTTTTGAAAAGTACCGTAACGGTTTTGACACCGACCTCGAAAGAGGCCGTCTGGCTCCCGCCTACGAGATGTTCAACCTGAGTCAGCAGCGGCGTTATGAGCGGTTCGAATACGCCCTCAAACTGCTTGATACTCCTTTCGATTTTACCCAGACCGACAACTATGTGTTTGATCGGGAAGGGGCGGCTTGGCCCAAAGATGAAGCAGAGCTCAACGAGCTGTGGCGTCAGCGGGTCAAGTTCGATGCCCTGAGCCTCAAGCTCAGTGGCAAGGAGTGGCCCGAGATCAAGGAGCTGCTTGGCAAGCGTTACAACAATGCCATCAAGCGGATGTCCCAGACCGAGAGTGAGGATGTCTTCCAGCTCTTCATGAACTCCTTCGCTCGCGCCATCGAACCGCACACCAGTTACCTCTCACCGCGCAGTGCCGATCGTTTCAACACCGAGATGAACCTTTCGCTGGAGGGGATCGGTGCCGTGTTGCAGGCGGAAGATGACTTTACCGTCATCCGTTCTTTGGTGCCCGGTGGCCCGGCTGCCAAATCCAACCACCTCAAACCCGATGACAAGATCACCGGGGTAGGGCAGGAAGATGGCAAGATTGTCGATGTGATCGGCTGGCGTCTCGATGACGTGGTCGAGCTGATCAAGGGGCCCAAGGGGAGCAAGGTCAAGCTTGAAATTCAGCGCGGCAAGGGCGCAACCGCCAAGACCGAGCAGATCGAGCTGACCCGCGACAAGGTGCGCCTTGAAGACAGAGCCGCCAAGTCCAAGGTGATTAACGCCGAAGGCAAGAAGATTGGTGTCATCGAGATCCCGAGTTTCTACGTCAATCTGCATGACGACGTGATCAAGGAGCTCTCCAGCCTCAACAAGCAGAAGATCGATGGTCTTATCATCGATTTGCGCGGTAACGGCGGTGGCGCCCTGACTGAAGCCTCTGCCCTGAGTGGTCTCTTCTTTGGCAGCGGTCCTGTGGTTCAGATCCGTGATCATATGGGCCGTATCACGGTCAACGGTGACGACGATGGCAACGTCTATTACGGCGGTCCCATGTCGGTGCTGATCGACAGATACAGTGCCTCGGCCTCCGAGATCTTTGCTGCCGCCATGCAGGATTATGGGCGAGCCCTGATCCTTGGGGAAAACTCCTTCGGCAAGGGGACAGTGCAGCAGCATCGCAGCCTCGCCAAGGTCTATGACTTCTACGAGCAGCCGCTGGGTCACGTGCAGTACACCATCGCCAAGTTCTACCGGATCAACGGTGGCAGTACCCAGAACAAGGGCGTTGCGCCGGATATCAGCTTCCCGACACCGGTTGCGCCGGAAGAGACGGGTGAAAGCCGTGAGTTCAATGCGCTGCCGTGGGACAAGATAGCCTCTGCCAACTATCAGACTCTGGGCAATTTCACTACTCTGCTGCCCAAGCTGCAGGCGGCTCATGATGCCCGCATCGCCAAGGATCCCGAGTTCGCCTACGTGATGCAAGATATTGCCGACTACAAGGTGGAGAAGGAGAAGAAGTCGGTCTCCCTCAACGAGGCGGAGCGTGTTGCCGAGCAGGCGAAACAGGATGAGCAAGCGCTCAAACGCACCAACGAGCGGCTGGCTCGCCTTGGCAAACCGGCGGTGAAGAGTCTGGACGAACTGCCTGCGGATTTTGAGGCGCCCGATGAGTATCTTATCGAAGCAGCTAATATCACGGCGGATCTGGCCAAGATCAGCAAACCCAGCTGACAAGGCGACTCTAATACACAAGGGCGACTGCGGTCGCCCTTTCTTTTTGTCTGGCACATCTGACGTCATGCAAATTGTTTGACCCCGCCAGTTGGTTGTGACAGCCTCTTTCTCGCCTTTAACAAGCGTGGAAGCAGACAATAATGACCGATCACTCCCAGGCCATGACGGCCAAATATCGCCAGGATTATCAGGCGCCGCTCTACTGGATCGACACTATCGACCTCGATTTCCAACTGCAGGAGCCGCTGACCCAGGTCACTGCCATCACCCGCATTCGCCGCAACGGCGAGCACAATGCGCCGCTGGTCCTCGATGGCGAGCAGCTGACCCTCAAGAGCATTGCCATCGATGGCATTCCCTGTGACCACTACGAGCAAGGCGAGAGCAGTCTGACCCTGTTCAACCTGCCGGCCGAATGTGTGCTGACCATTGTCACCCTGCTGGATCCGGCCGCCAACACCGCACTCGAAGGGCTTTACAAGTCTGGCGATGCCTACTGCACCCAGTGTGAAGCTGAGGGCTTTCGTCGCATTACCTATTATCTGGATCGCCCCGACATTCTGGCGCGCTACAGCACCCGCATTACCGCCGACAAAGCCAAATATCCCTTCCTGCTATCCAATGGCAACAAGGTCGACAGCGGTGATCTGGATGGCAGCCGTCACTTCGTGCAGTGGCAGGATCCTTTCCCCAAACCGAGCTACCTGTTTGCGCTGGTGGCCGGTGATTTCGATGTGGAGCGCAGCCACTACACCACCAAGAGCGGCCGCAAAGTGGCCCTCGAGATCTTCGTCGACAAGGGCAACCTCGATCGCGCCGGTTTTGCCATGGAGAGCCTCATCAACTCCATGCGCTGGGACGAGCAGCGTTTCGGCCTCGAGTACGATCTCGACATCTACATGATCGTCGCGGTGGACTTCTTCAACATGGGCGCCATGGAGAACAAGGGGCTAAACATCTTCAACTCCAAATTCGTGCTGGCCAATCCTGCCACCGCTACCGACAGCGACTACCACGGTATCGAACGGGTGATCGGTCACGAATATTTCCACAACTGGACCGGCAACCGCGTCACCTGCCGCGACTGGTTCCAGCTCAGCCTGAAAGAGGGGCTGACGGTATTCCGGGATCAGGAGTTCTCCTCCGATCTGGGCTCCCGCGGCGTCAACCGCATTAACAACGTGCGTACCGTGCGCGGCCCGCAGTTTGCCGAAGATGCCGGCCCCATGGCGCATCCGATCCGCCCGGATGTGGTGATCGAGATGAACAACTTCTACACCCTGACCGTCTATGAGAAGGGGTCGGAAGTGATCCGCATGATGCACACCCTGCTAGGTGAAGAGGCCTTCCAGGCCGGTATGCGCCTCTACTTCGAGCGTCACGACGGCTCGGCCGCCACCTGCGATGATTTCGTGCAAGCGATGGAGGATGCGTCCGGTGTGGATCTCGGTCGTTTCCGCCGCTGGTACAGCCAGTCCGGCACGCCCGAGCTGACTGTGACCGACGAGTACGATGCCGCCAGTGGTATCTATCGCCTCCATGTGAGCCAGCACACCCCGCCGACTCAGGATCAGCCGCAGAAGCTGCCGCTGCATATCCCCCTCGACATCGAGCTCTATGACGAGCAAGGTGCCGTCATTGCACTGCAATATCAGGGCAAGGCCATCGGCAACGTGCTCGATGTGCTGGAAGCGAAGCAGACCTTCGAATTCGATCAGGTGCCGGTCAAGCCGGTGCCCTCCCTGCTGCGGGACTTCTCCGCACCTGTCAAACTGCACTATGACTACAGCGATGAAGCGCTCGCCTTCCTGATGCGCTTTGCTCGCAACGAGTTTGCCCGCTGGGATGCGGCCCAGATGCTGATCAACAAGGCGGTCATCGACGGGGTGGCACGGGTCCAGCACGGGCAGGGGGTTGAGCTATCCCAAACCCTGCTTGCTGCCTTCGTCGCCATTCTGGACGACAGCGATCTCGATTTGGCCCTCAAGGCGGAGATCCTGGCGCTGCCGGGTGAAGCGACCCTGGCCGAGTTGTTCGAGGTGGCCGATATCGATGCCATCCATCAGGTGCGCGACGCGATCCACACCCGTCTTGCCGAGGCCTTTGGCGCGCGCCTGGCGACTTCCTATCAGAGCCTGCGTCTGAACGGTTATCATGTGGTGCACGCCGACATGGCCAAACGGGCCCTCAAAGGGGTGGTGCTCGGCTATTTGGCGGCGCTGGATGCGGAGCATGCCGATGCGCTGGCGCGCGAGCAGTACGCAACTGCCGACAACATGACCGACACTCTGGCGGCGCTGCAGGTGGCCAACGGTTATCTGTTGCCATGCCGTGCCGCGCTGCTGGCCGACTTTGAAGGCAAGTGGGCCAAGGATGGACTGGTGCTGGACAACTGGCTGCGGCTGATTGGCAACAAACCGGCTGCCGATGTACTGAGCGAAGTGAAACAGGCGATGAATCACCCCACTTTCAGTATTCGCAACCCGAACCGGCTGCGGGCGCTGATCGGCAGTTTCGCCATGAGCAATCAGGTGCAGTTCCATGCGGTGGATGGCAGCGGTTACCGCTTCCTGACCGATCTGCTGATCGAGCTCAACGAGGTCAATCCGCAGGTGGCCTCCCGCCTCATCACGCCGCTTATCCAGTTCAAGCGATTGGATGAGGCGCGCAAGGCCCTGATCCGCGCCGAGCTGACCCGTCTTGCCAACCTTGAGGGGCTGGCACGGGATCTGTTCGAGAAGGTCAGCAAGGCGCTGCAGCAGTAAGTATCGACGGGGCAGGGGCGTGAATGCGCCTGCCCCTATTGTGTGATTTGTCGTGTGTCAGGAGCAAGCGTGAAGCAGTTTACTTTTCGGCTCTCATTGAATAGCGATGAGGTGATGCTGATGTATCAGGGCCATGCCAGACGGCTGGTGGTGCGCAGCGAACAGGGATTGACCCTGGAACTTGGCATAGAAAAAATACGCCCCTTTGTCGCCATCAATGGTGTGCATGGCTACTTTCGGCTGAAAACCCAGGACGATTACCGCTTTATCAGTCTCGAACGCATAAATTAACAAAAATCGAACAGATTACCGACTGTTTATCTGCTTTGTGTCACTATCTATCCGGTAAACTGGCACAAAGGTAGTGGGAATTTCTGTATTTTTGGTTATTTGCAAAATTTATCACAGTTTAAGCCGTGATCTGTACCTTGTTTTTAACATCTCGTTAGCACCTTTCCTCGCCTTCCCTTATCCAAGCCATTACACTTCGCAACAACTCTGCACCAGCGGGTAACCAGGGTGGTTGCCTCTGCGTCGGTGGTTAATGTCGTCCGATAAGGAATATAAAAATGGCATTGAAAGACGCCCCTACCTCAGTTCTGCTCGAAAACGTTCTCAGCCTGATCCATCAGAAGTTGCCCAAAAACAGTGCCTCTTTGGTCGAGCGCTTCGTTGCCAAGTTCTACGGCAATATGGCGAGCTCCGACCTGCACGATCGCAATGACAGCGATCTCTATGGAGCGGCCCTGAGCCTGTGGAATGCCCTCAATCAGCGCAGCGGTACCGATCCCTACATCCGGGTCTACAATCCCGAGCTGACCCGTCACGGCTGGCAATCGCCCCATACCATCGTCGAGGTGATCCTGCAGGACTCGCCCTTCCTGGTGGACTCCATCCGGATGGCGCTCAAACGGCTCAATATCACCGCCCACATGATGCTGCACCAACCGCTGCACCTCATTCGTGGTGCGGATGGCAAGATTGACGCCATTCTGGAACTCGACAACACCGACGGGCAGACCTCGGTTGAAACGGCATTCCTTATCGAGATCGATCACCTCACCAGCGAGGAGCAGATGGCCGCGCTGGCTACCGAGCTCAACTCCGTGGCCGGTGAAGTGGCGCTGGCAGTCGGCGACTGGCAGCCCATGCTGGCCAAGCTCAATGAGATCATCGACGAACTGCCCAAGCGCAAGCACCCGGTTAGCAAGGAGGAGGTGGCCTCCTGCGTTGCTTTCCTTAAATGGGTGGCTGCCCACAACTTTACCCTGATGGGCTATCGTCGTTACGACGTCAAGGCAGTGGAGGGGGATCACGAGATCCTGCCGCAGGCGAGCTCCAGCCTTGGGCTGATGAAAAACTCCATCAAGGAGGTAGGTCAGCGCCTTGGCAACATGCCAGCCAGCGCCCGTCACGCCGCTCTGAGCTCTGACCTGCTGATCCTCACCAAATCCAACAGCAAGTCCCGGGTGCACCGTCCGGCTTATGTGGATTACATCGGCATCAAGCGCTTTGACGAGCATGGCAAGGTGATCGGGGAAGATCGCTTCATCGGCCTCTACGCCTCTTCCATCTACAACACCAGCGCGACCCAGATCCCGCTCATCAGCCATCGTCTCGAGCGCATTATGGCCGCCTCCGGTCACGAGAAGGGCTCCCACGCCTACAAGGCGCTGCTGAACGTATTGGAAACCTACCCCCGTGACGAGCTGATCCAGGCTCGTGAAGAGGAGCTGTTGGCCACCGGTCTTGGGGTGCTGGAGATGCAGGAGCGTGACATGTTGCGGCTGTTTGTGCGCCGCGACGTCTATGGCCGTTTCTTCTCCTGCATGGTCTATGTCACCAAGGAGCGCTACAACACGGCGCTGCGGATCAAGACCCAGCAAATTTTGCAGAAATATTTTGGCAGCAACGAAGAGGTGGAGTTCAACGTCTACTTCACCGAAGGCGTGCTGGCGCGGACCCACTACATAGTGCGGGTCAACAACAACAACGTGGATGTGGATGTGAACGAAGTACAGAACAACCTGATTGAAGCGGCCCGCAGCTGGGACGACAGACTCGACTCCGTGCTGCTTTCCCATTATGGCGAGGCTCGTGGCAACGAGCTGCGCCGCCGTTTCAGTACCGCCTTCCCTCGCGCTTACAAAGAAGATGTGCTGCCTGGCTCGGCCGTGGCCGACATCATGGCGCTCGATAACCTGAGCGAAGCCGAGCCACTCGGCATGCTGTTCTACCGCGCGCAGGAGGAGGAGAACGACCGTCGGGTACGGCTCAAGCTGTTCCACCGCACCGAACCCATTCACCTCTCCGATGTGCTGCCGATGCTGGAGAACATGGGGCTGCGGGTGATCGGCGAGACCCCGTATCAGGTTCGCACTCCGGGGGGGGATCTGTTCTGGATCCTCGACTTCTCCATGTTGCTGCACGGCGAGCAGCCCTTTGATCTGGCCCAGAGTCAGCAGCGCTTCCAGCAGGCGTTTGCCGCCATTTGGAGCAAGCAGCTGGAAGATGATGGCTTCAACCGGCTGGTATTGGGGGCGGGCCTCACTGGCCGCCAGGTGTCGGTGCTGCGCGCCTATGCCAAATACATGCGCCAGACCGGCGTCTCCTTCAGCCAGTCCTATATCGAAGAGACTCTGACCCGCTACCCCGACATCGCCCAGTTGTTATTTGCTCTGTTCGAACAGCGCCTCGATCCAGCCGGTAAACAGGACGCCAAGGTACAGGCCAAGTTGCACGAGGAGCTTGCCGCCAAGCTGGATCAGGTGGCCAACCTGGACGACGATCGCATCATTCGCCGCTATGTGGAGATGATCGACGCTACCCTGCGCACCAACTACTACCAGCTGGACAAGGCGGGCAACATCAAGCCCTACATCTCCTTCAAACTGGCTCCCTCCAGCATTACCGACATGCCGCTGCCGCTGCCGAAATTCGAGATCTTCGTCTACTCGCCGCGGGTGGAAGGGGTGCATCTGCGCTGGGGCAAGGTCGCCCGTGGCGGTCTGCGCTGGTCCGATCGCAAAGAGGACTTCCGCACCGAAGTGCTGGGTCTGGTGAAAGCCCAGCAGGTGAAGAACACCGTCATCGTGCCGGTGGGGGCCAAGGGCGGTTTCTACTGCAAACAGATGCCGGTGGGGGCGCCCCGCGCCGTCATTCAGGAGGAGGGTAAGGCCTGTTATCGCCTGTTTATCCGCGGCCTGCTCGATGTGACTGACAACATCATCGGCGGCGAGGTGATCCCGCCGAAATCCGTGGTACGCCACGACGAGGATGACTACTACCTGGTGGTCGCTGCCGACAAGGGGACCGCCACTTTCTCGGATATTGCCAACGAAATAAGCCTCGAATACGGCCACTGGCTCGGCGATGCATTCGCTTCCGGCGGCTCGGTCGGTTACGACCACAAGAAGATGGGCATCACCGCCCGTGGCGCCTGGGAGTCGGTCAAGCGCCATTTTCGCGAGATTGGCGTCAACTGCCAGACCACCGACTTCACTTGCGTGGGGATTGGGGACATGGCCGGCGACGTGTTCGGCAACGGCATGCTGCTCTCCGAGCACACCCGGCTGGTGGGCGCGTTCAACCACATGCACATCTTCGTTGACCCGACCCCGGATGCGGCCAAGAGTTTTGTCGAGCGCCAGCGCCTGTTCGATCTGCCGGGCTCCAGCTGGGATGACTACAACCGCGAGCTGATATCACAAGGGGGCGGCATCTTCCTGCGCTCGGCCAAGTCCATCAAGTTGAGCCCCGAGATCCAGATCCTGCTCGGCACCGACAAGGCCAGCATGGCCCCGAACGAGCTTATCAAGGCGCTGCTTTGCCTCAATGTCGACCTGCTGTGGAATGGCGGCATTGGCACCTATGTGAAGAGCGCTCGCGAGAGCGATGGGGAAGTGGGCGATCGCAGCAACGACGCACTGCGGGTCAATGGCCGCGATTTGCGGGCCCGCATCGTGGGCGAGGGGGGTAACCTGGGCTTTACCCAGCTCGGTCGGGTGGAGTACGCCAGTCAGGGCGGTCGCATCAATACCGATTTTACCGACAACGTCGGCGGGGTGGACTGCTCTGATAACGAGGTGAACATCAAGATCCTGCTGAACCAGTTGGTGGCCGCAGGGGATCTGACCCTCAAGCAACGTAACCAGATGCTGTATGAGATGACCGACGACGTGGCGCAGATCGTGATCACCAACGCCTATCGCCAGTCCCAGTCCATCTCGGTCACCAGCTTCCGCGGCTCTGAACAACTGAAAGAGCAACAGCGCTTTATTCAGGGGCTGGAGCGGGAAGGCAAGCTCGATCGTGCGCTCGAGTTCCTCCCCTCTGACGAGGAGCTCTCCGAACGGATGGCGGCAGGGCAGGGGCTGACCCGCCCCGAACTGGCGGTGCTGGTGGCCTACGGCAAGATGGTGCTGAAAGAGCAGCTCAACTGCCCGGAAGTGACCGACGAGCCCTTCCTCGCCAACATGCTGGTCACCAGCTTCCCGGCCAAGGTGCAGCAGCAGTTTGGTACCCAGCTGGCCGATCACCCGCTACGCAGCGAGATCATCGCTACCCGGGTGGCCAACATGCTGGTCAATGACATGGGGCTCAACTTCGCCAGCCGGATGAAGGACGAGACCGGTGCCTCGGTCGCCGAAGTGGCCTGCTGCTTCGCCATGGCCCGCGAAGTGTTTGGCATGAACCAGCTGTGGCGCGATATCGAAGGGTGCGACAACCTGGTGGATGCCCAGACTCAGCTCGAGCTGATGTTCTACAGCCGCCGCATCGTGCGCCGTGCCACCCGCTGGTTCCTGCGCGCCCGCAATCGCAGCTGGAGCATCAGCGAGAACATCGCCTTCTTCCGTCCGGCGTTCGAGACCTTAGGGAAGCACCTTTACGAGGTGATGGATGAGAGCGAAGTGGCCGAGCATCGTCAGGCTGTTGCCAAGTGGATGGAGAAACAGGTGCCTGAAGCCATTGCCCGTCAGGTCGCCCATATGAGCAGCCTCTTCTCCAGTCTGGATCTGGCGCAGATTGCCGCCGAGCACAAGACCGATATCCTGCGTGCCGCCAATGTTTACTATCGCCTCGGTGCCAAACTGGATCTGCACTGGTTCCTCGACCAGATCAACCATCAGCCGGTCGGCAACCACTGGCAGGCGATGGCGCGAGCCTCCTTCCGCGAAGATCTGGACTGGCAGCAGCGCAGTCTCACTTCTGTGGTACTGGAAGGGTGCAAAGATCAGGGAGAATGCGCTACCATACTGGCCGACTGGATTTCGGAGCATGAGCAACTCTTGTCCCGTTGGACCCACATGTTGGCCGACTTCAAGACCACCAGTACTCACGAGTTCGCCAAGTTCTCGGTGGCCTTGCGAGAGTTGAACCTGCTCCAGTTGAATTGTCGGGCACTTTAATTGCCAGATTAAGGCATGAGACCGACATTACACCCAAAGCCCCGGCCAGTTGCCGGGGCTTTCTTTAAGGAGCAAAGATGTTGTACCCCATCGCCAGGCATTTCCTGTTCAAACTCAATCCGGAACAGGCTCACGATCTCTCCATGAAATATTTGCCCCGCCTTCTCGGTACGCCACTCGATTGTTTCTTCCGCCAGAATTTGCCGAAACGCCCCGTCACTGTCATGGGGCTTTCTTTTGCCAATCCGGTGGGATTGGCGGCCGGTCTGGATAAAGATGGTGAGTGCATTGACGCGCTGGGCGCCATGGGATTTGGTTTTATCGAAGTCGGTACCGTCACCCCCAGACCCCAAAGCGGTAATGACAAGCCGCGCCTGTTCCGGGTTATTCCGGCAGAGGGGATCATCAACCGGATGGGATTCAACAACAAGGGGGTGGATCATCTGGTGGCCAAGGTAAAAGAGGCCAAATATCAGGGAGTCATCGGCATTAATATCGGCAAAAACAAAGACACTCCCATCGAACAGGGCAAGGATGATTACCTGATCTGCATGGACAAGGTTTATGATCATGCCGGTTATATTGCCGTCAATATCTCTTCCCCCAACACCCCGGGTTTGCGTTCACTGCAATATGGCGAGGCGCTGGATGAATTGCTGGCCGCCCTCAAGGTGCGTCAGCAAGAGCTGGCCGCTCAATATAAAAAGTATGTGCCGCTGGCGGTTAAAATTGCCCCGGATTTAAGCCTTGAAGAAATAGATCAGGTGGCCGCTTCGCTGGTACGAAATGGTATTGATGGGGTTATCGCCACCAATACCACTCTCGAGCGCGAGATGATTTATGACATGCCCCACGCCGGTGAAGCGGGTGGCCTGAGTGGTCGTCCGCTGCAGCACAAGAGTACCGAGGTGATCCGTCATCTGGCCAAGGCGCTCAATGGTGCTCTGCCAATTATCGGGGTGGGTGGTATTGATAGTGCCATGGCCGCCCGTGAAAAATTGGCCGCCGGTGCCAGTCTGGTACAAATTTATAGCGGCTTTATTTATAAAGGGCCGGGGCTGGTCAAAGAGATTGTGACCAATATTTAAGAAATAGATGGCGGAGCCCTTTATTTGACGTTGCTGATTTCCTGCATATGGAATAAAGTCAACTGGTAATTATCAAGTAAGGGCTCCAACATGTTTATCCAACCGACCGATAGCTGGCAATGGCACTACGATGCCCAGAGTGACCGTCTGATGTTGGACCTGTCTGATAACATGTTATTTGCGACCGAGTATAAAGGGCGACAATTGGTGCCCAGCTCGTTTGCGACCCAGCCTTTTTGTGTCGATGATGCCGCCCTCTATTATCAGTTGATGGATAAAGCAGCCGAACTTGAGTGGAGTATTCCGCATCAGGTTCAGTTGGTGCTTAATGCCATCGCGGTCAGTCGTTTTTATAAACCCCTGATGCCGCAAAGCTGGTTTTTTAGTGAACAACATCCGCAAGTGAGCCCGCAAAACGGTGATCTGGTCCTGATGAATACACCCCATGGTAACGGCGAATTTATGGTCATTGAGGCAGGGGAGCAGGCCAGCGTCTGTTTGAACCTCACTGCCGATCTGGTATTGACCACCAGTAAAGCTTTGCCGCGTTTCGGGGTGATCAAGGTGATGAATAACCGGATGAAACCGCGTATTACCGTGACCGAGCAATATCGTCAGGTTAGTTGATATATTTTCATCAATCGTTTTATCTCTGTGATTACACCGCTGCCTGTTTTTACTGTTGTCACCTCAATCGTGCCTCGTTTCTGATACTTCATTGATCCGCGAACATCTTGCCCATTCTGATTGATCTTCATAGTTGTGATCCAGCCTCTCTTGAGGCTTGTTACATCCACTTGCACCACGCAGTATCTTGGTATTCCGTGCTGTAAGCATGGTGCCTCCCTCTAGTTTCGTTCTGCTTGCGTAGTGCCTTCACCTCGCTATCAACACATCACTCACTGCTGCGATTTTCTACATACGACATTTTATGCTTGAAACGAGAGCTATTCTCACCTACTTTTTGTTATAACATAACAAAATGGAGTTGCTATGAAGCCTCATATTCATCCTGATTATCGTTTGGTGCTGTTCCATGACACGGCGGCAGATGCCTTTTTCCTGGTAGGTTCAACCATCAAGAGCGATCGCCGCTATACGTGGCAAGATGGGAAGGAGTATCCCTACGTATCGCTCGATGTTTCCAGCCAGTCGCACTCGTTCTATACCGGCAAGCAGAAGCAGGTATCGAGCGAGGGGAGTGTGGCCCGTTTCAACAAGCGCTTTGGCGCATTTTCAAGCAAGAAGGAGTCCTGAATGCAGGTCGTCTGTTCACTCAAATCCGCACGGGCGCGTCATCCCGATTGTCAGTTGGTGCGCCGTCGGGGCAAATTGTTCGTGATTTGCAAAAGCAATCCCCGTTTCAAGGCTCGCATGAAGTGATCCGCTAAATGATGTCTGGCCCCATGATCTCGCTATCGGGTAGTCATGGGGCCTTTTACCTTTTCACCATCTATCAATCTGTTTCCATCCTGCTGTTTGCGCCGACTTTTGCATGCTCCAGCCCGCCTGATGAGGTATAATGCGGCACTATTTTTATGGGTTCCCCGTGAGCGTGATGAAAGAATTTTTTGCAACCTGCCCCAAGGGGCTGGAAAACCTGTTGGCCGACGAGCTGACCAATCTGGGTGCAGAGCAGGTCCGTGAGACCGTGGCTGGCGTCCACTTCAAAGGCGAACTGGCGGTAGGCTACAAGGCCTGTCTCTGGAGCCGTCTGGCTTCCCGCATCGTACTGGTGCTCTCCGAATTCCAGATGAACGACGATCTGGATCTCTATCTGGGCGCCCACACCATCCCCTGGGAAGAGCACTTCTCCGGCACCGCCACCATTGCGGTGGACTTTACCGGTACCAACGCCTCCATTCGCAATACCCAATATGGCGCGTTGAAAATCAAGGATGCCATCGTCGACCGCTTCACCAAGCGCGGTCACGTGCGTCCGGACGTGGACAAAAAGTCGCCGGATATTCGCATCATGGCGCACCTGGGCAAGGGCAAGGCCAATATCACGCTGGACTTGTCAGGCCCGGCACTGCACCAGCGTTTCTATCGTCAAGGCACAGGTGAAGCACCGCTCAAAGAGAACCTGGCCTGCGCCATGATTGCCCGTAGCGGCTGGGCCGGTGAGCCCATGATGGACCCGATGTGCGGTTCCGGTACCTTGCTGATTGAAGCGGCCTTTATTGCCGCCGACATGGCACCGGCGCTGCGCCGCGAGCGCTTCGGTTTCGATCGCTGGCTGCAGCACGATAGCGAGCTGTGGCAAAGCCTGATGATGGAAGCGCAAGTACGTGCCAAACGCGGCATGCAGCGTTGCGAAGTAAAACTGTTTGGTTGTGATGCCGACCAGCGTGTGCTGCTCAAAGCCCGTGATAACGCCAAAGCGGCCGGTGTGGCTCACCTGATTACCTTCAAGCAGGCCGATGTCTCCAAGCTGGAAAACCCGCTGCCGATGCCTGCCCCTGTTGAAGGGGAAGCAGGTCAAGGAGAGGCCCGCCAGGTCGGTATGCTCATTTCCAACCCGCCTTACGGCGAGCGTCTTGGCGAATTCCCGGCGCTGCTGGAAGTGCATCAGGCCCTCGGCGATGCCCTGCGTCGCAGCTTCCAGGGTTGGAAAGTCTCCATTCTGTCCGCATCCCCGAGCTGCTCAGCTGTCTGCGCCTGCGCGCCGACAAGCAATATCGCCTGTTCAACGGCGCCCTCGAGTGTCAGCTGCGCAATTATCAAATCGCACTGGACTCCGTGGCTTCCCAGAAAGAGGTGGCGCAGGACTTTGCCAACCGTCTGCGCAAGAATCTGAAAACCCTCGAGAAGTGGGCCAACAAAGAGGGCATCGATTGCTATCGCATCTATGATGCCGACTTGCCGGAATACAACGCCGCCATCGACCGCTATCAGGACTATCTGGTGGTGCAAGAGTATGCCGCGCCCAAGGACATTCCCGCCCAGAAGACCCGTCAGCGTCTGCTCGACATGGTTCAGGCCGCCATCAAGGTGACCGGGATGGACGGCGAGAAGGTGATCCTGAAGGTGCGCGAGCGTCAGGAAGGTAAACAGCAATATCAGAAGCTCTCCGAAGAGCAGCACCGGATGGAAGTGCAGGAGTACGGTGCCCGTCTGTGGGTCAACCTCTACGACTATCTGGATACCGGCCTGTTCCTCGACCATCGTCAGACTCGCCGCATGCTGGGTCAGATGGCCAAGGGCAAGCGGTTCCTGAACCTGTTTGCCTACACCGGCAGTGCCACCGTGCACGCAGGTCTTGGCGGTGCCAGCGAGACCACCACGGTGGACATGTCCCACACCTACCTGAACTGGGCGCAGGACAACATGCGTCTCAACTCGCTGGTGGGCCGTCAGCACAAGTTTGTCCAGGCCGATTGCCTGAAGTGGTTGTCTGAAGCCGATGATAAGTACGACCTTATCTTCATCGATCCGCCCACCTTCTCCAACTCCAAGCGGATGGACGAGAGCTTCGACGTACAGCGCGATCACCTGCTGCTGATGCAGCACCTGAAGCGCCTGCTGGCGGCGGACGGCACTCTGGTCTTCTCCAACAACAAGCGTCACTTCAAGATGGATCTGGCCGGTCTCGAGGCCACTGGTCTCAAGGCCCAGAATATCACCCAGAAGACGCGGCCGAAGGATTTCGAGCGCAACCAGCACATCCACAACTGCTGGATCATCACCCATGCGCCGGAGCAAGGCGAGGCGTGATGCTGACCCTGTTTCATACCGACGGTTGCCACCTGTGCGAGCAGGCTTGGGCGCTGGTGGAGGAGGCAGGCCTTGCCGCTACCACCCGTCAGTGCGACATCATGGATGATGAGCTGTGGCTTGCCGCCTATCGGGTGCGCATTCCGGTGCTGCGTGACGAAGCAGGCCGCGAGCTCGGTTGGCCCTTCACACTGGCCGAGCTAAAAAGCTGGGCCGCCCGTCAGGGGTGAGAGTGATTTGACGATAAAACGGGGGCAGACCCAGTCTGCTGCCCGTTTTTTTCATATGAAATAAGGAACACACATGGCTCTTTTAACATTGCACGGCGCATGTCTGTCGTTCAGTGATTTCCCGCTGCTCGACAATGCCGAATTGACCATCGAGCGGGGCGAGCGCCTCTGTCTGGTTGGCCGCAACGGGGCGGGCAAGTCCACCCTGATGAAGGTCATTGCCAGCGAATTGCCGCTGGACGACGGGCGTCTGGTGCTGCAACAAGATTTGAAAGTGACCCGCCTTGAGCAGGATCCGCCTGCTTCCAGCGAGCTGACGGTGTTTGACTATGCCGCCGAAGGGCTGGCGGGGGTAGGGGAGCTGCTCAAGCAGTACCATCACATCTCCATGGAGCTGGCGAGCGATCCGTCAGATGCCAATATTCGCAAGATGAGCGAGTTGCAAGAGCAGCTCGACTATCAGAACGGCTGGCAGTTCGAGACCCGTATCAGCCAGGTGTTGACCCTGCTGGGGCTGGATCCTGACGTGACCCTCGATAGCCTCTCCGGTGGCTGGCTGCGCAAAGTGGCGCTGGCCCGTGCGCTGGCTTGCGATCCCGACTTGTTGCTGCTCGATGAGCCGACCAACCACCTGGATATCGAGGCCATCAACTGGCTGGAAGATTTCCTCAAGGATTTTCGCGGCGCCATCGTCTTTATCTCTCACGATCGGGAGTTTATCCACAAGCTGGCAACCCGGATCATCGATCTCGATCGCGGCGCCATCACCTCTTGGCCGGGTAACTACGACGAGTACCTGCAGGGGAAAGAGGAGTGGCTGCGGGTCGAAGAGCTGAAAAATGCCGAGTTCGACCGCAAGTTGGCGCAGGAAGAGGTGTGGGTGCGTCAGGGTATCAAGGCTCGCCGTACCCGTAACGAAGGCCGGGTGCGCGCCCTTGAGGCAATGCGCATGGAGCGCAGCCAGCGCCGCGAGCTGCAGGGCAAGGCCAAGTTGCAACTGGATGAAGTCAATCGCTCCGGCAAACTGGTGTTCGAGACTGAGGGGCTGGGGCTGGACTTTGGCGATCGCACCCTGTTCAAGGGGCTCGATCTGCAAGTGCTGCGCGGCGACAAGATTGCGCTGGTCGGCCCCAATGGCTGCGGTAAATCGACCCTGATCAAGCTGTTGCTGGGTCAGCTTGAGCCAACCCGTGGCACCGTCAAGGGGGGCACCAATCTGGAGGTGGCCTACTTCGATCAGTACCGCGAGCAGCTTGATCCCGAGCAGACGGTGGTGGACAACGTCGGGGAAGGCAAGCAGGAGGTGATGGTGCGTGGCCGCTCCCGTCATATCCTCGGTTACCTGCAGGACTTCCTGTTCGAGCCCAAGCGGGCCCGTACGCCGGTCAAGGCGCTCTCCGGTGGCGAGAAGAACCGGCTGCTGCTGGCCAAGCTGTTCCTTAAACCCAGCAACCTGCTGATCCTCGACGAACCGACCAACGATCTGGATGTGGAAACCCTGGAGCTGCTGGAAGAGCTGCTTTCCGACTACCCCGGCACCCTGCTGCTGGTCAGTCACGATCGTCGCTTCATCGACAACACAGTGACCGGCTGCTGGCTGTTTGAAGGGGATGGCCGCATCAGCGATTACGTGGGTGGTTACGCCGACATGATGGCGACCCGCGAACAGCAGAACGCTCAACAACAGGCCAAGAGTGCAACGGTCAAGGCGCCCGAGCCGGTCGTTGCCGCCGCGCCAGAAGCGCCGAAGAAAAGCAAGAAGCTCTCCTACAAGCTGCAGCTTGAACTGGAAGGGTTGCCTGCTCGTCTTGAGCAGCTGGAAGCCGAGCTGGATGCGCTGCAAAGCGAGATCAACCAGCCCGGGTTCTTCTCGCTGCCGGCAGATAAAACCCAGCCGAAACTGGATGCGCTCAATGCCGCTGAAGCCGCGCTGGAGCAGGCATTTGCTCGCTGGGAAGAGCTGGAAGGACTCAAAAATCAGGAGTAAGTTCCCTGTAATTAAAACTTAATCCAGTTCAGTGCCTTGTGTCACATAGCCCAGTTAGGGTGGAAGTTTTTGTTTGACCCAGTGCGCTCGCAGGAGTAAAGATGAAAGCGACCGATGCAGAATTGGTCGCTTTTTTTGTTCCACGAAGAGGGTCGTAGATGATGAAGAGACAGAAGCGGGACCGTCTGGAAAGAGCTCGTGCTCGTGGTTATCAGGCTGGCGTGGTCGGCAAACAGAAAGAAGCGTGTCCGTATCAATGCCTGGATGCCCGAGGGCATTGGCTTGGTGGTTGGCGTGACGCCATGGAAGGGCGGGGCTCAGGCCTCTTCATGAAGTAGCAGCTACTTCATCACTCATTACAAAAGGAAAGGGGCCGTTGTGGCCCCTTTGCGTTAATGCTGTTTCACCACCAATCAGAGAGATCAGAATGCGGTGGTATCTTTGAACAGGCCCACTTTCAGGTCGGTGGCGCTGTAGATCGGACGGCCGTCGACTTCGACCACACCATCAGCAATCCCCATCACCAGCTTGCGGTTGATGACGCGCTTGAAGGTGATCTTGTAGGTTACTTTCTTGGCAGTCGGCAGGATCTGGCCGGTGAATTTCACTTCGCCCACGCCCAGAGCACGACCCTTGCCGGGGCCACCTTTCCAGCCAAGGAAGAAGCCAACCAGCTGCCACATGGCGTCCAGACCGAGACAGCCAGGCATCACAGGATCACCCGGGAAGTGGCAATCGAAGAACCAGAGATCCGGAGTAATGTCGAGCTCAGCCAGGATCTCGCCCTTGCCGTGTTCGCCGCCGTTGTCATTGATCTTGACGATGCGGTCCATCATCAACATGTTGGGGGCAGGCAGCTGACTGTTACCCTCACCAAACAGTTCGCCACGGCTGCAAGCCAGCAGCTCTTCACGGGTAAAAGAGTTCTTGCCCTGTTCGCACAGGGAAAGGCGGGCTTCCATGGTGGTATTGTCTACGGTCACGCGGTATTTCCTTCAAATGGGTCAAAGCCGGGCCAATTTAGCTTACAGTTGTTCGCTAAACAACTCCGATCACTTCATCAGCGGCCAAACAGGCGCCCCAGCAGGGATCGCAGCAGTCCGACTTTGGCAGTGGAGCCGTTCAACTCGTCCAACCGCTCCTGAATACGGCCAAACAGGGTATCGGGCATATCAGGCTCACCGGCGACACAGCCAGTGAGCAACTCGATGGCCTCTTCCACATGATCCACCGGGTGGATGTGGAACTGGCCTGCTTCAACCGCTGCAATCACCTCGTCAGAGAGGTTCAGCTGCTGGATGTTGGTGCCCGGCAAAATGATCCCTTGCTTGCCGGTGATGCCGTGGATTTTGCACACCCGGAAGAAGCCTTCAATCTTCTCGTTGACGCCACCAACGGCCTGCACATTGCCAAACTGATCGACCGCACCGGTCACGGCGAAGTGCTGATAGATAGGCTGGCGGGCGAGGGCAGAGAGCAGGGCACACAAGCCGGTCAGGGATGCACTGTCGCCATCAATTTCGTGGTAAGACTGCTCAAACACCAGATTGGCCGACAGGGGGGAGGGGTTCTCTGCGCCAAATTTGTTGGAGAGATAGCCGTGGATAATCATCATCGCCTTGGCGTGGATATGACCGGCCAGCTCCGCTTTGCGCTCGATATCCGCCACATCGCCATCACCAAGGTGTACGGTCGCGGTGAGGCGCACCGGCTCACCGAAATCATAAGGGTGACCGGAGACCTGAATGACCGATAGGCCGTTGATCTGCCCAATCTCTTCGCCATCGGTTTGCAGCAGGATCTGGCCGTCGATAACCCCTTGATCGGACTGCTCAACCAGATAGTTGAGGCGGTAATCCTGCTCCTCCAGTGCGCCACGGATATGCTCGTCGGTGACCACCTCGGCTCCCAGCTCCCGGGCCAGACTGTCAGCCATCCGCATGATGGCGGAGAGTTGCACTTCGGAGAGCGACAACCACTCCTGATGGTCACAGAGGCGGCTGGCATGGCGACAAAGGGCGGCGAGGGCGGCTGGCGTGAAGTCCAGCAGGCTCCAGCGCTGGCGCAGCCAAGCCAGGTACTGCAGAAATTCCTGCAGACCCTCTTCAATATTCACCTCTGACACCAGATCCGCGCGCAGGAAGATGCGCTCGGACATATCCCGATCCAGCATCTGGAACTCGGCCACGTCCAGTCGGTCACCGACCAGGATCAGCTTGAGCTTGATGGGGGTCGCTTCAGGCGCGAAGAAGGGGGTCAGGGTTTTCCCTTCCTGATAGGCGTTCCAGTCCAGCTCGCCTTTTTGCATGGCATTTTTCAGCTTGAACCAGAGGTGTGGCTGATCCAGCAGCTCATCCAGTTGCAAAATGAGGTAACCGCCGTTGGCTTCGCGCAGCAAGCCGGGCTCCAAAAGGTGCTGGTTGGCATAGACAGAGCCTTGCTCGGTCTGGTAATTGATGGAGCCAAATAGGGTATCCCAGTTGAGATCACGGCCATAAATCACCGGCGCTTCCTGCGCTTCGTGGTGGATCAGCAGATTGATCAGAATGGGGTGCTGGAACTCCAGACCCAATGCCACGTGAGCCGCCAGATCGGAGAGGAAATCATCGATTTTCGGATCATTGTTCTGCTTGCGCATGATGCGGGTCACGATGCGTTCGGCATCGAGATGGTGGCTCAACAGCTTGAGCAGCTCGCCAACCATTTCGCAAAACTCGACGCCGGTGCCCGGTTGCAGGCGCAGCCAGATAGGTTTGTAGGGGTTGTTCAGATTCTCGGTGTAGCAGAGATCAAACAGGTCACCGTCCTTGCCATTGGAGTCGGCAATCAGCGTCTGGCAAACGCCTTCGTAATCTGCGCCGGGGAACCCGTTGAGCAGCATGACCGGACAGTCACCATCAAAACTGGCAAGACGTTTGATGCCGGAAATGGCTCTGGGTTGCAGCGCAGCAAAGGGGATAGGTTCAAGCTCGCTAAGCTTGGGGAACTGTTCAATCGCAAAAGCGGGTTTTAATTGTTCTGATGTTAATTCAGCCACTTAAGACATCCGGTCGAAGATAGGATCAATTGTTGCCATTATACACAGTTCAATAAGTGGTGACAGGAAACAAGATACTTGATTTAACATAATATACATTATGCGCAGTGTTGTCTGGCCCGTGGCTGGGGGTCAGGAACATAGCTACCGCAAGGGCTACAGCCGTGCCTGTACCTTTTGTGTACTTCGCTAAAATGTCATACCAAGCGCGTTTTAGCTCGGGATTGGTTTCCCTGACTGCGGCCAGATTTAGCAGTACTTCTTGCACGTCCAGGCCGATCTCTTCGGCAATCTTTTTTGCAGTCGCATCAGTGAGTTGCGACTTTCCTTTGTTCACCGCAGAGATATAGGAAGTGGTAAATCCCAAGTCTGCGGCGACTTCCTGCAACTGGCTGTACTTTTTGGCCCTCATGTAGGCTTGAATCAGCGTATTCGAGTCCATCTTTTTGTCTCCTGAGTGGTTAGACAATCGGCCCATCATACCGATTTTGGCAAAAAACGGCTTGTTCCCATTCAACAATTCGTATGATTGAATCAATTCAACAAATCATTTGAATGCATGAACCATGACCCACTTTAGCCCACAAAACCTTGATCTGCCTGCTCTCATTGAGCGAAAGGTTTATTGGCAGGCTGAACCGACTGGCGATCTCTCCGCCTGCATCGCGGGTCAGGTTGAGATGTTTCGGGATCTGCATGAGCTGCGGGTCTATCTGTCTATGACGTACCCCGATACCGTGTTCGAGCTGGTCGAAGTGACCGAGGACACCTGGCAAGGGTTCTACGACCAGGGAGTCTTTTTCGATGACTGGTCATAACTCCGTGATGCCGATAAATAGCGTTATCGGCACCAAAACCCTGATCGACTATCTGTCCTTTACCTGGGCGCCGACCGAACTGCGCCAGATGACCGAGCTTGCCAAACAAGGTGCGCTCTTGAAGGCTATTCCGCGCTTTGACACCCAGGTAAAGGCCCTGCAAGCCGCTTTCTCTGAGCCTCCTGTCGAGGGTCTGCGTTACCTGTGGAAGCGTCCGGTCGGCTTCGCTCCCCTCACCCACTTCGACAAGGTGTCAGAACGGCTGTGCAACAAAGCCGAACGTCTGGGCGCAACCCCTGCCCCTACTGTGGCGCGTGTCTACGACAAGGCCACCGAGCGGTTGAGCCTTAAGGGTGTAGCCAAGTCCCCTGCCCCCGTCTTTACCCCTTCCATGACCGAAATGATGGAGCGGGCTTTGCACTCTAACTACCGATCTCGGGCCGATATGCGCAAAGAGCTAAAGGCTGTCTGCGCATCCCTGCTCAAGTTCTCCCAGTTCGAAGTTGTCGAGGGTGCCAAGTATTGGGAAGCCTACAACGATTTGATCGACTGCTACGGGGTGCAGTTCCTGGATGCCCTGTGCTGTTCCGAGATCGAGCTGTGGCTGGAAGAACTGAACACCAAGATCGGGGTGCCTATCCCTGAGCCTCGTTTCACTATGCGCCCTCGCCGCTCCGGTCTGCATGGTTACGCCAACTCGGCCGACCTGCTGTGTGATGGCCTCCCCTGTGGCCTGATTGGTTGGGGTGCTGCCAACCACGGTTGCATGGTCAGTTTCTCCGGCGTGGGTTGTGCCGCCCTCGATATGCAGGCTTTGCACTCTGTTATCTCTCACATCCCATCTGTTCGCATCACGCGGGTGGATCTTGCCCTGGATGACTACAGCGGTGAGGTGATCAGTTATCAGGGCGCGATTGATGGTGCCCAGGCTGGTGAGTTTCACCCAGAGCGGGGCCGTGCTCCGGCGTGGATGAAAATCGAATCCGGTGAGTTCGTCATATCCGAGATTGCCAAGGGCATCGTAAAGCGGTTTGGCATGGCACCGACCAAGGGCTGTTCTTTTTATGTGGGCAGCCGGATCAACGGTAAATGTGCTCGGGTATACGAAAAGGGTAAACAGATGCAATCGGCAGAGAACCCAAATTGGGTACGCGCCGAAGGCGAGTTACACAATAAGGATCGTGTTATTCCGCTGGATGTCCTGGTAAACCCAGATCCCTATTTCGCGGGGATGTATCCGCAATTTGCTAAATGGCTTGATGCTATTAAGCAGTCGGAATCTGTTCCGGTACGGGTGACCACCTTTAAAAACAAGTTCAAGACCAGTCGGGACAATGCGGTTTTCCATATGTCTCGGATGGCGGGCCGCCTTGTTAATTGGTTAGCAAGTGTTGAGGGGCTCGCCCCTGAAACGATTGTTCACCAATTAACAGCGCATCTTAAAGAAGATGATATTCCGGCGCGGTTAAGAATGCCGCTACCACCCGAGTTTATATCGGGTGAGCATTGTTTAGTTTCGACCTAAAAAATAGGTTCTTCAACGAGGTTAATATTATGTCCCTGCTCACTGGTGTTCTGGTAACTCGTGTTACTCATGGTTATGGTGTGTCCCGTAAATCCGGCGCTCCTGTGCCTTATGATTTTGCCCAGGTGGAATACCTGGCTCCGGCAAACAACGTCAACAAGCCTGAGTGCAATATCCACTCCTGGGGTTATGAGGTTCGCCAATTGGCCCTTCGTAATGACGCTGCGACTATTAAAGAAATGGCCGACTGTCCCAAGCTGGTCGCTATTGATCTTGTCCTGGAAGCCGATCCCCAGAATCCGACCCGAAATGTGGTTGTTGGCTTCCAGCCTAACAAAAAGCCGGTATAACCGCCGCGCACCGAGGAGGAGGAGCGAGAGCGCGCAGCGAGCGACGACGAGGGCGCGATAATGCTTTGTCTAGATATTACCTCCGAAGGATATGCTCGATTATCCGAGGGGGATTCCTGCGAATATGTGCTCCTGACTGTTCAGGAGCATAACAAGTTAACGGATATATCGAGCTGGTTTGAGTTCGATAAATCCACCGTAACCGTAGCCTTTGGTTTTGGATTAGCCATCTGGGTTGTCGGTTTAAAATTGGGCGCTGTTGCCCGTGTTATTGTTGGTGCAAAAAGAGGATAAATAAAAATGAAAAACGTATCAGGCTTGTTCCGTAACGGTTGTATCGCTGCTGTGGCCTCTCTCTCTGCGATGGGTGTTGCCCATGCTGCTGGTGAAGGTGGTACTGCTGCCGCTGCGGGTGCTGCGCTCGATACCGCGCTGTCAGACGTTAACGCCACCTCTCCCAAGGTGATGCTGGTCGTTGCTGCGGTGGTTGGTGTCGGGATCCTGGTCAGCCTTATTCGCAAGGCTTAAACCATGTCCCTGCTTATCGGGACGCTCTGGTTTTTGTTCTTTGTCGAGGGATGGCGAACATCCTTTTCAATCTAAGGCGGCTTCGGTCGCCTTTTTTTATATTGGGGGCTGTGTGCGCATAGGTTGGCTTTTATTGTTATTTCCATCGCTGGCATTTGCTATTGCGGGTTGTCCTGTCGGTGTGCAATTGGGTAGTGTGACGATGGCAACGCCCTTACCTGTCTGTCTTAAATTTGAAGGTTCGGATCTCGGGGGTTGTCAGGTTAATTGCAAGGGTGTTTGTGTCGAGTTGCCTTTGAATAACACCAAGGGGCCAGTAGAAACCACTGGGGTGGCGTGTAAGTTGTCAGATAATGGCAGTGGTAACGGCGATTCAGATGGCAGTGGTAATACGCCAGGTGAAGGCCCTTCCGGAACTAAACCGATAGATGGCTGGCTTAATTTTGAGCCCGTTATTGGTGACGCCACCGGAACATCTGTTTCGGGTGCTGTTGCCAAGTTGAATAAAAACTTGGGTGTTGCTCTGCGTCAAGTTGTAGAAAGCACTAAGTCAGATACAGCCAATCTCAATTCTATCGCTCATAATGCAGAGTCATTTTCTCGGGATATGAAAGATGCGCTTTATCATATAAAGCAATCATCAAGCGAATTATCTCATGTTAATGGCAATCTTGGCGGTGTGGCTGCTGCTCTTAGTACCACTAGGGATTATTTGCAATCTATAGATGCGAAGTTGAACAATCTTGGCTCTGGTTCTTCTGGTGGCGTTCCTTCTTCTGTTGCGTCTGACGTTGCTGGTATTTCCTCAATGATGGGTGCCTCTTTAAATATGATGTCCAGTATTCAGGGCAACACAAACGGTCTCAATAATAAGCTTGACGACATTTCTGGAAATACTAAGGCAACCTCTTATTTTGCCAAGGATATGAAAACCTCGCTTGAGAATATCGAGCGTTCCCTGGGGGGTGGTTCTGGTTCTGGTTCTGGTGGTGGTTCTTCTAATTGGAGTAACTCGGATATCGCATCTGTTGTTGAAAGTGCCGCAACGACTGCAAACCAATCTGAGCAACAGACGTATGTTTTGCAAGATATGCGCACTGCTCTTGAGATTATGGCCGAGAAGGCTGGCAACGGTAATGGTAGTGGTGACGGTAGCGGTGAAGGTTCTGGCGTTGATTATTCTAAGATGCCTGGATCATCTTCCAACCCTCTTTCTGTCGGTGATGCTGATTATAAATCTGCCTGTTCAGGGGATAACTGTTTCTTTGATGTTCCTGGTATGGAAAAAAAGTTGGCCGAAACAAACAAATCCCTGGCTGATAAATACACCTCCATCACCGAGGATGTGAAACAGGTGTTTTCCTTTAACCTCACTGGCTCTGCTGACCCGATGGAGTGTTTGGATCTATTCACGCACCAGGGAAAGGAATACACCGTCTGTCCGCCATCTGGTGATTACTGGAAAACCCTGGCGGCGTTGATGCTGTTTATTTTCTACTTTGTGGCTCTGATGATTATCTTTAAGAGGTGATGGCATGGAATGGCTTGGTGAGTTTTTTAATTCGTTCTTTAACGATATATACCAACTGGCAGTACAGTTTGCCGCTTGGTTTGCCGTGCGAATGGCTGTGCAATGGGTCGAGTTTAAATTGTTCCTGCTGACGTTTACCTGGGACGTTGCCAGGGAAGTGCTATTGAACATCCATTTCAGTGAATTACTGTCCTCGTCCTTCAATTCATTGCCGCCCAGTGTTCGGGGGATATTGCTATACCTGCATTTTGATAAAGGTCTGGCGATACTTTCCCAGGCATTTGTCACCCGCTTCATGCTCAACATGATGGGGTGGTAAATGTCTATCAAGATCCACCACGGCGCCCCAGGCTCTTACAAGTCGTCAGGGGCCATTCATACCGATGTACTGCCCGCCATCAAGGCAGGCCGCCACATCATCACCAACGTTCGCGGGTTCACCGCCGAGCGTTGCCGGGAGGTACTGGGTAAGGCTGTTCCTGAGAGCTTCCAGGTAACGTATATCGAAACCGAATCCCAGGACGGGCGGGATCATTTCGCTCGCTTCTATCATTGGGCTCCCAAAGGGGCTTTCTTCCTGGTCGATGAGGTACAACGGATCTTTCCGCCTTCTTGGCGCCAGAGTGATTTAGACCGCCTGGATTATCCAGGTGGGCCGGATGTGGCGAAAGAAGATGGCCGACCCGAAACAATAGACGTGGCTTTTGATATGCACCGTCACCACAACTGGGATTTCGTCTTTACTACCCCGAACATCAAAAAGGTTCACGCCGTTATTCGTGCCGCTGCTGAAACTGCAATCCGCCATACCAATATGGGCCTCCTGGGCATTGGGGGCCGCTATAAGACGGTTTTGCATCTGGCTGATAACAGCGGGTCGTCCATGTCCGATGTATTGCAAGCAAAGCCATTCAATAAGGTGCCGAAGTATGTTTTCAAACTCTACGACTCAACTACAACAGGTAAGGTCTCGGATACAATCGCGGGTAGCTCGATACTCCGAGATCCTAAAATACTTTTTTTTCTGGCAGTTATGGGGGTATGTATCTTCTTTGGCTTCATTAAGCCTGAGTATATCGACAAGCCTAACAAGGCCCCTGCGCCCTCTCCTACCGCTGTTCCGGCTCCTGGGGAGGTGGGTGATACGTCCAGTGCTGGGGTACGTCCTGGCGGCGCTCCTGCTTCGGCTCCTGGCGGGGTTCTTTCTGTAGGGCCGTTCGCGGGACACAAGCTGATCATCAGTTGCCATGTGCTGGTAAAGGATGAACGGGGATCATATCGGGTCGAGTATTGTTTCGCCCTGCGCAAGGGTGACGATGTTCAGCCAGTCTATAGCGATGATTGGCCGGATGAGCTTGCCAGGGTGGATGCGGTGAGCGGTTGCCATGCTGTAGTGAAGTACCAGGGCAAGCATGTTGACGTTTATTGTGATCCAGAAGGTGACGCCCTACGCCGTAAATACAATGCGGCCCTCTTTGCTGGCAGTGATGCCAAAAACAAAACAGGTGATGACCGGACATAGTATGTTAGATGATGCTTCCACATTGTGCTCCATTTGAGTTATGTTCATCCGTTAACGTAACATCTTTGGAGGTTCTATGGAGCATTCTGTGAAGTGGTATTCCGTACAAGTGTTATATACGGATCGAGTTCCTTTTTCTCTTTTTGGTGAACTTGAAAAGGGAGGTCTATTTATCTCCGCTGGCGGACGTCTTTGTAGTAGGCATGCAGCTGCTTACCTCGAGAGCGAGCATCTTGCTGAAACCTATATATCAGCGCTGGTAAAACGTAGGAAGAAACTTGATCCAAATTTTACAGCTAGAGCTGTTTTGATATCATCTAATCATAGTATGTACCGCAATCTTATCGTCAGAGATACATTTAAGGTTAGTGATAAATTAACATCTTGGGGTATTTGTATTTAATATTTTATAGGTTTGATATGATTGATATTCAAAGTGTGTTTTATGGTGTTTGTGGTCTATTGGCTGCCATTGCAATTACGCAACCAAAATTTTATGTCAAATATGCTAATTATTTATTGGTTGCTGCTTTCTTTAATATGATTTTGGTTTTGGCTGTTACATTATTAGCTCTTGTTGTTGCCAATGAGGCTGGAGAGTACAGAGACGGAATAAATTTATTTGCCAGGCATTTTTCTGAGTTCTTATTAAAGGTTGATAATTATCAAGCTGTGTCATATATGGCCTTGTTATTTATTGCATGGGGTAACCTATTGGTTTTGTCGAAGTTAATGGGTAAATATGAGGATGGCATTAAAAATAGAGAGGCGGATGATCGAATATAAGTTTACTGGTCTGTCAATGCGTCATGCGGTTATTTATGTTAAATACTATTCAGTGTGTCGCATTTCTACTGGGCTGGCGAGGTGTTTGTGTTTCATGGCGAAGCCATAGAAGCGCAACCCTCGCGCTTACCCCGAGAGCTCATGTCTCCAAGCGCGGCGCCCGCCGTTAGGCGGCTCTGAACTTTCCCGAGAATGACCCTCCTCCCCCTTCCCTGCTAAACCAGTCTTTAATGCCCCAGGCAGAGCGACCAGTCGGAAGGGTTGAGGAAGGAGCGCAGCGAGGACGAGACCCTGTAGGCTGTAGGGCGCGCCTGGTGACGACCTTTTCTTCCTGTCGAAGACAAAATTTTGCTAAGGTCTTCGGTGTGTTGTTATTGATTTTAAATAATTTCATTTCGGATAAATAATTTCATGTTTTAACTCATATCTTTCATCAGATATGTAGTTTTTATATACTTTTATGTGTTGCAGCTCAGGGTCTTTGTTAATTAAGTCTATTATATTGATAGTTTCTTTTTCATCAAAAAAAACTCCTAAGTAAATGCTTTTTATATATTTTTTATTTATTTTTTTTAAAAAGATAGGCTCATGATGATAGGCTATTGTTGTTTCTATTTCATTACTGCTTTCTAGTAATGTCATTAGCTCTTCATCACTTCTACTGGGTATTAATTCAACACTACTTTGATGTTTTATTACTTTGTGAGATTCTTTTCCTTCAGCTAGCATTATTGCATATTTAGCATCAGGATGTAGTTCCTCAAATGAGTGTGGAATAATTGCTCTGGTACATGACTCTGGTGGAGATATATATCTATGTTCTTTCTCGTATGACCAGTCATCACTTTTGGTTGTTAATAGTCGCTCGATAAACATTTCTGTTTCTATGGAATCAAAATCCTCCATTGTATCTAATTCATCGAGTTGTTCTTGTTCAAACAATATTGAGTCATAGTTTACTTTTCGTAAATGGTGTGGACCCTCGCCACGATTAAGCATATTCGTATCGTATCCAATACAAATGCCTTTATGCTGTGCTGAATAGTGTGTCCACATTAATAGGTTTCGTTGTGTTTCACTGAATGATGTTATACATATAGTTTTGACTATGTACTGGATCGCATTGATCGCGGTAGCTTTAGCCACATCGGCATTATCCCTTACGGAAACAAGAGAGTCGCTATGTTTAATCATGGCTTTAGATAGCTTCTCAATGGCATTCTTAGTCATTTGACCTTCATAGGGGTCATTTAGTGTTTTTATTAGGCTGAGTTTTAATTCTGGATTTTTTAAATGACTTGCTAAATCGAAGTTGTTAGGTAGATATTTATATAGCTTGCGCATGTCGACGCCTCTGGTTTTGAGCCCCCCGTATAGTAATACGGGGGGAATTCAGATTTCTACACCTGCCCCATCATTACTGAGTAAAAACATAAATAAAGGTTGATTTTTGGTGTGCAACTAACCATGTTATCTGAATGGCTTTTGCTTTATGAGGAAATCGATGGAGTTTGCGTATTTTTTGAACATAAGTGTGGCGCATGGCCGCGAGTTACTAATCCATCGGCAGGATTGCATTTTTCCGCCTCCTGGTCTTATCCAAGAGGCGATGCTTGGGAAGCATAGCTCTGCCAGTTCTGCACTTGCTAAAGCTCGTGAAGATTATGCTCATTATGAGATTCGCTGTTGTGAGCATTGCTGTAACGAGTAGTTGTTAGGGGGCATTCGCCCCCTGTTTTAGTTAATGCCTAATTTTTTCCTCCAGTAGAAAGCAGCCATCTGCCGTTCGGATCTCTCCGCTTGGATGATGGCTATCGCCTCTAGCCTTCGCCTGTCGTATGTGACCCCTGTCGGTGATACAAGGCAATCATTCTTCATTCGCCAGCCTTCCCATTCCTTCCAGATAGTGGGCAACTCCCTACCCGAAGCCATACGCATCAGCCGTTTATAAGCAGGTGGGATCTCTTTGCCCTTATCCCAATATGTGACCTGCCTCACAGAAACAAAACAAAGATTGGCCGTTTCTTCAATTGATAAACCGCACTCAAACCAACGAAAAATGAAGTTTTTGGTCAACTCTCGTTCCATCCAAGTAAATACCTGATAAACCAGCAAAATTGCGTGGAGTGGCTTATCGGCGGGTTTCGGATGGGCATTTAACAAAACGTCGCATTATGCGCAATGACGAATGCAGGAGGACGAAATGAAGAGAACCGAACAATGGAGCCGCTTTGATGCGGTTGACTGCTTGGCCACTGAGGCCGATATGGTTGCCTATCTGAAGGCAGCCCTTGAAGATGGTGATCCGGCGCTGCTGACTGCGGCATTTGATGATGTGGAGCGTGCTCGTGCCAAACTGCGTGGCCAGCCGAGCTACACACTGAAAGAACTGTTGGCACAGTGTGACCCCAATGCCGCGTCACCAGGTGAAATGGATTGGGGCCCAGATATGGGTTCAGAGAAATTGGAGTCGGATTAGTTGATAGCCGGTGAATTGAGTTTCTTCAGAAAGTCTTCAGAAACTTCACCCTGTTCGTTGGCGTTCTCGAAGACTTGGCTCATCACACTGAGGTCTTCAAGGAAGATTGGCGGCAAAGAACCCATCAATGCGTGCATGAACTGAGGATTATCAGCAAGCTCATCGGATATTGTGGCAATCAGACTTTGCTGGAATGACCTCAGGTTGTTCTCTGACCAGATGATATAAGAAGCAGCGGCGAGAGTTACGATCTCAATGAACTCAAAGGCCAACACATCATCTTCTTGGCCCTCAGCACAGAGCCCTGCGTACATTTCATCTATCAGTGGTTTTACATAGGAAAATGAAGGGTCTGGTTGCGGCAATAACTGAAACACACGAATCTGGTCATCGTTTAATGTGTAATGAGTTGATTGTCGAGATATGGACGCCTGCTTCGCTTTTCTAGCCTGCTTGGCTTTGAGTTTCGAGCGCTGAGCCCGTTTGTCCCTGCTTGCCATATAGTCCTTCATTAAGTAGAAAATGAGATTCGTATGATGCAACAAGCCAAGATAGCAGACAAGGCTAAGGCTAATGCCGATAACCCCATTTATCGGCATCATCGTGAGAGATAACAAGGCTTTATTCAGCCGGTTCTGCGGCACAATTCCTTCACCAATCCAGCGCATGACGATGAACCGTCACGAATGCCAGTCTCAGCCAGCTTAAGAAGATCCTCACCCAAGTCAGCAAGACCTGCCATCCGGTTCCCCTGCTGTTTGGCAATGTAGAGGTCGGCCAACTTGGCCAACTGATCCGCCAAAGCCCCCTCGCCCACAACATCTACTCGCTCAACCAGGAAGTCAGGCGGTGCCTTTTCCTGGTTGAAGTAGTCATCCCAATGATCAGACATACCCCCTCCCCTTAGTCGATATCCTGAAACCACAAATGTCCCATTTTGAGACAAGAGTCCACTATTAAATCAATACGTTGTGCGGAATCCCCCTCACTTATTGAACATTATGTTTGATTTTCACAGTTATAACCCTCGTTATTACAATGAAGATTCTTAGAAATATCTGTCCCCTACTTGAGAGGTCTCTCTCTGGAAATATTGATACTCCTTCTTGTAAAACAGCCATAAAAATGCCGACTATCGCGATAGACTCCCCTCCCCTTAAATCGTCACGGCTTATTCGGCTTGAAGAGTATTCGCCATTTCATTTTGGAAGTTGGGTCAATTCATATTCAAGGCACGTTTGGCGATGGCCAATGTGGGTGGCTGGCAGGTCAAGTAGAGGTTGCTGTTAAACTGCTGCAATATACGTTTGAGCTCGTTCATATCATCGGGATGGAGGGTTAAGGACCAGAGTGCTCTGGGCTGGCCATGATGGAGACCATTGGTATAGATAATGGTGCAATCTTCGATACGCAACTCTTTGCAGTGGGCCTCCATCTGCAGGCCCACATCCGGAAACCAGATATGCAGTGTGCCTGAAGAGATAAAGGTGAACTGGGCCGTGAGCGACCCTTTGCCAACGATCCTGAAGGTCTTTTCCACCACTGCCACTTGCATAACCGCTCCTCGGTATCTCGTTAATATTGATATCAATATCATCAATAATGACTGGATATGCAAGTGTGATAATAAGGCGCTGTTCAATCCGAATATGATTGCTTCCGGTATGTTACTTAGCTTTCGGCATCGGGTGTTCTCGTTGTTTCAGCAAGCAATTTCGTTTTTTGCTTCTCTGCTACGGGGTAAATATGTATGCCGCAGATGGCAAGGTGCCTGTTCTGAATCATCCATGTGAGCCAAAAATATTTCCTGAACCGATTGCCATCCAGAGAAGTACAACATTGCCGCGCCAACTTCTATGACACCCCAAACAAGCCATTCTGTGCTCTAAGAGCAGTCAATACAAATCAGGGGGATGTCACGTTGTTCGTTAGCTTTTGTGAACGTTATCTCTCACTTGTTGGTTCAGTCGGTCCAGCGGCTTTTGCTGGGCGCTCTCATGTCGTTCACTGTTGCTGGTGTGCAGGTATTTCGAAGTGGTGTCGATGCTGTCATGTCCGGCATCGGCCTGTACGTGGGAGAGCGGCCGCCCGTGCAGATTGATGTCATGGGTGATCCCGGTATGGCGGATCGCATGGGGAGAGAGTTCCCGCATTTCGGCTGCATCCTGGGCAAATCCATCCTGCTCTGCCAATTCTGCGCCTTTACCGATGATCACCATGATCAAATCCCGTAGCTGGCGAATGCCAAGGTTGGCGTTGAGTTCTCCCTGATCGCGACCATGTGCTGCCGCTTTATGGCGAACGAACAGTGGTGTCTGTTCATCCGGTGTCGGCAAGGGAGAGAGACCGAGGAAACGGCGGTAGCGTTCGAGTGCCGCCAGCAGCGCTTGGGATACCGCTACGGTACGCCGTTTGCCCCCTTTGCTTTGCGGAATAAAGTAGCCCCAGACGCCGGTTTTGCGATCCCGCCTGAACTGCCCCATCACAGGGGTAAAGCCCGGTCGGGCTGCAACCTCAGAGATCCGCAGATAGCAGGCGTACATCAGAATGGTGAGAAAACGGCTGCGCTCGTGTTGCTCCGGATGGTCGTTGGCAAGGGTGTCGGCGGCCTGCATCACGTATGACCACTGCAACTCGCTGAAGGCCTGCACCTGATCATCGGCTTCCAGCTGTTGCGGCCGTTTGACCCGCTGCAGCAGCAGAGCGGGATTCCTGTCCATGTACTCCTCCTGGATCAGAAACTGGAAGAAGGCCGACAAGATGGCGAGTTTGGTCTTCATCGCCTGCTCGCTCAGGCGATAGGGCAAGGTGCGGCCCAGCTCCCGTTTGCCCAAAAACGGACGCCATTGCGGATTGGGCAACCGCTCTCCCCACTCCTTGTCGAGGACAAATTGCGCTACGTTGCGGTAGGCGATCAACTCGTCAGGGGGGGACTGACAGTAGTCGAGATAGCGGATCATGATGCGGCGAGTGAGATCTTTCGGGCTGATGGCTGCCTCGCGAAAGCACCAGTGTAAAAAAGTGGTCAGTTCGCTGCGATAGGTTTTGTAGTTGTTTTCGCTGTTGCGCTGCTCCAGCAGCCAATCGACCGCCAGTTCGTAAACCAGCCCGGCATCGGGCACATCATTGAGGCTGAGGTTGGCAAGGTACTGATTGACCTGCGGATTGCCAGCTTCCAGATAGATAAGGCTGTCAAACAGCGGCATGGCTGGCGGCAAGGATAATGGTTGTTGAGTCATGGTGTTGCTTGTTGATGCTGAGATGAGTCGATATGAGCCTGTGAGCCGAGTTGATAGAAAAGTGCTCGTGATAGATGAATGCGGCTTCTATTGGGATTGGTACTGCCTATTGTTGTTGCTGATTAAGGTCACCGGGAGCGATCTGGATAACGTTCTCTCCACTGTTTGCTCATTATTTCCTCATAGATCTGGCTGGTGTCGCTCAGTGGTGCACGCTATTCAGTTATGCATTAGATATGCACCGTTGTTAAAAAATTCTCGGGGTAAATAGCCGTAAAAATGGTTTTAAATGCAAATAAAGTGAATGCAGTGAGCTGTTTATCCCGAAAAATAGCAGGTCTGTGCAATCAGGCCACCTGCTTTAGTGGCTTCTCCTTGCGCTTGGCTGCTGGGGCCTCTTCCTCTTTCGTGCCTGCCTGAACCTTGCCGCCGCGCAGCAGGGTTTGTAGCACATCGCGCTGCTCTGCCAGGTAGAATGCCAGACTCTCTTGCTGCTCTGGTGCCAACTCGATCGGGGCGCCAGCCAACAGGGTCATCAACTCATCGGCCGTATCCAGCAGCTTGTCATAGGCATCGGCCTCTTTTTTGCTGGCAAAGGTCATTTTTTCCACTCCCCCACGAACAACCACATATTTGATCTCGACAGCCATGATGGCCTCCTCTTGGTGATGATGGATAGAGTATATGTATGGATATACAGTATTGCAAATAACCTCACCGGAAAAGAGTTCGCCGGGGTTTAGCGACAAAAGCCGCGCTGGATCAAGCTGTCTCAAAGTGCCATTTGACTTCCACGCCTGACTGGTCGGATCATGGCCTTATGACGATCGTACGACACCTGTTTATCCTACTGATGGTAGAGGTGCTGCTCCTCGGGAGTATCGCCCACCTGGTCGTGGGACTTCCTTGGTTGCTGACCTTGCTGTTTGTCGTGTTTGCCCTGCTTGGGTTGCGCTGTCTGGTGGTGCTCGGCAGCTGGCTGTTTACCCGCTTCTACCCCTCCCCGGCTATCGGCCCCGGGCGCCGGGTAAAGATGATGGCGCAGGAGATGCTGGCCTACCTCTACACCTTCACCTTGTTGCTACCATTCGAGCCTTTGTTGATGGCACCCGATCGGCTGCGTCCATGCCAGCGTCCCGTATTGCTGGTGCATGGTTACGGTTGCAGTCGCGGGATCTGGCGCACCCAGCGCGCCAGATTGGAAGCCGCAGGCCATGTGGTTGCCACCATTACCCTGATGCCACCATTTGGTCATATCGATGAGATGGTGCCGCTGCTGGCCACCCGGATTGACGATGTGCTGGCGCAGACCGGGGCTGACAAGCTGGTGCTGGTCGGTCACAGCATGGGGGGGCTGGTCTGCCGCGACTATCTGGCTCTCCATGGGGGTGACAAGGTCGTGCGCCTGATCACCCTGGCTACGCCTCATCAGGGGAGTCAGCTTGCCGCCCTAGGGCTTGGGGCCAATGCCCGCGAGATGGAGCCCGGTTCCGGCTGGTTGCAGCGTTTTGCCTCTGTGCCGCTTTGCGTGCCCGGCATCTCGGTGCGCACCAGTCACGACAATGTGGTGATGCCGCAGGAGCGGCAACGATTGGTGGGAATGGAAGATATCGAGTTGCCCGCCATTGGCCATCTCTCTTTGCTCTACTCCCGTCGCACGACTGATCTGCTGCTTGATCTGCTGTCCCGAGTCTGATTCTCCTTATTCGACCTTCAACTGTTATTCCAAATAAAACAGGGGCCTGATTGCTCAGGCCCCTGTTGATTTCTTTATCGTATCACCCGGTTAGAAGTGTATCCCCTTAATCAGGGTCGAGACGGCAACCTGATCGGCGGTGGCCTTGGATTTGTCGCCATCCTTGGGATCGGCAAAGGTGCGGAAGCTGGTATTCATGATCACCTGCGCAACACGAGGTGCCAGGGCATGCACCACCTGACCAAACACCCCGAGGCGTGTGGCCAGTCGCACATGCTTGTTGATGATGGTATCGCACACCAGATCGGCGGCCTCTTCCGGCGTCATCATAGGTACCTGCTCATAGACCTTGGTCGGCGCGACCATCGGCGTTTTCACCAGCGGCATATTGATGATGGAGAAGCTCACCCCTTTATCGGCAAACTCGGAGGCGGCGGTACGCACCCAGGCATCGAGGGCCGACTTGGAGGCAACATAGGCGGAGAAGCGCGGCGCATTGGTCAACACCCCGATGGAGGAGATGTTGATGATGTGCCCTTTTTTCTTCTCAATCATGGTGGGCAGCACCCCCATGATCACCTTGAGCGCACCGAAGTAGTTGAGCTGCATGGTGCGCTCCAGATCGTGGAAGCGATCGAAGGAGTCCTCGATGGAGCGGCGGATGGAGCGGCCGGCATTGTTGACCAGAATATCGACGCCGCCGTGATCGGCCACGATGCGAGCGGTGATCTCCTCGGCCTGCGCCAGATTGGAGAGATCCCCCTGATAGATCTCGATGGTCAGCCCCAGCTCTGCAAACTCGGCTTTAGTCTCGGCAATTTTCTGCTCGTCGCGAGCGATGGTAACGACGTTTGCCCCCGCCCCCGCCAGCTTGCGCGCGGTTGCACGGCCAATGCCGGAGGTGGCCCCGGTCACCAGCACCACCTTGCCCTCTACCCGACCACGCAGGGAGCGATCGATGAAGAGCTCCGGGTCGAGGTGACGCTCCCAGTAATCCCACAGCCGCCAGGCGTAGCTGTGCAGCGGCGGCACTTCGATGCCGGTCCCTTTCAGTACCCGCTGAGTTTCGCGACTGTCGAAACGGGTGGGGTAACTGATAAGGCGGAACACATCCTTGGGCAGACCCAGATCGGCGATGGCGGCATCGCGGATACGGCGCACCGGCGCCATGGTCATCAGCATGGCGGTCAGGTGGCGGGGAATGAAATTAAAGAGAGAGGCGTTGATGCGGATCGCAGGCTCTGGCGCATGGGCGGCGCGGGAGAAGGTGCTCAGCATATCGCCAACCCGCATCGGGTTGGGGTCGGTCAGGTGGAAGGTTTTGTTCTCCTCGCCCTCTTGATGGGCGATATGCACCATGGCATCGACCACAAAGTTGACCGGCACTATGTTGATGCGCCCGCCCTCAACACCGATGGCCGGCATCCAGGGCGGCAGCAGACGGCGCAGCTTCTGGATGGTCTTGAAGAAGTAGTAAGGGCCGTCGATCTTGTCCATCTCGCCGGTATTGGAGTCACCGACAACGATCCCCGGTCGGTAGACCCGCCACGGAATAGTGCACTCGTTTCGCACAATCCCTTCCGCTTCGTGCTTGGTCTGGAAGTAAGGCATGTCGAGGTGTTCGGCCTCATCGAACATGTCCTCGCGAAACAGACCGTCAAACAGGCCCGCTGCAGCGATGGAGCTGCAGTGGTGGAACTGCCCCGCCCCCAGCCGCTCGGCAAGTTGAACAGCCTGACGGGTCCCTTCGGTGTTGACCTGCTGCTGGATCCCGGCCTTGGCGTTCAGATCATAGATAGCAGCCAGATGGAAGAAGTGGTCTATCTTGCCGATCAACTGCTCCTGTATCTCGACCGATACCCCCAGCAGCGGTTGCGTCATGTCGCCAAAAACCGGGACTGCACGCGATTGATCCACATTCCAGAATGCAAATAACTCCGGCAATTTATCCTGATGAGAGGCGCGCATCAGAAAATAGACGATACAGTCGGGATGCTGTTGGAATAACTTTTTGATCAATCGACGCCCGATAAAACCACTACCGCCAGTAATGAAATAGTTCATAAAGAGAATCCTGCTACTGATTAGGGTGTTACTAGGTTGTTAGATATATCACGATTCATATGGGAATCCGCAATTTGATTGTCGGTTCGTGAGCAAACCCTAATTTCGGTGGTGTGCCTGTTCCGTTATTAGGTAGAACCCTCTATTTTTTGTCCCTAGACTGAAGTTGAAAAATCAGTAATGCCACAACCCGATTGCAGTTTCGTTGTCGCCATTACATTTATCTGTCGTTATTCAAGGAGAAGATCATGGCTAAGAAATTGAAAGCGCTGGCAGGGTCAGTGACCGACAACCAACTCACCTCCACCATAAAGGAGTCCACCCAGCAGATCTGGTTGGCGGGTCTGGGGGCTTATGCCAAAGCACAGGAAGAGGGTGGCAAGATCTTTGAAGCCCTGGTGCAGGAAGGGGAAGCATTGCAGGCCAAAACCCGTCAGAGCGCAGATGAGAAGATTGCCGCTGTGACCGACAAGACCGCCAATACCTGGGGCCGTCTGGAGCAGGTGTTTGAAGATCGCGTGGCCCGCGCTGTGGCCAGCCTCGGCATCCCGACCCGCAAGGATATCGATAAGCTCTCCAAGCGCATGGCCGAGCTGACCGACGTGGTCCAGCAACTGCTGGATGCGCAGGAAGAGGAAGCCCCTGCCGCTGAAGCCAAACCGGCTGCCGCCAAAAAGCCCGCTGCCCGCAAGCCTCCGGTAAAGAAGGCGCCGGTAGCCAAGGCTAAAGAGGCCGTGGTTGAGCAGGCCGCCGATCTCCTCTCCGCCGCCGAAGATGCGGTGAAAGAGGTGAAAGCCAAAGCAGAGAGCGTCCTGCCCTGATCCCTCGCGGTGACGGAAGGTGATTGATACCGGCCCATGCCCTGCGCTGGGCCGCTCTTGTCATGATGAATGTCATGGATAGGGAGGCGACGCTATGAGTACCATCGCAATTGCCCTTGCTGGCGGCGGGCCGCTCGGCGGCATCTACGAGATCGGTGCCTGCGCAGCCCTCTCTGACAGCATCAACGGCCTGCGCCTTGACCATGCCGATATCTATGTTGGCGTCAGTTCGGGGGCCGTGGTGGCGTCGGCGCTGGCCAACGGCATCTCGCCGGCTAAGCTGGTGCGGATCCTGCTCAGCGATGATTCGGGGGAGATGTTTGACCCGGCCACCTTGCTGCGACCCGCCTTTCGTGAATATGCCGACCGCCTGACCTCGATCCCGCCGCTGGCGTGGCAGAGTCTGACTTACTATCTGGCGGCGCCCTGGAAGCGCAGCCTGTTTGAATCGCTGCAGGGGCTCTCCAAGGCCATTCCGACCGGACTGTTCGACAACCGCGGGGTAGATCGCACCCTGACCCAGTTTTTTTCTCGTCCCGGCCGCAGCAACGATTTCCGCCAGCTGCGCAGCAGACTGTTTGTGGTCGCTACCGAACTCGACACCGGCCACCCGGTCGCCTTCGGCAGCCCGGGGCTCGATGACGTGCCCATCTCGGCGGCAGTGCAGGCGTCGGCAGCTCTGCCCGGCCTCTTTCCCCCTTCATTGATTAACGGTCGTTACTATGTGGACGGGGCGCTGATCAAGACTCTGCACGCTTCGGTAGCGCTGGAAGAGGGGGCGGATCTGGTGTTCTGCATCAATCCGCTGGTGCCCTATGATGCGGACATGGCCGACGGCACCCCGACCAATCTGGTGGACAGCGGTCTGCCGGTGGTGCTGGCCCAGACTTTTCGCGCCATCATCCACTCCCGCATGCATGTGGGGATGGATCGCTACAAGCACCAATATCCCGACGCCGACGCCCTGCTGTTTGAGCCCTCTTCTGCCGATGGCGAGATGTTCTTCACCAATGTGTTCAGTTACCGGGATCGTCGCCGCCTCTGCGAGCACGCTTACCAGCATACCCGCCGCGATCTCTGGCTGCGTCGTGACGAGCTGGCGCCGGTGCTTGCCAAGCATGGCCTCGAGCTCAATCTGGCCGCGCTGGCCGATGAAGATCGCACCCTGCTGGCCCCCGGCATTGGCTCGGTCGCCGCCCTCGACAAGTCGCTGGAGCAGTTGCAGCACTGGCTTGCCAAACGCTATCGCCACGGCGTGCGCCGTTCATCACCAAAGGAGTAGCATGGATCGCAAACCCAAGCGCCGTACCCGGGAGCGGATCCTGACCACTGCCCTCGCCTGCTTCAATCGACAAGGGGAACCCAGCGTCACCACCTCGGCCATTGCGGCCGAGATGGAGATCAGCCAGGGCAATCTCTACTACCACTTCCACAACAAGGAGGAGATCGTCAACGCCCTGTTCTGCGAATTTGAACAGCAGATGGATCGCCTGCTGGAGGCGGTCAGCACCCCGTCCGATGAGCCCGAAGATATCTGGCTCTTTCTCCACCTGATGTTTGAAGCCATCTGGCAGTACCGTTTCCTTTACTACGATATCGCGACCCTGATGAGTGGTTATCATCAGGTGGAACAGCGCTTTTCCGCCCTGCTGCGCCGCAAGGAGCAGACCGCCATCGCCATTTGCAACCATCTGCAAACGGTCGGGCTGATGGAGGGCACGACGCAACAGATGCGCACGCTGGCGGCCAATGTGGCGCTGGTTGGCACATTCTGGATCTCTTACCAGCGGGCACTGCACCCCAAGGCGGACGCCGATATCGCCCTCGGCGTCTTTCAGGTGATGCAACTGGTCGCACCCTATTTGCGGGCCGATGCCCGCGCTCATCTGGGCGCCCTCGCCCACCACTACACCGACAAGGTTTGATTCACATGCTACAGGGAGAACAAGCATGACCACTTCACAACTCGAATTTGTCCCCTTCCCCTACGCGGATGCGGCCTATGAGTATGCCGGCCAGAAGCTGGCGGACAACTGGGATCGTCTCCATCAGGGGGATGCCGAACCCTGGCCCGAGGATGAACAGGTACAGGATGCCTGGCGGGCCTATCATGCCGGGGATTTTGCCCAGGCAGTTGCCCTTGGCGAAGCGGCCGGTGAGGCAGGCCTCAATGTGGCGAACAAAGCGCTGGTGATCCATGCCAGCTATCTGCTGGAGGACAAGTATGCCAAGCGAGCCGCCTTCGAGCGGGCGGCCAGCCATGCCGAGAAGCTGCAAAAGCGTCAGCCCAAGAACGCCAATGCCTGGTATTTCCACGCTCTGGCCCTCGGGCGCTACAGCCAGGTGATCTCCATCTCCAAAGCTCTCTCTCAGGGCATTGGTGACAAGATCAAGGCAAGCCTGGAGAAGGCACTGGAGATCGAACCCGACCACGCGGAAGCCCATATCGCCTTTGGCGCCTGGCACGCAGAGATCGTCGACAAGTTGGGGGCCATGATCGGCGGTCTCACCTATGGCGCCAAGAAGGAGGAGTCCGAGCGTCACTTCAAGGAGGCGCTGGCACTGATCCCCGACTCGGCTATCGCCCGCATGGAGTACGCCAACGCTCAGGTAATGCTGCACGGCAAGAGCCGCCTGAAAGCGGCCGAAGCCCTCTATGCTGAAGCGGCCGAGTGCGAACCCATGGATGCGATGGAGCGCCTCGATGTGGAGGCGGCGCGGGAAGAGCTGGAGGATTAACCGCCACTCTTGCCACGGATAGACAGCAAAACAAGAGGCCAACCCGCGGGTTGGCCTCTTTATGATGGGGGCAGACCGGCTGGCTACGCTGTCACTGGTCGCTCAAATGCTCGCTCAACCGAGCAGCGCATCCAGCCCGTTGGGGTCAAACAGCAGTTCCGGCTCCATCAGCACCAGCAACAGCAGTTGTTCGAACTCCACCGCAAACCGCTCGACCACCCGATCCGGATCCGGTACCAGCTTCTTGTCGGTGATAAGGCCCAGCTGCACCTTGTGATCGTAAGAGAGGATGGATACGCCGACGCCGATATCCCCCGATTGCGGCACCCAGAACAGCGGCTGACGCAGTCTTGCGCCGGCCAGATAGAGGGTCTGCTGCGGGCCGGGCACGTTGGTGATCACTGCACTGGCCTTGGCCGTGAGCAGCTCGACGGCCTGCTGCTGCACCGCATTGGGGGCCATGCCAAGGGCATGTAACAGGTTGAGCACCACCACGGGTTGCAGCGAGGTGCGCAACGCCTGCATCCGGTCGCGCACGGTATAGAGCCGCTGCAACGGGTGTTCAACATCCAGTGGCAAGTCCAGGGCCACCAGCCCGAAGCGGTTGCCAAGTGCCCCCTCATCATCTGGTGCACGCATATTGACTGGCACCAGGGCGCGGATCTTGACCTTGTTGGCATCATCCCCCTTCCCCTGCAGGTAGTGGCGAAACGCCCCTGCGGTGGCGGCGATCAGCAGATCGTTGACCGAGCAGCCCAGTACCTTGCCCACCGCCTTGATATCCGGCAGATCAATTTGTTCCGACCAGGCCACCCGCTTGGTGCTGGTGGTCTTGCCCCGCAGGCGGCAGGGGGAGTCATCACCGAGGGTAGCGATATTGCACAGCTCGCTCGCCACATCCCGCCCGGTCTTGAGGTAATCCACCGCCTTGGTGGGATGGGTGACCACTTCGACATATTTGGACCAGAGGCTACCGGTCAGTTTGAGACCGGCCCGCACCAGACGGCTGCCCTGGTGGCAATCCTCCTCATCCTCGTCATCGCTGTCATCCAGTGGCTCCGGTGACGGTGGTCGCGGCTCCCCTTCCGGGGTGTTATCCATCATGGTCAGCATGGCCCGCACCAGCGAGAAGCCATCGCCCATAGCGTGGTGAATGCGCACCACCAGCGCTTGCCCACCCAGCGACGTGTCGGTCAGGTGCATATCCCACAGGGGGCGCTGGTGGTTGAGCGGCGTCGAGGCGAGATCGGCCACCAGCTTCTCCAGCTCCAGCTTGCCTGCTTCACCCGGCAGGATCACTCGCTTGAGGTGCTGATCGAGATCGAAATCGGGATCATGGCGCCAGTAGTAGGAGCCCCCCTCCAGCACGGCCCGCTGGTGGAAGCGGGGTTGCACCGAAATGGTATGGCGCAATCCGGCCCGCAGACGCGTTTCATCAAGCTCTCCTTCAAACATCAGGACACCGATGATCTGCATCAGGTTGTTGGGTCTGTCCATGCGTAACCAGGCGGTATCGACGCAGGAGATAAATTCACTCAGTGGCATGGTTGTTTCCCTACAAAATGAACTTACCGAGGCGGCAAATTGCTTCTGCCCTCATATCCGGATGAAGGCTTGATGCAATCAGAATGACATTAATGAGTGCCGACTCGAAATATGAAATAAAGATGAAAGATTACTTACAAAATAGAATCGAGACCTCGCTGGATAATAAATATGACAAACCATATGGCTTGCAAACTTATTTCAAACAGCCATCGTTTACAGCTGATTTATTTAAAAGCAGTGCAACGAAGAGTTTCAAACACGTTTGGGGCAAGGTAAGCGATTGTCGACATAATCGAGGATCTCTTGCTCCAGTACGCTGCGTACCGGCAACAGCATCAAACCAAGATGCACTTCCAGTTCCAGGTTCTCATCGTCCAGGGTGAGAGTGCCATGTACCCCTGAGCCGCGAAAGTGTAGCTCGGTCTCTTCTTCATCTGCCCATTCGCAATCGAGTTGATAGCTCTCGCTCATGTCCGCAGCGATGGCTTCGGCCGCGAGCCGTGCGGCGGCCAATCCCAGCGGATGCTGACGGCTGATCTGGATGGTAGAGAGTGCGCTGCTGCCAGCGAGCGAGTTGAAGAACATGGTCGTTACTCTGGGTCATAAGTTAGTTATTGATATTAAACACATGTTCACAACAAATGAAAGGATGGTTCACATAAATGGGACTCACTTAACAGAGTCGAGAGGGATGCAGGCCATCAGCGGGGCATGGCATTTATTCCCTCCCCCGTGCGCGCTACACTTGTCACGGAACGGTCAGCAAAAGCTGCTTTTTTTTCATTCACTTGTATCTTCGTATCACCGAATCCCCATCAATGGGCCCAAGGCCAGAGAGCTGTAGATGACGCATCAAGAACATGCCCACGACGACGATAGCACCCTGGGTCGGCTCTACCGCCAGCTCAAGCGGGTTGCAGCCTTGCGCGAGCAGATGCGTGCCCACCCGGAAGATCAGCAGGATCGGGATCGGCTACGCCAGTGGCAGGCCGACCGGTTGGGGCGAACCCATCGTGATCTGCTGGAGAGTGACCGCTATGGCCCTGCCGCCGAGTTTTTCCTGACCGATCTCTATGGCCCCGGGGATTGCGCCCGCCGCGATGCGGACGTGATGCGGGTGATGCCGACCGCCGAGCGACTGTTGCCGGAGTCCGGCCTCAAGGTGCTGGCGCAGGCGATCGAGCTTGATGCCCTCTCCGAAGAGCTGGATTACCTGATGGTGGTGGCGCTGCGGCGCATTGATGGCATTGATCCCATCACGCCGGACCACTACACCATCGCCTATCGTGCCGTGGGTGAACAGGCGCGCCGGGAACATCAGATTGCGCTGGTGAGCGAGCTTGGCATGACGCTGGATAGGCTAGCGAGAAAACCGCTGCTGGGGGCAACCCTCAAGCTGGTGTCAGGGCCCGCCCATCTGGCGGGGCTTGGCGAGCTCTTCTCCTTTGTCGAGCGCGGCTATCAGGTGTGTCATCAGATGGGGCGTGCCAACGAGTTTCTCGAGACCATCGCCAGTCGTGAGACGGCCATCATGACGGCGCTCTTTAACGGCGACAGCAGTGCGCTGGGGTAAGGCTTATCGAGGGATAAGCCGCCAGAATAACAAAGCGGGCCGATGAGCCCGCTTTTCGTTTATCACTGTTTGCCGATATGTTGGCCAATGCAAGAGCGATCAGATCACCAGCAGATCCATAAAGGCGTGCACCGGGGTGGCGGCAAGGCGCGGCCCATCCTGACAGAGGGCCAGAATGTCGCTGACCCGTTTGGCCGGGAAGCGGGTGGCCAGATTGTGCTGGAATTTATCCACCAGCAGCGGGATCCCCTCCTCCCGACGGCGACGATGGCCGACCGGATACTCCACTTCCACCTTGGCGGTGTGAGTGCCGTCCTTGAAGAAGATCTGGATGGCGTTTGCGATGGAACGCTTGTCTGCCTCCAGATACTCGCGGCTGTAACGCTTGTCCTCCTGCACCGCCATCTTGCTACGCAGCGCGTCGATGCGGGGATCGGCGGCAACATCGTCCTCATAATCCTCGGCGATCAGGCGACCGAAGATGAGAGGCACCGCCACCATGTACTGCAGGCAGTGATCCCGATCGGCCGGGTTGTTGAGGGCACCGACCTTGCTGATGATACGAATGGCCGACTCATGGGTGGTGAGCTCGATACGGTCGATCTCCTCCAGCCGTCCCTTCACCTGCCCATGCAGCTTCATGGCGCACTCCACAGCAGTCTGGGCGTGGAACTCGGCGGGATAGGAGATCTTGAACAGCACGTTCTCCATCACATAGCTGCCGTATCCCTGATGCAGGGCGAACTGATTGCCCTTGAACAGCACATCGTAGAAACCCCACTTGGGCGCGCTCAGTACGCCTGGATAGCCCATCTCGCCGCTCATGGTGATAAGGGCGAGGCGCACCGCGCGCGAGGTTGCATCCCCCGCCGCCCAGCTCTTGCGCGACCCTGCATTGGGGGCATGACGGTAGGTCCGCAGGCTCTGGCCATCGACCCAGGCTTGGGAGACCGCATCGATCACCTGATCGCGGGTTCCGCCAAGCATATGAGTCACCACTGCGGTGCTGGCGACCTTGACCAGTACCACGTGATCGAGACCGACCCGATTGAAGGAGTTCTCCAGCGCCAGCACCCCCTGAATTTCGTGGGCTTTGACCATGGCCACCAGCACATCGGCCATGGTGAGCGGCGCCTTGCCTTCGGCCACGCGAGTACGGGAGAGCCAGTCGGCAGTGGCCAGAATACCGCCCAGATTGTCGGAGGGGTGACCCCACTCGGCGGCCAGCCAGGTGTCGTTGTAATCGAGCCAGCGGATGATGGCACCGATGTCCCAGGCTGCCTTGACCGGGTCGAGGCAGAGCTGGGTGCCGGGCACCCGGGCACCGTGGGGCACGAGGGTGCCGGGGACGATGGGGCCAAGGTGCTTGGTGCACTCGGGGAAGCGCAGGGCCATGAGGCCACAGCCGAGCGTATCCATCAGGCAGTAACGGGCGGTGTCGATAGCCGCCTTGCTGGTAATGGGGTGGTTGCAGACATAATCGGCAATATCGACCAGCACCTGATCGGGGTCTGGTCTGTGGTTGACGTCGACGTTGGCGGACATCGTGACTTCCTTATCGTTGTTGTAGAGAGACAAAGTGACGGGGGGCCGGGCCGACATAATCGGCGCTCGGACGGATGATCCGGTTGTGCTCGCGCTGCTCCATCACGTGGGCGCACCAGCCGGTGACCCGCGAGCAGACGAAGATGGGGGTGAACAGCTTGGTCGGGATCCCCATGTAGTGATAGGCGCTGGCGTGGAAAAAATCGGCGTTGGGAAAGAGCTCTTTCTCCTCCCACATCACCTTCTCAGCCTCGCAGGAGACGCGATAGAGGCGATCATCACCCACCGCCTCGGCGAGCTTGGCCGACCACTCCTTGATGATGACGTTGCGCGGATCCGAGGTGCGGTAGATGGCGTGGCCAAAGCCCATGATCTTCTCCTTGGCCGCCAGCTTGGCCAGCAATTCGCGCCTTGCCTGCTCTTCATCCTGCCAGTGTTCGATCATCGCCATGGCCGCCTCGTTGGCACCGCCATGGAGCGGGCCGCGCAGGGTGCCGATGGCCGCGGTGATGCAGGAGAACATGTCAGAGAGCGTCGAGGCGCAAACCCGCGCCGCAAAGGTGGAGGCGTTGAACTCATGCTCGGCGTAGAGGATAAGGGAGACATGCATCACCCGCCGCTCCAGCTCGCTCGGTGCCTTCTGGTGCAGCAGCGCCAGAAAGTGGCCACCGATACACTCCTCGTCGCTGTCGAGGGCGATACGAATACCTTCATGGCTGAACTTGTACCAGTAGATCAGAATGCCCGGGAAGGCAGCTAGCAGCCGATCCGCCACTTCATGCTCATGCTCGAAACCATCTTCCGGCTCCAGATCGCCGAGCATGGAGCAGCCAGTGCGCAGCACATCCATGGGATGGGCATCGGCGGGAATGCGTTCCAGCACTTCCAGCAGCGGCTGGGGCAAGGTGCGCAGGCGGCGCAGCTCGCGCTTGTAGGCGTCAAGCTGCTGCTCACCGGGCAACTCCCCCTTGAGCAGCAGATAGGCGACCTCCTCGAACTGGGCGCTGTCGGCCAGCTCCTTGATGTCATAGCCGCGATAGGTAAGACCGGTGCCACTCTTGCCTACTGTGCAGATACTGGTCTCCCCTGCGCTTTGACCGCGCAGACCGGCCCCGCCCAACGGTTTTTGCTGTCCCATAAGCTGCCTCCTATTCCTTGGCTGTAAACAGACGATCCAGTGTCTGCTCGTAGTGGTGATATCCGAGGAAGTCGTAGAGTGACTCCCGGGTCTGCATGGTCTCCACGACAGCGCGCTGATGGCCATCCTGGCGAATATGTTGATAGACGTTGAGGGCGGCCTGATTGGCTGCGCGGTTGGCGCTTAACGGGTAGAGCACCATGTCGACCCCGTGGGCGGCGAGCAACTCTTTGTCAAACAGCTCGGTTTTACCGAACTCGGTCATGTTGGCGAGGATCGGCACTTCGGCCGCCTGCTTGAACTGGTCGTACTGGGCAAGCTCGGTCACCGCCTCGGCGAAGATCATATCGGCACCGGCGGCCACATAGGCAGCGGTGCGCTCAAGAGCCGACTCCATCCCCTCCACCGCCAGTGCATCGGTGCGGGCCATGATGACGAACTCGCTATTCTCGCGAGCATCTACTGCCGCCTTGATCCGATCGCACATCTCTTCAAGCGTGACCACCGCCTTGTTGGGGCGATGACCACAGCGCTTCTGGGCCACCTGATCTTCCATATGGACGGCGGCAACACCGGCCCGCTCAAACGCGCGAATGGTGCGGGCGATATTGAATGCCCCGCCCCAGCCGGTGTCGATATCAACCAGAAGCGGCACACGGGTCGCCGCTGTGATCCGCTCGGCATCGATCAGCACATCGTTGAGGGAGGTCATGCCGAGATCCGGCAAGCCGTAGGAGGCATTGGCTACCCCGGCGCCGGAGAGATAGAGGGCTTGAAAACCGCTGCGCTCGGCCATCAGCGCCATATAAGCATTGATGGTGCCGACGATCTGCAAGGGATGTTCATTGGCAAGGGCGGTGCGAAAGCGCAAGCCTGCCGAGGGGGACAAACTGGACATCATGACTCCTTTCACCTGTCTAGTCTGGCTATCTAATATCACGTTTACGTTAACGTCAATTATACTTTCGTAACATTCCGGCCGCAGGCAAGACAGGAAACCGGTTTTAGGGTAAATTTCACCAATTCCTTCAACAGGTTGAATTGTATGATGGAGCCCGGTTCCGTGATTGTCTGTCCGGCGTGCGACTTGCTGATCCAGCGAAAAGCACTGCCGCTGCGTCGCCATGCCCACTGCCCACGTTGTCACCAACATCTCTATGGCCGTTATGCCTTTCGTCCCTCCCAGTTGATGGCCCTGACCATCACCGGATTTCTGCTGCTGCCCTCCGCCTTTTTTGAACCGCTGATCTATCTGCGGCTGGCTGGGGTCAACACCGATGCCGACCTGCTGCGCGGTATTCTGGTGCTGTTTGGCGAGGGCGAATGGTGGGTAGCCAGCCTGGTGCTCTGGTGCGCCGTGTTGGCGCCGGTGGGGTTATTGGCGGGGATCTTTGCGTTGGCTTCGGGTCTGGCCAAACGTTGGCACATTCTTCCTGTCACCTTGAAGCTGGTCGAGGTGTTTCGCCACTGGGCCATGCTGGAGGTCTATATCGTCAGCTTGCTGGTTGCCCTGTTCAAACTGATCGACATCGCCGATGTGCGCCTCGGTGGCGGCTTGCTCAGCCTCGGTATTCTGATGCTGCTCAACATGACTCTGCTGATCCTGTTTGACCCCGCCCCCTACTGGGCGCGGATCCCGTTAAAGGAGCCGGAACATGACCAGCGCCCGTGAGATGGGACTCTGCCGCTGCCATACCTGCGGTTTGCTGGTGCGCTATCAAGCCGGGGCAGTCTGCCCCCGTTGCAGTAGCAAATTGCAGGTGCGCATTCCCCGCTCCCTCGCCTGGTCGTGGGGCTTGCTGGCGCTCGCCACCTTCATGTTGCTCCCTGCCAATCTGTTGCCTATTACTCATTTCTACAACAAGGGGTTACTGCAGTCAGATACCATCTTCAGCGGTATCATGATGCTCTATCGCAGCAAAATGAGCGGGATTGCCACCATAGTCCTCACCGCCAGCATACTGGTGCCAGTGGGAAAAATATTGGGGCTGGGCTGGATCTGCTGGCAGTTGCAGCGAGCCAAGCCGGTGCGGCGCAAGCGCCAACTGGTGATGTATCGGGTGATCGATTTTATCGGTCGCTGGTCGATGCTGGACTTGTTCGTGATTTCGCTGATGGTGGCACTGGTCGATCGGGGTGTACTGCTGAGTGTTCGCGCAGGCCCGGGGGCCACCGCCTTTGCCGGTGTGGTGGTGCTGACCATGATGTCGGCCCGCATGCTCGATACCCGTTTACTGTGGGACAAGGCGGCCCGTTAATGATTTCTCTGTTTTTGTCTGATGTGCTGTTTAATCCAGCCAATAAGGAGTCACTATGATCGGGGCTGAACCCGTCATCGAAAAGCGCCGCTGGTTATCGCCGGTCTGGCTGTTACCCCTGATAGCCCTGCTGCTGGCAGGTGGCTTTCTCTATCAGCAGGTATTGAGCCGTGGCCAGCTTATCCAGATCAACTTCGCCCAGGGCAACGGCATCTTGCCGGGTAAAACCCAGGTTCGTTATCAGGGGGTGGCCATCGGCGTGGTGCAGGAGCTGGAGCTGGCTGAAGATGGCCGCAAGATTGCGGTGATGGCCAAGATTGACAGCCGTGCCAGACCGCTGATCCGCAAGGGATCCGACTTCTGGCTGGTGAGCCCCAAGGCGTCGCTCACCGAGATCTCCGGCCTCGATACCCTGGTCTCCGGCAACTACATCAACCTGCAACCGGGGCGTGAAAGCAATCCGCTGGAGGAGACCTTCGATGCACTGGAGGGCCCTCCTCCCGGCTATCAGGCTCAGGGTCGCATGCTGCACCTGACCGCCGATTCGCTGGGTTCGGTGGGGATTGGCGCCAAGCTCTATTTCCGCGGTATCGAGGTGGGCAGCGTCATCAATACCCGCCTGGGTCAGGACAACCAGAACGTCATTCTGGATCTGGTGATCGAGCCGCGTTTCGAGCATCTGGTCAAAGCCGATACCCGCTTCTGGAACATCAGTGGCATCAAGGGCTCCTTCAGTCTGGCCGGGGTGAGCGTGGAGGCAGGCAGCCTCACCTCCATTCTGAGCGGCGGCATTGCCTTTGATTCACCCAAAGATTCACCAGAGCCGGAGAAGGGACAGACCTTCGTCCTCTATAAAGGGCTGGCGGAAGCGGCGCGCGGTGCGCGTATCGACATTGCGGCTGGCGATCTTCCGGTCAAGGAGGGGATGCCCATCCTTTATGAGGGGATCGAGATTGGTCGTGTCGACCCCATTCGCCTTACCGACAAAGGCCGGGTGGTCACAGCGCTGATCAACCCGGAGCAGGCTTATCGCATTACCGACAAGAGCCAACTGGTGTGGGAGAGCATCTCCCTCTCCGCGACCGGCGTGCAGCATGCAGATCGCCTGCTCTCAGGCCCGGCCATTCGCCTCGACTATGTGGCGGGCAAACCGGTACAGAAGATGACCCTGACCGATCGCGCGCCCCAGAGCGGCACCAAGGTGACGCTGCAGGCTGACGATCTGGCAGGGCTCAATCAGGATGCACCTGTCTGGTACAAGGGATTGCAGGTGGGCCGTATCAGCCAGCTCACCCTGGATGCGCGCGGCAATGCCAGCATCGAGCTGGTGATGGCGCCAAATTATGGCCATCTGCTCAATTGTGCTCGCTTCTATCGCGCCGCCCCGTTGCAGATTGATGCCGATCTGAGTGGCATCAAAGTAGAAACCAGTCCGGCCAGTGCTTGGCTGGGGGGCGGGATCAAGCTGGTGCAAGCCAGCAGTGGCGAGCGGATTAATCGTCTCTACCCGAGTCAGGAGCTGGCACTGCTCGGCACCCGTGATGCCAAGCCGCAGCGCTGGTTGCTCAAAGCAGATCAGGCCGATGGCATTGGCATTGGCTCGCCAGTGCTTTATCTGGGGCTGGAAGCGGGCAAGGTCAAACAGCTGCGCGCCGCCAAAGAGGGGGTCGAGATCGAACTCGAGATTGATGGAGTCTATGCTCCCCTCCTCGCCCAGCAACCCCAATTCTGGAAAAAACCGGCCATCGACACCAAGGTGCGGGTCGATGGGGTGCAGGTCAAGGTGGGCAACCTCGGTACCCTGCTGCGCGGCGCCATCGAGTTCGATCGGCTGGCCAATGGCCGCAGCAGCCATCAACTGTTCGATTCCAGGGAGCAAGCCAAGGCCAAGGTGCGCCAACTGTCACTGGTGGCAGAGAGTAACCCGGGGCTCGGGATTGGCAGCCCGATCCGCTATCGCGGTGTCGATATCGGCAAAATTGAAGAGATCGAGCTGGAGCCGTCACTGGGTCAGGTGATCTTCAAGGCAGAGCTCGATGGCCACTACGCCGAGCGTTTCCTGCAGTCCGGTGCCCGCTTTACTCTGGTGCAGGCCAAGCTGGGGCTGGGCGGTGTCGCTCACCTCGATACCCTGATCAAGGGGGCGTTTGTAGAAGCACAACCCGGTAAAGGCGCTGGCAAAGATCGCTTCCCCTTGAGTCAGGTCGGCCCGGTGGGTCTGGCCCTGACCCTCAAGAGCCCCTCCGTCAATGGCCTGAGCGTCGGCAGCCCGCTACTGTTTCGCAAGATGGTGGTGGGCAGTGTCACCAAGGTGGCACTGGCTCGGGATGGTAGCGAGGTGGTGATCGACGTTAACGTCGATCAGGAGTATGCCCATTTGGTGCGGGCCAACTCCCGTTTCTGGAATGTCTCCGGGGTCAAGGCGGATATCGGCCTGACTGGCGGCACCATCGAAGTGGAGACAGTACAGAGCCTGCTGGCTGGCGGCATTGCTTTCAATACGCCGGAGAAAGAGATGGGTCCAACCGTCAAGGCAGGACACAGCTATCCGCTCTACGGCAAGGCCGAGAAAGAGTGGCTGGAGTGGAGTCCGCGTATCCAGCCCTGATCTCTTCCCTTTGTATCTCATCCAAGCCCGGCACAGTGCCGGGCTTTTTTATATTCCGGTGCCTGTTGATAGGGTTCAGATTCAGAATATTCTTAGCCTTGTGGTAGGATATCGCCCCTCTTTTTCGGTCAACGAGACGGCACAGTGCACGACAACACCTTCCTTCCCGATTACTTTTTACGCCACATTGCGGCCATCATGCCGGCCCATCTCTCGATGGATGACTTTGTGGCCAGTTGTCGACGTCCGCTGCGCCGCAGCATTCGGGTCAATACCTTGAAGATCGCCGTCTCGGATTTCGTCGCCCTGATGGAGCCACTGGGTTGGCAGCTTGACCCTGTCCCCTGGTGTGATACCGGCTTCTGGCTGACCCGCAGCGATGAAACCGTCCCACTTGGCAACACCGCCGAGCACTTGAGCGGGCTCTTCTACATTCAGGAAGCGAGCTCCATGCTGCCGGTGACGGCACTCTTTGCCAGCGACAAGATCAAAGCGGATGGCATGTTGCTGGATGCGGCGGCGGCCCCCGGCTCCAAGACCACCCAGATAGCCGCCTTGATGAACAATCAGGGGATGCTGGTTGCCAACGAGTTTTCCAGCAGCCGGTTGAAAGTGCTTAGCGCCAATATCCAGCGCTGCGGCGTGACCAATGTGGGCATGACCCATTTTGATGCCAAGGTATTTGGCCAGTGGTTGCCGGAGACCTTCGATGCCATCCTGCTTGATGCCCCCTGCTCCGGTGAAGGTACGGTGCGCAAGGATGAAGATGCGCTGCGCAACTGGAGTATCGAGAGCATCGACGAGATTGCGGCGGTGCAACAAGGGTTGCTGGAGAGCGCTTTCCATGCCCTGAAACCGGGTGGCGTACTGGTCTACTCCACTTGCACCTTGAGTGAGCAGGAGAACCAAGCGGTTTGCCAATCCCTGCTGGACAAGTTTGGCGATGCCTTGAGTTTTGACTCGCTGGCAGACCTGTTCCCTCATGCAGAGCAGGCCTGCACATCCGAGGGATACCTGCACGTTTGGCCCCAGATCTTCGACAGTGAAGGCTTTTTCGTCGCCAGATTGCGCAAGCATCACTCGGTTCACAACACCATGTTCAAGCCGGGCAAGCTGGGTAGATTCCCCTTTGCGCCGCTTCCTGCCAAAGAGGCGGAACCCATGTTGCGCGAGATTGAAGCCAACTTCGGGGTGGCACCACAGGGTCTGCTGTTTGGCCGCAATGACGAGATCTGGCTCTTCCCCCAGCGGTTTGATCAGGTGCAGGGCAAGTTGCGTTTCGATCGCATCGGCATCAAGTTGGCCGAAACCTTCAAGAAAGGCTATCGCCTCACTCATGAGTGGGCACTGGCCTATGGCGATAAAGCGAGCAAGGGCGTGGTTGAGCTTGATAGCGCCAATGCGCGGGAATTCATGATGGGGCGGGATGTCTGGCCAGAACAGGATGTTGGCACTGGCGAGGTGATCGTCCGCTATCAGGGGCATACCCTGGGCATGGGGAAATGGGTGGGGAGTCGGGTCAAGAATGCCCTCCCCCGCGAGCTGGTGCGTGACAACAATCTGTTCAATGCGTAGCGGGTCGTTCGGTGCATCAGCACTTGAACGAGTCTGAAATACCCACACTCTGGTTGAACTTTTCTTCGGATCTTGAAAAGCCTTGAGCCTTGTCTAAGCTTAAGGCAATCCGAACACCAGTTAGCGCACGGCTCTGCAAGGAGCCAATTCCCCTATGCCAGGTACAAGGAATTCGTACCTGGCTTTTTTTATCTCTTCACGTATCGCTGTTACTTCACTCTTGTGTCTATTCAACGGTCTCTTCGACCTGTGTGGCGACTCTGTTTTCAAACGGAGGTTCTCTACCCAGCTCATGTTGGTAGAGCAGATCGATCGCCTGCTCGATGAGTGATGCCTGACTGTCTTCGAGATGAAGACCCAGTGCGGCCAATCGTTCGGCGTGGCGATTGCTGATCCAGCATTGCAGTCTGGTATGGGTCTCTTGCTTGCGTTTTACATGTTGGCGCTGCCGCTCGGCATTGTTTTGTGGCCCCGCCTCTTGCACTTCACGCCCTGTCATTTCTTGGCTCATATGTCCTTGCGATGTTCCATTTCCGGATTTGTTATCTCTCATGACATGCCATTATAAATTGGAAGATGGCCCTTCCCTCTTGGGCTGTTGGCTTGCGAGACAAATATATCATCAGATCAACAAGATATCATTTAACATAAAAAATGAATATGCGCAGTGACCAGCCCACCGATGCTAGCGCTTCCCATCATTACGCAACCCACGGCCAGCGCGGCTCCCGTGTTTGCGCAGTATTTTTTTAATGCGTCATACCACGCTGCTCTAGTCTCCGGTGTCTTCGCTCTTACCGCTTGCAGCGAAATTATTACTTCCAGAGGGTCTATGCCGATTTCATTCGCAATGTAAATTGCTGTTTCGTCAGTAAATTGTTTGTGACCTCTGTTTATGTCCGTCATGTATGAATTGGAAAAACCAAGGCTCTCAGCAACTTCTTTAAGCTGAGTTAGGTTTTTAGCTCTCATGTACGCTTGAATCAGTGTTTTAGAGTCCATTTATTTTTCCTCGTTTGTTCAACCACAAGTCTATCACAAGCCTCCAAACCGATTATCCGCCGTCTTGCGTATTTATTTTTTGAAGCCAATACTCACGCCATTACGATAATCCGCCAATAGGTGAATCGCATGGAACGCCAGACCCTACAGCAGTTAACACCGGTTTACCACGTCTGCCCTGAGTGTCAGGGAGACGGCTGCCGTGACTGTGGCTCTATGGGTATCGTCGAGGGTGATTACCCTGACGACCTGCTTGATTTGGCAATCCCTTTCCCTTCCGACCGTGAACTCGATTTCAACGCTGATGCTGGAGTTTCCCAATGACTGTCCTTCGTTGTTCTTACTGCAATGAGTCTGAGGGGCATCTTGATACTTGTCCTTTCACTGCTATTTACGCCAAATCTTGCCCTCATTGTGGCAAGACTGACTTTGATAATGGAGCTGCTTGTTACGCCCCTCAGGTTTCATCTCCTGCTGCTGGCGATTGGGTTTGTGTTTATTCCAGTGACAATGCCCCTGATGCCGATCTTGACCCTTATGAGTGTCGTTATTGTGGTTGTATTGGTGGCCATGTTGACGGTTGTGTTTCTGTCGATCCGGACCTTGATTTATGACTACTCCGACCATCCAACGCACCCTGTACTGGCAACAAGAGCCTACCGGCTGGATTGCTGCCAGTGTGGCCGGTCACGTCGAGATGTTCCCTGACTTGGGATCCTGCGCTCGCTACCTCTCTTTCAACTATCCCGACACCGACTTCGATTTCGTTGAAGTCACCGAAAGCACCTGGGCAGCTCTCTATGAGCAAGGAGTGTTTTTCGATGACTGGTCATAACGCTCAACTCGTTAAGCATGACTTCTTGTCCTTCACTTGGAGCCCTGAGGTCATCAAGCGCATTGCTGGCCTTGCCAAGCAAGGTGCCATTCTCAAGTCTATTCCGGTGTTTGATAAGCACACTCATCACTTGCTGAGTCGCATCAAGCCTTTACCAACTGAGAAGGGGCTTATCTATGTACGACCCGTCCCTAGTCGCGACGACCCTCGCGCTCTTGTTGACGTTTCTATCCCTAACGCAGCTGTAGAAGGTGCCCGTGCCGTTCTCACTGCCTCCATGTATGAAGCCATGGAAGCCAACATTCGCCGTGGGTACAAAGACGACGCTAACCGCCGTTTGAACAAAGAGCTCAAAGCCGTCCTCGGCCAGCTGGTTGACGCTTCAGAACTGGAACTCAATCCAGACGGTACTATCTGGGATGCCTACAACGATTTGATTCATGCATACGGAATTCAATTCCTTGATTCCCTTTGCTGCTCAGAACTGGAGATCTTCTTCGATGAGCTTAATCATGAAATCGGCGTTCCTATACCTGCGCCTCGCTTTGCTATTCGTCCTCGTCGTGGTGGTGTCCACGGCTATTCCAGCTCTGGGGATATCCTCGTTGACGGAATCCCAGCAGGATTGGTCGCTTGGGGTGCTGCTAACCATGGCTGTTTTGTCTCCTTCACCGGTCAGGGATGTGACGCTCTTGACTTTGGTGCTCTGCATCGCGTCTTGGCCCGTATTCCTGGTGTGCGGATCACTCGGGTTGACTTGGCACTTGATGACTACGATGGGAAGTTTATCTCGTATTCTTCGGCTGTAGAGGCCGCCAAGTCTGGCGGATTCCATCCCCAGCGCGGCATGGCTCCCAAGTGGATGAAGATAGAGGCCGGTGAGTTCGAGCTCATCCCTGAAGTCGTCAAGGGCCTTACCAAGCGCTTTGGCATGATTGCTAATGCCGGTTGCTCTCTCTACATCGGTTCCCGCATCAACGGCAAATGTGGCCGCATGTATGAAAAAGGTAAACAGCTTTCATCTGTTGACCATCCTGATTGGTTTCGGGCTGAGGGTGAACTCCACAGCAAAGATCGCGTTATACCGCTCGATGTGCTCATCAACCCAGACCCTTACTTTGCTGGTCTCTATCCCCAGTTCGCTGTGTGGCTCCAGCAGCTCTCTGAGGCTGCCAAGCCTGTAGAGCCTGTCCGTGTCACTACGTTCAAGAACAAGTTTGCTCTGTCCCGTGATAACGCAATTGCCAATATGGCCCGCCTTGCCGGTCGTGTTGTCAATTACATGAGCACGGTTGAAGGTTTGAAACCTGAATCAATTATCAAACAGTTGACCAGCCATTTGTCACCTGACGATGTTCCATCCCGACTATTGATGCCGTTACCGCCAGAGATATTGAACGGTAGTTGCTCATTGTTTCTTGTGCCCAAACCAGAGGGCTTATTAACCGGAGAGTACAACCATGTCTGAGATCCAAAACGTCATTGTTATGTGCGTCACCCACGGTCGTGGTGTGTCCCGTAAAAGCGGTTCACCCAAGCCCTATGACTTCGCACAGCTCGAATACATCGTGCCGGCCACTAACGTGGATATGGCCGAGTGCAATATCATCAACTGGGGCTTCCAGTCCAAACAGTTCCCAGTCAAGAACGACCCGACTGTTTTGGCTCACCTGGCTGTCTGTCCGAAGCTGGTTCCTGTGACTTTGATCCTTGAGTCTGACCCGCGCGATTTCTCCAAGAACATCGTTGTCGGCTTCAAGTCTGACCAACCGGTCAAAGACGGATTTGGCGGCCCTGCTGCCAAAGACACTGGTAAAGACACCAAGTCTGAACCCGTGAGTAAGTTCTGATGAGCTGCCTACTTGTCTCCGATACGGGGGATCTCGTCGTCACTCAAGACGCCCTGAGCTCTTGTACGGGATATGTGCTTGTCACTCCGGATCAATATCGGGCACAGGTAGGCGCTTTGTCGGAATTTGATAGCAACCTTGCCAATGAGTATCTCGGTTTCATGCTGCTGACCTTCTTTGCCGGTCACAGCCTTGGCCGAATCGTACGCTGGCTCGGTAAACACTGATTTCACATCCAAAAGGAAATTGTTATGAAAATCATCAACGCTGTTCGTAAGTACGCTGCTCCGGTAGCTGTTGTCACCTCCGCCGCTGTCGCTTCCTCCTCCGCGTTCGCCGTGGATATCGCCACCGAGTTCGCCGCTGCCAAGACTCAGGCCGAAGCCAACGTCGATCTCGTTGTGGTCGGTGTCGTCACTCTGGCCCTGCTGACCTTCGGTGTGGGTGCGCTGCTCTCTTGGGCACGTAAGTAATGTTCTCCGCCCTTCTCTGGGCGACGGCTGTAGGCCTCTGCTTCGTTCTTGGCTTTACGTCAGGGGTCTATGCCGGATAACACGAGGGGGCGGGGAGACCCGCCTTTTTTTTATGAAATGGATCTTCGCCCTCTTATTTCTCATTCCATCGCTTTCATTTGCTGTTGAGTCTGCTCCGTCCGTTCCTCAAAATACGTATGGTCAAAACAAGGGTCTTTGTTCGATTACGTATATGCCAAGTTTGACTACTACTTATGAGGGTTGTCTTGCTTATCAGAAGAGTGTATTTGGCTCTGATGCTACTTTGATTTCTTGTAATACTCTTGAAGCTTTCCCTCATCGTTGGACTTGTGTTTATAAGCCTGCTTCTGGTTCTAATACTATTCGCGGCTCTTCTTTTTCAGCGGCTTTTTCTAGTCAGTATATTTGTCCTCCTCCTGCTAATCCTGATTTTACTATTGGCCCCATTGACTTAAATGGCTCTAAAGTTTGCCAGAAACCACCAAAGACTTGCCTTAAGGGGGCTATCGTTCGCGTTACCTCTGACGGCAAAGAGACCTGTGTTCCAAATTGTGGTGCAGCTGCCGGCCTTGCTCACTCTGGTCAGTATTTCTTTCAGGCTGGCCCCACTGTTGGCTCTACAGCTGGTGAAGTTAAATGTTACGGCCAATGTTCCATCCAAACCATTGGTGGTGGTGTTCAGCTTTCATCCGGTGCTTGGACGGGCTCTTTTACTTTTACTGGTGCCAATTGCTCTGTCGTTCGTCCAGAGCCCACCCTTGAATCAGAGAATGACACCTCCTCCAATGGTGACGCTCCACCCGTCGATAACTCCAATACCTCTCAAGGCACAGAAGACGCATTGGGTGATCTTCAGGGCTCTGTTTCTGGTGCTACCGGTACCCAAGTCCAGCCTAACGCCACCGGCCCGAATGGTGAGACCACTCTTAAGGATGTTGCCAAGGTCGTGGCCGATTCGGCCAACGCTCAGATCAAGGCCAGTTCTGAGCAGAACCTCGCCACCGGCAAACTCGTCTCCAATATCTCCAAGGACATACAGAACGCCATCCACAACAGTGGCCATGGCGGTGGTGGTGCCTCTGCATCCCTTCAGGCCCAAGGCAACGGCAAGCTCGACGGTATCAAAGACGCTCTCGACCATATCTCCGACAAGCTCGACAAAGAAGAGGAAGGCGATGGCCCGTTTGTTCCAGGTGCTGGCTCCGGCGCTTTCTGGGAAAGCGTCATTCCTGAAGCCTCGTTTACAGAAATCAAAGAAAAACAGTCCGAATCTATCCAGAAGATTAAGGATCTCAACACCGAATTTCAGACCTCTCTCCGCTTCACAGAGCTATCCGCATCCGGTGAGCCTGATAAGTGGGTTCTGAACATGAACGGGACGGCTATGCCGTTCGGTATGGGGGCGTTTCAGATGATCTTGAATATGGGCCTTGCTGCCGTTGTCCTCCTTCTCTGTGCGCTGTATGCGGTCTACATCATCGCGAATAGGAAATGAATTATGATAACGGAATTCATAAATTGGGTATCAGGGATGATGGTCGATATTCATTCGTTCTTTACGGATGGTGTCCCTTACATCGTGTCTAGAACGCTGGCCTACGTCGTCGAGATTGGCCTCTATCTCAAGATTGAGGGCGAGCTCATGATGATCCAGCTCGGCTATTCCATCGCCCAGCAGATCCTTCAGGACTTCAATATATCCGGCATCCTTCAACCACTCATGAGTTCGTTACCGTCCTCTATTCAGTGGTTCCTGTTCCAGTCCGGCGCGGTTGATGGCATGAACATGATCCTTCACGCCATAGTCACCCGCTTTGCTCTTAACTTCTTGGGGTGGTGATATGGCCGTCATCATTCGTCATGGGCCTAACGGCTCTTACAAGTCCGCCTCTGCTGTTTGGTATGACCTGCTCCCTGCTCTTCGTCAGGGCCGTATCTGCATCACTAACCTTGAGGGGTGTTATCCCCTCGAGGACATCGAAAAGCGGCTCGGAGAGAAGTTTCCAGACTCTACCCGCCTCTACCGTATCAACATTATCCACGATGACGCATTGCGCCTCTGGCGGCGTTGGTTTCACTGGGCGCCTGTTGGCTCTTTCATTCTCATGGACGAAGTTCAGGACATCTATCCTGATAAGTCATGGAAAGAATCCGATTTGGATTATCAGCCCATCGAGACTTATAAAGACCAGCTCCCAGCCGGTTTGATTGAGGATTATTATTTAGCGCTCGATGCCTGTAAGCCTGAGCAATTTGAATCCTGTGATTATGATGATACGGGTTCTTTATTATTCGATGAGAACGGCCGTGTTGTATATCCCAAGACCTTGAACGGTGCTTTTAAGCGCCACCGTAAATTCAACTGGGATATTGTTTGTGTTACTCCTGATATAAACGATATTTCCCCAATGGTTCGTGGTTGTGCCGAATTAGCCAAGGCTCAATCCAATAAGGACTCTTTTTTTTGGTATAAGCGTAAACCGAGGATATATGAACATAACCCGCGTTCGAATGGTGTCCCCGCTGCAAATTCTCCGGTATATCGTGAGAAAGTACCGTTGGCGGCGTTCCTCCTCTACAAATCAACCCAAACCGGCAAGCACACCAAATCGGGTCAATCTAAAGGCCCTTTCAGTTCACCCGTCTTTTATTTTTATGCGTTACTTATTGTCATCTTCGGTGGGTTTGCTATTTACAACTATTCTGAGGCCGACAAGCTCAATTCTGAGATCAACTCTAAGTCGAGTGTGGCAGCTCCTGAAACGGATCCTGCTGTGGCTGTTCAAGGTAGTTCGGGCACTGCTGGTAATGTGGGCACTGGTCGCACTAACAAGGTATCTCCTAGTAAGCCTGTTTTTGTGAACCCCTATAACGCCAAGGCCGTCTACGTTACCGGCGAATCACTCGACACCCAGGGGAACGGCGTGATCACCATTGCCCTGTTCACCAAAGACGGCGATGAGTACCACACCAACAACGATGAGCTCTACTCCATGGGCTATGCCGTTCGCTATAAGCGCTACTGTCAAGCCGAGCTCTACAACGTAGAGACCGGCGATTCTGTCACCATCTTCTGCCAGCCCACTAAATACGAAGAGCCCAAGGCCTCTGCTCTGCCTACTCCGGCGCTTATGAACCCGTTCACTACCAAGGAGACGGCTGAGGGAGGAAGCAAGGAGGGAGCGGCCTAGCGGACGACGACGCGACGAGCGGAAAGTGAAAACCGATCATCTTTTTATTTGAAATCTGTTTACATGAATCAAGTTTGCGCTACAATGAATCATGTAAACGGAATTCAAACAGTGAGGTGTGAAATGGAAGCTAAACGTGGTGGTGCTCGTCCCGGTGCTGGTCGTCCCAAGTCTGAACCGACAACAATGGTTCGTGTCCCTGATGGTTGCCTTGAAGCCGTCCGGCATTTGATTTCTGTATACAGAGATACCGGTTCCCTTCCGGTTTCCGAGCCTTGTGGCGACAGCCATAAACAGGTCGAGTTGCCGCTGCCCACTCAGGCAAGCGTCGAGTCTGTCCTAGTTCCTGAGCCTGTCGTTCCACCTTCTGATCCTGAATTGTCTACTGCTGCGCAAGCGTGGTATGTTTATATGCCATTGCTTTCTCAGTATCGTGGTTATGCTGATCTCAAGAAGCGCTTTCTCAAGTTTGCTGATTACGATGGTGGTTATTCCTATCTCTTTATGCTCCAGCTGTTGGAGCGCCTTGCCAAAATGTCTGATGGGCCTGAGCATGTTCCCTATGAGTGGATCAGTACCAATGCTCTTCGCGATTTTGCCCGTAAGCTCTACAAAGCCAATCCTCAATGGCATTGAGTGCCATCCCATGCTGACGCGCGGTCGAAGACCATAGCGCGTATAAGGCCGCCCACTGCTGTCCATTTCTGGGAAAGCGGTAGGTCGGCCGAAACTTCTTTGGAATGCTTCCCTGATGCAGGCTCACCCCCTTCCCTGCTAAGCCATCTTTAGTGCCCCGCCAGAGTGCCCAGCCGAAGGCTATAGGGCACGTCCAGCGCCTGCCTATGCCTCCTGTCGAAGACAAGCGACACTCACCGCGCCAGCCTGTTTACCCCCCCGTGTAGTAATACGGGGGGAATTCCACTGGGTGCCTACCCTGGGCACACACCTATGAAAAAACGAATGGGCCGTCAGGCCCCTTGTCTTTATCTGTATTTCTTGTACTTCTTTCTTGGGTTCTCCCACCGCTTGAAGTGGTCACAGCCCATAATGTCGATCATCTCAAGCCGCTGACGGGTCATTTGTGAACCGGCAGGGGTGATAAGGTGGTAGCCGGACATGCGCCACCCCTCCCAGTATCTGGTGAAGATGGTCGGCAGTTCCCGCCCGCACGCCATCCTCATTACCCTCTTGTAGATGTCGGGGATCTTCTTTCCCTCATCCCACAATGTGACCTCACTCACAGAAACGAAACAGAGTTCTGCTGTTTCTCTGACACTCAACCCGCACTCAAACCAACGGAAAATGAAATTTTTCGTGATATTACGTTCCATACAATCCAAACCGTCATAACTGGGTAATTCCAGCGGGTCGCAGTTTGAGCCCGTATTTAACGTAATCTGTGTAGTGACGCAGTTATGTCAAAGCAAACCATCCAGGGCATGATCGGAGAACTTATGGGCGTCATCGAAGTACTCCTGCAGGGTTCGCATATCCTTGTGGCGAGTGACTTCAATGATCTTGTTCATCGGCTTGCCGGCAGTCACTGCCGAGGTGATAAAACCGCGCCGCAGGCTATGGCCACTGACGTAAAGATCGTCGATGGTTTGGCCGGTTCGCCGCTTGATCATCAGGTTGATGCCCTGTGGGCCGAGTGGTTCGGCCATCAATTGGCCCCAGCGGTTCATGCGCCGAAACAGCGGCCCCTCGCTGATCCGGCTTTTGTGTAGCCATTTTTGCAGTGCCGACACGGGGCAATAGTGTTTGCCCGGGATCAGGGCTATCTCGGTTTCATGCAGCTGATGCTTGCTCGGTTTGAGACGAAGACGGATCCCCTGCCCCACAAAATCGAGATCGGTCACTTCAATTCGGGCCGCTTCCGAACGGCGCAAGGCGCCACTAAACATCAGCAGTAGCAGGGTGTGATCGCGCAAGCCCGCCAGATCATGGGTGTCAATGCCATCGAGTACCTGGGTCAATGGCTGTAACGTCAGGGCGCCAGTTTTGCGCTTGCGGTTATCTCCCAATCTGACAATACCGCGCATCATCTCCTTGATTTCGGGATGCTCGGTGGGCATGGGATGAATCCCTTTCTGCTTGAAGGCATAACGGATCCCGGCAAGCCGCCGCACCAGGGTTGCCGGTTTACGAGGTTCACCGTTACGCAGCTCACCCTTCCCCTCCTCTTTATCCAGCCATACCCAGTCGGCCAATACGCCGTCGGCCTGATCTGCCAGAAAGTTCATGATGTCGTGATGGGTGGTTTGCAGCGGATCCAGCCTGTGCAATTGGCACCAGAAGACAAAAATACGGGTATCCGCCTGATAGGCATTGAGGGTGGAATCCGCTTTTGCACTGCGCAAAAAGCGGCGTGCCCGGCTATTTAGTTGCGCATCGAACACAGTCTGCAGTGACTGATTAGCCGGATTGGACAAGGTTGGAAATGCCACGGAACTCTATGATTCATATGAAGTTTGAGAGGATCTTACAGGATCTTCCCTATACATCAAGTATTGATAATGAATATTATCGATACTTAGAACATCTTGTTTTAATGCCCTTTAACCACGCTGAATAAAGGAAACATAGGAATATCATTCAACCCAGTTTGGCAGAAACGAAAAAGTAAAATTGGCAGGGAAAAGTGAGAGATAACACAGCTCGGTGTTGATATTCAGGTGGGTAATCAGCTTGGTATTTGAAATATAAAAAGCCCCGAGCAACGGGGCTTCTGTGTTATTTTTTCGCCAGTTTGAATAGTTCAAAGAAATTCCGGCTAGTGGCTTCTGCCAATTCATTAAGCGGAATATGACGCAGATCGGCAATAAACTGCGCAACGTCTCGCACAAAGGCGGGCTCGTTCTCCCTCCCCCGATGCGGCACGGGGGCAAGATAGGGCGAGTCGGTCTCGACCAGCAATCTGTCGAGGGGCAGAGCCTTGACCACCTCTTGCAGGGCAGACGCATTTTTGAAGGTGACGATCCCGGAGATGGAGATATAGAACCCCATCGCCATCGCAGCTTGCGCCATTTCGAGGGATTCGGTGAAGCAGTGCAGCACACCGCCAACCTGATCAGCGCCCTCTTCAAGCATGATCTGCAAGGTATCTTGCTGGGCATCGCGGGTATGGATGATCAGCGGCTTGTTCAACGCGCGAGCAACCCGGATATGTTCGCGGAAAGAGGCTTGCTGCACCTCTTTGTTCTCGGGTGAGTAAAAGTAATCGAGACCGGTCTCACCGATGGCCACCACACGTGGATCGGCAGCTTGCTTGAGCAGCAACTCGGCATCGACACCGGGTTCCTGATTGAGCGGGTGTACCCCGCAAGAGGCAAATACCTGGGGATAGGGAGCGATCGCCTCGAGCATGGTCGGGAACTGTGCCTGAGTCACACTGACACAGAGAAAATATCCCACGTCCAGTTTCGCGGCCTTTGCCAGTACATCAGCCAAGCTGGTCTGCTTGCTGCCATAGCTGAGGCGATCGAGATGACAGTGGGAATCAACGAGTAACATATAAAACCTTTCTGCTTGTCGGTACTTATAACCAGCGACTGAGCCAGTTCATCAGATAGATGGTGGGATTGGAGAGCTGACCCGGCTGACATGCCGCTTTCAGGGCAACCAGATCTTGTTCTGCCTCCAGCAGTTTTTCGCTGGAGTGCTGCTCCGCCAACCGTTGACTCAAGATGGCCAGATCAGGCATTGCCAGCTGATGGTGACCACATCCGGCCTGGGTTTTCAGGGCATCGCACAAGAAGAGCTGCAACCAGTGCAACCTGACCTGCGTCTCCTGACCAAGCTGGCTGCACAATGCCGTCGCCTTGACCGGACTTTGACTCAGGGCGACAAACTGCTCCAGCAGTTCGCGGCGAGTACCGTCCTGTTGCTGCTCGATATAGTCGAGTACCCGCAGCGGGGCCCCCTGACAGATCCGCACCTGAGCCAGAGTGGCCTGATGACCCTGCTCGGCCAACCAGCGTACTGTTTCCCCTTCCGCAGGCAACTGACAGACATGTTTGTGACAGCGACTGAGAATGGTAGGGAGCAGCCGGGAAACCTGGGAGGCAATAAGCAACAGCAAGCTGTCGCCGGCCGGCTCTTCCAGGGTTTTCAGCAGGGCATTTGCCGCCGATTCGGTCATCCGCTCCGCATCAGGAATGATCACCACCTTGCCACGGCCGAGCTGGGCAGAGCCCTGCAGCCGCGTGCAGATCTCGCGAATGGCCTCGACCCCGATGGTCTTGCTGTCGCGCGTTATGGTGCCGAGATCCGGGTGGTTGCCCTTGTCAAACAGCTGGCAAGAGTGGCAGTGGCCGCACGGCTCTCCGCGATCCGGTTGCTGGCAAAGGTGCAAACGTGCCAGCCGCTCGGCCAGTTGCTCCTTGCCAAGACCAGGATCGCCCAGCAACAACCAGGCGTGGCCGAGACGACCGGACTGGGCCGTCTGGCTCAGGGCATGCCAGTCGGGGATCAGCCAGGGATACATAGCGGCTCGTTCGACAGATAGTGATCCAATGCACGCTCGATGGCAGCTTTGACCTGTTCCGGCGTTTGCGCCGCATCGATCACCACAATGGAATCATCCTTGGCGGCCAGTTCGAGATAACGAGTTCGGGTACGCTCGAAGAAGCTCAGTTGCTCCAGTTCGATGCGATCCAGCTCGCCGCGATGGCGCGCGCGCTGCAAGCCAAGGGCAGGATCGATATCGAGATAGAGGGTAAGATCCGGCTTGAAGTTGCCAAGCACCGCCTGCTTGATGGCACCGATAAGCTGGGCATCGATACCACGGCCGCCCCCCTGATAGGCCTGGGAGGAGAGATCGTGGCGATCCCCCACCACCCAGACACCGTCGGCCAGTGCGGGTTTGATGCGGGTCTCCACCAGTTGTACCCGGGAGGCATACATCAGCAGCAATTCCGCCTCGATGGTGAGGCGCTCGTCGTGCACCTCTTTGACGATGGCCCGCATCCGCTCGGCCAGCGGCGTACCACCCGGCTCGCGGGTGCACTCGATCCGGTTGATGCCGTGACGCTGCAGATAGTCAGTCACATAACGCACGGCCGAGCTCTTCCCTGCCCCTTCCAATCCTTCGATCACAATAAATTTAGACATTAGGGTTTCTTCAATATGTACTCACGAACCGCCCGATTGTGTTCATCGAGGGTCTTGGAGAAATAGTGGGCACCGCCCCCCTTGGCGACAAAATAGAGATAGTCGGTCGATTTGGGGTTAAGCGCAGCTTCGATGGAGGCCTTACCCGGCATGGCAATAGGCGTGGGCGGCAGGCCGTCGATCACATAGGTGTTGTAGGGATTCTTGTCGGTCAGATCGCTGCGGCGAATATTGCCATCGTAGCGATCTTTCACCCCGTAAATGACGGTGGGATCAGTCTGCAACTTCATGCCCAGACGCAGACGGTTGACGAATACGGAGGCGATCTGCGCCCGCTCGTCCGGCTGGCCGGTCTCTTTCTCGATGATGGAGGCCATGATCAACGCCTCATAGGGCGTTTTGTAAGGCAGGTTAGCCTGACGTTTTTCCCAGCTCTGCTGCAGGAAAGCCTCCATATCCAGATGGGCGCGACGCAAGATCGAGAGATCGCTGGCATGGGTGGTATAGGCGTAGGTTTCCGGCAAGAACCACCCCTCCAGCTTGCCATTCTCGATGCCGAGCTCCTGCGCTAGGTCGGCTTCGGATTGCTCGACGGTCAACCGCTCAAGATATGGGGCGCTGGAGAGCTGCTTCTGCCAATCCTCGAAACGGGAACCTTCGACGAAGGTGAGGCTGAAGTGAAACTCCTTGCCCGATGCGAACAGGGAAAGGGTCTCCTTGAGAGGGGCCCCTTCCTTGATTTCATAGGTGCCCGATTTGATGGCCACCAGTTCGGGATGGCTGCGCAGCCAGAGTCGCACCGCCCAGGGGCTGGTTTCCCCCTCCCCCAGTTCGGCGATGAGACGCGCCGCATGGGCGCCCTTCTCCACCGTAAAGAGCCGGGTCGGCCCCTTGTTGGTTAGCGTCTCTACCTGTTGCCATTTGTAATGTACATAGCCCCCGGCAGCGGCCACCGTCAGTGCCGCCCCCGCGAGCAGGGTGTAAAGCCGATTAAACTTCAATGACCAAACGCTCCTGTAAACGGCGACTCAATACCGCAGTGGGATAGTGAATATCCTCGATGCCATTGACCGGCACGACCCCCATAAGGGTATTGGTGAGCCACACCTCTTCCGCCTGCCATAGTGACTCCAGCGGAGCCTCTACCACACGCAACTCAATACTCATCTGTTTCAGCATCGCCATCACCTGGCGGCGCATGATGCCATCGACACCACCGCGGGCGAGATCGGGCGTAAACACCGTCTTGCCCCGACGCCAAAACAGATTGGCACTGACCCCTTCAATGAGAAAACCGCGACTGTTAAGCACTATCCCTTCGACTGCATTTCTGCTGACAAGTTCGCTTTTTAGCAATACCTGCTCCAGACGATTCAAGGTTTTAAGCCCGGCCAGCATGGGGGCATCACCGATCCGCTGGCGGCACACCACCATCTCGATCCCCTCCTGTTGCCACTGTCCATAGTGAGTGGGAAATGGCGCCAGAGTGACAATCCGGGTTGTGTGTTGACATCCGCTGCCATCATAGCCCCGCCCCCCCTTGCCGCGGGTCAGGATCACCTTGGCAACGCATTGTGGCTGGTCGGCCACCATCTTTTCAACCTCCCGGGTCAAGAGACCCCAGTCCGGTTCAATCAATCCCAGCCGGTTGTTGGCCAGCTGCAACCGTGCCAGATGGGCAGGCCACTGCAACACGCGACCCTCCCTGACCGCCATGGTGGTGAAATGACCGTCACCATAAGCCAGCCCCCGATCATAGACCGAGATGGTATCAAGCTTCATGCCATTGATAAGCAAAGGGATCCCTCCGATAAAAAAGGCCCGATACCGGCAGTATCGGGCCTGTGTCTTTGCCCTGCGGCAAATTATACGCGTTTGAAGATCAGTGAGCCATTGGTGCCGCCAAAACCAAACGAGTTGGAAAGGGCGTACTCGAAGCTACCAGGCTTGGCCACATGGGGTACCAGATCCAGATCGCACTCTTCATCCGGGTTGTCCAGGTTGATGGTGGGCGGAGCCACCTGGTCACGCAGGGCCAACACAGTGATGATCGCCTCGATGGCACCGGCGGCGCCCAGCAGGTGACCTGTCATGGACTTGGTGGAGCTCACCATCAGGGATTTGGCGTGCTCACCAAACACCGACTTCATGCCACGCAGCTCGGCCACATCACCCAGCGGGGTGGAGGTACCGTGCGCGTTGATGTAACCAATCTGCTCGGGGGCAATGCCGGCATCCTTGATGGCATTTTTCATGGCGCGAGCGCCACCGTTGCCATCAGCAGGAGGCGCAGTCATGTGATACGCGTCACCGCTCATGCCAAAACCGACCAGCTCGGCGTAGATCTTGGCGCCACGGGCTTTGGCGTGTTCGTACTCTTCCAGCACCAGTACACCGGCACCGTCACCCAGCACGAAACCATCGCGATCTTTATCCCACGGACGGCTCGCTTTTTGCGGTTCGTCGTTGCGGTTGGAGAGTGCCTTGGCGGCAGCAAAACCACCCATTCCCATCGCGGTGGAGGCTTTCTCGGCGCCACCGGCGACCATCACATCGGCATCACCGTAAGCGATCATCCGGCCAGCCATGCCGATGGCATGGGTACCTGTGGTACAGGCGGTAGTCACGGCGATGTTCGGCCCTTGCAGACCTTTCATGATGGAAAGATGACCGGACACCATATTGATGATGGTGGACGGAACGAAGAAGGGACTGATCTTGCGCGGGCCGCCATTGACCAAGCTTTCGTGGTTCTGTTCAATCAGACCCAGACCGCCGATACCGGAGCCAATCGCCACGCCGACACGCTCGGCATTCTCTTCATTGATGGTCAGGCCGGAATCATCCAGCGCCTGCATTCCGGCCGCGATGCCGTATTGAATGAAGAGATCCATCTTGCGAGCGTCTTTACGGTTGATACCGTACTGCTCGGGATCGAAATCCTTGACCAGGCCAGCGAAGCGGGTTGCAAACTCGCTGGCATCAAAATGTTCGATAAGGGAAATGCCGCTCTGCCCGTTGAGCAGTGCTTGCCAGCTGGATTCGGCAGTGTTACCCACCGGGGAAAGCATCCCCAAGCCGGTCACCACGACTCTGCGTTTTGACACTGAGGTAGTCTCCGAGAGGTGTTTTGAAAGGGAACAAATACAAAAGAAGCGGCCCTTGGGCCGCTTCTCTTAGAACAGGAACTTATTCCTGATTAGCGGTGATGTAGTCGATAGCCGCTTGAACAGTGGTGATCTTCTCGGCTTCTTCATCAGGAATTTCGGTATCGAATTCTTCTTCCAGCGCCATTACCAGTTCAACGGTATCCAAAGAGTCAGCGCCCAGGTCGTCGACGAAGGAGGCAGCGTTCTTAACGTCTTCCTCTTTAACACCCAGTTGTTCGATGATGATTTTCTTTACGCGTTCTTCGATGTTGCTCATGACCTGAATTTTCCTTTAAAAATACGCTATTTGCGTCTGGTTGGGGTAGTTTATTCAATTGACGTGAGTTTGCAAGTAGCTTGCCGCTGGTCAAACCACGAAATGTGCCAAACTTCGGCGTACTATCGCAAATTTGAACAGATCTTACGACAAATTGATTACACCATGTACATCCCGCCATTAACATGCAGGGTTTCGCCGGTGATATAGGCTGCTTCATCAGAAGCCAAGAATACCACAGCTGCGGCAATTTCTTTTGGATCACCCAAACGGGCGGCAGGCACCTGACTCATGATGCCGGCACGTTGATCGTCATTCAGGGCACGGGTCATGTCGGTTTCGATGAAACCGGGAGCAACCGCGTTCACTGTGATACCACGGGATGCCACTTCCCGCGCCAACGATTTGGTAAAACCAACCAGACCGGCCTTGGCGGCAGCATAGTTGACCTGACCGGCATTGCCCATGGTTCCCACCACGGAGCCAATGCTGATGATGCGACCGTGACGTTTCTTCATCATGGCACGCAACACCGGTTTGCTCAGACGGTAGAGAGAGGTCAGATTGGTATCGATGATCTCGTTCCACTCGTCATCTTTCATCCGCATCAACAGGTTGTCACGGGTGATACCCGCGTTGTTGATCAGGATGTCGATGTCGCCAAAGCGCGCCTTGATGGCGGCGAAGACGGCTTCGATGGATTCCTGGCTGGTCACGTTCAGTGCCATGCCGCAACCATTCTCGCCCAGATAGGCGCTGATCGCCTCGGCACCGCTCTCGCTGGTCGCCGTACCGACCACTTTCGCGCCACGGGCCACGAATGTTTCGGCAATCGCACGGCCGATGCCACGACTGGCACCGGTCACCAACACAACCTTATCGGTAAAGCTCATCACTTGCTCCTGTTTACTTGATCTGGGCCAGCGCCTGCTCAAAAGAGGCGGCATCGTTGGCGTGAATACCTTCCACCCGCTTGTCGATGCGCTTTGCGAGCCCGGTCAACACTTTGCCCGGTCCCATCTCGATCTCGAGGGTAACGCCCTCATTGGCCATCCTCTCGACAGTCTCGGTCCAACGAACCGGGCTAAACAGCTGACGTACCAGCGCTTGCTTGATGGCGGCCGGATCCTGTTCACAGGATACGTCGACATTATTGATGACCGCGATGGTTGGAACCTTGATCTCGATCCCGTCCAGCGCAGCTGCCAGTTTTTCTGCGGCAGGTTTCATCAGTGCGCAGTGAGACGGCACGGAGACCGGCAGCGGCAGCGCACGCTTGGCGCCCGACTCTTTCATCAGCACGTTGGCGCGCTCAACGGCCTCTTTGTGACCGGCGATAACCACCTGGCCCGGGGAGTTGAAGTTAACCGGAGAGACCACCTGCCCTTGTGCCGCTTTTTCGCAGTTGGCGGCGATGGATTCGTTATCCAGACCGATGATGGCCGCCATGGCGCCGGTGCCTTCGGGTACCGCTTCCTGCATGGCCAGACCACGCAGCTCGACCAGTTTGACCGCATCGGCAAAATCAAGTGCGCCACTGCAAACCAGCGCGGAGTACTCACCCAAGCTATGACCCGCCATCATGGCAGGCGTTGCCCCACCCTGCTGTTGCCACAGGCGCCAGAGGGCGACAGAGGCAGTCAGCAACGCAGGCTGAGTGCGCCAGGTCTTGTTCAGATCTTCAACCGGACCATCCATCACCAGGGCAAACAGGTCATAACCCAGCACCTGACTCGCCTCGGCGAAGGTCTCCTTGATCACGGCATGTTGTTCGGCCAGCTCGGCCAGCATGCCAACGGACTGGGAACCTTGTCCCGGGAAGGCAATGGCAAATTGGGTCATCATTGATTCCTTTTAGATAAGACAAAAATGAAATCGGTGACGGGATGATGGGCGCACCATCCCGCCGAAGATCAGAGGCGAACCAGCGCCGAGCCCCAGGCAAAACCGCCGCCAAAGGCTTCCAGCAGTACCAGCTGACCCGGTTTGATCCGGCCATCCCGCACCCCTTCGTCGAAGGCGACCGGAACAGAAGCGGCAGAGGTATTGCCGTGCTTGTCGAGGGTCAGCACCACTTTATCGAGGCTCATACCGAGCTTCTTGGCGGTGGCACTGATGATGCGGAAGTTGGCCTGATGCGGCACCAGCCAGTCCAGCTCGCTCGGTTCGATGCCAGCAGCGGCCAACGTCTCGGTGACGATCTCGCTCAAACGGGTGACCGCGACCTTGAAGACATCGTTGCCCTTCATATACATGTAGGCTTCGAGCTCGGCACCCGGCATGCCGCGACGGGGATGAGGCAGCTTGAGCAGCTCGCCATAACGGCCATCGGCATGAAGATGAGTAGAGAGGATGCCCGGGGTCTCGCTGGCACCGACAATCACGGCCCCTGCCCCGTCACCAAACAGGATGATGGTGCCGCGATCTTGCGGATCGCACATGCGGGAGAGCACATCGGCCCCGACGACCAGCACATGGCGGGCTGCGCCGGATTTGACGAACTGATCGGCAATGGAGAGTGCGTAGGTGAAGCCTGCGCAAGCAGCAGCCACGTCAAAGGCAGGAATGCCCGGAACGCCGAGCAGCCCCTGCAGCTCGCAGGCGGCAGCAGGGAATGCATTTTCAGCACTGGTAGTGGCCAGCACTATCATATCGAGATCGGCAGCGGTCAGACCGGCTGCATCCAGGGCGCGCAGGGCGGCCTGGTAAGAGAGGGTGGCAACGGTTTCGTCAGCCCCGGCAATACGGCGCTCACGGATACCGGTGCGTTCCACGATCCACTCATCACTGGTCTCAACCATCTGCTCGAGATCGGCGTTGGTACGCACTGAACTCGGCAGGTAGCTGCCAGTACCCAGAATTTTGCTATGCATAGAGTTCTTATAGATCCCTGTCAGAGAAGACAGCTTCAAGGCGATCTGCTATTTGCAGTGGAAGTTGATGTTTGGCCTCTTGTGCGGCCAGCAGGATCGCATTACACAGGGCGCGCCGTTCGGCCCGCCCATGACTTTTTACCACAATGCCGCGCAATCCTAACAGACTTGCTCCGTTATACTGGTCGGGGTTCAGGTAAGAAAAACGCCGTTTGAACATAAATCCGGCGATCCGGCCAAGAAAAGTGCGTTTCTTGCGGGGATATCCGGCCAGCTGGGCCATCATCCGCACCACCCCTTCTGCCGTCTTGAGGGCGACATTGCCGACAAAACCGTCGCAGACGATCACGTCGCTGTCGCCGCTGAAGATGCGATCCCCTTCTACAAACCCGACATAATTGAGCGCGTGGCACTGACGCAACAATTCGGCGCTGTGGCGCACCAGATCGTTGCCCTTGATCTCCTCCTCGCCGATGTTGAGCAAGGCAACACGGGGGGATGCAATGCCTTCTACCTTTTCGGCCACGACGGAGCCCATCACCGCAAACTGCAGCAAGGTATCCGCATCGCAACTGACGTTGGCGCCGAGATCCAGCATCACGGTGCGTTTGCCACTCAATGTCGGCAGCGCCTTGATAAGTGCCGGCCGATCGACCCCGGGCAGGGATTTGAGCACGCACTTGGCCATCGCCATCAACGCACCGGTATTACCGGCACTGACGCAGGCATCGGCCTCACCGGCTTTCACCAGATTGAGTACCACCCGCATGGAGGAGTCTTTCAGAGTTCGCAGCGCCACGATCGGTTTATCGCCCATGCCAACCACCTGGGATGCATGTACGAAACGAACGCGGGGATGATTCAGCAAGCCATGTTGCTGCAGCAGAGAAGAGCTCTGATGCTGGTCGCCGACCAGGATCAGTTTTAACTGGGGTAAAAGAGACAGTGCCTGCACGGCGGCAGGCACTGTTTCCGAGGGGCCAATATCTCCCCCCATGATGTCTAGCGCGACAGTTTGCGTAGACAAAGGCAATCCTTAAGCGATTACCTTTTTACCGCGGTAGAAACCATCGGCAGTCACGTGGTGACGACGATGAATTTCGCCACTGGTCTGATCAACAGTCAGGGCAGCGGTGGTCAGCGCATCGTGGGAACGACGCATGCCACGCTTGGCACGGGTTTTACGGTTCTGTTGTACGGCCATTGTAGGCTAACTCCTAAATTCACTTACGTTTAAGCTCTTCAAGAACTGCAAAGGGATTCGGCCGCTCATCAGCAGGTTCGATTTCACCCCAGGTCATCTCCATGTTTCCTCTCGGGCATGCATCCAGAGAATGCATTGCAACTTGAGGCAACGAGAGGATGAAGTTCATCCTCCAGGATTTGATGAAGATCTATCTCGCCGTTTTCGTCCAACTCAATGGGCTCATAAGCTTCCGGCAGTTCTTCCTCGTTTGTTCTTTCGAACAGCGGAGTGTAGATAAATTCAGCTTCACAGAGGTGTTCGAATGTCTCTCCGCAACGTTGGCAAACCAGGTCAACCTTGGCATGGGCAGTGCCTTTCATAACGGTCAACTTCTGGACATCTTTGCCAAAGTGCAGTGATACATCGATATCACTCTGCAAGCCAGCGGTTGATTCCTCCAGCCTGGGCATCTGCGACTTTTCCACTATCCCGATGTAATCGAGCAGCTTCAAGGCACTACGGACTGGATCAACCTTAACGGGCAACTTCACCTTTTGCATAGGGCGCGAATAATATAGGTCCAACAACTGATAGTCAAAGGAAAAAGTCCTTACCGCCGATGATTTTAACGTCACAAGTCCCTAGAATGCCGGTACTCGCTTTCATCGGTACCTGATTATGCCACAGAATCTGATCCTCGCCTCAACTTCTCGCTATCGCAAAGCCCTGCTGGAGAAGCTCGGACTCCCCTTTGAATGTGCCGCCCCCGATGTGGATGAGCAACCACTGGCTGGCGAATCCGCCGAGGCGCTGGTGGCCAGACTGGCTCGTGCCAAGGCTGATGCCATCGCTGGGCAACGTGATCACGGCTTGATCATCGGCTCTGATCAGGTGTGTGTCTGCAATGGCCGTATCCTCGGCAAACCGGGCACCATCGACAATGCCATCGCCCAGCTGATGGCGGCTCAAGGTCGCAGCGTCACCTTTTACACCGGGCTGTGCGTACTTAACGCTGCAACCAATGAGATTCATCAATTGATTGAACCGTTTACGGTCCACTTTCGCGATCTCGACGAATCCGCCATTCGCCGCTATGTAGAGGCTGAACTGCCCCTCGATTGTGCGGGCAGCTTCAAGTGTGAAGGGATGGGGATCGTTCTGTTCAAGGGGCTGGAGGGGCGCGATCCTAACGCATTGATCGGTCTGCCACTGATCGGCCTGATCGAGCTGCTGGAGCGCCACGGTATTGCCCTGCCCTGATTGCGGACGAATAGATAAGCTAGAACGAGAATATAAAAAGCCCGGTCAATATACCGGGCTTCTGTTATCAATCAGATTGATGTCTGTTAAAAAGATGCGTCTACAACAGCCCGCGAAGAGCCGTCATGGAGTCCACCACCGCCACAGGTCCGTGACGACTGAGGGCATCCCGACTATCTACACCCCAAGTAACGCCGATGCGCGGCATGGCAATTGCCTCGGCCATCGCCATATCGTGAACAGAGTCGCCGATCATGACGGCCTGCCAGGGTGACAGCCCCAGCTCATCCAGGATCTGCTCAAGCATCAGCGGATCAGGCTTGGAGCGGGCTTCATCGGCCCCACGACTGATCACAAACAACGGGCGCAGCCCGGTCTCATCCAATACCCGATCCAGCCCACGGCGCGATTTCCCGGTAGCAACAGCCAGTTGCAGTCCCCGTGACTGCCAGTCATGCAGCAACTCCCCTGCCCCGGCAAACAGCGGACTGGGGGTCGCATCGTGCAGATAGTGATGACGATAGCGATCGATGAGCGCGGCAATTTTGCGCTCATCAATAGCGCTACCATTGTCGCTACGTAAAAGGAAAAGGCGGGACATGGCGACATCAAGGCTCAATCCGATGATCTGCCGGATCTGGGCTGGTGCAGGAACCGCCAGCTCACAATCTCTGGCAGCCCCCTGCACACAGGCCACAATCCGGCCCACCGAATCCATCAGGGTACCGTCCCAATCGAAAATGGCGAGCCGGATATCCTGCATCAGCGTGGCAAGCCGTTGAGGAAGTTGTCGAGCTCAGGTGCCAGCGGCGCTTCTACCTGCATCTCGCGACCATCGGCCGGATGGGTGAAACTGAGCTTCCAGGCATGCAAAAAGAGCCGTTTCAGACCTTGGCTGCGCATTTTCTCGTCAAACGCCGCTTCACCGTACTTATCGTCACAGGCGATCGGATGACCGGCATGCAGGGTGTGCACCCGGATCTGGTGGGTACGACCGGTGATGGGGCTGCACTCGACCAGAGTCGCTTCGGCAAATTGACGCACGATGCGGAACCGGGTTTCGGAGGGCTTGCCATCGGCACTGACCCGTACTACCCGTTCGCCAGACTGCAGATCGTTTTTGCGCAGCGGCGCATTGACCACCTTGACGTGAGCCTGCCATTTGCCGCGAACCAGCGCCAGATACTGCTTGCGCATGGTCTTGACCCGCAACTGCTCATGCAGGCTGCGCAGGGCGCTGCGTTTTTTGGCAACCAGCAGTACGCCTGAGGTATCGCGATCCAGTCGATGAACCAGCTCGAGGAAACGGGCTTCAGGACGCAGGGCGCGCAGCCCTTCAATCACACCAAAGCTCAGCCCGCTGCCGCCATGTACGGCCATGCCGGAGGGCTTGTTCAGCACGATCATGGCATCGTCTTCAAACAGGATCTGGCTCTCCAGACGCTGGATAACACCGAGGTTGGCTGAAGGCAGCTCATTCTTCTCGGCAACGCGCACGGGGGGCACCCGCACCTCGTCACCTGCGCAGAGTTTGTACTCCGGTTTGATGCGCTTTTTGTTTACTCGCACTTCACCTTTGCGAAGGATGCGATAGATCAGGCTCTTGGGGACGCCCTTTAGCTGAGTCTTGAGAAAATTGTCGATGCGCTGCCCGTCATGCTCAGCTTCGATGGTGAGCAGCTGCACTTGTTGTTGTATCTGTGTCATGGCGCGGATTTTAACACTGCCAGCGCCCCTTGGCTGCATGGTTTGTTGAAAAATGGCGCCTTGCTATAAAAGAGGTTTAAATGGGATAATAAACAAGGTTTTGTCATTGTGTTCAAGCCTTGTACTAAGTGGCCAAAAAGTATGCCACCCAATCCCGAAACACCGTGTATACAAGAACATGACGGTTCCCGGGTGCGAGGTACAACGCATGGAGAACACAAACATCACCGTTTATTTGTCTCCATTTCGGCATCCTTATTCATTCCTTCTCGAGAAGTGATGACCAGAACGCCCTTAGTTTGCGCCTCATGCATACCCCAACCGGGAGGTTGCCCCAGTATGCTGAAGACCCGAGGCCGGCGCTGGCAGGACCCAGATGGAGGAAATCAAAATGACACAATAATGAGAACTCAATGAAAAGAATGCTTATCAACGCAACTCAAGAAGAGGAGTTGCGCGTAGCGCTGGTTGACGGACAACAGCTCTACGATTTGGATATTGAAAGTCCGGGACACGAGCAGAAGAAAGCGAACATTTACAAGGGTAAGATCACCCGCGTAGAACCCAGCCTTGAAGCTGCTTTTGTCGACTACGGCGCCGAGCGCCACGGTTTCCTGCCGTTGAAGGAGATCGCCCGCAATTACTTCCCCTCCGGTTACTCCTATCAGGGTCGTCCCAACATCAAAGAAGTGGTCCGCGAAGGTCAGGAAGTTATCGTCCAGATCGACAAGGAAGAGCGTGGCACCAAGGGTGCAGCCCTCACCACCTTTATCAGCCTGGCAGGTAGCTACCTGGTACTGATGCCCAACAACCCCCGTGCCGGTGGTATCTCCCGCCGTATCGAGGGTGATGAGCGGACTGAACTGAAAGAAGCCCTGAGCGGATTGACCGTGCCGGAAGGCATGGGCCTGATCGTACGTACCGCCGGTGTGGGCAAGTCGCCAGAAGAGCTGGAATGGGATCTGAACGTTCTGCTCAACCACTGGGACTCCATCCACAAAGCCTCCCAGGAGCGCGCCGCGCCGGTGCTGATCCATCAGGAAAGCAATGTCATCGTGCGTGCCATCCGTGACTATCTGCGTCGCGATGTGGGCGAGATCCTGATCGACAATCCGGTGATTTTCGAACGCGCCAAGGCCCATATCGAGCTGGTACGTCCCGATTTCCTCAACCGTGTGAAGCTGTACAAGGGTGAAGTTGCCCTGTTCAACCACTTCCAGATTGAAAGCCAGATCGAATCAGCCTTCCAGCGTGAAGTGCGCCTCCCTTCCGGTGGCAGCATCGTTATCGATCCGACCGAAGCACTGACCTCCATCGATATCAACTCCTCCCGCGCCACCAAGGGCGGCGATATCGAAGAGACGGCGCTGCAAACCAACCTGGAAGCGGCCGACGAAATTGCCCGCCAATTGCGTCTGCGCGATCTGGGTGGCCTGATCGTAATCGACTTCATCGACATGACGCCGGTTCGCCATCAGCGCGAAGTAGAAAACCGTCTGCGTGAAGCGGTTCATCAGGATCGCGCCCGCATCCAGCTGGGCCGTATCTCCCGTTTCGGTCTGCTGGAGATGTCTCGCCAGCGTCTGCGTCCTTCCCTCAACGAGTCCAGCAGCCACATCTGCCCCCGTTGCCAGGGTCAAGGCGTGATCCGTGACAACGAATCCCTCGCCTTGTCCATCCTGCGTCTCATCGAAGAAGAGGCCATGAAGGACAACACCGAGCAGGTTCACGGCCAAGTGCCGGTGGATGTTGCAGCCTATCTGCTTAACGAGAAGCGTGCCGCCATCGCCAGTCTGGAACAGCGAAATGATGTGCGTGTTTACATCATTCCGAACCAGCATCTGGAAACCCCGCACTACGAAGTGACCCGCATTCGTCAGAACGAGATCCCGGAAGCGGCCAGCTATGAGCTGAAAACCGAGATTGCCAAGCCGGTCTACCAGCCGAAGCAAGCTCAGGTGATCGAGCGTGAACAACCGCTGCTGCAAGGCTTTGCCCAGCCGACTCAACCCGCGCCAGTTGCAGCACAGCAGCAGACAGCCCCGGCCGTTGCCGCTGCACCTGCCGAAGCAGGTTTCTTCAGCAAGCTGATCAAAGGCATTACCGGCCTGTTCAGCAGCGATGCAGCACCTGCCGACGTGAAAGCGCCCGCCGAGAAACCTGCTGCTCGTGAAGCACGCAAGGATGAAGGTCAACGTCACCAGCGCGAAGAAGGTCGTGGCCGTGGTCAGCGTCCTCGTCGTGACGACAATCGTGGCAACCGCAACAATGCGGAAGCTGGCGAGAAGCGTGAAGGTGGCAACCGCGAAGCCGGTGAAAACCGCAATCGCCGTCCCCGCAAAGAGCGCGAGCCTCGTCAGGAGCGTGAAGCCCGTGGTGAGGTGCGTAGCGAACAGCGCATTGAACGTGAACCCCGTCAGGAGCGCGAACCTCGCGAACCGCGTCAGGAACGTGCGCCACGTCCTGCCCGTGAACCTCGTGCTCCCCGTGAGCCGCGCACCGAAGTCGTTGTTGAAGCGGTAGACGCCGTTGATGCAACTGCCGTCCAGCCACGTCAGGAGAAAGAGCTGAAAGTGGCCGAGCGCCGCGAACGTCGTCAACTGCGCAAGCAGATCCGTGTCGATGTCGCCGCTGCTGACACCTCTGCCCTGCCGGTTGACGAAGTAGCAGCGCAAGCTGAAGTGATCGATGCCACAGTGGGTAACGAGCAGGAAGAGCAGAGTGAAGGCCAGCGCCGCTCACGCCGCACTCCGCGCAGCCAGCGTATCGAAGGTCAGCGCCGCAAGCGCATCAACGAAGATGCCCGCAGCCAGCGTGACGAAGAACAGCAAGATACCACCACTCTGACCACCGCAGCCCAGGCAGATATTGCCAAAGCGCAGGTTGAAGAGCCGGTAGTGCCTGTTGTTACCATCCCGAGCGCTGAAGCCGTCGCTGCTGCCCTGCAAGCCTCTGCGGCACTGACCGAGCATGTGGTTGTCGAAGCCGTTGCTGAAGAAGCTGCCGAGCAGGCTGCTGCCCAGGTCGAAGCAACTCAAGCCGATGTGATCGCTAGCCCGGTTGTTGACGCTGTCGCTGAGGTCGTGGTGCCAGCAGAGCCGGAAGTTGCCGTTGTCGCCGCTCCGGTTGCCGACATGGCTGCCACTGAAGTCGTTGAAACTGCTCCGGTTGTTGAAGAAACCCCTGCTGTCAGCACTCCTGTCGTGGAAGCTGTACCGGCTGCAGTCGAAATGCCAGTTGCTGCCCCGGCACCTGTCGCTGCAGTTGTGGTGGAAGAGACTCCGGTCGTGACCAAACAGGTAGCTCACGGTGCTGGCCTGCTGGCTCGTGCCCGCAAAGCATCCGCCCCGATGGCAACCCCTGCCGAAGCCCCTGCCCTGCCTGTTCGTGAGCCGGTTAACTACCCGCCGCTGGTACGCAACGAAGTGAGCACCTCAGGTCGTCATGGTGGTAGCACTGCCGCCGTCAACGTGGCCACCTGCCCGGCCGGTCGCCCCTAAGCAACCCGGGTTGACCCCCTAAACAAAAGCCACACCAACCGGTGTGGCTTTTTTATTGCCTGTGTCCCGTCCTGAATATGGTTTACACCTTTCCCCCCAATAAATAGAGAACCCGATGGGACAAGGTGTGAAACGGACACAGCGCGATTACTCGCTGACTTTTAAACTGTCACTGGTCGAGCAGATTGAAAAAGGCGAGCTCACCTACAAACAGGCTCAGGTGCGTTATGGCATTCAGGGCCGCTCCACCGTTCTGGTATGGTTGCGTAAACATGGTCGGCAAGATTGGAGCCAGGGGGCTTCTGTGCGTGCCGGCAGGAGCATCACCATGCCTGACCCCGACAACCAGACGCCCGAACAGCGCATCAAGGAACTCGAGCAACAGCTGGCGCTAATGAGTCAGAAGGCCCAGTTCTTTGAGGCCGTCGTCGATGTACTGAAGAATGACTACGGCGTCTCCATCGTAAAAAAGCGACCCGGCAAGTCCTCTCGCAGCGGCAAGTCGAAAGGCTGAGCATTGTCAGGGCTTGCCTGTTTCTGGGGATAAGCCGGCAGGCTTACTACAAGCGCAATCGGGTCGCCGACGAGCGCCATGCACAAGGATTGCAGGTGGTGCGCTTCGTGCGTCAGGTTCGACTGCGACAACCTCGGGTGGGCACTCGCAAGCTGCATTATCTGCTGCAGGGTCAGGATGATGGCTGGCTCAAGGTAGGGCGGGACAGGCTGTTTCAGATATTGGCCGAGCACCGCCTGCTGGTGCCACCCAGACGGGCGTATCACAAGACCACCCACAGTTTTCACCGTTTCTACCGTCATCCCAACTTGCTCAAGGCGGGGCCAGAGCAGGTCACACCGGTGGCCCCGGAGCAGGTCTGGGTTGCTGATATCACCTATCTGCCAGCCAGGAGCGGGCCGCTGTACCTGAGCCTGGTGACGGATGCGTACTCACGCAAGATAGTGGGCCATCACGTACACGAAGGAATGCATGCCGAATCGGTGGCGATGGCGTTCAAGAAAGCGCTGAAGCAACGGTGTGGCAGCGGGGAGCTAATCCATCATTCGGACCGCGGCGTGCAGTATTGCTCTGGGCTGTATCAGTCACTACATGAACGGTACGGGGTGAAATGCTCGATGACGGATGGGTATGACTGTTACCAGAATGCGTTGGCGGAGCGGATGAACGGGATTTTGAAGGGAGTGTTACTACAGGAAAACGCCCTGGTTTCTCCTGTGTTTGCGCTTTGGATATTTCTGAGAAAGTTCATTCAAAGCGTCAATGTTCAGTATCACACCTATTGATAATTTCAATACAACACTTTGTTTGTTGGCATATCAAAGCCAATCACAGATATGAAAAAAGGGCCCACAGGCCCTTAGAAAAATAGCGATATTATCCACCAAACAGATGGTGGCTAACGATGAACAGGCCGCCGGAGAGCAGCATGGTCAGCGGCAGAGTCAATACCCAGGCCATCAGGATGGTCTTGATGGTCTGGCTCTGCAGGCCGGATTTGTTGGCAATCATGGTACCCGCCACCGCAGAAGAGAGAATATGGGTGGTGGACACCGGCATACCGGTCAGACTGGCGACACCGATGGAGGTTGCAGCCGTGATCTGGGCCGCAATGCCCTGGCTGTAGGTCATGCCTGTGGTGCCGATCTTCTCGCCCACGGTATGAACGATACGACGCCAGCCCACCATGGTGCCACAACCCAGCGCCAGCGCGATGGAGACAATCACCCAGGTCGGTGCGTATTCAGCGGTCGCGGTCAGATCCTTGCGCCATTTGGCCAGATCGGTCAGCTCCTTGGCTGGCAGTGGCAGCTTGGCTGCCTTGCGGGCGGTGTCATCGATACAGAGCAGCAGACGACGCACTTCACGGCGGTCGGTCAGGCTCATCTGATCATAAGTACGCACGGCCCCCAGACGGGCATCCAGGGTGGCCATCGCCTGCAGCACGCCATCGGCGGAACAGTGGGTCATCAGCTCTTCCTGAGCCGTTACCGGTGCAGAGAAGTTGATGACACCTGAGAGGGCTGACTGGTTTCGCTGGTAGATCTCCATGATGCGCTGGTTGGCATCCTGGGTCCGATCCAGATCATAGGAGCGGCTGTTCATGTCCAGCGCGAAATAGGCGGGCGCCATGCAGATCAGCACCAGCATCACAAGACCGATACCCTTCTGGCCATCGTTGGAGCCGTGCACGAAGCTGACGCCCATGGCCGAGGCCACCAGGGTAAGACGCGCCCAAAACGGCGGGTGCTTCTTGCCATCCACCAGCTGACGCTCTTCCGGTGTTTTGTGGATCTTGTTGCTGGTCCAGATGCGTTTCATTGCCAGCAGCAGCAGTGCCGCGATGATGAAACCTATGGTGGGAGAGATGATGAGGGACAGCATGATGTCGATCGCTTTGCCCACGTTGATCCCTTCTGTCACCGGTTTATGGGTGATCCAGGCATAGGCGCCGCCTACCCCCAGAATGGAACCGATCAAGGTATGTGAACTGGAGGCCGGGATCCCGAAGAACCAGGTGCCCAGGTTCCACACGATGGCGGAAAACAGCAAGGAGAAGACCATGATCAACCCTTGGGTGGAGTCCATCCCAAGCAGCAGGTCGATGGGCAGCAGATGGACAATGGCATAGGCCACACCCAGACCGCCGAACATGACGCCAAAAAAGTTGAAGATCCCCGATGCAACGACCGCCAGGTGAGCGGGCATCGCCTTGGTATAGATAACCGTTGCTACCGCGTTGGCGGTATCGTGAAAGCCGTTGATGAATTCATAGGCAAGCACAAAAAAAACGGCCAATACTAAACCGATCGACCACCACAAACCCAAACCACTAAACATTTCAAACATAAAAAAAAGCCTGTTTATGAGTTGCGGCGGATTATGCCAGATGGCGGCCAACACCATAGCCACCATTGAAATATTTCAGCCATAAAAAAAAAGAGCTTTTTGGAAAAAAATATCCTAGAGCCAGTCCTCATGCGGCTTGCCATCGATTAATTAAAGCCATCAATGATTGCAGGAAATGGCAAAATTAGCTGACAATTAAACCAATAATTTCATTTTTATGACGCATTTATGACAGAAAAACGGGAAAAAGTGGTGATAAAACAACCCGCCCCTCCCATCTCATCCGACCATTACCATTAACCCCATATCCATTTGATTCCAGATGCAAAAAGGGAGCACCTTGTGCTCCCTTGAATCGTTGCAGTGCCGTCTGTCATCAGTCCTGATTGATGCGGCTGGCAACGGCGCCCTGCTGGCTTTTGTACTTGGCATTTTCCCGCTTGTTGTAGGGGCGGGCCGCAACACCGGAGAGCATCTCGAAGTTCAAGGCGCCAATCTTCATCTTCGGGCGCAGCGCCAGCGGCAGTTTGCCACCATTGTAGAACTCCAGCACGATACGACCGGACCAACCCGGATCGATCCGGTGCGCCGTCACGTGCACCATCAGACCCAGGCGCGCCAATGAAGAGCGGCCATCCAGCCAACCGACGATATCGGCAGGCAGGGTGACGGATTCGTAGGTCACTGCCAGCGCCAGCTGACCCGGGTGCAGATAGAAAGCTTCGCCATCGGGGATGTGGATCTCGTCACTCATCACCCGATCGATGGCATCGGCCATCTCGCTGCTCGGGCCGCTCAGGTCGATATAGGGCGCGGTATGATCGCGAAACACCCGAAACTCGTTACCCAGCAGCACATCGACACTGACACCACTGATCCGCTCTACCCCGGGCCGTGGCTCAATGACGATCTTGCCTTCATCCAGATGGCGTTCAATATCGGTATCACACAGACGCATTGGGCGACTCTCCTGACAAATTGTGCTTTTAAAAAAGCCGGGCATCACCCGGCTTGTTTCATCTTAACCAATCAACATGTGGCGAATACGCGCCTTGAGCATGTCGATGGCGATGCGGTTCTTGCCACCACGGGGCACGATCACATCGGCATACTGTTTGGACGGCTCGATAAACTGCAGGAACATCGGACGTACCGTCTTCTGGTACTGCTTGAGCACGGAGTCCATGGTACGGCCACGCTCCTGCACGTCACGCACCAGACGGCGCAGCAGGCAGATGTCGAGCGGGGTATCCATAAAGATGGAGGCATCCATCAGGTCCCGCAGACGGCTGTCGGTCAGCAGCAGGATCCCTTCCAGAATGATCACCCGGCGCGGCGCAAACGGGGTCACTTCGTTCATCCGGGTGTGTTCGGTGTAGGAGTACTGGGGAATGGCAACCGCGTCACCTTTAACCAGCTGGCTCAGGTGCTGTACCAGCAAGTCGTGATCCAGCGCGTTAGGGTGGTCATAGTTGGTCTTGACCCGCTCTTCCATGGTCAGGTGGGTCTGATCACGGTAGTAGCAATCTTCGGTGATCACACCAATCTGACCTGCGCCCAGTTCGGCCACCAGCTCTTCATAAATGGTCTGGGCTATAAGACTTTTGCCAGACGCAGATGCGCCCGCAATACCGATGATCACACACGAATGTTGAGTATCAGACATGACAAATACCTAAAAGAGAAGAGCAGTGGGGATGGTTTAAACCGATCCATTATATAAAAAAGGGTGGGTCATGCCCACCCTCAATTCCCTTTCAAGTGACCGACCGCCGATTATTCATCCAGCGCCATGGCATAGAGGGGGGTCGCAATCGGTTTTGCGCTGAAAAAGAGTTCAGCCCCTACCCTGCGCGCCAGCTTCAAATAGGCCTGAGCCAAGCTCCCTTCCGGTGCGCCGAACACCGTCGGGCAGCCATCATCCATGTGTTGGCGGATGTCGATGTGCAGCGGCAACTGGCCAAGCAGCGCCACTTGATACTGCTCTGCCATCTTCTGGCCGCCACCGGTACCAAACAGCGGCTCATGATGACCACAGGCGCTGCAGACGTGGTAGCTCATGTTCTCGATAATACCGAGCACCGGCACATTGACCTTGTTGAACATGGCGATCCCCTTGCGGGCATCGGCCAGCGCCACATCTTGCGGGGTGGTGACAATCACCGCCGCCGAAGTCGGCACCTGCTGGGCCATGGTGAGCTGGATATCGCCAGTGCCCGGCGGCATGTCGACCACCAGATAATCCACCTCGCCCCAGCGGGTCTCATGAAGGATCTGCGCCAGCGCCTTGCTCGCCATCGGGCCACGCCAGATGGTGGCATCCTGCTCGGAGACCAGATAGCCGATACTGTTGCTCTTGAGGCCGCAGGCCATCACCGGCTCCATCAGCTTGCCGTCATGGCTGACCGGGCGCTCTTTGAGGGTGCCCATCATGGTGGGAATGGAAGGGCCATAGATATCGGCATCGAGAATGGCGACCCGCGCCCCCTCTTTTTGCAGCGCCAGCGCCAGATTGACCGCGGTGGTGGATTTGCCCACCCCCCCCTTGCCGGAGGCAACCACGATGATGTTGCGAATGCCCTGCACGGCATTGAGGCCCTGCGCCCGCGGCATGCTGGCGACGTCAATCTCCAGTGCCCAGTCGATACGGGCGGCACCGGTGGCGCTACGCAGCCTGGCATCATAGTTCTCTTTGAGCTGATCGAGCAGCGAAAGACCGGCAAACGGCAATACCAGCCGGATAGTGAGCCCCTGACCCTGATTGATGATCTCGCGAACGAATCCGGCATCCACCAGATCCTTGTGCCAGCCTGCTGGCTTAAATTCGGCGAGGATCTGTTTTACTGAATCAATCACCATTAACTCCTCATTATCTTGTCATTATCTTGAGGTGAACGGTTACCGCACACAAATCAGTGGCTTGCCTGCCATCGTAACAGCAGGTGCTGCCAAGGTTGGCATAGCCACAACCCTAGGCAGGCTACCCCCAATTCGGGTAACATGCACGGCACTCTATCATCCCAACAAGCACATCAAGAACGTAATATGGCAACTGATCCCCGTAAAATGCTGGTAACCTGCGCCCTCCCCTATGCCAATGGCTCCATCCATCTTGGCCACATGCTGGAACACATCCAGGCCGATATCTGGGTTCGTTATCAGCGAATGCGCGGTCATCAGGTGCACTTCATCTGTGCCGATGATGCCCACGGCACCCCGATCATGCTCAAGGCACAGCAGATGGGGATCACCCCGGAAGAGATGATTGCCGCTGTCTCCAAGGAGCACCAGGCTGATTTCGCCGGGTTCAACATCAGCTTTGACAACTATCACTCTACCCACAGCGACGAGAACCGCGAGCTGGCGGAGCTGATCTATGGCCGCCTGAAAAATGGTGGCTTTATCAAGAGCCGCACCATCTCCCAACTGTTCGATCCGGAAAAATCCATGTTCCTGCCGGACCGTTTCGTCAAGGGTACCTGCCCCAAGTGCAAATCTCCGGAGCAGTATGGCGACAACTGCGACAGCTGCGGCGCCACCTACAGCCCGACGGAGCTGATCGATCCGAAATCCGCCGTCTCCGGTGCAACTCCGGTAATGAAGGACTCCGAGCACTTCTTCTTCGACCTGCCGCAGTTTGAAAAATGGCTCTCTGAGTGGGTACGCGGCTCCGGCGCCATTCAGGAAGAGATGGCCAACAAGATGCAGGAGTGGTTCGAGAGCGGCTTGCAGCAGTGGGACATCACCCGTGATGCCCCCTACTTCGGGTTCGAAATTCCCGGCGCCCCGGGCAAGTACTTCTACGTCTGGCTGGATGCCCCCATCGGTTACATGGCTTCCTTCAAGAACCTGTGCAACAAGCGTGGCGACATCGACTTTGACAGCTACTGGAAAGCGGACTCCGACGCCGAGCTCTACCACTTCATCGGCAAGGATATCGCCTACTTCCACTGCTTGTTCTGGCCGTCCATGCTGGAAGGTGCCAACTTCCGCAAGCCGACCAAGGTCAACGTGCACGGCTATGTGACCGTCAACGGCGCCAAGATGTCCAAATCCAAGGGCACCTTTATCAAGGCATCCACCTACCTGAACCACCTGGATCCGGAGTGCCTGCGTTACTACTACGCCGCCAAGCTCAACAGCCGCATCGATGATCTGGACCTGAACCTCGAAGATTTCGTGCAGCGCGTCAACGCCGACGTGGTCAACAAGCTGGTCAACCTCGCCTCCCGCAACGCCGGCTTTATTGCCAAGCGCTTTGGCGGCAAGCTGGCAGCAACCTGCGCCGAGCCCGAGCTCTACGCCGAATTCGCCAATGCCCGTACCGCCATTGCCGAAGCGTATGAGAGCCGCGAGTTCAGCCGCGCCATCCGCGAGATCATGGCGCTGGCCGACAAGGCCAACCGCTACGTGGACGACAAGGCTCCCTGGGTTATCGCCAAGCAGGAAGGGGCTGACGCCGAGCTGCAGGCGGTCTGCTCTGTTGGCATCAACCTGTTCCGCGTGCTGATGGCCTACCTCAAGCCCGTCATGCCGCTGCTGGCCGAACGTGCCGAAGCCTTCCTGGCCGAAACCCTCAGCTGGGATGGCATCGAGATGCCGCTGGTCGATCACACCGTTGCACCGTTCAAGGCCCTCTTCTCCCGCATCGAGCCGGCGAAGATTGAAGCCATGATCGAGGCATCAAAGGAAGACCTGGCCAAGGAGCAGGCACCGAAAGTGACCGGCCCGCTGGCTGATGACCCCATCAGCGAAACCATCACCTATGACGACTTTGCCAAGATTGACCTGCGCGTCGCGCTGATCAAGAAGGCCGAAGCGGTACCGGAAGCCGAGAAACTGCTAAAGCTGCAACTGGATATCGGCGGTGAAACCCGTCAGGTGTTTGCCGGTATCAAGTCCGCTTACAACCCGGAAGATCTGGAAGGCAAGCTGACCGTGATGGTGGCCAACCTGGCGCCGCGCAAGATGCGTTTCGGCATGTCCGAAGGCATGGTGCTGGCTGCAGGCCCGGGCGGCAAGGATCTCTGGATCCTGGAGCCGCAGGAAGGCGCCCAGCCGGGTATGCGCGTCAAGTAAGCGCATCGACCCGATAAAAAAGAGGCCTGCGGGCCTCTTTTTTTGTCTCTGCACTCTTTTCGTCTCTGCGACTCTGCTGATTACTCCTATTGAGCATTCAGCAGGATGATTAGAGTGGGCTATCCAGCATCGCCACCCTGAGCCCCACCAGTTCAGCCTGCTGACAATCGAGGCGGCGCAATCGCGCCGCTATCTTGCGCTTGAGTTTGCACCTTACCCTGCGCTGCCGTTTATTTCCTTTCAGAGCGCGCCGCCACTGCTGCCAATCCTGCAACTGCCCGAGCCGCTCCTGCCAATGGCTAAAGGCGCTAACCCACTGCGCCTCCCCCGCCCCCAGCTCCAGCAGCAACTCGGCGCCGTAGCGCGCCTGTTTTATCTCAAGGCGCAAATGATGCCAGCGGCGCAGCTGTTGGCGATGGGAGATGTTGCCAGCCGGGTGCTCATCAAGTCGGCTCAATGCTCCATCGAGGCGACGGGCAAGGTGGCGCCGGTAGTGACGAGCCAGCCCTGAGGTATCGGGAGTTTGCTCCAATGCATCCAGCCAGCGGGCAAGCAGGCCCGAAAAAAGGGGAACCGTCACCCTGGGCAAGACGATTGTGGATGACGCGCCAAAGCGCGCGGCGTAAACCTGTGCATCGCGCAGGGCCGAGAGTCGGCCAATGGCCCGCTGCAGCCGTCGTTCCAGTTTTGGATGGCAAAGGGCGGGTCGCCACAATGCGAGCAGCGCCTGCATGCGGCGCGCAGCGATGCGATAACCATGGACATGGGTTTCGCTCGCTTCACGGCGCACCGCGCGAGCAGCATGGCGGTAGCTGGCAACCAGCACCCGGGCCTGCGCCAGCAAGGGATCACGCGTATCGGCAGTCATGATGTTCCCGGCAGATCAGTTGGTATGAAAGCCCTGGCCGCTTGGCGGCAGCGCCTCTTCATACTCCATCCGGGTCACCCGGGCGGTGCGCGGGCCATGTTCCAGCCAGCCCAGCATCATCTGCACCCCCTGTGCGGGACCGCTGATGAGGATCTCCACCGATCCATCCTCCAGGTTGTAGGCATGGCCCCGCAAACCCAGTTGCAGCGCCCGCTCACGGGTGAAATAGCGAAATCCCACCCCCTGCACCTGCCCCCACACCCGAATGACAAACGATTGCTCTCCCATTTCTCACACCTTCCGCTTAAGAAAAAATTTCCCGAGACGATAATGTGCCCGACACTCTATCTCTGCAGGATGCAGCTCCATTATGAAAGAAGTTAAATTCCGGTGGGTTGACCGCTATCTCATTCACCTCACCATCAGTGAAAAATTCCATATCGCGTTCTGGTTACCTCTCTTCATCATCGCCTTTCTCAGCTGGTATATGCTGGCGGCCAGCCATCAGCAGGAGATCTCCCTGCGGGTAGCGCAGTTGCAGCAACGGGTCGAGACCACGGCGCAGCTGGTCAGCCAGCAGCCCACTTTGGTGTTGCCTGCTGATCTGCGTCTGACCCGGCAAGGCAGCAGCGGGTTGCAGCAGCAAGGAGATCACTACCTCTTTACCGCGCCAGCGGGTCAGGCAGGCTACGTCACCGGTGATCTCGATACCGGCAACCTCTCCATGTGGGAGGGTCAGGGCTCGACCCTGCTCCTCATCGGCGCGCTGGCCGCCCTGATGGCACTGGTGATCCACTACATGATGACCTTTGTCTCCGGTGCGCTCTACTCCACCAACAAGGCGCTGCAAACCGTGGCGGACGGGGATCTCACCTTCCGTCTCAACTTCTTCCCGGTGCGGGACGAGTTCTCCACCCTGGCGGGCAGCATCGACCGCTTTACCGACCGCCAGCATCAGATCGTCAAGCTGGTCGAAGAGTCTGCCGAAGCGCTGACCCTGGCCGCAGACGAGTTTCGTGACCATGCCCGCGAAGGCGAGACCATGGCGCGTTCCCAGCGCCAGCACATGGATTCACTGGCCACCGCCATGGAACAGATGTCGGCGGCAATCCGCGAAGTAGCGCGCAATGCCAACGATACCCTGCAGCAGACCCGCCAATCGAGCGAAGAGGCGGCAAATGGCGCCAACCGGGTAGCCCGCACCATCGAAGCGATCCGCACCCTGGCCGACGAGATTGGCAACGCCTCCGGCGCGGTCGAGCGGCTCACCCACAATGCCAACCGGATCAACGAGGTGGTCAACGTCATCAACGCCATCTCCCAGCAGACCAACCTGCTGGCTCTCAACGCCGCTATCGAAGCGGCCCGTGCCGGTGAGCAGGGTCGCGGCTTTGCGGTGGTAGCGGATGAAGTACGTACCCTCGCCAGCCGTACCCAGCAGGCGACGGTGGAGATCCAGCAGATGATCGAAGAGCTGCAGACCGGTACCGGCGCGCTGAACGAGATCATGGAAAAGACTGTAGGGCGCGCCGCCAGCAGCCAGCAGCTCATCAGCGAAGTGGGGCTCGATATCGAAAAACTGAGCAACCACAGCGATGCGGTGCTGGAGATGAGCACCCAGATCGCTACCTCGAGCGAAGAGCAAAGCTCGGTCGCCGCCGAGATCACCCACAATCTGGATCAGGTACGCCATGAAGCGGCACAGGTGGAAGAGTCTGCCAGCGCCTCGGTAGCCGGTACGCAGGGACTTAAAGCCACCGCCAGCGAACTGACCCAGGCACTCAAGGGGATTAAGCTCTGACCATATGAGGTGTCAGATCAGGGCAACCCCATCCATTACACAGGGTTGTTTGAGTTTTACCTGCGGGCCACATAGAATGTGGCCCCTTTTCTTTCTACCATCGGCAAACATCCATGAGCGCTTCCATCTATCTCGTCAAAGGCCGCGAAAAATCCCTGCTGCGTCGCCATCCCTGGATCTTCTCCAAGGGGATAGAGCGGGTTCAGGGCAACCCCATTGACGGCGATACCGTCGAGATCTATGCCAACGATGGCAAGTGGCTCGCCCGTGGCGCCTGGTCAGGCAGCTCCCAGATCCGTGCCCGGGTCTGGACCTTCGACAAGGATGAGACCGTCGATCTCGACTTCTTTATCCGTCGTCTCAAATATGCGCAGGAGTCTCGCGATCCGCTGATCAAGCGTCAGGGCCTCACCGGCTATCGCCTCTGCGCCGCCGAATCCGACGGCCTGCCGGGTCTGACCATCGACCGTTATGCCGATTTTCTGGTGTGCCAGATCCTCTCTGCCGGCGCCGAGTTTCAGCGTGAGCTGATAACGCAAGCACTGCGTACCCTCTACCCCGAGTGCAGCATCTATGAACGCTCCGATGTGGCAGTGCGCAAGAAGGAAGGGCTGAAAGAGCGCACCGGCATTATCTATGGCGAGACCCCGAACGAGCCGGTGGTCATCGAGGAGAATGGCGGCGTCAAGATCCTGGTAGACATTCGCAACGGCCACAAAACCGGTTTCTATCTGGATCAGCGTGACAACCGTCAGGCTGCCGCCAAGTACACCGAAGGCAAGCGGGTGCTCAACTGCTTCTGCTACACCGGCGGTTTTGGCGTTTATGCCCTCAAGGGCGGCGCCAAAGAAGTGGTCAACGTCGATCTCTCCCAGAATGCGCTGGATATTGCCCGCCAGAATGCCGAGCTGAACGGGCTGGATACCAGCAATACCCAATTTGTCCGTCACGACGTGTTCAAGCTGCTGCGGGAATATCGCGAGAAGGGCGAGAAGTTCGATGTCATCGTGCTGGACCCGCCCAAGTTTGCCGAAAGCAAGGCCCAGCTGCTGGGTGCCTGCCGTGGCTACAAGGACATCAATATGCTGGCGTTCCAGCTGCTGGCGCCGGGTGGCGTGCTCTTGACCTACTCCTGCTCCGGCCTGATGGAGCAGAGCCTGTTCCAGAAGATCGTTGCCGATGCGGCGCTCGATGCCGGCCGCGATGCCCAGATCCTGGAGCTGCTCTCCCAGGCCTCCGATCACCCCATCGGTACCGCCTATCCGGAAGGCTTCTACCTCAAGGGTCTGGTGGTGCGCGCCCGCTGATCGGCCCCCCCCTCCCCTTGTGATCAATCAGGCCCCTTGCGGGCCTGATTGCTTTGCATCGTATGGTGCCTGAGCCTGACGCTCGCCCCGATTCCCCCTCTCTGCTTTATGGGTGTTTCCTCTCTTCCTCTTTCCCTACCTGCTCTCCACGGCTTCTCTGTTTAATTTTTTTGCACAAAAGCTGCACATTTATGATTTAAATCACACCCGTATGACTCTCTTTTCCGTAGTGTGATCCTGCCTGCGGCAGCCAAGCCGGGGCAACCGTCCCATCAGGATTGATGGACGGCACAACAACTAAATAGATGTCAGGCCAAGCTGAACATCACAAGGGATCCCGTTATGAATCAATCATTGCCGCTGTTAACGCCGCTGCGGGGCATCGCTGCCCTGATGGTGGTGCTGTTCCATGCCCGCTTGCTGCTCTTTCCCCAGTGGATGGAGTCGATCGCAGGCCACACCCAACTCATCGAGAATGGCTACCTCTGGGTCGACCTGTTTTTTATTTTGAGCGGCGTGGTGCTGGCCCATGTCTATGGCGAGGCCTTCACCCATACGCCCCGCACCATGAGCTATGGCCGTTTTCTCTGGCTACGGCTGACCCGCGTCTACCCCCTCTATCTGGTGACCCTGCTGCTGCTGGTCGGCTGGGAGCTTTACAAGGCGCAGCACGGGGTGGGCTTCTACGCCGGCCCCTTGTTCAAGATGTGGGAGTGGGAAGGGATGCCGCCTTTCGGCTCCCCCTTCACCCCGGCCGAGGCGTTGCCGAGCGCCTTCCTGCTGCTGCAGGTGGTGACCGATCACGGGCTGACCTGGAACTTCGCCGCCTGGTCCCTCAGCGTGGAGTGGATCAGCTACCTGCTGTTCCCGCTGCTGATTCCGCTGGCGGTCACCCGCAGTCGCTGGAGCCATCTCGCCCCCCTGCTGGCGCTGACGGTGCTGGCCTTTATCGTGCACAGTCGCGGCACCCTGGATGTCACCAGCGGCGCGCTGGCGGTGGGGCGCGGGGTGAGTGAATTTGTGCTCGGCCTCTGGCTGCTGCCGAGGGTCAAGGCCGCGCAAGGCTTGCCCATGATGAAGCGAGATCTGCCGCTGCTGGTCGCCTTTGTGCTGCCCTTCGCGCTGATGCAGTGCACCATGACGCCACCACTGACACTGCTGCTGATCGCCTCCTACGTGCTGCTGATCTGGATTGCCGCCTGCCAAGGCAATCGCCAAAGCCCGCTGCTGCGCTTCCTGGATAACCGCTTCACCAACTGGCTGGGGGATCTCTCCTACTCCATCTATCTGCTCCACGCGCTGGTGCTGCTCACCGGCTGCGAGCTTATCCACTATCTGGCGCCGGGGATCACCGAATGGTGGTATGGCCAGACCAACCCGCTGCTGGGGGTGGTAGCAACTTTGCTGATGCTGGCGGTGCTGATCGGGCTGTCGGCGCTGAGCTACAACCTGCTGGAGCGGCCACTGCAACGGCGCCTGCGCCGCTGGGGCAAGGCTCGCCAGCCGGTGCTGGAGCAAGCCGGCTAACCCGTTTTCGCCAACTGATAGCCCCGCAGAGGTCAAGCCAACCTCTGCGGGGCAAATCCGCGAGTGCTCTCCCCCTGCCGATAACTGAGCGGCTCATGCCAGCGCCCTCCTCCCTTACCTTCCACCCGCCAATCCCCTTCGCTTTGTGTGAATTCCTGTTCGAACCGGAGGGGGCATTTGTGGCATAATGCCCTGTCCTGTGGCCCTTGGCGGGGCTGTGTTGGCGCATCTGCCGCCTCTTCTTCCCCGTCCTACCCGGCAGCCCTGCGTGACTGCCTGACATCACTGCTTCCAGAAGCAGCCAAGGCCACCAATTTTTGCGGCTCTTTACATGACGGTAGATGGCCGCGCATTGACCAAGATGGCTCCCGCAGAGCCTCTGCACACGGTGCACAAACAAGGGGTAAGTATGTCTTCCATTCGTCTGACCCAATACAGCCACGGCGCTGGCTGTGGCTGCAAAATCTCTCCCAAGGTGCTCGACACCATTCTCAAGAGCCAGATCCCGGGCTTCAACGACCCGACCCTGATCGTTGGCAACAGCAGCAAGGATGACGCGGCCGTGGTCGATATCGGCAACGGTCAGGGCATTGTCTCCACCACCGACTTCTTCATGCCCATCGTCGATGACCCCTTCACCTTTGGCCGCATCGCCGCTACCAATGCCATCAGCGATATCTACGCCATGGGCGGCAAGCCTATCGTTGCCATCGCCATTCTCGGCTGGCCCATCAATACTCTGGCGCCGGAAGTGGCCCAGCAGGTGATCGACGGCGGCCGCCAGGTGTGCCACGAAGCGGGGATTTCGCTGGCCGGTGGCCACAGTATCGATGCCCCCGAGCCCATCTTCGGCCTCGCGGTCACCGGTATCGTGCCTCTCGACGCCATCAAGCAGAACGACACTGCCAAGGTGGGTGACACCCTCTATCTGACCAAGCCCCTCGGTATCGGTATTCTTACCACCGCCCAGAAGAAGGGCAAGCTGAAGCCGGAACACGAGCAACTGGCCCCCAACGCCATGTGCACCCTCAACAAGATTGGCCAGCGTTTTGCCGAGCTGCCGGGTGTCCACGCCATGACCGACGTGACCGGTTTTGGTCTGGCGGGCCATCTGCTGGAGATGTGTGAAGGATCCAATGTCAGCGCCCGCCTCGACTTCAAGGCGCTGCCGCTGCTGGATGAGGTGGATTACTACCTCACCGAGGGCTGCGTACCGGGTGGCACCCTGCGCAACCACGACTCCTACGGACACAAGCTCGATGCCATGGACGATCGCACCCGCAACATCATGTGCGACCCGCAAACCAGCGGCGGCCTGCTGGTCGCAGTGGGTAAAGAGAGCGAAGCCGAGCTGCTCGCCATCGCGCGTGAAGCTGGCCTTGCGCTCTCGCCCATCGGCCAGATCAAGCCCCTTGAGGGCTCCCGCTTTATCGAGATTGTCCAATGAGTGAATTGCCACTGGCCACGGACTACGCCCAACTCTTTTTGGACGATGTGCCGTTGATTGATGTGCGCGCCCCCATCGAGTTCAAGGAGGGGGCTTTCCCCTGCTCGACCAATCTGCCCTTGATGACAGACGATGAGCGCGCCCAAGTGGGGACCTGCTTCAAGAAGCAGGGTCAGGCCGCCGCCATTGAGCTTGGACACAAGCTGGTGGGGGGAGCAGTACGTGCCGAGCGACTCGAAGGCTGGCTGGCGCAGTTGCGCCAGCAGCCCGATGCCGTGCTCTACTGCTTTCGCGGCGGCCTTCGCTCGCAAACCGTACAACAGTGGCTGGCTGAAGCGGGGGTGACTCGCCCCCGCGTCGCCGGTGGCTACAAGGAGCTGCGCCGTTTCCTGATCGACACCCAGGACAAGGCTTCTGCCGAGTGTCACTGGAGCGTGCTGACCGGCATGACCGGCTCCGGCAAGACCCACATGCTCGATCAGGTGACCCAGGCGGTGGATCTGGAGGGGCATGCCCATCACAGGGGCTCGTCGTTTGGTCAACTGCCCGGCGGCCAGCCCAGCAACATCAATTTTGAAAACAACCTCGCCATCGAGCTGCTCAAACGCCGCCATCGTGGCGAGCATGCCTTCGTGGTCGAGGACGAGAGCCGCCTGATCGGCCGCTGCTGCCTGCCCCTCTCCCTCCATGAGGCCATGAGTCAGGCACCGCTGGTGGTGGTGGATGTACCGCAAATCGATCGGGCCGAGCAGATCCGTGAGGATTACGTGCACGATCTCTGGCTGCGCTATCAAGCCATGTATGGCCAGGAAGCCGGTTGGCCACTGTTTGCTGCCTACCTCACCGATGCGCTGGCCCGCCTCAAGCGCCGTCTTGGTGATCAGGCCCACCGCGAGCTGGACGCCCTGATGCAGACCGCCCTCACCGAGCAGGAAAAGAGCGGCGATACCGCGCAGCATCTGGCCTGGATCACGTTGCTGCTGACCCGCTACTACGACCCCATGTATCTCTACCAGCTTGGCAACAAGCAGGAGCGCATCGTATTCCGCGGTGACAAGCAGGCCTGTCTCGACTATTTCGCCGAGCAGCATGCCAGCGCGCTGCGCGGCTGACCCATCCCAAGAGAGGAACTCTATGTTGAAATTCGAGGTGATCCCGGTCACCCAGTTCGCCCAGAACTGCTCCCTCATCTGGTGTGACGAGACCCATCAGGCGGCCCTGATCGATCCGGGCGGCGAAGCGGACAAACTGCTGGCTGCCATCGCCAAGCGCGGCCTGACCCTGACCCACATCCTGCTGACCCACGGTCATCTGGATCACGTCGGTGCAGCCGCCGAGCTGCGGGAAAAAACTGGCGTCACCATTACCGGCCCCCACAAGGAGGACGCCTTCTGGCTCGACATGCTGCCCCAGCAGAGCCAGATGTTCGGCTTCGCCCATACCCCCGCGTTCACGCCGGATCGCTGGCTGGAGCAGGGTGACAAGGTGCAGGTTGGCCAGTGCGAGCTGGATGTCTACTTCTGCCCAGGCCACACCCCGGGTCATATCGTGCTGCTGAACCAGGCCGAAAAACTCGCCTGGGTTGGCGACGTGCTGTTTGCCGGCAGCATCGGCCGCACCGACTTCCCCCGTGGGGATCACGGTACGCTGATCAAGTCGATCACCGAGACCCTGCTGCCGCTGGGTGAGGAAATCGTCTTTATCCCGGGTCACGGCCCCAGCTCCACCTTCGGTCGCGAGAAGGTGAGCAACCCCTATCTGACCCAGCCTATCTGGTGATCAAAAAAGGCAGCGGTGTTCCGCTGCCTTTTCTTCTCTGCTCTCTTTTTCATTCTCGACTCCTGCCATCCGGCCAGCCACGTCCCACCAGCGTTCCCCATTTCGGCATGCCCATTTGTCTCTTTCGCCCAATAAAAATCCCCACCCGAGGGTGAGGATTGATTTATAGGTGCAACCGTCTGGTGGCTTATTGTGCCAGCAGGTGACCGACCAGCTCATGACGCCACCCTTGCAGCAGCATCGGTTTGTCGCTGCGGGCCCGCTCTTCGTCGTTCATCCGCCAGCTCCAGGTGAAGTACTGGTGAATGATCTTCTTGCTGGCAATCAGCTCAGGCGGAATATTGCTCGCCTTGGCCTTCTCTTCCACCATGGCCTTGATGCGCTTGAGCTCGGCCTTGTACTGGGGATAGTCCACCAGCCGGCGAATGGGCTCGGGCCAGCTGTCGGGATCGCTCTGCTGCGCCTTGGCAACGATATCGAGCATCCGCTTGCCGTGGATCTTGATTTCGATGGGCGAGAGGCCGAGCTCGTTGAGATCGCGCAGGGAGGCAGGACGGCGCTCCGCGACCTTGAACAGGTGCAGCTCTTTGACCACAAAGTTCAGAGCCAGATCGCGGCGCACCGCCTCCTGCTGGCGCCAGGCGGCCAGTTCACGCAGGATGGCGAGCTCGCGGCGTCCCAGTTGCCAGGCGTTGACGATATCGAGATAGGCCTGACGAGGATCGCTACCCTGGGTCTTGCGGGCGGAGTGGTTTTGGCACTCCTGCTCGAACCAGGCAAACTTGCCGCTTTCCCGCAGTTTGGCCATCACCTTCTCGTAGAGCGGCATCAGGTAGAAGACGTCAGCCGCGGCATATTCAAGCTGACGCGGGGTCAGCGGGCGGGCCAGCCAGTCGGTACGGGCCTGATCCTTCTCCAGCTCCACGCCGAGGAACTCCTTGACCAGCGCGCCGAAACCGACCGATACGCCGTGACCGAGGAACGCGGCAGCCAGCTGGGTGTCGTGCATCTGGTTGGGCAGATGGCCGGCCTGATGCTGGATCAGCTCCAGATCTTCACCGGAGGCGTGCAAAATGGCGATCTGCCCAGCCCGGCCAAGTTGCTGCCAGAGCGGTGCCAGATCGAGAGTGAGCGGGTCGAGCAGCGCCAGTTGCTGGCCGTCGTAGATCTGAAACAGGCCAAGCTGGGGATAATAGGTGCGGGTGCGAACGAATTCAGTATCGATAGCCAGGGGAACGTCGGCCAGAGAAGCGAGATACTGCTCAAGTTCGGCTTGCTGAGTGATTAGTTGATATTGCATCTGTGCCTGCGCGGTTGATCAGGGCCAAAAAGAAAAAACCGTGGGATGACCCACGGTTTTGCATCACTGCGACACACCAGAAAGCCCGGTGCAACGCCTTACTGCTTGGCAATCTCCTCGTCACGCAGTACGCGGCGCAGGATCTTGCCCACATTGGTCTTGGGAAGTTCGTCACGAAATTCTACCAGTTTCGGCACCTTATAGGCAGTCAGATGTTTGCGGCAGTGGGCAATAATCTCGTCCTCCTGCAGCTTTGGATCTTTCTTGACCACAAAGATCTTCACCAGCTCGCCGGAGACCTTGTGCGGCACGCCGACTGCGGCCACTTCCAGCACTTTCGGATGGAGCGCCACCACATCTTCGATCTCGTTGGGATAGACGTTGAAACCGGAGACCAGGATCATGTCCTTCTTGCGATCGACAATCTTGAAGAAGCCCTGCTCGTCGCACACGGCGATATCACCGGTACAGAGCCAGCCATCCTGCATCACTTCGGCAGTGGCCTCTGGGCGCTGCCAGTAGCCGACCATCACCTGCGGGCCACGCACCTGCATTTCGCCCGGGGTACCGAATTCGTGGATCACCTGACCGTTGTCATCCACCAGACGGATATCGGTGGAGCAGACCGGCAGGCCGATGGAGCCGTTGTAATCGCTCAGATCGTAAGGGCAGACGCTCACCAGTGGCGAGCACTCGGTCAGGCCGTAACCTTCCAAGAGCGGGGTGCCGGTCAGTTTCTTCCACTGCTCCGCCACAGCCCGTTGCACCGCCATGCCGCCACCGATGGTGAGCTTGAGCTTGTCAAAAGCGATGCTCTGGAACTCGGCATTGTTGACCAGGGCGTTGAACAGGGTGTTGACGCCGGTGATGCAGGTGAAGGGGTATTTCTTGATCTCTTTGACAAAACCCGGGATATCGCGCGGGTTGCTGATCAGCAGGTTGTAACCGCCAAGGCGCATAAAGAGCAGGCAGTTCACGGTCAGTGCGAAGACGTGGTAGAGCGGCAAGGCGGTAACCACAAACTCCTTGCCCCGCTCCAGCATGGGGCCATAGACGCCGAGGCACTGCTCGACGTTGGCAATCATGTTGCGGTGAGTCAGCATGGCACCCTTGGAGAGACCGGTAGTACCGCCGGTGTACTGCAGGAAGGCGAGATCTTCGCAGGCAATCTCCGGCTTGATGTACTGCTGATAACGCCCTTTAGCCAGCGCCTGGCGCATGGTGGTGGCGTGCGGCAGGTTGTATTTTGGTACCAGCTTCTTGACGTATTTCACCACGAAGTTGACCAGGGTGCCCTTGGCCAGACCCAGGTTGTCACCCATGCGAGTCAGAATGACGTGCTTGACCGGGGTGTCGTAGACCACTTTTTCCAGGGTATGGGCGAAGTTGGAGACGATGACGATGGCCTTGGCGCCGGAGTCCTTGAGCTGGTGCTCTAGCTCGCGCGGGGTATAGAGCGGGTTGACGTTAACCACGATCATGCCGGCACGCAGGATGCCAAACACGGCGATAGGGTATTGCAGCAGGTTCGGCATCATCACCGCGACCCGATCCCCCTTCTCCAGCTTCAGCTCGTTTTGCAGGTAGGCGGCAAAGGCGCGGGACTGCTCTTCCAGGCGGCGGTAGGTGATGGTCTGCCCCATGTTGACGAAAGCGGGCTGGTCGGCGAACTGGCTCACCGAGGATTCAAACATCTCGACCAGTGAGCTGAACTGCTCCGGATTGATCTCGGCGGGGACCCCTTGTGGATAACGCTTGAGCCAAACTTTTTCCACGAACTTCTCCTGCATAACTAGCACCTGTGCGCTCACTCTGTTGCCTCCGTCCCGGTTCACATCCATTTTAATCGGTTGTTTTAAGCTGATGCTCTAATGCCGCACATATTTACACAGCGCAACATCAATTAACAGCAAATTAACAACAGAAAAATGTGAGGGAGAAAACAAACCTGGAATTATTGAAAGCTGGCGATTCTACCGAACTTGACAAAACTTTACGATACAAACGGCCGTATCAACCGAATTTTCCATATGAAAATGGTGGTTTCCACCCAATATGACCCGCTCGATCTGCTGGAAAGCATCCTGACGGGCCTGCCATTGGGCTTCAAGTGCAGCAAAGCCCTGCTCCCCCTGAATCAACAGCACAGGACAACGGATAGCCGCCATCAATGCCCGAGCCTGTCCTTCGCTCATTCTCAGGGGCGACAGATCCCGCAAACGGGGGTCGCTGCGCCAGTGCCAGCGTCCTGCCCGCTCTTCAAGCTGCCGCTCACAGATAAGACGCGCCGCCTGCGACGTGATATCCGCCACTTTGCAACGGGCGGCGACAGCTTCATCGATGGAAGCAAAGCCGTTAGCACTGCGCTCCCGGGTGCGACTGCGGTTTAAAATCGCTCGTCGCAGCTGGGCAGGTACCTCCTCATCGGGCTGGCTCAGCGGCCCCAGCCCCTCCAGCATGATCAACCGCTCCACCTGTTTGGGGAACACCCCGGCATAGGCGGAGGCGATCAGCGCCCCGAGGGAGTGACCGAGCAGAGTGAAGCGCGACCACCCTGCCGCCTGCACGATCTGGTAGAGATCGTCCAGCCAGTCAACAAAGACATAAGGGGTGGTTTTGTGATCGGAGTGACCGTGTCCCGGCAGATCGACACAGATGAGGTGAAAATCACCCAGATGGGGCGCCAGCGGCAAGAAGCTGACGCTATTGTCGAGCCAGCCATGCAGGGCGATCAGCAGGGGTTTGCCCTGCTGATCATGCTCCGCAGACTGGTTATCCAGCAGGGCTACCCGCCGCCCATCTGCCAAGGTGAGCAGGCGTTCGTGCAGAGTGCTTTTGATGCTCTTGATCATGGCAAGCCTTAGCGACGCAGCGGCCGTCTCGGCCAGAAGGGATCATAGAAGGGGTCGTAGAAGTAAGGGTCCATATAGCGCACCTCCACCTCCTTGACTGGCGGCCACAGCTTGCTGCCCGTCACATTGAGCACAGAGAGGCGGTACTTGTGCTCGCCAATCTGGCTATCCACCGGTTTGCCTATGGTGCCAAGCACCGTCAGGCTGCGCCCCTTGGCGTAGAGGGTCGGATCGACAAAACCCTTCATGATGGCCAGAAAACGGCCCGGGCTCTGCTCGGTCTGCTCCGGCACACCGTTGGATTTAAGCGGCAGATAGACCACTTCAATAACACTCTGATCCGCCTTGTTGTGCACCGCCGAGATAACGCCGCTCCAGCGGGCCGGTTTGCCCTCCATTCCGCCAAGGGCGGGTTGATAAGCCACCAGCTGGTTTTCTGGCTCATAGGCCAGCTCCTTGGGTACCGAGCTACAGGCCCCGAGCAGCAGAGCCAGCGCCCCGACCACCATAGTGCGTTTCATCATGTCGCTTCTGCTATTACGCATCATGTCACTCTCCTGTTGCCAGCGTGGCCTGTCGGACCACCCGCTTTTATTGCAGCTGATGAGCGGCAAGAGCGACATGCTGTCAGTGCTCCTGCCCTTATTCGCGACCCGGCAGTTTTTTCCAGGTCACCTTGTCACGCAAATAGACCGGCGTTGCTTGTTCAACCGGCACCGCCTCCCCCGCCAGCCAGGCGGCGCGGGCCAGCGGCAGCATGTCCTCTGCCGCCGGGAAACGTACCTGGCTCACCGCCAGCTCATCGGCCAAACCACTCAGGGTCTCGCCATAGGTTTCAAAACCGGTGCCGACGCAGGTCACAGGGCCCGCCAGCTTGCCACGGACGTCAACCAGTGCCGCGGGCTCGCTCACCACCTCGTCCCCCACCAGTTGCATGCGGCCATCAATCAGCTCATAGCGGCCGAAATAGACCTCGTTCATCCGCGCATCGATGGCGGTCAGCACCTGCTCGGCGCCATCCAGTCGATAGGCACCTTGCGCCATGGCGGCCAGGGTCGAGATGCCGATCAGCGGCACCCCCGCACCAAACGCCAGACCTTGCGCCACACTGATGCCGATCCGCACGCCAGTAAAGGAGCCCGGGCCGCGACCGAACGCAATGGCATCAAGGTCACTCAAACTTATCCCGGCATCCTCTAACACAGCCTGAACCATGGGCAGGATTTTTCGGGTGTGATCCCGTGGCGCCTCCTCCCAGCGGGAGAACAGCTTGTCACCCACCAGCAAGGCGGCGGAGCAGGCTTCGGTGGCGGTATCTACGGCCAGGATCTTCAACTCGTTCATGCTTTCCAATCTCTATAAAATCAGTCAATTACATAACCGGCAAGCGAGATATGCTCACCCGTTGTTCAAATCTGTTAGCTGGCGACACATTTATTCACCGCGTTCAGTGCGATCGAAAAAACTCCCCAGCGTACCCAACTCCCGGGTGCGAGGGATGGCAGGCAGACTCTTGATAAAGGTGGCGCCGTAAGGTTTGTTGACCATGCGTGGATCACAGATAACCAGCACCCCGTGATCACTGCGATCACGAATAAGCCGCCCCACCCCCTGCTTGAGGGCAATCACCGCCTTGGGCAACTGCAGCTCGGCGAAGGGATCCCCCCCCTTGAGCTTGCAATCATCCACCCGCGCCTTGAGCAGCGGATCATCGGGGCTGGCAAACGGCAGTTTGTCGATGATAACACACGACAACGCCGCCCCTCGCACGTCGATCCCCTCCCAGAAACTGCTGGTCGCCACCAGCACGGCGCGGCCATTCTCGACAAACTCCTTGAGCAACCGTTGCTTGTTGTCCTCCCCCTGCAGCAAGACGGTGCGGCCAATCTCCCGGCGCAGCACCTCGGCCACCTGACGCATCACCTGATGGCTGGTGCAGAGGAAGAAACAGCCCCCAGGCGTCTTGTTGATGAGGGGGATCATCAGATTGGCCAGCTGCTCGCCACGGCCAAAGGCGTTGGGTTCCGGCAGATAGCGGGGCACACAGAGCCGCGCCTGCTCGCCATAGTCGAACGGGCTGTCGAGAATAAGCTCGGCGCTGCCTGCCAGCCCCAGCTCGGCCTTGAAGTGATCAAACCGCATATCCACCGTCAGGGTGGCGGAGGTGAAGACCCAGGCCACTTCCGGTCTTTGCACCTCGGCACTGAATCGCTCGGCCACCGAAAGCGGCGTCAGATTGAGGGTGAAATGAAGCCGCGAGCAGTCATACCAGTAGGAGAAACCGGTCTGGTTGACCGCCAGCACTTCACCCAGGCGAGTGCGCAGTTCACTGATGCGCCCGAAGGCGTGATCCAGCTGCTCGCCCCGGCCGAGAGCCAGTTTCAGCACTTCATAACAGAGTCCGAGGGCATCGTTGAGGCGGGCCAGCGCCTGGCCCCAGAGCGGCTGGCGCAACATGTCGCGGGTATTGCCGCGACCGCCATCCACCCCGAAGGCGAGACGCAGATCCTGACTGGCGATAGCGAGCCGGTCCGCCGCCTTGCCGAGCTGGGCCATGTCGTGGGCCTCTGCCCGATAGGCCAGCTGGATATCCTGCGCCAGATCCTGAATCGTTCGGCTGCCTACCGATTTGCCGAAGTAGTTGGTGGCGATCTCCGGCAGCTGATGGGCTTCATCAAACACATAGACTTGTGCTTCCGGCACCAACTCGCCAAATCCCGTGTCTTTCACCGCCATATCGGCGAAGAAGAGGTGGTGGTTGATCACCACCACCTGGGCATCCATGGCGCGGCGACGAGCCACCACCAGATGGCAGTCGTCGTAATAGGGGCAGTCGCGACCGAGACAGTTATCGTTGGTGCTGGTGACGTGGGCGAGGATCTCGGCGTTCTCCTGCAATCCCGGAATATCCCCCACATCGCCGTTATCGGTAGCAGTGGACCAAGATTTGACCTTCACCAGATCGTTCAGGATTTCAGGCTTTTGCAGATGGGATTCGCTCAAGAGCCGGTTCATCCGCTCGATGCAGAGATAGTTGCTGCGCCCCTTGAGCAGGGCCACCGGCGGGGTGTAGGAGAGCGCGCCTGTGATTGTCGGGAGATCCCGATAGAAGAGCTGCTCCTGCAGGTTCTTGGAGCCGGTACTGATCACCACCCGCTTGCCGGATTCCAGCGCAGGGACCAGATAGGCGTAGGTCTTGCCGGTACCGGTCCCCGCCTCCACCAGCAGACGGCCACCACTTTTGATGGCGCATGCGACCGCTTCGGCCATCTCCAGTTGGGGAGCGCGGGCTTTGAAACCGTCGATATGGCTGGCCAGAGGGCCATCTGGCTTGAACAGGGTCTGGATGGTCAAAAGGGCGTCCCGCAGCAAAAGCGGACATTATGCCAAAAGCGCGGCAAAAGCGGGACAGATAATCTGCCTAGACGAACAGATCGATCTGATGCTCGGGATCCGGCTTGTGATCGCCCTCCTCCGCCTTTGGCTGATCACGCTTGGCGGGGGTGCTATACGCCTGCTGGCGCTGTTGGGAGTCACTGTTATCAGTGCTGGTCTTGCGCAGCTGGTGCTTTTTGCTGATCTGGTTCACTTCCCGCTTGATCTCTTCGCTGCCGGGCGCGGCAGGCGCCCGGGGCAAAATGGGGAACAACAGGTCCTGGCTGGGCATGATGGCGACTCCTGCAGGGGTTATTGTCTAGTTATCGACCAGAAAACCGTTTTCGCCACTTTAATCGATCAAATCACAATTTCGGGTTGCATTTTCTGTCAAGGCAGGTAGTTTAAATCAGGCGTCAATTACGACATCTTATTTTGTAAAGGATTGATTACATGAAGTTCACCACCCTGAAGACTCATCACCACCATCATCATCCCGACTAGTCTTTCAGGAGGTTGACTGCTGGAAGACACTTAACTGGTGACTTCCAAAAGGACCGCAAGATTCATAAACCCTCGGAAGCACCCACTTCCGAGGGTTTTTTCGTTTTTGACTAGAAGGAAATCGAGCAAATGGAAACACAACGTCTGCGTATCGCCATGCAAAAGTCCGGTCGTCTGAGCCAGGACTCCCAGGCCCTGTTCAAGAGCTGTGGCCTCAAGATCAACCTGCGCGAGCAGCGCCTCATCGCCCATGTCGAGAACATGCCCATCGATATCCTGCGGGTGCGTGATGATGATATCCCGGGGTTGGTGATGGAAGGGGTGGTCGATCTTGGCATCATCGGCGAGAACGTGCTGGAAGAAGTGCAGCTGATCCGCGCCTCACAGGGCCTGCCCTTCGAAGTCAAAACCCTCAAGCAGCTCGATTTTGGCGGCTGCCGCCTCTCGCTGGCGGTGCCGGAAGATGTGACCTACACAGGGCCACAGAGTCTGGCGGGCAAGCGCATCGCCACCTCCTACCCCGGGCTGCTCAAGCGCTTCTTTGATGAAAAGGGTCTTGGCTTCAAGAGCGTGATGCTGGGCGGCTCGGTGGAAGTGGCGCCCCGTGCGGGCCTGGCCGATGCCATCTGCGATCTGGTCTCCACCGGCGCGACCCTGGAAGCCAATGGCCTCAAAGAGGTGGAGGTGATCTACCGCTCCAAGGCGGTGCTGGTACAGGCCCCCAACCCCTTGTCCGATGCCAAGCAGAAGCTGATCGACAAACTGCTGCCCCGCATTCAGGGGATGCAGCAGGCCCGCGAGAGCAAGTACATCATGCTGCACGCCCCCAAAGACAAGCTCGATGCCATCACAGATCTGCTGCCGGGTGCCGAACGCCCCACCATCATGCAGCTGGCCGGAGACACCAATCAGGTAGCGTTGCACGTCGTCTCCAGCGAGACCCTGTTCTGGGAGACTATGGAGCAGCTCAAGGCTCTGGGTGCCAGCTCCATTCTGGTGCTGCCCATCGAAAAAATGATGGAATAAGGAAGGGACATCATGCAGACCCTGATCTGGAAGACCCTCTCCCCTGCCCAGCAGGCCGACGTGCTGACCCGGCCCGCCCTCAATGACGAGGCCGATATTGGCGCCGTGGTCAAAGAGATCATCGCCGCGGTACGCAGCCGTGGCGATGAGGCCCTGCGCGAGCTGAGCCAGCGCTTCGAGCGTGCCCCCCGTGAGCAGTTGCGCGTCAGCGAAGATGAGATTGAAGCCGCCTGCGCGCGGCTGGATGACGACATCAAAAATGCCATCGAAGCGGCCATTACCAACATTCGCACCTTCCACGCCGCCCAAATGCAGCCATTGGTACGGGTAGAGACCCAACCCGGAGTGGTGTGCGAGCTGCGCACCCAACCCATCAGTCGGGTCGGCCTCTATGTGCCGGGGGGCAGCGCGCCGCTCCCCTCCACCGTGATGATGCTGGCCATTCCGGCTGCTATCGCCGGTTGCCGTGAAGTGGTGCTCTGCACCCCGTCTCCGGCGAGCGACGAGATCCTGTTTGCCGCCCGCGCCTGCGGCGTCGAGAAGGTGTTCGCCATCGGCGGCGCCCAGGCCATCGCGGCAATGGCGTACGGCACAGAGAGCATTCCCAAGGTGGACAAGATCTTCGGCCCGGGTAACGCCTATGTAACCGAAGCCAAGGGGCAGGTTTCCCGCGACTGGCGCGGCGCCGCCATCGACATGCCCGCCGGCCCCTCCGAGGTGCTGGTGATTGCCGACGAGAGCGCCAACCCCGCCTTCGTGGCGGCGGATCTGCTCTCCCAGGCCGAGCATGGTCCCGACAGCCAGGTGGTGCTGATCACCACCTCGCCGCTACTGGCCGATGCCATCGCAGGGGAGATCAAGAGCCAGCTGGCCAAGTTGAGCCGCCGCGATATCGCCGCCCAGGCGCTCGGCAGCAGTCTGGTGATCCTCTGTGACGATCTGGCCGAAGCATGTGCCATCTCCAACGCCTACGCGCCGGAGCACCTGATCGTGCAGACCCGCGCCCCCCGCGATCTGCTGGACCAGCTTGAGAATGCCGGTTCCATCTTTCTGGGAGCATGGACCCCCGAGTCGGTCGGCGATTACGCCAGCGGCACCAACCACACTCTGCCTACCTATGGCTATGCCCGCACCTGCTCGAGCCTTGGCCTTGCAGATTATCAGCGCCGCTACACAGTGCAGGAGCTGAGCGCCGAAGGTATTCGCGGCCTTGGCCCCATTGTCGAGCGCATTGCTCAGGCCGAAGGGCTCGATGGCCACAAGAACGCCGTGACGCTGAGATTGAACGCCCTGGCCGCCGCGCCCCAACAAACAGCACAGCAGAAGGATTTGTCATGAGCATTGCCAATCTGGCGCGCCGCGTGGTGCGGGCCCTCACCCCTTATCAATCCGCCCGCCGCATCGGCGGCAAGGGCCACGTCTGGCTCAACGCCAACGAGGCGCCGCAGGCCTATCCCTTTACCATCGAGGGGAGCCGCCTCAACCGCTACCCCGAGTGCCAACCGGCCGAGGTGGTGAACGGCTATGCCGCCTACGCCGGGGTCAATCCCGATCAGGTGCTGGTGAGCCGCGGCGCCGACGAGGCCATCGAACTGCTGATCCGCACCTTCTGCGAAGCGGGTGAAGATCAGATCCTCATCTGCCCGCCCACCTACGGCATGTACGCCATCAGCGCCGAGACCTGTGGCGTCGGTATCGTCGAGCAGCCGCTGACCGCCAGCCGCCAACCTGACTGGCCCGCCATCGCCGATCGCCTCAGTGACGTGAAGCTGGTGTTTCTCTGCTCCCCCAACAACCCCACCGGGGATCTGGTGGGGCGCGACGGCCTCATCGCCCTGCTGGAAAAAGCGCGGGATCGCGCCATCGTGGTGGTGGACGAGGCCTATATCGAGTTCTGCCCGGAAGCGTCCGTGGTGGACCTGCTGGCCCGCTTCCCCAATCTGGTGGTGACCCGCACCCTCTCCAAGGCCTTTGCCCTGGCGGGGATCCGCTGCGGCTTTACGCTGGCAAGCCCCGAGGTGATCGCCATGCTGGCCAAGGTGATCGCCCCCTATCCCATCCCCGAGCCCATCGCCCAGATCGCGGCACAAGCCCTCTCCCCCATGGGGCTGGAGCTGATGCAGGAGCGAGTGGTAGAGCTCAACAAGCAAAAAGCCGCCTTCAAGGCAGAGCTGACAACGCTTGCCTGCGTGAAGGAAGTATTCGAGGACAAGGGCAACTTCGTGCTGGTGCGCTTTGTGGATGGCGCAGCCGTCTTTGCCGCCATGAAGGCCGCTGGCATCATACTGCGGGATTTCTCGACCAAACCCGGCCTTGATAACAGCATTCGCGTCACCATCGGCTATCAGGGCGAGATGGATGCCGTGCTGGCGGTATTGCGTGATCTGCCCTCTCCCACTTTGTAAGACAAGGATGTAGCGATGAAGACCCCGTTTTTGTTTATCGACCGCGACGGCACCCTGATTGAAGAGCCGGTGACCGACAAGCAGGTAGATAGCCTCGCCAAACTGCGCTTCGAGCCCATGGTCATTCCGGTGCTGCGCGAGTTGCAGGCCGCAGGCTACGTGCTGGTGATGGTGACCAATCAGGATGGGCTGGGCACCGCCAGCCTGCCGCTGGAGAACTTCCAGCCACCCCACGACCTGATGATGCACCTGTTTGAATCGCAAGGGGTGAAGTGGGAGCAGGTGCTGATCTGCCCCCACTTCCCCACCGACGGCTGCAGCTGCCGCAAGCCCCATCTCGGGCTGGTGAAAGAGTACCTCGCCTCGGGTCGCATCGACTTTGCCAACTCCTTCGTGATTGGCGATCGCCAGACCGACCTGCAGCTTGCCGAGAATATGGGCATTGGCGGTATTCGCTACCACCCGCAGGATCACGACTGGCTCGCTATCCGTGATCAGCTGCTTTCCAAGGGGCGCGTAGCCTCGGTGGAGCGCAACACCAAGGAGACCCGCATCCAGGTGGCGCTGGACTTAGACAAGAGCGGCGGCAACCAGATCGCCACCGGCATAGGCTTCTTTGATCACATGCTGGATCAAATTGCCACCCACGCCGGTTTCCAACTCAAGCTGAACGTCAGCGGCGACCTGCATATCGACGATCACCACACGGTGGAAGACGTCGGTCTGGCCCTCGGTCAGGCATTGCGTCAGGCCCTTGGCAACAAGCGCGGCATCGGCCGTTTCGGCTTCGTGCTGGCAATGGACGAAGTGCAAGCGGTGATCGATGCGCGCCCGCTGACCGAGCAGGAGGTGAGCACCGCGCTGGATCTCAGCGGCCGCCCCTACTTCGTGTTTGACTGCCCGAGCGGCTTTGGCCGCGACAATGTTGGCGAGATGGCCACCGAGATGGTGCCCCACTTCTTCCGCTCGCTGTCAGACGCCATGGCCATCACATTGCAGATGAAGGTGGGCAGCGGCAATACCCACCATCAGGTAGAGGCGCTGTTCAAAGGCTTTGGCCGCGCCCTGCGTCAGGCTATTCGGGTGGAAGGGAGCGAACTTCCCTCCAGCAAGGGAGTGCTGTGATGGATGTGAGCAAGCAGAAGCTGGTCATTATCGATACCGGTTGTGCAAATCTGGCCTCGGTCAGAATGGCGTTCGAACGCCTCGGCGTGCAGCCGCTGGTCTCAAGCGTGGCGGCTGATATCGAGCAGGCGGACAAGCTGATCCTGCCCGGCGTCGGCACTGCGGTGGCCGCCATGAAAAACCTCAATGAACGGGGACTGGTGCCCCTTATTCGCGCCGCCAAGCAGCCGCTGCTGGGCTTTTGCCTCGGTATGCAGATGCTGGCGGAGGCCTCCGAAGAGAGCATGAGTGCCGATGGCAGTAAAGGCGATCTCATCGACTGCCTTGGCATAGTGCCGGGCAAAATCCGGCTGATGGAGGTCGGTAATCTGCGCCTGCCCCATATGGGCTGGAACCAGATTGAGCATGACGAAACCCATCCTCTGCTCAAGGGGATCCCGAGCGGCAGCTACTTCTACTTCGTCCACTCCTATGCGCTGGAGGTAACCGAAGCGACGCTGGCGACCTGCGACTACGGCAACCCTTTTACCGCCATCGTCGGTGGGGTTGCAGAGCACAGCAACTTCTTCGGCGCCCAATTCCACCCGGAGCGCTCAGGCGCATCCGGTGCCCGTTTGCTGCAAAATTTTCTGGAGCTGTGACTAGCATGATCATTCCCGCAATTGACCTTATCAACGGTCAGGTAGTTCGCCTCTATCAGGGGGACTACCAGCAGAAGACCGAATACAGCAGCAGCCCGCAGGCCCGCTTTGACGAATATGTCTCCCAGGGGGCGGTGCAGCTCCATCTGGTGGATCTGGACGGTGCCAAGGATGCCAAGGCGCGCCAGCTGCCCCTGCTGACCCAACTGCTGTCAGCCACCGAAGCGCCTGTGCAAGTCGGTGGCGGCGTGCGCACCGAGCAGGATGTGGCAGATCTCTTGGCCGCCGGTGCCAGCCGAGTGGTGATTGGATCCACCGCCGTCAAATCCCCGGATCTGGTAGCCAGCTGGATGGAGAAATACGGCCCCGAGCAGATCGTGCTGGCGCTGGACGTCAATATCGATGAGCAGGGCAATCGCCATATCGCGGTAGCAGGCTGGCAGGAGAACAGCGGCGTAACCATCGAAGCACTGATCGAGCGCTTCCTCCCCGCCGGGCTCAAGCACGTGCTCTGCACCGACATCAGCCGTGACGGCACCCTGGCTGGCACCAATGTCGAGCTCTATCGGGATCTCTGCGCCCGCTACCCGAGCGTCGCCTTTCAAGCCTCCGGCGGCATTGGCGGCATCGCAGATATCGAGGCGCTCAAGGGCTCCGGCGTCAAGGGGGTCATCCTTGGCCGCGCCCTGCTGGAGGGCAAGTTCTCGGTGGGTGACGCCATCGCCTGCTGGCAAGCTCCCGCAGCCGTTACCACAGGAGGTAACTGATGCTGGCAAGACGCATTATCCCCTGCCTCGACGTGAAAGATGGCGTGGTGGTCAAGGGGGTGCAGTTTCGCAACCACGAGGTGATGGGCGGCATTGTCGAGCTGGCGCGCCGCTACGCCGAGGAAGGCGCTGATGAGCTGGTGTTCTATGACATCACCGCCTCCAGCGATGCCCGGGTAGTGGACAAGAGCTGGGTGAGCCGGGTGGCGGAGGTGATCGATATCCCCTTCTGCGTCGCCGGTGGCATCAAGAGCGTCGAAGACGCCCGCCAGATCCTCGAATTTGGCGCCGACAAGGTCTCCATCAACTCCCCTGCCCTTGCCGACCCGACCCTGATCAGCCGACTGGCCGAGCGCTTTGGCGTGCAGTGCGTGGTGGTGGGGATTGACTCCTACTTCGACGCCGACACGGGCCACTATCAGGTCAAACAGTTTACTGGTGACGAGAGCCGCACCCGCACCACCGCCTGGCACACTCTCGACTGGGTGCAGGAGGTGCAAAAGCGCGGCGCGGGCGAAATCGTGCTGAACGTGATGAATCAGGACGGCATGCGCCAAGGTTATGATCTCGAGCAGCTCAAGCTGGTACGCAGCATCTGCAAGGTGCCGCTGATTGCCTCCGGCGGCGCCGGTGCCATGGCACACTTTCGCGATGCCTTCACCCTCGCCGATGTGGACGGGGCGCTGGCCGCCTCTGTGTTCCACAAGGGCCTTATCCCCATTCCCGAATTGAAACGCTGGCTGAAAACTGAAGGAGTCGCCATCCGTGAATAACTTCTCTGAAAATGCACAAACAACCGCCAGCGCGCGCCCCCTTGCCGAGCAACTCGACTGGGAAAAGTGTGACGGCATGATCCCCGCCATCGTCCAGCATGCCGCCAGCGGCGAGGTGCTGATGCAGGGCTTTATGACCCGCGAAGCGCTGGAGAAGACCCAGAGCTCCGGTCAGGTCACCTTCTTTAGCCGCAGCAAACAGCGGCTCTGGACCAAGGGTGAAAGCTCGGGCAATGTGCTCCAACTCGTGGCCATCAGCACCGACTGCGATCAGGACTCTCTGCTGATTGCCGCCAACCCCGTCGGCCCCACCTGTCACAAAGGGACAACCTCCTGTTTCCATGGTCACCCGCTGCCACCCCTCGGTTTTCTGGTGGAGCTGGAACAGGTGCTGGCCGCCCGCAAAGGGGCCGATCCGGCCACCAGCTACACCGCCAGCCTCTATGGCAAAGGCACCAAGCGCATCGCCCAGAAGGTCGGTGAGGAAGGTGTCGAAGTGGCGCTGGCCGCCATGGCCAAGGATCGGGAGGAGCTCATCAACGAATCCGCCGATCTGCTCTACCACCTGACCGTACTGCTGCAAAATGAAGGTCTGGGATTACAGGATGTCGTTCAGCGGCTTTATGAGCGGCATAATAAATAAACTGATAATAAAGCCGGGTTACCCCGGCTTTATTTAGTCAAGATGCACGGCTAGCTCAACTAAATTTTTATACGTTGTTAAGCGTCGCTCCAATAGTGACAGTTCCTTTTCTGCCAAAATAGTGTTTTCTTCTACAGTCAAATTCCGCATACGCCTAACACAATCTATTGTTAACGAGATAAAACGAGATGAATATTCATCATCTAAAGTCGGCTTCAATAGCCCCTCATAAGACATGACTAAAATGTTTCTCAAGGAAACCATATATTCACTATCTTTAAATGGATTTGCATATCGTTCACCATCGACATACTTAATATAACTTCCTATAGTACTCCCTGCTTTTATAAAACATTGAAAATGTTGTTCTTCATACTCACTTGTCAGACTATTAAAACCTTTCAAAGTAGGATGGTTATCTGTCTTAGGCATTTTGCCATCCGCTACAGCGCGATAATCTCCATTGTTTTTCTCGCATAGAGAGAACAGGTAAACAAGAAAAATCAGATTTAATGTGCGACCTTGGTAATTTACGATGGACGCGATCGTTCGATCCAACACTTGCTCTGTTTTTCTTAAGCTCAATGAAAAATGATCACAAACAGCAGTTAATACATTTACCAACACTTGGCTATTAGTGATCTCAGGCCATACATTGATATACTCAAAATGCAATTTTTTATCTACAACTGCCTGCTTAATAAACTCTCGCCGAGAGATACTGCCTAACGTAAATCGTCTATGAAAAAATCGTCCAAGATAGCTTTCTGCATCAAAACCATCGCCATAAATGACCTTGATAGCATGCTGCAACTGCTCAGTATCTGTTGCCAGTACAAATACTACCCCGGGAATATCAAAAATATGTTTGATGGTCTCCAGCATTTCTACCGCATAGGAGGGGCGACAGCGATCCAGCTCATCAATCAGGATAAATGCGGGTGCCTGTTTCTTTTTCTTGCCAATAATTGCTTCAACCCACTGTTTTATTTCATGCTTGAGCAACTGTACTGCTTCTGTCTTTTTACGAGTATCTTGAAAAAGTGATTCAACCAGTTTGCCCGCGTCATCAGCTGTAATGACCTCTTGGACTTCATCGATATTGATGCCAGAGACTTTTTTAAACAGAGCCTTGGTTACTATCGGCGCAGTTGCTTTTAACAATGATGCCAATTTGGTCGACAGATAGGGGGAAAGCTGAGGGCTACCCGCTTCTTCTTTCAGCTGTTCAATAATCGACGAAATCACCGTCAATAAGGGATCATCGGAAAAGTCCTGCTGCCAGGCATCGATATAGACGGTGGGATAGTGCGCTTTCAGCTCCATATACCAGCGCTTGATAAACCAGGTTTTACCCGCCCCCCACTCGGCATTGAGGTTGAGCACATAGTTGCGCTGCTTGCCTTCGGCGGCCAAGTAGTTGGTCAGAAACTCTGCATAGCGGGCACGATCAAGCCGATCGGCACTCAAGATCTCTTCGCTACCCGCAATGGCCCCCGGCCCGTCCCACTGAACAACGTCATCCCAATTAAACGGTGCCACTGCCATCTCGAATCTCTCCATATTGCGTTGCTGAGGATGATATCAGGGGCACAGTGAAAATTGTTTGATTAAAGACCTGTTTGTTGCCCTTTCTGCCGCTCGGGCTGGCGTATTTAACTGCCGGGCAATTGCTCTGCTGCTCGCCCACGATGCCGGGCCGATATAGGTGGGACGGTTATCTGCATAGCCACGGACTCAGTTGATTTCCTTTGACCACACCAACGATGACAATCGTGTGACATGGCGCAGAACTTGCGGAAATAAACACGAAATATGGCCTGTTCAGTGCTTAATTTAAACCGTTGGTACATATATTAGCGCGGTATACAACGACTCCATTGACCAAGGATGGTTAACCCCATGAAGAATGAACCCTTCTCTATCCAGTTACAGCATGAGCTGGATCACCTCAAAGCCATCTTCAACGAGACGGACGCCTACATGTTTACCAAGGATCTGGCGGGCCGTTACACCTATGCCAATCAGGCGGTGCTGGATCTCTTTGGTTGCACCCTCGCCGAGTTGCAGGGGCAGGATGATCGGGCCTTTTTTGATCTCGAATTCTCCGACACCATTCAACGCAACGACCGGTTGGTACTGGAGCAACAACTCGCCATCGCCCAGGAGGAGATCAACTACCTCAAATCCACCGGGGAAAAGCGCTGCTACTGGACCGTTAAAAAGCCCATCCATGACAAGGATGGCAACCTGATCGGCCTGTGCGGCATCTCCACCGATATCACCGAACACAAGCTGATTGAGGCCCGCATGGCGGAGCAGCATCAACTGCTGGAAATCATCCTCGCCAATGTGGATGCCCATATCTATATGAAGGACAGCCTGCACCGCTTTCTCTACGTCAACCAAAAGGTCGCCGATCTGCTGGGCCTTCCTGCCGAGCAGATCATCAACCGGCGCGATGACGAGGTGATCCCGGCTGCCAGCGCCTGCCAGCTGTGGCGGCTGGACAACCGGGTATTCGAAACCGGCGAGCTGCAAGCCGGGGAAGAGATGCTGACCGATCCCGAGGGAAATCAGCACTACTATTGGTCGGTCAAGGTGCCCTTTCTGCTGGGGGATGGCACCCCCACCCTGATCGGTATCTCCTCCGACATTACCGAACTGCACCAGCTCAAGGAGCAGCTGCACCAACAGTCGGTGCGCGATGGCCTCACCGGTCTCTACAACCGCCGTTTCTTTTTCGAGTTGTGCGAGAAGAACCTCAGTCTGGACATGCGCCACCACCTCACCTCGGTGCTGATGGTGCTGGATGTGGATCAGTTCAAGTGCATCAACGATCGCTTCGGCCATCCCCTTGGGGATAGCGCGCTGGTGCATCTGGGCAGGGTGATGCAATCGGTGCTGCGCAGCGAAGATGTGTTGGCCCGCATCGGCGGTGACGAGTTTGCCATCTTGCTACCCAACACCACCCTCTCGGCCGCCGCATCCCTGGCCGAGCGGCTGCGCCTGCAGGTGATGCAAAGCCCGCTCCCCCTACCCGATGGGGAGAAGCTGGTCATCACCATCAGCGCCGGACTGGTGGAAAATGGCGAAGGGGAGCTGATGGAGAGCCTCTACGCCCGCGCCGATCAGATGCTCTATCAGGCTAAACAGAGCGGCCGCAACTGCGTCGCCTGCAAGGCACCCTAGCCATACAACGGGAGGGCCAGCAGCCCTCCAGCTCCCTCGTATCTCCCTCCTATGAATGGCTGTGCTGGCTCCTTACGAACAGGCCGCTACCCCAGCTGTTTGCGCAGCACAAACTTTTGCACCTTGCCGGTGGAGGTTTTCGGCAGCGGGGTGAAGATGATGCGTTTGGGGGCCTTGAAGTGGGCCATCTGCTCCCGGCAAAAGGCGATCAACTCCGCCTGGGTGGTCTCTCGCCCCTCTTTCAGTTTGACGAAGGCGCAGGGCACCTCCCCCCACTTCTCATCGGGCATGGCGATCACCGCCGCTTCGTCCACATCGGGATGGCGATAGAGCACATCTTCCACCTCCAGACTGGAGATATTCTCCCCGCCGGAGATGATGATGTCCTTGGATCTGTCCTTGATCTCCACATAACCATCCGGGTGCCATACCGCCAGATCGCCACTGCGAAACCACCCCTCCGCCATCGCCTCGGCGCTGGCCGCCGGATTTTTCAGATAGCCTTTCATCACCACATTACCGCGCAGCACTATTTCTCCCATGGTTTTGCCATCCTTGGCCACCGGCTCGCCACTGACCGGATTGATGACCCGCATCTCCCCCTGCAGAGGTGACGCAACCCCCTGGCGCGCCTTGAGGCGGGAGAGCGCCGTGGCATCCTGACCTTGCCAGCTTCTTTGCGGTTCGCACAACACGCAGGGGCCATAGGTTTCGGTCAGGCCATAGACGTGGGTCACAGCGATCCCCATCGCTTCCATACCGGCGATCACGGTGGCGGGGGGCGCAGCGCCAGCGGTCATCACCTTGATGGGGTGATCCAGCCCCCGCTTGAGCGCCGGATCGGCATTGTTGAGCATATTGAGCACGATGGGCGCTGCGCAGAAGTGGCTCACCTTGTGCTCGTGCAGCGCCTCATAAATGGCGGCGGCCTGCACATGCCGCAGGCAGACGCTCACCCCGGCGGTGGCCGCCAGCGTCCAGGGGAAACACCAGCCGTTGCAGTGAAACATCGGCAATGTCCAGAGGTAGACGGGATGTTTGGGCAGCTCCCAGGAGAGTACGTTGTTGATGGCGTTGAGGTGGGCGCCGCGATGGTGATAGACCACACCCTTGGGGTTGCCGGTAGTGCCGGAGGTGTAGTTAAGTGAGATGGCCTGCCACTCATCCTCTGGCAACCAGCCGGGTTCATCGCCACTCCCTTGCGCAAGGAACTGTTCATAGTCGAGGTCACTGATAAGCGCACCCTCCCGGTAGAGGGGATCATCGATGGCGATGACCAGCGGTTGGCTCTCCAGCAGATCCAGCGCCTTGCGCACCACAGGGCCAAACTCCCTGTCCACCAGCACCACCTTGCTCTGGGCATGCTGGAAGATAAAGGCCATCGACTCGGCATCGAGCCGGGTATTGATGGTGTTGAGCACGGCGCCGCTCATCGGCACCCCGAAATGGGCTTCAAACATCGCCGGGATATTGGGCGCAACGATGGAGACGGTATCCCCCTCCCCGATACCGCGAAGCCGCAGGGCAGAGGCCAACTGGCGGCAACGGCGGGCGGTCTCGCCCCAGCTCTGGCGCAGCGGGCCGTGGATCAGCGCCGGATAGTCGGGGTAGACCCGCTCCGCCCGCCCCAAAAAGCTGATGGGGGTCAGGGCCTCGAAATTGGCGGGATTTTTTTCCAGATCGCGCTGATAGATGTTCTGCACTGTCATCGGGTTCCTTCCTCACAAGTGGCACAAAACGGGCAGTTTAGGGATGATTCAGAGATCAGTAAGCGACATGGGCATCCTGCCCGTCACTGGTCTCTTATGGGGATGACAGCCTAACAGCGAGCCTGCGGCGGCAGGTATTAGCAAAACGTCTTAGACAGGAACAGCCTGCTGCCAACAGGGGTTCCCTGTTTTCGTTGCAAAAAATATTTCATTACGGGAAAGCGTGCCATTTTTTTCACTGGCTGTTTTTGGCGAATAACGAAAAATGGCGATAATGGAATATTATTCCGCCAAAGCCTCTTTATATGTCATTTCATTCATCTCGGTGCGCACTACTTTCATGGCATTTATTTAAGACAAGCCACATTAAACGAAAGCTGAAATAGTTATTGCATAATAACTTTTATTTCATATCAGCTATTAGATCCATGACAAATAAATTCTGTGAGCCATCCCATAAAGTGAGCATGGTGCCATGTTCATCCAGCCGAGCACGGGTTACGGTTACAACGTGAAACAATCTACCGGATGTTCAATATCAGGCCAGATTTCTCGCCAATCACTACGCAATCCACAGTGAGTTTGCGTACCTTAGATGTATGACGCAGAAACCCTATCGACCCGATATTCCGCCGAGCCCAAACCTGCTTTATCAAGGAGCATTTTATGAGTGCCGTGCCGAATACTACACCACGCAGACAATTCCCTACTGCATTTACCATTCTGTTTCTTATTATGTTGCTGGCCATTGCGCTGACCTGGATAATTCCGGCGGGCGCCTATGCCAAGCTCTCATATAATCCGGTCAGTGAAAGCCTGATGGTCAATAGCCCACAGGGGGAAATAAGCCGACTTCCCGCAACCCAGGATGCTCTGGCAAAACTCAATATCAATATCGCGGTGGAGCAATTTACCAACGGCACCATCCGCAAGCCCATCGCCATTCCCGGCACCTATGCACGACTGGAGCAAGCGCCCAAGGGGCTCGGTGACGTGGCAGTCAGCATGGTCAAGGGCACCATAGAGGGGGCGGATATCATCGTCTTTATTCTGGTGCTCGGGGGGCTGATCGGCGTCATCAACAAGACAGGTGCCTTCAGTGCAGGGCTGGTGGCGTTGTCACGCAAGACCCGGGGCAACGAGTTCCTGTTTGTGGCGCTGGTCTGCTTCGTAATGGCGCTGGGAGGCACCACCTGCGGACTGGAGGAAGAAGCGGTCGCCTTCTACCCCATACTGGTGCCCATCTTTCTGGCGCTCGGCTATGACTCCATCGTCTGCGTAGGGGCCATCTTCCTCGCCGCCTCCATGGGAACCACCTTCTCCACCATCAATCCCTTCTCGGTGGTGATCGCCTCCAATGCCGCTGGCATTCCCTTTACCGAGGGGCTGATCTTTCGCGCCATTGGCTGTCTGGTGGGCACCCTGGTGGTGATCGGTTATCTCTACTGGTACTGCAAGAAGATCAAGGCCAATCCAGCCTTCTCCTACACCTATGAGGACAGAGAGAGTTTTCGCGCCCGTTTTCTCAAAGAGGGCTCTATGGACGAAGGGGTGCCCTTCACCCTGCGCCGCAAGATCATTCTGACCCTGTTTATCCTCGCCTTCCCGCTGATGGTGTGGGGCGTCTCCATGGCGGGTTGGTGGTTCCCGCAGATGGCGGCCTCCTTCCTGACCATCGCCATCATCATCATTTTTATCTCGGGCCTCAAAGAGAAAGAGGCGGTCGAAGCCTTCACCCAGGGCGCATCGGAGCTGGTGGCCGTTTCGCTCATCATCGGACTGGCGCGGGGGGTCAATCTGGTGCTGGATCAGGGGATGATCTCGGACACTATTCTGGCCTATGCCTCCGATCTGGTCTCCGGCATGCATGGCGCCGTGTTCGCGGTGGCGCAGATGCTGGTGTTCGCCCTGCTGGGGCTGGTGGTGCCCTCCTCCTCGGGGCTTGCAGTGCTCTCCATGCCCATCATGGCGCCGCTGGCAGATACCGTCATGATCCCGCGCTATATCGTGGTGTCGGCCTACAACTGGGGGCAATACGCCATGTTGTTTCTGGCCCCCACCGGACTGGTGCTGGTCACTCTGCAGATGCTCGGCATCCAGTTCAACAAGTGGGTCAAGTTCGTGCTGCCCATGGTGGGTTTTGTGCTGGGATTTGGCGCCCTGATGCTGGTGGTGCAAGTGATGTTGGCCTGATGGGCCTGTGATACATGAGTGACAACACCCCGAGCCTGGCGCGGGGTGTTCTTTTGTCAGTCTTAGTGGCGCACCCGCTCCTGCTGGCGGAAGCAGTAGAGTTTAAGGCTGATGTCGGCGATATCGGCAGGAAGCTCCTCTCCCTGCTCGGCCAGGGGCCGGTAGAGGGATGAGAGCAGACGTTCGGCCTGCTGCGCCGTGATGATGTTGGCCTGGACGGCCGGGGTGATCCAGCTGGGTAACATTGACATATCTCCCCCTCGTTGATCCGGTGATCTCGGGTGAACGTCTTCATATCAGGTCTTACGCAGTTGTCTGCCGACCCGCTCACCCTTTGCTTCACCCAATCAAAGCAAAATGCTTGCCGTGATCTCTTATCGGCCAACATCCGATGGGGCTGGAGCCATTTATCAATTACTTGCGTGGCCATCTCAACAAACAGAGCCCTTGTTCAAGACCTCCCTTGACCTGCCCCCGTCAGCACTTTGCCACTCTGGCATTCTGCTCACCGCCCGCCTTGCAAATTGCGACTCGAATTGCTCCTTATCACACTGGCAAAGCCCGCCATGCGACGGAAACTGGTCACTTTTAGTCCGTTGTCGCCAAAGCCCGACACTTTTTCATGGTGGCTATTTTTTGACCTTGCCAGCGCCTGTCGCAGGCCCATCCCCCTCGCCTTGTCCGGCCAACCGGTTATGACAAGATGGCGCCAGATTGGAACAGCCCGTATGGGTATGCAGGAGAACAACAAGATGAACAGATCCATGATGGCAGGTATCGGTATTGGCATCGCCTCGGCCCTGGCACTCTCGGCGGCGGCCAGCGGCTCCCTCTTTACACCCCAGCCCACCTTTGCCGAGGTGATCGCCAGCAAGCCGATCACCGAGACCATCAAGACTCCCCGACAGGAGTGTCGCAACGTCACCGTGACCCACCGCAAGCCGGTACAGGATGAGCACAAGATCCTCGGCACAGTGGTTGGCGCGGCGCTGGGTGGCGTGGTTGGCCACCAGTTTGGCGGCGGCAGCGGCAAGAAGGTGGCCACTGCTGCAGGGGCCGTCGCGGGTGGCTATGCCGGTAATCAGGTGCAGGGCAATATGCAGGCGGGCGATACCTACACCACCACCGAGCAGCGCTGCAAGACCGTGCAGGATACGAGCGTCAACACCATAGGTTATGACGTGACCTATCGCCTCGCAGGTCAGGAGGGGGTGATCCGCATGAAGCAAGTCCCGGGCGCCACCATTCCGGTCAAAGATGGCAAATTGGTGATCGACCAGCCAAAAGTGTGATTTCTCCTGACCCCACTCAGCAGCAGGCCCGCCTCTTTCGAGGCGGGCCTGTGTTTTTGGGCGGCTTGATTTCCTTTTTTCAAATAACGGCACGCACCACTCACGGCACCCGAACTATCACCCTTTGCAACACTTCTTCACCGCCCGTACCACGTTCTGATAACCGGTACAGCGGCAGAGGTTGCCCGACAGCCCGCGGCGGATCTCCGCATCGGTCAGCGGACGGCGTTCGGTCTTGTCGAGCAGGGCGGCGCTCGCCATCACAAGACCAGGCGTGCAAAAACCGCACTGCACCGCCCCCTCGTCGATAAAGGCCTGCTGCACATCAGAGAGCTCGTTACCTTTGCGTTCCCCCTCCACGGTACGAATGGATTTGCCATCGGCCCAGACCGCCAGATAGAGGCAGCTGTCGATGGCCGTGCCATTCACCCGCACGGTACAGGCGCCGCACTCACCGACACTGCACCCCTCTTTCACACTGATCAGCCCCTGCCCGCGCAGGAAGTGGAGCAGCGACATGGTGGGCGGCACTGCATAGGAGTAAGGCTTGCCGTTGATCTCGCACTGGATCTCCACGGCGGGACAGCTTTGCGGTTGCATCATAGGATCTTCCCTCCGGCACGTTCGACTGCGCAGGCGACCACCCGCTGCGCCAGGGTTTTGATAAGGTGCAGGCGAAACTCCTTCTCTGCCCGCCAGGAGGATCGCGGCGCCACATCGGCTACCACAGCCTCGGCAATCGCTGCCAGTGTGGCGCGAGTCAGCGGTTGCCCCTCGGCCGCCGCTTCCGCGTGAGGGGTGCGCACCGGTGTCGGGGCCGCCACCCCATAGGCCAGCCGCAGGCGCTTAAAGTGACCATCCTCAATCTGGCAGTAGGCGGCGCAGCCGATGGTGGCGATATCCATGGCATCGCGCATGGCGTACTTGAAGTAGTGGGAGCCCACCTGGGTGTGCGCGTCCGGGGCAAAGTGAAACGCCACCAGGATCTCCGCCGGTTGCAGCGCCACCTTGCCGGGGCCGGTATGAAATCCGGCGATGGGGATGCGGCGCGTACCATTGGGCCCGGCAATTTCCAGCTCGGCTTCCAGTGCCACTGTGGGCGCTGCCGAGTCGGCACTGGTGGCGCCGTTGCAGATGTTGCCGCCATAGGTGGCGACGTTGCGGATCTGCGGGCCGGCGATGGTAGCGGCCGCCTCGGCCAGCATCGGCAGGCGGCGCTGCACCAGCTCGTTTTCGATGATCTCGGTAAAGGTGGTGCCTGAGCCGATGCGGATCGACCCATCAGGCAACTCGCTCACCCCTTTGAGCTCGGGCAAGTCGTGAATATCGACGATATGGCGATAGGCGGCGTTGAGGTGATGCAGCTGGATCATCACATCGGTGCCACCGGCCAAGAGGCGCGCCTCGGGGTCGGCCTGACGCAGGGCGACCGCCTCGGCTACACTGTGCGCCTTGTAGTAACGGGCAATATCAAACATGGTGTTGCTCCTCCCCTGATCCCTCGCCAATCAAACCCGCCGCGACAAACTCCCGGAACAGGGTTTTGGGGGTGATGGGCAGCTCGTTGATGGCGACACCGGTCGCCATGCGGATGGCGTTACGGATCGCCGGGCCCGGCGAGATGATGGGTGGTTCCCCCAACGATTTGTGGCCATAGACCGACTGGGGCTCGTAGGTCTGCACGAAGTCGCATTCAAGCTCCGGCAAATCCAGCATGGTCGGGAACTTGTAGTCGAGCAGGTTGGGATTGCGTACCACGCCAGTCTTGGCGTCGATGATCATCTCCTCGAACAGGGACCAGCCGATCCCCATCCCCATGCCGCCATGCACCTGCCCCTCCGCCAGTTGCGGATTGAGGATCTTGCCTGCATCGTGCAGGTTGATGATACGATTGATGGTCACCTTGCAGAGATCGATATCGACGCTGAGATCGACAAAGGTACAGCCGAAACTGGGCGGGTTGGTGGTGGTCTTGTGGGAGACCTCGGAGGTGATCTGGCCACCGATGGTGAGGTGGTAGTAGGCGTTGACCGACACCTCGGCGACGCTGATCAGCACCTTGTCCGGTGCGCCAGCCAGCACCACGTAGCCGTCGATCAAGGTGAGGGATCCTACATCCTGATGACAGAGCTGGGCCGCCAGCGACAAAATGCGGGCCCGCAACTGCAGCGCCGCCTGATGGATGGCAGGGGCTGCCACATAGCTCTGGCGCGAGGCGAACGAGCCCGGGTCATAGGCGGTGATGTCGGTATCCTGAGTCGAAATGACCCGGATCTGCTCAAACGGAATGCCCAACGTCTGGGCCGCCATCTGGGCAAAGACGGTGTCCGACCCCTGCCCTATCTCGGTGGCGCCGATCTGCAGATTGACGGTGCCATCCTGATTGAGCAGCATGCGGGCGCCAGCAATTTCGACCCCCACCGGATAGGTGTTGGAGCCGTAGCTAAAGCACGCTACCCCGATGCCGCGCCGCACACGGCTGGCAGGATCCTGCCCCAGACACTCGGCCTTGAGTCGATCCCACTCGAACATCTCGCGGCCACGCAGCAGGCAGTCCGGCAACCCGGCGCTGTAGATGGTCTTCTGGTTGACCTGATTGACGTCCCCTTCCCGCGCCACGTTGGCGATGCGCACATCAAGCGGATCCAGCCCCAGTTCGGCGCAGGCGTCATCCAGCATGCATTCGAGGGCAAAAATCACCTGCGGCGCGCCGTAACCGCGCATGGCACCGGCGGTGGGCAGGTTGCTGTAGAAGGTTTTGGCGTCATAACCGAATGCGCTGCGCGGATAGAGGTAGCTGATCTTGTTGCCCCCTGCGCTGGCGATGGAGTGGCCGTGGGAGGCATAACCGCCGGTGTTGGAGAGCACGTCGAGCTGATAGCCCTTGAGGGTGCCGTCGCGGTTGAGGCCCATCTTGCCATCGATGGCAAAGCCGTGGCGGGTGCGGGAGGCAAAAAAACACTCCTCCCGGCTCAAGGTCACCTTGACCGGCACGCCGCCAAGCTTGTAGCTCAAAAACGCTGCCATCGGCTCTTCCAGCACATCCTGCTTGTTGCCAAAACCGCCGCCCATATAGGGCTTGATCACCCGCACGCTCGACCAGGGCAGACCGAGGGATTGGCCACCCGGCTGCGCACTATCTGGGGGATCTGGGTGCTGCTGACCACGATGATGTGGTCCGGTTGATCCATGTAGGCGTAACAGGTCACCGTCTCCAGATGGCAGTGCTGCACCACTGGCGTCCGGTAGTGCGCCTGAAACTGCAGATCTGCCGCCGCAATGGCCTGCTCCGGGTCATTGGCGCGAAGCTGGCTTTGGCGTAGCAGATTGCCGCTCGGGTGAATGGGATAGGCACCGTCGGCCAGCGCGCTCTCGGCATCCGTCATCACCGGCAGCGGCTCGTAAGTCACCTTGACCAGCGCGGCAGCCTTCTCGGCCACCAGCGGATCGCGCGCCACCACGATGGCGACCCCATCACCAAAGTGGCGTACATGGTCGGTGAGCAGACGGCGGTCTTTCACATCCCGTTTCGCCTCATCGAGGGACCAGGCGTGACCGGCGGTGCGAAAACAGGTGGTGGGGACATCTTCATGGGTAAATACGGCTTCGACCCCGTGCAGGGCCAGTGCCTCGGTCGCATCGATGGCGAGCACCTTGCCGTGGGCAATATTGCTTCGCACGTACTTGGCGTGGCGCATCCCGAGCATGATGTTGTCATCGGTATAGCGGGCGCTGCCGGTCACCTTGGCCTCGGCATCCACCCGCTGGAGCGGTAATCCTATGGACATATGCAAGTCCTTTTTCGAATGGAAAAATCTGGAACCGGCATAAAAAACAGCAAGATATGCGCCTGTTTCCCGCCCTCATCAGGAGAATGGGGAGAAGTGTGAAGGGGATCCCATCTAGCCCGCTTTTGTTGGCCCGAAGCGACAAGCCAGGGGCAGCCCCTGAGCAAATGTGTCCCGTCGGCGGTGAAAAAATCGGCATTGCGAGGACAACAAGGGCGAGAGCCTATCAATCTGGTAGGGAGATTTATCAAAATGGTATCGCGATGGCACCAGCAGCTAAGGCATGGTAACCAGCGTTGACGGTCAGAGCGCCGCAGATATAAAAATGGGGCCGCCAGAGCGACCCCAAACGGGAGGGTTATCCCTAAATAGCCCACCCTCCAGCATAAAAGAGCACCAGCGCCAGGGCGATGACCACGGTGCCGACGTTGAGCTTGTGCCACTCCTTCGAGCAGATGCGGCCGATCACCAGCGAGCTGAAGCCAAGCATGATGCCGGTGACGATGTTGCAGGTGAGCACGATAAAGACCGCGCACACCAGCCCGGACATGGCCCCGACAAAGTCATCGAAATCGAGCTTGGTGACATTGCTCAGCATCAAGAGCCCCACATACATCAGGGCCGGCGCCGTGGCATAGGCGGGCACCAGATAGGAGAGCGGCGAGAGGAACAGCATCAGCAGGAACAGGCCGCCAACCACGGTAGCGGTCAGGCCGGTTTTGCCACCCGCCGCCGTGCCCGCGGCCGATTCGATATAGACGGCAGCCGGGGCCGCCCCCACCAGACTGGAGAAGATGCTGCTGACCGAGTCGGCACTGAGCGCCTTGCCGCTGTTGATGATGTGACCATCCTTATCCAGCAGGTTGGCCTGCCCCGCCACGGCCCGGATGGTGCCGGTGGCATCGAATACCGCTGTCATCACCAGCGCCAGCACGCTGGGCAGCACCAGCGGCGAGAGGGCCCCCATGATGTCCAGACTGAAGATGAGGGACTTGCCCTGATCGTCCGAAAGGCTCGGCAGGGCGAACAATCCCTGATACTTCACCGCCGGATCGAAGATAAGGCCGAAGATGGAGATGGCGATGATCACCAGCAGGATCCCGCCCGGTACTCTCAGCTTCTCCAGCCCGAAGATCACCGCAAGGCCGATCAGGGACATAATGACCGGCATAGAGGTAAAGGCTCCCAGCGCCACCGGCAGCCCCTCGAGCGGGTTCTTGATCACCAGCCCCACCCCGTTGGCGGCGATAAGCAGCAAGAAGAGACCAATCCCGATGCCGGTGCCGTGGGCAATCCCCATCGGCAGGTTGTCGAGGATCCAGCTACGCACCCCAGTCACCGAGATGGCGGTAAACAGCACCCCCATCAGGAAGACGGCCCCCAACGCCACCGGAATGGGGATCTGCTGCCCCAGCACCAGACTGAAGGCAGTAAACGCCGTGAGGGAAATAGCGCAGCCGATGGCCATCGGCAGCTTGGCCCAGAGCCCCATCAAGAGCGAACCGAACCCCGCCACCAGACAGGTGGCGACAAACACGGCGCCGGGGGGAAAGCCCGCCTTGCCGAGCATGCTCGGCACCACGATCACCGAGTAGACCATGGCAAGGAAGGTGGTGAGGCCCGCCAGAACCTCCTGTCTGACATTGCTGCCCCGCTCGCTGATCATAAAGTAGCGATCAAGAGCCGTGAGCGGCTGTTGCTTTGCTGCGCTAGGGCTGGCGTCATCATTGGCCAGCTGTTCCACGCTGTTTGTCCTGCTGTTTGCTTGGGTCATACCCAACTCCTTCACACGCGCCTGAATGTTCCATGACGAAATGGCGACAGGATCTGCGGGTCTGCCTCGCGCCAGTCTGATGAGAAACAGGCGATGGAGGCAGAGGATGCTACAGACAGACCAGGGCAGGCAGCCTTGACTCAAACGTTTGCCTTGCTGGTCAAAAAAACCGGGCCATTTCACGTTCTATGCGGGGAGATCCCCTGTGGTGCGGCAAGACTGGCGCCCCTGTGGGGCACGCCAGCCACCGTATTCGTTGGGGCTGCGCCGCGGCAGCCCACTCCAGCCTCTACCCCCGTTCATGCACCAGTTGGCCATCCACATAGGTGCGGTAGATGGATCTGTCATCCCCCAGGGTCAACAGCACAAAGAGCTTGTCCCGCAGGGTGGTGGAGTTGTCATAACGCAGCTGCTGCAGCGGGGTAGCGACCGGGTCGAGCACCACGAAGTCCGCCTCCTTGCCCACCGCAAAGCTGCCGATCTTCTCGTCCAGCCCCAGCGAATGGGCGCCGCCCAGGGTGGCCAGATAGAAAGCCTGATAGGCCGAGAGCCGTTCGCCCTGCAGTTGCATCACCTTGTAGGCCTCGTTGAGGGTCTGCAGCATATTGAAGGTGGTGCCCGCGCCGATGTCGGTGCCCATCCCCACCTTCACCTGCTTGCGCCACGCCTTGTGCAGCTTGAACAGGCCGCTGCCGAGATAAAGATTCGAGGTGGGGCAAAACGCGATGGTGGAGCCGGTCTCCTTCAAGCAATCCCACTCCTGCTCTTCCAGATGGACGCAGTGGGCAAAGACGCAGTTGTGGCCGGTCAGCCCATGCTGGTGATAGACATCGAGATAGCCCTTGTGCGCCGGGAAAAGAGATTTGACCCAGGCGATCTCGTCCTTGTTCTCGCACAGATGGGTGTGCAGATAGGTGGTGGGAAACTCTTCGCGCAGTCGCCGCGCCATCGCCAGCTGCTCGGGTGTCGAGGTGGGTGCAAATCGTGGTGTGATGGCATAGAGCAGTCGACCATTGCCGTGCCAGCGCTCGATAAGCTGCTTGCTCTGCACATAGCTGCTCTCGGCTGTATCGAGCAGATAATCGGGCGCATTGCGATCCATCATCACCTTGCCGGCGATCATCCGCATATTAATTCGACTGGCCGCCTCGAACAGGGCATCCACCGACTCGGGGTGAACGGTGCCAAACACCAGCGCCGTGGTGGTGCCGTTTCGCAGCAGCTGTTTGATAAAGAAGGTGGACATCTCGCGGGCATATTCGAGATCGTTGTAGCGCCGCTCGGCCGGGAAGGTGTGGCGGTTGAGCCACTCCAGCAGCTGCTCGCCATAGGCCCCTACCATCTCGCTCTGGGGATAGTGAATGTGGGTATCGACAAAGCCCGGCACTATCATCTTGCCGCGATAATCCCGCACCCGCACTTCGGTCGGAATGCGATCCTTGCCCTCCTCCCACTCACCAAACCAGTCGATGCAGCCGTTGCGAATGATCAGCAGGCCATCCTCGATAAGGCGCGCGTTGGACTCAATCTCCTCGGGCTGCTCCACCACCCGGGTGATATCGAAGAAGCTGCCGCGTACCGCTTTGACAGAGTTGTCGTTTTTCATAACCGTTTCCCTGTTTTTCTTGTTCTGTTGACGTTTTTTGCCGGTTTAACCGTCAGATCCGTTCCACTTGTGGCGCCACCGCCTGCCCGGGTACTGGCTCTGGTGAACCCTCCCCTTTGCTGGCCGATGACAGGCCCGCGCTGCGGGCGGTAAAAATCACATCCGGCTTGTCGCTCAGCTGGATCACTTCAACCGCCTCTGCATCCCTGACGGCCGCCTTGCGCTTGCGGCTCTGTGGCAACACCAGATTCATGATGATGGCGGTGATACCGCCGGCGCAGATGGGATTCTCCACCAGCATGTAGATACCCGCCGGCAGCACCTTGAAGACGTTCGGGTCATAGGAGACACCGAGCCCAAGACCCAGCGAGGTGGCGACGATCAGGGTCTCCCGCCGATCGAAGCCGTGGCTGATGATGATGCGACCACCAGCGATGGCGATCATGGAGAACATGATGACCATGGCGCCCCCCATCACAGGTGACGGTATGGTGGTAAAGAAGCGCCCCACCACCGGGAAGAGCCCCAACAACACCAGAATGACGGCAATAAACTTGCCCACATGGCGTGAGGCCACCCCGGTCATCTGGATAACGCCGTTGTTCTGGGCAAAGGTGGTGAGCGGCAAAGAGCCGAGGGCCGAGGCGATCACCGAGACCAGACCGTCCGCCAGCACACCGCCGGAGAGCCGTTTTTGAAATTCAGGCCCCTGAATATCCCGGTGGGAAACCATGGCGGTGGCGGTGATGTCCCCCACCGCCTCCAGCACGCTCAACAGATAGATGGTGCCCGCCAACATAAAGGCGTGAAAATCGAAGGAGAAACCGTACTTGAACGGGATAGGCACCGTAATAAGCGGCAGGTTTTCAAGGGCGGAGAAATCCACCATGCCGAGCATCAGTGCCACCGCATAGCCCACCATCAGGCCGATGGCAATGCCGCTCATCCGCAGCAGCGGGCTTCGGCTGCAGTTGAAGGCGACGATGACACAGAGCACCAGCAGCCCCAGTCCGATGTGCTCGTATTTGCCAAAGGTGCCGCTGCTCATGGCGGAGAAGCCGCCGCCAAAGTCGATGATCCCCACCTTGATAAGGCTCAGGCCAATCATCAGCACCACTACCCCGCTCACGGTCGGGGTGATCACCCGCTTGAGGTAGGGCAGCACTAAGGAGGAACCCATCACCAGAAAGGCTCCGACAAAAGAGACCCCGAGCAGGGTCGAGACGATCAGCTCCTCGTGGATGCCATCTTTTTTCATGGCGCCGCCGAGCGCGATCATCACGGTCACGAAGGAGAAGTTGACCGACTGGATGGAGAGCAGCCCAGAACCGATGGGGCCATAACGGTTCACCTGCAACCAGGTGCCGATACCGGAGGCGATCATCGCCATGGAGACCAGATAGGCGGTGGTCTCGGTGGATAGGCCCAGGGCGCCGCCGACGATCAGCGCCGGGGTTACCATGGGGACAAAAATGGCCAGCAGATGGGTCACTGCGCCCATCAGGGTTTGATAAAACGGGGGTTTGTCTTCCAGCTCGTAAATGAGATCCGAGTGCTTGCGTGTTGTTTTAGACATCGTGTTTGTCCCATCACACAGAATGTAGGCGGAGTACTCATTCCGCCGTCAGGTGCTGGGGGCGAGCTGGCGCCCGCCCCTCACCTTTTCTTTTGTTATGCCGACACTTTTTGCTCCAGCTTGCCCAGTTCGCGCAGGATCTGCTCCGGCGTGAAGTGCCACTTGCGCAGCCAGACACCGCAGGCGTCGTGGATGGCGGTGGCGATGGCGGGCGCGGCCCCGTTCACCCCGATCTCCGAGATGGACTTGGCGCCGTAAGGGCCGACCTTGTCATCACTCGGTACCAGGAAGGCCCGAAAATCGCGCGGAATGTCGCCAATCTTGGGCGCGCCATAGCTCTTCAGATCCCGGGTGAGCGGGATGCCCTTGCTGTCGTAGCAGATCTCTTCGGTCATGGTGTGGCCGATGGCCCGCATGGTCGCCCCGTAGATCTGGCCGAGGGCCAGCTCCGGGTTGATGGGGGTACCGCAGTCGAGCAGGGCGTAGAACTTGTCGAGCCGGATCTCGCCGGTTCTGACGTTGACCGCCACCTCGGCGAAGTTGGCCCCATACGGGAAGGCAAGCTCAGAGGTGATGTAGCTGGCGGTGCCCACCAGAATGCCGAAGCCGGTACCGGTCTCAGCCTTGTGGGCCAGCTTGGCGAGGCTCACCTCCCCCTTCTTGCCGCGCACTATGCCCGGGTGAACCAGCTCCACATCCTCCACCGGCTCGCCCAGCATGGCGGCGCCATGGAACAGGATCTTCGCCTTGAGGTTCTCGGCCGCCTTTTTGGCCGCGTTGCCGGAGAAGCAGGTGCCTGACGAGGCGTAGGCCCCCTTGTCGAACAGGGCGTGGTCGGTGTCGCCGGAGATCACATGCACATCGCTGAGCGGGCAACCGAGCACCTCGGCAGTCAGCTTGGCCACCACAGTATCGAGGCCGGTGCCGATATCGGCGCCACCGGAGTGAACGATAAAGGTGCCGTCAGATTCCAGCTTGACCATGCAGTTGGCCTGATCGATATCCGGGATCCCCGATTTTTGCATGATGATGGCGACGCCACGGCCGATGCGCCAATCCCCGTCGGCGGGTTTGGGGCTATCCCAGGCAATCAGTTCGCGACCCTGTTTGAGGATGGGCTCGAGGGCGCAGCTGGCGGCGTGGGGCACAGAAGTCGGCATCTTGCCCTCGCCGATGGCACCCAGCACCTTGAGGATGTCCCCTTCATGCACCCGGTTGTGCTCCACCATGTCGAGCTGATCGATCCCCAGTTTCTCGGCAAGTTCCGCAATGGCCATGGTCAGGGCGAAGTTGCCCTTGGGCGCGCCGTAGCCCTGATAGGCGCCGGTCGGGCAGATGTTGCTGTAGTAGGTGTTGACGGTAAAGCGCACGTTGTCGCACGGGTAGAGCGGCAGGGAGAGCGCCGGGCCGTTGCTCGGCACCGTCAATGAGTGGTTGCCGTAAGGGCCGGTGTTGGCACGAAAATCCATATCGATGGCGGTGATGGTGCCATCTTTTTTGGCCCCCACTTTCACCTTCACCTTGGCCACGTGGCGAGAGGTGTTGCTGATGAACTCCTCTTCACGGGTGTAGCGGAAGGTGACCGGACGGCCGGTGACTTTTGTGGCCCAGGCGCATACCTCTTCCAGCAGGATATCCTGCTTGGAGCCAAAGCCGCCCCCTACCCGCTCCTTGATCACATGCACCTGATGCTGCTTGAGGCCGACGATACGCGCTACCTGACGGCGCACGTGCCACGGCACCTGAGTGGATGCGTGAATAACCAGACGATCCCCATCCATGTAGGTGAAGCAGATGTGCGGCTCGGTCGGGCACTGCTGGGCCTGGGTCGATTCGTAGGTGCGCTCGACAATCTCGTCCGCCTCGGCAAAGCCTTTTGCCACGTCACCGATCTGGCCATGGACACTGGCGGCCAGGTTCTCGTGCGGACGGGAACCGATGGGGAAGTTGATGATCATGTGCTCGTCGCCACGGCGCACCGAGCAGGCGTTCTGCTGCTCGAGATCCGCCGGAGCGCCGGCCATGTAGACGATGGGCTCGTCGTGCACCAGCGGCGCATTGGGGGCCATCGCCTCGTCAATGCTCATGACCGCCGGCAACACCTGATACTCGACCTCGATGAGTTTCAGGGCCGCCAATGCGATGGCTTCGCTCTCGGCCACCACGGCGGCCACCCGGTCACCGACGTGACGCAGCTTGCGGCCAAACATGCGGCGATCCAGCGGTGACGGCTCGGGGGCACTCTGGCCACCCGGGGTGTAGTAGATATCCGGGCAGTTGAGGTGGGTGATGACGTGCACGACGCCCGGCATGGCTTCGGCGCGGCTCACGTCGAGTTTGGTGATCACCGCATGGGGATGGGGGCTGCGCAGCATCTTGATGACCAGCGCATCCTCGCTGACCCGATCCTCCACGTAGCAGGGCTTGGCCTGCACCATCTTGGCTGCGTCCACTTTCGGGCAACTCTTGCCGATATGGCGCAGGTCGTCACGGAATTCGGGGGCAATCTGGCACAGATAATCGGGATCCTGCATCCGTGAACTGGCAAGCTCGATAGCCTGATAGAACTGCTGATAACCGCCATCGCGGTGAAACAGGCCCGAGAGGGCATCGTCGATTTGATCACGGGTGGGGTTGGAATGGCGATCAAGCAGGTCGGTGACGATGAGCGCCGCGGCCGGATCATTGTAGCCGGACTGCACCACCCCCACATCTACCATCGCCTGCTGTACCAGACTGAGCTGGTTCCAGCTGCCCAGCGACTCGGCGGTGCGCACCTGCGCCCCATCCAGTTGTGCGGCGATCAGCAGGGAGGCGTTGATCACCTTGCCATTGAAGAGAATGGCGTCGGAGCCGGCGAAGCCGAAGCCGTCGTCACTGTTGCGCACCGAATGCATCCGGCACTGGTTGAACAGCACCCGCTGGGCATTCTCGCCAGCTGGGGTGATGACGGTGCGCAGGGCACCGTTCAGGGTAAAGTTGAGTTCCATCATGCCTGTACCTCCTGCTGCTGGCACTCGACCAGCAGATCCGCCACTACCACGCCGGTGATATACCGCTTGTAACTTATGCTGCCCGCCAGATCTTCACGGGGCGCAATCAGCTCGCTTACAGCGGCCTCCAGCGCGGCATCGTGCAGTTCGCGGCGCTCCAGATCACGCAGGCGCATCGGCTGCGGGGTGACGCCAGCGACGGCCACCCGCATCTCGCCAATGCTGTCGAGGGCCACGGCGGCGGTCATTACCGCCAAGCCATCGGCGTTGCGGCTGATGCGGCGAGTGGCGCAGCGCAGTTCAGGCTCCGGCAGCACAACTCCGAGCACCAGGGCATTGCGCTGGCCCGCCAGATAGGCGTCGATGGGTTGCAGCAGGTTGTTCTCCAGCACGACCACCGCTTCGAGTACCAGCAGCACCGGCAGCAAGGGGGAATCCTGCTGTTGGCAAGCAAGTTCGCCGCCAATGGTGGCCTGATTGCGCAGATGGCGGGAGTAAACAAACCCCAGCGCGTCGCACAGGGCGGCCGGGGTGCGGGGATCCTCTTTCAGGGTCTGCAGGGTGACGGTGGCGCCGATATGGAGCTGGCCGTGCTGCTGCTCAATCTGGCCAAGCCCAAGCTTGTCCAGTGAGATGGCGACCTTCTTGTCGGTGCGGGTCGGGGCGGCGTTAAGCTTGCTGCCGCCCCCCATATAGACGGCGTCGTTGCCGAAGCTGGCCTTGAGTTCCAAAGCCTGACCCAGTTGCTCGGGTCGGAAGAATTGCTCAATCATGTGTCGTCCTTACTCTTGCTGCCCGCCGCCGGGGCGAATCCACTGGGCGGGCAATCCGGTCCAAAAACTGCGGAAGGTGGCCTTAGGCCAGCTGATCCATCCGTTGCCACAGGCGGCTCGCCACCTTGCGGGCCTGCTCATAAATAGGCGCAACATCGAACGGGAACTCGCGGTCCTGATAGACCATGCGCCCCTCCACCATCACGCTGTTGACGCTGGCAGATCCCATGCCGAAGGCGAGATGGCCACCGAGGTTGCGCGGCGCCAGCGGGGTCGGCGCGTCGTAGTCGCAGATGGTGAGGTCGGCCTTGTAGCCCGGCTCCAGGCGGCCAAATTTGGCGCCGAAGTTGCGCTCCAGCAGGGTGTTGCCGTTCCACAGGAAGCGGGCAAAGCTGTCGGGCCACAGCGCGCCGCCGGCATCCTTGTGCTTGAAGTAGGCAAACTTGAGCTCTTCGAGCATGTCGGAGCCGATACCGTCGGTGCCGAGCGCCAGATTGCGATACTCCGGCAGGTGCATGTTGTAGCCCACGTGGTTGTTCATGTTGGAGCGGGCGTTGTGCACCAGGAAGGCATCGCGGCTGTTGAGCAGCTCGATGTCGGCCGGGCTCAAGTAGATGCCGTGGGCGATAAGGGTCTTGCTGTCGATCAGGCCAAACTCGTCCAGTCGGGCGATAGGCTCCTTGCCATGGTGGTGATGACCGTGGGCCATGTCGTAGCGGTCTTCCGCCACATGGATATGGAGACCACGACCGGTGACCTGCACCGCTTCGCGCAGCATGGCCAGCCCCTCGTCAGGCACGGTGAAGGGGGCATGGGCGCCGATATGGGCCTCCACCAGATAGGGTTCACTCCCCTTGGCCTTGGCGGCATCGATTGCTTGCGCGAACAGGATGTTCTCCTCTACCCCGGCCTGCAGCTCGGCGAGGCCGCCGTTGCGATCCGTGGTCTCGAAGCAGGTCATGCCGCGCAGACCCGCCTCCATAAACCCTTTGCGCAGCACGTTGAGGGAGCCCTTGATGAAGTTGGGCGAGGCATGGTGGTCGATCACCGCGCTGCAACCGCTCTTGATCGCTTCCAGCGAGCAGATGAGGCCGCTGTAGTAGAGGGACTCCTCATCGAGGGCCCGATCGAGCCGCCACCAGAGGTTTTTCAAGGTGGAGATAAAGTCCGGGCAGGGGGCGATGTTGGCCATGATCCCCCGCGACAGGCCGGAGTAGAAGTGGTTGTGGGCACAGACGATACCCGGCATCACCAGCTTGCCACCCATCTCCCGATAGTTGGCCTCTGGGTAGAGGGCCCGCAGATTGGGCCCCACCGCTTTGATAAGGGTGCCTTCGATGGCGATATCCACCCCTTCCAGCACCCGGGTCGGCTCCAGCTGGACCGCGGTGACGTTCTTCAGAATAAACATGGTGTGCTCCTTCGCTTATTCGTGGTTCGCTCAGGCCTCGACGGCCCCCAGCAGGTAGTGGTGATGAGCATGGACATGGCTGATGATCCGGCACATGTCGCCAAGGGCTGCAGGCGCATCCTTGATCCGGCTCTGGGCGTCTATGGTCAGGCGATAGGTCTCGCCATCCTGACGCACCCGCAGTTCGCCACCATCCGCCAGATAGAAACCGGGGTTGCGGCTGTTGTCGAAATCCTCGGGCAGGCTGAAGATGGTGACCTTGTCCTGATAGGGCTTGCCCTGCCACGGGCAGAACTGGGCGCAGTTGCCACATTCGTTGCAGTAGGCATCCAGATGCAGGGTCTGGAACTGGTCTTTGAAGCCCGGTACCGCGATGGCGACGTTGGCCCGGTTGGGGCAGACATCCACGCACTTGCTGCAGAGGTAGTTGCACTCGAGGCAGCGGTGCGCCTCTTGCGCCACGAAGGCATCACGCTCGTTCTTGTCGACCAGAGTGACGGCGATGCTCCCCTTGCGGCGGTAGATCTCATCCTTGCCAGACGGCTGGATGGCTACGTCACTCTGCTGGCTGGCGATATGCTCGCGAGAGAGCACCAGATCCGCGGCACGGCGGGCACCACCGATGGCACCGACGATGGAGGATGGGCCGCTCTGCACGTCACCGATGAGGAAGACGTTGCGACGGCTGGTTTCGCCAGTCTGGCCATCCACCTCGGGCCAGCCATCGCTGCCAAGAGGAATGCCCATCGCTTTGAGCACCTCGCAGTCAGGCTGCTCGCCGATGGCGGTGATCAGCGCATCCATCTGCATCACTTCGGTCTGCTCGGTGGGCACAGGACGGCGGCGGCCCTGCTCGTCAGGATCCCCCAGCGCCATCATCCGCACGGTGAGCTTGCCATCTTTGTCAAAGCGCTCCGGATTGGTGAGGAAGCAGAAACTCACCCCATCCTCCACCGCTTCCAGATACTCCTCGCGATAGGCGGGCATCTCTTTCTCGCTGCGACGGTAGATCACGGTCACATCGCTGACACCCGGCACCTTGAGGGCGGCGCGGGCGCAGTCCATGGCGGTGTTACCGGCGCCGATCACCGCCACATGGCGGCCGAGTGGCAGCGGTTTGCCCTGATTGAAGCTGCGCAGGAAGTTGAAGGACTTGTAGACCCGATCATGACCCCCTTCGAGGCGCATTCCGCCATTCTTGTCGGCACCGATGCCGACGAAGACATAGGTAAAGCCCTGAGCGTGCAGCTTGTCGACGGTGAGCGCCGGATCGCAGCCAAACTCGAACTTGACCCCGTGAGCGGCGACAAAGTCGATGTCTTGCTGGATCAGTTCAGCCGGGATGCGGAACTCGGGGATGATGTGCTTGACCACGCCACCGGCATCCGCTTCGCGCTCGAACACGGTGACCGGATGACCGGCACGGGCCAGGAAGTAACCGGCGGAGAGGCCGGCCGGGCCGGCACCAATAACCGCAACCGGGTGCTTGTCACCGCTGCCTGCCGGTTTGTGCCAGCGCGCCTTGTACCCTTCCCAGCCGCGCTCCAGTGCCACCTTTTTCAGCTCACGGATATTGAGCGCGCTGTCGTAGTCGAGGCGGGTGCAGTTGTACTGACACTGGTGATCGCAGATATGACCGGTGATGGCAGGCAAGGCGTTGCGCTGATAAATCAGCTCAAGGGCTGCCACATACTCCCCCTCGCCCATCAGGCGAATGTACTCGGGGATATCCTGATGCACGGCGCAGGCGGTGACGCAGGGCGCCACGTAGCAGTCAGTCAGCGGCAGGCCACCACCCACTTCGATCCGATCCTCGGACTTCCACTCCTTCTGGGTGTAATCCATGGTGAGCGCCTTGGCGGCAAGCGCCTCCAGCTTGGCCACGTCCACCTGACTCATGCCCCAGCTGTCCGATACATCTATCTCTTTGAGGCACTCGATCTGGCGCAGATAGCCACCCGGTTTCAGCAGGTCGGTGGCCATGGTGATGGGGCGGATACCGGTCTCAAAGATCTCGGCGATGTTGAACTTGCTGGCACCACCTGAGTAGGAGATGGGCAACTTGCCATCGAAGGCGCGGGACAGCACAGCAGCCACGTTGATGGAGAGCGGGAACAGCGCCCGACCGGACATATACATCTCATCCCCCGGCAGCGCCCCTTTGCGGTTGATGGTGCCGAGGGTGTTGGTGAGCTTGACCCCAAAGGTGAGCCCCTTCTCGGCCCCCAGCGCCATCAAGCGGGTCAGCATCGCCTTGGCCTGATCCAGCTTGAGGTCGTGATCGAACGACTCTTCGCTAAGACCAATGTAATCAAAGCCGCAGGTATCGAGGATCTCGCGCACCCGCGGGTAACCCAGTAGGGTCGGATTCAGTTTGACGAAGGTGTTAAGCCCCTTCTCTTCCAGCATGTAGCGGCAGATGGCCTCGATCTCGTTGGGCGGGCAGCCGTGCATGGTGGAGAGGGTGACACCGTGCACCAGCTCGGCCGGGATGCGCTCCACCAGCTGTTGCAGACGATCGCGGTGCGCCCCCAGTCCCAGCTCGGCGATAAACTGCTCGTCGGCCACCAGCTCGCGCAGCACCTGCTGGTACTCGGCAAACTTCGGACTTTGGCTTGCATCCATCAGGCTGTGGATAAACTGCTGCATCGGTGGCTGTTTGATGCCATCGAGGTTGTACCCCACGCTCATGTTGAAGATGAAGGACTTGGCCTCTCCGTCGAGGCGCGGGTCGAACACCTCTTCTAACAGGTAGAGGGCAAACCAGGCTTTAAGATACTCGTCAAACGCCTTGGGCAGGGTGAACTCGGTAGACCACTCGGTGTTGAAGCACTCGTCTTCGGCATCGATGCAGGGCTTTTCCAGTTCGAGACGGTCCAGGATCTGCACCGTCTTGAGCTCGATAAAGCGCCCGCCGGTCAGCCAGGAAGTGACGATGTTCTGGGCCAACTGGGTATGGGGGCCGGCTGCCGGGCCAATGGGGGTCTCGCAGGTTTCACCGAACACCTTGATCTTGCGCTCGTCCTGCTTGCGATAGAATTGCGCGGCGGGAATACCGAAAATGCTCTGACTCTCTTTATATTCCGCAAAAATACGAGTCAACAGGTTCTTGAACGGAACGGGTCGCATAATATCGCCCATGGCTATCTCCTTGCAGCTGTTCTGCCCATTGGCAGCATGAATAAATGGGGTATCCGCACGGGTGTTCCCCCTTGGCAAGGAGAAGAGCAACAATCAGGCCACTCCATCGGCAAAACTATTTTTTAGGGTAAAAGCGTGAGATGGCTCGAATTAATGAAGGCGGTTTGGCATGTCGCCATTATGATTAATGAGAGTGGTTCTCACTCACTTGAAATTTTATTCAAGGCAATGCCAGAGAAAAATGAAAAGTATCAAATCGGCAGCGATAAATATCACTTTGATAGGGTAAAAATCATCCAGCATTATCGCAAGCAAACCCCGGCCAATATGGCCGGGGTTTGCTTAAAAGTCACTGCTATATAAAAGGCGGTCGTCGCTATTTCGGTTTATCCAAAGGCTGCGAGATGACTCGGCGTTACCGCCCCTCTGGCTGCCATTGTATGCAGAGGGAGGTGGGTCCCAACGATGCGACTCAGCCCTGCTCGGTTGTAAGCTCGTCGGCAGAACGCAGCTCCAGTTCGTCGCGGATCAGCGCCTGATATCGCTCGGGGGTATCGATATCAAAGAGGATGGCAGGACTCTCGACCGGTATGCTTCGGTGTGGGCGTTGCAGCAACCAGCGGCGCACCGAACCCTGTGCCGGCGCGGCAGCCAGCTCCCTTGCGAGGGATTTTGGCAGCAAGACCGGGTGGCCCGCTTCCCCCTCAAAGCTCGGGAGCAGAGCGAACTCTCCGCGCGCCTGCCACAACTGTTGATAGACCTCGCGCGGGATACAGGGCAGATCCCCGTGGCTGATAAAGAGGTAGTCAGCATCGCTGGCCGCCAGAGCGCAGCGGATGGAACTACCCAACCCCTGCTCATAGTCAGGGTTATGGACGATGAGAATGTCGGGGCGATTTCCATAACAGGCAGCGAGTTCGGCCCCGCGATGACCCACGACCAAAATAATCCGGGAGCAGAAGGCCAGGGCATTTTTGAGACTTGCATCAAGAATTGTCCCCGAGCCATAAGGTAGCATCATTTTCCATGCCCCCATGCGGGATGACAAACCTGCTGCGGTAATTATACAGTCACACTGTTCACGCCCCCGAGCCTGCACCTTTTCATTCACCTCGCTATTTATTTCGGTCATTGCCATGTCCTTGCCACACTCTGTTATTCACGCGTTTCCGGATATTGGTTCGCTTTTAAATCCACTGCTTGAAAATAGTGACAACCATACCACGCTAATTAGCCTTTGTGGTGCCGGCGGAAAAACCAGCACCCTGTTCTGGCTGGCGGAATATTTTTATAAGCAGGGTAAAAGGGTGCTAATTACCACCACCACCCGAATGTTTCTGCCAGCCCCATCACACTATCGGGAATTGATTATCGAGACGGATCCCGTTCGTCAACTTACCCGCTGTCAGGCCCTGCCGGATGGCCCGACCCTGGTTGCCCTGTTCAGCCATCTTGACGAGCGCACCGGCAAGGTTGCAGGGCCGGATCTGCGCCAAATCGACCTGCTCAAAGGACAGCAGCGCTTCGATCTCATCCTGGTCGAAGCGGATGGCGCCCATCACAAGTTATTGAAAGTGCCCGCTTTGCACGAACCTTGCATTCCACACCAGAGTGACTGGGTGATCGCCCTGCTGGGCGGCGCCATGGTGGGAGCCAATGCCGAACCGACGCAGATCCACCGCTGGGCTGAATTGCAGGCCCTGTGCGGGATTGCGGCGGGTGAGCCACTGGATTGGGCACTGTTTGACAAGCTGCTCTCCCACCCCGAGGGGGTGTTCAAGGGCACCCCGCCCGGGGCGCGCCGGATCTGGTTTATCAATGGCGATTATCAAAATGAGGCGTCGTGGCTGGCGGAATTGATAAAGCTGCAGAGCCGCCACCCCGAGATCCACGCCATCTGGCAGGGGGCCGTGCGCGAATCCCCCCCCATCCGTCACCTGATCTGCACAGCTCCGCACGGGGAGGCGCTTTAGCCTCGCCCCTGACGTTTTAAGGATGAAAAGAGGTACCTTATGAATCTGTTTGCACACGCAGCCCGACTGGAACAGGAGAACACGCCGTTTGCCATGGCCCAGATCATCGAGAGCCGGGGCTCCACCCCGCGCCATCAGGCCCAGATGCTGGTGATGGCCGATGGCCAGATCCTCGGTACCATCGGCGGCGGCATGATCGAGCGGCTGGTGATCGAGGAAGCGATGGCTGCCATTGCTGAGCGCAAGCCCCGCATCTTCCATGGCCGGATGGCGCGCAACGGTGAGCATGCGGTCGGGTCGGATTGCGGTGGTGCCATGTCGGTCTATATCGATGTCTATGGTCTGCGACCACGGCTGGTGCTCATTGGTGCCGGTCACGTCAACCGGGCTGTGGCCCATGCCGCAGCGCCGCTCGGCTTTGATGTCCATGTCGGGGATTGCTTCGAAGGGAGCCTCAACCCTGACCTCTTCCCGGCCGGTACCCATCTGGTGCAGGCCGATACCATCAGCGCGGTGATAGATAAACTGGCCATCGAGTCCGCCAACTTCGTCATCATCGCAACCAACCATCAGGACAAGGAGGCGCTGGATCGGCTAATCAGCCGTCCCCTCGCCTATCTGGGGCTGCTCGCCAGCAAGCGCAAGGTGCAGACCTTCACCCAAGCGCTGCGCCAGCAAGGGGTGAGCCAGGAGCAACTGCAGCAGCTGCACGCCCCCATCGGCTACAACATCGGCGCCGAGACCCCCGAGGAGATCGCCATCAGCATTCTCGCCGAGTTGTTGCAGGTGAAAAACGGCAAGGCAGGCGGTCTGATGCAGGATGATGTGCGCCTCAAGCGGGATCAGCTGGTGGTGATGCGTGGCTCCGGTGATATCGCCACCGGGGTGGCGCTGCGCCTGCACAATGCCGGCTTCAAGGTGGTGATGCTGGATCTCGACAAGCCGACTGTGATCCGCCGCACTGTCGCCTTCGCCCAGGGGATGTTCGACGGTGAAACCAGCGTTGAGGGAGTGCGTGCCAAGCGGGTCGAGAGCGTCGAACAGGCGTTCGAGCAGCTGGATCGGGGCGTCATTCCGCTACTGGTTGACCCCGACTGTGCCACCCTCGCCGAGCTCAAGCCCCGCTATCTGGTGGATGCCATCCTCGCCAAGCAGAATCTCGGCACCCACAAGGAGATGGCCCCCATTACGGTGGCCCTTGGCCCGGGGTTTGAGGCGGGGCGCGACTGCGATGCGGTGATCGAGACCAACCGCGGCCATCATCTGGGCCGGGTCATCTATCAGGGCCCCGCCCAACCCAATACCGGCATTCCCGGGGTGATCGAGGGACACTCCGCCCGCCGGGTGGTGCGCGCCCCTGTCGCCGGGGTGATGAAGAGCATTATCAAGCTCGGTGATCTGGTGCAGGAGGGGGATGTGATCGCCCATGTGGGGGACGCCCCCATTATCGCGCCGCTCTCCGGCATGGTGCGGGGGCTGCTCAGCGATGGCATCGAGGTGACCGTCGGCTTCAAGATCGGTGACATCGACCCCAGAGGCGAGCGGGCCGACGCCACTACGGTATCGGACAAGGCACGCGCCATCGGCGGCGCCGTGCTGGAAGCCATGATGCATCTGGCCCAGCGCAGATAAGAGAGTGTTCTTAAAACCAGAAGGGCCCGCCATGATGGCAGGCCCTTTTTATTTCGTTGCCGACAATCGACTCAGCCGTGCTTGACGCGGGTCTCCCCCGCCACCGACACCACAGAGCGCTTGCCCTTGCGGCTGATGACGAGAAGCGCCAGCACGATAAGGGCGATGCCGCTCCCCTCCACCGGCCCCGGATTTTCGCCCAGCAGCCACCAGGAGAGCAGCACGCCGCTCACCGGCACCGCCAGTGTGCTGAGGCTGGCGATCCCGGCCGGCAGCTTTTTCAATACAAACAGCCAGAGGCTCCAGGCCAGCGCCGTGGCGAAGATGGCGCTGTAGGCGAGCGCACCAAACACATAGGGCTGCCAGTCGATGGGTCGCTCCGGCACCAGCGCCGCCACCACGGCCATCACCATGGTGGCGTAGATCATCTGCCAGGTGGTGAGGGACATCAGATCCACCGCGGGGTGGCGGACATACATCCGCTTGGCGATGATGGCGCTGATCCCCCAGCAGATGCCGGAAGCAATCCCCAGCAGCGCACTCTTCATGGAATCCAGATGCAGCTGCCAGGGCTCGATCACCAAGAGCAGCCCGCAAGCCGCCACCCCGACCGCCAGATAGTGGAGCTTGCGCATCCGCTCGCCGAGAAAGAGCGCCGCGAAGATCACCACCCAGAACGGCATGGTGTAGCTCAGAATAGCCACCTTGCCCGCCACGCCGCTGATCAGCGCCCACTGGGCCAACCCCACCATGCCGCAGGTTTGGAACAGGGCGATGGCGAGGGTATAGCGAAACGGGGTGGGTTTAAGATAACGGCGCCCACGCAGGGCCAATACCAGCAGCAGAACCAGAGATCCGCACAGGCAGCGCAGGGCGGTGAACTCGAAGGCCCCCGCGTAGAGCATCACCTGCTTCATCACGATCCAGCTGTAACTCCAGATGGCGGTGAGCAGGATCAATCCCACCAGCGCCGCCATATTGATCTTTCCGCTCATTTGCTTGTTACTCACCTCTTGTCACTCATTGCGCCGGGTCTGCTCTCGGCGTCTTGCCCGCGCTTGAAGGCGGTCATCTTACGCCGCTCATCCTCCGCTGACCATGGTCGCCCCGAAATGAACAAGGGGGCCGTCGGCCCCCGCAATCACACTCAACCCGAGCTGGAACGCCTAGCGGCAGATAAGGGTTCCCGTCTTGCCGGCAATGCCGTCGGCGGCCTTCTCCAGCAAGGTGATCAGGGATTTGCGCCCCGGCAGGGAGGTGGCGAACGAGAGCGCCGCCTCCACCTTGGGCAGCATGGAGCCCTTGGCAAACTGCTCCTGGGCAATAAAGCTGTTGGCATCGGCCACGCTCAACTGATCGAGCCACTGCACATCGGGCTTGCCGAAGTTGATGGCCACTTTCTCTACCGCGGTAAGGATGATCAGCATGTCGGCGTCAATCAGTTCCGCCAGCTTGGCACTGGCCCAATCCTTGTCGATCACCGCGCTGGCACCGCGCAGGTGATTGCCTTCGCGCAGCACCGGAATGCCGCCGCCACCGACGGTGATCACCACCTGACCGGCAGCCAGCATGGCTGAGACGGTCTCTTTCTCGATGATGTCGACGGGTTTGGGGGATGCGACCACCCGGCGATAGCCACGGCCGGCATCCTCTTTGAGCCGCTCGCCTTTGGCCATGAGCGCCTCGGCCTCCTCCTTGCTGAAGAAACCGCCAATGGGCTTGCTCGGGTCGAGGAAGGCTGGATCGTTCTTGTCGACCTCAACCTGAGTCACCAGAGTGGCGACCGGCTTGTGGATGCCGCGTTCCAGCAGTGCTTCGCGCAGGGCATTTTGCAGGTCATAGCCGATATAACCCTGACTCAGGGCCACACAGACCGACATGGGCAGATGGGGGGATTTTGGCTCGTGGCGGGCCGCCACTTCGAACGCCTGCTGGATCATCCCCACCTGCGGCCCGTTGCCGTGGGTGACCACCACCTCGTGCCCCTGGGCGATCAGGTCGGCGATAGTGTGCGCCGTGCTCTGCACCGCCTTCATCTGCTCGGGCAGATTGTTGCCCAGCGCATTGCCACCAAGGGCCAGTACGATTCTCTGTTTCATCTTGTTATCTCCAGTGATGGGACAAGCCGGCGCAATACCGGCCCACCTTTCGTTGTTCACATAACCTTGCTGCTCTGCCTGTTTCGAACGGATTGTCAGCCTGCCACTGTGGGGCAAGGCGAGTGCAGATCCGGCGCCAACGCCGGATCAAAGGGCGCTCTGGCCAGAAAACGGCCGTGACCACGCCGCCCCAGAAACTCGCCGTCGCGAGCGACTATCTCGCCGCGACTGAGGGTCATCCTGATCTGGCCGGGGCAGCGCATCCCCTCGTAGGGGCTGTAGTCACCGTTGTCATGCAGGGCGGCGTGACGGTTCAGGGTCTCGCCACGGGGATCCATCAGCACCAGATCGGCGTCGGCCCCCGGTTGCAGATTGCCCTTGCGCGGCCAGAGGCCAAACAGGCGCGCCGGATTGGCGCTGGTGAGGGCCACGAAGCGTGACGGCGAGATGCGCCCGCCCAATACCCCGTGGGCAAACAGCAGCAGCATCCGGTTCTCGACGCCCGGCAAGCCGTTGGGGCAGCGGCTGAAATCGCCGCCTGAGAGGGTCATGCGCTGGGCGTGGGAGAAGTTGCAGTGATCGGTCGCCACCGTGTCGATGTCGCCAGCAGCGATACCGACCCACAGCTTGTCCTGCTCGCGGCGTGAGCGCAGCGGCGGGCTGAGCAGATAGTCGACTCCGTTCTCCCGGTAGTAGCAGGAATCATCCAAAAGCAGATATTGCGGGCAGGTCTCCACCCAGACTGGCTGGCCCTGACGGCGCGCCAATTTCAGATACTCCAGCCCCAGTCCGTTGGAGAGGTGGACGATATAGAGCGGGGCATTGCCCGCGAGCCCCGCCAGATTGATCATCCGGGCGATCGCCTCCGCCTCGCACTCCAGCGGGCGGCTTTGCGGGTGATACCAGGGCTCATGATGGCCAGCGGCGAGCAGTGCCGCACGGCGCGCCGCGATGGCGGCATCGTTCTCGGGATGGACGGTGGCAAGCGCCCCCACCTCTTTGAGGCGGGCCAGGGCACGCAGCACGTCATGGTCCCCCAGCTTGTACTGGTAGGTGAGATAGAGCTTGAAGCTGCTGATCCCCTCCTCCTGCACCATGGCGGCCATCTCATTAAGGATGGCGTCATCCACATGCTGGATCACGCCGTGAAAGCTGTAGTCGATCACCGCCTGATCGGCGGCGTAGTCGTGATAGCGGGCCAGCTGGTGATGCAGGTTGCACCCCGCCGGGCCAAATCCCATGTGATCGACGATGGTGGTGGTGCCACCACAGGCGGCGGCACGGGTACCGCTGAAAAAATCATCGCAACTGCGGGCAATCCCGACATCGATGTTGAAGTGGGTATGGACGTCGATGCCACCCGGCATCACATAGCAGCCGCTGGCATCGATCACCCCGGTTTCGCCATCGGGCTGGATATCGGCGGCGCGGGCGCGGATCACCCCGTTCTCGATCAGCAGATCCTGACGATATTCCCCCTGCGCATCGACCAGCACGCCGTTTTTGATCAGCCGTTTCATCCCCACCACCTCGAATGCATTTTGCCTTCAAACAGCAAGGCCCCGCCTCAACAAAGACGGGGCACTTGTCACACTTGCGACAGCCGGGCGGCGATGGCAGTCACCACCCGGCAGCCCCCTTACTTGTCCAGCTCGGCCAGATAGAGCATGGGGATCACGGCGTACATGGCGGCGCACTTGACCAGATGCTCTTTCCAGGTCTTCTCGTTCGGGGCGTGGGCCTCCGGCTCTTTACCCGGGCCAAAACCGATGACTGGAATGCCGTGGCGCCCCATGATGGAGACACCGTTGGTCGAGAAGGTCCACTTGTCCACCACCGGCTCCTTGTTGAACAGCTCGCGATAAGCCTTGGAGAGGGTTTTGACGGTGATGTGATCCTCTTCCACCTTCCAGGTCGGGAAGTAGCACTCGGTCGGGTAAACCAGACCGGTGTAGGCCGGACGGTCGTACTGGTACATGGAGACCTCGGCACCGGCGGCTTGCACCGCAGGCAGGGCGCGGATCTCGTCGAGCGCACCTTGCCAGGTCTCGCCCCAGGTGAGGCGGCGGTCGATGGAGACGGCGCAGCTGTCTGCCACGGCGCAGCGGCTCGGAGAGGTGAAGAAGATCTCGGAAACGGTCAGGGTGCCCTTGCCGAGGAAGTCGTCATGACCGAGGTTGTGGCTGAGCTCCTGCAGCTCGCCAAGAATGGGGCCCATCTTGAAGATGGCGTTGTCACCGCGCTCCGGCGCAGAGCCGTGGCAGCTCACCCCCTGCACTTCCACACGGATCTCCATGCGGCCACGCTGGCCACGGTAGATCTGGCAGTCGGTCGGCTCGGTACTGACCACGAACTCGGGGCGGATCTTGCTCTGCTCGATGATGTACTGCCAGCAGAGACCGTCGCAGTCCTCTTCCTGCACGGTACCGGTCACCAGCAGGGTGTATTTATCTTCCAGCCCCAGATCCTTGATGATCTTGCCGGCATAGACCATGGAGGCCATGCCCCCTTCCTGATCGGAGGCGCCGCGGCCACCGATGATCTCGTGGTCTTCCATCCCCTCATAGGGGTCGAAGGTCCAGTTGGCGCGGTTGCCAACACCGACGGTATCGATGTGGGCATCCATGGCGATCAGGTGCGGGCCGTGGCCGATGTAGCCCAGCACGTTGCCCATGGGGTCGATCTCGACCTTGTCGAAACCAACCTTCTCCATCTCCTGCTTGATGCGCAGCACCACGCGCTCTTCATCGCAGCTCTCGCTCGGGATAGCGATCATGTCGCGCAGGAACTGACTCATCTCGGCCTTGTACTGGTAGGCCTTCTCCAACACCATTTCAAACGGAATTTGCTTGTTCATTGTGATTCTCCATAACAACTGAGAGTGCGCGGCCTGTTCGTCGGCAGCGCCCTGTGCCCGTTACCGCGCCCCGTTGGCGAGGCGCGACCAATTTCAATTCGTGTCTCTGCTCTCGCAGGGATTACTCACAGCCGGGGTTAATCGCAGGCAGGATGCTTGCCTTCCCACACCACTTCCCGGTAGTGGGTCACATCGGTGTCCCCTTCGGTGTTGATGATCAGCACGACCGAGTTGCTATCCAGCCCGAGACGCGCCATCAGCGCCGCGCGATCCGGGTGGTGACGCACTGCCGCCAGCACGCCGGTACCGACCGAGCCGGATTCGCCGGAGATGATGCGGGGATCATTGCCAAGAGGGTTGCCCAGCACTCTCATCCCCAGCGCCGACACCTTGTCGTGGCAGGAGATAAACTGGGTGGTGCAGCTTCTGAGCAGCGGCCAGCCGAGCGGATTGGGTTCACCGCAGGCAAGACCGGCCATGATGGTGCGCATATCGCCTCCCACGTTGACCATCTCCCCCGCCACACCAGAGCGGTAGATGCAGTCGGCCTGATCCGGCTCGACTACGATACTGTGCAGGTTTTTCGCCCCGAAGCAGTCCACCAGATAGCCGAGCACCCCGCCCGCCAGCGCCCCGACTCCGGCCTGCAGCAGCACGTGGGTGGGCTGCTTGATGCCCATATCTTGCATCTGCTCGACCGCTTCGTCGGCCAGAGTGGAGTAACCCTGCATGATCCAGGTCGGGATCTTGGTGTAACCCTCCCAGGCGGTGTCCTGCACTATGTGCCAACCGCGCTCTTCGGCCATCTTCATGGTCAGGCGCACGGTATCGTCGTAGTTCATGTCGGTGACAATGCACTCGGCACCGAGGTTGAGGATGTGATCCACCCGCTCCCGGGCCGAGCCCTTGGGCATGTAGACCACCGCATGCTGACCCACCTGCTTGGCGGCCCAGGCGACGCCGCGACCGTGGTTGCCATCTGTGGTGGTGGCGAAGGTCATCGGCTCCTTGATGGTGCGTTTGATGAGATCGAAGGAGAAATCCTCGATGGCCACCCCGTACTTTTCACAGAGCAGGTTGGCGATGGCATAAACGCCACCCAGCATCTTGAAGGCATTGAGGCCAAAGCGCTTTGACTCGTCTTTGACCAATATATTTTTCACCCCGATATAGGCGGCCAGATCTTTTAGGTCGCACAATGGGGTCGGCTCATAACCGGCCAGTTTTTTATGAAAAGCGCGAGCCTTTTGTGCTTCGGCGCGAGAAAACAGCGGAGATGGCTCAGCGGTAAAGAAACGGTTATCGGCAATATCCATCTTCAGCGAAAATTGGGACATGCTTACCTCACTAGGCGTTACCTGACAAAGAGCTGCCTCGCCGGGAGATCCGTTATTCAGATACCACGGGGAGAAAACTCAAAATAATGGGTTCGACAGTGTGGGCAGGATGAATATTCACCCTGCCCTGCCGTTATTTATTTCACCCGCTTTTGCGCCTCTTTAATCAGATTTTCCAGGGTTTCTGCCGGGGCGGAGAATTTACGGGCCATGATCATGGCGGCGATAATATAGGGCTTCCAGCTCGCCTCTTTGTAAGTGGCGATACGATATTTCTCGAATACCCCTTCGGTTACTTCGCCCTCTTTGCAGGAGACGCCGGAAATATCGGCGGGCAGGCAGTGCATATAGAGCGCTTCGCCCCCCTTGGTAAGCTTCATCATCTCCTCGGTGCAGTGCCAATCCTTGTGCTTAGCGTTCTGCTCCAAACAGTGTTTCTCCAGATCTTTGAGGCCAGCGTGGTCATTGGCACGCAGCAACTCGGTGCGCTGCTCCATCACCTTGTAGGGAGCCCAGGACTTGGGATAGACGATATCGGCATCCTTGAACGCCTCTTCCATGGAGGTGACCTGACGGAAGCTGCCGCCGGATGCCTTGGCATTCTCCTTGGCCACTTCGATCACGTCCGGGATCAGGTCATACCCTTCCGGGTGGGCCAGGGTCACATCCATACCAAAGCGGGTCATCAGGCCGATGATGCCCTGCGGCACGGAGAGCGGCTTGCCGTAGCTCGGGGAGTACGCCCAGGTCATCGCAATCTTCTTGCCCTTGAGGTTTTCCAGGCTGCCGAAGTGCTCCTGCAACCAGGCCAGATCAGCCATGGACTGGGTCGGGTGATCAATGTCGCACTGCAGGTTGACCAGCGCCGGACGCTGGGGCAGCACCCCCTTCTCGAACCCTTCATCCAGCGCGGCGCCCACTTCACGCATATAAGCGTTGCCGGCGCCCAGATACATGTCATCGCGGATACCGATGGCATCGGCGCAGAAGGAGATCATATTGGCGGTTTCACGGACGGTTTCACCGTGGGCGATCTGGGATTTGCCCTCATCCAGATCCTGCTGGGCCAGACCGAGCAGGTTCAGCGCAGAGGCATAAGAGAAGCGGGTTCGGGTGGAGTTATCGCGGAAAACCGAGATACCGAGCCCGCTGTTAAACAGTTTGGTAGCAATATTTTCGGCACGCAGTGTCTTGAGGGATTCGGCCAGTTTCAATACCAGTTCAAGCTCCTGAGGTGTTTGCTCCCAAGTCAGCAGAAAATCTTTTTCATGCAGGTTGGATTTGAGTGCTCTGATCTCTTTGATTAATTCGTTAACTGCTTTCATCGTTCGCCCCAATCATTGGATGAGATATGGATAGCTCCCCTTTCACTCACGATGTCACCAGCATCCCGGTTGTGGGTGAGCGCATCGGTTAGCGTCGATATGAGGCAATCAATAACCATGCCAAACCAATAAAATGCAGGTAGATATTAATAAATGGCGAAAGTGTGTGATCCCACCCACAAAATCAGCGGCTATTTAAGCGGTTTATTCAATAAAAAGGTGAGCGGATCAGCCAAGCCATAAAATAGCCGGGTGATAATAATCAGAGGCGATATCTCGGCATCGGTGAGAATTATCATCAAAGGTCAGTTTCAGGGGCTGAAATGATATCGGCGGGGCTGTCGTTATCATTATGATAATGCCGTGCAGCGACTTGCTCTTTTGTTACGACCTCTTCTGCAGAAATGTCTCGGCCATCTCGCCTCCCCTGCACTCCCGTATCACCTCTCGCCTTATCTTCCGGCCACATCGCTGGGCGCGGTTGGCCCAAGGTGCTAACGTGAATACGCCAGCTGCGCATCTGTCTCGGATGCTCAGGAGAGGCCGACGTTCACGACCGCAACTGCTCGGATGAACCTGCATGACTTACATCTTTGAGGGATTATCTATGTCCAGGAATGCTGCTCTGCTCATCACCCTGACCCTGCTCGGTATCACCCCTGCCCACGCCATCAGTGCCAAATATGCCGAGCAACTGGAGCGATCCGGCTGCACCCAGGTCACCGAGGCGCAGGGCTGTAACATTCACAAAACCAAAGCGGAAAATGCCAAGGCGGGATTTGGCACGGCCGCCCCGGCCGCGGAGGGCGGTCTGAATCTGAGCTATGAGCAGAAGCTGGAGCGCTCGGGCTGCACTCAGGTGAGCGAGCTCAATGGCTGCAATATCAACAAAACCAAGGCTGAGAACGCGGCTGCCGGTGTTGGCAATGCTCCGGCCGCGGCAACCAGCGCCAGCCCCTATGCGGGCAACTGGATCGCCACCTTCCCCCAAACCGGCGCCACCGTGGCCAATATCCGCATCGATGGCAAGGATCAGGTGTGGGTCAACGACAAGAAGGTCAATGCCAAGAAATCCGATGGCGCGCTGGTGTTCAAGGATGGCATGGTCATCTACACCATTCAGGGGGATCGCCGCATCAAGGGTGAAGATGGCTGGGTCGATAATGATGCCGGCACCAAGGGGCCCATCAACGCCAAGTAAGCAGCTGACCACGAAATGACAGGGAGCGCGGGCTCCCCGTTTCACCCCTGATTGCCCATCGCGTCCAATGACCAGCTCCGCCAGTGAGGGGCCAGAATCAATACCTCCTGCTCCAGCCAAGTCCCGTCTGTGATCAGTTTATCGAGCCAGGGAACGCCTGCCAGCGTGCCATGACCATCAACCTGATCAGCCTGCGTCGTCACACGCCAGGGCACCTTGCTACTGTCCGTTGCAAAGGTGCGCACCGGACGGGCGTAGTGATCCAGATAAGGCCGCAGCTCACAGGGAAGCCAGAGCATGGCCGGTCGATTTAGCTCGCGCGCCAGCTCGACGGCAATATCGATACCCCGTTGATCGAGATCGCCGAAATGGGCCCACTGCACGCCCGCAGGCAGCAGCGGGATCAGCTGTTTGGCCAGGGTGGTATTGCGACCGGGTGCAAAAAGCAGCAGTTGCCCGGGTTGCAGCGGGTAGTCGACAAAGGCCCCCTTGTTTTCCACCGTAATGACCCGCTCCCCTTGCCAGCCGATGGCCGCCAGCGTGCCCAGAGTCCGCTCCGGCAACGCCAATTCCCCCAGCAGCGCCATCATTGCCGTCATATCGTGCTGCTGACCTTGCCGATCGACCAATGAGAGAGGTTCGAGGGTACGGATGCGGATCACCTCATCTTGAGTTAGCGACAAGTCCGCAAGCAGTGGCGCTGCAAGGGATGCTGATCGCGGATGCTTGCTATCCCCATGCCAGAGGGCATAAAAGCAGGCCTGATTGAGCCGCGCAGGCAAACTCACTCCCATTCGTTGCAGCTGCTCACCCTTGTCCTGTTCCGGGGGCGCCACCAACGCCAGCTGCCCGAGCAAATAAGTCCGCCCCGCGTCGGTCAACACATAATGAGCACCTCGGCCAACCGGCTTGATCCCGGCCACTGCCTGCAACAGATCCTTCAACTCGCGTCATGCCGACTCTCAAGGGTGCAGCCCTTTCCGTTCTGGCTATCGAGCAACCGTGCACACAAATCCTGTACCCGCATCTCATCAAACAGCGACATCCTCACCTCTCCATGTGGCTTCATATGACGAAGTAGAGGTGATTTTCCCTGCCATTACCGTGACCGGCTTCGCAAGCGGTTCTTATCAGCCCCGCCATGCATGGCCCGTTACTGGTAAACCCGCCACAAAGGGCGCAAGCTGGTTTGATATAGAGATACGCTGCACTCTTCGCGGCACGACAACGCGATACCCGCTTTCACAAGGGCTTGCCATGACCGACGCCACAGACCCCTCGCCATCCTCTTCCTGGCATCTTTCGGATATCCGCGAGCTGGCGCACCTGCTGACTCTGGCGCTGCCCGCCGCGGTAGAGATCACCGAAGCGGTACATCAGGCGGTACTGAGCGGTATGGGGCTCAAGGGACGGGATGAGGGAAAAACAGCCGGGATCACCGGACTGGTCTACAAGAGGGTACATGGCGCCGCCAACACCCTGGGCAGCGGCATCAACCATCTGCTCAGCCGCCTGCCAGCCACACCACCGCCCCACCAGATCCCCGAAACACCGAAACGTGCGGCCCTGATCGCCACGCTCAACGGCGTGTTGGGGGACAAGCTGGTCGAACACCACAATGCTCTCGCCACCCCCATGACTCTGCGCTATCAGGGCAAGCCCCTCGATTGGCAGGCGATGCCAAAGGATCTACCCCGCGAGGGACGGGTGCTGCTGATGATCCATGGCCTCTGCATGAACGATCTGCAGTGGCAGACCGAGCATCAAGGCAAACCGGTCAATCACGGGGAGCAACTTGCCGCCGCGCTTGGCTATCAGCCTCTTTACCTGCGCTACAACTCGGGCCTGCCCATTGCACAAAACGGACAGGCGCTGGCCCTGTTGCTGGAGCAGCTGTTCGCCCACTGGCCGGGAGAGCTCAAAGAGATAACGATAATGGGCTACAGCATGGGGGGACTGGTTGCACGCAGCGCCTGCCACCATGCTGGCGTGGCCGGGCTCACCTGGCCTGCGCACCTTGCCAACCTGATATTTCTTGGCACACCACACCACGGCGCACCGCTCGAACATGCAGGTCACTGGCTGGAACAGTTGCTGCCCGCTACCGCCTACAGCGAGCCCTTCGTCAGACTGGCGCGGCTGCGCAGTGCTGGCATCAAGGATTTACGCCACGGCAAGGTGATCGATGCCGTTGCCCCACCCGACCCCGCCGTCCCCTCACAGGACCCACGCGCGCCACTCCCATTGCCCGGCGGCGTCAACTGCTATGCCATTGCCGCGACCACAGCCGCCAAGCGCAGCCTGCTGGCCGACCGGCTGATTGGCGATGGACTGGTGCCGCTACGCAGCGCCCTCGGCCAGCACAACGAAGCGCGCCATCTGCTGGCTTTTCTTCCTGCCCATACCCTGATTGTCTATCGCACCAGTCATATGGCCCTGCTCGCCAGCCCGCAGGTTGGCCAGCAACTGCTGCGCTGGCTCAGCCCCTTGCAGTTATAGCGAGCTGGCTATTAAAGCAACAGAGTGCTGGTTCACAAAGAAGCCCTGTGGCACTCTGGGACGTCAAAGGGAAGACCCACACTGACACCTCATGTGTCCCCACGGCAAAGGAGCGCCACCGATGGCCAAAGCAAGCAAGAAAGAGATCAAGAAGAAGATCGCCGCTCGTCTTGAGAAAATTGCCAAGCATGAAGGCAAGATCAAGAAGCTGAAGAAGGCCCTGAAGTAGGGCCCATCGCATAAGAAAACCGCCAGCTGGCGGTTTTTTCATCCTCCTTTTCGCCCCTTTCCCATCTCTTTTGATACCAATGGCCTTGATGTAAACGCCTAAAGTGCACCTCAGCAAAACAACCCGACTGAAGCCACGCACGTTCTCATCGCTGATATTTGGTCTAACAGCGCCAATCGGGCGCCGCGCGTGCCCATGCCAGCAACTACCTTCAACGGAGTGTTTGATATGAGCCAGCAGTGGAGCGCCATATGTTCTCTTACACCCTCACCTTCAAAGATGATGTCGACCGCCTGACCGCCCCCGAGCAGGAGGTCTCCTTGCAAAGCCCTGCCCAGGCGGGCGATTTCCTTATCCTCTCCGACGGTAGCCGCCATCAGGTGATGTTTGTCACCCACAGGGCTAACTACAGCAGCCTCTATCTCGATAAAGGGGTCAGGGTGCCGCAAAGCTAGCAAAGCTCATTCTTCAGTTTGCGAAAGCAAAAGAGCGGCACCTGGCTGCTCTTTGGTCTCTCTTTATGTGGATTTGCTGTCACAGCACCTTGATCACCGGTTGGTGCACTATCTCGACGTCGTCTTTATAGACCACCAGCTCACCCGGTGGCACGCCTCGCTCACCCAATACGGTGACAACGCACTCGTAGCGATAGGGGCCGCTCGTGAAGAGATAGGTATGATTGCCCCCCGTCCCCTCCACCCTGACGGTGCCATTTTTCAACACCAGATCCGGCTTGTCGGCGAGCGTCTTGCCCTTGGCCCAGGAGGCGTAGCGATAGTGGCCATCGTCCAACTCGTCGATGCGGATGGTAAATTTCTCGGTCTGCCACATCAGCTCGGGGCTCTTGTACTCCCGCACACTGGGATGCAGACCGCTCTTCTGCCTGGCGATAAGCTCGGCTTTCAATTTGGCGGCCTGTGCAGTCTGATGATTGATACCGATGACCTTGCCATCAAAGTCCATCCAGACCTCACCACTGCCCAGCATAATGCCTCGCCAGCCCATGGTCTGCCAATCCTGCCCGACCCGGGAGGTAGCAATGCTTTTTAATATAGCGTCATCAAATACCTCGCCAAATCGGGTCAGCATCTCCGCCGGGGTTTTGATGGCGGGAATGGGATACTCCTGCTTGAAGGGGTACTTCATCTGGTTGGCAAGGGCCTGATGATCCCGGGCTTCTGCCGCATCGACCAACTGCTGCACAAAGGGGCGATATTCGGCCGGCAGCTGCTCCTCGTCGGCTGATACGGGGAGGGCTACCCATAATGTTCCCAGCAGCAAGGCAGCCCATAAACCATAGCGCCCCTGCTCTCCTTTGTTATTGCGGCTAAACAGTGCCCTGACATTCCATTTTGCCACTTTCATTCTGCCTGCTCCCCACATAACTAAAACGGCCAGCCACTATCCGCAGACATTAGCTGGCGGACTTGAGCGATTTTTTAACTCGTTTGAGTGCCATCTGCCGCTTGAGCGGTGACAGGTAATCAATGAACAAGTTGCCATCCAGATGATCAATTTCATGCTGCATGACAATGGCCAAAAAATCGCTGCTCTCGATGGTGATCGGATTGCCTTTTCGATCCAGTGCAGATACTACCACCGAGCTGTAACGCTCGACATCCGCGTAGTAATCCGGCACGGAGAGACAGCCCTCTTGTCCAAGCACCTTTTCAGTACCGCTTATCACTTGTGGATTAATCAAAACCAGCGGCTGATCCCTGCTCTCGGACAAGTCGATAATAACGACGGCCTCTTTACGCCCGACTTGAGTCGCGGCCAAACCAATCCCGTTTTCCGTCGCATACAGGGTCTCCAACATGTCATCGATCAGCCCCTGTACGGCAGCAATATCCTCAACCCGCTCGGCCTTGAGCCTCAACCTGGGGTCGGGAGCCGTCAAAATATTCAAAATCGCCATCACAACTCTCCATTAACCACTTTTTTCAATCCGAGGTCACAGCCCAACGGCCGGGACATGGAGACAAACTCTTGATCCTCTTCGACCACGTTGTAACCAAGGCGCTCATAAAACCGTATCGCCCCATGGTTGTCTGTGAAGCTGGACAAGGTGACCCGGCATTTGCCCTCACGCTCAGCCTCCTGATGCAGCCGCTCCATCACGGCAGCGCCAAGATGTCGCCCCTGATACTGAGGGAAAATGATCAGCAGATGAACATGCTGGGCATCCTCATATGGCTTGCTACATAACAGACCAATGCGCTCTCCCCCATGCTGGATCCACGAAAACCATTGCGGCAGATAGGAGCTGGCTAGCCGTTCGCGTTGAAATTGGTCATCCCAGCCAAAGAGCGACTCAACATAGGGAAAAATCCCCTGTTTCACGGCAGTAAAGACCTGCTCAAATTCATTTTGCGACACATCAATCAGCTCAATATCCATCTCTTTCCCTGCTCAAGCCATATTGGATACGCTGTTAGCGCACAAGCAGCCTATTACGATTTTTCCAAACGGCTGCAGATTCAGAAGCATCACGAGCGGTCACAACACCTCAACCTTTACCTTGATAACACCTTCGCGAATGTTGGCGATGGAGCCGAAGGCTGATTTGGAGAGATCGATAATTCGCCCGCTTTTAAAGGCGCCGCGGTCATTGACCTTGACCACTACGCTCTTGCCATTGGCGAGGTTGGTCACCCGCACCATGGAGCCAAAGGGCAATTCCATATGGGCGGCGCTATTGAGGTTGTTGCGATAGAGCTCGCCGCTGGCAGTCTTTTTACCGTGATAGCGGTCGGCATAATAGCTGGCATAACCGGTCTCGCTATAGCCGCGCCAGCTGCCGCCGTGACGCTCGTCATAACGGCTGCTACAGGCTACAAGTAGCAAACAGAGTGTTATTACTAGAGTTTCTCCCACTCTATTATGCATAACATTATCCTTGTTAAATAAAGCATCTAACATGAAATTATTTATCTATACTTTCATTTATGAAATCATTCAATGTTTTATCAATATTCTTACAAAAAACCTGATACTCATCATAAACACAACCAGATAGCGGAAGCTCTGGATTTATTTTATTATCTATGTGATGTCTGATATGCCAACGAGCCATGCAAATGTTCGTATAAATCGTTCTATATCTATCCATCCAGATGTTAAGCTTGCTTCGTTCTATTCCCCCGTTACTAAAAACCTCATCTCTAAAAACTCTAGTTTCACCAACCAAATATGACAACTCATTATTAATATCATCCAAATACCCATGAATAATTTGATATGATACTCGTTGGGAGCGATTAAGATGGATGGCGACATCAACAAAAAAACCATTAAAAACACAAGCTCTTATCTTGCTTGGAAATGCACCGCCAAACTCTTTATTACAGATATGCTTTATATTTCCCTCTAGAGTTAATTGTGAATTTTCTAACTGAGCATCAATATCGGAAAGCTCAAGAAACATATTATTTTTAATTCTATTTCTATTGATGCGAGCCTGTATAAATGCATAGAACTGAGCGGACAGAAATCCGACTATGGCTGTGACAATTGGCAGAACAACATCTTTGTCTATCACCATAATAGCCCTCTTCAATCTTTTGAAAACGGGAGGCCTGCCTCCCGTTTTCATACGTTACCTCTCAGGCAATCAGCTTGTCGTCGGCAAAGCCGAAGCCGCGCAGACCCACCACATGCACGTGCTCGTGCTTGCCCTGCACCTTGCGGATGAGCTTGTAGGTGGTGCCCTTCTCCGGGCTGATGTTCTCGGGCGCCGCGATAAGCAGCTGCATATCCTGCCGCTCGCACAGCTCGAACAGGGTGGCGATGGATTTGCCATCCAGACGGGCCGCTTCGTCGAGGAACAACAGACGGCAGGGGGCGATATCCTTGCCGCGCAGACGGCGGGACTCCTCCTCCCAACTGATCAGTACCATCAAGAGGATGGCCTGACCGGTACCGATCGCCTCGCCGGTGGAGAGCGCGCCGCTCTCGGCACGCAGCCAGCCATCGGCCCCGCGCTGCACCTCGATCTCCAGCTCCAGATAGTTGCGATAGTCGAGCAGCACGTCGCCCATCACCTGATAGCTGCGATCCCCCTGTTCGATCTGCGGGTTCAGGCGCTGGAACAGCTTGGCCATCGCCTCGGAGAAGCTGAGCTCCTTGTCGGCGAACAGATCGTTGTGCATGGCGGTTTGATCGGCCAGCGCCGTCAGCAGACGGGTGTGGGCCTCGCGGATATTGACGTTGAGGCGCACCCCGCGCACCAGACCGAAGGCGATGTTCTGCAAGCCCTGGTTGAGCACCCGGATACGGTTCTGCTCGCGGCGGATGATGTTGGTGATCTTGGCCGCCACCTCGTGAGAGGAGAGCGACAGGTGGGTTTCCCGCTGCTTGAGTTCGTCTGCCAGACGCGCCAGCTCGATCTCCATCTCCTCGATCGCCTCCACCGGATCATCGGAGCGGATGATGTCGTTGCGGATGCGATCTTTGAGGTAACGGTAAACCTGCACGTAGAAGGCCACCTTCTGCTCGGTGCTGCGGTTGCCCTCCGACAGTCGCAGCGCATCGCGCAGGGCCTCGTCGTGGGCCACAGCCACTCGCAGGGCGCCGAGGGCCTTGTCAGACATGGAGCGCAGCTCGTCGCTGTCAAGATACGCCAGCTCGCGCTTGTTGAGGCGCTTCTCGACGTCGGTCTCCCGCGCCAGACGCACCACCCGCGACCAGCTCGCTTTGTGACCCACCAGAGATTTACGGGCGCTGTAGTAATCCTTGCCTTCCAGCTTGAGACGGCCGCCAAGGGATTCGATCTCTCGCTTGGTGACCTGCAACTGGGCCTCGGCGCTGGTGCGACGGGAACGGGTGCGGATCAGCAGCTCTTCAATCTCTTTCTTGTGGGCGCGCGCCTTCTCTTCCATATCGTCAGAGAGGGTCAGCCCCATGGCCGCCAGCTCCTGCTCGAACTCGGTCAGGGTCTGGCGCTTGGCCTCGACGCTGGAGTTGAAGGCGGTGCGCAGCTGCAACGCCTCGGTGTGACGCTGGGCAATCTGCTTGTGCTGCTCGCCAGCAGTGCGGGCCGCAAGCTCGGCCGCTTTCAGCTTCTCTTTGAGTCGCTCGCTCATCTCGGAGGCCTTGCCCAGCAGGTCTTGCGCATCCTGATAGGCAAAGTGCGGCAGACGGGCCACCAGCTGATCGAGGGCATAGCAACGGCGCTTCTGCGCGGCCAGCAGGTCGCTCACCTCATCGTAAGCCGCCTGCAGGGCGGCAAGATCCTGCGGATCCTGACGCAGCACTTGCACCATGGTTTCCAGCTTTTCCAGCGACTTGCCGTGTTTGGCGATAAAGGCTTCGGCCTGTTTCAGCGCTTCCACATCGGCGTGAGCCGCCTCGAGGCGGGCCGCCAGCTCTGTCTCGGCAAACAGGTGGGCAAAGGGCAGCATCCCCTGCACCAGCTGGATATGGCGAGTCAGCTGGGCAGCAGCCGCTTTGGCATCACTCAGCTGCTTGTCACACTCGCCGATGGCTCCTTGCAGCGCGCGCAGCTCGGCCTGCTTGGCCTGCACTTCGGCTTCGGGATCGGGGCGGAAGGCGATATCCAGATGCTGGCCGATAAAGTCGCGGAAGTGACCGTAGAGACGGTGGTACTTCTGCTGCTCGAAGGCGGCCTTGGCGTAACCCTCGATCAGCCCTTCGCGTTCAAGATCAAGCTGCTCGATCCGTTTTTCCCGGGCGGCGCGACCAAACAGCGGCAGCTCGGGATAGCGGGAGAAGCGCACCTGACGCTTGCTGGTGCGCACCAGCACGGCGTCTCCCAGCTCTTCCGCTTCCACTAGGTCCTCGTCAAAGGAGTCGGGGTTGCCCTGAATCAGGTAGATATCTTCCGGGCAATCTTCCAGCTTTTTCAGCCGCTCGATGGCGCCCTCAAGGTCGAGCACCACCAGGGCGCTGCGAGCCGGGCCGTAGAGCGCGGAGTAGTAAGGGGCATCATCGATGGAGATGTCGTCGTAGACATCGGAGAGCAGCACGCCCCCCACCTGCTCGGCGATGCGAGCCAAGCGCGGATCCGCCTCGCCTGCCCCCAGTTGCAGGTTGCGAATTTGCAGCTCCAGCGCCTGTTTCTGCGCCGCAATGCGGTTGCTCTCCTGCTCGAACTCGCGCTCCTTGTCGAGCACAGTCTGCATACCGGCCGAAAGCTCTTCGGCGGTGGCGAGCGGCAAACCGCTCTGCTCGCGCAGCTGCTCGAGTTTTTCAAAGGATTTCAGCCAGCGCGGCGCCAACTTTGTGAGCTCCGCAATATCGCGGCCCAGCTGGGTGCCCTGATGCTCGAGGCTGGCGCGGCGCTGATTCACCTCCGCCTGCAGCTCGGAGAGCTCCTCCTGACGAGTGCGCTGAGCTTCGAGGAAAATTTCCAGCTCATCGCTGCTGGCAATCAGCTGGCCAGAGGCCTGCTGCAGCTCGTCACGCAACTTGAAGAGACTCTTCTGGCTTTCGCTCTCTTTCTCGAGGCGAGCCAGCGCGGCGCGAAGACCCTGCCCCTGGGCAATGCGAGCCTTGTCTTCGATGTGACGCTTGAGCAGCGCCTGCGCGGTAGGCCAGGCGGCCTCGCGCACTGTTTCGGGGGCGATGCTCAAAAGCAGCGCCAACGCCGCTTCATGCTCGGCCACCGCCGCTTTGGCCAGCGCCAATTGCTGCTCGGCCCCCAGCACCCGGCTGGTGAGGCTCTGCTCGGCGCTACGGAACTGGTGCAGGGTGTCGCTCGCCTGTTCGGCGGTCAGCCCCGGCAGCTCGCACTGCTCGCGGGCAGCATCGAGAGCCTGCACCGCCTGACGGTACTGGATGGCGCGGGTCTGCTGGATATCGAGCGCCTGCTGATAGTCGGCAAGTTGGGTCTTGAGGCTGTCTACTTCTGCCTGCGCCAGCTCCTTGCGCTCTTCCACTTCCAGCAGCTGGCAGTGGATCTCCTCCACTACCGCCTGCTGCTGTTCGAGTTTGTCAGAGAGATCCGCCAGATCGGCGCGGTACATCTCGATCTTCTTCTGCAAGCTGACGGCCGCCATCACCTTGGCCAGATGCTCGGAGGCAGACTCCAGCTCGTCGGTCAGCAGTTTCTCGCGGTTGGTGAGCTGCTCCACCTCGTCCGCCAGATAGATGGCACGCTGTTTCTCTTCGGCCAGAATGCGGCGCTTGTCGGCCAGCTCCTGGCGCGCCTTGAGGGCCAGCTCGGAGAGACGGCTCTTCTCGGCGGCGTTGCGCACATAGTCCGCCGCCACATAGTGGGTGGTCTCGGTGATCAGGTTCTTGAACAGATCCCGCTGACCCTGGGTCTCCTTGATGGCCTCCAGCGTGCGGCGGTTTTCATAGATGGCCGCCTCCATGTCTGCAAACGCCTTGCGCACCCCGGAGTTCTCCGGCAGCAAGTATTCGCGCAGGGAACGGCTGATGGACGAGGAGATACCGCCGTAGAGAGAAGCTTCGATCAGGCGATAGAACTTGCCGCGATCTTTTTGATCACGCAGCTTCTTCGGGGTGATGCCGAACTCGAACATGAAGTTGTGATAGTCGGTCACCGTATTGAATTTGGCGACTTTCAGCGCCCCCAGCTCGGCGGCCGCCCCTTTCAGATCGGTAAAGGCGCGTACCCGCCCCTTGCCGCCATCGAGCTTCTCCAGCAGCAGATCGGTCGGAGCCAGATTCTCCGGCACATCCACCAGCGCAAACGGGGTGATGTTGACCTTGTTGTCACGGTTGGCCACCTGTTCGAGATGGACGCCGACCCAGATCCGCTGTTCGCGGCTGTTCATCACTTCCAGCAGGGAATAGCAGTGGCCGCGCTGCAGCTTGCCGTAAAGCCCCTTGTCACGGGAGGCGCTGCTGGAGCCCGCTTCCGTGGTATTGCGGAAGTGAAGCAGTGACTGGTCGGGGATGAGCGCCGCGATAAAGGCCGCCATGGTGGTGGACTTGCCCGCGCCGTTGCCGCCGGACAGGGTAGTGACCAGCTGGTCGAGATCGAAGGTCCGGGCAAAGAAGCCGTTCCAGTTGACCATGGTCAGGGATTTGAACTTGCCTCGCACCGGTTATACCTCCAGATCCAGTTGTTCTTCATCGAGATCCGCCTCGATGTCATCAAAGAGCGAGTCGCTGCTCGGCATTTCGTCGTCGTGGAAGATGGCTTCACCCTCCTGGATCATCCGCAGCTGGACGGCGCGCGGATCTTCATCGGAGCGCACATCCGCGGCGAAACGGAACACCGATTCGTTGACCCGGAATTTATCTCCGTTGCCAAGGGCGGTGATCATGCCAAGGCGGCGCAGACGGCGCATGGAGGTGCGGATCTTTTCGAGCAGCTTCTTCTTGTCGAGATCGGTACCGCCGGAGCGGCTGTTGACCATCCGCAGCAGCTGCTTCTCGTCGGCGAGGCTCAGCACCTCTTCTTGCAGCTCGGCCATGGCGAACACCCCTTCCGAGGCGAGACGATCAGGGCTCAGGTAGAGGTAGCAGAGCACCTTGCCCACCAGCATATCGAGCTCGGAGAGCACAGTAGTACCGATGTCGGAGCTCGGGCGCGGGCGCAGGTAGAAGAAGCCTTCCGGCGCCTTGATCAGCTCCACCTGATAGCGGCCGTAGAAGATCTCCAGCTCGCTGTGATATTCGACCAGCGCCGAATGCTGCTCGAACTCGTCGGCACTGATGTGACGGCCGGAGCGCAAGGCGGTGTCGATGCGCGGAAACAAGGGGTTGGCAATCGCCTCTGCAAGGCGCAGCGGCAAGGGAAACTCAGAATTGATCAATGACATAGGCCTGAACCTTGGATCCAGCTTGGTTAATGGGTTTCCATGCGGGTTGGCGATGCAGTTCGCGCTCGCCGCTGGCATGGCCCAGGCGCACGGCCTGGTCGATCAGAAGACGCGCCACATCGAAGTGGGCATGAGCCGGGTAGTCCAGCAGGTATTCGCGCAGCACATCGGCCAGATCCAGCTGCTGGCCCTGCTCGGGGTAGCGGGCCAGATAACGCTCGATGCGCTCGGCCAGCTCCTGGTTGATGTCCACCATCTCGACGTACTCCATCTCGAGGGGCACCTCACCGGTCACCTCCTCGTCGTGGATGGCGATGGTTTCATCGCGCAGCTCCAGCAGACGGGGCTCTTCGGCCACCCGCAGCTGCCAGTTGTGCTGCTCGAAATTGCGGATGGACTCGCGCAGCCGCTGGCTGAAGGCGCGGTTCTTGTCCATGTCGATGGCGTTGCGGATAAATTTGTGGACGTGCCTGTCGTAGCGGGACCAGAGCTCGATGCACTGCTGACCCCAGCTGGTGATGACGTCAAGGCGCCCTTGCAAGGCGTGAGTCAGCTCCTCGACGTGGAACAGATCGTCGCGCCCCTGCGCCGCTTCCTGAATATTGAGCAGCCCCGCCTGCAGGCGGTGGCCAGCAGCATCCAAAGTATCTTGCAGCTCGCGCAGGGTCTGGCCGGTCTCGTGCAGCAGCTTTTCGCAGCTGTGAATGGCATCGACCCAGTTCTGGGTCAGCAGGGCCGCGATTTCGCTCTTGACCTGATTCTGCTGCTCATCCATGGCGCGCTGGGTGAGATCGATACGTCCAAGGGTCTCTTCCAACGAGAAGGTGAGGCGCGGCAGCACCTCGGCATCCCACTGCTCGCGGGTGTTGGTCTCAAGCGCCGCCTTGCGGGCGGTGTCGAGCTCGGAAGCCAGGTGCTCGAGCAGAATGGAGAGCTTGATGGAATCAACCTGACGCTGATCCATAAAGAAGTCGACGATGCTCACGCCAAGGCGAGACAGGCGGTAGAGGCTCTCCCCCGCCACCATGTCGGTGTTGAAACGCGACAGCAGCTGCTGGCGAATAAGATCGTTGATGGCGTTGTTGGCGCGACCGGTGAGGGTCTCGTCCATCTGGCCGAAAGCGCTGCTGACATAGCCAAAGGCATCGTGCAGCGCTGCTTCCGACAGGTCCGACTCATCTTCGGACAGGGTCTTGATTGCAATCAGAAAGGCCAGCCGGTCGGTCGGCAGGCTCAACGCCAACCCCTCCTGCCTGATCCACCCTACTAGCTCCGGCAAAGAACGCTCTGGCAGGGTACGGGATGTACTCATCATGATGTTGTCATCTCGTTGTTGTATTGGGCGCAAAATCGTGCGCGCGGCTACATCCGGTAGCATCGAAACATGGTTCACATCGACGTGAACCGCGAGCAATCAGCTGGCCGGCTTCTGGGCCATCACATGGATATAGCGACCGAGGGAGACAAAAGGCTCCTGACGGCAATATTGCTGCTCCATGGCCAGCAAATCGTCGAACTTCTCCACCTGATCCTGCTTGTGACGCATATAGTCGTGGATCACCCGCACCCCGGTCTTGCCGATGATGCGCAGCCCCCCGCGACCAATCCAGTCATAGACCTGCTCCGGCAGCTGGGGATTGGTGGGCGTAAGCGCAGTCTGACGCTTCTTGCGAAGACCAAGGCGCACATAGTCAAAATTGCCCACCACCAGGCTCTGGAACAGCAAACCATGACGGTTGTAAAAAAGCAGCGACAGTATGCCCCCGGCATTGACGAAAGGGAACAGACCCAGCAAGGTCTGGCGCGGCTCGGCGAGCCACTCCAGCACCGCATGGCAGAGCACCAGATCAAAGGTCCCGGTTACGTGTTGCTTCAGATCCTGAATGGGGCAATGGATGAGACGAATTTTGTCTTCCAGCCCCTTCTCGGCGATCTGGCTGCGGGCCAGCTCCAGCATTTCTGCTGACAGATCGCACAGCTCCACCTGATGACCCATGGCCGCCAGCTTCTGGGCGAAATAGCCAAAACCGCCCCCCGCATCGAGGATGCGCAGCGGTCGGTTGCCAAGGCGGGCCAGGCAGGCTTCGATGTCGCTCCAGACAATGGTGGTGCGGATGCGCCCCTTGGTGGAGTCGTAAATGTTGCGTGCGAACTTGTCGGCGCGCCCGTCAAAACTCTGATCGTGCTTCAAGGAGAAACTCAACATTAGCGCCACAGGGTTGTGGCCATCCCAAAAAAGAGAGGTATTCTGTCACATCCCGAATTTGCTGAAAACTCAAGGAAGTGTCTGCCGTGTTTGTGCTCAAAAAGTGGCTTGGTCAACTGTTAATGCCGCTCCCCTTCTCCCTCTCCCTGCTGCTGGTCGCCCTGCTGCTGCTCTGGTTCACCCGTTTTCAGAAAACCGGCAAGCTGCTGGCGACTCTCTCGCTGCTTCTGGTCGCCCTGCTGGGAATGCGGCCGGTGAGCTACGAACTGGCCCGCGGGCTGGAGCAGACCTTCCCGCCGTTCGAGGTGAGCCAGCATCCCAACGTCGAGGCGATCGTGGTGCTCGGCAATGGCCATGTCAGCGACCCGGCGGTGCCCGAGCGCTCCTGGCAAAACAATATCGCCCTGGCCCGCACTCTCGAAGGGGTTCGCCTCGCCCAGGCCTATCCCGACGCCGAGCTGGTTTTCTCCGGCTATGTATCGGGGGATACCCTCTCCAATGCCGAGGTCAATGCCCGGATGGCCGAGAGCCTCGGCATTCCCCGCGCGCGAATGACGTTGTTTGAAAACAACAAAGACACTCATGATGAAGCGGTCAGTATCAGCCGCCATCTGAAAGGAAAAGAGGTGGCGCTGGTCAGTTCGGCCACTCATTTGCCACGTGCCATGGCCCTCTATCAGGGCCAGGGACTCAATGCCGTGCCGGCCCCCACCGATTACACCGCCAAGCAGAGCCAGGTACCCCAGCCCCTCTACAGTTATTTACCCAAAGGGCGTTATCTGATGTATTCCGAAGCTGCCATCCACGAATGGATTGGGGTATGGTGGGCTCGCTTGCGGGGGCAGGTTAACGAATGAGCGATCAAGCGTTTCATTCCTGATTTGGATCAGGAAAGCGAAAAAAAATTACGTCATTTGCCGCCGGGTCAGCTATCTTGGGCTCGGTTCAATTCATATAATGTCGCGCAATCAAATGCCTAGGAGATATACAAGATGAGACAGCACCTGGTAATGGGTAACTGGAAACTGAACGGCACCAAAGCTTCTGTAGAAGCTCTGATCAAAGGACTGACCCCGGCTGCTGCCGCTCATCCTTCTGTGCAAGTCGCCGTCTGCCCGCCGGTTATCTTTTTGGGTCTGGTTGAGCAACTGACCGCTGGCAGCAAGATTGCCTACGGTGCCCAGAACGCTGACGTTCACGAGTCTGGTGCCTTCACCGGCGAAAACGCCCCCTCCATGCTGAAAGCCTTTGGTTGCACCTACTCTCTGGTCGGCCACAGCGAGCGTCGTACCCTGCACGCAGAGACCGACGACGTGGTTGCAGCCAAGTACGAAGCCATCCAGAAAGGCGGCCTGATCCCGGTTCTGTGCATCGGTGAAACTCTGGAGCAGTTCGAAGCCGGCGTGACCAAGAACGTGGTTGAGACCCAGCTGAAAGCCGTTATCGACCGTTGCGGTATCGCCTCCTTCAACAACGCCGTTATCGCTTACGAGCCGGTATGGGCCATCGGTACCGGCAAGACTGCCACTCCGGAAATCGCTCAGTCCGTTCACGCTCACATCCGTCAGTACCTGGCCGGTTTTGATGCCGCCGTTGCTGCCAAAGTACAGATCCTGTACGGCGGTTCCGTTACTGGCGCCACTGCAGCCGACCTGTTCGGTCAGCCGGACATCGACGGTGGCCTGGTCGGTGGTGCGTCCCTGAAAGTGGACGACTTCTCCCAGATCATCGCTGGCGCTGCCAAGTAATCGCTGATTACGGCAAAGAGAGGGGCTCGTCCCCTCTCTTGTATCGCTTTTCCTATGGTGGCCCCCGCATCCCATATGAAAGCCGATATAGTAAAAGTGGCTTGTCTATTTAAACATTCGTATTTGACAACTCAGATCCAGAGGCACTCATGACCAAACAAATCAAACGTATTGGTGTTTTGACCAGTGGTGGCGACGCACCGGGTATGAACGCAGCCATTCGCGCCGTGGTTCGCGCCGGTTTGCATCATGGCCTGGAAGTTTACGGTATTTATGATGGCTACCTCGGTCTGCACCAGGATCGTATCGTCAAGCTGGAGCGTCACAGCGTCTCCGACGTGGTGAACCGTGGTGGTACTTTCCTCGGCTCCGCCCGTTTCCCTGCCTTCAAAGACCCCGCAGTGCGCGCCGAAGCGATCGAAAACCTGAAAAAGCACGGTATCGATGCGCTGGTCGTCATCGGTGGTGACGGCTCCTACATGGGTGCCAAGAAGCTGACCGAAGAGGGTTTCCCCTGCATCGGCCTGCCGGGCACCATCGACAACGATATCGCCGGTACCGACTTCACCATCGGTTTTGATACCGCTCTGAACGTGGTGGTTGACGCCATCGACCGTCTGCGCGACACCTGCAGCTCCCATCACCGTATCTCCGTGGTCGAGATCATGGGTCGCCACTGTGGCGATCTGGCCATGTCTGCCGCCGTTGCCGGTGGTGCCGAGTATGTGATCGTGCCGGAAGTAGCCTTCGACAAAGAGAAGCTGCTCAAGCAGATCAAGGAAGGCGAAGCCAAGGGCAAGAAGCACGCCATCATCACCATCTGCGAGCACGTTACCGACGTGAACGCACTGGCTAAAGACATCGAAGCCCTGACCGGTCGTGAAACCCGCGCCACCATCCTGGGCCACATCCAGCGTGGCGGTGCCCCGACTGCCCGTGACCGCATCATGTCCAGCCGTATGGGTGCTTACGCCGTTGAGCAGCTGCTGGCTGGTCACGGTGGTCGCTGCGTCGGTATCCAGCGCAACGAGCTGGTCCACCACGACATCATCGACTGCATCGAGAACATGAAGCGTCCGTTCGATCAGGAGCTGTACAACCTCTCCACCACCCTGTTCTAAGCCTCGCGGCTTTTAACCGGCTGTTGATGACAAAAACCCTCCATCGGAGGGTTTTTTTATATCTCAAGCAAATGGTGCATCGGCACGCTGTTTGCCCCTCACCATACGGGTTGCCTGATTCCCAACCCTTGCTCCGTCTGTCGGATCGTTAACGTCCACCTCCTCGCACCAACCGATATCAGCCAAAGATACCGTTCCGGTATTGTCGTGGATCTTTTATCACTGCGAACCGGATTGCGTTGACCTGCGCTCTGTCGACCCTGAAGCGAGCTTGTTCAGCCTCCTCGTCATACGCCGCTTTTTATATCTCAATCTTGCAGAAGGGATTCAGATCTCTTCCCCAACCATGCTCCGGCGCAGTTCTCGTATTGCACTCACATGACTCACGCAGATGCATCGCCCACGCAAATCGCTACTCGCGCCCAGCCCAGCCCAGCCCAGCCCAGCCAGAGAATACGCCTCTGGCCTATTGCGCACCTCACTCTTGCTGCGGCCATGTCGACTCCGAGGCCGACGGGGAAATTGGCGGTGATAAAACAGCCAGCTGCCACTCTATATCCCCCCGATGCACGGCTCTCCTCCCTATGCCCCCAGTGTTTTGCTGTAAAAATGCGGAGACTCTGGACTGATAAAGTGATGGTGCGACAAGGGTTGGCAACCAGACTCTCTCCATAGACTTCTTTTGGATGGGCTATCTACGTCAGGAATCGTCAAACTATGGTCTTGAACACTTTTTATGGCTTCAATGACACTATTACAAGGGTGAAAACTTATAAAAAGCCATTTGAGCTCCATACAAAACCCATCACAAAACCAACCAGTAGCTCAACAACCAATTGAATTTAAATGAAATAATCATAAAAACAGAATCTTGAATGCCTGACCTGCCATGGCAGGTGATAAAATCAGCTCAATATGACAAAAATAGCCATCTCAACCAACCACGAACATAAAGCAGTTATTTTATCAACTTACACCTTGTTTTACCCCCTTGTTATGGTATCTTGACTGCATCAACCAACAACTTAGGGAGAGAAAAATGAAAGAGTTTGTCGTTACTGCCGTTTTCACGGTGTTTTTCACCCTGGTTGCTGTCTCTCTGCCCTCACTGTCACAGTTCTGAGCCGGATAGAGAGGCATCAATCCGGACCGACTCTCTTTGCCATGTCTGTTTAATCGCCATCAACTGGCGCTTTTCAGTGACAATGCCGAGATGGTCAACATAGATATGATTTCATCACGTTGACGCTGTTTCTTTCGCCACAAGGGTGTAACTAGGATGGTTTAACCATATGGCCTGATGGAGTAGAACCAGCAGCAGATCATATCCGAGGGGAGCAAGGCTCCCCTTTTTGTTACCCGCCATTTGACAATCCCCTACCCCGGCATCTACAACAGGCCGGTTGACGCCATACGGCCCATGCCCACAACTGATGTTTTCCCTCCCATGCTCTCCATTCAACACAGCTAAATCCGTCAGCAATCTCTTGTGCACACCTTTGCTCTGATACTTGTCCGGCAGATATAAAAAAGCCCCCGCCATCATGGCAGGGGCTCGCGTTACCCAGTGTCAGCTTAAGGCTGTTATATCTCAGTCCAGCTCAAAGCAGTTATGCCTTGTTCCAGCGCTCTGGGTCATATTCCGGGCTGAAGCGGTCAACAATGACAGCACAGGCCGCATCGCCGGTGATATTGAGGGAGGTGCGGATCATGTCGAACAGACGATCCAGCGCGAACAGCAGCGGCAACCCTTCAATGGGGATCCCGGCCGCCAGCAGCACGGCAACCACCAGGAAGCTTGGGCCCGGCACACCGGCCTGGCCGATCGCCCCCAGAGTGGAGGTCACAATGATGGCCGCCCAAGCACCGACGCTCAGATCGATGTTGTAAACCTGCGCGAAGAAGATGGCGACCAGACCGTAATAGATGGCGTTGCCACTCATGTTGATGGTGGCACCCAGCGGCAACACAAAGGAAGCGGTCGCGTTGGTCACTTTCAGATCATGCTCGCAGGTCTCCATATTGACCGGCAGGGTCGCCATGGAAGAGGCGGTGGAGAAGGCCACGATCTGCGGCTTCTTCATGGCAGAGAGGTACTTCATCACCGGCGTGTTGGAGAACATCATCACCAGCAGCGGATAGACCACGAAGCCGAAGATAAGGATGGCTGCCACATAAACCACGAACAGCTTGAGTACAAGGGTCAGCACGTCGAAGCCATAGGTACCGATGGCTTCCGCCATCAGACCGAACACCCCGAGCGGTGCGATGATCATCACCTTGTTGATCATCCAGACAAAGGCATCCACCAGAGTATTGAGCCCATCGACCAGTGGCTTGGCCCGCTCGCGTGGTTGTTTGGCCAGCGCAATGCCGAGGAACATGCAGAACACCAGGATCTGCAGGATGTTCGCTTCGTTGAGGGAGTTGAAGACGTTGGTGGGGATCATGCCAAGCAAGGTGGCGACTGCATCCGGCAGCGCCCCTTTATCGGCGTAGTCACCGCCAAACATGGAGGCAACGGAAGCGAAATCGACCCCGACACCCGGTTTGAAGATCTGCCCCATCACCAGCGCCAGCAACACGGCCAACGCTGAGGTCACGAGGAAGAAGGCCAGCGTAGCCGCACCGATCTTGCCCGCAGCCGGGCTGGCGCCCAGATTGGCGGCGCCGGAGAGGATGGCAACCGCCACCAGCGGGATCACCAGCATCTTGATCAGCTGGATAAACAGGGTACCGAGCGGTGCAAACACGGTGGCTTGTTCACCCATGAACGCGCCGACCACTGCGCCCAGTACCATGGCGACCACAACCTGGAAGCCGATGTTTTTAATGAGTCCTTTAGTTAACACAATATGTTCCTTTATGTAGCAAAATTCACACTTTTCCCAGTGCAATTAACCAAACAGGGGAATGAGCGGCTGCCCATTCCCCTGTTTGCGCGTGTTATCTCACATTTAATTGCTGTTTTAAATCAGCAAATCATTAACCTTGGCTATTAATAAGTTTGCGAAAAAGTGAAGATTCAAAGCGGTCTCGGCGATTTTTCCCTCATCCCCCATGACAACTGGCAAAAGATTGTGCTAGTTTGGCTGCACAAACGTACACACAGGGATGTAAAGATGCTGAAAGTTAACGAGTATTTCGACGGAAATGTAAAATCCATCGGTTTCGAACAAAAAGGCGAGAAATCAACCGTCGGGGTGATGAACGCCGGTGACTACCTGTTCAACACCGCCGCCCCAGAACGGATGACAGTGATCAAGGGCGCCCTCACCATCCAGCTGGCTGATGAAGATGAGTGGCACACCTACAGCCAGGGTGAATCCTTCCTGGTGGCCGGTCACTCCTCCTTCAAACTGGAAGTGAAAACCCCCACAGCTTATCTGTGCGAATTTATCGACTGATCAGGCCGGTTGAAGGGGAGCAGCCCCTTCAATCTTCTTGGTTTCCCCAGACCCATTATCTGTGTCCATGTCACAGCACCGCACATCCCCGCTTTCCATCCACGTCAAAAATCCTAGAATAAACAGACATAAACCATCACCGGATTGATGTCATGATCAGCGTGTTTGACCTGTTTTCCATCGGAATTGGCCCCTCCTCTTCCCATACTGTCGGCCCCATGCGTGCATCCTATGCTTTCGTCCAGCAGCTCAAGCTGCAAGGCCATCTGCCACAGGTCACGCGGGTCGAAGTGGAGTGTTACGGCTCGCTGGGCCAGACCGGCAAAGGGCACGGTACCGGCAAGGCAATCATTCTGGGGTTATCGGGCTTTGAACCGGAATCGGTCGATATCGATGCGATTCCCGCCATTCTGGCTCGAGTGGAAAAGGAACAGAACCTGCAGCTGGCAGGCGAACAACCAAGCCATTTTCCCCGCACCGGTGCCATCATCTTCAACCGCCGAAAAACCCTGCCGGCCCACACCAATGGCATGACTCTGCGCGCCTTTGATAAAGAGGAAAACCTGCGCTTCAGCCAGACCTACTACTCCATCGGGGGCGGCTTCATCATTGAAGAGAGCCACTTTGCCACCGCCAAAGAAGAGGCCGCCAAGTCCGATGCCGAACATCCAGTCCCCTACCCGTTCGACAGCGGCGCCCAGCTACTGGCCCACTGTCAGGAGAGCGGCCTCTCCATCTCGGGGCTTATCCTCGCCAATGAGCGGGTATTTCGTAGCGATGAGCAGATAAAAGCGGGGCTGCGCAAGATCTGGCAGGCGATGCAGGGCTGCGTCGAGCGAGGCTGCAAGAGCGAAGGGGTGCTGCCGGGCGGCCTCAAGGTTCGGCGCCGCGCCCCGGGGCTGTTCCGCCAGCTAAGCTGCGAGACCAACTTCAACAAGGATCCGCTGATGGTGATGGAGTGGGTCGACTTGTTTGCGCTGGCCGTCAACGAGGAGAACGCCGCCGGTGGTCGGGTGGTGACCGCCCCCACCAATGGCGCCGCGGGCATCATTCCCGCCGTGCTGCACTACTACGATCGCTTCGTCCACAAGGTGGATGACGAGACGCTGATCCGCTACTTCCTCACCGCGGCTGCCATCGGCATCTTATATAAGAAGAACGCCTCCCTCTCCGGCGCCGAAGTGGGTTGTCAGGGAGAAGTGGGAGTCGCCTGTTCCATGGCGGCTGGCGCACTGACCGAACTGCTGGGTGGCAGCCCGGCCATGGTGGAGAACGCCGCCGAAATAGGCATGGAGCACAATCTCGGCCTCACCTGCGATCCTATAGGCGGACTGGTGCAGGTACCCTGCATCGAGCGCAACGCCATGGGGGCGGTCAAGGCGATCAATGCCGCCCGCCTCGCCCTGCGCGGCACCGGCGAGCACAAGGTGTCGCTCGACAAGGTGATCAAGACCATGTGGGAGACCGGCAACGACATGAAGACCAAATACAAGGAGACGGCCCGTGGCGGCCTCGCCGTTAACATTACCGAATGTTAAAAAACGGCAAATGACTCCATTTGGTTCCGAAATGCCCGGCATCGCCGGGTATTTTTATGGGCAAACGCTTAACAAAATGGATAAGCACAAAAATAAATTTTATACTCGCGCCTCAGATTCAACAAAAATAGATCTATTTCAACTTTTTTTAGGTCTGGAGCCGTTACACTACGGTTATCTGGTTCTGTGACCTGCGCTGACAAGCGCGTTCCATGGATCTCCCAAATTTCTGTGAGTGGGCATGCCGCCCCCTTCTACCCTGAGGTAATAGTGACATGATCAGCGTTTTTGATATCTTCAAAATCGGTGTAGGCCCCTCTTCTTCCCACACTGTTGGCCCGATGAAAGCGGCCAAACAGTTTGTTGACGAGCTGCGCGCGGGCGGCAAGATCCGCGATGTAACCCGGATCAATGTCGACGTTTACGGCTCCCTCTCCTGGACCGGCAAAGGCCACCATACCGACACTGCCATCATCATGGGCCTGGCTGGCAACCTGCCGGAAAATGTCGATATCGATGCCATCCCCGAGTTTATCTCCCGTGTTGAGCAGACCGAGCGCCTGCCGATCGGCCTGCACTGCCACACTGTCAGCTTCCCGCGCGACGCCATGGTATTCCACGACGAAGCCCTGCCACTGCACGAAAACGGCATGAAGCTGACTGCCCTGATCGAAGATGAAGTGGTTTACAGCAAGACCTACTACTCCATCGGTGGCGGTTTCATCGTTGACGAAGAGAACTTCGGCAAGGCTGACAGCGGCGACATGTCCGTACGCTATCCGTTCAAGAGCGCCGCCGAGCTGGTTGCCCATTGCAGCCAGACCGGTCTCTCCATCTCTGCTCTGATGATGGAAAACGAGAAGTGCTTCAACACTCCGGAAGAGATCTACAAGAAGTTCGGCAAGATCTGGAACACCATGCGCGAAGGTATCGAGCGCGGTTGCCGTACCGAAGGCGTTCTCTCCGGCCCGCTGCGCGTACCCCGTCGTGCCGCGCCGCTCTACCGTCAGCTCAACACCAACGAGAACCTCTCGAGCGATCCGATGAACATCGTTGACTGGGTCAACATGTTCGCTCTGGCAGTCAGTGAAGAGAACGCTGCCGGTGGCCGCGTGGTCACCGCCCCGACCAACGGCGCTGCCGGTATCATCCCGGCCGTACTGGCCTACTACGACAAGTTCATCCAGCCGGTTGGCCGCGACGAATACACCCGCTTCTATCTGGCTGCCGGTGCCGTCGGCATCCTCTACAAGATGAACGCCTCCATCTCCGGCGCCGAAGTGGGCTGTCAGGGTGAAGTGGGTGTCTCATGCTCCATGGCCGCTGCCGGTCTGACCGAGCTGATGGGCGGTAGCCCGGAGCACGTCTGCGAAGCTGCCGAGATCGGCATGGAACACAACCTGGGTCTGACCTGTGATCCGGTTGCCGGTCAGGTACAGGTGCCTTGCATCGAGCGTAACGCCATAGCAGCCATGAAGGCAGTCAACGCCTCCCGTATGGCCCTGCGTCGTACCTCCAAGCCGCGCGTCTCTTTGGACAAGGTGATCGAGACCATGTACATCACCGGCAAGGACATGGACTCCAAGTACCGTGAAACCTCCCGTGGTGGTCTGGCCATCAAGGTGATGCAGGTTGCTTGCGAATAAATAGGGGTTGCGACCCTCATCTGAACAAAGGCGGGATATCCCGCCTTTTTTATTGCCCGAATGGGATGCCGGGCACTTATACCGGCATACCGACCATTTCACTGTAGGGCGTCGCTGATATACCCCTGCTATGCCACCGCAATGCGGATTGCCTTGTCTGCATACCTCTCTGATGACATACCTTGATTAACTCTTCTCAATGCATTGAGAGGGACATTACGCCCCGATATGAAACCTTTACCTGCTATCTTGCCCCAGCCACGCTTTCACACCTAATCGATATCGAGATGGTCCCTCATCTCAATATCCCCCTTTGGTCATACCCTTGTTTGGCAAGACGCGGTTACCGCTCACCCTGCGGATTATCACGCCGCCACATTGATTGCCTCCTATGTGGCACTTTCGTGATCAGGGCAAACAATCAAGTACACAAACAGGGGGTTAGCTCATCATTTTGGCCACAGCGCATCGCGCAAACTGGTTTTAGCACCGTTATCACCGCCCTCTTTACGCCCTATTTGATGTAAAACGCATCAAGCAGTGGAGGCCAAAAAAGCGCCCAAGGAAGAGGCTGAAAATAATCGATGAATGGGCCAATAGCCGTTGAAATGGCGGATATGAGTACGCGCCACTCGCTATTTTTGTGAGCGCCAGCAAAGGTTGAGGATATGGTGTTGGGAGCAGATTGACTTTCTATTTAAACAGCGAAAAGTGAATATCACCAAAGGGAGGGTTTAATTTGGCCAGATCCTGTCACGGGATTATCGCAGGCCACCTCACCGGGGCCGGAATGCGTCATGCAGAGTCACAAAGAATTAGCCCCGCTGGGCAGAACGCACCACGGGGCTGGATATTCAGGATGGTTTTTTCAGGCTGGCCTTGTGCTGTTCCAGCAAATTCTCAGGGGGCGGTGGCACCTGCAGGTAGAACCCCTGGTTGGTCAGCGCGGCCATCACCTTGCCGACATCAGCCAGCCCCAAGGGCTTGGCCGGATCCAGCTTGGTCATCAGCACCAGCTCGGGACGCCCGAATGCGCTCAGCAGTGGCTCGGGAACGCGGGAGAAATCCTCTCTTTTTTCAACAAAAAGGTAGGTCTCGGCTTTTTTGCGACTTTTATAGACTGCACACAACATGGAAATTGATATAATCCGACGAGTTTATTGCCTCTGATGGGGGCAAACTATAACATCAGGAATTGAATAACAATAACGGATTAGCATCTCTGCCTCGGGGAAGATTCATGGTTGAGCGCGATAACGAATTGAAAGGGACCACCTTCACTATTTCTGTGTTGCATATCAGCGATGGCGAGCCTGAGCGGATACGTCAGTTGTTGGCCGAAAAAGTGGCCCAGGCACCCTACTTTTTTAATTGCGCACCGCTGGTGATCAATGTTTCCCGACTGGAACATATTCCCGATTTCGAACAGCTCAAGGAGCTGGTGGAGTCCGAAGAATTTGTGCTGGTCGGCATCACGGGGGCGCGCAGTGAAGAGATGAAGACGGCCGCCAAGGCGGTGGGACTGGCCGTGATGGCCTCGGGCAAGAGTCGCAAGAGCGAACCGGAACCCGAGCCTGCCCCCGCGCCAGCCGCCCCTGAGGTGGTTCCCGAGCCCGAACCCGCCCCCTTGATCCCGAGCAAGGTACATGTGGGACCGGTTCGTTCCGGCCAGCAGATTTACGCCGCCGGCACCTCGCTGGTGGTGCTGGGGTCCGTCAGTCCGGGAGCCGAAGTGCTCGCCGACGACAGCATTCATATTTATGGCACCCTGCGTGGCAGAGCCATTGCCGGTGCCCGGGGAAACACCCAGGCCCGGATCTATTGCCAGCAATTACAGGCCGAGCTGCTCTCCATCGCGGGCACATTCCAGCTGAGCGATGCATTGCAGGCAGGCCTGATCCAGCAACCGGTACACGTCCGGCTGGACAATGAACAACTCCGAATAGACCGTATCAAATAGAGTTACAAGGAAGCGAGAATGGCGCGAATCATAGTCGTTACATCGGGTAAAGGTGGCGTTGGCAAGACCACAACCAGTGCGGCCCTGAGCACCGGCTTAGCCCAGCGTGGTCACAAGACAGTGGTCATTGACTTTGACATCGGTCTGAGAAACCTGGATCTCATCATGGGCTGCGAGCGGCGCGTGGTGTATGACTTCGTCAACGTCATCAACGGGGAAGCAAACCTCAATCAGGCGCTGATCAAAGACAAACGCTCGGAAAATCTGTTTATCCTGCCCGCCTCCCAGACCCGGGACAAAGATGCCCTCACCCGTGAGGGGGTCGAGAAGATCCTGGATCAGCTGGCGGAGATGAAGTTCGATTACATCGTCTGCGACTCCCCGGCGGGGATCGAGGCGGGCGCGCTGATGGCGCTCTATTTTGCCGACGAAGCGATCGTCACCACCAACCCGGAAGTCTCTTCCGTGCGTGACTCCGACCGCATCCTTGGTATCCTGGCCTCCAAGTCCCGTCGCGCCGAACGTGGCGAAGACCCCATCAAAGAGCACCTGCTGCTGACGCGCTACTGCCCGACCCGCGTCAACCGCGGCGACATGCTGAGCGTGCAGGATGTGCAGGAGATCCTGGCCATCCCGTTGCTCGGGGTGATCCCGGAGTCCCAGGCGGTGCTGCGCGCCTCCAACTCCGGTGAACCGGTTATTCTGGACAAGGAGTCCGATGCCGGTCAGGCCTACGAAGATGCGGTGTCCCGCCTGCTGGGCGATGCCAAGGAATTTCGTTTTCTGGAAGAAGAGAAGAAGGGCTTCTTTAGCCGACTGTTCGGGAGTTAAACATGTCATTATTGGATTATTTTCGTTCCAACAAGAAACAGAACACCGCACAACTGGCCAAAGAGCGGTTGCAGATCATTGTTGCTCACGAGCGTTCATCCAGAGGGGGGCCGGATTACCTGCCCCAGCTCAAGCAGGATATCCTCGATGTGATCCGCAAATACGTCAACATTGATCCGGAGAAGATAACCGTCCAACTGGATCAGAAGAGTGATGAGCTGTCGGTACTGGAGCTCAACATCACCTTCGCCGATGACAAGAAGGGATGAGCTGACGCCCTATGCGTGACCCCTTCCCCCAATGAAGACCGGATCCTGTCACTGGATCCGGTTTTTTATTGGCACAAAAACAGGTCACAGCGGCTCGCCTCATCTCGCCAAGGGGTCTGCCGACCGCTAGAATAGCGCCGCCCCGCAGGCTGTGATCTGCGATGGCACCTTTTTCTCTTTTCTGGAACAGACCGCTTATGTCTATGAATGACGAAATGCACAGCGTCGAGGAACTGCTCGATACCGCCCTCGAACTCTTTATGGAGCTGGCCTCTGACAACCTGCCGGAGCAGGAGATCGCCCGCTTCAATCAGGAGTTCAACGATCGCGGCCTGCTGGCCGAAACCGATCCGGCCGATGACTGGGAAGCGGACGTGGGTTTTGCGGTGAGCGACACCGACTATGCCGAGATCTGGGTCGGCCTTGGCAACGAAGAACAAGAGTATGAGCACCTGTTTGCCCGCATGCTGCTCTCCCGCCGTGTTGACGAGAAGTTCTGCCACATCGAATGGCTGCCCCAATAATTCCGGATCCCGATGATCCCAGCCACTATCAGTGGGAGTCTGACCCTGACGCCGTGGCCCCCGTGCGCGCATCTGCATCGTTTGGGCGCCGGGTGTTGAGGTGGGCAGGCAAGATCGCGCTGGCCGGGCTGCTCTGCTCGGTCGGCTCGGTCGCCTTGCTGCGTTTTATTGATCCGCCGATGTGGAGCTGGCGTATCGAGCGGGCTCTATTTCCGCCCGCCAAAATCACCCAGGTGCGCCATGAGTGGGTGGATCTGGAGTCCATCTCCAAAGAGCTGCAACTGGCGGTGATCGCCGCCGAGGATCAGCGCTTTGCCGATCACAACGGCTTTGACATGGATGCCATCAACGCGGCACTCAAGCACAACCAGCACAGCGAACGGGTGCGCGGTGCCAGCACCCTCAGCCAGCAGACCGCCAAGAACCTCTTTATGTGGAGTGATCGCAGCTTCCTTCGCAAGGGGCTGGAGGCCTGGTTTACCCTGCTGATGGAGCTGGGTTGGGACAAGGCCCGCATTCTCGAGGTCTATCTCAATATCGTGGAGTTCGGCCCCGGCATCTATGGCGCCGAAGCCGCGGCCCGTACCTACTTTGGCAAACCGGCCAGCCGCTTGACCCGCTACGAGTCATCCCTGCTGGCTGCAGCCCTGCCCAATCCGTGGCGCTATCGGGTCAAGCCCCCTTCACCCTATGTGCAGAAGCGCTCGGTCTGGATCCGCCGCCAGATGGGACAACTGGGTCAGATCACCCTCAATCGGGTGCATCAGGCCGACTGATCCTCAGGGCTGATCGGGTTTCTCCGGTGGGCCCAGATGACCGCCCACCGTCTCGCGGTGAAGCGGCAGATAGTGCCACCACCAGGCCTCGCGCCGTCGCTTGATCTGTTGCCGCCGTCCCCGCTGCTTCATCCCCTCACTCCCTGCCAGATGATCCGCGCCTTAACCATACTCCCCCAACGGCAACTTGGACAGGCCAGCCACGCCCGGCGTACTGGTCTGGCCGCCACAGCCAATAATTGTTACAGTAGCGAACCTCGATGTATCTGGAGTGATTTCATGGAACAGCGTACCCCGGATCAGCTGGTCGAATGGGCCTATGATCAGTTTCTTGAGCAGGCCGCCGATATGCTGGCCCCCGAACAAATTGTCGACATCACCCTGGAGTTTGAGCAGCGTGGCGCCGTGGAGGCGACCCTGCCCAATGCCGACTGGTCGACCGAGCTGGGTGAGCCGGTTGATATGGAGCGCTGGGTCGAAGTGTGGGTCGGTTTGCTGGATCATCAGGATGAGTTTGAGGTGATCTTCGCCACCTTCCTGCTGCCCCGTCTGTTGACCGAAGATCAAGTGCATGTGCGCTGGCATCGCCAGCAGCAGGCATAAAAAAGGCGCCATCGGCGCCTTTCTTGTTTCTATGCTCTTTTATTTCTGTTCTCTGCTAATCCTGCGCCGCGATGGCCTTGGCCAGACAGCGGCGGCACCAGCAAGCGCTGGCCTCCTGCATCGGCAATACCGGCAACTGGCTGCACCAGCACTGGGCGATGGTCTGACCGGCAGAGACGGCGCAATAGGCCGGTTCGCCACAACCCGGACAGCGGTGGGTGCTTTTCGAGCCATTCAGCTCGGCCATCACCGCCAGCTGGGCCTTGCTATCCATCGCCGACCAGTGGCCGATCTCGGTCAAGGTACGGCCACAACCAAGGCAAAGCCCATCTTTCGCCTTGCAGAGGCCAACACAGGGGCTCGGCATCTTATTCGCTATCCTGCGCCTGCTCGCCTGCTTGTACCTGCGCGGCACCGGCATCGGTCAGGGTAATAGCGTTATCTTCGATGACAATCTTGCCCTGCTTGTAGAGGCCACCGATCGCCTTCTTGAAGGTGCCCTTGCTCATGCTGAACAGCTTGTAGATGAGCTCGGGTTCGCTCTTGTCACCCACCGCCAGACTGCCGCCCTGCTTTTTCATCCGGCTCAGAATGCGTTCACCAGCGTCATCAACCCGCGCCAGACCAGGCTTTTGCAGGGTCAGATCGAGCTTGCCATCTTCGCGTACCTGCTTGACCCAGGCGGTTTGCGGCCGACCGGTCATCACCCGGCCAAACACTTCGTTCTTGAACAGCATGCCGGGATACTGACCGTTGACGATCACCTTGATGCCAAGGGGCGAGTGCTCACCCGGCAGCGCGGTCACTTCGTCACCAACCTTGAAGTTGCTGCCGGCCGGGGTCAGGAAACGCTCGATGCGGCTGGTGCCGACCATGCGCCCTTCGTTATCCAGTTGCAGACGCACCAGATAAACGTGGCCCACCTGCATCGGCTTGTTCTGCTCACGGCTGGGCACAAACAGATCCTTTTTCATGCCCCAGTCGAGGAAGGCACCAATCTTGTTGGCATTGACCACTTTCAGACCGGCAAATTCGTCCACCATGGCAAATGGCTTGTCGGTGGTGATCACCGGTTCGCAATCGGCATCCAGATAGAGGAAGACCTGCACGCTATCCCCCTCTTTCACCCCTTCCGGCAGTTGACGCTTGGGCAGCAGCAGTTCACCGTACTCATCGGCCGCAAGCCAGGCGCCACGGTCTTCGAGTTCAACAACGGTGAGGGTGTTCATCTTGCCAATCTGTATCATGGTGCTCTCTTTTTTCATTACCCGGATGGGCCAACTGAACATGGCCCCTATGGGCGCGCATGTTACCTCAAGAGCGGTGATCCGGCCTAGTCCCCAAGCCACCACGAGCCGCCCTTTCGCTCCGATCTTATCCGCCAATGGTGATTAAATCGCCAAACAGGCGGCCATTTGCTGCAAATAACCCCACTTTTAGGTAGACTTCGCGGCTGTTCAAATCCAGAGGAACTGTCGATGAACCCATCCACTCGTACCCGCCATCTTAATCAATGGATCCAGAGCCACAGCGATCAGGACATGACCTACCCGGCCCTGCACGGTTTTCTCTGTGCTCGTCTGGTGGGGCCAGAGACCCCTGACTGGCAACACCCGCTGGCTGGTCTGCTGGAACAGGATGCCGAGTTGGATGAAAAAAGCGCAGAAGCCCTCAACCACCTGATCGCCGAGCTGGAATCCCAAGCCGACGACGCCCAGCTGGCCCTGCCCAGCCAGTGCCGCCTGCCCAGCGATAACCCCGAGCAGGTGTTCGAACAGAGCCACCCCCTCGGTCAATGGTGTTATGGCTTCAGCATGGGTTTTGCCACCTGGCCCAAGCCGAAGGATTTGAACGACCCGACCACCCAGTACCGCTTCAGTCTGGCCGCCGAGCTGAGCCTGTTTCGCGACAAGCAGATGGCCCAGATGCTCTATAGCGCCGCCGCCAGCGAGCTTCCCTTTGTCGAGTTCTGCAAACGCCAGCGCCAGAACATGAAAACCGCCCTCAACCAGTTACTCAACCTCGACCAGTATCAGGCCGCCCCCAGCACCGATGTCGTCCTCAATGGCGAGCAGGCCCAACAGTGGCAGACCTGGTTCGAGCTGGCCGACAACTGCCGCGATCATCAGGCCCGCCTCGGCTGGTTCGAGAAGATCATCGCCGATGCCACTCCGCTCTTTGACGACGCCTTCTGGCAGCAAATCGCCGGCCACGGCTGGAGTGCCCCCGAGCTGCGCCCTCTGCTGGCCGCCAGAGCCGGCCGCGCCGACTGCCTGCTGCGCCTTGGCAAGCTGGGCGAGGCCAAAGCGGAGTATCTGGCGCTGCTGACAATCTGCGTGGCCGATGAGCTGGGTTGCCGCTACAACCTCTCCACCCTCTATGCACTGCAAGGGGATTGGCAGGCGTTGGCCGCCCTGCTGGTGCGCTTCGATGAAGCCTCCAGCTGGTTGCTCTATAACAAGGCGCTGATGGTCTTTGCTACCGAGGGTGCCGAGGCAGCCAAGCCCCATCTGCTGGTCGCCATCGAGGCCAACCCGCACATTCCGGCCTGCCTGCTGGGTCAGCGCAAGCTGCCCAAACAGGAGCCACAAAGCTGGCAAGCGGGCAGCCGAGACGAGGCCGCGCTCTACGCCATCCACACTCGTGAGGCCTGGCTCAAGCAGAACGCCCTCATCTGGTTGCGTAAAGGCTGAACAGCGTTGGCTTAAAATCCCGTCGGTCAGACCCGGTTTTTCCTTGAGGGCGTGCGCCACCGCACATTTCATCGCAACCGGGTCAGACAAATCAGCTTGAGTTTCGTATCATCAATGTCAAAGTATCAAAAGAAACTGCATCTGATGCAGCCGTCACAGCAGGGTGTAATATGTCAAAAATCATAGCGTTACTCGCTCACTACCCGCCCTATCAGTTGGTACATGCCGCCGAGATGCTACGGGATACCTTCGAACAGTTTTATGAACAGCGTTACCAGCTGACCGTGCCGCAATGGCGCCTGATGATGGTGCTCGGCCCCAACTACCCCATCAGCCAGAAAGAGCTGGTCGAGGCGAGCGGCATGGACAAGGTGCGCATCTCTCGCGAGATCCGCCGTCTGGTCGAAAAAGGGATCATCTTTACCGAGAGCAGCGAGCAGGATAAACGCATCAGCCTGGTCTCCCTCACCAATGCCGGGCTCGCCCTCTTCCTGCAGCTCAAAAGTGAAGCGGGCAGCTGGCAACATACCCTGACCGACTATCTGCCTAGCGAATCCCGCGAGGCGATCCGCCAGCATCTGCACAGCGTCAGCGCCGCCATCGAGCAGCTGCAATCACTGGATCGGGAGAAATAATCATGGATTTGAAAAAATTCGCCACCATGGACATCAACATGCTGCTGAGCGTCGTCAATATGCAGCTGCGAGATCGCTATGACGATCTTGATGATCTCTGCAAGGCGCAGGAGATCGATCAGACTGCACTGGAAGCGCGGCTCGCCAGCGGCGATTTTCACTACCAGCCAGCGCAGAAACAGTTCAGATAAAGAGAGCTAGCGGGATCGGGATCACAGCGCCAGTGATGGCGCTGGTTCTGCGGTAAAAACCTGATATGGTCTGAAGAGCCCCAACAGGGTGATGCACGGATACATCACCCTGTCACAAGAGGGCATTAAAATCGTTTCAGGTGAGCAAACCAAGGATGACCCCATGATATTGATGACCCGACAGAGCCTGTTGATCACGCTCTGTACCCTGTTGATGATCAGCCTCTTCACACCCCACTTGCCGCAAAGTACCGAACAGTGGCTAACCACCCTCTTGCTTGGCCTGCTGGTCACGGTGGCATTGCTGCTGGTGCGTGGTTGTCGTCGCTTTATGATGGAGTAGTGACTCCGCCGGAACGTCTATACCGACCGCTTGCCGCGATACCCTCTATAGCAGCAACGTCTGTCGCAATCGTATCTAGCCCAAAAACAAACGCAGCCTGATGGCTGCGTTCTTGTATCTGGCGGGGCAACCCCTTGAAGAGATAACCCCTGACGGGATAGATAGCCCTTATAGAGAGAGCCCTTAGATAGCCAGAGCCTCAAGCTGCGCTTTGGCCGCTTCCATCCCCTTGCTCTGGGCATCCGGGCCCATCCCCATCCCCTCGGCGTAGATGAAATCCACCTCTTTGATACCGATGAAACCGAGCACGGTACGCATGTAGGGGGTGACCAGATCGGTGGCGCTGCCAACGTGCATGCCGCCACGGGGGCTGCTCACCAGCGCACGGGTATTTTCAACCATACCCACCGGGCCGGTCTCGGTATAGCGGAAGGTGACGCCAGCGCGAGCCACCAGATCAATCCAGTTTTTCAGCTGGGTCGGGATGTTAAAGTTGTACATGGGGGCCGCAATCACCACCAAGTCGCTCGCTTTGAGTTCGGCAATCAGCTCGTCGGACTGGGCGATCACCGCCAGTTGACGCTCATTGAGGTTGTCACCACCGCGCAGGCCGGAGGCCAACTCGCCATCCAGCACCGGCAAGTTGAGGGCCGCCAGATCACGCACGGTGACGGCATCATCCTGATGGTCAGCCAGGAAACCGTCTATCAGGGCGTTGGATTGGGAATATTGACCCAGGATGCTGGATTTGAGTACGAGGATATTGGCCATGGTGAAACTCCATTTGGTTGTCGGTTGAACAGCGTTGCTGTCGATGGAGGTCACTCTAAACATTGTGCTTATTTGCTGATAGCGAAAATAGATGCTCAACTTGTTCAAATTTTTTGATGCAAGGCCACTTCCTCGCCAGCCAACCCTGCGGCCGCGCTTCAACCCTTGGCAGAACAAACGATTGCCGTTATGATCCGCCGCACTTTTTTCCAGCGACCCGGATCCCATGATACCCTCGCGCAGGCACTCTCCTTTGGCCGGTGCAGTCTGGATGATGGTGGCAGGACTCTGCTTCGCCGCCGTCAACAGCCTGAGCCAGTATGTCAGCTTCAAACTCGGCCTTGCCTCTACCCAGGTAGCCTTCCATCAATACCTGATCGCCCTGATCTGCCTGCTGCCCTGGCTGGTTCGCCATGGCCTGCGCCAATCCCTGATGACCAATCAGTTCCGGTTGCACCTGTTGCGGGTATTGCTGGCGGTGATCGGCATCCAGCTCTGGCTCTGGGCACTGGCGTACCCCGTCCCCATCTGGCAGGGGATCGCCCTGCTGATGACCTCACCGCTGTTTGCCACCCTGGGCTCCGCCCTGCTGCTCAAGGAGCAGGTGAGCCGCGCCCGCATTCTGGCCACCCTGGCGGGCTTTGCCGGCGCCATGCTGATCCTCGCCCCCTGGACTGACGAATTCAACTGGGCCTCCCTACTGCCGGTGGCGGCGGCGCTGTTCTGGGCAGGTTACTCCCTGATGGTGCGCTATCAGGCAGCCAACGAATCATCCCACACCATAGTGGTCTACCTGCTTATTTTCAGTACCCCGTTCAACGTCATGCTGGCCCTGCCGGAGTGGCAGTGGCCAAGCGAGAGCCAGTGGCTGCTGGTAGCCGCTTCCGGCGTGCTGACGGCGCTGGCCCAGATGTCCATCGCTCGCGCCTACAGCGTGGCGGAGGCCTCCTTCGTACAGCCTTTCGATTTTGCCAAGCTGCCGATGAACGTGCTGGCGGGCTGGCTGGTATTTGGCTGGGCCCCCCCCGGCCGTCTGTGGCTTGGCGCCGCTATCATCATTGGCGCCATTACCTTGCTGACCCATCTGGAGCAGCGCGCTCACAAACCCGTTTCCTGAGGTACGCCATGCGTGCCTCTTTTTTGTCCGCTATTCGTGCGATAGCGATCATCAACAATGACCATCGACATCAGGAGAGATCGTATGTTTGGAACCGCAACCCGCCCCGGCGCCACCCGTGCCCTGCTGCTGGGCTCCGGCGAACTTGGCAAGGAGGTCGCCATCGAGTTGCAACGCTTCGGGATCGAAGTGATCGCCGCCGACCGCTACCCCAATGCCCCCGCCATGCAGGTGGCGCACAAAGCCCACGTGCTGGATATGCTCGATGGCAACGCCCTGCGTGCCCTGGTCGCCGAGGTTAAACCCGACCTCATCATCCCCGAGATTGAAGCGATTGCCACCGATACCCTTGCAGCCCTTGAGCAAGAAGGGGTCAAGGTAGTGCCCAACGCCCGTGCTACCCAGCTCACCATGAACCGGGAAGGGATCCGCCGCCTCGCTGCCGAGACGCTGGGTCTGCCCACCTCCCCCTACCGCTTTGCCCAAAGCAAAGAGGAGTTTGTCGCCGCCGTCGAGGCTATCGGCCTGCCATGTGTGGTGAAACCTGTGATGAGTTCGTCCGGCAAGGGGCAGAGTGTACTGCGCGATCTCGCCAAGCTCGATGAGAGCTGGACCTACGCCCAGGAAGGCGGCCGCGCCGGTCGTGGCAAGGTGATCGTCGAGGGCTTCGTTCCCTTCGAGTACGAGATCACCCTGCTCACGGTACGCGCCGTCGATGGCATTCACTTCTGCGCTCCTATCGGCCACCGTCAGGAAGATGGCGACTATCGCGAATCCTGGCAGCCGCAGGTGATGAGCGAGCAGGCGCTGGCCCGCTCCAAAGAGGTTGCGGCCAAGGTGGTCGAGGCCCTCGGTGGTTACGGCCTGTTCGGAGTCGAGCTCTTTATCAGGGGTGATGAGGTGTGGTTCAGCGAAGTCTCTCCCCGCCCCCACGATACCGGCATGGTGACCCTGATCTCGCAGGATCTCTCCGAGTTCGCCCTGCACGTGCGCGCCATTCTGGGGCTGCCGGTCGGCACCATCACCCAGTACGGGCCGAGCGCCTCCGCCGTGGTACTGCGCGAAGGGCACAGCCAGAATATCTGCTATCAGGGGATTGGTGAGGCGTTGGCGCTGGTGCCGGGCGCCCAACTGCGGCTGTTTGGCAAACCGGAGATCGCCGGTCGCCGCCGTCTTGGCGTGGCGCTGGCCCGCGCAGAGGATTGCCAGGATGCGGTAGAGAAAGCCAAAGCCGTGGCCGCCAAGGTCGAGGTGCTGTTCTAAGGGCTTTTTGCCATAGCAAAACAAACGTTTGCCGATGTGATCGGGCGCAAGGGGCATGGCAATGCCCCTTTTGCATTTGCTCGTCAGGCTTATAATCCCCTCTTCAAATTTGTCAGGAGTACAAGATGTTAGCTGCCGTGATCTTCGATATGGATGGTGTTCTGATCGACTCGGAACCCTTTTGGCAACGGGCCCAGATCGCCGTTTTCTCCGAACTGGGTCACCCCCACACCGTCGAGGATTGTGAGTCGACCATCGGCGTGCGCATCGATCAGCTGGTTGCCCACTGGTATCGCCTGCGCCCGTGGAGCGGCCCAACTCAGGAAGAGGTGGTACAGCGCATTCTGGATCGGGTCAACGCCCTGATCCTCTCCGAAGGTCAGGCCAAAGCCGGTGTGCTGGAGGCGCTCGACCTTATCGAAGCCCGCGGCCTGAAAGTGGGTCTGGCGACCTCCTCCCCCTTTGCGATGGTAGAAGCGGTGCTCGGCAAACTCGGCATTCGCGATCGCTTTATGGCGGTGCACTCCGCAGAGGTGGAGCGTTTCGGCAAACCGCACCCGGATGTCTATATCCACGCTGCCGAGAAACTGGGGGTAGAGCCCGTCCATTGTCTAGCCATCGAAGACAGTTTTACCGGCCTGCTGGCGGCCAAGGCGGCCTCCATGACAGCGCTGATCGTGCCGGACCCCGCTTTGGTGGGTGACCCACGCTTGGCCATCGCCAACTACCAGCTCGGCTCGCTGGCCGAGCTCAATAGTGAAATGCTGGCCAGCTGGGCCAAATAATTCGCCCGCACCAGCCGTTCGCATCCTTCACGGGGCCGCAGGCATACCTGCCTGCGGCCCCGTTTTTATAGGTGAATCGGTGCCAAAGGATAGATACCCACCTAGCGGCAACAAGAGGAAAACCGGCCGGATGTGCTGCCCCCCTCCCGGATGGCCAAATGGCCTTTTTCGCCAGTAAAAACCGCCGTTCAGCCCCTTCCATTACCAACCAGTAGTTGGCAATAACAGCTACAAATCGCCGATTAGAAACCAACTTTCGGGCCATTTTTGCCCCGGCAGCGCCTGCTGATCCCCTTTTCCGATCCGGGTTTGATCCCTGTCATACCGCCTTCATAAACGTGCGCTTGCTCGCGGTTAGCCCGCGCCTGCGCAGCTAGAATCAAGGGAGACAGGCGGCCCGCGGGCCCGAGGAGGTTATCATGATCGAGTACACCAGCAAGCGCATCGTCTGCCCCCACTGCGGTCACCATACCCGGGTCGAGCTGGATGCCAGCCAGGGTGATCAGGAGTTTTACGAAGATTGCATGGCCTGTTGCAATCCGATCCACCTGCGGCTTCACCGCGACGAAGCCCGCGACTGTTTGCAGCTGTTTGTGGATGCGGATGACGAGCAACTGTTTTGATTACGAGTCACAAAAAGCCGAGCAGCTGCTGTGCCTTCAAGTCGCAAAGAGCTGAGCAGATGTTGTGACTGCGAGTCATAAAAAGTTGAGTAGATATTTTCACCATATGAATAACAAGGGCCTGCACACTGCAGGCCCTTGCTTATGAGGCGATTAACACCGAGCCGTTTCCTTTCAGTTACCCCCGCGCGCCGCCAGTACCCGCTCCACCGTATCGACGATTGCCTGGGTCTGGGGATCGATCTCGATATTGGTCTGCCAGCCCGCCTTTACCCAACCCAGATTGGTGCGGGCCAGGGTCTCGGGGATCAGGTGGACGCAGAACTCCCGCTCGCGCACCTCACCTATGGTCAGACTGATGCCATCGATGCCGATGTACCCCTTGGTCAGCACATATTTCATCAGCTCGGGAGCAAGGCGATACCACACCTGACGGTTGTTGGGGGTATCGATCACCGAGGTAACCTCTGCCATGCCGATGATATGGCCGGACATGGCATGACCGCCGATCTCGTCGCCAAAGCGGGCGGCCCGCTCCACATTGACCTTGTCCCCCACCTGCAGCTTGCCGAGGTTGGTCAGGCGCAGGGTCTCCTGCATCAGATCGAAGCTGACCAGCTCCCCCTCGACACGGGTGACGGTCAGGCATCAGCCGTTGTGAGCGACTGAGGCGCCGAGGGCCAGCCCTTCCCCCACTCCCGGCTGGGCATGCGGATCACGTGGGTACGAAATGAAGCACTCTCTTCGATGGCGACCAGCTCGGCCACACCTTGCACAATTCCGGTAAACATCATCACCTCTTTGTTTCTGGTAACACGCTCTGTTTTTTATCGCGGCCTGTGGCCGCTTCTTTTACATAATCCGTTTTTACACAATTCGTTTCGTACAAACTGTCACACCTGCTCCGCCGCCTCAGACCGCGCCAGCACACGAGCCCGGCGCTGGGAATGGATGACCACTATGCCAGCCAGCACGATGAGCAGACACCCCGCCATACTACTGAGGGTCGGCATTTCACCAAACATCAGATAGCCGCAGAGGGTAGAAAAAAAGATCTGGAAATAGAAGAAGGGCGCCAGAGTAGAGGCCTGCGCATACTGCATCGCCTTGATAAGGCAATATTGGGAGAGCAGGGTCACCACTGGTAGCGCCAGCAGATAGGGCAAGTCAGCAAGCCCAGGGAAGTGCCACAGTGCAGGCTGCCAGCAGAGTGCAACCATTGCCACCATCCCCAGCATGAAGCAGGTGACGATCAGGATATCGAGGGTGGTCAAACGTGGATCCACCAGCTTGGTGATGAGGTTGTAGCCGGTGTTGGCCAGCACAATGACCAGTGGCAGCAGATAGTAGAGGTTCGCGTCTCCCCCATCAGGATGGGTCACCACCAGCACGCCAAACAACTCCAGCAGCACGGCCGCCACCTTGGTCCGGGTCAGACGCTCCCTGAAAAAGATCACGCCCGCCACCACGAAGGCCAGCGAACCAAGCTGGCAAATGATGGTGTAGACGTTGAGCGGTACATGGGCCAGCGCAATCACCGAGACCAGCGCACAGACCAGAAACAGCAGCGAGCGCAACAATAGCCAGCGATCCACCGCCAGCAGCGCCGACATGGTGCGCCTTGGCAATAACAGCAGCAGACCGAGGAAAGGAACAAAGAAGCGAAACCAGACCATCTCCATCACGGAGTAGCCATGGAGTACCAGATATTTGTCTGCGCCATCCTTAAGCGTCAGGGCGAGAAGTGCAAACAGCGTCAGAAAGATCGCCAGTGAGTTGCGCGAAGAGAACAGCATCAAAGAGGCCGAAACAGGAAAAGGGGGTAACCAAACTAACGGGCTTGCCGCAAATTACAACCGCGAGACTGACAAAATGGGAGCAAAACCGCTATATTTGCTCGCCTTTTTACTTTCAAGGAAGCAAATCATGATGGTTTATGAGTGCTGTGAAGCGATCCGTATCGCCTATAACCAGATTGGCTCCGGCGAGCAGGGCTACGTGCCGAAGGCCATCGCCGCCACTATCCGTGCCCTCAACGCGGTCGCCGCCGATGAGCGGGTGCCCGCCGAACTGCGTGAACAGGCCGCCTATGCGGCAGCCAACCTGCTGATCAGCGATCACGAAGACGCCTGATCCCGCTGCCGGGGCGGCAACTATTTCGTCCTGGATGAATTTCAGGCTAAAATGCCTCCCCCACCCTTTGCATGCCCGCCCGGGTGTGCAAAGGCTCTTCCCGATTTCCGCTCTTTACTCTATCTATCTGATCCACTCGGAGGTGTCAGTGCAACGTTATTGGTCCGAGGCGAAGCAGCTCGTCCGTCTAGCCAGCCCCATACTGGTCGCCCAGGTCGCCCAGGTCGCCATGAACTTCGTCGATACCGTGATGGCGGGTCAGGTGAGTGCGGTCGATCTGGCCGCCGTGTCGGTGGCCTCCAGCTTCTGGCTACCGGTGATCCTGCTGGTGCAGGGGATCATCATGGCGCTCACCCCCATCGTTTCCCAGCTCAACGGCGCCCGCAAGCGGGATCAAATCCGCCCGGCCGTCCATCAGGGCTTCTGGCTGGCACTCATCGTCACCCCGCTGGCAATGATTGCGCTCTATTACAGCCCGCTGGCGCTGCAGTTCATGGATGTGGAGCCGGTGATGGCGGCCAAGACCACCGGCTACCTGCACGCCATCCTGTGGGGCCTGCCCGCCTTCGTGATGTTCCAGGTGCTGCGCAACTTCAGCGAGGGTCTCTCCCACACCATGCCCACCATGGTAATCGGCTTTGTCGGGCTGGCGGTCAATATCCCCGCCAACTACATCTTCATTCACGGTCACTTCGGCATGCCAAAGCTCGGCGGTGTCGGCTGTGGCGTGGCTACCGCCATCGTGCTGTGGGCCATGCTGCTGGCGATGATCCTCTACGTGAAGCTCTTCTCTCATTTCAAGGAGATCAACCTCTTCTCCCGACTCGCACGCCCCAACGGCAGCCGGATCTGGCGCTTGTTCCGCTTGGGCTTCCCCATCGCCATGGCCATCTTCTGCGAGGTGACCCTGTTTACCGTGGTGGCCCTGATGCTGGCCCCCTTCGGCGCCGAGACGGTGGCGAGCCACCAGATTGCCCTCAACTTCTCCAGCCTGGTCTTTATGCTGCCCCTCTCCATCGGGGTGGGTGTCACCATCCGGGTCGGCCACAGTATCGGTGAAGGGCAGCCCCATCATGCCCGGGTAGCGGCTCGCACCGGCTTGATGCTGGGGATGGCCATCGCCGCTGCTACTGCCGCCATGACGGTGCTGCTGCGCGAACAGATCGCCTCCATCTATACCGATGATCAGCAGGTGATCGTCCTGGCGGCCATTTTGCTGTTCTTCGCCGCCATCTATCAAATCTCCGACTCGGTGCAGGTGGTCGCGGCCGCCGCACTACGCGGTTACAAGGATACCCAGGCGATCTTCTACGTCACCATCGTCGCCTACTGGGGACTGGGGCTGCCCACCGGCATGATCCTGGGTCTGACCGACTGGCTGGTGCCGCGGATGGGGCCGCAGGGCTTCTGGATCGGCTTTATCGTCGGTCTCACCAGCGCGGCCCTGATGCTGGGGGCGAGATTGCGCTACATCTATGGCCGTTTTGCCACTCCGGAAGCCTGCACTACCCTGTCGCGAGCCCAGTAACAGGGCTTGGCAAGGGACAACTCGCCTGCAAAATCAACAGGCTGCGCAAGAACTGGGCAAACAGTCTCCTTTGTGCATATGGCCTGTTGACAGCCTTGGGGGGCATGGGTAGTATGCCGACCACGTCAGCAGCGCTGGCGTAGTGAAGTAAGAGAAAGTGGGTTTATAGCTCAGTTGGTTAGAGCACTACCTTGACATGGTAGGGGTCGTTGGTTCGAATCCAATTAAACCCACCACTTTTCTGTGATGCGTCCTTAGCTCAGCTGGTTAGAGCACCACCTTGACATGGTGGGGGTCGGTGGTTCGAATCCACTAGGACGCACCATTACAGAACACTGATTATGCGTCCTTAGCTCAGCTGGTTAGAGCATCACCTTGACATGGTGGGGGTCGGTGGTTCGAATCCACTAGGACGCACCATTCAGTTTGAAAGAAATGCAGATGTGGGTTTATAGCTCAGTTGGTTAGAGCACTACCTTGACATGGTAGGGGTCGTTGGTTCGAATCCAATTAAACCCACCACTTCTGCATAAAGAAATAAAAGTCGCATTGCGCACCCTGCGTCCTTAGCTCAGCTGGTTAGAGCATCACCTTGACATGGTGGGGGTCGGTGGTTCGAATCCACTAGGACGCACCAGATTAAAAAAGCCCGCTCATCGAGCGGGCTTTTTGCATTCTCCATGCAGCCACTCCCCTGCCCCGCCAATCCGTTCACTACCGACCGGGCAACGGCGCAGAGCCTTGTTCCCATAAAAAAACCCGTGTCATCCGATAAACGACACGGGCCGGATAGATGCCGCCAGATCTTCAGCTCTGCACGGCAATCTCGTACTTCTTTATCTTGCGATAGAGGGTGGCAATCCCAATCCCCAGCGCCTGTGCGGCCAGTTTTTTGTTGCCAAGCCGCTGCAGGGTCTCTTCTATCATCTGTTTTTCCATGCTCTCAAGACCGCTCTCACCCGGAACGGGCTCAGGCAGTTTCTCCGGCGTGGCGGCAAGCGGCGCTGTGGCAGGCACATTGAACGCCGCATCCAGGTCGGTCACCGGGATCGACTGGGCCGCCACGCGATGGGGCTCCTGATTGCGGATGATGTTGGGGGGCAGCAGACTGGCGTCAATCACTTCGCCCGCTTGGCTGACGTTGACCAGATATTCGATGAGGTTGCTGAGCTCACGGACGTTGCCCGGCCAGCGATACCCCTTGAGCAGCGCCATCACCTCGGGAGCCAAACCGGGATAGACGATGCCAATGCGGCTGGTGTGCAGGTTGAGGAAGTAGTGGGTCAGCAGCTCCACGTCCCCTTCCCGCTCCCGCAGCGGCGGCAGGTTGAGGGGGATGACGTTGATGCGATAGTAGAGATCTTCACGAAACTTCCCTTCGGCGATGTATTGATCGAGATGCTGGTGAGTAGCGGCGATGATGCGAATATCCACCGGCACCGGTCGGCTGGCCCCGATGGGGGTCACCTCCCGCAGCTCCAGCACCCGCAGCAGCTTGGCCTGCATGGTGAGCGGCATGTCGCCAATCTCGTCAAGGAACAGGGTGCCCTGATGGGCCGCCTGGATCAGGCCCTGTTTGCCACCGCTGGAGGCACCGGTAAAGGAGCCCTTCACATAACCAAACAGCTCGCTCTCCAGCAGTTGTTCGGGAATGGCGGCACAGTTGATGGCAATAAAAGGCTTGTCCTGCCGCGGACTCAGGCGATGAACGGCGCGGGCCACCACCTCTTTACCGGTACCGCTCTCGCCACAAATCAGCACGCTGGAGGGACTCTGGGCGATGCGGTGCAGTAGCCGCTTGAGGGTGCGCATCGGCTTGCTCTCGCCGATCAGCTGATCGATCCGCACATCCGGATCCGGCTCCTGCACCTGACCGGAGTGGGACTGGTGAAAGGCCATCAGAAAGAGCTGCTGCCCCTGCACATGATGTAGCTGGCCGATGATCAGCTCCTGACGACCTTCAAAGGTGATGATGTGCTGGAGATGACCACTCAGCCCCTGTTGGGAGAAGGTGAGCGGGCGGATCCCCACTTCGCGCCCCTGCAGCTGTTCCTGCTGGCAACCCAGATGATGGAGCGCCGCCTCGTTGGCGTAGAGCAGTTGACTCTTGTCATCGAGCAGCAGGCAACCCTGATCCATGTTGGTCATCAGATTGAGGAACACCTTGTTGACCCCGTCCGACAGCCCGCGTGAATCGAGCAGCTTGGCTACAAAGATGGTGGAGATATGGCGCACATAGTCGCACACATCCTGCAGATTGTTGTTGAGGCGCGCCTGCTGCTCGTCGCTGAAAGCCACCAAACTGATCACCCCGATGCAGCGCTCGTCCACCATGATGGGCACCCCGAGGAAGGCGCGCTCACGGCAGCTCTCCTTGCAGGTACAACCGTCACACACGGGATCATCACTGGTGTGGGTAACGATCTTCTCCCTTTGGTTATCAATCACATAGCGCAGCAGGCGGGAGTCGCCCTCCAGCTGACGTCCGAAGAACTTGCCATAGGGCCCGGTGCCAGCCACCCGAACCATATCGGCATCCACAATTTCGACCTCAAGCTGCAGCACACTCGCCAGCATCTTGGCAAAGCGCAAGATGGTCGGCTGGATCTGCATCAACAGACACTGGTTGCTCACGGATCTCATCCATCATTCCTTTTTGTTCTTGTTATCCTCCCCCGAAAGGGAGTCATGCTGGCCAGATACTAAGGGATATCAGGGGGAACTACTTCGGGGGGGATCACGAAAAGGGAAAATGATCCGTATCCTCCGTGACTTCAGAGGCACAGATAAAATTCAATAAAAACATGAAGATGAAAACACATGCAGCAAGATAAACCACTCGGGACAGCCAAGCCTGCTGATCTGCGGAATCCATCGACAAATCATGCTGAAGGTAGGGAAAACAGCCACTGAAATGGCATCTGGCTCACGCGCCGCGTACCTGTTTCAAGACTTGGCACTCATGGTCGAAATCCGCTTTATCTTGCGGCTGAATGTAACTTTGCCAGCGGGCAAACAGCTCGGCCGTTGGATAACGATGCAGACGAATACCGGTGCGATAGAGTTTGGGAAAGAGTGGGTCTGGCTGGGATCTCACGACCAGACCGCGCAGTTTCTCGCCAGAGGGAATGGCAATCACCAGCTCATCCCCCTCTTTCAACCGTATGGCCCCCAGAATACCGATGCCGCCGATGGCTATGTCGCGCACTACCACATAGGGCACCGGGTTGAGCAACTCCAAAAACCAGTTGCGACGGCTGCATTCTGCCTTGTAACCACCGCCACTGAGGATAAAACGGCGGTGTCTGCGCCAGTCATAACCGGTAGGCAATGCCGGGTCATAGCGCGATTTTGCCTGCCCCACAGGATCAGATTGCTCACTTGTGCCCATCCGGTTTCCCTCACTGGCATTGGTTAAACAGTGTCAGTCAGCTCTTTTTCAACTATAGCTGTCGCCGTTAGGCCGGGGGCTCAGGGTCGGATACGGGTCGACAGATATATTACGGAGGCAATGATGAATAGAGATGACATGGATGAGATGCGAACTACTGCGACTCGGTTCGATCAAGCAATAGACCAGTGAGTCGCACCGCCGCAGCGATGCAATCTGGCTTAGCCGGGCAGATGAAGTGCCAGCCAGACCGCCAGCGGGATCACTAGCACAGAGAGGGCATTGCCGCCGAGCACGATACTGGCCACCTTGTCCGGCTGACAGTGATACTGCTCGCAGAGCATGTAATTCAAGACCGCAGGGGGCAAGGAAACCGACAACATCAACAGCGGGATCCACTCCGTCTTGAGCGGCAACAGCCAGATCGCCAGCAGCAGCGACAATCCCCCCGCCAGCAGATAGAGCAGGTTGCACTTGAGCGCGAGGCCAAGGTGATCGAGTTCTCCCTCCATCAGGCGAATACCCAGCGCAAAGAGCATCAGGGGCACCGAGATCTGGCCGAGCAGCGAGGCCGTGGTCACCACATATTCCGGCAGCGTAATGTGCAGGTTGGCCACCAGCAAACCGGCCAGCGCGGCCCACAACACAGGGCTGCGCAGCCACAGCCAGCGGGAGGTATTGGCCGAGAGAATAAACATGCCGACCGAGAAGTGCAGCAGATTGGAGAGCACAAAGAGGATCACGATGGCCCCCAGTTGCTGCTCGCCAAACGCCAGCACCATCAAGGGGATACCGAGATTGCCGGTATTTCGGAACATGGCGGGCAAGATCAGGGCTGCCCGCTCAATTCCTTTGAGTTTGAGCAGCGCGAGCAACAGACCGGGTAACAGAATAACCAGCGCCCCCGCCGCAATCAGCGGCAGATGCTCCGCCAGCACCAGCGGATACTTGACCAGCGCGGAGAAGACCAGCGCTGGGGTAAACAGCTCGATATTGGCCCGATTGACGTAACCGAGCGCAGCCCCCGGTCGCAATCGCCCGTAGAGGGCGCCGAGCCCGACCACACCGAACACCGGAATGACGATATTGAGCAAGGCGCTGAACATGGGCGGCGTCCGTTACAGTTCGCGGGCCGGTTTGCCCATCAGCACCACCGGATCCAGCGTCACTTCCAGTGCGCCATTGCTTACCCAGAGCTGACCATCGGAAATAGTGCAGGTGAGCTGCATGGTGCGCTCGACCATGGCGGTGAGCGGCAGAGTCTGGCTGTCGGAGAGTTCGATGATGCTGAGGTTGTCATGCTGGCTCAGCTTGCCCTGGTTCTGCTTCCACCAGACGGCTGTACCACGACCACCGTAGAGGTAGAGCACCACCTGACGGGCACGGTTACAGGCCTTTTTCAGCCGTTTTTCATCGGGTTGGCCCAGCTCGATCCAGAGCTCTACGTCGTCCGAGTAGTTCTTGCACCAGAGCTCGGGTTCGTCATCGGCGCTCAATCCCTTGGTGAACTCCAGTCGCTCGGCAGCGTGCCAGGCAAAGGCCGCCAGCCGGATCATCATCCGCTCATCGGTTTCGGAGGGGTGGCGCGCCAGCGTGAGGGAGAAGTCCTGATAAAGATTGCGATCCATATCAGACAAACTGATCTGGGCCTTGAATACGGTTGCCTTGAGAGCCATAGAAAACCTTGAACACCTGATAAGAGAAGGGTGAGTGGGAAATACGGGCGCCAGTGTAATCAAAATCGGCGGCAGGTTCGACCATCCTGACCAAAGATTTCCCCTTCCCTGCCGGGATAAGTGCTTTAAAAGACACAAAAAACAAATGCCAGTCCGAAGACTGGCATTTGGCGGCATGGAGAAGCGACTCACTTCTCGGCGGACTGTACCCCGAACGCATTCAGCAGCATGCAACAGGTCACTGCCACCGCCACGAATCCGCTCAGAAAGATAAAGGGCATGGCCCCATATCCCAGTACTGTCCAGATGGTGTGTTCAAGAAGACTCATTGTTGTGTCCTTCATCCGGTGAAAGGTGTGTTCCTTCTGGCGGATATTGGCTCCGCTCTTGATGCCTCCATTTGACCTCAATCAGCGGTTGGGTCCTATGCCACCAAAGTGATAAATGCAGGGTTCATTTGCGCTGGATCAAGCTTTTTGGCCAAATATCCATGCAGTTCAAGCAATTACCACCGCCAATCAAGGATAGACACAAACACGGCAGAATAAAAAAACGCGCCGGATGGCGCGTTTCTTGGACAGCACAGGCAAGGGATCAGTTGTCGCACAGATCGCTTGGCATGTCCTGACGCAGGCGGGTCCACAGCTTGCCGGACTCGATACCGTACTGACGCACCGTCATGAACACGGCTTCGTGGTTCTTGGTCTCCGCCAGATTGAGCAGGGTCTTGTAGTAGGCGTCTGCGGTCTCGCGGGCCTGCTTGTCGGAGAAGTAGTAGCTGCCGACCCGGCTGTACAACCCTTTGAAACCGTTCAGGATCAGGGCGTAGATCGGATTGCCGGAAGCAAACGCCAGCTGGTGGTGCAGGCGATAATCGAACTCGGCATAAGCCTGTGCGTTGTTCTCGACCCCATCGGCGCCACGCAGGATCTCGGCGGCCTGTTCCGGATTGTGACGGATCGCCCCGCGGATAAAGATGGTGCAGATATGGGTACGGGCGGAGAGCAGCTGAGCTATCAGATCAGGTACCTTGTCCTGATCCAGACGGGCCAACGTCTCCAGAATATTGAGGCCGGAGGTTTCCCAGAAATTGTTCACCTTGGTCGGCTTGCCATGCTGTATGGTCAACCAGCCATCACGGGCCAGTCGCTGCAGCACTTCGCGCAAGGTCGTCCGCGTCACCCCGATCAACTCGGATAATTCACGCTCGGCGGGCAGAATAGATCCGGGAGGAAAGCGATTGTTCCAGATGGACTCGATGATGTATTCCTCGGCAAACCCAGCTGGGCTCTGCGCTTTTATAACCATGAATTGACTCTGTTGTAATGCGTAAAAAGGCTGACGAATGATATCAAAGCGATGATGGCTGGCAAGCATAAGGTCAGTCCTCTGCTCACATATGGCAAATATAGTGTTGGGAATATGTATCTAATCGCCACGAGGGAGCCAGCCAACCCCGACAAGGTGGTTATAAAACAGACACATGGGCAGAGATCCATCGGCTATCATTTATAATCGTCACGCTTTTTGATTAAAATCACGAGGAATCAGACAGATAAAGGCCAACATCCGGAGGCACAGGTCGAATCATCCTTGACTGCATAGAAGCAGATCCTAACAACAAAGTTGAGACCCATTATCATGCCAATAAGCCTAGGGCAGGCATTCGCCAAGAACTTCTTGGGCAATGCACCACAGTGGTATAAAAGCGCCATCTTGCTATTTCTGGTGATCAATCCGATTGCCTTCCACCTTGATCCTTTCATTGCGGGCTGGTTACTGGTCGTTGAGTTTATCTTCACCCTGGCCATGGCCCTCAAGTGCTACCCCCTGCAACCGGGTGGTCTGCTCGCGATCGAAGCCGTGTTGATCGGCATGACCTCCGCCGATCAGGTCAAGCACGAGCTGGTCGCCAATATCGAAGTGCTACTGTTGCTGGTGTTCATGGTGGCAGGCATCTATTTCATGAAGCAGCTGCTGCTCTATGTCTTCACCAAGCTGCTGATCGGCGTACGCTCCAAGATCCTGCTCTCCCTCTCCTTCTGTCTGGTCTCCGCCTTCCTGTCAGCCTTTCTCGATGCCCTGACCGTGATTGCCGTGGTGATCAGCGTCGCCACCGGCTTTTATGCCATTTATCACAAGGTCTCGTCCGGCAAGGAGTTTGGTCACAGCCATGACCATACCGATGATAAGGAAGTCGCCGAGCTCAATCGCCAGGATCTCGATGATTTTCGCGCCTTCCTGCGCAGCCTGATGATGCATGCCGCCATCGGTACCGCGCTGGGTGGTGTCTGCACCCTGGTGGGCGAGCCGCAAAACCTCATCATCGGCGAGCAAGCCAGCTGGAACTTCGCCGAATTTGCCATTCGCATGTCACCCGTCACCGTCCCCGTCTTTATCTGCGGTCTGCTGACCTGCGTGCTGGTAGAGCAGTTCCGCTGGTTTGGCTATGGCGCCCGCCTGCCGGACACGGTGCGTGCCATCATGGAGGAGTACAACCGCTACGAAGAGGCAAAACGCAGCCCGCAAGACAAGGCCAAGCTGATCGTTCAGGCATTGATTGCGGTCTGGCTGATCGTCGGTCTGGCCATGCACCTGGCAGCCGTTGGCCTGATTGGCCTCTCGGTCATCGTGCTGGCCACCTCCCTGACCGGGATCACCGAGGAGCACTCGCTGGGTAAAGCCTTCCAGGAGGCACTCCCCTTCACCGCCCTGCTGGCGGTCTTCTTCAGCGTGGTCGCCGTCATCATCGATCAGCAGCTGTTCAAGCCGGTGATCCAGCTGGTACTGGCAGCCAAACCGGAGAACCAGCTGGCCCTCTTCTATCTGGCCAACGGGGTGCTCTCCATGGTCAGTGACAACGTCTTTGTCGGCACCGTCTACATCAATGAGGTGAAGACGGCCATGCTCAATGGTGCCATCGACCGCGCCCAGTTCGATCTGCTGGCGGTAGCCATCAACACAGGTACCAACCTGCCGTCGGTCGCCACTCCCAATGGTCAGGCCGCCTTCCTGTTTATGCTCACCTCGGCATTGGCGCCGCTGCTGCGTCTCTCCTATGGCCGCATGGTCTGGATGGCGCTGCCCTACACATTGGTGCTGGGGCTGATCGGCTTTTTCTCTGTCGAATTGCTGCTTGGTCCTGCCACCGAGTGGTTCTATCAGCACGGATGGCTGGTGATGGAGAGTGCGCTGCCAGCGGTACAGCCGGCACTGCATTAATCCGTTACGACGGTTTCCGAGGGCCCTTTCAGGGCCCTTTTCTTTTCGGTTCCGCTCTGCTCTAATTCAGCCACTGTTTTTTCTGAGAGATCAATGAGATGATCGAGTTTCTCCGCCGTATCGCCGCCCATCGGCTGGCCTGGGGTCTGTTGGCAGCATCAGCCCTGTTCCTCGAGTTGTGCGCCCTCTTCTTCCAGCATGTGCTGGGCCTCTCCCCGTGCGTGATGTGTGTTTACGAACGGTTGGCGACCCTGGGTGTGCTGGCCGCCGGTCTGCTCGGCATGGTGGCGCCGGATAAGTGGTATGTTCGCTGGAGTGCCATGTTGCTGTGGGGCTACAGTGCCTTCCGCGGCTTCCAGCTGGCCCTCAAGCATGTGGACTATCAGGTTAACCCCTCCCCATTCAACGTCTGCAGCCCGTTTGCCGACTTCCCGAGCTGGGCTCCGCTCGATCAGTGGCTCCCCTGGCTCTTTATGCCGGAAGGGGATTGTGCCCAGATCACCTGGCAGTTCTTCGGTTACTCCATGCCCCAGTGGCTGGTTGTCATCTTCGCCGCTTACCTGTTGGTCTTCACCGTGGTGGCCATCGGCAATCTGGTGAAAGGACGCTGCTGCAACTGAGTGTCATGCCCGCGTGAAGATAAAAAGGGGGAGCCATAATGGCTCCCCCTTTCTCGTTCTGGCTGACCGTATTTCTGGTTACGCCCTAGCAGTGCTCATCTTGGCCTTGACCGCGCCAATTACCATGGGCAACAGGGAGATACCGATGATGCCGAAGATCAGCAGGGTAAAGTTGTGACGCACCACCGGCAGATTACCAAAGAAGTGGCCGGCATAGACGAAGGAGAGTACCCACAGCAGACCGCCAACCAGGTTGAACGCCAGGAAGCGCGGATAGGTCATGGCCCCCATCCCTGCCACAAACGGCGCAAAGGTACGCACAATTGGCAGGAAGCGGGTGATGATGATGGTTTTGCCACCATGCTTGGCATAGAAGGCGTGGGTCTTCTCCAGATAATCCCGGCGGAAGATTTTGGAGTCCGGATTACGGAACAGCTGCTCGCCGAAGAAGTGACCAATGGTGTAGTTGACCACGTTGCCCAGCACGGCAGCGATGATCAGCACGGCCGCTAGGGTATGGACATCCAGCACGCTGCCCACGGTAAGCGCACCGGCGGCAAACAGCAGGGAGTCACCCGGCAGGAACGGCGTCACTACCAAGCCGGTTTCACAGAAGATGATCAGAAACAGGATGGCGTAAACCCAGACGCCATAGTTCTCGAACAGCTCTTTCAAATGCACATCTACGTGCAGAATAAAGTCAATTGCAAAGAGGATCAGATCCATTTTTTCCATACCCATAAAGTGAACGGCGTGGAGTCTACGCCAATGCTATTCGGGCGACAATCACCGGGGCAGCCTCTTTTTCATCCCGCCGCGCCCACCTTCAAATGAAACCGTTTTTCCGCTTCCTTCGAGGGTGGGAGCACAAAGAGTGATGTCAAGCGTGGTGTTGAAAAGGTGAACTAGGAGGCCTGTTCCAGCTCGCTGCGCACTGCGGGGGGCAAACAACGCTCCCAGCCCCATAGCAACACCAACAGCAGGGTCACATCATCGAACCACCCCAGCAAAGGCACCACGTCAGGGATAAGATCCACCGGACTGATGCCATAGAGCAGGATAAGGATCACCAGTCCCCTCGCCCACCAGGGGGTACCGGGATGGCGAAAACCCTGATAGAGACGACGCAGTCGTTGCCAAATCAGCCAGCGTTTGCGGCTCATGATTCGATCAACTCGCTGCGCAACTGCTGGATCTGATCCCGTAGTGCCGCCGCCTGTTCGAACTCCAGATCCCGGGCATGTTGGAACATCTGCTCCTCCATCCGCTTGATCTCTTTGGCAATCTCGCTGGCAGAGCGGACATGGTATTCCCCTTGCGGCTCGGCCGCCTTGCGCATCCCCTTGCCAGGTTTGCCTGCCGTGCGGCTGCCTCCCATGTCCATCACATCGCCAATGGACTTGTTGAGCCCTTTGGGGGTGATCCCATGCTTGAGGTTATGGGCATGCTGCAAGGCGCGGCGCCGCTCGGTCTCCTCAATGGCGACCTTCATCGAGTTGGTGATGGTATCGCCGTAGAGAATGACCTTGCCGTTGAGGTTACGCGCCGCCCGGCCGATGGTCTGGATCAGCGAGCGAGTGGAGCGCAGGAAGCCCTCTTTATCTGCATCGAGAATTGCCACCAGCGACACTTCCGGCATGTCGAGACCTTCCCGCAGCAGGTTGATACCCACCAGCACATCGAACTTGCCAAGGCGCAGATCGCGGATGATCTCCACCCGTTCGACCGTATCAATATCGGAGTGGAGGTAGCGCACCTTGACGTCGTGCTCCGCCAGATACTCGGTCAAGTCTTCCGCCATCCGCTTGGTCAGGGTCGTGACCAGCACCCGCTCCTCGACGGCGACCCGCTTTCGGATCTCGGAGAGCAGATCGTCCACCTGAGTGGTCACCGGACGCACATCGATCTCCGGATCGAGCAGGCCGGTTGGGCGCACCACCTGCTGCACCACATCGCCGCCGGACTTCTCCAGCTCGTAGGGGCCCGGGGTCGCCGAGACAAACACCGTCTGCGGCATCAGCGCTTCAAATTCGTCGAACTTGAGCGGCCGGTTGTCCAGCGCCGAGGGGAGCCGGAAGCCGTACTCCACCAGGGTCTCCTTGCGGGAGCGGTCCCCTTTGAACATGGCGCCGATCTGCGGCACCGTGACGTGGGACTCGTCGATGATGAGCAGACCGTCCCCCGGCAGGTAGTCAAACAGGGTGGGCGGCGGCTCCCCCGGCGCACGGCCGGAGAGGTAGCGGCTATAGTTCTCGATACCGGAGCAGTAACCCAGCTCCTGCATCATCTCCATGTCGAACTGGGTACGCTGGCTGATGCGCTGCTCTTCAACCAGCTTGTTGAGGGACAACAGCTGCTCGCGGCGACTGCGCAGCTCCTCCTTGATATGCTCGATAGCCCCCAGAATGGTCTCGCGCGGGGTGGCGTAGTGGGTCTTGGGGTAGATGGTGTAGCGCACTACCGTCTGCTCGATAGCGCCGGTCAGCGGGTCGAACAGGGAGAGCCGCTCCACCTCTTCATCAAATAGCTCCACCCGCAGTGCCAGCTTGTCCGATTCGGCAGGGTAAATATCGATGACTTCGCCGCGCACCCGGAAGGTACCGCGTTGAAACGCCATGTCGTTGCGGGTGTACTGCAGCTCGGCGAGGCGACGCAGGATATCCCGCTGGTTAATCACATCCCCCACTTTGAGATGCAGCATCATGCTCAGATAAGCTTGGGGATCCCCCAGACCATAGATGGCCGACACCGAAGCAACGATCACCACGTCGCGCCGCTCCAGCAGCGCCTTGGTGGCGGACAATCGCATCTGCTCGATGTGATCGTTGATGGAGGCATCCTTCTCTATAAAGGTGTCGGTGGTCGGCACATAGGCTTCGGGCTGGTAATAGTCGTAGTAGGAGACGAAATACTCCACCGCGTTGTCGGGGAAGAACTCTTTCATCTCACCATAGAGCTGGGCGGCCAGGGTCTTGTTGGGAGCCAGGATCATGGTCGGGCGGTTCAGGGTGGCGATGACATTGGCCATGGTGAAGGTCTTGCCCGAACCGGTCACCCCGAGCAGGGTCTGGTGGGCCAGCCCCGACTCGATGCCATCCAGCAGTTGGGCAATCGCCGTGGGCTGATCCCCGGCGGGTTGAAACTGGCTGGCTAACTTGAACAATTTGCTCATGAACACTCCCGACACAAAACAGCAGGAGAGCAGTGTAACCGAGGGTTTGGCAGCGGTACACCCGTGCCATCATCCCGCGAATGGCTTGACCACCTCGGACACCTTCTGTATGATGCTCCTCCTTGCCTGATGTTCCCCCGTAGTTCAGTCGGTAGAACGGCGGACTGTTAATCCGTATGTCACTGGTTCAAGTCCAGTCGGGGGAGCCAATTCCTCACCATCTCGGTGCAAGTTATCCACTTTAGTGCCCTCTCCTGCCAATTTTAATGCACAAGATCCTTCTTGCTGCTGACGCTCCCTTTTGTTACCCGTCCCGGCTCGACAGAGTTTTCTCCTGTCGCATCTAACTATTTGATTTTTATACAAACATTTTTCTTCCGGTATTTTTTGAACAGCCCTTGCATCCCAGTGCTGGCGCGGCTTTCAGGGCGATGAACAAGTTTCATAAACAGGGTTATCCACAGATTCTGTGGGTAAGTGCAGCAAGCCCTGTCAGGACGCGGGATTGCCCTTGATGGCCCCCGGCGAAGAGTCATTTTGCTGGCCAACCTGATTTTATGCTGTTTTTTTGCCCCCTCAGGAACAGTGAGGTGACAGGCTCTATTGGCACTTTTCAGAGGTATCTTTTTGCCAACCCTTTTCCCTGTGGGCGAACGGGCAAATATCAAGCTGATTTGCCCCTCAGCCAACCATGACGGCCATCGGTTGAATCTGCTGAAACAGATCCCCGCCAAGCGGCTGAACAGCAGAATCTAAAATATCGGCCTGCGCCAGAGCTCTTCGGTCGCGGGCAGCAGATTTCACTAATTGACAACGGCTGTTACAGCAAAAATTGCCAGATTTCATCCGCTTGTCTCCCTATCACGCCGCCGGTTCCACAAATAGCGTCCGATAACGTCCGATTAATCGCTCCCTTGCGCTTCTTTATTGGGGATAGATCCGGCACAATATCGACCCCACTTTTTTCCTCGGTTTTTCCGGGCATGACCATAGATTTCGTGACACTGCTACATCAAAGCGACTCCCTGCTGCTGTTCGTGGTATTGGCCTTCGGCCTGCTGCTTGGCAAGGTGCGAATTGGCAACTTTCAGATTGGCAACACCATAGGTGTGCTGTTTACCGCCCTGCTGTTCGGCCAGATGGGCTTCGAATTTGCGGCCACCACTGAAAACGTCGGCTTTATGCTGTTCATCTTCTGTGTAGGGATCGAGGCGGGCCCTCACTTCTTCAGCGTCTTCCTGCGCGACGGCATCCACTACATCACCCTGACCCTGGTGATCTTGCTGACCGCCCTGTTGCTGACGGTGGGGCTGGCCAAGTTCTTCAATCTGGGACCGGGCATGGCGGCGGGGATCCTGGCGGGTTCCCTCACCTCGACCCCGGCACTGGTGGGTGCTCAGGATGCCTTGCGCAGTGGTCTGCTCAACCTGCCCCATCAGACCGATATGCAGGCTGTGCTCGACAATATGGGCATCGGCTACGCCCTGACCTATCTGGTGGGTCTGGTGGGCCTGATGCTGGTGGTGCGCTATCTCCCATCGCTGGCACGCCTCGACCTCAATACCGAAGCGCAAAAAATCGCCCGTGAGCGGGGGCTCTCCGACAGCGAGAGTCGCAAGACCTATCTGCCCATCATCCGCGCCTATCGGGTTGGTCCCGAACTGGCAGCCTGGATCGGTGGCCGTACCCTGCGTGAGACCGGCATCTATCCCCATACCGGCTGCTATGTAGAGCGGATCCGCCGCAACGGCATTCTGGCCAGTCCCGATGGCGATGCCGTCATTCAGGAAGGGGATGAGATCGCTCTGGTGGGCTATCCCGAGAGCCACGAGAAGCTGGACGTCAACTATCGCAACGGTAAAGAGGTGTTCGACCGCAACCTGCTCGACCTGCAGATCGTCACCGAAGAGATAGTGGTAAAGAATGACTCCGTGGTAGGCCGCCATCTGGTGGAGCTCAACCTCACCGAGAAAGGGTGCTTCCTCAACCGGGTAGTGCGCTCCCAGATCGAGATGCCCTTCGATCGCAACATCATGCTGCAAAAGGGCGACGTGTTGCAGATCAGCGGCGAGAAGCAGCGGGTCAAACTGCTGGCCAACAAGATCGGCTTTATCAGCATCCACAGCCAGACCACAGATCTGGTGGCCTTCACCACCTTCTTCGTACTCGGCCTGCTGATCGGCTCTGTTTCGCTGGTGTTCGGTCAGATCGAATTCGGTCTCGGCAACGCCGTCGGCCTGCTGCTGGCAGGCATTCTGATGGGTTACCTGCGGGCCAACCACCCGACGGTCGGCTATGTGCCGCCCGGCGCGCTCAGATTGGCCAAGGATCTCGGTCTGGCGGTCTTTATGGTGAGCACGGGCCTGAAAGCCGGTGGCGGCATCCTCGACCACCTCAGCGAGGTGGGTACGGTAGTGCTCTTCTCCGGCATGCTGGTGACCACCTTGCCGGTGCTGGTAGGCTATCTGTTCGGGGTCTGGGTGCTCAAGATGAACCCGGCGCTGCTGCTCGGTGCCATCACAGGTGCCCGTACCTGTGCCCCGGCGATGGATGTGGTCAACGAGGCAGCCAACAGCTCCATTCCGGCGCTCGGCTATGCCGGTACCTATGCGGTGGCCAACGTGATGCTGACCCTTGCGGGCTCCTTTATCATCGGCTTCTGGTTCTAGCCAGCAGCCATCACATTACCGCTAACAAAGAAGGGAGCCTCAGGCTCCCTTCTTGCTATCTGCCTTTCTCCCAAGTGCGGAGCAGGCTCATTGGTGTGGCGCCCCCCATCTGCGCTGAAATCTGCCACCAACCCACTCCCCCTATTCCACAATGGTCGATGCTCTGCTCTGCTCTGCTCTGCTCTGCTCTGCTCTGCAATGAGTGATGGCAGATCCCGTGTCTAGTCCTGAAATAGGTTTACACATTTTCAACTAGCATTTCTCTACTCAAAACCCCCTATGTACAGCATCGGGGGTTCTGTATTTCAACGCATGATGCGGCCGCTCCACGTTGTAAATATCCACCGCTTCACGCACCATCTCCCGCGCTTGCGTTAAATCCTGCGGGCTTTGCAACAATAACTCTCCTTTCAAAATCCCGTTCACCCGCTCCGCCAACGCATTCTGGTAACAGTCATACCCATCCGTCATCGAGCACTTCACCTCGTACCGTTCATGTAGTGACTGATACAGCCCAGAGCAATACTGCACGCCGCGGTCCGAGTGGTGGATGAGTTCACCGCCGCCACGCCGTTGCTTCAGTGCTTTCTTGAACGCCATCGCCACCGACTCCGCGTGCATTCCTTCGTGTACGTGGTGGCCTACTATCTTGCGTGAGTACGCATCCGTCACCAGGCTCAGGTACAGCGGCCCGCTCCTGGCGGGAAGATAGGTGATATCTGCGACCCAGACCTGCTCCGGGGCCACCGGTGTGACCTGCTCTGGCCCCGCCTTGAGCAAGTTGGGATGACGGTAGAAACGGTGAAAACTGTGGGTGGTCTTGTGATACGCCCGCCTGGGCAGCACCAGCAGGCGGTGCTCGGCCAATATCCGAAACAGCCTGTCACGCCCGACTTTGAGCCCGCCATCATCCTGACCCTGCAGCAGATAATGCAGCTTGCGAGTGCCCACCCGAGGTTGTCGCAGTCGAACCTGACGCACGAAGCGCACCACCTGCAGCCCTTGTGCATGGCGCTCGTCGGCGACCCGATTGCGCTTGTAGTAAGCCTGCCGGCTTATCCCCAGAAACAGGCAAGCCCTGACAATGGTCAGCCTCTCGACTTGCCGCTGCGAGAGGACTTGCCGGGTCGCTTTTTTACGATGGAGACGCCGTAGTCATTCTTCAGCACATCGACGACGGCCTCAAAGAACTGGGCCTTCTGACTCATCAGCGCCAGCTGCTGCTCGAGTTCCTTGATGCGCTGTTCGGGCGTCTGGTTTTCGGGGTCAGGCATGGTGATGCTCCTGCCGGCACGCACAGAAGCCCCCTGGCTCCAATCTTGCCGACCATGTTTACGCAACCATACCAGAACGGTGGAGCGGCCCTGAATGCCATAACGCACCTGAGCCTGTTTGTAGGTGAGCTCGCCTTTTTCAATCTGCTCGACCAGTGCCAGTTTAAAAGTCAGCGAGTAATCGCGCTGTGTCCGTTTCACACCTTGTCCCATCGGGTTCTCCATTTATTGGGGGGAAAGGTGTAAACCATATTCAGGACGGGACACCGAAGACAAAAAAAGCGCCCTGAGGCGCTTTTTTCATATCAACCGGATGATCAAGCTTTGAACTTGCTGAACACCAGAGAGGCGTTGGTACCGCCAAAGCCGAAACTGTTGGACATGACGGTGTTGAGCTCGGCCGCTTCGTACTCGCGCACGATGGGCAGCCCTTCAGCCTTCTCGTCCAGGGTCTCGATGTTGATGCTAGGGGCGATAAAGCCGTGTTCCATCATCAGCAGGGAGTAGACAGCCTCGTGCACGCCCGCAGCGCCCAGCGCATGGCCGGTCATCGCCTTGGTAGCAGAGATCTTGGGACCGTTGGCGCCAAACAGAGTCTGGATAGCTTCCAGCTCTTTGGTATCACCCACCGGAGTGGAAGTGCCGTGGGTGTTGATGTAATCAACCTTGCCCACACCCTGCATTGCCATCTTCATGCAACGCACCGCGCCTTCACCGCTCGGCGCGACCATGTCGTAGCCGTCGGAGGTAGCACCGTAACCGGTCAGCTCGGCATAGATGTGAGCACCACGGGCCAGCGCATGTTCCAGCTCTTCGATCACCAGAATTCCACCGCCACCGGAGATAACGAAACCGTCGCGGTTCGCATCATAGGTACGGGACGCTTTTTCCGGCGTGTCGTTGTACTTGGTGGAGAGCGCGCCCATGGCGTCAAACTGGATGGTAGAGGACCAGTCCAGCTCTTCACCGCCACCGGCGAAGACCACATCCTGTTTGCCAAGCTGGATCAGCTCAAGCGCGTGACCGATGCAATGAGCAGAGGTGGCGCAAGCTGAGCTGATGGAGTAGTTGACACCCTTGATCTGGAACGGGGTCGCGAGGCAAGCAGAGGTGGTGGAAGACATGGTGCGCGGCACCATGTAAGGGCCCACACGCTTGACCCCTTTCTCGCGGGCGATGTCCACAGATTCCGAGGTGTTCTTGCCGGAGGCACCACCTGAACCGACCACCAGGCCGGTACGCTCGTTGGAGACCTGATCTTCCGCCAGACCGGCATCTGCAATGGCCTGCTGCATGGAGAGGTAGGCGTAGGCCGCAGCGTCACCCATGAAACGCATGACTTTACGGTCGATCAGTTCAGACGGATCGAGTTTGATGTTACCCCAGACACGGCTGCGCAGGTTGTGCTGCTCGAACTGCTCGGAATAGGTGATGCCGGATTTACCTGCTTTCAGGGAGGCCAGCACTTCTTCCTTGTTGTTGCCGATACTGGAGATGACGCCGATACCGGTGATCACTGCTCTTCTCATTAATTCATCTCGTCTGGAAAAACTGGCGCCAAGTCTACCCGCTTTCGGCTGCCAAACTGGTCTGCTTTCACGTAGAATGCCCGCGATTTTGTGACGCGAGCCGAGGAAAACGTGAGTCAAACATCCTTACATCATGCCCGATTGGACTGGAATGAAGCGGGAACTCCTGTCTCCAGTGACTTCGGGGATGTGTACTTTTCCAATGATAACGGTCTAAGTGAAACCCGCTACGTCTTTTTGCAGCAAAACCGGCTACCTGCGCGATTTTCGCACCACGATAGTGACAGTTTCGTGATAGGTGAAACAGGTTTCGGCACAGGTCTTAACTTTCTGGCGACAATGCAAGCCTTCCTGGAACAGGCGCCCCAATCCGGCAACGGCTCCCGTCTGCACTTCATCAGTTTCGAGAAATACCCCCTGACCCAAGACGATCTGCGCAAGGCGCTGGCCGCCTGGCCTGAAATTGGCCACTTGAGTCAGGATCTTGTCGCCCAATGGCCGCTGCCGGTCTCCGGTTGCCACCGCCTGCATTTTGCGGGTGGCCGCATTCGCCTCGATCTCTGGTTTGGCGACATCAAGGATATGCTGCCGCAGGTGCCTCATCGGGCAGAAGGTCTGGTGGATGCCTGGTATCTGGATGGTTTCTCCCCGGCCAAGAACCCGGAGATGTGGACACAGGAGCTGTTTGATGGTCTCGCTCGCCTCGCCCGTCCCGATTGCTCCATTGCCACCTTTACCTGTGCCGGTTTTGTCCGTCGCGGCCTGATTGCCGCCGGTTTTGCCATGAAGAAGGTGAAGGGCCACGGTAGCAAGCGGGAGATGCTGGTGGGGGATCGCACCGACAAGCAGCCGCAGCAGACCATCGCCCCCTGGTATGCCCGTCCTGCCGGACGCACTGGCGAGGTAGTGATCATCGGCGGCGGCATCGCCTCGGCCATGACGGCGCTCTCTCTGGTGGAGCGGGGTCGCAAGGTGACGTTGCTGTGCGCAGATGGCGAACCGGCTACCGGCGCCTCAGGCAATCGCCAGGGGGCGCTTTATCCGCTGCTTAACGGCGAGCACGATGCACTGTCACGCTTCTATTCGCTCGCTTTTGGCTATGCCCACCAACGGCTGCTGGCGTTGGCCGAGCGTCATCCCATCGCTTTTGCACTGTGCGGGGTAACCCAGCTCGGTTATGACGACAAATCGGCAGCCAAGCTGGCCAAGATAAGTCAGGGCCCCTTCCCGTCCGAACTGATGCATCCCCTCTCTACAGCAGAGGTAGAGCAGGTGGTTGGCCTGCCCTGCGGCCACAGCGGCGTCAGCTATCCGCTGGGAGGCTGGCTCTGTCCGGCCGATCTCACCCGAGCCGCCCTGAAAGAGGCGCAAGCCAGCGGCCTGCTTGAGGTGGTGTTCAACACCGAGGTGGTTGCCATTGCCGAGCAGACAGATGCTTGGCACATAGAGAACCAGGATGGCCGCCACTGGCAGGCCCCCAATCTGGTGGTCGCCGCCGGACACAAGCTGCCATCACTGCTCCCCTTTGCCGAGCTGCCGCTCTATCCGGTGCGCGGTCAGGTGAGCCATGTGCCGACCACGGCCAGCTTGCGTCAGCTCAAGACCGTGCTCTGCTACGATGGCTACCTCACGCCAATGCACAACGATCAACACTGCATCGGCGCCAGTTATGGCCGCAACCAGAGCAGCCTTGAGTTTCGTGCCGAGGAGCAAATCCAGAATCAGGTGCGGTTGCAAGCCTGCCTGCCAGAGCAAACCTGGCCCGCCGAGGTGGATGTGAGTGGCAACAAGGCGCGCGTAGGGGTGCGTTGCGCCAGTCGGGATCACCTGCCGGTGGTGGGGCCAGTGGCCAGATTGCAAGGTCTGGCGGATCACTATGCGCAGCTGCAGCATGATCAGCACAACGCCCAGCCGCTCCCCCTTCACCCCGGCCTCTATGTGCTGGGGGCGCTCGGTTCGCGGGGCCTCTGCTCGGCGCCGCTCTGTGGTGAGCTGCTCGCCAGCGAGATCTGCGGCGATCCCCTGCCGCTGGCCGCCGATCTGCTGGAGGCGCTCCACCCAGCCCGTTACTGGGTACGCAAGCTGCTCAAAGGCAAAGCGCTGGTCTGAACCGGACTCTGCAAACAAACAGAATGGCCGCCCATCGGGCGGCCATTCTGTTTATCAAATCGTGCGATGCTGGATATTGCGTCTTGAGATAGCGCTCACTTGGGCCAGTGCACCCCAAGCTGTTCGCCGTAACCTGTCTGACGCTGGAATCCGTCGAGCCGTCCCTTAATCTTGTTCAGCTCGCCACTGCCTGCTGCCCACGCGGCATAGCGCAGCGCCTGACAATCTGCATGACCGGGTAATCCCGCAATGGCGCCCCCCACCTGATTGGCCCCCTGCAGCACCATCTCCTTGAAGCGGGATTCGTAGTCAAACATGCTGGAGAGCAGACGCCCCCAGCGCTGGCGGGCAGGATCGTTACTGTTCGCGCTCTGACGCCAGCGGGGCAGCAACACAGTGGCGTTGGTGGTCACCGTCACCCGGTTGAGCTGGCAGCGCCCCGGCAACTGCTCGGTATCCAGCTGCCAGTCCACCTGATAACTCGCCTTGCCGAGTACGGGCTTGCCATTCACCTTGGGAGCACTCTGGGCAATCGCCCGGGCAAGCTGCTCCGGACTGGTTGCATTGACCTCATAAAAACGGACATTGATGCGGGACTCTGGCACCACTTGCGGCCGGCTCGGCTGAGCCTGACTCATCAGGGGCAACAGCAACAACCCGACCCCCACTACTCCATAAACCTTGCTGACCATGCCAGACTACCTTCCTTGATTGCACGGGCGGAGTACCAACCTTGGTGAACCCCACCGCCACACAGATGACGGGTATAGCCTATGTGTGACGACGAGGCGGCGCAATACAATGATGCGCCCAGAAATCAGAGCACGCTCACAGGTTGCGTGAGCAGAGTATGGCACAAGGCCAAAACTGTATTTTTATTGAGCATGACGGCTGATTCGCTGCCAGTCGAGGTGATAGTTTTTCACATTGATGTCATGACCATCTATCTGAATAAAATGATCATTTTTAAGGCGGTTGGCAAAAAAGTCCTGATCTGCCCCCTCATTGAGCCACAGCTCGCAAAGTCCCCGTTTTCCCTCTCTGGCATAGAATCTCGGAGTGACCAGCAGCGCGACCCCATCTACCCGGATGGCATGACGGGCCAGGCAGTTTGCTTCCGTGGTTTTGGATGCCAGCGCGGCAAAACGGGGTCTGTTCCCCTCGGCAACCACCAGAACGCCGTAAGAGTGAGGAGCCATGAGACGCCGCATGGCGACCGCCTGATGAGGACCGGTTTGATGAAAACCGTCATTGGTTACCGCAAACACGCAAGTAGGTGAAAATAGCATCGCAAGCAGGAAAAGAGAGCGTTTAATGCCTGAAAAATCACCAATCGCCATATAAGAGCCTCAAAAGACAACCAAGGCTGGCAAGGGTAGGTAGCCAAACCCGCTGGGTAAAGTACCTTTACCTTTCTTTAATTCTGTTCATGGGGTTAAACGTTGATTTAGCTCACACAACATCCTGTTTCCAGTCGCCACTCTACCCCTATCGGAATAGACTCCCTCCACTCTCATCCAATCAGAAGGCAACATATGCTGGAACTCATCGTTGGCACCCTGGTCACCCTGGTGGTGGGCCGTGCCATTTTCAAAGGATACTCCGCGACCGGGGTGCTGCTGAGCGGCGGCTTGCTGCTGCTGGTCATCACCGCCATGATGGGCAAGCCGGTACTGCCGAGCAAGGTGGTCAGCACCGGTTATATCGCAACCGATATCTTCGAATACGTCCGCTTCCTGCTCAATGACCGTGGCGGTGGACTGGGGATGCTGATCATGGTGCTGTGCGGCTTCGCCGGCTACATGAGCCATATCGGCGCCAACACCATTCTGGTCAAGCTGGCCAGCAAACCGCTCGGCATCATCAAGTCCCCCTATATCCTGCTGGTGGCGGCCTATCTGGTGGCCTGCGCCATGTCGCTGGCGGTGAGCTCCGCCACCGGCCTCGGCGTGCTGTTGATGGCCACCCTGTTCCCGCTAATGGTCAACATGGGGATCTCCCGTGGCGCGGCTGCGGCCGTGTGCGCCTCGCCAGCCGCCATCATTCTGGCACCGACCTCAGGGGACGTGGTGATGGCCGCTCAGGCCGCCAACATGCCGCTGCTGGATTTTGCCTTCAAGCTGACCTTGCCCATCTCGCTGGTGGCGATCGCCTGTATGGCGGTGACCCACTTCTTCTGGCAGCGCTACCTTGATCAAAAATCCGGTGAGCACAACGAACCGGTCGCACCGGGTGATCTGGTGACGACTGCGCCGGCCTTCTACGCCATCCTGCCCTTTACCCCCATCATCGGGGTGCTGGTATTTGACGGCAAATGGGGTCCGCAGCTGGATATCGTCACCATCATCGTCATGTGCATGGTGTTGGCCAGCCTGCTGGAGCTCGTGCGGATCCGCAATGGCAAGGAGCTGCTGGACGGTCTGCAGGTATGCTGGCGCAACATGGCTGACGCCTTTGCCGGTGTGGTCATGCTGCTGGTCGGTGCCGGTGTCTTCGCCCAGGGTCTGATGACCATCGGCTTTATCGACACACTGCTGGCTCACGCGCAGGATCTCGGCTCCGGCGGCCTGATCATGATGCTGTCACTGGTGGTGATAACCACCCTGGCCGCCTTCACCACCGGCTCGGGCAATGCCCCCTTCTACGCCTTCGTAGAGCTGATCCCCAATCTGGCAAGCAGCCTTGGCATTAACCCGGCCTATCTGGTGATTCCCATGCTGCAAGCCTCCAACCTGGGTCGCACCATTTCTCCGGTATCCGGGGTGGTGGTCGCCTGTGCCGGGATGGGCAAACTCTCGCCGTTCGAGGTGGTCAAGCGCACCAGTATGCCGGTCGCCGTCGGCCTGCTGGTGGTGATCATCGCCACCCAGATCATGGTACCCGCCTGATCATTGACCAGCCCGGCACCCTGCCGGGCTGGTATCCTCCCCCCCCTTTGCAGTAGACTCGGTGCTCATTTTCCCCCTAAGGAGGACCGAGATGAGTATTACGGTTCAACTTGCCCATTTCAGTGATTGCCACTCCCACTTCGATGGCGCGCCCATGAGCTTCTCCCCTGTCGGTGAAGGCCAGTGGCGCACCCAGTGCGGCGGTTATGCCCGGATCCTGACCCGACTGACCCAACTGCGTGCCAAAGCCGCAGCAGCCGGCCAGCGTTTTCTGTTTCTGCACGGTGGCGACTCCTTTCAGGGCTCGCTCTATTTCAACCGCTTCAAAGGGCGCGCCAACGCCGACCTGCTCGCCATGCTGGCCCCCGATGCCATGGTGCTCGGCAACCACGAGTTCGATCTGGGTAACGGCCCGCTGGTGGAGTTCTTGCGCCAGCTCGATTTTCCGGTGCTGGCCGCCAATCTGGACAACAGTCAGGAGCCTGCCGACACGCCGCTTGGGCTGTGGGATATTCCCCACCTCTACGACGCCCATCAGCCCTGGCATCGTCAGGTGATCGACGGGGTTCCCTTTGCGCTGCTTGGCATCACTCTCGCCCAGATGGCCGCCATCGCCAACCCGGATCCCCACACCCGTTTTCACGCGGTGGCCGACACCCTCACCAAGGTGCTGCGGGAGATAAAGAGCGAAGGGATCCACCATATCGTGCTGCTGAGCCACCTCGGGCTGGATCAGGACAAGCTGCTGGCCGAGCGCTTCCCCGAGCTCAGCCTCATCATCGGCGGCCACACCCACAGCCTGCTGGGGGATCTCGCGCCGCTGGGTCTGCCAAGCGAAGGTACCTACCCCCTGATGAACAACGGGGTAGCCATTTTGCACGCTGGCCACAGCGCCCTCTGCCTCGGTGTCTGCGAGCTCACCTTCGATGAGGCGGGCCGCGTCGTGCAAAGTCAGGGTCAGCTGGAGTGGCTCCCCTGGCAGCCCTGGCCATTTGCCTCCACGCCACCTGTCGGGCTCACCTTCTGCGAGCCGGACCCACAACTGGAACAACATCTGGCCAAACGCTACCGGCCGGAGATTGAAACCATGAGCCAGCGCATCGTCACCCGACTGGCGGCGCCACTGCCCCATCAGCGGCTACCGGATGCCACCCTGCCCCACGGCAGCCAGCTCGCCCCGCTGGTGGCCCGCGCCATGCTAACCGCTGCCCGTGAACAGGTAGGCGAGGTGGACTTTGCCCTGCACAATGCTGGCGGCGTGCGCTGCTCGCTGGAGCCGGGCCCCCTGAGCGAAGCAGATATCGCCGGTCGCCTGCTGCCGTTTGCCATTCCTCTCACCCTCTATCGGGTGCACGGTCACGAGTTGGCGGAAGCGCTGGAGAATGCCATCGACAACGCCACCAACAACGGCGTGGTCGGCAATGGCAATGGCAGCTTCCCCTACACCGCAGGGGTGCGATTCACCTATCAGGCCGATCGGCCCAAGGGTCAGCGCATCACCCGACTGGAGTGGGAAGCCGCCCCCGGCCAGTGGCAAGCGGTCAATGCCGAACAGGTCTATCGCGGAGTGTCGAGCGCCTATACCGCCTCCGGCAAGGAGGGCTACACCGCACTGGCGCGGACCCTGACCCAGCACAATCAGGAGCTCGGCATCACCCTGGCCGACGCCTTTATCCGCTGGGCCCGTCACCTGCCGACACTGGAAGCGCAGCCGCCCCTGCTTGAGTACATCCATTGATGCAGAGGGGGAATGGCTTTGCCACATCCCCCTGACGGCCAATATTGCCGCAGCCAGCGCCCGGTTCCCTGCAAGAACCGGGCTTTTTCGAGAATATTTGCCCCACACGGGCCCGCCCCATTGCATCGCACTCACTAGCTCGGCAAGATAGGCCCGCTTTCAAGACCAGCTGCAGGAACAGGCGACTTCATGAATCACTCCATCCGTTTCACTCCCCCTCGCGTCAACCCGGGTATCAAGCCAGCCATCGTGCTGCTGACCGCCCTGCTGGCGCTGCTCTTCTGTCTGCGCAACCCGCTCTTCCACGCCATGGCGCCGGGCTTTGATGCCTCGCTGTTCGCGGTGATGGGCAAGATGTGGAGCGAAGGGGGCGTGCTCTATCGCGACATGATCGACATCAAGGGGCCGATGATCTTCGCTCTCGACGCGCTGGGTTATCGAATGGGGGGATTTGTCGGGATCTGGACACTGGAGTGGGTGCTCTGCTGGCTCGGATTGCTGGCCAGCTGGCAGGCCTTTGCCCAGCTCGGACTCTCGTTCAAGGCGCGCCTTGGCGCCATGCTGGCGGTGCTGGCTCTCTACGGCACCCGTTACTACTACGGCAACATGACCGAGGACTGGACCTTCCACCTCGCCCTCATCGCCCAGTGTGCATTCATTACCCTGCTGCTGGACAAGGGATTTCGCTGGTGGCCGGCACTGGTGGCGGCACTCACCTTCGCCATCGTCGCCTGGATGCGCACCAACAACGGCGCCTTCTGGGGGGCCTGGTATCTGGTGCTGTTCTGCCACTGGTGCCTGCACGAAAAGTGGCGTGATGCCATCTTGCTGCTCATCTCCAGCCTGCTGGGGCTGGCGCTGATTGGCGGCCCGCTTTACGCCTACTTCCAGCAGCATGATCTGCTGGCGGCCTTCAAATACTACGCCTTCGACATCTTCTTCGAGGGGAGCTACGGCAACGGCTTCTCTCCCATGGTGGGCGCCGTCGGCCTGCTGCGCACAGGCCTTGTGATGCTGCTGCCCGCCTTCATCATTCTGATGCTGAGCCGCCGTCAGGAGTGGTATCTGCCCGCCCTGCTGGCAACCCTGTTTGGGGTACTGTTCACCCTGATCGCCAACTCGGTCTCCGGCCATGTGTTCGATCACTACGACGTGCTCTATCTGCAACTGGCGGTGCTGCCGCTGGCGGTATTGCTGGATCGCAGCGAACAGCAGGCAGATGCCATCGGGCTGCTTTGCATCTCGCTGGTGGTGCTCACCGCCAGCTGGCTGCTGGCCCAGCAGCTCGCCTTTGGCTGGAGCACCAAGGAGTGGTCCCTCGAGCGGGTCAACGAGGTGCTCGGTACCAGCCTGCTGTGGGCGCTGCCGGTGCTGATCCTCATCCCCCTCTGGCGCGCCTGGGATGTGCGCAGTGCCACCCCCTGGCTGGCAACGCTGGCCATGCTGCTGCTGATGATCAACAACGCCTGGGAAGGCACCCTCAAGGGTCGCCCTTTCAATCCGGCCGCGCAGGTACGGGTCGATCGCATCAAAGCCGAGACAGTCCCGAGCGACAAGATCTGGGTCGATGGCATCCAGCCGCAATATTATCTCTGGACCGATCGCCAGCCGGCGTCCGCCTACCTCTTCTTTGCCAACGTCAATCCGCCCTATGACGTGCGCGAGCGAGTGCTGGCCGATATCCAGCGCCAGAATCCGAAGTTCATCATCGCCAAGCCGGATCGGGTGAGCGAGGAGCTGAAAAAACCGAGCACCCCTTCCCATCTCGCCTTCTATCAATACCTGACCAGCCACTACGAAGAGGTGGATCCGGGTCTCTATCGCCGACGCTGATCGTCAATACGCCCCGCAGGGCGGCCATTGTTGCAATGGCCGCCCTTTTTCTTGCGCCAGAACCCCTTGCAGCAGCGGCCCGCAGTAGGCAAGCCCGCCCGAGATAACTACAATGACGCTCTTTTTGATGTAACGAGTGACACCATGGCGGAACTGACTTATCTGGGCGGCTATCCCGACCCTCTCAAGGCACAGGTACAGCAGCTGATTGCGGCAGGCAAGCTGGGGGAGATGCTGGCCAAACGCTATCCGGAAAGCCACCAGATCCAGAGCGACAAGGCGCTGCTCGCCTACACCATGGAGCTGAAGAACCGCTACCTCAAGAGCTCGGCGCCCCTGTCAAAGGTGGTGTTCGATGGCAAGATCAACGTGATCAAGGATGCCCTCGGCCTGCACACCTACGTCAGCCGGGTACAGGGCAGCAAGCTCAAGGCCAAGAACGAGATCCGCATCGCCGCCCTGTTCAAGGAGGCACCGCCCCCGTTCCTGAAAATGATCGTGGTGCACGAGCTGGCCCATATCAAAGAGAAGGATCACAACAAGAGCTTCTACCAGCTCTGCCAGCACATGGAGCCCGACTATCATCAACTGGAGTTTGATCTCAGGCTCTGGCTCACCTGGCGCGATATCGACAAGGCCAACCGCTAGGCTGACAACCGTTTCAGGGAGGAAACATGTCATTTGCCGCAACCCCCTTTGGTGCCACCCGCTTTATTGCCACTTTGGTAATGGCCAACTTGGGCTGCGCTGCCCGTCCCCGCTGCTCGTCACACGGGCTGCTGGCGCTGCTGCTTTTGCTCGCGGGCCACAGCGCCCGGGCCGATGAGCGCTGGCAGAGCAACAGCTATCTGGTCGAGAGCTTTATGGCCATCGCCATGGAGCGGGAGTATGGCGAAGCCAGGCAGACCCGTTTTGCCCGCTGGCAGCAGCCGATCCGGCTGCAACTTATCAACGAGTCGGGTGACAAGCCGCTGCAGGCCGACGTGGTGAAGGTACAGGCAGCCCATCTGGCCCGTATCACCGGCCACCCCATCAGCATGGTGTCCGCAAAGCCCAACCTCACCCTGATCATGACCGACTACAGCAAGATGAAGAGCTGGGCCAACCGCACCATGGGGGGGGATCCATCGGTCAAGATGGCGCTCAAGGAGGGGCTCTGCCTTGCCAACTTCGCAACCAATGCGAAACACGAGATCAGCCGTGCCACCATCATCATTCCGGTAGACTACAGCCGGGCCAAGGGACGCTTTCTCGACTGCGTGGTGGAGGAGTTCACCCAGGTGATGGGGCTGCCCAACGACTCGGACAAGGTGTTTCCCTCCATCTTCAATGACAACAGCATCGACAGCTTTTTGACCGGGCTGGACTATGTGCTGCTCAAAATGGCCTATCACCCGGCCCTCAAAGCCGGAATGAGCAGTGACGAGATCCGCACCGCACTGCCCATTGCGCTGGCCGACCTGCGCGCCAAAGGGGAGATCCGCGAAGCCAACCGCCGGGTGCAGCAGCAGAGCCTGAAAAGCTGGGCGGGGTTGTAACGGGCATGGCTCAACCCAGAGCCAGACAAGCCACCGCGAACCTCTCACCACCCACAAAAAACGCAGCCACCTGGCTGCGTTTTTGTTGTCCGAGGATCGGCGGATCATTCGCGGGCATGCCCGTTTATCAGCTACCCATTTATCCAACGCCCGAGTTATCCACTGACAGTGCGGGATCAAGAGGCGACATTCTCTTCCGGCATCCAGCTCTCGGCGTTCTCCCACACCTCCTGCACCATGGCTTCGGCCAGCTCTTTATCTTCCTTGCTGGCACGGCTGACGGTCAGAGCCATGGCACTGCCTGGCGCGACCCGCACATGGATGTCGGGAAATTTTTCGCCAAGCTGCTTGAGCAGCTCCTGACGTAGCGCCTCCATGGTCGAGGTCGGGATCTGATGTTTTCTGTCGATGATGATTTCAAGACGCATAGGAAACTTCTCCATGATTTATAACTGTATTTTTATCCAGTATTCATGGGAAGTAAAGTGCCAACTTGCACCAATCAGAAAAGATCCAGCTGCTGACCGCAGATCCGGTCGAACGACTCGCCGATAAAGGGCAGGATGGCATCGGCAATGGGCCGCAACTGCTTGTCTATGTAGTGTTCGTAATCGATGGCGCTGCGCCTGTATTCCAGCGGCTCTGGGCCATTGAGGGTCATCAGATAGGCGATGGCGCCCCGATGCTGATAGCGCTGGGGCAGACCGCGGCGCAGGTTCTCCTCATCGGCCAGCCGCGCTGCCCGCACATGGGGCGGCACATTCTTCTGATACTCTTCGAGCTTCTGGCGTAGCCGTTTGCGGTAGATGAGCAGATCGTCGTGACGACCGGCCCGAGTCTCATCCACCATGGTGCGCACATAGCCGCTGGGATCTTCATCGTGAAACACCAGTTCATAGAGGCGGGTCTGAAACTGCTTGGCCAGCATGGTCCAGTCGGTGCGCACCGATTCGAGCCCCTTGAATACCAGCTGTTCACTCCCCTCACTGGCTTTGCCAACCAGCCCCGCATAGCGCTTCTTGCTGCCCTTCTCCAGCCCGCGGATGGTGGGCATCAGAAAGCGGCGATAGTGGGTCTCGTACTGGATCTCCAGATAGCTCGGCAGGTCGAACTCGCGCCTGATCAGTGCAGCCCAGTTATCGTTGATCATTTTAGCCAGTCGCTGGCCAATCTCGTCCGCCTCATCGGGGCTGGTCTCGCGCCCCAGATGGACAAAGGTGGAGTCGGTGTCACCATAGATCACCTCGAACCCCTTATCTTCTATCCACTCGCGGGTCTGCTGCATGATGCTGTGGCCACGCAGGGTAATGGACGAGGCTAGGCGCGGATCATAGAAACGGCAGCCCCCCGACCCCAGCACGCCGTAGAAGGAGTTCATGATGATCTTGATGGCCTGGGAGAGTGCCTTGTTGCTGGCGGCCTTGGCTCTGTCCCTCGCCGCCCACAGGGTGGCGATGAGTTCCGGCAAGAAGTGCCGCTCGCGGGAGAACATGGCGCCGCGAAAGCCGGGAATGGCGTGCTCGGGATGCTGCAGCCCTTCGATAAGTCCCATGGGGTCGATGCAGAAGGTGCGGATGATGCTGGGATAGAGGCTCTTGAAATCGAGCACCAGCACATGGCGATAGAGACCGGGTTTGGAGTCCATCACATAACCGCCGGGGCTTGCCAACCCACCGTCGGCCGGCAGATTGGGGGCCACGTAGCCGCCACGATGGAGCCGCGGCAGATAGAGGTTGGTAAAGGCCGCCACCGAGCCCCCTACCCTGTCCAGCTCAAGGCCAGTGAGGGAGGCTCGCTCAATGGCAAACGGGATAAGGTGGCAGTAGTCGAAGATCTCCCACACCAGCTTGCAATCTTCCAGGTTGTAGCGGGCGAGCGCCTCCTTGTCGGAGTGGAACAGCTCGGTGATCTTCTCCCCCCGATTGGCCACATCCTCGATATCCTTGCCACGGCCGAGCAGTTCGCTCGCCACCGCATCCAGGCTGTAGCTGGCAAACTGCCAGGTGGCGCTTTTGAGGGTATCGATGCCATCCAGCACCATGCGCCCGGGGATAATGACGTTGCCAGTCTGGGGATCGCCCCGTGACGAGCGCCAGAAGCAGAGCTCGCGCCCCCGCCCGAGCCGCAGTCGCCGCTTGTTGAGCTCGGCACGGCGGAGCAGCAGGCGAAAGTCAAAATTGACCACGTTCCAGCCAATCACCAGATCGGGGTCATGCAGGCTGAACCAGCTCTCCAGCGCACTCAGCAGGGCGCTCTCGTCCGCCACCCACTGGACCTGGGTGCCCCAGCTCTCGGCATCCGCCTCCGGGGTGCCGATCATGATGACCCGCGCATCCTGTTCGCTGTAAAGACCGACCGAGAAGAGGGCCCCGTCCATGGCGCACTCCACATCCAGCGACACCCAGGAGAGGGTCGGCGTCACCGCCTGCGGCGCGCAGCGCGCCTCGTTCACCTCCCAGTATCCCTGCTTGCCCCCCTTCTTCACCGCCCGGCCATCGAAGCGTACGCCAGCTGTGATGAAACGCTCCATCAGAAAACGCTCCGGCAGCCGGATATCCGCCTCGAAGTGCTCCAGCCCGCGAATGAGTAACAGCTCGATGGCGCGGTGAAAGGCGCTCAGGGTGGCGAAATAGCAGCCCACCACGGGGCGACCGTCGAAGGTATGCATCGGCAGGCGGCGAAACCGCCCGCTCACCCCGGCCCCCTTGAACAGCTCGGCGGCTTCTGCCATATGGTTCTGTGGCAAAAAGAACACCGGCTCCTGCCCCGGCACCACCACTCGCACCGGCCCCTGCGCGCTCCAGAGCCACATCACGATTTCGGTGGTGGCGGCGTGCCCGTTGCGGCCGCGCACGTCCCGACCGTGACGGGTCAGGATAAAACCGTCGAGGGGCGGAGTGGCGGGTACGGTGGGCTGGGTTGCAGTCATGAAGCGTAAAGGGGCTGTCCGAGAATGGGACTATTGTACGTTCATACAGTGCCTGCTCGCAATCGTCACGCTGGCTGCGAGGCGGGAGTCAAACTGGTAAGCTCGATCCGGCCGTTATTCCCGCCCATCCCGTTCTGACCACTCTTCGCCGACGAAAGGAGTCTTTGTGGCAATTTATTCCCTGCTGGATCAGCTGGCGATCCCCTACCAGCGTGTCGATCATCCCCCCGTATTTACCTGTGAGGAGGCGAGCAAGCTGCTGCCCGACCTGCCCGCCGCCAAGACCAAGAACCTCTTTTTGCGCGATCCGAAAAGCGAACGGCTGTTTCTGGTGGTGAGTCCGGAGGATCGCCGGGTCGATCTCAAGGCGCTGGCAGCCATGCTCGGCGTCAAGCGGCTGAGCTTTGGCTCCCCCGAGCGGCTCGATGCGGTGCTCGGCCTTACCCCGGGCTCGGTGACCCTGCTCGCCATGGTGCGCGACAGGGAAAAAGCGGTAGAGCTGGTGGTGGACGAGGCCATCTGGCAAGCCGAACAGATGCAGTGCCATCCGCTGGTCAACACCGCTACCCTGATCATCCGCCTCGACGACGTGCGCCGTCTGCTGACCCATCTGGGCCGGGAGGCCACCGTCATGCGCTTGCCTGCTACAACCTGCGATTAGCACAACGTCTGGCGGTTGGGTTCACCCTGCCGCCAACACAACCACCTTTCACGCAGCGAAATTGACTGACAAGACAATAAAATGGCTCCTTGTGCGCTGATAAATCGAGTCAGCAATTGCCATTGTGCAAGAAGTCGGAGGTGAGCACATTCGGCCATTTAACCCATTGATAATAGGTTGGATTCATGTTGTGATCGGCCACTGCCAGCGGGCGATACCCCATCGCCTGTTCGTTCACAGGTGACTTCCCAGAGAGCCCCTTGATGCCAAGTCTGTTTTCCTCAGCCCAGTTGTTGAGTCTGGTACTGTTCGTCACGCTGTCACATGTGGGGGTCGCCACCATTTTCGCCGCCATGTGGCACACCCATCGCCAGATCAGGGCATTGATCTACTGGTCAGCGGGGGAACTGGTTATCGCGGGGGCTTTTTGCTGCCTGCTGCTGCGCCCCCTTGAAGGAAATGCATCCCTTGCCAATATTCTCTGCACCAACCTGCTGTTGATGTCGACCACCCTGCTCTATGAACGGGGTATGCGCCACTTCTTTCGCCGTGAAGCCGACCAACTGGGCTGGCTGCTGCCCGCCGTTACCCTCGGCGGTTTCGTCCTGTTTGCCCTGACCGCCCTGCAGCAACCCCTCTTTGATGTGCATAGCCGGATCATCGTGCTCTCCGGCGTGCTCTCGCTGCAGATTGCGCTGCTTATCTGGCAGCTCTGGCGCTACCAGCGGCGGGCCCCCGTCTATCGGGTGCTGCGCTTTGCCATTCTGCTGCTCGGCCTGCAACTGCTGTTGCAACTGCTGCGGATCGCCAAACATCTCTGGCAGCCGGAGCTGGCGGCCAACTCCTTCACCGACCCGCTGCTCGGGCCTGTGATCCTGCTCAGCCTGCTCTTTACCATCGCCCGCAGTTATCTGCTGCTGAGCCTGGTCCACACCCGCCAGCAGCAAGCCCTGCTGGCCACCCAGCGCAAGCTGGAGCGGCGCGCCAATCAGGATGAGCTGACCGGCCTGTTCAGCCGCCACTATTTCGAGCGCCAGGTGGCCCTGCGTGCCCGCGAGATGGCTAGCCCTAGCCAGCTGCTGCTGATCGATCTGGACAACTTCAAACAGATCAACGACCGCCACGGCCACCCCGCCGGTGATGCCATGCTGCGGGCCGTGGGTCGGGTGATCGCCAATACCCTGCCTGCCGAGGGCATGGCCGGTCGGCTTGGCGGCGATGAGCTGGCCCTGCTGCTGATGGCGGACCCGCAGACCCTGCCCGACTACTGTCACAGCCTGCAACAGCAGATCGCCGAGGCGACCCGGGCGCTGGCCGGTGGCCCCATCAGCCTCAGCATCGGCCTCACCTCGCTACACCCTGACGAGGGGTTTGAAGCGGCCTATCTGCGCGCGGATCGGGCCCTTTACGCCGCCAAACAGGCTGGAAGGCAACGGGCCTGCGTACAGGAGCTCCACCACAACGAGCCGCAACCGCTGCCGCCCTGCGCGCTCCTGTCATGAGCAAAGTGCTCGCTCTGCAATGCCGACCGGCCAGGCTGGCAGATGCTCCGGCTTACCGGCGCTATGTCACCGAATGCGCCAAAGACGGACAGCCGCTCTATCAGGTGGCGCAATTTGACCCGGACGGCTGGCTACAGAGCCTGCTGGATCACGCAGAAGCGCGCAACTTGCCCAGTGGATACCTGCCGACCACCACCTATTTTGCCCTCGATGGCGAGGAGATCATCGCCACCCTGCGTCTTCGTCACGGTGACAATGAGGCAACCCGCCAGTGGCTGGGTCATATCGGTTACGAAACCCGCCCCTCTCGCCGTGGCGAAGGGGCCGCGACCGTGCTGCTGCGCTGGGTGCAACAACAGGTGCTGGCAGCGCCGGTGCTGATCAGCTGCGGCGAAGATAATCTGGCTTCCCGCAAGGTCATTACGGCCGCCGGGGGCGTGTTGCTGGGGAGGCGCTTCCATCCGGGGGATCGCAACTGGCTGGAGATGTATCAGCTAGCCCCCTGCCCCAGCCGACCATAGCCGCAGCAGCAATAAAAAGAGCGCCCCGAAGGCGCTCTTTTTGCGAACGTGGCAAGACCGTTAGTAGCTGTCTTCCTGCTCCGCCTTCATCCGGGCCTGACGGGCATAGGCCTCCTCTTCGGCGCTCTCAATCTCCTGCAGCACCGAATCGAGATCGATGGCGGCGCGGCTCTCTTCAAAGTGACCGGTCAGCTCGCTATCGGGGGTGAGTTTGCCATCTTCAAACAGCGCCCACATCTCCTGGGCATAACGGGTCTTGAGCAGCTCGGGGGCATACATGCCGTAGTAGTTGCGCATATTGTTGACGTCCCGCTCCAGCATCGCCTTGGCCTGGTTGTTGGCGGCGGCATCCACCACCTGGGGCAGGTCGATAATGACGGGGCCCTGTTCATCCACCAGCACATTGAACTCCGAGAGATCACCGTGGATAAGACCGGCGCAGAGCATCCGCACCACGTAACGGATCACCTTGGCATGGTCGATGACCGCCTGCTCGGGGGTAAGCGCCACATCGTTGAGGCGCGGCGCGACATTGCCATCCTCATCGGTGATAAGTTCCATCAAGAGGACGCCATCGAGGCAGACATAAGGCTGCGGCACCCGCACACCGGCCGCCGCCAGCTTGAACAGGGCGTCGACCTCGGTGTTCTGCCACACCTCTTCATGCTGTTTGCGGCCGTACTTGGAGCCCTTCTCCATGGCGCGAGCGCTGCGGCTGTTACGCACCTTGCGCCCCTCCTGATAGACCACGGCCTGCTTGAAGCTGCGCTTGGACGCCTCTTTATAGACTTTGGCGCAGCGGATCTCGTCGCCGCAGCGCACCACATAGACGTCGGCCTCTTTGCCGCTCATCAACCGGCTGACGACCTCATCGACCAGGCCGTCATCAACCAGAGGTTGGATTCGATTTGGAATTTTCATGGCCGCCCTTTTACCCTATTTCCGCTCTCGAAGATAGCTCCGCGCACGCTCACCTGCCTCTCCCTTTCATAAGACACCCTGTTATCCCCTGTTTGCGCTGTTTTTGTCCACCCGTTCGCCTTAAAAACCACCAGCAGCAGACCAAATACGAAAGGCGCCTGTGCCAACAAAAATGGCCCGCAAGCGGGCCAATTTTCAAGGTTCGGGCGGCAAGCCCTGACGAATACGCTGGATCCCCGCTTCATAAAGGCCGTCATCCCCCTCCTGATGCTCCAGGGTTTCGAAGATCTTGAGAAACCACATGTACTGCTCGGGATGGCGCGCCACCTGCATCTCCACCACCCGGTTCATGGCGTTGACGTCTGCCAGCAGATCGGCGGTGGGATAAGGGTCAAACGGCGGCTCGATCTCCAGCAGATAGCATCCCTCATCCTCGTCATAGCTGGCGAAGATGGGCACGGCCCTAGCGCCAGTCAGCTTCACCAGCTTGGGCAGCGCGGGCAGGGTTGCCTTGGGGCGACCAAAAAAGGGAACAAACACGCTCGCCTCGCGGCCGTGATCCTGATCTGGCAGGTAGAAGAAACTGGCACCAGCGCGGATCGACTTGATCGCAGGCTTGATCCCGGCGCTGCGCTCATAGACCTTGCCCCCTTTGGCCCGCTCGCGGTTGATGTACCAGTCGAACACCTGATCTTTCGGGCTCTTCATCATGGTGCACATCTCGATGCCCATCATGGAGAAGTAGCGGCCAATCATGTCGACCGCCCAGGTATGAGGCACCACCAGGATCACCGGGCGGCCTGCAGCCTGCTCCGCTTGCACATGCTCCCAGCCGGTGACCTTGATGCGGCGGGTCAGCCGCGCCTTGCTGCGCCAGCTGAGCTCGCCAAAGCCCATAAAGGTCTTGAGCCCGACCCGGATCGATTTGAGCAGCAGCGCCTGCCGTGCAGCGGCATCCAGCTCGGGAAAGCAGATCTTGAGGTTGGTATCGGCGATATAGGCCTGCTTTTTCGAAAAACGCAGCAGGGTCGGCGAAACCAGATCGGCAAAGCGATCCCTCAATCTCGCGGGGGTAAATGCCAGCAGGGAGAGCAGGCCCAGCGCGCACCAGCTGCCCCACCATTTGGGATGCAGCAGGCGGCTATGAAATGAGGTATCAAATACCGGATCTAACGCAGACATGGCGGCCATCAAGTCATCAAAAACAAACGGTTATTGTAGTTATCCTGACATTTTTTTCTACCCTGGGGAGGCTGGCCATCAGCCTGCAAGGCACTGATCAGACTAGTTATCATAAAAAATGGCCCACCTGGGGCCATTTCAATCAATCCAAATTCTGGGTCAGCCGTGGGGCGACAATCCCTTGCGGATCCGCTGGATCCCCGCCTCGTAAAGGCCATCCGGCCCCTCCTGATCCTGACGGGTATCGAAGATCTTGAGGAACCACATGTACTGGCCCGGATGGCGCATCAGCTGCTGTTGCACCATGTCGTTCATGCGACAGGTATCGGCCATCACATCCTCGGTGGGATAGTTGTCGAACGGTGCCTCAATCTCCAGCCGGTAGCAGTGGTTCGCTTCGTCATAGCAGGCGAGCAGCGGCACCGCCTTGGCACCGCTGACCTGCACCAGACGGGGCAAGGCAGGCAGGGTCGCTTTGGGATAGCCAAAGAATGGGGCGAAGATGCTCTTCTCGCGGCCATGATCCTGATCCGGCAGATAGAAGAAGCTGCGACCGCTCTTGATGGTCCTGATCACTGCCTTGATCCCGGCGCTGCGCTCATAGACGCGGCAACCGTTCTTGGCTCGTGCACGGTTGAGGTGCCAGTCAAACACCGGATTGCGCGCCCGCTTCATCATGGTGCACATGGGCACCCCGCGCTGGGTGAAGCAGTAACCGGCGGCATCCACCGGCCAGGTATGGGGTACTACCAGGATCACCGGACGGCCGGCCGCCCGCTCCGCCTCGATATGCTCCCAACCGATCACCTGCATCCGGCTCATCAGATAACGCTGACTGCGCATGGTGAACTCGCCAAATCCCAACAGACTCTTGAGGCCGACCCGGATCGAGGTCAGTGCAATGGCATCCCGCTCTTCCGGGCTCTTGTCCGGGAAGCAGATCTCCAGATTGGTTCTGGCGATATAGATCTGTTTTTTCGAGATACGAAACACCAGCGGTGCCAAGGCTTCGGCCAAACGGTCGCGCAATCGCACCGGCACAAAGGCGAGCAGCATCAGCACGCCGAGCGCCAGCCAGCTGAACCAGTAGCGGGGATGCAGAAAACGGGCTTCAAAAGAGGAGTCAAATACGGGATCTTGGGACGACATGTATTGGGGTCGAGCGAAAAAGTGGTGCTGCATTGTAGTCGTCCTGACAGGTAATACCAGTTAAATCCATGGCAAATAGCCCGCCACGGGCGCCACATCAAAAAACCATAAAAAAATGCCCCGCACCGCGGGGCATTTTGCTCGTTACACAACCAGGGTGGAGGCTCTTTGTCCATCCATAGTATGACTGGTCGTTTATCCCGTCGCTCTCGGAGCGCACTGCTTATCCATTTCCCGATGTCACATCATCAAGATTTATCGGTGAGCACCCTGGCGGGCCATGCCGTTATTCATTTCGGTATTACGCTGCGGCAGAAAAAACATCAGGTAACGCAGTGCCACATACCCGACGATCACGGTAGCCACCCCCAGCTCGAAGTGGGCCAGCAGTCTGATCTGCTCGACGTAGTGACTCCCTTGCGCAAACCCTTCAACCAGATGAGCCACTTTGAACAGGGCGGTGGCACCGATCACCAGCGGGAAGGTGAAGGCGGCATAACCCGGCGAGAAGGGCAGACGCAGCAGTTTGATGAAGGCCAGATAGATGATGCCGGTCATCAGGATGGCAATCCCCAGCAGCACGGCCACCAGCAGCAGTGACGGCTCCTGGCTGACGGTCAGGTAACCGGCCAGAGAGAGGCTGGCAGGAGCAGCCAGAATGGCGATGGTCGGTTTGGCGGCATCCGGCACTTCATGGCTGAAGATCAGGCGATAGAGCATCAGCGGCAGCATCAGGCCGTAGCAGATGATCCCGAACCAGAGCAGGCCGTTGGCCAGCGGGGCAAACTGACCACCCGGGAAGGCGACGTCAGCCACGATGATCCCCACCGGCGGCACGAACCAGCTCGGCACCATGTGGTGGATTTCAAACTCTTTGGCGCGATGCCAGATAAAAGTGGCCAGGAACAGCAGGTGAACAGCTACGGCAAACAGCCAGAGGGCCTCGCCCGCTTGCGGCGCAATCATACCGAGCGCTTTGGAGACCACCATGGTCCCCATGGCATAGGTCGGTACCACACTGCCGACTACGGGGTGAGCGAGATCCTGCAACAGCAGGCGGGGGTGAAGCAGAAACTTGAAGGTCAGGATCACCAGCAGCACGGCAGCAATGGCAGCGCCCAGCAGTTGCATCCGGCCATCGAAGTGACCGGCATTTTCCCAACACCAACCAAGGCTGGCGATGCCCAGCGCCAGACCCGCCATGGGGGTTGGGGCGGCAGCCAGTGATTTACGGGTTCTTGCGATCATGATGACACCTTTCTATTGATGACTATGGCGATAGGATAATGGTCCCTTATCGTTTACGATATCTAAATGAATTAAATCAATCATTCAGGAAAACCAAACACGATGAAACTGACCCTGCAGCAGCTGAAAGTGTTCGCCACCATTGCCCGTTATGGAAACCTTGGCCTTGCCGCCAACGAGCTCTGCCTGAGCAAGGGGGCCGTCTCCCAGTCGCTGCAGGAGCTGGAGCGCCAGCTCTCTACCCCGCTGTTTGACCGCATTCACCCCAGATTGCAGCTCAACAACGAGGGGCGCCTGCTGCAACCGGCCGCCGAAGAGCTGCTGACCCGGATGCAGGATATCGAGAACCTGTTCAGCCCCGATGCCGAGCCGAGCGGCCAGCTGCGCTTTGGTGCCAGCCAGACCATCGGCAACTACCTGCTCCCCACCCTGCTCGCCAGCAGTAAACAGGAGCTGGGGCTCCCCCCCAAGGTGACCATCAACAACACTCACCTGCTCTGCCATGCGCTGGCCAACTTCGAGCTGGATATGGCACTGATCGAGGGGGAGAACCACCACCCCGACCTGCTCGCCGAACCCTGGCTGCAGGACGAGATGCTGGTGGTGGCCCCACCCGGTCACCCGCTTGCCAACAAGAAGGAGCTATCCCTCTCCCGACTGGGGGGCGAGACCTGGGTATTGCGTGAAGCGCAATCGGGCAGCCGCGAGCAGTTTATCCAGCAGATCCAGCCCGAGCTGCCCCGCTGGCAACCAGGGCTTGAACTCAACACCCTGGAGGCGGTGATGCTGGCGGTGGAGAAGGGGCTTGGCATCTCCTTTATCTCCCGGCTGGCAGCCTCGGATCGCCTGGCAGATGGGCGGCTGATCGCCCTGCCCCTCTCCCGGCGCTTCCCGCGCCAGCTCTCCCTTATCTGGCACAAGCAGAAGTACCACTCCACCTCCCTGCGCCACTTTATCCACTTCTGCCGGGCTCAGGTGAAGGATTCCGAGGTGAGCCGCGCAGGGTAACGCCCGCTCGGAGCGCCGCTGGCAGACCCGCCCGCCAATGACGGAAAAAGCAGAGAGGGAGCCACGGCTCCCTCTCTTTGATTCGCTTCTGAGTATCACTGCGCCAGACTGCGCAACCAGCTGATCTCCTCGCCCCAGATGGACTCGTCTATGGTCTCGAGGATCAGCGGAACGCGATCGAAGCGATCATCATTCATGATGTGGTGGAATACTGCCTCCCCCAGATTGCCCTCCCGCAAGCTGTGGTGGCGATCGACCCGGCTACCGAAAGTGCACTTGGCGCCGTTGATATGCATCCCCTTGAGATAATGAAAACCCACCGTGCGGTCGAACTCGGCAAAGACAGTGGCACAGCTCTCGGTGGTGCGCAGATCATAACCTGCGGCAAAGGCGTGGCAGGTATCGAAACAGATCCCGACCCGGCTCTTGTCCTCCACCCCCTCGATGATGGTGGCGAGGTGCTCGAACGACCAGCCGAGGTTGGTCCCCTGCCCGGCGGTATTCTCGATCACCGCCGTCACCCCTTCACTGCGCTCCAGCGCCCAGTTGATGGACTCGCTCACCAGCTTGAGGCTGGCAGCCTCTGGGATCTGCTTGAGATGGCTACCGGGGTGGAAGTTCAGATAGCAAAGCCCCAGCTGCTCGCAGCGCTTCATCTCGTCGAGAAACGCATCGCGGGATTTGGCCAGACCATCGGGATCCGGGTGGCCCAGATTGATGAGATAGCTGTCGTGGGGCAGGATCTGCTCCGGCAGAAAACCGGCCTTGTCACAGGCCGCCTTGAAGGCGCGGATGGTGGCATCCGACAAGGGGGCGGCCTGCCACTGACGTTGATTCTTGGTAAAGAGGGCAAACGCGTTGGCCCCGATGGCCTGGGCGCGGGCGATGGTATTCTCCACCCCGCCGGCCGCACTGACGTGGGCTCCGATATATTTCATACAATCTCCTCAATACGGCAAGCCGCCATTATGCCGCTCCCGCCCGGCCACGCCAAACCGGGATATCCGATAGCGGGTATCGACAAATAGTGCCGCCTATACAAGGCGCTGCGTTTCATGGCGTAATCGGCCTTCGCTGTGGCAACCTCTCCCCAGAAGGGATAGTTAGAGCCCGCCCGCGCCAGCATGGCGCCCATAAAAAAACGCAGCGTATCGCCTGAGCAATAACGCTGCGTCTTTGGGTCTCTCGGCCGTCCCCCTTGCCGTGACCCGAATGGCCAGCGACAAGGGAGCAAGAATGCGCGGGGAGAGTCGCCTTAGAACGGCATCTTGAAGCCTGGCGGCAGTTGCATGCCACCGGTCAGCTCGCCCATCTTGGCCTTGTTCTGCTCTTCCACACGACGCACGGCATCGTTACAAGCGGCGGCAACCAGATCTTCCAGCAGCTCCTTGTCATCTTCCATCAGGGAGGGGTCGATCTCGATGCGACGGACGCTGTGGCTACCGGTCATGGTGACCTTGACCATGCCAGCACCGGCTTCACCGGTCACTTCCATCTGAGCCAGCTGCTCCTGCGCCTTCTGCATACGCTCTTGCATCTGTTGGGCCTGTTTCATCAGGTTCCCCATTCCACCTTTACCAAACATATGTCGTCTCTCGTCTTGAAATCCGGCATCCAGCGCCGGGCTGTGGGCTTGTCTGTCCTAGATGGGGACAGCCAAACTGCTTTTCAACCGGAAGCAAGCTCCCGGCCACGGAATTTAGCGGTTGAGGGGCTCGATACTCTCGTGATGGAGCACGGCACCAAACCGCTGAACTAAAAACTGCACGTTGGGATCCTGCTCCAGATCCCGGGTCACCTGCTCGCGCACCCCGAGATAGAGGCGATGCTCGATCTCGAGGGGGGTCTCCTGGTCAGGCACCACACCGAGCGTCACCTCGACCTGCACCGGTTGCCCCAGCGCTGGCCCGATGATCTCGGCCAGGTCGGCGCGCGCCTTGTCGCTCACCAGATGGCGCTGCTCGGGCTTGAGGGTTAGCAGTACCTTGTCCCCTTCCCGCGTCATCACCGAGTTGATGGCCAGCTGGCGCAGCCGCCCACCCACCTGAGTGTGGGCGATCAACTCGGCCCAAGGGTCGCCGCAACCATTGAGCAGCGAGGAGGGAATAAGGCGGGTCGCCTCCCCCTCTTGCGGCTCGCTGTCGCTTTCGAGCTCATCCCAGTCGATGGTCTCCATCACTGGCTGAGGGGGTTCATCCTGCGTCACAAGGGCAGCAGCCACTGCCGTGGTGGCAACGGGCGGCTGGGTCGCAGGGGCTGACGTCACCGCAGGCGCCGCAGCACTGCGTTCACCGGGTCGATAGCTCGGCTGCCCGTCGAGATCCCAAGGTGGCAGATCGGTTGGCTGGGCCGGTGCCGTGACAGGGGCGTGGCTCATCACCTGAGTCTGCCCGGCAAATCCCTGATTGAGGTACTCTTCGTAATCGCCGTTATCACCCTGCGGCTCGTAACCATCGCCATAGAGATCCACTGGCGGCAGATCATCATAGTGACCCATCGCCGCCATCCCCTGCCCGGCCGATTGGCTGACCGGAGCAGGTTGTTGGGTGACGGCCGGTGCAGCAGCGGGCGCGACAGGACGAGCTGGCGTAACCGGCACCGCGCGCGGCGCGGGCGCCGCCGGGGCATCCTGACCACGCTGGCGGCTGCGCAGCATGTTTCGCTTGCCAAGCAGGCTCTGCATGCTCGATACCGCAGACACGGCTTCAGGTGCGGCAACCGGCTCGGTTGTCGGTTCGAGCGCGGGCTCGAAGGGGGCGGTCAGCGGCTCGCTACGGGAATAGTCCATATCGGCTGCGGAAGGTGCTCGATCATCAGCATCAGCGGATTGTTCGGCTGAGTGCGCAGACACATCGGGCTGCACATGGGGTAACGCGGGCTCGGGTTGATACCCCATGCCTGCGGCTTCGCGCAGCAGCTCATCCTGCTGGCTGAACAGCTCGGCGGCTTGCGCCTCCTCCTCTCTGTCAGCGGGGTTGCCAATGTCATCCGTCATCGCAGGCGGGGAGACATTAACCGCGGGCACGGCGCCGCTGATCGGTGCCAGTGTGGCCGATTCAGCGGCCGGGGGCTTTCCCGGCAAGGAGGCTACCGGAGTGGTATTGCTCGTCATTGACGGGGGCAGCGCAGTGAGGCTGGCCGGATGCAGGGCATCACGCCTTGGGGAGAAGGCGAGCATCCGCAGGCAGGTCATCTCCAGCGCGGTGCGGCCATCGGGGGCCCAGGGCAGATCTTTACGGCCACCCAGCACGATCTGGTAGCAGAGCTGCACCTCTTCCGGGCTCATCGCCTTGGCCAGTTGCAGCAGGGAATCGGCATCCGCCCCCTGCTCCTGCACACTGGCAGGCAGCAGTTGCGCCATGGCGATGCGATGGAGCAAACCTTCCAGCTCGGCGTGGAGCTGATCAAAATCGGGGCCCAGGGTGGCGATCTCGGTGATCTTGGCCATAGTCGCGGGGGCATCTTGCCGCAAAATGCCTTCCAGCAGCTGGTGCAGATGGCGGTGATCGAGCGTGCCCAGCATCGCCAACACGCTGTCGAGGCGCACGCTGCCATTGCCGTGGGCCAGCGCCTGATCGGTCAGGCTCAGGGCATCGCGCATACTGCCGTCAGCGGCTTTGGCCAGGGCCAGCAGGGCGCGTGGCTCGAAGGGCTGCCCCTCCTGATCCAGCACCCATTCGAGCTGCTTGGCGATCTGGGTCTGATCCAGACTCTTCAGATGAAACTGCAGACAGCGCGAGAGGATGGTAATGGGCAGCTTCTGCGGATCCGTGGTGGCCAGCAGAAACTTCACATAGGGAGGCGGCTCTTCTAGGGTTTTCAGCAGCGCGTTGAAGCTGTGGCGCGACAACATGTGCACTTCATCGATGAGGTAGACCTTGAAGCGGCCACGGGCCGGGCGGTACTGCACGTTGTCGAGCAGCTCGCGGGTATCTTCCACCTTGGTGCGGGACGCCGCGTCAATCTCCAGCAAGTCGACAAAGTTGCCCTGATCGATCTCGCGGCAGGTATCACAGACACCGCACGGGTGGCTGCTGATCCCCTGCTCGCAGTTGAGGCTCTTGGCCAGAATACGGGCGATGGTGGTCTTGCCGACCCCGCGGGTACCGCTCAGCAGATAGGCGTGATGCAGCCGTCCCTGATCCAGGGCGTTGGTCAAGGCGGTCAGCACATGTTGCTGGCCTACCACTTGTTCAAACGTATGGGGGCGCCATTTACGCGCCAGAACCTGATAGCTCATAAATCCATCATGCAGGGAAGACAAGGCATTGAGGCCGGATGCTAACACAAATGGCGGGCTGGCTGTATCGGCTATCGGTCAGAGCGGGAGGGATCGCTTGATTTTCAAACCGATGCCCGCAAGGGCACCGGTTCAACGCAGGCCCGATGCAGAGGATCGGGCCGAAGAGGCATTACTCGCCGGCCAGCTCGACCAGTGAGACCACCTTGATGCCAGCGGCAGTCAGGCGGGCATCGCCACCCAGAGACGGCAGGGAGATGATGAAGGCCGCATCGGCCACTTCACCACCTGCGCGGCGGATCAGCTTGACGGTCGCATCGACGGTACCACCGGTCGCCAGCAGATCGTCCACGACCAGCACCTTGTCACCGGGCACGATGGCATCGGTGTGCAGTTGCAGGGTGTCGGTGCCGTACTCGAGGGCATAGGACTCCTCGATCACTTCGCGCGGCAGCTTGCCCGGCTTGCGGACCGGCACGAAGCCCAGCCCCATGGCATAGGCAACCGGCGCGCCAAAGATGAAGCCGCGGGCTTCGGTGCCAACAATCTTGGTGATTCCTTGATCACGATAATGATTGGCCAGCAGATCGATGGTGGCCTTGAAGGCCTCAGCGTTTTCGATCAGGCTGGTGATGTCACGAAACAGAATACCCGGCTTCGGATAGTCGGGAATGGTCTTGATGCTTGCTTCGATAAATTTCAGGGTTTCCGGATTCATGTGTTGACCGCTTATTTTTTTGACCCAGGGGTGGCCATTTTTTCTCAATTCCCTTCTGCGGGAAATAAAAAAGCCTGTCACGCAAAAATGACAGGCCGACTCCATAGCATTATTGCTGCAATAGCTTAGGGACTTCACTTCGCCATTGCAACTGGCTCCAGCACTGGCAGACGCATTAACCAGGTGAGCAGGATCACCATTATGACAACCAGCAACCCCTTTACCCACAGCAGTGGCACCACCGCCAGTGACACCGAAAAGGTGAGCAAAATGAAGATAATGGCGCGCCGTCTGGCCTGGCGACGAATACCGCGATATTGCTGCCAATCCACGATGGGCGGGCCAAACCAGGGATGGGTCAGCAACCAGCGATGAAAACGGGGCGATGAGCGGGCAAACAGGGCGGCAGCCAGCAACATGAAGGGGGTAGTCGGCAAGAGCGGCAGCACAATGCCCACTATACCAGTGGCAAATGCCAGCCACCCGAGCGCCATCAGACACCAACGCTTCATTCCTTCTCCTTGCGTGATTTATCTCCCTCTAGCCTAACAGAGTTTGAGCGGGTGCTGACAGCGGGCCGCAACCCCACTACAATCTGCGCTCTTTTTTCTTGCCACTCTCGTCGGAAAGCCGTTATGCGCGTTATTTTGGCCCCCATGCAGGGGGTACTGGATCACCTGATGCGGGAGGTACTCACCTCCGTCAATGATTACGATCTCTGCGTGAGCGAGTTTATCCGGGTCGTCGATCAGCTGCTACCCGCCAAGGTGTTCTACCGCCTCTGCCCTGAACTGCTGCAAGATGGCAAAACCCGCGCAGGCACCCCGGTGCGGGTACAACTGCTGGGGCAACACCCCGAGTGGCTGGCCGAGAACGCCGTGCGCGCCATCGAGCTGGGCTCCCCCGGCGTTGATCTCAACTTCGGCTGTCCCGCCCCTACGGTCAACAAGAGCAAGGGCGGTGCGGTGCTGCTCAAAGAGCCCGAGACCATCTACCGCATCGTCAAGGCGGTACGCGAGGCGGTACCTACCCACCTGCCGGTGAGCGCCAAAATTCGCCTCGGTTACGACGACAAGGATCTCTATCTGGAGAACGCTCAGGCGGTCTTCCAGGGGGGCGCCAACGAGCTGGCCGTTCATGCGCGCACCAAGCGCGAAGGGTACAAGGCCCCCGCCCACTGGGAATATGTGGACGCCATTCGCCGCGCCCTGCCCATCCCCGTCACCGCCAACGGCGAGATTTGGGATCACAAAGATGCCCTCGCCTGCGCCAGGGTCTCGGGTTGCGATGCCCTGATGGTCGGGCGCGGCGCCATCTCCCTGCCCAATCTGGCCAACGTGATGAAAACCGGCTGCCCGCACATGAGCTGGGCCGAGGTGCTGCAGTTGATGGTGAGCTATACCGAGCAGGATCTGGCCAGCGAAAAAGCCGACTACTACCCCAGCCGCATCAAACAGTGGTTCAGCTATCTCAAGCGGGAATATCCCGAAGCGGATCTGCTGTTTCAGGAGATCCGGGTGCTCAAAGAGACGGATCCGATCCGCGATGCCCTGCTGCAAGCAGCCAAAAGCCACGGCTAACCACGTTTAACTTGACGCATATCATCTTGATAGAGTTATCGGATCCCTATACTGCCCCGAATATGTCGTCTGTCCTGTGGGGGATAATGTGTGTGAAATGACGCAAGCACAGTTGACTGTCTGGCGTAATCGCCTGCTGTCAGACTGGGCCCAAGTACGAGAAACGCTGATCGGTCAGCTCAAAGCCTGCCGCCGTGACGAGTGGGCCGAACAGGTCGGTCACTGCGAGCAAGATCAACTGGTGGAACTGACCAGCCGGCTGGATCTGCCGAAGGTTGAGCAGAGCGTGGCCCGCCTCAAGCGGATCGACGCGGCACTCTGCCAGATGGATCTTGGCCTCTATGGCCTCTGCTCCGATTGTGAAGAACCGCTTTCCATCGAACAGCTGGAACAGGATCCGACCCTGCAACGCTGCCCGCGCTGTGAAACCCGTTACCGCAAGGGATTCCACGCCCACGAACTGTGAGGGATGCACATCTGTGCATCCGCTCAACCCTCAGCACTGGTTACTCCGTCGTTCCTGTCCAATACTCAACCGTATCAGCCTGTTCGAGGGTATGCGTTGTGTACAGACTCTTGTTGTTATGGTGTTTGTGTTGCCAGGCTACGGCACAGGAGTCATTGGTCGTGGGCTGGGTCGACTGGCAGCCCTTCAGTTATCGCAATGAACAGCAACAGCTCCGCGGACTGGATGTGGAGCTGCTCAACGCCATCTTCCTGCGGGCCGGTTATCAGGCCAGATTCAGTGAAATGCCCTGGGCTCGCGTGCTGCACGAGCTGAAATTCGGCACGGTTCAACTGGCCATGTCAGCCAATATCACCGCCGAGCGGCAGCAATATGCCCGCTTCAGCCACCCCTATCGGGAAGAGGAGACGGCCATCGTCATCCGTCGGCAAGATGCCGATCGCTGGCGCGGGATTACCACCCTGGAGCAGTTGATCAACACCCCCGACTTCCATATCGGGGTGCTCAAGGGCTTTGATTACGGCAATACCTTCCGCCAGTTGATGGCAAGGCCCGAGCTGCAGCCCCGTTTGCAGATGCGCTTGCGGCTGGATCAGTTGCTGAAGATGTTGCAAGGGGGACGGATCCAGGGGTTTATTCTGGATCCCCACGGACTGCAGGAGTGGCAGGGTAAGGATGGCGTGCAGGACAAGCTGTATATTCTGCTGCATATCGAACAGACACCGGTTCACCTGATGCTTAGCAAAGAGAGCACCACTGAGGCGCAACTGCAGCGGATCAATCAGGCTATCGATCAATTGAAACAGAGTCCAGACTATCAGCAGATCCTCGATCGCTACCAGTTCAGATCCCTGCATTCACAGGAAAACACTCATAAGTAAGGGGAGCATATGCTCCCCTTGCAGTCTCAAGCAAACCCAATCCTGTCTCAAACAGCCCTGGTTGCAACTTGCCAGGACGTTTTGGTCACCGATAACGTGATGGATTACTTCTGCCTGTCAGCGTCCCAGCACAATGTCGGCAAGGTGGGCGAAGTGGTGGATTTCGTGGGTGGCATCGCACTCGCCCGCTTGCCGCGCCGGGTTGTACCAGCAGGTTGCCAGCCCCTGCGCCGCCGCCCCGGCAATATCGGTTTTCGGGTTATCCCCCACCATCAGCACCCGGGCCGGATCTGGCTGCCCCATCAGGGAGAGGGTGTGCTGGAAAATAGCTGGCGCCGGCTTGGTCACCCGGATCTCGTCGGAGATCACCAGCGGCTCGAACCACTCGCTCCAGCCCAGTTTGCCGAGCCGCCCCCGCTGGGGCACGCTGAAACCATTGGTGATGATCCCCATCCGCACCTTGCTGCGCAGCTGCTGCAGGGTCTCGACCACCCCTTCAAGAGGTATGCTAAGGGCAATGATCTGCTCCAGAAAGGTGTTGTTCATCTCCATGGGATCGGCGGCAACCTGCTGGGCAAAGAGGGAGAAGCGGGTCTGCTGCAACGCCGTTGCATCGATCTCGCCGTCGTTGTACTGCTGCCAGAGCCCGTGATTGAGGGCGTGGTACTGCGCCATGCTGGCGTCATCAGCCTGTACGCCATAGATCTGCAGGGTGTGCGTCAGCGCAGAGGCGACCGGAAAATCGAGCAGGGTTTCATCCAAATCGAACAGCACCCAGTCATAGCTTGGTTGTTTCACAGAACTCCTTGTTATCATTCAGATTGTTCAGAGGCTTGGCGACCAACTCTGCCAAGCGGGCTGGCCAGCAGATCCAGCGTGAGGCGCACGCCAAAGCCGGTCACTTCGCTGGAGACTACCCCATTGCCCCCCTTGTTGCGAAAACCGCTCAGGTCGAAGTGCAGCCAGGGGGTCTGCTCTGGCACGAAGTGGGCGAGGAAACGGGCCGCATCAATGTGATCCGGCGAACTGCCCGGTGCACACTGCAACAAATCGGCCCACTCGCTCTCGATGTTGTCGTCGTAATCGTCATCAAGCGGGAAGGGCCAGATCCGCTCACCGCTGCGCTGACCCAGATTGACCAGCGATGTAATCCATTCGCTGCGATTGGTAAAGACGCCGCTGTAGCGGCTACCCAGCGCCCGTTTGCAGGCCCCGGTCAGGGTTGCGTAATCGAGCAGCAGATCTGGGGTATCCTGCACCGCCATCGCCAGGGTGTCGGCCAATACCATTCGCCCTTCGGCATCGGTATCGACCACCTCGATGGAGGTGCCATTGATGGCAGTCACCACCTCGCCGGGGCGATAGGCGTGAGGGCCGATATGGTTCTCGGCAATGGCCAGCCAGCAGTGTACCTCGTAGGGTAGCTGAGCTCGGCTGATAGCGTAGAGGGCCCCCAGCGCCACCGCGCTGCCCCCCATGTCCAGATGCATGCCATACATGCTGCCGGAGACCTTGAGGTTGTAACCGCCAGAGTCGTGGCAGATCCCCTTGCCCACCAACGCAATGCGGCGCACCGGCTTGGGTGGATAGTAGCTGAGCTTGACCATGGCCCCCTGATTGTCTTCCGAGCCACGAGCAACGGCCAGAAACGCCCCCGCCCCCAACTCGGCCAGCTGTGCCTGATCATAGTGATGGCACTGCCACCCCTCATCTTGCGCCAGCTTGCTGACAAACTCGCGATAGCTGGCGGCCGTCAGCTCGGAGGCAGGCAACACCGCCAGATGGCGAGCCAGCCCGTTGCCCCCCGCTTCGCTGTAAAGGCGTGCCAAGTCCAGCACCACTGCGGGTGAAACCTTGATCTGCTGATAGCTCCAGCTGCTTTCACTGCGGCGCTTGCTGGTGGGCAACGAAATATTGGCGGCAAGCAGGGCTGACAACATCACTTCGGCCAGCATCACTCGCTCGGAGGGGGAAAAACCTTCCAGATGCAGCCCGAGCCGCTCCACATTGAGCCCAGAAAGAGGAGCAATCCAGCCTCTGATCTGTTTATAGAGGCGGTGATCCCGCGTCACACTGCCGGCCACAAACATCACCTGCAACAGGGTATTGCCATGCATCAGGGTAAAGGGCGCTTTTTTCCCCAGCGCAAGCTGGGTCTGGAGACCCGCAAGGGCGGGGAGCGAAAGCAAGGACTCCTTCTGCTCTTCGGCGATCAGCAGCAGTTGCAACGGCAGCCCTTGGGCAAGGGCTTCGGCCAGCGTGGCATCCCGGCTTTCAATAGCAGGAGGAAGATAGGTGAAGGGAGTGATCACAGGCGCGTGCCTCATCCATGAAGAGATACCTGATGATACCCAACAAATGGTTGATACGACCAGTTTTGGTCTTGAAAAAGCGTCAGAAATAGCAGTAATCACCAGATGGTGACGAGCATCAAGAAGGATTGTTCAATGATTGGCAATGCAGGAAGGGAACGTACAGAAAGTTGGTTGCGGGGGCCGGATTTGAACCGACGACCTTCGGGTTATGAGCCCGACGAGCTACCGAGCTGCTCCACCCCGCGTCCGAATTGTCACCCTCAAGCCGAGCAGTAGCTTGATGGCGTTTGTCTGCTTTCGACTGTTTACACAATCCCATGCTGACGAAAGAGTTGGTTGCGGGGGCCGGATTTGAACCGACGACCTTCGGGTTATGAGCCCGACGAGCTACCGAGCTGCTCCACCCCGCGTCCGAATTGTCACCATCAAGCCGAGCAGTAGCTTGGTGGCGTTTGTCTGCTTTCGACTGTTTACACAATCGCAAGCTGACGAAAAAGTTGGTTGCGGGGGCCGGATTTGAACCGACGACCTTCGGGTTATGAGCCCGACGAGCTACCGAGCTGCTCCACCCCGCGTCCGAATTGTCACCCTCAAGCCGAGCAGTAGCTTGGTGGCGTTTGTCTGCTTTCGACTGTTTACACAATCGCAAGCTGACGAAAGAGTTGGTTGCGGGGGCCGGATTTGAACCGACGACCTTCGGGTTATGAGCCCGACGAGCTACCGAGCTGCTCCACCCCGCGTCCGAATTGTCACCCTCAAGCCGAGCAGTAGCTTGGTGGCGTTTGTCTGCCTTCGACTGTTTACACAATCGCAAGCTTACGAAAAGTTGGTTGCGGGGGCCGGATTTGAACCGACGACCTTCGGGTTATGAGCCCGACGAGCTACCGAGCTGCTCCACCCCGCGTCCGAATTGTCACCCTCAAGCCGAGCAGTAGCTTGGTGGCGTTTGTCTGCTTTCGACTGTTTACACAATCGCAAGCTGACGAAAGAGTTGGTTGCGGGGGCCGGATTTGAACCGACGACCTTCGGGTTATGAGCCCGACGAGCTACCGAGCTGCTCCACCCCGCGTCCGAATTTTTCTCGAAGTGGCCGAGCAGTAGCCAGTTCGATTTCTCCTTTCCTACCAACCGGTTACACCGGCTTGACTGGTCAGGATCTCAGATGGTTGCGGGGGCCAGATTTGAACTGACGACCTTCGGGTTATGAGCCCGACGAGCTACCGGGCTGCTCCACCCCGCGTCTGAGGTCGCCAATAATAGGCGCCAGCGCACAGATTGCAAGTAAATATCTCAAAAAAAGTTTATTCGTAGATTAATCGGACAAATAGTGCGGTCATTAGCAGCATCATGCTGTTTTTTCAGGCAATCGAGTCCTTGCCAGGCATCCGGCACTACACTCAATAAGGTGAACACTCCTCATTTTGGGTAGGTAGAATATGCGCATCTCCGCCGGTCACTGCCGTCAGTTGGGGGCCACACCCGATAGTAACGGCGTCAACTTTGCGATCTGGGCACGCCTCGCCAGCCGGGTCGAACTGCTGCTCTTCGCAAGCGCAGACGATGCGACCCCCGAGGTGATACCCCTCTCCCCACGCCTCAACCGCACCGCCTACTACTGGCATATCCATGTGGAGGGGATCTCGGTCGGGCAACGTTACGCCTATCGCATTCAGGGCCCGTGGCGCCCATATGGCGGCACCCGCTTCGATGCCGAGAAGGTGTTGCTCGACCCTTACGGCCGCAGCATCGAGCTTGGCGCCAATTACGATCGATGGGCGGCGGCCCGTCCGGGCAGCAATCTGGCTTGTTGCGCCAAGAACAAGGTGGTCGATACTCGCCACTACGACTGGGAAGGAGACAAACTGCCCGCTCACTCCCTCTCCCGCTCGGTGATCTACGAGCTGCATCTGGGGGGCTTTACCAAGTCTCCGAGCTCCGGGGTCGATCCGGCGCTGCGTGGCACCTATCTCGGGCTGATTGAGAAGATCCCCTATCTGCAATCTCTCGGTGTCACCGCCGTCGAGCTGCTGCCGGTGTTCCAGTTCGATCCTCAGGATGCGCCCAAAGGACTCTCCAACTACTGGGGTTACAGCCCCATGTCCTTTTTCGCCCCCCACGCCCAATACGCCTGCGGCGATGATCCGCTGACCGAGTTTCGCGACATGGTCAAGGCGCTGCACAAGGCCAATATCGAGGTGATCCTGGACGTGGTTTACAACCACACCGCCGAAGGGGGAGATGATGGCCCCACCTTCTCGTTTCGCGGCATCGACAACGAGGCCTACTACATCCTCGACAACAACCAGAAGGACACCAACTATTCGGGCTGCGGCAACACCTTCAATGGCGCCCATCCGGTGGTGCTGCGGATGATCATGGACAGCCTCCACTTCTGGCGTCAGGAGATGCACGTCGATGGCTTCCGCTTCGATCTGGCGGCCATTCTGTCGCGGGACGAGTCGGGTCAGCCGCAGGCCAATGCGCCGACCCTGCGCACTATAGATACCGACCCCAACATCGCCGACATCAAGCTGATTGCCGAAGCCTGGGACGCGGGGGGGCTCTATCAGGTGGGGTCACTGGCCGGCGCCCGCTGGCGTGAGTGGAACGGCCAGTTCCGGGATGATGTGCGCCGCTTCCTGCGCGGGGATGACAACAGCGTCACCGCCTTTGTCGAGCGGCTCTGCGGCAGCCCCGACATCTACCACTATCACCACGCCGATCCCGAGAAAAGCATCAACTTCGTTACCTGCCACGACGGTTTTACCCTGTGGGACTGGGCCAGTTACAACAGCAAGCACAACGAGGCCAACGGGGAGGAGAACCGTGACGGCTGCGATCACAACTTCAGCTGGAACCACGGCCATGAAGGGGTAACGGAAGATCCCCAGATCAACGCCCTGCGGATGCGCCAGGCCAAAAACATGATGGTGGCGACCCTGCTCTCGGTGGGATCCCCCATGCTGCTGATGGGAGACGAGCTGCTGCGCACCCAGCGGGGCAACAACAACGGCTACTGCCAGGACAATGCTACCTGCTGGATGAACTGGCTGCCCAATGCCCGCAGTCAGGAGATGTTCCGCTTTATGAAGGAGCTGATCCAGTACCGCAAACACCTGTTTCAGCGCCCGGAACAGGAGAGCATGCCGCTGTCACTCACCGAGATCCTGCGCCACAGCGAGATCTGCTGGCACGGGGTCAACGCCGGGCAACCGGATTTCAGCCCCCACTCCCACGCCATCGCCATGTCGGCGCTGTCGAGCGAAACCAAGCTGGCGCTCTATGTGCTGTTCAACGCCTACTGGGAGCCCCTCACCTTCAACCTGCCGAGCCCCCCAAGGGGGTCGGCGGCTACTGGCGGCGGATCCTCGATACCGCCCTCCCCTCGCCGCAAGATATCTGCACCTTCGGCATGCCGCTGGAGGGATTGACCCGGGAATATCTGGCCCAGCCGCGCAGCAGTTGCCTCTTTATCTGCGGGGCCGACGACTTCTATTGATCGATAGCTGCTGCTTGATTGCTGCGATTCCTGCAAGCCAGATATACAAAAGCCCCGAGTGTTGGCTCGGGGCTTTCTCTTTTCAGCGCCAGTGTCAGATCAGCTGGTGCAACACACTGGTAGCGGCAATCTGGGCGATCAGCAGGCCACACAGGGAGGTAGAGACCACCACAGGCGCGGTATCACGCTGCAGGTAGAGCGGGCTGAACCAGAGCAGCAGAGAGGCCACCAGCAGCGCTGCCTGGGTCACCACCGCCGGGATCAGGGCATCGAGATTGGCCTCACCCCCTTGCCAGCCCACCAGCACTGCCAGCCAGACAAGGCTGGCCATCGCCCCCACCAGACCGGCCAGCGGCAACAGGGTGTTGAATGCCTTGAGACGATGACGGGCCCGCAGCAGCATCAGGTGGGCAAAGGCCGCCCCCAGCATCGCCATCTGCAGCAGACCGCTCACCCAGCCCTGCAGTTGCAGCAGCCCGATGCCATAGAGAGCGAGCGGCAACGCCGGTAGCCAGAGCAGTGTCGAGGGGACTGAACGCTTGCCCTCCAGCCGTGACTGGGCCAGTGACAAGCCAACCCCGAGCACCAGTGCGGCCCCACCACTCCAGATCAGCCAGCTGGCCGCCTTGGCCTCGACCGCCAGCATCAGGGAGAGCGCAGTAATGACCCAGATGGAGAAAAGCTGCTGACTGATGCGCGAGCGCTGGCCGGGGCAGATATCACCGCGCCACAGCACGATACCGAGGGCGATCAGCGCACCAAGCGCCATCAATCCGGTGAGAGGAAAGAGCCAAAAAGGGAGTTGGACGAACACGACGCCTCCAGCAGTAAAGATTCGAGGTGCGCCACCGGGGGCGCCAGAGAGGGGCGAGTATACCCAAACCGGCGGCTATCCCCAATCGCGACAAACAATCGTGGGCAAACCATCCGAGACAATTTGTCGCCAGCGGGGCTCACGTTGAGAGGCGCCCTGCTGGCAGTTATGCCCATAATGACCGGATACGGTGGTGGCTTTAGCCCTGACCGCGGGCCAGCGCCACCACCCGGGCAAACATCTGGCGGATCACCGGCGGAATATGTTCGGCGCCGAGCCGCTCCGCCTCTTCCACCACCGCCAGCGCCATTCCCGGCTTGCTGCGGTGATGGATCGCCTTGTTGATGATATGACTGGCGCTCCACATGGCGCGCCCGCCCACCCCGGCCTCGCGACGAAACACAGCTTCAAAACCGTTGTGATAGAGGTAGTGCTCGATGTCGGCGGCAGGGAGCTGGGTCAGTCGGTCCCGCTCCCGCTCTCCCTTGAGCTGGCCACGGGCCGAGGTGGCATACTTGAGCCCCGCCTCGTCGCCATCGGTCAGCAGGTGCCACTCGATGCCAAAGTCCCGCGCCACCTTGATGAGCGGCGACTGGCCGCACTGGGCAAACTCGATGATCCGCACCCCCTCGGCCCGCAGACTGTAACCGCAGATCTGCGCCAACTCGGAGAGCAGCCAGATCTCGGTCTCCCCCTCCACCAGCAGCCAGCAACGGGCAAACAGCGACATGGGGCGGTTGATCCGCACATGGAAGGCGATCTTGCGCAGATCGTCGCTGCTGTAACGCTCGCCCCCCAGCTGGTGACAGAGGATATCCTGCTGACGGCGCACCAGCCGCCGCACCTGATTGAGCGGCAGGGAAGAGAGCAAGTCCCCCGAGTTGGTGGTGAGCAGCTTCTGGCCCGGCAGTTGTTCCAGCAGCCCCCACGCCAGCGCCAGCATGGTCGGGTGCAGCCGGCTCTCAGGATCCTCCAGGATCATGATGGGACGGGCCCCCTCCTCCAGCTCGCGGTTGCCCCGCGCTTGCAGCAGGGTAGCAGCCATCCCCGCCATCGCCAGCTGCAGCGCGCGGTTATCGGCGCGGCGCAGCAGGGTATGCAGGTTGCCAGGATTGCGCAATGTCATGGGGCGATTGATGATGTCGCGCTGACTGCGCGGCTTGTTCTTGATGGGTGCCAGGGCGTTGAAGTAGTGATCCATCAGCTGGCGCACCGCCTGGAGCGCCTCTTTGAGCTCCGGCTCGCCGATGCGCTGGGGTTCATCTATCAGCTTGTCCGCCAGCTCGCTCAGGCGATGCTCGGAGAGATCTCCCCACTGCAATGTCTCCACCCCGTTGCGAGCGGTACGGGCGTCCCGCAACCGGAACACCGGGTTCATGGTGATGAGCATGCAGACAAGCTCGTGGGTATTGGCGATGGGCAAGCTCTTGCCTACCCCGTCGAGAAAGTCGTGAATGGTGAGCACAGAGCCATCCGCCTGCAGCTCGGCGCTGGCGCGATAGTGAATGCGGTGGAATTTGTCCTTGTGCAGCACCCAGGAGGGGCAAAGACGGGCCAGCCGACGGGAGTGCTGACACATCTGGGGTCTGTGCTCACTGAAGGTGAGCACCAGTTGCAGGTGACGCGCCGGGGCCAGTTCGGGATCTTCCGGTTGGTGAAAATCCTCGGCGCTGAACTGATAGGGCTCGGCATCCTGCCCCAGCAGACACCAGAGGGCGCGCAGCAGGCTCGATTTACCCCAGGTATTCTCGCCGATCAATACTGTGGTCTGATCCAGCCCGAGCGACAGGCGATTTATACCGCGAAAACCTTTGACTTCAATACGTTCCAGAAACATCCAGCCATGTCCACATCATTGTGATGGGGCAATAGTGGCAAAATTACCGGAAAAATCCTATCGCAGGCGGGGCTTTTTCAACGTGAACTGTGAGGCACTGCAGGTTCGGGAGGGGTAACAACAGCGGTGCGATCTTGCGGGGCATTCCAGTGGCTGAACCAGAGATGACGGGTACGGATTTGACGTTTGCGATAATTCAATGGGCATTCCTTTCAATGGATAAGTGGTAGAGAGTACACCTCTTTTACCCAAAGTCTCAGGGTTATCTGTGACGGGAAGATGACAATTGTGCCCGCCACTGCCCCGGCGTCAAACCAAACGCCTCACGAAAACGATTACCGAAATGGGCCTGGGAAGAGAAGCCACACTGACTGGCGATGCTGGCCAGCGGCTCAGGGCCAGCCAACAGCTGCTTGGCCCGTTTGAGCCGCAGCCCAAGCAGATAGCGGTGGGGCGGGCAGCCGAGACTCTGACCGAACATGCGGGCAAAGTGATACTCGCTCAGCCCCGCCTGCTGGGCCAGCTCTGCCAGCGTGACCGAATCGGCCAGATGGGCCTGCAGATACTCCTGCACCCGTTTGATCACCACGGGCGCCAGCCCGCCGCGCAGAGGCGGCAAACCGGGAGCCTCCTCGGTGTGGTGGCGGTAGGCGTGGAGGATCAACATCCAGGCGCCGTGTGAAAGCGCCAGCCGATCGACCCCGTGCTGCCACTGCAGTTGCATCAGCTGGCGCTGCACCAGCTCGGCCGCCTGCGGATCGTCGATAAAGGTCTTGTCCACCAGTTGCAGGTGGCGCCCCTCCTTGTCACACACCTCCTCGGCGATACGAGTGAGGTGAGTCGGGGTGAAGTAGAGATGAAAGAAGCGAAACTCTTCGCGCACCAGCCACTCGGATCTGTGGTGATCCGGCATGATGCACACCTTGCCGGTGCCACCGTGGCCACCCGGCCCATCGAGTCGCTCGGTCTGCTCGCCTCCTTGCAGATAGACGCTCAGGGTGTGGTGGCCCGGCTTGTGATAGCGGGTCTGGTCATAACAGTTGCGCCAACTGGCGACGCCAAGCCCGGGTTCGAGCCAGCAGGCGTCCTCCAGCCGGGCGCCGGTGCTGACCAGTGCATCAAATACCCCTGCTGTTTTCATTCGCCCCTGCCGCCTGTTCTGATGTACGTGTTATGCCGCTGCCATCCATCTTACCGACCGCGCCCGCAGATGACAGCGCAAGGCGATGAAAAACCGCAAGATGGTGCAATCCAGCCATCAGGGCTCGCCCCATAGTGGGTCATCTCTCCCTGACTCACCGGAAATGTGATGAATCTGATGCTCTATCTTGCCACCGTGCTTATCTGGGGCAGCACCTGGATTGCCATCGCCTGGCAACTTGGCCCCATCCCCATCGAGGTGTCGGTGCTCTATCGCTTCCTGCTGGCAGCGGTTGCGCTGTTTGCACTGCTCACCGCCAGCGGCCGCTTTCCGCGCCTGCCGTGGCATGGCCAGCGCTATGCGGCGCTGCTCGGTGCCCTGCTCTTTTCCACCAACTTTCTCTGCTTCTACCACGCCACACGCTATATCCCGAGCGGCATGTCGGCGGTGATCTTCGCCAGTGCCAGCATCTTCAACGGCCTCAACCTCTGGCTGTTCGAGAACAAGCGCCCCACCCTGCGCTGGTTGCAAGGCTCCTTGCTGGGGCTCTTTGGCACCCTGTTATTGTTCTGGCCGGTGCTGGCAGATGCGCAATTGGGTGCAAACGGCTGGAAGGGGCTGCTGCTCGCCTGCGGCGGCACCCTCTGCTTTTCGCTGGGCAATCTGGTCTCGGCACGAGGCCAACGCCACGGCTACCACGTACTGCAACTGGTGCCCTGGGGCATGGTTTACGGCGTGGTGCTGTTGCTGGGCTGGGTCATATTGCTCGGGCAGCAACTGGTGGTGCCGACCGATGGCCACTATCTGGCGGCCATGGTCTACCTCGCCCTGTTTGGCTCGGTGATCGCCTTTACCGCCTACCTGACCCTGGTGGGGCGCATCGGTGCCAGCAAGGCCTCCTACGCCACCGTGCTCTTTCCGTTGGTGGCGCTTACCCTCTCCACCTTCTATGAAGGCTTTGTCTGGCAGCCGGTCTCGGTGGCCGGAGTGGTGATCAGCCTCATCGGCAATCTGGTGATCTTCGCACCGCCCTTAAGTGAATGGCGCATTCGACCGGCCAAGGCAGCAAACGACCCTTGCTCCTGAGCCAGTCAGCCCCTAAGGTAGCGCTGATCAATCTGTGACGATCCTGATGGCGATAAACAAGGGGGCGAGATGTTACTGGAAGGGCTGGAGACGCTGAGCCTACTGGCAAGTGAAGGAACCATGGCCAAGGTGGCCAGTCGCCTCTATATCAGCCAGTCGGCAGTGAGCAAGCGGATTGCCCAGCTGGAGCTGCGCCTTGGCAAGAAGCTGATTGAGCCGGAGGGGCGCCAGATCCGGCTCACCCCGCAGGCCAAGGAGCTGCTGGAGAGAGTGGCCCCGAGTCTGGCAGAGATGAAGGGAGTGCTGGCCGATAGTCAGGATCTGGCGGATCACAGCCCCCTCCCCATCGCCTGCTCCGAAACCCTGCTGGCCGGTTATCTCGCCCACTTTATGCGCGACTATCTGGAGCGCGATCCCCACCTTGCCCTCTCTACCCACCACACGCCGGTCATTCTGGCGCGGGTGCGCAGCGGTGATGCCCTGCTCGGCATCTGCGCCGGTCGGCTCCCTCCCGGCCATGGCCTCGGCGCCGATCTGCTGCTTGAGGAGCCCTTCTATCTGGTGGGCGAGGCGCAGCCGAGCCTGCCACCAGCCAACACAGAAAGCAGGCGCAAGATCCTCACCATGGATCTGGAGAACCCCTCCAACCGCTACCTGCGCGAACCGCTGGCTTATTTGGGGCTGGAGCCCGCCATGGAGCTCGACTCCTATCTGGCGCTCATCGAACTGGCCAAGGCAGGTATTGGCCCTGTGCTGCTCCCCGCTGGCCTACTGGGGCTGGTGGGAGAACAGGGGGATATGGCGCGTCCAATGCCCGGGCTGGGCCGCCCCCTCCATCTGGTCTACCGACCAAACAGCCTAAAGCGAGAGCGGATCGCCAGGCTGGTGAGCGCCCTGCACCAACACTTTCGCCACCGAAGCGACACACCGCGCTAGCCATGTAAAACACCAGATATGACAACGGGGCCCTTGGGCCCCGTAAACATCCGATTTGTCGCACACTCGCCGCGGCTCAGATCCAGGCAAACAGCTCGGGATACTGGCTCCACACCAGCTTGGCAGACATCAGCAAGGAGACGGTCACCAACAGCGGCTTGATCAGCTTCACCCCTTTTTTCAGCACCATCTTGGAGCCAAAGCGGGCGCCGATAAACTGCCCCAGCGCCATGCAGAAGCCGACACTCCACACCACCTTGCCACCGAGCGCAAAGAACAGCAGGGAGGCGATATTCGAGGTGAAGTTGAGCAGCTTGGTATGGGCGGTGGCGCGCGCCATGCCAAAGCCCGCCAGCGCCACGAAACCAATGGCAAAAAACGAACCTGTGCCCGGCCCGAAAAACCCGTCATAAAAGCCGACACCACCCCCCACCAGCAGCGCAAACAGTATGGGAGTCAGACGGCGGGAGCTCTCGGCATCGCTTACCCGCGGCGAGAAGTAGAAGTAGCAGGCAAAGGCCATCAGCAGGAAAGGGAGCAGGCGCTCGAGAATGGCGGCGTCTATGGTCTGCACCGCCAGCGTGCCGATGGCCGCACCGATAAAGGTGCAGATCACCGCAGGCCAGATCATGGCCCACTCCAGCAGCCCCTTGCGGGCATAGAACCAGGTGGCGGAGAAGGAGCCAAAACTGCTCTGCAGCTTGTTGGTACCGAGCACCAGCGCGGGGGGCATGCCGGTGGCCAGCAGAGCAGGCACCGTCAACAGGCCGCCGCCACCAGCGATGGCATCGATAAAGCCGGCGACAAGCGCCACACCGAACAGGGCAAACAGGGTAACCAGTTCCAATTCCATCCATAGACCTCACGAGAGTGGGTTGCCCGAAGGGTCGAGCAACCAGAGATAACCAAAACGACGTTGTGCGGGGGGCTGCACAGGCTGTCCGCTATCCTAACGGGCCACTGACCATGAATCTAACGAAACAGTGGCAGCCAATTGATTCCTGATTTTCATTGATTTGAGCTGTCAGGCCCCTGCCCCCTCAGAGGGCCAGTTAGCAAGCCGGTGAAGCGACGTTCGCTTCCTTGATGGCCGCCAGTGCCTCACAGAGATGCTCCTCATCGGCACCGGGGAAACGGCTGACCCGCCCGGCCATATAGCGGCTGCTGAACAGATTGAACCAGTGCTGCAGTGCCTGCCCCGCCTTGAGCTCTCCCGCCACTTCCAGCACACAGGCCGCCACTTCGGCGGTGCAAAGGTGCTCCTCGCAGTTGGCCACCCGCATACCGTAGGTCGAGAGCGCATCAGGCTTGATGGCGAGCACCGGAAAACCGTCCAGATAGGGGCTCTTGTTAAACATCTTGCGCGCCTCCGGCCAGGTGCCATCGAGCAGGATAAAGAGCGGTTTTTTCCCCGGTGCCAGCATCACCTCGCCGGTCAGGCGGGCAGGCTCCTTCTCGCAAGCGGGAAAGACTACATAGGGCTGCCAGGCGGGATCGGCCAGCAGGGCCAGTAACTCGGGATGCGGCTCGGTGCGCGACCAGAGAAAGGCCCAGGTGGTATCCGGCAACACATCGGCGATCAGGCAACCGGTGTTGGAGGGCTTCATCGGCTCGCTGTCATACATCAGCAGGCAGAAACCGGCCTCCGCTTTGAGCTCGGGGCGCCACTCGCAGGCACACCAATCCTCGCGCAGCTGACAGGCTGGACAGCGGGCCAGGGTGCCGCCACGGGCAAGAAACGGTCGGGTAGAGATACTCTTGCGCCAGGCCCGCAGGCGGTTGACGGCGTGATCAGGAACAGGCTTCATCTAGGTTCACAACTGGAGTCAAAACAGGAACGGCAGCAATACATACCAACATGTCATGGCGCCACAGGGCGCGATAACAGGGGGCTGCCGGAAAAGCGCAAGATTGTACCCAGTTACACGCTGGCGGAACAGCAATCCCTGCCCCTTTCGCCAGACACAGTGCCAACTCCTATTGCCTTACGACTCCTGACAGCTACGTAGCAGCTCCAGCAACAGGCTGCCATCGCGCAGTGCCTTGTGCACCTGCACCGAAGTGGGCTTGGTGGGATCTTCGTAGAAGTGGGTGGATTCAATCTGCAGCCGCACCAGATATTCGGCGGGCAACTGGCTGGCCAGCGACTGGTGCAGCATGGGGAACAGCAGCCGATCGGCACGGGTGATCTCGCCCCCCAGCAGCAGCTTGCCCGGATTGAGCAGGCAGATGAGATTGGAGAGTACCTTGGAGAGACGACCCGCCGCTTGATGGAGAATATCCTGACAGAGGCCGTTGCCCGCCAGCGCCAGCTCGCACAGCTCGCGGATGGTGACGCTCTCGGGCAAGTCGTGCTCCTGCATCCGCTCGCGCAGATCCCGGTATTGCGCCTCCAGCGCCTGATTGGTCACCAGGGTACAAGCGCAGCCAAAGCCGCCGCAGTAGCAGCGCTGGCCGTAAGGTTCGAGCTGCAAATGGCTGAGATCTCCGAGCAGCGCATTTTCGCTCTCGATAAGCTGGCCATTGACCACCATGCCAACCCCGATGTCGTTGTGGACAAACACCAGCACCGCATCGGCGCAATTCTTGGCAGCCCCCCACTCCCGCTCGGCCTGGATCCAAGTGCGCACGTCACCGCTCACCAGCACAGGTACCGAGAACGCCTGTTGCAGAGTCGGGCCAAGGGGCCAGTTGCGCAGATCGTAGAAGGGGAAGTGCTTGACCATGCCGGAGTGGCGCTCTACCTGACCCGGCAGACAGAGGGCGATGCAGGCCAGACTGAGGGACTTTCTCGGCAAAAACACCTTGATGGCATGCACCAGACTGCCCAGCAGATCGGCGCGCTCCTCCTCGGTAAATAGGTGGCGCTGGCGGGCCAGCGAGCGACCAGAGAAGTCAAACAGCGCCATATCCACGTAGCCACGGCCAAGACGCATGGAGAGAAACTGGAAGCGGCGCTCGTTGATGCGCAGCAAGGTCTGACGACGGCCGCGCCCCACCGAACTTTCACCACAGGTGACCACCAGACCCCCATCAAGCAGTTCCCTAGTGATCTTGGTGATACTGGCCGGCGAGAGGCCGGTCAGGCGGGAGAGATCGGTGCGCGACAGCTCCTTGTGCTCTTCCAGGCTGGCATAGACCAGGCCGTAGTTGAGCTGCCGGATCAAATCGATACTACCTTTCACGATCTCATTCATAGGGTATGGGGCAAAGGCTGAAAAAAAGAGGCTGGCAATTTTCACACATTATTGGTCAATCCCCAAATAAAGTGCGGCCTGAACCGGGGGTCAGGCCGCATCTTGTGGTTGCCGTCACGGACCATTGCAAGATCAATAACGGAATTGCGACACCAGTTTGCGCAATTTGTCACCGGTACTGGCCAGATCGCGTGTGGTGCTGTTGGATTCCACCGCCGCGCTGGTCAACTCGCTGACAATCTGCTGAATGGCCACCAGGTTCTTGTTGATCTCCTCGGAGACCGCGTGCTGCTCCTCGGCGGCGGTGGCGATCTGGATGTTCATGTCGTTGATGGTACTGACCGCCATCACCATGCTGTCGAGGGAGCTGGCGATATGGCTCGCCTCCTGCACCGTCTCCTGGCTGCGATCCTCGCTCGCCTGCATCACCTCCACCGCCTGCTTCACCCCGCCCTGCAGACGTTGCAGCATCTCGTTGATCTCCTTGGTGCTCTGCTGGGTACGACCAGCCAGCGAACGCACTTCGTCCGCCACCACCGCAAAGCCGCGTCCCTGCTCACCGGCACGGGCCGCCTCAATGGCGGCGTTCAGCGCCAGCAGGTTGGTCTGCTCAGCAATGCCGCGAATGACCTCCACCACCGAGCCGATCTTGGCGGTCTCTTGCGCCAGCTGTTCGATAACGCCGGAGGCGGTATGCACCTCCCCCACCAGCCGGTTGATACTGTTGATGGCCCCGCTCACCACACCTCGGGCGGCGTCCGATTCACGGGCCGCATCGCTGGTTGCCGTCGCGGCATTGGAGGCACTGGCCGCCACCTCCTGCGCGGTGGAGCTCATTTCTGTCACCGCGGTGACCACCTGATCGGTCTCGCGACTGTGACCCTGCATCTGATGGTCATAGTGCTCGCTCAGATGGTGCAACTTGTCGACCGCGCTGAAGAGGTGGTTGCTGGTCTCGCCCACCTGACTCACCACCGACTGGATCCGCTCGACAAAGCGGTTGAAAGCGCTGGCAAGCTGGCCAATCTCGTCCTGACTCTGCACCTTGAGACGCTGGGTCAGATCCCCGTCGCCGTTGGCGATATCGTTCAATGCCAGCACCGCATCCGCCAGCGGCTTGGTGACCCGGTTGCCCACAATGATGGTCGCCGCCAGGGTGATACCCAGGATCAGCAGGATCAACAGCACACTGCTCTGCAACGAGGCATGCATGTTGCTCTCGCGCTCTGCCCGCAAGGCTGCCAGCTCGTTGTCGATATCATCGATATAAAAACCGGTACCAATGGCCCACTGGTATTTGTCCAGCACCAGAGTAAAGGCCAGTTTGGGAGCATCGCGACCGATGGAGGGCTTGGCCGTCCAGTATTCGGTAAAACCATCCCCCTGACGGGCCGACTTGAGGATCTCCTGGATCAGCAACTTGCCCTTGGCATCCTTGTCGTTCCAGCGGTTTTTCCCCTCCAGCTCGGTACGCACCGGCAGCAGTATGGTGTTGCCCTCGAAGTCATAGACAAAAAAGTAGCCGTCACTGCTGTAACGCAGCGGCCTGAGCAACTCTTTGACCTTTTGACGATTTTCCGGTGAATCCGGCAGGGAATACACGGCATCGACGGCGGTTTTGGCCATCATGATGTAACTGCTGAGCAGCGCTTTACGCTCCTTGATGGCATTTTCCCTCGCCACCACCAGATCAGACTCCAGATCGCGCTTGGAGACCATGTAGTTACTGAGATTGACCACTAGGGCCATCAACAGTACGGGGACTGCACCCAGTAACAGGATTTTCTGCTTTAGCGTCATCTTTCACATCCTTGCAGCTGTTTTTATTGGAATTCCTTGCTTACTCATCAGTATAGGTGCTGGCAGGGCGAGCCCAGCTTTCGTTACAATTCCCTTAAACAAATTGGCCAGAACGTGAAAATCATGAATCTTTGTCCTTGTGGGTCAACCCTTTATCTCGAACTGTGCTGCGGCTCGCTTCACCGCGGTACTCCCGCCCAGACTCCCGAACAGCTGATGCGCTCACGTTACAGCGCCTTCGTGCTGGGTCTGGGGGAGTATCTGGTCCATAGCTGGCACCCGACCCACCTTGGCGGTCTCACCGCCGAAGAGCTTTCACGCATCGACACCCGCTGGGATGGTCTCGAGATCATCGCCAGCCAGGGTGGCCCGGAGGATGAAACCGGGATGGTGGAGTTCAAAGCCTGGTTTCTGGAAGGGGATGAGCGTCACTGCCTCCATGAGCGTTCCCGCTTCGTGCGTTATCAGGGGCGCTGGGTCTACACCGAGGGAGAGCAGGATCCGGCCCCCCTCAAGGCGGGACGCAACGATCCCTGCCCCTGTGGCAGCGGCAAAAAGCACAAGAAGTGCTGCGGCTGACCCATAACACACCCACCAGACTCGTCAAACAGTGACAAGGGGCATCCGATGCCCCTTTTTTGTGTCTGCCATTCGCCACCGGCCCATCAACCGATGCGATAACAAGCGTGACAAATGTCACATATTGCTCATTAATGCGCGGAGAAATGAGCGTTTGCGAACGCAAATTTGGCCCATATCAAACATTTCCACTCAGAAGTAGGCCACACTGGCCTCATCTGGAAGAGATGAGACGGGCAACAATGAAAAGAATAACTACACAAGTCGTCATCATAGGCGGCGGTGCCACAGGGGCCGGCATCATGCGCGATTGCGCACTGCGCGGTATCGACTGCATCCTGCTCGAGCGCGATGATATCGCCGCCGGCACCACCGGCCGCAACCACGGCCTGCTCCACTCCGGTGCCCGCTACGCGGTGACGGATCAGGAGTCCGCCCGCGAATGCATCCAGGAAAACCGCATCCTCAAGCGGATTGCCAGCCACTGTGTCGAAGACACGGGCGGCCTCTTCCTCACCCTACCGGAAGATGACATCAATTTCCAAACCACCTTTATGGATGCCTGCGCCCTGGCCGGTATCGAAACCCGCCAGCTCGATCCCGGTGAAGCCCTGCGCATGGAGCCCAACGCCAACCCGGCGATGATCGGCGCCATCCATGTACCGGACGGTACGGTCGACCCGTTCCGCCTCGCCGCCGCCAACGTGCTGGACGCCAAAGAGCACGGCGCGCGCATCTTTACCCACAGCAAGGTGCTGGGGCTGCTGCGCACGCAAGATCGGGTGCACGGGGTCAAGGCCATCAACACCCGCACCGGCGAAGCGTTCGAGGTGGAGTGTCAGGAGGTGATCAACGCCGCCGGCATCTGGGGCCAGCAAATTTGCGAATATGCCGATCTCGGCATCCGCATGTTCCCGGCCAAGGGCTCCCTGCTCATCATGGATTACCGCATCAACCAGCTGGTGCTTAACCGCGCCCGCAAACCGGCGGATGCGGACATTCTGGTGCCGGGCGATACCATTTCTCTTATCGGCACCACCTCCAGCCGCATCGATTACAACAAGATTGACCAGCTCACCGTCGAGCCCGAAGAGGTGGAGGTACTGCTGCGCGAGGGGATCAAGCTCGCCCCCATCATGGCGCGCACCCGCCTGCTGCGCGCCTATGCCGGGGTACGTCCGCTGGTGGCGGTGGACGGTGACGACACCGGCCGCAACATCAGCCGCGGTATCGTGCTGCTGGATCACGCCGAGCGCGATGGCCTCAAGGGGTTCAACACCATCACCGGCGGCAAGCTGATGACCTACCGCCTGATGGCTGAGTGGGCCACCGATCTGCTGGCCAAGAAACTCGGCAACAACAAGCCCTGCCAGACCGCCGAACTGAGCCTGCCCGGCTCACGGGATCCGGAAAAGGTCTCCGCCCCCGGTCTCTCGGTGCCGGTCGAAGGCTCCGCCCAGTACCGCCACGGCGAGCGGGTCATCGCCTTCTTCCGTGACAATCCGAAAGCCAACGCCCTGATATGCGAGTGCGAAATGGTCACCGCGGGCGAAATCGAATACGCCCTGCGCGAGCTGGATGTGGACAACCTCATCGATCTGCGCCGCCGCACCCGTCTGGGAATGGGGCCCTGTCAGGGCGAGCTGTGTGCCTACCGCGCCGCCGGCCTGATGCAGGAGTATGGCAAGGCGGACGGTCGTCAGGCCTGCGTCATGCTGCGCCAGTTCCTGGAAGAGCGCTACAAGGGAACCCGCCCCGTTCTGTGGGGCGATGCCCTGCGCGAGGCCGAGTTCACCTACTGGATCTACGAAGGGCTGTTTGGCCTGGGGGAATGGACGACGCCGCAGCTGGTTGCCGATACCCCACGCGACCCAACCAGCGAGACCACTCACAAGGAGAGCCGTCATGAAGTTTGACAATATCGTTATCGGCGGTGGCCTGGCGGGCCTCTCGGCTGCTCTGCGGCTGGTGGAGGCAGGCCAGAAGACCCTGCTGATGGCCTCCGGCCAGAGTGCCCTGCACTTCTCCTCCGGCTCGGTCGATCTGCTCGAAAGCGAGGGTGATCCCCGCGCAGCCCTGCCAGCTTTTATGGCAGCCCATCCGGATCACCCCTACAGCAAGGTGGGGATGCAAAATATCGAGGCAAGTCTGGCCGATCTGCAGCGCCACTGTGCTGAGCAGGGGCTGCCGCTGGTGCGCCATGACACCAATCACCAGCGCCTGACCCCCATCGGCACCCTCAAGCGTACCTGGCTCTCCCCCGATACTTGCGCCTGCGTCACCGATGCGCCGATCCCGGACGTGCTGCTGCTGGCCACCCTCGAGGGCTTTCGCGACTTTCATCCGGCACTGGCAGCCGCCAATCTGGCGACCCATCCGCGCTTTGCCCACTGCCGCATTCTGACTGGCGAAATCCGCCTGCCCCAGCTGGCGGAATTCAGCCGCAATCCCCACGAGTTTCGCTCAGCCGACATCGCGCGCCTCTGTGACAAGCATCATCTGGTGGCCGATCTGGCCCGCGAGATCAGCCGCATGGTGCAGGAGAGCGGCGTACCCGGCTGCCGCCATATCGTGCTGCCCGCCTGCCTGTCGCTGGGGCTGGTTGGCCCGCGTCTGTCGGAGCTGGAGCAGCGTACCGGCTGCACCATCAAGGAGGTGGCGACCATGCCGCCATCACTGATCGGGATGCGGATGCAGGAGGCGCTCAAGCGCCGCTTTATGGCCCTTGGCGGCACCTTCCTCACCAGCGAGCGGGTGCTGGGCGCCCGTTACGACGGTGACCGGGTGGTCGGCGTACATACCCAGAATGGCGATGATCAGCTGTTTGAAGCGGACAACTTCGTGCTCGCCTCCGGCAGCTTCTTCAGCCGTGGGCTGGAGTCCCGTCTGCGCGGCATTCGCGAGCCCATCTTCGATGCCGATGTGCTGAGTCTGGAGGAACGCGATGCCTGGGCCGGTCGCCGCCTGTTCGATCACCACCCCTTTATGGGCTTCGGGGTCAAGACCGACGACAAGCTCAGAGTGCTGCGTGGCGGCAAGCCGCTCACCAACCTCTATGGCGCGGGCAGTGTCTTGGCCCATTACGACCCAATTCGTGAAGGTTCCGGCTCCGGCGTTGCCGTTGCCACCGGCTGGCAGGCTGCCGGCCATATTCTGGGCGCGGCCCAATGATTACTACGTCCCATATCCCGTGTCTTCATCATCGCCGGGAGGAGAACTGACATGCTACTGGATCATGCCAACCAAACTTTCGATCAGTGCATCAAATGCACTGTCTGTACCGCCTACTGCCCGGTGGCCAAGGCCAACCCCGCCTACCCCGGCCCGAAACAGGCGGGCCCGGATGGCGAGCGGCTGCGCATCAAGAGCCCCGAGCTGTTCGATAGCGCCCTCAAGCACTGCACCAACTGCAAACGCTGCGAAGTAGCCTGCCCGAGCGGAGTGCGCATCGGCGACATCATCGCCAAGGCCAAGCATCAGTACAGCGGTTTCAAACCGGGGATCCGCGAGTTCGTGCTCTCCCACACCGATCTGATGGGCAGCATGTCTACCCTGATGGCGCCGGTGGTCAACTTCACCACCGGCCTCAAGCCGATGAAGCTGGTGCTGGACAAGGCGCTGGGGGTCTCATCCCACCGCGATCTGCCCAAATACTCCCAAGGCACCTTCCGCGGCTGGTACAAAAAGCAGAAAGAGACTCAGGCCAGCTTTGCGCGGCAGATCGCCTACTTCCACGGCTGCTATGTCAACTACAACCACCCGCAGCTTGGCAAGGAGCTGGTACAGGTGCTCAACGCCATGAACATCGGTGTGCAGTTGCTTGAGCGGGAGAAGTGCTGCGGCGTGCCGCTGATTGCCAACGGCTTCATGGACAAGGCCAAGCAACAGGCGGCCTTCAACATCAAGCAGATGGAAAACTCCCTGCTGGGCAACGAGATGCCGCTCTTGGCCACCTCCTCCACCTGCGGCTTTACCCTGCGCGATGAATATCCCCACCTGCTGGAGCAGGACAACCACAAGGTGCGGGATCGCATCTCGCTGGTGACCCGCTTCCTGTGGAACGAGTTCTACAAGGGCAACAAACCGGCGATGAAGCCGCTCAATCTGCACATCGCCTACCACACCCCCTGCCACATGGAAAAAATGGGGGGCGTCATCTACACCCTCGAATTGCTGCGCGCCATTCCCGGGGTCAAGGTGACGGTGCTGGAGTCCCAGTGCTGCGGTATCGCCGGCACCTACGGCTTCAAGTCGGAGAACTACCAGACCAGCCAGACCATCGGTGAGGGGCTGTTTGATCAAATCAACCGCCTCTCCCCCGATCTGGTGATCACCGACTGCGAGACCTGCAAATGGCAGATCGAGATGAGCACCAGCTTCCGCTGTGAGCATCCGATCCACCTGCTGGCACAGGCGTTGGCCTGACTACTCCGGCCCTTGCGGCCGTATAAAAAAACAATCCACGCAGAGATAAACAAAGAGCCGGCAATTGCCGGCTCTTCTTTTTTACGCTTCACGCTCGCTATCAGGGGTGCTGGATGATCAGGCTATGTTGATCTTCCAGCATGCTCTGCAGGATATCGTGGGACGAGGTGCTGGTGAGATTCCAGCTGGTCAGGTCCACATCCTTCAGGGTGATCTGTTGGGTTATCTGGCCATCACCAGCGGGTGAAACCGAGAGATTCACATCGCTCAGGCCATTGCTCCCCGTGGTCACCGAGGCAGAGAGATGCTTGAGCAGATCATCGACACCATTGCCAGTGACCCCTTGCAGCATGTCAGCCAGATCGATCTTGTCCCCTTGCTCCGGATGGAAGTCGGTGATGGTATCGATGGCGGGCAGCCCCAGACTCCCCTCGTCCCCGTGCTGCCAGACGAAGAGATCGCTGCCAGCCCCGCCGGTGAGGATGTCGTTGCCATGCCCCCCCAATAGACGGTCATCGCCGGAGGAACCAAACAGCCAATCCCCCTGATCGGAACCGACCAGCTCATTACCACTCTGGCCGTGCACCGTAATGGTCTCAAGGGGCGTGCTGACGGTTGAGCCGCCGACACTCGACTCGGCACTGATCCCCAGCACATGGTCACCGTCGCCAAAACCGCTGAAGTAGAGCGGAACCGAGTGATCGGCCGGGATCAGCCAGTCGCCATTGCCATCGGCATGACCAACGATCTGACCATGCTCGTCCTGCACCTGCGCCCCATCCAGACCGCTGATGCGGATGGAGAGCTCACCGGTTGCCGGATTGACCACGCTGGCATTGATGCCAAGGGGGATAACGGCCCCCTGCAAGGCATGGAACGCATGCTGATCCACCGTCAGACCCGGCATATCCGGCTCGGGAGTGACCGTGATGGTCACCTGATCGGTGTCGCTCAGCGGGCCACCCGCACCAGTGTTGCCCTGATCGGAGGTTGTGACGGTAAGGGTATCTTCTCCCCAAAAATCTTTGGCCGGTTCATAGTGCAGGTTGCTTGCCAGCAACAGGTTGAGATCAGCCAGCGACCCCACCAGGGTGATCTCGCTGGTACCCGCCCCCTGCACCATCACGGCACCGGTTGCACCCAGCAAGGTCAGTACACCATGTTCGACCCGCAGCACCATGGAGACAGGCGCACTGCCTGCATCCACATCCTTCACGCTGACGCCGGAGAGCGACAGGGAGCCATCTTCCTTCACCGTCATGCTGCCAGGCAGCTGATTGACCGGGGCATCGTTGACCGGCTGCACCTCGATGGGCAGCACATCGGTATCGCTGAGTGCCCCGCCACTACCCGTGTTCCCCTGATCGTTGATGACCATGGTCAGGGCGTCATTGCCGTAGAAATCACTGTTGCCCTGATAGGTGACCCCACCAGAGAGCAAGGCATTGAGATCGGCCAGCGTGCCGGTCAGCACCAGCGAACCGGTGCCGTTGCCGACTACCGTCACGCCGCTGCCAGCAGGTAGCGTCAGGGTGCCATGTTCCACCGACAGGGTGATCTTGATGGGGCTGTTGCCCGCATCCACATCTTTCACCTGCAAACCGTGGATGACAAAAGGCTGATCTTCCTGCGCGACCTGAGGGGTCGTTGGCAATACGTTGATTGGCGCATCGTTGACCGGACTCACCTCTACATGAATGGTGCCATTGACCTCGGGGCCAAGGGCGCCGTTGTCGAGGCTCTGGGCGGTGATCTTGAGATCCAGTGCACCGTTGGCATCATTGGTCACCAGCTCGACAGCACCCAGCTTGCCTCCCTCGGTAGTGACCTGCCAGCGACCGCCACCCAGATCAACAACCGTCCCCGCCACGCCGTTTGGCAAGCGGATCTCGGCACCATCAGGCACCCCTTCGATGGTGACCCGCACCTGCTCGGGCTTGTTCTCATGCACATTACCCGCACTGCCGCCGGTTGGCTGGGAATCCCGGGTCTCCAGCCCCAGATCCAGCGTGATCACATCCCCTTCGGTACCGCTCGTCTGACCCTGAATATCGGCGATAAGGGCATCCCCCACCGGATTGACGGTGACGGTAAAGCTGCCACTGGTTTCGAGCGGAATGGTGAGCCCCTTGTCGAGGGTAAAGGCACTGAGTGACAGATCCACGGTGCCGCTGAAATCGGCCGGCGGGATCAGGGTCAGCTTGGAGAAATCGGTCCCCACGGGTACCTGCCAGACGCCGCCACCATTGTTGACCGCCGGAGCCGACAGGGTGAAGCCATCCGGTACCCCCTTGATCTGCAGCGCGACGATCTGCTCCGAGCCATCGTTGTCGATAAGGGTTGCGCCAAATCCGGCAAGGTTGACCGTGCCGTCTTCGCTCCCCGTGACGCTGTGAACCGAGAGTTGGGCCGGATCGTTGACCGGTCTCACCTCAAAGCCGACCTGCCCGCTCCAGCTGCCGCTGTCGCTCACCTGTTGGCCGCTGACCAGCGCGGTATCGACGATATCGATCTTGATGTCGAGCGGTACCTGACCGCTGAAGTGCTCTTTGGGCACAAACACCAAGTCCTTGAGGACCTCCATATCGTTGACCACTAGGGTGTTGACCGGCTTGCCGCTGCCATCGAGGAAGTAACCATATTTCGCATCCACCGTAATGGTGACCCGCTCCACGGTTTCGAGGCCACCATTGGCGATGGAGGGGCTGATATCGGCCAGTTTCACCGAGAGATCGAGGTGGATCTCGCTATCTTCCAGATTGTCCGGCTGTCCGTCATGGTTGGTGTCCTGCACGGTCAGTGTCAGTTCCGGATGCTCGCCACGACCACCATTCACATCGACTACGGGGGCCACATCGACCCTAACCGTGCTGCTGTCAACCTTGATATCGCCACTGGCGGTATCGGTATTCACCACCTTCACCTCAATATTGAGCGAACCGGCAAAGTCCTGTGGCAAGCCAAGGGTCAACCCCTCCAGGCCCGCCAGTGACGGCGGCACCTTGATGACGTACTCACCGGTCGAGATGTTGTACTCGGCCCCGCTGATAGTGACGCCCGCTGGCAGCCCCTTGAGGACAATGGTCACCTCGTCGCTGGCCTGGTCGGCGGCGCCGATATGGATCACGCCTTTGAGCTGCTGACCAAAATCAACCCGGATATCCTCCTTGCCCACCAGCACGGCGTTGTCGTCGATATCGACAGTCGCCGCCGGTGTCTTGGGCGTCACTGGCTTGTTCTCAAATTCGGCACTGGTTTCCAGGCTCACTTTGACATGGGCGCTGGCATCACCATCATCGCCCCGGTCGATCACCATGGCATCGATGCGGATCGGTTCGACCTTGCCGACAAACCCGTCCGGCGCATGAAGCTTGAAGCTACCGAGATTGCCCGCCGGCACGATCCAGCTGCCGTTACCGTTGTTGATACCGCCAACCACCACAAACTGATCGCCTGCACCACCGTTCAACACCGGCAGGTTGATCACCAGATAGTCGATCTCCTCCACGCTCGAGGGATCGAGGTCGGTAAAGACGAAGCGTCCAGTCAGGTCTATATCAGCACCGCTCTGCCCCACGAGAGCTCCACCGCTCTGGGTCAGCACGCCATCGGGCTCCACCACGGCCTGGATATCGACATGCAGATTGCCATCGATCACCTTCTCGGCCACCGCGCCCGAATCCACATCATGCTGGGTCACGGTAACATGGCTCTGGATAGTGGTATCCCGATCGCTATCCTCCGGCGCCTTCACCAGCAGTTGCCCCCCGTTGAGCAGGCTGTCGAGCTGGGCGGCAGTCAGGGTGACCTTTGCCACTGACCACGGTCAGCTGGCTCTCGACACCGCCGACTCGCAACCAGATCTGGTAGCCATCCTCCACCCCGGAGAGGCTCAGCGCCGTGACCTTCTCGGCGCCGTCAGTGAAGGTCGGATGCCAGTCCAGCACGGTGAATTGATCTTCCAGGCCATGGCTGGTCTTGCTGTAGTCGGTGGCGTCAATCTCCGGTGCCACCTTGATATGCAGCGGCACCTCGAAGCTCTTGTGATCGCCATCGTTCTCGGTCACCACCACCTTGGCGATCAGGTTCAAATCCGCCGTGCTGTTGTGGGGCGGCTGTATAAGCAGGTTGCCAAGATCCGATACATTGACCTGATAGGTCGGTTTGCCGCTGGCATCGAGCCCGGCAAAGGTAAAGGTCAGCTCCTTGCCATTGGCATCAAAGACCCGAGCCCCTTCCGGCAGCCCTTGCAGCACCACGTTGAGGCTCTCGGATTTATCCCACGGGGTATCCGCCAGCTCACCGGATACCAGCTTGAAATCAAGGGGAGCACGCCCATCCTCAGCCACTGTGATGCTGTAACCCTCACCATCTTGGGTCCAGCCCGTATCGCTCAGAATGAAGTCCGGTTTATCCACCACCCCCACCAGATCCACATGAAGGGTCTGGGAGCCCGTCTCCTTCTCGTTCACCACGGTATGGGTCTGGCCACTGGCATTTGTCAGAGTAGCCGTGTCTTTCACCACCCCCTTGATGATCAAGTCGAAATCGACGTTGCTGTTTTTCGGCGGTTGCAGCTTGAGTTCGCCAATCCGATCAACAGGAACCTCATAGTAACCGACTATGTTCTGTGCAACGACGGAACCTCCCAGCAACAAGGTTGCACCGTCAGGCAGGCCGCTGATGCGGACAAACATCTGCTCGGAGCCATCGAGTTTGTCATCCAGATGAGCAAGGGAGATCTTGCTGCCCAGATCGAGCAGGGTGTCTTCCTTGCCCTGAATGTCACGCACGGTGAGCTTGGCGTCATCGGCCACCGGATTGACGTTGATCACCAGATCAATTTTGTCTCCCTGCGCCGTGCCCTGACCCTGAGCGATAGGGTTCTTCTCGGTGCTGATCGGCGTCACCGACAGCTTGATGTCACCACTGAAATCCTCGCCCGGAACCACAGTCACCTTGTTGATGGTACCTGCCGAAACGGTGTAGATGCCATTGCTATTTGGCTTGAGCTCGACACCGTCGAGCATCAGGATTCCCTTGCCCGCTTCCAGCTTGATCTGATAGGTCAACGTCTCGGATCTGTCGGTATCAGTCAGGCTCGCCTTGACGTCCAGCTTGATACCCGTACTGTCTTCATTGGTCTCATAGTGGCGAGTGGTGTTGGCTGTGTCCCACATCGGCTTGTCGGCCACGCCGCGCACCGTCACAGCCAGATCGCCCGTTACAGCCGCAGGTGCCGCCCCTTCGGTGACACCAACTTGCAGTTGTACCTGGAAGTGCAGCTGCTGGCCCTTGTTGCTCCAGGTAGACCAGTTGGCATCCGGCACAAAAGTCACCCCCTGGGTGCTGTAGTGCACATTATCACTGGTCACCATGGCTGCTGGCGGGACGATAAACCATTTGCCATCAGCCGTGGTGGTGAGGGCAACCCCGTTGTAATAGAAGGTGCCATGGGCATTGGCAGGCGCCTGGATAAGCAACTGATCCACATGCTCACCGCGATCGAAATCGCCTATATCGAGCTGCATGTTGATAGGGATACCCAGCCTCGGGTCTTGCGCCCCCTGATCTTCGTTACCAATGGCTTCGCTAACGGTAAAGCGCACCGCTTCATCCTGCAGATTGAGGGTCAGTGTGCTGTCCGCACGATCGTCATCGCCATCGACCAGATGGGCTGTCACCACCTGACTCAGCTGGGCATTGTCATGATCAAAACCGGCCGCAGGCTTGAAGGAGTAGGAGCCGTCGGCAGAGATGGTCAGGGTTCCCATCACCTGCTTGCCATCGGGGCTCATTACATCTTGTATCAAAGATCCATTGATGGCGTACGTCTGGCCATTGATGCTGATCGACTCGACGCGGGCACCATCCGCACCTTCATTGGCGGTAGGCAGCAGATCGCCGGTCACACTACTGCTCCCCTCACTCAGGGTATGAGCCAGCACAGTGCCGATAGGCATGTCATCCTGCACCGTCACGGTCACACTGACGTTCGGACTGCGGTCGCCATCATGATCGGTGACAAACAGCGGCACTTCGATGGTCAACTCATCCTTGCCTTGTGCACCGTGATCAAGCTGGCCTACCAGATGGACGCTGTAACTGCCGTTAACATCGAGGTGGACCCAGAAAACGGGCTTGCCCCCCTCGGCCGTAGCCAGATACCAGCCGGTGCTGTGTGCAGCCAGCGTAACCGCTTTGCCACCCGACATGAGGTGATTGGCCTGATTGAATGCAGCCACATCCAGCTCAAGGGAGGCAACCCGATCCGCACCGGCAGTGATGGTCACCTTGCCACTATCGGTTTCTCCACTATCTGCAGGTGTGGTCCCTGGATGCTGACCGTTCACTGCATCGAGATCAGACTCCTCGACCCGAACCGGTTCAATGGCGGATATGACCGGGTTGATGCCATCAGTCACCGTGATGGTGGCGGTTCCCTGATTTTTGCTGTCGTCGCTGTCGGTGACTTCGACCGGAAGGGTCAGCTCCTGCTTGTTGTCTGCACCGTGATCCAGGTTGGTATGCACCGTCACCTGATAACCTATCTCTGCGCTGGTATGAGCGGCGATGGTGGCAGGGACAGTGGGGATGGAAACCGTCATCACTACCAGACCGCCACTGGTCACCGCCTGGAAGGTGTGACCATCCGTGCCAACCGCTTTCCAGGTCAGGGGTTCGCCGTTATGGGTGATGGCCTTACCATTTGCATCCATCACCTGACCAGCAAAGGTCAAACGCACATCGGTCACCGGATCCGAGTCGGCTTTGATGGTGATCTTGCCGCTGGCTTGCTGATCATCCGCCGTCTGGTTATTGGCGGCGCCATCGAAGCGCCCTTCATTGAGGGTCACTCCGGTCAGGGTGAGGGTCGGTTTCTCCCCTTCCCCAATCTGGATATTGAGGGTGCCGCTGGTGCTGTCGTTGTTGCCACCTGCCTTGTCGTAGTCATTGACGATCACCTTGATGGGCAGCTCGGTCACTGCGTTGCCGCTCTGATGAAGCCCCTGATAAAGGGTCACCTGATAGTCAAACCCGTTCTTGCCCGCCTGATCGAGGCTGCCAACCAGCTTGACCTCGAACACCTCGACCCGCAGGCCATTGACCTCGACATAGCCCTTGAGCAGCTGGCTGCCCGGGATCAGCGGGTCACCATCCACCAGCTCGTACTGCACCGGTTTACCCAATGCGGTCAGCGCAGGCTGTTCGCTGGCATCGGCAAAGGCTACTTCAACCACCCGATCCGACCCGGCTTGCACATCGAAGTGACCGGTTTGGCTCAAGCTGTTGCTGCCAGTGAGGTCCCCCTCATCCAGGGTCACCCCAGTGCCAGCAATAAAGCTCGGAGCTGTGCCATCGGCGATGGTGAGCGGCAGCGTGGTACCGATGCGATCGCCATCCTTGTCGGCAAGGGTGACGGCCAGCGGCAGGTTGAGGGATTCACTCCCCTTATGATCCAGCTCGCCACTCAAGGTCACCTTGGCGGTGATGATCCAGTTGCCGTTGTTGTCGACCAGACTCAGCTCGGCGCGCAGCACCACCTGCCCACCGGCAGTCCCGACCAGCTGGCCATTAGCGTCGAGGGAGAAAGTGACCGGGTTGCCATGACTGGTCAAGCCGGTCAGGGTGCTCTGAATGGTGGCGATATCAAAACCAAGGGAGTTGGGGTCGAGGGCATCGCTGCCGTGCGCGACCGAGAAGCTCATGGAGCTGACGGCGGCCGCCTCCCCTTGTGCCATTTCGGTGATCATGGTGCCGCTCATGGCGGAGATGGTCGGATTGGCGCCATCACCCACCGCCACGGTCATGGTGGAGGAAACCTTGTCGCCGTCGCTGTCGAGCAGGGTAAAGCCCGCCTTGAGCAGGCTGTCGGCACTGCTCTGATCCAGTGGCTGATGGAGGGTGAAGCTGTATTTGCCATCGTTGCCGAGGGTCAGCTCAAACACCAGCTTGCCGTCGGGAGTGCGCCCCTCGATCAGGTGATCGGCCACCGTGATGGTCACGGCCTGCTTGCCCGAGGTGAATCCTTGCAGCCCAGGCTGGTTGGCATCGAAAGTGATGCTGGCTAATGGATCGCTGCCTGCGGTGATGGCCAGATCGCCGTTAAGAGTCTGGCCCTGCTGCCAGTTGCTATCTTCGGTCAAGGTGAGGGAGACAGGATTAACCTGCGGCAAGGCACCATCGGTAATGGTGATATTGAGGGTACCGAGGTTGCTCTTGTCCCCGTCAAAATCGCTGCCTTGTACCTTCAAGCCAAGGTTGAGGCTGTTAGTCGCCTCCGGCTCGTCAAATACGCCGGTCAGGGAGACACTGTATTTGCCATCCAGACCGATGGTGACGGTAAGGATCCCCTTGCCCTGCCAATCCTTAACGATCAGCTGGTTATCTTGCACCTCATAGGTTGTCGCCTTGCCTTGGCTGGTGAGCCCCGCCAGCGCCGGTTGGCTGGCATCAAAGTTGAGGGAGACCAGACGATCGCTGCCCACCGTCACCGGCAGCTGACCATCGATGCTCTGGTTGCCCCCCTCTTGCAGGGCGACCCCCTTGTCGACGCCCAATACGGGATCACTGCCATCATTGACGGTCAGGGTCAGGTTGGCGCTGGTGCTGTCGCCATCGATCTCGTTGGCGCTCACCTGCAAATCGAGGGAAAGCATGTCGCTCCCCTGATGATCGAGCGGGCCGGTGAGGGTGACCACCACCCGCCCAGCCAGATCGCTGCCCTGCTGCTGCGCCTTCAGCTCGGCGCGCAGCACCTCCACCCGTTGGCCACTGCCATCCAGGTAGTAACCCACCAAGGTGCGATCATCGGCAAATTCAAAGGTCAGCGGATGACCATCGCTGGCAAGACCCGAGCCGTTGAGGGTAGTCAGGGTACTGTTCTGATTACTGAACACCAGCGAATCCACCAACAAAGGATCGACACCGTGTTTGACTACAAAACGGCTCTCACCCACTACGGCAGCACCGTTGATAAAGGCATCTTCAGTCAGAGGAATGGCCGGGATCTCGAAGCTAGGCGGATTGCTGTCCACCAGATTGATCACCAGCGGCGCCTTCACCAGATCGCTGTCGCTGTCGCGATATTCGAGGTTGAACGGCAGGCGCAACGCGTCCTGACCGTGATCCAGGCTCTGACTCCAGACGATGCGGTAACTGCCGTCATTGTTGAGGGTCAGGGTGAAGACAGTCGCCCCACCAGCACTGGCGGTCAGGGTCTGACCGTTGATGGTGTAGCCAAGAGGCGCGCCATGGCTGACGAGCCCCAGCCCTTCCAAGGCACTCTGATCAGCAGCGAACTGGACTTGCAGATTGCCATCCTGACCGGCACCGGTATTGAGGCTACCGGTCGCGGTGATCGGGCCTTCGGCCAATCCGGCTTCGGAGAGCGTCAGAGTTTCGCTCTGACCGATCAGCGGCGCCCCATCGCTGGCAGTGTTGCCCGCAAGATCGGTGACACTGGCACGCACTTCAAAGGATTGATTGATACCGGAGAGATCAAGACCTGATACCTGCCAGCGGCCATCGGCCCCCACCAGTGCCGAGGTGGTCAGCAGCGGCTGGCCATTGCTGTCGACCAGAGTGATGGTGACACTCTGACCTGCCTCCACATTGCTGGTGGAGCCGCTCAGGGTGGCGCTGCTGTTGCCAAACAGGGCAGTGGTATCGAGATCATCGATATCGATGAAGGCCCGGGTATCGACATTGATAACAAGGGTATCGCTGGCGCGGTTGCCGGCAATATCCACGGAATTGACCTGAAACTGGTACTGGCCATCGGCCAGGGTCTGCGGCAGCTGATATTGCCAGTTACCGGCGGCATCCACCGTCAGGACGGTGAGCACGCTACCGCCAAGGCTCAGGGTTACGGTGGCACCGGGCTCCCCCTTTCCTTGCAGCAGCGGGGTATTGTCGCGGGTCAGATCATCGATCTGGCTGGCGCCGGTGTCGCTCTCATCGGCGAGATCGAGGGTAATGGTGGTGATGGTATCAAGCAGAGTCTGTCCGGTGTCGCTGGCATTGTTGCCCGCCTGATCCTGGGTGTTGGCCACAATCTGCAACGGGCCATCCACCAACTTGCCGGTCACATCGCCAAAATTGGCTTCCCACACCAGGCCGGGCAGCACCACGGTCGTCACCGTCAGTGAATTTCCCGCCTGATCGATAAGGATCACAGTGACTGGCTGGCCTACCTCCACATCATCCACCACACCACGAATGATGACGCCAGCCGCTTCATCGGCGTTGATAATGTTGTCGCTGGTTTGGGGCTCGGTGATGGTGATGGCGGCAAAGAAATCGCGTTCTTCGGAAAACAGCAGCTCATCGCCCACAGGTTGCACCGCATGGTCGGTATCAAAACCGGCCTCGGCCAGGGTGGCATCGTTGGTACGCTCGACCACCACAAAACCACCCGAGCTGGAACCGGCCACACCACCGATATTGCCCGCAGCGGCTGCGTTGCCGGCGGCGGTCTCCTGGAACAATTCGGTCGGGTCAATACCCTGACGGATCGCCTCTTGCAACGAGGCCAGTTCCGGATCAGTCGGTTGTCCATCAGCAGCAGGCTCAGGTTTGGCGGCCATATCTTGCTCACCAGCAGGATCACTGCCCGGCTCGGCTAGTTGAAAGTGGCCACCTTGGGCAGCTTGCAGGCGATCCCCCGGCTGCAATGCCATCCCCACCTTTGCTCGTATGACAGATCCATCTGCACTGATGACAAACACGGAGCCCTTGAGTTGGGTGATCACCGTGGACTTTTCAATTTGCAACTCTGCCATACAACCTCCAGCAAAACCTTAACCACCAACATCAGTACCTACAGGGCACTTGTCTGTTCAATAATCATACCGCACCAGACTAAGTGGGTCTTTTCGCTATTTTCGACAATGATTGCCATAAAATGGCCATAACTTACAAGATTGTGCATCTAACAGGCCCTTTTTAATAAAATTAGATTTGGATGAACCCAATTCAATCACCTTTATTAACAGGTCTATCAGACTTCATGTGACCATTTCTGTCGTTTGACGATAAATCCACTGCAGCCTCAATAAATGGATCATAATCCGAAGGTCAAAAGCTCACACCACAACACCGCAGATTTGCATATTTAGTCAATTATTAGCATAAGACATTACCAAAATCTGTGAACAATACGGCAGCAATCAGGATCAGCAGCAAAAAGTGCCAGTACGCAACTGTATCGATCAAACTCCTGCCATCGAATGCTCGGCAGTTAACAAGAAGTTGAGTTTCCATAAAATTTAATCCAGATCTCATTTCAGCGATCAATCCTGTGCACCAATTGATCTGGCACAACTCTCCCTCCGATAAATCATCATTAAATTTACCTATTTGTTAGGGTAACCCTCGAGCAATCATATATTGCGCGGTTTTATTCACCCGCAAGCGAATGTCTGCCCACCCCGCCCGACGGGGGGAAGATCCACACCAAGATGGAACGGGTCAGACGAGACCAAAACATTTATCTGGGAGTGATAAACGTGGGTTCACAACACAGGCATATCAAACTGGGCCTCGCCACCCTGCTGCTGACTACCAGCCTCGGCACCAGCGGCTGGGCGCAGGCAGCCGATGACACGCAACCCAAAGGCAAGATCGAGGCGCGCAGCGAGCTGTTCGCCAAGGATCACGCCGATCAGTTCACCAGCTGGCAAGCCACCAGCGAAAGCAAGGAACGCACCGACGCGCTGGCGGAAGATCCCAATATGGTGGTGCTGTGGGGCGGTTACCCCTTCGCCAAGGATTACAACAAGCCGCGGGGCCACTTCTATGCGCTGACCGACGTGCGGGAAACCCTGCGTACCGGCGCCCCCAAGACAGCCGAAGATGGCCCGCTGCCGATGGCCTGCTGGAGCTGCAAAGGCCCGGATGTGGCCCGCGTCATCGACGAGCAGGGTGAGGATGGCTACTTCAAAGGGATGTGGGCCAAGGGTGGGCCGGAAGTAGTCAACACCATCGGCTGCGCCGACTGCCACGACACCGCCTCGAAGGAGTTCAAGGAGGGCAAACCTGCCCTGCACCTCTCCCGTCCCTATGCCGACCGGGCCATGACCGCCATTGGCAAGCCATTCAAGGAGCAAGGGCGCTTTGATCAGCAGTCCCAGGTGTGCGGCCAGTGCCACGTGGAGTATTACTTCAGCGGCCCCACCAAGGCGGTCAAATTCCCCTGGGACAAGGGCACCACTGTGGAGCAGATGGAGGCCTATTACGATGAAATCGGCTTTGCCGACTGGACTCATGCCCTCTCCAAAACCCCTATGCTGAAAGCCCAGCACCCCGAGTACGAAACCTGGCGTGCCGGCATTCACGGCCAGAACAACGTCGCCTGTGTCGATTGTCACATGCCCAAGGTGCAGAACGAGCAGGGCAAGGTCTACACGGATCACAAGGTGGGGAACCCCTTCGATCGTTTCGAGCAGACCTGCCGCAACTGCCACACCCAGAGCAAGGAGATGCTGCAAGGGATCGTCAAGCAGCGCAAAGAGGCGGTGATCGAGACCAAGCTGAAGGTCGAGAAGCAGCTGGTACACGCCCACTTTGAAGCCAAGGCGGCCTGGGATGCCGGCGCCACCGAGGCAGAGATGAAGTATATTCTGCAGGACATCCGTCACGCCCAGTGGCGCTGGGACTACGCCATCGCCTCCCACGGGGTGCAGATGCACGCCCCCGAAGTGGCCCTCAAGGTACTTGGCAGCGCGCTGGATAAAGCCGCTGACGCCCGCACCAAGCTGGCACGCCTGTTGGCCAGCAAGGGGATCAGCCATGAGATCGCCATCCCCGACATCTCCACCAAGGAGAAAGCGCAAGCCGCCCTTGGCATGGATATGAAGCAGTTCAACAGCGACAAGGCCCAGTTCCTCAAGACCACGGTCCCCGCCTGGGATGCCGAGGCCAAAGCGGCCGGACGGCTGGCACAGTAACGGCGCCTGCGGGCCCGGCCAGACCAGGCCCGCAGCGGATGGAGGCTTCCTATGGGTGATTTAACGATGGATTTTTTACGACTGATGCTGATGGCAGCCATGCTGCTCACCAGCCTGCAGGGTCAGGCGGCCGAGTCGGCAGCAGCCCCTGTACCAGCTACACATGAAGTGGAATTTTTACGCAATCCCGACAAGGCCTGCACCGACTGTCACAAGGAGCAGAGCGAGGGAATGCACGGCAAGCATGGTCAGGCGACCAATCCCAACAACCTGGCACCAGTCACCTGCACCAACTGCCACGGTCAGCCCTCCCCTCAGCATCGGGAAGGGGTCAAGGATGTGATGCGCTTCAGCCACAGCCTGAAGGATAAAGAGAGCATCAAGCTTTATCCCATCAGCGAGCAGAATGGAGTCTGCATGAGTTGCCACGAGCCCAAAGTGCTTCGCGAGGCGCTCTGGGCCCACGACGTGCACGCCACCAAGCTCACCTGCACCAGCTGCCACCAGTTGCATCCGGCCAAGGAGCCCATGGTGGGGATCCCGGAAAAATCCCGCATCAGGCTCTGCGTCGACTGCCACAGCAAGCAACATGAGGCCGTCAAGGCGGCCAAGGCGAACACCACCTCGGGCAAGGAGGCACAATGAGCTGCTCTCGCCGTGACTTTATGGCGGGCATGGGAGCAGGGGCCCTTATCATGATGACGGGGCCGACTCGCTCCCTTGCCACCCCCCTTGCCCACAGCCAGACCATCGACGGGGTACGCTTTGGCATGCTCCACGACGAGACGGCCTGCATCGGCTGTACCGCCTGCATGGATGCCTGCCGGGAGGTGAATCAGGTGCCAGAGGGGGTCTCGCGCCTCGAGATCATCCGCTCCGGCCCCATCGGCACCTTCCCCGATGCCGAGTACCACTTCTTTCGCAAGTCCTGCCAGCACTGCGACAACGCACCCTGCGTGCACGTCTGCCCCACCGGTGCCTCCCATATCCGCAAGGAGGATGGCATCGTCGACGTCAACCCGGATCTCTGCGTCGGCTGCATGTACTGTCTGGCCGCCTGCCCCTATCAGGTGCGTTTCATCAACCCTGTGACCAAGGTGGCCGACAAGTGCGACTTTTGCCGCAAGACCAACCTGGCGGCAGGCAAGGAGCCGGCCTGCGTGGAATCCTGCCCCACCAAGGCGCTGGTGTTCGGCAATCTGGATGATCCGGACAGCCCCATCGCCAAACGGCTGGTGAAGGAGACCACCTATCGCTACAAGCAGGCGCTCGGTACCTCGCCCAAGATGTACCGCGTGCCCAAAGGGGAGATAAAGTCATGACGATGCAAGAGGCGTTTCACTTCCCTTCCCTCGTGTGGGGATTTGTCCGATCGCCATCTACCGCAGTAACAGAAGGAGGAATGGATCATGTTGCATGACGCATTTCACTTCCCTTCACTGGTCTGGGACTGGCCCATCGCCATCTATCTCTTTCTGCTCGGCATCTCCGCCGGGGCCACCACCCTCTCGGTGCTGCTGCGCCGCAAGGGAGCCGGCAGCGAGAGCGGCATTATCAAGGCGACTGCCATTCTGGCGCCGGTGAGCGTGGTGCTGGGGTTACTGATCCTCATCTTCCACCTGGCCCGCCCCTGGACCTTCTGGAAGCTGATGTTCCACTACCAGTTCGACTCCGTGATGTCGATGGGGGTCATGCTGTTTCAGCTCTATATGGCGGTGCTGTTCGCCTGGCTGGCTGTAGTGTTTCGCGCCGAGATTGAGACCTTGCGCTGTCACCTGCTGCAAGAGAAGTTCGCTTTTGTGGATGGGCTGATTGGCTGGCTCGCCCGCATCGAACGGCTGCTGGCGCCGCTGTTGCTGCTGCTCGCCGTGCTGCTGGGGGCCTACACCGGCTTTCTGCTCTCGGCGCTCAAGACCTATCCGCTCTTGAACAACCCGGTGCTGCCGGTGTTGTTTCTGGTCTCGGGCATCAGCTCAGGTATCGCCTCCACCATCTTGCTGGCGGTGACGCTCTTCAAGGAGAACCATCACAGCCAAGGGGTGAGCTTCGTGCATCGCTTCGAGCGGCCGGTGCTGGCGGTGGAGGTGTTGCTGCTGGTCTGCTTCTTTACCGGCCTCTACTTCGGTGGCGGTCAGAAAGAGGTGGCGATGTGGGCGGCCATCGGCAGCGGCTTCTGGGCTCAGGTGTTCTGGGTCGGGGTGGTGGGCATCGGCATGCTACTACCCCAGCTGCTGGCTCTGCTGACCCCGGCGCCCCTGCGGGAGCGCAACGGCCATCTGGTGCTGGTCTGCAGCCTGACCCTGGTGGGGATCCTGCTGCTGCGCTACTTCGTGCTTTATGCCGGCCAGATGACTGTAGTTTAAAGGTATGATCACCAGCGCCAGCCACCTTCGGGTGACTGGCGCTGGCTCGTTGATTCGCAAGTGAAATCTAAATGGGGATAACAACGTTGGAATTTCTTTATCGAGGGTTCAACTGCCATATGACAGTGACCGATGCCATGGTTCCCAAATCGCTATCGGATGATCCAGAGCAAGGCGCTGAGTTTGGTGATGACAGAGTTCAATGCGGAGACTCAGATTTCACATGCGGACTCTCTATCACCAATACCATTCACTCACACGAATACGCTGGGAATGGTGAACCAACTGGAGGGATATCGACAACCCCGCATTTTGAAGTAGCCAAACGCTATGCCTTGGGAAATGGAAGGTTTGCCAACGGCCATGTCATCCGAATGTCCATCCCAGAATTAAAGAAAGCTGGCGTAACCATCTATCGAGTCAATGATTGCCTTGATACCCCCTCAGTCCCTTCGGATGACGAACATTGGATCTATTTCAAAGGCGAGTTTCCTCAAAGCACCATTGTGGAAACGTTCCACGCCTACTCTGAAGCGCCTTCTGAGCCTGAGTTGAAAGACTGAAATTTGTAATTAATTCAATTAATTTCTAATTGCATTTGGAGGTTGTGTGCTGGCGGAGCTCGGCTATCTCTCACTGTTGCTGGCGGCGGCACTCTCCTTGCTGCAGGGCACCCTGCCCTGGCTGGGATTACGGCTCGCCTCCCCGACCCTGCTGCGCTGCGCCAAGCCGCTGGTGCTGATCAATGCCATCCTGCTGTTAGCCGCCCTACTGCTGCTCGCCAGCTGCTTTGCCCGGGATGATTTCACCGTCAGCTATGTGGCCCAGCACGCCAACAGCGCCCTGCCGCTGGGCTTCAAGCTGGCTGCGGTATGGGGCGGCCACGAGGGCTCCATGCTGTTCTTCGTGTTTGCGCTGGGGCTGTGGGGCGCTCTGGTGGCCCTTTGCTCCAAGCGGGTCGATCCGCTGATCACAGCTCGAGTACTGGCCATCATGGGGCTGATCGTCGGGCTGTTCGGTCTCTATACCCTGATCTTCTCCAGCCCGTTTGACCGCCAGTTTCCGGGACCGCTGGAGGGGCGCGATCTCAACCCCATGCTGCAGGATATCGGCCTTATCATCCACCCGCCCCTGCTCTATCTCGGTTACGTCGGCTTTGCGGTCAACTTCGCCTTCGCCATGGCGGCGCTGCACTCGGGCAGACTGGATGGCGCCGTGGCCCACTGGAGCCGCCCCTGGGCACTCAGCTCCTGGGTGTTTCTCACCGCCGGCATCGTGCTGGGTTCCTGGTGGGCCTATTACGAGCTCGGCTGGGGTGGCTGGTGGTTCTGGGATCCGGTAGAAAACGCTTCCCTCTTGCCCTGGCTGCTCGGCACCGCTCTGCTGCACGCCCTGATTGTCTGCGAGAAGCGCGGCGCCTATGGTCACGCTGTGCTGTTGCTCTCCATCTTCACCTTCGCCTTGAGCCTGCTCGGCACCTTCGTGGTGCGCTCCGGAGTGCTCACCTCGGTACACGCCTTTGCGGTGGACCCCAGCCGCGGCCTCACCCTCTTGTTGCTGCTCGGTTTGCTATTGACCTGCGCCCTCACCCTGTTTGCCCTGCGCGCAGACATTCGCGCCCCCTATGCCCGCTTTGGCTTGCTGTCAAAGGAGGGGCTGCTCGGCGCCGCCATCCTGCTGCTCTGCGTGGCCTGCGCCAGCGTGCTGCTCGGCACCTTCTACCCCATGGTGTTCCAGTCGCTTCATCTGGGTTCGCTCTCGGTAGGCGCCCCCTATTTCAATACCATCTTCGTGCCGCTGGCCCTGCTGCTGATGGCGCTGATGACCCAGCTGCCGCGCCTGCGCTGGCAGCAGCTTGCGGCACATTCCCGACTAAACGCTCTGTTACCGCCGCTGTTTGGCCTGCTTGGCGGCGGGCTGCTTAGCCTTGCCTATCTGGAACAGGGATCGTTTTCCGGTAGCTGGATTGGCATCCTCGCCAATATGGTGAGCCTCTGGCTGATGGCCAGTCTGTTGCTCCCGCTCTTGCAACCGACATCGCTGCGCGAGCTCACCCTCAATCGGCTCGGCAGCTTGCTGGCCCACCTTGGGGTGGCGGTGTGCGCCCTTGGCATCGCGCAGGTGAGTCACCACAGTCAGGAAGGGGGCACTTTGCTAAGTGCCAACCAGCCCTACCAGCTCGGTGCCTTCGAGTTTCGCTATGAAGGGCGCGAGCCGGTGATCGGCCCCAACTATACCGCTGAGCGGATCACGCTTAGCGTGCACAAGAATGGTAAAGAGGTGGCGCGGCTGACGCCGGAGCGGCGCCACTACAGCGTGCGCACCATGAACATGAACGAACCGGGCATCGCGTGGGGACTTTTTGGCGATCTCTACGTGGTGCTGGGTGACAAGATGGGGCCAGATGCCTATGCCATGCGGCTGCACTACAAGCCGCTGGTACGCTGGATCTGGCTCGGCGGCCTGTTGATGATGGCGGGCGGCACCCTACGCCTGATCGCACGTCGCCCCTTGCTTGCCTCCCGTTCCGTTGCGGTTAGCGCCTCCCATCCCCGGCTCGAACAGGAGGCGTTATGAGATCCCGCCTGCGCCTCTTTCTTCCCTTGCTGCTGACCCTGAGCCTCGGCGCCCTGCTTTGGCTCGGCCTTGGCAACAATCCCTACAGCCAGGATGAGGCGACGCTCGGCCGTACCCTGCCTGCGTGGCAGAGTGACGACCTGTTTGGCGGCGCCACCATCCACACCGAGGCGCTCAAGGGGGAGCCCTTCGTACTCAACGTCTGGGCCAGCTGGTGCGCCAACTGCCGCGCCGAGCATCCGCTGCTCAGCGAGCTCGCGGCAACAATGCCCCTCTACGGTCTCAACTACCGGGACAAGAGGGATGCCGCCCGCGCCTGGCTTATCCAGGCGGGCAACCCCTATCGCGCCGTACTGGCCGACCCCGACGGCAAACTGGCGCTGGAGCTCGGCGTCTACGGCACGCCTGAGACCTATCTCTTTGATGCCGATGGCACCCTGCTCGCCCGCCATACCGGCGAGCTTACCAAAGGGATCTGGCAACGTCAGTTTGCCCCCCTGCTCGACCAGGCGCGAACTGACGCGCAAATGAAGGCCGCTACAACGGCACCCGCAATTGCGTCATCTATTGCAACATCAGCTCGGGAGACACAGCCATGATGCGCCGTTCTCTTGCCTGCACCCTGCTGGCCCTCGGCATGCTGCTGAGTGCAACTGCATATTCCAGCGGGGTCGATACCTATGAGTTTCGCCATCCCGAGCTGCAAAATCGGGCGCAAGAGCTGGCCCGCGCCCTGCGCTGCCCCCAGTGCCAGAACCAGAATCTGGTAGAGTCCAACTCCCCCATCGCCCGGGATCTGCGGCTAGAGATCTACCGCTGGGTGGACGAGGGGCAGTCTGATGAGCAGGTGATCGCCCGGATGACGGAGCGCTTCGGCGATTTCGTCCGCTACGATCCCCCCTTCAAGGCCAGCACAGCGCTGCTATGGGGCGGACCCCTGCTACTGTTGGGGCTGGCGCTGTTGACCCTGTTTCGCCGCCTGACACGCACAAAGGTACAAGCCATCCCTGTCGTTAGAGCAATGATTGAACCCATTCATCAACCTGCGGCCGATCCCCGCAGCGAATTGAATTGGCTGATCATGCATGGGGAGCAGACAGGCCTCTCCCCCGACCAGCCACTCTACAGGGAGCTGAGCGCCGCCCGCCTGGCCAACGCCATCCCGGCGGCTGAGCTGGCCCTGCGCGCACAACTGGCCAGCCAGCATGACAATCGCGGCCGCAATAACCGGCACGGGCGGGCCTTGTTGCTGCTTGGCATCATGGCCATCGCGGCCGTTGCCGCTTTGTATTTCAGCAGCGGCCGTTATCAGGCATGGCAGGATTATGCATCCCGTCCCGATCCGCTGGCGGGGTTGAGCCCGTGGGATCTGCAGGACAAGGAGCTGGGGAGTCTGCATCAGAAACTTCAGCGCAACCCCGCCGATCTCGACAGCTGGGCGGCGCTTGGCCAGCTCTATCTCTATCGGGGCGAATATGACAGCGCCCTGCTCGCCTACCAGCGTCTGGCTCTGCTGGAGGGGGGCGCCAGCGCGGCGACTCAAGCCGCCCAAGCCACCGTGCTCTACTATCAGGCGGGCCAGCAGCTGACTCCCGAGGCAACCCGCCTGCTGGAGAGCGCCCTCAAGCAGGACGCGGGGGAAGTGAGCGCCCTGATGCTGCTCGCCTCCGATCACTTCCTGCATGGCCGCTACAGCCAGGCCATTGCGCTGTGGCAGCAATTGCTCGATGGCGAGCGCCCTCGCATCAACCGGGCTGCACTGATCGAGGCGATCCAGACGGCAAGCATAAGGGGCGGGTAACCCCTTGATTGAAGGAGGGTAATCGTGGTGATATGGCGCCGCGACCACGCAAGTGGCTCAGCACTCTCTTTCAATAGACAAGGATGTCTGGATGCAACTCACCCTGTTAAACGACTCGGGCAAATTCGATGGGCTCGATGACACCATTAGGCACGTTTTTGCCGAGACGGCGCACAAATTGAATGCCTTGTTCGATCTCTCCCAACTGGATGTCACCTTCAGCCCTTTTGCCGAGGGGGATGCTCCCGATTCGGGTATCGGTGGCTGGGCCATCAACATGTATCGAATAGAACTCCAGCTTGATCTGGAACGGCCTGATATCAAAGAGGTGATCATCACCGAATTACCTGCCGTGCTGGCCCACGAAGTCCACCATATCGTGCAAAAGAAGAATAAGGTGGAAGCAGAAACACTGGCCGAAAACCTGATTTTTGAAGGACTGGCCTGCTACTTTGAGCAGAGGTTCAATGGTGGCACACTCCCCTCGCTGTTCAAGGAGTCTCATCATCATGACTGGCAATCGCTCCTGGCAGAGATGACGCCCCATCTATCCAGCAAGCAGTTCAACTTTTTAGACTTTTTCTACTGCCGTGATAACCGGCCATTTCCCAAATATGCCGGTTACTGGGTGGGGTTCAATCTGGTGGCCAACTATCTGGCCAAAAATGGCCTGAATGAAATAGAGGTCATGGGCCTGCCCGCCGAGGCGTATTTCAATTAACACGCCTTCACTCTGTTCATGGCTATCACAGAGCCCAAACCCGGAGAGAAGATCATGATCCCCATTCGCTGCAAGGCCGTCTCTAGCGTTGCCCTCACCACTGGCGATGGCGAAATAAAATTGCTGGTGATGAAGCGGATCAAGGGCGGTTTCTGGTGCCATGTGGCGGGCACGGTGGAGGCGGGTGAAACCGGCTGGCAGACCATTATTCGGGAGTTTGGCGAAGAGACGGGGATCGGGGTCACCGAACTCTACAACGGCCAGTATCTGGAGCAGTTTTACGAGGCGAGCTTGAATACGGTGGAGGTGGTGCCGGTCTTTGTAGTCTATTGCCCGCCCAATCAGGCGGTGATCCTCAACGACGAGCACATAGACTATCGCTGGTGTTCCCTGGCCGAAGCAAAAGCGCTGGTGAGTTTCCCCGGCCAGAAGGCGCTCTACGACCATATCTGGCACCATTTTGTCGACAACGCCCCCTATCCCCTGATGCGGGTCGATATCCGCTGACCGCGCACGGCTTCCCCCTTTAAATGCAACACGCCCCCGGATGGGGGCGTGTTGTATCTCAAGCCAGCCAAGCGCTTTTGTTAGACCAAGCAGATGGCCTACGGCCGCTCGCCAGCGGCCAAACGGCGGTTGATATCGGCGATAACCGGGGCGATGTCGGCCAGGGTATCAATCACATAGTATGCCCCCGCCGCCCGCAGTTTGGCCTCGGCCGGTGCGCGCCGGGCGGCGATCTCCGCCTCGCTCATGGCGACAAACTCTTCCCAGGTGGCGCCAAACTCGTTGCCGGAAACCGACAATCCCACCGTCCACATGCCCGCGTTAAGCCCTTCGCTAATACCCGGCACGGCGTCATCCACCTTGATGCAGCGATGCACGGCGCTTATTCCCAGCTCAATCACGTTGGCCAGCGCCATCCAGGGGCCGGGGCGACCACCGGCTTTGAGGTCATCGGTGGCGACCCAGTGATCCGGCCGATAGCCGTGATCGGCCGCAGCAGGTACCAGCGCCTCCATCACCGGACGGGGATAACCGGAGCAGGAGCCGATTTTCATCCCCTGCCCCCGCAGAGCGTCCAACACCGGCAGCACACCGGGGATGGGGGCGGCAAAGCGGGTCACGGCGGCAATCTGCAGCGGCATAAAGGTGTGATAAATGTGATCCACCTCGGCGTGGCTCATGGGGTGGCCGAAGCGAGCCTGCCAGCGCGCATCCACCGAGGGCAGACGGCCCAGTGCGGCGATATGATCCCACTTGCCAAGGCCCATGGGCTGGCGTGCTTCGTCCAGGGTCACGGGAAAGTCATAGGCGCGGGCGAAGGCCTCGACGAAGATGGAGGTGGGGGCGAAGGAGCCGAAATCGACGACGGTGCCAGCCCAGTCGAGGATCAGCGCCTCCACATCGGTGGTCGGGTCGATGGCAGTCTGCAAGTCAGTCATGGTGATGTTCCTGTTTCGGTGAAAGTGCGATCTCGCCCAATGCGCGATCGAGAATGGAAATGGCGCGCACCAGATCGGCGCGGGCGATATTGAGTGGGGGCGAGAGCTGGATGACGTTCCCTTGGGAGACCTTGAAGCTGAGCCCCAGCTCCAGACAGCGGTAGAGCAGCCGCTCGGTGGCCTGGCTATTGCGGGTGCGACTCTGGTGATCGACCACCAGATCGAGCGCCCAGAGCATACCAATACCGCGCACCTGCCCGATCAGCGGGTGACGCTCGGCCAACTTGCCGAGCTCGGCCGCCATAAAACGGCCATCCTCCTGCGCTTTTGCCAGCAATCCCTCTTCACGGATGGTAGTGATGGTGGCGAGCGCCGCCGCGCAGCCGATGGGGCTCTTCTCGTGGGTGTAGTGACCGAGCGAAATAGCTGCGGCCTGATTGAAACGGTCGCGGGTGATGAGCGCCGCAAACGGCACCACCCCGCCCCCCAACCCCTTGCCCAGACAGATGATGTCGGGTTCGATGCCGAACTCCTCGAAGCTGAACCAGTGGCCGGTGCGGCCCAGGGCATTGGGGATTTCGTCGACGATCAACAGCACCTTGTGGCGATCGCAGATCTCCCGCACCCGCTGCCAGTAGGCCTTCGAGGGCACCTGTACGTCGGTGTTACGGATGGGCTCGGCGATAAAGGCGCCGATCCCTCCCTCCTTCTCGATGACGTACTCCAGATAATCGGCGTAGTGCAGGTCATCCCCCTCCCCGCGATACCAGACGCCGCGATAACGGGTGGGCGGCGGGATGCGCTCCACTCCGGCCATCAAGGGGCCCATACCGGCGCGAAAACAGGCCTCGCCGCCGACCGAGATGGCATCGAGGGAGGCGCCGTGAAAGGCATCCCACAGGGACACCACCTTGCTGTTGCCGGTGATGAAACGGGCAAGCTTAAGAGCAATCCCCACCACCTCGCTGCCGCCGGGGGCGAACAGCACCCGGTTGAGATCGCCGGGGGCCAGCTCGGCCAGGGTGCGGGCACAGTCGATGGCAACCTGATGGGTGTAGCGGCGGGGCGCAAACGGCAGATCGGCGAGTTGCTGCTGCACCGCGGCCACCACCCTGGGGTGGCCGTGGCCCAGCTGATGGACGCTGTTGCCGTGAAAATCGAGGTAACGCTTGCCCGATACACTGGTCAACCAGCTCCCCTGCGCGCGCTCAAGCAGATCCAGACAGGGGGTGGAGAGTGCCTGATGGAGGAAGTAGCGGCTATCCTCAGCCAATCCCGCCTGCACCGCCTCGCACTGGTCTGCCCACCAGCGCGCCCGCCCCTCGCCGAGGTTGATATCCCCTTCGCTGTCGGCGCGGCCGCTGCCGTGCAGCTTATGGTCATGCAAATCGCGGCCACGCAGATCACGACCCTGAGCCAGCATGCTGGTCATCGCGCGTCCCCTTGCCAGTAGCAGGCGCTGGCCATGGCGGCGAGCAAGCTGCGCACCCGCTCCGGGGTCACGTCGCCGATATTGCCGATACGGAAGCAATCGGCCTGGGAGACCTTGCCTGGATAGATAACAAAACCCTGCGCCTTGAGCCGCTGGTAGAAGTCGGCGAAGCGGTAGTCAGGGTGGGCCGGAGAGTAGAAGGCGGTGATGATGGGAGATTGCCATTTTTCTGGCAGCAGCGGCGCAAAGCCGAGCGCCGCCATCCCCGCCACCAGCGTGCGCTGATTCTCGCTGTAGCGCTGATGACGGGCTTCAATGCCCCCCTCCTCGTCCAGCTCGCGCAGGGCCTGGGCAAAGGCAAGCACGGTATGGGTGGGCGAGGTAAAGCGCCACTTGCCCCCCTGCTGCTCCATGGTCTGCCACTGGGCATGCAGGTCGAGGGAGACCGAGCGGGCGCGCCCGGCGCAGGCCGCCAACGCGACGCGGCGAGCGATGACAAAGCCAAAACCCGGCACCCCCTGAATGCACTTGTTGGCCGAGCTGATGAGAAACTCGATGCCAAGGCGACCCATGTCGATGGGGATACCGCCAAAGCTGCTCATGGCATCGACGATCAGGCGGATGCCGCGGCGCTGGCAGAGCTCAGCTACCTCTTCAAGGGGGTTGAGCATACCGGTGGTGGTCTCGCAGTGGACCATGGCCAGATGGGTGATCTCGGGGTGGCGCGCCAGCATCGCCTCGATGGCGGTGGGCTCCGGGCGGGTGGTCTCACCGCAGTCCAGCTCGTGGTGGCGCAGGCCAAGGCAGCGGGCCATCTCCCCCATGCGGGCACCGTAGGCGCCGTTGTTGATGATCAGCAGACACTCATCGACGCCGATCGCCGAGCCCAGCACACTCTCCACCACATAGCTGCCACTCCCCTGCAGCAGCACGGCGCTGTAGTCACTTTGATATTCCGGGCCAGTGGCCAGCCGCACCAGCTCGCGGCGGATGGGCTCCACCACCCCCTGGTTGTAGTCCGCATCCCAGGTGCAGCTGTCTTGCAGCATGGCGGCACGCACAGTCGCGGTGGTCGAGAGGGGGCCCGGGGTCAGCAGCAGGTAATCGACGGCGCCGGGGGCCGCAGGAATATGGGTCATGACTTCGCTCCTTTTGGTATATACCAGAATGAGCGCATTGTGGGTAACTGCCCCGCCAAGGTCAAAGGGGTGGCGCTACGTGCAACAAAAAATTCATTTTCAGCGCCGGGATCGCGATAATCTAGGAAGCCTGAACAGCAGGGGCGATACTGGTATCTACCAACGCATGTTGATGTTGCCGTGTAACGACCGGGCAGATGACCTGCCCTATGCCCAGCCCATTGCCCAACTCATTGCACAACTTATTGCAAAACCAGGGATTTTCATGAGCAAACCGCAATATCTGCAGATCAAGGATGCCCTCGCCAACCAGATCCTGGCGGGGGGTCTGGCCCCCAACGACAAGCTTCCCTCCGAGCGGCTGCTGGGGGAACTCTATGGCACCACAAGAGTCACCATCCGCGAGGCACTGGTGCAGCTGGAGGCGAACGGCCTTATCTATCGGGAGGATCGCCGCGGCTGGTTCGTCACTCCGCCGCGCTTTCGCTTGAACCCCAGACGCACCTCCAACTTTCACCAGATAGTGCGGGAGCAAGGGGGAGAACCGCACACCGAGCTGCTGGAGAAAAGCCGCCAGGCGGTGCCGCCCGCGTTGATGGCGCAACTGCAGCTCAAGCCGTTCGACAGCCTGTTTCTGCTAAAACGGCTGCGCTACGCCAACGGGCGCGCCATCTGCTACTGCGAGAACCACTGCCTGCCAGAGCGGGTGCCCGGCCTGCTGGCACTGGATCTCAACGGCAGTCTGACCGAGATCTACCAGGCCCATTACGATCTCCACTACGCCCGCATGCAGGTACGTTTCTTCCCCACAGCCCTGCCGGACGAGGTGGCCAAGGCGCTGGGGGCCACCGCCGGTCTGCCCGCCCTGCGCCTCGAGCGGCTCAACTTCGATCAGCACGGACGGGTGCTCGACTTCGATCTGGAGTACTGGCGCCACGATAGTCTGGAGATCGAGGTGGATACCCAGGATTAGTCACGGACAAATCAGGAACGGCAAAACGTCACGGGGCTGTCACGGTCACGTCATAAAGATCCCCTAGCCTCTCTCTCGACCAATCTGGTTTATACCAAACCAATTTAACTGGAGAAGAGGATGAAACAGGGAACCCATCTGCTGGCCGCCGCCATGCTGGCAGCCATGACAGCCCCGGCACTGGCCGCGACCGATCTCACCGTCTACACCGCCTTCGAACCGGAGCAGCTCAACGAGCTGAAAACCGCGTTCGAACGCCAGCATCCGGATATCAACATCAAGTGGGTGCGTGACTCCACCGGCGTGGTCACCGCCCGCTTGCTGGCAGAAAAAGCGCAGCCCAAGGCGGATGTGGTGTGGGGACTGGCCGCCACCAGCCTGATGCAGCTCGATCAGCAGCAGATGCTCAATGCCTATGCCCCGAAAGGGCTGGATAAGCTCGACAGCCGCTTTCGCGACAGTAAGGCCGAGCCGCACTGGATCGGTCTGGACGCCTTCTTCAGCGCCATCTGCTTCAACAAGGTAGAGGCGGAAAAACAGGGGATCCCGGCGCCCACCAGCTGGGCCGACCTCACCAAGCCCATCTACAAGGGCAAGGTGATCATGCCCAACCCCAGCTCCTCCGGCACCGGTTACCTGAGCGTTGCGGGCTGGCTGCAGACCATGGGCGAGCAGCAAGGCTGGCAATTTATGAACGGCCTGCACCAGAACATCGACCGTTACACCCACTCGGGCTCCGCCCCCTGCAAGCTGGCCGCCAGCGGTGAAACGGTGATCGGTATCTCCTTCGACTTCCCGGCGACCAGCCTCAAAGCCAAGGGAGCCCCCATCGAGGTGGTGTTCCCGAAAGAGGGATCGGGCTGGGATATGGAAGCTGCCGCCATCATCAAGGGCACTCCCAAGCTGGATGCCGCCAAACAGCTGCTCGACTTTGCCGCCACCGAACAGGCCAACGCCCTCTACAACAAGTCGTTCGCCGTGGTCGCCATCCCCGATGTAGCCCAACCGAGAGCGGGCTATCCGGCGGATATCAAAGGCCAGATGATCGACAACGACTTTAGCTGGGCTGCCCGCGAGCGCAATACCATTCTGGCCCAGTGGAGCGCCAGCTTCGACGGCAAGACCGAAGCCAAGCAGTAAGCGTGAAGGGCTGCGGTTTGTTCACACCCCACACACCGCCACCAATAAACTGCCAGTCGAAGGCCAACAGGTGTTGGCCTTCGCTTTTTGGTTTTAACTTCCCGAGTTTGTATTGCCTTCAATTAGCGACGCCTCGCCCATCCGCACGGTGCCAAGCCACCTGCTGTCGACCCGTCGTCATCTGACTGTCATCAAGCTGTCATCCCCCGATCACCTGACCGTCACACTTCCCCCGCAAACTGGTATATACCAAATCAGTAGCGAGTCGAACCATGACCCAGCCCTATCTGGACATTCAACATCTCAACAAGCAGTTCGGTGCTTTTCAGGCCCTCAAGGGGATCTCTCTGACCATTGAGCCGGGGGAGTTTATCTGCTTTCTCGGCCCCTCCGGCTGCGGCAAAACCACCCTGCTCAGAGCCATCGCCGGGCTGGATCTGCCGGACAGTGGCGAGATCTGGCAAGGGGGGCGCAACATCTCCCGCCTGCCACCCCAACAGCGCGACTTTGGCATCGTGTTTCAGTCCTACGCCCTCTTCCCCAACCTGACGGTGGCCCAGAACATCGCCTTCGGCCTTGAGAATCAGGGGCTGGCACGGGATCTCATCAAGGAACGGGTAGATCACTGGCTGGGGTTGGTGGATCTCACTGCCCAGTCCCACAAATACCCGAGCCAGATCTCCGGCGGCCAGCAGCAGCGGGTGGCGCTGGCCCGGGCCTTGGCTCTCTCCCCCGGCCTGTTGCTGCTGGACGAACCGCTCAGCGCGCTGGATGCGCTGGTGCGCACCCACCTTCGCAGCGAGATCCGCGCCCTGCAGCAGCGCCTTGGCATCACCACCATCATGGTGACCCACGATCAGGAAGAGGCGCTGACAATGGCCGATCGCATCGTGGTGATGGAAGGCGGCCGCATCGTACAGGTGGGCACCCCGCAGGAGATCTACCACCAGCCTGCCAGCCGTTTCGTGGCAAGCTTTGTCGGCACCATGAACTTCCTCGACACCCTGGTGCTGAGCCCCACTCAGGTGCGCCTCAACGAACAACCGCTGCAGCTTGCCAACCGGGCCGCCGCCGGCAGCAAATTGCAGGTGGCGATCCGCCCTGAGGCGATCACCCTGAGTGCGCCGAGCGAGCTGTCTCTTGGGCAGCACGGCATCGACGCTCAGATTGATCAGGTGGAGTTTCTCGGTGCCGCCCAGCGCCTTATCTGCACCGCCGACACCTATCTGGGCCCGCAGCAAATTCTGGTGGAGCGCCCGACCCACGAGCTGCCCCGCCACGAACAGGGTGGCTGGCGCAGCGGCATGCGCTGCTCGCTGCACTGGCCTGCCGGGGCGATGCAGCTGTTTGAAGGAGAGCGCCCATGACTGCCCCCATTGCGACCTCCTCCCTGCTGCCACCAGCGACAGCCCGCCAAGACTCTCGCTGGCAGCGGCTCTGTCGCGGCTGGAGCCGGGATCAGCTGCTGCAACTGTTCCTGCTTGCGCTCGGCATCGCCCTGCTCACCGGCGGTCTGCTGCTGCCACTGCTCACCATGTTGCAAAAGAGCCTGCAGGATGAGAACGGCCTCTGGGTGGGCCTTGCCAACTTCAGCGCCTACTTCGACTCCCCTCATCTGGGGCGCACCATCGGCAACACCCTCTGGCTCGGGGTGCTGATCACCGCGCTGGTGGTGACCATCGCCTTTGGCTACGCCTATGCCCTCACCCGCACCTGCATGCCGGGCAAGCCCCTGTTTCGCCTCATCGGTTTGATCCCGCTCCTGATGCCCTCCCTGTTGCCCGCCATCAGTCTGGTCTACTGGTTTGGCAATCAGGGGATCGCCAAGGGGCTACTTGGCGGCGAGAGCATCTACGGCCCCATAGGCATCGTCATTGGTCTGGGCTTCTGGTGCTTCCCCCACGCCCTGATGATCCTCATCACGGCGCTGGGTCAGAGCGATGCCCGCCTCTATGAAGCCTCCCGGGTGCTGGGCAGCAGCGGCTGGCGCACCTTTGTCACCGTCACCCTGCCTACCGCCCGTTATGGCCTGCTCAGCGCAGCCATCGCGGTCTTCACCCTCACCATCTGCGACTTCGGGGTTGCCAAGGTGATTGGCGGCCAGTACAGCGTGCTGGCCACCGACATCTACCGGCAGGTGATCGGGATGCAGAACTTCTCGCTGGGCGCCGTTGCCAGCGTCACCCTGCTGCTGCCGGCGCTCGTGAGCTTTGCCCTGGAGCACAGAGTGCGCAGCAAGATGCAGGAGCAGAGCAGCACCAAGGCGGTGCCCTATCAGCCCAAACCCCATCGGCTGCGTGACCTGCTGGCGCTCGGCTGGTGTACCCTCTGGCCCTGCTGTTTCTGGCGCTGGTGGGGATGGCGGTTTACGGCTCCCTGGTGCAGTTCTGGCCCTACAACCTCGAGCTGACGCTGGATCACTACGCCTTTGACAGCAATAGCGTCTACGGCTGGCAGCCCTTTACCAACACCTTGCAGCTGGGCCTCTATACCGCGCTTATCGGCACCGTGCTGGTGATGGTGCTGGCCTGGGCGCAGGAGAAGGGGCGCCACTTTGCGCCGCTGCGCCAATTGCTACATCTGCTTGCCATGCTGTCGCTGGCGGTGCCCGGCATGGTGCTGGGGCTGGGTTATATCTTCTTTTTCAACGGCAATCCGCTCTTTGGCGGCCTATACGGCACCCTGCCGCTGATGGTGCTCTCCTGCGTCATCCACTACTACACGGTGGGCCATATGACGGCGCTGACCAGCCTCAAGCAGTTGCCCAAGGAGCTGGAGCTGGTGGCCATCTCATTGCGCATTCCGCTCTGGAAGGCGTTCTGGCGAGTCACCCTGCCCGCCTCCCTGCCCGCGCTGCTGGAGATCTTCATTTACCTGTTCGTCAACGCCATGACCACCACCTCGGCGGTGATCTTCCTCTACTCGAGCGACAGCGTGCTCGCCTCCATCGCCGTGCTCAACATGGAGGATTCCGGCGATACCGCCGCGGCTGCCGCCATGGCCACCCTGATCCTGCTGGCCGCCGCCACCGTCAAGCTGCTCCAGCTCTTTTTGAGCCGCGCCCTGCTGGATCGCACCCAGCGCTGGCGCCACCAATAACCTTATCGAGGAGTCATCATGTCCACTCTCCCCTTCTGGCTGGCCGAAGCGCTCGCCGCCGAACAACCCGCACCGCCCACGCCCCTAGTCGGCAACCACGAGGCCGATGTCTGCATCGTCGGTGGCGGCTTTACCGGGCTGTGGAGCGCCATCGCCCTTAAACAGGCCGAGCCCCACCTGCACGTCATAGTGCTGGAAAAAGATCGCTGCGGCAGCGGCGCCTCCGGGCGCAACGGCGGCTGTTTGCTCACCTGGTCGGCCAAGTATTTGACGTTAAGGCGCCTCTTTGGCGAGCAGCAGGCAGCCTGGCTGGTACAAAGATCCGAGCAGGCGGTGCACGAGATCGCCCACTTCTGCGAAACGCACAACATAGAGGCAGAGCTGAGGGTCGAGGGCACCTGCTACACCGCCACCAGCGAGGCCCAGCGTGGCCTGATGGAGCCGGTATTGCGGGAGCTACAGCGCGCAGACCTTAACCAGTGGCAGGCGATTGAAGAGGGTGAACTGGCGAGCCAGTGCGGTTCCCACGTTCATCTGGAGGGGCTCTACAGCCCCCACGCGGGCTCGGTGCAACCGGCGCTCTTGGTGCGCGGCCTGCTGCGGGTAGCGCGGGAACTGGGGATCGAGGTCTATGAGCACTCCCCCATGCAGCGCCTTGAGGCGGGCCAGCCAGCGCGGGTGCAAACACCGCAAGGTGAGGTACGTGCCCGCAAGGTGGTACTGGCCCTCAACAGCGCCATGGTGCAGCACTTTCGCGAGTTTCGCCGCAGTATCGTGCTGGTCTCCTCCGATATGGTGATAACCGACCCCGCGCCGGATACACTGGCTGCCCAGCAGCTTGAGCACGGCCGCAGCGTGGTGGATGGCCGCACCTTTGTCCATTACTACCGCTCCACTCCACAAGGGCGGCTGATGCTGGGCAAGGGGGGCAACACCTTCGCCTTTGCCAACCGCCATCTGGCCGAGTTTGATGCCCCCAGCCGTTACCTTGCCCCCCTTACCCGCACCCTGCGCCGCTTCTTTCCGGCGCTCAAAGAGGTGCCCATCGCCGCCAGCTGGTGCGGCGCCTCCGACCGCTCGGTAGATGGCCTCCCCTTCTTCGGCCACTGGCGAGGGCAGCCCAATATCGTCTATGGCCTCGGCTACTCAGGCAACGGAGTGGCGCAAAGCTGGATGGGCGGCCAGCTCCTGGCGGCCCTGGTGCGCGATGAAGTGCGGGAGGAGGACAAGCCTTGGCGTGAATGCGCGCTGGTCAGCGGCCCGCGCGGCTATTTTCCGCCCGAGCCGTTTCGCTGGCTGGGCGCCATGGCGGTGCGCAACGCCATCAGGCGCAAGGAGCGTGCGGAAGATGAAAACCGCCCGGTGGCCTGGTATGACAAACAGCTGGCCAAACTTGCCGATGCGGCGGGCAAGGCGGATAAATAGCCTTCCCAAGACCATATTTATTGAAACTGCCGCCCCTTGGGTCGGCAGTTTACAGGTGAAACCAGAGGGACATTATCAAGCAACATGACCAGCTGATTGACCCCTGCGTCAGCAGAATTGATGCATCAGCAGGACAGCTCCAGACAACGTTGACGCTGCGCAACAATCTTGGTTTGTTCAATTCTGGCGGCAGGCAATAACTATGACATACTCCCCCCCATAATCCGAATTCGTGTCGCTTTTTAAAGTCAAGAGTTCAAAAAATCGCCACCAATCACCTTGTTAACAAATTTATTGATCTCCGACTGCTTTTTGTCTTCATTCAGTTTGCATAGTTCACTGCGTCAGTTACCATGCCTCAATTGAGGATAAACCGCCTTAGTTGATGTTGTTTTCTAAGGTTGCATTTTCAATAAAGATTATATTGGGTTGTGACTTTAAGAATTAGCTTTCGTTTGAGTGATTATTATATTTCATACTTACATGACATTTTGTATTAACTTTTTTGGTGTTATTTATGAGTCGCTGGATAGAAAATTTTGAAAAGCATCCCTTCCAAGATACTTGGTCTCAAATTGTATCGTTAAAAGATAGTATCAACTCAGATGATAAAACAGTCATCACCGATACAACTGAAATAGCAAGACTCAAGAAAGTTGTAGCATTTATAAATGAACTTTTATTAGCCTGCGACCCAGAATTAATACCAGAACAAACATGGAGCAATTTTTCAAGCCAAGCTACTGCGTGTCTGCAAAGCATATCGAGCTTTAATAGCAGCCGAAATATTCAACATATCATTCAAGCCAACTCTAACTTGGATAATCTGTTAACTTATATACGCCCATACCAAGTAATAACAGGAAAGGCAGCTAGAGCGGCTAAAACAGCCTTTTCATCCTATACAAAAGAGATTTCTATAAGCCTAGACTCAATTAATAGAGAAATCACCACAAAATTTGACTCTATCCAATCTGACGCCGATTACCTGTTAGATGAAATTGAAAAAATAAAGAATAACGCAGCATCAGAACTGGAAAACTGCGAAATAATTAGTGAAAAAATCACAAACCTAGATGAAGGTTATTTTAATAACTCCGTGAACAAAAGTTTAAAGACTAGGATGGAAGAGTTTGAGTCAGAAATAACTCAAGCCCATGAAAAAATACTGAATTTCTCTGAAATTCTCTTTGAGGGAACTTCAACCGATGACTCTGTAGAACAGAAAATAAACGTTGCTCTCGATAATATAGAGTCAGATGCGAAAGAAAGCGCATCCCAACTTGTAAAGCTCAGGTCAAAGATTGATGACTTCAGTAATTATTACAATCTAGTTTTTGGTGAACTTCAGGATGATGAAAATAGAAAAGGAGGATTGAAATCAGAAATTGACACTAGAAAAAAAGAACTAGAAAAATTCAAAGAAACTCAAGAGTTAAAATATAAAACTCTTGTTGAAGAGATAGAGAGTTTACTCCCTAGTGCAACTAGCGCTGGTTTAGCAAGCGCATATAGAGAAATGAAAGTCAGCTTTGATGGTCCGATTATTCAAAACACAATAATATTCTACGGTACAATTGCCTGTTTAATTTTTACTGCACTTGTATCAATGACTCAAGAGCTTGGTTGGTTTTATATAAAGTTTCATAACATTCCAGAATTAACAACATTGGCCTCTAATATTTTATATAAAGCACCGATAATTATACCTGTAATTTGGTTAGCGTTGTTCTCTTCAAAAAGAAGAAGTGAAGCATTACGTTTACAGCAAGAATATGCGCATAAGGAAGCCTTGGCAAAATCATTCCAAAATTTCAAGGCTCAAATTGAGGCGTTAGGGGAGGAAACCCCTGTACTCATGAATAAACTTCTTGAGGCAGCCATTGATGCTGTATCAAAAAATGCATCAGACACATTAGATAAGAAGCATGGGGACAAGACACCTGTTCATCAAACACTTGATGGAGCACTTGACTCATTAGGAAAGATAAAGGCTTTATTCGAATCTAAAAAACCTTAACCATAGTTAAAATTAGATTGTAAGTTCGAATCGCAAAAAGCTAATTCGTGCTTACGATAAAGAAGAACGTATCCATCATAATAAAAACGCCGCCCATCGGGCGGCATTTTTATTATAGATAACGGGCTAACGGGAATTACCAGCCGGTTACTTCGCGCAGGGCCTTGCCGATATCGGCCAGGGAGCGGACGGTTTTCACGCCAGCATCTTCCAGCGCGGCAAACTTCTCGGCGGCGGTACCCTTGCCACCGGAGATGATGGCGCCAGCGTGGCCCATCCGCTTGCCGGGAGGGGCAGTAACACCCGCGATATAGGAGACCACCGGCTTGGTGACGTGGGCCTTGATATAGGCGGCCGCGTCTTCCTCGGCGTTACCGCCGATCTCGCCGATCATCACGATCGCTTCGGTCTGCGGGTCGTTCTGGAACATCTCCAGAATGTCGATAAAGTTGGAGCCCGGGATGGGGTCGCCACCGATACCGACGCAGGTGGACTGGCCAAAGCCCTCGTCAGTGGTCTGCTTGACCGCTTCGTAGGTCAGGGTGCCGGAGCGGGAGACGATGCCCACCTTGCCCGGCTTGTGAATGTGGCCCGGCATGATGCCGATCTTGCATTCACCCGGGGTGATAACGCCCGGGCAGTTGGGGCCGATCATCCGCACGCCGGTCTCTTGCAGCTTCACTTTGACGTCCAGCATATCCAGCGTCGGGATGCCTTCGGTGATGGTGACGATGAGCTTGATGCCCGCGTCGATCGCTTCCAGGATCGCGTCCTTGCAGAACGGCGCCGGCACATAGATGACGGAGGCGGTGGCGCCGGTCGCTTCGACCGCGTCACGGACGGTGTTGAACACCGGCAGGCCCAGATGGGTGGTGCCGCCCTTGCCCGGGGAGACGCCGCCCACCAGCTGGGTGCCGTAGGAGAGCGCCTGCTCGGAGTGGAAAGTACCCTGACCGCCGGTAAAGCCCTGGCAGATGACTCGGGTGTCCTTGTTGATCAGTACGCTCATCAGTTGGCCTCCGCTGCTTTGACGACTTGCTGCGCGGCATCGGTCAGACTCTTGGCCGCAATGATGTTGAGGCCGCTCTCGGCCAGCTTGATACCACCCAGCTCGGCGTTGTTGCCTTCCAGACGGACCACGACGGGCACCTTGACCCCCACTTCCTTGACCGCACCTATGATGCCTTCCGCGATCATGTCGCAGCGCACGATGCCGCCGAAGATGTTGACCAGCACCGCTTTGACGTTGCTGTCGGAGAGGATGATCTTGAACGCCTCGGTCACCCGCTCCTTGGTGGCGCCACCGCCGACGTCAAGGAAGTTGGCCGGCTTGCCGCCGTGCAGGTTGACAATGTCCATGGTGCCCATGGCCAGACCCGCGCCGTTGACCATGCAGCCGATGTTGCCATCGAGGGCCACATAGTTGAGCTCCCACTGGGCGGCGTGCGCTTCGCGGGGGTCATCTTGTGACGGGTCGTGCATCTCGCGCAGCTTGGGCTGACGATACAGTGCGTTGGCATCGATGTTGATCTTGCCATCCAGGCAGTGCAGGTTGCCCTGCGCGGTGATCACCAGCGGGTTGATCTCCAGCAGCGCGAAATCGCAATCCAGGAACATCTGGCCCAGACCCATAAAGATCTTGGTGAACTGTTTGATCTGATCGCCGACCAGACCCAGTTTGAAGGCCAGTTCGCGGGCCTGATAAGCCTGCGGACCCACCAGCGGATCGATGGCCGCCTTGTGGATCAGATGGGGGGTTTCGTGGGCAATCTTCTCGATATCCACGCCACCTTCGGTCGAGGCCATGAAGACCACGCGGCGAGAGCCACGGTCAACCACGGCGCCCAGGTAGAGCTCTTTGGCGATGTCGGTGCAAGATTCCACCAGGATCTTGGTGACCGGCTGGCCGTTGGCGTCGGTCTGGTAGGTCACCAGATTCTTGCCAAGCCAGTTCTGGGCGAAAGCACGGATCTCATCCTTGCTCTTGGCCACTTTCACGCCGCCCGCTTTACCGCGGCCACCGGCGTGTACCTGGCATTTTACGACCCAGGTATTGCCGCCAATCTTGTCGGCCGCTTCGGCCGCTTCTTGTGGGGTAGCACAGGCATAACCTTCGGAGACCGGCAGGCCATACTCGGCAAACAGCTGTTTTGCCTGATATTCATGCAGATTCATAGATGCTCTATCCGTGTTGTAGGTATTTCCGTCCGGGGCTGGTGTTTCTCAATCCCCTGTGAATGGGGGCCTAGGCGGCCCCTCGTTATCTTTCAATCGCTCGGGTATTACTCAAACGTCCAGCAGCACATCCGGCTCGGGGCGCAAACCCCTTGCCTGGGTGCCACAGGCTTAGACGTCCAGCAACAGACGGGTCGGGTCTTCCAGCAGCTCCTTGACGGAGACCAGGAAGCCTACCGATTCGCGTCCGTCGATGAGACGGTGATCGTAGGAGAGCGCCAGATACATCATCGGCAGGATCTCGACCTTGCCGTCAACGGCCATCGGGCGATCCTGGATCTTGTGCATGCCCAGAATAGCGCTCTGGGGCGGGTTGATGATCGGGGTGGACATCAGGGAGCCGAACACGCCACCGTTGGTGATGGTGAAGTTGCCGCCAGTCAGTTCATCCACGGTCAGCTTGCCGTCACGGCCCTTGCCCGCCAGATCCTTGATGGCCTTCTCGATGTCCGCCAGGCTCATGTTGTCGCAGTCGCGCAGCACCGGCGTCACCAGACCACGGGGGGTGGAGACGGCGATGCTGACGTCGAAGTAGTTGTGGTAAACCACGTCATCACCATCGAGCGCCGCGTTCACTTCCGGATAGCGCTTGAGGGACTCCACCACCGCCTTCACGTAGAAGGACATAAAGCCGAGCTTGATGCCGTGCTTCTTCTCGAAGATCTCGCCGTACTGCTTGCGCAGATCCATGATGGGCTTCATGTTGACCTCGTTGAAGGTGGTCAGCATGGCGGTGGTGTTTTTCGCTTCCAGCAGACGCTCGGCAATGCGCTTGCGCAGACGGGTCATCGGTACCCGCTTGTCGGTACGACCACCCAGCGGGGCAACCTTGGCTGCCGGGGCTGCAGTTGCGACCGGTGCGGCTGCCGCAGGCTGGCTCTTGGCCTTGATGAAGGCTTCCACATCATCCTTGGTGATGCGACCGCCCTTGCCGGTACCGGTCAGCTTGGTCACGTCGATGTCGTGCTCGCCAATCAGGCGGCGCACCGAGGGGCTCAAGCCATCGGCACCATCATCGGCCACCGCTTCAGCGGGTTTCTCTTTGGTCTCTTCACCGGCCACCGGAGCGGCGGTGAGGATGGCAATCAGTTGACGGGACAACACGGTTGCCCCTTCCCCTTGCAGAATATCCCCCAGCACACCGGCTTGCGGTGCCGGCACTTCCAGCACCACCTTGTCGGTCTCGATGTCGACCAGCACTTCGTCACGGGCGACCAGATCGCCCGGTTTTTTGTGCCAGGTGGCGATAGTGGCATCGGCCACTGATTCCGGCAGATCCGGTACCTTGATTTCGATAGTCATCCAATCAGTTCCTTTTTACTTCTATGCCAGAGGCTTTACAGGGTAAGGGCATCTTCCACCAAGGCTTTTTGCTGCTTGGCGTGGACAGACATGTAACCGACGGCCGGTGAGGCTGACGCGGGGCGGCCGGCATAACGCAGGGTGGCTCCGGCTGGCAGCACGCCATCGTAGTGGTGACGGGTGCAGTACCAGGCGCCCTGGTTCTGCGGCTCTTCCTGACACCAGACAAAGTCGGTGACGTGGCTGTAATCGGCCAGAATGGCGCGCACTTCCTCTTCCGGGAAGGGGTAGAGCTGCTCAATTCGCACCAGTGCCACATCTTGCTGCTCGGCCTTGCGACGGGCATCGAGCAAGTCGTAGTAGACCTTGCCGGAGCAGAAGACCACGCGCTTGACCGCTTTCGGATCCAGCGCATCGATCTCGCCGATGGCGTTCTGGAAGGTGCCTTCCGCCAGCTCTTCGAGCTTGCTCACCGCCAGCGGGTGGCGCAGCAGGGATTTGGGCGTCATGACGATCAGCGGACGGCGCATCGGACGCACTACCTGACGACGCAGCATATGGAACACCTGCGCCGGGGTAGAGGGCACGCACACCTGCATGTTGTGCTGGGCACACATCTGCAGATAACGCTCCAGACGAGCGGAGGAGTGCTCCGGCCCCTGCCCCTCGTAACCGTGCGGCAGCAGCATGGTCAGGCCGCACATCCGGCCCCACTTCTGCTCACCGGAGGAGAGGAACTGATCCACCACTACCTGGGCACAGTTGGCGAAGTCGCCGAACTGGGCTTCCCAGATGGTGAGGCCAGCCGGCTCGGCGCTGGCGTAACCATATTCAAAGGCCAGTACCGCGTTCTCGGTCAGCACAGAGTCATACACCTCGAACGGGCCCTGCTCGTCGTGCAGGTTGCACAGCGGGGTGTAGGTGCTGGCATCGGTCTGGCTGTGCAGCACGGCGTGGCGGTGGAAGAAGGTGCCACGGCCGGAGTCTTCACCGGTAAAGCGGATGCGGGAACCCTTATCCACCAGAGTGGCGTAGGCCAGGGTTTCAGCAAAGCCCCAATCCACCAGCTTCTCGCCAGCGGCCATCAGACGGCGGTCTTCGTAAATCTTCTCGACCTGCCGCTGCAGCACGTGAGTCGCCGGATACTGGCTCACCCGCTCGCCGAGGCTCTTGAGGTGATCCATCGGCACGGCACTCTCATAGGCCATGTTCCAGTCGTGGCCCAGATACGGCGTCCAGTCGACGGAGTGCAGCTCCATCGGCCGCCACTCCTTGCTCACCCGCTCGCCGCGATCCAGCGCTTCGCGATACTCGTTGACCAGTTCGGTCGCCCGCTCCTGAGCGAGGCTCCCCTCGGCCACCAGCTGATCGGCGTAGATCTTGCGCGGGGTCGGGTGCTGCTTGATCTTCTGGTACATCAGCGGCTGGGTCGCGCTCGGCTGATCCGCCTCGTTGTGACCGTGACGACGGTAGCAGACCAGCTCGATCACCACGTCGCGTTTGAAGGTATTGCGGTAATCCAGTGCAATCTGGGTCACCAGCACCACGGCTTCCGGATCATCCCCGTTGACGTGCAGCACCGGCGCCTGCACCGCCTTGGCGATGTCAGTGCAATATTCGGTGGAACGCAGGTCACGGATATAGGAGGTGGTGAAACCAACCTGGTTGTTGATGACGATGCGCACCGTCCCGCCGACACCATAGGCACGGGTCTGGGACATGTTGAAGGTCTCGGCCACCACGCCCTGACCGGCCATGGCCGAGTCACCGTGAATGGTGATGGGCAACACGTTGGAGCCATCTTTGTCACCGCGACGATCCATACGGGCACGCACCGAGCCGATGACCACAGGGTTGACAATCTCGAGGTGAGAGGGGTTGAACGCCAGCGCTAGGTGGACGTTGCCACCCGGGGTGGCGAAGTCGGAGGAGAAGCCCATGTGGTACTTCACATCACCGGTACCCCAGGATTCGCCATGCTTACCGGCAAACTCGTCGAACAGATCCTGAGCGCGCTTGCCCAACACGTTGATCAGCACGTTGAGACGACCGCGGTGGGCCATACCGATAACGGCCTCTTTGCAGCCCTGCTCACCGGCGCGACGGATCAGCTCCTTGAGCATGGGGATCATGGCGTCGCCACCTTCCAGCGAGAAGCGCTTAGCTCCCGGGAACTTGGCGCCCAGATATTTCTCCAACCCTTCGGCGGCGGTCAGGCTCTCGAGGAAACGGGTCTTCTCTTCGAGGGTGTAACTCCCCTTCCCTTCAATGGATTCGAGACGCTGTTGCAGCCAGCGCTTCTCTTCCGTGGAGGTGAGGTGCATGTAGTCGGCGCCGATGGAGCCGCAATAGGTCTTCTTCAGCGAGGCGTAGAGGTCGGAGAGCACCATGGTCTCGCGACCGATGGCGTAGGAGCCCACATTAAAGGTGGCCTCCATGTCTGCGCCCTGCAGGTTGTGGAACGCAGGATCCAGTTCGGCAACGGTTTCACGCTGCCACAGGCCCAGCGGGTCCAGATTGGCATTCTGGTGACCACGGAAACGGAAGGCGTTGATCAGCTGCAATACCCGCACCTGCTTGGCATCCACTTGCGGATCGGAGACGGGGGCACTGTAGCGAGAGGGATCCTTGGCCAGACGACGGAAATAATCGCGGACCTGGGAGTGGGGTTGTTCAACCGCATGGCCATTGACCTGGGGCAGCTCGCTAAACAGGCTGCGCCACTCGTCGGACACGGAGTCAGGATTTTCCAGGAAGGATTCGTACAAATCCTCGATATAGCTTGCATTCGCACCAGCCAGGTGAGATGACTCCAACCAGGCCTTCATCACGCCGTTATGCATTTCTATCCCTTGTACTTCTTGTTACTGCTGCGCAGCTTGTAGGGGTCAAATAGCCATCCTGCCACGGGTGGGATGGCTATCCAGAGGTCGGGCCAGCACCTGGCCGGCCCTGATACTAAACAGCCCGATTGAGCAACATCGACTTGATCTGGCCAATCGCCTTGGTCGGGTTCAAGCCTTTCGGACAGACGTTCACGCAGTTCATGATGCCATGGCAGCGGAACACGCTGAATGCGTCGTCCAGATTCCCCAGTCGTTCGGTGGTCGCGGTGTCGCGGCTGTCAGCCAGCCAGCGGTAGGCGGCGAGCAGCCCGGCCGGACCGATGAACTTGTCGGGATTCCACCAGAAGGAGGGGCACGAAGTGGAGCAGCAGGCACAGAGAATGCACTCGTACAGGCCGTCAAGCTTGGCGCGCTCTTCGGGGGATTGCAGGTGCTCACGCACCGGCGGCAACTTGTCATCATTGATGAGGAAGGGTTTGACCTTCTCCCACTGGGTGTAGAACTGGGTCATGTCGATCACCAGATCACGGATCACCGGCAGGCCGGGCAAGGGGCGGATAACGACGTTATTGCCCTTCTTCAGCAGGTCGGAGAGCGGGGTGATACAGGCAAGACCGTTCTTGCCATTCATGTTGAGACCATCTGATCCACAGACCCCTTCGCGGCAAGAGCGGCGGAAGGCGAGCGTGGGATCCAGCTCTTTCAACTGGATCAGTGCGTCGAGCACCATCATGTCGGAACCTTCAGGAATATCAAGACGATATTCCTTCATATGGGGGACGTTATCAACATCCGGATTGTATCTGTAGACAGAGAATGTGACGTTCATAGGGCTGGCTCCGCAATCAGTAAGTCCGGACCTTGGGCGGGAACGCCTCACGGGTCTTGGGTGACATGTTGACAGCGCGACGGGTCATGGACTCGGTGTCCGGATGATAGAGGCTGTGGCACAGCCAGTTCTCATCGTCGCGATCCGGGAAGTCGAAGCGGCAGTGAGCACCGCGACTCTCGGTACGGAAGTTGGCGGCAACCGCCGTGGCAAACGCCGTCTCCATCAGGTTGTCCAGCTCCAGGCACTCGATGCGCTGGGTGTTGAACTCTTTGGAGGTGTCATCCAGACGAGCTGACTTGAGGCGCTCGCGGATAACCTTGAGCTCGGCCAGCCCTTCTGCCATCGCCGCACCTTCGCGGAATACGGAGAAGTTGTTCTGCATGCAGCGCTGCAGGTCTTTGCGGATCTGCACCGGGTCTTCACCGTCACGGCAATTTTCCCAGCGGTTGAAGCGGGCCAGTGCGGCATCCAGATCCGACTCGGAAGCATCGCGGCCGTGATCTATCTCGCCCAGGGTGTTGACCAGATGCATGCCGGCCGCGCGGCCGAACACCACCAGATCCAGCAGGGAGTTGCCACCCAGACGGTTGGCACCGTGTACGGAGACACAGGCAATCTCGCCCACCGCAAACAGACCGACCACCGGTACATCGTTGCCGTTCTTGTCCTGGGTCAGGCACTGGCCATTCACGTTGGTCGGCACGCCGCCCATCATGTAGTGGCAGGTTGGGATGATCGGGATCGGCTCTTTGACCGGATCCACGTGAGCGAAGGTGCGGGAGAGTTCGCAGATCCCCGGCAGACGGGATTCCAGCACCTCTTTGCCGAGGTGATCCAGCTTGAGCTTGATGTGCGGGCCCCAGGGACCGTCGCAACCACGTCCTTCGCGGATCTCGATCATGATGGAGCGGGCCACCACGTCGCGACCGGCCAAGTCCTTGGCGTTCGGCGCGTAACGCTCCATGAAGCGCTCGCCATCTTTATTGAGCAGATAGCCACCTTCACCACGGCAGCCTTCGGTTACCAGCACCCCAGCCCCGGCGATGCCGGTCGGGTGGAACTGCCACATCTCCATGTCCTGCACGCCGACGCCGGCACGCAGCGCCATGCCGACGCCGTCACCGGTATTGATGTGGGCGTTGGTGGTGGACTGGTAGATACGACCGGCACCGCCAGTCGCCAGCACGGTGGCCTTGGCCTTGAAGTAGACCACTTCACCGCTCTCCATGTCGATGGCGGTACAACCCACCACGTGGCCATCCTGGTTCTTCACCAGATCCAGCGCATACCACTCGGAGAAGACAGTGGTCTTGTTCTTGACGTTTTGTTGGTAAAGGGTGTGCAGCAGGGCGTGACCGGTACGGTCGGCGGCCGCTGCGGTACGAGCAGCCTGCTCGCCACCGAAATTCTTGGACTGACCACCAAACGGACGCTGGTAGACAGACCCGTTATCGAAACGGGAGAAGGGCAGCCCCATGTTCTCCAGCTCATAGATAGCCTCGGGACCGGTTTTGCACATGTACTCGATGGCTTCCTGATCGCCGATGTAATCGGAGCCTTTTACGGTGTCATACATGTGCCACTGCCAGTTATCGTCGTGGGCATTGCCCAGCGCAACCGTGATCCCGCCCTGAGCGGAAACAGTGTGAGAACGGGTTGGAAAAACCTTGGACAACAGAGCGCAGCTCTTGCCGGACTGGGCAATCTGCAGCGCGGCGCGCATACCGGCACCACCGGCACCAATCACCACCGCATCAAATTCACGAGTTGGAATAGTCACCTTACACACCCCACAGCACGACGAAACCCGTCATCAGATAGACAAACAGCACCACGACCAGGGCAAATTGCAGCGCCCCGCGCAGCCCTACCGGCTTGATATAGTCAGTCAGCACCTGCCACAGACCAATCCAGGCGTGGATTAGTACGCAGAGCAGGGTCAACAGGGTGAATACCTTGGTGAATGTTTTGGCGAAGAAGCCGGCCCACACCTCGTAGGTGATGTCGTTGAACGCGACAAAGCCCACCAGATAGAGGACATAACAGGTCATGATGAGGGCGGTGGCGCGGATCAGGATGTAATCGTGAACGCCGCTGCGCCCGAAGGTTGCAGAATTGGTTACCATACAAGCACTCCCGCCAATACAGCCAGGATCGCGGTGATCACGAAGGCCACGCGGGCGCTCTGATTGCCGGATTCCAGCTCTTCCCAATAGCCCATATCCATGACCAGATGACGCAAGCCGCCCACAATGTGGTATGCCAGCGCAGTCAGGATCCCCCACAGCACGAGTTTGACCAGGAAGTTGTCCATGATGGCAACCACGGTTGCAAACCCTTCGGGAGAGGCGAGTGAAGTACCAAGCATCCACAGCAAGATGCCCAGTGCAACAAAGGTAATGACCCCTGAAACACGGTGCAGGATGGATGCAATGGCAGTGACAGGAAAGCTGATCGTCTGTAGGTCGAGGTTGACCGGTCTCTGTTTGTTTTTCACGCTTGCCCACTCAGCTCCATTGAGCACGTTAGTTATTGTTTTAACTCACACTTGAGGGCACGGAATGGTGATTGTTGGTTTTTTGTTACCAAAACACTCTGAAAAAGCCAAAACGCGAGTTTTCGGTTTCACATCAGGCTTTGCCAAAGCGTTTCAAACACCCGCAGCCATGACCCACGTGGCGCAGTATATCGGCGGCCTTAACCGAAGACAATCAATTAGCTACAAAGAAAACACAAAACCGCAAACTCGATCGCATATTTAATTTAACATTTCATTAATGCCATTAATGGGGTTCCAGCAAAATTGACATTGATAAGGAACTCTGTTTCAAATAAGGCGCTCCAGCCACTTCGGTATGGGTAACAACCTTTGCCAGCGTCATAAAAGTCGTAATAGAGTAGGACTGGAACCAAATTATAAAGAGCAAAGGAGACGTGCTATGGCTGATAAGATAGCCACCCTACACCTGCCCGGAAAAGATCCGGTCGAACTGCCGATCCTCTCCGGCACCATCGGCCCGGATGTCATCGATGTCAGAAAATTGGGATCACAGGGGTATTTCACCTTTGACCCCGGTTTTATGGCCACCGGTTCTTGCAAATCTGCCATTACCTACATTGACGGGGATCAGGGTGTCTTGCTGCACCGTGGTTACCCCATCGCCCAGTTGGCCACCCAAGCCACCTATCTGGAAGTCTGCTATATCCTGCTGTACGGCGAAGCGCCGACCAAGGCCCAATATGCCGAATTCGAACGCCTGGTCACCCGCCACACCATGGTGCACGAGCAGATAGCCTTCTTCTTCCGCGGCTTCCGTCGTGACTCCCACCCCATGGCCATCATGTGCGGTGTGGTCAGCGCCCTCTCCGCCTTCTATCACGATGCCCTCGACATCAACAACGAGCAGCATCGCGAGATCTGTGCCTTCCGTCTGCTCTCCAAGATGCCGACTCTGGCAGCCATGTGTTACAAGTACTCCATCGGCCAGCCGTTCATGCAGCCGCGTAACTCCCTCTCCTATGCCGGTAACTTCCTGCACATGATGTTTGGCGTGCCGACCGAAGAGTACAAGGTCAACCCCATCGTTGAACGCGCCATGGATCGTATCTTTACCCTCCATGCGGATCACGAGCAGAACGCCTCCACCTCCACCGTTCGTCTGGCTGGCTCCTCCGGTGCCAACCCGTTCGCCTGTATCGCCGCGGGGATCGCCTCCCTGTGGGGACCGGCCCACGGTGGCGCCAACGAAGCCTGCCTGCGCATGCTGGAAGAGATCGGCTCGGTGGATCGCATCCCCGAGTACATCGCCAAGGCCAAGGACAAGAATGATCCGTTCCGTCTGATGGGCTTCGGTCACCGTGTCTACAAAAACCACGACCCCCGTGCCACCGTGATGCGCGAAACCTGCCACGAAGTACTGACCGAGCTGCAGATCAAGGATCCGCTGCTGGACGTAGCCATGGAGCTGGAGCGTATTGCGCTCTCCGACCCCTACTTCGTCGAGAAGAAACTCTACCCGAACGTAGACTTCTACTCCGGCATCATCATGAAGGCGATCGGCATCCCGATGAGCATGTTCACCGTGATCTTCGCCATCTCCCGCACCATTGGCTGGATTGCCCACTGGAACGAGTTCCACTCGGACCCGGACAGCAAGATTGGTCGTCCACGCCAGCTCTACGTGGGTCACCCACTGCGCGAGTTCACTCCGCTCGAGCAGCGCTAACCACTGCGCTGATATGGTTTGTTACAAAGGCGGTCATTGACCGCCTTTTTGTTTGCCGCTCTAATGCCCCCTTTCGCGTTAAGGAGTCCATTATGAAACCACTGTTTATCAGCGCAGCCTTGCTGCTGACCGCCTGCCAGAGCGCACCCGCCCCGTCACAGGGGGAGACCCTCTATATCAACAGCCAGTTGGTCGATTGCGTCGGGGTTGGCCCAATGCAGTGCATGCAGGTTCGCAGTGATGAGCAGCAGCCCTGGACGCTGTTCTACCAGAATATTGAAGGTTTCCAGTTCGAGCCGGGTTACCGCTACCAGCTCACTGTCAGCAAGGAGCAGCTCACCGATGTGCCGGCCGATGCCCCCTCCGTGCGCTATCAGCTGATCAAGGTGGTGAACAAGGTCGCCAGCAAGTAACAAACACGATCAAAAAACGGGGGATGGCTGATGCCATCCCCCGTTGGTTTATGGGTACTGCGCCTCATCAGGCACGATCAGGTCGGCGCCAGCGCCATATGCAGCAGCGGATAGGGCTTGCCCTGACCATCCAGCGGCGAGCGACCCGTCACGGTGAATCCCATCTTCAGATAGAAGCCCACCGCCTGTTCGTTCTGCTCGTTGACGTCAACCTGCGTCGCGCCGCCCTGCGTGATGGCATGGGCCACCAGCAAACGCCCCACGCCACTGCCGCGCGCCCCGGGAGCCACAAACAGCATCTCCAGCTTGCCCTCGTACACTCCGCTAAAACCCGTAATCTGCCCCTCTTCTGTGCGGGCACTGTGCAGTGTCACCGCATCGAAGTAGTGCTCCAGAATAAGCGGTTTAAGCGCGAGGATCTCGGCCTCGGGCAGGAAGTGGTGGGTCGCCCGAACAGAGGCCTCCCACAGATCGATCAGGGCCGGATAATCGGCCCGGGATACCTGAACAATCGTCATGAAATGACTCGATATGATAACCAGCGGGAAGAGACACCTTCCCGCTAGCAACGGTGATTAGCGCGCCTGCACCGCCTGCAGCAGCACCGACATATCAGCGCCAAAGTGGCGGCTGCGGATCGCCTCGCGAATATCCGCTTCGCTATAACGGCTGCCCGGATAGACCACCACGCAGGAAGTGTCGCCCGGTTTGAGGAAGTGGGTCTCGCCAAACGGGGTATAGCGAGTGGCACCGATACTGATGAGCGCATGGGGAGGATGTCCCGCCTGCGCTAGCAGTCCCTGAATGTGCTCCGCCGGCCCCTCATCCTGCTGATGATTGAACTTGTCGATGGCCCAGTCGAGCAGCTTGCCGTGGAAGTAGCTGTAGTCGATGGCGGCGCTGTCTACCCCGTAAGCGTGCAGCTCACCATCGCGCTCCAGATAGCAGGCGATGCGATAGTCATCGAGCTCGCAGCCGGCAGAAAAACCGGAAAGCGGCAGCAGCTTGTCCGCCAACCCCTTGCTCTCTTCACCCCAGTTCTTTTTTTCGCTGATCTTCTTGGCGTTGGGACGACGGATGGAGCAGTCGTTATAGGCACCAAAGGCGCGGGGATGGATCGCCACCACCTGCTTGCCGGCATACTCCAGCTCGCACCAGAGGGCTACTTCCGGCTCGATCTGCACCTTCTCGTCACCGCTGACCGCCGCTTCCGGCAGGAAGATCGCCTTGTCGCTCAACGGGAATACCCCGAGCTGATCCGGATGGCCCGGCACGAAAAAGGGAAACAGCGCCTTGGGCGCCGTGGTGTCGCGCACGACTACCGCTACGAAGTCCGACGCTTCACCCGCCTGCTCCAGATGACCGGCGAAATTGCCCGCGACTCCGAGTCCGATAAACTTGCTCTCTGCTGCTATCTGCATCTTGCTCACCTGCATCTTGCCAACGCAAGGTAGCAGGCTCGTCACCTACTACCGCTAAAGTGGCAAGATTAAACCACAAGGACCCCGCCTTCGCCCAGTCCGGCCCTGTCGTGATGTGCGCCAGTCCGCTTTTTTAGGGTCGAAAAGTCTGTGGCGAACCAGCCATTGCGCACTCATTCAGCTACGCGGTCACCGCGCTGGAAACAGTGTGTTTCCGGCCTATCCCCTCTTTCTACTTGGGACTCAACTTCATCTTTGTTAGGCTGCCTGCCACACAGGCTCACAGAGGGATCTTCTTGATGTCACAGGCGCACTTTCAGGGCCGCTTCGAAGTCGAGTTCAAATATCAGCTGACGGATCGCCCCGCCTTCCTCAAGGCACTGCTCGCCCTCAATCCGGAGATCATGCTGGAGGATAATCTGGAGCAGGATCGCTACTTCGACACCCCGGATGATGCCCTTGCCCAGGCTGGCAAAAGTCTGGCTATCCGCACCATGCAGCCCTCCGGCATCCAGCTCTGGATCGTCAAGGGGCCCGAGAAGGATCGCTGCGAGGCGGTCACTATCAATGATGCGGACAAGGCCGTCAGCATGCTCTTGACCATGAACTACCGGCAGATACTCGTGATCACCAAAAGGCGCAGCATCTACTTCATTGGCCCGTTTCACGTCACCCTGGATCATCTGGCCGAGATCGGGGATTTTGCCGAGCTCGCCATCATGACCGATGACGAGAAACGCCTCCCGGCGTTTCGCCAGCAACTGCTCGCGCTGGCAGATCAGTTGGGACTTTCTCCCGATGCGCAGGAGCCTCGCTCCTACCGAACCCTGTACACCCGGTACATGCAGACAATACACACCACACAACCAGAGGATGCAACTCAATGATCGACAAACTCGCCTGGCTCACCTTTAAAGATCAGCAGCTGCTCTGCGCCCGCTCCCACGGCAAGGACATCTATTACATCCCGGGCGGCAAGCGTGAACCGGGCGAGAGCGACGAGGCGGCACTGATACGCGAGATTGCAGAGGAGCTGGCTGTCACCCTGCAGCCCGATACCCTGCGCTTTGCCTGCGAGTTCAGCGCCCAGGCCGATGGCAAACCGGCAGGAGTCGAGGTGCGACTGCGCTGTTACACCGGCGAAGCGAGCGGCACCCCGATCGCCTCGGCAGAAATTGCCGAGCTGCGCTGGCTCGACAGCTCTCACCTCGATGAGCTCTCCCCGTCTCCCGCTTGCTGTTTACCTGGCTGGTTGAGCAGGGGCTGATCCGCTGACAAGCCGTACTCACGGCGAGCACAAGTACCCACCTCATATGAACCAACGGTGGCAGTCAGCCACATAACAGCGCAACAACAAGGATGTCAGATGGACATAGTGGAAGTTAATAGCGCAGCGACCTACCAAAGCGCGCTCATCACCCTGCTACAAGATTGTGTCGATAGCGGCGCCTCGGTCGGTTTTTTACCGCCGCTGACCACGGAGGAATCTACCCGCTACTGGCAAGGAGTTGAAGCGGATCTAGCGGCAGGTCACCGAAAGCTGTGGCTTGCCCTTGAGCAACAACAGCTCGTGGGAGCGGTTCAGCTCGCGCTCTGTGGCAAGACCAACGGTCGCCACCGGGCCGAGGTGGAAAAACTGATGGTACTGCAAACGGCGAGAGGCAAAGGTGTCGGTCGTGCGCTGATGCAGGCAATGGAACAAGGCGCCCATGCCGCGGGCCGTTCGCTGCTGGTGCTGGATACTCGCGCCGGTGATGTGGCCTCCCACCTCTATCGTCAACTCAGCTATCTTGAGGCGGGCCAGATCCCGAGCTTTGCACGCAACGCCGATGGCTCTCTTGCTGCGACCGTCATCTTCTACAAACCGCTCTGACCATCCCCTATGCCTTATCCACATACAGCAGGGCCGCACCAAGCGGCCCTGCTTGTTTCCAGCGTGACTGTTTGTTGAAGCAGTATTGCTTGCGACGGATTGCCACGATAGAGCCATTGCTCCTGTATGCCTCAACACCGCCAATCGTTCGCCCCAAAATACAACCAAACAAATAGAAAGATTAATTAATGATTAAAACGCCCCCCCTTTTCTTCTTCATCTATTGCCTCATCAGGCGTATCGTGAGAGACCCATTTGATAATCAATTTTATGTTATTCACTGCCTTGAGGAATAATGGATGCCCACTTTGCCCCGTACAGTTACCTCCCCCAAAAAGTTCATCATCGGTCAACACCTTCTCCCGCAACTCCATGAGCACGTTAAAGATTTTGGTGACTATGCGTTGCTCATCAGCGATGAGTTCATTCTGGAGCGGGTACGGGAAGAAGCTTTGGCGGGGCTCCTGCAGGCAGGCCTCAGGGGAGTGGTCGACAAGTTTCGCTATGAATGCACCGAACAGGAGATCCACCGCCTGACCCACCTTGCAGAGCAATATGGTGCGAACGTGATTGTCGGGATCGGCGGCGGCAAGACGCTGGATGTCGCCAAGGCCGTGGCCTTCTATCTGCGCCGTCCGGTTGTGCTGTTCCCGACGATTGCCTCCACAGATGCCCCCTGCACGGCACTGGCGGTGATCTACAACCAGGCGGGTGAATTTGAACGCTATCTGTTCCTGCCGCAAAATCCGGACGTGGTGCTGGCTGACACGGCCATCATTGCCGCCGCCCCTCCCCGCTTCTTTTCCGCAGGCGTTGGCGATGCCCTGGCCACCTATTTCGAGGCGCGCGCCTGCTATCGGGCCGACGGGCTCAATCTGGTCGGCAAGCGCCCTTCACGCACTGGCCTTGGCCTGGCACAGCTCTGTTATGAGCTGCTTGGTGAGAACATCGAGCTGGCAATGGATGCGATACGCCACCATGTCTCGACTCCGGCGCTTGAGCAGGTTATCGAGGCCACCATCTATCTCAGCGGGGTCGGCGCAGAAGCCGGTGGACTGGCCGCAGCTCATGCCGTCAACAACGGCATGTCACTGATCGCTGAGCTCCATCGCGCCCAGCATGGTGAGAAGGTAGTCTTCGGCCTGCTGACCCAACTCGTGCTTGAGCGCGCCCCGCAACATGAACTTGATGAGGTGTTTCGCATCATCGACTGTGCAGGCCTGCCCATGACGCTGCAAGAGCTGGGGCTCACCCACTTCCATGAAAGCGAGTGGCGCAAGGTGGCGCAGCTGGCCTGCGATCCCCTCGATACCATGGGCAACATGCCGATGACAGTGAATGAACAGGATGTCTACGCCGCCATGGTAGCGGCCAATGCCATGGCTGAGCGTTATCGCCTCCGCCATCCCCGCACCTGATTGCTTGCCGCACTAAACAGGCAAACAGTAAAAAGGCTTGCCCATTGGCAAGCCTTTTTCATCTGCATCCCCTTGTCGGGATAGACGAACGTCCGCGTTGACTCAGGGGAGTTTCACCGCTCGCACTGCAACCTCTGGCAGGGCGAAGGCATCTTGCGCGGCGATGAGTTGCAGCTCGTAAGCCTGCTGGCGCCAGGTCTCCTGCAGCACCGCATCCACCGAGGCGTTGGTGCGCTCGAACGCGCTGACCGCATCGTGACCGGCCAGCAAATTGGCCAGCATCAGAGCGCTGATAAGATCGCCCACCCCCACCGGCTGGCGGGCAAAGTCATAGAGCGGACGGGCAATCAGGTAATCCCCTTGCGGGGTCGCCAGCAGCATCTCGAAGCGGCTGGAGTCCTGCGCCGCACGACCGAGATGCTTGACCAGCACCAGCTTGACGCCGCGGGCCAGCAGCTGATGGGCAGCCGCGCGAGTCTGATCCAGATCAGCCAGATGGGTATCACAGAGGGTCTCCAGCTCCAGCAGGTTGGGGGCCATCATGTCGGCCACCGGCAACGCCTGCTCGGTCAGGAAACGGGTGACGCCGGGAGCGACGATACACCCCTTCTCCGGATGACCCATCACAGGGTCGCAGAAGTAGATGGCATCAGGGTTGGCCGCCTTGACGGCGTTGACCACAGTCAGGATCTCGTCCCCCTGCTCGGCAGAGCCAAGGTAGCCGCTCAGCACGGCGTCACACTGGCTCAACACCTCGATATTGCCCAATCCTTTCACCAGCGCACTGATATGACCCGCCGGCATCGCCATCCCCTGCCACCCCTGGGCATATTGGGTGTGGTTGGAAAACTGCACCGTGTTGATGGGCCATACATCCATACCAAGGCGACGCATGGGGAAGACGGCCGCGCTGTTGCCGGCACAACCAAAGACCACGTGGGACTGAATAGAGAGAACGGATTTCATCGGGAATACCACAGCAAAGGATCAGCAAGGTGGGCAATATATCGGATGAAGATAACGATGCGCCACCTTGGCGCGGGATGAACAGGCAATTTCCTGACTAAAGACAGGTTTTTTACGCCATTTGGCCCGCGTCCACAGGGTGAGCGGAGCCATGATCCGCCGCATCACCGTCCATCACATGCCGTTGTACTCAACGCCATGACGGGCAAAGTGATAGACCCATCCCTCATCACACGGCATGTCAGTGGGTGGCGAAATCAGCTCAGGCAATACCGTCACCTTGCCACCAGCGGCATATTGCAGCGCCATCAGGGCGCAGAGCGCCGCATCGTAGCGATCAGTGCCGACCAGCACATCCGCAGGCAGCTGCGCCGCCAGCTCGGGCCGTGCCGGAGAGGCCTTGCCGCCCACTTTGGCCAATGCCGGATAGACCTCCAGCACGGCGCGACTGGCCTTCGGGGCAACGGTCGGTACCAGTTGCAGATCCGAAAGCCGCGGCAGCATGGAGAGCGCCAGGGTGGCATTGTTACCGAGCCGATCGAAGGTGGCCGAGAGGGGCTTCTTGCCGTACTGCTGATACAACCAGCGCTCGCAGTCGCGATAGGCGTAGGGGTTGTCTATCTCCCGCTCGGGAGCGGCGCAGCTGTGTGGTTGGCCGTTGAGCAGATCCCGCAAGGCGCGGGGAAAGGCGAGCGGCGCATCGATACCGAGCGCCAGTTGCGGGCAGGCTTCTACCTGCATCAGGGTCAGCTCGTTTTGCAGGGCCGGACGCAGCAGAGCGGCCAGATCCGGCGCCACCCGCGAGCTCAGACGAAACAGCGGCGACACCCCGAGCCAATGCAGGTGGTTAGAACCGGCCTGCCAGCCCACTACAGCAACCGCCTGGGCACTGCCCTGCCAGCCCCGCACATCCCAGCCGATCCCGATTGCACTCATCTGCCCTGCCGTCATCAATTACCTCTTTTCACCTGTCACACGTTGCAAGAGGCACAGGGTAATCAGCAGAGGCCTTTAACGCAAAGCGAACCGCCTTGGTCAGAACGATTTCTGGAAGTTCACCAGCGGCAGAATGGGGAACACGCCGTTGGCGGCATAGTTGGCCAGCCCGATCTGCAAGCCATCGAGGTGCTGGGTGGCATTGATAAAGCCAATCTGGAAGGTGGTACGCTCGGCATAGTTGACGAAGCCGACGTTGGCCAGCGCATTGCCCTTGGCGATGTTGACGGCACCCCAGTTGAGCCCCTGCACATTGTTGGTCAGGTTGACTACCCCCAGATTGACGCCGGTATCCTGACCTTCGTGCCAGTTGATGGCGTTGATGGCGACACCGCCAAACTGGTGACGCACCCGACCAGCACCGAGGAAAATCCCGAGCTGCAGACCGCTGAACTGATCCACATCGGAGAGGGCGAAGATCGGCAGATCAATACCCTTCACCTGACCGGTCCGGCCGTAGAGCAGCGAGGCGCGCGCTCCTTCCACCTGATGGGACGCGGGCAAATTGACCCCGGGCAGCGAGACCTGCACCGGAGTACTGGCCTGCGCAACACCGCACAGAGTAAGGGCGCTGCATGCCAGCAGCAGGCGGGAGAGTGTCATGGAAAGTTCCTTGGGCCATTGAGAGTGGCCCGATCCTAACAGTCAAGGGAGAGTGTGGGCACACCAGCAGGGACGAGGTGCGTCACGATACGTCACGGGTGGCCCTCTCACCTCTCCATCAGGTCTTGCGAAAGCGCCACCTTAAAGACAATCGGCCACTTTTTCGCAGCGAGTGGCCCCTCTTCCTTTCTTTGCCTGAGCGAACTGCCTAAAATAGTCGCCCTGCTGTATCCGGCATTCATCCATCTAGAGGATTTCCCATGGAGACGTTTCTGCTCGAAGGTCACCCCTTCGTTGCCTTGTGTGACCTTATCAAACATCAGGGGTGGGCCGATTGTGGCGGCGCCGCCAAAGCCCTCGTTGCCGAAGGGCTGGTCGAGGTGGACGGTCAGGTGGAGACCCGCAAGCGCTGCAAGATCGTGGCCGAACAGGTGGTCAACTTCAACGGCATGAAGGTCGTGGTGAAAGAGGGCGTCAGCCCGGAGATTGGCTAAACCCGGTTCAGGGAGCCACTCTCCGGCAACCGGCTAGCTGGCCTTGATCGACAGGGTCAGCACAAAACGCGCCATCGCCTCATCCCCGTTCAATGACGGACAGGTGGCCACCACCTGGATGGGGCGATTGATGCGCTGACCGCTTGCCAACGATTCGTCGATCATGGCGTCAATCTCCTCCCCCGCTGCGCAGTCGAACTGCACATCCCCCTCCGGTCGTTTCAAAAACTCTCCCTGCACATCCTTGAAGGCAAAGTGCACCTTCTTGCGCCGCTGCCGCCCCTTCTCCATCACCAGCAGACCGCCTACCAGATCGGCGCCGGTCGCCAGCGCGCCAAAATACATGCTGCCCAGGTGGTTGCGGGTACGCCAGCCAAGAGGAATGCGAATGCGCAGCGCCTTGGCGTTCATCTCTTCGATGATCGGGGCACAAAATCCGATGACGGGAATATAGCGCCAGGCAAACAGCCGAAGTGCCAGATTGGCTTTGAAGCGTTGCAAATCCATATGCGAACTGATCCGATGAGTTAATGTAAACAACATGTTGCCTGCATCTGCGCCATTCGACAAGCACAGGGATCACGCTTACGACCTTTTGCCCAACCCAAAAAAACAGAGGGAACCGTACCGGTTCCCTCTTTTCGCTCATGTCGCTGTTACAGCAAATGTGCCGATCAGGCGCGCTTCTCTTCGAGCCAAGCCCCCTGACTCTGCATCTCGAACAGCTGGGCATAGTGACCGCCGAGGGCCATCAACTCACCATGGGTACCCCGCTCGCTCACCTGACCGCGGGAGAGCAGCAGAATCTCGTCCGCATCGACGATGGTCGAGAGGCGGTGGGCGATGGCGATGGTGGTGCGGCCACGACGGGCAGCAGAGATCGCCTGCGACAGCGCCAACTCGGTCTGGGAGTCCACGCTGGCCGTCGCTTCATCCAGAATGAGGATACGCGGATCTCCCACCAGTGCACGGGCAAAGGAGAGCAGTTGCCGCTGACCGGCGGAGAGGTTCTTGCCACCCTCCTCCATCAGGGTGTTGATCCCCTGTGGCAAGCTGCGCACAAAGTCGGCCAGCTGCACCTCGCTCAGCGCCTGCCAGAGCCGCGCGTCATCTATGCCGGCGCGGCCGAGACGCAGGTTCTCCGCCAGAGTGCCGACGAAGATAAAGGGATCCTGCTGCACCAACCCGATGCTGCGGCGCACCGCCGCCAGCGACAGAGTATCCAGTGCGTGATCATCGAAGCGGATCTGCCCCTGATCCAGCGGATAGAAGCCCATCAGCAAGCTGATGATGGTGGACTTGCCGCTGCCGGTATGGCCCACCAGCGCCAGCATCTGGCCCGGTTTTGCGGCAAAGCTGACCTCCCGCAGCACCTGCTGCTCGCCATCGTAGGAGAAGCTCACCCGCTCGAAACTGACCCGTCCTTCCAGCGGGCGCAGCTCGCCCTCGGTGCTCTCGCGGGTTTCATCGAGCAGGGCAAAGACCCGCTCCCCCGCCACCATCGCCTGCTGCAACTGGTTAAGCTGGTTGGTCATCTCGATGAGCGGCTCTATCATCCGGCCCAGATAGCTGATAAAGGCGTAGAGCACCCCCACCTGAATGGCACCGGCGTGGCTCACCCCCTCGTGGGCGAACAGCGCCAACAGACCGATCAGCACCATCATGTAGAAGAGATCGATGAGCGGACGCAGCAAAATGCCGTTGATCTTGAGGCTCTTGATCCGTGCCGACCAGTGCTGCTGGTTCACCTCGGCAAAGGCGTTGGCAAAGTGGCGCTCCTGCACCATCGCCTGGATCACCGGCATCCCCTGCAGCGACTCGTTGAGGCGGCTGTTGATGTCGGAGAGCAGACTGCGGGTCGCTCGCACCACCGGCACGCTCAGTTTCTGGTAGAGCCACATCACCCCACCCACTGCGGGCAGCAGCAGGGAGCAGACCAGCATCAGCCGCAGATCCAGCAGCGCCATCGAGATGAGGATGCCGCACAAGAGCACCACTTTTTGCACCAGCAAGCCGATCACCTGCACATAGAGGTTCATGATCGCCTCGGTGTCGTTGGTGATGCGGGAAATCAGCGAGCCGGAGCGATGCTTGTCAAAGTAGCGGGCCGGCAAGCGGATGGCGGTGGCAAACACCTGCTCGCGCAAGGTTTGCACCACCGCCTGGGCGATACGGTTAAAGCGCAGGGATTGCAAATAGAAGCCCGCCGCCGAGAGTACCTGCAAGCCCAGATAGCCCGCTGCAATCAGGGCTATGGTGGGCAGCACGATATTGCGAGGCGCCAGATAGTCATCGATAAAGAGCTTGATCAGCAGCGGCCCGGCCACTTCGGCACCGGTGGCGAGCAGCAAACAGATCCCCGCCTGAATAAGCCAGCGAGGATACTGAGCGCAGTAAGCGAGTAGTCGTTTAATGGTCGGATTCACAGGCTCTCCTCCACCGCTTCTTCGAGACGCTGATAACGCACCATATCTGCATACCAGCCATTGTGCGCCATCAGGGCACCGTGATGACCCCGTTCGCTGATGGTCCCCTGCTGCAGCATCAGGATCTCGTCGGCCTGCTCCACCGCCGTCATGCGATGGCTGACCAGGATCAGGGTGCGACGATGGGCTTTGAGAGCGTGCAGAATTTGCTGCTCGGTGTGGGCATCCACCGCCGAGAGCGCATCATCGAGCACCAGAATGGGCGCATCCAGCAGCAGGGCGCGGGCAATGGCCAGCCGCTGTTTCTGGCCGCCGGAGAGGGTCACCCCTTTCTCCCCCACCTCGGTCTCATAGCCCTTGGGGAAACGCACGATATCATCGTGGACACAGGCAATGCGCGCCACCCGTTCGACCTCCTCGCGGCTCGCATCGGGTTTGCCCAGGGCGATATTGGCGGCGATAGTGGTGGAAAACAGGAATGGCTCCTGCGGCACATAGGCAAACTGGCTGCGCAGTGTGGCGAGCGGCAGCTGGTCAATCGGAACGCCACCCATGACAATCGAACCGTGAGTCGGATTGGCAAGGCGCATCAACAGCTTGAGCAGGGAGCTCTTGCCTGCCCCGGTGCGCCCCACAACCCCGAGCATCCCCCCTTGCTTGAGGGTAACGTCGATATCCGCAAGCAGGGTGCGCTGCTCAAGTTGATAGCTCACCCCTTTGATCTGCAAAGGAAAGGCAGAGGTAAACACGGCCGGCTGGGCGGGCTCTTCGATATCGCTGCGCTCCCCAAGCAGGCTTTCGATACGGGAGTAGGCGGCGCTACCCCGCTCGATGATGTTGAACAGCCAGGCGATGGCAAACATCGGCCAGATCAGCTGGCCGAGGTACATGGTGAAGCTGGTGAGCTCACCCAGAGTCAACTCACCCTGCAGCACCAGCACACTGCCCCCCGCCACCGCCAGAAAATAGGAGCAACCGATACAGAGATAGATGACCGGATCGAACTTGGCATCGATGCGGGCCACCGCCATATTGCGCTCCCCCGCTTGTTTGGTCAGCTCGGCAAAGCCTTCATCTTCCAGCGATTCAACCGCATAGGATTTCAACACCCGTACGCCGGAAAGGGCCTCCTGGGTCTTGTTGTTGAGCCTGGAGAAGGCCCCTTGCGCCGCCTTGAACTGGGTGTAGATCTGGGTGCCGAAGCGGTTCATGAAATAGGCCATCACCGGCAGCGGCAGCAAGGAGACCAGCGTCAACTGCCAGGAGTACTGGCTGCACATGATGGAGAGCACCAATACCCCGACCATGATGGAGTCCACCAGAGTCAGCACCCCTTCGCCAGCGGTCATCTCCACCGCCTGAATGTCATTGGTGGCATGGGCCATCAAATCGCCAGTACGGTGGCGCTGATAAAAATCTGGGCTTATCCGGGTGAAATGGCTGAACAGGCGATTGCGCAACACATAGGCCAGACGGTAAGAGGCACCAAACAGCATCACCCGCCAGACGTAGCGCAGCAGATAAATCAGCACACCCAGACCAAACAGCCCCGCCAGATAGCGCATCAGGGTGCCATTGTCGAGACCGCCCTTGGTGATGCCATCCACCACCCAGCCCACCACTTTGGGCGGAATCACGGTCAACAGGGCCACCATCAGCAGCAGGGAGATGGCAGCCAGATAACGGGGCCACTGCTCCTTGAAAAACCAGCTCAATCGTAGAAATACGCTCACACCACCAACCTTTAGCGCTCTCTGCCCGTGACCGCTCCAAGGAGCGGCCATCAGAGAAGCCACGCAGAAATAGAAGAATGAAAACAATCGCCTCCGGCTGGAGGCGATTCGAACGAAAGCTCATCATATCCCGAACCGGGATGGTTGAGAATAATTACTATTTAATTCACTGTGACATGCGATCATCCCCTGATGAATAGGGATTATACGAATTTTCATGCTGCTCACCGGTCAACAGGAAGTGTGACACCTCTTCCCGGGTCTGGCTGAACACCTGTTGCAACTGCTCCAGATCTGTCTCGCTCAGCACCTCGTTTTGCCGCAAGCGCCACTCCAGCTCGCCAGCCACCAATTGCAGACGGGACGCCGAGATATTGGCAGACACTCCCTTGAGGGTGTGCAGTAGCTTGCTGGCCACCTCGGGCTGCTGACGGCGCAAGGCGGAGCGGATCTCCCACAGATCGTCCTTGTGCTCCGACATGAACAGCTTGAACAGGATCTGCAACGCCTCCTTGTCCTGCTCCAGCCGCTTGAGGGCATCCTGCAGATCGAGGATCCCGATCATATCCGGCGGTTTCACCTCCATGATCCCCACCTGCTCCACCCCTTGCGGCTTTACCCACTGCAGCAGGTTGTTGTAGAGATCCAGCTTGCTCACCGGCTTGGTGACATAGCCATTCATCCCCACCCCCAGGCAACGCTCCTTGTCACCGGGCATGGCACTGGCGGTGAGGGCAATGATGGGCACATCGTGCTTGTCGACCATCTTGCGGATCTGGCGGGTGGCATCGAGTCCGTCCAGTACTGGCATCTGCAAATCCATCAGGATCACGTCAAAAGGCTGCTCGGCGACCCGCTCCACCGCCTCCCGACCATTGCTGACCACACACACCACCGCATCGACGCGCCGCAGATACTCGATGATGAGCTGCTGATTGACCCGGTTGTCTTCCGCCAACAGCACTCGGGTACCCTGCAACAGGGATTTGAAGTGTTGCTGATCCCCCTGTGCCTCGGCCTTGCGCAGGTTGAGCTCGTAAGAGCTGCCGTTGAGCAGTTCGTCCACCTTGGCCAGCAGGGCATTTTCGGTCATCGGTTTGGGCAGAAAATGGGTCAGCCCCATGCTGTCCATCCGGGCGTGCAGCCCCTCTCTGGCCCAGGCACTAATCATCAGAATGGGGATCCGCCGCCACTGACTGTGTTGATACATCTCCAGCGCCAGATCGAGCCCATCCTCCTGACCCATGCGCCAGTCGAGGATCGCCAACCGCAGATTCGGTCCCTCTTCACGGAGCAGCTGACGGGCGCGGGAAAGGGAGTTAACCGGCAGCACTCGCACTCCCGCCCGAGTCAGAATGTCCCGGGCCAGATCCAGCACCAGTTCGTTGTCATCCATCACCATCACCAGCGGCTGGTTTTCGAAGAAGACTTTCCGTCCAGCGACGCCGTAGACCGCCTGCGCCATCGGAATATCGAACTTGAACAGAGAGCCGACGCCAGGCTTGCTCTCTACGCTGATCCGCCCCCCCATCAGCTCCACCAGCCGCTGGGAGATGTTGAGCCCAAGACCCGAGCCGCCATATTTTCGGGTATTACCCGCCTCCAGCTGGGTAAACGCCTGAAACAGTTGGGTCTGCTTCTCTTCGGCAATGCCGATGCCGGTATCGCGCACACTGAAGCGGATCCGCATTGGGTGAGGATTGGCCAGCTCGATGCAGACTTCGACTTCACCGCGTTCGGTAAACTTGATGGCGTTGTTCACCAGATTGACCAGCACTTGTCCCAATCGCAAGGGGTCCCCACGCAAGAAGACCGGCACCTCCGGTGACTTGCGAATAACCACTTCCACGTGTTTGCGCTCCGCCAGATCGGCAAACATGCCCGCCAGCGAATCTAGCTGCTCGCTGAGATCGAAGTCGATCTCCTCCAACGTCAGCTTGCCTGACTCCACCTTGGTCAAATCTAGGATGTCGTTGATCAGCAGCAGCAGGGTATCGGATGAGGATTTGATCTTGCCCAGATAGTCCCGCTGTTGTTGATCCAGTTCGGTCTGCAGTGCCAGCGAGCTAAAACCTATGATGGCATTCATGGGGGTGCGGATCTCATGGCTCATGTTGGCCAGAAAATCGCTTTTGGCCTGGGCCAGCAAGCCGGTCTGGCGCGACAGTTCGCTCAGCTTCTGGTTACGGCGCCACAGGGTGAAGGCCACCAGCGCAAAGCAGATCAAAGCTCCGCACAGCACCATCAGATAAAAGCGATTCATCAAAGAGGAGGCGCGCTCCAGCTTGTCGAGTTTCCAGCGCACCAGACTCTCGATCACATGCATGTCGATGAGCTGGTAACGCAAGGTGTGATAGGCCATCACCTGCTGGCTGATCTCCTTGCTCAGGCGGATCAGGGTCGCGATCTCCGGCAAGTTGCCATAACGGGATTGCAACTGCTGTTGCAGCTGATCCAGCGTAGTCTGTTCACGTTTGTCCCAACTGCGCTGCAGATAGTTGCTCAGTTGCGCCAGCTCCTCCAGGTCGCGATGAAGCGCACTGTCTGACGGGCTTATCCCCCGCACCTTTTTAATCTGGGCCTGCAGGGGCGCATTGAGGTACTCGATAGCCATCTCAATGGCATGAAGCCTGGCCAGCGCCATCAGATAGGTGTCCATGTCATCAAGCAGAGCCTGGGAAAGGTCGTCTTGCACCAGCTCGGGATCTCTTCTGACTTCCCGTACAAAACCGTCAAGGGTGATGGATAACTGGTTCAGGCGCTGCTGGACATTGCTGTCATTGGCCTGCTCCCGCCCAAGCAGATAGAGGGTATCGGCGTTGATCCTGTTCAGCACCACCTCGGCCGCTTCGTTCAGGTTGTGGGCCTGCTGCTGCTGACTGAGCGACTGCCAGCAGTAGCCCGAAAAGGCAAGCAGCAGGGCAACAATCAGCCCTGGCACAGCACGGTTTTTCCGTGATCCTTTATTCATCCCGTCTCGACTCTCATCTGGTGGTCGCTGAATTATCCGGTCAGGCAATGAACCCAGGGGGAATTATCCACTCCCGCTGGGCACTGTGTTACCGTTATTGCTCTGATATTTCGCTATTGTTTCGCGATTGCTTCATTCTGGCTTTTCATCATATCCCCGGCCAGAGCTGATTTAGAAGGAACCAATTATGTCATTTATCACTACTTATTGTAGCCACTGCTTTACCAGGAACCGCCTGCCCGTTACCCATATCGATACATCTGCCAAATGCGGGCGCTGCAAAGCCCTCCTGTTCAGCCAGACCCCTTGCCTCGGGAATGCGGATAACTTCGATACCCTGATCAACTCAGACATCCCGGTCGTGGTCGATTTCTGGGCCAGCTGGTGCGGCCCCTGCCAGCAGTTTGCTCCGGTATTTCATGAGGTTGCCCATGAACTCGAACCACGGATGCGCTTTGCCAAAGTCGATACCGAGCAACAGAGCACCATTGCCGCCCGTTACGCCATTCGCAGCATCCCCACCCTGATGGTCTTCCAACAGGGCAAACTGGTGAACCAGATAAATGGCTCCTTGCCCAAGAGCATGTTCAAGCAATGGCTGGAACAGTTCATGGATGTTTGATTTATATTTCGCACATGTTTTATTTATGTGTTCATTTCCTCATTTTTATCAATGAGTATGTGAGTAGAGGCTGATTTTCAACATGTGAGTCTGTTTCAAACAAGTGAATGGATGTAATCTCGGCAACACAAAAACAACCATAAATTAACCGAGAGAACATTATGCACACATCAGCTGTACCCTCTGCTCCATCTCGCTGGCTGGACATCAAATCAGGGATCGTCATCCTGGATGTTTTGCTCCTTTGTGCCATGCTCGCCTGGCTCCCGTTTGACCCCATGGTCAACAAGGGGCTGGGCATTCTGGTCTTTATCGCCATCCTCTGGCTGACCGAAGCACTGCACGTCACCATCACCGCGCTGCTGGTACCCCTGCTGGCTACCGTGCTCGGGGTGTTTGACATGAGCAAATCCCTCACCGATTTTGCCAACCCGATCCTGTTCCTCTTTTTTGGCGGTTTCGCCCTCGCGGCAGCCCTCTCCAAACAGGGACTGGATACCCTGATGGCAGGCAAGGTGATGCACCTGGCCAATGGTCATCTGGGTTGGGGCGTCATCCTGCTCTTTACCATCACAGCCGCCATGTCGATGTGGATCAGCAACACCGCTACCACCGCCATGATGCTGCCACTGGCGATCGGTATGCTGGCACGCCTCGATAGCAAAAAAGAGCGCGCCACCTTCGTCTTCGTATTGCTGGGGATCGCCTACAGCGCCAGTATCGGTGGCATCGGTACCTTGGTGGGTAGCCCACCCAACGCCATCGCAGCCGCCCAGATGGGGATTGGCTTCACTGACTGGATGAAATTCGGTGTTCCAGTCGTGCTGATCCTGATGCCCTGCGGCATTGCCCTGCTCTATCTGGTAACCCGCCCGCGTCTCAGCCACCGCGTCGAGATCCAGGATGTCACCATCAACTGGACCCGCGAGCGTAAAGTGACGCTGGCAATCTTCCTGACCACCGTTGTGCTCTGGATCGGCTCACAACCCATCTCCAACGCCTTTGGCGGTATTCCGCAACTCGACACCCTGATTGCCATGGGCGCCATCGTAGCCATCGTGGTCAGCCGTGTCGCCAGCTGGGATGACGTCAACCAGAACACCGACTGGGGCGTACTGATGCTGTTTGGCGGCGGTCTGACCCTGAGCGCCATTCTCAAAGCCACTGGTACCAGCGCCTTCCTGGCCAGCCATCTGTCGGCCGTACTCTCCAACGCAAACATTTTTGTTGTGTTGCTTATGCTGGCCGCCTTCGTGGTGTTCCTGACCGAGCTGGTCTCCAACACCGCCACCGCCGCACTGTTGGTTCCCCTGTTTGCCGGTGTCGCCGAGGCACTGGGTGTATCACCTGTGGTGATGTCTGTGTTAATCGCTATCGGTGCCTCCTGTGCCTTTATGCTGCCAGTCGCCACGCCGCCCAATGCCATAGTCTTTGCCAGTGGCCACATCCGCCAGAGGGAGATGATGAAAGCCGGTATGGCTCTGAACGTGGTCTTTACCGTGTTGCTCGCCCTGCTGGCCTACTTCGTTGGCGATATCCTCTGATCCACCTCCCCCCAATAAACAAAAACCCCCGCATTGCGGGGGCTTTCTCATTTATAAATCCGATTAGCCGATGTTGCAGGCCTTCAGATCCCAGATCCGATCCACATAGTCCTGAATGGAGCGGTCGGAGTTGAACTTGCCCATGGTGGCCGAGTTGATGATGGCCTTCTTCGCCCACAGTGCCGGATCCCGATACCAGGTATCGATCAGCTTGTGTGCATCCGAGTAGGACTGGAAGTCCGCCAGGGTCAGGTAAGGGTCTCCCCCTTCCAGCAAGGAGCGCTTGATGGAGGCCAGTTCACCCGGACGACCAGGCGTGAAGTAGTCGGTATCAAACCAGTCCAGCACGGCTTTGAGCTCGGAATTGGCATAGTAGAAGTCGTACGGGTTGTAACCGCGCGCCTTCAGCGACTTCACTTCGTCCACGTTCAAACCGAAGATGGCACAGTTTTCGGCCCCCGCCTCTTCGGCGATCTCGATGTTGGCTCCATCCAGCGTCCCGATGGTGATTGCACCGTTGAGTGCCATCTTCATGTTGCCGGTACCGGATGCTTCATAACCGGCAGTGGAGATCTGCTCGGAGACATCTGCCGCCGGGATCAGCTTCTCGGCCAGACTCACGCGGTAGTTCGGCATGAACACCACTTTCAGCTTGCCCTGGATACGAGCATCGTTATTGACCCGATCCGCCAGCTTGTTGATGGCATAGATGATGTCTTTGGCCAGCTTGTAACCGGGCGCCGCTTTGGAGCCGAAGATAAACACGCGCGGATGCATGTCATAGTCCGGGTTGGCCAGCAGACGACGATAGAGTGCCATGATGTGAATGAGGTTCAGCTGCTGGCGCTTGTACTCGTGCAGACGCTTGATCTGAACGTCAAAGATCGCCTCGGCACTGACATCGATACCGGTTTCGTCTTTGATGACCTTGACCAGCTTCTCTTTGTTGTGACGCTTGATGGTCATGAACTGCTGCTGGAACGCCTTGTCGTCGGCAAACTTCACCACGCCACGCAGTTTGTCCAGTTGCAGCGGCCACTCCTTGCCCACTACTTCGTTGTAGAGGCCAGCCAGTTCCGGGTTGCACGCCAGCAGCCAGCGACGCGGGGTCACCCCGTTGGTCACGTTGCACATTTTTTCCGGCCACAGCTCGGCATACTCGGGGAAGAGATCTTCCTTCACCAGCTTGGAGTGGATCTCGGCCACACCGTTCACCTTGGACGAACCGATCACGCACAGGTTGCCCATGCGAACCTTGCGCACATCTCCCTCTTCGATGATGGAGAGCTTGGCTTTGATAGCATCGTTGCCCGGCCACTTGGGCTCGACCAACTCGTTCAGGAAGCGGGCGTTGATCTCGTAAATCACCTCCAGATGGCGAGGCAGTACTTTCTCGAACAGGCTGACCGACCACTTCTCCAGCGCTTCCGGCAGCAGAGTGTGGTTGGTGTAGGAGAAGACCTGATAGCAGATAGCCCAAGCGGCATCCCAGTTCAGATCTTCCTCGTCAACCAGCACCCGCATCAGTTCCGGGATGGCAACAGTCGGGTGAGTATCATTGAGCTGAATGGCAATTTGCGCGGCAAAGTTGCTGAAGTCACTGCCATGGACCCGCTTGTAGCGGCGCATGATGTCCTTGATGGAGCAAGCACAGAAGAAGTACTGCTGGATCAGACGCAGCTCTTTACCTGCATCGGTCTCATCGTTCGGATACAGCACCTTGGAGATGGTCTCGGCCTGGGCTTTCTCAGCCTGGGAGTCGATGTAACCACCGGCGTTGAACACGTCCCAGTCGAAAAACTCGGAGGCGCGGGATTCCCACAAACGCAGGATGTTGACGGTGTGACCGCCAAAACCGACCACCGGAATATCCCAAGGCACCCCTTTAATCTTGCGACCGGCGTGCCATACCTTCTTCAGGCCGCCATTGTCACCAAACACGGTCTCGACGTAGCCATAGAGCGGCACTTCTTGCACCGACTCGGGGCGGCAGATCTCCCAGGGGTTGCCATATTCACGCCAAGAATCCGGACGCTCGATCTGGCGGCCATCCTGGATTTCCTGACGGAACAGACCGTGTTCGTAGTGGATACCGTAACCAACCGCCGGATAGTTCAGAGTGGCCAGCGAGTCGATAAAGCAGGCAGCCAGACGGCCCAGACCGCCGTTGCCAAGTGCCATGTCCGGCTCTTGTTCGCACAGGTCGGTCAGTTCCAGACCGAGTTCGCCCAGCGCCTCTTCGCAAGTCTTGTAGAGGGAGAGGTTGTGCAGGTTGTTGGAAGTCAATCGTCCCATCAGGAATTCAGCAGAGAGATAGTGAATCGCACGAGTATCTTTCTTGAAATGAGTCTGCTGAGTGCGGGTCAGGCGCTCGTACACCTGTTCATTGACGGCCGCAGCAGTGGCTTTCCACCACGCTTCGGGAGAGGCTTTCTGTTCGCTTGTTCCCAAGGTAGAACGCAGGTGACGCACGATACTCGCCTTGAGCTGATCTTTATCCAGTTGGAGATCCTGGTCTGTCTTCTTCTTGGTAGTCATAAACCATATTCCTTCGTTACAAATAAAATTGTTATCCCGCTTGCGGGACCGGCGCTGTTGTTATCTCAAAATATGTACCGGCGTGAGAATACTAACTAAAGCGGCAGAATTAAAAGTTAACGCAAGTCACACTTTAACCGATAAAAACAGCCTGAAAAGCTTGAAAACCCTTTCCTTTAATTGATTGCACAAAAACAAACATTCCCTTTATTATCATAAACTTAATGAAACAATAAAAATATTCTGGCATGAATAGGTTTTCAGAGATTGCCAAGCCTTGAAAATCCCTGAAAATAGGCAGCAAGACGGCACATTGAAACCGGTTTCAATGTGCCTGAAAAATTACCGTATAAATATGAAGCAATCATTGCACCCTTAAAGATGTGCCTTGAACTGATTACTCAATGGATCGTAATGGTACCCAATCTGATCCAGACGTCCTGCCAACTGCTCTTCACTCATATCGTAATAGGCCAGCAACTCCTCCAACCCGTCACACTCAAGCCTTAGCTTCTCATTGATGATGCCCAGCAAGATGTTGGCATCAAGACGTTGCAAGGTACTGATATCCATGGCGGCACCTCCTGTAAATGACCTGTATAACCATGGGCGGTTACGCAAGGTTTGTCCATAGTACGAAAAACACCCAATCAGCTTTATATTAAATAGTGTTTAAAAACATAACCTTACTAACGACACATGCCAACACCATCACATTTTTCAGCAAAAACACCTTGTCACTGCCACAGGATAGAACTACTGTATGCACATACAGCTTGGATATTCATACAGGAACCACATATATGAACCAGCCCCTGCACTCACTGCCCTTTGCGATGAATCGTGTCATGAGCAAGCCCTGGCCAACCAGAACCGCCTGCAAAGCGGAGTTGGCTCATTATGGTGTGACTATCCAGTCTGATGATCAGTTTCTGAGCGAGCTGACAAAGCTTGGGGAGGCTCATACCGGCTGGATCTTGTTGATCGCCCCGCCGGGACGCCCCACAGTCAGCCGTCTGGAAGAGCGAGGTATCGATCCCAAGAGAGTGCTGGTGGTACATAGCCCCAAAATCAAGAACTGGCAGCAAACCCTGGAGCGCAGTCTGGGCAATGGTCACTGCGCCGCCGTATTTACCTGGCTACCCGAGCAGATCGAGCTGGATCACGTCAAGCTGCAGCGACTGGGACAGCAATCTGGCGTACTCACCCGCTTCTTTGGCGCGAAACGGACTAACCTCGGCACACCTCTGCTGGCCTATTCAGAGCAAGATATCTATCTCAACCATTAAGACAAAAAACGAACGCCTACGCAGGCTCTCCCGCGGGTCGCAGTGACAGAAGGGCGTAAACAATATGTGACCAGCGGCTTTATTTGAAAGACAAGCGTGCAACAGCCTGACGGTAGGCATCGGAGACATTTGACCCTGCTTGCTGCAAGCAGACAAACATCAAAAGATGTAACGGATCAAGAAGCAGAAAATAAAACCTGAACTGGACAATCATGCAGCCCAAGTATTCAAACCTGCGGGACTTCCTGCCCACCAGCGAACCCGTTTGAGCAATATGATGAGGCTGAAAGTCATTGCATTCATTTGAGCTGATCACGACAATTTGCCAACCGGAGTGACCCTCTCCTTGAAATACCGGGTAACAAGGGGTATAACCACGCGTTTTATCAGGTGTAATAAGTGAGCGGTATGATGCAAGCCCCCTTTTGGCAGACCAAGAGTCTGCAGCAGATGAATGAATCCGAATGGGAATCCCTCTGCGATGGTTGCGGAAAATGCTGCCTCAACAAGCTGATCGATGAAGATACCGACGAACTGGTTTTCACCAATGTCGCCTGCAATTTGCTCAACACCAAGACCTGTCAGTGCTCTGATTACGCCAATCGTTTCAAAAAAGAGCCTGACTGTCTGCAGATCACCCATGACAAGATCACCGAATATGACTGGCTCCCCTCAACCTGCGCATATCGCCTGCTGTCTGAAGGTGACGCTCTTCCAGAGTGGCATCCTCTGCTGACCGGCAGTCGTTCCGCGATGCATCAGGCTGGTCAATCCGTCCGTGGCAAAGTCATTCACGAGGATCAGGCGGGTGAATGGATCGATCACATCATCACCTGGGCCAGCTGACACGCTCAACCCGCTATTCTCCAGAGGCAAGGGCTGCACAATGTGCAGCCCTTGTTGTTTCTGCAAGCAGGGTTTGTAGCTTCACACATATCTGGCAGGCTAAACCAGACCCCCTCCCAACTGCACATTGAGAGAGGCAGAGGCAGAGGCAGAGGCAGAGGCAGAGGCAGAGGCAGAGGCAGAGGCAGAGGCAGAGGCAGAGAATGATTCCATTGTCACAGGCTTATGGGTATTGCTTGATACCCGCGATGGCGCCTCTGTTCCCCCCTTAAACCTGATCAGCTGTTCCACGAGCCATAGCAACACTGATGCAATGGCAGGCAAAGCAACCGCCTATCCCCTTAGAGCGCGAATAAAGCATAATCGCATTACAGACGGGGCCTAGATCAATCCTGGTGAGCCCCTCCCCTCGAATACCCAGTAACAACTGTGGTGGTTGCGATGGAACTGGAGGCGATTCACAGGGGATGATTACTCCCCCTGAATCGCACGCATAAAAAAACCGGCGCCTTGGCGCCGGTTTTTGCTCACTACGTCTCGATTACAGAGAAGCAGTGAAGGTACGGGTGATGACGTCTTGCTGTTGCTCTTTGGTCAAAGAGTTGAAGCGAACGGCATAACCGGATACGCGGATGGTCAACTGCGGATATTTCTCCGGGTTTTCCATGGCGTCCAGCAGCATTTCACGGTTCATCACGTTAACGTTCAGGTGCTGACCACCCTCTACGTTGGATTCGTGGTGGAAGTAACCGTCCATCAGGCCAGCCAGGTTGGCTTTCTGGGCTTCCATATCTTTACCCAGTGCGTTTGGAACGATGGAGAAGGTATAGGAGATACCATCTTTAGCGTAAGCGAACGGCAGCTTGGCTACGGAAGTCAGGGAAGCAACAGCACCTTTCTGGTCACGACCGTGCATCGGGTTTGCACCCGGACCGAACGGAGCACCAGCACGACGGCCATCCGGGGTGTTACCGGTCTTCTTACCATATACCACGTTGGAGGTGATGGTCAGAACAGACTGGGTAGCAACAGCACCACGGTAGGTGTTCAGCTTCTGAATCTTCTTCATGAAGCGCTCAACCAGGTCACAGGCGATATCATCAACGCGAGCGTCGTTGTTACCGAACTGCGGGTATTCGCCTTCGATTTCGAAGTCGATGGCAACGCCATCTTCGTCACGAATCGGCTTGACCTTGGCGTACTTGATGGCAGACAGGGAGTCAGCGGCTACGGACAGACCAGCGATACCACACGCCATGGTGCGATATACGTCACGGTCGTGCAGCGCCATCAGAGAGGCTTCGTAGCTGTACTTGTCGTGCATGTAGTGGATGATGTTCAGCGCAGCAACGTATTGCTTGGCCAGCCAATCCATGAAGTGGTCCAGACGATCCATTACGTCGTTGTAGTCGAGGTACTCGGACTTGACCATCTCGGTTTTCGGACCGACCTGGATCTTGAGCTTCTCGTCCATACCACCGTTGATTGCATACAGCATGGTCTTGGCCAGGTTGGCACGAGCACCGAAGAACTGCATCTGCTTACCAACGATCATCGGGGATACACAGCAAGCGATGGCGTAGTCATCGTTGTTGAAATCCGGACGCATCAGATCGTCGTTCTCGTACTGAACGGAAGAGGTCTCGATGGATACCTTGGCACAGTACTTCTTGAAACCGACCGGCAGCTTCTCGGACCACAGGATGGTCAGGTTCGGCTCAGGGGACGGGCCCATGGTGTACAGGGTGTTCAGCATACGGAAGCTGTTCTTGGTGACCAGAGTACGGCCATCAACGCCCATACCAGCCAGGGTCTCGGTCGCCCACATCGGGTCGCCGGAGAACAGTGAATCGTATTCCGGAGTACGCAGGAAGCGAACCATACGCAGCTTCATGACCATGTGGTCCATCAGCTCCTGGGCTTCTTGCTCGGTGATCAGGCCTTTCTGCAGGTCACGCTCGATGTAGATGTCCAGGAAGCTGGAGGTACGACCGAAGGACATGGCTGCACCGTTCTGGGACTTGACTGCCGCCAGGTAGGCGAAGTAGGTCCACTGTACGGCTTCTTTAGCGTTCTTGGCCGGTACGGAGATATCGCAACCGTACTTGGCAGCCATCACCTTCATCTGTGCCAAGGCACGGTGCTGCTCGGAGATCTCTTCGCGCAGACGGATGGTGGCTTCCAGGTTGACGCCGTTTTCCAGGTCAGCTTGCAGGGACTTGAACTGGGCCAGTTTGTCGGCCATCAGGAAGTCAACACCGTACAGAGCAACACGACGGTAGTCACCGATGATACGGCCACGGCCGTAGGCATCCGGCAGACCGGTGATAACACCAGACTTGCGGCAGTTCAGGATGTCTTTGGTGTAAACGTCAAACACGCCCTGGTTGTGAGTCTTGCGGTATTCAGTGAAGATCTTCTCGACCATCGGGTCCAGTTGACGACCGTACACTTCGCAAGAAGTTTTAACCATCTTGATACCGCCGTTGGCGATGATGGCGCGCTTCAGCGGCTTGTCAGTCTGCAGACCAACGATCTGCTCCAGGCTCTGATCGATATAACCGGCATCGTGTGCGGTAATGGTGGAGGGCAGGTCAGTATCAAAATCAACCGGCGCATGAGTGCGGTTCTCGATTTTGATCCCTTCCATGACCTTGTCCCACAGCTTGGTGGTCGCTTCGGTCGCGCCAGCCAGGAAGGACTCGTCACCTTCATACGGGGTGTAGTTCTTCTGGATGAAGTCACGGGTGTTGACAGAGGTCTGCCATTCACCGGCCGCGAAGCCTTCCCATGCTTTTTGGAACTGTTCGTTAAGTTCTGCCATTTTTCATTACCTCACACGGTATTGATGTAGTATCCCGCAATCATCCTTAATGATGACGACGGAAGATAAACCAGTAAGTCAGACCAACCATCACGCCACCACCGATGATATTGCCGATGGTCACGGGGATGAGGTTGTGTAGGACGAAGTTGGATACGGTCAGGTCAGCAAAGGTTGCCGGATCCTGGCCGATGGCCTGCCAAAATTCCGGACTAGCCACGCTGTGGATAGCGATACCAACCGGAATCATAAACATGTTTGCGATGCTGTGCTCGAAACCTGAAGCAACGAACATGGCAACCGGCAGCAGCATAACCACTACCTTGTCAGTCGCGCTGCGGGCACCAAAGGCCATCCAGGCAGCAAGGCATACCATCAGGTTACAGAGGATACCCAGCGCCACCGCTTCGAAGAAGGTGTGGTGAATTTTGTGTTGGGCCACGTTGAGGGCGTTAAGGCCCCACTGGCCGTCTGCTGCCGTGTACTCGGCAGAAACGATGATCAGCGCCACCATCAGCAGACCGCCAATCAGGTTGCCGAAGTAGACCAGACCCCAGTTCTTGAGCAGCTGAGCCCAGCTGATGCGATTGGCAGCCTTGGCCACCAGCGTCAGGGTGGTGGAGGTGAACAGCTCGGCACCGAGCAGCACACAGAGAATAAGTCCGAGAGAGAAGCAGAGACCGCCCACCAACTTGGCCATACCCCAAGGCATGGAGCCGGTTCCGGTCGTCACTGTGATGTAGAAGATAAATGCGATGGCGATGAAAGCGCCTGCGGTGATGGCCAGTGGAATGACCTTGTATGCCGGCTTGGTAGCCTTGGCATAGGTGATGTCTTCAGCCAGTGCAGCGATGGCTTCGGGCTTGAGACAATCGAATGGAGATTCAGCTTTCAATTATTTTCTACCTGAATGTTTTGCCTGTTGAAATCATAACAAAGGGCCTAATAGCCAAAATTGACATTGATCAAGTTTATCAGAGTGCGAATGTAATTTTACTACAAATATTTTAGTGCGATGGCTACGCCACTTTACACCAGGTATCAGCTGAAACAGAAATATCACATTTTTAATGCAATGATTTTAAAGAATTTATTTTCGATCATGGAAATATGGTATTGGCAAGATATCTTTGCAGATCGACAGCACATCCCCTGCCCTGCCATCACCCCCCTTAGGGGTATTTTTTGTTTTTTATTTCATCTTTGAATAACAATCCCGTGCCTTGCCGCACGATAAACAGAAGGGGCCACACGGCCCCTTCCTTTACAGCAACGATCACGCCCAGTGATGGGCTCGCTTGGCCTTCTGCAGCTTCTCGTAGGCCGCCAGCAGCTTCTGGTGCAGCGGGAACTGGGAGAGCGACAGGTCGGCCGCCTCCAGCCCGTGGAAGCGTGCTTCGCCAGTGGCGTTGGCCCATGCCTGTGCCAGCGTCTCTTCGCCATACATGCGAGTGAAGACGGCGCGATACTGCTCCGGATCCCGCTCCTCGTCGAGGAACAACTCGACGCAGGCACGCAGGGCGCGGTAGTAGCTGGCACGCTCGGCAGTAAACACCGACTGGTTGAACTCCATGGTCCAGTCGATGAGATCCAGTGCGGTCTCCAGCTCACCGGCGGCCAGCGCCAGCATGGCTTTCAGCTCGCCAACGCGCAGGGTGTGCAGCGCGGTCCCCTTGGCAGCAGCGATGCCCAGCAGCTCGCGTACACGGGTGCGCTCGTCGTGCCCCTCTTCATCCAGTTGATCAAACAACGCCATGTACTGCTCGGCATCCCAATCAAGTGATGGCAGTGCCAGGATCACTTCGCGCAGGTTGGCGCCCATGTTGTTGTTGGCCAGCAGCAGATCTTCGGCCGGATAGATGTCGGACATGCCCGGCACCAGAATGCGGCAGGCGTAGACACCCAGATGCTCGTAGTCGGCGATATAGACCGGCTGCTCCAGCTCATGGAAGATGCCGATCAGGTGATCGAACTCCTCCTGCGAGGTGCCACGGAAGTCCCAGTCGGCAAACTCGAAGTCCGCATCCTGCTTGAACAGATCCCAGCTGATAAGGCCCGAGGAGTCGATGAAGTGGGTCTCGAGGTTGTGGTGATCCGCCACCTGCTCGTTGTCGAATGACGGCGGCACAAACACGTCGAGATCCTTGAGACCGCGGCCCTGCAGCAGCTCGGTGACGGTACGCTCGAAGGCCACTTCGAAGCGCGGGTGGGCACCGAAGGAGGCAAAGCAGGTGCCATTGCTCGGATTGAGCAGCACCACGCAGATGACCGGATAACGGCCACCCAGAGAGGCATCGAAGCTGTAAATGGGGAAGCCTTCCGCTTCGAGCGCCGCGATGGAGGCGGCAATCCCCGGATAACGGGCAATGACCTCGTCCGGGATCAACGGCAGGCTGATGGCCTCGGCGATGATCTTGTTCTTCACGTGGCGCTCGAACACCTCGGAGAGCGCCTGGGTGCGCGCTTCGGTCTTGGTGTTGCCAGCGCTCATGCCGTTGGAGACATAGAGGTTGCCGATGATGTTCATCGGGATGTAGACGGTCTCGTGATCGGACTGACGCTCGAACGGCAGGGCGACGATACCGCGCTCTTCGTTGTTTGACTGCAGATCCACCAGCATGTCGGCGGTCACTTCACCGTCCGGGTTGTAGAACTTGCGGGTGAAGCTGTCGAGCAGACCGGCCGGGAACTGGTCACCCTCGATGGGGAACCACTTTTCGTTCGGGTAGTGAACGAAATCGCCGTTGGCGACCTGCTCGCCCAGATAGAAGTCGGCGAAGAAGTAGTTGGTGGAGAGACGCTCGAAATATTCGCCAAGGGCGGAAGCGAGGGCTGCCTTCTTGCTGGCACCCTTGCCATTGGTAAAGCAGAGGGGGCACTCTTTGTCCCGAATATGCACCGACCAGACGTTCGGCACGGGGTTGAGCCAGGAGGCCTCTTCGATATCAAACCCTAAGGCTTGCAGCTTGGTCTGGAAGCGTTCGATGGAGTCTTCCAGCGCCGCGTCCTTGCCGGGAATAAAAGTGTGGTCAGTCATCACGATATCCTGATTTTTATTGGCTCATGTTCGGCCGCAGATAATAGCAGGGGTCGCCGACTTTGGCAGGACAAAATCGAGTCAATGAGTTCTCCAGAAAAATGAAGTCATCGCGTGAATGACAACGACCACCGAGATCCTGCCGGCACCTTGCATCGCAGACAAAACTGATCCAGTGATCCACACAGGCTCACAAAACCTCCATCGAGCCCTCGTCGATCGCCGTATTTAGCACGCCTCCCAACCAGTGAATGAACGCCAGAACCCTAGGTGAGAGCTGGCGACGATGCGCATAGAGCGCATGAACGGGCAAGGGAGGTGCCTGCCACTGGGGCAGCACCATGACCAGTTTTCCACTGGCGAGCAGCTCTTCTACTCCGATTCGCGGCATCTGGATGATCCCTAACCCCGCCAGTGCAGCTGCCAGATAGGTTTCACTGTCGTTTACCGTGAGCGCTCCGGTCATCGCCAGTACGGCGCGGGAACCATCGCTCTGCTGGTACTCAAAACCGGCTTCGCGGCCACCTGACACGGAGCCATAGTGGATCAACCGGTGCCCAGCCAGATCGGTCAACGTTTCTGGTACACCATAACGAGTCAGGTAAGCCGCGCTGGCACAATTGATTTGACGATAGTGGCCCAGTGGACGAGCTACCAGGCTGGAGGATTCCAGCGCCCCCATCCGCACCACACAGTCGAAGCCTTCGCGCACCAGATCGACCCGCCGATCTGTACTGCTCAGCATCAGCTGCAAGTCAGGGTGGTCCGCCAGAAAAGCAGGCAATGCCGGTATGACCAAATGGCGAGCCATCCGACTCGGCATATCCACCCGCAGCTGGCCGCTGAGCCGTCCCCCGTGCCGAAACAGCCCATTAAACTCCTCCATATCGGCCAGCAACTCCTGACAACGGGCATAACAGAGCTGCCCATCAGTGGTCAGTTGTACCCGCCTGGTAGTGCGATGGAGCAAACGAGTTCCCATCTGTTCCTCCAACCGCCGAATCGCTGCGGAAAGCGTTGCCTTGGGGATACCCAGTTGCTCGGCGCTGCGGGTGAAGCTCTCAAGCTCAGCCACCCGTATAAACAATCTCATCGCATCAAGTTGATCCATGGCCTCATTGTCAATGTAAACGGAACAGTGCATTCATTATTACCGGCTTTATCCATCACACAAGCACTAATAGAGTGATAACACATGCTCAGACCGAGCCCTCCCCACTCTTGATAGGAGTTGAACCATGACCCTTCCCATCGCTCTCATTACTGGTGCCAGCCGCGGCCTCGGTAAGCACTCGGCACTGGCCCTCGCAGCCAAAGGCGTCGACCTCATTCTCACTTACCGCAGTCAGGCGGAAGAGGCGGCAGCCGTGGTGGCACAAGCCAATGCACTCGGCGTAAAGGCTCATGCCCTACCGCTCGATGTGGCCGACTGTGCCTCCTTTGCAGCCTTCGCCGTTGAAGTACATCAACTGTTGCAACGGGAGTGGCAACGCGAACAGTTCGATTTTCTGGTCAACAATGCCGGGATCGGCATCCACGCCAGCTTTGATCAGACCACTGAGGAGCAGTTCGATACCCTTGTGAACATTCAGCTTAAGGGTACTTTCTTTGTAACCCAGCAGCTGTTACCTCTGATCCGCGATGGTGGCCGGATCATCAATATTTCAACCGGCCTAACCCGTTTTGCCCTACCGGGCTACGCCGCTTACGCGGCCATGAAGGGAGGAGTAGAAGTGCTGACCCGCTATCTGGCCAAGGAGCTTGGTCCACGGAGGATCGCCGTCAACGTGGTGGCCCCTGGTGCTATCGAGACCGATTTTGGCGGCGGTGTAGTGCGGGACAATCAGGCAGTCAACGACTTCATTGCCAGCCAAACAGCACTTGGACGAGTCGGCCAGCCCGATGACATCGGCGGGGTGATTGCAGCCCTGCTCTCGGATGACAATCGTTGGATCAATGCCCAGCGCATTGAAGCTTCGGGAGGAATGTTCCTCTAGCATCCCACGGCCAGTGCAGGTCAAAACATGCCATGCAAAAGGCCCTGACAGGAGCCAGGGCCTTTTCGTATGACAAGCCAAGGAGATATGTTAAAGCACCTTGCCGCCTGAAGTGATGACCGCCTGATACCAGTGGAAGCTCGCTTTCTTGATCCGGCGAAGGGAGCCCCCCTGCTCGTCACGATCCACATAGACGAACCCGTAACGCTTCTGGTAGCCGTTGAGCCAGCTCAGGATGTCGGTGAACGACCAGGCGCAGTAGCCGAGCAATTCCACCCCATCCTGCATCGCCTCCTGGCACGCCTTGACGTGGCTGCGCAGGTAATCGATACGGTACTCATCGTTCACCTTTTCGCCCGCCTCCAGCTTGTCGAACTCGCCAAGACCGTTCTCGGTGATCATCAGCGGCAGGCCATAGCGGGAAGAGAGGCGACGCAGGGCGATACGCATCCCGGTCGGATCGATGGCCCAGTCCCAGTTGCTGGTCTCAAGGTACGGATTGGGCGCCGTCTTGTAGAGGCCGGGGATGCCGCTCGATGGCGTAGTACCCTTCTTGCCGGTGGTGTTGATCCGCTGCAGGGTCTGACCGCCCAAGGGGTTATCTGTGTAGGTCAGGGTGTAGTAGTAGTTGACGCCGATGTAGTCGGGCGTCCCCTCGCGCAGCAACTCCATATCGCCCGGCAGGATCTCCGGCGCCTCGCCGTTTTCTCGCAAGTAAGCGAGCGCCGCCTGCGGATAGCGGCCAAAGCAGTAGGCATCCAACCACCAGAGGTTGTTGAACTCCTCGGCGTTCTCATAGGCCAGCATATCTTTCGGATCGCACGACGCCGGATAGGCAGGGGAGTAGGCAAAGCTCGGGCCGATGAGGCCATTTGGCACATGCTGGCGAAAGGCCTTGATCACTCGGGCATTGGCCAGAAACGCGATGTGGTTGGCGGCAAAGAAGCGCTTGCGATCCTGCACGGCAGGCGGATGGGTGCCGAGCTGATAGGCGTTGGTCAGGTTGTAATTCTGCTCGTTGAGAGAGACCCAGTACTTCACCTTGCCGGCAAAGCGCTGATAGAGGGTCACGCAGTAGCGCTCGAAATCCTCGATAATGCGTCGGTCTTCCCAGCCGCCGTACTCATCTTGCAGCGCCTGCGGCAGATCCCAGTGATAAAGGGTCAGTATCGGCTCGATCTGGTGGGCCAAGAGGGTGTCGATCAGCTTCTCGTAGAAGGCCAGACCCGCCTCGTTCACCTCCCCCCGACCGGTGGGATAGATGCGTGGCCAGCTCACCGAGAAGCGGTAGGCCTTGAGCCCCATCTCGGCCATCAGCGCCACGTCCTCTTCCATGCGGTGGTAGTGATCCACCGCCACATCGCCGTTGCTCCCCTCAAAGGTCTTGCCCGGCAGCTTGGTGAAGAGATCCCACACCGAGGGCCCCTTGCCATCGGCATTCCAGCCCCCCTCCACCTGATAGGCAGCGGAGGCGGCGCCCCACAGAAAATCGCTCGGGAAGTCGTTGAACTTGTGGTGATGCATCTGGTGTTGCTCCTTCTGCGCTGATGGTGTCAGCCATCTCTGATAACTCGGCGCCCCCTGTCGGGGCGCCCGAAATGAATTGGCATAAGCATCCATCACTTCTAAAATTCCGTCCAATGACAAATTTGACCACTCAACATTCCCAACAGGAATGAAAGGAGCCCTGATGGAGCTACGGGATCTGAAAGCCTTCGTCACTCTGGGGGAGGTGCTGCACTTCGGCCAGGCAGCGGTGCGTCAGCACGTTACCCAGTCGGCCCTGAGCAAACAGATCAGGCGGCTGGAGGAGGAGCTGGGCGGCGAGCTGTTCGAGCGCAACGCCAGTACCACTCGCCTCACCGGACTGGGCAGGGCGCTGTATGAAGATGCCCGCGCTGTGGTCATCCAGAGCGAGCAGCTCTCGCGCACCGCCCGCGACGTGCTGGCGGGCAATGTCGGCACCCTGCGTATCGGCTTTGGTGTGGCCACCAAGATCCTGGTGCCCGCCGCCATCGCCCGCTTTCGCGCCGAGCGGCCGAAAGTGACCATCGAGCTCAACGATCTCTCCACCCACCACCAGCTACTGGCGCTCAGTGAAGGCAAGCTGGATCTCGGTTTTTGCCGCCTGCCCGCCCCCAAGGGGTGGCACGCCCTGCCGGTGGTCGAAGCCCACTTTGTCGCCGTGCTGCCCGCCAGCTACCGCGATGTGAGCGAGTTGGCGGATCTGGTGGACAAGCCGCTGGCGATCCTGCGTCGGGACAAGGCGCCGTCGTTTTACGATCACCTGATGAACTATCTGGCCCAGAGCGGGCTGCGTTTTCGCGATATCCAGTACGTCAACGACTTCGCCGCTGGCGTCGCCACCGCGGCGGCAGAGATCGCCTGGACCCTGGTCCCCTCCTCCACCACCATAGAGCACCCGGATGTGCTCACCCTCCCCCTCAGAGATGGGGAAGCCTGCTGGACCATTGGCCTTATCCGTCCGCCCCACAGCAAGGGGCCCTTGATCGATGCCTTCTGGGCAACCATTTCTGATATGACGCCAAGATAGACACGCCCTTGGCAAACCGCAGATGGCGGCCGCGCATCAACGATAGCGTTCGACGATACGCGCCAACTCGCCGCTTTGTCGCAACCGTTGCAGGGCTCGGTTGAACTCGGTTATCCGGGTATTGAAGCGGGAGTGCTTGCCGATGCAGAGATTGAACGGGGTAGCGTCAAGCTGCAGCGGCACCTCGACCACCTGCCCGGAGAGACCCAGCTGGTTGAGTTTGAAACGTGCCACCAGTGGGTCGGTCACCATCAGATCCCCCCGACCCGCCGCCAGCATTTTGAAAACGTTATCAACATTGATGGTGTGATGAACGGTGAAGCCCGCCAGGTTCTCCTTGCCCCAGCCGTTACCGAAATAGTCGAGAAAGGTAAGCGATTTGAAGTCGCTCAAGCGGTTGGCACGCTGAAATTCCGCCATGCGGGGATGGGCACGCTGGGTAAAAATGGTTAGCACAGTGGTGGTGACCGGCTCTTCCACAACCAGGGTATAGCTGCGCCGCTCCCGGGTAGCGATGGTGACAAAGCCATCGGCCTGCGCCATCCGCACCAGTTTTTGCGCCCGTTGCCACGGATAACCTTCATGGCGCACCCGCAGCCCCATCTGCGCAACCACCCGATCCATCACGTCGATCATCAGCCCGCGCATCCTGCCCTGTTCGTCACGCCACGAATATGGGGCAAAGTCGTCAAAGTAGACCAGCTTCAACTCGGCCGCTGGCGCCGCCCATGCACTCTGCCACACCAGCAATCCCCACAGGATTGCGCTCCCCAGACTGACTCTCATGGCCGCGACTCCATCCACTTCTGCCAACTCTGAGCCTAGTGCAAAGCGGGCTGCGGCAAGGCTCAGAAGCCAGTGGAAAAAGTGGCCAACGAAAAAGAGAGAGGAAGCAGTGGCTTCCCCTCTCTCGTTCGTTTGTCAGCACGCCACCTTACCGATGGCAGTCACGGCTTGCCGGTTACGCCAGCTCGGCCCGCAGCGCCCTGGTGGCATCGACCATCACCTTGAGGGCGGCTTCCGTCTCTTCCCAGCCGCGGGTCTTGAGGCCGCAATCCGGGTTGACCCAGAGCCGCTCGGCCGGGATCTGCTTGGCCGCCTTGCGCAGCAACCCCTCAATCCAGCTCTGGCTCGGCACGTTCGGCGAGTGGATGTCGTAGACGCCCGGGCCAATCTCGTTGGGGTAGTTGAAGCGCTCGAACGCTTCGAGCAGCTGCATCTGGCTGCGGCTGGTCTCGATGGTGATCACATCCGCATCCAGCGCCGCCACCGCCTCGATGATGAGGTTGAAATCGCTGTAACACATGTGGGTGTGGATCTGGGTGCGGTCCGCCACCGGGCTTGCGCTCAGACGGAAGGCGCACACCGCCCAGTCGAGATAGGCCTGATGATCCTGCTTGCGCAGGGGCAAGCCTTCGCGGATCGCCGGTTCGTCGATCTGGATGATCTTGATGCCGGCGGCTTCCAGATCTGCCACCTCGTCGCGAATGGCCAGCCCGATTTGCAGGGCGGACTGCTCGCGGCTCACGTCTTCGCGCGGGAAGGACCAGCAGAGGATGGTCACAGGGCCAGTCAGCATCCCCTTGACCGGCTTGTCGGTCAGGCTCTGGGCAAATCGGGTCCATTCGAGCGTCATGGGAGTCGGGCGGTCAATATCGCGGGTGATCACCGGCGGCTTGACGCAGCGTGAGCCATAGCTCTGTACCCAGCCGAAGCGGGTGATGGCAAAGCCATCCAGCAGCTCACCGAAATACTCCACCATGTCGTTTCGCTCGGCCTCACCATGAACCAGCACGTCCAGCCCGATGGCCTCCTGACGCGCGATGGCATCGCGGATCTCGGCCTTAATGCCCGCCTCGTAGGCGCTGTCATCGATGCGACCGGCGCGCCAATCCTGCCGCAACACCCGGATCTGGGAGGTCTGCGGGAAGGAGCCGATGGTGGTGGTGGGCAGCAGCGGCAGCTTGAGATCCGAGCGCTGCAGCTCGGCCCTGACCGGATAGGGGCTGTGGCGATCAAAATCGCTGTTGGTGAGGCTGGCGAGCCGTGACTGCACCGCTTTTTTGTGCACCCGGCTGTCGGACTCCCGATCCACGATGGGCTGGCTGTAGGCGGTGATTTTGTCGAGCTCGCCCCCATCCAGATACTCTCTGAGCAGTCCCAGCTCGAAACATTTTTGCAAGGCGAAGGCGAACCAGCTGCGGGTCTGCGGATCCAGCTCCTGCTCCAGAGTCAAATCCACCGGGCTATGCAGCAATGAGCAGGATGAGGCCACCCAGAGCCGCTCGCCGAGTTTGGCTTTCAGTGCCTTCAGAGTCGGCGCCAGCTTGGCCAGATTGGCACGCCAGACGTTGCGGCCGTTGATCACCCCGGCGGAGATGACCCACTGGGCAGGCAAATGCGGCACCAGGGTCTCCAGCTGCTCGGGGGCGGCCACCAGATCCAGATGCAGGCCATCTACCTTGAGGCTGGTGATGATGTCGCGCTGATGGGCCACCGAACCGAAATAGGTGGTGAGCAGCAGCTTGCAGGGGCCCGCGAGGCGCTCGTAGGCGTTGAGGTAGGCCAGCCGCCACTCGTCCGGCAGGTCCAGCGTCAGCGCAGGTTCATCGATCTGTACCCACTCCACTCCCTGGGCGGCCAACTTGGCCAGGATCTCCTGATAGACAATCAGCAGGCGATCGAGCAGTTCAAGGCGGGAGAAGCCGCTCTCTTTCTCCTTGCCGAGCCACAGGTAGGAGACCGGCCCCAGCAGCACCGCCTTGACCGGCAGCCCCAGCGCTTTGGCCTCTTCGACCTCGTCAAACAGCTGGCTCCAGCCCAGCTTGAAGCGCTGATCACGGCTGAATTCCGGCACCAGATAGTGATAGTTGGTGTTGAACCATTTGGTCATCTCGGCGGCGGCGGCCGCCGGGCCGGTCGGCGCACGGCCGCGGGCCACCCGGAACAGGGTGTCGAGATCGGTCTCGCCATGACGGTGACGGGCAGGCACCGCATCCACCAGCAGGCTGGTACCGAGCACCTGATCGTACCAGGCGAAGTCGCCCACCGGCAGCAGATTGACCCCGGCGCCGTGCTGGGCCTGCCAGTGGCGCTCACGCAGCGTCTTGCCCACGGCAACGAGTTCGGCCTGAGTGGTCTCGCCACGCCAGTAGGATTCGAGGGCAAATTTCAACTCGCGCTTGGCGCCGATACGGGGGAAGCCCAGGGTGTGTGCTCGTGTCATAGGTTCATTTCCTTATGCTCATTCATCTGATGGGAAACTGGATGGTTTAGCCATCCAGATGTTTACACATCCAAAATGACAAGATAAGGTGACGCTGGCTATTGAATCCTCTTCAAGTGGCTCTCAAATAATCCTCAACTGACCGCCAATCAGGTTCACCGCGAGGATACAGAGGCCGATTTTTACAGGTGCAAGAGGTGCCGGAGTCAAGAAGCGCAGCAGGCCACCGCCGACCGTAACCTCAGCGCCATACGCAATCTCACAAGGAGCCATCTTATGGCAGTGCCAAGCAATGCAGGGATAGAGATCAAACACTTGAAAACATTGACCGCGCTGGCCGAGCAGGGCTCGCTGGCCGGTGCGGCGCTAACCCTCAACCTTACCCAGTCCGCCCTCTCCCACCAGCTCAAAGAGCTGGAGACCCGCCTCAATCTGGAGCTCTACCTGCGCAAAAGCCGTCCGCTGGTGCTGACCGCAGCCGGCAGCCAGCTGCTCGCCCTCGCCCGTCAGGTACTGCCCGCCCTGGCCCAGACCGAGAAGAAATTGCAGGCCTTGCAGAGCGGCGATGCGGGCAGGCTGCATCTGGCGCTCGATTGCCACAGTTGCATCCAGTGGCTACTGCCGCTGTTGCCCGATTTTCGCCGCCAGTGGCCTGGGGTGGATCTGGAGGTGGAGTCAGTGCCGGGCTTTGATGCCATCAATGCCCTGCTCGGCGGCCAGCTCGACCTGCTGCTCACCTCCGATGTGCAGGCCCGCGGCGATCTCCACTTCGAGCCGCTGTTTGCCTTCGATCTGACTCTGGTGATGGCGCCGGATCATCCCCTCTGCCACCAGAGTCGCATCGAGCCGGGCGATCTGGGGCCGGAGGTGCTGCTGGTCTATCCGGTAGAGCGCAGCCGCATGGATATCTTCAGCCGCTTTTTGCAACCCGCCGGGGTGGAGCCCGCCCGCTGCAAGCCGGTGGACAACACCTCGGTGATGCTGCAGATGGCCGCCGCCGGCCTCGGGGTTGCCGCCCTGCCGCGCTGGGCCAGCGAGGAGTTTGTCAGACAGGGGATGCTCTGCGCCCGCCCCCTCGGCAGCGGTATTCGTCGCCATATGTACGGCGCGGTGCGGGCCGCCGATCGGGATCAAGCCTGCCTGCAGAGTCTGTTCGAGCGCATTCGCCGCAAGATGGAGGGATAGCCCTCCTCAGCGTGGCTGACCGACCTCTGCCAGCAGTGCAGGCAACTGCGCCTTGATAAAGTCGATGAGGGCCCTGACCGCTGGTGACAGACCGCGCCGCGCGGGATAGAGCATCACCAGCCTGCCATCTTTGGGACGCCACTCGGGCAGCAGTTGTTGCAGCCGCCCATCCGCCAGCTCACTCACGCAGGCGTAAAGTGGCAAGCCCACCATCCCGAGCCCCGCCGGCGCCGCCTGTTTGAGGGTTTGCACATTGTCGCTGCGCAGCAGCACATTGACTGCCACCTCCTCACTCTCCCCACTGTCGTGCCGCAGCCGCAGCAGATCTGCCTGACGATCCAGCGAGCTGAAAAGCAGGGCATCCTCTCCTTCCAGCTGGCGTGGATGCGCCAGCGCATTGTGGCGCGAGAGCCACGCCGGGGTCGCCAACACGCCCCACTGCACAGTACAGAGCGGCACCTGCACCAGGCTGGAGGGGTGCTGCTCGAAGGCCACCCCGCGGATCACCACATCCAGCCCCTCCTCCAGCAGATCCACCTGCCGGTTGCTGGCTTGCACGGCGAGCCTCACCTTGGGGTATTGCGCCATAAAAGCGGGCAGCAAGCGGGCAAGCAGCGCATCGGCAATGGTAATGGGCACGCTGATCCGCACCTGACCGCTCGGCTCCTGCTGCCTTTGCCGCACTGCCGCCTCTCCGGCCTGCGCCTCGGCCAGCATCGCCTGACAGTGGCGATAGAGCACCTCACCAGCATCGGTCAGGCTGAGCTGGCGCGAGGTACGTTGCAGCAGACGGGTATCCAGCCGCTCCTCCAGCAGCCGGATCCGGCGCGAGATCCGCGACTTGGGCACGCCAAGCGCCCGCGCGGCGGCAGTGAATCCCTGTCGCTGCACCACATGGGTGAAGAGATAGAGATCATTCAAATCAAGTTCCAGTGGTGTCATCGGGCAGCCTTGGTCAGGGTGAGGTGCATTCACATCGTTCCACTGGCGGAACGATAAGAACCTATTTCACCAGATTGTCGCTATTTTTGCAGCCATCATAATGGCCCTGTCCCCATCAGACGGTTGCTGCACCGGCAATCCGCCCCACCAGCAAGGGCCGTTTGACTGTTCCGATATCACAAGGAGTTCACCATGAAACTGCGACAAATCTGCTCTGCCACCCTGCTCGGTCTGGCGACCCTGACCGCCACGCTGACCACCACAGCGACACCGGCCATGGCCGCCGAGGCTGCCAGCCATCCGACTGTATCACCCAACCGCTATCTGGAGATGCTCTCCCGAGACAATGCGGTACTGCTGCTGGTCGACCATCAGGTCGGCTTGCTGAGCGGCGTGCGCGACACCACGGTGGGCGAGCTCAAGCACAACGTGGTGGCGTTGGCCAACGCCGCCCGCGCCCTCGGCGTGCCGGTGATCGTGACCGCGACCATGCCCGATGGCATGTGGGGCCCCACCATGCCTGAACTGACCAGTGCCCTGCCGAATTTGAAGGTGATCAACCGCACCGTCATCAACGCCTGGGACGATCCTGCCGTGCGCGCCGCCATTGAGAAGACCGGCCGCAAACAGCTGATCATCGCCGGGGTATCCCTCGAGATCTGCGCCAGCTTCCCGGCCCTCTCTGCCAAGGCTGCCGGCTATGATGCCCGGGTGGTGCTCGATGCTTCCGGTACCTTCAACGAAGCCAAGCGCACCACGGGTCTGCAACGCTTGCTGGGGGCCGGTATCCCAGTCACCGACTACGCCTCTGCCGCGGTCGAGATGCTGCGCAGCAACGTCGACCCCAAGGCGCACGATGTCTACAGCGCCCTCGACATGCCTTTCGCCACCCTGGTGTGGCAGATGCAAGAGGGTGCCAAGAAGTCGTAACTCGCCTCGCCTTCGGTCAGATGACCGAAGGCTTCTTTTGTCTTCAAGAGGTTATATCGATGACCAGACGCCTGACTCTCTCCGCCCCCGTCAAGGGCCAACCGCTGCGCATTGGCAGCGGCTTTACAGCCAGCCATTTTGGCGAACACTTTTTCAACGGTCTGATAGACCCCGTGGTAATGGTGGATCACTTCCAGATGACCGCCCCCACCTTCGAGCCCCATCCCCACGCCGGGATCTCTGCCGTCACCTATCTGTTCGAGGATTCGACGAGCCCCCACGTCAACTACGACTCCCTCGGCAATCAGGGCCCCATCGAACCGGGCGCGATCCACTGGCTGGCGGCCGGGCGCGGGGCCGTGCATACCGAGCAGCCGGAGGGGGAATCGCCCTATGTCCACGCCCTGCAGATCTTCGTCAACCTGCCTGCCCGTCAAAAGATGATGTCGCCTTTTGCCGTCCACGCAGCCGCTGCCACCATCCCCGAGTTTCATGGCGAAGGGGCGCGAGTACGGGTGGTCGCAGGCCACAGCAACGGGATAACGGCGCCACACTCGGCAGCGCTGCCCCAACCCTTTACCCTGCTCGATGGCCATTGCGCGCCCGGCAGCCACTTCACCCATCTGCTGGCGGCAGGCTGGAATGCCATGATCTATCCCCTGACCGGATCGCTGACCCTGCAGGCGGAGGGAGAGCGGCACCTCATCCCGGCAGGTCACGGGATGGGTGTCAGCCTCTCTGCCGAGGGCGGCGAGGCGGTGGCTCTGCAGCTTGAGGCCACCGAGCCCTGCCACTTCGTGCTGCTCTCAGGCCAGGCGCTCAATGAACCCCTGGTCAAACATGGCCCCTTCGTCATGAACAGCCACGACGCCATTGCAGATCGGCTGCATGCCTATCAGCGCGGCGAATTTGGTCAGCTCAACGATGAGTGGCTGCGCAACGGCCAATATCGGCCATGAGCACGCTCGCTGGCCACCAGCCACAAAGCACGCGCTGGCCTCTGGTCTTCCTCGCCATTTTTGCCGGTGCCAGCGGCGCCCTCTGCCTTGGCAAAGTGCCCGCCGTACTCGGCATACTGCGCAACGAGCTGGGGCTGACACTGGTCGAAGCCAGCTATCTCGCCTCGGCCTTCAATACGCTGGCGATCCTCTTCAGCCTCTTTCTCGGCCTGCTGCTGACTCGCTGGAGTGGGCGGCAAACCGGGGTTGTGGGGCTTTTGGTTATCGCCACAGGCGGGGCGTTGGCACTGCCCGCCACCGGGCTGGCCATGATGCTGCTGTCGCGCATTGTCGAGGGGATTGGCTTTTTGCTGGTCTCGGTGGCCATGCCCGCCTTTATCGTGGCGGTGACCCGGGAGGAGGATAAACGGCTGGCCATAAGCCTGTGGGCGGTCAACCTGCCCCTCGGGGCGGCGGCGGGTATGCTGCTCACTCCCTGGCTCACGGCGCAAGGTGGCTGGCGACTGGCCTGGCTGATCCTGATGATCCCGCAACTCTCTGCCCTGCTGCTTCTGCTCGCCAGTCGCTCGGCAGATAAACTGCGGGTCTGGGCACCCCAAAACTCGATCAACTCGGGCCACCCGCTGCGCCAGCTCACGGTGCTCCGGCAGAAGGCACTCTGGCGCTACGGGTTGGCGTTCACGCTCTACAGCCTGATGCTCTGGGCGCTCTTTGTCTGGCTGCCAACCATGTTGCAAGGCAGCCCCGGGATTGGCCAAAGCCAGATCGCCCTGCTTTCGGCGCTGGCGGTGGTCGCCAATATTCCCGGCAACCTGATGGGGGCATGGCTGCTGCGCCGGGGCGTAGCGCGAGACCGGCTGATCAGCTGGGCACTGGGTCTGATGGCGCTGTGCGGCATGCTCGCCTTCTGGCCCGGCCTGTCGCCGTGGTGGGCCTATGGATTGTGCCTCGTCCTCTCCCTTTCGGGTGGCATGGCGCCGCCAGCGATCCTCTCGTCTGCGCAGGGAGTGAGTCAGGGGCCGGTGCAACTGGCCATCGTGCAGGGCTTTTTTGTCCAGCTCGCCAACCTCGGTCAGCTGCTGGGGCCCTTGCTGCTGGCGGCCCTGATGACGGACAGCGGCCATTGGGGAAGCGCTCGCTGGCTCTTTCTGGGCGGCTTGCTGCTGACAATCGGGCTCTATCTGTGGCGCCGCCCGCTCGTTGGCGGGCAAGAGCCCAGCTGACAGCTAGGCCAAGCCGTATTGATATATGTCAGGAGGTGCCAGCAAAGTAGCTGCGCAGCGCCTCCACCACCCGCCGCACCTTCTCCGGGATCTCCCGCTGCGGCGTGATGGCGTGGATCTCCATCGGTGCCACCCGAAAACCGGGCAGCAGTTCGAGCAGACGCCCCTGCGCCAGATCCTCGCCAATTTCTCCCTCCGGTTGCAGCGAGATCCCCTGCCCCGCCAGCGCAAACTGGCGCAAGGGCAACACGTTATTGCAGAGCACCTTGGCCTTGAACCTCACCCTGTGTTCGCCCCCCTTTTCATCCTGCAGCAGCAAACCGTTGCCCAGCATGTCGCCACAGAGCCAGTCGTGGGTGGCCAGATCGGCGGGCATGCGCGGCGTCCCCTTGCGCGCCAGATAGGCGGGGGCGGCGCAGAGCAGCATCCGGGTTTGCCCCAGTTTGCGGGCCACCAGAGTCGAGTCGGGCAAGGTGCCGACCCGCAATGCCACGTCGATCCGCTCGGCAATCAGATCCCGTTTCTCGTCGTCGGCGATGATCTGGATGGTGAGGCCGGGGTGGGCCTGCAGCAGCGGCGAGAGGGCCAGTGCCAACGGCTGGCCCGCCATCCCCACCGGGGCGGTGATCCGCACTTCACCGAGCAGGGCGTCGCGCACCTCCGAGAGGCGCAACTCGGTCTCGCTCAGGGTCTGCTGCAACGCCCGGCACCCTTGCCACACCACCTCTCCCGCCTCGGTCAGACTGAGGCGACGGGTGGAGCGATGGAGCAGGGGCAGCCCGAGCAGGCTCTCCAGCTGGCTGATATGCTGACTGACGGCGGAGGGGGTCATGCCAAGGGATTTGGCCGCCCCTGTCATGCTGCCCGCTTCCACCACTGCGGCGAAGATGGCGTAACGTCTGAGCTGTTCCATTATTAAACCCAACTTATAAGTGAATGCATTTTTGAGGTGATTATTAAATCATAAATGGCGGCGTAGGATAGCCCCATTCCAACAGTGAAGGAGAGTTCCCCATGAAGATTGCCCTGATCGGTGCCAGCGGTTTTGTCGGTTCAGCCATCCTGAACGAGGCCATCAGCCGCGGCCATCACGTCACCGCCATCGTCCGCGATGTCAGCAAGGTGGCCGCCCATCCGCAGGTCACCGCCGTGGCGGTGGATGCCCAAAACCCGCAGGCATTGGCCGAAGTGCTCAAGGGGCACGATCGGGTGATCAGCGCCTACAACCCGGGCTGGACCACACCGGATATCTACGACCAGTACCTCAAGGGCGCCAACGCGATCGTCGCAGCAGCCAAAGCGGCCAACAGCTGGCTGCTGGTAGTAGGTGGCGCCGGCAGTCTGGAGGTTGCCCCCGGCGTGCAACTGGTGGATACCCCGGAGTTCCCGGCCGAGTGGAAACAGGGGGCACTGGCGGCCCGCGACGGTCTCACCGCCCTGCGCCGTGAAACCACCCTCGACTGGCGCTTTGTCTCTCCCCCGGTGTTCCTCGAACCGGGCGAGAAGCGCGGCGGCTATCGGATTGGTGGCGATCAGGTGCTGTTCAGCGGCGAACAGCCTGCCGGGATCACCGCCGGAGATCTGGCCGATGGCGTGCTGAACGAGGTGGAAAAACCAGCTCACCAGCGCCAGCGCTTTACTCTGGGTTACTGAGAGCCAGCAGGCGGTTAAGGCCAGAATACGCGGTCACTCGCCTGTGCTTTCGGTCAGGTGAAAAACCGCTCAACCAGAAGGGAGGCATCCGCCTCCCTTCTGTTTTGGCCATTTTCTGTTTTGGTCATTTTTGCCACTGGCAGCTTGCCTCTGGTTATCACTCTCCCCCTCACCATTGCCCCTTTACCCCACAATGGCTGCGCAAAAAACCTTCAGCCCATCAGTTGCCGAATTCCATTTCGAATTTTGTATATAACTAAGAATAATTTGTTGTTTCCGTCTTCTAACACCGAACAGTAGCATCCCCCTTATTCCAGATGGCGCCAGAGATAACGAAAGAGTGAGGAGGTGCACATGGAACATTCACCACTGCCGATCATCAATCTGGCTGCCCTCAACGGGGCGCCCGAGGTGCGTCGCCCTATGCTGGCTAGGCTGGCCGCGACCGCCCGCGATGTGGGCTTTTTCTATCTGGTCGGCCACGGCTTGAGCAAGGTTGAGATGCTAGAGACCCTGGCGCTGGCAGAGCGATTCTTTGCTCTGCCGGAGCAGGAGAAGTTGGCAGTGCAGATGGTCAACAGCCCCCACTTTCGCGGCTACAACCGGGTCGGTGCCGAGCTGACCCGCCAGCGGCCGGATCTGCGAGAGCAGTTCGATATCATGAATGAGGCGCAAGCCCTGCCTGCGGTCTTGATCCGTGAACCCTGGCAGCGGCTGATCGGCCCCAACCAGTGGCCGACCGCCCTGCCCGAGATGAAAGGCCATCTGCTGGCATGGCAGGAGCGGCTGAGCGATATCACCCTCACCCTGCTCGCGGCCTTCGCCGAGGTGCTGGAGCAACCGGCCAACGTGTTTGACGACAGTATTCGCGGCGCCCCCTACCAGCACATGAAGCTGATTCACTACCCGGGGCAAGAGGCGGGTGGCAGCAGTCAGGGGGTCGGCGCCCACAAGGATCCCGGCTACCTGACGCTGGTGATGCAGGACAATCACTCTGGGCTTGAGGTCGAGACGGCCGACGGCTGGATCTCCGCGCCACCCCTGCCGGGAGCGCTGGTGGTCAATATCGGCGAGCTGCTGGAGCTGGCCTCCAACGGCTATCTCAAGGCGACCCTGCATCGGGTGGTGAGCCCGCCGCCCGGCGTCTCGCGCCTCTCCTGCGCCTTCTTTATGGCGGCGCGGCTCGATGCCACCGTGCCACTGCTCAGCCTCTCCCCCAAGCTGGCAGCGCAGGCGCAAGGGCCAGAGAGTGACCCGACCAACCCGCTCTTTAATCAGGTGGGGGAGAACGTGCTGAAAGGGCGGCTGCGCTCCCACCCGGATGTGGCGGCCCGTCACTATGGGCCGTTGGAGCCCGCTCGCCTCCCGCGCACTGAAAGCGAAGCGATACCGGCCTGAGCAGCGCAGAGATCCGCCGGCGGGTATATGCATAAGCCACAAGCAGCATGGATATACCCGCCCTGACAACGAACAACAAGCAACAAGCAACAAGCAACAAAACAAGTCATGGCCAGAGCCTGGCCATCACGGAGCAACACGATGAAATTCAAGACCATGAGCGTACACAGTGGCCAGCGGATCGACCCCCAGACCGGAGCCCTCACCACCCCGCTCTACCAGAGCAGCACCTTCAGCTACTTCAACGCTCAAGCGGGCAAGGAGCGCTTTGCAGGTCAAGCCCCCGGCTTTATCTACAGCCGCTTTGGCAACCCCACCACCGCCGAGCTGGAGCAGAAACTGGCGGCGCTGGAAGGGGCTGACGAAGCGCTGGTGGTGGCGAGCGGCATGGCGGCGGTGAGCGCCATCATGTATGCCCTGGCCGACAGCGGCGATGAGGTGGCCTATATCGGCCCGCTCTACGGCGGCACCGATGCCTTCTTGAAGCAGACCTTCAGCCGCGCCGGTATCAAGGTCACCGCCTACGAGAGTGACCGGGATCTGCTGGCCAACATCCGCCCCGCCACCAAGGTGGTACTGTTCGAAACCCTGACCAACCCCACCCTCAAGGTGGTGGATCCGCGACTGGTGGTGGAAGCGGCCCGCAAGGTGGGCGCCATCACGGTGTGTGACAACACCTTCCTTACCCCCTACCTGCTGCGCCCGCTGGAGCTCGGGGTCGATGTAGTGATGCACAGCGGCACCAAATATCTGGGCGGCCACGGCGACATCATCGCCGGGGTGGTGGCAGGCTCCCACGCCCTGATGAAGTCGATCCGCACCGTGGCCCTCAAGCATATCGGCTCCCCCATCGGCCCGCAGGAGGCCTACCTGCTGCAGCGCGGGGTCAAGACCCTGCCGCTGCGGATGGATGCCCACCTGCACAATGCCCAGAAAGTGGCCGAGTTTCTGGCGGCACATCCGGCGGTGAAGAAGGTGATCTACCCGGGGCTTGCCAATCATCCGGGCCACGATGCTCTCAGCGCCTTCGCCAGCGGCTTTGGCGGCATGGTGAGTATTGAACTTGAAGGCGGGTTTGAGCGCTGCGCCACCCTGCTCGATAACCTGCAACTGTTCGTGCAGGCGGTGAGTCTGGGGGATCTCGAGAGTCTCGCTTGCCATCCGGCCAGTACCACCCACGCCGCCATGGACGAGGGGAGCCGCCTCGCCGCCGGGGTCAACGACGACCTCATCCGCTTCAGCATCGGGGTGGAAGATGCGGACGATCTGATCGCCGATCTGGCTGCCGCGCTGGCGCAGATCTAACCGGGCGCGCTTTTACTCGCCGACAAAACAGCGGCGAGTGAAATGCCTCAAACACAACAACGGCCCATCAAGGGCCGTTGTTGTTTGTCGCGATGTGGAAAATGCGGGATTTACTCCTCCCACACCACCACTTGCGATGAGGGCCAGCGCTCCCCGACATGGGCGTACTTTTGCTCCAGCAGGTGACGCTTGATCTTCATGGTGGGGGTCAGCACGCCGTTCTCGATATTCCAGGGAGTCTTCACCACCAGAATGCCGCGAATTTTGGCATGAGATTCCAGCTGATCGTTGACCCGTACCCGCGCCGCTTCCAGTCTGGCGTTGACCTCCTCCCGATTGCCCTTCATGGCACTCTCGGCCAGTTGCACCAGCGCAATGGGCTGGGGCATACCGTAACCAATCACGCAGAGCTGTTCGATGATGGGCTCCTGCCCCAGCAGTCCCTCGATGGGCACCGGCGCCACATACTTGCCCTTGGCGGTCTTGAACACATCCTTCATCCGGCCGGTGATGGTGAGATAACCCTCCTTGTCCAGCTTGCCCATGTCGCCGGTGTGGAGCCACCCCTCGGCATCGATGGCCTCGGCGCTGTGCTCGGGATCCTTGTAGTAACCCAGCATCATCCCTTCGCAGCGGCAGAGGATCTCCCCCTCGTCGGAGATCTTGATGGTCACTCCGATCCCCGCCTTGCCGACGGTGCCGATCTTGTCGGCGCGGAACGGGTAGTTGATGGTGGAGTAGGCGTGGTTCTCGGTCATACCCCAGGCTTCAGTCACCTTGAGGCCGATGCTCAGATACCACTCAAGCAGCGCAGGGGAGACAGGCGCAGAACCGCAGCCCAACACCCGGGCCTGATCCAGTCCCAACCCCTTTTGCAGCTTGCGTTTGATAAGGCCGGAGATAAGCGGGATCTTGAGCAGCAGTTCGAGTTTCTTCTGGGGCAGCTTCTCGTGGATCTTGATGCGGAACATGGCCCACAGCCGTGGTACCGAGATAAAGACGGTGGGACGGCAGCGTTTGACATCTTCGATAAAGGTATCGAGGGATTCGGGGAAGGCGATGGTTGCGCCGCCATAGAGACTGCCGCCGTAGATGTAGACCCGCTCGGTAATGTGGGCCAGCGGCAGGTAGGAGAAGCCCCGATCGGCCTGGCTCAGGCTCACCGTCTCCACCAGCTTCTCGCACGACCAGGCGTAACGCTCGACGCTCAGCATCGCCCCTTTCGGCTTGCCGGTGCTGCCGGAGGTGTAGACCAGACTCAGCAGGGAGTCAGGGGCCTGCACCGGGCTGTCAGGGATCGGCTCATGCGCCTCCAGCAGATCGTCCCACTGGTGGCTGGCCGGCATGGTGTCATAGGGGAAGGCGATGCGCAGCAGATCGGCGGGTACGCCCGCCTCCTGACTCTTCCAGTCATCCAGCTTGCCGACGAAGATCGCCTTGGCTTCGCTGTGGCGCAGCACATATTCGATGGTGTCGACGTTGGCTGTCGGGTAGATGGGCACGCTCACATACTGCCCCATCTGCATCGCCAGATCGGCGATAAACCACTGGGCGCAATTCTTGGAGAGCAGCGCCACCTTGTCACCCGCCACCAGACCAAGGTGACGCAAGGCCGTCACCATCCGCCGCGCTTCATCGGCCACTTCACCCCAGGTGAAATCGACATATTCGCGGTTGATGGTTTGACGCAGGTAGGTTCGATCAGGACACTGCCGCTCCCAGTGATAGAGCATCTCGAGCGGCAGTTTATTGGCAATACTTGAGGAGGCCATAGTTTAATCCCTGAAACAAAAGGCGAAACTTATTATTAACCTTTCACTAACTTCAGGGGAAGGATAAACTCAAACTTCAGTTTGAATTGTGTATCCGATCAAGCTTCTGCGTCTTGTTGCAAACGACTCCACATCGCCTGCACCAGTTTTTCATCCTCTTCAGAAAGCTCACCTTGCAAGATCGCCTCGTTGAGGCTGCGCAGCACATAGCTCTTGACGTCCCGCACCAGGGTCTTGCCTTCCAGCTCTGCCCGGGCAACGGCCAATGAGATATGACCTCGCAGGTAACCCCCCGCAAACAGCTCATCGTCGGTCGCGGTAGCAACCATGCTGTCGATCAGTCCCAACAACTTGTGCTCAAAATCGTGAATCGTCATGTAACGCAGCCTCATTTGCGGCAAAAAATTCGGGGGTATGGAACCGCAATCCGGTTGATTGCAGCTCTCTGGCGCCAGGCCAGCAGCGTCCTTGGCGTCCTATTCCGGGTTGGCCACCGGGTAGATGACCTGATCCTTGTATCCCGTGGTTATTCGCAGATAACCACGCAACGCCCGGTTTAATTCGGGATCATCGGTGTCCACCAGCAGCGGCCTGCCCGCAAGGGCGGCAAGCTTGGCTTTGGTTGCCAGCACCTGGATATTGTCCAGCCCGACACACCGAATCACCTCAGGACTCAATTGCTGATTTCCGCGCCCGAACAGATGTCCCTGTCCGCCTATCAGGGTAATGATCAGTCGGCAGCGACGGCCGCGGATCCGGGTCAGGATCTCGTCGGCGCTGAGATCCTGCCCGATAAGTCGGCCATTTTCCACCAGATCCACACCGAGCAAAGTATTTTCCAGACCGAGCTCAGCCATACAGGCTGCCACCGTGCTGCCGGAGCCCATCAGATAGAGGGTATCGGGCTCCATCTGCTCCACCACACCGGCGGCGAGATCCGCCAGCACCAGCTCTTCGGACTCCTTGCCCCCCTGCTTGACCGCCTGCACATAACGCAGATCACCGGGCACCTTCAGCTGGCCGTAGTGGCGGGCCCGCACCTTGCCCGCGCGAAACGCCTCCTCGTCGATGTCGCGCACCTCGGCATCGATCAGGCTGAGCAGTTCCCCTGCGATCATCCGCGCCACCACCCGCCCGCTGGCAGCGGGCGTCACCCCGTAGACGCCGGAGTGGATCTTGCACCCCGCGGGAATGCCGAGCACATGGCAGGACTCCCCCACCGCGGCGCAGATATCCCGCGCCGTGCCATCACCACCGGCAAACAGCAGCAGATCGACCCCGGCTTCGCGCATCAACTCGGCGGCGTGGCGGGTATCATCGGCCGAGGTGCTCTCCCCGGCCGGTTGATAGATGACCCGACAGGGCAACCCCAGCTCGCGGGCTACCGTCTCCCCCATCTCTCCCGCCACCGTCAGCAGTTCGAACGGGACATTCAGCTCGCACAGTGGCAACAGAGCTTGCAGCGCCCGCTCCTGCGCTTTGGGCACAGCGCCTCGGGCCAGCGCCTCGGCAACTACACCGTCACTGCCCTTGAGCCCCACTGCACCGCCAATCCCGGCGACCGGATTAATAATGAACCCTAATCGAAACATGCCTGCCTCCCTTGCGATGGCCACCATTTTTATCTTTTCCCCCCTCTGGGACAAGCAGTGGCGCCCCTGCTAGAATGCGCTGCTTCAATTTTCCAACCAATTTTCAACCAAGGTTCAATCATGCTGGAATGGGTTCTTGATCCCTCTGCCTGGGTCGCACTCGCCACCCTTACCCTGCTCGAGATCGTGCTGGGCATCGACAACATCATCTTTATCTCCATCCTGGTCGGTCGCCTGCCGGAGGCGCAGCGTCAAAAAGCGCGCATTCTGGGTCTGGGGCTCGCCATGGGTACCCGGATCCTGCTGCTGCTCTCGCTGGCCTGGGTGATGCGTCTCACCGACCCGCTCTTCACCGTGCTGGGTGAAGCCATCTCCGGCCGCGATCTGATCCTGCTGCTGGGGGGCCTGTTCCTCATCGGCAAGAGTGCCCACGAGATCCACGTCACCCTGGAAGGGGCGGCCGAGCCGGAAAGCGTCAGCAAAGCGGCCTCGGGCTTTATCAGCACCCTGATCCAGATCGCCATCCTCGATATCGTGTTCAGCCTCGACTCGGTGATCACCGCGGTCGGCATGGCCGATCACGTGCCGGTGATGGTGCTGGCCATCATGATTGCCGTCTTCATCATGATGTTTGCCGCCAAATCCATCGGTGATTTCGTCGACAGCCACCCCACCATCAAGATGCTGGCCCTCTCCTTCCTCACCCTGGTGGGTTTCGCCCTGATGGCCGAGGGGATGGATCTGCATATTCCGAAGGGCTACATCTACTTCGCCATGGCCTTCTCGCTGGTGGTGGAGATGATCAACATCCGCCTGCGCAGCCATCACGACAATAACGGGCAAAATAGCGCGCAGTAATCCTGCCCCACATGCCCCCGCGACCCCAGCTGTCGCGATCAAAAAGAGCGCCGATCGGGCGCTCTTTTTTTATGGGTAACGAAACGATGAAAGGGTTATTGATCGCTGATGACGATGGCAACCCGGCGGTTGGCGGCCCGGCCCTCTCTGGTCTTGTTATCTGCCAGCGGCATGGTCTCGCCACGGCCATGGATCTCCAGATTGGCCGGCTTCATGCCGACCGAGACCAGCACATCGGCCACTGACTGGGCCCGCTTCAGGGAGAGCTGCTGGTTGTAGCTGCTCTCGCCGGTATTATCGGTGTGGCCATCCACCCGCGCCTTGTCCAACCCTACGCCAAGCAGTGTTTTACCCAGTTTTTCAACGGATTGGCGAGTCTGGGGATTGAGCGCCCCCACGTTGTTGGCAAACAGCACCCGGTTGGCCAGATCCAGCGTCCACCCCTCATCGGTCAGATAAAAGCCCTGCTCCTTGAGCACGGCGATCTGCTCCGGGGTCAACCCCTTGGGGGCACTCTGGCAACCGGCCAGCAGTGACAACACCAACCCCAGCAGGGTCACTTTCAACAGGTGGGTGATCTTCATGGTTTGCTCCTTGTTTATGTTGTTATTCTTGCCCGTCAGGCGATGGTTTGCTGTTCGCTGCGGCGCGCCCGTTTCGCCAGATACATGGCTGCATCGGCCTGATCACACAGCACGCTGGCACTCATGCCCGCCTGATAGACGGCGAAGCCGACACTCACCTCTGCCACCAGCTGACGACCGTCACGCAGCGCCACCGGTTCGCTCATCGCCTGCTGGATGCGGCCAATCACCTCTTCCACCTCATGCTGTCGCTGGAGTGGGCCAACCAGCACCGCAAACTCGTCACCACCGAGGCGAAACACCAGATCATCCGGACGCAGCTGATGCTGCACCCGTCTTGAGAGCGCGATCAGCACATCGTCACCGGCGTTGTGCCCCAGCGTGTCATTAATTTGCTTGAAGCGATCGCAGTCGAGATAGAGCAGCGCAAACCCCTCTTGCTCGCCGAGGGAGATGGCCTGCGCGAGCCGCGCTTCAAACAGGGCGCGATTGGGCAGTCCGGTGAGGGCATCGTGAGTCGCCTGATGGAGCAGGCTGGCATTTTCGCGGGCCTGCTGGGCCTGCCAGGCTTGCAGCTCGTCCAGCAGGGAGTTGAAGTCATCCCCCAGCTCGTTAATCTCGACGATATCGGCCGGTGGTGCCCGCATCCCCAGGGTGCGCTGTCGGCGTACCGAGTGGGCGACAAGTGCCAGTTTGCGCAGCGGTGCGGTGATGGAGACCTGCATCCGGTCAGCCACATAGAGTGCCACCATGGCGCTCAGCATCAGGCAAACCACCATCACCAGCAGCGCCGAGAGCAAAAACAGCAGCAGGTATTCACCGTGGCCGCGCAGTTCGATGGTGGCGATCTGCTCACCACCCCGCAGCATGGGGAGTTTGACTGGCCCCGGCATCAGCAGTTGGGCCAGATAGTCTTCGAGCGTCACCAGCGGGTTGCTTCTGGGGCGCTCCCAACTGGCAAGCAGCTGACCATTGGTCAGCACGATAGTGGCTTCGGCCACCTCTTCCTTGGCAACGATGCCACTGAGCGCCTCGCTCGCCGCCTCCTCATCGTGGAACACCACCGCCGCCTCGGCGCTGTAGCTGATGGCGCGGGCTACCAGCTCCAGATTGTGGTCGGCGTAAAAACGCACTACCAGCAGGGCCACCAGAGTAAAAAAGAGTCCTGCCACGCTGACGGCTGTAATGGCGGCCACCAGATGGGTTCGCCCCAGGCTCTGACGCAGGGTCAGACGGCGGGGAGCCGCGCTCACCTGTCGTCTCATGGGACCCCCTTGTCGGCATGGGCCAGCTTGAGCACGGCGGGATGCACCCGCACGCCGCTCAGGGCCAAGGCATCGAGGTTCACTTTAAACCGCACTCGCACGCTGTCCGGCGAGGTCTGCAGGCAGAACACCGAGCTGGTGGAACAGTCGTGGTTGTATTCGCTGATGCTGAGCACTGGGTGTCCCTGCAGGCGGGCAAACAGCGCAATCCGGGTCGGCTCGTCGAGCACTCCCAGATAGAGCACATCGCAGTGATCGCTGATGGCCGGATCGCTCGCCTCGTAACGATGGACCTGCACGGTACGGCCATTGGCCTGACGATCGATGGTAAAGAGGGCACCGGCATATTCGGTCGGTGCCGCCACGCACATACGCAGCACCGCAGGCTCGGTGGGCCAGCGGGTGTAACTCATGATATCGAGCACCAGCTCCCTGACCGCCGTCGCCCGGCTCTCTGCGGCCGTTTCCGCCAGCGCGCGGGGCAACAGCAGGCCAAACGCAACCAACAGGATCGCCAGACGGGCAGTTAAACGAGGGGAAAAGAGTAACAGCATGATCGGGAGGTGGTCGCCTTGACAATACCGCTGCTATGGCATTGCGGTTCGGGTAGATGAACCCAGATAGTAAGTTGGCTGACACAGGCCTGACAAGTCTCACCCCGCCATCATCTACCGAGTTCGTGTAAAGAAAACGGAGAGCCCGTCTGGTAACGGGCTCTCTGGTAGCAGGCAGCAAGGTGGAAATCACTTCTTGCTGATGCCGTATTCCCGCAGCTTGTTGGCGATGGCGGTATGCGACACGCCCAGGCGTTTGGCCAGCTGGCGCGTCGACGGGAAGGCGGGATAGAGCCGGGCCAGCAGCTGGCTCTCGAAGCGCTTCACCGCATCGTCGAGGTTTCCCTCAAACCACTCGTCGATCAGCGGCATGGTATCGGCCGCCACCGGCAGGTCGATCTGCTCGGGCCCCAGTTCATCACCTTCCAGCAGGGTCATGGCACGGTAGAGACAGTTGCGCAGCTGACGCACGTTGCCCGGCCAGCGATAGGCGGTCAGGTAGTCTGCCATGTTGCGGGTAAAGCGCGGACGGGGTCGCTGCAACTCGCTGGCAAAGCGGGAGACAAACTGCTGGGCCAGCACCATGATGTCCGCCTTGCGCTCGCGCAGGGGGGCAGCGCCAGACTGAGCACGTTGAGGCGATAGTAGAGATCCTCGCGGAAGGTTCCTTCGTGCACCAGATCCAGCAACTGCTTCTGGGTAGTGCAGATGAAACGCACGTTGACCTTCACCTCCTGCTCGTCACCGACCCGGCGGAACACCCCATCCTGCAGCACCCGTAAAAACTTGGTCTGCAGATGGGGAGACATGTCGCCGATCTCGTCCAGCATCAGGGTGCCGCCGCTCGCCAGCTCCAGCACGCCGCGCTTGCCCTCGGTGTTGTTGCCAAATGCGCCGGGGGCATAACCAAACAGCTCGCTCTCGGCCACGTTATCGGGCATGGCGGCGCAGTTGAGGGCCATAAAGGGGTGGCTGGAGCGCAGGCTGGCCCCGTGACAGGCACGGGCCAGCAGCTCCTTGCCGGTGCCGGTCTCGCCGACGATCAGCAGCGGCGCGTCCTGCATCGCCAGTTTGCGCGCTTGCGACAGCACCTCTTTCATCTTGGGACTCTCGGCCTGCAGATGCTCGAAGCCCCCCACTTCCACCGCATGAAGCGCGCTGAAGTGCAGACCGACCCGACGGGCAGATTTGAGCACCACCACGGCCCCGGCCAGCGCCTGCTTGCCGCGGGCTTCTGCCACGAACAGCGGCATCAGATCTGCCAGATACTCTTCGCCATTGAAACTGAGCTTGCAGGTCTGCGGCTTGATCTCGCTCGCCTCCAGCCAGCGGGTGAAGGAGAAACCCTTGACCAGCGAACCGAGCGCCACCCCGCGCACCTCCTCCACCGGCAAGCCGAGGGTGGTGAGGGCAGACTGGTTGGCCTGGGTCACCTTGCCCTTGCTGTCGAGGGAGAAGACCAGATCCGGCAGCGCCTTGAGCAGCGCCTCGATCTCGTGATGCTCTCGCTCGGAAGGCATGTAGGGGATGGTCTTGACGTCGTAGACGCCGGGAATGCGGCGGATCTCCGGCATCAGGTGCTGAAAATCACTGAACTCCAGCTCGGGAAAGTTGAGATAGATGATGCCTGAGGTATCGATTTCGATGCCGCGCAGATCGATATTGTGCTCCACCAGGCGGTCGAGCAGTTCCCGGGTCAGGCCCAGGCGGTCTTCACAGCTGACTTCAAGACGCATTCGGGACACACTTCCTAGCTAACTCTATGAATGAGCGGATAATACAGTCTCGATCCCCCCAGTGCGAGCGCCAGCCCATAAAAATGCGGGCCCGCCCCGCTTTCGCAGGCAGGCCCGGGTCAACCGATGACGCTGGTGTGGGGTGCGATTACCGGAGCAACTGATCGGTGCGCGCCGCCATGATGAAGTCGTTGCGATGCAAGCCGCCGATCTTATGCATCCACCAGCTGACGGTCACCTCCCCCATTCGGTCAGAAATGCAGGAAGGGGGATACTCCGCCTCAACCTGTTCTCAGATTATCTGGGCAATTGGTCTGTACGCGCAGCCATGATGAAGTCGTTGCGATGCAAACCGCCGATCTTGTGGGTCCAGCTGACGGTCACCTTGCCCCACTCGGTCAGGATGGCCGGATGATGGAACTCTGCCTCCGCCAGCTCGCCCAGGCGGTTGGTAAACGCCAGCGCCTCCTTGAAGTTGCGAAACGTAAATTCCCGCCGCAGTTGCAGCGCCCCCCCCTCCACCAGCGGCTGCCAGTCGGGAATAAGCTGCATCAGCTCACGCAGCTCCTCATCGCTCACCTTGGGGGCATCGGCGCGACACGCTTCACACTGTTGGCTGGCCAGTTCGGACATGGGTTACTCCTGCTTGAATTAATGAAAAATTAATGAAAATGAAATAGGGTTGTTTGCTTTTGGTCAGCTCGCCTGTTTGCCAGCGGGAACCTCAAAACGTGGCGGATAGAGGCCAAGCCGACTGGCCTCGGCCAGAGCAGCCATGATCTCCTCCCCAGTTAGTTGGTAGAGATGCTCGAGACTCGGCAGCACAAAATAGGTGGGCTGCATGATGTCGATGCGATACGGGGTGCGCAGCACGGTCAACAGATCGAAAGGTTGCAGCAGCGGCTGGCCGGAGAGGGCATAGGCGGTCTCACCGATGGAGGAGAGAATGCCGCCACCGTAGATACGCAGCCCGTCGGGCGTTGCCAAGAGGCCAAACTCCACGGTGAACCAGTAGAGCCGCGCCAGAAAAACCCGCTGCTCCTTGCTCGCCTGCTGCCCCAACTGACCGTATAGGTGGGTGAAGTGGGCAAAGGCCGGATTAGTCAGCATGGCGCAGTGGCCAAAGATCTCGTGAAAGATATCGGGCTCTTGCAGGTAGTCGAGCTCGTCCCGGCGCCGGATAAAGGTCGCTACCGGAAACTGGCGGTTGGCCAGCAGGGCGAAGAAGCGATCGAACGAGATAAGCGCAGGCACCGCCGCCACCGACCAGCCGGTAGCGGGCTGCAAGACAGCGTTGATCTCGGCCAGCTGGGGGATGCGATCACGGGGCAGCCCAAGCCTGTCGAGACCGGCCAGATACTCATCACACCCCTTGCCATCGAGAGCGGCGAACTGACGTTCGATCAGGATCTGCCAGGTGCCGTGCTCTTCGGCCGAGTAGTGGATCACCCCGTCAGCATCCGGCTGGTGGGCGGTGTAGAAGGTTGCCATAGCGGTTCCATCCTCTGGCGCCACATCAAGGCGCCTTGCCGTTTCATCACGATTTCACTGTAACGAAATGGCAACAAAAAAAGCAGCCGACCCATGAGTCGGCTGCCTGAAACAGTTGTAAATAAATTGTGACAACCCGCTAACCAATCCCCACTACAGCTTGACCATGATATGGCGCGGCACCGTGTAATCCTCCAGCGCATAGAGGGAGAGATCCTTGCCGTAGCCCGACATCTTCATGCCGCCGTGGGGCATCTCGGAGGTGAGCATGAAGTGGGTGTTGATCCAGGTGCAGCCATATTGCAGGTGGCTGGCCACCTTGCTGGCGAGGCTCAGATCCTTGGTCCAGACCGACGAGGCGAGGCCATAGTCCGAGTCGTTGGCCCACTGCACCACCTGCTCGGCATCGTTGAAACGGGTCACCGACACCACGGGGCCAAACACCTCGCGGCGCACGATCTTCATCCTCCTGCCGGGCCCCGACAATCAGGGTCGGCTCGAAGAAGAAGCCGTTGCCTGGGCGGATCTTGCCCCCCGCCGTCACCTCCACATGACCGCTGCTCTGGGCCCGCTCGACAAAGCTGGCAACCCGGTTGCGCTGTCTGTCCGAGATAAGCGGCCCCATCTCCACCCCCTCCTCGTACTGGCTTCCCACCTTGATGGAGGCCACCGCATCGGTCATGGCGGCGACGAACTTGTCGTAGATCTTGCCCTGGGCATAGATACGGCAGGCGGCGGTGCAATCTTGCCCTGCATTGTAAAAACCGAAGGTGCGAATGCCTGCCACCACCGCCTCCAGATCCGCATCGTCGAAGATGATCACCGGCGCCTTGCCCCCCAGTTCAAGGTGGGTGCGTTTCATGGTGCGGGCGGCGCTTTGCAGGATCTTCTGGCCGGTGGCGATATCGCCGGTGAGCGACACCATCCGCACCAGCGGGTGCTCCACCAGCGGCGCCCCTACACTCTCGCCCCGCCCGCAGATGACGTTGATAACGCCGCGGGGGAAGATCTCGCTGGCCAGCTCCGCCAAACGCAGCGCGGTGAGCGGGGTCTGTTCGGAGGGTTTGAGCACCACCGTATTGCCCGCCGCCAGCACCGGCGCCATCTTCCAGGCCGCCATCATCAGCGGGTAGTTCCAGGGGGCGATACTGCCCACAACACCTATGGGATCACGGCGGATCATGCTGGTGTGCCCCTCGAGATACTCCCCCGCCAGCGGCCCTTGCAGGCAGCGGGCCGCCCCGGCAAAGAAGCGGAAGCAGTCCACCACCGCGGGCAGCTCGTCGTTGAGCACAGCCAGATAGGGTTTGCCGCAGTTGAGGGATTCCAGCGCCGCAAACTCCTCGGCGTGGCGCTCGACGAGATCCGCCAGACGCAGCAGCAGATTGCTGCGGCTTGCCGGGGTGGTGCGGCTCCACTGGGCGAAGGCGCGCTGGGCACCGTTCACCGCCCGGTTCACCTGTTCGAACGAGGCTTCGGGCACGGCGGCGATCTGTTCGCCGTTAGCCGGGTTGAGAATGGGTTCGGCCTGCCCCTCGCCGGTCACAAACTGGCCATCAATCAAGAGTTGGGTTGAGAGTTTCATGGTTGCATCCTTGCGCACGCGTTGAATCATCATTTGCCACTGCCAGCAACATCATGGGTGTCGCGAGTGAGGTAGTAGGCAAGCAAAATGGGGATAGTGGTGAAGGCCACTATGATGAGGGCCACCACGTTGGTGACCGGCCTGTCTCGGGGACGGATCAGCTCCTGATACATCCAGATGGGCAGCGTGGTCTGCTGGCCCGCCGTAAAGGTGGTGACGATCACTTCGTCAAAACTCAGGGCAAAGGCCAGCATGCCCCCCGCCAGCAGCGCCGTGGCCAGATTGGGCAGGATCACGTAGCGCAGGGTCTGGAAGCCGTCGGCCCCGAGATCCATCGACGCCTCGATGAGGCTCTGGTTGGTGCGGCGAAAACGGGCCAGCGCATTGTTGTAGACCACCACCACACAGAAGGTGGCGTGGCCGATAACGATGGTCCAGAAGCTGAACGGGATCTCCATCAAGCCGTAGGCGGAGCGCAGCGCGATACCGGTGACGATGCCGGGCAGCGCGATGGGCAGCACCAGCAAGAGCGACACCACCTCCTGACCGAAGAAGCGGCTGCGGGCAATGGCCCCTGCCGCCAAGGTACCGAGGATCATGGCTGCCAGCGTCGCCAGCCCCGCTACCTCCAGTGACAGCTGGATAGCACGCCACACATCGGGACGATTGAGGGTCACCTCGAACCACTTGAGGGTGAGCCCGGGGGGCGGAAACTGGTAACTCTTGCTCTCGCTGGTGAAGGCGTAGAGGAAGATAAACAGAATGGGAAAGTGCAGGAACAAGAGTCCACCGATGGAGGCGTACTTGAGCAGGCCCGAAGGGCGCTCTCCCTGACGGCTCACTGAGCTAGCTGACATGACGGCCTCCTTGCTGCCGGTTCAAAGCGATAGGGTCAAAGCGCATCAAAGGCTCCTAACCGTTTCGCAATCGCCAGATAGATGGCGATGATAAGGATCGGCACCAGCGAGAAGGCGGCGGCAAAGGGCAGATTGCCCGCCGTTCCCTGCTGCATGTAGACCACCTGACCGATATACATGGTCGAGTTGCCGATGATGCCGGGGATGATGTAATCACCGAGGGTCAGCGAAAAGGTGAAGATGGAGCCCGCCACCACACCGGGCAACGCCAGCGGCAGGATCAGGTTGCGAAAGGTCTGGGCGGGTGTCGCCCCCAGATCGCTGCTCGCCTCCAGCAGGGATCGCGGAATACGCTCCACCGCCGCCTGAATGGGCAGGATCATGAAGGGCAGCCAGACATAGACGAACACGATAAAGGTGCCGAGCCGCGAGAAGGAGAGCGACGGGCCACCTATCACCGGCAGGGAGAGGATGGCATCGAGCAGCCACTCCAGCCCCATGCTGTCTGCCAGCCAGCTCACTACCCCCTCCTTGGCCAAGATCAGCTTCCAGGCGTAGACCCGCACCAGATAGCTGGACCAGAGCGGCAGCATGATCCCTACATAGAACAGCGCCCGGGTCTTGCCACTGGTGTAGCGTGCCATGTAGTAGGCAACCGGAAAACCGAGCAGGGCGCAGGCCAGGGTCACCAGCAGCGACATGCCGACGGTGCGGCCGATCACATCCAGATTCTCCGGTCGCAGCAGGGCGACGAAGTTTTGCAGCCCCAGCTCGTGGCGCACCTGACCGCTGAACTCGTCCAGCCCGAACAGGGAGTTGGAGAGCAGCATCAGCAAGGAGCCGACATAGATGATGCCGAGCCACAGCAGCGGCGGCCCCAGCAGGATCGCCAGCAGCAGGCCGGGCCGACCATAGAGCAGGGTCGAGAGGCGCCGCAGCGGCCTGAAACGGGCAGGTTCGGGCTGATGGTTCATGGCAAGACTCGCACTGTGAGGGGCACTCATGGCTGCGCCCCCTGATGGGCGCCGCTCAGGCGATGGATGGCCTGCTCCGGCCAGCTGAGACTGACCCTGCTGCCACGGGCCAGACGGGCCTGCCCCTCATTGGGGTGATTGACGATGATCTCGAGCTGCTCCCCGAGATCAACCCGATAACGGACGAAGGGGCCCAGATACTCCACCTCGCGGATCTCCCCCGACCAGCCCGGCGCGCCCGCCTCAGCGAGCCGGATCCGCTCCGGGCGCACCATCATCTGGCTGCCGTCACCGCACAGCCGTCTGGCCTGCTCCCCTTCGAACAGATTGACGGTGCCGACAAAGCGGGCCACAAACGGCGTCGCCGGAGCGTCGTAGATGGTATCGGGGGCTGCGATCTGCTCGATCTTGCCCTGACTGAAGATGCAGATCCGGTCGCTCATGGAGAGCGCCTCCTGCTGATCGTGGGTGACGAAGATAAAGGTGATGCCCAGCTGGCGTTGCAGCGCCTTGAGCTCAAGCTGCATCTGCTCGCGCAGTTTGAGATCGAGGGCCCCCAGCGGCTGATCCAGCAGCAGGATGCGTGGCTGGTTGATAAGCGCCCGGGCGATGGCAATGCGCTGGCGCTGGCCGCCGGAGAGCTGGCTTGGGCGGCGCTTGCCGACCCCGGGCAATCGCACCAGCTCCAGCATCTCGTCCACCTTGCGGTAACGCTGTGCCTTGGCGACCCCCTTGAGCATCAGGCCATAGCCGATGTTGTCGCGCACATCCATGTTGGGAAACAGGGCATAGTCCTGAAACACGGTGTTGAGGTTGCGATCATAGGGGGGCACGGTGGAGCAGGGTTCGCCAAACAGGCGGATCTCCCCATCGCTCGGGTACTCGAAGCCCGCGATCATCCGCAGGCAAGTGGTCTTGCCGGAACCGCTCGGCCCCAGCAGGGTAAAGAATTCCCCGGAGGGGATCTGGAAAGAGATGTCATCGACCGCCTTCACCTCGCCATAATGGCGACTGACCCGGTCAAATTGTACGGCGTTCATGGGGCGTCCTTGTCTGTACTGGGATGGGCCGGACTCCTGTCCGGCCCGCTTGATTATCCGGTTTTGGCAGTCATGCAGAGGAGGCGCAGCTCCCCTGCCGTTGGCAAGGTGGCAGTGGTTCCGACCACCTTGCTCACGCCGCCTCAGCGACCGCCCAGAATGGCGATATAGTCGGAAACCCAGCGGTAATAGGGCACGCAAGTTCCCTGGCTCTTGCACTGGGAGACCGGAGTGCGCCAGAAGCGAACCCGATCGAAGTTGTCGATACCGTTGGTTTTGCACCCGGTCGGGCCCAGCAGGGCATTGCCCTCACAGGCGGCAGGCACCACAGGCACCGAGCCAAACCAGGCGGCGAGATCCCCCTGCAGCTTGTTGCTCAGGGAGTGTTCCAGCCACTTGTAAGCGCAGGTGAGGTTCCTGGCATCGCTGTGCACCATGCTGGTATCGGCCCAACCGGTGACGCCCTCCTTAGGCACAGTGGTGGCGATGGGTTGCTTGTCGGCAATCAGGGCATTGGCCTGGAACGGCCAGGAGCCTGACGCGACCACCCCTTCGTTCTTGAAGTCATCGATTTGAACGAAAGCATCATGCCAGTAGCGTCCCACCAGCTGGCGCTGCTTGCGCAGCAGATCGAGGGAGGCCTTGTACTGATCCTCGTTCAGCTCGTAAGGATCCTTGATGCCCAGGGCAGGCTGATGGGTCATTAGATAGAGGGCGGCATCGGCGATGTGGATCGGGCCGTCAAAGGCCTGCACTCGCCCCTTGTTGGACTTGCCATCCGCCAGGGTCTGTTCCTCGAATACCACGTTCCAGGAGTCCGGTGCCTTGGGGAACACCTTGGTGTTGTACATCAGGATATTGCCGCCCCACTGGTAGGGCACGCCGTAGTGCTTGCCATCCACAGTGTGCCAGGGGGCATTTTGCAGCCGGGGATCAATCTTGCTGTAGCTCGGGATGAGTGCCAGATTGAGCGCCTGCACCTTGCCACCGGCAATCAGACGCAGACTGGCATCGCCGGAGGCGGTCACCAGATCGAATCCCCCCTCGTTCATCAAGGCCACCATCTCGTCCGAGGTGGCCGCCGTCTTGACGCTCACCTTGCAGCCGGTCTCTTTCTCGAATCCGGTCACCCAGTCGTAGTTCTTGTCGGTCTCGCCACGTTCGACGTAGCCAGCCCAGGCCACGATATTGAGCTGGCCTTCACCCTTGCCGAGCTCGGTCGGGGCAGCCTGGGTCTGGCCTGCCAGCAGCGCCGGCACAAGAGCCAGCATCAGAGGGGTCAATTTCATCATGCACTCCTTGCATTGTGTTGACTTGCATCAGGTGAAGGAACGCCACCATCGGCGTTAACATCCTGTTAACCAGCAATGAGCTTAGGGGAGTGGCAATACGATGAATATTTCAATTTTTGGTGGCTCAGGTATCAGCTAAATCGATATCGAGTGCAGATGAATCTGATTTTTGGTGGCTCCCCCGCAAGAGATGGCTAGCGAGGGAGCGCCTGACGGGCACGCAACCGGCTCTGATCCCGCGCAATATCGATAAATTCCCGCGCCGTCCAATCCAGCCGAGAACCACGGCGCCACACTAGCCCGATATCGATGGCGGGAATGGGCTCCTTGATGGGGCGCGCCTCGACCCGCTCCTGCTCCAGCGACCAGGGGCGATAGGCAAAATCGGGCAACAGGGCGACCCCGAGCTGGCTCGCCACCAGACTGCGCACCGCCTCCACCGATGCGGTGCGCAGCACGATACGGGGGGAGATGCCGTAGCGACGCAGGCCGCCACCGATGATCTGATCGAGCTGATCGGCGGTCAGCGAGATCATCGGCTCCTCCCCCAGTGCGGTGAGCGAGAGGGTCGACTCGGCGCAGAGCGGGTGGTTGGCGGCCAGCCAGAGCCGCAGCGGCGAACGGGTCAGCAACTCGGTATCAAACGCCTCTTGCCGAATGGTGCGGTTGGTCATCAGGATCCCCACATCCACCTCGCCGTTGACGATCTGGTGCTCCAGAAAAGGCTGTTCATCCTCCTTCACCTCGATCTGTACCGCCGGAAAGGCGCGGCGAAAACGGCCGAGCGCCTCTGAGAGGTAGTAACCCGCCACCAAGGTAGTCACACCGATAGTGAGCCGTCCCTGATCCTGCTGGGCTACTGCTTTGAGGGAGTGGCTCGCCTCGGTCATGGCGCCGAGAATACGGCGGGCGTGGAGCAAAAACTGGTGGCCCTGAGTGGTGAGGGTGACGCCGCGCGGATTGCGCTCGAATAGCGGGGCGCCGAGCTCGGTCTCCAGCTCGCGAATGGCGCTGGTGACCGCCGACTGGGAGATATGAAGCTCGGCGGCGGCACGACTCACTGAGAAGCTGTCGGCCACGGCCACAAAATAACGGATCTGGCGAAAGGTAAAGTTCATCGGGCATCCTTGCCGATTGGTACGATGGATGTGATTGGTAAGATTGACTGCCAGCTTAACCGTAAACGGGCGCCTCGCCAAAGCCGGGCACCAGGCAGCCAACTCAATGATCTGCCGATTAAAACCATGCCCCTGTGGCTTGGCGAGCACGACAGGGGCAAGGGTCATATCAGCAAGGTGCAGATAGGGCTATCAGGATTTGTTGAGATACCCCGCCAGCTGGCCGATCAGCCGCTTGCGCAGCTCGCCGAGTTTCGGTTTCTCGTCCGCACACCAAGGCAGCGGGCGGCACGCTTCGATGGTGCGCAGGCCAAGGCGAGCGGTGAGCAGCCCGGCCCCCACCCCTTGTGCGGCGCGGGCAGAGAGCTTGGCGGCAAACTCGGCGCCCAGCAAGTCCATCCCCACCTCGGTCACCAGCTCGGTGGCACCGGCGTAGAGCATGTTGCGAAACACCTGACGGATGAGGCGTATGCGGCTCCAGTAGCCAAGCTCGATGGCGTAGACATCGGCGATATCCTCGATCATCCGCAGGTTGCGCCACAGCATCAGCATCATGTCGATGGTGGCAAGCGGGCTTAGCGCCACCAGCACAGCGGCCTCCCCCGACCATTTTGCCACCCGCGCCTGCGCCAGTTTGTCGCGTTCGCTCAATACCAGCTGACTGTAAAGGGTCAGCACCTCCCGATCGCTGTGGCTCTCGTCGAGCTGGGCCAGCCAGGTTTGATACCCCTCGCGCCCCTTGTCGCCACTTTTGACCGCCAACCCTTCGCAAAAGGCCTGCCCCTGCCCGACACCCTGATGGGCCAGCAGATCTTCTGCTCGCGAGCGCACATCCTGACGCCGCTTGAGAGTGTGCAGCCGCAGCCACTCGCGCCCCACCACGCTGGCGGTGCCCGCCGCCACCAGCGCCGAGGCCGCCAGCCAGGCGCTGCCCCAGAGCGGGGTGGTGAGGAATTGATCGTAAAGAAAGGCGCCATACTGGCCCAACGAGAGCAGACCGACTGCCCCCAGCCCCCACGCCAGCAGCCGATGGCGGCGGCGCGGTTTGCTGACGAGGGCGCTCTCCACCTCGGTGAACTCGTCCAGCTCGTCGAGGCGCTCGAAACTTGCCTCCTCCAGCCGCTGAGCCGGTGCGGGCGGTCGCTCGTCACTGGCCACCGTCAAGGCAGGCTCAAGGATCACCTTGCCCTGCAACGGTGGCCGCTCTTTTATCTGATCGTTCATCGCATTGTTCTCCTGTGCGCAGCCTTCGGCTCAGGTGCCAAGACCGCACACCGTTATTCGAGGTGATCCCCGAGCAGAAATTCCAGCGCTGCATCGAGCCGGATATGGGGCAGCGCCTGATGGGCGCTCATGGGCATGGGACGAAACGCCTGAAAATCAAAGCCTTGACTGTTCCACCACTGCGCTGGCGGAATATGGGGCGGCACCTCCCCGGGGAACAGCAGCAGCGGCTCACCGCTCAGGCTGGTGCCGCGGATGGCGGGGAACTCGCGGCCATTGGCCATCCCCTTGCCCACCTCGGTCGCCTTGATGGCGGCGAGCGCCAGACACTCGGTGGTGATCCCCTCAAAACGGGCCTGACCGCGACCGCTGCGTACCAGATGCTGGAGCAGGGAGACCATGGGCGCATGCTGTTCGGGGGTGACGTGATCGGCCTTGCTCGCCACAAACAGCAGCTTGTCGATACGGGGCGAGAAGAGTCGCCGCCACCAGTTGCTCTTGCCGTAGGCAAAGCTCTCCATGATGCGGGCGATGGCCTGCTGCATGTCGCCAAAGCTGGCCGCCCCGGCGTTAAGCGGCTGCAGGCAATCCACCAGCACGATCTGGCGATCAAAGCCGGCAAAGTGCTGCTCATAAAAACCCTGCACCAGATGCTGCTTGTACTGCTCGAAGCGCTGCTTGAGAGTGGCGTAAAGAGTGCCATCGGCGGGCTCGCCGACAGGCATCTCCCACACCCAGGGGACAAATTGCAGCATGGGGGCACCGGCATACTCGCCCGGCAAGACGAAGCGGCCGGGCTGGATCAGGTGCAGCCCCAGCTCCTGTTTGCAAGCATGCAAGTAGGCGGTGTAACGCTCGGCTAGCTCAGCCACCGGCCGCTCTTCGAAGCGCTGATCGACCTGCCACCCGGGGGTCAGCCAGCTGGCGGCAAGTGCCTGCAGCTCTGGGCGACGAAGCTGCTCGCGCACCTGTTCGCTCCACTGCTCGTAGCTCATCTCAAGGAGCGGCAAATCGAGCAGCCACTCCCCGGGGTAGTCCACCAGATCCACGTAGAGGGTGGAGATCTCCCCCAGATGCTTGCGCAGAGGGTGACGGGTGCGATAGCGGATTTCGAGGCGCACTTCGGCCACCCCGCGGGTGGGCTCGGGCCAGGCTGGTGGAACGCCAAACAGGGAGTCGAGGCCACGCTCGTAGGCAAAGGTGGGGATGTGGGCATTGAGCTGCGGCACCCGGCGGGCGCCGAGGATGCGCCCTTGACGCAGGGCATCCCACAACGGCAAACGGCCATCGATGGCCGCGTGTTCCAGCTGGTTGACCAGCGCCGTGATAAAGGCGGTTTTGCCGCTGCGAGAGAGGCCGGTCACCGCCAGCCGGATATGGCGATCCCGCACCCGGTTCACCACGTCGTTCGCCTTGTGTTGCAGGCGAGTCAACTTCTGTTCCAGTTTATTGAGTATCAAGGCTTGACCCGTTCTCCCTTGGTGGTTGCATCTGGATAGCTGGTGTCGATGGTGGCGCATCACGGGAGGCGCCGCCATCGACATGGGGGCTTCAGCAAGAACTACAGCTTGCGAAACTCCCGCTGCAGGGTGAACTCCCTAGAGGTCACCAGCTTCTCGATCCGCTGAACTCTGGGCTCCAGCGCGTCAAGTTCCTGCGCGATGCGGCCCAGCGCCTGATGAGGGGTGATCCCCGCCTGCCAGCTGCGCGCCTTCATCCGCACCTCGGCAAAGTCGGCATCCTCTTGCGAATAGAGGGTGACCGGCTTTTTGTCGAGCAAGAACCAGGCGGCGATATAGGCGGTGAAGGTAATGAAACCGGCAAAGATAAGGCCACTGATGGCAAGCAGCCGCACGATCCAGGTCTCCACCCCGAAATACTCAGCCAAACCGGCACAGATCCCGGCTATCTTGCCACGCTGGGGATCACGATAGAGGTTACGCCCTTCACGACTGACACTGCTCATACCTTGTTCCTCCAACCGGGTACTTCCGCATCCAGAATTGATTCCAGCGCGCCCACTCGCTCCTGCATCTTCTCGGTGCGAGCCAGCAGCCCTTGCAGCTGTTCCCGCTCGCTATCGGCAAGACCGGCGCCAATCCGCCCCTTGGCACGATAGTGCAGCACCAGCCAGATGGGGGCTACCACCACCATGAAGACCACCATGGGAACCATCAATACGCCCAGCAGATCTTCCATCTGTTACTCCCCCTGTTTGCCTTCGCTTTTGCTGTCGCCCTGGCTCAGCTTCTGGCGCATCGCTTCCAGCTCGCGGCTTATCTGATCGTCCACTTCCAGCTCGGCAAACTGCTGCGCCAGCGCCTTGTCAGACTGACCCAGATCGGCGCGGGCCTCCATCTCGTCGATGCGACGCTCCATCCGCTCGAACTTGCTCACCACCGCCTGACTGTCACCACGGGCAACCTGGCTCTGCACGTTGAGACGGCTGCTGGCCGCTTCGGTGCGAATGGCCATCGCCTTTTGACGGGCGCGGGCATCTTCCAGCTTGGCTTCGAGCTGACGGATCTCTTCACCCAGCTTCTCGATGCCGCTGTCGACCGCCTGCTGCTCGCGGTAGAGGGTCTCTGACAACTCGGTCTGTTTCTTCTTCTCGATAAGGGCGGCGCGGGCCAGATCTTCACGTCCCTTGGTCAGGGCCAGCTCGGCCTTGGCTTGCCACTCGTCGACCCGCTCCTGATGACGGGCGACCTGACGGCCAATCTCTTTCTGGCTGGCGAGGAAGCGGGCCAGATTGGAACGTTCCTTGACCAGCTCGTCCTCCATCTCCTGGATGATCAGGCGCACCATCTTCTGGGGATCTTCTGCCTTGTCGAGCAGGGCCGTCAGGTTGGAATTGATGATGTCGGCCAGACGGGAAAAAATACTCATGATTGCACTCCTGTTATTGGCATGGCGTTGTTTCTCCATTGACAATAGCAACTTGTGTGCCAATCTGGAACAAAATTTAACTTGTTGATTTATATGGGGCAGAATAGCCGGATTGCAAGATGCCTCGCGCAAGTGATGATTAAAATCACCAACTTTTGGTAAGATTGACCAGCTTTTACAACTGACAGGGATCACTATGACCACGGCCACGGAAAGCCTGCTGGGGGAATCCAACGCATTTCTCGAGATCATTGAGCAGGCCTCACGGCTCGCCCCGCTGCGCAAACCCGTGCTGATCATCGGTGAGCGGGGGACGGGCAAGGAGCTGATCGCCCACCGCCTACATTATCTCTCGGCGCGCTGGGATCAAAGCTTTGTCACCATCAACTGCGCCACCCTGAGTGAGAGCCTGCTGGAGACCGAGCTGTTCGGTCACGAAGCGGGGTCGTTTACCGGTGCAGCCAAGCGCCATCAGGGCCGCTTCGAGCGGGCCGATGGCGGCACCCTCTTCCTCGACGAGCTGGCCACCACCAGCGCCCGGGTGCAGGAGAAGCTGCTGCGGGTCATCGAGTATGGCGAGTTCGAGCGGGTGGGTGGGGCCAAGCCCCTCAAGGTGGATGTACGACTGGTCTGCGCCACCAACGAGGATCTCCCTGCGCTGGCCGACAAGGGGCAGTTTCGCCACGATCTGCTCGACCGGCTCGCGTTTGATGTGATCACCCTCCCCCTTGCGGGAGCGGCGGGAAGATATCCTGATGCTGGCGGAGCACTTCGCCCACAGCATGACCCGGGAGCTGGGCTATCCGCTGTTTGCCGGTTTCTCGCGCAAGGTGACCCAGCTGCTGCTGGATTACCACTGGCCGGGCAACGTGCGGGAGCTGAAGAACGTGGTGGAGCGCAGCATCTATCGTCAGGGCAATCCCCAGCTGCCGCTCTCGACCCTGGTGCTTAACCCGTTTGATTCGCCCTGGCGACCACAGGTCACGCAACCTGCGCAAGAGGCCCGAAGCGAGGTACAATCTGCATCCCCCCTCGCCCTGCCACTCGATCTCAAGCAGGCGGTGGCGGAGTACGAGATTAATTTACTCAAGCAAGCGATGCAGCAATCCCAGTATAATCAGCGCAAAGCCGCTCAACTGCTGGCCTTAAGCTATCACCAGTTCCGTGGCATGCTACGCAAATATCAGCTGCTGGATGGCGATAACGATGCAGAACAAGAGTGAAGGAGTGCGGTTGATGCCGACTCCAGCAACACGCCAGCCTTCGCGCTGGCACATTTGTATCAAAACGTGCGTACAAAACCCCTATAAGAACATGGTTCAACAATGAGAATGCTCACACCCTTGCTGCTGGGTATGCTGGTGCTGGTCACCGGCTGCCAGAAGCAACCCGAGGCCTCCAAAACCGGACTCATCTATTGTGCTGAGGGATCCCCCCTCTCCTTCAATCCCCATGTTTCCAACTCCGGGGTGACACTGGATGCCAGTGCCCGTCCGCTCTACGACCGCCTGCTGGAGGTGAACCCCAACACCCTGGCGTTGGAGCCGGCGCTCGCCACCAACTGGCATGTCAGCGAGGATGGCCTCACCTATACCCTGACCCTGCGCAAGGGGGTGACGTTTCACCATACCCCCTGGTTCAAGCCCACCCGCACTTTCAATGCCGATGACGTGGTCTTTACCTATGCTCGCCAGCTGGACGAGCAGCACCCCTATCACAATGTCTCCGGCGGCGATTACCCCTACTTCTACAGCCTGGGGCAAGATCTACTGATCAAGCGGGTGAGCAAGAAGGGGCCGCAGACGGTAGTGTTCGAGCTGAACCAGCCAAACGCCTCCTTCCTCGCCACCCTGGCCAGCGACTATGCGGTGATCCTCTCCGCCGAATACGCCGAGCAAATGTTGCAGGCGGGCACGCCAGCCCTGCTGGATAGCCGCCCCATCGGCACCGGGCCGTTCAGCTTCAAGGAGTATCGCCACAACGAGTTCATCCGCTATCTGCGCCACCTTGGCTACTGGGGCGGCGATGCCAAGATTGAACAGCTGGTCTACGACATTACCCCCAAATCCGCCAAACGGCTGGCCAAGCTGCTGACCGGCGAGTGCGACGTGATGAGCACCCCTTCCGCCAGCCAGCTCTCGGTGATCAAGCAAAATCCGGCGCTCAGTCTCTCGGTCCAGTCGGGGATGAACGTCGCCTTTTTGGCCCTCAATACCCGCAAGCCGCCGTTCAACAACGTCAAGGTGCGTCAGGCCATTGCCAGCGCCATCAATATCGACAACCTGCTGCAGGCGGTCTATTTCGATACCGGTCTGCCCGCCAACAGCCTGCTGCCGACCCTCTCATGGGGGTACAACCCCAGCCTGCCCGAGCGCAAACCCGACCTGAAACGGGCGCGCCAGCTGCTCAAGGAGGCGGGGCTGGAGAAAGGGTTCGAGATGCAGGTGCTGGTACAACCGGACGCCCGCCCCTACAACCCGGATGCGGTCAAGACCGCTCAGCTGATCCGCAGCGATCTGGCCAAGGTCGGGATCAAGCTCAAGATCGTGCAACGGGAGTGGCCGGTGATCGAAGGCCGCCTCACCAAGGGGCTGTACGACAGCCTGCTCTCCGGCTGGATTGCCGACAACGCCGACCCGGACAACTTCTTCCGCCAGCTGCTGAGCTGCTCGGCAGTGGAGCGCGGCAACAACTACAGCCGCTGGTGTAGCCCGGCCTTCGATCAGCTGCTGGATGATGCGGTCACCACGCCCCAGCTCTCGTTCCGGCTGCGTAACTACTACTATGCCCAGACACTGCTCAACGAACAGCTGCCGCTGATCCCGCTGGCACACGCCTTGCGTACCCAAGTCAGCCGCAGCGACATCGAGGGGCTGACGCTGATGCCCTTTGGCGGCACCTCCTTCAACCAGGCTCACAGGGAGTAAGCATGCTTCTATACACCTTGCGCCGCATCAACCTGCTGCTCATCACCCTGCTGGCGCTGACCTTTGTCGCCTATCTGCTGGACTATCGGCTGATCGGCCATCAGCTCAGCTTCTGGAGCGGCTACCCCGATTTCCTGCGCCGCATTTTCGCAGGTGACCTAGGGCTCTCCAGCGTCTCCGGGCTGCCGGTGCTGGACGAGATCCGCCACTACTTCCCGGCGACCCTGATCCTTTGTCTGGCGGCGTTCGCCATCTCGCTGCTGGTGGGCATTCCCCTCGGCACCCTGGCGGCCCTGTCCCAGGGAAAGACGCTGGATCTCTCCATCATGACAGCCGGTCTTATCGGCTATGCGGTGCCGGTATTCTGGCTGGCGCTGCTGGTGGTAATGCTCTTTTCGCTGGATCTCGGCTGGTTGCCAGCCTCCGGGCAGATCAGCCTGCTCTACGACGTCCCCCCCATTACCGGCATCGCGGTGATCGATGTGCTGCTCAGCAACGAGCCCTGGCGGCAAGCGGCGCTGCACGATGCCCTGCGCCACCTGATCCTTCCGTCACTGGTGTTGGCGGTGGTGCCCACTACCGAGGTGATCCGCCATGTGCGCAGTTCCCTCATCGACGTGATGAAGCAGAACTACATCAAGGCGGCAGCGAGCCGGGGCCTTTCCAAGGCGCAGATCGTCTGGCGCCATGGTCTGAAGAACGCCCTGCCGCCGGTACTGCCGCTGCTGGGTCTGCAGCTAGGCAGCGTACTCACCTCCGCCATGATCACCGAGGTGGTGTTCGAGTGGCACGGGATCGGCCGCTGGCTCATCAGCAGCATCGCCCTGCAGGATTACGCCGCCATTCGCGGCGCAACCCTGGTAGTGGCCAGTTTCGTGATCCTGACCAGCGTCAGCACCGAGTTGCTGACCACCCTTATCTATCCGGCACGGCGCAAAGAGTTGTATGCCAAACAAGATTGAACGCGCTCATGGCGTGACCAGGAGCCAGGTATCCTATGCAAGATAAATCGAACATCTATCCCGAGCTCAAGATCCTCTCGCCCCTTGAGCAGACGTGGGCCTCCTACAGCCGCAATCCGCTGGCGATGGCAGGGCTCTGGTGCTTTTTGCTGTTGCTGCTCATCACGCTGGTGGGGCCGCTGGTCGTCCCCTACGGCATCGATGAACAGCACACCGACAAGCTGCTGCTGGCCCCCTCGTGGGCGGCGACCGGCAACATCGACTATTTTCTCGGCACCGACGATCTGGGGCGCGACATGCTCTCCCGGCTGGTGGTAGGGGCGCGTCTCACCTTCGGCTATGCGCTGGTCGTGGTGGTGATCGCCATGGTGGTGGGCTCCGCCATCGGTATCCTCGGCGGCATGAGCAAGGGGCTTAAATCGAGCGTGCTGCACCACCTGCTCGATACCCTGCTCTCCATCCCCTCCCTGCTGATGGCCATCATCATGGTCGCCATCATGGGGCCGGGTTTTGGCAATACCCTGATAGCCATTACTCTCGCCTTGATCCCGCCCTTTATCCGGGCCACCTACAACGCAGTACATGCCGAGATGCAGAAGGAGTACATCACCGCCAGCCGCCTCGATGGCTCGCCTCCCTTCCGGATCATGCGGCTGGCTATTTTGCCCAACATTGTCGAAACCCTGGTGGCCCAGACCACCCGCACCTTGTCTGCAGCCATTCTCGATATCTCGGCGGTCGGGTTTCTTGGCCTCGGCGCCCAATCTCCCCAACCGGAGTGGGGCACCATGCTGGCCGATTCGAGCGACCTTATCTATCTCGCCCCCTGGACCGTCACCCTGCCAGGCATCGCCATCCTGTTCAGCGTGCTGGTGACCAATTTAGTTGGTGAAGGCATTCGCGAAGCACTCAAAGAGGGGAACGACTGATGCCGCTGCTCGACATACGCAATCTCACCATCGAGATCGACACCCCGCAAGGCAAGGTCAAGGCGGTGGACAAGGTGAGCCTGACCCTGACCGAGGGGGAGATCCGCGGTCTGGTGGGTGAATCCGGCTCCGGAAAAAGTCTGATCGCCAAGGTGATCGTCGGCATCGAGAAGGACAACTGGACGGTTCGTGCCGACCGGATGCGCTTCAACGACATGGATCTGCTGACCATGGCTCCCAAGGAGCGCCGTCGCATCATGGGTCGCGAGATCGCCATGATCTTCCAGGACCCCATCAGCTGTCTCGACCCCTCCGAGGAGATCGGCACCCAGCTGGAAGAGGCGATCCCGACCGATTCGTTCGAGGGACAATTCTGGCAGCGCTTCCAGTGGCGCAAGAAGAAGGCCATCGCCCTGCTGCACCGGGTCGGCGTCAAGGATCACCGCAAGGTGATGCGCGCCTATCCCCACGAGCTGTCGGATGGCATGTGCCAGAAGGTGATGATCGCCATGGCGATTGCCAACCAGCCGCGTCTGCTGGTAGCCGACGAGCCCACCAGCGCCATGGAGTCCACCACCCACTCCCAGATCCTGCGACTGCTGGACAAGATGAACAAGCTGGGCAATACCACCATCCTGATCATCAGTAACGATATCGCCGCCATCGCCAACCTGACCGACACCATCAACGTGATGTACTGCGGCCAGATGGTGGAAGTGGGCACCCGGGAGCAGATCCTCGAGACCCCGCATCACCCCTATACCGATGCCCTGCTCAAATCGATCCCCGACTTTGACAAGCTGGTGCGCCACAAGTCGCGCCTCGAGACCCTGCCCGGCGTCATCCCGCCGCTGCAACACCTGCCCATCGGTTGCCGTCTGGGGCCGCGCTGCCCCTACGCCCAGAAGCAGTGCGTGCAAACCCCGCTGATGAACAAGGTGAAAGGACATCAGTTCAGCTGTCACTTCCCGCTGAACATGGAGGAGCCGAAAAAATGATGACCGTTAATGCCCCCATGAAGGAGCCCCGCTTGTGATCGAGCCATCCCTGTTGCAGGTCAGAGGCCTTAGCAAAACCTACCAGAACCGCACCGGTCTGTTCCGTCGTCAGGCGGTGGAAGCAATCAAGCCCCTCTCGTTCGACCTCGAAGTGGGCCAGACCCTCGCCATCGTCGGCGAGGCAGGCTCCGGCAAGAGTACCCTCGCCCGCATTCTGGCTGGCATGATCGAACCCACCAGCGGCGACATCGCCATCGACGGCCAGCTGATGGTGCATGGCGATTACCAGACCCGCTGCAAACTGCTGCGGATGATTTTTCAGGATCCCAACACCTCGCTGAACCGCAAGATCCGGGTCGGCCAGATCCTGGAAACCCCACTGCGCCTCAACACCGAGATGACCGAGGAGGAGCGCCGCGAGAAGGTGGTGCAGACCCTGCGTATGGTGGGGATGCTGCCGGATCACGCCCTGTTCTATCCGCAGATGCTCTCCTCCGGTCAGCAGCAGCGGGTGGCGCTGGCGCGCGCGCTGATCCTCAACCCCAAGATAGTGGTGGCCGATGAGGCGCTCTCCACCCTGGATATCTCGGTACGCTCCCAGATCATCAATCTGCTGCTGGAGATGCAGGAGACCATGGGGCTGAGTTATGTGCTGGTAGCCAACGATCTGGGTATCGTCAGCCATATCAGCGACGAAGTGCTGGTAATGCACGAAGGTCGGGTGGTGGAGCGCGGCAAAACCCTCAAGGTATTTGCCGATCCCCAGCATGAGGTGACTCGCCGTCTCATCCAGAACTACAACAACGAATACCGCAAATAGAGAGGCACTGGCCGCCGCCCTTGCCGCTGTTGTCGCCGCGCTCACACGGCGAGATCAAAAAAGCCCACTGCATGCAGTGGGCTTTCTGTTACCGGCGTTGCAGCTTAGGCTTGCAGCAACAGGCGGTTGATGCGGGAGACGAAGCTCGCCGGATCGTTCAGCCCGCCCTGCTCGGCCAGCTGGGCCTGTTCATGCAGCAGGGTGACCCACTCACCGAACAGTGCCTCGTCTTCAATGGTGTCGAGTTTCTTCACCAGCGCATGGTCAGGGTTGAGCTCCAGAATGTACTTCTGCTCCGGTACCGGCTGGCCGGCCGCACGCATGAGCTTGATCATCTGGGTGCTCATACCGTAGGCGTCGGTGACGATGCAAGAGGGGGAGTCGGTCAGACGGTGGGTGACACGCACCTCTTTCACTGCATCGCCCAGGCTCTTCTTGACCCGCTCAACCAGACCGGCGTTGGCTTTTTCGGCATCGATCTGCGCCTGCTTGGAGGCTTCGTCTTCCAGATCGCCGAGATCCAATTCGCCACGGGTGACGGAGATAAGCTGCTTGCCGTCGAACTCGGTCAGATGGCTCATCAGCCACTCGTCCACGCGCTCCCACATCAGCAGCACTTCGACACCCTTCTTGCGGAAGATCTCGAGGTGCGGGCTGTTCTTGGCAGCGGCATAGGAGTCAGCAGTGATGTAGTAGATCTTCTGCTGGCCTTCCTTCATGCGGCCAACGTAATCCTCCAGCGACACGGTCTGGGCTTCGCCCTCACCGGCGGTGCTGGCAAAGCGCAGGAGCTTGGCGATCTCTTCGCGATTGGCGTAATCCTCGGCCGGGCCCTCTTTCAGCACATTGCCGAACTCTTTCCAGAATTTGGCGTACTTCTCGGCATCGTCTTTCGCCAGCTTGGAGAGCATGGTCAGCACGCGCTTGGAGCAAGCCTTGCGCAGGGAGGAGGTCACCTTGTTGTCCTGCAGGATTTCACGGCTGACGTTGAGCGGCAGATCGTTGGAGTCCAGCACCCCTTTGACGAAGCGCAGGTAGGTCGGCATAAACTGCTCGGCGTCATCCATGATGAAGACGCGCTGTACGTAGAGCTTCAGACCGTGCTTCTGCTCGCGGTTGTAGAGGTCGAACGGTGCGCGGGCCGGTACGTAGAGCAGGCTGGTGTACTCCTGCGCCCCTTCCACCCGGTTGTGACCCCACAGCAGCGGATCTTCAAAGTCGTGGGCGACGTGCTTGTAGAACTCCTGATACTCCTCGTCCTTGATATCTTTCGGGTTGCGGGTCCACAGTGCCGTGGCGCGGTTGACCTGCTCCCACTCGCCCGGGGTGCCGACGATGGTCTCACCATCCTCTTCGCGATCCGGGGTGCCCTCTTTGAACATCTCCACCGGCACGCTGATGTGATCGGAATACTTGCCCACCACGGAGCGCAGGCGCCAGTCGTCGAGGAACTCGTCCTCTTCGGCACGCAGGTGCAGGATGACGTCGGTACCGCGACCCTCTTTGGTCACGTCAGCGACGGTGAAGGAGCCTTCCCCTTCAGATTCCCACTGTACGCCCTGCTCCGGAGCAGTACCGGCGGCGCGGGAGACCACGGTCACCTTGTCGGCCACGATAAAGGCGGAGTAGAAGCCGACCCCGAACTGACCGATCAGCTGGGAGTCACGTCCCTGATCGCCGGAGAGGTTTTTGAAGAATTCTGCGGTGCCGGACTTGGCGATGGTACCCAGGTGCTCAATCACCTGATCGCGGGTCATACCGATCCCGTTATCGGAGATGGTCAGGGTACGCTTCTCTTTGTCCACCACCAGACGCACACGCAACTGGCCGTCGTTTTCGAACAAAGAGGCATCGGAAAGCGCCTTGAAGCGCAGCTTGTCCGCCGCATCGGATGCGTTGGAGATCAGCTCGCGCAGGAATACTTCTTTGTTGGAGTAGAGGCTGTGAGCCATCAGGCTCAGCAGTTGTTTGACTTCAGTCTGAAAGCCGTGGGTTTCGGCATGAACACTTTGGGTCATGGACCAATCCTCAGAAACATCGGGTTGAACATATGCCCAACCTAGATGGGGACGGCCAATCAAATATCAAGGGGCGAGTGTGCAATCCCGCTCACTCGCCCCTTTAAATCCGCTCAAACGGCTATTTCTTACCCAGCTCGACCGCTATTAATGCGGGGAAACTGGCTGGCACCTTGCTATTTCAAGCGTTGGCGCCCCATCAGGGAGTGGGAGAGCGTTGTGCCATCCACCAGCTCCAGCTCGCCCCCTACCGGCACCCCGTGGGCAATGCGGCTCACCTCTACCCCGGCGGTGCGGGCCATATCGGCGATATACCAGGCGGTGGCATCCCCTTCAATGGTGGGGTTGGTGGCGAGGATCAGTTCGCTGATCGCCTCATCTTTCAAGCGGCGCTCCAGAATATCGAGCCCCAGCTCCTCCGGGCCGATGCCGTCCAGCGGCGACAAATGGCCCATCAGCACAAAGTAGCGACCGGAAAACTGACCGGTCTGTTCGATGGCGGCCACGTCCGCCGGGCTCTCCACCACGCAGAGCAGGCCATTCTCTTCCCGCTTGGGATTGACGCAGATATCGCAGCGATCGTTCTCGGTAAAGGTGCGACAGTGGCTGCAGTGGCCAATCTCGGTCAGGGCGCGAGAGAGCAACTGGGCCAACCGCAAACCGCCGCTGCGCTCACGCTCGAGCAGGGTAAAGGCCATCCGCTGGGCAGACTTGGGCCCCACCCCCGGCAATACCTGCAGGGCTTTCATCATCTCATCGAGCAGGGGACTGAACTTCATAACACTCCTTACACGGGCCTGCCCCTCGCCACCACCAGGGCCACGACGGGTCAGCAAAACAGGATAACGCCATTGGCGCAGGACTATACCCGAGCCCGCCGCCCATCGCCATCGGCTTGCCCACAGCGCTCGCAAAAACGCGGATAGCAAAAAGCCCTGACGTTTCCATCAGGGCTTTGCAATGTGGCGGTGAGGGAGGGATTCGAACCCTCGATACGTTGCCGTATACACACTTTCCAGGCGTGCTCCTTCAGCCACTCGGACACCTCACCAAATTTTGGTCTGTGGTTTAACGTGTTCAGCCAACACGGTGTTCGCTACGCTGTTGCGCTGGAACGGGGCGTAATTTAGGGGAAAGCCCCGCCCGCGTCAACGGCTTTTTTCACCTGGCGAACCGTTCGAACACTTAATGCACAGATTCCGGTGCGACCTGGATTTCCGGCAGGTTGAGGAAGCCGGAACGTTCGCATTCGGCAACCAGTTCGTGGGTTGCGGCGATGGTGCTTTGCACGAACAACAGGAACTGCTCGACGCTGAGTCCGGCCTTGGTAAAGACGGTGTGGCCGACCACCAGCCGCGGCAGATTGTCATCGATGATATCGAGGAACACCTTGAGGGAGGGGTACTGCATATTGAGTCGGCCCAGTTCGGCAACCAGCGGCAGCATTGCGGAGGGGCGCACTTCCAGCTCGGAGGAGAACAGCAGGCCTTCCTCTTCCACGAAGATCCGGCTCTCCTGAATACCATCGACCGACTGCAAAGAGACAATGTGGATACCGTGACACTGGTCGCAGACATAGTGCTCGATACGAGCCTGTTGCAACCAACGCATTATCATTTCGGAGCTGGGGATATTCATCATTTCCACGACAAGATTGGGATCAAGGGGCGCAGTCTAAACCAATTTGCTATCAACAAAAAGCACGCCAACCCGATAACCCTGCGGCTCGCTTCTTTTTGGCAAGCGCTATGCATATACTCAGCCAAATCCACGATGACGCTTGCCCCACAGGGGGCCCGATGACTATCCAAGAAAAGTATCGCCTTCATCTGAAATCACTCTCGGATGAGCTGCTCACCCTGCAAAAACCCATCCGCATTCTGGATGCCATCAAATGGCCACGCCATCTGCAGGATCGCTTTCTGGCAAGCGGTGGCAGGGAGCTGCCCGCTATCGACAGGCACTTCTATGATGCCCTCCCCCTCGGCTTCGATCCGCGCAACAAGTATCTGGAGCTCAAGGAGCTGCGGGACCGGATCCGCAGAAAGCTGGGGCCGCAGGACGATCTTGGCCGGATCCTGCAAGAGACGGTCGATCAGTACATGGTGGTGATCGAGATGCTGCGCCAGCGCGGCCAACCCGATTTTCAGCGTTATAGCCAGTTGCTTTATGGCTCCGCCAGCGATCACCTGCGCGGGGATCGCAAGACCCTCAAGGAGCTGGGCTCTCGGCTGTGCGATATCTTCTCCCTGCCCGGCGCCCGCCATCTGGTACGCCCCTACCCCAAGGAGTTCGAAGGCGAAGCGGCGGTAGCCAAACTACAGGGCAAGCTGTCGAGCTACTTCAGTGACGGCACGGTGCAGGTGAAGCTGAGCGATGGCATCGTCTCCGACGCCGCGGCCGGTGGCGACTACATCAAGCTCAACTCCCACGCCCGTTTCTCCGAGCTGGACTTGCAGGTACTGGAGGTGCACGAGGGGTGGGTTCATGTCGGCACCACCCTCAACGGTCGCCAGCAGCCCTATGCCACCTGGCTGAGCGCAGGTTCGCCGCGGATCACTGCGTGCCAGGAGGGGCTGGCGGTCTTGATTGAGACGCTCACCTTCAGCTCCTTTCCGGATCGGGCCAAGCGCATCTCCGATCGGGTAATGGCCATCGACATGGCCGAGCGCGGCGCCGATTTTATCGAGGTGTTTCAGCACTTCGTACAGCAGGGCACCAGCGAGCACGACGCCTACAAGATCACCCAGCGGGTCTTTCGTGGCGGTATGGTGGGCGGCGGCGCCTGCTTTACCAAGGATCTCTCCTACGTGCGTGGCTATGTGGAGACGGTCAACTTTATCCGCAGCGCCGTGCTGGAAGGGGTGCCCGAGATCCTGCCGATGCTGTTTGTCGGCAAGGTGACCCTGGATGACATCCCCGTGCTCTATCAGCACTACCTAGAGGGGCTGATTGCCGCCCCCCGTTACCTACCGCCGATGTTTCGCGATCTCACCGGGCTCTACGTCTGGTTCGGTTTTGCCTCCGGCATGTCACTGGTGGATATCGGCCGGGTACAGCACCATTTTCGCCAGCTGTTTCAACGCCTGCCGGTGGCCGACCCCATCATTGCGCCGGTGGATATCGAGATCGACTGAACCACAGCGATAGAAGTTGGGGAAAATAAAAAGGGCGCCAGATTGGCGCCCTGCTCGACGATTCAAATATCGCAGCCGAATTATTTGTAAGCCCGACCTTCGAGATAGTGTTTGCGACAGAGTGACACATAGCGATCGTTGCCACCGATCTCCACCTGTTCGCCATCACGCATAACCTGCCCCGCTTCATTGACCCGGGAGTTCATGTGAGCCTTGTTGCCACACCAGCAGATACTCTTCAGCTCTTCAAACTTGTCGGCCAGACAGAGCAGATGGTAGGAACCGGGGAACAGCTCGCCGCGAAAATCGGTCTTGAGGCCATAGGCCATCACCGGAATATCCTGCTCATCGACGATGCGGGCCAGCTGGTAGACCTGCTCACGGGTCAGGAACTGGGCCTCGTCCACGATAAAGACATCGATATGTTTCTTTGCATGGCGCTCTTTCACCATTTCAAACAGATCACAGCTGTCGCTGAACACGTCCACCTTCAGTTCAAGACCAACCCGGGCACTGATCACCCCAACCCCGAAACGGTCATCGATGGCTGGCGTCATCGCCAGAGGATGCATGCCCCGCTCCAGATAGTTGAAGTGCGCCTGAATGAGCTGGGTGGATTTGCCTGAATTCATGGTGGCAAATTTGTAGTGCAGTGAAGCCATGATACTGTTCCGAAACTGAATTTATGGGGCGCATGCTAACCAAAGCCCCTGACAAAACCAAGGGGCCCGCGGGCCCCTTGCTCTATAAATGTTACGCGGTGGCCAGCACTGGCCGCGCTTTGGCCTTTTTCAGGTGATAGCCGGTAAAAAGCACGAACCAGAGGGCGCTGATACTGAAACCGGCCAGGCTGGAGTGCATCAAGCCCATCGCCAGGTAACCGATGGCCGCGCCGAAGGCGATGGCCAGTGCATAAGGCAGCTGGGTCATCACGTGATCGATGTGATGGCAGCCGGCACCGGTGGCAGAGAGGATGCTGGTGCTGGAGATGGGTGAGCTGTGATCCCCGAACACCGAGCCAGCCAGTACCGCCGCCAGCATCGGCAGCATCAGGCTGATGTCGCTGGCGGCGGCCATGTCACCGGCCAGCGGCAGCATGATGCCGAAGGTACCCCAGCTGGTACCGGTAGCAAACGCCATGGCACAGGAGAGGATAAAGACCACGGCAGGTAGCACTTCGATCGGCAGGTTACCGTTAGCCAGCGAAGCCAGGTACTTGCCGGTCTCCACGTCGCGTACCACTGCACCTATGGTCCAGGCAAACAGCAGGATGTTGATGGCTGGCAGCATGGCCATGACACCTTGCGGAGCGGCCTTGATCCAGTTCTTGGCACCCAGCTTCAGGCGCATCGCCAGACCGATGGAGACCACCAGACTGCACAGGGCACCGTAGACCAGCGAAGAGCCGACGTTGGTATTTTCGAACGAGCCGAGCACGCTGAAAGGCAGCCCTTTCTCGCTCAGCACCGCAGCACCGGAATCGATCATGAAATAGATGGTGGCGGCGGTCAGGGTCAGGATCGGCAGTACCATGTCGATCATGCCGCCGTTGCTCTCCTCCGGGCTTTCCATATCCAGACCGATGGGGCGGCCCTTGGACTCATCCCACAGCTTGCCTTCCAGCGCCCACGCTTCGTGTTGACGCATCGGGCCGATATCGAGTTGGAATGCAATCACCACCAGCACCATGATCAGGGTGAAGACGGCGTAGAGGTTCATCGGGATCATCTCGACAAATGCCGCGATGGGGCTCTGTTCAGTCAGACCGTGGGCCGCCATGATGCCGCCAACCAGAGCGATGATATAGGCCCCCCAAGAGGAGATGGGCATCAGCACGCAGACCGGCGCCGCGGTGGAGTCCAGCAGATAGGCCAGTTTGGCACGGGAGATCTGGAAGCGGTCGGTCACCGGACGGCAGATGGCCCCCACCGACAGGCTGTGGAAGAAGTCATCGATAAAGAAGGCAAACACCATCATGCCAGTCAGGGCTTTGGCGCCCTTGCGGGTCTTGGCACGACGCTCGGCCCACTCGGCAAAGGCACGGGTCGCCCCGGAGACGCTCATCAGGCTGATGAGGCCACCCAGCAGCAGCATAAACAGGATCATGTTGACGTTGTCACGATTGAGCGCGCCATCGACCCAGAAGATCTTGAGCACGGTATTCAACATGTAATGCAGGGATTCGAGGGGCGAAAACTGATTGAGCAGCAAACTGCCGGTGACGATGCCCACACCAAGGGACAGCAGCACGCGGCGGGTCAGGATCGCCAGCGCGACAGCCAACAGGGGGGGAAGAACGGACCAACCGGAGTCGGCGAAATGACTAATGTCCATGATCTCTTTGCACCTAAAGATTACAGGTGGAGATCTACCGAGAGGATCTAAAGAAACAAAACCTATGGGGAGGTCATACTCCTCAGCCCCTTCAGGTAGCGCTCCATAGTGGATGACTATGGCAGTCCTGCACCTATTAGATGCAGAACCAGCAGCCCGGTATGATGGCCTGGCCACTTCGGCGCTGACTCCTTTCCTTGTGCATCACAGGCATCACCCTCCGCACAAATACTCATAGGCAGCGCGCCTCTACTTAAAGGTATTCGCCGCACATTTTATCGAGATGGCAGCTTATAGCAAGTTTTTTGATTAAATAGTCACGATAAACATATCAAGGTCGAATAATGGTAGTCAAATGATGCAACAACGCCTGTTTTGACGCTATTTTCACCTACTACGGCTTCATTGGCATCCAATCACCAAGCCTATTGCTGGCCATATTAAATATCTATATTGATGTTCCCCACGGATATTATATTTAACCCGGCTTGACTTATTTAAATCACCAAGCAAGAATCAGCTGGAACATAATATTTTTCTCTGACTCGACGTGGTAACTCATATGAATGAATTTTTAAAGGTACTGCTTAATATCCGCAGTCTGCGTGCGACCTGCCGCGAGCTTTCTCTGGAACAACTGGAAGAGGCACTGGAAAAACTCTCTACTATCGTTGCTGAACGTCAGCAGGATGAAGCTGCCGAGCGTCAGGCCCGTGAAGAGCATCTGCGGAAAATTAACGAATATAGCGAAATGCTGAAAGCCGCCGGTATTGACCCGGCAGAATTGGTAAGCGCTGTCGCTACCAACCCCGGCAAATCAGAAAAAGCCAAGCGGGCGCCACGTCCTGCCAAATATCGCTATCAGGATAATGGCGTAGAGAAAACCTGGACCGGCCAGGGCCGTATGCCTTCAGTCATTGCCAGCGCAGTGGCAGCAGGCAAATCACTGGAAGATTTTGCTATCTGACAGCGCTTGCGTTGCTAATAAAAAACCTCGCCAAGGCGAGGTTTTTTATTGCCGCTTAAACGTGAAATATCAGATAGCCGATTGCGGACGATCTGCTGCCTTGACCCACAGCACTTCACGATCCCCTGCCACGCAGATGAGATAGCGGGCAACGGTAAAGAACCAGTCACTCATCCGGTTCAGATAGGGCAGCACCTCGGGATTGACCCGCTCTTCCCGGCTCAAGGTCAGCAGCAAGCGCTCGCAATGACGCACCAGAGTACGCACCACATGCGCTTGCGCCGCGGCACGGGAACCACCCGGCAATATAAATTGGCGCAGCGGTGGCAATGGCTCGCTATAACGATCTATCTGCTGTTCAAGGCGAGTGGTCCAGGCAGCATTAACTTGCCAAATTGATTCATTCTGGGCGTCGCTGGAGAATGCCAACTCGCCCCCCAGATCAAACAACTCCTGTTGCAACAGCTGTAAATCAGCCAATAAGCCGACCTCTTGCGATGGCACGTCACAAATCAGCAAGCCAATATGGGAGTTGAGCTCATCGATATAACCGTAGGTCTCGACCCGCAAATGATCCTTGGGCAATGGGATACCATCGGCCAGCCGGGTCATGCCCTTGTCGCCCTGCCTCGTATATATTCTCATACCGACATCCTGTTAATAATGGGAATAATCATGGACTCGAGTCCATTGAGTTTGATTTCGTAAGCCAACGCCAGCGTCTGGCCCAATTTACCCGCCGGAAAACCGCTGCGCGCCATCCACACCAGATAGGGCTCGGGAATATCGATGATACGCCGCCCCTGATATTTACCGTAAGGCATCTTGTTAGTCAGAGTCAGCAGTACCTGTTCGTCGGATAGCCAATCCATATTAATCAATATCCAGATATTTATGAGTCTGGATTGAGAGTCGCCAGTTACGCGCGATACAGGTATCCATCGCCAATTGGGTGGCCCGTGGTTTCTGGCTGATCGGCTGCAAGGCAATGACCACGTCCGGGCGCAGAGTTGCGGTCGCCAGCAGCACATCCAGCTCTTCAATATGGTGCTCGGTGGCCACCGGATGCTTGATCTCGTTGGCCCGCTCCAGCGCCGAGACCAGCACAGGCAGCCCCCCTTTCATACCGATCTTGGGGGAGACTGTTACCCAGGTCTGCTCATGAGTCTTGATCTCGCTGGTGCCACTGGTTTCAATTTGCACCTGATAACCCGCCGCCAGTAATGCTGACGAGAGTTCGTGCAGATCGTAGAGGCAGGGCTCGCCACCGGTGATCACCACATGGCGCGCCTGATAACCCAGATCGCCAAAGCTCTTGATAATCTGCGCTGTGCTGAGTTGGCTCCAGCAATCGGATTCGTTGGAACGATCCAGTACCGCCGCCTTACCCACTTCACGAGCCGGATCAACAACCCAGGTATGACGGGTATCGCACCAGGGGCAGCCCACCGGGCAACCCTGCAGGCGAACAAAGATGGCGGGCAGGCCGGTAAAGATGCCCTCCCCCTGGATGGTCTGGAAAATCTCGTTGATTGGGTAGTACATCTCGATCACGGCTTGTTGCAAAAGTCGCGGATTATACCCCAAGCCACGGCAAGACGCAGGCTCACTCTGCGCTTTTCTCACCCAGCCCGGTTTTCTCAAACAGTCTGGCCATGATGCCCGCCTTGTCGGCCAGATAGTTGTTCAGGCCGCGACGGCGCAGTTCACACGCAGGACACGTGCCGCAACCGTCACCGGCAATGCCGTTGTAGCAGGTCAGGGTCTGCTGGCGCACCGTGTCGAGGTGACCATAGTGATCCGCCAGTGCCCAGGTTTCGGCCTTGTCGAGCCACATCAAGGGAGTTTCAAAACGGATGCCGCGATCCAGCCCCAGCGACACCGCCTGATTGAGGGCCTTGACGAACTCGTCACGGCAATCGGGATAGCCGGAGAAGTCAGTCTCGCAGACACCGGTGATCACCGCTTCGGCGCCCACCTGATAGGCATAGATGGAGGCCAGCGTCAGGAACAGGATATTGCGGCCCGGCACGAAGGTGTTGGGCAGCCCGTTATCCTGCAGCTCGCAGCTGACCGGAATGTCATCACGGGTCAGGGCAGAGACCGCCAGCTCATTGAGCAGCGTCACATCCATCACCTTGTGGGCGGCGATCCCCAGTGCACTGCCCAGGCGGCGCGCAGTGTCGATCTCTTCCCGATGGCGCTGGCCATAGTCGAAGGTGATGGCGTGCACTTCATCGTACTGCGCCAATGCCTGCACCAGACAAGTAGTGCTGTCCTGACCGCCGCTGAAAACCACGACTGCTTTTTTCATCTTGATAACTCCTTGAATTGTCACGCGCGGCGGCCTTCGGCAAAGTCCTGCCACTGGGTATTCAACCGATTGAACAGGGTCAGCAAGGGCGCATAGCGCTCCGGCCTCCCCTCCCACCGGGACAAGAGGTGATAGCCCGCCTCTATGGTAGAGAGGGCATCGGGAAAGGGTTTCTTTCGAATAGCATATTGACCGGCAATGGCACCAATGCCGATGCGGGGCAAGCGGGCCAGTGCCGGGTTGCTCTGCAACATGCGATAGGCTTTGCGCCAGGTGCCGTCAAGCAAGATAAAGGCGACGGATGCGGAGCCAGAGGATTCACTCTCCCACTGTTGGCGAAGATCGGTCAGCGAAATGGCATCCTCATCCGGCCAGAGTAGATAGCAGCGACGGGAAGGATCTGCAAGCAACCCATTGAGCCACTCATCGCGGGAAAAGTCCTCCCCCACATGGATCTCGCACTGTTGCAAAGAGGCCGCCAGCAGCGCCGCAGTCCCCTTGGGATGTGCCACCTCGTTGGGGTGCTGCAAGATGTAGAGGGGCGTGTGATTGTCAACCGGCACAATATAATCGCACAAGCAGGCTTTGAGGGCTCGGGTGCAACGTGTACAGTATCGACTGTTCTTGTCGTTGGACTGTTTCATGTTGTCAGACAAATCTGGATTGCTCTGGGTTATCACGCTCTCTCTCACCAGCTTGCTACTCTTCTTTACCGTTCCCAATCTTCAGCTCTCCTTCGATCGGCCCTTGATCGCCGGGGGCGAAGGGTGGCGGATCATAACAGGCAATCTGGCTCATACCAATCTGTGGCACCTGCTGCTCAATCTGGGCGGCCTCGCCATCCTCTATAGCCTATTTCGCGACTATCTGGGTGGGGCTCGCCTGCCGCTGCTGATGTTGCTGCTCTGGTTGGCAGTGGGCTTGGGGATCTGGTGGTGGTGCCCGCAGACCCAGTGGTACATGGGGCTATCTGGCTCGCTGCATGGCCTGTTTGTCTGGGGGGCAATGCAGGATATTCGCCACGGACGCCGCACATCGGGCTGGCTACTGTTGGCAGGGATGGGGCTCAAGCTGGCGATGGACTTCTACAACGCAGGAGAGAGCCCGATATCCACCCTGATCAATGCCAGGGTACACATCGGCTCTCATCTTATCGGGGCCGGTGCAGGCCTGTTGCTCGGCCTGCACCGCGTATCACTGAGTGAGCCTGTTACGCACCAGCCAGCTCGGCATTGATGCTGGCCAGCATGACGGCCGGATCGGCAGCCTGCGTAATGGGGCGACCGATAACCAGATAATCGGACCCCGCCTCGACCGCCGCTTTCGGTGTCATCACCCGGCGCTGATCCCCGGCCGCTGAACCGGTCGGGCGAATACCCGGGGTCACCAGCTTGAAATCTTCGCCCAGCAAGGCTTTCAACTCATGGGCCTCGTTGGCAGAGCAGACCACCCCATCCAGACCGGATGTTTTGGTCAAGGTAGCCAGCCGGATCACCTGCTCGGCGGGGCTTACATCCAGACCAAGAGGGATCATGTCGGACTGCTCCATGCTGGTCAGCACGGTCACGCCGATAAGCAGGGGGGCCTTGTCGCCATAAGGCAGCAGCGCCTCTTTGGCGGCACGCATCATCCGCTCACCACCACTGGCATGCACGTTGACCATCCAGACACCGAGCTCGGCACTGGCTGCCACGGCTTTGGCAACGGTATTGGGAATATCGTGAAACTTCAGATCCAGAAAGACATCGAATCCCTTGGCCACCAGCTGGCGTACAAACTGCGGGCCAAACAGGGTAAACATCTCCTTGCCTACCTTGAGACGGCACTGGGCCGGAGAGATACGTTCAACGAACGCTAAGGCATCTGCCTCATGCTGATAATCCAGCGCTACCAGTACTTTGGGATCTTGCATCTCACATCCTATTGCTTGTTATTCACCGTCCAGACCACGGATCGGCTTGATGGAACCCCACTGGCGACAAGACGGGCACTGCCAGAACAGCGAGTGAGTGGCAAAGCCACACTGCCGACACTTGTGGGTTGACTTGATTTTGATCTGCTCGCCGACCAGCTGTTGCAGCAGTTCGAGGCTCTCCTTGGCAGGCCCCTCTTCCGCACTGGCCAACTGAAAGCCGACCAGCTGGTAAAAACCTTTCATCGACGGATGACGACGCAGCTGACGCAACACCAGCGAACGGGCCTGGCTCAGGCCATCACGCTCTTCAACCAGCTTGGCAAGGGCCAAGGTCACGCTGACACCGGCGTGATCTTCCACTGCCTTCTCAAGCAGCGGGATCAACGCAGGCGTGCGGCCCAACTGCTGATAGCACTCGAGCAATTTGGGCATTGCCTCGGAGGCAAAGTCGATATCCTGCTCGAACACCCGCAGCAGCTCCTTGCTGGCCTGCTCATACTCTCCATCTGCCATGGCGAGCTCAGCGAGGCGCAAACTGGCCCGGGCACATGCCGGATTGATACTGAGCGCCCGTTTGAGCTTGGCCAGCCCCTCCCCTTTATTGCCCTCACGCAGCGCGATTTCGGCCTGTTCGCAATAGAAATGGGAGATGGGGTCGGCCAGCTTCTTGCCCTGGAATTTTTGCAGACGAACCGCCACATCGATGGCCTTGTCCCAATCCCGCAGTTGCTGATGGATAATCAACAACTGTGCCAGCGCCGTCTCTTCATAGTCGCTGTCGTCACACAGCTCGTTCCAGAGCGCTTCCGCCCGATCGAGCAGACCAGCAGCAAGAAAGTCGCGCGCCAGCTCCTGCAACGCCAGCTGGCGCTGTTCCCGGGTCAGTTGGCGGGTTACCAGGTTCTGGTGGATCTTGATGGCACGATCGACCTCCCCACGCTGGCGAAACAGGTTGCCGAGGGAGAGGTGTGTTTCGATGGTTTCACTGTCCACCTCAAGCAGCTGGATAAAGAGATCCACCGCCTTGTCGGATTCATCGGACAGCAAATAGTTGAGGCCCGCCACATACTGGCGGGAAAACTGGTTACTCTGTTTTTGGGTGTCCTGGCGAACACTCCTGCGACCCATGTACCAACCATAACCGGCGGCGATGGGCAACAGCAGGAAAAGCAGTTCAAGCATTGAGGAACATTATTCCTTACCCGGTGACCGGGCCAGCTCCAACTCGCGGGATTGACGACGCATGGTGCGGTTGAGGGTGCGGTTTTGCATTTTCAGGCGCAGGAACAGCAGGCCGAATACCAGCCAGCCCAGCAAAAAACCGCCAGCGAAGAAGAAGCCCAACAGCATGGCAAGCGAAAACTCACCCTGAGCGATCAAGTAATTGAACTGAACCAGCTGGCCATTTTGTGAGCCCAGCGCCAGGGTCAGAACAAACACCAGCACCAGCGGAATGAGGGCCAAAATACGCTTCATAAGAGCTCCCTGTCAGTATCTAATGAGAGGCTGATTATCCTTAAAATCGCAGGCAGACTCTAGAGTGAATGGGAAAAGAGTTTAAGAAACAAGACGATTGGCACAGGAATCGGTGCCAAAAAGAAAAAAGGCATACCCGAGGTATGCCCATTTCTGCATTATTCAATGATGTTGACGCGCTCGCGCAACTCTTTGCCAGGTTTGAAGTGCGGGACATATTTCCCGGTCAGTTCAACCTTGTCCCCAGTCTTGGGGTTGCGGCCCACACGGGGCGCACGATAGTGCAGTGAAAAACTGCCAAATCCGCGGATTTCAATCCGGTCGCCGTTTTGCAAGGTCGACGCCATCTGCTCAAGGATCTCCTTGATGGCGGCTTCGACATCCTTGGCCGGCATATGCATGCGGCTGGCTGCCAGTTGTTCGATGAGATCTGATTTGGTCATAACGTTAAATCTCCTTCCCCGATCACATGCAATATTCATTTTGCCAGGATAAAAAAGGGCGGCGCAATGCCGCCCTTTTCTTGCATCAAGGATTACTCACCCTTGGCGGCTTTGAACGCTTCCATCATAGCATTGCTGAACACAACTTCTTCTTGCTGGTTCAGGTTATCGATAGCAACACGCTCATCAGCCTCGTCCTTAGCACGGACAGACAGGCTTACGGTGCGGTTCTTACGATCAACGCCCATGAATTTAGCTTCAACTTCGTCACCAACAGACAGCACCAGAGTGGCGTCTTCTACACGGTCACGAGCAGCGTCGGAGGCACGCAGGTAGCCTTCTACGCCATCAGCCAGTTCGATAACGGCACCTTTGGCATCAACCTCGGTAACCTTACCCTTCACGATAGCACCTTTCTTGTTGTCAGCCAGGTACTTGTTGAACGGGTCTTCTTCGATCTGCTTGACACCCAGGGAGATGCGCTCACGCTCCGGATCCACTTGCAGAACAACGGCTTCGATCTCGTCGCCTTTCTTGAATTCACGAACTGCTTCTTCGCCCTGGTTGTTCCAGGAGATGTCAGACAGGTGAACCAGGCCGTCGATGCCGCCATCCAGACCGATGAAGATACCGAAGTCAGTGATGGACTTGATCTTGCCGGAAACACGGTCGCCTTTGGCGTGAGTTTCGGCAAACAGCTGCCACGGGTTGGATTTGCACTGCTTCAGACCCAGGGAGATACGACGACGCTCTTCGTCGATGTCCAGAACCATCACGTCAACCACGTCGCCAACGTTAACAACTTTGGACGGGTGGATGTTCTTGTTGGTCCAATCCATCTCGGATACGTGTACCAGGCCTTCAACGCCTTCTTCGATTTCAACGAAGCAGCCGTAGTCGGTCAGGTTGGTCACGCGGCCAGACAGACGGGTGGTCTCCGGGTAACGCTTGGCGATAGCAACCCAGGGATCTTCGCCCAGCTGCTTCAGACCCAGGGATACACGGGTACGCTCGCGGTCGAACTTCAGAACCTTGACAGCGATCTCGTCGCCAACGTTGACGATTTCGGAAGGATGCTTAACGCGCTTCCACGCCATGTCGGTGATGTGCAGCAGGCCGTCAACACCGCCCAGATCTACGAATGCACCGTAGTCGGTCAGGTTCTTGACGATACCCTTAACTTCTTGACCTTCTTGCAGGTTAGCCAGCAGGCTTTCGCGCTCGGAGGTGTTCTCGGTCTCGATCACGGCACGACGGGAAACAACAACGTTGTTGCGCTTCTGGTCCAGCTTGATGACTTTGAACTCGAGTTCTTTGTTTTCCAGGTGAGCGGTGTCACGGATCGGACGCACGTCAACCAGAGAACCCGGCAGGAAGGCACGGATGCCGTTCAGTTCAACGGTGAAACCACCCTTGACCTTGCCGTTGATGATACCGATAACGGTAGCTTGCTCTTCGTAAGCCTTCTCAAGCTGCAGCCAGGCTTCGTGGCGCTTGGCTTTTTCGCGGGACAGCTTGGTTTCGCCGAAACCATCTTCGATAGAGTCCAGAGCCACGTCAACGGTGTCGCCGACGTTGATTTCCAGCTCGCCCATGGCGTTCTTGAATTCTTCAGCCGGGATAGCGGACTCGGATTTCAGACCGGCGTCAACCAGTACGAAACCGTTCTCGATAGCAACGACAGTACCCTTGACGATGGAACCTTGACGGGTTTCAACGGCGTTCAGGGACTCTTCAAAGAGTTGAGCAAAAGATTCGATCATTGTTTATGTCACAAATGAAACATCCACTTGCAATCCGGCACAAGCGGGGCTGTTTTAAATAATCTGCGCCATCCTTGGTGCAGACGACCGGATGTCAGCTTGCGCTGGCATCACCAAGTTGTTGCTCTGCATAGGCGAGTACTGTTGCCAGCACTTCATCTATGGTCATGGCGGTAGAGTCTACCACCAGAGCATCTTCTGCCGGTTTCAGGGGGGCAACGGCGCGATTTCTGTCGCGATCGTCACGTTCCCGAATCTCGGTTAAAAGACGCTCAAAGTTAACATCAAAGCCCTTATCTTGCAACTGCTTATAGCGACGCTGGGCCCGTTCTTCGGCACTGGCGTCGAGGAAAATCTTTACCTCGGCCTCGGGGAAAACAACTGTACCCATGTCACGACCATCGGCAATCAGACCCGGGGCCTGACGAAATGCCCGCTGACGGCGCAGCAAGGCTTCGCGCACCCGGGGGAAGGCGGCGATTTTACTGGCAGCATTACCCACTTCTTCGGTGCGAATGGTGCGGGAGACATCTTCCCCTTCCAGGATCACCTTGACCAGATCGCCCTCAACCTGAAATTGCACATCCAGATTGGCGGCCAGCGGCACCAGTGAGGCTTCACTGTCCAGCTCTACATCGTGATGCAGGGCGGCCAGGGACAACACCCGATAGATGGCGCCCGAGTCCAGCAAGTGCCAACCCAGCTTCTCAGCAAGCAGCTGACACAAGGTGCCTTTACCTGCACCACTGGGGCCATCAATTGTCATTACGGGGGCCATCTGAGGCATAACTTCTCTCCTGCACTGTGTTGCTCCCATCCCGAAGGGGTGGGTTAATGGGCGCCGATTATACCCGAATGTGGTGAGCCTGGCAGTCATCAATCCGCACAAAGGGCCAAAACCCCGACGGACAGCTGTGCTTGTATCTCATTTGGAGATTTCATTAAGCAATGCAGGGACTTGTTCTTATGGTCGTTCCTGACAAGGCGCGCTAAACTGGCCCCCTTTTTTGAGCCGTTAGTAGTAAGGAGCAACCTATGAGCAGCGTTACCCTCGTGGCCAAATCAAAATTGCCAACCCCCTGGGGCACCTTCACGCTGGTAGGTTTTCAGGAAACCGGCACAGGCAAAGATCACGCCGCACTGGTGATGGGCGACATTACCGGTGAAGAGCCCGTGCTGGGCCGGATCCACTCAGAGTGCCTGACCGGCGACGCCCTGTTCAGCCTGCGTTGTGACTGCGGTTTCCAGTTGCAGGCGGCCATGGAGAATATCGCCAAAGCCGGTCGTGGCGTGTTGCTGTATGTGCGTCAAGAGGGCCGTGGCATCGGCTTGCTCAACAAGATCCGCGCCTATCACCTGCAGGATCAGGGGGCCGATACCGTGGAGGCCAACGTAGCCCTTGGTTTCGCCGCCGATATGCGCGACTACACCATCTGCGCCGATATGCTCAAGCAGCTTGAGGTCAAGTCTCTCAAACTGATGACCAACAACCCGCGCAAGATGAAAGCGATGGAATCCTTCGGTATTCCGGTGGCCGAACGGGTACCGTTACAGGAAGGGCGCAATCCCCACAACGAGTTCTATCTGTCGACCAAGGCCAACAAGCTGGATCACATGCTCAAAAAATGAGCCTGCATTGACGAATGCCAGATAGTCAAACGCCTCCCGAACGGAGGCGTTTTTCTTGGGACGACCACACATCAACCCAAGCTATCTAAGTGGCACGGTCAGATTGGCCAGCAGAGCTTCAAGCTCTTCGCCAGTGCGGGCAGCACAGTATTGTTCGACCCGCTCGCGGGTCAATTGCGGCGCGAGACGTTCAATCAGGTCATACAGATAGCCGCATAAAAACGCCCCTCTGCGCAACCCGATAGCGGCCACACCGCCTGGTAGCCAGGGCGCCGTTTTGAGCACCAGATCGCCATCGCGCTGGGGCTCCCAGGCAAAAGTTGCCATCACCCCGATGCCCATCCCTTGTCTGACATAGGTCTTGAGCACATCGCTGTCGCTCGCACAGCAGGCGATCCGGCTCTCGGCATGAGCGCAATCAGTGCCATGTGCAGCAGAGAGCGCCCTTCCATCGGTCACCAGCGCAAACCCCACCAGTTCGGCCGGGGTCAGCGAGTTTGCTTTGGCCAACGGATGATCCTTGGGCAGCACCAAGCCCCGTTGCCACTGAAAAGAGGAGAGCATGAGCAGATCGCTCCCCTCCTCCGGTTCATCCGCCAGCAGCAGATCGGCGGCGCCATCATGCACGGCTACGCGGCACTGCGCCGCACTCCCCTGCATCACAGTTACGGCAACTTTGGGAAAGCGGGCCATAAAACCCTTGAGGATGGCGGGCAGAATATAACGGGCTTGCAGATGAGTAGCGGCAATGGTGAGGGTTCCCTGCTCCGGATGCACATGCTGCCTGGCCATTACCTTGATCGTGGCGACCTTGTCCAGCACCTCCGCGGCCACTTTGATCACATCCCGACCGATGGGAGTGATTTGGGTCAAGTGTTTGCCGCTGCGCTCGAAGATCTGGATCCCCAGCTCATCCTCCAGCATCCGCACCTGTTTGCTGATCCCGGGCTGGGAGGTAAAGAGGCTCTCGGCGGTGGCCGACAGATTCAGCCTGTGGTTCGCCACCTCGACGATATAGCGCAATTGCTGCAATTTCATGGTGTAGCCCTCAAGCGAACTCACCGTTAATAGTAACAAACTTTCAGCAATGGCCCGCCGCCATCAGGCCGGGCGCTCCTTGAGTAGGAAATCACGCAAGGCACGGTTGGCCATGGAGAGTGGATCGCCACGCCGCCACGCCACGCAGAGATCGAGATAGATAGGCGGGGCGAAGGGCACGCCACTCAGATCCGGCTCCTCTTCCAGCACCATCCGCAAGAAGGTGGTCACCGCAAAGCCTTGCCGCACCACCGCTTTGAGCAGAGGGATAAGATTGCTCTCGAAGGCGATATCGGGTTCAACGCCCAGGCTCTGGGCCAGCGCCTCCATATGCTCCCGGTGATAAAAGCCACGGCGAAACAGCGCCAACTCCTGAGCAAAGAACTGCGAGAGGGTGACGGCTGATGCGCCACGCAAGGGGTGATCGTCCCCCACCACCATCAACATCTCTTCGCTCAGCAGATGCGCTCCCTCGATGGCGGGGGGAGATCACTGGTGATGAGAATGGCCAGATCGAGGGAGCCATCCACCATCCGGCTGAGCAGCTCGCGGGTACCGGCCTCTTCGACCCGGATCTTGAGGCCGGGATAGCGATGCTTGAAGGCCATCAGACGAGGGGGGAAATAGTAGGAGCCCATCATGTAGGGGATCCCGATCCGCACCTCCCCCCGCTCCAACCCCTTGAGCTCGGCCATCTCGGCCTCGGCCTGATGCATCTGCAGCAACAAGCGCTCGGCATGGCGACAGAGCACCTCTCCCTCCGGGGTGAGCCGTACCGCCCGGTCCTGTCGATCAAACAGCCGCAATTCGAGCTGCTGCTCCAGCTTGGCGATGGCCATGCTGATGGCCGGCTGTGCCACATGCAGACTGTTGGCTGCCTTGGTAAATGAGCCGGCATCCCTGACCGCCAGCAGATAGGTGAGCTGTTTCAGATCCATGTATCAATTCATCTTATGAGATGGATAACTTAAATATATTATATTTATAACCGCAAGGACTCTACCCTGACCAAAAGTAGTCAGGACAATACGCAATGATTGAAGTTGGAAGTCGCGAGTGGATACGTGCAACCCTGGCCCTCAGCCTGGGCTCTTTTCTGGTGTTTCTGAACCTCTACCAGACCCATCCCCTGTTACCCCTGATCGCCGAGGTCTTCTCGGTCAACTCCCTCTCGGCCAGCTGGACCCTGGCAGGATGCACTGCAGGCCTCGCCGCCTCCCTGCTGATCTGCGCCAGACTGGCGGATCGCCATGGCCGTCGGCAAGTCATGCTGGGTACCCTCACCCTGGCGATCCTGCTCTCACTGTTAATCCCGCTGGTTGAGCAGTTTGGCACCCTGCTGCTGCTACGCATCCTGCAGGGCGCGCTGCTGGCAGGGCTGCCCGCGACCGCGATTGCCTATATGGGGGAAGAGTTCAGCAAACGGGCGCTGCTCTCGGCGGTGGGGGTCTATATTGCCGCCAACTCCCTCGGTGGCATTGCCGGTCGGGTGGTCGGCGGTCTGTTGGCGGGCTGGTTTGGCGACTGGCAGCATACCTTTCTGGGGATTGGTGTGATCAGCCTGTCACTGCTGCCGCTGGTCTTCTGGCTGCTGCCCCATCAGACCCGCTTTGTGGCGAGCGCCCCCGTTCGCGGCCAATTTGCTCGCGCCTTGCAGCAACACCTGACCAATCCCTTGCTGGTAGGGGCTTACCTTATCGGGGGACTCAACTTTATGGTGTTTTTGAACCAGTTCAGCTACCTCACTTTCCTGCTGGCCAAGCCCCCCTTCTCCCTGCCCACCCAGTGGCTCGGCATGCTGTTTCTCACCTATCTCTCGGGGACGGTGGCCTCCTCTCTGAGCGGTCGCTTTGCCAATCGCTGGGGGGCACAACGCATGCTGCTGGTCGGGATCGCGCTGATGGCCCTCGGGAGTCTGTGGCTGCTGCAGGGCAGTCTGCTCGGGATCCTGAGTGGCTTGCTGATCTCCAGCTTCGGCTTTTTCCTGGCACACGCCTGCGCCAGCGCCTGGGTCGGTCATCATGTCGAACACAACCGCGCCCTCGCCTCCTCCCTCTATCTGGTGGCCTACTATCTGGGAGCGAGTCTGGGGGGACTTTACCTGCACCCCTTCTGGGAGCAAGGCGAGCTGGGCGGTCTGGTCATGGGAATTGAACTGGTCCTCATCCTGACGGCAGGCTTGAGCCTCTGGCTCGGCCGTCTCAAGCAGCGAAGCCAATCGCCACTGCCCGCCCAGCAGCCCCACCGACACCGGTAACAGGCTCAGCGCAAACAGGGTCACCCACGAGCAGATAGCGCTCTCGCAACCAAGCACCGCCAGATAACAAAAGGGGTCACACCGGTGACCCCTTTTGCTGCGTTATTCAAGAGCCTGTCAGGCTAGCACCGCATTGAGCGCAGGATCACTCCTGATCGAAATAATCCGCAGCCACCGCGACCACAGCGTCGGTCGCCACCTCTTCGGCGATCACCTCAGCCAGCGGGCGCAGGTGAAACTTGATCTGGCCGGAAGGCAACATCAGGCCAATATCGGGGTTGCGGGTATCCTGCATGTTGCCGGTTTTGAATGGCAGCTCGGGATAGCGCGCTACCAGATCTTGCAGTGAAGTAACCACCAGCTCGATATGTTCCAGCCCCGCCTGATGGACGCGACCCGGTTTCGGTGCAGCCAGCTCGATACAGGGTACCTGTACCTCACCAGCCAACAGAGGCTGATGCAACTGATAAGTGGCGATGGGGCGCCCGCCAATCATACCCTCCACCAGCAAGGAGCCCGCCTCAGCCAGCACAGCACATAGCGCGCGGTACTCCTGCAGGGTAGCCGCCCGATAACAGAGGTGATCGACCGTTGGCCGGGAAATTGTGACGCCAGTGGCGGCCAGTTCTGCCAACAGCTGAGAAACAAATGGGGCCATTGGCCCCAGTGTGGAATCGAGTGGGTGGGACATGCTTACCATTTCTTCTTGGGTTGAAACAGGACATCGAGCTCGTCGGCTTCCTTGTCCTTGATGTTTTGCAGATCCTGGGCGCTATTTTGCTGCTGCAGCTCTTCAAGCTCCTTGAGCCCCTGACGCATATCTTCTTCACGGGCCAGCAGATAGGGATCCTTGTCGCCCACGCTCGCCATGGCAGAGAGTCCCTTGGTATAGAGCTGGCGGCAAGTACCATATTGGCCCTGAATGCGGGCATCCATCGCCCGCTTGACCAGATTGGAGATGTTGATCTTGAGCTGCATCAGCTCAAGGCGGCGCTCTTCTTGGGCAAACCCCTGAGGGTCAATCTTGCCCTTGTTGTGCTCTACCCGCAGCACGGCCCGCATCTTCTTGACCAACTGCAGCATCTGGATCGCCTGACGATCGGACTCCGGGGTCTTGAACTGACCCTCATCCTGAACACTGTAGTTCTCCTGCACATTCTTGATCTGGGTCTGCACATCGACGATGCGCTGCTTGATCTGATTGTTCGGCATCACCTGGGCGATGGCGCGATAGGCATCGAGGATCCGGTGCTGCAACAGCAACACCATGTTCTTGGAGAAAGGCACAAGATTGACGTTCAGCAACACCTCTTCGGTCTCGTCAGCCACCGTCTTGTGTCTGGCAACGGCGTGACGCTTGTCCGCCTCAGCCTTCTGCTTATATTGCTGCACCACGTTATAGGCGATAACCAAAAACAGGAGTGCGCCGATAGACAGCAATACCAAAGTTAAAATCATAGGATGTCCAAACCCCTGTTCCTATCCAATTGCGTGATCCTACAACAGCTTACCCACTTAAGGTAGCCTGCAGATCCCCCCTTGCCCACGATTTGTCACCAAGCTGTGCCCCCGGTCTCAGGGAGAGATTGCAGGATCAGGGGATGATGACCATGACGGTCACCTCCCCATAGTATCGCCCATCAGCGCCATTACTTGAGGTTAAAGCCCCGCGATTGCAGGAATCCCAGCATAAAAGGGCGGGACTCCTTGCCCAGAATGGCGCGGATCTGGCCGCTCCAGGTCTGCTGTTTGTTGTTGCTGCTACGGGCCTGATAGTAGTCCGCGATCTGCTGATCGTACCGGGCCAGCAGGTCGCGATCCAGCTCGTGCTGGTAGCGCTCCTGATGCACCACCAATCCCCTGGGCAGACGGGGTTTCTGTTCCGGCTGCTGGGCAGGATGACCAAGGCAGAGGCCAAACAGCGGGATCACCTGATGGGCAGGCCGAGCAGTTCGCTCACCTCGGCCGGATGGTTGCGAATGCCGCCGATATAGACCCCGCCCAGCCCCAGCGACTGCGCCGCCAGCAAGGCGTTTTGCGCCATCAGAGCGCCGTCGATGGCTCCGATCAGCAACTGCTCCGCATAGCCGGTCTGGGCCTCGGGCACGATCTGGGTGTGGCGGTGGTAATCGGCGCAGAACACCAGAAACTCGGCCGCCTGCACCACATAGGGTTGATTGCCCGCCAGCATGGCCAACTGCTGACGCGCCTCGGGCTCGCAGACTCGCACAATACTGGTCACCTGCAAAAAGCTCGAGGTTGAGGCGGACTGGGCGGCGGCGAGAATGGCATCCAGCTGCTGCGGGGCGATCGGCTCGGCAGTGAACTGACGAATGGAGCGATGGGAAAGGATAAGATCGATGGTCTGATTCATGGCACCTCCAAAATGAGGTAACACCATAGCGAAAAAAACGAGGGAGCCCAAGGCTCCCTCGCACACCCAGCTTAAGGGGCCGGATAGACGTAAGGGGCTTGCAACCCGAGCGGGAAGCCGAGCGCCCAGTAGAGCAGCAGGAAAATCGTCCAGCTCACCAAGAAGGCAAGCGAGTACGGCAGCATCATGGAGACCAGAGTACCGATCCCGGTGCTCTTCACATACTGCTGGCAATAGACCACCACCAGCGGGAAGAATACCATCAGCGGGGTGATGATATTGGAAGCAGAATCCCCTACCCGATAGGCCGCCTGGGTCAGCTCGGGGGAGATCCCCACCGCCATCAACATGGGTACCAGGATCGGGCTGATCAGCGCCCACTTGGCGGAGGCCGAGCCGACTACCAGATTGACGCTGGCGGTGAGCAGGATCATCCCGACGATAGTCACCTCACCGGGCAGCGCCAGCGCATGGAGCACTTCGGCACCGGAGAGGGCCAGCAGGGTGCCCAGATTGGAGTCACCAAACGCCTTGATAAAGAGCGCGCAGAAGAAGGCCATCACCATGTAGGAGCCCATCTTGTTCATGGTGGCCGACATGGCATCGATCACATCCTTGCCACTCTTGAAGCTGCCTGCGACAAAGCCGTAGACAATCCCGGGCAGGATAAAGAGCAAGAAGATGAGCGGCACAATGGACTTCATCACCGGCGCGGCGAAGGTGGTCAGGGAGCCATCGGCAGCACGCAGCGGTGAATCGCTCGGGGAGAGCGCCAGCGCCAGCAGCACGATAGCCGCCAGCATGGCAAACCCAGCCCAGTTGAAGGCCCGGCTCTCTTGCGCGCTGTAGCGCCCCATCTCGTCGGCACTCTCCAGATCCTCGTTGAGCGCCACGTGCTTGAGGCGCGGCTCCACCACCTTTTCGGTGATGAACCAGCCGACGCAGATGATCAGCAACGAAGAGGCACCGGTAAAGATGATGTTGCACAGGGTGTTGACCATGTAGTCAGGATCGAGCAACTGAGCGGCGGACTGGGTAAAACCCTGCAGCAGCGCATCCCCGCCGGAGGGCAGGAAGTTGGCGGCAAAACCGCCGGAAACGCCGGCAAAGGCAGCGGCGATCCCCGCCAGCGGATGGCGTCCGGCAGCGTGGAAGATGATGCCACCGATGGGGATCACCAGCACATAACCCGCATCTGCGGCGGTGTGGCTGACGATCGCCACCAGGATCAGCATGGGAGTGAGAAAACGGGCAGGCGTCACTTTGAGCAACTTTTTCAGACCGGTATTGATAAAACCGGACTGCTCGGCCACCCCGACCCCGAGCATGGCCACAAGCACGATCCCGAGCGGGGCAAAGCCGGTAAAGGTGGTCACCATGGTGGAGAGAAACTCGGCCAGACCGGCACCGGTCAGCAGGTTGTTGACCACTACCGCTTCCCCGGTACGGGGATTGACCAGATCAAACTGGAATTGTGACAACACCCAGGAGCCGACCCAGACGATCAGCAAGGCGTAGAGGAACAGCATGGCGGGGTCGGGTAATTTGTTCCCGGCTTTCTCGACGCCATTGAGGAAACGGTTCAACCAACCTTTGGGAGGGCTGGCCGGACGGTCATTGACAGCAGCATGACTCATTATTGCGATACTCCTTTCCCTAGAAACGAGGGCGCATGCTAGCAATTCCAGCCAATCTGTCTCATGACCGATCGCAAAAGAATGATTAATTTTGATTAAATATTGCGGAATAAAACCCCAAGTTGTGGCCTAACGCACACTTGTTACTCTGCCATCACAGCATCTAGCAGTGGATAACGCCCGACCTGGCACTCCACCACAAAACCGCTCGCCTCGACTTGCGCCACCGTCAGCGGCTTGCTGAACAGATATCCCTGGAACACATGGCATCCCTGGGTCTGCAGGGCGGCCAGCTCGTGAGGCTCCTCCACCCCTTCCGCCATGATCCCCAACCCCAGATTGGTGGCCATAGCCGCAGTCGCCCGGATCACCGGCAAGTTGAGGCCGACCACGAAGGAGCGATCCAGCTTGATGTTGTTGATCGGCAACCGGTTGAGATAGGCCAGCGAGGAGTAGCCGGTACCGAAATCGTCGATGGCAATCTTGATCCCCTGCTCGCTCAAATCATCGAGAATGCCGAGACACCCCTTCATATCGAGCATCAGCACGGTTTCGGTCAGCTCCAGCGTCAACAGGGAGGCATCCACCCCGTGCAGCTCCAGCTGCTGGCGAACTTGCCCGGGCAACGCCGACGAGAGCTGGAAACCGGAGAGGTTGACGGAGACCGGCACCCGCTGATGGAAGCGCTTCTGCCAGCTGGCGACCTGTGCCAGCGCGGTGGAGAGCACCCAGCTGCCGATCTCGCGGATCAGCCCCATCTCTTCGGCCAGCGGGATAAATTCCACCGGCGACACATGGCCGAGCACCGGGTTGTACCAGCGCAGCAGCGCCTCGTAACCGATCAGACGCCGTTTGGCGGCATCGACCTGCGGCTGGTAACAGAGGCTCAGCTCCTGGCGGCCGATGGCCTTGGCCAGAAACTGTTTGAGATTGAGCTTGCGCTGCAGGGTCTGCTGCATGCTGGGGGTGAAACGCTGCCAGCGCAGCCGCCCCATCTGCTTGGCCTGATACATGGCCATGTCGGCACGGGTGATGAGGTTGTCCCCGTCATCCGCATCATCGGGATAGATGGCGATACCGATACTGCCGCCGATGGTCACCTCCGGCAGCCCGCTCAGTTGCAGCGGCTTGGTCATCTGGGAGAGCATCTGATCGGCCACCTCTTGCGCCCGATCCCCCTGATTGCCCAGCGGCACCAGTGCTGTGAATTCATCGCCACCGAGGCGAGCCAGCTCCACATCCCGCGGGCAAATCTGTTTGAGGCGACCGGCGACCCGCTCCAGCAGGCGATCTCCCGCCTTGTGGCCGTAGTTGTCGTTGACCAGCTTGAAGTTGTCCAGATCCATGAACACCAGCGCGAAACGCTCCCCCAGCCCGCAATAGGCCTCGAGAGATTTCATCAAGCCATACCGATTGAGCAGGCCGGTCAGGGAGTCGTGCCAGGCGAGGTGGCGATGCTCTAGCTCTTCGAGTTTGCGATCGGTAATATCGCGCATGGTGAGCAGAATGCGGGCCCCCTGCTGGATATAGCGGAACTGATACTGGAACCAGCGCATCCCCTTGAGGGTACGGCACTCCCCCTCGGTCACCACTTCATCGAGACGGGAGAGCTTCTGGTAGAAGCTGTCATCATTGCCGGAGAAAACCTGGGAGAGCTTGGCGATCTGGTGGCCGAAACACATTTCGAAGTGATAGTTGCCACTCTCGAAAACGCCCCGGCTATCGAACAGGCAGGCAAGGGTATCGCCGGTTGCCAGTGAGGACTCCTGATAGAGGGTATCGGAGTCGAGCACCGCTTCGGTCATCATCATCAGCCGGCCAGCCAGCTGAATGCCAGAGAGGCGTAGATAGATCTGCTTCTTGACCCCCTTTGGGGAGAGGGTCCACCACTCGTTGTAACTGCGCCCCTGCTGAAAATCACCCAGATAGCGCTGCAGCAGCAGATCAATGGCGGTTGCCATATCGGCAGAGAAGTCGCGGGAGCAGAGTTCGTCGAGAGACGTCGCCTCCCACACGGAGAGCGCGGCGCTGTTTGCCCAGAAAATATGGTGATGCTCGATGTCATAAACCCAGATCGGGGTATGCAGAACATCCATCGTCTTCAGTAACCGTTCGTCAAGCGTATTCATCTGGTCAAGGTCATTCATGCTGGATGGTCACTGGTTAACCGGAAAACAGATCTGGCAAACCGCTAGCTGCAGAATGCAAGGTGCAAATACCTCTCGGCCATTATCCCTTTTCACATAGCCAAGAGCGGACAAAACTATTTCAGATATCAACAACAGGGCAGCCTGTACGGCAATACCACAAAGGACTCAGCCAAGGACCTTGTTAATCCAAGCAAATCATATAGTCGATTTTTAACTTTTTTCCCCAGTAAAAACAAGCACTAAGAGCTATCCACTCGAGACCTTGAAAGAGCAATTGCATATTTGCTGCGACAAATTTGTTATTAACATTTAAATCAATGGTGGAAATAGTCATCACTCTCTGTCACAAAGCTTCCATTAATTAACCAAGCGGATGGATAAACAGCCAAAAAAACGCCAAAACGGACAAAAATAGTTCACTAAGGCGGAATTGATATACCCCAAATTCATTTTTCAACAGGCAATGAGCAAAACCCGAATATATGATCTGCATCACATTGGCTGTAGATGGCAAACCACCCCGGCTGAGTACGCAGAGCAACCCGGCGCCCTTCCATCAGGTTGCAATATCGGCCTTCGCCTGCGGTTATAGCGGAACAAATCAGGGAATATGGCAAACATCACTGCCGCAGTACCATTTGGCATCGTGCCGGAATAATCACCAGCTCGGGGAAACTGAGATGACGGGCGGGTGGAGAACTGGTATCAACAGAAATCGAATCCAGATCAATTAAACGCTGAATTAACCTTGCCAACCCGGAACGCTCTTTTTATGGTTGCCCCCTTGTTACACCCAGAACAGCGTTTATGAAGCACATCGAAGAGTTCTACCTGTTCGTCAAGGTGGTGCAAGAGGGAGGATTCTCCCACGCTGCAGCCGCACTGGGCATGCCAACAGGCACCATCAGTCGACGCATTTCCCAGCTGGAAGAGCAACTGGGTTGCTCCCTGCTACATCGCTCTACCCGCAAGCTCCGCCTTACCGATGATGGCCTCAGATACTACGAACGTCTCTGCACGCCACTCGCACAAATCGAGCAGGCCACCAGCGAGATCCAGGGTCAAGAGGCCGACATCACCGGGCTTATCCGGATAGCTGCGCCGATCGCACTCTCCAACACCATCCTCATCGATATGCTGGCCGAATTCGGGCTGCACTATCCCGAGGTACAGTTCGATATCACCCAGACCAATGATCACCAGCACCTGTTCGACAATGATCGGGATCTGGTGTTCTTCAACGGTGAGCTGCACCAGTCGCTGCCCAATGCGATCTGTCTCGGGCATATCGAGTACGGCCTGTTTGCCTCACCACTCTATTTGACCAAAAAGGGCACCCCCTCCCATCCCAACCAGCTGGAAGAGCACGATCTCATCTACTGCTGGCCTCACCAGCACTGGCAACTGACCGACAAGGATGGCCAGAGTGTCTGCATCAAACGCAGCGCCAAACTGACCGTCAACCAGACCCAGGCCGCGGTACGTGCAGCCCGGCGTCATCTGGGGATCGTCAATGCCCCGCTGCACTATCTGAGCAGCTTCCTCCATGACGAGCAGCTGGTGCCGGTACTGACCGACTGGCAAACCGGCAATCGCCCCTTCTACATGTTGTGTTGCCAGCACCAGTTCGCTCCGTTGCGTGTTAAGATGTTCGTTGAATTTGTTGAAAAATACTCAGCACGCTATCGCAATCGGCAGTGGGACAACCAATTTTCACAAGGTGATAGCCTCACCCATTGCATCTGACCGTTAGCGGGCCACACTTATAGCATCCCTTGCCAACAGAGCCTGCCTAACGCCATGAATGTATTGATATGTGATGACTCCGGGTTCGCCCGCAAACAGCTGGCGCGGGCGCTCCCGGCCGACTGGAAAGTCGATTTGCACTACGCAGCCAATGGTCTCGAAGGGATCGAACAGGTGCTGATGGGTCATGGCGATCTCATCTTCCTCGATCTGACCATGCCGGAAATGGACGGTTACGGCGTGCTGGAGACCCTCCAACGGGAGGGTCTGCGCAACAAGGTGATCGTGGTCTCCGGGGATATCCAGCCAGAGGCCTATCAACGGGTCATGGGGCTGGGGGCGCTCGATTTCATCAAGAAACCCGCCGCCCCCGAGACCCTGGTCGCCCTGCTCAAACAACACGGTTTCTGGAGTGCCGCCCCAAGCGGTCAACCAAGCGCCCCCGAGCAGCTGACAAGCGGCGTGGTAGCCGATGCAGGCGTCAAGATCACCCCCGAAATCCGCGATGTCTATCAGGAGCTGGCCAACGTCTCCATGGGTCAGGCCGCCGACTTGCTGGCTCGTCTGCTCAACGCCTTCGTGGTACTGCCTATCCCCAACGTCAACGTGCTGGAAGTATCAGAGTTGCATATGGCCCTCTCGGCCGCTGCGGATTCGGATACCCTCTCCGCCGTCTGTCAGGGGTTTATCGGAGCGGGGATCGCCGGTGAAGCGCTGATCCTGTTCCATGACTCCAGCTTCAAAGATTTGGCCAAGCTGATGAACCATCAGGGGACGCTGGATCGCACCGCCGAACTGGAGCTGCTGATGGATACCGCCAACGTGCTGATCGGCGCCTTCCTGCGCGGCTACGCCAACCAGCTCGACACCCCCTTTAGTCAGGGGCACCCGGTGGTGCTCGGCCAGCACAGACCCATCAACGAGCTGATCAACACCAACAAGAGTCGCTGGCGCCGCACGCTCGCCATCGAGATCAACTACCGGATCCAGGATTACGCGGTGCAGTGTGATCTGCTGCTGCTGTTTACCGAAGATTCCATCGCCACCATGAACAACAAAATCATGCACATGCTCTAGGAGTGACTATGGAAATCCGTGAATTTCATTGGCTGATGAACATAGTCCAGAACCTGGACGTAGGCCTGGTAGTGCTCGACAAGGAGTACAAGGTACAGGTGTGGAACGGCTTTATGGAGAGCCACAGCGGCCGACTGGCCAGTGACGTGCGCGATGGCGTACTGTTCGAGCTCTTCCCCGATGTGGACAGAGCCTGGTTCGAACGCAAGGCCAACATGGTCTTCAAGCTCAACAACCGCGCCTTCAGCACCTGGGAGCAGAAGCCCTATCTGCTGCGTTTCTCCAACTATCGTCCCATTACCGGCTCGGCCCCCCATATGTTCCAGAACCTGACGCTGGTGCCACTGGCCGATTTCGGCGGTCAGGTGACCCACATCGCGGTGATGATCTACGACGCTACCGATGAGGCCATGCTGATGAGCGGCCAGCGGCAGGCTTGAGCTTTCAGCAAATAACAGAGGGCGCCGCGGCGCCCTCTGTTATTTCGGTATGAACAGGTCTTGGTATAACCTCTACCTGACCAGCCGTCTCAACGCACTCCGAGATACTCGGTGAAGGCGTCGATCACCTCTTCAATATCGTCATCGTTGATCTGCAGATGAGTCACCAGCCGCAGCTCGCCGTAACCGGAGAAGAGGATCCCCCGCTCCTTCATAAAAGCGAGCAGAGGGGCCGATTCCCCCTCACGCAGCCGCAGGAACACCATATTGCTCTGCACCAGCGAGAGGTCGAGCTCGATGCCAGGCAGTGCAGCCAACCCTTCGGCCAGCCGTTTGGCACGGCGGTGATCATCGGCCAGGCGGGTCACATGCTGCTCGAGGGCAAACAGACCGGCTTGCGCCAGAATCCCCGCCTGACGCATGCCACCTCCCAGCATCTTGCGTAGGCGGCGCGCACGGGCGATGAAATCGTGGCTGCCCACCAGCAGCGAGCCCACCGGTGCGCCCAACCCCTTGGAGAGACAAATCGAGATGCTATCAAATGGAGCGGCGATCACCTCGACCGGGGTCTCGCTGGCCACGGCGGCGTTAAAGAGCCGGGCGCCATCGAGATGGAGCTTCAAGCCGCGCTCGGCAACGAATGCCCCCATCTCCTGCAGATAGGAGAGCGGCAGCACCTTGCCGTTGTGGGTGTTCTCAAGGCAGATCAGGCGAGTCTGGACGAAGTGGGCATCATCAGGGGCCAGCGCAGCCTTGATATCATCGAATGCCAGCGTGCCATCGCGCTGCATCGGCAAGGGTTGCAGGGCTACGGAGCCCAGCACGGCACTCCCCTGCGCTTCATAGCGATAGATGTGAGCGGCGTTGCCGAGGATGGCCCCCTCACCGCGCTGACAGTGGCTCATCACCGCCAACAGATTGGACATGGTGCCGGACGGCACAAACAGCGCCGCCTGTTTGCCCAGCAATCTGGCCCCAAAGGCCTCCAGCGCGTTGACGCCCGGATCTTCACCATAGACATCGTCACCGACTTCGGCGTGGAGCATGGCTTGACGCATGGCGTCAGTAGGCTGGGTGACGGTGTCACTTCGTAAATCGATATAGCGCATGAGATCCCTCCTGAAACAGGAGAGTGACGTTAGCCATGCGCCCCTCGCTTGGCAAGGGGCGCATGAGCAGAATGTGAAGCAAATAGACGTCCATAGAACCCGCAGGCGGGATTTACCAAGGCAGCGGCTGACCGTTGAGATCCAGTAGCTGACCCGATTGGGTCAACGATAACCCCTTGATGAGATTGAGCAGTTTCACCGCCACCTCGGCAGGCTCCTGCAATTGCTCCACAGGCAACTCGCTCAGAAAGGGGGTGTTCATCGGGGAGTCCATCAAGCCGGGCGCCACCGCCACCACCCCTGCTTGCGGGAAACGTTGCGCCCACTCGAGGGCCAGAGTTTTCACCCCCATGTCGAGGGCCGCCTTGCTCATCCGGTAGCTGTAACGCCCCCCCTCCAGATTGGAGGTGATGGAGCCCGCCAGATCAGAGATGGCACACAACCACAGCGGATGGTCATTGCCCATCAACCGACTGAAACGGGCAGCCAGCGCCAGTGTTGGCCAGGCATTGGCCAGCAGGCTGTCGCACAGCCACTTGGGGTGCACCTCTTCGACCCGCCGCTCCGGCATAAAGCTGACATCGTGCAACAGGCCGATGGTGTTGATTACCACAGTGGGAAGCGGATCGGTGTCGTAGAGGGTAAACAAGGCGTCGAACGAGATGGCGTCCACCTCTTGCAGCGGGAAGAAAGCCCCCATCTCGATCCCTTTTGGATAGGTGCGCCCGGCAAGAAGGAAGGACTCCCCCCTTGCCATCAGCTCTCTTGCCAGCGCCGAGCCCAGCGCACCGCTTCCGAGGATCAAGTAGCTCATCGCCCATTCCATGGAGAGTTATCTTGCTTAGAGCGTATCAGAATAATCAACCGGCCGTGACACGACCAAAGGGTAATATGCCTCTCATCACGCTTCCCCCAGATGGCGACCAAACTCCCGCGCCAGCGCCAAGTCGAGAAAACCGTCCGCTTTCTTGTGGGTGCGCAAAAACTGGTAATAGGCGAGCAGGGTGACCAGTGCCTCCTCATCGGGCAGCCCCACCCCGGGTTGCTGCTCGCCCAGCAGTAGCTGCGCCGCTGCCAGCGCCTCCCTGTCTACCACTTCCGCCTGACGGTAGAGATAACCGCAGCCGGTTGCCAGCCACTCCAGCGAGCAGTTGGCCCCCATGGCGATCTGGTTGGCCCGCGCCAGGCCAGGCTCGGCTCCCTTCAAATATTTGCGGATCAGCGCTTCACTGAGCCCCACCTTGCGGGCAAACGCGCTCACGCTCATCTCCCCGATCAGGCTCTGCAAGCGCTCGGCAAATCCTTCCATTCAACTCTCTCTCCTACTCTGCGATCAGAACCAAAGTTCGAATCATACCACTGCCCATTATTGCTTTGCCAGCCACATGAGGCCAAGATGCCCGCAGTCATCTATGTTGCACATCGTTTTCGCATCATGTTTTTCAAGGAGTCAACCATGTCTGTATCCCGTGTCGCCCTGCATCCGCAAGGCCCCACCTTCTCTCGCCTCATCATGGGTTACTGGCGCCTGATGGAGTGGCAGCTCTCTCCGGCCGCTCTGCTCGATCTGATGAAATATCATCTGGATCTGGGGATCACCACCATCGATCACGCCGATATCTATGGTGGCTACCAGTGCGAAGAGGCCTTTGGTCACGCCCTACGCCTCGAGCCTTCCCTGCGCAGCCGGATGGAGATCGTCACCAAGTGCGGTATCGCCCTCACCGCCAAGCCGGAGCATGCTCTCAACCACTACAACACCGGCAAGGACCATATCATCGCCAGCGCCGAGGCCTCGCTGCGCAAGCTCGGCACCGACCATCTGGACCTGCTGCTGATCCACCGCCCGGATCCCCTGATGAACGCCGATGAAGTGGCCGACGCCTTTATCACCCTGAAACAGGCGGGCAAGATCAAGCACGCCGGGGTATCCAACTTCACCGCCCGTCAGTTCGAGCTACTGCAATCGCGCCTCCCCTTCCCGCTGGTCACCAACCAGCTGGAGATCTCGCCGCTTCATCAGGAAGGGACCCTCGATGGTACCCTGGATCAGTGCCAGCAGCTTGGCATCAAGCCGATGGCCTGGTCATGTCTCGGCGGCGGCCGACTGTTCAGCGATGACGCCTATGCCCCGCTGCGTGCCGAACTGGAGCAGATCCGTCAGGAAGTGGGCGCCCAGACTATCGAGCAGGTGGTCTACGCCTGGGTAATGATGCTGCCAAGCCAGCCGCTGCCATTGATTGGCTCCGGCAAGCGGGAGCGGATTGCTGCCGCCGTGGCCGCCGAATCTGTCGAGCTTAACCGCCAGCAGTGGTTTCGCATCCGCAAGGCGGCGCTCGGTTACGACGTCCCCTGATCACAGCAAAACATTCAGAAACAAAAACGGCATGGGGGAAACCCATGCCGTTTTTCATTGCCGAGGCACCTTAGCGGTGGCGCTGTTGCGGGCGACCACGGGGAGCATCTGTCTTCGGTTTGGCCTGGTTGACGGTGATGGTACGGCCACCGACTTCAGTGCCATGCAGACCAGCGATGGCCTTTTCGGCATCACCATTGACCGGCATTTCAATAAAACCAAACCCCTTTGACTGGCCGGTATCGCGGTCGATGATGATATCAACCTTGTCGACCTGTCCAAACTGGCTGAACAGGGTTTTCAGTTCGTCGGCCGTCATCCGGTACGACAGATTTCCTACGTAAATCTTCATGCCATCCACTCTCGATTCAAGGTGCCTTCTCTATGCAATTCCCAGCATAACGGTAAGGGCACAACCCCTATGCCGGACCTGCCATGGCTTCATGCCGTGGCCTTCTCCACACTGTCGTCAAGTGATTGATCTCTTGGGTTAACAGTGCAGACAAGATCAATTCGAGTCACTGGCAGTATCTGAGCTTTGCCGGGAATTGTCGAGAAAATAGTCGACTCAGGCCGATTGCAGATCTGACAACCGTTGCGCCAGCATCCGGCGACCGTGCCAGGCACGTTTAAAGCCGAAGCGATAGACAGACGGGCTCACCAGATGCAGCTCCCCCGCCTTGAGATCCAGCAAGGCCATGGCCGCCGCCAGCTCCTCTTCACTCAGTTGCAGATCGAGGCTGAAGTCGAGCCACTGGCCATCGTGACCCACTCGCCTCTCTCGTTCGAGCGCCACCAACTGACTGCGGGGCAGTGCCAGCGCCTCATCCTTGTTGCCATTGAGCAAATAGATATGCTGTTCATCCCACCCCAGCTCCGCCAGGCGCCAGGGCTGCCAGCTGCGGGGCAGCGACACCATGATCCCGGTGATGCCACCAAAGACCACGCCCACCCAGTTGAGCAGCGCCATGGCGCCCCAGCCATCCCACAAGGAGGCCGCCACCACGCCCCAACTCACCAGCAACAGCAGAAAAATGACGCAGCGATAGCGAACCGCTGGCGGCATCAACAGCTGCACCTGCGAACCGGCAAGCAAGGATGTAATACGCATGAAAAGCTCCTGTCATCACGAAATGGCGCCATTGTGAATAGCCATCAGGATGCTGACAAGGGGGTTTTCTTTGTCATCCCCCTATAAAATCAATACCATGGCGTAAATGATTCTCAGTGGAACCCGCTTCTTGACCAGCTCGCAACCCTGTGTGCGCTTTTGTGGCGTCGACAAATTCTATGGCGATTTTCAGGCTCTTCATCACATCGATCTCACCATTGAACGGGGAGAGAAGTGGGTTATCTGTGGCCCGTCAGGCTCGGGAAAATCGACCCTGATCCGCACCATCAACGGGCTGGAGGGGATCGACGGCGGCCAGCTGTTCCTGTTTGGCGAGCCGGTGACCCCTTCCTACCTGCGCCGCCTGCAAGGTCGGGTTGGCATGGTGTTTCAGCAGTTCAACCTCTTCCCCCATATGACGGTGCTGGAAAACCTGATGGTGGCGCCGGTGCATACCCTGGGGTTGCGCCCTGAGGAGGCCAAAGCCCGGGCGCTCGGGCTGCTCGAGCGGGTGCGCATTCAGGCACAGGCCGACAAGTACCCCCACCAGCTCTCCGGCGGCCAGCAGCAGCGGGTCGCCATCGCCCGCTCCCTCTGCATGCAACCCGAGCTGATGCTGTTTGACGAGCCCACCTCCGCCCTCGACCCCGAGATGATCCGCGAAGTGCTCGATGTGATCCGCGAGCTGGCTGACGAGGGGATGACCCTGATCTGCGTTACCCACGAGATGGGCTTTGCCCGTCAAGTGGCGGATCGGGTGATCTTTATGGACGAGGGGAAGATCATCGAGTCGGCCCCGCCCGCCCAGCTGTTCAACGCCCCTCGTCACCCGCGCACCCGGGCCTTTCTCGAACAGGTGCTCAGCTATCATGGCTAGGCTCAATCGTTCCCGTCTGCTTGGCTGGCTGTCAGGCATTGTGATGCTCTCTGCGCTACTGGGCTGGGCGCTCTATAGCGGCGCTCGCCAGATGGGCTATGAGTGGCAGTGGCCGCGGGTGTTGCCCTTTCTCGGCGAATGGGATGAGGGAACCTTTTATGCCGGCCCCTTGCTAAACGGCCTGCTGGTCACTTTGCAGGTGGCGCTGCTCAGCCTGTTGGGCACTCTGGCGGTCGGGGTGTGCGTGGTCAGCCTGCGGCTGCTCCCCTCCCGGCTCGGCCCCTGGCTCGCCATCGCCTATCTGGCGCTGGTGCGCACCACGCCCCAGTTGGTGCAGCTCTATATTCTCTATTTCTTGCTGGGCCCCATGCTGGGATTGGCCCCCCTTGCCTGCGCCGTGTTGAGCCTCTCCCTCTATCAGGGGGCCTTCACCGCCGAGGTGTTGCGTGCAGGCGTACAGGCCATTCCCAAAGGACAGTGGGAAGCAGCCCACTCCCTTGGCTTGTCGCGAACCATCACCCTGCGCACCGTGATCCTGCCCCAGCTGGTGCGCATCACCTTGCCGCCGCTCACCAACGAGCTGGTCTCCCTTATCAAACATTCGGCGCTGGTGAGTGTGATCGCCATCTTCGATCTGACCAACGAAGGGCGTACTCTGGTTGCCGATACGTTTCTGACCTTTGAGGTGTGGTTTACCGTAGCTGCCCTCTATTTGCTGTTAACCCTGACGCTGTCAGCCTGTTCGCGGGCGCTGGCCCGTCACCTGAATCCGGATCAACAAGGACGCTAACCATGAATCTGTCATTCAAGACCACCCTGTCGGGCGCTGCCCTGCTACTGACAAGCCTGCTCACTCCGGCACTGGCACAAACTGCCCCCTCCGACACCCAGGCACAGATCGAGCAGAGCGGTACCCTGCGGGTCGGCATGTCCACCTTCGCCCCCTGGGCGATGCGCGACAAGCAGGGGGCCCTGATCGGTTTCGAGATTGACGTGGCCCGTCGCCTCGCCACAGATAACGGCTGGCAGGTAGAGTTCGTGCCTACCGCCTGGGATGGCATCATCCCCTCCCTGTTGGCGAAAAAATATGACGTCATCATCGGCGGCCTCACCATCACCCCCGAGCGGGGGAAGAGCGTGCGCTTCACCCAGGCCTACTCCCATTCGGGGGTGCAGCTGGCCGCCTCCAGCACCATGGCCAAAGAGAAGAAAACCGTGGCGGACTTCAACCAGCGCGGGGTGATCCTGGCGGTACGTCGTGGCGCCTCACCGGTACAGGTGGCAAAAGAACACTTCCCCAAGGCCACCCTGCGCCAGTTTGATGACGAGTCACAGGTATTTCAGGAGGTGCTGAACGGCCGCGCCCACGGCGCCCTCTCCTCTTCCCCGAAACCCGAGCAAGAGGCGCTGCGCCACCCGGATGCCCTCTTTATGCCGTTTGCCGAGCCGTTGGCACAAGGCGATGAAGGCTTTGCCCTGCGCAAGGGGGATGATGCCCTGGCTGAACAGTTCAACGAGTGGATCGCCGCCCGTCAGGCCGATGGCTGGCTCAAGGCGCGCCATGACTACTGGTTCAAGTCGCTGGCCTGGGAAGCGCAGGTCGCCAACCCCTGATGCTGATTGCTCTAAAAGAGACCATCCGGCGCATCGTCCGTGGGGCATGTCGGAACATCAACTGGCTGGATGGGGCGATCGCCCTGATCCTGCTGCTGGCTGGCCTCTGGCTGGCCAGCCGCTTGCACATCGGGGTGGCCTATCAGTGGCGCTGGCATGAGGCCTTCGATCTGCTGTTCACCCCTGGCCCTCACGGCGAGTTGCCCTACTTTTTCAGCGGTCTGCTCACCACCTTGCGCATCGCCCTGCTCGGCATGGTGCTGGCGCTGCTGCTCGGCACTGCGCTGGGGGTAGCCGCCTTCAGCCGCCGCCCCTGGCTGGTGATGCCCGCGACCCTGTTTATCCAGCTGATCCGCAATCTGCCGCCGCTGGTCTTTATCTTCATCTTCTACTTCTTTATCGCCAACCAGCTGCTGCCTGCGAGCGGCCTCTCCCGCTGGCTCGGCACCGTATCACTCTCCCCGTGGCAAGAGGCGCTGTTTGGCCCACCTGCCCGCTGGGAAAACCTCATCTCAGGCACCCTCTGCGTTGGCATGATCAGCGCAGCCTTCGTCGCCGAGATCGTCCGTGCCGGGCTTGCCGCCATCCCCCGTGGCCAGTGGGAGGCGGCGCAGAGCCTCGGACTCTCCCCCAGGGTGCGGCTGCGCCATGTGATCCTGCCGCAGGCCATGCTGCTGATGTTGCCCCCCCTCACCGGTCAGCTCATCGCGCTGGTGAAGGATACCGCCATTGTTTCCCTTATCTCGGTGCAGGAGCTCACCTTCGTCGGTACCGAGATGGCCAACTCCAGCGGACTGGTCTACGAGATCTGGCTGCTGGTAGCCGCGGCCTATTTATTTATATGTTTGAGTCTGTTCGTATTGCTGAGCCGACTCGAAGCAAGACAAGGAGCACGCACATGCTGACGTCCCTGTTGCTGGCGACTGTATTGCAAGCGGAAGCCATCGGTGGTTATGCCGCCGGTTGCCTGAAAAACGGCGTATCCCTGCCCCTCGAAGGGCCGGGTTATCAGGTGATCCGCACCAAACGGCTGCGCTACTACGGCCACCCCGACCTTATCCACTACCTGCAAGCGCTGGCCAACCAGACCCGCATGGCCGGGCTGCCGGATCTCTATATCGCCGATCTGGCGATGGCCCGTGGCGGCCCCTTTACCTCCGGCCATCGCAGCCACCAGACTGGCCTTGATGCCGATATCTGGTTTCGCATGGCCAACCGCCCCATCAGCAAATGGGAGCAGGATGCCCCCAAGGAGTGGGCACTGATCGACGAACCCAGCTACAAGATGTTACCGGGTCGCTTTGGCCCCCAGCAGCTAACCCTGCTGCGGCTGGCGGCCAGCAAACCCGAGGTGGCCCGCATCTTCGTCAATCCGGTGATCAAATCCGCGGTCTGCCAACAGGCAGGCAACGAACCCTGGGTCGCCAAGCTGCGCCCCTGGGTGGGCCACTTCAGTCACTTCCACGTGCGGCTGCGCTGCCCGGTGGGCAGCCCCGATTGCGAACCACAGGCTCCCATTCCGCCCGGCAATGGCTGCGGGGAAGAGCTGGCCTCCTGGCTCAAAGACAAGCCCCAGCTGCCCAAGGTATCCGGCATCAACAAGCGACCTGAGCTACCTGCGCGTTGTGGCAACTGACCCCAAGCTGGTATGGTGATGCACTCTTGGTCGTACACCATCCATGGCGCACTATCGACTCGAAATACCAAAGGAGAACAACAAGATGGCCACATCACTCTGGCGCAGAACCACGCAGAGCCTGTTGACCCTGACACTGCTGCTCGGCCTGACCGGCTGCGGCATGAACAACATTCCGACCCTGGATGAGCAGGTCAAGGCGAGCTGGGGGCAGGTGGAGAACCAGTATCAGCGCCGTGCCGATCTCATTCCCAATCTGGTGGCAACCGTCAAGGGCTACGCCAGCCATGAGCAGGAGACCCTAAAGGCGGTCACCGATGCCCGTGCCCGGGTCGGCAGCGTACAGGTGAGCGATCCTGCCCAGCTCAAGGAGTTTGAAGCGGCGCAGAACCAGCTCTCAAGCGCCCTCTCCCGCCTGATGGTGGTGGTAGAACGCTACCCCGAGCTGAAAGCGGATCAGCAGTTCCTTGCCCTGCAGGCACAGCTGGAAGGAACCGAGAACCGCATCTCGGTGGCTCGTCGCGACTATATCGAGGCGGTACGCCAGTTCAATACCGAGATCCGCACTTTCCCCGGCATCATCTGGGCCAAGCTGCTCTACTCGGATCTGGAGGCCAAACCCAGTTTTAGTGCCAAACCCGGTGCCGATGAGGCGCCCAAGGTCAGCTTCCAATGAAGATGATGCTGCGCTGGTTTCTTCCCTGTCTGCTGCTCTGGGCCACTGCCCTGCAAGCGGCACCGGACTTCCCGACGCTGAGCGGACGGGTAGTGGATGAAGCCAGTCTGATGTCCCGCAAACAGGCCCATCAACTGACCCAACAGCTGGCCGCTTTTGAAAAGCGCAGTGGTATCCAGCTGGTGGTGGTCTCTGTCGATAGCCTCGATGGGGAGACTATCGAGGAGTACGGCTACCAGCTCGGTCGCCACTGGGGGATCGGCCAGAAAGGCAAAAACAATGGCGTGTTGTTGCTGATCGCCCAGGATGAGCGCAAGGTGCGGATAGAGGTGGGATATGGGCTGGAAGGTGCCCTGCCCGACGCCATCGCCGCCAACATCATCCATGGCCGCATCCTGCCCGCCTTCAAGCGCGGCGATATGGTGGCCGGGATCATGGCGGGCAGCCAGAGCATCATGAAGGCACTCGCCGGGGAATATCAGCCGGTCGAGCAGCCAAAGAGTGACAACGGTGGCGGCCCCTGGCTGTTTATTCTGGTGGTGATTGCAATGATCGTGCTCCACAACCTGCGCGGGGGTGGTGGCGGTGGGCCGGGAGGACGACGTCGGTCGACCTACATGGCTGGTGGATTGGGTGCCGGCTCCTTTGGTGGTCGCTCCGGCGGCGGATTCAGCGGTGGCGGCGGCAGTTTTGGCGGCGGCGGAGCCTCCGGTGGCTGGTAACAGGAGTAAAGAGACAAATCATGATTTCTAAACAGTTCTTCCACACGCTTCAGGCCAAGGTGCGCGAAGCGGAGCTAGAGACTGATGCTGAACTGGTCACCGTGCTGGCCCCGGCCAGCGATGGCTATCGCTACATTCCCACCCTCTGGGCGGCGCTGCTGGCGATGCTCACCCCGCTGCTGGTGTTCCAGCTCGGCTTCTGGCTAGGCTGGTACGAAATCCTGCTGGTGCAGTGGTCGGTCTGGCTGCTTCTGAGCCTGCTGTTCCACTGGACCCCCATCAAGATGCGGCTCATCCCGAAAAAGGTTCGCCAGCACCGGGCTGCGCTGATGGCTCGCCTGCAATTTGTCGAGCAGGGGCTGCACCGCACCCGCGACCGGCTCGGGGTGCTGATCTTCGTCTCGGCCGCCGAGCACTATGTAGAAATACTGGTGGATGACGGCATCGCCCAGCATATCGACAATGGCCAGTGGCAGGAGATCATCGACGACTTCGTGGCGCGAGTGCGCAACAAGGAGATCGAACAGGGTTTTCTGGAGTGCGTAGAGCGCGTTAGCGCCATTCTGACCGACGCCTTCCCGGCCACCCGGGATCAAAACGAGTTGCCGGACAGTCTGATCATCCTCGACAAGCCCTGATCCGGTTTAAAAAACCGGCATTCTGCACAAGGGTTAAGCATTCGGAAAAGATTATGAAAAATAAGGGGAAAAGAGGTTGACCCACACAGCCCTTTCCCCTAAATTACGCCCCGTTCCAGCGCAACAGCGCAGCGAACGAAAATTTGGTGAGGTGTCCGAGTGGCTGAAGGAGCACGCCTGGAAAGTGTGTATACGGCAACGTATCGAGGGTTCGAATCCCTCCCTCACCGCCAAATATAACCCGTTGAATTTCAACGGGTTTTTTCATTTCTAGACTTACGTGATTTTTTTCCTGGATCAACTAGGTGGAACAATCATGTATCTGAGTAAAAATGCCTCCGGCACCTACTACACCCGCCTCCCACTCCCCAAGGTTTTGCGTGACAGAGGCCTTCCATTTGCCATTCGCACCTCCCTGTGTACCAAAGATCGTCAGCTCGCAGTAGACCGAAACCTGGCTGTGGCAGCTCGTACTCGCGCACTTATCGCGGCTACCCCTGCTGATACTTCCCCTCGCAGTTTCTATCGCTGGATCCGCGCCGATCTAGACGCGTTCAAAGCTGCGGGGTTCATCCCTCCTCAAACACCTTCCACACCTCGTGAACCTTCTGTTAATGCCTCAGCTTGCCCTAGCAGTGGGATCACGCTCAGCCATGCACTGGCGAGATTCATCGAGACTAAAGCCAGTGAGGGGATCCAGCACAAGACGATGGGCCAGCTCCAACTTCGGATCAACGCCTTCGTCACCTGGGCCAAAGGGGTTAAAGTCGATGAGGTGACGCCCGCGCTGGCACAGGAGTATCGCAACATCTTGCTGCGCAAGAGCGACATCAGTTTCAAAACTAAGACCGATTATCTGGCTGCTCTGAAACAGTTCTTTCGTTGGTGCGTGGCACTGGACTATTGCAGTCGTAACCCATTCGATGGGCTGACGGCAGGTAAAAAACCGAACAAACGGGCGGATGAGGAGCGAGTGCGTTGGTATCGCCCTCAACTGGCTCAGCTGTTTGCCAGCCTGCGCAGCAAACAATCCCAGAAAGGTAAAAAATTGAAAATTCAGGACTGGTGGGTGCCCCTGCTGTGCCTGTACGCAGGGTTGCGGCCTTCCGAGGCCTGCCAGCTCAAAACTCAGAACATCAAACAGGTTGAGGGGATTTGGTGTTTGATGGTCGATGCGGGAGAGGCGGATCAACAGCTCAAAACTGCCAATGCGTACCGTACCGTGCCACTGCACAGTGCGTTGATCGGACATCAATTCCTGGACTATGTGGAGAGTCGTCGCAGTCAAGGGAAGGTATTTTTGTTCGATGACCAACCATCAGGCAAAGACGACGACTGGGCGCATAACATCACCTGTCGCTTCCAACGCCACCTCAATGATGCTGGCATCGTAGGTCAGGGCCGCCCCACCATTTACGGGATAGACACACGTTTATCGATGAGCTGCAACAGGCGGACGTTGCTGAGCATATTGTGGCTGAGTTGGCGGGACATAGTAAAACAGGGATCACTTTTGGCCGCTATGGAAAACGGGTAAGTGTTTCCCTTTTGAAAGAAAAGATTGAGTTGATCCCCAGCGACTTAGTCGACAAGTGAGAACTAGAACCAATAGACCTATACAGGGTCAGTCGTAGCTACCAACCCATTTAGCAATTAACATGAGTTGGTAAAAAATGCTTGAAGAGCACCACATGGTGGTAGCAGCAGGCGACGATCTTGCAGGCAAAATGGTAATACCCATAGTCGCAAACCATTAGGAAATGTGAAAACCGGTAGGGGTTTTTCGAAACTTCCAGTTTTCGGGTAAATCAGTACCACATCGCCTTTGCCATCGAGATAGGACTGGCCGTAAGCATGTAACTGATAGAAATCATGCTGATCCAGCCCGTACTTTTCGCTGCCGTTGGCTTTTTTACCATCAAGCAACTTCCATTTTGTGTCCAGCACTAGTCGTCTGACTTTAGCTTCTTGTACCAGCAGGTCGGGTTTGAGGCGAAACCAGCTCTGTTTGTTGTGTGTGACCAGCGAAAAACTGCTGGTTTGTGTTCGTAAGGAGTAGCCATTGTTGAGTTGTCGAGCTAGATGTTTGGCGACGAAAGACTCAAAAATCGCCTCCATTGGAAATAGTAAGGATGGGGCATGATGAGCACCACTGCCGGTGAGGGGCGATTCACCTTGCAGAATCAAACGGGCCCAAGCTAGTGCCCCGTCATAATGCGCCATCCCACGATCCAGGCGAATCCGGGCAAAATCCGCGTCATGTTGGGCGGATGCAGGAATATCGCCGAATACAAAACACAGTTCTCGAGCCAATTGCTGGTGTACCTGTGAGGATGTCCACGCAAGAGCACATCGTAACGCAGCATGTAAAAGGCGGTTCTCTGGCCGATTAGGTGAATACTCATCAAACTCAGCAAAAAAGCGATCACGCCGACACAAGTTGTGGCGCAAATGCCCAGCTATTTGCAGCTTACCGCGTAGGGCAAAGAGGTTGTCTTTCTGGCTATGATAGTCACTTCGAAGGCCTCGCTTGACAACGTGCTCTACCGCTCGTAGGAACTCACCGATAAATACCTCCAACAGGGGTATGCGCCTAGCCTGCAATTGGGCGCTATCGGTCTGAATGTGGCGAAATCCTCCCAAACAGCACAGCATTTCGATCAATAGCCGCCGAGCGTCAGCCTTGCCGCTGGCTTTGCCGAGTTTGGGTAGCACTTCGATCTGATAGCCATCTGGACAGCGGATTACTCCGACAAAGCTCGTCACCTGCACGACTTTACGTCCACACCGCTGGGTCAGCCGCAGCCAAGCCGCTTCACCAGCATCAGCGGCACGCAAAGCACGGCTCTCCAGCCAAGAAAAAATAGGGGTAGGTACCTCATGTAAACCCACTTTATCGAGTAAACGATGTCCATCAACCGGTAAAGCTGCCAGAGTGTCGAACTCAAAGATTGTGATTCCTGTCATATTGGATCCCGTCAAACCAAGGCCTGATAAATGCCGATATAGGCATCAGGTTCAACGAGAACTGGTTGCTGCACTTGGTAGCGGCGTTTGGTTGAATAACTGTCAAGGCCGTGATCGCTGCCGAACAAGTCATTCAAATCTTGCTCATGGGCGTCACTCTCGGTGATAAATTGGGCCCTCAGCGGTTTTTGGTTGTCACCCAGCACAAGTCGGATTTTGTGCCAGTCCTCGAAAAAATACTCCTCTAGCAACGGGATGAGGCGTTTGCGAAAAACGTCGACCAACTTATCAAAACGCATGGGACCATCTACCACTTCACGAATTGAGGTGAAATAAGCATGGCCAATGCAGTGATCCCGGTCGTACAGTGCCTCAATGCGCTCGTTGATGCGTTCCAGCATTAGACGAACATCAATTTCCCCCCGCGCTGTCGTCACTAGCAAGCCCGCCAGTGGGGCGCTGTGTGGGTCATCCACAGATTTTGCTGCTCGGGTGTCGGGCATTAGTGGTACGAAATCGAAACGGCGACGCAATGCGGTATCGAGCAGCGCGAGCGAACGGTCTGCCGTGTTCATTGTGCCAATAATGTCCACGTTTACGGGCACCGAAAACGCTTCACCCGAATAGGCTAACGTCAGCTCTAAAGGTGGGGGATTACCATTAAGGGGATCGCGCTTGTCTGCTTCGATCAGAGTGATCAACTCACCGAAAATTTTACTGATATTGCCCCGGTTAATTTCGTCGATCACCATTGCAAAGCGTTGGTCGGGGAACTGACGTGCTTTACGGCAGAGTTGTTTGAAGGCACCAGAGTGGATCTTGTACCCGACTTCGCTAACTTCACCATCCTCACTATTCAGTATGGGACGCAGGCCCTCAACAAACTCTTCGTAGCCGTAGGACTGATGGAAAGTGACAAAGCTGTAACGTTGAATGGTGCTGGTTTTCTCTGGTCCCCGTTTGAATTGCTCGACCAGAGCAACCAAGTCCTCGCAGGACTCTTGCCACTCTCCCGACAATTCCCATGCAGAATTCTTGTCTTTATCGAAGATGAATGGGCTTTGCATTGCCTTTTGCTTTACAGTTGTTGATTCTTCGACAGTGTGCCTTTGCAGGGTGGATCTGACTCTGGCGGTTTTATGTATCCCGGACTTGAATGTGTGGATCGCCTCAATAAAAGGATGTTCATACAATGCCTGTAGACTGCCTTTGCCACCCAGCTCATATAAGGCTGCTGCGAGCCCCTCCCACCATGTTAGTCCTGCAATCTTGTCGGTGATAAACTGGCGACGCCATTCTTGCTGCGACATTGATGTAACCTGTGTCTCGTAATCACGTTTCAGCAGTTGCATCAGAGTGTAGGTTTTTCCAGTTCCAGGCGGGCCGTAATAAATACGGTTCAAACAGTTGGCTACAGGCTGTTTGGTTACAGGGATTTCAGTGGCCACTGACTCGGGCATCTTGACATTAGTTGCATTGACGTCATCAACTGACTCGTTTGCGAGTGCAGCTAATTCGGCCAAGCCAGTACCAAAAAATGGCTTGAGCAACGTTGCTTCAAACTCTGGTAAGTCAGCAGCTGGCACACGCTTGAAAGTGGAATTGTAGTTCGGAGTCCAGCCTTTCTTGCTACCTTGATACCCCCCCTGCTTTATTCCCTGCTTCAATACTCGGTAACGACGTTGCATCCAACCATCCCCCGCAGAACATGGTTCTGGTGCAGAGATAAACTGACCAACAAGTGACAGGCTTTCGTTGCCATGGCAGAGATAAAAAAGTGTACCGAGAGGAACTTCCAAAAACTCTTTTCCCTGGCCCTTTGCAGTTGCACCGTGCATCACTGCCAGTTCAGCGTCTAGGTATTGTTGCCATTCATCTGTAGAAAAGTCCTCTGTACCGTGCGATAGCTTCCAGATCGCAAGATTTTTCTGGCTCCATGCATCCCATACATGGTGCCCAAACTCTAAGATACCAATGTCATTCGGTCGCTTGGCTGATACCTCCCGCTGTAACGCGGCCATTCCTTGATTAGCAGAACTGCCTAGGTAAGAGGCAAGACACACAGGCTTGAAAATTGGGACAATTACAGGGTCTTGTCGATTTTGGTAGTGAAAAGCGATCTTCCACTTGAAGGCCTCTCCTAGTTGGTCAAAGGCATCTATGGCTTCTAGATCTCCTTTGGCAGCAAAATGTGCAACTTGCACGACGAAGTGACGGATTTTTTCGAAAGCTTCCCCGGCAGTTGAACCTAACGAGGAATACCAACCATGTGTATCTGAGTAGCTCAGTTTTGTATCCGAATCTTTATCCTCAGTACTTTTTCGCGAAAATACGCCAAACTTGAAGGCAGACCCTCCCCAAATGCTACCAAGTTCATCTAGACCTGATTCGAGCCAGTAGGTGAGGGTCTGCTTGGAACCTGCTTTGCTGTATTCATCTAATGTCATCGTGGCCAGCCTCGAAGCAGGCCAAACTTTCAAAAATTCATCCCAACGTGCGTACTGTTGCTGGAAATCATTCATGTAGTCATTCCTTAGTTGAGGAGCTCGGTGCAGACCATAGAATGCGGCGATTGCATCGCCTACTGCCGCTGTTAGCTCTTAATTGGATGAGTGAGCTGAGATTGAAAGCATCTTCTACCTTTGACAGCGCTTCACCGCAATATAAGAGGTGTGATTTTCAGATGTTTATCCCACTGGCTTGCTCATTTCGATGCTTTTTTGTCCGCCGATGTTGCTTACATGGATTTACGAATGTCTCTATGAGTAAGAAAAAGAAAGAGTGCGGGTTGTATAAAAAGCCTTGTGGCTTGCAGGAATTGCATTTATCGATTCCAATATTACCTGAACGGAGCTGGTATAAAGGGTTGAAATTGCTCACCACTGACGGATTTTAACAATTTCATCACATGACCGGTAAAAGGGAAATATCAACCAGAAATCGTGCCCTCTGTGGCTCAGATGTTGTGGTGGAACGATATTATTTAAAAAGCCAAATAATTTTCTTGACTTGCAATTTCGTTTGTGCATCAAAAATCTGTTGACTTATTTTTTTAATGCTCATAACCTATGCGCAAATCAACTGGATTAGAGCCGATGAACAATGATAAAAACTCACAGGCCAAAGATTTAAATAAGACTCTTGGACTGGCAATAAATGAAAATCTGAAATTTAAAGAAGCCCGCTATGCTGAATCAACCATTGGACCATATCGCCGCAAGAGCAAGCAGCTTGTAACTTGGTTCGGTAAGAAAAAGTTGATCGACTTTAGCTCTACAGACATAGAGATGATGGTCGTAAAACTTTTGAAGAAATATAATGGCTGTACAGTTAATCACTACCTGGAAATTCTGCGCAGTGTATTTGTTAGGGCGAAACTCGACGGTTTAATTCCATCTAATCCGATGGAAAACATAAAGAAATGTAAATTTACCAGAAAGAAGCCGAAACCATTCTTGCAGTCTGAGATTGCACTTTTGCTACAACAGAATAAGCAGGAAAACTATCAAATTGAAACTGCATTGATACAGGTAGGGATAGCAACTGGTTTACGAATTAGTGAACTGCTCGCCTTAAGTGCTGAAGTTGTTGATCTCGAAAAAAAGATGCTAACCATAGATCTGGCTTTGGTAAATGGTGTGTATAAAACCCCTAAAAATGAGGGGTCTAGACGAACAATAGAATTGACAGCGCAGGCAATAGAACCGCTAACTCTACTGCTAGAACAAGCCAAGAATAGAAAGGCAAAAAATATAAAAGTCACGCAGAATGATAATCGAACTAAATTAATCGAATCTCGGACATTGTTAGCCTATTTTTGTGCAAAGCGGCGCCCTTACGCCTCAGTTGATGAATACAGAGAAAAATTCTTTAAACCGTACTGTATCTCTCTTGGCGTTGATTATCGCGGGCCATCGCAATTCCGTCATACATTTGCCAGTCAACTATTGTCTGCCGGAATAAATGTACCATGGATTGCACGGCAGATGGGGCATGCTGGTACTGAAATGATTCAGCGCTGTTATGGCCAATGGTTAGTCGAGGATGCAGTCGATTTTGGAGCCCAGGCAGGAGCGGTTTTGCAACGGTGCTTACATTCGAATGCTGTAGATACGGTAGAGCAGTCTGCTGCGCCATCTGCCACATTGTACAGAAATTGGAATGAGTTGATGACCATGCCAGAGATGCAATCGATAATACCATTAATCGAAATGCTCCTTAAAAAGAAGTGAATTACGATAGCATAAATTAAAGAGAGTTATCGGGTTAATATGATCTAAGAGTGTACGGTATCGTTGCAGCTAAAAACTATCGTTGACGCTACTATCTAATCAGGCAGTTTATTGCTTTTAATAAAAAGAGCAAGGTCACTCCTACACCGTACAAATTGCGTTCCGCAATGTACGGTGTACGGAGCCTTGCCATGGCTGTCGCCCTGGACCTACCTGTGCTGCCGCCCAGACCCGCTAAATAAATATATAAATTAGAGCTGTTCAGCAGCCAGGAGACAATACGTGGGAAAAGAAAATAAAAAATTAAGGAATAGCAAAAATAACACTTTACGTGAGGAGCTGATAAGAGATCCTGATCTCATGCTGCTCATTGAAAGGGCCGTTATCAGGTGCATCAATGACGATGTCGCTGTCACTATTAACGGTATAGCTAGAGATGTAAATATGGATACAGACATCGTTCGACAAATGTTGCCGAGTTTTACAGAGATCCGGGATCATCGAATCGAGCTACGCTGCACATATGAGGAAAAACGTCGTTGGGAGAAAAAGGCTAAAAATGCAAAAGTCACTGTATCGAGGTTAGCATCTCAATCTCTCTCAAAATTGAAAATCGTCATTTCTCCAGCAGAAACATTACGCGACACAATAAATAATCTTATTGCGCAACAGACCGGGTTTTATAACAATTTCAATCAGCTGGTAAAATGGTGTAACTCCCATAAGGGCGATGTAAATCTACTTTTTATTTTATGCGAACTCAGGGAACTAGAAAAACAACATAGAGAGCAGGTTGATAAAGTTAACGAGATGTTATCACCACAATTAACACAGCCATCTCGGGTTATACGCTATGGCAAACGCGATACTGCGACCCCAGACACTACATGGTCACACTCAGGTGAGGATGACGAGGATGCAGTGGAGGTAAATCCAGCATTAATCGAGAGTGAGTATGAGGAGCATGAGCTATGGCGGTGATTAGATTTTTTGCAACCAATGGGCATCGCCAAACTAAATCCAGCGCCCCAATAGATTACCTACTGGGTATCTACAGCGCTCTGACGCCGCAACAAAAAAATGAGCGTAGTACAATCGCTGATGCGATTAGGGTTGCTCGTGATAAAAATGACGCTCCATTGGTTCATCGGTTGAACCAACAACTGAGACTGATCCATGGTGTACAACGGACTCCACCACCTGAGCTGTTGGCTGGAAATCCACGAGACATCGCTTATGCAATCGAGATATCGCCACATAAATATAAATACACCAGCGGTGTCATTGCACATGCAATTGAGGACAACCAGACGCTGAGCTCCAATCCAGATATTGCTCAAGAATTTCGTGCATTGATGGAGGAGCTGGTTTTTGCGGGATTACCCATAGAGGACAGGATGATCTTGTGGGTACAACATACGCATGAACAAAATCTGGAGAATCATTTCTTAATCCCACGGATTAATCTTCGCACTGGAAAATATTTCAACCCTCACCCACCAGGTGCGGAAGGAGATTTTAATGCGATCCGTGATTACCTCAACCTGAAACATAACCTTGCACGTCCAGATGATCCGCAACGCCAGAGGCTGACAGGAACAATACCACGGTACAGTAAAAATGCGGACTTAATTGCAGCGTTATCTGATGCGGTGCAGTTACGGGTAACTCAGGGTCAGTTATGTAACCGACAAGCTGTGATTGATTGGCTGGAGCAACCTCAGACTCGACAAATGTATGGTATTAGCGAAGTCGAGGCTAAAAAGGGTTACATCCGGATTGTGCCAGAGGGAAAGATCAAGGCTTTTCGGCTGAAAGGAGCTTTATTTAGCCGTTCGTTTACCAGTATTGATGCGGTGAGACCGACGTTGACGATAACAACGCCTCCACAACCGTCGTTGGATGCACTCTGGCAGCAGATTGAGGAGCGGATAGCCAAACGCCGGGCCTTCAATCAGAGCCGCTATAACGTCACTGAGACGCTGCACCCAATGCCCTCTCCGAGGCCTGTGAGACGACCGACAGGTATGGCCGCAGTGATAACCCAGAGACATCGCAAACAGCCAACAAATGCGCTTTTTTGGCAACAGCAGATGCAGCTATATGCAGGTTACACACTGACCCCAATTAACCCTGAGGGAACCCTAACAGTAGACACCGAAAAGGCATTAATTCAACTGCTGATGAAAATTTTGAGCGCTATTTTAGCATTACTAGGAGTTAATCATGAATTTAGAGAAACAATTATTAGAGTTGCTCAGTTTTATCAACACCGAGCAGATCAGCTCGATAGCAACACTCAGGGAGCAGGTTCAATCGCAGCATGTCACACAGCAGCAGATAATGAACGACCATCAGGTCTTGCTGACCATGTTGCAGCATTTGAACACGCATACCAGCGACAGCAACGTCTCTGCCGAGAACTCCATTCATCAGATGAGCGTTTCGCTCGAACTGTTGCAGGAGCAGGTTCAGACCTTGAGCGGCTCCGTAGAGAGTACGCAGAGGTCGGTGAGATTGCTACTCGAGGTCTTAGAATCATAATGGATAACCCTATATTAGCAGCCAAAAGAATTGCACGTTTCAGGATGAGGCCTGGAGCGTATGCATTAACATATCAGCACGAGCACTCTGGTCAGAGGACTGCACGTCATGAAATGGATTCAGATCTTTCTTTGTAAAATATTCTGAATGGCGTTTGTTTTTTATATTTCCTGAACATCATCAACAATAGATTATTTGCAATGTTTATTTTTATAAATAGCAATAATGAATATCTACCATTGATATATAAAAACAAAAAATAATAATAACCTTTTTTTTTGGGGGGGGGGGAGTATGTATGCTCCAGAATAAAATGTTAGCTTGGGGGGTTAGTAAGGGGCGGATTGCCAGTGAGCAAAAACCGATTTGGTTGTTGGACGAACTTATTGAGCAGGGTGATCAGTGGATCATCAATGGCGCCCCAAAATCTGGTAAATCGCTGCTCGCAACGCAACTCGCATTGGCCATCGCCAGTGGAGGACAGTTCCTCAACTGGAAGAATCAAGCTCCAGCACGAGTGTTGTATATGGATTTTGAGCTAAAAGACCGGTTGTTCTGGAAACGCTTTTTAACCATGACAACACATAATAATGTGACTGACCAAACAATTGAGCGGAACTTTTTCCGGTGTGGTGATTTCCAGACAACGGATGTATTGGATCCTGTAGAGGCGAAAAAAATGATCTCCATCGTGAATGAGATCCAGCCTGACCTGATTATTTGGGATGTATTAGCTAGGATGCATACAACGGCGGAAAATGATAACGGTTTGATGGGGCAGGTAATGCGGTCCATAAGAAAGGTTAGTGGATCCGCCGCACACATCGTTGTGCATCATGCCAGAAAATCTTCACCAGGAGCTGAGAACTATAATGCTGGCGCTGCTGGTATCAGGGGGGCATCATCCATTCATGGTGAGGCTGATGGGGTTATGTCACTAGCATTGCGGGATGGGCAGGGGGCTAGATTCAGTCTCAGATTTAGTTCGAGAGCGGTTGAAACTCCTGATGAAATTTTATTAAACAGAACAGAACATCTGATATTCGTCAGCGCGAATGATAGTGATAAAAACACATTATTAACTTCCCTGAAAAAAGCTCTGAGTGGGCATACCTCAGTATCAGCAGCCGAGTTAGTGAACTCCTTTTGTGCGGAATTTTCCATACAGGAACGGCAGGCAAAAAACTATATCAGAAAATGCGTCGCAAATGCTTGGGTTCGGCGGGAGAGGAGGCCGGATAAAACGTATGAGTATATCGCAACAGATTTACTCACTGATGTGTCAGCCTAAACACACAATATTTACCACCTGGATGCAAGGGTGCAATGAACCTCTATCTATAAATAGATTGCATCCAGAATTACCCCCTTACATATCCCCCCTTTCATGCACAAGAGCGCCTAGTGCTTATTTTAGACATTGCATTTTAAATGCATTATGATTCTGAAATAAACAATTGAGCCTTTGTTTTCAAAATAAAATATGAATCACATTGAAAACAACTAGAACATTTCATTCAAGCATTGATGTCCTGCTTTATGCAGGAATTCGTCTGTTTATGCTCTATATAAGCCTCATGTCCTTTAAATCGAGTGGCAAGAATGTTTTTATTTATATTGCTCTGCGAGCATATTATCCACATGTAATGACTACTGCATTAGCGATATTTACCATCCCAACCACGTCCATTCTGTTTATGGACATGTTATATGTCAAATATAGTGCAGCCAATACTCAAAAAGAGCAAAAAATAACCAAGAGCAAAATTTGTACAATTATTTTTTCAATAAAAAACCCCTTAAAAATCAATGGTATGATCCATTTATCTCGCTTGACAGATGGCAATCTCTCGGTTTACCGTGGCGTTACTCTTAGAAACTCAATGGCGACTCATGATGGATCAACTATGCGATAGGAGTTTGAAAAGGAGGGAGAAATTTAAAAATTTCAATATCTCTATTTATACTAATTTTTCGTGGGGCTGGTGATCGGGTTCTGCTCCAAGAGTATTCAAATAGGATGATTGTTATATCATCACCACAGCAACCGTTTGCCGATTGCCGATTGCCGATTGCCCCCACTGGACTAATCATGATAATTTTAACTAAAAAGCCTTTCATCGGCCCATTCATCTACCACCTAAACGGCTATGTCACCAAGCCCGGATATGAAATTCCATTTTCCGACAAAAAATCCTATAACCAACCCATTATGCTGGCTAAACATTTCAACCAACTGCGACGTGACAGCGTCGAGGCTGGTTTTAATGCTGGCAGTGGCAGTGCAGACGTTCGACACTGCCTGATCACCCAACTGATCCTATTGGGTCATCCCGATCTGCCGAATTTCGAGTTCATCCCGCAGCCACCCAGGGAGCAGTGCTATAAGCAGCCGGAGGATGGCCATAGATACCTGGAAAACAGACTACTACGGGCTCGTACCTACACCTATCAGGTCAGCGGCTATATCATCGACCCGTCTAGCCATCCACAATCGTTTATGGAGCTGATTCGATTGGACACACCCCTGTTATCGGGCACTGATTTTTTCCAGATGACCCAGTATCTGCGTAACCACCTGCTGGGTGCAATCCCACACCATCTACTGGTGACTGAATTAAATTTGCTCCACGATCCGATTTACGACCTCCACGATATGTTTCTCTCCACTGTCGCGCGGTGTTCGGATGGAATGTTGCGAGATAACGGGATGTGTGTCGCGAGCAGTTAGTCTAGGGAAGGTGCGAACAAGTGGATCGCACCTTCACCACGAACTCTTTGTCCGCATTTGAAATGCCCATCACTCCAAAAACCTGACTTTTTGCAGCAAGTTTTCGGCTATTAAGCGCCATTTAGCCTTATTTTCGAGGCTTATCTCGATTTTTGGGCACAGCTATCCCATGCCCGTATCATCTGGTCCACGCGAAACAGACTCGCCAGCGTAAACAACATCGCCAGTTGGTTGTCGTTCTTGCGCAGCCCCTTGAACCGCGCCTTCACAAAGCCAAACTGACGTTTGATGATCCGAAACGGGTGCTCCACTTTGGCGTGGATGCTGGATTTGAGCCTCTCAAAGGCAATCAGAGCCTTGTTTTTTCGCGGATGCTTGTTGAGCTCCTTGAGCCTGCCAGGTCGCATCGCAATCGCCCATTGTGCCTTTACATCCGCCAGCTCTTCACGATTTTCCGCACCCTGATATCCTGCGTCAGAGAACACAAATGCCTCCTCGCCATGGAGCAGATTTCCCACTTGATTGAGGTCATGCTCATTGGCTGCCGTGGTCTCCAGACTGTGCGTCAGGCCACTCTTGGCATCGACACCGATATGAGCCTTCATGCCGAAGTACCATTGATTGCCTTTCTTGGTCTGGTGCATCTCACCGTCACGCTCGCCACACTTGTTCTTGGTCGAGCAAGGGGCAGTCTGTTAGTAATCGATTTTTTGCTCATGTAGGTTCATAGAAATCTCAGTTTACACACGTAAAAAAGCCACGGTTTTTTTCCAGAACATCTAAGCTTTTTTTTCATGAACTCATGATTTTTTGGCGAGATTTTTATACTGTTTTTTTACTTTTTATGTTGGAAATAATTATGTGAAACCCCATTATTTTTTCCACGAAAAAGACTTTTCTCCGTGTGGTTTTTTTTGATTTTCATTGTTTTAAACTTCTCACTATAGACAGTGAAAAGAGAGCGAAAAATCAGTTGAAATTTAATGGGAAAAATATTTTAGATATTTTTGATAATTGCTATTGCCATTTGCATGAAATCAACCTAAATTAACTGCAACTAGGCGCGCGCTATACATTTACACCTACAAATAGTGAATGTGTTTTGCGTTAACCTATAAGTTTTTATTTGGCAATAAACTCATTGCTTTGGGGTAGGTCTTCAACCTACCAATAGATAAACACAAGTGCTGAAAAATCTTCGTTAATATATGAGGTTGTATTATGATTGAAAAAGTTAATGATGACGTCTGTGCGATTGAATCTGAGGTTATTAATAATGCACTCGTCCTTTTGATGGGGGCCTATAACCTGAATGAAAACACCTGTGCCCTTGATAAGCATGTGGTGCTCAAAAATAGTAACTATATGTATGAACTTCATGATTTTCCCCCGTTTGTCCTTGTAAATAAGGACATTGCAACGCATGTTGCAAGAGCATTAGATGATGTGTCAATTAAGACATATTATGATGATCTCGCTGATGCATTTTACAATGATGAGAATGGTAGTACTGTTACTTATGATCAAGTACATTCTGATTGGGCCCGTAGCAACATGCCTAGTTACTATATGCCAGGTGGAGACTACCAATCTGCTGAGCATTTCCTTGCAGAGATGGGGGCTGACAATGTGAATGAATCTACTATTATAGAAAATCACAAAATGGCGATAAATGTACTCTCAAGAGTAAAAGTATAGCCATTATTGATGTTGGTTCAGTCGCAAAACTAACTATTGAAAGTTAGTCTGGCTTGCTCCATCAATCTTATTGATGTGTAAGAAGTTTGAACATGATATGTATGAGGTTCAAACACCTTCACCAATAACGTGAAATGCACATCTGATGAAAGTAGCAATCTTAAAATAAGCGGGACTGAAAGCGCAGCGCGTTTGCAGTCCCTTTTTATTTGTTAGATTTGGTATAACGCCTCGATTGTTTTTACGAGGCCAAACATTGTCTATCTAGCATCGATTTTCAGTTAATTTGGCTTGATGCATTAGCCAAATTATTGTCTGCCGTTGCCATCAAGAAAAGGCATTGCCCACCACTGGTTTTCTCCCATTGTGCTCCACTTTGTTCGCACCTTCCCAACGTCGATTGCTCAACTGAGCAAAATCGCATCTCTAGAGTCGGGATTTATCTCTTTCCATCGCTTGATTAGTGTTGTCACGCAGGGGTTACCCGCAAGCTGATTCATACGAACCCAATCAACATCTAGCAAATCAGCAAGTAATCCGATGTCCAGTTCACCTTGCAAGGTGTGCCATTGTCGGATGCTTGGCTGTCTCATTAACTGAGCTTTTGGAGAGGTTAATCCACCGACAACAAAATAACCCTTTTCTTTGTCGTACCATATGCGTTGAATACCCGGTATGTTACTCATCCAGCGTTTGATGTCGTTTAAAGGCTTATCAAAGTATCGAGATAACAAGGTATCTAAACTACCGCTGATTGATGTGTCCTTTTTCTTACCTCGCCTATCTAACCAACGCTGAATAACCTCTTTTTTTACCTGATAGTAAGTCACCTTCGTTTCATTTTGTTGATGAAGCGAAACTAATTGTTCTTGCCATAATTCAACTAATTCTGGCAGTTCACTTTCAAAGCGCATTGCTGCTTTTTGGCTGGACAGAACGCCATCATCACTCAACTCTTTGACAATATTGATTAATACTTCACTATCTGGCAGCATCCAATCCATCAACGGATAAGGCCTCTGTTTCTTGGTTAAATCCGTAAGCGCATCTTCCATACCCAGTGGCAATACATTCGTTTGGTCGTAAGATGGATCTTGCATCATGATTGATACTTGTGCGTCCTTATCCTTACTCAAAACAAGCGTAATTCTTGCCGCAAAGCGTCGTTGTTTATCAACTTCCGTACCGTAGTAATCCATTACAACATTCTGACGATAACTATAGGGCCAATTCTCATTCATCAAAGTGAGCAAATCATCTACAGATGTTTCGAAATTGGCCAAGTACTCATTTGTTTTCAAAGTCATACCAGAATCAGTGGGATCGAAGGGGATCAAAACCGGTCTGTCATTTGAAACCGTAAACAAATAACCATCAGTAATGACAATGGTTGATTCGTTTAAACAGGCGTGTTGCAATGGTAAGACTTGAGAAATAGACTTATTAGAATCAATCAGTAAACGTTTGATCTCTAACTCTTTAAGAACCACTTCAAGCTTTCTAATTATAGCTTCTTTGTATGCCTTGGTGTCTAATAAGTCGTAGTTGTAGGTGTAATATCCGCCTTCAGACGCAACGTATAGCTTTATCGGATCATCGTCTCTTTTTGACTCGATTAACAACCCTTTTTCGACTGGGTCTCCCGTTACATCATGAGGATTAACGTTGATATGTTGAACTGCACACCGTCCAACTAACGACTTCGTTAGTGGATAACGATCATCTTCAATACCTTTTTCCTGATCTAGCAGAATCAAAACGCGGTCAGAACGTTCAAGCTTTATCCGTTCAAAGTCATTTGCCGCAGTTCCATCTAGTAAATTCCACGAAACATCGACGCCTTTCTGTGCAATTATAGATTTAAATAAGTCTAATATTTCTTCACAAGCAACAACGGCATTAACTCTTAGGTCTATAATCTTGATTTCACCGGATATCTCGATGCTTGGGAAAGATGACTTGGCCTTATTGGCCTTATGCTTTGTTTTCAACGTCAGTGGTTGGAGATTTAACGTTTTAGCTGAAAGTTCAAAACCATAGTCACGCGCAAAAAGGATAAACGCATCTTGCACTGGTTTTAACACCATAGGCCAACTTTGCTCAAACCTGGTTGGTGTAGAAAGATCCAGAAACGGACGCTGCTTCCGTGAATTTTTACTCTTTCCAATTTCTTTAAACAGCGTAGCTCTCGGTTTTCTTTCATGGCCAGGATACCACCTGACGAGTACCTTATTTTTGTCATAGACCCATAGAGGCTTTTTAATGCGATCTATATCATCGTCATTAGATAACGGTCTTAATGGAACATTGGTATAGAACAGAGCAATTTCAGTGGTATTACCATCATTTAACTGCTGAGTTCTACAATCTAGACTAATCGCATTTACACCGCCAGCCCAGCTATCTACTTTCAATAACGGACAACCTAAACTGTAAGCGCCTTTACAATGACCGCCAAAAGCCCGTAATGATCGCATCATCAGTCGAATCCACACAGGATTTAACACCGGTGAATATTCAACTCGAACTGGATTAATAGGTTGCAACTCAGCGTCTACAATAGATGGAGGACTATCACTTGAACTTTGTAAAGCGACATAGAGACCAAACTGATTACCATTTTTTTTCATTAAATAGGCAAACTGCCGGCTGTCTAGTTCAGCATCAATACGTTCTTCCCAGGCTTTCTTCTCTTTCCACTGATAGTTGTTATTGAGAAGTGGATAGTGATAAACCACAAATTTGTTGGCTTTATCTGCATCAACCTCGCTATTTAAATAAACTAAATGAGACAGCGGCAACTTCCTCAAATCTTTATTATTATCCATTAACTTTGCTCCCTTATACGCTGCCAAACTATTTTAGAAAACCACTTAAAGCCAGACGTCATTTGATACCCATCGCTCACTAGACAGCCTGGTAAAAACAGGATTGAGGCATTCTCAACTTTTACTGGCTCCAACATTTCAGAGAAGCCAGATAAAGAACAATCTTCACCAGTTAATAGATTCGCGATAACCAAAATGGCATTTTCACCACGGATCTGGCGTATCTTTTCCAACTTTTTAATTAACCCAAAAGGAGAAAAATCAGGATGTTTGCCAGAAGCACACCATTGATCAAAGCCTTCATCAGACTGTTCTAGAGCGGCTATAGACCAAAATTTAGCATCAACAAAAACATCCGCGTTTGCTATCTCAAAATCATATAATTCAAACAGCTCATGGTTATAAACATCTTGTTTAGTAAAAAGCTGCTTATCACTAAGCAATGCGCGAATGCCTTCTTCTCCAATACGTCCTTGTAAAATTCGCTGAATAACGACTGGATGAAATGCAAATTGCTCTTCAATGTCATTAGCAGAAGGATGAAATGAAGTTCGAAAACCTTTGCGATTAAACCAATTCGAGATGGCCGGTTGTCGCTTAACTACTTCATAGAGCGCCTGGGGATTATATTTAATCAATCCGGCTGCTCGCTTCGCAAAGAACTGCCAACTTTTCGGGTCATACCATATTTCACCAGTAGCCTTTGACTCTTCCGGTCTTTCAAAACATGCCCAACGACACAAAGGCTCATTTATGCCGAAAGTATTTTTCTGAGGTTTCCATTGAAGATCATGCTGTAATACAGCTCGGCCTAGTTCATACCAAAGCCCTGAAATTTCTTCAATACAACCCTTACCTTGTCGTGCATCTCGGATAGCAGAAACCAACTTGTTATCAATAATATCTACTGCACCAGAGCCATCCTGGGATCGCGTTCTCAACAGCTCAAGAAAGTTAGAAACCGAAGCGTTTTCTGAGTAAACAAGATCATCAATAAGCTGATTGTTAAGGTTTGAAACCCAATTTCGGTTGTTAGTAAAAACTGTTAGTTGGCCGTAATTACGAAGATGACCTGCTACATCATCGCTCAAATGAATCGCTACATGAGGCACATATGCCCAAGCACGTTCAATACGACCAACTTGCTGCTGAACATCAGCGGCAAGATTCTTAACGTAGTCATTTGTCCCTTTATAAAGCTTGTTTAGCTCCTGGATTTTAGAGACTGAGTTATTCATCAATGGCATAATGAATTGCCGTTGCTGTTTACGTGAAAACTCTGAGCGCCTGACTAATTTTTCTAAGTTTCTGAGTTGAAAGCCAGCATGAGACATTTCATCATCAGCATCATTACTATCCCATGGTGAAAAGTAAAAGTGCTTACTTTCAATAATAAAAAGCGACGTCAGATCCATCCTTCCTTGAGAGTTAGGCAAGGAGTAATCCAAATTAATACCATTGGTTGCGGATGCGATTTGTGTCATTACAACGACAATACGACCAGAGTCGAACGCCGCTTGATATGCGTGCTCAAATCCCTCTTTCTTTTGTGCCTCTGCATTTAGTAAGCAAATCATCATAGGCTTACCGTTGACAGTTAAAGGAATAAATACATCGTCAAAAGAAGACAATACTCCGGCCGTTGGTCGCTCCATTTCAAGCCAATCAGCGCTAATTCTGCTGTTTTCTGCGGTATCACTAATCAACCACTTCCTCAGGTATTTAACTGAGTTAACAAAGGCCAAATGCCCTTTATGTTGTGGCTCATTCGATGCTAAACGTAGAACATGTAGTAATTTAAACAGCACAGACTGCCGGTATGCATACTTGTAGTCTGAGTTCTCAGCCTCAAAAAATACTGCATTTAAATGCAGTTTTGCCTCCTGAAAAACTGGAGAATTGATTGCATCATCAAAGTCGTGGATCGCGGTTTTCAGTGCCGAGCGACGCTTTTCCGATTTGTCTTTAACCAATGAGCGGATCACAGCCATTTGTAGCTGCCTATCCTCGCCAGTTTGTAAATATGGAATCGGCTTCTTAAACCAATCTTCGGGGCGCGGCTCAAAACTATCACCCAAAAAACTCTCGTTACATTGTGGATTGCGGGCCTGTGCAACGTAACGCAAAGCGCTTTCAATCCAGCGTATATCAAAATGGCCAATTGCCCTCTCGATATAAGAGGTTGCGGATAACGCAAAAACGAGATTCCGACTAGATAGCGAAACCATTAACCCTTCAGGTGTTGTCGGCAATAGTGCTCGTTTAATCTTGATCCTCAGTGGGTCAATATCTGCTTCGGCTTCATCAGTGGTTAACAGCCAGGTTGTCAGGCCAAACATATTCGTTTGAGTATTTGGCAATAGGTTTGATTTACTCAGCGCCTCTAACTCAGCTAAGCTTGTACGGGGTAAGGAGAATAGTGATAAACTAGGTAAAGCTGTGCTGTAGTATGATGGTCGATAGTCATTAGCGGGGTCGAAAAGTAATCGGTTTAACCTAACAAGATACTCATAGGCTTCGGACTCATCGGTCGCAAACTGTGACAACAATAAACTGAAGCGTCTGATATATTTCTCCATCACCCGCAAAAAATCACCGACATCAACCGATACATCATCGCTTTCACCATGACTTTTCACTTCAAAGCCATAGGGTTTTTGCTGTAACTGCAAAGGTTCACTGGTCACTAAGTGATCTGAGCGAAACAAATATTTCTTTTCGAACGGAGCACCTGATTCATACTGCTTTAAAGGGATTACCAGCGCCCTAGACTGATTGAGATCGACACCTTTACTCGTTAGATCCTCCTCTAAGTCGGCAATAAGCTGTTTAAGCTCACTGTAAAGCTCAGGTATAGGTTCGGCAGTAACAAACTGCATTCGCGCTAATAAGCGCTTACCCCCTTCAAGTAATTGACCAATACACTCTGGCGGTTCTTGCACCATTTGAGACTGTGCGAGTAATGTTTGTAAAATGTCAGCTTGGTAATCAAATTCATCAACAAATACCACCTTACCGGCCAGTTGCCCGCTCGACATCCTGACTTTCTGTTTACCGTCGTAAAATGAAGCAAACATTTTTTGTGTCGTTAACACCAGCAAATGTTGCTTATCATCGTGCCAGGCAATAGCAGGAAAAATTCTGCGCACCCATTTATTTTCTCTGAATAAGCGAAGCTTTTCTTTTGCTTGCCTCGTGAGTTCATGCGTCTTGCCATAGTGCTTACTGGAATATTTCACTGCCTTCTCTAAGGATGACATACCACCAAGTAGCGAGCGCTCGACAAACCCACACAGTTTTCTTAGTTCCTGCTCTTCTCGTTCGAGTAAGACGCCCATCGAATCAGGACTTTTCTTTTTGTACTCAACATTACGGGCAATGGCTGAAACGTTGTGGCAAGCACGGACGAGAGCCTCTTTATCAGCATTAGAACGAAACACTCCTAAACCATGGATATCCTCAATAGCCTTATAAGGATCGGGCAAGTCAGATTTTTGAACACCTTGTTCATGTGGCAGTGCCCGTTGAGAAACGGCACTGACAACAGTTTCATCCTGAGCATAAAGAATACTAACGAGTAGTGGGTTACCTGAGCTATCTTTTGCACTCGTTGCACTTTCATAAATGTCATGCAGGATGTTCCAGCGATGGGTGACCAATATGGCCTGCAACCCTTTTGATTTTATAAATTCAAGGCTCGCTGGAATTTTCCCGCCTGGGCTACGATAAAGAGAACTACTTTTGCCACCGCCTGTTGGACCTTGTAACTGGCAAAAGCCAGCAATAGCATTTTCGTTCTTTGCATTAACCGATAGAGCAAGTGCCTGTTCAATCGTATGCGCAATGATTTGATTATAAGAAGTCGGTATTGGCTGACTCATCTAAATCCTCGTTAACTTGATAATCCTTTGGAGTTTCGCCCCTTTTTTAGAAGGAGCGACAAGGTTGGAGACAACACAACACCAACAAATCACTCATTAATTCAATTCAGGCACGATCTCTTGCGACCAACTGTCTTCCATCAGCATTCTGAAGGACATACCGCCCGACGCTGCTTCCAATGTAAGCTTTCCGGCATCCACCGCCGTCTTGACATGCTCAGTTAAAAGCTCAAACAAACGACGTTTGTACTCAGTGTCGTCGTTGCCTTTTAAATGCTCGCCCTTGGTTTCCAACACCGAGAAACGGTAATTACCTGAGCTAGGCTGTTCGACGCACACCAATAAGTCAGGGTAAACCTTTTGCTTTTGCCACCCTTGTAGGCTGTACTCGCGCTGATTTACCGCAATGCGATGCCACCAATACACAGATTCTTGTTTGTCCAAATACCAGGCTGTGTCTCGCTCTAAATTGTTAAGCCCATTTTGATAGACCTTTTCGAACAGGCTTTTTTCGAGTTCAGATCCATCTTTGCGGCGAAGCACCTGATCATGCTCACTGACGTTTACGTCAATGGTTTGCGCCAGTTCCCAATTTAGCTTTTCGTTATCTGAAGCAAGCAGGCGCAGGGAGATATCCCCCTTGTCCAACTTAGACCTGAAGATTTGCTCCGACAATTGAGCAACCTGTTGTTTAATGTCGCGCTTCATCTCTTTGAGTAGCTCAAGGCGGTTAGTAAACAACGCCTCCTCAGAAACACCATTACCACGCAAGATGTCTAATGTCTGTTTTAACACCCGCATGGCTTGCCATGGGTTTGGAATAACATCGGTGAGCTGTCTTACCATAAACGAGATATCTAGACCTGCACTGGGGTCAAACTCAACGCTTTGGTGTACCGGATCGGCCAAGTCCAATTCGCCTTGGTTATCCTTTGACATTTTGTAGTCGATACGGGCAATCGTGCGCTGTAATTTGTCGTCCACTAGCTGGAAGTTCTCTGCATTCAAATAAGACAGCGATTCCCAATCCAGGTCACCCAGCACATCCCGTTCATAGTCAAACAAACGGTAGCCATCTTTGTTCCCAGCATCACGATGTAAAACCCGAGGCAAGAATATTTTAGGTAGGTTACGAAAACGCTCTCTACGCAATAAGGTTTCTTTGCTCACTACTGCGGCGGGTTTATTGGCTTCCGAGGCTTTAACCTGATTCGCCACATCCCCCATACCTTCTTCTTCTAAACCTTGCTTAACACCGGCGACAGCTTCCATCACATCCTGATCAAAGGTGTAGACATAACACTCATCTAAGCTTGGTTTTTGCGTCAATCGCGCATGTGGTTGACGTAGTACCCGGCCAATCATTTGGGTGATTGCCGTTTTTGCGGTCATTTTAGACAACACGGTTAACACATAAGCAAAGGGGCAATCCCACCCTTCACGCAGCGCATCCTTTGTGATGATGTATTTAACAGGGCACATTTCGCTGAGCAAATCATCATCACCCAACTCGTCTTTGTCCGACGTTTTCAGGCGAATCTCATTTTCATTTACGCCCAGTTTGTCCATCAAATATTCGCGGGTGTCTTCCGCATGAACAAAGGCTGAATCTCGTTGATCTTTACCTGTCCGCTCAACACGGATCAGCATGATGGGCCGAATATAGCGACCGGTTTCGTTTTGTAGCTGCCCGGCATCCTGTTCAAGCTCAGCCAATTTAGCGTGCGCAAGCGACAAGGTATGCTTCCACTCACTTTTGTCTTCGTTGATTAAGTTAATGGGTAACTTAATCATTTGCTCATCTTTCAGTGCTTGCCCAGACACATTCACCAGCACATTTGAATGATGTTTACCGTTTGCGTTCGGCGTTGCCGAGAGCTCAAGAATAAACTTAGGATTGAAACCACAAAGCGTATCTCTGGCCGTTTCGCTGTATGCCTTGTGGCCTTCATCAACAATAATAATGGGCCGTACTATACGTAACACATTGCCCAAGCTTTGTTTGACTGACACTGAGCCTGGGGCTATGCCTTCTTGCCAACCGTAATCGGATAGATCGTTACAATCTAAATTACGAATACTGCTCAATAGCGCCTCATTGGCGGTGGTGTCATCTTCAATGGGGAAGAAGGTGGTAAATCGCCCGCTATCACGGAACATGCGTAGCGTTTCTTTCGATTGACGCGCACTGGATTGCAGCATCAACAACATAACGCACAGGTTTTCGTCGGTATCCCGCTTGGTAAATGCATCGTTCTTTTCGAGCATTTTTACCCGCCCACCCGAAGCACGTTCAAGCATTTGCCGATACGGATGCTCACGATTGGCCAACTGTTTCCAGGTTTGTTTGTAAATGGCATCCGATGGCACCACCCAGAGCACCATACCGGTTTGTTGCGTAAACAAATCCGTTTGCAGGCGCTCGACCGCAGCAACGCCAAGTAAGGTTTTACCGCCACCCGTCGGCACTTTCAGGCACACGTTAGGAATTGGCCGCTCTAAGCCGTCAAACCTTGTGACATAAGGCGCAGGCACCAAGTGACCGCTCTTGTCTTTAAGTAGGTCAATACGGCGCTCCTGTACCAGAGCTTCCCACGTATCTTTGGCGTAATCGGTTAAGCGAGCCTCTTTGCCTTTCATTTTCTGAAAAGCAACAAAGTCTTCCGCTTCTTCCTTGGTGTCGGCCAGCTTTTTTAAGTAATAATCCAGCTTATCCAGCACACCGTTTTGGTAGTCTTTTAACTCCATGTTACGCCCCCATAATGCGATGGATAGCGTAAGGCAACTGGCAAAACTCAATGCGTTTTTCAGTTAAGTCCTTCTGACTCATAAATTTCGCAACAGCGAATACAATCGTGCGTTTTTTCGTGGCATTTTTTTTAACAATCTCAGCTACTTTGTCCGCGTTTAATGCCGCTTCATTTGAGCGCAGCCATTCGCTATCTGGACGATAGAACAGATGAATACGGAATAGATCTGTTTCACCGATAAAACCATCAGCAGAAGCTTTAGCGACCGTTGCTAACGACTGCCCAGTGGCGGTATAAAACACATAACGTGCGAGCGCGTCAAACGACGGCATTGCATCACCAGTGAGCAAACTTTCAATTTGGATCGGTTCACCCAAGGTACAATAAGTGAAACTGCCACCAATGCCTGGGGAAAACTCATCCACTTTGCGCTCACCGGTGACAGTCAGCACACCGTCTTTGAGCTCTTTTTTGATGTTGTCGAAATCTTTGCTGTGTTTTGCTTCCACTTTGGCAATTTTTTCCAACAGCTCAGCGTGTTTTTTCTCAAAAACCGACCAGGTGATTTTTTCAGAAAGCAGTTCTTGCTTTTGGTTTCCTTTGAAGGGGTAACCGTTAATAACCCGGCGAACACGTTCAGCAGTTAATGTATCGGCGTAGTCTTCACACTCAACTAAGATAAACTTCCGATTACCATTGTCATTTTTATTAGCCTCTAGTACCGCATGTGCTGTTGTTCCTGAACCAGCAAAGTGTAGTGGTCAACTAAATCCGGACACTTGGTTAGGCCGTTCTTCGGCTTTTGCTGGCGGTATCCCGTCATTGTGTTGATGTGGACGCCGCCAGTTGTAGTAATCCATCAGGTAGTAACTGATATCCCGCTTCGCCTCTCGCAAGTTCATATATCCCATAGCCGGGAGCCACTCTGACTTCAGGCTTCTGAACAACCGTTCCATCGGGGCGTTATCCCAGCAGTTGCCACGCCGACTCATACTCTGGGTCATGCGATAGCGCCACAGTCGTTGCCGAAATGCCCCGCTGCCATATTGGCTGCCCTGGTCAGAGTGAAACAGCACGCCTGACGGACAACCTCGTTGCTGATACGCCATCTCAAGTGCTTTGATGGCAAGCTCTGCATCTGGTTTATCTGACATCGCCCAGCCCACGACCCGCCGGGTGTGCAGGTCAAGCACCGCTGCCAGGTAATGCCAACGACCACCTGCCCAGACGTAGGTGATATCGCCACACCACACCTGATTGGGTTGCTGGACATCAAATTCGCGGGCCAGCAGATTGGGAATGTCCGGTCGTTCAGACTGTGCCACCTTATAGCGGTGTGCGCCCGGCTGTTTGGATACCAGCCCGGCTTCCTTCATCAGGTTACGTACTTTGAATCGACCAATCTGATACCCCAACTCCCGCATCATCGACATCAAGGCGCGGCTGCCAGCCGAATCCCTGCTCGCTTTGAACAACCGGCGCAACTCAGAGCGCTGTTGCATGCGCTCACGGTTAATCGCCCGCCTACGGGCCAGATAATCGTAAAAACAGGAGGTGGGAACATCGAAAGCGCAGCAGACCAGGGTGATGGGGGCTTGCTCCCTTAATCGGTCTATCAGCGCGTACGTGTGAACTCGTCCGCCATCAAGAGAGCAGTAGCCTTTTTTAGAATGTCCTTTTCACGTTCGAGTCGATTGATACGGGCTTCCAGCTCCTGGATTTTCTGCTGTTCCGGGGTCAGTGCTTTACTAATCGGGGTTGTGCCGCAGCGTTCGGATTGGAGCTGCTGAACCCAGCGGCGAAGTACGGTTTCACCGACATCCAGTGAACGGCTGGCTTCAGGGACAGAATATCCCTGGTCGAGCACCAGGGATGCGGCTTCGAGTTTGAATTCGGCAGTAAATGAGCGACGTAATCTTGTCATTGAACACCTCAGGTCATGGTGGCGACTGTACCACCTAAAATGGTGTCCGGGATGATTAGACCACTACACCGGAATCTATTACAATGGAAGTTTCTGTAGTTGCTAGCTCTAACACTCGAGCTATTAACGTCGATGGTTTAGGTGTGATGAACACATCAGAGGACGCTTCAAAGTCCATTACTTGGAGCAACTCTTTTTTCGCATCTTGAGTGTGACCGACATCTTTGTTCAACCAAAGGGTTTGAGGAACCCTACCGTCTTTAACATCTGATAAATATCGTTTTAATCTTGGCTGATTATCACCATTTGCTCCCCACCAAATTTTTCCTTGAGAGTCTAACCGGTCAAAATTGTCCTTTGAGACCCTCCAATATGTTCCTTTAGGTGGGCCAGAAATGATCCGTCCAGAGGGACAAGTAATCGAATATGTTCCTTCTGAATAAAAATTACGAGCAGATAAATCCCCCGAAGTCCATGGGCCATTTGGGTCGTCATCAGGATTAGAATACCGCGCTTCCATTTCTTCAGTGCGAGCTAGTAAGTTAGGTCTCCAGACTTCTTTGTTTTTTGCATATACCAGAATAAAATCATGGTCTTCCGAAAAAAATTGTGCTGTATTTTTAGGACTAAACACCTTCTGCCAAATACATGTAGCAACAAAATTTTCTTCGCCAAAAATTTCATCCATCAAAACTTTGAATCTATGAGCTTCATTATCATCCAAGGTGATCCAAATTGACCCACTTTCACTCAGTAGTTCGCGAAGCAGAATGAGTCTCGGCCACATCATGCATAGCCATTTGTCATGACGCTCCAAATCTTCTTTATCAACGGGATTAGCTGACTTTTTCAACCACTCCTGCATCAATGGTGAACGCACATTGTCGTTATAACACCAGCCTTCATTACCCGTGTTGTAAGGAGGGTCGATAAAAATGCAGTCTACTTTACCGGCATGAGTCGGCAGTAACGCCTTGAGGGCTTCGAGGTTATCGCCATGGATGATGAGGTTGTCATCCAGTGAGGCCGCCTTACCTTGCTGTGGTAACGATTTATCGGCGACCACTTTGAGTTCACGAAACGGCACACTCAGGTGGTGTGAATACACAAACTGCTTACCTTTAAAATCCAACGTTGGCATAGGTATTCCTTAAATTCTTCATTAATTCTAATGATTAATCTCTAGTAATAAAAAGTGTTGCCTGGGTTGTGCTCATCGTCTAAGTGACATAACCCGGCGCAATTGCGAGGTTTTGTACCCCATAAAGCGCGGCACGATTGTTCAATGCCAGTTGGCATTGACTGCTTGATAAGCAAGCGGTCTCGGAACAATCGACATTCCAAAGCCTGAGCAAATACCCCGCAGTTGCAGCTCTGATTTCAACCTTCAGTACGCCACCCGCCATGCCATAGTCCAGCTCAATCGCTTCGCTGTGCGCTATGCGTGGGTGCGGCACTAACTCCAGCTCTACGAATCGGTTCCACTGTCGATCTTGGGTTTCGAGCTCACTTTCTTTGATAACAGAAGGCGACAAGGTTGAATCTTCGAGCACAGCAGCGGTTTTAATTCGGGTCAGTACAAAGTCACGGAATTCACTACGCTTGCGGTCAAAACCACGAACGTGCCAACGCAGACCATTATCCACCAGCGTATGAGGCACAATTTCACGGGTTGTTTCACCGCTTGATAGCGATACATAGGTGATACGCAAGGCTTTGCCTTTGTGTATGGCCTCGGAGACTTTCGCCACTATCGATAAACTCGGTTTGTTAAGGTGATAAGGTGCTTCACACGCAAGAGGTGGTTTTACCTTGCCTGTGAAGCCATCGCCATACCCTTGGCTAATCGTCGCCAGTGTTCGAACGATGTCATAGTCGAACAAGGGTTCAAATGCTTCACCACGCTTATGCAACTTGAGCTTTGGGTCATACTCAATGTTGTTTGGTGCAAGCTCTCGGTACATTGTGAAGTCTTTCGTGGCCTGAGCGGCGGCTATGCTAAAGCGATCGACTAAATCCGCCCGAACCGCTTCTCCTTTAAACAGTAAGGTGAAATCGATGTGAGCAATGCGATCTCTGGTTGCTTGGGGCAACTGTGCTATCTGCGAAGACCTATCTGGTTTCGCCACTACCGTTTGTTTTAAACCATCATCTGTCATGCGTCTTGCTCATCCAATTCAACCAGTTTCTTAAAACTCTGTTTATCAAGCGGTGACCGACATCGCGTAATCACATTGAACAGTGTCGCTCAACGCAGCTCTTCATCCGCAATGACTTAGCAATCTCTATTGGGTGAAGCAGGACCGATAGCCATGAGACACTGAATAGGCTTTAACCTAATCAATTTTATTAGGTGTCATCGTATCACAAGTTATTTTGTAGGGAAGACTAAGCGACAACTTTTTGATCTTGATTGCTATTGTCGCTCAGGTATCGGCATGAAGACCTTGTTTTGTGCCATTGCTGATAGCCGCTATCAATGTGCTACCCGAACCAGTGGCACGAGGATGTTACTGATTTGAGATACACCTTTCCTGAGTCTGTAGATATCAGGGCACGTCGACTCTCTCGAACGCGCCTGGCAACTTCTGCCAGTACAGATCAGTTATCACCTGACACTAGCCTTAAATTGGTGCGAGATTCCGCTTTAGTTTAGGACGCCGTGCTCGATGCGCCCGATAAGATCGAGCACGGCCTGGATGTGTTCTGGACTATCCTGGTAGTCAACCGGACGCCTGCCCCCAAGTGCTATCGCAGGTTTCTGCAACCATCGTAGTGCACGTGATGCATTACCATCATGTAATGCTATGGCCGCAGCCATTACTGCGGGGGCTACTGGTGGATCTTGACTAATGAGTGGATGTCGAGCCGGATCCTGAATACTGGCCAGATGTAGATCAATGTCCAGATCAGGCCACCGTACTCCGTCATCCCCTAACGGCTCAACGCTAAACACCGATGCTACTGGAGCTCCGCTAAAACACGGAAAATGTCTAAATTCCAAAAAATGCTTTTTTCCGTCCGCGTACAACCACAGTCCCAGTGGCTCAATGCTCAAAACAGCTATCGTTTGGTCCATTGTTTTGCTCCCCAATTCTACCTGGCGTCAGGCATCCTATATAAAGAAACCAATCTGACGGTGGCCAATCACACATGCCCATAATCGATTGGCTTCTCACTATACCTGTAAAATCCATCCCATTTTGAGTCCCTTTATCAATGATGTGTCAATTTGAGCCTATAACTGGTATTTCTACCGACGCCACTTGACCCTTTTTCTAGGCAGTTTTTTTCAAGTAGATCAGTAAGGTGGCGTGTCGCAGTTGATTTGCTCACCTGAGCAATTTTTTGATACTGGCTGGCACTAATGCACGGTAGGCCGCCCTGTATGTAACCGTCTAACAAATGGTTCAGGATCTGGATTTGTTCTGTGAACAGCTGGTCGCTAGCGTGTTGCTGCCAGAAACGGTTCCGGGCCAGAGTATGGGTGCATGATTGTTGGGCCTGTTCCAGCGTGACGTTGAGTGTGTCCAAAAACCAAACCAGCCACTCTGTGACATCCACGCCTCCTCTCTGAGTCTGCTCCAGAGCGCGATAGTAATCGGCTCGGTGTTCGAAAATCACGGTCGACATTGCATACAGAGTGATGCTCTGGTTGTCGGCCTGAGAGAGTGCAAGATCGGTTAGGGCTCGGGTGACCCTCCCATTACCGTCATCAAACGGATGCAAAGTGACAAACCATATGTGGCTGATGGCGGCCCTTAGTAATGGGTCTAGGCAGGGGTCATCGAGACTGGTTCTGAACCAGTCGATGAAAGTGGCCAATTCCTGCTCCAGCCCCTCTCGTGGTGGGGCTTCGAAATGCACGATGAGTCGATCACGTGCTCCGGATATCACCTGCATCGGCTTATCACCACGCAGCTGGCCAACGCGTATCTGATGCGATCTCCGGTCATCAGCGGGGAAAAGCCAGCGGTGCCATTGCAGCAAGCGTTCCAGCGTCAATTGCTCATCGTTGTTATAGATTGCATCAACAATCATGGCCGCCAATCCATCAGAGCGATCTGAGGTGGGGTAAGGTGCCTGTTCCGATATGTCAAGGTGACGAGCCAGCGATGTACGTAATGATTGCCCATTAAGTCGTTGATTCTCGATGGCCGATGAAGCAATAAGATTGGCAAGTAGCGTATCAAGCACATGTGACTGATGCGCTAGTTTTGTGCTGTGGGCTGATAAGTGAAGGCCCTGGAGTAGTCCCAGATTGCGGTACACCATGCGTAGCCGTGGCAGTAACGGCTTATCTTGCCAGCAAAAATTTGGCCACTCTTCGTGTTGCCAGATCCAGTTTGCTGCCATCGATAACCTCGTTGATTCTGTGTCGCGGGCAAGTAGTGCAATGCCACAAATGAGCCGAACTGACACCTTATTCGGCTCACAGTGTGAACCGATAATAGCCATCATTCGGCTCATGACACAACTAGTACCATTGAAAGAACCTGCTGGGGATGTCGTTTGTCGGAAGATGCTGCACAATAAGTGACTAACCGCACAAATGGAGCTGCAAGATATGAAAATTATGGCAATAAAAGAGGTAGAGGTAGTCAGCGATGTCCGCTGTGATGTCTGTGAAAAGAGCTGCCAAACGGACTGTTCAAACATCTCGTTTGGAACATTGAGTGCCCAATGGGGTTATGGCTCTCAGCACGATGGTGAACAGTACGAGGTCCATCTGTGCGAGTGCTGCTTCTTTCAAGTCATCGCAAATATGAAAGAGGAGCGGCGTGGGGCCATGATGTTTTCAGAAAAAGAATATGATCTAGAACGGGATTTTGGGTTGGTCAGTCGGAACCTAGAGCTTATCTGACCCCATACAAGACAGATTTTTGTGTTAAGCAGTCTCTCCAAGTGCCTTTGCATCGGTCAGATAGGAGCTACAACGCAGTCAATTGCCACAACCTATGTGGTTGACATTTAATTAATTTCCTATATAAAAGTACGATAAGTCTCATAGCAATTACCTGAGACAATTATGTAGCTTTTATTTCGGTAAAAAATGCGTAAGCTATTGAAATTGAAGGTTATATTTGTGCTGTGATGTACGAGAATGAGGGTTCGAATCCCTCCCTCACCGCCAAATTAAAAAAACCGACCTCAGGGTCGGTTTTTTGCTTTCCGGCAAACACCTATGCCGACAAGTGAGCCAGAGCCACGCAGTGGCGGATCATCCACACGCTCCCCCCCAGTTTGCAAAGCCCTGATGGAACATCACTGCTTTTCGTATTGCCAGCTCCCGCCCCCTACCTTGCTTTTGTGATTGCCCCACCCGACAAGCGTTCCTTCCTGTCACAACAGGAGCAACAAGAGGTGTTGTTTCCCAAATCAATACAGCTTGAATGGAACCAACTGAGGGCTCTGTGAGCAGATCACCAAACCAAGCAGAGATAATAGACACGGAACAGGACCTTGAAGAGCATGTTAAAAGAACTCAATGCTTAAGGCCCTGTACATGATCATTTTATAGTTTTAGATATTTCACACTTGATTCGATCTATTGATGGTTGACATGCTAGACGACTAAATATTTTGTATGTTGATAAATGAGGGAGGCGTACAAGCAAGGAAACTTGATCACCCCGTTCGTAACGCTGAATTTGGTATCTGACTCTCCCCCAGCCAATCTGTTCATTGATGTTTTCAACCATCTGAAAACCCTGCTTGGTTAAATGGTTATCCAGTTCATCAAATACGATTTTCGAAATCGCGATATAGAGTTTACAGTGGACCTGCTTTATACGCTCATTCCATATTTCACGAGCATGCTCAAGCCACTCATCCTTTCCTTTTAATGAATACCAATTTCGTGAGCGGGCGGGAATATAGTTTGTCATCAGAGAGCCATCCATGAGCTGTTTGTATGATACACCCAGTTCATCGCCAATCATTGTATATAAGGCTCTCATTTGCTGTTGTAGCGGTGCTTCACCCTCCTCGCAGCCCTTCCAAGGTTCACTGTAGTATGCACATTCAGACTCCACTGAAATTGCATTGGTATCACATGGTCCACCACCTGGATTTATACCAAAGAATGCGACAGGATACTGAGGGGATAGCATGTTCTCATACCTACAGAAAAGCAGGTCCCACCCCATATCATTCTTTAAGTTATCATATTTGTTTTGGATGAACGCAAACAGACTCTCTTTACACAAGAAATTGATATCCGTACTCATACATTGTCCATTACATCGTTAAAGTGGAAGTTGGATTGTCATTCTGAATTAAATAAAAGTCAACAAGATAGCGTTTTTACCATTTATGTCTTAAAAGGAAAATTTCATTACTCGTACTTGTCTACTTTAGAAGCCTTTTTATTTTTCAGGGGGGTGACGTTTAACTGTTGAAACTTCATTGCAGATATCAATTCTTCCCCAATTTCCAGAGGGCTTTATACATAGTGACATGATTTACTATCTCTGGAGTTTAGTCACAGCCTTGGACTTGTCATGTTGACTTCGCTAAAAAGTCATTTATGGCCATAATGCCCAGTTCCATTTTTATTCTTGCGGAGACATTTGCTGAATGAATATGAATTTTGGGAGGGATGAAGTGATTTGTCATTACCTCATTTTCTATCCAGAGAATCACGTCGTATCCGGTTCCTCTATCATCATCACCGAGGTCATGATCAAGACTAATTTCAGTCACCATCTCTGTTTTTAGCCATGCAATCGCCTCGTCCGGCCAAAAGACACGAATCCACCCTACCGGAGTTTTTCTTTCATCGTCCAGATACAATTTCATACCATTTTTTCCAGGTTCAGTTCCAATACGTGAGCAATCCCGCAATTGGCCCCATCCACAATCAGCTCACCGGGAAACGGTAGTCTGGATGACAAGCCAAGATCGGGATCGATGTAGTAGACACATGCGCCAGGGTTGATGTTTTGTAACAAAGAACTCGCAGGCTCAACAAGTAAACTGGTGCCGACAACTACTACGATATCAGCCTCGCAGAGCCAGCGACGAGCTTGTTGATACTCATAAATCTTTTCACCAAACAGCACGATATCTGGGCGTAATTGTGAGCCAGTGGATGGGCTGCGATCACCGACCTTCACATCTTCATGCCAGGGCTGGCGATATTTTTTGCTACGGAAACCGATGGGGACCAAAAACTGGATTGAACCATGCAGATGAAGGACTTCACGGCTACCTGCTCTCTCATGTAAGTCATCAATATTTTGGGTGATGACCCTAACAGTACATTTTTGTTGTAGCAGGGCTATCAGATAATGCACCTGTGAGGGGGCGGCTTCTAACATGGTTTGACGCCGTTTATTGTGAAAGGCCAAGAAGCCAGCCAAATCCGTACTCATGCTACTAGCGTGGGAATAGCGCCAGTTCTCATGATTACGCCAAATACCTTCACTTCTAAACGTGGGCACACCGCTTTCCGCTGATAAGCCCGCCCCGGTAAAGAAGAGGATTGTGGGATGGTAGTGTTGGCCATTTACCGAGGCTTGTGCTCTTTTTTCTCTGTGACGGCGCTGATGTCTTCGTGCTCGGGAAGAGATTGGTTGCATACGACCACCTTTTGTTAAGGTGTGACCGGCCCACCCGATTGATTTGTTACTGAACCAGGGGGTTGGGATCACACCTCATGACTATGTTCCTACTCACCTCGTTGAGGTAAGAATGAGGGGGAGTGGCAGTTACCAGCTGAGCTCAAACAAGCTGCGACTAATGGATGTTATTGCACTGGCAGACCTGGCACTTTGTTTACTGAAGGGTTCGCTATGCATGAAAAACCAGTAGCGATACTCCTGAGCAAAATGATCACATGCCTGCAAGAGTGGCTCTCGGTAATCGCGTCTTATGCGCTCCGTTATGGCCTGCTGTTCATCCAGATACAGAGCTTTGAGGCCAAAGCAATGTTGTCGGACACACCAGTCGACAGCACACAATGCGGTTAACTGGTTGTATCGCCTAAACGGTCGGATTGAACTAATCAGATATAACAGTTCAGCCCCTCTGGCAAAGATACAGGGATAGGCCTCCTCCCTTATTTGATTTTGCTGGACCCGCATGATGGTCCAGTCCAGGATTTGCAACATACCCTGGGTGGTTATAGTGGGTTTTTGATCAATGGCACGACTGACGAAACGATGGATTTGCAGGACTGTTCTTGTTGAAATCATGGTTGCTTACTCACACAGTATTTAGCGCAAAGCACACTCGTGTAAGGAAGATTTAGAAGCCTTGAGTTAATGCTGGGGACGATTCTGTGGCGAGGTGAAGCAACTTACCCATGATACAGATTTGAAGAGGATGGCGGAGATCAGATCACCGCCCCCTTGGTTATTTCCCTTCAAGCTTCATCGATTTGCTCCTCTTCAACATACCTCCCTTTGCGGACGTTACCCAGCGCCCATTAATTGCTCAGCGATTGGATATCATTTTGAAAAACTGATACTTAAGTAGCTACACTAGCGATTATCAACATGCAGGGATGTGTAAAAAATGAGCTTGATTGGCTTGGTACTGGCGTTGATCGCCATCCTTGGCGGCAACATGATCGAGGGTGGTCATCCCAGCGCACTGCTCGATCTGCCCGCATTTCTTATCGTGATCGGCGGTACCATAGGTGCTGCGCTGACCCAGTTCCCCTTCTCCGTCGTCGGCAGCACCATGAAGCGTTTCAAATGGCTGCTCTCCCCCTCAAGCTCGACATGCATGAACAGGCCCAGTTACTGGAGACCCTGGCAGGCAACGCCCGCCGCAGCGGCATGCTGGCGCTGGAAGGGATGATCGACGAGATCAAGGATCCCTTCCTGAAGAAAGGGGTGCAGATGATGGTTGATGGTTACGAGAAAACCAAGATACACGAGGTGCTGGAGAACGAGATCGAATTTGAACAGGAAGATCTCGAACAGACGGTCAAATTCTATGAAGCCATGGGCGGCTACTGCCCGACCATGGGGATCGTCGGGGCGGTATTTGGCCTGATCCACGCCATGGGTCTGCTAGATGCCCCCGACAAGCTGGGCGGCGCCATCGCGGTGGCCTTTATCGCTACCATCTACGGGGTATCCGCCGCCAACCTGATCTTCTTGCCGTTCGGCAACCGCTACAAGGGGTTTGCCCACCAGATCCGCCACTACAAGGAGATGACCCTGACCGGCATTCTCTGCATCGTTGATGGCGAATCCCAAGCGCGCCTGCAAGTTACCCTCGAACCTTATCTGGGAGGTCACGGTGGCCAAAAAGAAAAAGGCTGAAGCACCGGAGAACCATGAACGCTGGCTGGTCTCCTATGCCGACTTCATGACCCTGCTGTTCGCCCTGTTTGTGGTGCTCTACTCCTTTGCCATGGCCAAGCAGTCCGAAACCCGGGTGCTTATCCAGGGCTTTATCGAGTCGCTGGGTAAAATCGGCCTCATCTCCCCGCCTGCTGGCTCACCCTTGATGCAGGGGGGAACAGGGATTCTCGAGCCGGAATCGAAGACCACGCCGAGCAGCCCGAAAGAAGAGACTGTACTGGAAAAAGATGCCCCCATGGCGGCATCGGACCCCTTCAACGAGACCATAGGTGCCTCGGAAAAACCGAGCGCCACCGAAGCCTGGCCCCACAAGACCCGGGAGCAGGAGTGGGTGCAGGTGACCAAGCAGAAGCTTGAGCAGCAACTCAAGGCCCAGATTGAATCGAAGGATCTCGAGGTCGAGCAACTCGGCAGTCAACTGGTGATCCGCATCGGCGAGAAGGCGCTGTTTCCCGCCGATTCGGCGTTCCTGCAGCCCCAGTTCATCCCGCTGGTCAACAAGATCGCCGGCATTTTGGCCAACATCCCGGGGCAGGTAGTGGTCACCGGTCATACCGACAACTCCCAAGCACCGGTGGAGCTCTATCGCAACAACTGGGAGCTCTCGGTGCTGCGGGCCTCTTCCATAGTGCAGACCATGCTGACCAACCCCCAGCTGGATGCCAGACGAGTCATCGCTCAGGGTGTTGCCGACACCCAACCCCGCTTTGCCAATGACACCCCCGAACATCGCCAGGCGAACCGCCGGGTCGATATCACCCTCTCCCAAGGCAAGGCCGCAGAAGAGTCGCTGCAACTGCTCAAGCCCTGATCCCCCCGCTCCCGCCTCGCGCGGGAGCCTCTTTTTAAAAACAAATAACTCAACAATATCAACACCATAAGATCTTAATGATAATGATTGCCATTTATTGTCAAGTGGTCAGGCCTCTGCAATAATGCCGCCCTTCAGGCTTAAATAAAAACAATTATCATTATGAACAAACTGCTTCAGGCATGGCCGGCACTCCTGTGTGCCTCCGCTGGCGCGGCCTATCTTCCCCCTGTGGAGAAGGCGCGCAGCGACGACACCATCATTGTCACCGGGCAACGGGTACAACAGAAACTCTCCGATGTTTCCGGCTCCATCACCGTCATCACCCAGGAAGAGCTGGACCGTCAGGTCGCCAGCGAGCTGACCCATGTGTTTCGCAAGATCCCCGGTGTCTCGGTCACCGGCTCTGCCGGGCGACCGCAAAACATCAGCGTGCGCGGCATCGGTGGCAACCGTATCCTGCTGATCAAGGATGGAGTGCGCGTCAGCGACGGCTTTGGCGCCGACAACATCAATGACAAGGTGGGTCGCTTCAACTTCGACCTTGATGACATCAAGCAGATTGAGGTGGCCAAGGGGGCCGGCTCCTCCCTGCATGGCTCCGATGCCATCGGCGGCACAGTGGTGATGAATACCAAGCAGCCGGAAGATTATCTGCAACAGCAAGATAGCTATCTGGCGGCCAAAACCCTCTACGGTGGCGACAGCAACAAGAAGAAGCTCAGCATGACCGGCGCGGTGCGGGCACTGGAGAGCGAACATCTGTTGCGCCTCTCCGGCTGGCGTGGCAACGAAACCGCCAACTTTGAGGAGAACCGCATTCCGGCTGATTTGGATGGCATGAGTGCCTCCACCAGCAGCCGCCTCCCCCTCAATGCCCATCACGCTCTGCGGCTGGAGCTGGACTACTACGAGGATCACGCCAAACGCCAGATGGGGCCCAAAGCGGTGCCCCAACCCGATGGCAGCTGGGACGTGGTCGGTTTTCAGGAAGATGGCGATCAGCGCACCCAGGGCGGCAAGTTCAGCTGGGAAGCCAGCGATCTGGGCATGGTCGATACCCTCAACTGGAGCCTGTTTGGCAACCAGTCACGCAACGAAGCCAACCAGCGCCAGCTGCTGCGCAACGATGCCCTGAGCGGCTATCCCAGATATCGCAGCCAGCGCACCCTCTCCACGTTCGAGGAGCTGCGCCTTGGCAGTGAGCTGGAGTTGCAGAGCAAGCTGAGCACCGGCTCGCTGGATCACACCTTCAGCTACGGTGTGGAGCTGGAACAGGCCAACCACGAGCGGCCGGTCAGCAATCTGACCCTGGAAGATGGCATCACCACCCAGGGACAGAAAGCCCCCTTCAGCAAGGCCGAAACCCGCCGCGATGGCATCTGGCTGAGCGATGTGATCGATCTGGGCAACTGGCAGTTTACCCCGACCCTGCGCTTTGACCGCCAGCGCCTGCGCGCACCGGACAGTAATCTGGCCGAGAACCACAGCGACCACATCTCCCCCAGTGTGGCGGCCAGTTACCGCTTCAACGAAACATGGCGCAGCTGGCTCAGCTATGCCAACGGCTTCCGCGCCCCCGCTTACGATCAGGTTTACGGCAACATTCCTCACTACTTTGCCATGCCGCCGTTCGAGATCATTGCCAACCCCAACCTCAAGGAGGAGACCAGCCACAGCCTGGAGTGGGGAGTGAATGGCCAAAGCGACAACTGGAGCGTCAAACCGGCCGTTTTCTACAACCGCTACTACAACTTCATCGACTGGCGCCAGACCGGTTTTCGCCTCGATGACGGTGTCTTCCTGCGCCAATATCGCAACGTTGCCAAAGCAGAAACCTGGGGCGCCGAGCTGGCCGCCAGCCTCTGGCTGAGCGACGAGTGGGAGCTTTCGACCAATCTGGCCTGGATGGATGGCAAGGATCACCGCGGTGAGCCGCTGCGCACGCAGACACCGCTGGAAGGCAACACCACCCTGCGCTGGCAACAGCTCGACTGGGGGGTTGAGCTCAGTGGCAACTATGCCGCCGCCATGACCAAGGTGCCACAGTGCGCCAATGCGCAGACTGGCTACAACGGTGCCTGCCAGAGCAGCGCAGGCTGGTTCAGTCTGGATCTCACCGGCGACTGGCAGATCACCGAGGCGCTCAAGGTCAATGCCACCATCGGCAACCTGCTCGATACCCGCTACGTCCGCTATCAGGATGTGGCCGGACTTCCGGCTGGCAGCGATACCTCCCTCTACAGCCAGAGCGGCCACTACCTGTCAGCCAGCCTCAGTTACCGTTTCGTGGGGATGTGATGAAACATCATGCAATCATGGCGGCCCTGTTGGCCGTCCCGTTGGCGTGGGCGCAAGAGGCCCTGCCACCCCCGATCCCGTCCCAGCCACACCTGATTTCAGGCAATCCCGTACGCCAGGATCCCTACTTCTGGTTGCGGGACGAGAGCCGCAGCAACCCGGCCATTCTCGCCCTGCTCAAGCAGCAAAATCGCTGGAGCGAGCAGCAACTCGCCGCGCAGCAGCCGCTGGAGGCAACCTTGCGCGCCGAGTTTGCCCGTCATCCGGCGGGGGAATCTGTGCCAGAGAACTGGCTTGTCCGCGGCGATCAGGCATGGCTGCTGCGCCCGGATGGCTCACTCTGGCAACGCTACGGGGGCAAGGTGCAGCAACGGCTTCCCGCCAGAGCGGGTGAGGGCTATTACGAAGCGGGCGGCTGGGCCCTGAGCCCGGATAACCGCACGCTGGCCATCGCCGAAGACAGGCGCGGCGATCTCGACTATCAGGTCACCCTGCTCGATCTCCAGAGCGGCAAGGTGCTGTCCAGTTTGGCGCAGCGCAGCGCTGATCTCGCCTGGTCACAAGATGGTCGCACCCTCTACACTATCGTCAACGAGCGCTACACCCTGCGCCCCTGGCAGCTGCGCGGCTGGCAGGATGGCCAGGAGCAGACTCTCTATGAGGAGCAGGATCCCGCCTGGCTGCTCAGCCTCTATCGCACCACGGATGGCCAGCATCTGGTGTTGCAGGGCAACAACCACGACAGCTCGGAGCAGTACCTGCTCGACTCGGGCAAGCCGCAGCAGATCAAACCCCGCCAGCGCGGGGTGGAATACTATCTGGACAGCCAATCCGGCTGGGTGATCAAGAGCAACCGGGAGGGCGCATTTGCCCTCTATTCAGCCAACACGCCGCTCGATGAGTGGCAGCGTCTGTGGCCCGCCAAAGGGGAAGATCTCGGCGATCCCGACAAGTGGCGGCTGTTTGATCGCCATCTGGTGGTGCAGTTTCGCCAGCAGGGGGAGGATTGGCTCGCACTGCTCGACCGCAACGGCCATGAACGCCAGCGCCTGCCGCTGGCCAGTGGCGCCGGTACCGGCTGGCTGCAAGGAGAACATGACCCGGCCAGCGACCGTATTCTGGTGCGCAGTCAGGGCTTGAGCCAGCCCCCCGGCCAGCGCTGGCTGGATTTGAACAGCGGCCAGTGGATCAACGACCAGCACACCGGTGACGACAAGGGATTGCCCTATCAGAGCGAGCGGCGCTGGGTCACCTCCGACGATGGCACCCGGGTGCCTGTCTCGCTGGTATGGCGCAAGGATCTGGCCCCTCGCGCCGTACTGCTCTACGGCTATGGCGCCTATGGCACGCCGATGCGCCCCTACTACCAGAAAGAGCTGTTAAGCCTGCTGGATCGGGGCTTTGTCTACGCCATCGCCCATGTGCGCGGCGGCGGCATGCTGGGGGAGCAGTGGACCCGCGACGGACGGGGCATCCACAAGCAGAACGGCATCAGCGACTTTATCGCAGCCGGTCACGCCCTGCGCCACTGGTCGCCCGACTCTGCTCCCCTGCCCCTGTTTGCCATGGGGGGCAGCGCGGGGGGCACGCTGGTTGCTGCGGCCCTCAACCAGCAACCGACACTCTTTAGCGGCGCCGTGTTGCAGGTTCCCTTCGTCGATATGCTCGGCACCATGAGCGATCCTGCCCTCCCCTTGACCCGTCAGGAGTATCAGGAGTGGGGCAATCCGGCCAAGCCCGCAGAGTATCAGGCGATGCGCCGCATCAGCCCCTACGACAACCTGCACCGCGCCCCCTACCCGCCCCTGCTGGTCACTACCGCCCTGCACGACAGCCAGGTGCCCTACTGGGAGCCGGTCAAGTGGCTGGCCCGCCTGCGGGAGCACAGCACGGGCTCCGGCCCCTACCTGCTGCTGACCGAACTGGAGGGAGGCCACCGCGCCGGTGGTGGCGATCGGGCTCGTGAATTTGCCTTCTTGTTGCATCTGGCGGGGATCAATCAATGACCCTGCCGCTGATTGGGAGTACCACTATGAAACCCCTGTTGCCCGCCCTCTTGCTGGGGCTGGCTGGCTTTGCCACCGAGGCCGCCGAACTGCGTTTTGTCGAACAGGACGCCCCGGCCGATCCCCGCCTCTGGCTCGAACAGCAGCTCGGCATCACCCTGAGTGATGCCCCGGCCTATCAGCGCCAAGGCAAGCTGGGCCACTATCTGCATTATCGTCAGCAGCTCAATGGCGCACCGATCGCCGGCCTGATGGCCGCCGTCAGTCTCGATGAGCAGGGTCGCCCGTGGCGCCTTTATCACAATACCCGACTGATGCAGGCACAGGCGACGCCATGTGATGAAGCAAGCCGCGCCGGGGTGGATGCCTATACCGCCACGCTGGATGGTACAGTGTGGCAATTCGCCGGCAGTGACGAAGCCCAGCCGTGGTACTGGCAGGATGGCGACACACTGACTGCGGCCTGGCGCCTGCTGGCGGTGGAAAGCCAGCCGGGCAACAGCAAAAGCAGCCACTGGCAACTGTTTGTCACCTGCGATGGCAACGCCCTGCTGGGGCGCACGCTGCAAGAGGCCAACAGCCGTGCCGAAGCGGCACCGCTGGCAGGGGAAACGGCCACGGTGCAGGCCCGCATCTTTGCCCTCGACCCACGCACTCAGCTGCAAGATGGCAATTTGCTGTGGCGCCACGATCTGGTGCTGGACAACGGGGCCTATCGCACCGTGCCGCTCACGGTACAAAAGGTGGATGACACCTACCAGCTGAGTGGCCCTCGCGCCCGGGTTGTGGATGGTACGGCGCCGGAAACTGCCCCCTTTAGCAGCCCTGATGCCGATGGCTTCCAGCTGGATCACCAGCAGCCCGCCTTCCTCGATATCAATGGCTACTACCATCTGGATCTGGCCCAGCGCCATGTGGAATCCCTGGGCTACCCAACACTGATGGGCGGCCCCCTGGCCATCGATACCGATGCCGGGGAGCAGGACAACTCTCTCTATGACCCCTTCCTGCGCCGGTTGGAGATTGGCCGGATAGGGGTGCCCGACGCGGAAGATCCCATGGTGATCTGGCACGAATTTGGCCATGCGGTGCAGCACCATATCCTGCCCGACATGGGAGACGAGGGTGACTGGGGCGCCATCGGCGAGGGCTTTAGCGACTATCTGGCCGCCAGCTGGCGCCAGCGTAGTCCAGAGGCTCGCCAGTTCGAGCCTTTCATGGTCTTCAACTGGGATGCCAGGATCAGCGGCCGGACGCCCCGTCAGCTCGATGATCTGCGGGCGCGCTATCATCCAGGCTTCCTCTATCCGGCTCACCTCACCATCAACGGCAGCAACGGCGACCAGCTGTGGGGCACCCCGCTCTTCACCGCGCTGCGCCAGGCTGTTGAACAGTATGGCGAGGTAGCCCGTGACGAGTTCGATACCCTGCTGATTGAATCCCACTTCGGCCTCGGCCCGCAGGTGCGGATGCCCCAGTTGGCGCGGGTCACCGTGGATACCGCCAACCGCCTCTATCCGGATCGCAGTTATGGCAAGCTGCTGGAGCAGGCCTTCCGCCACCACGCCCTGCTGCCCACGCCCATCGCGGCCCGCCTTGCCGATGACAGCTACCTGTTGCCCGGGGAGAAAAAGAGCCTCGCCATCGAATTGACCAACCAGAGCGGCCGCCCCCTGACCGTGGCTGACGCCAGCCTGCTCCCGACCAAGGGGCTCATGGGTGATGGTCACTGGCAAGGAGAGCTCAACGCCGATGGCACCGCCCGCTGGACCCTGCCGCTGGAAGCGGCGAGCAACCTGACCTGTGGCGAGGCAGTCACCTTGCCGCTGCAGTTCCAGCTCACCCTGCCCAGCCCCACCGAGCGCCAGACCCGTCTTGACCTGCAACTGCCGATCGGTGAACCGCTCTGGCAGCGGGCCATCGGCCAGGGTGGCCAGATCAAGGATGCGGTGAGCGATGAACGGCACGGCCTGTCCCGCTTCACTCTCACCCTGCCCGAGAGCAAGGCCCGTATCGACAGCGGATTCGTGGTCGCCCTCGATCTGGAGCACAGCAAACTGGAGCAGCTGGAGATCTGGCTCACCTCCCCTTACGGCACCCGGATCAGCCTGTGGAACAAGGGTTACGCCAGCCATACCCGGCTCAAGGGGGAGTTCCCCCGTGAACTGGTACCGTTCGAATCACTCGATAAGCTGCACGGTGAACCGCTTGCTGGCCGCTGGCTGCTGGAGATCAACGACACCAGCGCCGGTGACACCGGTCAGTTGCGCAACTGGCGGGTAGCCCAGCAAGTCGGCGCCCGCTGCGACAAGGATGAAGCCCTGCCCAACACCGGCATCATTCCCCTTGAGCAGGATGAAGGGGGTGGCGGCACGACTTCCCCCCTGCTGCTGTTGCTGGCCCTCTGGCCCCGCCTCTGGCACCGGAGCACCCCGCGCCGTTGAATCCTGTACCACGGGGGTTACCGCCCCCGTGAACCTGTGACCGAATCAAGGAATGTGAAGTGAAACCATCCGTACTGGTTATTGCAACCCTCTCAGCCCTGCTCAGCGCCTGTGGCGGCGGGGAAGATAACGCACCACTGGCGATCCCGGACTACCGGGTCGATGTCGCCCTGCCAACCGCCGGTACCCTGTGCGCCGATCTGGATCAGAACTGGCAATGTGATCCTGCCGACCCTGCCGTCAGCGGCGAAGGAGTTGTGGCCCTGGTCAGCCGTTCGGCCAACATCGTCAACTCGCCCCTGCTGTTCGTACCGAGGAGCGGAGGCCTGCTGCTGGCACATCCGGCCGCCAAAGGGGATCCACAACGGCTACAACCGACCCTGCTCAGCACCCTGTGGCAGAGCCGCGTTGCCGAAGGGGTGGCCGCCGATCGCGCACTGACGCAGCTGCTGACCGATCTCGCGCCGCTGCAACCGGGCAGCGACCGCGCAGCCCTCGCAGGTCTAGGACAGTTTGATCAGGCGCTACAGCAGGTGGCGATCAGCTTGCAGCAACAGGCCCGCACACGCCTTGCCACCGCCAAGGAGACCCAGTTGCTCACCACCAGCTATCGCGCCATCAGCCTGATGCTGGCGCAATTGGCTCAGGAGTGGCAGCGCAACGGCCAGTTTGCCGAAGAGACCCAAAGCGAGCTACTGACCCTGCTGGTGCAGCAGCAGCCACGCAACCTGCTGACCGTCACCGGTGTCACCACCTTCAGCGATGGCAACGACCCGCTGCTGGAGCAGGAGCCCGACGACTATCCGGGACAAGATGCCAGCTGGAATCGCACTCGTCCCCAACTTACCTATCGCAAACTCGATGATCGCGGTCAGGCGCTCCCTGACAACGCGCCGAGTTGGCAGTGCGTCAAGGATCTCAATACCGGTCTGGTGTGGGAGGTCAAATCAGACGATCCCTTGAGCCCGGCCTGGAAAAGCAGACCCTTTGCCTATGAGGATGAGCAGTTCAAGGCGACCGCAGGCGAGCAGCAAGCGGCCTACCAGCATATTCATAAGAGGATCGAACAGCTCACCGCCGAAGGAGATCTGGCGGCCCTAGCCCGGGCACAGGCGCTGACCACCATGCTGACCACCCGCGCGTATCAGCAGTGGCTCAATGGCGAGCAACGCTGCGGCATCAGCCAGTGGCGGCTGCCCACCATGGGTGAGCTGATGTCACTGATGCACTACGGCAGCCTGGCCAAGGACCCGCTGGGTCAACGCATCATCGTGGATACCCGTTACTTCCCGGATATCGCCCCCTCGGAAGATGACACCTACCATGGCTACTACTGGAGCGCCACCAGCAACACAGCTCAGCGCTTCTCCGGTGGCCCCATCAGCAAACGCACAGTCCTGCTCCTGGGAGAAGATGCGGGCACCACCTATCCCGCGCTGGTGCAGCAAGATACCTATATCGAGCTGATGCAGGTACGACTGGTCGCTACTCCCCAATAATCCGAGGAATATCATGAGCCTTTATCGCTTTTCGTTCGCCATGATGGCACTGCTGGCCCCCCTGGCCCACGGTGCTGCCATTTGTGATGACACCATGGATCGCACCGCCCCCTCTGCCCGTTTTCTTGACCATGGCAACGGCACCGTCACGGATCAACACACCGGCCTCACCTGGATGCGATGCAAACTGGGGCAGACATGGAGTGGCAGCAGTTGCCTGGGGGAACCGACCGTTTACTACTGGCAGCAGGGGCTGCAAGTGGCGGAGCGGATCCGCAGTGACAGCAGTCATGCTCTCTATCACTTCGGCGGTATCAGCCAGTGGCGTCTGCCCGACATCAAGGAGCTGGCGACCCTGGTCGAGCATGCCTGCTACAAGCCCTCTCTCAATGAAGCCATTTTCCCGCGTGCCATGGCGGGGGGCGGTAAAGAGGTCAATGAGGGCTATGTCTATCTGATGAGCAGCACGGTAACCTCCGCCAATGGTCAGCGGGCGTATCTGGATATCACCTCGGGAGATATCGGTCTTCGCGCCATTGGCGCCTACCCGGATCAGGTCTTGCTGGTCGCCAATAAACCCTGACCGCCCCACGCTCGAAACCGGAACGCGATGACAGGAGAGGCTTGAAAGCCTCTCTTTTTATTGCTCTTGCCACCCCCTATCTCACCCGCCATCACGCTCTTCTCCCGCCAGTGCCCCCTGCCCGCGATACCGACCTGATCCGGCTTCGCCCGCGGCATTTACCCCTTTCAGGTGATGACGAGGAGCAGCTCTCTGCGCTTTCCAGGCCTTTCTCGCCCGCCATAACCAACAAAAAAGTGCGCTTCTTAACAAAATTTAATTACCGGTTAACCGATTAATAATTAACCCGTAAAAATGACATGTAAATCAGTGCGAAAGTGTCATAATGCGTAACATTATTGTTAAGTCGCTTGATTAATTTGGTTAGGAAAAACCTCTATGTTTGCTGATATTTCTGCTCAACATTGGGCTTTTGCCATTTATGTCATCGGTGCCATCACCATCTGTCTGGTGATGATAGGCCTCGCTGCCCTGCTGGGAGGTCGTGCCTACGGCCGCACCAAGAACAAGCCATTTGAATCTGGTGTCGACTCGGTCGGCAGTGCCCGCCTGCGTTTTTCCGCCAAGTTCTATCTGGTCGCCATGTTCTTCGTCATCTTCGACGTCGAGGCGCTCTACCTGTTTGCCTGGTCTGTTTCCGTGCGGGAGAGCGGCTGGGTCGGCTTTATTGAAGCCACCATTTTCATCGGACTGCTGCTTATCGGCCTGATCTACCTCTGGCGCATCGGCGCACTGGACTGGTCACCGCGCAAACCGCAGTTGAACAACAAAAACAGTGATTGAACCACAGACCCTTTCCTTGAGGTTGCACCATGAAGTACACCCTGACCCGGATTGACCCGGATGCACCCGTTGAGCGCTACCCCCAGGAGCAGCGCCAGACCGTCGATGACCCACTGGCGCAAGAAGCGACGCGCGGCATCATGATGGGCCGCCTCGAGGAGGTGCTGCAAGACACTGTCAACTGGGGCCGCAAAAACTCCCTCTGGCCTTACAACTTCGGCATCTCCTGCTGCTACGTGGAGATGTGTACCGCCTTCACCTCCCCCCACGATGTGGCCCGCTTCGGCGCCGAAGTTATCCGAGCCTCGCCCCGTCAGGCCGACTTCATGGTGATTGCAGGGACCCCCTTCATCAAGATGGCGCCAGTCATCCAGCGCCTGTATGAACAGCTGCTCGAACCCAAGTGGGTGATCTCCATGGGGGCCTGCGCCAACTCCGGCGGCATGTATGACATCTATTCCGTGGTGCAGGGGGTGGACAAGTTCCTGCCGGTCGACGTCTACATTCCGGGTTGCCCGCCCCGTCCCGAAGCCTTTTTACAAGCCCTAATGCTGCTGCAGGACTCCATCGGCAAAGAACGCCGCCCCCTCTCCTGGGTGGTGGGCGATCAGGGGATCTACCGTCCCCAGATGCAGGCCGAAAAAGAGCGCAAGCGCGGCGAACGGATCAATGTGACCAACCTGCGCACGCCGGATGAGATCTGACCATGAAACTGACTCGTGATTTTCCCAGCAATTACGCCATGGCCCAGTGGCAGCCCAGCGACCACAAGGATGCCAAAGTCATTGGCGAACTGTTTGCCCACTTCGGGGCCGAGCACTTCACCGTGCAGACCACGCGCACCGGCGTGCCGGTGGTCTGGCTTCCCCGCGAACTGCTGCAGGATGTGATGGGCTTTTTGCGCAAGGTGCCCTCCCCGTTCGTGATGCTCTTCGATCTGAGTGCGACTGACGAGCGGCTGCGCAGCCATCGCGACGGTCTGCCCCAGAGCGATTTCACCGTCTTCTATCACCTCATCTCCATCGACCGTAACGCCGATGTGATGTTGAAAGTGGCGCTGGCCGAAAGTGACCTGCATCTGCCCACCATCACCAACCACTTCCCCAATGCCAATTGGTACGAGCGGGAAGTGTGGGATCTGATGGGCATCACCTTCGATGGCCATCCCCATCTGACCCGCATCATGATGCCCAAGAGCTGGCAGGGTCACCCGCTGCGCAAGGATTACCCGGCGCGCGCCACCGAATTCGATCCCTTCATGCTCGATGCCGCCAAACAGGACATGGAGCAGGAGAACCTGCTGTTCAAACCGGAAGAGTGGGGCCTAGCCCGCGGCAACGAGAACGAGGACTACATGTTCTTGAACCTCGGCCCCAACCACCCCTCTGCCCACGGCGCCTTCCGGTTGGTGTTGCAGCTCGATGGCGAGGAGATCCGTAACTGTGTGCCCGATATCGGCTACCACCATCGCGGTGCCGAAAAGATGGGCGAGCGCCAGTCCTGGCACAGCTACATTCCCTATACCGACCGGGTCGAGTATCTGGGCGGGGTGATGAACAACCTCCCCTACGTGCTGGCGGTCGAGAAGCTGGCCGGCATCAAGGTGCCCCAGCGGGTCGACATGATCCGGGTGATGATGGCGGAGCTGTTCCGCATCCAGAGCCACCTCTTGTTCCTCGGTACCTATATCCAGGACGTGGGGGCCATGACCCCGGTCTTCTTCACCTTCACCGATCGGCAGAAGATCTACACCATCATCGAAGCGATCACCGGTGCCCGCATGCACCCGGCCTGGTTCCGCATCGGCGGTGTGGCCCACGACCTGCCGAAGGGATGGCAACGGCTGGTGCAGGACAACCTGCTGAGCTGGCTGCCCAAGCGGCTGATGGATTACGAAAAAGCGGCGATGCGCAACAGCATACTGCGGGGTCGAACCATAGGCGTCTCTGCCTACACCACCGAGCAGGCGTTGTCCTGGGGCACCACGGGTGCCGGATTGCGCGCCACCGGCCTCAACTTCGACATACGCAAGTGGCGCCCCTACTCCGGTTACGATCAGTTCGACTTTGAAGTGCCGGTCGGCAGCAATGGCGATGCCTACGACAGAGCCACCGTGCGGATCGAGGAGATCCGCCAGAGCATGTCGATCATCGAGCAGTGCATGAAGAACATGCCGGAGGGCCCCTTCAAGGCAGATCACCCCCTCACCACCCCGCCGCCCAAAGAGCGCACCCTGCAGCACATCGAGACCCTGATCAACCACTTCCTGCAAGTGTCTTGGGGCCCGGTGATGCCCGCTGCCGAGTCGTTCCAGATGATTGAGGCGACCAAGGGGGTCAACAGTTACTACCTGACCAGTGACGGCTCCACCATGAGCTACCGGACCCGGATCCGCACCCCGAGCTTTGCTCACCTGCAGCAGATCCCCTCGGTGATTAAGGGCAGCATGGTGTCGGACCTCATCGTCTATCTGGGCAGTATCGATTTTGTTATGTCGGATGTGGACCGTTAAGTGATCCGCCCTCCCGGCCATGGCCGGGAATTGGGATCGCCGGACGAGCAGTAAAAGGACAAGCCACCAAAGGTCAAGTCATGAGCCAGCAATGTCAGTGTCACAATAATCAGACCCCACAGGGGCAAGGGGCATGCAGCAGCAAACAGGACGACTTCGTTCTGAGCCAGGCTGAACGCGATGCCATCGAACGCGAGAAACACCACTACGAAGATCCCCGCGCCGCCAGCATCGAAGCGCTCAAGATCGTGCAACAGGCCAGAGGCTGGGTTCCCGACGGCGCCATTCATGCCATCGCGTCCGAGCTCGGCATTCCCGCCAGCGACGTGGAGGGGGTTGCCACCTTCTATAGCCAGATCTTCCGCCAGCCGGTAGGGCGTCACATCATCCGCGTCTGCGACAGCATGGTCTGCTACATCAATGGCCATGAAGATCTGCTGGCCGGTCTCAAGGAGGTGATGAACCTCGGCCCCGGTCAAACCACCCCGGATGGCCGCTTCACCCTGCTGCCGGTCTGCTGCCTTGGCAACTGCGACAAGGGGCCTGCGATCATGATCGATGACGACACCTATGGCGGCCTCGATCCGGTGACCTTGCTGAAAACGCTGGAGGCTTACCCATGAGCCTGCCGCAAAACAAAATCCTCGCCTCTCTTGGCACCGCCAATCGCACCCCGCGTGCCCCCGAGACCCATCCGCTGACCTGGCGGCTGCGGGATGACGGCCAGCCGGTGTGGCTGGAGGAGTATCAGGCCAAACAGGGCTATGACGCCGCCCGCAAGGCGCTCGGCCAGATGAGCCCGGACGAGATCGTCAGCACCGTCAAGGATGCCGGTCTCAAGGGACGCGGCGGTGCGGGCTTCCCCACTGGTGTGAAGTGGGGGCTGATGCCCAAAGACGAGAGCATGAACATCCGTTACCTGCTCTGCAACGCCGACGAGATGGAGCCCAACACCTGGAAAGATCGCCTGCTGATGGAGCAACTGCCCCATCTGCTGATCGAGGGAATGATCATCTCGGCCCGTGCGCTCAAGGCCTATCGCGGCTACATCTTCCTGCGTGGCGAGTATGTGGATGCCGCCATCCACCTGCGCCGGGCGGTGGAAGAGGCCAAGGCCGCCGGTCTGCTGGGCAAAAACATCTTGGGCTCGGGTTTTGATTTCGAGCTGTTCGTCCACACCGGTGCCGGTCGCTACATCTGTGGTGAAGAGACGGCGCTGATCAACTCGCTGGAAGGGCGCCGCGCCAACCCGCGCGCCAAGCCCCCCTTCCCCGCCGTCTCCGGCGTCTGGGGCAAACCCACCTGCGTCAACAACGTCGAAACCCTCTGCAACGTCCCCGCCATCATCGGCAACGGGGTCGCCTGGTATCACGGGCTGGCGCTGCCGGGCTCGGAAGATCACGGCACCAAGCTGATGGGCTTCTCCGGCAAGGTGAACAACCCCGGGGTCTGGGAGCTGCCCTTTGGCATCACCGCCCGCGAGCTGTTTGAAAATTACGCCGGCGGCATGAAGAGCGGCTATCGCCTGAAAGCCTGGCAACCGGGCGGCGCGGGCACCGGCTTCCTGCTGCCGGAGCACCTCGATGCCCAGATGTATACCGCCGGTATCGGCAAGGTAGGTACCCGGATGGGGACTGGCCTCGCCATGGCGGTGGATGACTCCATCAGCATGGTCTCCCTGCTGCGCAACATGGAGGAGTTCTTCGCCCGCGAGTCGTGTGGCTGGTGCACGCCCTGCCGCGACGGCCTGCCCTGGAGCGTCAAGCTGCTGCGGGCACTGGAGCGTGGCGAAGGGCAATCCGGCGATCTGGCGACCCTGGAGCAACTCTGCGGTTTCCTTGGCCCGGGCAAGACCTTCTGCGCCCACGCACCGGGCGCCGTCGAGCCGCTGGCCAGCGCCATCAAATATTTCCGCTCCGAATTTGAGGCCGGGATCAAAGGCAGCGGTGATAACCGCAAGCCGGTCAAAGGGATCCAGCCCAATCTGCTGGGCGAGCGCTGGTAACGACACCACAGATTTCACAAAACAGGTTTCAGGGAAGTTGTATGGCAACCATTTATGTAGACGGCAAAGAGTACGAGGTAGACGGGGCAGATAACCTGCTGCAAGCCTGTCTGTCGCTGGGTCTGGACGTCCCCTACTTCTGCTGGCACCCGGCGCTGGGTAGCGTTGGCGCCTGCCGCCAGTGTGCGGTGAAACAGTATCAAAATGCCGATGACAAACGCGGCCGTCTGGTCATGTCCTGCATGACCCCGGCCACCGATGGCAGCTACATCGCCATCGAGGATGAAGAGGCTAAAGAATTTCGCAAGAGCGTGGTGGAGTGGTTGATGACCAACCACCCCCACGACTGCCCGGTGTGTGAAGAGGGCGGCGCCTGCCACCTGCAGGATATGACGGTGATGACAGGCCACAACAGCCGTCGCTACCGTTTCACCAAACGCACCCACCAGAATCAGGAGCTGGGCCCCTTCATCGGTCACGAGATGAACCGCTGTATCGCCTGCTACCGCTGCGTCCGTTACTACAAGGATTATGCCGGTGGCGAGGATCTCGGGGTCTACGGTGCCCACGACAACGTCTATTTCGGGCGGGTCGAGGATGGCACCCTGGAGAGTGAATTTTCCGGCAACCTGGTGGAGGTCTGCCCCACCGGCGTCTTCACCGACAAGACCCACTCCAAACGTTACAACCGCAAGTGGGACATGCAATTTGCCCCCAGCATCTGCCAACAATGCTCCGTGGGCTGCAACATCAGTCCGGGCGAGCGTTATGGCGAGCTGCGCCGCATCGAAAACCGCTTCCACGGCAGCGTCAACCACTACTTCCTCTGTGACCGTGGCCGCTTTGGCTATGGCTACGTCAATCTGGCCGACCGCCCGCGCCAACCGCTGCTCAAAGATGGCAACGACCAGCTGACCATCACAGTCGATGGTGCCCTCAACCGCACCGCCGATGCCCTGCGCACGGCCCGCGGCCTCATCGGCATCGGCTCGCCCCGCGCCTCGCTGGAGAGCAACTTTGCCCTGCGCGAGCTGGTGGGTGAAGACAACTTCTACGCAGGCGTCGAGCAGGCCGAATGGGCCTGTCAGCTGAAGATGCTGCAGATCCTGCAACAGGGCGGCGTGCCGACTCCGAGCCTGCGGGACATGGAAGAGACTGACGCCATTCTGCTGCTCGGCGAAGATGTCACCATGAGCGCAGCCCGTATCGCGTTGGCGCTGCGCCAAGCCGTCAAGGGCAAGGCTCGCGAGCTGGCCCGCAAGATGAAGGTCGATCTGTGGCAAGTCGCCGCCGTTCAGACCCTGGGTCAGAACGAGCGCTACCCGCTGCTCATCACCAGCCTCGACACCACCCGTCTGGACGATGTGGCGGCCGACAAGCTGCATGCCCCCTATGCCGATCAGGCGCGCCTTGGCTTTGCCATCGCCAACCTGCTCGACCCGAGTGCACCGGCCGTGGCCGACCTCTGCCCCGAGCAGCAGGCACAAGCGACTCGCTGGGCCGAGCTGCTCGGCAACGCCAAGAAGCCGCTCATCATTGCAGGCTCCAGTGCCCGTGACGTGGCGCTGATCGAGGCGGCCAGCAACATTGCCCGCGCCCTGAAAGGTCGAGCTCAGGAGGTAAGCATCGCGCTGGTTGGCCAGGAGGCCAACTCGCTGGGGCTGGCCATGCTGGGCGCTCAAACCTTGTCAGACAAGTCGCTCGAAGCCGCCCTTGCGCGTATCGAGTCCGAAGAGGGGTTGGCACTGGTCACCCTGGAGAACGATCTCTACCGCCGCGCGCCGCGCAACCGGGTGGATGCTGCACTGGCACGGCTGCAGCACCTGCTGGTCATCGACCATCAGGCAACCCCGACCGCCAACAAGGCTGATCTGGTGCTGCCAGCGGCCAGTTTTGCCGAGGCCGATGGCACGCTGGTGAACATGGAAGGGCGCGCCCAGCGCTTCTTCCAGGTCTATGCACCCGCCTTTTACAACGCCGATATTCAGGTGCGTGAAGGGTGGCGCTGGCTGGCGGCGCTGCAAGGGGCGATCGAACGCAAGCCGCTGCGCTGGCAGAACTTCGACCAGGTCAACCATGACTGCGCCACCAGCAATCCGCTGCTGGCTACCATGCTGGAAGCGGCGCCCAATGCAGGCTTGCGGATCCGTGGCATGCGACTGGCCCGTGAGCCGCATCGTTACAGCGGTCGCACCTCCATGCTGGCGGATCAGAACGTCAGCGAGCCGCGGGTAGCGCAAGATCCCGACTCCCCCTTCAACTTCTCCATGGAAGGGTATGCCGGAGCCCGTCAGCCGCTGCCGCAAGTACCGTTCGCCTGGGCGCCGGGCTGGAACTCTCCCTCCGCCTGGAACAAGTTCCAGGATGAAGTGGGTGGTAAACTGCGTGCTGGCGATCCGGGTCGCCGTCTGCTGGAAGCAACAGACCCGCAGGCAGAAGGCAAGGCGCTGCTCGGCTGGTTCACCACCATCCCCGCCCCCTTCAAGGCCGCAGAGGCGCTGCAAGTGGTCAATTATGCCCAGCTGTTTGGCGGCGAGGAGCTGTCGGCCCGCAGCCCGGTCATTCAGGCCCGGATGAACGAACCCGAGCTGGTGCTCAATCCCCTTGATGCGCAGCGTCTGGCCCTCCACGGGGGCAGTCAGGTCTCCTTCTCCTGGGGCGGGAGCCACTGGCAACTGCGTCTGCGGCTTAGCGAGCAGCTGAGCGCCGGTCTGGTGGGGCTCCCCCTTGGGGTGAACGGCCTGCCGACGGCCCTGCAACAAGCCTCAATCACTAACCTGCAGGAGGTGATCGCATGAGCGAGTCGCTGATCGATCTGTTGCTGGAGGTGGGCAAGGCACTGATCGTGCTGGTGGGGATCGTGGGGGCTGGCGCCTTCATGAGCTTCATCGAGCGCCGTCTGCTGGCCCTGTGGCAGGATCGCTACGGCCCCAACCGGGTGGGGCCGTTTGGTCTGCTCCAGCTGGCCGCCGACATGATCAAGATGTTCTTCAAGGAGGACTGGATCCCGCCGTTCGCTGATCGACGGATCTTTATCCTGGCCCCCATCATCGCCTTCACTGCCTTTATTCTGGCGTTTGCGGTGGTGCCCATCACCCCCACCTGGGGCGTGGCGGATCTCAATGTGGGGCTGCTCTACATCCTGGCCATCGCGGGGCTGGCGGTCTATGCGGTGCTGTTCGCCGGCTGGTCGAGCAACAACAAATACTCATTGCTCGGCAGCTTGCGCGCCTCGGCCCAGACCCTCTCCTACGAGGTGTTTCTCGGGCTATCCCTGATGGGGATTGTGATCCAGACCGGCAGCTTCAACCTACGGGATATCGTCGAGGCACAGGCAGACTTGTGGAACGTGGTGCCCCAGATCCTGGGCTTTGTCACCTTCTTGTTTGCCGGTGTCGCCGTCACCCACCGTCACCCGTTCGATCAACCAGAAGCCGAGCAGGAGCTCGCCGATGGCTATCACATCGAGTATGCGGGGATGAAGTGGGGTCTCTTCTTCGTGGGCGAATATATCGGCATCGTGCTGATCTCCTCGCTCATCGTGACCCTCTTCTTCGGTGGCTGGCACGGCCCCTGGCTGCCCCCCTTCATCTGGTTTGCCCTGAAGACCGCCTGTTTCATGGTGTTCTTCATCCTGCTGCGGGCCTCCCTGCCTCGCCCGCGCTTTGACCAGGTGATGTCGTTTGGCTGGAAAGTCTGCTTGCCGCTGACCCTGATCAATATGCTGGTCACCGCGGCAGTTGTACTGATAAGTACGCAGTGAGGCACTCAATATGAAAATTGTTAGCATTATTCAGGGTGTCGGCACCCAGTTACGCAGTCTGGCCATGGTCTTCTCCCATGCCTGGCGGCCCCGTGAAACCCTCAACTATCCGGAGCAGGCAGTCTATGCGGCCCCCCGCTACCGCGGTCGCATCGTGCTGACCCGCGACCCCGACGGGGACGAGCGTTGCGTGGCCTGCAACCTCTGCGCAGTTGCCTGCCCGGTCGGCTGCATCTCGCTGCAAAAATCTGAGCGGGATGATGGCCGCTGGTATCCGGAGTTCTTTCGCATCAACTTCTCTCGCTGCATCTTCTGCGGCCTGTGTGAAGAGGCTTGCCCCACCACCGCCATCCAGCTGACACCGGATTTCGAGATGGGTGAGTATCGCCGCCAGGATCTGGTGTACGAGAAGGAAGATCTGCTGATCAGCGGGCCCGGCAAATACCCGGACTACAACTTCTATCGCATGAGCGGGATGGCCATCGACGGCAAGCCGAAAGGGGATGCCGAAAACGAAGCCAAGCCCATCGATGTCAAGAGCCTGCTGCCCTGAGGAGTCAATCATGGAACTGGCATTTTATGCCTCGGCCCTGGTGGCCATTTACAGCACGCTGCGGGTGATCAGCACCAGCAATCCCATGCATGCGCTGCTCAATCTCATCATCTCCCTCATCGCCGTGGCCATGATCTTCTTCTGCCTGGGTGCCGCCTTTGCGGGCGCCCTGCAGGTGATCGTCTACGCCGGCGCCATCATGGTGCTGTTCGTGTTCGTGGTGATGATGCTGAACCTGGGGAGTGCCCAGGCACAGGAGAAAAAGTGGCTCACCCCCATGACCTGGGGGGGCCCAGCCCTGCTCTCGCTGATCCTGCTGGGCTTTCTGGCCCACGGCATTCTCGGGGTGACCGGGGGCCTGATCGGAGTGACCGAGGTGACCGCCAAGCAGGTGGGTGTCGAGCTCTTTGGCCCCTATGTGCTGGCGGTGGAGCTTGCCTCCATCCTGCTGCTGGCGGGTCTGGTAACCGCCTATCACCTGGGTCGGGAAGAGAAGAGCGGTGAAGTGCTCTCCGTCCCGCGCTCTGCACAAGAAGGAGGTCAGCAATGAATGGAATCCCTATGGAGCACGGCCTCCTGCTGGCCGCGGTGCTCTTCTGCATCGGCTTGTGCGGTCTGCTGATCCGCCGCAACCTGCTCTACATCCTGATGAGTATCGAGATCATGATGAATGCCTCGGCACTGGCGTTTGTGGTGGCGGGTAGCCGCTGGGCCCAGGCCGATGGCCAGATCATGTATATCCTGGTGATTTCTCTGGCGGCAGCGGAGGCCAGTATCGGCCTTGCCCTGTTACTGCTGCTCTATCGTCGTTACCACACCCTAAACGTGGACACTGTGAGCGAGATGCGCGGATGAGCCTCTTATATCTGACTTTTCTATTTCCGCTGCTGGGATGGCTGGTGTTGGCCTTCTCCCTCGGCCGGTTTGGTGAGCGTACCTCGGCGCTGATCGGGGTGGGATCCATTGGCCTGTCGGCCCTCACTACCCTGTGGGTCGGCATCGACTTTCTGGGCAACCCGCCTGAGGGTGGCGTCTATATCCAGCGCCTGTGGCAATGGATGGCGGTAGGCAACTTTACCCCGAGCTTCTCGCTGGCACTGGATGGCCTGTCGCTGACCATGCTGGGGGTGGTGACCGGGGTGGGTTTCTTTATCCACCTGTTCGCCTCCTGGTATATGCGCGGAGAAGAGGGTTACTCCCGCTTCTTTACCTACACCAACCTCTTTATCGCCAGCATGCTGTTTCTGGTGCTGGCCGATGACCTGCTGTTTGTCTACCTCGGCTGGGAAGGGGTGGGGCTGTGCAGCTATCTGCTGATCGGCTTCTACTACAAGGATCGCAAGAACGGAGCGGCCGCCCTCAAGGCATTTGTCGTGACCCGGGTGGGTGATGTCTTCCTCGCCATCGGCCTGTTTATCCTCTATCGGGAACTGGGCACCCTCAATATCCACGAGCTGCTGGTTCGTGCCCCGACCCTGTTTGCCGAGGGCTCCCCTGCCCTGTCACTGGCCTGTCTGATGCTCTTGGGCGGCGCGGTCGGTAAATCGGCACAGTTGCCGCTGCAAACCTGGCTGGCGGATGCGATGGCAGGCCCGACCCCGGTCTCCGCGTTGATCCACGCCGCCACCATGGTGACCGCCGGTGTCTACCTGATTGCTCGTACCCACGGCCTGTTCCTGCTGGCGCCGGAGATCCTCCATCTGGTCGGGCTGGTTGGCGCCATCACGCTGGTGCTGGCAGGTTTTGCGGCGCTGGTTCAGACCGACATCAAGCGGATCCTCGCCTACTCCACCATGAGCCAGATTGGTTACATGTTCCTGGCACTCGGTGTCGGCGCATGGGAAGGGGCCATCTTCCACCTGATGACCCACGCCTTCTTCAAGGCGCTGCTGTTCCTCTCCGCCGGTGCCGTTATCGTCGCCTGCCACCACGAGCAGAACATCTTCAAAATGGGTGGCCTGCGCAAGAGCCTGCCGCTGGTCTATGCCTGCTTCCTGGTGGGTGGCTCGGCGCTGGCGGCGTTGCCGCTGGTCACCTCCGGTTTCTACAGTAAGGACGCCATCCTGTGGCAAGTAGAAGCCTCTGGCCAAAGCGCGCTGCTGTGGGCAGGTCTGGTAGGGGCATTCCTCACGTCGCTTTATACCTTCCGGCTGATCTTTATCGCCTTCCATGGCCAAGAGCAGACCAAAGCCCATGCGGGCCATGGTCTGGCTCACCACCTGCCGCTCTTGGTGTTGCTGGTGCTCTCTACCGGCATCGGGGCGCTGATCACCCCGCCGCTGGCTGGGGTACTGCCCGCAGGCCCGGGGGATCACATCGAAGAGGGTCGCCATGCACTGGAGGTAGCCTCCGGCATCATTGCCATCGCAGGCATTGCGCTGGCCGCGTTTCTGTTCCTTGGTGAGCGCCGTCTGGCCACCTCCATTGCCAACAGCGCGCCAGGCCGGCTGCTCAGCACCCTCTGGTTCAACGCCTGGGGCTTTGACTGGCTCTATGACCAGCTGTGGGTCAAACCCTATCTGCTGGCGACCCGTCTGGTCGGGCAGGATCCGCTGGACTGGATGATGGGCCTACCCGCCTGGCTTGCCCTGCGTGGCAACCAGCTGCTGGCCTGGACCGTGACCGGCAAGTTGCGCTGGTATGCCGCCTCCATGGGGATCGGCGCCGTGCTGGTGCTGGCGCTGTTGCTGCTGGGATAACGCGATGAACAACACGAAGATCGTACAGCCGGGCTGTTTGCTCTCCCTGATGGAACAGGGAGCGCAATCTCATATGAACTTGAACGAGAGCTGATACCGTGACCTTACTCTGGATCTTGCTAATTCCTTTTATCGGCGGCTTGCTCTGCTGGCAGATGGAGCGTCTCGGCGGGCAGTTTGTCCGCTGGGTAGCCCTGCTCTCCATGAGCGCCAGCCTGCTGCTCTCCTGTGCCATCTGGCTAAGTGGAGACTTCTCCCTTGCCACCACGGGTCTCGACAGCGCGGGCGTCTCTGGTGCTGCCTCCGCCTGGGCCGCCGAGTGGCGCCTGCCTTGGATCCCGCGCTTTGGCATCTCTTTGCATCTGGCGGTGGATGGCTTGTCACTGTTGATGGTGATCCTCACCTGCTTTATCGGGGTACTGGCCATTCTCTGTTCGTGGAAAGAGATCGTGCAGCGCATCGGCTTCTTCCACCTCAACCTGCTCTGGATCCTGGGCGGCGTGCTCGGGGTCTTTATGGCGCTGGACCTGTTCCTCTTCTTCTTCTTCTGGGAGATGATGCTGGTCCCCATGTACTTCCTGATTGCGCTCTGGGGCCATTCGGTCACTGACGGCAAATCACGGATCAACGCAGCAACCAAGTTCTTCATCTACACCCAGGTAAGTGGCCTTATCATGCTGGTGGCCATCATCGGGCTGGTGCTGACCCACCAGCATGCCACCGGAGTCTTCACCTTCAACTATCTGGAGCTGCTCAATACCCCGATGAGCAAGGGCGTTCAGTGGCTGCTGATGCTGGGCTTCTTTATCGCCTTCGCGGTCAAGATGCCGCTGGTACCGCTGCACGGCTGGCTGCCGGATGCCCACAGTCAGGCGCCGACCGCAGGCTCGGTGGATTTGGCCGGTATTTTGCTCAAAACCGCCGCCTATGGTCTGCTGCGCTTTGCCTTGCCGCTCTTCCCCGAGGCGTCCGCCGAATTTGCTCCCTACGCCATGGTGCTGGGTCTTGTCGGCATCGTGTATGGCGCCATCGTGGCCTTTGCCCAGACCGACATCAAACGGCTGGTAGCCTACACCAGCATCTCCCACATGGGCTTTGTGATGATCGCTATCTACTCGGGGAGCGAGCTGGCCCTGCAGGGCGCCGTGGTGCAGATGATCGCCCACGGTCTCTCCGCAGCCGGCCTCTTTATCCTCTGCGGTCAGCTCTACGAGCGGTTACACACCCGGGATTTGCGCCAGATGGGCGGCCTGTGGGGACGCCTGCGCTATCTGCCCGGCGTGATGCTGTTCTTCTCGGTGGCGTCGCTCGGCATGCCGGGCACCGGCAACTTTGTCGGCGAGTTCCTGATCCTGGTCGGCAGCTTCCAGGTTGCCCCTGTCATCACGGCAGTCGCCACCTTCGGTCTGGTACTGGCCTCGGTCTACTCCCTCATCATGTTGCAGCGCGCCTGCTTTGGCCCCGCCAAGGATGAGAGCATGCTCAAGGGACTGGATCGCCGCGAGCTGACCATGATGATGGTGATCGCGGGCCTGCTGGTTCTGCTTGGCCTCTATCCCCAACCCGTGATTGACACCGCCAGCAGCAGCCTTATCAACGTGCTGCACTGGTATCTGCTGCCGACTGCTGGAGCCCTGCAATGACTTTCTCCGCTTCCCAACTGCTGGCACTGCTTCCCCTGCTGTTGACCACCGGGGCCATGGCGGCCCTGATGCTGGCCATCGCCTGGCGCCGCTGTGTCACCACCGCCTTTACCGTGACCATTGTTGGCCTCAACCTTGCTCTGTTCTCGCTGCCCATCGTGATGGCGCAAGGGGATCAGGGGGTCACCCCGCTGCTGCAAGTGGACAGTTACGCCGTCTTCTACATGGGACTGGTGCTCATCGGCGCCCTGGCCACCTGCACCTTCGGTCAATCGTGGCTGAAAGCCTACCCGGATAACCGGGAGGAGTTCTTCCTGCTGCTGCTGATCGCCACCGCTGGTGGTCTGGTGCTAGCCTGCTCCCGTCACCTCGCCTCTCTCTTTATCGGGATCGAGATGCTGACCCTGCCAATGTTCGGTCTGGTGGGTTACGCCTACCGCGAGCGCCACTCGCTGGAAGCCGCGGTGAAATACATGGTGCTCTCTGCCGCCGCCACCGCCTTCCTGTTGTTTGGCATGGCGCTGCTCTATGCGCAGGCAGGCAGCCTGAGCTTTGCAGCCCTGGGGCAGACCCTGGCCGAGAGCCCGGCTCACCATCCGCTGCTGATGGGCGGTTTGGGGTTAATGCTGGTCGGCTTTGCCTTTAAACTCTCCCTGGCCCCCTTCCACCTCTGGACCCCGGATGTCTACGAAGGTGCCCCGGCACCGGTCGCCACCTTCCTCGCCACCGTCAGCAAGGTGGCGGTCTTTGCCGTGCTGCTGCGCTTCTATCTGGCGGTACCGGCGGCGAGCGATCCCATGATCCACTGGCTGCTGGCAGCCATGGCGGTCATATCCATCCTGGTCGGCAACCTGCTGGCCCTGGTGCAGACCAACGTCAAACGGATGCTGGGTTACTCCTCCATCTCCCACTTCGGTTACCTGCTGGCGGTGATCGTGGCGAGCCGATTCGGCCAGATGCCGGTGGAAGCAGCCGGGGTCTACCTGCTGATGTATCTGTTCACCAGCCTGGGTGCCTTTGGGGTGGTGAGCATGATGTCGAGCCCCTATCGCGGCAAGGATGCCGACTCCCTGCACAGCTATCGTGGTCTGTTCTGGAAGCGCCCCTATCTGACTGCCGTACTGACGGTGATGATGTTGTCACTCGCGGGCATCCCGATGACCCTCGGCTTTATCGGCAAGTTCTACCTCATCGGCGTCACCGTCGAGGCGCAGCTCTGGTGGCTCTCCGGTGCCATCGTGCTCGGCAGCGCACTGGGTCTCTACTACTACCTCAAGGTGATGGTGACCCTCTATCTGCGCGAACCGGGTATGCAGCAGCGCGATGCCAGCGCCGACTGGGCTGGGCACTCTCCTCCGGTGGTTTGGTAGTGCTGCTCTCTGCAGCGCTGGTGGTGTTGCTCGGCCTCTACCCACAACCGGTCATCTCTCTGGTACAGAGTTTCCAGAACGTAGTTCTGCAATAATCCCCTTCTCCAAATCAAAACCGGCAGCCTTGGCTGCCGGTTTTTTTTATCCTCATCCTTTCCCCCGAACCCATTTGCAGAGCATGGATCAACTCTCTCCCTCATCAACATACGCTGCGACAAAGCCATTGGCTGACTGGCCACCTCGCTTGCCTAACCCACTCAGTTGCTCCATAAAAAAACCGGCCAATTGGCCGGTTTCTGTTTTTATGCGCTCGTGCTGTCTCTATTAACCCAGACGAACCCGGGCGTTGCGGAACATCCGCATCCAGGCGCCGTCCTCGCCCCAGTTGTCGGGGTGCCAAGAGTTGGCCACTGTGCGGAACACCCGCTCCGGGTGCGGCATCATGATGGTGGCGCGACCGTCGGTGGTAGTCACTGCGGTGATGCCGTCCGGCGAGCCGTTCGGGTTGGCCGGGTAACGCGAGGTCACCTGACCGCGGTTGTCGACAAAGCGCAGCCCTACCAGACCGCTCTGCTGCAGTGCGCTCAGGTGAGCGGCATCGCGCACCTCGACACGCCCTTCCCCGTGGGAAACGGCAATAGGCATCACCGAGCCTGCCATGCCGGCGAAGAAGGCCGATGGGGACTCCTGCACCTGCACCAGACTAAAGCGGGCCTCGAAGCGCTCGGAGCGGTTGCGCACAAAGCGCGGCCAGAGATCGGCACCCGGGATGAGATCCCGCAGGTTGGACATCATCTGGCAACCGTTGCAGACACCCAGAGAGAGGGTATCGCCACGCTCGAAGAAGCGCTGGAACTGCTCGCGGGCGTTGTCATTGAACAGGATGGACTTGGCCCAGCCTTCCCCCGCCCCCAGCACGTCACCGTAGGAGAAGCCGCCACAGGCCACCAGGGTCTGGAACTCCTCCAGCTTGATGCGACCGGAGAGAATGTCGCTCATATGGACATCGACCGCCGCGAAACCGGCGCGATCGAACGCCGCCGCCATCTCCACGTGGGAGTTGACCCCCTGCTCACGCAGCACCGCCAGACGGGGGGAGACCCCACGGGCAATGTAAGGTGCAGCCACATCCTCGGACGGGTTGTAAGTCAGCTTGGCATGCAGACCCGGATCGGTGGCGTCCTGACGAGCAGCATGCTCCTGATCCGCGCACTCGGGGTTGTCGCGCAGGCGCTGCATCTGCCAGCTGGTCTCGCCCCAGATGGTGCGAAGAGCGGTACGGCTGGCACGATAGACCTCCTGACCGCCCCGCTGCAAGGTGATGAGATCCCCTTCGCGCACTGTGCCGAGCACATGGGAGCAGGCTGCCAGACCGTGACCGGCCAGCAGGGTCATCACCGCCTCTTTATCTTCACGACGCACCTGAATGACGGCGCCCAGCTCTTCGTTGAACAGCGCCGGCAGCAGCTCGCCGCCGATGCGATCGAGCTGGATGTCGAGGCCGCAGTGGCCGGCAAACGCCATCTCGGTCAGGGTGACGAACAGGCCACCGTCGGAGCGGTCGTGGTAGGCGATCAGTTTGCGATCAGCCACCAGCGCCTGAATGGCGTTGAAGAAGCCCTTGAGCTGGACCGGATTGTCGAGATCCGGCGCCTTGTCACCCAGCTGGCGATAGACCTGCGCCAGCGCCGAGGCGCCGAGGCGCTGCTTGCCATTGCCAAGGTCGACGAGGATAAGGTCGGTTTCACCGAGATCGGTACGCAGTTGCGGAGTAACCGTGTTACGCACATCCTCGACCCGGGCAAAAGCGGAGATGAGCAGGGAGAGCGGCGAGGTGACGCTGTGCTCCTTGCCATCCTGCTGCCAGCGGGTCTTCATGGACATGGAGTCCTTGCCCACCGGAATGGTGATACCAAGAGCCGGGCAGAGCTCCTCGCCCACCGCTTTGACCGCCTCATAGAGACCGGCATCTTCCCCCGGGTGACCGGCAGCGGCCATCCAGTTGGCGGAGAGCTTGACCCGCTTCAGCGACCCGATATGAGCCGGCGCCAGGTTGGTGAGCGCTTCCGCTACCGCCATGCGAGCGGAGGCGGCGTGGGAGAGCAGCGCCACCGGGGTACGCTCGCCCATGGACATGGCTTCGCCGTGATAGCTGTCGTAGGTGGCAGCAGTGACGGCGCAATCGGCCACCGGGATCTGCCAGGGACCAACCATCTGGTCGCGATTGACCAGACCGGTCACGCTGCGATCGCCGATGGTGATAAGGAAGGACTTCTCCGCTACGGTCGGCAGACGCAGAACCCGCTCGGCCGCGTCACTCAAAGTGATGCCATCGAGCTGGAGCGCTTTGCCCTGTGCTGGGAGGGTCACCACGTCACGGTGCATCTTGGGCGCCTTGCCGAGCAGCACGTCCAGCGGCAGATCGATGGGCTGATTGTCAAAGTGGCTGTCAGAGAGGGTCAGATGCTTCTCTTCGGTCGCGGTGCCGATGACGGCATAGGGTGCGCGCTCACGTTCGCACAGGGCCTTGAACAGCGGCAGCTTGTCCTGCGCTACCGCTAGCACGTAACGCTCCTGGGATTCGTTGCACCAGATCTCCAGCGGGCTCATGCCCGGCTCGTCGCTCTGGATGGCGCGCAGATCGAAACGACCGCCACGCTCACCGTCGTTGACCAGCTCCGGCATGGCGTTGGAGAGACCGCCCGCCCCCACATCGTGGATAAAGACGATGGGGTTGTCGTCACCCAGCTGCCAGCAGCGATCGATCACCTCCTGGCAACGGCGCTCCATCTCGGGGTTGTCACGCTGCACCGAGGCAAAGTCGAGATCTTCGGCTGACTGGCCGGAGGCCATGGAGGATGCGGCACCACCGCCCAGACCGATGTTCATCGCCGGGCCGCCCAGCACGATCAGCGCAGCGCCGACCGGGATCTCCCCTTTCTGGACATGTTCGGTGCGGATGTTGCCGATGCCGCCTGCCAGCATGATGGGTTTGTGGTAGCCACGCACCTCGACGCCGTTGTGGCTCGGCACCTCCTCTTCGAAGGTACGGAAGTAGCCGAGAATGGCCGGACGGCCGAACTCGTTGTTAAACGCGGCTCCGCCGAGCGGCCCCTCCTGCATGATGTCGAAGGCACTGACGATACGGCTCGGCTTGCCGAAATCCTGCTCCCAGGGCTGCTCGAAGCCGGGAATGCGCAGGTTGGAGACGGAGAAACCGACCAGACCCGCCTTGGGCTTGGCACCGCGACCGGTGGCTCCCTCGTCGCGGATCTCGCCGCCGGAGCCGGTGGCTGCGCCCGGGAACGGGGAGATCGCGGTCGGGTGGTTGTGGGTCTCCACCTTCATCAGGATGTCGACCTGTTCCTGGTGATACTGGTATTCGCCGTTGGCCGGGCTCGGGAAGAAGCGGCCACCCTGGCTCCCTTCCATCACGGCGGCGTTGTCTTTATAGGCAGAGAGGACATGATCCGGCGTCTGCTCGAAGGTGTTCTTGATCATCTTGAATAGCGACTTGGGCTGCTGCTCGCCATCGATGGTCCAGTCGGCATTGAAGATCTTGTGACGGCAGTGCTCGGAGTTCGCCTGGGCGAACATGTAGAGCTCGATGTCGTTGGGGTTGCGACCCAACTTGGTGAAGTTCTCCACCAGATAGTCGATTTCGTCGTCGGCCAGCGCCAGACCGAGCGCCACGTTGGCGTCGGCCAGGGCTGCGCGACCACCGCCCAGCACATCCACCTGGGTGAAGGGGCGCGGCTCGTGGTGAGCAAACAGGGCGGCAGCTTCGCTCATCTCGGCAAACACCACTTCCATCATCCGATCATGGAGCACGGCGGCAATGGCGCTGCGCTGGGCGGCACTCAGCTCACCCTGCCCCTTGATGGTCAGGTAATAGGCAATACCACGCTCCAGCCGCTTGACCTGTTTCAGGCCGCAGTTGTGGGCGATGTCGGTTGCTTTGGAAGACCAGGGGGAGATAGTGCCGGGGCGGGGGGTAACAAGAAACAGCTGACCGCTGGGGGTGTGTTCGGGGATGGTCGGGCCGTAGCGCAAGAGCTGGCCCAAGGTCGCTCGCTCGGGGGGAGAGAGGGGACTTGTCAGCTCGGCAAAGTGCACATACTCGGCATAGACATCCTCTATCTCTACTCCGCTCTCTACTCCACTCTCGTTTCTCATCTGTGCGAAGCGTTGCAGCAGTTTTTGGACACGAAAATCAGACAGTGCTGGGGCACCACGCAAGATATCCATATGACCTTTCTCACCAAGTTTTAAAGTGGGGGGGAATTGAGACGCGCGTATTATAGGGATCTGGCTCACAGCGGACAAACGTTTTTCTCACTTCGTGCAGTGTGACTCTGCGCACACTCTCTGGTATAAAGGTGCCTCTTTTTTGACAAATGCCGATTTTTTCAACAAAGGTACTCACCTACTTGCGCTGCATTTTTCGACTGTTTATCGGGCTGTTGTTGACGCTGACGCTGGTTGGCTGCGACTTCTATAGCCCCTCCAGCCAGCTGGAGCAGATCCGCCAGCGAGGCGAGATCCGGGTTGGCACCATCTATGGTCCCACCTCCTATTACCAGCGTGACGACCTCGCCCAGGGGTTCGATTACGAGCTGGCGCAAAATTATGCCGACTGGTTGGGGGTGAAACTCACCATCATCCCGGTCGACACCACTGACCAACTGGTCACCCTGCTGAAAAAGGGCAAACTCGATCTGGCAGCTGCCGCCATCATGGTCACCCCCGAACGGCGCGAGCTGTTTCGCTTCGGCCCAGGCTTCTATCAGGTCTCTCCCAAACTGGTCTACCGCAACGGCAAACCCAAGCCTGCCTCGTTAAACGATATCAAGGGCAAGCTGGTGGTGGCCGCCGGCTCCACCGGTGAAGATCTGCTCAAAGAGATGAGCAAAGAAAATCCGAAACTAGCCTGGAGCACCAGCGACAACGCCGATGTGGAGGAGCTGCTCAAGCAGGTGGTGGATGGCAAGATTGACTACACGGTGGTGCAGGATACCGTGCTGGCCCGTACCCAGCGCTACTACCCGGAGCTCACCGAGGGGCTGACCCTGGCCCAGAAGCAGACCGTTGCCTGGGCCATGAGCAAGCTGCCCGATGACAGCCTCTATGCCAGCGTGATCGACTTCTTCGGTCAGCGCTTTATGGATGGTGCCATCGCCAAGCTGGACGAGAAGTACTTCGGCCACGTGCAGAACTTCGACTTTGTCGATACCCGCACCTTCCTCAAGCGCGCCAAGAGCCTGCTGCCCAAGTACCAGCCGCTGTTCCAGACTCACGCCAAGAATATCGACTGGCGTCTGCTCGCCGCCATCAGCTATCAGGAGTCCCACTGGGACCCGCAGGCCCGCTCCTACACCGGCGTGCGCGGCATGATGATGCTGACCGAGCCCACCGCCAAGGCGATGGGAGTCAACGACCGGCTTCATCCGGAAGAGAGCATCAAGGGTGGCTCCCTCTATCTGCAACAGATGATGGAGAAGGTGCCGGATTCGGTGCCCGATGACGAGAAGGTGTGGTTTGCCCTCACCGCCTACAACATAGGTTACGGCCACATGATGGACGCCCGCCGCCTGACCAAAGAGCTCGGCAAGAATCCTGACGCCTGGAGCGACGTGAAAGAGGTGCTGCCGCTGCTACAGCAAGCGCGCTGGCACCGCAAGGTACGTTACGGCTATGCCCGTGGCAGCGAGGCGCGCAACTATGTCAACAACGTGCGCCAGTATTACCAGAGTCTGCTCTGGCTCGACAACGAGCAGCAGAAGGCACATCAGCGGGAGAGTCTCGACAACGACAGCGAGCCCGAGCTAGCCGAGCGCCCCACCGCCATCGCCGAAGTGGTCAATCAAATCACCATGCGCTAACCAGCCATTATTCGGCTGTTTTCACGCAAACTTCTCTGTTACCATCGATTCACATCGGAGCCTATCCGAAATCGCATTGTTTTCATTATGTTGAGAGATTAAATAACAGCAATTTCGGATGGGCTCCATCAATGACCCAAGGCCGGGATGGCCACCTGAGTTGGGAGGAGACCAAGATGCAAAAACGTAGAAAAATCAGTCTGGTCAGAAAAGCGAAGTGCAGCTGGAGCCCCAGACGCAAACTCAAGCTTAATGACATCAAGCGCAACCTGTGGCGCAGAAATCGATCCTATACCCTGCTTATTGCAGAGCACACAGCATAAACCCGGCATTCGCCGGGTTTTTTTATCTTCTTTCTCACCTGATTATCGTCTTACACCAGCGCCGCCTTGAACTGTACCGTCCGCTTGGAGATCAGCGAGTTGCAGTGGTTGCAGAAGTAATCCACCGCGCCGCACGCCTTGAGACGCTCCAGCTCCTGCTGGCAGGTGGGGCAGATGGCCGTGACGCGGACATTGACCTGACACTGGCCACAGGTTTGCTCCTTGCTGCGGGTATCCAGTTCAGCCTGGCATGACGGGCAAAACAGGGCTTCCATAATCAACTCCTCGAAAGTGGATCTGCCATGGTCTTGTTCCATGGCAGATCCCCCTCCCCTTATTCCTCACCTTAACATGGCGAGGATAACAAAGCGGCTGCCGGTGAGGGCAGCCGCAAGGACTTATTTCTTCTTCATTTTCAGCAGGCGTTTGCGCTGACGTTCCTGACTCAGGGTCATGGTGTTTTTCTTGCCTTCAAACGGGTTGACCGACTCCTGGAACTCGACCCGGATCGGCGAGCCCATGATCTTGAGGGACTTGCGGAAGTAGTTGATCAGATACCGCTTGTAGGAGTCCGGCAAGTCGTTCAGCTGGTTGCCGTGGATCACGATGCGCGGCGGGTTGTAGCCACCGGCGTGGGCATACTTGAGCTTGACGCGGCGACCATTGACCATCGGCGGCTGGTGATCTTCCTGCGCCATCTGCATGATGCGGGTCAGCATGGCCGTGCTGGTACGACGGGTGGCGGACTGGTAAGCCTCCTGAATGGATTCAAACAGGTGGCCGACGCCGCTACCGTGCAGGGCGGAGATGAAGTGGACGCGGGCGAAGTCGATGAAGCCCAAGCGACGATCCAGCTCGTTCTTCACATCCTCTTTCACCTTCTGATCCAGACCATCCCACTTGTTCACCACCAGCACGACGGAGCGACCGGCGTGGAGCACATAGCCAAGGATGCTCAAGTCCTGATCGGTGATGGTCTCCTGGGCGTCGATCACCAGCAGGCAAACGTTGGCATCTTCGATGGCTTTCAGGGTCTTGATAACGGAGAACTTCTCCACCGTCTCGTGCACCTTGCCACGACGACGCACACCGGCGGTGTCGATAACCACATACTTCTGCTCGTCACGCTCCATCGGAATGTAAACGGAGTCACGGGTGGTGCCGGGCATGTCATAGACGATGACCCGATCTTCACCCAGCATGCGGTTGGTCAGGGTAGATTTACCGACGTTGGGACGACCGACGATGGCGAACTTGATGGGCAGGTCGGCGAACGGGGTCTCCTTGGTGTCCTCTTTGGTATCGAGTTCACCGGCAGCCACCATGCGCAGCAGGGCTTCTTCGTCGAAGTCCTCCTCTTCCTCATCCTGCGCATCTTCATCGGTAGCGGAGTCGACCAGGGTCTCCAGATGGGGAGCCAGGGCCAGTTCCAGCAGGCTCAGCACGCCACGACCGTGTGCGGCCGCGATCTGGTAGACCTCGCCCAGCGCCAGACCGTAGAACTCGGAGACCGCGGAATCACCGTCGATACCGTCGGTCTTGTTGGCCACCAGAAATACCTTCTTGTGGGCCTTGCGCAAGTGCTCGGCGATGGCTTGATCCGCCGCGGTCAGACCGGCACGGGCATCCACCATGAACAGCACGACGTCCGCTTCTTCGATGGCCAGCAGAGATTGCTCGGCCATCTTCAGCTCGATCCCCTCTTCGGTGCCATCGATACCGCCAGTATCGACCACGATAAATTCCAGCTCGCCCAACTTCGCCTGACCGTATTTACGGTCCCGGGTCAGACCGGGAAAATCGGCAACCAGGGCATCCCGAGTACGGGTCAAGCGGTTAAACAGGGTGGATTTCCCCACGTTGGGGCGGCCCACCAGGGCTACTACAGGAGTCATAAAAGCCTCATTCTCAAGACGACAAAGGCTCCGGGTCCGAAGACCAGGAGCCGGATATTCACATTATCGGACGATCAAGGACGCTTGAGGGCGTACAACTTGCCGTCACGGCTCTGCACATACAGGGTCTCGCCATCCACCAGCGGGGCGGCATAGAGACCACTGCTATCGAGCTGCTGCATCGCCTTGATGGTACCGTCGGTACGATCAAGCCAATACAGGTATCCTTCCACATCACCCACCACCACATAGTCACCGAAGATGACAGGTGCAGTGACGGTACGATTTTCCAGCTGGGTGTTGGACCACAGCTCCAGACCGTTGCGACGGTCGATGGCAAACAGATGGCTGCGACTGTCGGTCAGCACGATGGCATTGCCGGTCATCGCCAGATCGCGATAGCCGGAATACTTGCGCTTCCACACTTCATCGCCGGTCATCAGTTTGCGCGCCATCAGCTGACCGTTGTAGGCGATGGCATAGAGCTCATCACCGGCAATCAGCGGGCTGGCATCGACGTCAACCATGCGGTCCAGCTCGGTGGCACCGCGCGGATCAGCCACCTTGGACTGGCGCACAGGCTGGCCGTTGCTCAGCAGGGCGATGCCCACCTTGCCATCGGCACGACCGTAAATCACGGCGCCGTTGGTGATCACCGGTGCACCGACACTGCGCAGGGTCAGCGGTGGTTGCTCTTCGGAGAGCGACCACTGCATCTTGCCTTCATCAGTGTCGAGGGCGATCAGGCTACCGGAGGTGGTCAACACCACCACGCGGCCATCTTCCACCGCGGGGCTTGCCACCACTTCACCGGGCACATTGGTCTGCCACAGCACTTCGCCATTCTCTTCGTTCAGGGCGTAGACCACCCCGTTCTCGGAACCGAGGAACAGCTTGCCGTAACGGGAAACCAGGCCGCCGGAAAGGCGGGCGCTGCGCTTGTCGGCGTTGACCGGCAGGTCGGCCAGATCGACGGTCCAGAGGCGATCACCACTGGCACGGTCAAAGGCGCTGACATCGCCGTCACGGGCCGCCGCATAGATACGATCCTCTTCCACCACCGGCTTGAGCTGGGAGTAGAAGTCACCGATGCCATCACCCACAGTAGATGACCATGCAGTGTCGGCAGTGAAGGCAGATTCAACCTTGGGCAGCGGCGCCATCGGGTTGAGATCCTCTTCGGAACTGAACAGGGAGCAACCCTGCAGAGCGAAGGAGACCGCAGCCCCCAGCGCCACCATCTTGAATAGATTACGCATCCGGTGCCTCACCAGTCGCAACGGCTGGCAAGGCCAGATCGTCCATTTTCAGCTTGAGCTCGGCGCTACCCTGCAGGCCGCCGGCATCCGCCGCCGCCTGATAGGCATCACGAGCCTCTTCGGTCTTGCCCTGCTTTTGCAGCACATCACCACGGGCTTCGGCTACCTGCGCCTTGAAGGCCTCATTCTGGATGGTTGCCAGCTTGGCCAGCGCTTCATCTGCCTTGCCCTGATCATTCAGCACACGGGCCAGACGCAGCGCCGCGATGGGACGAATGCTCTCGTCACCCGTGGTCGCCACCAGCTCCAGCTGCTCGACAGCCAGATCCAGCTTGCCCGCCTTGACGGCAGCTGCAGCCAGTTGCAACGCGGCCAGTTCACCGTAGGAGTCACCCTTGTTGGCGGTAACAAACTGCTGTGCCTGCTCGAAACCGGCGGCATCGCCCTTGGCCAGCTGCTCAATCACCTGGTTGTAAGAGTGGGAGGAGGCCTCCATGGTCTCTTGCTGGTGCTGGTTGTAATAGCGCCAGCCGAACAGACCGACCAGACCGATCACGGTCCCGGCAATCACCGAGGTTCCGTTCTCTTTCCACCACTCCTTGATAACCTCAACCTGTTGTTCTTCGGTGGTATAGACTTCCACAGCTTACTCTCCTTTGGCTGCCAGCAGGGCAATGGCGGCGTCAACCTTGACGGTCTGTTGCTCGGCCTGACCACGCAGATATTTGATAGTGATCTCCCCGTTTTGCACCTCGGTTTCACCAAGGATCAGGGCGATTGCCGCGCCGCTCTTGTCGGCACGTTTGAGTTGTTTCTTGAAGTTGCCACCACCGCAGTGGCTGATCAGGCGCAAGTCCGGCAGGGCATCGCGCAGACGCTCGGCCAGCTGGAAGCCAGCCTGCTCGGTCCCCTCGCCCACCATCGCCAGATATACATCCACCGCCGGGCGGATATCGGCGTTGAGCTCGAGGGTCTCCAGCATCAGCACCAGACGCTCCATGCCCATGGCAAAGCCCACGGCCGGGGTCGGTTGACCGCCCAGCTGTTCTACCAGACCATCGTAGCGGCCACCGGCACAGACGGTGCCCTGGGCACCCAGACTGCTGGTGACCCACTCGAATACGGTCAGGTTGTAGTAGTCAAGACCACGCACCAGACGCTCGTTCACTTCGTATTTGATACCGGCAGACTCGAGCAGGCGCTTGAGTCCCTCGAAGTGGGCCAGGCTCTCTTCGCCCAGATGGTCGAACAGACGCGGGGCATCTGCCAGAATGGCCTGCACCTTTTCATCCTTGGAGTCGAGCACCCGCAGCGGGTTGCTGTACATGCGGCGCTGGCTCTCTTCGTCCAGCTGCTCCTTGTACTGCTCCAGATAGGCCACCAGCGCATCGCGGTAAGCGGCACGCTCGGCGCTCTGACCCAAGGTGTTGAGCTGCAGGGTGACATGCTCGCTGATGCCAAACAGACGCCACAGACGGTGGGTCAGCATGATCAGCTCAGCGTCGATGTCCGGCCCGTTGATGCCAAACAGCTCGACACCGAACTGGTGGAACTGGCGATAACGGCCCTTCTGGGGACGCTCGTGACGGAACATGGGGCCCATGTACCACATCCGGCGTTCCTGGTTGTAGAGCAGACCGTGTTCAATACCGGCACGGACGCAGCTGGCGGTCCCTTCCGGACGCAGGCTCAGGCTGTCGCCGTTGCGATCTTCAAAGGTGTACATCTCTTTTTCGACCACGTCGGTCACTTCACCGATGGCGCGCTTGAACAGATGAGTCTGCTCGACAATCGGCATGCGCACTTCGCTGTAGCCATAGCTGGCAACGACCTGGCGCAGGATCTGTTCAACCTTCTGCCATACCGGGCTCTGCTCCGGCAGGCAATCATTCATACCGCGAATAGCTTGGATCTGTTTTGCCACGTTGATACTCGAGAAAAAGAGGTAAAATTTGGCCGCATTATAGGGATTTTCCCCCCAAGGTAAAATCAGGGAATCCGGATGCGGGATTTAAAATCAGTCACCTGGAAAAAGGGCCACCCAATGTGGCCCTGTTTCGCTCACTCCTTGTCCATCGGGATCCGGTTAGCGGGATCCAGCATGGCGGCGCGGGCGCGAATGCGGCGCTCCAGAGTTGGAATGAGATCCTTGTTGTCGAGCCGATCGACCCGCTGGCCCCCTTCATAGAAGGCACTCTTGTTGGCGGCACCCGCCAGACCAAGATCGGAGACGAGTGCTTCGCCCGGGCCATTCACCACGCAACCGATGATGGAGACATCCATCGGGGTGATGATATCTTCGAGCCGCTCTTCCAGCGCATTGACGGTGGCGATCACATCGAACTCCTGCCGTGAGCAGGATGGGCAAGCGATAAAGTTGATGCCACGGGAGCGAATACGCAGGGATTTGAGGATATCGAAACCGACCTTCACCTCCTCCACAGGATCCGCCGCCAGCGAGATACGCAGGGTATCGCCGATGCCGTCGGTGAGCAGCATGCCCAGACCGATGGCAGACTTCACCGCGCCGGCACGGAAACCGCCCGCTTCGGTGATGCCAAGGTGCAGCGGCTGCTCGATCTGCTTGGCCAGCAGGCGATAGGCACCGACTGCCAGGAACACATCAGAGGCCTTGACACTCACCTTGAAGTCCTGGAAATCGAGGCGATCGAGGTAGTCCACGTGACGCATGGCGGACTCCACCAGCGCTTCGGGGGTCGGCTCGCCGTACTTCTCCTGAATATCTTTCTCCAGCGACCCGCCATTGACCCCGATACGGATCGGGATATTGAGGTCGCGCGCGCAATCGACCACCGAGCGCACCCGCTGCTCGTTGCCGATGTTGCCCGGGTTGATACGCAGGCAGTCGGCACCGTACTCGGCCACTTTCAAGGCGATGCGATAGTCGAAGTGGATATCGGCGACGATGGGGATGCGGGTCTGCTGTTTGATCAGCCGGAAGGCTTCCGCCGCCTCCATGGTGGGCACGGAGACACGGACGATATCGGCACCGACCCGCTCGATCCGCTGGATCTGCTCGATGGTGGCGGCGATATCTGTGGTCTTGGTGTTGGTCATGGTCTGCACGGTAATGGGGGCATCGCCCCCAACCGGTACATTACCAACCATGATCTGTCTGGATTTACGACGAATGATGGGTGATTCGTGAGAAGACATGGGAAACAGATTACTCCTGCGGCAGTGAGAAGCGGGCTGTACGACCGTTGTTGTAACGGCTCATATCAAACGACTGCCCCTTGTAGTCAAGCTTGACGGCCATGGGCGCGCCAATGATGAACTTCAGGGGCTCGGCGCCTTCCAGCACCAGCTCGTCGTTGGCCTTCTTCAGACCACTGAACAGGGTCTTGCCGTTGGCATCCTTCACATCCAGCCAGCAATCGGCGGTGAAGCTCATCTTCAGTTGCGGCGCAGTCGCCGGATCAACGACAGCCTCTTCAGATTCGGTGCCATTGGCACCGGATACCGCAGCATCAGTCGCAGTGCCGACAGCCGCACTGACATCGCTCGGGGCCACAGCCGCAGAAGCAGGCGCCAGGGTAGCCGTCGCATCGGAAACCACCACTGGGGCAGTCATGTCAGTTGCGGCCGGTGCGATGGCTGCGCCTTCCACCGGGGCGGTGTTGATCGCATCGGGCGGCGTGATAGCAGGTTCAGCCGGAGTCGAACTGGTTGCACTCATCTCGGTGGCTGCCAGCGCTTCATCACCGGCGGAGCGGCGTGAAGTACTCTGCCACCACCAGGCGACCGAGAGCGCAATCAACACCAGGATCACCAGCCAGGTCACCACCTTGAGCCGACTGTCGTTGGCTTGCTGGCGGGAGCGACGGGAGAAGCTCTGCATGTCGATATTGTCGGGAGGAGTCAGACCCAGCTTGTCGTAAGCGGCCAAAATGGTCTCGTCGGGGATCCCGACCAGCTTGGCATAGGTACGCAGATAGCCCCGAATAAAGGTATGGGAGGTGTGCTTGTCGTAGGTATCCGATTCGATAGCGGCGATCAGGGTCAGACGAAGGTGAATGCGGGACGCAACTTGTTCTCGTGTCCAGCCAAGCTGTTCACGGGCGTTGCGCAGCAATTGGCCTGGGCCTACTGCCTGGGAGTCGTCTTGGAAATCGTGTTGCTGTTCAATAGTCATTGGCTAAATAACGCTTGGCTTGTTGCGAAGTGGGATATTGCCTTACCAGCTCAGTCCCGAATTGGTGAAGTAATGCCGGCTTGTCCATCGCCTGTGCCAGCTGAAGTCTCAACCAGAGACTCTCCTCGTTCTCGTCTGACACATCGGCAAAACGGGCGAGGTAGGATTGCACATCAGGCAGCTTGCCATCTTTCATGGAAAGCTCGGCCAAGTCCAGCAATAACCCTGGATTGCGGGGATTATACCCCAAGGCCAGGCGATAGTACTCGCCTGCTTTATCATTTCTGCGATTTTGCAGCGCACAAAGTGCCGCATTTTCATAGGTATCGGCAATTTTTACATAGCCTGGCTGAATAACAGCCTGGTTGAACGCCTGATCTGCCTCGGCATACCTGCCGCGATCACAGAGGAAGGCACCATAGTTGTTCATTGCGTCAGCATTGGACGGATCCATGGCAAGGGCGTTCTTGTAATGGGTCTCGGCTGCCTTGAAATCTCCTACCTTCTGGTAAAAGTAGGCAAAACCGATCTGGATCTGGGGGTTGGAGGGGTCATACTGGAGGGCGCGGTCAAGATTGAACTTGGCCTGCTCGGCATTGCCCTGACGCAGGTACTGGATACCCAGGTCAAGGCGGGTTTGGGCAGCCGCCTTGAGGTCAGGACCCACTTCACGCTGGGTCGAGTTCTGGCCAGCGTAAGTGGTCTCGGTCACACAGCCAGGCAGCGCGCAGAGCGCTGCCACTACGATCAATGTACGTGTATCCATTCCCTGTCTATACAATGGCTTAGCATTTAAACCATTTTGACGGAAATCCCATCCTGTTGCATCCGATTTTTGATAGTTCGCTTGGTACGGTCAATCACGTCACCCACCAGCTGACCACAGGCGGCATCGATGTCATCACCACGGGTCTTGCGGACAATTACGGTGAAACCGTACTCCATCAGCACCTTGGAGAAGCGATCGATACGACTGTTGCTCGGCTTGCCGTAAGGGTTGCCCGGGAAGGGGTTGAACGGGATCAGATTGATCTTGCTCGGGGTATCCTTGAGCACCTTGGCCAGCTCGTGAGCATGCTGCATATCGTCATTGATATGATCGAGCAGCACATATTCGACGGTCACCCGACCACCATTGGCATTGGATTTGGCCAGGTAACGACGGACACCGGCGAGGAACTCCTCGATGTTGTACTTGTCGTTGATCGGCATGATCTCTGAACGCAACTTGTCGTTCGGGGCGTGCAGGGAGATAGCCAGCGCCACGTCGATCTGGTCACCCAGCTTGTCCAGCGCAGGTACCACGCCAGAGGTGGAGATGGTCACCCTGCGCTTGGAGATGCCAAAGCCGTAGTCATCCATCATCAGACGCATGGCGGGCACCACGTTGGCGAGGTTGAGCAGCGGCTCGCCCATCCCCATCATCACCACGTTGGTGATGGGACGCTTGCCACCGACCACGCGGGCCGCACGCCACACCTGACCGATGATCTCGGAGACTTTCAGATTGCGGTTGAAGCCTTGTTGAGCCGTGGAGCAGAACTTGCACTCCAGCGCACAGCCAACTTGAGAGGAGACGCAGAGGGTCGCGCGGTCATCTTCCGGGATGTAGACGGTCTCTACCTCCTGATCGCCCACCTGCAGAGCCCACTTGATGGTGCCATCGGCAGAGCGCTGCTCGCGGCTGATCTCGGGCGCCTTGATCTCGGCGATCGCCTTGAGGCGCTCTTTGAGCACCTTGTTGACGTTGGTCATCTGATCGAAATCATCACACCCAAAGTGATAGATCCACTTCATGACCTGATCTGCCCGGAATGGCTTCTCGCCCAGTTCGACGAAAAAGGCACGCATGGCATCCCGATCAAGATCCAGCAGGTTGATTTTTGTTTCGCTCATCAATGGCCTCAGTTCAAACACTTCATCAATTATTGGCTGACGACGTCAGGGGGCGGCATTGTACAAATAATGGGTCTGGCTTTCCACCTGGAGAATAGAGGGATATTGCGTAAACGGCGAAAACAACAAAGGGAGCCGAGGCTCCCTTGGGTCATCATCCACAAAAATCAGCCGCGCGGGCAGATCTCGTTGTCAGAGAAGAAGTAGGCAATTTCGCGGGCAGCGGATGCAGGTGCATCAGAGCCATGCACTGCGTTGCGATCGATGCTCTCGGCATAACAGGCACGCAAGGTACCAGCCAGCGCCTCTTTCGGGTTGGTAGCACCCATGATCTCGCGATTGCGACGGATGGCGTCTTCCCCTTCCAGCACCTGCACCATGACAGGACCAGAGGTCATGAAGCTGACCAGATTGTCATAAAAAGGCTTGCCCTGATGCTCGGCATAGAAACCGGCAGCCTGTTCACTGCTCATGTGCAGCATTTTGGATGCCACCACTTTCAAGCCTGCGCTTTCGAAACGGCTATAGATGGCACCGATCAGGTTCTTGCTGACAGCATCCGGTTTAACGATAGAGAAGGTACGTTCGATGGCCATTGATATCTTTCCTTAACTACAGAGTTTTATTGTTAGAATCCATGTTCGCTGGCGATTATACGTAAACAAAAACCGGAAAAACACACAAACAAGCAACTTTTTATTAAACATCACTCCCTTGCAATCAACATCCACACTCATCTTGACCGAGCAGAGCCGGAAAATATGTGCGCTTGCGCACGATAGTTACCTTAAGCCGCCAAAACCCCATCTTTTGTTCACAATTCGAACAGCATGAAAAAGGCACCCGAAGGTGCCTTGTCTCGCCTATTTGGCTTCCGCCAGCAGGGCCCGCGCTATGGTGCGCATCCCCAGGGTATTGGCCCCCGGCGCCCAGAGGGCATCGCCGTTGTCACTGAAGCAGGCGGCCAGATCGATATGCAACCAGCCCATCCCTTCGTTGGCAACGAAACGGGAGAGGAAACCCGCCGCGTTGGAGGCGCCACCCGGCCCGCCCCCCTTCACCGGACGGCTGTTGGCCGTGTCGGCGTAATGGGAGGGGCACTGCTGGCGGTGCCAGGCCTCCAGCGGCAGCGGCCAGGCAGGCTCATGCTCGGCATCGGCATAGGTCATTGCGCGGCTTACCAACCCTTTGTCGAGGCCGAACAGAGCATTGTAGCGCCCACCCAGCGCCATCACGGCAGCACCAGTCAGAGTCGCGGCATCGATGATCAGCGGTGCGCCGGACTCGCTCGCCAGTTGCAGGCCATCGGCCAGTACCAGCCGCCCCTCGGCATCGGTATTCACAATCTCGACCGTGGTGCCGTTCTTGTAGGTGAGGATGTCGCCCAGCTTGTAGGCGTGGCCGGAGACCAGGTTCTCGGCGCAGCAGAGGATCAGCTTCACCCGCTTGTCGAGCCCGCGCAGCATAGCCAGCGCCAGCGCACCGGTGACAATCGCCGCACCACCCATGTCGCACTTCATGGTGAGCATCCCCTCGGAGCTCTTCATGGAGTAGCCGCCGGAGTCAAAGGTGATCCCCTTGCCCACCAACGCTGCCGCCACCGGCGCCTTGGGGTCACGCCCCGGGTTGAAGTCGAGCTCCAGCAATACCGGTTCACGCGCACTACCGCGGCCCACCTGATAGAGGCCGACCCAGCCCGCCTGTTGCAGCGCTTCGCCTTTCAAAATGCGATGACTCACCTTATCCGGCGCCAGCTCGGTGATAAATGAGGCCGCTTCCACCGCCAGCTCCAGCGGGCCCAACTGCTCCGGGGTGGCATTGGTCATCTCGCGCACCCAGCGGCCGCAGAGCCAACGCGCTTCCAGCTCCTCTCTGTCCTCTTCCGAGGACATGGCCCACTGCAGTTGCACCTCCGCCTTGGGGGTTTGCAGCCCTTGGGCAAAAGCCCACTGCTGTTCACGCTCCCAGTGACCAGCCAGGGTCACTTTCTGGATCCCCTGCTGGCAGAGGCGACGGGCCGCCTGCTGGATATCGAGCAGCGGATTGGCCGTCACCAGATGGATCACCATGCCGTCGGCACGGTGAGAGAGCAGCGCCCCCTCCCCCCACTCGGCCGGTGCAAATTCACGACTCAGCCAGACATTCATGCGGTCACCTCCTGCAGCCAGCGTGCGATGGTGCGCAGACCGTGGCCCTTGGCGCCGGTTGCCCAGAGATCATTGCCCGATTTCTGATAGGAGGCTGCCAGATCCAGGTGCACCCAGCCTTTGCCCTCATCACGTACGAAACGGGAAAGGAACGCAGCAGCCGTGGTGGCACCGGCCGTGCCTTCGGCCGAGGCGACGTTGCCCAGATCGGCAAAGGCCGAGGTGAGCTGGCTGGCATGCCAGGGCTCCAGCGGAAGCGCCCACGCCTGCTCGTTTTCCAACTTGGCGGCGGCCAGCGCACGCAGCTGTTCGGTCTCATCGAGGGCAAACACCGCATTGTAGTCGCGCCCCAGCGCCATCTTGGCGGCGCCGGTCAGGGTGGCTGCGTCAAGGATATAAGCCGCACCGCTGTCGGAGGCCGCCATCAGGCCATCGGCCAGCACCAGACGCCCTTCCGCATCGGTGTTCTGGATCTCGACCGAAACCCCGTTCTTGTAGGTAAGGATGTCGCCCAGCTTGAAGGCGTGGCCGGAGACCAGGTTCTCGGCGCAGCAGAGAATGAGCTTCACCCGCTGGTTCAGACCGCGGCTGATAGCCAGCGCCAGCGCGCCGGTCACCATGGCCGCGCCGCCCATATCGGACTTCATCGGCAGCATGTTGTCAGAGGACTTCATGGAGTAGCCGCCAGAATCGAAAGTGATCCCCTTGCCCACCAGCGCCGCTACCACGGGCGCATTGCGATCACCGGTCGGGTTGTAGTCAAGCTCCAGCAGCACCGGCTCGCGCTCGCTGCCACGGCCAACCGACCAGATCCCGATATGGCCGGACTCGCGCAGCGCTTCACCGGCGGTGATGCGGGCAGTAACCTGATCCCCGGCGATACCACGAATGAGCAACAGGGCCGATTCCGCCAGACTCATGGGGTAGATCTCTTCCGGACAACCATTGGTGATGTCACGTACCCAGCGAGCCGCCTTGAGCAGCGCATCCAGTTCACGGGCTTCCGCGTCGCTCTGCTGGCCAAAATCCAGTTCACGCGCACCCTTGGCGGCGTAGAACCCCTGGGCGAACGCGTAGCGACGCTCCAGATCCCACCCCTCACCAGCCAGCGTCACCCGCTTGATCCCGCTCGATTCGAGGCGACGGGCGGCGCGCTGAACGGTACGCAGAACATCCTTCTCCTGAGCGGCGGCACCAAGATGGATCAGTGCCTCGTCGCCATTGAAACTGAGCTGGGCGCCCTCGCCCCAATAGGCGGCCGCAGCCTGGGTGGATAACGCTACCTTCATCATGTCAGCCATCGTGTTTGCTTCCTTTTTACTGGCACTATGTATAAGCACTCTTTATGGGAAAGAGCTTATTGGCAAAGAGAGAATAACGAATACAAAAAAGGCCGTGCCCCCGAGGGTCACGGCCTTCCACCATATCACTGAAGCACCACAGGATGCTGCACGTGCAATTCACTCATGTGTAATTAATGGCGTTCAGAGGCAAGGTTCAGGGTGTACTTGGGCAGTTCCACCACCAGATCCTCGTCCGCCAGTTTTGCCTGGCAGCTGAGACGGGATTCCGGCTCCAACCCCCACGCCTTGTCCAGCATGTCGTCTTCCAGCTCGTCACTTGGCTCGAGCGAGTCAAAGCCCTCGCGCACCACGCAGTGGCAGGTAGTGCAGGCACAGGATTTCTCGCAGGCATGCTCGATTTCGATACCGTTGCGCAGCGCCACATCCAGAATGGTCTCGCCGCTTTGCCCCTCGAGGGCGGCGCCATCCGGACAGAGTACGGGATGAGGAAGAATGATCAGTTTTGGCATATTACACCTTGTTGACGTTTTGTCCGGTCAGCACCTTGCGGATGGAGGCGTCCATCCGGCGGGCTGCAAACTCGCCACTGACAGCATCGGCTGTCTCAATGGCTTCTTTGATTTGATGGGTTGCGCCGCTGTTGCGCATGGTCAGCAGATGGGCGATGGCGGCATCAATCTCGGCACGCTCTGTCGCATTGAGCAGAGCATCGCCATCGGCGGCCAGCGCCGCATTGAGACTCTCGACCACACGGTCGGCTTCAACCTGCTGCTCGGCCAGCATGCGGGCATCCATATCCTGCTGGGCATTCTCGATGGAGGCACTCAGCATGTTGAGGATATCCTGCTCCGCCAGCCCGTAAGAGGGCTTGACCTGGATCTCGGCCTGCACGCCGGAGGATTTCTCCATGGCGCTGACCGAGAGCAGACCATCCGCATCCACCTGAAAGGTGACGCGAATATGGGCGGCGCCGGCTGCCATCGGCGGAATACCGGTCAGGGTAAAGCGGGCCAGGGAGCGGCAATCGGCCACCAACTCGCGTTCACCCTGTACCACGTGAATGGCCATGGCGGTCTGACCATCCTTGAAGGTAGTGAACTCCTGGGCGCGGGCAACCGGGATGGTAGTGTTGCGCGGGATCACCTTCTCGGCGAGGCCACCCATGGTCTCCAGACCCAGCGACAAGGGGATAACGTCCAGCAGCAGCATCTCGGCATCGGGCTTGTTGCCCACCAGAATATCGGCCTGGATGGCGGCGCCAATGGCGACCACCTTGTCAGGATCGATACTGGTCAGCGGCGTACGCTGGAAGAACTCGCCCACCAGTTCGCGCACCAGCGGCACCCGGGTGGAGCCACCGACCATCACCACTTCCAGCACTTCCACCTGCTCGAGACCGGCATCGCGCAGGGCGCGGCGACAAGCCAGCAAGGTCCGTTTCACCAGCGGGGTGATGAGTTCATCAAACTGGCTACGGCTCACTGAGCCCTGCCAGCCAGCAAAGGTGCACGCCACCTGCTCGGCATCGGTCAGGTCGTGTTTGACGGCAGCGGCCACATCCAGCAGCTCGCGCTGCAGATGGGCATCCAGCTCGCCGGAGAGGCCCGCCTGCTCCTTGATCCAGTCCGCCAGCAGGTGATCAAAATCATCACCGCCGAGGGCGGAATCGCCGCCGGTCGCCATCACTTCAAACACACCGCGGTGCAGACGCAGGATGGATATATCGAAGGTGCCGCCCCCCAGATCGTAAACCGCGATCACCCCTTCCTGACCGGAGTCAAGGCCATAGGCGATCGCGGCTGCGGTCGGCTCGTTGAGCAGACGCAGTACGTGCAGACCGGCCAGACGGGCCGCATCCTTGGTCCCCTGACGCTGGGCATCATCGAAATAGGCGGGCACGGTAATGACCACGCCATCGAGATCGCCCCCGAGTGTCTGGGCGCCACGCTCGGCCAGCTTTTTGAGAATTTCGGCCGATACCTGCACCGGATTGACCAGTCCCTGACGGGTTTGCAGTTGCGGCATGCCATTGTCGGCAGCGATGAACTGGTAGGGCTGCTGGCGGGTATCGATATCGGCCAGCGCCTTGCCCATCATCCGTTTGACCGAGACGATGGTGTTGTGAGGATCGAGCGCCGCTTCGCGCTTGGCATCAATCCCCACTCGAATGGCGTCGCTTTGATAGTGCACTACTGACGGGAGCAGGTCGCGCCCTTGCTCATCGCAAAGGGTATCAGCGTGACCACTGCGAACCGCAGCGACGAGAGAGTTGGTGGTGCCGAGATCGATGCCGACGGCACGTTTGTGCTGATGAGGAACAGCGCTCTGGCCGGGTTCGGCGATTTGCAGTAATGCCATGGGTAATGAAACTTCCAGCGTTAAAGGATCAAGACTCGAGAAGCGAGTCTTCGAATCGTTCCAGCTCTTCGAGGAGCTTGTCGACAAACTTGAGTTTGCGAACGCAATCAGCGGCAACGAGATCTCTGCCGGCGGCAAGAGACTCGGTCAGCTGCTGCATCAACATCTGGTGATCATGCCTGATCTCGCTGCGAAAATCCTTGATGGCGCGCTCAGGGTCGGCGTCATCTTTCAGATCGGCCAGACGCTCACGCCACTCCAGCTGCTGCATCAGAAACGCGGTATCTTGCAGAGTCTGCTGTTCACCACGGATATCAGTGCCACGCAGGGAGAGCAGATATTCTGCACGGCGCAGCGGCGCCTTGAGGGTGGTGAATGCTTCGTTGATCTGGGCGGCACGTTGCACCGCAGCCAGCTGCTCCCGTTCGGGGGCGGTGGCAAAACGATCAGGATGGAATTGGGTTTGCAGCTGGCGGTAGGTATCAGCCAACTGACGGGTATCGAGCTCGAAGCCTTCAACCAGCCCAAACAGCTCGAAATGATTCATGCAAACCTCTCGGAAACGTTCGCCACAACCTCACTCGCCCCTAGCAAATGAGATGTGGTTGAACGGGTCATGGGCGACCCGCTCAACCACAGACGAAGGATCATTGACGTCAAACATCTCAGACACTGAAGCTTTCGCCGCAACCACACTCGCCTTTGGCGTTGGGATTGTTGAACTGGAAGCCCTCGTTGAGGCCCTCCTTGACGAAATCCAGCTCGGTGCCATCCAGATGGATCAGACTCTTGGCATCGACAATAATCTTGACGCCCTGCTGCTCGAACACCTGATCCTCATCGGTCAGTTCATCAACGAACTCAAGCACGTAGGCCAGACCGGAGCAGCCGGTGGTTTTGACGCCGAGGCGCAGGCCAATGCCCTTGCCCCGGTTAGCCAGAAAAGAGGAAACCCGTGCCGCGGCGGCATCTGTCATGGTAATAGCCATACTGCTCTCCGGCGCTTAGAGACCTTTCTTCTGCTTGTAATCGGCGATGGCGGCCTTGATGGCGTCCTCAGCCAGAATGGAGCAGTGGATCTTCACCGGTGGCAGGGCCAACTCTTCAGCGATATCTGTGTTCTTGATGCCAGCCGCTTCGTCCAGGGTCTTGCCCTTGACCCATTCGGTCACCAGGGAGCTGGAGGCGATAGCGGAACCGCAGCCGTAGGTCTTGAACTTGGCATCTTCGATGATGCCTTCGTCGCTGATCTTCAATTGCAGCTTCATCACGTCGCCACAAGCGGGCGCACCGACCATGCCGGTTGCAACGCTGGGATCATTCTTGTCGAAACCACCGACGTTGCGAGGATTCTCGTAGTGGTCGATTACTTTTTCACTGTAAGCCATATCTCACTCCTGCTAATTCTGTTACTCACTGACCAAATAGATCAGTGATGAGCCCATTCGACCGTGTTCAGATCGACGCCGTCTTTGTACATCTCCCACAGGGGGGACATCTCGCGCAGACGACCGATGGAGTCACGAATAAGCTTGACCGCGTAGTCAATCTCTTCCTCGGTGGTGAAGCGACCCATGCTGAAACGGATGGAGCTGTGTGCCAACTCGTCGTTCAGACCCAGTGCGCGCAGCACATAGGAAGGTTCCAGGCTGGCGGAGGTACAGGCCGAACCGGAAGAGACCGCCAAATCTTTCAGCGCCATGATGAGGGATTCCCCTTCCACATAGGCAAAGCTGACGTTGAGGTTGCCCGGAACACGTTGATCCAGATCACCATTGATATAGACGGCTTCAATGTCCTTGATGCCATTCCACAGACGCTGGCGCAGTGCCAAGATACGCTCGCCTTCACTCACCATCTCTTCTTTGGCGATACGGAAGGCTTCGCCCATCCCGACGATCTGGTGGGTCGGCAGAGTACCGGAACGCATGCCGCGCTCGTGGCCGCCACCGTGCATCTGGGCTTCCAGACGAACGCGGGGTTTGCGACGAACAAACAGTGCACCAATCCCTTTAGGACCATACACCTTGTGCGCAGAGACGGAGAGCAGATCCACTTTCAGTGCCTCCACATCTACCGGGATCTTGCCCACACTCTGAACGGCATCCACGTGCAGCAGGATCTTGCGGGAACGGCACAACTCGCCGATGGCGGCAATGTTCTGAACCACGCCGATTTCGTTGTTCACATGCATGATGCTGACCAGGATGGTGTCATCACGCATGGCATTCTCAATCATCTCGATAGTGAACAGGCCGTTGGGCATCGGCTCAAGATAGGTCACCTCGAACCCTTCACGCTCCAGCTGGCGACAGGTATCGAGCACCGCCTTGTGTTCGGTCTTGGAAGTGATGATGTGCTTGCCCTTGCTGGCATAGAAGTGGGCAACACCCTTGATGGCCAGGTTATTGGATTCGGTCGCACCGGAAGTGAAGACGATCTCGCGGGGATCGGCGCCGATCAGATCTGCCACTTGATTACGGGCCAGATCCACCGCCTCTTCGGCTTGCCAGCCAAAGCGGTGAGAACGGGAAGCCGGATTGCCGAACAGGCCATCCATGGTGAGACACTGCATCATTTTTTCTGCGACACGCGGGTCCACCGGACAGGTTGCCGAATAATCAAGGTAAATAGGCAGTTTCATGTTTTTCTCCGTCACAGTCCGGGTCATACAGAGTCCCGCTGTGGAAAGCACGTTTATAGTTGGACTTTCAAGCTCACATCGCCGTGTTCTGCCCGATCAACCAGGGACAACACGGTCTTCATTTGTTCATCTTGCTTGCCGGCAATGCGGCGCACATCGGCCTGGCGTACCAGCTCGGCCAGGGTGATATCCCCGAGGAAGCTGGAGATCCGCTCACTCAGGTCACGCCACAGGGAGTGAGTCAGGCACTGGGTACCGCCGTGGCAGCCGCCCTTGCCGAGGCACTTGGTAGCATCGACCGACTCATCGACCGCAGTGATCACCTGACCAACCGAAATCTCGCCTGGGGCCAAACCGAGGCGATAACCACCGCCCGGGCCACGTACACTGCTCACCAGACCATGTTTGCGCAGGCGGGCAAAGAGCTGCTCGAGATAGGACAACGAGATGCCCTGGCGCTCGGAAATATCGGCAAGGGGGACGGGCCCCTGCTCTGCATGCAGCGCCACGTCGAGCATGGCGGTTACAGCGTAACGTCCTTTTGAAGTCAGTCTCATGTGCCTTACCGTCTTGCGAAGCAATTTAATGGGGCACATGGTCACATACCCGACCAAATCAGTCAAGTATATGGTTGAGTAAATCAGTCGGATTAATCCGGTACGCGCGCTTTCTGCACCGAGGTCAGAATACCGCGCAGAATGTTGAGCTCAGCCGCTTCCGGCCGAGCCCGATTGAACAGGCGACGCAGCTTGCTCATCACATGACCCGGATGGTCATCGGCAATAAAACCGGTCTTCATCAGGGTTTGTTCCAAGTGCTTATAAAACCCTTCCAGCTGGGCGGCACTCGGATAGGCCATCTCCTCTTCAGGCTCGGCGGCCTGCCCCTGCAGCCAGCGCATCCGCACTTCGTAACAGAGGGTCTGCACCGCCATGGCCAGATTGAGAGAGCTGTAATCAGGATTGGCCGGAATGGCCACGTGGTAGTGGCACTTTTGCAATTCGTCGTTGGTGAGACCGGTGCGCTCACGACCAAACACCAACGCAACCGGGTGCTGCATCCCCTCAACCACCGACTTTTCGCCGGCCTCACGGGGATCGAGCATGGGCCAGCTCAGGGTTCGAGAGCGGGCGCTGGAGCCAATCACCAGACCACAATCGGCGATCGCGTCGTCCAGTGTCGGGACGATACGGGCATTGGCAAGCACATCGCTGGCACCAGCCGCCAGGGCGAAGGCATTGTCATCCGGCAAGGCTTGCGGATCAACCAATACCAGCTGGGTCAACCCCATGGTCTTCATGGCGCGTGCCGCAGACCCCATGTTGCCGGTATGAGAGGTGTTTACCAAAACGATACGAATCTGATCCAACATGCCCAGTCAATCTTCAGTCAAAAATGGCGCGCAATTGTAACATAAGAGAACACCATGTTGGCACCGTAAAAGCCGAGCCATTTCAGAACAAAACCACCCGTTTGTATAACAAACCAGCATGAGGGAAGTGAGAGGGGGGGGGACTAAACTTGATGGATATCCGATAAACGGCACAGGAGACACCACGCCATGCTTCCTCCCTTTATCTATGAGAGATTGCCCAGCCTCTACCTGCTGGCAGCCATTGCCATTATTACGTTGAGTGAACAGCCCCTGCTCTGGTTTGCAGGCGCCTTGCTGTTTATCGCCGGAGCGGTGACCTGGATGATGCGCTCCAGCTACCGACGTACCGATCTGATTATCTTTCCGAGCAAACGCTGGCTACAGCCGGAGTGGCTGTATGAAGCGCAACCCTTTATCTGGCTGGCTGCGGGGCTGGCCATGTCACAGCTGCCCGCCCCTGCGGCACTCATCGCCTTGGTGCCCTGTCTGTGGGCCTGTCGTTGCCTCTGGGCACGGCACCATTATCGTCGCCATGCCCATGGGGTGATTGTCCACTTAAGACGGGATCCCGCCCGGCGCCGTCTGCACCGGAGCCTGCGCTGACTCGGTGCGGGCGCGTTCGATAAACGTCGCCAGATCCATCAGGGGATACTTCATCAGGCTTGGCAAGCCATCGAGATCCAGACTGTCCATCAGGTTTTTCACCTCAAGGCCCAGTTCGGTATCCCCTTCTATCTTCAACTTGCGCTGGAAAAAGAGCGAATCCGGATCCTCTTTGCGACCAGCGATGAGGATCAGGTCGTTGGCGGTACCGCTGAAGCAGACATCGGCCTTGTCACACTCGCGAGCTACCACCAGCAGGCCATTCTGCTCACTGATAAACCAGCACAGCTCCAGATCAGAGACTTCGACTTTCAGCCACTTGTCTGCCAGAAACTCGAAATCGCCATCTTCGATAGCCTCTTTGAATACCCGGGCCAGCAAACTCTCCATCAGCTGCTTTTGCAGATTGAAGGGAACCAGCTTGAGGGGATGGCGCAAGAAGCGCGGAGCCTGTTCGACCAGGCGGCGTTGCAGTTGTTGAAACACGATAGACTCCCTTTTTTGCGCATTCAAACACAGGGAGAGTGGCAAGATCCTGTTGGAAATCAAACTTGTGCAGGGTTACCTCAAGAAGGGTAAAGCCACATAAAGCTGCCTCAGGTCAAAAAGCGGGAGTGCATGGCTGCATACAATCAGGGCTCGTTTGCCCTTCATATGCACTCTCGGAGCGTACCAATGGAATTACTCTGTCCGGCAGGCAGTTTGCCGGCACTGAAAACCGCCGTGGATAACGGGGCCGATGCCGTTTATATCGGTTTCAAGGATGACACCAATGCACGCCACTTTGCCGGTCTCAACTTTACCGACAGCAAGCTGGAGAAGGCGGTAGATTATGTGCATCAACATGGTCGCAAGCTGCATATTGCCATCAATACCTTTGCCCATCCCGGGGCCGATACTCGATGGAAACAGGCGGTTGATCGCGGGGTGGCCCTCGGCGCCGATGCGTTAATCATCGCCGATCTCGCCGTGCTGGAATATGCCAGCCGCCACTACCCCGAGATGGAACTCCATGTCTCGGTGCAGGCCAGCGCCACCAATGCCGCCGCCATTCGCTTCTATCAGCAGCAATTCAATATCACACGGGTGGTGCTGCCCCGGGTGCTCTCCATGCATCAGGTCAAGCAGCTGGCCCGCGAGACCGATGTTGGCCTTGAGGTATTCGCTTTTGGCAGCCTCTGCATCATGGCCGAGGGGCGCTGCTATCTCTCCTCCTACATGACTGGCGAGAGTCCCAACACCGTCGGCGCCTGCTCACCGGCCAAGTTCGTCCGTTGGGAAGAGACCGCGAACGGCCTCGAGTCGCGACTCAACGAAGTGCTGATCGACCGCTATGGCCCGGGCGAAAATGCTGGCTATCCGACCCTGTGCAAGGGGCGTTTCGACGTGGATGGCCAGACCTACCACGCGCTGGAAGAGCCCACCAGTCTCAATACCCTGGGTCTCCTGCCCGAGCTGTTCAAGACCGGGATCCAGTCGGTCAAGATTGAAGGGCGCCAGCGCAGCCCCGCCTATGTGGAGCAAGTGACCCGGGTCTGGCGTGCGGCCATCGATGCCTATCAGGCCAATCCCGAGGCCTATCAGGTCAAAGCTGAGTGGGATGCCCAGCTCGCCCGCGTCTCCGAAGGTAGCCAGACTACCCTCGGCGCCTACCATCGTCAGTGGCAATAAGGAGTCCACCCATGCAATTTTCTCTCGGGCCTCTGCTCTTCTACTGGCCCAAAGCCGATACCGAGGCCTTTTACCATGCCGCGGCCGACAGTCAGGCCGACATCATCTATCTGGGGGAGACCGTCTGCAGCAAGCGGCGCGAACTCAAAGTCGATGACTGGATTGCGCTGGCCCGTCAGGTCGCAAACTCCGGCAAGCAGGTAGTGCTCTCGACCCTCGCCCTTATCTCCGCCCCTTCCGAGCTCAAGGAGGTGAAGCGGCTGGTCGACAATGGCGATCTTATGGTCGAAGCCAACGATCTCGGTACAGTGCAACTCGCCTGGGAGGCAGGGATCCCCTTCGTCTGTGGTCCCGCCATCAACGCCTATAACGCCGATGTGCTGCGCATGTTGCTCAAACAGGGGATGAAACGCTGGGTCATGCCGGTGGAGCTCTCCCGTGACTGGCTGATCCAGCTCAATCAGGATCTGGGCTCCCTGCGCGACCAATTTGAGGTGGAGGTGTTTGCCTACGGCCATCTGCCGCTCGCCTACTCGGCGCGCTGCTTCACCGCCCGCTCCCTCGACAAACCGAAAGACAACTGCGAGCTAGCCTGCATCAACTACCCCACCGGACGACTGGCCAACAGCCGCGAGGGGCAGCGGGTGTTCAATCTCAACGGGATCCAGACCCAGTCCGGTTACTGCTACAACCTGGGTAACGAGCTGGCTGGTATGGAAGGTCTGGTAGATGTGGTCAGGCTTTCGCCGCAAGGGATGGAGACGCTGGAGATGCTGGCCCGCTTCAAAGTCAACCGGCAGGGCCAGGCTCCCCTCTCCTTGCAGCAAGGAAGTGACTGCAACGGCTACTGGCGCCAGATCCCCGGCATGAGCCTGGTGGAGTAAACCCGCCATACGCCCAACAAAAAGGCCTCATCGCGAGGCCTTTTTACCACTATCTGGCAGTGGTTCAGGAGGGCTGATCACCCTTGTTACGAGCGCTCTGGGCACCTGGCGGCAAGGGCTTGCGCGCCATCAACTCCAGCTCCAGCAGCGCATAGCGGTGCTCGATGAAGTCATAGACGTTGTTAGATAAGGCCAGCTTGAAGTAGCTGATGGCTTCCTTGCGGTTACCTTTGCCCAGCTCGAACTTGCCCAGATAGAAGTAGGTTTCACACAGGCGCTCGGCAAGCTCCCGGTTATCCTTCACCCCTTTCACCACGTTGCCCATCAGCTGGGAAGCGTTGATCTCGCCGGTATAGAGGCGAACCAGATCCCAGTTCCAGGCGTCGTCATCGTACTTGTTGAGACGCTCGCGCATCCGGCTCATGGCGGCCGACGGGTCGAGTTTCTGCTCAGCCAGATAGAGCCAGATCACCCGATAGGGGTCTTCCGGCTGCGCCTCGTAGAAACGCTTCATATCGGCCGCGGCCAGCTCGGGACGGTTACCGTAATAGAGGGCGATGCCACGGTTGAGATAGGCATAGTCATAGTCCGGCGCCAGTTCGAGGGCGGAATCGAACGCATCATAGGCTTCGTCGTAATTCTGCTGCTGTACCAGATAGACGCCGATGAAGTTGTAGGCTTCGGCGAAATCCGGCTTCTCCCGCAGGGCACGGTTGAAATCGAGCCGCGCGAGGGAACGCAGACCAACCCGATCAAACACCACGGCACGCTCATAGAACAACTCTGCCCGTTGCTCGGTGGTCAGTTCCATTTCACTGAGCATCTGCCCGAGTCGGGCGAGCGCCAGCTCACTCTGGTAGGAGACCTGCAGGGGGGTCGCCAACACCAGTGAAGCAGGCTGCGGCTTGGGAACCTTGGGGGTGTTAACCTGACTGCTACTGCTGCAACCCCACATGGGAAGCAACAACAGGATACCGAGGAGGTATCCAATCCCTTTCCTGACGTTCAATGAACACTCCGACGCTTACGCTTGACCCCGCATATGGTAAAGGTCAACTGCCGCTTTGTCATGTAGCTGTGCCCCTCTACCTCAAATAAATCAGGATTCGACAGGGTATCCGGCATCGCACCAACCGCGAAACCCGCCGTCGACGCTGATCACCTTGCGATAACCCATCTGTTGCAGGTTGTCCGCAGCCAGAATGGAGCGAAAACCACCACCACAATAGAGGTAGAGCTCGGTCTCAAGATCCGGGAACTGGGTCTCGATATCCCGCTCAATCACGCCACGCCCCAGGTATCGGGCACCGGGCAGATGGCCTTTGGCCCACTCGCTCTCTTCCCGCACGTCGATTAGGTGAAACGTGCGCCCTTCGTCCTGCCAGCGCTTGATCTGGTGAACATCGGTTTCGGTAATGCGGGAGCGGATCCCGTCAACCAGCGCCAAAAAACGGGGATTGTGATGCATGACAAACTCCTGTTGTTTAAATCATGTGCGTCAGCAAACGACACGCAGAGATAAGAAAAGAGCGCCATGAGGCGCTCTTCACTGTTACGGCAGGATTTCCTGTTGGTCCGCACCCTCTTTCTCTACCTGGGTGGGCAGCATGTGCTCGCGCTTGACGCCGAGGAACATGGCAAACGCACTCGCCACATAGATGGAGGAGTAGGTACCGAACGCCACACCGATCACCATGGCCACGGCAAAACCGTGGATCAGCGCACCACCCTTGAGCAGCAGCGCCAGCACCACGATAAAGGTAAGGCCGGAGGTGATGATGGTACGACTCAGGGTCTCGGTCATGGAGAGATCCAGAATGTACTCGGTATCCCCTTTACGCACCTTGCGGAAGTTCTCCCGCAAGCGGTCGAACACCACGATGGTATCGTTCAGGGAGTAACCCACCAGGGTCATCAGTGCCGCCAGTACGGTCAGGTCGAACTCGTACTGGAAGTAGGCAAAGACACCCAGCGTGATCACCACGTCGTGCACCAGGGAGAGAATGCCCCCCAGCGCCAGACGCCATTCGAAACGCACTGCCACGTAGGCCAGGATACAGAGGATGGAGGCCAGCATGGCCAGCGCACCGTCTGTCGCCAGTTCATCACCCACGGAAGGGCCGACGAACTCGACGCGTTTGAGCACTGCGCCCTCGTCGAGCTGCTTGGCCGCCGCCAGCACTTCGTTACCCTGTTGTTCTACCTTGACCCCCTCTTTCGGGGTCAGGCGGAACAGCACGTCACGGCTGGAGCCAAAGTGTTGCAGGGTTGCCCCTTCAATCTTCTGCTCTTCCAGAGCGTCGTGGATCTTGTCCAGGCTCACCGACTGCTGGAACCCCACCTCGATGGTGGTACCACCGGTAAAGTCCAGACCCCAGTTCAGCCCCCGATCAAACAGGAAGAACAGGGCTACCACCATCAGCACGGAAGAGAAAACCACACCCGGCTTGGCATAGCGCATAAACGGGATCGGTTTTTCAAAATGTAGAATCTGAAACATCTCTCTATCCTCAGATGGGCAGCTTGTCGATACGCCGTCCACCCCAAGCCAGGTTGATAATGGCACGGGAAACTGTGATGGCAGTAAACATGGAGGCGGTCAGACCAATGCCCAGCGTCAGGGCAAAGCCCTTGATTGCGCCAGTACCGATACCGAACAGGATCACGCAGGTGATCAGCGAGGTCACGTTGGAGTCGGCGATGGTGGAGAATGCCCGATCAAAGCCCAGATGGATGGCTTGCTGAACACCGCGACCGTTGCGGATCTCTTCACGAATACGCTCGTAGATCAGTACGTTGGCATCCACCGCCATACCCAGCGTCAGGACGATACCGGCGATACCCGGCAATGTCATAGTGGCCCCCGGGATCATCGACATGATGCCGACAATCAACACCAGGTTCATACAGAGCGCCAGGTTGGCAACCCAGCCAAACGCGCGGTAGTAGATCCCCATGAACAGCACGATCACCAGCATGGCCCAGCCGATGGCTTCCATACCGCTGTCGATGTTCTGTTGACCCAGGCTCGGGCCAATGGTGCGCTCTTCCACGATCTGGATCGGGGCGATCAGAGCACCGGCACGCAGCAGCAGCGCCAGGTTGTGGGCTTCGTTGGCGTTGTCGATACCTGTGATACGGAACTGGCTGCCAAGACGCGACTGGATGGTGGCGACGTTGATCACCTCCTCCTGCTTGCGGAACTTGCGCTTGCCATCCGGACCCGGTTGACCGACCGGCTTGTACTCGATGAAGACGGTCGCCATCCCTTTACCGACGTTGTCCTTGGTAAAGTTGGCCATCTTGTTGCCACCCTGGCCATCCAGCTTGATGTTGACCTGGGGACGGCTGTACTCGTCGAAACCGGACTGGGCACCCACGATGTGGTCACCGGTCAGGATCACCCGCTTTTGCAGCACCACGGGACGACCATTGCGATCGTTGTAGACCTTGGAGCTGGGCGGGACACGGCCATCGGCCGCAGCCTGGATGTCGGCAGTCTCATCGACCATGTGGAATTCCAGGGTCGCGGTTGCACCCAGGATCTCCTTGGCGCGGGCGGTATCCTGAATACCGGGCAGTTCAACGACAATGCGCTCGGCGCCTTGCTGTTGTACCAGCGGCTCGGCCACGCCCAGTTCGTTGACCCGGTTACGGATGATGGTGATGTTCTGCTCGAGGGCGTACTTCTTCACTTCCTTGATCTTGGCTTCGCTCAGACCAGCCAGCAGGATGAACTCATCCCCTTTCTGCTCGGTAGTGAAAGTCAAATCAGGGTTCTGACGACGCAGATGAGAAACGGCGCGTTCCTGATCGGCTTCGTCACGGAAGATCACCTGCACCTGATCACCGACCCGGCGCACGCCGGAGTAACGGATCTTCTGGGTGCGCAGCTCGGAGCGGAAATCCTGCACCATCTGCTCTTGCTGCTTGGTCAGTGCTTCGGCCATGTCCACTTCCATCAGGAAGTGCACACCACCGCGCAGATCAAGACCCAGCTTCAGAGGCGCCGCACCGATGGCTTCGAGCCAGGCGGGAGTGGAAGGTGCCAGGTTGAGTGCGGTAATGAAGTTGTCGCCCAGCTTGTTGGCAACGATATCGCGCGCCTTCAGCTGGTCTTCGGTGTTCTTGAAACGGATCAGGATAAAACCGTGCTCGAATGCAGCATGTTTGACCGGGATCTTGGCCGCTTCAAGGGTCTCTTTCACCAGATCAAGAGTATCTAGCTTGACTTCGGCACCACGGCTGGCAGAAACCTGCAAAGCCGGATCTTCGCCGTAAAGATTGGGGGCTGCATATAGAAAACCGATGGCGATCACCAGGATCACCATCAGGTATTTCCACAGCGGATAGCGATTCAACACGCTGTGCTCCTTGGGAGATTAAAGGGACTGGATAGAACCCTTGGGCAGAACGGCAGAGACGAAGTCCTTTTTGATGGTGACTTGAGTCTGGTCGTTCAGGGCGATCACCAGGTAATCGCTGTCTGCAGCCACTTTGGCAATTTTGCCAACCAGGCCACCGGAAGTGAGCACTTCATCACCCTTGGACAAGGAGCTCATCAGATTGCGATGATCCTTGGCACGCTTGGCCTGGGGACGATAGATCATGAAGTAGAAGATCAGGCCGAATACGGCCAGCATGATGATCATTTCCATACCACCACCCTGTGCACCCGGTGCTGCGCCTTCTGCATACGCCTTGGAGATAATGCTCATTTAACAACCTCTTATTGATGTAGATTTAAAAAAACAAAATTATATGTTGTTGTTATTTAACGTCATTTTCAGCTAACGGAGGCACAGGCTTCCCTTGCCGACGGTAAAACTCTGTTACAAAGTCGTCTAATTTACCCTGCTCGATCGCGTCCCGCAAACCCTGCATCACACGCTGGTAGTAACGCAGGTTATGAATCGTATTCAGACGGGCACCGAGGATCTCGTTGCACTTGTCGAGATGGTGCAGGTAGCTACGGCTGTAGTTCTTGCAGGTGTAGCAATCGCATTCGGCATCCAGGGTGCTGGTGTCGTTGCGGTGCTGGGCATTGCGGATCTTCACCACGCCATCGGTGGTGAACAGGTGGCCGTTGCGGGCGTTGCGAGTCGGCATGACGCAGTCGAACATGTCGATACCACGGCGCACCCCTTCCACCAGATCTTCCGGCTTGCCGACACCCATCAGGTAGCGCGGCTTGTCAGCCGGAATTTTCGGGCAGACGTGCTCGAGGATGCGGTGCATGTCCTCTTTGGGTTCGCCCACTGCCAGACCACCGACCGCATAACCGTCGAAACCGATCTCCAGCAGCCCCTTGAGGGAGACATCACGCAGATCTTCGTAGACCGAGCCCTGGATGATGCCGAACAGGGCGTTCTTGTTGCCCAGCGCATCAAACTTGTCGCGGGAGCGCTTGCCCCAGCGCAGGGACATCTCCATGGACTTGCGCGCTTCTTCATAAGTGGCCGGGTACGGAGTGCACTCGTCGAAGATCATCACGATGTCGGAGCCCAGATCGTACTGGATCTCCATGGACTTCTCGGGGTCGAGGAAGATCTTCTCGCCATTGATGGGGTGACGGAAGTGGACGCCCGCTTCGGTGATCTTGCGAATATGGCCCAGGCTGAACACCTGGAAACCACCGGAGTCGGTCAGGATCGGGCCCTGCCAGTTCATGAAGTCATGCAGATCGCCGTGGGCACGCATCACTTCCTGACCCGGACGCAACCAGAGGTGGAAGGTGTTACCCAGTAGGATCTGGGCGCCGGTTTCACGCACTTCTTCCGGGGTCATCCCCTTGACGGTGCCGTAAGTCCCGACCGGCATAAAGGCCGGCGTTTGTACCACACCACGTTCAAAGACCAGTTGACCGCGACGGGCACGGCCGTCGGTGGTTTTCAGTTCAAATTTCATTGCTACCTCGGCTGCGTCAGATAAACAGTCTGACAATAGGAGGGCCGCTCACGACCCGGTAAATAAGCTGAAGCTTATGCTTCAACCTGGCGACGGGTGACGAACATGGCGTCCCCGTAGCTGAAGAAACGGTACTGCCCGGCCACGGCTGCCTGATAGGCCGCCATCACGTTGTCATAACCGGCAAAGGCGCTGACCAGCATGATCAGGGTCGACTCCGGCAGATGGAAGTTGGTGACCATGGCATCGACAATCTGGAACTGGTAGCCAGGGAAGATGAAGATATCGGTGTCACTAAAGAAGGGCGCCAGCGGTTTGCCCTGTGCCAGGGTGACCTTGGCCGCGCTCTCCAGCGAACGGACCGACGTGGTACCTACCGCAATCACCCGACCACCACGGGCACGGGTGGCCGCGATGGCATCCACCACCTCTTGCGGCACTTCCGCATACTCGGAGTGCATGTGGTGATCTTCAATCTTCTCAACCCGCACCGGCTGGAAAGTCCCCGCCCCTACATGCAGGGTGACGAAGGCCGTTTCAACCCCTTTGGCCCGAATTTTCTCAAGCAGCGGCTCATCAAAGTGCAGACCGGCGGTCGGCGCCGCGACGGCGCCCGGCTTTTGATTGTACACGGTCTGGTAGCGCTCCTTGTCGGCATCCTCGTCGGGACGGTCGATATAGGGGGGCAGCGGCATGTGGCCGATGGCCTCCAAAATCTCCAGCACCGGACGCGGGTCGAGGAAGTGGATCTCGAACAGGGCGTCGTGGCGGGCGCGCATCTCTGCCTCCACACCACCATCCATGATCATCCGGGTGCCGGGCTTGGGCGCCTTGGATGCACGGACATGGGCCAGCACGCTGTGCTCGTCCAGAATGCGCTCGACCAGTACCTCCAGCTTGCCGCCGCTAGCCTTCTGGCCAAACATGCGCGCCGGAATGACACGGGTGTTGTTGAATACCAGCAGGTCACCCGGATTGAGCTGATCCAGCACATCCACAAATTGACCGTGGCGCAGGGCGCCAGTCTGACCATCGAGCTGCAACAGGCGGCTGGCAGTACGCTCTGCCATCGGATAGCGGGCAATCAGCTCGTCTGGCAGATCAAAATGAAAATCGGATACTTGCATCTTTCACCTCGGGGGGAATCGGCGGCTAGTCTAGTTATCCCCATCTTCCAAGGCAACCCAAAAGACCAAAAACCCAAGAGAGACAAGGGGTAGCGAGCAATATTGAGACACACCTCCGGTTAATGATTCTTTAATGTTCTGTATTGACCCTGATCATGTTTTGCCAATGGGCGCTGGGCTAGGGTGAAAGCAGATACACAAGGAGGCCCACCATGATGACCCTATCCGAAATCATGACCGAACACCCCTTCACTCTGGGTCCGTCAAACAGTGTCAAACAGGCGATGGACCTGATGCAGCAGGAGCGGATCCGACACATTCCCATCGTCGACGAGCAGCACCACCTGCTGGGGTTGGTAACCCTCACCGATATCCTGGCCACCCGGGAATCCAAGCTGCTGCTCATCAGCCCGGAGCGGGAAGCCGAATTTACCGACAGCGTGCAACTCGACGAGATCATGACACGGCAAGTGGCGAGCGTAGATCCTCACGCCGGCATCAAGGAGGCGGCACTCTACCTGCAGCGGCACAGATATGGCTGCCTGCCGGTACTCAAAGGACGCAAGCTGATCGGCATTGTCACCGAGTCGGACTTCATTGCCGTGGCCATCAACCTGCTGGAATTGATGGAAGAGCAGGAACCACCTACCGACTTTTGATAGATTGCCATGTAATTAAATTACAATAAAAGCGTTTTCAGCCGTCAAAATGAGCTGAAATGATGAAACACTTTCATTTTGATTGAAAAATTACACCAAATGCTTGCCTTGTGATCTGTGTCACACTATCATCCCTCTCATGCAATAGTTGCCGAGGGGGAGACGAGGGATTGTGCACCCATTATCTTCCTCTCATATGTCTGCAAGTTTGCACACCCCGTAGTTAGTCTTTGCTGTAAAGCATTTGTTTATATAGCCATTCCTTGTTTGATGACCCGGCCCTGTCGTTGCGATAGCGCCGGGATTTTTTTATCTGCGCTTTTCGGCTTCCCCCTTACCAGCACATCCCCCATCGCTGCGAGCAGCGGCCTCAATCTCCTGCGCCACCTGTTTGCTCCACCGTTTATCTCATCGCGTCATCGTGGCTCTGCAGACCCCTTCTCATGCCTTGAAAAGGCGATGTAGCGCACAGATATTGAACCACGACAAGGAGTTATCTCAGTAGGCCAGAGATATTCATGTTAGGTACAGCCATAGTGAGCTATCTAATAAGTAGATTTAAGCGATTCAAAATTGCGGCTTTTATCGATTAACGGAAGCCCCTATGATGAATCCATCGAAAGTTAAGCGCCTCGTCTGGCAAGACTCTTCAACACCAGACCGGCATATGTACATCACCAAGGAGCAATTACATGTCTACCTACATCAACACTGAAATCAAGCCGTTCAATGCTACCGCCTACCACAATGGCAAATTCGTTCAGGTGTCTGACGCTGACCTGAAAGGCAAGTGGTCCGTGGTCTTCTTCTACCCGGCTGACTTCACCTTCGTTTGCCCGACCGAGCTGGGCGACCTGGCTGACAACTACGCTGAATTCCAGAAGCTGGGCGTCGAGATCTACTCTGTCTCTACCGATACCCACTTCACTCACAAAGCATGGCACGACACTTCTGACACCATTCAGAAGATCCAGTACCCGATGATTGGTGACCCGACTGGTACCATCACCCGCAACTTCGGCGTGATGATCGAAGAAGCTGGTCTGGCTGACCGCGGTACCTTCGTAATTGACCCGCAGGGCATCATCCAGATCGTCGAGATCAACGCTGGCGGCATCGGCCGTGACGCACTGGAACTGCTGCGCAAAGTTAAAGCGGCCCAGTACGTTGCTTCCCACCCGGGTGAAGTGTGCCCGGCTAAATGGAAAGAAGGCGAAGCCACTCTGGCCCCGTCCCTGGACCTGGTAGGCAAGATCTAAGCCTCCCGCTTCCAAGACCGGCCCGCATAAGGGCCGGTCTGCTTTCCGGCATTTCCAAATAGGCCTGAAAGCAGACCGACTCACATTTAATGCCAACTCGCCATTACAAGAAGGAATTCGACCATGTTGGATACCAACCTCAAACAACAGCTGAACACCTATCTGCAGTACATCGTCAATCCCATCGAGATCAGCGTGTCCGGCAACGACAGCGACAAATCTGCAGAGCTGCTGGCACTGGCCAGCGAGATCGCCGAGATGTCCCCCAAGATCACCCAGACCTCTGGCACTGCCGCTCGCAAGCCTTCCATGAGTGTCGCGCCGCAGGGCCAAGCCCCGCGCGTTCACTTTGCCGGCATCCCCATGGGTCATGAATTTACCTCTCTGGTGCTCGCCCTGCTGCAAAGCGGCGGCCACCCCTCCAAGGCCGATGCGGCCGTGCAGGAGCAGATCCGCAATCTCAAGGGTGAGTTCCACTTCGAGACCTATATCTCCCTCTCCTGCCACAACTGCCCGGATGTAGTACAGGCTCTCAACCTGATGGCGACCCTGAACCCCGGCATCACTCACACCATGATCGATGGCGCCCTGTTCCAGGAAGAGGTTGCCGAGCGTCAAATCATGGCGGTACCGAATGTCTACCTGAACGGCCAACCGTTCAGCCAGGGCCGTATTTCACTCGAAGAGATCGTCGCCAAACTCGATACAGGTGCTGCCGAGCGCAAGGCCGCCGAGCTGAATGAGAAAGATCCCTACGACGTGCTGGTGGTGGGCGGTGGCCCGGCTGGCGCCGCAGCGGCCATCTATGCCGCTCGTAAAGGCATTCGCACCGCCATCGTTGCCGAGCGTTTCGGTGGTCAGGTGATGGACACCGTCGGCATCGAGAACTTTATCTCCGTGCCCTATACCGAAGGCCCCAAGCTGGCCGCCAGCCTGGAGCAGCACGTCAAAGAGTACGGCGTTGAAGTGATCACCGAGCAGCGCGCCGCCGCCATCAGCAAAGATGGATATGTGAACGTGGATCTCGCCTCTGGCGCCACTTTGAAGAGCCGCGCCGTGATCCTGGCTACCGGTGCCCGCTGGCGTGATCTGAACGTACCGGGCGAGCTTGAGTACCGCACCAAGGGCGTGGCCTACTGCCCGCACTGCGATGGTCCCTTCTTCAAGGGCAAGCGAGTAGCTGTGATCGGTGGCGGTAACTCCGGCATCGAGGCAGCGATCGACTTGGCTGGCATCGTCGAGCATGTGACTGTGGTGGAGTTCGCCGACACCCTGCGTGCCGATGAAGTGCTGCAGAAGAAGGCTCGCTCCATGAGCAATATCGACATCATCATGAACGCTCGCACCACCGAAGTGATCGGTGATGGCAGCAAGGTGGTCGGTATGGACTACGAAGATCGCACCACCGGCGAGATCAAGCACCTGGCGGTAGCGGGCATCTTCGTCCAGATCGGCCTGGTACCGAACACTGAGTTCCTCAAAGGGAGCGAGATTGCCCTGACCCGCTTTGGCGAGATCGAGATCGATACCAAGGGCGCGACCTCCCTGCCCGGCGTCTACGCCGCAGGGGATGCCACCACGGTACCGTTCAAGCAGATCATCATCTCCATGGGTGCTGGCGCCACCGCCGCACTGGGTGCGTTTGATTACCTCATCCGCAACCCGGCTCCTGAAGCGACCAAGGCTGATGCTGTGACCGCCTGATAAACCCAGCGCAACAAAAAGCCGACGCCCGATGAAGTAAACACGAGCGTCGGCTTTTTTATATCTGCATCGATGCGCAATAAAAACCCCGCAGCAAATGGCGGGGTTGTTCATGACTGGACTTAAACGACGGGCATCACTCCAGCAAGAAAACAGCCTCGATATTATCACTTACCGTGATCTGCTGTTGTTGATAGCTGTTGTCCGCCATATCCGCCGCAGGTGCAGCCATCGCCATGGCCTGCACCACTTTCAGGTTGCGGCTGTAGGCGGTAATGGGCGAAGCGTTGCGGTACTCCACACTGTAGACCTTGCCAAGCTTCATCCCAAACGCCTTGGCCAGAGACTCTGCCTTGGTTTTGGCATCCTCAACAGCATTCAGACGCGCTTGCTCCTTGATGACCTGCGGCGATTTCAACCCGTACTCAATCTGGGACACAGACTCCAGCCCGGCTTTGAGGGCGGTATCCATCAAAGGGCTCAATTTATCCAGTTGATAGAGTTTGACCGCCAATTGCCGCTGGGCACGGTATCCCAGCAATACCGGCTTTTTGTTCTCGCCATACTGATATTCCGGAGAGACCATCAAATTGCCAGCTTCAACATCACTCCGCTTGATCCCCAACCCTTCCAGTTGGCTGAAAAAGGCTGCGACCTTGGTATCGACCTGCTGCTTGGCCTTGAGGCCCTGCTTATCCAGTGCACTCACCGCCACATTGAGGGTGAGCATATCGGGTTCGGTCTTCTGCTCGGCATAACCGCTCACCACCAGATGGGGCGCTTGCGGCACTTCAATCGCCAGCAGCGGAGCACTGACAACCAGAGCGGAAAGAGTAAGAAGGGGACGCCACATAGAAAAAACCTCAATCGGAAAGATTGAGGCCATTATGCCCGTGCAGCTACGGGATTCATATATCGTGCAAGGGGGGGATCTGATCCAGTATCTGATTGGTCAGATCGAGACTAATGGTGACCATGCTGCCGGGATCCTGGCTCTGGTTTGCCATATCCAGCACAGGAGCCGCGCCACAGACCAACACCTCATCATCGAAATGGAACGAGTCCCACGACAGAACGTGTCCTTGCACCGCCTGCCCGATATTGGGGCCACCACTATCCTCCTCCATCGCAGACCAAGGGATGGTATCAGATGGTCCTAGCAAATCTTGCAACAACGGAGAGTGAAAACTGGCCAGCGGATACTCCTGCTGCCCCTGATGATGGCCAACCAGAATCATGTTATGGGCAGACTCGGTATCCATGACCGGCACATAAGTGATAGAGGCCGTAGCGAAGTCAACATAGAGCGAGCCCGCTACATCACCGGCCTCATTCTCAATCTCCATCCCATCCAGCCGATCCCCCGCGATCGAGGCCTGATAGCCAAACTGGCCTGCGCAGGTAATGTTCCCCTGCCCATCCCAGCTATAACGGATGCCATCAATGTCGACCCAGTTAAATGACTGCATGATTACCCCTCTCCTCTACTGCCGCTATCTTATCCATCCCCTGGGGGAAAAAACAGGGGCCAGGCAAGCCTGGCCCCGAGACAGGGTTACGGATCAACCTTCAAGTTACCGTCACCCAACAACTTCTGAATGATCTCCAGGTCACTATTGCCCAAGGTTGTCAGGTCAATACTGTCAAATTTCATGACGTGGGTGGTTCCTCCATTCGTACCATCCAAATCAATCGTCAATGTTGATTTGTTTGTACCTGGCCCATCACTACTGAAATTGAGGTACACATCAAGCCAACCAGAGTTGGCATGTTCGCCAGTGAGCAGCTCGCTTATATCCAGCACATCTCCACCGTCACCAGTTGTGAAGTCTTTGATAACGTCCACACCACCGGCATCACCCGCCCCCCACTTAAAGGTGTCTTTACCGCCTCCACCGGTCAGGGTATCGCTACCAGCACCGCCAATCAGCAGATCGTCACCTTTCTGTCCGTAAAGAGTGTCATCACCTGCACCACCATCCAGAAGGTCATTGCCACCAACCGAACCGTCCTGACCAAAAGAGATATGACCTGCTGCAATCAAGGCCCTCAGTTCACTGTCGGTTGCTCCAGGATGTGTTGCGGCAAAAGCCGCCCAACCGCCATCGACACTGTCAGCATAAATACTGTCGCCAAAGAGGATATCGTTCCCATCGCCTCCCCGCAGAGCATCATTACCGACTACTGCGACATTGATTAACCCCCCGGCAATATTTCCGATAATACCCATCAACTGATTGGCAGTAATGACGTTATCAGCGAGTCCACCGCTCCCTTCAACATCGTCTAACAATTCTTTAGCACTAGCGGATACATTAATGCCAACAGCTTCAATGGTAAAAGCCTGTGCTGTACCTGGACCAGCCGTTTCGATCAATTCGACCTCACTGACGTTATCATTATCATTGCCTGCTGTACCAAGGACGTGTTTTATCGCTGTCTGTGCATTGGCAGAGATGACTCCACCGGAATTATCCAAGGCTCGATTTGGTGCACCATCAGATACGAACAACACCTTGTTCACATCCGCAGCCAAAACAGGGGCTGACGACTGAATCCAATTATTGGCCTGCACCAGGCCGGCCTCATAGTTCGTATAGCCCCCGTTAGCCATGATTGCATTGACAAATGCAATCGCACTTTTCAACTGTTCAAGATTATCAGTACCATTAGCGGTAAGCGTGAACGTACTGCCAACGGGTGCATTTGTTCCAAACTTGACCAAATGTACCTTGATATCACTAGCCCCCGACTCATAGAGATTATTGAGAGATGCAATAACCGATTGTTTCAATGCATCAAGACGGCTGATATTAGTGGTAACCCCCTGAATATTGGTAAAAGGAATTTTGCTATCCATGCTGCCAGAATTATCCAGGACATAGACTATGTTAGCTTTTTGACCTGGTAACCTGGTGGAGCCACCAACATCCCCAATCAGCACATCATTACCCGCCCCCCCTGAATAACGCCTCCAGTCACCGAATCGAACGGACTGGCTATATGATGAGCAACGTGTGAAGAATCGATATCACTGACATTGTGGCCAACTACTAGAACAGACTGGTTGCTACGGATGCAGATCTCCACGTTTGCAGGAGCCTTATCACCATCCCCATCAACCAAGGTGTAGGTAAACAACTGCTTCACTGCACCATCATCACCAAAGATCGCTGGTGATAAATTTGCCTTGGCAACAAAACTATATTCCCCCACATGGGTGCCTTGCAGGTCGATCTTCAGAATACCGAGCTCTGTATTGAGGCTCAATACTTTGGTATCCTTATCGAAACTATAAGTTACCCCCCCCGTACCCAAGATATCGATATCAGTACCACTAGCATTTAGGGTAAAGGTTTGAGCACCTACAGAGACTGATGCAATAAGACCTACTCCATCAGCACCGGAATTATCGTTAGCCAATACATTACCGATTACCCCACCGCCAGCACTTGCCAGGTCAACCAAGGTAGCGGATAGATTTTCCGGTGAGGCAAGAAGATAAGCACCACTACTAGAAATTGGATTAAGGTAGGTACCTGTATTCACATTGATACCAATCGCATGCGCCTGGAACGGATTGGTTTCGGAATTATTATCGTTATCAACATTCCCATTTGTAATAAATGTTTGCCATGCCGTTATCGCTGAAACTTGACCGGTAGGGTCAGGTTCAGGATTACCATCAGAGATAAAATACAACTTGTTTTGTTGGGCTTTATCTGCACCGACATTATTCACATCAAGAAGAATTTGAGCCTTGGCTGTATTAAGCGCTTCCGCATAATTAGTCCATCCATCTGCGCTAAGCGCATTAACTGCGCTTATCAGGTTGATATAACCAGAATCACTAACCGAGTTGAAGTTATAGTCACCAACATTGGAAGAACCCGTTGCGAAGGTCACCAAATTGACATGAATAGGGGCATCTAGCCCTGCGTAAGCTTGCACCAAGTTAGCAACCGCTGCTTTAAGTGCAGCCAGTTTGTCCCCCTTCATGCTGCCAGAGGTATCCAAAACCAGCGTCACATTAACTAGCGGTAATGGTGACTGGATTATGCAAGCTGGGCCATCGTTCACCGCCACCGGCACGTCATCAGTGATGTTCACATTCACCTTGATGCCACCCACCACCGGGTCACCATCGCCATCCTGCGCCGCAAAGGTAAAGCCATCGGTCAGCAACTTAACTACGTTCTCTCCCTCACCTGATACCAGCAGGTTGTCTGCCAGCGTGAAGGTGTATGAACCATCCGCATTCACCAACAAACTGGCCGCAGCACCGGCAACACCAGGTTGCACGGCACCTTTCGCATCGAAGTACACCGTCACCGAGGTCTGGTTTTCACCAATGGTGGCACTGCCATCTGCCCAACTCACGCCAGTAACCTTGCCAAACCCATCCGCCCCCCACGACACGTTGTCGACAATACTACCAGTGAGTGACAACGGCTCACGCTCACCAACGTCATTACCCTCTGACTTATCCTCGCCACGCAAGGCCTGCAAGTCATCCTCATCGACGTCAACAGTGTCACTGCCCCCTGTTTGCTTGAGCACCGGTACGTCATCAGTGATGTTCACATTCACCTTGATGCCACCCACCACCGGGTCGCCATCGCCATCCTGCGCCGCAAAGGTAAAGCCATCGGTCAGCAACTTAACTACGTTCTCTCCCTCACCCGATACCAGCAGGTTGTCTGCCAGGGTGAAGGTGTACGAGCCATCTGCATTCACCTGCAAGCTGGCCGCCGCTCCAGTTGCTTCAGCCTGCACCGCGCCGTTCGCATCAAAGTACACCGTCACAGAGGTCTGGCCTTCATCAATGGTGGCCATGCCACCGCTCCAGCTCACACCAGTCACCTTGCCAAAGCCGTCCGCACCCCAGGCAACGTTGTCCACTATGTTGCCTGTGACTGATAACGGCTCGCGCTCACCAACGTCATTACCCTCTGACTCATCCTCGCCACGCAAGGCCTGCAAGTCATCCTCATCGACGTCAACAGTGTCACTGCCCCCTGTTTGCTTGAGCACCGGTACGTCATCAGTGATGTTCACATTCACCTTGATGCCACCCACCACCGGGTCGCCATCGCCATCCTGCGCCGCAAAGGTAAAGCCATCGGTCAGCAACTTAACTACGTTCTCTCCCTCACCCGATACCAGCAGGTTGTCTGCCAGGGTGAAGGTGTACGAGCCATCTGCATTCACCTGCAAGCTGGCCGCCGCTCCAGTTGCTTCAGCCTGCACCGCGCCGTTCGCATCAAAGTACACCGTCACAGAGGTCTGGCCTTCATCAATGGTGGCCATGCCACCGCTCCAGCTCACACCAGTCACCTTGCCAAAGCCGTCCGCACCCCAGGCAACGTTGTCCACTATGTTGCCTGTGACTGATAACGGCTCGCGCTCACCAGCGTCATTACCCTCTGACTCATCCTCGCCACGCAAGGCCTGCAAGTCATCCTCATCGACGTCAACAGTGTCACTGCCCCCTGTTTGCTTGAGCACCGGCACATCATCGGTGATGTTTACATTCACCTTGATGCCACCCACCACCGGGTCGCCATCGCCATCCTGCGCCGCAAAGGTAAAGCCATCGGTCAGCAACTTAACTACGTTCTCTCCCTCACCCGATACCAGCAGGTTGTCTGCCAGGGTGAAGGTGTACGAGCCATCTGCATTCACCTGCAAGCTGGCCGCCGCTCCAGTTGCTTCAGCCTGCACCGCGCCGTTCGCATCAAAGTACACCGTCACAGAGGTCTGGCCTTCATCAATGGTGGCCATGCCACCGCTCCAGCTCACACCAGTCACCTTGCCAAAGCCGTCCGCACCCCAGGCAACGTTGTCCACTATGTTGCCTGTGACTGATAACGGCTCGCGCTCACCAGCGTCATTACCCTCTGACTTATCCTCGCCACGCAAGGCCTGCAAGTCATCCTCATCGACGTCAACAGTGTCACTGCCCCCTGTTTGCTTGAGCACCGGCACATCATCGGTGATGTTTACATTCACCTTGATGCCACCCACCACCGGGTCGCCATCGCCATCCTGCGCCGCAAAGGTAAAGCCATCGGTCAGCAACTTAACTACGTTCTCTCCCTCACCCGATACCAGCAGGTTGTCTGCCAGGGTGAAGGTGTACGAGCCATCTGCATTCACCTGCAAGCTGGCCGCCGCTCCAGTTGCTTCAGCCTGCACCGCGCCGTTCGCATCGAAGTACACCGTCACCGAGGTCTGGTTTTCACCAATGGTGGCACTGCCATCTGCCCAACTCACGCCAGTAACCTTGCCAAACCCATCCGCCCCCCACGACACGTTGTCGACAATACTACCAGTGAGTGACAACGGCTCACGCTCACCAACGTCATTACCCTCTGACTTATCCTCGCCACGCAAGGCCTGCAAGTCATCCTCATCGACGTCAACAGTGTCACTGCCCCCTGTTTGCTTGAGCACCGGTACGTCATCAGTGATGTTCACATTCACCTTGATGCCACCCACCACCGGGTCGCCATCGCCATCCTGCGCCGCAAAGGTAAAGCCATCGGTCAGCAACTTAACTACGTTCTCTCCCTCACCCGATACCAGCAGGTTGTCTGCCAGGGTGAAGGTGTACGAGCCATCTGCATTCACCTGCAAGCTGGCCGCCGCTCCAGTTGCTTCAGCCTGCACCGCGCCGTTCGCATCAAAGTACACCGTCACAGAGGTCTGGCCTTCATCAATGGTGGCCATGCCACCGCTCCAGCTCACACCAGTCACCTTGCCAAAGCCGTCCGCACCCCAGGCAACGTTGTCCACTATGTTGCCTGTGACTGATAACGGCTCGCGCTCACCAGCGTCATTACCCTCTGACTTATCCTCGCCACGCAAGGCCTGCAAGTCATCCTCATCGACGTCAACAGTGTCACTGCCCCCTGTTTGCTTGAGCACCGGTACGTCATCAGTGATGTTCACATTCACCTTGATGCCACCCACCACCGGGTCGCCATCGCCATCCTGCGCCGCAAAGGTAAAGCCATCGGTCAGCAACTTAACTACGTTCTCTCCCTCACCCGATACCAGCAGGTTGTCTGCCAGGGTGAAGGTGTACGAGCCATCTGCATTCACCTGCAAGCTGGCCGCCGCTCCAGTTGCTTCAGCCTGCACCGCGCCGTTCGCATCGAAGTACACCGTCACCGAGGTCTGGTTTTCACCAATGGTGGCACTGCCATCTGCCCAACTCACGCCAGTAACCTTGCCAAACCCATCCGCCCCCCACGACACGTTGTCGACAATACTACCAGTGAGTGACAACGGCTCACGCTCACCAACGTCATTACCCTCTGACTTATCCTCGCCACGCAAGGCCTGCAAGTCATCCTCATCGACGTCAACAGTGTCACTGCCCCCTGTTTGCTTGAGCACCGGTACGTCATCAGTGATGTTCACATTCACCTTGATGCCACCCACCACCGGGTCGCCATCGCCATCCTGCGCCGCAAAGGTAAAGCCATCGGTCAGCAACTTAACTACGTTCTCTCCCTCACCCGATACCAGCAGGTTGTCTGCCAGGGTGAAGGTGTACGAGCCATCTGCATTCACCTGCAAGCTGGCCGCCGCTCCAGTTGCTTCAGCCTGCACCGCGCCGTTCGCATCAAAGTACACCGTCACAGAGGTCTGGCCTTCATCAATGGTGGCCATGCCACCGCTCCAGCTCACACCAGTCACCTTGCCAAAGCCGTCCGCACCCCAGGCAACGTTGTCCACTATGTTGCCTGTGACTGATAACGGCTCGCGCTCACCAACGTCATTACCCTCTGACTTATCCTCGCCACGCAAGGCCTGCAAGTCATCCTCATCGACGTCAACAGTGTCACTGCCCCCTGTTTGCTTGAGCACCGGTACGTCATCAGTGATGTTCACATTCACCTTGATGCCACCCACCACCGGGTCGCCATCGCCATCCTGCGCCGCAAAGGTAAAGCCATCGGTCAGCAACTTAACTACGTTCTCTCCCTCACCCGATACCAGCAGGTTGTCTGCCAGGGTGAAGGTGTACGAGCCATCTGCATTCACCTGCAAGCTGGCCGCCGCTCCAGTTGCTTCAGCCTGCACCGCGCCGTTCGCATCAAAGTACACCGTCACAGAGGTCTGGCCTTCATCAATGGTGGCCATGCCACCGCTCCAGCTCACACCAGTCACCTTGCCAAAGCCGTCCGCACCCCAGGCAACGTTGTCCACTATGTTGCCTGTGACTGATAACGGCTCGCGCTCACCAGCGTCATTACCCTCTGACTTATCCTCGCCACGCAAGGCCTGCAAGTCATCCTCATCGACGTCAACAGTGTCACTGCCCCCTGTTTGCTTGAGCACCGGCACATCATCGGTGATGTTTACATTCACCTTGATGCCACCCACCACCGGGTCGCCATCGCCATCCTGCGCCGCAAAGGTAAAGCCATCGGTCAGCAACTTAACTACGTTCTCTCCCTCACCCGATACCAGCAGGTTGTCTGCCAGGGTGAAGGTGTACGAGCCATCTGCATTCACCTGCAAGCTGGCCGCCGCTCCAGTTGCTTCAGCCTGCACCGCGCCGTTCGCATCGAAGTACACCGTCACCGAGGTCTGGTTTTCACCAATGGTGGCACTGCCATCTGCCCAACTCACGCCAGTAACCTTGCCAAACCCATCCGCCCCCCACGACACGTTGTCGACAATACTACCAGTGAGTGACAACGGCTCACGCTCACCAACGTCATTACCCTCTGACTCATCCTCGCCACGCAAGGCCTGCAAGTCATCCTCATCGACGTCAACAGTGTCACTGCCCCCTGTTTGCTTGAGCACCGGTACGTCATCAGTGATGTTCACATTCACCTTGATGCCACCCACCACCGGGTCGCCATCGCCATCCTGCGCCGCAAAGGTAAAGCCATCGGTCAGCAACTTAACTACGTTCTCTCCCTCACCCGATACCAGCAGGTTGTCTGCCAGGGTGAAGGTGTACGAGCCATCTGCATTCACCTGCAAGCTGGCCGCCGCTCCAGTTGCTTCAGCCTGCACCGCGCCGTTCGCATCAAAGTACACCGTCACAGAGGTCTGGCCTTCATCAATGGTGGCCATGCCACCGCTCCAGCTCACACCAGTCACCTTGCCAAAGCCGTCCGCACCCCAGGCAACGTTGTCCACTATGTTGCCTGTGACTGATAACGGCTCGCGCTCACCAGCGTCATTACCCTCTGACTCATCCTCGCCACGCAAGGCCTGCAAGTCATCCTCATCGACGTCAACAGTGTCACTGCCCCCTGTTTGCTTGAGCACCGGTACGTCATCAGTGATGTTCACATTCACCTTGATGCCACCCACCACCGGGTCGCCATCGCCATCCTGCGCCGCAAAGGTAAAGCCATCGGTCAGCAACTTAACTACGTTCTCTCCCTCACCCGATACCAGCAGGTTGTCTGCCAGGGTGAAGGTGTACGAGCCATCTGCATTCACCTGCAAGCTGGCCGCCGCTCCAGTTGCTTCAGCCTGCACCGCGCCGTTCGCATCGAAGTACACCGTCACCGAGGTCTGGTTTTCACCAATGGTGGCACTGCCATCTGCCCAACTCACGCCAGTAACCTTGCCAAACCCATCCGCCCCCCACGACACGTTGTCGACAATACTACCAGTGAGTGACAACGGCTCACGCTCACCAACGTCATTACCCTCTGACTCATCCTCGCCACGCAAGGCCTGCAAGTCATCCTCATCGACGTCAACAGTGTCACTGCCCCCTGTTTGCTTGAGCACCGGTACATCATCGGTGATGTTTACATTCACCTTGATGCCACCCACCACCGGGTCGCCATCGCCATCCTGCGCCGCAAAGGTAAAGCCATCGGTCAGCAACTTAACTACGTTCTCTCCCTCACCCGATACCAGCAGGTTGTCTGCCAGGGTGAAGGTGTACGAGCCATCTGCATTCACCTGCAAGCTGGCCGCCGCTCCAGTTGCTTCAGCCTGCACCGCGCCGTTCGCATCAAAGTACACCGTCACAGAGGTCTGGCCTTCATCAATGGTGGCCATGCCACCGCTCCAGCTCACACCAGTCACCTTGCCAAACCCATCCGCCCCCCACGACACGTTGTCGACAATGCTGCCAGTGAGTGACAACGGCTCACGCTCACCAACGTCATTACCCTCTGACTCACCCTCACCACGCGATTTCAGCAAGTCATCCTCGTCCACATTAACCGTGTCGCTGCTACCTTCTTGCTGCAGCACCGGCACGTCATCAGTGATGTTCACATTCACCTTGATGCCACCCACCACCGGGTCACCATCGCCATCCTGCGCCGCAAAGGTAAAGCCATCGGTCAGCAACTTAACTACGTTCTCTCCCTCACCTGATACCAGCAGGTTGTCTGCCAGCGTGAAGGTGTATGAACCATCCGCATTCACCAACAAACTGGCCGCAGCACCGGCAACACCAGGTTGCACGGCACCTTTCGCATCGAAGTACACCGTCACCGAGGTCTGGTTTTCACCAATGGTGGCACTGCCATCTGCCCAACTCACGCCAGTAACCTTGCCAAACCCATCCGCCCCCCACGACACGTTGTCGACAATGCTGCCAGTGAGTGACAACGGCTCACGCTCACCAACGTCATTACCCTCTGACTCACCCTCACCACGCGATTTCAGCAAGTCATCCTCGTCCACATTAACCGTGTCGCTGCTACCTTCTTGCTGCAGCACCGGTACGTCATCCAGCACAACGATATCCAGCGTTGCGCTGGCTGTATCACCGTCATCATCAGTCAAGGTCACCGTTAGGCTCTCACCCAATTGCAGGTCAGAAGCGGGTTGTTGATGAGCTTCATTATCAAGGAGGGTATAGCTGTAGGAGACACTGCCGTTACCGGTAACGGGATCGTAGGTTATTGCGGTGATTTGCAATCCATTGCCCAGCGGTGTCTCAATGGATACAGGCAGAGCAACCACAGTGCCATTGCTGATCAACTGGATCACCCCGATCGCCAGCGTTTGCACGCCATCGGGGGCGCTGAAGGTAAATACTCCACCTTGAGTCAACGCTGTCGCATTGGGGGTTGAACCATCCGCCAGATTGGCATCACTGACCAACACCTCTCCCCCTTCCAGGGTAAGCCCATCAAGGCCAACCTCCTCATCTACCGGAGTAATGGAGATAACGAGTGTTGAAGTCACTGTATCCTGGCCATCAGTTACCTGATAGTTCACCGGGGGAACTGCACCATCATAGTTAGGAGCCGGAGTAAAGGTATAGCTCCCATCCGGATTGATGATCAGCGTGCCCACTCCGGTAATGGTGGCAGCAACACCGGCAGGGACTCCGATATTGATACCCCAGTCATATGAAACGATAGAGGCATCAGCAGGCCCATCTGGATTGGTACTATTGTCGAGCAAATTCCCACTGATCTGAGTGTCTTCCAGGGTCACGGCGGTTTCGCCCAAATCATCAAGCTGATTTTCAAGAATCAAATCTTCGGCCTGATTTTCATTGATGACAGCGGCCGTATCGTAGGTGGTATCAAACCCTGCAGCCGCTATCGTGGCATCGCCTGTTCGATCAATTGTTACGAAACCACCATTACCACTGGCCCCCGCAACTCCACCAATACCGCCACCACCACCGGCCGCTGGTGCCCCACCAGCAGCAGAAGCCTCAAAGTTTTGAGTCGGGTCAACACCCTGCAGAATCGATTCTTGCAATGCGGCAATATCTGAAGGAGCGCCTTCCTGGCTGGCCGCCACTTGCGGTTGAGCAGGTTCAGCGGACTCGGAACCGGCTGGTACATCCGATGCAGGAGTATCGTCATAAGGGGAAAGAGCCAGCTTGGCGTCATCAGCTATGGCCAATTTTGCTCCGGGTTGGAGAATTTCCCCTTTTTGCAGAGGGCGGCTGCTTCCATCAGCCAGCACAATCTCCACATTGCCTTCTATAGCTGAGACAACCACGGACTTGTCGATGATTTGGGTACGCATATCCATTGCTCCAAGGTGACAGATCTTGATGTCTACACCGTAGAAGGAGATAGCGCGCAGTTCCGTTGCAAAAAAGCGTACGTTCGAGAGGAATTCAACAAATGGACGGAAAAAAATCGAAGAGTTGGAATTTCTTAATACAAATCAGAACCCTAGACACAGCCCCATTCAAGGCTGACCTTGAGTTGGTTATAGAAAAATGGCGAAAAGAGAAGTGACTGGTATAAAAAAGGCCCCTATCGGGGCCATTTCCAGCATTTAGTTCAAGACAATGGGAAGGCAGGATGAACAAATCCCTGGTAACCATCGATATGCAACTTGGAAAGCAGTTCCACTTGATGTTGATCCTCGACACGGGTCGCAATGGTGGTCACACCGGCATTGTGTGCGGCGCGGCACACTGCTGCCAGGAATGAGGTGTCAGCCCCCGGCTCCATGACCTGACTGGTATAACCGTGATCGACCTTGACATAAGCCGGCGACAGCTCCTCCAGATAGCCAAGAGACTGGAAGTGACGACCATAGTGGTCAACCCCCCACTGGAAGCCATGAGCTTGCAAGGTGCCCACCAACGCAGCCACGTTGTCTTTATGTTTCATGATGGCAGCTTCAGGTATTTCAAATAACAACCGCTCTTTGAGCTCTGCATGCTCGGTCAGATAGCGCGTCAGCCAGGTTAAAAATTCATCCGAGCAGAGCGAGCCAGCAGTGATGTTGATCGCCAGTACCAGATCAGACTGTTTTTGCAGTAATGGAACGCAAGCATCAAGCACCGCTTGGTCAAACTCGCCACCCAATTTGAACTGTTCAATCGCGGGCAAGAACTGACCTGCAAAATAATCAGTGCCATCCCGAGAGATAGAAGCAAACAGCTCGGCATGCAACCTTGCTCCATTATCAAACCGGCAAGCTGGTTGGGCTTTGAAGCGCCAAAGTTGTCGTGAAATGGCATCTTGTACCAGATCTCGCCAGGCCAAACGCCCCATCAAACCTTGCTCGGTCCCCCCTTCCATCACCACAGCACCACGGCGTTCATTGCGCGCCTTGCCAAGCGCATTATCGGCTTTGGTCAACAAGGCAGAGAGATCATCATTACCATCACGACCGGCAATACCGATGACGGAGAGCGCATCCCCTTCGCCCATTGGATTCACCACCAGATCGGCAATGCGGCTATTAATCACTTCAGCCAGCTCTTTTAGCTGAGTCAGATCGTCAGTTGGACAGAGCAGCGCATATTCCGTCGCGGAGATCCGTGCCAAGGCTGCGCCATCCCACCCTTTTAATTGCTCTTTCAAAGCCTGAGCTATCGATTTGACCATGTTGTCGCGGGCAGCAAAGCCTTCATCGCGATAGATATCATCCAGCATGTCGACCGCAACCAGCATGACGCCACCTTGGCCTGCCTCCGCTATCCATGCGTTTACCTGACCCACAAAATAGGCTCGGTTGCCAAGTCCCGATACGGCATCGACATAAACCCGCTCACGCAATTTCTCGGCCTCATCGGCTTGCTCTTTGAACTGCAACGCCAACTTGCTTGAGAGGGTGTTGATCGCCTGAACGACCTGCTTCAATTCATGAGTTTTAGGCTCCGGGATCGTATGACCGAAATGGTGCAACTCGATCTCGACGGCTTGATCACAGATCTGTTTGAGTGGCTTGAGCAAGTAGTTGAGTGCTCTCATCAACAAAATGGTGGTGATCAAAAAGCCGACCAGAAACCAGCTCGCCAGCTCACTCATCCCACGCCACAACTCGTAATAAGCCTGGCCGGGGTGACCCACTACTTTTAATTTTCCAAGCTGCAACCAGCCAGACGTCAGAATTGACTCGTTGGATACCTCAGGAAACAGTCCCAAATTTACAAACCACCGCGGTACCCCCTGAATATTGTTGGTATTTTCCTGCTCGATGACATCCTTTGAGGCCAGCAGATCCAGGCGAACCAATCGATAATAGCCGCCATCAAAAATAGCCTGGATCACCGACTCGGCACCGACCTTGTCACCGTTTTCCAGATAGGGAGTGAGCGCAAGCCCCAGCGAAGTTGCCGTATTGATGACCGTTGTTTCCTGTTGCTGCGCCAGATAAGTGCGGGTTGAATTGAATTGCACCCAGTATGTGGCCGCAAATAACAATCCAAACAGCAGCAGCATAGTGGCTAATAACTGTCGATAGAGCGTCATAGGTTAATCATCCAAATTCACCACTGGCCGAGCCAATCGCCCCGAGGTCATGCGATTGCGTAAATCATTCCATAATCCCAAGCGGGATGATTGACCAGCCAGTTCCCCTTGGCCTCGTGCCTTCATCAACCACAAGTGACTACCGTTAAAACTGTAAATAGGCTCCAGATCACGCCGCTGTGTGGCTGGGCGAATCGAGCCTATCAAATTATCCAAAATAACCGGAACGGAAGAGGGTGTCTCATAATATGCCACCACCATGTGAAACTGGTTGTAATCGAGAGCCTTGACGTACACCATCCGCATTTTATCATCCGGGATCCCAAGCTCGAGCAGCGTAGAGTATTTGGCGATACTGAAATCTTCACAGTCTCCCCCGGCGGCCCCCAAAAATTCCAGCGGGGTTGCCCAATAATCCTTTTTGCGCCATAACTTGATATCGTCAATAAAACGCATCCGATTGAAAAAATTATTAACCCGCTCAAGCTTTTTTTCTTCGCTCAGGGCCCTGCCCTTCGTCTCCATGACCAGCATACGCCAACTGGTTACACGCTTGCCGGCTCTGGCGCCATAGGTCTGATCCGCCCGTTTGATCAAGTTGAGATCTTCCTGTGGCAGAGGCTGACTGGCACAGAGCAGAAGTGAGAAGGGTAACAGCAGGATCCATAAGGAGTGGCGCAAAGCGCGTAGGGATCTGTATCTCCATTCATTAAGAAGATAACACCATCTGCCGCCGGTTTCGCGCTGGAGTGTCACGTCATATTCCTGCTGCATTATTGCTGCTGCACTCCTCAAAGCCCGTGCAACCATCTGCTTTAGCCAAACATGGTGACTGCCAGCAGCAGTCACCATATTGGCGTTCATGATCCCAGCGGGATCATGGGCAAACGGTTATTGCCTGGCCTGCCATTCAGCGGGTTGTTTGACGCTAAATGCATTGAGCAGGCTACCTGTCGCGTTGAGAATGCGATAGTCCGCCAGCAGTGCATCATACTCGGCAGTAATGTAGCTGCGACGCGCCTCGAACAGTTCGTTCTCGGTGTTCAATACGTCCAGCAATGTCCGTTGACCCAACCCAAACTGCTTCTTGTATGCCTGTACGGTGTCATAGCTGGCGTCAACATGCTCTTTCAGGAAGGTCTTCTGCTTGGCCAGCGACTCTTTCGCGTTCCAGGCCAGACGAGTGCCTTCCTCCACCTGGCGGAACGCATTCACATGAATGTCTTTCGCCTGAGAGTAGAGCGCCGATGTTGCATTGCTCTCTGCCACATCAGAGCCGCCACGGAACAGGTTGTAACGCATCCGCACCATGGCGGTCAGGTCATCATTACGGCCAGGAACAGCATCGATATCCTCATTCCAGTTCTGATCGACCTCGAATGTCACATTGGGATAGAAACCGGATTTGGCACCTTCATGCTGATACTTGGCCGCTTCGATATCCTGCAAGGAAGAGAGCAGGGTGGGGTGGACTTCGGTCGCCGTTTTCAGCGCACTATCGAGGCTGGTCGGGATAAGCTCGGTATTGGGAACCGGCTGCACCAGATCTTTGGGTACCTCGTTCACGACACGAATAAATTCACTCTCTGCATCGCGATAGTTGTTTTCAGCAGCAGCCTGATTTGAATAGGCTCGGGCAACACGACCTTCAATCTGGGTCTGATCCGCAGTAGAGCCAAGCCCTGAATCAGTCCGCTTGCTGATGTCGCTGCGGATCTGTTCGTGGGTTTCCAGGTTCTGTTTGGAGAGTTCCAAAATCTCCTGCTGACGCAGCATATTGAGGTAGACCTCAGCTACTCGCAGCGCAGTATTCTCTGCTTCGGAGATCATCGCCAGACGCTGGGCATTGGCTTCTGCTTCGGTTCTGGAGACGTTGTTGCTGACATCAAAGCCATCAAACAACATTTGCCGCAGACTGAGTCCGGCTTCTTTACGCGTCAGTGAATCATCACCCCTGAACCCAGGAGCACGAGTTGTAGGGCTGTCAGTCTTTTCATAGCCTACGCCACCACGCAGATCGATCGTGGGATAATAGCCACCCTTGGCTCCATCATGCTGATAGAGTCGTGCCTGATACAGATCAAACGCTTCCTTGATCTTGGGATGCGTAGCAAGTGTCTGTGCCACCGACTCTTCCAGAGTCTGGGCCTGACCCAAACTCGGGATCAGGATGCAGCCACTGACCAGCATGGCAACAATCGTTTTTTTCATGTTATCTCCAGTCATGTTTTGTTTTTAGATTGTTGGCTTATCGTTCTCTCAGTGCCGACTGCTTCGCCCGTAAAATCGGCTTAAGCAAATAGTCTAGGACACTTTTTTTACCAGTAATGATATCAGCACTGGCTAACATACCGGGGATGATGGGAAGTGCGTTAAGCTCATCGCCCAAGTAACTCTTCTCAGTTCGAACCCGAACCAGATAAAAGGAGTTCCCCTCCTCATCCTGGATCGAATCCGCACTTATCTGTTCAACCTTGCCATGCAATCCTCCATAGATTGTAAAGTCATAGGCAGTAATTTTGACGATGGCATCCAGCCCCGGTCGCAGGAAGGCGATATCTTTCGGTGACACCTTGGCTTCTACCAGCAAGGTATCCTCCAACGGCACAATCTCCATCAAATCCATGCCGGGCTGAACCACGCCGCCCAGGGTGTTGATCTTGAGTTTCTTGATGGTGCCCTTGAGCGGAGCAATCACGCTGGTCCGGTCGACCCTGTCTCGCAAGCCAACCTGCCCTTCTGATAACTGGCCAAGCCGCCCCTGTTTCTCATTCAGTTCAGTCTGGGAGTCTGCTCTGAATTTTAGCGCAATATCATTACGCTTGGAGATGGTCTCACGCAGTACCGAATTGAGTTTTGGGATCAGCAGACGGTTGCTCTCCAGCTCCCCCTGCATCTCGTTGACCTGCCGCTCAAGCTTGATTAGCTCCACTTGAGGCACTATACCCTCTTTCGCCAGCGGACGGCTAATATTCAGTTCCTGTCTGGCCAGATCCACACTGCGATTCACGGTGCGAATTTTGGCATTAAGTTCAATCAGCTCCTGCTCTTTCTGTTCGATTTGCTGACCAAGAATATAGAGCTGGTTCTTCAGGTTATTGAGGCGATCCCGCTGTACAGAGCGCTCACGGTGCGCATATTCGGCAAAGACGGTTTCATAACCATCGGGGAACTGGATTGGCGCTTCGCCTACCACTACCTGCTCACGCCACCCCAGTGCCGGGTCGTTTTTCACCTCGACGCTGGCCATCTCGGCGCGCAGACGGGCCACATCCCCCTTCAGGGTGACGACCTCTTGCTCCCGTTCTCTAAAGTCGGAGCGGAAACGGGTGTCATCAATACGCAGCAGCGGCTGCCCCTTTTCGACGATGTCCCCCTCTTTGACGAAGATCTCTTTGACGATCCCCCCTTCCAGGTTCTGGATCACCTGCAGCTGACGGGACGGAATAACTTTGCCCTGACCCACGGTGACTTCATCCAGTTCGGCCCAGGCCGCCCAGACGATGGCACTCATGAAAAAGAGGAAACAGCACCATAGCAGGATGCGAGCTCCGGTCGGCGTGGTCAGCAGTACAGCTGCCGCGCCGTCATCGACAAACTCCAGATGCTCGGGTGCTGGCAATACCTCGCCGGAAGGCGTCTTTTTGCTGCGCTTGAACCAGTCCATGAGCCCCTTAACCATGGGACACCTCCTGCACGCGCACCTTGCCTTCCTTCAACTGCTGTAACACCACCTCTTTGGGACCATCAGCAACGATCTGCCCCTGCTCGATGACGATCACTCGCGATGCCACATCCAGCATCGAGGTTTTGTGAGTGATGAGGATCAATGTGGTTTCCGGGCCCAGTCTGGCGAGCTCCTGTTTGACCTGCATCTCGGACTGATTGTCCATGTTGGAGGTCGGCTCATCCATCACCAGAATGGGGGGATCATTGAGCAGGGCGCGTGCCAGCAGGATCGACTGACGCTGGCCACCGGATAGCTGACGGCCCCCCTCGCCTATCTGCCGATCCAGCCCGTTAGGATCCCGGTTGGTAAAGTTGGTGACACCCGCCCGCTTGGCTGCGCGCAAGACTCTCACATCATCCACCAGCGGATTACCCAGCATGATGTTGTCCCGCACCGATCCGAAAAAGAGAATGACATCTTGCGGAACACAGCCGATATTGCGACGGATCACCGCAGGTGGCAGTTGATCAAGTTCAAAACCGTCGATACGTACCGAGCCATCGGTCGGTCGATACAGCCCCATCAACAACTTCTCGAGGGTCGTTTTACCCGCCCCAATCCGGCCGATAATCGCCACCTTTTCGCCCGGCTGAATGCGCAAATTGATATTGTGCAGGGTGCTGGTTTCCATGCCGGGATATTTGAAGGAGACATTCTCGAATTCAATGCGACCGGCAATCACCGGATGATGGATATATTGCTTGCCTTCCTCCTGCTCTCCCGGGGTTTGCATGATTTTTTCCAGAATATCCAGTGCTGACTTGGCCTGGTTATAACGGGTCGACAACACGGAGAGTTGCACCATAGGTGCAATGGCGCGACTGGAGAGCATCACGGCGGCAATCATGCCCCCCATAGTGACCAAGCCTTCGGAGATCTGGTAAACACCGACAATCACCAGACCAACCGTCACCACCTGCTGGATATAACTGGCCAGCGAGGACATGGAGTTGGTAATGCGGCGGGTCTGTACGCCCCAGGTGGAAATATGAGAAACGGCCTGTTCCCAGCGATGCTGGAACATGCTCTCGGCGCCGAAAATCTTGACGGTTTCCAGCCCGGAAATACTTTCAATCAGGTTGGCGTTCTTCTGGGACGCAAGGCGCGAACCCTCTTCGATGGACTGCTTGAGGGGCTCCTGAATATAAAAGCTGTAAGCGATGAGGATCAGCATGGCGACGATGGGGACCACCACCATCACACCGGCAAACATCCAGATGATAAAAAGGAAGAAGACGGCAAAAGGGAGATCGATAAGAGTAGAAACCGTTGCGGAGGTGAAAAACTCCCGCACCGATTCAAATTCCTGCAGATGTTTGGCGAACGCGCCGGTGGAAGCGGGACGAGATTCCATCCTCATGCCCATCACCTTGGCGAAAATCTTGGCGGACAGCAGCACATCAGACTTTTTGCCAGCGATATCGATAAAGTAGCTGCGCAACTGCCGCATCACAAAATCGAAGGTAAAGACCACCATGGCCCCGACCGCCAGCACCCAGAGTGAATCAAACGCCAGATTGGGCACAATCTTGTCATAGACGTTCATGGTGAAAAGAGGGCTGGCAATGGCAAACAGGTTGATCAGAATGGAGGCGATCAGCACATCGCGATAGATGCCGCGGGATTCGAACAAGGTGCTCCAGAACCAGTGGCCATCACGGGTTTCCAGTACCTTGGGCGAGCGCTCGTCAAACTTGAACTGCTTCTTTACATAGAAGAGGCGTCCCAGATACTCATCACCCAATTGGGCTGCGGTCAGCCATTGCGCGGCATCACCGGCCTGCGGGAAAATCACTTTCCCCTGGCTGCGATCTTCGTTCCACTCCAGCAAAATGCAGGCGCCACCACTGCGCATCTGCAATACACAAGGCAGCAGCAAGGGAGAAATATCGGCCAGTGGCTGTATCACTTCACGGGCGGATAACCCGCCCCGCTCGGCAGCACGGCAAAAGAGTGCGGTTGTCAGGCGTCCGGAGACCAGTGGCAACCCGGTCGTCAGGGCATCCTGGCTGTTGGGCACACCATAAAAACGGGTCAAGAAGACCAGACACTCCAATAACTCATCAATACGACTTGTTTCTGCTTGCATAGCATCCTGTCACTGCATAAATGAGGTAGATAAGAGCGTTCATCGCTCATATTTCCCTGCTATAGCCACGCTAAAACCGAGTGGCCTTCCCGCTGATGAGACTGATCAGGGGATAAACCTGTCCAGATAGATCGCGACACTCATCGCCAATTTCCCGGCACAGCAGCAATGGCGGCATGATTCGTTATTGGTAAAAATAATCGGCTCATCAACACCATGCTAACACTGCAATCAGGGTGAATGTCGGAGTTAATTGATAATGGCATTTATTATGGCGCACCACTATATCAACCGGCACGTAGCAAAACTATAGTTTAGGGTATGAAGTTTTTTATATAACCCTATGTTTTACGTGAAAATAATAATCTGGCGCTCAATTATAGGTCAGGAAGTATGAAGGGTCTGCCCAACGCGTGACCTTGCGGGCCGTTCAATGAGAGTGCTTTGGCAATGTCCGCCATGGCCGTCCAGCGATTTTCACACCAGGCTGGCGCCAACAGGGTTGGACGGCGCGCGGAGGCCGAAATCCGGTGATACACCACCTCGGGCGGCGTGTGCTGGATCATGGCAACGGCCGCTTCCACATACTGCTCCAGCGTCAAGACCTCAAGGCGCCCCGCCTGCCACGCTTTGCCAAGAGTACTACCCTCTACCACATGAAGCGGATGCAGCTTGATCCCCTCAACACCGGTCTCAACGATGCGATGCAGGGTATCGAGGCTGTCCATCGGCACTTCGCCCGGCAGGCCGACGATCAGATGAGCACATACCTTGATGCCGCGCTGATGGGCACGTCTTACCGCATCCTCATAGGCGGCATAACCGTGGCCGCGGTTGATCCGTTGCAGGGTCTTGTCGTTGGCACTTTGCAGCCCGAGCTCCAGCCACACCTCGTAACCCCGGGCCTGATAGCCCGCCAACAGATCCAGCACCGCATCCGGCACGCAATCGGGGCGAGTGCCCACACAGAGCCCCACCATATCGCTCACTGACAGCGCCTCTTCATACATCCGCTGCAGATATTCGACCTCGGCATAGGTGCTGGTATAGGCCTGAAAATAGGCAAGATAGCGCTTGGCACGGGTGACTTCGTCCCGGCGAGCCAGCAGTTGTTGCACCACGGAGAGTTGCTGAGCCGACTCGTCAGCAAAAGAGGATACGTTGCAGAAGGTGCAGCCACCACGGCCCAGGGTGCCGTCACGGTTCGGGCAGGTGAAGGCCCCGTGGATGGAGAGTTTGTGGATCTTCTGACCATGACGCTGCTTGAGATCCTGACCGAATGTATTGACGAGTTCGTGTAACTGCATGACACCTCCGCTAAAGGAGCGCCATTGTACGAGCTTGCGCAAAACAGGGGCTGAGCTGGATCAAGCTAGCGGAGAGGGTAAAACATATAAAGACCCGACCAATTTTGAATAAATATAGAGAAAAAGCGCAAAAAAAGGATTTTTACAGTTCTTTGACGATTCAAACAGTAAACATCCATATGAAAATGAGACCTGATAACCCACTGTTGAACAATGAAAAATTCAAAGAGACCCTACAGCACACAATTGCAAGCATGGGATATTGAAAATGTGATCACTTCCGCTCTCGGTAGCATAGGGTTGGTAAAATTACTACATTCGCCCATCGTCGCCGAGCGCACCATTGAGCCCGTCAATGGCGATATATTTAACCAACAAAATAAAACAAAACAGAATAAACACTTCATAACTGCGAGCAAATCCCACCAATCCGACATTTTGTTATGCGAATGTAACTATGAAGACAAACCTGACCTGCGATTGACCTCGCCAGAAAATCCCATTAGTTTGGAGATTCGCCACGTCAGGCAGACGGAACCACAAGAGCCAATCGCAATTTATGCAGTCAGGTGATGACTGTGCGATACAAGGCCGAGCAAGGGAGAAATGCAATGTCACTATATGATCCAAAGCTGGAGAGGGATAACTGTGGCTTCGGCCTGTTGGCCCACATGGAAGGGGAAGCCAGCCACAAGCTTGTCCGTCTCGCGATGTCAGCATTGGCTCGCATGCAGCACCGCGGCGGGATCTCCGCCGATGGCAAGACCGGCGATGGTTGCGGTCTGCTGCTGCAAAAACCGGACAGCTTCTTCAGAGCTGTCGCCGAGGAGAAGGGATGGCACCTTGGCCGCAACTATGCGGTCGGCATGCTGTTTCTCAACCCTGACCCCGTATTGGCCCAGCAGACCCGCGACATCATAGACGAAGAGCTGGAAAAAGAGACCCTGAGTCTGGTCGGCTGGCGCAAGGTGCCCGTCGATACCAACGTACTGGGTACCATCGCCAAAGCCTCCCTGCCCAGCATTGAACAGGTTTTTGTCAACGCCCCGCCCGGCTGGGTCGACAAGGATCTCGAGCGCCGCCTCTATATCGTGCGCCGCCGCATCGAAAAGCGCGTCAACGACGACTACTTCTATGTGGTCAGCCTCTCCAACCTGGTCACCGTCTATAAAGGGCTGTGCATGCCGGTGGACTTGCCGCGCTTCTATCTGGATCTCGCCGACATCCGTATGCAGGCGGCCATCTGCGTCTTCCACCAGCGCTTCTCCACCAACACCAGCCCGCGCTGGCCGCTGGCGCAGCCGTTTCGCTATCTGGCCCACAACGGCGAGATCAACACCATCGCCGGCAACCGTCAGTGGGCCAAGGCGCGCAGCTACAAGTTTGCCACCCCGCTCATTCCCGATTTGCAGGAAGCGGCACCCTTCGTCAACACCACGGGGTCGGATTCCTCCAGTCTCGACAACATGCTGGATCTCTTCCTCGCCGGTGGCATGGACCTGTTCCGCGCCATGCGCTTGTTGATCCCGCCTGCATGGCAAAAACACCCGAACATGGATGACGACCTGCGCGCCTTCTACGACTTCAACTCCATGCACATGGAGCCGTGGGACGGCCCGGCCGGTATCGTCATGACCGACGGTCGCTACGCCACCTGCGCACTTGATCGCAACGGTCTGCGTCCGGCCCGCTACGTCATCACCAAGGACAAGTTCATCACACTCGCCTCCGAGGTCGGCACCTGGGACTACACCCCGGACGAAGTGCTGGAGAAGGGCCGGGTCGGCCCGGGCGAGCTGTTCGTGGTCGATACCAGCAACGGCAAGGTGTGGACCAGCTTCGAGATCGATGACGATCTCAAGAGCCGCCACACCTACAAACAGTGGATGGACAAACATTGCCGCCGGCTGGTTCCCTTCGAGCAGATGGACGACAGCCAGACCGGTAGCCGCGAGTTCTCCGATGAGCAGCTGAAAACCTATCAGAAGCTGTTTGGCTACTCCTTCGAGGAGCTGGACCAGATCATCCGGGTTCTCGGTGAAAATGGTCAGGAAGCGGTGGGCTCCATGGGGGATGACACCCCGATGGCAGTGCTCTCTTCCAGCGCTCGCACCCTTTATGACTACTTCCGCCAGATGTTTGCGCAGGTGACCAACCCGCCCATCGATCCGCTGCGGGAGAATCACGTGATGTCGCTCGCCACCTGTATCGGTCGCGAGCAGAACGTCTTCAACGAGACCTTCGGCCACGCCCACCGGGTGCTGTTCCAGTCACCGATCCTGCTCTACTCCGACTTCCACCAGCTGCTGGCACTGGAGGGAGAGTACTACCGGCACAAGGTGATCAGCCTCAACTTCAAGCCCGAAGAGGGACTGGAGGCCGCCATCCTGCGCATCTGCGAGGAGGCCAAGGCTGCCGCCAGGAGCGGTACCGTGCTGCTGGTGCTGTCGGATCGCGACATCAGCATCGATACCCTACCCATCCCGGCCGCCATGGCGGTGGGTGCGGTGCAGCGTACTCTGGTGGACAACAACCTGCGCTGTGACGCCAACATTCTGGTGGAGACCGCGAGCGTGCGCGATCCGCACCACTTCTCGGTGTTGCTGGGCTTTGGCGCGACCGCCATCTACCCCTATCTGGCCTACGAAACCCTGGCCAAACAGGTTGAAGAGGGGGTGCTCGCCATGCCCCTGCGCCAGGCGATGGTCAACTACCGCAACGGCATCAACAAGGGGCTCTACAAGGTGATGTCCAAGATGGGCATCAGCACGGTCGCCAGCTACCGCTGCTCCCAGCTGTTTGAAGCGGTGGGTCTGGCCAAAGCCGTGGTCGAGACCTGTTTCCGTGGCGTATCGAGCCGTATTCAGGGCGCCGACTTTGCCGACATCCAGCAGGATCAACTCAAGCTGGCACGTCAGGCCTGGCTGGCCCGCAAGCCCCTCGCCCACGGCGGCCTGCTCAAGTTCGTTCACGGCGGCGAGTACCACACCTACAACCCGGATGTGGTGCAGACCCTGCAAACCGCGGTGCGCTCCGGCAACTATGCCGATTACAAGGAGTACGCCCGTCTGGTCAACGAACGCCCGGTCTCTACCTTGCGTGACCTGCTGGCCCTGAAGAAGGTCGACAATCCGGTCGCACTGGATCAGGTTGAGCCAGCCGACAAGCTGTTCCCCCGCTTTGACTCCGCCGCCATGTCCATCGGTGCCCTCGGCCCTGAGGCCCACGAGGCGCTGGCTGTCGCCATGAACCGCCTCGGCGGTCAGAGCAACTCCGGTGAAGGGGGCGAAGATCCCAAGCGCTTCGGTACCGAGAAGAACTCCCGCATCAAGCAGGTGGCTTCCGGCCGCTTTGGCGTCACCCCCCACTACCTGATGAACGCCGATGTGGTGCAGATCAAGGTGGCTCAGGGGGCCAAGCCCGGCGAGGGTGGCCAGCTGCCCGGTGACAAGGTGACTGCCCAGATCGCCCAGCTGCGTTATTCCGTGCCCGGCGTGACCCTGATTTCACCGCCGCCGCACCACGACATTTACTCCATCGAGGATCTGGCCCAGCTCATCTTCGACATCAAGCAGATCAACCCAAGCTGTCTGGTGTCGGTGAAACTGGTCTCCGAACCCGGCGTTGGCACCATCGCCTGCGGCGTGGCCAAGGCCTATGCCGACTTCATCACCATCTCCGGTTATGACGGCGGTACCGGTGCCAGCCCCCTCACCTCGGTCAAATATGCCGGCTCCCCGTGGGAGCTGGGTCTGGCCGAGACCCAACAGGCGCTGGTCGCCAACGGCCTGCGCCACAAGGTGCGACTGCAGGTGGATGGCGGCCTCAAGACCGGTCTGGACATCATCAAAGCGGCCATCCTCGGCGCCGAGAGCTTCGGTTTTGGCACCGGCCCCATGGTGGCGCTCGGTTGCAAATACCTGCGGATCTGCCACCTGAACAACTGCGCCACCGGCGTTGCCACTCAGGATGAGAAGCTGCGTCGCGAGCACTTCACCGGCCTGCCGGAGATGGTGATGAACTACTTCAAGTTCATCGCCGAGGAGACCCGCGAGCTGATGGCCCAGCTCGGCGTCACCCAGCTGACCGACCTGATTGGCCGCACCGATCTGCTGGAAGCCCTGCCCGGCCTCACCGCCCGTCAGGCCAAGCTGGATCTCTCCGGCATTCTGGCCCGTCCGGTTGCTCCGGCAGGCTCCAGCCTGTTCAGCCAGCAGCACAACCCCACCTTCGACAAGGGACCGCTCAACCTGAAAATGGTGGAAGATCTGCTGGAAGCGGTGGAAACCTCAAGCGGCGGAGAGTTCCGCTACGACATTCGCAACACCGACCGCTCGGTGGGTGCGCGCCTCTCGGGCGAGATCGTCAAACGTCACGGCAATCAGGGAATGGCGGCGGATCCGGTCAAGGTGCACTTCAACGGCACCGCAGGCCAGAGCTTCGGCGTCTGGAACGCAGGTGGCCTCGAGATGATCCTCACCGGTGACGCCAACGACTACGTGGGCAAGGGGATGACCGGCGGCAAGCTGGTGATCAAGCCCCATGTCGGCGTGGCGTTCAAATCCCATGAAGCGGCCATCATCGGCAACACCTGCCTCTACGGCGCCACCGGCGGCAAACTCTACGCCGCAGGCACTGCCGGCGAGCGTTTCGCGGTGCGCAACTCCGGCGCCCTGGCGGTAGTCGAGGGGATTGGCGACAACGGCTGTGAATACATGACCGGCGGCATCGTCACCGTGCTCGGTCAGACCGGTGTCAACTTTGCGGCGGGCATGACCGGCGGCTTTGCCTACGTGCTCGACGAGTGCGGCAACTTCGCCAAGCGCACCAACCCCGAGCTGGTGGAACTGCTGGACGTGGCGGATCTCGCCATCCATCAGGAGCACCTGCGCGGCATCATCACGGCGCACCTCAATGAGACCGGCAGCTCGCGCGCCGAGGAGATCCTGGCCAACTTCGACTCCTATGTGCCCAAGTTCAGGCTGATCAAACCCAAGTCCAGCGACGTGAAATCGCTGCTGGGTCACACCAGCCGTTCCAGTGCAGAACTCAGAATCCAGGCGCAATAAGGAGGGAACCCTATGAGCCAGAACGTATTTCAGTTTATCGATGTCCAGCGGGTTGACCCGCCCAAGAAGCCGCTCAAGATCCGCAAAATCCAGTTTGTGGAGATCTACGAGTCCTTCAATCAGCCGCAGGTACAGATGCAGGCAGATCGCTGCCTAGAGTGCGGCAACCCCTACTGCGAGTGGAAGTGTCCGGTCCACAACTACATCCCCAACTGGCTGAAGCTGGCCAAAGAGGGGCGCATTCTGGAGGCGGTGGAGCTCTCCCACCAGACCAACAGCCTGCCGGAAGTGTGCGGTCGGGTCTGCCCACAGGATCGCCTCTGTGAGGGCTCCTGCACCCTCAACGATCGCTTCGGCGCTGTGACCATCGGCAACATCGAAAAATACATCACCGACAAGGCGTTCGAGATGGGCTGGAAGCCCGACCTCTCGAACGTGGTCAAGACCGGCAAGCGGGTCGCCGTTATTGGCGCCGGCCCGGCGGGTCTTGCCTGTGCCGATGTGCTGGCACGCAACGGCGTCACCCCGGTGGTGTTTGACAAATATCCCGAAATTGGCGGCCTGCTCACCTTCGGTATCCCCTCCTTCAAGCTGGAAAAAGAGGTGATGCAGCGTCGCCGCGAGATCTTCCAGGGGATGGGTGTGGAGTTTCGTCTCGAGACCGAAGTGGGCAAGGACATCACCTTCGCCGACCTGCTCGGCGAGTTCGATGCGGTCTTCCTCGGGGTCGGTACCTACAAGTACATGAAGGGCGGCTTTGCCAACGAAGAGGCGCCGGGCGTCTATGATGCCCTGCCCTACCTCATCGCCAACGCCAACCGCTTGCTGGGGTTCGAGAAGGCGCAAGCTGACTACATCGACTTCGCCGGCAAGCAGGTGGTGGTGCTGGGCGGTGGCGATACCGCCATGGACTGCGTGCGGACCGCCATCCGTCAGGGGGCTGACAAGGTTATCTGCGCCTATCGCCGCGACGAGGAGAACATGCCGGGCTCCAAGCGGGAGGTGAAAAACGCCCGCGAGGAGGGGGTTGAATTCATGTTCAACCTGCAACCGGTGGCAGTCGAACTGGATGCCAACGGTCGCACCGTCGGCATCAAAGTGGTGAGCACCGAGCTGGGTGAACCCGATGCCAATGGCCGCCGCAATCCGGTGGTCATCGAAGGCTCCGAGCAGGTGCTGGCTGCCGATGCGGTGGTGATGGCGTTTGGCTTCCAGCCCAACCCCCAACCCTGGATGGCGGAGTTCGGCATCGAGCTCGACAACCGGGATCGCATCAAGGCCCACGAGCAGGCGGAATACGCCTTCCAGACCAGCAATCCCAAGGTGTTCGCCGGTGGCGACGCGGTACGTGGCTCCGATCTGGTGGTGACCGCCATCTACGAAGGGCGCAAAGCGGCCGAAGGGATCATGGACTATCTGGCGGTCTGATCCGACCGACCAAGACCCTGATACGCTTTCACAATCAGCCTCGCCAATGCGGGGCTGATTTTTGTAGCTACCCACCCCCTACAAACGCACCACCAGCCACTCCCCCTTGCCGACCGGCACCAGCGAGGTGGCAAAGGCCGGATCCTGCCCGACCTCGTTCATCCACTCCACCATCTCGCTGCGATGGGAGATGGCGTTGTCGACCACCAGCAGGCCACGGGGTGCCAGCAGGCGGCGGATCTGCGGCCACCATGCCCGGTAGTGCTGACGATCCGAATCGAGGAAGATGAGCTGATAGCCGGCTTGCGGCAAGGTCGGTAACAGCTCACTCGCATCCCCTGCCAGCAACGTTACCCAGGGGGCCAACCCTGCCTGCTGAAAGTTGTCATGGGCCTGTACGCGCTTATCCTCATCCAGCTCAATGGTGGTCACGTGCCCCTCCAGCCGACGCACCGCTTCTGCCAGCCAGAGTGTGGAGTAACCATTTGAGGTGCCGATCTCCAGCACCGCCTGCGCCCCACGGGTCTGCACCAGCACTGACAGCAACTCCCCCGTGTCGCGGGTGATATTGAGCAGCTTGCGGTGGCGAGCCTGCTGCATGCTGTCATTGCGCTCGCCAAGCTGCTCCAGCTGGCGTTTTAACTGTTCCAGTTCCATCGATATCCCTTTCGTCCTTACCCAAAACCATTAGCCCACACCTCCAAGCTTGGCATTTGGGAGTCAAATGATTGCTTTCAACCGCCATTCACACCACAAAGGATGAGAAAGGACAACCATTTGAGGCAGAATTTGTGACGTCTATCTGTTACACTTCGCGCCCGCCATTTTCCGGCTCACTCTCTGACTTGATGTCAGGCGCAGCCGTCGGTGGTTACAACCTCCGTCTCGCTCATGCCGAGCTAACCAAGCCAAACACAGCCCAGCTGGAACACAGGAACCCATTATGAGATTTGAATCGTTCGATTTTGCCCCCGAGATTTTGCGTGCTGTCTCAGATTGCGGTTATCAGGAGATGACCCCTGTGCAGCAACAGGCGATCCCGGCCATTCGCCGTGGCCGCGATGTGCTGGCCAGCGCCCAGACCGGTACCGGCAAGACCGCCGCCTTCGCCCTGCCCATCTTGCAGCGTCTGGTAGACAATCCGGCGCCGGTCCAGCCTTCCAACGCCCGTGTGCTGATCCTGACCCCGACCCGCGAGCTGGCGGCTCAGGTGGCGAGCAACATCAATGACTTCGCCAAGTATCTCGATATCACCACCATCACCATCGTCGGCGGTGGCAAGCAGGACGTGCAGGCCAAGAAGCTCAAAGCGGGCGCTCACATCATTGTGGCCACCCCGGGCCGTCTGCTGGAGCACCTCACCGCCTGCAATCTCAGCCTCTCCGGTGTCGAGTGTCTGGTGATGGATGAAGCGGATCGCATCCTCGACATGGGCTTCAGTGCCGATGTGCAGAAGATCCTGCAAGCGGTCAACAAGACCCGTCAAAACCTGCTCTTCTCCGCCACCTTCTCCGACGCGGTGAAGAAGCTGGCCAACCTGATGCTGGACAGACCGCAGATCGTCAGCGTCAACAAGCAGAACTCCACCGCCGACACCGTCAGCCACACCGTCTATCCGGTCGAGCAGAAGCGCAAGCGCGAGCTGCTCTCCGAGCTGATTGGCAAGCAGAACTGGCAGCAGGTGCTGGTGTTTGCCAGTACCCGCGAGAGCTGTGATGTGCTGGTCGAGGAGCTGAACCTCGACGGCATCAAGTCCGCCGTTGTCCATGGCGAGAAGGCCCAGGGCAACCGTCGCCGCGCCCTGCGCGAATTCATGGAAGGCAAGGTACGGGTACTGGTGGCCACCGAAGTGGCCGCCCGTGGTCTGGACATTCCGGATCTGGAATACGTGGTCAACTATGATCTGCCGTTCCTGGCGGAAGATTACGTGCACCGCATCGGCCGTACCGGTCGTGCCGGCAAGCGCGGCATGGCCATCTCCTTCGTCAGCCGTGAAGAGGAGCGTACCCTGCTGGAGATCGAGGCCCTGATCGGCCAGAAGATCCGCCGCATCATGGTACCGGGCTATGAGGTGAGCAGCCGTGACGAGCTGATCAAACAGCTGCAGGAGCGTCGTCGCTTCGGCAAGCGTCCACAGCGTGAAGATAACGCCGTGGCTCAGGTGATGGCCGAAGCCAAGCTGCAGGGTCAGCGCCTCAAGCGTCTGGCCGCCGCCAAGAAGCCCCGTCAGCCGAAATAAGGCGGGCAGTTGCTCTATTGAACCGCAAAGGCGCCACTGGCGCCTTTGCCATCTCTGTCATCGGTGTTGACCCCTGGTGGTCAACTCAAGGATTGCTTATGACCTCTCCGACCTACAATCAGGCCCTGCTCGAGATGGCCACTCAAAGCCTGGCCGAACTGGCCCGCACCGCCGAGCAAAAGGCGGGCAAGCGCACTCCGGCGCAAGAGAGCCACTTTCTCTGCACCTGGATGGCTGACTCCCTCAAGGAGAAGCGCTTCTCCCGTCTGGTGATGGAAGATTTGAAAGCTTGGGTGCAGCTTGGCCGCACGCTGGGTGCGGGTGCCGATCTCAAGGGATTGCTGGAGCGCATCGCCTTCCAGTACCAGTGCGCCATGACCAACCCGCAACAACTGGGGGCCAAGCTGGCGGCGCTGCTGGAGGAGCTCTCAGCGGCAGGCTGGCTGGTGCTGACCGAGAGCGAGGTGAACGCCAAGCTGCGCCTGCAATCGGGCGGGCAGGCGAGCCTGGTGGTAAGCCACAGCGAATATGAAGGCCATATCGAGGACGGTGAGCTTGTCAAACCCCTCACCCTCTATGTGCGCGGTGACGAGAAGGTGCTGGCCGAGGCGGCCTTCAAGCACGGCCTGCTGCTGAGCCAGGGCAACAAGAAGACCACCCTGGTCAAACACCACAAGGCCTACCGGCTGATGCCAGACAACGCCCAACCGGCGCTGGCACTGCTGAGCGAGGCTCGCCAGAGCGCCTGATCCCGCCAGTGTGCTGCAATAAAAACGGCAGACCCTTGCGCAGGATCTGCCGTTTTTTATTGTTCGATGTTTGGTGATGAGGTTGGGTAGTCGTTTAGCGGATCTTGAACCCAATCTGGCCCGCGTCACACCACTCGAACATCACCTCCTCGCTCTTGCCGCAGCAACTGCCACCACAGACCCGGCTTTCACGCTTGATGACCCGCCCCTTGCGCATCCAGACACCGAGCATGGCCTCCACCGCATCTTCCGAGGTGTGGAAGTGGCGAGCCAGATCACGCCGGCTCACCTTCTGCTGCACGGCGAGGTAATCCCCCAGCTCGCGCAGGATCATAAGGTCACCACCTTGCGGGCAACGATGTCACCGTGACGGCGACCGGCCCACCAGAGCAACACCAGAGAAAGGCCGTAGCTGACGATCCAGAACAGGCTCTGCTCCGGATGAGCGGCAAAGGTCGCGACCTGATAGAAGAGGGTCGCGCACATAAAGGCCATATAGTTGCACCATACCGCCGTCATCAGCGCCCACTGACGACCGGTTTCCCGCACCAGCGCGCCCATGGCGGCGGCGCAAGGCATGTAGAGCAGCACGAACAAGAGGTAGGCAAAGGCACCGGCCGCCCCGTCGAAGTGGGTCTGCATGTTGCCGTAGGTGGAGACATCCACCTCCTGCGCCTCGGCGGCAGCTTTCTGGTCGTCGAGGTTGCCAACATCAAGCCCCATGGGGTCGCTCGGGTTGATCTCCGCCAGATTGGCCGCCACGGCATCGATCGCCTCGTGGAAGCTGGCCACCAGCGAGAACTCGCTCGCCTCCTCTTCATCTGCGCCACCACCGGCGTAGAGGCTGTTGAGGGTACCGACCACCGCCTCTTTGGCGAAGATGCCGGTGACGATACCGACTGTGGCCTGCCAGTTGTCATCGCGTACACCTATGGGGTGCAGCACCGGGGTCACCGCCTGGCTGATTTTGCTCAGGACCGAGCTCTCCTGCTCCTGATGGCCAAAGCTGCCATCGGTCCCCAGGGAATTGAGCACGCTCAGCACGGCGACCACCAACACGATGGTTTTACCTGCACCAAAGACGAAAGATTTGAGCTTCTGCCAAGTCTTGATGGCAACGTTGACCGGCCGCGGCCACTCGTAATCCGGCATCTCCATCAGCATGGAGTCGCTCTTGCCCGGCAGCAGGGTGCTGCGAAGCAACAGGCCGGTGAGCACCGCCACCAGAATGCCGATGAGGTAGAGACCGAACACCAGGTTCTGACCTGACTCGGGGAAGAAAGCCACCGCAAACAGGGCGTAAACCGGCAGACGGGCACCGCACGACATAAAGGGGGCCATGGCGGAGGTCATCAGCCGCTCCCGCTCGGAGTTGAGGGTACGGGTCGCCATCACCGAGGGGACGGTACAGCCAAAACCCATCAGCATCGGCACAAACGCCTTGCCCGGCAGGCCGAGGCGGCGCATCAGGGCATCTACCACGAAGGCGGCACGGGCCAGATAGCCGGAGCTCTCCAGCACCGCGAGGAACAGATAGAGGCAGCCAATCACCGGAATAAAGGTGGCCACGGTCTGCAAGCCGACGCCGAAGCCGTCTGCCAGAATGGCGCCCAGCCACTCGGGGGCATTGACCAGTCCCAGCAGGTGGTGCACCCCATCGACAAACAGGGCGCCGCCCATGATGTCAAAGAAGTCGATAAAGGCGCTGCCGACGTTGATGGCAAACAGGAACATCAGGTACATGACAAACAGGAAGAAGGGGATGCCAATCCAGCGATTGAGCAGCACCCGATCCAGCCACTCGCTCTGGGCCTCGGTGAGCTTGCCCTTCTGCTGACGAGCCTGTTGTACCCACTGGTGGATATGGCCGTAGCGAATATCCGCCAGTTGCAGGTCGATATCCTGTCCCTGATGGGCGCGAGCTACTACATTGGCGGCGGCCGCCTGCTGACCGGGCAGCAGGGTCTCCTGCATCACCGCATCCTCTTCCAGCAGGCGCAGGGCGCGGCCACGGGTAGTAAGATGATGCGGGGCGAGCAGGGTCTCCAGCTCCGCCAGATCGGTTTCAAGCGCGTGGCCGTAATCGAGCTGCAAGGCGGCTTGCGGCTGACCGATAAACTGGCGGATCTGCTGTTTGAAGGCGGCAACCTGCTTGCTGTTGTGGGCAGAGAGGGCCACCACCGGGCAACCGAGGGATTTGCCGAGCTTGCTCTCGTCGATGACGATGCGGCGCTTTTGCAGGATATCCAGCTTGTTGAGCACCACCACCATAGGCAGGCCCAGTTCGCGCAGTTGCAGCGTGAGGTAGAGGGAGCGCTCCAGATTGGCGGCGTCGATGACGTTGAGCAGCAGGTCGGGTTGTTGGCCCTGGGCAAAGCGGCTGGCGATCTGCTCGTCCAGACTGCCATCCTGACTGGCCAGGCTATAGATGCCGGGCAGATCCATCAGCTTGAAGTGATGCGCACCCGCGCTGAACTCACCCATCTTCTTGTCGACGGTGACACCACTCCAGTTGCCTACCTGCTGGCGGGCGCCGGTCAGGGCGTTGAACAGGGAGGTCTTGCCGCTATTGGGGTTACCTACCGTTACCAGGGAATAATTCATACCAGCTCTACCTCTATTTTCTTCTGAACCCGCCGCGTGTGTGGCAAGCCGCTTTGCAGGTTCGACTTATTGTCTCTGAACCGCTCCCGGTGACTTTCTTGACCGGAGCGGCAGCCGAGCAGGGGGTTATACCGGCTCGACTTCTATTTGCTGGGCCAGACTCTTTTGCATGGATAGACAGATCCCCTGGCACTGGATCTGGAGCGGGTCCCCCAGGGGGGCGGAGCGCAGATAGATGACTTCAGTCTGGGGCAACAGGCCCATCACCATCAGTTTGCGGCGCAGCGGCCGGGCGAGCAGATTCATATTCTTGATGCGAGCACTCTGTCCCGGTGACAACTGCGTGAGTACCATGACTGACTCCTGAAGTTAAACAATAATAATTCGCTTTTACTTGGGGCATTATAAGCTGTGTCTTCAACTTTTATTTGAGTAAAATCAAACTCCGCTTAGCTAACCCATAAAGTATTGCCATGAGTCACGACAACAACAGCCGCCTCGTTTACAGCACAGATGGCGGCATGATCAAGGAGCAGAGCGCTCCCCAATCCGCCTCCCCCTTCCCCACCGACGGCACCGTGCGCATTCGCCGCGAGACCAAGGGGCGCAAGGGTGCCGGGGTGATCACCATTCATGGCGTACCCGCCGATCAGCAAAAATCCCTGGCCACCCTGCTCAAGAAAAAGTGCGGCACCGGAGGCGGTATCAAGGAGGGAGTGATCGAGATCCAGGGGGATAAACGGGACCTGATCAAAACCGAGTTGGAGAAAGCCGGTTTCAGCGTCAAGCTGGTGGGTGGCTGATCCCCTTGTCACTCATGCGGTTTTTCCCTAGAATGCCCGCTCCCATCGAGGGGGAGTAGTCTCGCACACCGGTGCCATCCATTGCATGAATACCGGTTTGCGACCCTGATCAACATACTTGGTGCCAAATCACCATGGTCAGGGTGATCCATGCCAGCCATGGATTTGACAAGACCTTTGACGGGCCAGTGCCAATACCGGGGACGGATGGCGCAGGCTTGTCTTTGGTTTATAACAATTCCGTCCCCCGGTCATTTTTATGGAAGCCTTGTTAACCTCAACCCTCAGCGTCGCTATTGCCGAAATCGGCGATAAAACCCAGCTGTTGGCGTTGCTGCTCATCTGCCGTTTTCGCAAGCCCTGGCCCATCATCGCCGGCATGCTGGCGGCTACCCTGCTCAACCATGCGGGCGCTGCCTGGATTGGCGAGTTCATCAGCCGCTGGCTCGATCCCAAGATAATGACCTGGCTGGTCGCCATCGCCTTTATCGCCATGGCTATCTGGATTTTGGTGCCGGACAAGATGGATGACGAGGAGAGCCCGCTCGATAAATACGGCCCCTTTATGGCCACCTTCGTGCTCTTCTTCATCGCCGAGATCGGTGACAAGACCCAGATCGCCACCGTGCTGCTGGCCGCCAAATATGACTCGCTGGTGCAGGTCATTACCGGCACCACCCTCGGCATGATGCTGGCCAACGTACCTGTGGTGCTGATCGGCAAGCTGGGGGCAGACAAGCTGCCGCTCAAGGGGATCCGCATCGCCTGCGCCATCCTCTTCGTCGGCCTTGGGGTGAGCACTCTGATCTTTGCCTGATCGCCTTTTCCGCTGCTCAAGCCCTCCCCTGTGGAGGGCTTTTTGTTTACTGCTGTGTCTATTGCGTAATCCGCTGTCGCAACCACCAGCCGTAGAGCCAAGGGGCAGTGCACGGTTGCGGGTGCCTCATGCCATAATGGGGCAAACCTCGTGGAGTCCCCCCATGCACAACATATCAAGAGAGACGCTTCTCGAATGGGTCAAACAGGGACGGCTGGCGCCAGAGAAGCTGGCGGACGCACTGACCCTCGCCGATCTTCCCCCCATCCGGCGCGCTGGCAGTGGCTGTTTGACCGGCTGTTGCTCTGGCTCGGTGCCCTCTGCATCGGGGCTGGCCTCATCTTCTTTGTCGCCTTCAACTGGCAAGAGCTGGGCCGGGTCTCCCGCCTCGCCCTGCTGGAGGCACCGCTGCTCGCCATGCTGATTCTGCTGTGGCGCAAACCGCTGGGGGATACCCCCCGTCAGGCGCTGCTGCTCGCCATCGCCCTCAATATCGGCGCCCTGCTGGCGCTGGTGGGTCAAACCTACCAGACCGGCGCCGATCCCTGGCAGCTGTTCGCCACCTGGGCGCTGATGCTGTTGCCACTGGCTGTATTTGGCCAAAGCCCCCTGCTCTGGACCTTAAGCTGGCTGCTCGGCCAGCTGGCGCTGGTGCTCTACTGGCGGCTCGGTTTGTTCACGTTTTTCTTTACCTTCGATGAAGAGGGGCTGGGCTGGTGCCTGACCCTGCTCAACGCCGCCCTCTGGGGTCTGCTTCTGCTGGCACCTGCCAGCTGGCGCCTGATGCCAAGCTGGCTAGCGGGCCTTGCCGCCGGACTTGGCGCCACCCTGCTCGCCCTGCTAGCGCTCTTCGATGCCGCCTCCCCGCTGGTGTGGCCGCTCTGGCTTGGCTGGCTCGCTGCGGCCTATGCCCTTTGGCACCACAGATTTATCGCCGGACTCGCCATGGGGTGCCTCAGCCTGATTGCCGTCATCCTCGCGGCGCTGGGCAAGTGGATGGAGCCCGACATCAACGGCTTCTTGCTGCTGAGCCTGATTGCCATCGGCCTTTCGGTCACCGCCGCCCGCTGGCTGCAACAACAACGGAGGTCTCATGAGTGATCTGACCCTTTGGCAAGCGCTGCAACAGGCCAATCTGGTGGAAGGGGATCAGCCCCGCAACAACCAGCCACACTGGTCGAGCCGCTTTCTGCTCGGGCTGGTGGGCTGGATTGCCGCCCTGTTCCTGCTCTTTTTCCTGTTTCTCACCTTCGAGCAGCTGACCCGCGAGGCCAACAGCGCCCTGCTGCTGGGGGCCGTGCTGCTGGCGGGGGCCTACGCCCTCAATCGCAGCCAAAGCGGCGATCTCTGGGATCAGTTCGTGCTGGCCCTTACCCTGGCGGCCGATGCCTGGCTGCTCTATGGCCTGCTCGATCAGCTTGATCTCCATCACGCCCTGCTCTGGTTTGGGTTGTGCCTGCTCTCCCTTGCCATCGCAGTGCTGTTCGATCACTGGCTGGTGCGGCTGTTTCACAGCGTGGCGGCGGCCCTGCTGCTCACTCTTGGCCTTGCCTGCCTCGGGCTGCAACTGCTGGCGCTGCCGCTGGTAATGGCGGCCATCGCCTTCTGCTGGCTGCGGGCAGATAGGGATCCAGAGCGCCACCAGCTCTACCACTCCATCACGCTGGGGCTCGCCCTCTCGCTGCTGGTGCTGGGCCGTCTGCACCATCCGCTGTGGGATGGCGGCAGCAGCGTGCTGGACGAGCTGGGGCTTTCCCGCCTGCCGCTCTGGCTCAATCCCCTGATCTGCGCCGCCCTGCTGCTGGCGGTGATGGTGAAACTCAAGCTCCCCCTGCTGTTTGGCCTGCCGCTGGTGCTGATCAGCGCCGTTATCCCTGGCATGGGGGCGGGCGCACTGGTGCTGATCCTCGGGTTTTATGCCGGCAGTCTGGGGCTGATGACCCTCTCGGCCCTGCTGCTGCTCGGCTATGGCTCGCTCTATTACTACGATCTTGGGCTCACCCTGATGACCAAATCCTGGCTGCTGCTGGGCTCCGGCATCCTGCTGCTGGGGGCCCGCCAACTGCTCACCACCTTTGCGGCAAGGAGCGACTCATGAAACCTGTGACCCGACAACTCGCCCTGTTGCTGAGCGGCCTCGCCATCCTGGCGGGCATCAATGCCACCGTCTGGCGCTATGAGCACGCCATGAGCAGCGGCGAAGTGGTGCTGCTGCGGCTCGCTCCGGTCGATCCCCGCTCCCTGATGCAGGGGGATTACATGCGGCTCAACTATGAAATTGCCCGCGAGCTGACCAGCCGCGACGCCAGAGCTACTCAAAACAAGGGCAGCGACACCCTGGTGATCCGCCTCGATGCCCATCAGGTGGCCACTCTAGTGGCCGATGGCAAACCGGATCGACTCGCCAGCGATGAGCGGCTATTGCAGGTGCACCAGAGCGAGCGGCAGTGGCAGATTGGCCCCGATGCCTACTTCTTTGAAGAGGGCACGGGGGAGCAGTACGAAACAGCCCGCTACGGCGAGTTCCGTCTGCAAGCGGATGGCAAGACCCTGCTGGTGGGGCTGCGGGATGAGGCCTACCAGCCCATCGGGCTGATCCGCGCCCGCTGGTAGCGGCAGTGAGTGGCTATTTACTCTGTTCATGGTCACACTCAAGGGAAGGTTGATCGCTAAGGATGTTCCCAATGAGGATATGGCTGATCTGTCATCTGTTGCTGCTCTGCTGGGCCTCGACGGCCCGGGCTGATCTGGGCAAGCTCGAGTACCTCACCGAAGAGTACCCCCCCTACAACTACAGCGATCCGCAAGGCCAGCCCACCGGCCTTGCGGTCGATCTGCTGCAGATGATCTGGCAACACAGCGGCGTGACGCCCCAGCCGGTGCGCATCCTGCCCTGGGCGCGAGGTTATTACTTGCTAACCCAGAAGCCCAACGTGGTGCTCTTCTCCACCGCCCGCACCCAAGCGCGGGAGGATCTCTTCAAGTGGGTATGCCCCATCGGCTACTCGGAGTACATACTGCTGGGCCGCAAAGCGCAGAACATCACCCTGACCGCTTTCGAACAGATGAGCCAATACAAGATCAGCGCGGTGCGCTCGGATGCCGCCGAGCAGTTGCTGCTCAACAACGGTATGGATGACAACAACATCATCCCGGCCAACCGCCTGTCGCAGGGGTTGAAGATGTTGCTCTCCGGCCGCGCCGACCTGCTCGCCACCAGCAAGCTGGCGGGATATGACGCCATCCGCGAACTGAAGCTCAATAGCGACGACTTCAACGTGGCCATGGTGCTGAGCGCAGAGCAGCTCTGCTACGCCTTCAGCCGTCAGGTGCCCGACAGCGAGATCACCCTCTTTCAGCAGGGCCTGACCCGCGCCCTCGCCTCGGAGGAGTTTCGCAAATTGCAGGCCAAATACCTGCCGGTGCGCTGAGCACTCACTCACCCGCTGGGCAGCAGTTCGCTGCCCATTTTATTGATGAAAGATGCAATAGAGGTGGCTAGCTATTCCCGCCACAAGCAGTCAAACTGGGCTACATAGTTGATTGCGAAGGATCTTTCCCGTGCGGACATGGCACCTACCTCATCTGCTACTGCTCTTGTGGGCCACCTTCGCGCAGGCCGATCCGGGCAAACTCGAGTATCTGAGCGAAATCTCTCCCCCGTTTAATTTCAGCGACCAACAAGGGATGCCGACCGGATTGTCGGTGGAGCTGATGCAGCTTATCTGGAAAGCGCGCGGCGTGTCGCCCCAGCCAATCCGCATTCTGCCCTGGGCCCGGGGCTACAACCTGCTGCAACAAAAACCCAATGTGGTGCTGTTTGCCACCGCCCGCACTCCGCAGCGGGAAGCACTCTTCAAGTGGGCCTGCCCCATCGATCACTCGGAGTTTGTGCTGCTGGGGCGCAAGGCGGACAACATCACCCTCGGCTCCGTGGCCGAGATCAGCCGCTACAAGGTCGGCGTGGTGCGCTCCACCGTCTCCAAACAGCTGCTGCTCGAGCGAGGTATCGATGAGCGCCAGCTGATGCTGGCCAACCGCCTCACCCAGGCGGCCAAAATGCTCACCTCCGGTCGCGCCGATCTCTTTGCGACCAACAAGCTGGCTGGCTATCAAACTCTGCAGCAGCTTGGCTTCAAGCCGGATGACTTTCATGTCGCCTTCGTGCTGGATGCCAGACCGCTCTGCTACGCCTTCAGCCGTCAGGTGCCCGACAGCGAGGTCGCCCTCTTTCAGCAGGCGCTGACCCAGGTCGTCGCCTCGGCGGATTACTCGGCCCTGCAAGCCAAATACCTGCCGCTGCGCTAACGCCCCGATCGCCGCCGACATAGGGCGCAAGATGGCGGCCGCCCCCGCGCTTTTTTGCCAAACATGCTCCGTCGCCTTGGCGAAATCGGCCAGCTTGGTCACACTTGAGCAGATATTCCCTTGATCAGGATGGCAAAAATGAAACCATGGATTGGATTGGCCGGGGTGCTGCTGGCCACCCTCGCACAGGCGAGTCCTGAGCTCGGCAAACTGCACTACATCACCGAAGAGTACAAACCCTACAACTACGCCGATGCCAGCGGCGCCCCCACCGGCCTCGCAGTCGAGCTGCTGCAACTGGTATGGAAAAAGACCAATACGCCGGCGCAGCCCATCACCATCATGCCATGGGCGCGCGGTTACTACCTGCTGACCCAAAAGCCCAATGCGGTGCTCTTCTCCACCGCCCGCACCCAGGCGCGGGACCCCCTGTTCAAGTGGGCCTGCCCCATCGGATATGCCGAGATCGTGCTGGTGGGGCTGGCCGATCGCAATATCACCATCACCAAGCTCGACGATGCCAAGGCGTTCAATATCGGGGCGGTACGAGCCGATGTGGGGGAGCAACTGCTGCTCAACAACGGCTTTGACGAGACCAAATTGATGGCCGCCAACCGGCTGGCACAGGCGCTCAAGATGCTCACCTCCGGCCGGGTCGATCTGGTCTCCACCAACAAGACCACCATGGAGCAGCTGATCGTCGAGCAAAAACTCGATCCCGCCCGCTTCAAGGAGCAGTGGGTACTGAGCTCGGAGCAGTTCTGCTTCGCCTTCAGCCATCCGGTGAGCGACGAGCTGGTCAAGGAGTTCCAGACCGGCTTGACCCAGGTGCTGGCGAGCAGCGAATACCCGCTGCTGCACAGCAAATACTTCCCAACCCCCGCAGCCAAATAGCGGAGCCGCGTCGAGCACCAACAACAAGGGGCCCACCGCGGGCCCCTTCGCTTTTTTCCGTTTGCGCTCCCCTCCTTTACCGTTTGCACTCCTCTCGCGGCGTCACCCCACCGCCCTGCCAGCTCCAAGCCCCGACAACCAACAACTAATCGCTAATTAATAAAAGTTTGTGCCAGCGCAAAAAATCACTCTTTTCTGATAGTTAGCTCATCAAAACCATAGATAAGACCACTCTGGCTCCGTAATATGGCGACGGGCGTCTGTTGACCCCTTTTCCGAGATCAATGGTCAACGGCGCAATCTGGTAGCGACAGTCAGGGGCGGTAGCGACTTTAGCGTAGGGTCGAGTAGGGTCGATTAGCGAAGCGTAATCGTCCACGGTAACCATCCCCTCTCCCCTTGCGGGAGAGGGTTAGGGTGAGGGGTCGGTAACGTCTTTGCCCTGCAACAGGGTATTGGCATGGCTTCGCCAGTAGGGTCGATTAGCGGAGCGTAATCGTCCACGGTCGCTGTTCCCTCTCCCCGTGCGGGAGAGGGTTAGGGTGACGGGGTCGGTAACGTCTTTGCCCTGCAACAAGGTATTGGCATGGCTTCGCCATGCAGGACGCGAGGACTCCGTCCTCGACGGGGTTTCGCCGCCGCTGCGCGGCTTGGCGAGTGACTTTGGAAAGACCCAAAGTCACCAAAGGTCTAATCCCCCACTTGTTCGCCCTCCTGCGTCGGGTTCCCTCGGTTCACCCGTTTGTCCCACGGCACGCGCCGATGGGCCATCCATGGCCCAGCGGCGCTCGCTCGGCGTCCTGCCTCGCGGCCTGGACAAACGGGCTCACCTCGGCGAACAACAGGGGGCAACACCCAGCCCGCAGCCCCGAGGCCAGTTAACAGGCGTAGGGTGCAATAAGCGCAGCGCATTGCACCGCGGTAACACTCCCCAGCCTATTCGGGGCAAAGATCGGGCGGGTTGTTGTCTCGCTGCCACCCCCTCGCCACCCCATGGCGAGAGCAGATTGTCGCACCTATGCAACAGGTATCATCGACATGGTTGCATAGGTGAAAAAAACATGGCGGGTATAACGGCAAGCGGCAGATATCCCAATTTGGAAACGGCTTTATATTGAAGGCCCGACAGTGAGTATTTCACCGTAATAACACCATATTTCTCGAACGTCCGATTACGCTTCGCTAATCGAACCTACGAACTATAAATAAATACATTTAATTGCCAAGGATATCAACATGACACCTATTGAAAAAATTAAGGGTTGGATTGAGGACAAACCAATCTGGTGGAAACACACTATACGTTTGGCATTAGTCAATGGAGAGCTAGATCAGGATGATATCAATGAGATATATCAAATTGCTAGAATTGAACATTATTTAGAAGATGAACAGCAATTTGATCGTTCTCGATTAGATGTAGCGTTAGATTTTTCTGGTTATACGACTGAAGTAGATAAAGTTAACTTGGCATCAATAGAAAATGTCCAAGGAGTCGGAGTTCTTCATGACGAACAAATTCTGAAATTTAATGAAAGTGGATGTTTTATTGTTTACGGTGATAATGGTGCTGGTAAGTCAAGTTATGCCAGCATTTTAAAGAATGCATGCCTAACTCGTGGATCATGTCCAACGATATTGGGAAATGTTTTTTCGGTAAACAATCCAACTCCAAGTGCAAATATTAGAATCACTGTAGGTGGAAAAGATGAGATTCACGCTTGGTCTTTAAACAAAGATATAATACCCTCTCTTAAAGCAATAAGGGTTTTTGATTCCACATCGGCTCAACACTATGTCAACAAAGAAGACTCCCTTGGTTTTAAACCATCAGGGCTAAATCTATTGACCGAACTAACCAAGACGATTAATAGAATCAAAGCATTTATTGATGAAGATACCATGGCAGGTAACGGCTTTATCAAAATTAATCCTTTGGAATCCAACTCAGTTACAGCTCAATTTTTCAATGACATATCTTACAAAACTAATGAGGCTGATGTACTTAATCATGTAGCCTCGAAAGAAGAAATATTGAGAATTGAACCTCTCTTGCAAGAGATATCTAAGTTTAAGTTACAAACACCAGAATCAATTAAAGCATCACTGCGTCAACAAATCGACATTTTAACTCCATTGTATCAATCAACAACAAACATTTTAAGGCACTTAGGAGATAAAGCATTTGAACGATTAGTCGAATTGCAAGATGATTATCATAAAAAGCAAAAGATTGCTGATGATATAATGCAGGCAACATTACAAGGATTACCTCTGGATACAATTGCAGGTATAGCTTGGCAAACAATGTGGACAGCCGCAAAGAACTTTATTAAGTCTGAACCAAAGGCTCATAACTTCCCACCTATTCAGGGTGATTCTTGCCCTTTATGTTTACAAGATATTTCTGAGGTCAGCGCTGAACGACTAGCTTCATTAAGCACGTTTTTAGCGAACTCAGCAGCTACAGATGCAAAAGATGCGCACAATTTACTTAAAAATGCTCTTTTAATGATTTCATCTCAAGATGTCAGCCTCACTAATCATAATGCTGCGCTAACAGAAATAGATAAGTTACAACCAGGAATGGCAGATAAGATAACTGTACTATTTAACACATTATCTGAACGTCAAAAGCTATTCACTACTTCATCATCATATCCAGCTAGCGACTCACCTCTAGATACTTCTGCTGCTACAGGATTATATACAGCTATTAACATAATCGCTGAACAATTAAGCTCAATTAATGATAATAATGACCTATCTAAACTAATAATTAAAAAGGAATCAGAGCTAAATGAAATCAAAGACAGGAAATACATACAGGAAAACCTTGAGCACATACTTAATAATATCAGAAGGCATAAAGTTATCGAGAAAATGAATAAAATAAGGAGTGAGTGTGATACAAGAGGCATCTCTTTGTTGTCATCAAAAATTTATCAGCAAGATGTAATAGAACCACTCAAAAACTCCTTTCAAAATGAATTGAAAAGTTTCGGTTTTACTCGTTTCTCTGTTGACGTACAGACAAGAAACTCTGGAGGTTATCAGCAATTTAAGTTATCGATAGCTGAATCTGGTGAACAAATTGTTGCGAAGGTGGCAAGCGAAGGAGAGCAACGCTGTATTGCTATAGCAGCTTTCTTGGCCGAAATGAAAGTTGATAACAGACAGTCCACTGTTATATTTGATGACCCAGTCAACTCATTGAGTCATCAATGGAGCTGCAAAATTGCAAAGAGGCTTATTGACGAATCTATAAATCGCCAAGTAATTATATTTACACATGATATAGTATTTTTTAAAATTCTGTTAGAGCAAGTGGAAATTCAACAAGCAAAATATGGGAGCTTAACTCTCGAAAGATCAAGAAAGCATGCAGGAATTGTCAGAGATAGCGCCCCTTGGGAAGCATTAACGACCTCCAAGCGTTTAAATTATTTGAACACCAAGCTTCAAAATTTAAGAAAAATCGATAAGGATGGAACAGAAAATGACTTCCATCGTGCCTCTAGAGAGTTTTATGGCTTACTCCGAGAGTCATGGGAACGTTTGATTGAAGAAAAGCTTCTGAACAAAGTAGTATGTAGATTTGAACGAGGTGTTTCTACGCAACGCTTGTCACGGCTAATTGACATATCGGAAAGTGACATACAATTAATAGATAATGCCATGAGTAAATGTAGTGCTTATTTTACCGGTCATGATAACGCCCCAGCTGTTGGTGCCCCCTGCCCAACTATTGATGAAGTGGAAGCAGACCTTTCTCAGATTAAATCATATCTGAGTGACTTACAGGTTCTAAGGAAAAGAACTTAACTTATTAAAGGCTTATTTAACGTCATCAAATTACATTTCCATATAAAGATTTGGGTTATCTCTATGACCATTAAAAACCGCAGCCTTGAGCTGCGGTTTTTATTTCTATTTCCCTGACACTTTTTAACTCAAGCCAAAGCCCTATTTCCCCACCTCCTTGCTCTGCCCTCCCCTTTCAGCGGAAAAGGCGGTCAACATGCACGCTAAAGCCACGGGCGGGCACGGTATTGGTTCCCCCTGCAAACCGCCGAGTCGAGTTCAACGGGTCAGGAGCGCCATCAGGGATGATGGCGCAGCCGCAGCCGGCACAGGGATGTGCCGTCTGCGGCGCTCCGTCCGACCCGTTGGACGAGACGAGGGAACCCGCGAAGCGGGCGGGTTGCCGGGGGAGAAGACCTTTGGTGACTTTGGGTCTTTCAAAAGTCACTCGCCCCAGCCCGAAGGGCGGGCGAAACCCCTTCGAGGGCAAGGCCCTCGTGTCCTGCATGGCGAAGCCATGCCATTAAGGAGAGAGGGAAGGTGCCAGCCCTCAGACCGGCCACAAAAAAAACCGCAGCCCTAGGGCTGCGGTTTTTTATTAGCTCAACCTGTTGGCACCAGACGCCAACAAGGCCAACCGGCCTTAGGCACGGCGCCAGCTGGTCTTGCCGGCGCTGTCTTCCAGCACTATGCCCATCTCGGTGAGACGGTTGCGGGCGGCATCGGCAGCAGCCCAGTTCTTGTCGGCACGGGCCTGATTGCGCTCGGCGATCAGGCGCTCGATCTCGGCAACCTCTTCGTCCGCTTCGTCACCCTTGAGGAAAGCCTCGGGGTCTTGCTGCAGGATGCCGAGCACGGCGCCCAGTTCGCGCAGACGGGCGCCCAGCGCGGCGGCAACGGCCATGTCTTCACCCTTCTGGCGGTTGATCTCGCGCACCAGATCGAACAGGGCGGAGTAGGCTTCCGGGGTGTTGAAGTCGTCGTCCATCGCTTCCTTGAAGCGCGCCACCTGCTCCTCGCCACCGGCAGCCGCGGCCACCGGCAGATCGCGCAGGGCGGTGTACATGCGCTCCAGCGCGGCGCGGGCTTGCTTGAGGTTATCTTCCGAGTAGTTGAGCTGGCTGCGGTAGTGGCCAGACATCAGGAAGTAACGGACGGTTTCGGCATCAAAATGGGCCAGCACATCGCGGATAGTGAAGAAGTTGCCAAGGGATTTGGACATCTTCTCTTTATCCACCATCACCATGCCGCTGTGCATCCAGGTGTTGACGTAGTCGCCACCGTGGGCGCAGCAGGACTGGGCGATCTCGTTCTCGTGGTGCGGGAACTGCAGATCGGAGCCGCCGCCGTGGATGTCGAAGTGGTTGCCAAGGTGCTTGGAGTTCATGGCGGAGCACTCGATGTGCCAGCCAGGACGGCCCGGGCCCCAGGGGCTCTCCCAGGTCGGCTCGCCGGGCTTGGACATCTTCCACAGCACGAAGTCCAGCGGGTTGCGCTTGGCATCCACCACATCAACGCGGGCACCGGCTTGCAGCTGCTCCAGATCCTGGCCGGAGAGCTTGCCGTAGTCGGCGTAGGATTCGACGATAAACATCACGTCGCCGTTATCCGCCACATAGGCGTGCTCTTTTTCCAGCAGGGATTGCACCAGCTCGATGATCTCTTCGATGTGCTGGGTGGCGCGCGGCTCGATATCCGGGCGCACCATGCCGAGGGCGTCGAAGTCGGCGTGCATGTCGCCAATCAGACGCTCGGTCAGCTCGTCGCAGGTGACGCGGGTTTCAGCGGCGCGCTTGATGATCTTGTCATCCACGTCGGTGATGTTGCGCACGTAGGTGAGGTCGTAACCGGCGTAACGCAGGTAGCGAGCGACCACATCAAAGGCGACGAAGGTGCGGCCGTGGCCGATATGACAGTGATCGTAGATGGTGACGCCACACACATACATGCCCACCTTGCCCGGGTGGATAGGTTTGAATTCTTCTTTTTGACGAGTGAGTGTGTTGTATATCTTCAGCATCTTCTAACCACTGCCTGTGAGTAAAATGGTTGGTCATAATACCCCGTTCGGGGGCAGAAAACGAGGCAGAAAAGCGGGCCAATCCCGCCTGCCAGCACGGTTACGGCGCCAGAGAGACTATGCCGCCAGCCCCTGATGGGCTAGAATTGCCACCACTTTATGCCATACACCTGCGGGCACTTCGTCGCCCGCATCAAATGAAAGGACATATCATGGTCACTCTGCACACCAATCACGGCGACATCACCCTCACCCTGAATGCTGAAAAAGCCCCGGAAACCGTGGCCAACTTCCTGCAATACTGCCGTGACGGTCACTACGACAACACCATTTTCCACCGTGTCATCGACGGCTTCATGATCCAGGGCGGCGGCTATGCCCCGGGCTTTGAAGAGAAAGACACCCGCGCGCCCATCAAGAACGAAGCGGCCAATGGTCTCTCCAACAAGATCGGCACCATCGCCATGGCCCGCACCATGGAGCCGCACTCTGCCAGCGCCCAGTTCTTCATCAACGTGAACAACAACGACTTCCTCGACTTCAAATCCGCTACCACTCAGGGCTTCGGCTACTGCGTATTCGGTGAAGTGACCGCCGGTATGGACGTGGTCAACAAGATCAAGGGCGTCAAGACCGGTAACTACGGCCGCATCCACCAGGACGTGCCGGTAGAAGACGTGGTGATCACCAAGGTGACCCTTGCTGACTGATCTCTGCCGACTCGGCACAGACAAAACTGCGGCCCCGGCCGCAGTTTTTCCATCTGCCTCCCCCACTGCCAGTCCGAACTGGCGCCGCCTCGACTATCTGGCCCACGGCAACCCGCGCCAGCGCTCGGCCCATGCCCTGCTCACCGCCGGTGTGTGGGATGAGCTGGCCGCGCAGTGCGCCGATCTGGCGCTGGTGAGCACGCTCGCCATCGGCCTGGATCGGCCCGGCAGCGATCTCGATATCCTCTGCCAGCATCCAAATCCCGCCGAGTTTGCCGCTACTTTTGCAGAGCAAGGCTGGCAGGCGAGCCCCAAGGGCGACAATGTCTGGCTGCTGGAGCGCACCTTTTCCTGTCTCGAGCAAAAGAGTATCGATAGCGATTGCTCCAAGAGCGAGGCCCGCTGGCCGCTGGAGCTCTACGTGACCCCAGCTCCCATCGAGACGCTGAACGGCTGGCGCCACCTCACCCTGATGGCAGCTTTGCTCGAGCGGTTTGGTGATGCCTTCTACCGTGAAGTGCTGCGCCTGCGCCTTGAAGAGGGATTGAAAGGGGAAGCGGCCACGTGCCGGTTGCTGGGTCTGGCGGGCGATCCTTACGCCGCGCTGCTGACGCTGGAGGGACGCAATCTGGCCGAGCTGGCATGGCAGCCGCCATCCCGTGACGATATCCATACCTCAACTGGCACGATGGCGCCCGCAGCGCACGATTCGTCCCCTGTTGTGTCTACTACCTCTGCCACCCCTGTTTGCCCTGTTTCGACCGAGAGCCCGATCCCCACATCATGAGCACCCTCTTTATCAGTGACATTCACCTCTCTGCCCAGCGGCCCGATATGACCGCGGCACTGGTGCGCTTTCTCGAGCACGACGCCCCCGGCGCCGATGCCCTCTATGTGCTGGGGGATCTCTTCGAATTCTGGATTGGCGACGATGACCCCAATCCGCTCCATCAACAGATGGCCGACGCCTTTTTGGCCCTGAGCCAGCAGAACGTGCCCATCTACTTTATCCACGGCAACCGCGACTTTCTGCTGGGCCAGCAGTTTGCCAAGCGCGCGGGGATGACATTGCTGGGTGACCCTTGCGTCATCGACCTCTATGGGGAGCGGGTAGTGCTCAGCCACGGCGATCTGCTCTGCACCCTGGATGAGGGGTATCAGAAGTTTCGCCGCATCACCCAGCTCAAGTGGCTGCGCTGGCTCTTTTTGCGGCTGCCGCTCTCCCGCCGTCAGGCCATCGCCTGCAAGATGCGCGGCCAAAGCCAGATGGAGAACGCCCACAAGAGCCAGATCATCATGGATGTGACGCCCGCGGCGGTGGACGAGATGCTGCGCGCCCACGACTGCCGAATGATGATCCACGGCCACACCCACAGACCCGCCATCCACGACTTCACCCTGGACGGCCCGCCCGCCCGCCGCATCGTGCTGGGAGACTGGTTCGAGCAGGGCTCGGTGCTGATCTGCCGCCCCGGCGAGCAGCGGCTGGAAATGCGGGCGCTGGCAACGATCGACCCCGCCGCTCAGCCATCCGTCTGACATCCCCCCTGTGCGGGTTGCAGGTAAAACCTGCGGCCCGGCGCCCCCCTGTAAACCTGGTGAACCGACGTATCACGATGAGATCAGGCTGGTATGGCCTGTGCCGATGGGGTGCTCGCCCCATCCCTATCGGTTCTGCTGCGCCAGCAACACCAAATACGGCAAAAGCCGGCCAAAAAAACATCCAAGATGCTGAAAATAAAGCAAAATGACCATTCAATCAGCGTTGAAATAAGCAAGGCAGCTCATTAGACTACCGACTCCCCTACCCGTCGTAACACAAGGAACGTATCAAACAATGAAAAAGACGGTTCTCACCCCCTTACTGGCGCTGTTGATCACAGGCTGTGGCGGCGGTGATGGCGAACAGGAAGAGACCCCTATCCGCCCCCCTGTCACCCCCAACTATTTCGAGGCATCCAGCCAGAGCAGCGCGGGCGGACAGTTGAACCCCACCAACCTGCGGTTGGCGGCGGGTGAACAGGGGCGCTTCTCGGTACAGGCTGACAGCGGTTACCTCCTGACCGATATAAGCGGATGTGATGGCACCCTGGACGGCCTCACCTATACCACTGGCCCCATGCGCAGCGATTGCCAGATCTCGGCCAGCTTCACGCAGGAGAGTGCCGCCGTCTATTTCAACGCCACCACCCACGCTTCTCAGGGGGGGGCGCTAAGCCCCGACTCCCTGCGCCTGAATGCGGGTGAGCAGGGCCGTTTCACCGTGCAGCCCGAGAGTGGCTTCGTACTGGCGCAGATCGCTGGGTGTGAGGGCACCCTGACGGGTAATACCTACACCACAGCCCCCATGCGCGCCGATTGTCAGATCTCGGCCCGCTTTATCAGCGATGCCGCCAATGCGATTGCCCGGGAAGATCATACCCTTGCCAGCGAGCAATCCCTGATCGCCCATGCCCGTGCGACGATTGCCGACAGTGAGGCGCACCGCACCGAACTGGTTCGCAGCCTCTATCAGGGAATGGCACAGATCAGCTGGAACCCGAGCCACGACTCCATCACCTTTTCCAGCTTCCAGCCGGAGAGCACGGTGACCCTGCTCCCCTCCAACATCAATGGCAAGGGGGAGAGCGAGATCCGGGGTCTGGTGATGGTCTCCGAGCAAGCCGATTACCGTCAGGCCGCCATGGGGGCGAACCTGTTTTCCGTTGACCGCACAGCGCAGAGCGAGGCGCTGCTCAAGGGGCTGATTGGCTGGCTGACCCGGGGCAAGGATAGCGATGGCCTGCGCATCCTCACCACCCAGATGCCTAGTCGCGCCGATAGCGTCTATTTTCCCCACAACGAAGGCGTGCGTGACTGGCTCAAGGCGATCTATCCCGACAAGCACAACATCAACCCGGCCAATACCTGCGATTATCAGGCGCTGAGCGACTGTATCGACACCATGGCGCCGGAGCTTATCGTGATCAGCGATATCGACCGCCAGGGGCTGGGGTATCAGGGGATCGCAGAGGCGATCGCCAAGGCCAAAGCGGCCAGGATCCCGCTGCTGCTCTCCAACTATCGGCGCGATGCCAGCCCGCTGCTAAGCCCCCTCTATCTCGATATGGGGCTGGTCACCTGGGGCAACTACTGGTCAAAACTCAGAGCCAGCGATCTGGCAGTGAACACCATCATGGCACCCGACACCCAGCTGATGGCGGTCGATACCCTGCTTGGCAACCTTCTGGATCGCAACTTCACTACCCAGTGGCTCGATAGCTGCGGCGGCAACTTTATCAATTGCGGTGGCTCGGAGAGCTTCAACCAGCAGTTCAAGCTGGGTGCCGACTGGCTGAGAAATGCGGCCATCACCCTCGACAAGGCCGGGATCAGTCCCTTTGCCCGTGACGGCGTGACACTGTTGCCCGCCACCCTGCTGCTGGCCGACAAATACCGTGCCGCCATCGACTACCCGATTGCCTGGGATGAACATCAATCCTGGCAGCAGGCGATGTTTGCCGACTGGCTGGTGAGCTATGCCCGCCCCCGTACCCCGGCCCAGCCCGATCTGGGGGAGTACGTCACCGATCGCAACAAGGTGGTGAAGGGACAAGCGGCTCACTATGCCTATCCCGCAACGCTCACCGACAGTCGGCGCATTGCGGTTCCCTACAGCGGGCAGTGGACCACCACCGGCTGGTATGCCCTGCCGGGACAAACCATCACCCTGAGACGCACCGATAACGCCGATGTGTCTGCTACCGTCCGACTCAACTACCATAGGCCCAACACCAATCGCGCCTATGAGCAGAAGATCTATCGAGCCCCGCTGGAGCTGACCACCGGACGACTGATCTTGGCCAAGGGGGGCAGCGTCACCTTCACCTCTCCTTATGGCGGCCCTATCTATCTCTATCTGGAAGGGGGGGCAGCATCGCTGGCCGTCCAGGTAAGCGCCACGGGCGTCACCCGTCATCCGGCCATCATGGATTTCAGTGATGAGCAGCAGATACGCGAGTTCAACGAGCGGCTGGAACAAACCGAGCTGCCCCATATCGATCTGCGGGCCGATGGCGCCGAACAGCATCTGCGCCGGGATCGCTTCACCAAGGCGGTGGGGGGCGTCATCCCCGACACCAATGCCCTGCTCGACAGCATCGCCCGGGATCACATCAATGGCGTCTACACCCTGGCGGGCCTGAAAATTCAGGGAAAGGGGCTCGATAAGTCGCTGCCGGCAGATGTTAAAAACGCCTGCGTGGCACTGCTGGGGGAGGGTTGTCTCGATGAGTCGATTCATACCCGCACCATCATCCAGCATGCCAACTATGACCAGAATGCCCATTGCGGCAGCGGTTGCAGTGGCAACCCGTGGGACTCTTCCGGCAGCATCAGCCCGATCGGCTGGCTCGACAATCACGAACTGGGCCACAACCTGCAGACCAACCGGTTGAACGTGCAGTACGCAGCGGCAGACGATGCCGACAACTGGAGTGGCTACGGCAGCCGGGCGGGGGAAAACTCCAACAACATCTTCCCTTATGTGGTGAAGTGGCGCGCCCATTATCTGAGGGATGGCAACACGGCGCCCATCAAGGATGGGCACATGAATCACAAGGATCTCTTCTATGTGTTCATGTCTGATGCGGCGCAGGTACGGGACAGGAGTGGCAACCGCGTCGTGCTCGGGGCCAACTGCCAGGTGCTCGATACCGGCGAGAGTCGCTACGAAGCCCCCTGGAAGAGCAATGCCTACGCCGTCCACAACGGCTATCGCATGGCGTTTTATATCCAGATGGCATTACGCGCCCACCGTATGATTCTGACTGATGGCACCCGTCTGAACGATGGCTTCACTATCTTCACTCTGCTCTATCAGCATTCACGGATCTTCGGCGCGGCAGCCGACAGTGAAGCGCAGTGGAATGCCAGCAAGGATAGGCTCGGCTTTAGCCTGTTCCCCTACTCGGGGCATGCGGTCTATGGCGGCAAACGGGTGCGCGACATACCGGGCAATGACTTTATGCTGATTGCACTCAGTCGGCTCACCGGCTGGGACTGGCGTAATCACTTCGATCTGCTTGGCCTGCGTTACTCCAGCCTCGCGGTCGCTCAGGTGCAGGCCAACCAGCGTTATGGCAGCCTGCCGATGGGGATGTATGTGCTGGAGGATGACCTGCCCCCAGCCAACATGAGCGAAGGCGTCACATTCCTGCCGCTCTCTGAAAGCGACGGATCCACCCTCTGGCCCCGCAACAGTGGCTCGCCAAGCGCCTGCCCAACACCCTAAATAGGGTCATCGCGATAACCACAACAAGCGCCCGGCAGGGCGCTTGTTGTTTATCCGGCCTCTGGCCCCGTTGTTGATGATGTGAAGAGGGTGGAATTAAGTGGTGATCGCTCACAGATCAGCAAAGCAAACCTGCACTCCTCCTTCAGTCCCCAGGTTGTGTGAACCCCGTCACCTTGCCCCTTGCCGATTGAGAGGATGATAGCGCTCAGGCAGAAACGTCTTTCTCGCCAGTATTTCAACAAGTTGAGGTTTGTATGCCTGACAGCAATGCGGTCGCTCACCCGTTCGATGCCAAGAAGATCAATGTCAACGATCCCTATGAGATGAAGCAGTGGATCAAAATGTTCGAGTGCACCGAAGTCCAGCTGAAACGGGCGGTCAAGGCAGTCGGCACCTCAGGCAAGGCGATCAGAAAATACCTCAAGAAGTGAGGGTGCAACCCCGTCACAAACCCGGCCCCGCTGACGGGCTTTTCTCATTTTGGCCTTTACGTGGGCCATCCCCGCCCCTGTTTGGCGGTGCACATACCGCCATTCAGCCGCTCATAACCGGACTGTGCAGCCCGACCAGCACTGGCCGCCGTCCGACAGCTTGTGACCGGCCAGCGCCGTCTGGCCCTTCGCATCCCGGCATCCCTGCCTATAATGCGGGCTCAAACACACAGAGAGGATTAATCCATGGGCTTTATCACCTGGATCGTATTGGGACTGTTGGTGAGTATTCTGGCGAAGTGGATCATGTCGGGCCGCGATGGTGGTGGCTTCTTCATGACCGCCCTGCTGGGGATTGTCGGCGCCATGGTCGGCGGCTATGTGGGCACCTTGCTGGGTCTGGGCTCGGTGACCGGCTTCAATATTTCGAGCATTGCCATCGCCACCGTGGGTGCCCTTATCGTCCTGTTTGTCTTCAACAAGATCCGCAGCTGACAACCCAACGCCATCTTATGTGTAGATAAACAGGGCACCGCGAGGTGCCCTCTCTTTTTGTATCACCTTCACTATTTTGCCAGCGGCAAGATCAGCCTCACCAGCAAGCCACCCAGCTGAGTGGCAGGCAGCAGCACCACCTCGCCGTGGTGGTAGTGGGCGATGTCGCGCACCAGCGCCAGACCAAGCCCTGCTCCCGGCTGTTCGCTCCCCTGCTCGAGGCGCTGGAACGGCTGCCAGACCCGCTCTGCCAGCTCGGGGGCAATGCCGGGGCCGCTATCCTCCACCTCAAGCCAGATCTGCCCGTTGCCGTGCACCACCCGCGCCGTCACCGTGCCGTGGGTCGGGGTGTATTTGATGGCGTTGTCGAGCAGGTTGGCGCACAGCTCCCCGAGCAGCAGCGGCTCCCCTGCCACCATGACGGCGGACTCCTCCCCTTCGTAACCGAGATCGATCCCCTTGCTGCGCGCCTGCGCCAGCCGTGACAGACAGGCCTGCTGCACCAGCGCCGTCAACTCGATGGGATCCCGCAGGCGCAGCCCGGAGCACTCGTCCGATTTGAGCCGGGCCAGCAGCAGGAGCCGCTCGGTCAGGGCGATGGTGTGATCGAGCCGCACGGCCATGGCATCGAGGCTTTCGCTCATCAGGGCAGGATCGCCGCTGCCGCGCGCCACCTCAACCTGGGTTTTCAGGATGGTGAGCGGGGTGCGCAGCTGGTGGGCGGCATCGGCGCTGAAACGTTCCTGCCGGGCCACCAGCTGGCGCAATCGGGCCAGCTGGCGGTTGAACGCCTGCACCAGCGGCCGGGTCTCCTGCCAGGGGAGCAGATCCGGCAAGGGAGCGAGCGTGGCGGCATCGCGGCGCAGGATCTCCCGCGACAGGCGGCGCATCGGGGTGAGCAGCCGCTTGAGCAACAGATAAGCGAGCAGCAGGGTGAGCACCACCAGCGCCCCCTGCGTTAGCACGGCCGACCAGAGCAGCTGCTGTGCCAGTTGCTGGCGGCCGAGCAGGGTTTCCGCCACCGTGATGCGGGCCATGCCGGTGACGCCCCCCTCGCCTACCGGTTGCAGCAGCATCACGGCGCGGATTGGCGCCTCCTGATAGAGGCCGTCGTAGAAGTAGGCGAGCGCCGGATAGCGGTCGGTCAGGGGCGTGCCGACCGGCATGGGGGGCAAATCGTCAAAGCCGGAGATGACCCTATCGTCGATGCCGCGCACCTGATAGAAGAGGCGATCGCGCATGTTGCGCTCGAAGCTGTCGAGCACCACATAGGGCACATCCACCTTGAGAACACCATCGTTTGCCGTCAGCCGCTCGGCGACGGTGCGGGCCGAGGCAAGCAGGGTGCGATCATAGGCCGAGGTGGCCGCCGCCAGCGCACCGTAGTAGCTGTACCAGGCCGAGGCGGCCCAGAGGATCAGCAAGGGGCCCCCCAGAAACAGCAGTAGTTGATGGAGCAGGGAGCGACTAATGGGAGGCCTCCGGCGCCGCTTCCAGCAGATAGCCCAGCCCGCGCAGTGTGGTGATCACCACCCCGCTGCCCACCAGTTTTTTGCGCAGCCGGTGGATATAGAGATCGATGCTGTCGAGCCCTACCTCGTCATCGAGGTTGAACACCTGCTCGAACAGCTGTCCCTTGGCAACCGGCCGCCCGTGGCGGTACATCAGCGCTGTCAGCAGCGCCAGTTCGCGCGGAGTCAGGGCAAGGCGGGCATCGGCCAGCAGAAAATAGCCGTCGGGATGCAGGGTCAGACGCCCCAGCCGCAACTCGGCACCACCGCTTTCGCTGCGCCGCAGCAGGGCTCGCAACCGGGCATCCAGCTCCCCCAGATCGAACGGCTTGGCCAGATAGTCATCGGCTCCGGCATTGAGACCGCAGATCCGCTCCTCCACCGCGCCGCGGGCGGTGAGCAGCAGCACCGGCACCCCCTGCCCCCGACTGCGCAACCGGCCGAGTACCGCCAGCCCGTCGAGCTTGGGCATCTCGATATCGAGCACCGCCAGCGCGTACTGTTCGTGGCGCAGCAGGTGGTCAGCCTGAGCTCCGTCAGCCACCCAATCCACCGCGAAACCGGCGCTGGTGAGTGCCCGCGACAGCCAGTGGGCCAGTTCGTGATTATCTTCCGCCAACAGCAAGCGCATCCCTCTCCCCTTGTTCCTAACCACGGCATTCAGCCGCACTGCTTCAACTGCATCCCTTCGTCACTGCCATTGCGGGAGAAGGTGCGATCAGGGTCACACTCCCGGCTCTTGGTCAGCGATTGAAAGGTGAATGAAAGGTTGTTGTTTTAACAATTCCGCATCACTTCGTCTATCGACGGAGTCACACCCAGGAAAAACAACGACAAGATGGAGCACACAACCATGAAGCAACGCACACGTCATGCCCTCGCCCTGCTGACCCTGCTCGGCGCCCTGCCACTGCAGGCGGCCGAAAGTGCCACGACCCCGAGCCGTACCGAATGTATCGCACCGGCCAAACCGGGCGGTGGTTTCGATCTCACCTGCAAGTTGCTGCAGGTGAGCCTGCAGGAGACCGGCACCATCGACAAGCCGATGCGGGTCACCTACATGCCGGGCGGGGTCGGCGCCGTGGCCTACAACGCCATCGTGGCCCAGCGCCCTGCCGAGGCGGGCACCGTGGTCGCCTTCTCCGGTGGCTCCCTGCTCAACCTCTCACAGGGGAAATTTGGCCGCTACGGGGTGGACGATGTGCGCTGGCTGGCGGCGGTGGGGACCGATTACGGCATGATCGCGGTGCGCCACGATGCCCCCTATCAGAACCTCAAGGAGCTGGTGAGCGCCATGGAGCGCGATCCCAATAGCGTGGTGATCGGCGCGGGTGCCTCCATCGGCAGTCAGGACTGGATGAAGACGGCGCTGCTGGCCAAACAGGCCGGGGTTGACCCGCACAAGATGCGCTACGTCGCCTTTGAAGGGGGTGGCGAGCCGGTCACCGCGCTGCTTGGCAACCATGTGCAGGCGGTCTCCGGCGATCTGAGCGAGATGGTGCCCTATATCGGCGGCGACAAACTGCGGGTGCTGGCGGTGTTCTCTGCCGAGCGGCTGCCCGGCAAGCTGGCCACCATCCCCACCGCCAAGGAGCAGGGTTATGACCTGGTGTGGCCGGTGATCCGTGGCTTCTATGTCGGCCCCAAGGTGAGCGACAGCGAATACCAGTGGTGGAAGCAGACCTTCGATCAGTTGGTGAAGACCGACACCTTCAAGGCGCAGCGGGATCTGCGCGGCCTGTTCGAGTTTGACCTCACCGGCGAGGCCCTCGACAGCTACGTCAAGGAGCAGGTAGCGCAATATCGCGAGCAGGCCAAAGCCTTCGGTCTGGCCAAATAGGAGCCGCAGCCATGAGCGATCGCATCTTCGCCGCCATCTGGCTGCTGCTCTGTCTGGCGGGGGCCTCCCTCGCCTGGCAGTACCAGAGCGAATACAGCTATGAGCCGCTGGGGCCGCGCCCCTTCCCGCTCGGCATCATCGGCCTGATGGCGCTGTGCGCCCTGTTGCTGCTGCGCCGCCAGCCGGACACCGTTACCTGGCCGCCGCTGCGTACCCTGCGCCACCTCGCCATCATGGTGGTGGCGCTGGCCGGGTACGGTGCCAGCTTCGAGTGGCTGGGCTTTCCGCTGGCCACCACCCTGCTCACCTTTGTTCTGGGGCGCCTGTTTGGCGCCTCTGCCAAAGCCGCCCTGCTCTCCGGCGTTGTCGGCGGTCTGGTGCTCTATCTCGCCTTCGACCGGCTGCTGGATGTCACCCTGCCCCTCGGCGTCTGGTTCTCTTAAGGAGTCAATATGGATACCTGGATGTACCTATCCCAGGGCTTTGCGGTGGCACTCACCCCGGAGAATCTGGTGATTGCCCTGATCGGCTGCTTTGTCGGCACCGTAGTCGGCCTGCTGCCGGGCCTTGGCCCCATCAACGGGGTCGCCATCCTGTTGCCGCTGGCTTTTGCCCTGAAACTGCCCCCCGAATCGGCGCTCATTCTGCTCGCCACCGTCTATATCGGTTGTGAGTATGGCGGGCGGATCTCCTCGATCCTGCTCAACGTGCCGGGGGATGCCGCCGCCATCATGACCGCGCTGGATGGCTACCCCATGGCCCAGCAGGGCAAGGCGGGAGTGGCCCTCTCCATCTCGGCGGTCAGCTCCTTTGTCGGCTCCATGCTCGCCATCGGCGGGATCATTCTGTTCGCCCCGGCGCTGGCGCGCTGGTCACTGGCCTTCGGCCCGGCGGAGTATTTCGCCCTGATGGTGTTCGCCATCGCCTGCCTTGGCAGCATGATAAGCCAGAACCCGCTCAAGTCCTTTATGGCGGCGCTGATTGGGCTGGGACTCGCCACCGTCGGGGTGGATGCCAACACCGGCGTCTATCGCTTCACCTTCGACAGCGTTCACCTCTCGGACGGTGTGCAGTTTATCGTGGTGGTGATCGGCCTCTTCTCGGTGAGCGAGATCCTGCTGATGCTGGAGCACACCAGTGGCGGCGGCAAGCTGGTGCGCACCACCGGACGGATGCTGTTCAACTTCAAGGAGCTGGTCCATTGCACCGGCACCATGCTGCGCTCCTCCACCATCGGCTTCTTCGTCGGCATTCTGCCCGGCGCCGGTGCCACCATCGCCAGTGCCATCACCTACATGACCGAGAAGCGCCTGGCGGGGCCCAAGGCCAAATTCGGCGAAGGGGACATTCGCGGCGTGGCCGCGCCGGAGGCGGCCAACAACGCCTCAGCCTGTGGCTCCTTTATCCCCATGCTGACCCTGGGGGTGCCGGGTTCGGGCACCACGGCGGTGATGATGGGGGCACTGACCCTCTACAACATCACTCCGGGCCCCACCATGTTCACCGAACAGCCCGATGTGGTGTGGGGACTGATCGCCGCCCTCTTGCTGGCCAACGTCATGCTGCTGGTGATGAACATCCCCATGGTGGGGCTCTTTACCCGCATGCTCTCCATCCCGCTCTGGTTTTTGGTGCCCGCCATCGCCAGCGTCTCGGCAGTGGGAGTCTATGCGGTGCACAGCACCACCTTCGACCTGTTGCTGATGGTGGCCCTCGGGGTCTTTGGCTACCTGCTGCGCAAGATGCACTTCCCCATGTCACCGCTCATTCTGGGCTTCGTGCTGGGTGAAATGCTGGAGCAGAACCTGCGCCGCGCCCTCTCCATTAGCAATGGCGATACCACCATCCTGTGGAGCAGCGGCATCAGCCAGACCCTGCTGGTGCTGGCCATCGTTGTAATCGCCCTGCCCCCGCTGGTACGCCTGCTGCGCCGCCGCAAAGCCGATCCGCTGATCCCGGACGCCCGCCCGGAACAGGGGGCCTGATCCGATAAGAAAGATGACGGGATATATTGATATAAAAGGGCGAGATCTGAACGATCTCGCCCTTTTTAACAGACCGCATCCATCTGTCACTAACGGTATAAAAACATCCAATATATCAACGCTAATCGCCCCGCGTTCTCTGACACCTCAAGAGTCTCAAACTGACGTCATTCAGCAGGTCTTATGAGCAAGCCGCTACGTGACAAAGTGTATGGAGATGGTATTCACCTGACAGTTGCCCACAAAAGGGAGTGGTCATACGGCTTCAAACCGGATAACAAAACGGTACCCCTACCGTGTTATCCGGAGTCACCATATGACCACCAACGAGAAAGTAGCACGTCGCAAACTCAGCCTGCTAGAGCTCGCCAAAGAGCTCAATAACGTCAGCAAAGCCTGCAAGCTCATCGGCTACAGCCGTCAGCAGTTCTACGAAATTCGCCGTAATTACCAGACCTATGGCGCCGAGGGCTTGCTTGACAAATTGCCTGGCTGTAAAGGGGCTAATCCCAACCGGGTTGCGCCCGAGATTGAACAGGCCATCCTTGATTACTCCCTCACCAGACCAACTCATGGCCCACTGCGGGTAGCACAAGAACTGGCCCTGCAAGGTATCAACGTCAGTGCCGGTGGAGTACGTGGCGTGTGGCAACGCCACGATTTGCTCTCTAAACACGACCGCTTTTTGCGCCTTGAGAAAACTCACCGTGAGCAGACCATTGAGCTCAATGACGAACAAATTCGCCTGTTAGAACGCTTCAGCCCCGAGTTTCGCGAACGCCAGATTGAGGTTCACTACACCGGGGAACTGGTGGCGGTCGACACCTTCTTCGTCGGCGCGCTCAAGGGGGTTGGTAAGGTGCATCTGCAAACCGTGCTGGACTGCTATAGCCGCCACGCCAGGGGGCGGCTCTACACCAGCAAGCTGCCGGTGACCTCGGTTCATGTGCTCAATGAAACGGTGCTGCCGTTTTTCGAGGCCCACGAGGCGCGGGTCTATACCATCCTGTTGGACAACGGGCGCGAGTTCTGTGGGCGTCCTGACCACCATCCCTACGAGCTGTTCCTGCAACTGGAGGGGATTGAGCACCGGACAACCAAGGTACGCAGGCCATAGAGCAACAGCTTTATCGAGCGGCTACATCGAACCTTGCTGGATGAACACTTCCGTATCAAGGGGAGGACAACCTGGTATGAGTCGGTAGAACAGATGCAGACAGACCTGGAAGCTACCTAGAGCACTACAACACCCAGCGGCCACATCAGGGCAGGATGATGGAGGGTCAAACCCCCTATACCATGTTCAAGAAGGGGCTGAAATTGATACCGAAGGAAGTGCACACTAAAGTAGCGTAAACAAGACACCGGTTTGAGGCCGGTGTCAGGTGATAACTAGATCTGTACACCGATCAGGGCTACACCAATCGCCTGCAACTCGAAGTGAAACTGGCAGAACTGCCGGAGTGATATCTGGATGCGAGAAGGGCCCCACAATGTGGGGCCCTTCTCATTCTGCCTGACAGCGCACTGAGACATGGCCAAGGAAAGGCGCCGCATGAAGTGCGCCATCAGGCAGAGCGGCATCATACAAGAAGACCGTACCACTACCCATGAGAAGAAGAGGTAAGCCCCTCAAAAAAACGCTGTCGCCACTTTGGCGCCATTTAGGCAAAAGAAAAAGGCCACTATTTCTAGCGGCCTTTCGTAACTCTTTGATTTTAATGGTGCCCGAGGCCGGAATCGAACCGGCACGACGCGAACGTCGAGGGATTTTAAATCCCTTGTGTCTACCGATTTCACCACTCGGGCACCGCAATCGGTATCAAGCTCGCGTGGCGGGCTTGTCAATATGGAGGCACGTTCCGGAGTCGAACCGGACTAAACGGATTTGCAATCCGCTGCATAACCGCTTTGCTAACGCGCCATGCAAAAGAGAGTTGGCTCTCGATTGTCTGAATTTGGAGCGGGAAACGAGACTCGAACTCGCGACCCCGACCTTGGCAAGGTCGTGCTCTACCAACTGAGCTATTCCCGCATTGGTCTGGCTGACTGCCTGACTACGAGGACGCATTCTAGCGATGTTCCTCGCCCAGTCAACCAGAAATATTTAATTACCTGATCGTTCGGTTTTTTGCCCTTTTTGAACAGTTTTAGCGCCTTTGGACGTTTCCTGCCTCAAATCAGTGGAAACATCACCTTGCGGCGCAAGTGACTCACAGGTTGGCGTGGTGGGTCAAATCGCCCCAGGCTGCCTTCATGTACTGGAACATCGACCAGAAGGTGAGCACGGTGGCGACATAGAGCATCACATAGGCGAGCCACACCATCCAGACGTTGTATTGCCAAATCAGACCGGTCAGCGACACCATCTGGATCATGGTCTTCCACTTGCCAATCCAGCTGACCGCCACCGAGGAGCGTTTGCCGAGCTCAGCCATCCACTCACGCAGGGCGGAGATGATGATCTCGCGGCCAATCATGGTCATGGCGGGGATGGTCACCCAAATGGTGTTGTAGTGTTCAACGATGACTACCAGTGCGGCGGCAACCATGATCTTGTCGGCAACCGGGTCAAGGAAGGCGCCAAAGGCGGTGGACTGATTGAGCTTGCGAGCCAGATAGCCATCAAACCAGTCGGTGGCAGCGGCCAGAATAAAGATGATGGCGGCAGCCAGATAGGACCATTGATAAGGCAGATAGAACAGGATGACGAAGACGGGAATGAGCAAAATCCGGAAAAACGTCAACAGGTTAGGTATATTTGTCATTATTTTCAGCCACTTCTTGTACGTCGCTACATAGTGCGCCAAAGCCGATTTGCGATGCAACCGCACTGGCGCCCGTCTTGGTCTTTTTAATCCATCAATCTTCTCAAAATGCGAGGGCCATTATGGCATTTACGGCCCCCCCGCGTCACGGCTCTTGTGCATCAAGGAGTTAGCGATTTTGCCATGCGGCTAACCCAGCTCAGGCGCTGTGCAAGCCATCGTGGATGGCCTGGGCCAGCTCCTGGCTGATGCCGGGTACCTTGGCCAGTTCATCCACGCTCGCCTTTTTGACCTCCTGCAGGCCGCCCAGATATTTGAGCAGCGCCTGTCGCCGCTTTGGCCCCACCCCCGGAATATCCTCCAGACTGCTGCTGGTGCGGGCCTTGGCCCGTCTGGCACGGTGGCCGGTAATGGCAAAACGGTGGGATTCATCGCGAATATGCTGAATCAGGTGCAAAGCGGGCATATCTGCCGGTAAATGCAACTCTTCGTGACTCTCCCCCATGATGAGCGTTTCCAACCCTGCCTTGCGAGTCACCCCCTTGGCAATCCCCACCAGCAGCGGATATTTGCCGCCGAGGAACTCCAGCTGACGGGCCAGGATCTCTTCGGCGCGGCGCAACTGGCCGAGGCCACCGTCGATAAACAGCACGTCCGGCACCTTGTCCGGCTCCTGCTGCTTGCCAAAGCGGCGCTCCAGCGCCTGCTCCATCGCTGCGTAGTCATCACCGCCGGTGATACCGTCGATATTAAAACGACGATATTCCGATGAGAGCGGCCCCTCCCGGTTGAACACCACGCAAGAGGCCACGGTGCGCTCCCCCATGGTGTGGGAGATATCGAAACACTCCATGCGAGCGATGGGGCGCTCAAGCTCCAGCAGCTCTTCCAGCTGGTCGTAGCGAGCGGTGATGGTGCTCTTGTGAGCCAGCCGCGAGCGTAGCGCCGTCTCGGCATTGATGGAGGCAAGCTTGATAAAACGGGCCCGCTCGGCGCGGGTACGGCTCACCACCCGCACCTTGTAGCCTGCTGTCTGGCTCAGGGTCTCGGCGATGACGCTTTCATCTTCGAGAGCCACATCGAGCAGCACCTCGCTCGGGATCTGCCGCCCCCCCTGCCCCGACAGATAGAACTGCAGCAGGAAGGATTGCACCACCTCGTCGAGCTGGGTATCGGCCGGCACTTTCGGGAAGTAGCTGCGCGAGCCCAGCACCTTGCCCTGACGAATAAAGAGCACGTGGATGCAAGCAGCACCTTGCTGGAAGGCGACCCCCACCACATCCAGCTCGTCCAGCACGTTGCCGCTCACCGACTGCTGTTCGGTGACCCGCCGCAGCGCCAGGATCTGATCCCGATAGCGGGCTGCCTCTTCAAAGCGCAGATCGCCGCTGGCAGACTCCATCTTGCCCACCAGCTCGCCAATCACCTGCTGGTTCTTGCCTGCCAGAAACAGTTTGGCCAGCTCCACCTGCTGGGCATATTCGGCCTCGCTCACCAACCCGGGTACGCAAGGGCCGGCGCAACGCTTGAGCTGATAGAGCAGGCAGGGACGGGTGCGGTTGGCATAGACCGCATCCTCGCACTGGCGTACCGGAAATATTTTCTGCATCAGATGCAAACTCTCGCGCACCGCGCCGCCAGAGGGGTATGGGCCGAAGTACTCTCCTTTGATCTTGCGGGCACCGCGATGCACGCCGATGCGCGGATGCTGGTGCGCGGTGATGATGATCCAGGGGTAGGATTTGTCATCCCGCAGCAGCACGTTGTAACGGGGTTGGTACTGCTTGATGAGATTGTGCTCGAGGATCAGCGCCTCGGTCTCGGTGTGGGTGACGGTGACCTGGATATCGGCGATCTGGCGCACCAGGGTGCGGGTCTTGATGCTGTCGACGTTGGTGCGAAAGTAGGAGGCGAGCCGCTTTTTCAGATCCTTGGCCTTGCCCACATAGATCACGGTGCCACCGCTGTCATACATGCGGTAAACGCCGCTCTGATGGGTGACGGCGCTCAGAAACGCCTTGCTGTCGAAGAGAGGTTCGGGAGAGAGGGTCATCAGCTACTCGGCTCACACAAAGGCAAAAATTGACGGGCAGAGCATACTGCCCCCGCCGCCTGAAAAGCAAAAGGGCAGAAAAGCAAAAAGGCGGCACGCGCCGCCTTTGTGACCACACGCCACCCGATTAGAGGGTATCGGCATCCAGCATGCCATAGCGAATGGCCAGATGGGTCAGTTCCACGTCACCGTTGATCCCCAGCTTGCTGAACAGACGATAGCGGTAGCTGTTGACCGTCTTCGGGCTCAGGTTGAGCTGCTCGGAGATATCAGTCACCTTCTGCCCCTTGGTGATCATCATCATGATCTGCAGCTCGCGCTCGGAGAGGGACTTGAAGGGATTCTCGTCAGCGGAGGCAAACTGGCTGAGGGCCATCTGCTGGGCAATCTCCGGGGAGATGTAGCGCTGACCGGAGTGCACCAACCGGATCGCCTGGATCATCTCGTCAGGGGCAGCCCCCTTGGTCAGGTAACCGGCGGCGCCGGCCTGCATCACCTTGGTGGGGAACGGATTTTCTGAATGAATGGTCAGCACTATGATGCGCACATCGGGGCGGATCCGCAGAATTTTGCGGGTCGCTTCCAGACCACCAATACCCGGCATGTTCATGTCCATCAGGATCACGTCCGGATGGTGTTGGCGACAGAATGTAACTGCGGTCTCGCCGCTCTGTGCTTCACCCACCACCTTGATCCCGCGCACATCTTCAAGAATGCGTCTTATCCCTGTACGCACCAGCTCATGATCATCGACCAGGAATACATTTATCACCCAAACACCCCGTTTTATCTCGTTTTAGCCGCCCGGTTAGGGTTAACAGGGCGTCTTGCATCATAACCAAACTCGTCGCTTTGGCAAACCATGCACGCCAAAAGTTTGAGAAAACCCATGTTTAGCGTTTAAAATCAAATAATTATATAAATTTTCAAAACAAAAAACGGTGCCTTGCGACACCGTTTTTCATGACGTTAGTGCTGTGGCCATCACTTGGCCAAAAAGGTGCGCACCTTCTCCAGATCGGCCTGGGTATCCACCCCGACCGGCGGCGCTTCGAGCGCCTGGGCGACGTGGATCTTCTCCCCGTACCAGAGCACCCGCAGCTGCTCCAGCGCCTCGACCTGCTCCAGCACGCTCGGTGCCCAGTCTACGTAACGCTGGATAAAGCCGGCGCGATAGGCATAGATACCGATATGACGCTGGTAGTGGTCACCAATCTGTTCGTGGCTCCCAGAAATGCGGTCACTGGCAGCAAAGCGATCCCGATCCCAGGGAATGCTGGCGCGACTGAAGTAGAGGGCGTAGCCATCCTTATCAGTCACCACTTTCACTGCGTTCGGATTGAACGCCTCTTCGGCATCCTTGATCGGCACCGACAGGGTCGCCATCGGCGCCGTAGCGGCGGCCAGATTGTCCGCCACCTGACGAATAATGGCGGGCGGAATGAGCGGCTCATCCCCCTGCACATTGACGATGATGGTATCGGTAGCAAAACCGTAGTGACGGCACACCTCGGCCAGACGCTCAGTGCCGGACTGGTGATCCGGTGAGGTCATGCACACCTCGACGTCGGTGCTCAGCAGTGCCTGCTGCACCCGCTCGTCATCGGTGGCGACGATCACCCGATCGGCACCCGATTGCAGGGCTTTCTCCACCACGTGCTGCACCATGGGCTTGCCATGGATATCCGCCAGCGGCTTGCCCGGCAGACGGGTTGACGCATAGCGGGCCGGAATGACGACGACGAAACTCATGACGGCAGCTCATCGCTGTTGAGCGGACGGGCACGGTTCTCCAGTAGTACCGGGATCCCCTCTTCCAGCGGATAGGCCAGCTTGTCGAAGCGGCAGACCAACTCATGAACTGCTTTGTTGTAATGCAGCTTACCCTTGCAGACCGGGCAGGCGATGATGTCGAGCAACTTGATGTCCAAAGCCAAAACGATACTCCTTCACGATGTCGCGCTGGCGGCTTCATCACGCCAGCGATGGATGTCGAGCAACCAGATATTCCATACGGGACCGCTATTGGTCCACTTCTCCCCCGCTCAGGCAAGAGAGATTAATCTTGCGCCCTGGTCGCGCCCTTTGCCTTCACCCCCAGCTTGTGCAGCAGGGCATCGAGCAGGGAAGCGGGCAACTCGGCGCTGACCGGCAGATACCACCAGTTTGCGAGGGCAAACGGACGACACTTGACCGCATCCTTCTCGGTCATCAGCAGCGGCTTGCTGGCAAAGCGGCCAACCAGCTCATCCCGATCGAAGGGGTGATGATCGCCGTAGGCGGCCTGCTGATCCAGCGGGTAGCCGAGCCCTTCCAGGGTGGCAAAGAAGCGGGGAGGATGACCGATCCCCGCCAGCGCATCGACCGGCCCCGACAAGGGGGCAGCCAGCGGGGCATCGTCGCATACCCGACGCGGCGCATCGGCGACCAGTTGCATGGGGTACTCCCCCTTGCCCGGCTCGCCGCCGTTGCAGATGATGGCGTCCACCCGTTTGAGGCGAGTGACCGGCTCGCGCAGCGGCCCCATCGGCAGCAAGCAGGCGTTGCCGAAACGGCGCATCCCATCTACCACCACCAACTCGATGTCGCGGGCCAGCGCATAGTGCTGCAGACCATCGTCGGTGATGATGATATCCACCTCACCGCTCTGCTCCAGCAGTCGTACCGCGTCGGCACGTTTCGGAGCAACCACCACGGGGCAGCCGCAGCGCCGGGCAATCAGCACCGGCTAATCCCCCGCCAGCGCCGTGGTGCTGGTTTCATCCAGACGATAGGGGTAATGGGGCGCCTTGCCACCATAACCACGGCTCACCACCCCGGGGCGATAGCCGCGGGCTTGCAACTGCTCCACCAGCCAGACCACCACCGGCGTCTTGCCGTTGCCCCCCACCGAAATATTGCCCACCACGATCACCGGCAAGGAGGCGCGATACCCCTTGCGCCAGCCGTGACGATAGGCGTAGCGGCGGGTGCCGCTGATGATGGCAAACAGCAGGGCAAAGGGGGCCAGCAACCAGCGCCAGCCACTTTTGCGATACCAGAGCCGTTCCAGCATCAGGCCTTGCTTCCCGCGTTGCCAAACTGAATGGCTCGCAGCTGGGCATAGGTGCCACGCTGCTCCATCAATGCTTCGTGGTTACCGCGCTCGACGATATGACCTTCGTCGATCACCAGGATCTCGTCCGCCTTCTCGATGGTGGAGAGACGATGGGCGATCACCAGCGAGGTACGCGCCTTGCAAAGCTCATCGATAGCCGCCTGAATGTGGCGCTCGGATTCGGTATCGAGGGCCGAAGTGGCCTCATCCAGCAGCAGAACCGGCGCATCGCGCAGCAAAGCGCGGGCGATGGCCACACGCTGGCGCTGACCACCGGAGAGGGATGCACCGTTCTCGCCAACCACAGTGTCATACCCGTTGCTCATCTTGCTGACGAACTCGTCGGCGTGAGCGATACGGGCGGCCTGCACGATCTGGTCGCGGCTGTATTTGTCTTCTGCGGCGTAGGCGATGTTGTTGGCCACCGAGTCATTGAACAGGTGAACATGCTGGGAGACCAGCGCGTACTGCTTGCGCAGCTCGCTCAACTTGTATTCGCGGATGTTGATGCCGTCCAGCAGGATCTCGCCCTGATCGATGTCGTAGAAGCGGGTCAACAGGCTGGCAATGGTACTCTTGCCAGAGCCGGAACGGCCCACCAGCGCCACCGATTTACCCGCCTCCACCTTGAAGCTGACGTTGTGCAGCGCCGGGGTGTCCTTGGTCGGGTAGGTGAAGGTGACGTTGCGAAACTCGATCTCGCCGCGAGCACGCTCCAGAGTGCGGGTGCCGATATCCTGCTCCGGCTCGCTGTCGAGCAGGCCAAACAGGCTATGGCAGGCGGTGATGGCGCGCTGGAACTGGTTGTTGACGTCGGTCAGGCTTTTCAGCGGCTTGAGCAGCATCATCATGGAGGTGATCATGACGGTAAACGTACCGGCAGTCAGCTCGCTGCGCACACTGTCGATGGTGGCTACATAGAGGAAGGCAGCCAGCGCGATGGAGGCCACCATCTGCACCACAGGACTGCCGATGGCATCGGCGGCGACCATCTTCATGGTTTGCTGGCGCATGTTGTTGCTGACCTGGAAGAAGCGTTTCTCTTCCACCTTCTGGCCACCAAACATCAGCACCTCTTTGTGCCCTTTGAGCATCTGCTCGGTGGAGGTGGTGATATCCCCTACCGCCTGCTGGATGTGACGGCTGATCTGGCGGAAACGACGGCTGATAAGGCCGATGATGACCCCCACCAGCGGGCCAACCACCAAAAAGATCACCGACAGCTGCCAGGAGTGCCAGAACATCAGGCCGAGCAGGCCGACCACGGTCGCCCCTTCCCGCACCAGGGTCACCAGCGTGGTGCTCGCCGCCGAGGATACCTGACTGGCGTCATAGGTCACCTTGGAGAGCAGATGACCGGTGTTCTGACGGTCAAAGAAGCTCATCGGCATCGCCACCATGTGATTGAACACCTGCTGTTGCAGACGCATCACGACGTGGTTGCCAACCCAGGCCATGCAGTAGTTGGAGAGAAAGTTGGCGACACCGCGCAGGGCCACGATGCCGAGGACGAAGAAAGGCATCCATTTCAAAACGGTGCTGTCGTTGCCATTGATGCCCTGATCGATCAGCGGCTTGATGGAGTAGACAAAGGTGGTATCCACGGCGGCATAGCCCAGCATCCCGATGATGCCACCGACCAGGCCCAGCTTGCGATCACGGACATAACCGAGCAGGCGTTTGAATACTGGCCAGCTCTCTTGTGAGGTTTCTTGTTGCATGAATAGCCGTTAGTAATGGAAATGACGGGCTATTCTAGCCAAAGCGCAGGCTTACACCAAGCGCCGCCACCTATATCGCATTCCTCCACGGCAGAAATGGCGGATTATTGCTCAAACCACACTCGCGGTCGCCACCACTCACCACTGCGCCGGTACCAGGGCCCCAGATCTCGCTCGGCGGTGACGCTCAAGCCCGCTGCGGTGGGTTCGACCAGCATCGCCCCTTGCTGACCGGTGATCCACTGGCGGGCATCCCGATAGCGGGCCACTACATCGGGACGGGGAAAGCCCCACTGATTCATAAAACCGGCGCTGTGGATCACCTCCTTTGCCACCACCGCCGCGACAAACGGGGGCGTGGAGGAGGTGCGACTGCCATGATGGGGGCTCACCAGCAAGGTGCTGGCCAACCCCTCCCCCTCCAGCGCCACCAGTCTCAGCTCTGCCTGCCGTTCGATATCGGCACTCAGCAATATGCTGCGCTGCCCATCGCTGATGCGCACCACGCAGCCATCGTTATTGCGCCCGCCACCGGGATGTTCTGGCCAGAGCACTGCAAACGAGAGCCCCTGCCAACGCCACTGTTGCCCACGCTGGCAGAGCGTCGTTCTCTCACTAAAAGGGTAAGAGGAGAGCTCGTAGCGCACCGGCATGGCGCTGAGCAGTCGCTTGCGATTGCCGGCATGGTCCCGATCCTTGTGGCTGATGATGAGGCGATCGATGACCCGGATCCCCAGATGGCTTAGCTGAGGCAGGATCACAGCGTCCGCCATGTTGTAGCCTCCGGGATAGCGATCACCGGTGTCATAGAGGATGGCTCGCTCCCCCTTGCTGATCAGCACCGCCAGCCCCTGCCCCACGTCCAGCACCCGCAGTTGCCAGCGGGCAGGCGTTGGCCAGAGCGTGAGCAACAGCGCACACATCCCCGGCAGCCAGAGCCAGCGTGCCGGGCGCCACTGCGCGGCGACCCCGAGCAGCAACAGCAGGGTGCAGAGCGGCAGCCACCAGCCGGGCAGTGACCACCACAGTTGCAGTTGATCGGCCAGCCAGGTCAGAATCGTCAGCACCCACCCGAGCCCCAGATCCGCCAGCCAGAACAGGACATAGGCAAGCGAGGTGGATAGCGGCGCCAGCAGCACACCGATCAGGGCCAGCGGGATGATGGCGATACAAAAGAGCGGCACAGCCAACAGGTTGATCACCATGGCAAGGGGCGCTATCCCCTCGAACAACGCCAGTTGCAGCGGCAGCAGACCGAGTAGCAGCCAGAGCTGGATCTGCCAGAGCCCCGGCTTGTCGTGGACATATCCCACCAGCAGCAAGATGGCCACCGCCAGAAACGAGAGCCAGAAGCCGGCCGAATAGAGGGCGAAGGGATCCCAGAGGGTCAATACCACAAAGGCCCACAGCCAGATGCGCCAGGCCGGCCACTCTCGCCGGCTCCAGCGCAATACACTCCACACCAGCACCATGATCAGAGCCCGTTCGGTGGCCACAGCAAACCCGGCCAACGCGCTGTAGACGGCGGCAAACAGCAGGGAGGTGATGATGGCGCCACGCAGGCCAAACAACCTGCCCAGCCACCACCCGAGCACCGCCACCAGCGCAATGTGCTGCCCAGAAATGGCGATGATGTGAGTCAGGCCGCTACCGCGAAACAGCTCCCACTGGGCATCCGTGATGCCACTCTGCTCGCCAAAAGTGAGCGCCGCCAGCAAGGGAGCATGGCCAAGAGTGCGCCAACTCTCGGTCGCCGCGCCCAACCAGCGTTCGCGCCACCCCACAGGTGCCTGTTGAATATCTATCACCCGACGCAAATTGCCGGTGGCGGTGACCCCCTTGCCCAGCAGCAGACGCCGCCCATCCAGCCCCGCCTCGTTGGCCAGACCGTGAGCCGGTTTCAACGAGGTCACCAGGGTGATCCGGCTGCCCACTGTCATGGCGGGTAATGCCTGATAGGCATTGACCCGGATCAGGGGCTCAGGTGTCACCGGTTGCTCGTCGAGGGTGCTCACCCGCAGCAGCAGCCGGACAAATTTATCCCCCTCGGGCTCTGCACTTTGCAGCTGTGCGGTTATCATGTGGCTCGTCTGATCGCCCAACCGCTCCAGCCAGGCCAGCCGATAGGCAAGATTGGCCTGCATCCAGAGGATGCCGAGCAGAAGAAACAGCCACCGCCAGGCACGGCAATATGCAAGGGGGATCAGCAGGGACAGCAACAGGCCCCCCCATGCGAGTGAAGGTAACCATGGCCAGAGCAGTGAGGAGCTTGCCCCCAGGGCAAACGACAACAGACGCAGATCCATGGAGCAAGTATTTAGCAAGGTTTCAATATGCCCAAACGACTCATTAAACGCTGGATGCCCGATCAGCAAACCCTGAAAGAACACAAGCACCTGCGGCTGTTCGGCAAACTGCTGCTCGATGCCAACCTCTGGCACCTCAACCGCCGCTCGGCCGCAGGGGCATTTGCGGTGGGCCTCTTCATGGCCTGGGTGCCGCTCCCCTGCCAGATGCTGCTGGCCGCCGGTGGCGCCATCCTGTGCCGGGTCAATCTGCCGCTCTCGGTGGCGCTGGTCTGGCTCTCCAACCCCTTTACCATGCCGCCCCTGCTCTATGGCGCCTATCTGGTGGGTTGCCAGCTCATGGGACATTCAGCGCAGCAGATAGAGATTGAATTCACCTGGGACTGGCTGGTCTCGGTACTGGGCACAGTGGCACCGCCGCTGTTGCTGGGCTCGCTGATCCTGGCCCTGCTCAGTTCCCTTATCGGCTACACCCTGATCCGCACCTTCTGGCGGATCAGCACGGTGCGCCAGTGGCAAAAACGCAAGATGGCCCGCCCATGCTGAGTCGCTGGTTTGCCCGCTTCAAGCTAGATCCCGACACCCTGCGCCAGCAGAAGTGGTTTGCCCTGTTTGGTGAACGGCTGCTTGCCCCCGCCCTCTGGCAAGGGGGCACCCGCGCCCTGAGCGGCGCCGTAGCGGCCGGGATCTTCGCCTGCTGGTTCCCCATCCCGATGCACTCGCTCATCGCAGTCGGTCTGGCGCTGGCATTCAGCCTCAACCTGCCACTGGCGCTGCTGGCGGTCTGGTTCAACAATCCGCTGACCCTGCCGTTCATGTACCTCTACGCCTATCGCACCGGTTGTCTGGTACTGCACCAGACACCGGAGCCTTTCCACCTCAGCTGGACCCTCCACTGGCTGGAGCAGGAGGCGGCAACTCTTGTTCCCCCATTCCTGCTCGGCAGCCTGCTGCTGGCGGTACTCACCGCCCTGAGCGGCGGCGCCCTGACCGCGCTGCTGTTGCAACTGCGCAAACTGTGGCAAGGTGCCCGCCACCAGTGAGTCCCCCTTCCCATTGTTTGACGATCAGCCGTTGGCGATCAAAAAAGCCCGTCACCAGGTGACGGGCTTTTTCATGGCATAGTGCCAGAGCACAAGGCGATGCGATTACAGCACCTTGGCGATCGCCTCGCACAGAGGATCGATATTGGCGCGGGTAATACCGGCTACGCTGATCCGGCCTGAGCCGACGATATAGATGGCAAATTCGCTCTTGAGGCGCTCCACCTGATCCTTGGTGAGACCGGAGAAGGAGAACATGCCGTTCTGCTCGCGGATAAAGCTGAAATCCTGGCTCACGCCGAGGGCAGCCAGCTTCTCTACCAGCAGCTCGCGCATCTCGCGAATCCGTACCCGCATGGCAGCCACTTCTTCGACCCACTCGGCATAGAGAGCCGGATCGCTCACCACGGCGGTGACCACAGCGGCGCCGTGTGACGGCGGGTTGGAGTAGTTGGCACGGATCACGGTCTTGACCTGAGTGAAGGCCACATCGGCGATCTCCTTGGTCGCGCTGACCAGCGTGAAGGCGCCGACCCGCTCGTTATAGAGGCCGAAGTTCTTGGAGAAAGAGCTCGCCACCAGCAGCTCGTCATGGCACTCGGCGAATATGCGCAGACCTTCGGCATCCTCTTCGATACCACGGGCAAAACCCTGATAGGCGAAGTCAAACAGCGGCAACCAGCCGGCAGCAGCACTCTGCTTGGCCAGCGCGCGCCACTGATCGCTAGTGGGGTCGATACCGGTCGGGTTGTGGCAGCAGCCGTGCAGCAGCACCAGCTCACCCGGCTGCACTTCGGCCAGCGAGGCCTGCATGGCGGCAAAGTCGAGCTCCTTGGCGGCGGCGTCGTAGTACTTGTACCACTTGACGGTCAGGCCCGCGGCCTGGAACACGCTGACGTGGTTGGCCCAGGTGGGATCGGAGATCCAGATTGTCTTGGCCAGACCGTTGCGCACCACGAATTCGGCCGCGATACGCAGGGCCCCGGTACCGCCCGGCGCTTGCGCGGTCTTGGCGCGGCCACTGGCAACCAGCGCAGAGTGCTGCCCGAACAGCAGTTGCTGTACGATGCGGCCATATTCGATATTGCCTTCAATACCGAGGTAGTTCTTGGTCTTCTCGTCGGTCAGCAGCTTCTGCTCGGCTTTCTTGACGCAGTGAAGAATGGGGGTGGCACCGGACTCGTCCTTGTAGATCCCTACGCCCAGATTGATCTTGTGGCTGCGAGAGTCAGCGCGGAAGGCTTCGGTCAGGCCCAGGATCGGATCCGCTGGGGCGGCAACAACCTTTTCAAACATGGTATTCCCTGTATTCCGTTGAGTTCGTTGGGTGGCAAAGCGGCTTGATAAACAAAAGCGCTCATCTGGCGAGCGCTTCGTCAACTCTTTATATCACCGCGTTCAATGGGGGAAAACCGCTTTTTGGCTCGCTTTCAGGCCAATTTCAACCAACGGCATGCCACGCTGGCGCCAGCGCACACACCTCGGCCGACAAGCCACCATTTGACTCAACCAAACCGCTACAAACTGCTAACAATGGCTTGGGGATCCGGCTCGGTTCCCAGGGCCGAGCTTCAGTCAAAGGTTGGGCATACGCGCTGAGGATGGGGGCCAGATCACGAGGCAGCCACCAGCTGGCCGGACGACCCAAGCGCTGGGCCAGTGCCTGCAGCCGATCCACCCCGGCAGGGTCGAGGGCGGTGAGATGACTCCACAGCACATTGGGGGGCAAGGCGGCCACCACCTGCTGCAAGGCAAGGGGAGCCGATGGGGGTGCCCACACCAGCAAGGTGCCGGGTTCAAGAGGCAGCTCGGCAAAGGCGCCGACGCTGTCTGTGGTGATCACCCGCTCGATGCTCCCCTCCCCCCACAGGATCTTGCCAAGACCCGCCAGGGTGCGCTCGGGCAGCGCCACCTCCCCCAGCGCCTGCAACCAGGGGGCTGCGTCGATCAGGGTGCCGCCGCTGAAAAAGAGGCTGAACGGCTGGGCGGCGCGCAAGCGCAACAGCTGATCGGCACAGAGCCGGATCCCCTTGTCCTCGAAATCGATCTGCTCGTTGGGGGTGAAGTTCACTTCGCTCTTGCGATAGAGCGCCGCCAGCACCCGTTCGTTGACCTGCTCCCCCAATTGCCAGCCCTGAGCATGCAACCACTCCTCGGGCTCGGGGGGAGCGGTGGCGATCTCGGCCAGCATCAGCTCGCGGGTGAGATAGCGCCGCCCGGCCGGGGTGAGCTCATAGCTGTGGTTGCCGTGGGCAAGCAGCAGCTGGTTATCCTTGAGCAGGCCCACCAGCGGTTGCCACTGACGGCCACGGATCACCACAGGTGAGTGGCTCAGCAACTGCTGCGCCAGCGCCCGCCATTCGGGGTGACTAAAGTCGATCAATTACAATCCATCCCTGTCAGTGCTCAATCGGATAAACAGCCTGAAAAGGTACCGTTACAGGCCGATGACGCCAAGCCTCCCGCGCCAATTACGTGACCTCGCTCCCTGCAATCTGCTCCAAACAGAAGAGCCCACAGTGGGGTGGGCTCTTTCTTGGATAACACTCGACGCTTATTCGACGTTGAGGCGCAGTTCGGCGTCGTGCCAACCCAGTGGCAGGGTCAACAGCTGATCGATCAGCTCACGGCGATCGGATTTCTCCAGATATGCAAGATAGAGCGGACGGCTCAGCGGCTGGCCCCCCTCCACCAGATGGAGCGCCCCCTTCTCGAGGAAGGGGCTGACCATGCGCCGTGGCAGGTAGGCCGCACCACCGTTGGCCAGCACGAACTGCAACGCCATGCTAGCGGAGCTGGAGTGCAGCACCGGGGTCTTTTGCAGGCTCTGCAAGCGGCTGGGTTGCGGCTCGAAGCTGGTGCCCCAGTCGAGGTGGATGTGCGGCATCTGCATCAGGTTGTCGGCATTGGCGGCCGGATCCCGACTCACCAGCTCGAACACCAGCTCACCGATGGGATGCAGGGCAATCTCGTCGATCTTGGTGGGCTCGGAGAGCAGGGCCAGATCGAGGGAGCGCTCCAGCAACTGGCGGCAGAGGTGCTCGCGGGAGGCTGTTTCCAGCCGCACCGCCAAACCGGGCGCCAATGCATAGATGTGATTGAGCCAGTCGTTGAAATCGAGCTCCCAAAACACCGCGGGCGCGCCGATGGCCAACTGCTGGCTGAATCCTGGCGAGAGCGCCACATCCTGCTTGGCACGACCAAGGGTGTGCAAGATAGCGTCTGCGTAGGGCAGCAGACGCTCACCGGAGGCGGTCAGGCGGATGTTGTTGCGATGACGTGCAAACAGACTGACACCCAGTTGCTGCTCGAGCTGGCGGATCCGGAAACTCACCGCCGACTGGGTCAGGTAGAGATTTTCAGCAGCCCGGCCAAAATGCCGGGTCTTGCTCACCTCGATAAAGGTCCGAAGCAGCTCGGTATCCATTAATCGATGGACTCGTCACTGCCACCACCGCTGCCACCACCGACATCAAAGCTGCCGCCACCGCTGCTCTCTTCGCTGGCGCCGCCAACGACGGTGCAGAGGCGATGAACGCGCTTGGGACCGATCACCTTGAGGTATTTGAACCACACCTTGGCATGGGGGTTGGTACCGGCTGCGCCGGATTTGACCTGCTCGACGAAGGCGGACTCGACATCGTCACGGGGTGCAAGGTTGCCCTGGTAGAGTGCCAGCATAGCGGTACCATACTTTTCCAGACTGTCCGCTTCGGCCACAGTGAATTCACCACTGCGACGCAGGCCACGGGGAAAATGTTTGAAGTCGTTGAAACGCTTGTCTGATTCGAAGCTCATAGTGCTCTTTTTTCTGGTTAGTTTGACCTTTGCGGGCAAGTATCATCAGGCCATCGCCGAGTGCAAAATCAATTTTCTCACTATGTTAATAAATATCTTTTATCGAAGTCACTTTGCCCCATCGCTGACGCTGATTTTGTGGCATAACACACAAAAAACGTTGATAAATAATAAACTTATGTAAACGTGCAGCCAATTTGCACGTCACTTTTTGGACTGTGCAGGCAAAAATAAAGCGCCATACGGCGCTTTATTTGTCACATCAGGTGAACCAGCTGAACCTTTGGTTCAAACATGCTTACTCAATCATGGCCGGTTGGGCCAGGTTGTCTGCACGCCACAGACGGTAGCGCACTTCATACTCCTGCGGCACGTAGATCACGAACGGCAGTTTTGAGTTGTAGTTCACGAAGAAGCCCTGACCGTAGATCTGGACGAAGGTCTCTTTCTGCTGGTTATCCGGGCACATCATCAGGGTGCTGATGGGGTCGGAAACCTTGCCCAGTTTCAGGTAGTTGTAGCCCCAGCCTTTGACGCTGTGCTGTTCCAGGTTGCCTGCAAAACGCGGTACGTTGCAATCAACCATCATCTTTTTGCCGACCTGCAGCTCGACCATCATGTCGGCTTCTTTCTCGACTTCAGGCAGGCGGATCACCACACGTTCCTGATTCACGTCAGCGGCTGGGAACATGCTGATATCAAATTTTTTCGGCTCGGCGGCGAAGGCATGGCCACCCAGCAACAAGGCGCCCAGCAGGCTAAAACGCAATACGGTTTTCATCTGTACCTCATGGGGTTGGTTCAACGCCGCTAGACTAACCGCTCTGCCGATTTCATGCCAGCGATCTGCTACGTAAAAACTGCGTAAAATGATGCAGATCCGGCACACCATGACGTGATCTGGCTATTTTCTGACAGGGCGCACACTCCCGTTACGGGAACCTGAAACAAAAAGCGAGGCCAATTAGCCTCGCTTTGCATTCAAATGGCGCCAGAGTGCTATTTGGCCGCCTCTTGATGGGCCTTGATGACGGCCACCGCCTTGTCGGGGAAGTCGCTGAACACCCCATCCACATCGGCCTGATAGAGGAAAATATTAAGGAGATCGGTGAAGTCCTTGGCATAGGCCGGGATCTGCCCCTCATCCTGACGGAAGGTATAGGGGTGAACTTTCAGGCCCGCCGCGTGGGCTTCTTTTACCATGCCGGTGAAGACCGGCTTGCCCAAAGTGCCCGGCTCGGTGACGATCATCGGTTTCCACGGGCCAATCCCTTCGGCATAGCTGGCGATGGTTTTCATCGCCCCCGGCTTGAACATCCAGTCATAGTTGTAGGGGGTAGCCTTGCCCTTGGCGTCGTAGACCATGGTCTCGTTCCAGTCGGTCTCGGCCATCAGCTGCACCAGTTTCAGATCCATACCCATGGCGGGCATCAGTTCGCTGTTGATGCGCTTGAGTTCATCGGCATCGAAGCACTGCAGATAGACCTTGTCATCCTTCCCGGTGTAGCCGTACTCCTTGAGCACCTTCAGCACTGCTTTGGAGATATCCTTGCCTTCGTGACGGAACAGCCAGGGCGCCTTGATCTCCGGGTAGATGCCGATGTTCTTACCGGTGCTCTTGTTGAGCCCCTGGATCATCTCGATCTCCTCCTGGAAGGTGTGGATCTTGAAGTCTGACTTCCAGAGCGGGAAGCGGGCAGGATAGACCGGCACCTGCTTGCCATCCACCAGCTGGAACGGCTCGGTCATGCGCAGGGAGCGCACCTCGTCCAGGGTGAAATCCACCACATAATAACGGCCGTCCGGACGGGCACGGCCGGGGAAGCGCGCCGCCACATCGGTGATGCCATCGAGGAAGTGATCGTGCATCACCACCAGCTGGTCATCCTTGGTCATCACCAGATCCTGTTCCAGATAGTCGGCCCCCATGCCATAGGCCAGCGCCTTGGACTCCAGGGTATGCTCGGGCAGGTAGCCGGAAGCGCCACGGTGGGCGATCACCACCTTGCCTTCATCGGCAGCCAACACGGGTAATGAGAGGGATGCCCCAAGGCTCAAGGCGATGAGGGAAACGGCGAGTTTTTTCATATGTGATGCTCTTTTATTATTGTGTGTAGGTAATTGTTCTATCAGAGGTTTGTTTCATATTTACGGTGGAAAGCGGTGGGCAGCAGCGCACTGCCCACCGTCACTCATCAGCTCGCCTTGCGCAGAGCCTGATGGTATTGGTCGAGCCAGATCTGCAGCATCTGCTGCTCTGACTCGTTCAAGCGCAGCCCCAGCTTGCTGCGGCGCCAGAGGATATCGTCCAGTGAACAGGCCCACTCCCGTTCGATGAGATAGCGCACTTCCGACTCGTACAGGCCACCACCGAAGTGAATGCCGCGATCCTCTTTCAGCCAGAGACGGGCATGGGCGCCATAAGCTTCGGCAATGCGCAGGGCGCTGCGATCATCGAGCCAGTCAAACTCCAGCGCAAAGGCGCGGGCCAGCTCGCGCACCGAGCAGTCAAACTCGCCACCTGGCAGCCGGCTGGTCGCAGTCCAGTCATCCCCCATCTGGCTGAACCAGGGCTTGAGCTTGTTGCAGGCAGCCTGCGCCAGCTTGCGATAGGTAGTGAGCTTGCCGCCAAACACCGACAAGAGCGGCGCACCATCCGATTCGCCAGAGAGCTCGAGGGTGTAGTCGCGGGTCACCGCCTGCGGCGAGTCTGACTCGTCATCACAGAGCGGGCGCACCCCGGCGTAAGTCCAGATCACATCTTTCGGCGCAATCTGGCGAGTGAAGTGGGCGTTGACCACCTTGCACAGGTAGGTAATTTCGGCCTCGCTGATCTTCGCTTCCCGCGGGCTGCCGTGGTGCTCCACATCGGTGGTGCCGATGAGCGAGTAGTCCTGCTGATAAGGGATGACGAAGACGATGCGGTTGTCTTCGTTTTGCAGGATATAGGCCTCTTCGCGCTCATGGATGCGCGGCACTATCATGTGGCTGCCTTTAATAAGGCGAATGCCGCGGGGGGATTTCTCGTGCAGGCTCTCGTCGTAGAAGGTCTTGACCCAGGGGCCCGCCGCATTGACCAGACCACGACAGGTGACGGTGAACTGCTCGCCCCCTTCCCGCTCCAAAGTGAGCGTCCAGTGTTTGGAACCGCGCACCGCCTTGATGCAGCGGGTGCGGGTCTGCACGTCGGCCCCCTTGTCACGGGCCATCATGGCGTTGAGCACCACCAACCGGGCGTCGTCGACCCAAGCATCGGAATATTCAAACCCCTTGTTGATCCCCGCGCTCAAGCCATCTTGCGGCAGGAAGCGCACGCCACAGCTCCCCTTTAGCTTGTCGCGCTTGGCCAGATTGTCATAGAGGAACAGACCGGCGCGGATCATCCAGGCCGGACGCAGGTGCGGGCGGTGCGGCAGGCGAAAACGCATGGGACGGGCGATGTGAGGCGCCATACCGAGCAGCACCTCCCGCTCCGCCAATGCCTCTTTCACCAGCCGGAATTCGTAATGCTCGAGATAGCGCAAACCGCCGTGGATCAGCTTGCTGGAGTTGGACGAGGTGGCAGAGGCGAGATCTTGCGCCTCAAACAGGGCAACCTTCAGGCCCCGTCCTGCCGCATCGGCTGCGATGCCGACCCCGTTGATGCCGCCACCGACGACGACCAGATCATAATGTTCGCTCATGTTCACCTACTTTCATTTTTATGATTGCCATAACAGCAATGTTTGATTTCGCTCATTTTAGAACATGAAAATACAACAAACGAACATTTTATGATGAAAGTGTGATCGCCACAGCCCGCCAGAGGTGGCAAAGGGGACAGGTCAGCGGAGCAAATGGCGTCGGGCCAACATCGGCGGGTTGATAGCCAAAAAAACCAGATTGAATAGTGGTTTTGGCAATACCTATAAAGGGGTGAGATGGGTGCAGGGATGGGGGAGAGAAAGAGAAAGGAGGCCGCCCTGACGGGCGACCGGCACAGCCTTGGCGTGTTTCGCCGTCAGCAGATGTGGCAGGCGATCTGGTGTTGCGCCATCAATCGCGCCAGCTTTTCCGGTGGCTCCTGATCGGTAAAGAGGGCGTGGATCTGGCTGAGATTGCCCAGATTGACCATGGCATTGCGACCGAACTTGGTGTGGTCGGCGGCCAGAAAGACCTGACGGGAGTGGGCGATGATGGCCTGGGCGATCTTCACCTCGTGATAGTCGAAATCGAGCAGGGAGCCGTCGTTGTCGATCCCCGAAATCCCGATAACGCCATAGTCCATGCGAAACTGACCGATGAAGTCGCGGGTCGCCTCCCCCACGATGCCGCCATCGCGGTTGCGGATCTCGCCGCCGGCAATGATGACGGTGAAGTCATCCTTGGCCGTCAAAATGCTGGCCACGTTGAGGTTGTTGGTGACGATGCGCAGCTCGCGGTGATCGAGCAGGGCGCGGGCGATCGCCTCGGTGGTGGTACCTATGTCGATAAAGAGCGATTAGCCGTCGGGAATATTGGCCGCAACCTCGCGGGCGATGCGCTCTTTCTCCTTGAGTTGCATCACTTTACGGGCGCTGTAGGCGGTATTGACGGTACTCGAATGCAGGGAGGCACCGCCATGATGGCGCCGGATCTTGTTCTGTTCGGCGAGATCGTTCAGATCCCGGCGAATGGTCTGGGGGCTGACGTCAAAGTGGGTCACCAGATCGTCGGTCGAGACAAATCCCTGCCGCGTCAGGACGTCCAGGATCTCCAGATGTCGTTGGGTTTGCTTCACGCTTGCACTCCGATGATGAGACAAAAAAAGGCCCCGGCAGATGCGGGGCCTTTTGGCAGTTTACCTGATCCCCTTTGGGATCAATAAGCTGAGGATCACGTTTTATGCCTTATGGGCAGCCGCTTTCTTGGCCGCAACGGCAATGTTCTCGTGCTTGAGGGTCATCGCCAGCAGAATGATGGAGAGCACGCAGGAGACGGTCAGCACCATGAAGCCGCCATCCCAACCGAAGTGGTCAACGGTGTAGCCCAACATGGCGTTGGCTGCCACGGCGCCGCCCAGATAACCGAACAGACCGGTGAAACCTGCCGCAGTACCGGCTGCTTTCTTCGGTGCCAGCTCAAGAGCATAGAGACCGATCAGCATGACAGGGCCGTAGATCAGGAAGCCGATAGCCACCAGCGCCATCATGTCGATGGTCGGGTTGCCGGCCGGGTTGAACCAGTAAACCAGCACAGCCAGGGTCACCAGCACCATGAACAGGATACCGGCCGGTGCACGGCGGCCCTGGAACATCTTGTCAGAGATCCAGCCACACAGCAGGGTGCCCGGAATACCGGCCCACTCGTAGAGGAAGTAAGCCCAGGAGGAGTTGTCGACGGTGAAGTGCTTGGCCTCTTTCAGGTAGGTTGGCGCCCAGTCCAGCACACCGTAACGAATGAGGTAAACGAAAGCGTTGGCGATCGCGATGTACCACAGCAGTTTGTTGTGCAGCACGTACTTGACGAAGATCTCCTTGGCGGAAAACTCCTGCTCGTGGCTCTCGTTGTAATCCTTCGGATAGTCGTTCTTGTACTCCTCGATGGGAGGCAGACCGACCGATTGCGGGGTATCACGCATCACGAAGAAGGCGATCACCGCGATGGCGGCCGCCGCTGCCGCAGGCACATAGAAAGCGCTGCGCCAGTCGTTGAACCAGCCCATCCCGAGGATAAACAGCGGGCCAATCATGCCGCCACCCACGTTGTGTGCCACGTTCCAGACCGCAACCACTTCGCCGCGCTCTTTCTGTGACCACCAGTGCACCATGGTGCGACCGCAGGGCGGCCAGCCCATACCCTGTGCCCAACCGTTCAGGAACAACAGCACAAACATGATGGCAATGCTGGAGGTGGCCCAGTGCATGGTACCCATCATGAACATGATGGCAGCCGAGAGCAGCAGACCGGCGGAGAGGAAGTAACGGGCGTTGGAACGGTCGGAGACGTTCCCCATCAGGAACTTGGACAAACCGTAAGCGATGGAGACCCCGGAGAGCGCGAAACCGAGATCACCACGGGAGAAGCCCTGCTCGATCAGATAGGGCATCGCCAGACTGAAGTTTTTCCGTACCAGATAGTAGCCGGCGTAACCGAAGAAGATCCCGAAAAACACCTGCCAACGCATGCGTTTGTAGAAGGGATCGACCTTGTCAGCCGGGAGCCTGTCGATGTGCGCCGCAGGCCTGAAGAGACTAAGCATGTTCTGCTTCCTTATTGTTGTTATGGGCGGTTGAGGATGCCCTGACCATTCCAACGAATCATGTGAGTCCACTAATTCGTAAGCGAGCCTATTGTGCTCATATGCGCTCATTTAATCTGTGATGCATGCTCAAATATTGCAGTTTTATTACAAATAAAAGCTCCAAATGAGAAATCACTCAGCAAGCGTCAGCCCTTGTGTGGCAAGGGTTGCAAGCTACCCCCTAAGTGGTAACTGGCGGTAATCAAGATGCTTTACGTCACATTTTCTTAGCAATGAGTGGGATCTTGTCCACATTTCCTATGGAGGGGGGATGGTGAAATTATTGGGAAGGGTTATTTTCTGTCACGACCGATAACGAGCGCAAACGAGCATAACGTTTGCGCAAGACGCAAAAACAACAAGGAAACGTTTTCGGCAGCAACGGATAGACACAAAAAGATAAAACGGAACATCAAACCTCTACGGGTGGATATAAGGAACAAAAGTATGAGCATACAAAGACCCAATACCCTGCTTGGCGAGTGCATCGCCGAGTTTATCGGAACCGGCCTGCTGATATTTTTCGGCGTCGGATGTGTGGCGGCACTGGTGCTGGCAGGCGCCAACTTCGGGCAGTGGGAAATCTCCATTACCTGGGGTCTGGGTGTGGCCATCGCCATCTATGTGACCGGCGGCATTTCAGGTGCTCACCTGAACCCGGCTGTAACCCTGGCGCTGATGACCTTCTGCGGTTTCGACAAGCGCAAGGTGGTACCCTACATCATCGCCCAGATAGCCGGTGCCTTCTGCTTCGCGGCCCTTGTCTACTTCCTTTATGGTAACCTTTTCACCCAGTGGGAAGTGACCCATAACGTGGTGCGCGGCAGCGTCGAGAGCCTCGGCACCGCCGGGATCTTCTCCACCTACCCCAATGCCCTGCTGACCAATATGCAAGCTTTTGCCGTCGAGCTGGTGATCACCGCCGTCCTGATGCTGGGCATCATGGCGCTGGGTGACAACAACAACGGCGCTCCTAAAGGTTTCGCAGCCGCTCTGCTGATCGGTATCCTGATCGCGGTGATCGGTGCCTCCCTTGGCCCGTTAACCGGTTTTGCCATGAACCCGGCCCGTGACTTTGGTCCGAAACTGTTCGCGTTCTTTGCTGGCTGGGGTGATGTTGCCCTAACCGGTGGTCGTGACAACCCCTACTTCTGGGTTCCGATCCTTGGCCCCATCGTTGGCGCCCAGATTGGTACCGCTCTGTATGTCAAAGTGCTGGCTCCCTGCGTCCCGGGCAACCGTGTCGTCACCACCGAGCAAGCGACCCAAACCGCCAAAGAAGAGGCTGCCGCATAAGAGCGGCCCCCTCCAACGTATAAAAACGTGGAAAATAGAAACGTGGAGAACATCATGTCTGCTGAAAAGAAATATGTCGTCGCTCTGGACCAGGGAACCACCTCTTCCCGCGCCATCGTGTTTGATCAGGATGCCAACATTGTCGGTACCTCCCAGCGCGAGTTCACCCAGCACTACCCGAAAGCGGGCTGGGTAGAGCACGACCCGATGGAGATCTGGGCGACCCAATCCTCCGTCTTTACCGAAGTGCTGGCCAAGACCGGCCTGCGCAGCGAAGAGATAGCCGCCATCGGTATCACCAACCAGCGTGAAACCACCGTTGTCTGGGAAAAGGCCACCGGCAAGCCCATCTACAACGCCATCGTCTGGCAGTGCCGCCGCACCGCAGCCATCTGTGAAGAGCTGAAAGCACGCGGTCTGGAAGAGTACGTTCGCGAGAACACAGGTCTGGTGCTGGATGCCTACTTCTCCGGTACCAAGGTGAAGTGGATCCTCGACAACGTGGAAGGTGCCCGCGAGAAAGCAATGAACGGCGAGCTGCTGTTCGGCACCATCGACACCTGGCTGGTCTGGAAGATGACCAATGGCGAAGTACACGTCACCGACCCGACCAACGCCTCCCGTACCATGCTCTACAACATCCGCGAGCTGAAGTGGGACGAGAAGATGCTGGACGAGCTGGGCATCCCCATGTCCATGCTGCCGGAAGTGAAACCCTCTTCCGAAGTTTACGGCTACACCACCCGTGGCGGCGGCTCCCGCATCCCCATCGCCGGTATCGCCGGTGACCAGCAGTCTGCCCTGTTCGGCCAGCTCTGCTTTGAAAAAGGGATGGCCAAGAACACCTACGGCACCGGCTGCTTCATGCTGATGAACACCGGCACCGAGCCGGTTCGCTCCAGCAACGGCCTGCTGACTACCGTTGCCATTGGCCCGAAAGGGGAAGTGAACTACGCGCTGGAAGGTGCAGTGTTCATGGGCGGCGCCACCATCCAGTGGCTGCGTGACGAGCTGAAGATCATTCACGATGCCCGCGATACCGACTACTTCGCCTCCAAGGTGGGTGACACCAACGGCGTCTATCTGGTACCGGCCTTCGTCGGTCTGGGCGCGCCCTACTGGGATCCGTATGCTCGCGGCACCATGGTCGGTCTGACCCGTGGCGCCAACCGCAACCACATCATCCGGGCCGCGCTGGAATCCATCGCCTACCAGAGCCGCGATGTGCTGGATGCCATGCAGCAGGACTCCGGTATCAAGCTGGCAGCGCTGAAAGTAGACGGCGGCGCCGTAGCCAACGACTTCCTGATGCAGTTCCAGGCTGACATGATGCACACCCCGGTGGTACGTCCGACCCGCATCGAGACTACCGCCATGGGTGCCGCTTTCCTGGCAGGTCTGGCAGTCGGCTTCTGGAAGAGCTCGGACGAGCTGGAAGACAAGTTCAGCGTGGACCGCGAGTTCATCCCGCAGATGGACAGAGACGATCGCGCCAAACGTTACAGCGGCTGGCAAAAAGCAGTTGAGCGTTCACGCCGTTGGGCTGAAGAGGATTGATCGGGCATCCGATATTCCTTTGAGATAAACACCAAAGAGGCCGACCGCAATGTCGGCCTCTCTTTTTATGCTTTCCCTTACCGCTTTCTGCCCCCTTCCCCGCTCATTGCTCCCTCCTGTTTTTCTGCCGCACTCTGTTGTTACCATCCGCGACAACGCAATTGAGTTCTCTATCTATAATCATCATCTGGGTCGCATATGCGACCTTATTTATGAGGAGAGCGATATGGAGAGGGCGATACACCGTTTTACACTGCACTCACTCTGGTCAGGGCTCGGGATCCGCACCAGGATCCTCGCTGGCGTGGCGATACTGATGGCCATCGCCATCAGCTGCATCACCTTGATCCTCGAGCAGATATCCCACAGTCAGGCCCAGCAACGGGTCGAACGCTACGAGCTGCCAAGCAGTGTGGATCGCATTGCCAACCAGCTGACAGCGCAGCTTATCCAGCACCTGACCGAGGCGCAGGCGCTAGCCAGCAACCGTTTTGTCATCGACTGGCTGACCGCTGGCATGCCAGAACAAGAGTGGCCCGCCATGGAGCGCTACTTTCAGGATCTGCAACGGCGGATCGGCGGTAACGTCTTTATCGCCCCCCGCCAGAGCAACACCCTGATCAACTTCAGCGGCGGCCCCATCGCCCAGAAATCGCTGAGCGAATCAGACCCGAAAGATGGGTGGTTTTTCGGCTTTCTCAAACGCAGCAAACCCTATGAGCTGAACCTCGACATCTCCGATTTTGACAAGCGCGCCTCCCTCTATATCAACACCGCCGTCACCTACGAGGGCAAGACCCTGGCGGTGGCAGGTACCTCCATCGACATGAGTGCCCTGAGCAAGCTCATCAGCGGCTACCGGATCGGCAAGAGTGGTCAGGTCTATCTGGCCGACATGGAGGGCAATATCGAGATCCACCCCGAGCTGGAGGTGGAGGGGGCCGCCCACCACCAGCAATCCTTCCTCGATACCGTCAAACGGCTTATTCCCAATGCCCGGGAACAGGTGGCCGTAGAGGCGCTAACACTGGAGGGGCAAACCTACCTCATCGCGGTGCGTTACATCCCCACCCTCAACCGGCTGCTGATTGGCGAGATCAACAGCGCCGAGCTGGAAGAGGGACTGCAGGAATCCCGCCAGCTCATTATTATGGTCTCGCTCGCCATCGGCGGGATCGCCATGCTGGCCTCCGCCTGGCTGGCTCACTCCATCAGTCGCCCCATTCGTCAGGCAGCCGATGGCATGCACCACATCACCGCCGATCGGGATCTGGCGACCCGTCTCGACTTCTCTGACGAGTCGGAGCTGGGCATGATGGCCCAAAGTTTCAATCAGCTGATCCAGAGCCTGAACCAGAGCTTCTCCCGCTTCCAGCAGTCAGGCAGCGCCCTCTCCGCCCAGTCGTCCCAATCCATGCAGCAGGCCCAGGCACTGGCAGGAGAAGCGTGCCAGCAGGCCCAGAGCATTCAGGAGCTGACCACTGTGGTCACCACCATCGGTGACAACGCCGAGCAGATCGCCAGCCGCTCGGAAGGGGTCAACGACGTGACCCAACGCATCGCCAACCATATGCTCAGCATCGAGCAGGATGTGACCCAGAGCGCCGCGCAACTCGACACCTTGCGCAGCAGCATCGGCAGCTCCTCGGCCCTGCTCGATGAGGTAGTGAAAGACAGCAACAACATCACCCAGATCATGAACCTCATCCGCGATGTCTCGAACCAGACCAACCTGCTCGCCCTCAATGCGGCTATCGAAGCGGCTCGGGCAGGGGATATGGGACGGGGCTTTGCGGTGGTGGCCGATGAGGTACGCCAGCTGGCGGTACGTACCCAGACCGCCACCAAGGATGTGCAGGATCTTATCTTGCGCCTGCAGGAGGGAACGCGGCAGGCCAGCAGCTCAATGGCAGACTCACGCAACCTGAGCGAAGAGGGATACAACCGGATGAATCAGGCCAGAGAGGTGCTGGTTGATGCCACCAGCCAGATCAACCAGACCGCCCTCGAGATCAACGAGATCAGCGCGCTGGCGCAGGCGCAGAATCAACAGATGGGGCAAGCCAGAACGGCGCTGGACGAGCTGGCCATGGTGGCCGAACACCAGCGGGAACACGCGCAGGAGAGCAATGCCGCCAGCCGCGAACTGTTCGAACTGGCCAAGGCCATCGACGAGCAGATCCGCCAATACCGGATTGGCTAGGCCCGGCGCTTCCCCCTCTCCCTCTCAATAACCAAGACGCCACCACAGGGTGGCGTTTTCATTTTGCAAATCATTTTGCCTGCGCTCTCGAAACGGGAATGACGACAAGACTCGCAACCAATTGATAATTAACATTAAAAAATGTGGAATGGCCATTGCTTAGTGATATCAGACTCAACAGAGGGATATCGCCATGAAACCGACCACCACTCAAGCGCCCGTAGCCCACGTCGCCACTCAAAAAGAGACACTGACCCCCCGCGAAGGCACCTTCCTGATGATGGTGGCCCAACTGGTGGTGCTCACCTGCATCGTACTGGCCGCCACCGTCGGCGGCCTCTCCTGGCAGTGGACCCTGCTGCTGGCCATTCCGCCGGTGATCGGCGGCGCCCTGCTCAGCCGGGTATGGGGCAAACTGCCACGGTAACTGCGCTTCACCTCACACACCTTCCCGAACCGGCGGCCGACCCTCAAGTCGGCCGTCTGTTTATCTGCCGGCTGGCTAATGCTGATTGGCCGCAACGAAGGCGCGGCTTGTTCTTCGCCAAGCAAACCGCAGCGACGAACCGTTGAAACAAACCGCACAAACCAACCTGCACTAAAGGGTATGGCTGCCAAGCTGCTCTTTAAGAAAGTCGAGCCAGACCCGTAGCCGGATATCCCGCTGGGCATCGGAGTAGAAGACCGCATTGATGGGGCGCGAGGCGCCACTGTTGCTGCGCGCCAGCACCTCCACCAGCGCGCCGCTCTCCCGATCCGGCCCGGTCATAAAATCCGACAGACAGACAATCCCCTGCCCCGCCAGCGCCAGCTGACGCAAGGTTTCACCGCTGCTGGCACGCAGGCTGGGGGTGATGGCAAAGCGATCCCCCTGCTCGGCACTGAGCAGCGGCCAGTGGTTGAGGTGATCTGGATGCAAAAATCCAAGCAGCTCGTGACCGCTCAGCAGATCTGCCGGTTGGCGCGGGGTGCCGCGCTCGCTCAAGTAAGCAGGAGAGGCCAGCAGCCGCAACCGCGAACGGCCAAGGGGCAGCGCGCGCAGGGAGGAGTCGGTCAGCTCGCCGATGCGGATGGCCATGTCCACCCGCCGCTCCATCAGATTGATAAAGCCCTCCGAGCTGTGCAGTTGCAGCTCGATGGCAGGATAGCGAAGTCGAAACTCGCCGATAATTGGCACCAGCCGATGCAGAATAAAGGGGGTAGCGGCATCGACTCTCAACACCCCTTCGGGTTGTTCCCGGCGCATCAGCAGATGCCCCTCCGCCTCGCTCATCTCGGTCAGGATCTTCACCGCCCGCTGATAGAACCAGCTCCCCTCCTCGGTCAGGCTGACCCGGCGGGTGGTGCGATTGAGCAAAACGGTTGAGAGCTTCTCCTCCAGCCGCTTGATGCCGCGACTCACCACCGAGTTGTCCATGCCGAGGTTCTCCGCCGCTTGGCGAAAACTGCCCGCCTCCACCACCGCCACAAACAGGGTCAGTTCATCAGAATGGGTCTTCATTGCTGTTATCCGGACAAGAGTAATGGGCCTTTATAGGCGCAGCCGCTGTGGATTGGCAAGCGTGCGATGAGGCCAGTTCTTTTTTTCTACAGAGAAAGAACGTGACCGCGAGCCCACATCATACCCGCGATTTGTCAGTACAATGCAGCCAGAAAAGCACCGTATGGCACCACCCGTTTCACAAGGATTAATACCATGACATTTGAAGCACAGCTGGCCGCCGCCCATCAGGAGCTGGCTAACAAAGGGGTATGGCATGCCAACTACAATCCCCCCTTGTTCTGGTTGTTGCGCCAACTGGGTTGGTCTGTCAAACCGCCACATTACGAGAGCTGGCTTACCAACTTTCTGGTATTTGGCATCGGCCTTGGACTGATCTGGAGCATACTGTTGTGGCTTTTCAGCTGGCAACCCATGGGAATGGATCTGCTATTTGCTCTACGTCAAACCGCATTTTTTGCGGGATTTATCGGCCTCATTATGGCCAGTGTCCTCAGGTTACGGCATAAGCAACTTAAACTGACCCCGTGGGAACAACTTGCTAAGCCCAGCGATGCTGATGATGAGGGAGACGAACTGAATGAAAGCCCATGAAAAACTGAACTATGTGGAGTTTGCAGCGCGGGACCTTGCGGCCACCAAGACCTTCTTTCAGGCTGTATTTGGCTGGCAGTTTGTCGATTACGGCCCCGACTACTGCGCCTTTGCCGATGAGGGGCTGGATGGCGGATTCTATCGGGCAGAGCAGTGCAATCAAACAGCTCAGGGCGGCGCCTTGCTGGTGTTCTACAGCGCTGATATTGAAGCAACCCAAGCCAAGGTGATCCAACACGGTGGCACAATCAGTCGCCCACTATTCGACTTCCCCGGTGGCTGCCGTTTCCACTTCGTTGAGCCCAGCGGCAATGAGTTTGCAGTCTGGTCAGAACATTCCCACGCCTGATGAAACAGGGCGGTACGTCCGCCCCTTTTCTCTTTGATGCCATGCCACCATGGCACTTGCGCCATGTATTTCTGGCTACAGGATTGCTGCTCTCCCCTCAATACTGTTTTGCAACCAGCGCCCTGTTTCCAGCAAGTCACGGCAGGCATACTGACCCTTCGTTTTTGCCAAGGAGGTTCAGATGTCATCACCCGTGATTGTGATTGCCCAGCTTGAAGCCAAACCCGAATTCGCCGCCCAGTTTCGCGCCGCCCTTGAGCCGCTGATTGCGGCCACCTTGCAAGAGGCGGGCTGCCAGCGCTATCAGCTGCATCAGGACTTGGACAATCCAAACAGCTGGATGCTCTACGAGGTGTGGGAGAGCGAAGCGGCCCTCACCGCCCATCAGGGCCAACCCCACTTTACCGAGTTTGTCGCCAAGGCCGAGCCCTGGTTTGCCAGCAGCACCATTCGCCGCTATCAGCCACTGGGCGCCTGACTGGCCCTAGAGCCTGTTTCTGTTCAGCCCATCAAGGGCCAACCACCACCCCATTGAGGAACAAGATGATCAATATGCCACCCATGGGTCTGGGCACCTTCCGCCTGAAGGGCGAGCCGCTGCTTGCCACCCTGACCAACGGTCTGGAGCTGGGCTATCGCCATATCGATACCGCCCAGATCTATGACAATGAAGCCGAAGTCGGCGCCGTGCTGACCCGCAGCACTGTTGCCCGCCACGAGATCTACCTGACCACCAAGGTGTGGACCAGCGAGTTTGGCCCGGGCAAGCTGATCCCGAGCCTTGAGGTGAGCCTCGAAAAACTGGGCACCGACTATCTGGATCTGGCGCTGATCCACTGGCCCTCCCCCAAGGATGAGGTGCCGATGGCAGTCTATCTGGAGCAGTTGGCCGAGGCCAAGGCCCGGGGCCTGACCCGGGAGATCGGGGTCTCCAACTTCACTGTGGCCCAGCTCAAGCAAGCTATCGAGATTTTGGGGCCGGGGGCCATCGCCCACCAGCAGATCGAGGTTCATCCCTTGCTGCAAAACCGCAAGGTGGTCGAGTTCTGCAAGGCCCAGGGTATCGCCGTCACCGCCTATATGCCGCTCGCCTATGGCAAGGTGCTGAGCGAGCCGCTGCTGATGGAGATTGGCAAACGCCACGGGGTATCGGCAGCGCAGGTGTCGCTTGCCTGGCTGCTGGCGCAGGACATGGCAGTGATCCCGAGCTCCACCAAGCGGGAGAATCAGGCCGCCAATCTGGCCGCTCTCGATATCACTTTGAGCTGCGAGGAGATGGCCGCCATCGCCACGCTGGATCGGGGCGAGCGCTGCGCCAATCCCGACTTTGCCCCTGCATGGGACTGACGCGAAAGGCGTGAGACTAACGCGAAAGAAAGGCTGGCTCGCCAGCAAGCCAACTTAAACAGGGAGAGCATCATGCTCTCCCTGTCTCTTTTCTTGCCTCACGCTTTGCAGCGCTTGCTGAACGTCCAGTCGCCACATTGATGCCAGATACAGCCCCGCAATCAGGGCGCGTTCTGGCAAAGGGCGGGATCGAACACTTGCTTCCAGTCTGATTTCATATCGACCACCACCCAGCCCCGCGCTTTTGCCTGCGCCAGCCCGTCGATCAGCTTGCCGCTGGCAGGAGGATGGCTGTCGTAGGCGTATTCGCGCTTGGCATCGGTGTGGTGCACCAGCAGGCCGAAAGTGTGGTAATCCGGGTTGGTCGAAGTGTATTGCAGCATGGGCACGTCGCCATCGCTGTTGCCAAAGGCGCCGACCGGACGCTGCCCCATAAAGAGGTGAATGGCGGCCGGTTTCGCCTTGCTGTCATCGAAATAGGCGCCGTTCATGGTCTTGCGGATCTCGCTGCCCTCCCCGGTCAGGGCAAACTCGCCGAGGGTAAAAGAGCCAATCACCTGCTGGGGCGGGATGCCATACATCTGCTCGGACATCACCCGCATAAAATCGACGCCGCCGCCGGAGACAATCCAGGTCTGAAAGCCATTGTCCCGCAGATACCCCAGCAACTGCTTCATCGGCAGATAACCGAGCTGATCGTAGTGGCAGCCAAAACGGGGATCCTTGCTGCTGTTGACCCAGCGAGTGACCCGCTCGGCAAACTCGGTGGTGGTCATGCCGCTGTGGGTCAGTCCCACCAGCTTGGCGAGCCCCTTCTCCCCCGATTTGGCCACAGCCTTGAGGTCGTTGTTCAGCACTGCCGCGACGATGGGGTCGGCCTTCCACTCCGGGTGTTCCGGCGCCAGGCGCTTGATCTCGTCCATCGCAAACTGCAGCTGATAGGTCATGGGCGCTTCCGGCCAGAGGGTGCCGTCATTGTCAAACACCACATGGCGCTTCTCTGGCGGAATAAAAGTGGCCTGCTGCTGATCGGTGGCATTGGTCACCCAGCGGGTGATCGCCTGCTTGGCCGCCGTGTCATTCCAGGCAGAGAGGGGATCGCTCTGGCCAGCCTGTACCGCAAAGGCGCCGCACAGCAGCAAAAGAGAGGAGAGTCGGTTCAATGTCATCATGTTACCTATCAGCTGGATATTGCCTGTCTATTGCCTGTAGATGAAAGCGCACGGCTATCACAACACCGGCGCACATGGGTTCAACACACACGGGTTTCACAGGGAAAAGCCTATGGCGGCCAGCTTGTACTGGAGCTTAAACAAGCTCAGAAAAGGAGCAGCGTTCATCCCGTTCTGCGAGGCAGATCACTGCGTTGCGCTCACGCCGCGGGCAGCACAATCCCCTCCCACTCAGCTTTATTGCTGCTTATTTGGCAAAAGTAATTTGCTGTCACCGTCATTTTTGCCAACAAAACCCATCGGCATACTGGCGCCATTCTCCCGTCGGGAGTCCCTAACCAAGGAGTTGTTATGCCACTGGCGTTATTTGCCCTTACCTTAAGTGCCTTTGCGATCGGCACCACCGAATTTGTGATTGTGGGGCTTATCCCCACCATCGCAGAGCAGCTCAATGTCTCGCTCCCCTCGGCGGGCCTGCTGGTCAGCCTCTATGCCCTTGGGGTGGCCATCGGCGCCCCCGTGCTCACGGCGCTCACCAGCAGGGTGCCGCGCAAGTGGCTGCTGGTAGGGCTGATGGCACTCTTTACCGCCGGCAACCTGCTGGCCTGGCAGGCCCCCGGTTACGAGAGCCTGATCGTGGCCCGCATCCTGACCGGATTGGCGCACGGGGTCTTCTTCTCGGTGGGTAGCACCATCGCCACGGGTCTTGTGGCCAAAGAGAAGGCGGCGAGCGCCATCGCCATCATGTTCAGCGGCCTTACCGTGGCGCTGGTAACCGGCGTACCGCTCGGCACCTGGATTGGTCAGGTCTTTGGCTGGCGTGAAACCTTTCTGGTGGTGAGCCTGCTGGGTCTGGTCGCCATGGTGGGTAGCCTGCTGCTGATCCCGGGCAACCTGCCCAAGGGGGCAGCCTCGACCATCCGCGAGCAGCTTTCGGTACTGACCAAAAAGCCGCTGCTGCTGGTCTACGCCAAGACCGCCCTCGGTTATGGCGGCGCCTTCACGGCGTTTACCTTCCTCGCCCCCATCCTGCAGCAGGTGAGTGGCTTTAGCGCCGGTGCGGTGAGCCTGATCCTGCTGGTCTACGGGGTATCGGTTGCCGTCGGTAATATCTGGGGCGGCAAGCTGGCCGACAAGATGGGTCCATTGCCGGCGCTGAAGCTGCTGTTTGCCGGTCTGGCGCTGGTGCTGCTGGTTCTCACCTTCACCGCCCCCCATCCGGTGCTGGCGGTACTGACCGTGCTGGTGTGGGGCGCCTTTGCCTTCGGCAACGTGCCGGGTCTGCAGGTGCTGGTGGTGAAACAAGCCGAACTGCACACCCCCAAGGCGGTGGATGTGGCATCGGGCCTCAATATTGCCGCCTTCAACGTCGGCATTGCGCTGGGATCTGTGGTCGGTGGTTTTGTGGTGGAACACCTCGGCCTGATGCACACACCCTGGATCGGCGCCCTTATCGTGCTGCTGGCCTACGGACTGACCCATGTCAGCGAGCGCCGCGAAGCCCTCCGGCTCGCAGCCTGTCAGGCATAAGCTGCGCCAGCAGGCGTCACGCAAAGACGTGGCGCCTGCTGCAATCGGCGCGGCAGGCTTCTATGCTGTGACACAGCCTCAAGCCCTCAACTGTTTCAGCAACCAAGCCTGTCACCCTCGCATCATTTGCCACGGAGTCTGTTATGAAGGTGCTTATTGTCTATGCCCATCCCGAACCCAAAAGCTTCAACGGTGCCCTCTTCTGCCACGCCATCAGGGCGCTGGAGCAGGCGGGCCACACAGTGATGACCAGCGATCTCTATGCCATGGGATTTGATCCCGTCTCGGATCGGCGCAACTTCACCGCCGCCAGCGATCCCGATTTTCTCAAGCTGCAACTCGAAGAGCTGGCTGCCACCGAGCAGGGCAGCTTTGCCCCGCAGCTGGAGCAGGAGATGCAAAAGCTGGAGGCGGCCGATCTGCTGATCTTCCAGTTCCCGCTCTGGTGGTTTGGCCTGCCTGCCATTCTCAAGGGGTGGGTGGATAGAGTCTTTGCCATGGGGCGAGTCTACGGTCAGGGCCATATCTACGAGAGCGGCAAATTTCGCGGCAAGCGGGCCCTGCTGAGCCTCACCACCGGTGGCCCCGCCGAGACCTATCTGCCCGACGGCTTCAACGGCGATATCGACGGGGTGCTGCGCCCCATCCAGCGCGGGATCCTGCAATTTGTCGGCTTCGACGTGCTGCGCCCCCATATCTGTTATGCCCCGGTGCGGGTCTCGCAAGAAGAGCGGGAAGCCTGGCTCGCCCAGTGGGCCGAGCGCCTTGGCCAGATGGAGCAGGAGTCCCCCATCGCGGTCGGCCGCTACCAGTAACGGCTGACGCAGCTGACACTCTCCCCCACACAGCACAAAAACAGCGAGCGGCACCCGGCCGCTCGCTGTTTTTCACGCTCTGTCGTTATGGTTTTTGTTATCCGTTGGCGGGTCTTATGCCGCCTGTTGCACGCCTGCTTTGCCGGTCACGGCACGTTTGAGCCAGTAGTCGAGGCTGACGTAGCGGCCCCCGCCGTAAACCAGCAGCACCAGCAGCATCACGAAGTAGGTGGCGGCAAACTCCATCCCGTTGTTGAGCATCACGGGATCCCCGAGCTCGGTGATGTAGTTGTAGCGACCGGGGAAATTGGCGGCCAGCCACTCGATAAAACCATTGAGGCGCAAGGTAGCCTCCATGCTGCCGGTGGCGATGGCATCCCAGCCGTGCTTCCAGTGCACCATGGCGCTCGCCACGCTCATAAGGAAGATGGTGGGAATGGCCATGATACGGGTAAAGAGGCCAAGGGCGATGCAGATGCAGCCCAGCACCTCGGTGCCCGCCGCCAGAAAGGCGAGCAGGGTCGGGAACGGCAGGTTGAGCCCCCCTTCCGAGACCGGCGCACCAAACCAGGCGACCGTGCCGGCAAAGCCCATCACCTTGGAGTGGGCCCCCACATAGATGACCGGAATGAGATAGAGGCGAATGGCCAGCAGGGCCAGAAAATCGAGCCGCTTGCACTGGGCTACCGCCCGCTCGTACCACTGGATAAGGGTGTTGTTCATGGGAATTCTCCTTGGTGTTTGCTAAATGGGGGCAAGGGAGTGCCGGTCTGGCGCTCACCGACGGGCAAGGTCAGCAGACCCAGCCGGTGAAAATGGCGAGCCCACTCGCTCAGATCAAAATCACTGCGAACCTGTTGCACCTGTTGCTGGAACGCGGCTTGGGTGATCCCCGGTTGCTGTTGCAGCAACTGGATCAGCGCCACATCCCATTCGCGCAGCCGCTGGGTCACCACTTGATGCTCCGGGCTGCGAAACAGGCCATAGAAGTGGTTGCCCTGCCGGGTCGGCACCACGCCGCTGCGACGAATGGCAAAGGGGAGCTCCAGCAGTTGCAGGGTGGGATTGAGCACAAGCGGACTCTCCGCCGTTACCTCCTTCCCCGACACCACTTGCGGCACCACCCCTTCATCAATCTCGACACAGAGGCAGGCCCACTCGTACTCCAGCAGTGCCAGCCGCTGCCTGGGCCAGTTGAGAGAGCCCTCACTGTGGCGATGCTGCACATAGCGGACAAACTCGGTGGCGATATGGTGAAACTCCGGGGCCTCGGCGCCGTGCTGGATAACAAAGCCCTCCACCAGCTGCCACCTGTCCACCGGCGCCCAGTGAGCGTGGGTGAGCGGAAAGGCACTCTCCAGCACCGACTCCACATTGGCGCGCACGCTGCGGGCATAGTGGCTGGCGATGCCATCCTGCGGCAGCCGCACCCGGCTCGCCAGCCAGGCGGTCTGCTGCTGCATTCGCTGCGGCGCCGTTTTGGGCGCAGTGATAAGTGATAACCGTCTATCCATAGCGCACCTCCTGCACCTGACAGTCGTTCGCCTCGCAACAGGCGCCGTGCACCCGCGCCAGCTCGGCCTCCAGCTCTGCCAGCGGTGGCAGATGGTGATCCCGCTCCAGCAGCAGGGGGCGCAGGCCATGGGTCTGCACCGTATAACGGGCCAGCGCTACAACCTCCTCGCACACCGGTTTACCATGGGTATCCAATAAAGTGCCGTCTGCCTCTTCCAGATGACCGGCGATATGGAAATAGCTGATCGCACTGCCCGGCAGCCCGGCAATCATCCGCTTGGGGCAGTAACCGTGGTTGCGGCTGTTCACAAAAACGTTGTTGATATCGAGCAGCAGTTCGCAGCCACTGCGCGCCACCAGCTCGGCGAGAAAATCCTCCTCCGGCATCTCGTGGTCATAGCCGTGGTAGTAGGAGATATTTTCCAGCACCAGCGGGCGGGCCAGCGCCTCCTGCACCTGCGCGATCCGCTCGGCCAGATAGGGGATGTTCTCCCACTGACGCGGCACCGGTAGCAGTTCGTAGAGATAACCCTGTTGGTCGCGGGAAAAGCTCAAATGCTCGCTATAGATCCCGATGCCGAACTCGTCCAGAAAGGTGCGGATCTGGCTGAGCAGGGTGCGATTGAGGGGCTGGCAATCGCCGAGAGAGAGGCTGAGGCCGTGGGCCACCAGCGGGTAACGCTCGGCCAGCTGATGCAGCTGCGCCCGCTTGGCGCCGCCGATGGCCATCCAGTTCTCCGGCGCCAGTTCGAGAAAGTCGATGCCGGGGCGGACGGGGCCGACGCAGAGCGCATCCAGATGCTCCTGACGCAGCCCGATCCCCCGACTGCGGGAGCTTATTGGCCGCATACCCCCTCCGTCATCTTGCTGCCGTTGCTGGATCTGTCGCCATCAATCCCCTCGCCCGCCACGCCACACTTGCCATCGCGGGCGCGCACCAGCCGCCCCTGCGGATCGCTGTCGAGGGCCTGCTTTTCAAAGCGCTTCTCGGTGCCGCACTTGCCCGCCGCGCACTTGCCGCCGTGCTGTTCGCTGGGGGCGGCCTTGACCGGCGCATCGCCCGGGGTGGCCGCCAGCGCCAGCCCCGGTGTCAGGGCAATCAGGCTGGTCATGGCGATGGAGAGGGTCAGTTTGCCGGTGGTTTTGTTGCTGCTTGAGTTACTCATGGGTGGACTCCTTGACGGATGAAACGGGGTAGCTGGAGAGATCGCGGGCGGCCACGATCTGGCCGTGGAACTGCTGTTTGACGATGGCCATCGCCTCTTTCTTGTGATTGAGGCCGACCCCCATCCAGTGGTTGAGCACCAGCAACTTGGGGTTCACCTCGGCGGCAATTTTGGCCACCACAGATGGCTTGGCATGGAGCGAGGCGGAGACCGGATCGGCCCCTTCGTGGATGGCGAGCGGCATCACCAGAATGTCGGCCCCCTTGGCAAACGGCACAAAGGCCGGGTTGCTGCCGTTCTGATCTGCAGAGATGACGATGGTCCCCTCGGCGCTCTCGATACGATAGGCCAGACAGGGCACGTCACCGTGGGGGATGCCGAGCGCCGTGATGGTCAGCCCATCCTGCTGATAGACGGTGTGGGGCTGCGGACTCTGGTAGGGCACATCGTGCAAGGTGATGGGGAAGAGGCCATCGGTGCCATCCTTGAAGCCGCTCAGGTAGGCATAGGCGCCCTTGTCCTTGTTGAAGAGGGCATCAAAGTAGCCGCTCATGCTGGGAAAGGCCGAGCCGGCCTCTGGCCCCGCCAGATCCAGCGGATCGCTGCGTTCGAAGAAGTAGGCCCCCTTGAGCAGGGCGGGCAGGTCGGTCACATGGTCGGTGTGGAAGTGGGTGATGCCGATAAAATCGACCTCTTCGAGCTTGGCCCCCGCCTGGCCGAAGCGCAGGTAGACGCCGCCACCGGCATCGATCAGGATGCGGGATTTCCCCTTCCACCAGATCACCTCGCTGGAGGAGGCGCGCAGGTCGTCGGAGATAGGGCCACCACTGCCGAGCACCTGCAGGGTGAAGGTTTTATCCAGTGGCGTCAGTTGTACCGGTTCGGCACAGGCCGGGGCGACGGTGAGCGCGCACCCGATGGCCAGCGCCACCGCTTTCAATCTCTGTTTCATCACAATTACCTGTCGGTTGGTTGTCGGTTGAAAGTGTGTCGTTTGTGTCGTTTAAAGAGGGGGAGAGAGGGGCCGATGGCGACGGGTGAACGCCAACCACCGGCCGTGGCGGGGCGCGAGCCCCCCGCCGTCAGTTACCGTCCCGTTCGTCCGCCTGCCAGCGCGCTTCCAGCCAGAGCAGGTTGCACAGGCCCAGCAGCAGGGCGAATCCGAGGCCCAAAATCCAGGTGAAGTACCACATAGCAGATCCCTTGAGGTCAGTAGAGTTGATGGCTGTCGCGCTTGATGCGGGCACGGTCGAGCTTGCCGCGTACCACCCGATAGACCCAGCCGGTGTAGCCCAGGTTGACCGGCATCAGCACCAGCACGAGGCCGAACATGATGGCCAGGGTCTTGTAGCTGGAGGTGCTGTCCCACAGGGTCAGGCTGCTGACCGCATCGAGGGATGAGGGCAGCACGAAGGGGAACAGGGCGATGGCCACCGAGCAGAGCATGGCGGCGCAGGCGATGGCGCTGGCCAGCAGCGCAATCCGGCCCCGCTCCAGCCAGGAGGCAATCCCGCTCACCAGCGGCGCCAGCGCCCCGATGATCGGCACCAGCCACAGCAGCGGATAGTCAAAATAGTTGCGCAGCCAGCCTCCGGCGTGGGGGATCACCCCCTTCATCAGCGGGCTGATGGCAGCATTCGGGTCAAAAGGTTGTGTGCCGACACCGATCAGCTGAAACCCTTGCAGATCCACCAGATGCCAGCCGGCCAGCAGGTAGCAGAGGGTCACCAGCGGGGCCAGCAGGATGGCGATCCCCCGTGCGCGCAGCGCTGGGGTGCCGGTCACCTTGGCTTGCAGAAAACCGGCGCCGTGCAACAGCAACAGGCTGATGGCAGTGGCCAGCACCGAGAGCAGCCAGCCCCAGTGGAAATCGAACGCGCCATAGTGCAGACGCAGCGCCGTGTCGAAGCGAAACGGCAGCCCCTCCATCACCAGACCGATAGCCGCACCGAGGATGAGCGCCGGTATCAGGCCACCGGCCACCAGCGCCCGATCCCACCAGCGGCGCCAAACCGGATCAGCCAGCTTGCTGCGATAGTCAAAACCGACCGGACGCAGAAAGAGCCCGAGCAGCAGCACCACCATGGGGATGTAGAGCCCCGAGAAGGCGGCGGCATAAACCAGCGGCCAGGCGGCGAACAGGGCACCGGCACCAGCAATCAGCCACACCTGATTGCCTTCCCACACCGGCCCCACGCTGTTGATCACCAGACGGCGGTCGTCGTCATCTTTCGACACCACCGGCAGCAGCATGGCGATGCCGAGATCGAAGCCATCCATCACGATAAAACCAACCATCATGAAGAGCACCAGCGCCCACCAGATGAGTTTCAGGGTTGCGTAATCCATCAGGCGATCCTCGCAAGTTCGGGTTGTTCACCGCTGTAGCGGCCGGTATGGAGAATGGCGGGCCCCTTGCGGATCACATGGCGCAACAGGAACAGCTCCACCACCAGCAACAGGGTGTAGATGGAACAGATAGCGATCAGGCTGAACCAGAGTTGGCCCGGCTGAAGCAAAGAGACCGAGGCCGAGACCGGCAGCACATCGCTGATGGTCCAGGGTTGACGGCCGAGCTCGGCCACCAGCCAGCCAGCCTCGATGGCAATCCAGGGCAGCGGAATGCTCCAGAGCAGGGTCTTGAGCAGCCGTGGCGAGTCTTGCAGCCGGTTGCGGCAGAGCTGAACAAAGCTCACCACCATCAGCCCCAGCATGGTGACGCCAAGCCCCACCATCACCCGAAAGCCCCAGAACAGCGGTGCCACTGGCGGGATGGAGTCATCGACCGCCTTGGCAATCTCTGCCTCACCGGCCTTGGCGATATTGCTGGCATAGGGGGTTAGCAGCATGCCGTAGCCGAGATCCTTGCCATGCTGCTCGAAGCGAGCGCGGTTGGCCGGGGTGTCATCGCCCCGCCGGATCTGGTCGAGGGCCTCTGCCGCTACCATGCCGCTGCGAATGCGCGCCTCGTTCTGCACCTTGATATCCTTGAGGCCGGTCACCGCCTCGTCGATGGAGCGGGTGGCGATGATCCCCATCAGATACGGGATCTTGATGGCGGCGTGAGTGGTCTCGGCAGTCTGATCCGGGAAGCCGAACAGGGTAAAGGAAGCTGGCGCCGACTCGGTCTCCCACTCCGCCTCGATGGCGGCGAGCTTCACCTTCTGCACCTCGCCGGTGCGATAGCCCGACTCATCCCCGAGCACAATGACCGAGAGAATGGCTGCCAGCCCAAAGCCGGAGGCAATAGCGAATGAGCGCAGGGCAAACTGCACTTCCGTCTTGCGCAGCAGATACCAACTGCTCACCCCCATCACGAACATGGAGGCGGCCACATAGCCCGCCGCAACGGTGTGAACGAACTTCACCTGCGCCACCGGGTTGAACAGCACGGCGGCGATATCCACCAGCTCCATCCGCTGGGTCAGCAGTTTGAACTCGGCCCCCACCGGGTTTTGCATCCAGCCGTTGCCGATCAGGATCCACAGTGCCGAGAGGTTGGAGCCGAGCGCCACCAGCATGGTCACCAGCAAGTGCTTGCCGCGGGAGAGCTTGTCCCAACCGAAGAAGAAGAGCCCCACCAGGGTCGATTCGAGAAAGAAGGCCATCAGCCCCTCGATGGCCAGCGGGGTACCGAAGATGTCCCCCACATAGTGGGAGTAGTAAGCCCAGTTGGTGCCGAACTGAAACTCCATGGTGATCCCCGTGGTGACCCCCATGACGAAGTTGATGCCAAACAGTTTGCCCCAGAAGCGGGTGATGTCCTGATAGATCACCTTGCCGGTCATCACATAAGCCGACTCGGCGATCACCAGGATCCAGGACAGCCCCAGCGTGAGGGGCACAAACAGGAAGTGGAACAGGGCCGTGGCGCCAAATTGCAGGCGAGACAGGCTGACCACGTCATCCGGATTGATCATGCGTCACTCTCTTTTGTTGTATTTGCCTTGCACGTTTCGTGCGTGACAAGTACATCACGGAGCATGACACCTATAACAGATGCAGTTATATTGAATTACACCTATAACAGTTGATCCAGGTCATGTCCCTTTACCAGCAGTTGGCCGACCGCCTGCAAAGCCAGATTGACGATGGTATCTGGCAACCGGGGGAGCGCATCCCCTCCATTCGCCAGAGCTGCAAGACCCACGGGCTCAGCCCCATGACCGTGCTGCAGGCCTATCAACTGCTCGAAAGTCAGGGGCGGATCCTCGCCCGCCCCCAGTCCGGCTACTACGTCAAAGCCGCTTCGCCGCAGGTCGTGCAGCACACGCCGAGCCAGACCCACTACAGCGGCTCGGTGGATATCAACGATCTGGTGTTCGAGGTGTTGCAGGCGAGCAAATCGCGGGATCTGGTGCCCCTTGGCATGTCGGTGGCCGATCCGACCCTGTTCCCCCATCCCCAGCTCGGGCGGGCGCTGGCCAGCTGCATGCGCAAGCTCGATCCCTTCAGCACGGTGGCCGACCTGCCCCCCGGCAACGAAGCGCTGCGCCGCGCCATCGCCCAGCGCTACGCCAGCGACGGGGTGGCGGTCAATCCGCAGGAGATCATCATCACCACCGGCGCCATGGAGGCACTCTCCCTCAGTCTGCAGGTGCTGACCGAGCCCGGTGACTGGGTGGTGGTGGAGTCCCCCACCTTCTATGGCGCCCTGCAGGCCATCGAGCGGCTGAAACTCAAGGCGGTGGAGATCCCGGTCATTCCGGGGGTAGGCATCGATCTTGACCTGCTGGCCGACGCCCTCAGCCAGATGCCGATCAAGGCGTGCTGGCTGATGGGCAATGTGCAGCACCCGCTGGGCCACACCATGCCGGATGGTCACAAAGCGCGGCTGATGGAACTGCTCAACAGCCATGGGGTGCCGCTGGTGGAGGATGACGTCTATGCGGAGGTCTACTTTGGCCGCGAGCGCCCCAAGCCGATCCGCCACTGGGATCAGCGTGGCGACAGCCTGCTCTGCAGCTCCTTTTCCAAATGCCTGGCGCCGGGTTTTCGGGTCGGCTGGGTGGTGGCGGGGCCCCATGCCGAGCGGGTGCAGCGGCTGCAGCTGATGTCCACCCTCTCCACCAATGTGCCGAGCCAGCTGGCGCTGGCCGAGATGCTGCGCCAGGGCGGAGTCGATGCCCACTTTCGCCGCCTGCGCCACACTCTGGCCCAGCGCCAGCAGCAGATGCGGGCAGCCCTGCAACGGCTGTTGCCGGACGAGGTGCGGATCTCCTCCCCCGATGGCGGCTACTTTCTCTGGCTGGCGTTGCCTGCCCATTTTGACAGCCGCGCCCTGCACGCCAAGGCTCTGGGCAGCGGTTTTTCAGTAGCCCCCGGCGCGCTCTTTTCCAGTCAGGGGCAACACAACCACTGCCTGCGCCTCAACAGCTCCCATCCCTGGAGCGAGCAGCTGGAGCAGGCCCTCACCCGGCTGGCGGCACTGATTGCCGCACAGCTCAGTGAAAAGTAACGAGGCAAAGAGCCGCTGGCGAAACGAACAAAGGCCCGCAACGGGCCTTTGTGGTTGGGGAGTGACGCGCCCTGGCTCGCCATCAAAAACTGATCATCTGGCCATGATCTGCGACTGCACCTTGAAGCCCAGCGCCTCGTAGAGCGCTTGGGCGCGCTCGTTGAAGGCCATCACCTCCAGCCGGATTTGCTGAGCATCACGGGCCTTGGCCCACTCATCGCAATGGGCGATCAGCGCCTTGCCAATCCCGCGGGAGCGGTGCTGCTCATCCACCACCACCGAGCCGATGCGGCAGATCGGCGCACGGGTGAGAAACGGCACGCTCTCATTGATGTCTATCCGCGCCGTCAAAAAGCCCACCACCCTGCCATCCTGCTCGGCAACGCAGAACAGACGCCCTTCTGCACCGATGGCGCTCAGCAAAAACTCCCGCTCCTCTGGCGAAGGGGGGCAGAACACCTCGGGATAGTGCTGATGGTGGATCTCTCCAATCTGCCGGTTCAGCTCGACAATCGCGTCGATATCCAGTTCGGTTGCCTTGCGTATCTCCAACGGTTGCTCCTTGCGAAAAGGTGATGGTCCTGCGCCATCTTAGGGGCTGTGCTCAGCAATCCAAATAGGCTCATCCGCATCTTTTGACGGGCAGCAGAAACAACAACGCCCCTTGAGCGGGGCGTTATCGGCAATCCATGGCGATGAGGGGTATCAGGCGGGGGCGTTAAGCTGGGCCACCTGCCGCTCGATGCTCCCCTTGAGGTTGTCATCGAGTTTGAGGGCGCGCGCCAGCTCGTCGAGATAACCGCGCTCCATAAAGTGATCCACCTCGATGGCAAGCAGGGAGGCGAGATAGACCTCGGTGGCCAGCTCCATGTCGGTCACTTCCCGCGCCAGCGCGTGGGGATCGAGGGGGCGGGCCAGCTCGGCGTCAATCCAGCGGGCGACATCGCTCTGACCCTGTTCGGTCAGGTACTCCTGAATTTTCTGGCGCTCGGCGCCGTCGATATGGCCATCGGCCCGGGCCGCAGCCACCATGGCGCGCACCAAAAGCGCCGCGCGGGCATCCAGCGCATTGCCTTCCAGCCCACTGATGGGATGAGTGGGCTGGGCTGGCGCCGACTGCTGGGCCTGCCAATCCTGATAGAGCTTGTAGGCCAGCCCGCCAAGGGCTGCGGCGCCGCCCACGGCAGCGGCCTTGCCACCATATTTGCGCACTTTTTTATTGCCCAGCAGCAGACCGAGCGCACCGCCGGCCAGCGCCCCCTGCATCTGCCCCTTGCGCTTGTCTCCGCCTTCGTTGAGCCAGCCTTTGCCAGCTCCCAGCAACTGTTCCAGCATCTGTTTCATGGTGTCACTCCTGCGGCTATGTTCCCGTCGATAGAGCCAGATAGTGACCCCGCCCCCCTGAATCGGGGATGAACCCTTGACCGGGCAGGCCGATGGGGCAAAGCTCAGGGAAACCCTTCAGGCAATAAGGATGTAACTGTGCCAAATCGCGAACTGACCCTGCAATTTCTGGCCGAACCCTCCGACGTCAATTTCGGCGGCAAGGTACACGGCGGCATGGTGATGAAGTGGATCGATCAGGCGGGCTATGCCTGCGCCGCTGGCTGGTGCGGCGGCTATGCGGTGACCGTCTATGTGGGGGGGATCCGCTTTTTGCGCCCCATCCAGATTGGCCAGCTGGTAGAGGTTCACGCCCAGGTGATCCACACCGGCACCACCAGCATGCATCTGGCGGTGGATGTCTACAGCCGCCACCCCACCGAGACCGAGCGCCACAAGACCACCCACTGCATCATCATCTTCGTGGCGATGGATGAGCAGGGCAAACCGACCCCGGTGCCCCAGTGGCAGCCACTGAGCGAGAGCGATCTGCAGTTGCAGCAGTACGCCAAAAAGCTCATCGCCCTGCGCGAGGAGATCGACAAAGAGATGCGCCAGCACCTGTGACCTTCATGCCTCACAGCCCGACAGAGCGGGCGCTTTCGGCCAACGGCGGCGCCCCTGTATAATCCCCCCTCTTCCCGCAACCGGAACCCTGCCCATGTCACTGGAAACTGCCCCGCCCGAGGTGAAACTCGCGGTGGATCTGATTGAACTGCTGGAAACCAACCAGCTGGCCCCCGAGCTGGTGCTGGCGGCGCTGGCCATCGTCAAAAATGACTACGAGCGCAAGCTGGCGGAGGGGAAGGATCACTGATCCCCCCGTTTATCTTTCCGACTTCAGTTTTCCCCATACCACAAGTTACTGCGGCCCCATCACCTCGTCACAGAGGGCGATCAGGGCCGAACTCAAGTGGCTAAGCGGTTCGCCCCCATCCTTTGCCGCATGGAGCGCCAGCTCCACCGGCGCCACCTTGGGCCACTGGGTCAGGGCCAGCTGATCGGCGGGCATCAGCCGTTTGGGCAGCAAGCTCACCCCGATCCCCGCGCTCACCGCCCCCTGCAAACTGGCAAGGCTGGCGCTGACATAGGCGATCCGCCAGCGCCGACCCAGACCATCGAGCGCCTCGGTCATCTGCTGGCGATAGAGCCCTTCGCTCGGGAAGGCGACCAGCGGCAGCGGATCACGCCCCTTCGCTGGCCAGTCGCGACTATCGACCCACACCAGCGGCTCACGCCAGCTGGCGAGCGGCGAGCCCTGTCCGCGCACCTGTTTGACCAGCGCCAGATCCAGCTCCCCCGCCGCGAAGCGCTGCCAGATCTCGTGACTCAGGCCACTTTGCACCTCCAGCCGCACCTCGGGGTAGTCGCGGGCAAAGGCGGCCAGCACCGGGGTAATGGCGCCTGCGGCGAAATCCTCCGGCACCCCGAGGCTGAGCGATATGCTCCCCTCGCTCACCTGCTCCTCGGCCTGTGCCAGCAGCGCCAGAATGCGGCGGGCCAGACCCAGCAATTTTTCTCCCTCCGCCGTTGCCACCACCTGCCGACCGGAGCGGTCCAGCAGCGGACAGCCAAGCTGCTGCTCAAGGCGGCGGATCTGCTGGCTGATGGTGGATTGGGTCAGATGGACCCGTTCACCGGCGCGGGTAAAGCTGCCGGTGTCGATAATGGCGACAAAACTGCGCAGTAACAGGGGATCCAGCATGGGGCACTCCATTTACAAAACCACTGAAGCCCATTCTATCATTTAATTTCCAAATGACTTTCGAGCCCGCTAGGCTGACGCTTTTGCCTCCTTTAGACGGTGATCAGCCATGTTCAGCCTCGATGACTCCGCGTCCCGAGTGCCCCCTGTCTCTCCCAGAACCGGAAACTGCACCCGATGAATCAACGAAATACGGATCAACCCGCAGGCCAGACTGCCCTGCTGGTGCTGGTGATCCTGACTGGCCTTAACCTGCGCCCCTTTCTTACCGCCATCGGCCCGCTGAGCGGCGAGATTGGCCGCGCCCTGTCGCTCGGGATGGATACCCTGGCCTGGCTCACCCTGCTGCCGCTGTGGCTCATCGGGATTGGTGTGCTGCTCACCCCCAGCCTGCGTCGGCGCGCCAGTGCGTGCCAACTATTGGGGGCGGCCCTGCTGCTGCTCGGCATTGGCAGCGCCATCCGCTTCGATGCCCAAAGCGGCAGCTTGCTGATCGCCAGTGCTGCGCTTTGTGGATTGGGGTCGGCACTGGTGCAGGGAGTGCTACCGGCGCTGATCAAGCAGGCCTTCGCCCACAAGGTACCGCTGGTGATGGGGATCTTCTCCGCCTGCATGATGGGGGGCGGAGCACTGGGGGCCAGCCTCACCCCAAGGCTGGCGGCGAGCCTCGACTGGTCGCGGGCACTGGCGCTCTGGAGCCTGCCGCTGCTGCTGGCCCTCGTCTGGCTAGGGTGGAAAGTGCGTCTGCCACGGGCCGCCGCGGTCGCCATTCCCCACGGCGAACAGCGGCTGATTGCCTTGCCCCGCAGTTGGTTGCTGATCGTCTGCTTTGGCATCATCAACAGCGGCTACGGCATCGTAGTGGCCTGGCTGGCCCCCGCCTATATGGCGCAAGGGTGGAGCGCCGCACAGGCGGGCGAACTGGTCGCCTGGCTGGCACTGGCGCAGACCGCCAGCGGCCTCGGCCTGCCGCTGCTGGCGGCGCGCAGTCTGGATCGGCGGCCGTGGATGGGGCTTGCCATCGCCATGCAACTGGCGGGATTCGGCGGCCTCTGGCTGGCGCCAGCCAGCGCCCCCATTCTCTGGTGCATGCTGTGCGGCGCCGGTCTTGGCGGCAGTTTTTCGCTCATCATGGTGATTGCGCTCGATCACCTGCCAGACCCGCGCCGCGCGGGCACCCTGAGCGCCCTGATGCAGGGATTCGGCTTTATGCTGGCCGCCACCGGCCCCTGGGTGGCGGCGCGGCTCTATCACTATGTGGGCGACTTTGCGGCCGCCTGGCTGTGGCAACTGGGAGGATTGCTGCTGATGAGCCTGCTGGTGCTGCGCCTCGACCCGCGCCACTATCCCCGCGTTATGCGGTTACCGACCGCCAGCGAGCCGACCATCTCGGCGCCCCTCCCAACCAGCTCTGCTGCCCAAAACAACACACCGGCCTGAGGCCGGTGTGTTGGGGATAACAGTGCTGGGGGTGACAAGACGAGGCTGACACCGCTCAGGGGAGCAACTCAGCGCCCCTTCTTCTGCCGTCCTGTGTTAGCGGTGCGCGGCTTGCCAGCGGCCGGTTTGCCACCCTTGGGTGCCCCTTTGCCTGCACTGCCCTTGCCAACACCGCCCTTGTTGGCTGCACCTTTGCCCGCGCCCCCCTTGCCCACCGGCAGCTTCTTCTCGAAGGCTTCCGGGCCCGGCACATTGGGACGCCCGCCAATCTCGTGATCGTCATCGCGGCGCGGCTTCTTGCCCTGCCCCGGCTTGGCGCTTTGCGCCGCAGGAACCTTGGCCGCCTTGGGCTTGTCGCCTTTGGCCGGTTTCACCTCGGAGGAGGAGTCCTCAATCAGCTTGAACAGATCGATCAGCTCGTCGTCGGTGAGATCGCGCCACTCGCCTACCGGCAGCCCCTTGAGGCTGACGTTCATGATGCGGATGCGCTCCAGCTTGGTCACTTCAAAACCGAAGTGCTCGCACATCCGGCGGATCTGGCGGTTCAGTCCCTGCACTAGCGTGATGCGAAAGACAAACGGCGCCTCTTTCTTCACCTTGCACTTCTTGGTCACAGTACCGAGGATCGGCACCCCGGCCGCCATGCCGCGCACAAACTCGTCGGTCACCGGCTTGTCGACGGTCACCAGATACTCTTTCTCGTGATCGTTGCCAGCCCGCAGGATCTTGTTGACCAGATCGCCGTGGTTGGTGAGGAAGATCAGCCCCTGCGAATCCTTGTCGAGCCGCCCGATGGGGAAGACCCGGGTGCTGTGGTTGACGAAATCGACGATGTTGTCCTTCTCGCCCGCCTCTGTGGTACTGACGATGCCCACCGGCTTGTTGAGGGCGATCAGCACCAGACTGTCCGCCTCGCGCGGCTCGATCACCTGACCGTTCACCTTGACCAGATCGCCAACCTGCACCTGATCACCGATCCCGGCCCGCTTGCCGTTGATAAAGACGTGGCCCTGCTCGATAAAGCGGTCGGCCTCGCGGCGCGAGCAGATACCACTCTCGCTGATGTATTTGTTCAGGCGCATGGATTCGTTAGCCAGCATGAGTCACCTGCCACAGGGTCTGGGCCACGCCCGGTTGTGCCATCGCCTGTTCCGGCTGCGCCGGAGAGGCTGTCTGCTGCATCAGCCAATTCACTACGTCAAAGTTCTGCATACCATTCCATCTTCAAAAAAGGCCAATGCCAGCTTATCCATCAAAAAACGCCGCTACAGTAGCATAATTGCCCCCTCTCAGGGGCAGATAGTTGCAGAGTCGCAGCGCCCAAGCGGGCATCCGAGGACAAGTTCACGCCGCCAGATGGCCCGCGATGCAGCCTTCGAACGGCCAGCCTGATGCCAACGGCGGGATTAGGCGCCCACAGCCAGCGCGGACGAACGCCATCAACTATACATATCACCTTGTTTCTATTAGGCTTTAAGCCGGTTGGCAGCGCCTTGGATGCTGCGCCAAACTCGCCCGCCCAGAGGCGGCCCCATCTCTATCGCCAAGGATTGCACCATGCTGGCTCACACTCGCCGCCTTGTTCGCCGTGCTCTGCTGACCCTGTTGCTGCTGTTGCTGACCGCATGGGCGGTGATCGCCTACTTCGCCTGGCAGGCAGCGCCGCTGCAGCTGTGGCACACAGTGGTGCCCCCCGAACTCAGTGCCGATGAGCTCGATCGCAGCGACTGGCAAGCCTATCTGGCCCGCGAAGCAGAGCTGTTCGAGCTGGTGGCCACCGAGGTAGTCGCCAAGACACCGCCGGAGCAGCAACTGGCCAGCAATCGCTACCATCAGGACGCGCCCATCAATCCCGCCCGCTTTCAGCAGAACTGGAACCGCTCCTACCTGCTGCGCCCCGAGGGGGAAGTCAAAGGGGTAGCGGTGCTGCTGCACGGCCTGACCGACTCCCCCTACAGCCTGCGCCATCTGGCCAGACGCTATCAGCAGCAGGGCTTTATCGCGCTGGGGCTGAGGCTCCCCGGCCACGGCACTGTGCCCGCTGGCCTCGTGGATGTGGATTGGGAGACCTGGCTGGCCGCCACCCGACTGGCGGTGCGGGAGGCCAGATTGCTGGCGCCGGGCAAGCGGCCGCTGCATCTGGTGGGCTTTTCCAACGGCGGCGCGCTGGCGGTGAAATATGCGCTCGATGCGCTGACCGACCCGAGCGGCACGCTGGCAAAACCGGATCGGCTGGTACTTATCTCCCCGATGATCGGGGTGACCCGCTTTGCCCGCTTCGCCGGGCTCAAGGCCGTGCCTGCCCTGCTGCCCGCCTTTGCCAACGCCGCCTGGCTCGACACCATGCCGGAGTTCAACCCGTTCAAGTACAACTCGTTTCCGGTCAACGGCGCGCGCCAGTCCTACCGCCTGACCCACGCCATCCAGCAGCAGGTGCGCCAGCTGGCCGCCAGTGGCGAGCTGGCGGCGTTTCCCCCCGCACTCACCTTCCAGTCGGTGATGGACTACACCGTCAGCACCCGCTCCATCATTGCCGATCTCTACCACTACCTGCCGGCCAACGGCAGCGAACTGGTACTGTTTGATATCAACCGCAACACCCTGTTTGGCCCGCTGATCAGCTCGGCCTCCGAGCTGGCGCTGCACCGCTTGCTGCCAAACGCCCCCGGACACTATCGCCTCACCGTGGTGGGCAATGTCGAGCCAACCGCCCCCGCAACGCAGGCCAGAACGCTGGCCAGCGCCGACCAGCCTGAGCAGGTCCGCCCGCTGGGTATCGATTATCCCAAGGAGATCTACTCCCTCTCCCATGTGGCGCTCCCTTTCCCGATGGACGACCCCCTCTATGGCATGGCAGCGCGCCCGGAGCAGCGGGAGCAATACGGCATCAATCTCGGCGGTCTGGCCCTGCGTGGCGAGCGCGGCGTGCTGATCGTCAACCCCGGCGCCCTCACTCGCACCTCCTCCAACCCCTTCTACCCCTATCTGCAGCAGCGGGTGATGGAGACCCTCACCGCCCCTCCCGTCGCCCGACCTGCCGCTGTAACCCCTGCCAGCAGCGGTCAACCTGATGCGGCCTATCAGGCCGAGCTGGAGCAGTTTTTACAGGAGAGCGACGAGAGCAGCGCGCCTTTCTAGGGCGTTTCTGCCACATCGGCCAAGCGGCCGACTTGCTTGGCGCGATAACGATACAAGAAAGGGGCCGTCAATTAACGGCCCCTTTCTATTGATGATGGCGATGGGAGTGATGGCTTGGTGGGCTCAGGGATAGATGCTGACTTCTATCAGGTTCTGGTCCGGATCGAGGAAATAGAGTGACTCTGATAGGTGTTGCACCGTCAGGCGCCGCGCCAACCCTGTCAGGGATAGATGCTCACTTCTATCAGATTCTGGTCAGGGTCGAGGAAGTAGATGGATTCTATCGGCCCGCAGGCGCCACTTTTGGTCACCGGCCCCTCGACAATTTCCACCCCGTGGCAGGCAAGCTGGGCCATCACCTGCTCCAGCGGCCAGCGGGTGATAAGGCAGACATCTCCCGACCCCACCTGCGCCCGGTTGCGCGGCTCCTGCCCCAGCAGTTGCAGATTGATCTTCTGGTTGCCAAACCCTACCGCCCGGCGCCCCGCTCCGAAGGTGATGGCCTCCATATTGAGCACCGAACTGTAAAATTCCACGGCCCGTTCGATATCACTGACCGTCAATACCAGATGGTCGATATGGCTGATCATGGTTACCTCCTGGTGGTGATCTGGCTGATGTGACCGGCATATACCCGCAAACATCCGACTGTTGCCGCCACGGCGGGCTACCCCATCATACCCGGCAAGGGGAAGCCCATGTGTGCCGTGGCGCGCAAAGCGAGCGCAAATGTTCTGGTCAGATAAATTCGCGTTACTGCACCGCAGCGCACGCTTTGTCACGCTGGGCCAGCAGGGCTTCATCGTCACTGTCCATCGCAGCCAGAATCGCCTGATTGCAGGCACGCTCCGCCAGCTTGGCAGGACTCTGTTTGGCATCCCCGATTTCGGCGATAAGGGGCCGATAACTGATGGCCGCCGAGCAGTACATGGTGCGAAATTTGGGCAGTTGCCAGCTGCTGTCATCCTGCCGGGTCAAGTCATCGCACAGCTTGTGAAACAGGGCGGACGCCTTGACCGTGCACTGGCTAAAACGCCGAACATCCTGCTCGTAGGAACGACAAACGCTCGGCTGCTGGATCTGCCACAGCTGAAAAGAGAACGGGACCGACTCCCCCTCATACTGCACCACCAGCGTCTTGGCCTCGGTGCCATAGATATCCGCAACCTGCTGCTGTACCAGATTGAGATAAGCCGAAAAAAGATAGGAAACCGGATCCATCACCACCTCCCTGTGGTTCTCACTGCCGGGCTTTATTACCGAAAACCGGGGCGATTTTCAAACGAGTAACAGGCGACAACAGCTTACTGATTTGGTTGGAAAAAATGATACTCTTCTCGCCACCCACATGTACAACGTTCAAGGCTAAAGTGCGATGCAACAATGCGGTATTTATGAACAGCTCATTACTCAACTGCTGACATCTCGACTCGACCGCGAGCGCTTTTACGTAGGGGAACGCCAGCTTGAACCTGCCGAAGCGGCAGTTTGGTTATCCAGATTTCTGAGCCGAGTTTTGGAATATGCGGTGGGTTCGGTAATTGGAGAGGATCAGCTGCAACGGCAGATTGAGCTGGCTAACCAGTTATTGCTTTGGCTAAAGGATCGCACCCAAGACCCAGACTTTATTGGCGAGAACCTCATTGATAGTCAGGGAAAAATTCTGACAGCGCTCTACCAGTTGGATAACCCCATCTCAGCCAATTTAAAGCAATATGCCGAGGATATTTTCCCTCTGACCGGACTGACACAAAGTGAGCTGTTCTGCGGCAGCAATGCGGGTTTGTCGATGGAGTCGGAGATTAAACGGGAGATATTATCTGCAGATAGCATCTGCTGGCTGGTCTCATTTATCAAATGGGCAGGTATCCGTATTTTCCGTCATGAGCTGGAAGAGTTCACCCGCAGCGGCCGCCAATTAAAAGTAATTACTACCTCTTATATGGGGGCAACCGACGCCAAGGCAGTTGAATTTTTAGCCAGCCTCCCCAATACCGAAGTCAAACTCAGCTATAACACCCAGCGCGAGCGGTTGCATGCCAAGAGTTATCTCTTTTGCCGAAATACCGGCTTTCATACCGGCTATATAGGTTCATCCAATCTCTCTCACTCTGCCCTCACCAGTGGCTTGGAGTGGAACCTAAAAATCACCTCGCAAGAGATCCCTCATATTATCGAGAAATCCCTGAGTACCTTTGAGACCTATTGGGAATCCGATGATTTTGAGCTGTTCGATGGCAAGCTCGGAAGCCGCAAGAAATTACAACATGCCCTGCAAGAGGCCCGTGGCGATGGGGACAAAAATAACCCGACCTATTTCTTTGATATCGCGCCGTTTCCTCATCAACAGGAGATCCTTGAGCAATTGGCGATGGAGCGCACTTTACACCAGCGCTTCCGTAACTTGGTGGTTGCGGCCACCGGTACAGGGAAAACCCTGATCTCCGCTTTTGATTTTGCGCGTTTTCTGAAAACCAAACCCGACGCAAAGTTCCTGTTTGTCGCCCACAAAGAGGAGATCTTGCGCCAAGCATTAGCCTCGTACCGCGGTGTGCTCAAGCAATCCAATTTTGGCGAACTCTTGGTCGGCGGTGCCGTGCCTACTCACTACCGTCAGCTATTTGCCTCGGTGCAATCATTGAATAACCAGCTGGCTAATTTACGTCTTAGCCCAGACTATTTCGATTACATCGTCATCGATGAGGTTCACCATATTGCTGCGGTCAGTTATCGTGGTCTGCTCGCCGCCTTTGAACCTCACATTCTGTTGGGATTAACCGCAACGCCAGAGCGCCATGATGGCGGCGATATTCTCGCTGATTTTTGTGGTGTCATCGCAGCGGAGATCCGCTTGCCAGAGGCCATCAATCGTCGCCATCTCTGTCCGTTCCAATATTTTGGTATCGATGATGATACTGACTTGCGCCAAGTGACTTGGAAAAATGGTCGTTATGACATCACAGAGCTCACCAATATCTACACCCATAATCAACAGCGGGTACAGAAAATAGTCCAAAGCCTCTATGAGATCGTCACCGATATTACCAAGATCAAAGCGCTGGCATTTTGTGTGAGCCGCGAACATGCCGATTTTATGTGCAAGGCATTTTTATTGAAGGGCATCAAGGCTGACATCCTCACCAGCGATAACCGAGACGAGCGCCATAGCAAACAACAGAATTTGCGTACCGGCGTTATCAATATTCTCTGCGTGGTGGACATTTTCAACGAAGGTGTCGATATCCCGGAAGTCGATACCTTGCTGTTTTTACGACCAACGGAAAGCCTCACTATTTTCTTGCAGCAATTAGGGCGGGGCCTGCGGCTGGCGAACGATAAAGAGTGCTGTACCGTGTTGGATTTTGTTGGCAATGCTCGCGCGGAGTATGACTTTGCCCAGAAATTCCGGGCTCTGGTGGGTAAAACCAATAAAGCGATCAGCCACGAAATCAAACAAGGCTTTCCCCATGCCCCATTGGGTTGCCGTATCGAACTCTCAAAACAGACCCAAGAGTTAATTCTGAGCAATATCAAGAAGGCGACGCTCAATACCTCGCGGCTCATGGGCCTGATCCGCCGTTTCTCACAGGATTGCGATTTACCGCTGACACTGGCGAATTTTTTGAAGTTCTACCCTCACATCAGCCTTGAGGAGATCTACAAGCGCGGCAATTGGAGCACCTTGGTCAAACAGGCCCGCAACCACACTGTTTCTGAAATGAGCGATGAGAAGCTGTCGACCCTCTACACCCGGGCCATCAAAACCCGGCTATTGGGCTGCGATGCACTCAATTACTTGAACTTCTTACAAACCTTGGTGGAAAGCGCCTTTACCTTAACGGCTGAGCACGATGAGCGGATGGCCTTGATGTGCCATTACGACTTCTGGCAACAGAGCGGCCCCACTGCAGGCTTTAGCTCCTTGGCGCACAGCCTGAAACAACTCAATCAACCAGAGTTAAGGGCCGAGCTGGCAGATCTGTTGCCCATGCTGATCAACCGGGTGCAACACGAACAAAGCGCCATGCCAAACCTCCCCGGTAATCCACTGCAACTGCATGCTCGCTATGCCAGAGAGCAGGTGCTGGTTGGCTTTGGCGCGACCACCTTCGCGCAGCAACCCACGGCTCGCGAAGGGGTCTATGTCATCGCAGAGCAAAATATCGAGTTGCTGTTCGTGACCTTGAACAAAACGGAACAGCACTTCTCCCCCACTACCCGTTATCACGACTACGCCATCAACGAGTCGCTGTTTCATTGGCAGAGCCAAAACAGCGCTCGCCCAGAACGGGGTAAGGGGCTGAGTTACATAAACCACAGAGCAGAAGGTAAGCGCTTGTTTCTGTTCGTTCGTGAGCAGAGCAAAGATGAATTTGGCCGCACCCTTGGCTTTGTGAACTTTGGTGAGGTGGAGTACGTATCCCACACTGGCAGCCAACCGATGAACATTAAATGGCGTCTCACTACTCCGATGCCGCCATTTATGTGGAAAGAAGCCGCCAAACTGGCTGTTGGTTAGTAAGGCTTCTCACCCGGTGGGGATATGGCGCAAAACCCACCGGATTCTGGCCCAAAACCCCGGCTAAATTATCCAGTTGCATAATAACCATGCGGCCTTGCGGTTGTTTAACTGGCCCTAACGTCAGATAATACCGCCCGCCTTCAAACCCCGATAACCCGACTTTCAGTGACGGTAATTGATGACTGAGTACCTGCTTTTATTGATCGGCACCGTGCTGGTTAACAACTTCGTGCTGGTGAAATTCCTCGGCCTCTGCCCCTTTATGGGGGTCTCCGGCAAGCTGGAAACCGCCATCGGCATGGGGCTGGCGACCACCTTCGTGATGACCCTCGCCAGTGCCAGCTCCTATCTGGTGGAGCACTATATCCTGCTGCCGCTGGATATCGCCTATCTGCGCACCCTCGCCTTTATTCTGGTGATCGCCGTGGTGGTGCAGTTTACCGAGATGGTGGTGCGCAAGAGCAGCCCGACCCTCTATCGCCTGCTGGGGATCTTCCTGCCCCTCATCACCACCAACTGCGCGGTGCTCGGGGTGGCGCTGCTCAGCATCAATGAGCGACACGACTTTATCCAGAGCGTGATCTACGGCTTTGGCGCCGCCACCGGCTTCTCGCTGGTGTTGATCCTGTTTGCCGCCATGCGCGAGCGTCTGGTCGCCGCCGATGTGCCCGCCCCGTTTCGCGGGGTGTCGATTGCCATGATCACCGCCGGTCTGATGTCGCTGGCCTTTATGGGCTTTACCGGCCTTATCAAGATATAACCATGATCCATATTCTCTTTGCCATTCTGGTGCTGACCCTGCTGGCGCTGGCGTTCGGGATTATCCTGGGCTTTGCCGCCGTCAAGTTTCATGTGGAAGCAGACCCCATCGTCGATCAGCTCGATGCCCTGCTGCCCCAGACCCAGTGTGGCCAGTGCGGCTATCCCGGCTGCAAACCCTACGCCGAGGCGGTTGCCAACGGCGATCAGATCAACAAGTGCGTGCCCGGTGGCGAGGCCACCATGCGCAAGATTGCCGATCTGATGGGGGTCGAGCCCCAGCCGCTGGGGGGCAGTGACGAGGCCGCTGTGCCGGTCAAAAAGGTCGCCTTTATCCACGAAGATCAGTGCATCGGCTGCACCAAGTGCATTCAGGCCTGCCCGGTGGATGCCATCGTCGGCGCCACCAAGGCGATGCATACCGTGATTGCCAACGAGTGCACCGGTTGCGATCTCTGTGTCGATCCCTGCCCGACCGACTGCATCGAGATGATCCCGGTGCCCACCACGGTCGATAACTGGAAGTGGGATCTCAATAACGTGCATGTTCCGGGCAAGATTCCGGTCAAGATAGTGGAATAAACAGCGGAGCAACCATGCATTCCTTACTCGAACGTATCAAAGCCGGCACGCTCTGGGACTTTCACGGCGGCATTCACCCCGCCGACAACAAGCTGCAATCAAGCCAGAGCCCGGTGGTAGACGCCGGTCTGCCGCCGCGCCTCATCATTCCGCTGCGCCAGCACGCAGGCCCCGCCGGCGATCTGCTGGTGCAGGTGGGTGACAAGGTCAAGAAGGGTCAACCGCTGACCCGTTATGCCAGAGGGCGGGTGGTGCCGGTGCACGCCTCCACCTCGGGCACCATCACCGAGATTGCCAACCATACGGTCGCTCACCCTTCGGGGCTTGACGATCTCTGCGTCATCCTCACCCCCGATGGCGAGGATAAGTGGGGCGAGCTCGATGGCAAACCCGATTACTGGAATCTGGAGCGGGGCGAACTGCTCGAGCGCATCCAGCAGGCAGGGGTAGCGGGCCTTGGCGGCGCCGTGTTCCCGACCCACAGCAAGCTCGACGGCCGCGGCCAGCTCACCGAGATCCTGATCGTCAACGGGCTGGAGTGCGAACCCTATATCACCACCGACGATCGGTTGATGCAGCAGTACGCCGACGAGATCATGGATGGCATCCGGGTGCTCAAGCATCTGCTCAAACCGAAACTCACCCTGATCGGGGTGGAAGACAACAAGCCCGAGGCGATCGAGCAGCTGACCCGCCACGCCACCGATGAAGATGTGCTGGTCAAGACGGTGCCGACCAAGTACCCCTCGGGCGGTGCCAAGCAGACCATAGAACTGCTCACCGGCCGTCAGGTGCCCAAGGGGGGCCGCGCGGTCGATATCGGCATCATGGTGCTCAACGTCGCCACCGTGTTTGCCATCAAGCGCGCCATTATCGACGGCGAGCCGCTGATCGAGCGGATCGTCACCCTTACCGGCGACAGCTTCAAGAAGCCCGGCAACGCCTGGGTGCGCCTGGGTACGCCGGTGCGCTGGCTGTTGCAGCGTTTCGAGCTGCAACCGGAAGCGGAGCAGCGGGTGATCATGGGTGGCCCCATGATGGGCTTTACCCTGCCCCACGCCATGGTGCCTGTGGTCAAGGCCACCAACTGCCTGCTGGCACCGACGCAGGCCGAGCTGCCCGCCCCCGGCCCGGAGCAGCCCTGCATCCGTTGCAGCGCCTGCGCCGATGCCTGCCCGGCTACCCTGCTGCCGCAAGAGCTTTACTGGTACAGCCGGGCCAAGGAGTATGACAAGGCCGAGAAGCTCAACCTGATGGACTGCATCGAGTGCGGCGCCTGCGCCTGGGTCTGCCCCAGCGAGATCCCGCTGGTGCAGTACTACAAGATCGCCAAGGACGACATTCGCGAAGCCCGCGCCGAGGCCGAAAAAGCCGAGCGCGCCAAGCAGCGTTTCGAGGCCAAGCAGGCCCGCTTCGAGCGGGAGAAAGCGGCCCGCGAAGCGCGCCATGCCGAAGCCGCCGCCCAGCGCCGTCAAACCATGACGGCCGCAGGCGGCGAAGATCCGGTGGCAGCGGCCCTTGCCCGCATCAAGGCCAAGCAGGATGCCCCCATCACCGCCATTGCCGCCACCGCCGAGGGCTTGCCCGACAACAGCGCCGTGATTGCCGCCCGCGAAGCCCGCAAACGGGAAGCGGAAGCGCGCCGCGCCGCCAAGCTGGCCGAGAGCGCAAACAGCGAAACAGCCGCTGCGCCGCAATCCGCCGAGGCGGTTGACCCCGCCAGCGATCCCAAGAAAGCAGCCATCGCTGCCGCACTGGCGCGCGCCAAGGCCAAGAAAGCCGCTCAGGCAGGCGAGAGCGCCGAGCCTATGACTGCCGAAGCCGTTGCTGCGCCTGCGGTAGATGCTGATCAGCAAAAGGCAGAGGTTGATCCGAAAAAGGCGGCGATTGCCGCCGCCATCGCCCGAGCCAAGGCCAAAAAGGCCGAGGCGAATGGTGAACCGGTAAGCGCTGCCAACGGCACGGCAGCCGAGGTCAACACGCAAGATGACGCCCCTGTCGATCCCAAGAAAGCTGCAATTGCTGCCGCCATCGCTCGTGCCAAGGCCAAGAAGCTGGCCCAGCAGGGTGACAGCGCTGAGGGCGATCTGACTACAAACGCAGGCACCTGCGAATCCGCTGCAACCCAAAGCGATGCGCCATCTGCGGCCAGCGAAGCGGTCGATCCCAAGAAAGCCGCTATCGCTGCTGTCATTGCCCGCGCCAAGGCCAAAAAGCTGGCCCAACAGGGCGAAAGTGCCGGTGCTGAAGGTGCGCAGAGTGAGCCTACTGCCAGCGCGGAGACCCGCGACGATACAGTAGCCAAGAGCGAAGTAACCACCAGCCAAAGCGATACGGCTGCAAGTGAAGCGGTCGATCCCAAGAAAGCCGCTATCGCCGCAGCCATCGCCCGGGCCAAGGCCAAAAAGCTGGCCCTGCAGAGCGCAAGTACCAGTGCTGAGGTAGAAAATGCAGGTGCTGGGGTAGAAAGTGCCGGTACTCAGGTAGAGAGTGCCGGAGCTGAGGGTGAGCGCGCACCGACTGAGCCGATGCAAACCGATGCGGCCAGCAGTGAGCAACCACTTGCCGTCACTGCCGGGCCTGAAGCGAACGCCCCTGCGGCTGATGCCCCGGTTGATCCGAAAAAAGCGGCCATTGCAGCTGCCGTGGCCCGCGCCAAGGCGAAGAAGCTGGCGGCCGAGGCAGCCAGAGCCGCAGAGACCGCCGCTGAAGATGCCCCGTCAGCCGACCGAACAACCACAAGGTAATCGACAGACTCATGTTCAATATTGCGACTGCGCCGTTTGCCCATAACCGCAAACAGACCCGAACCCTGATGCTGCTGGTGATCCTGGCCTGCGTGCCGGGCTTGCTGGCCCAGACCTGGTTCTTCGGCTGGGGCTCCTTTATCCAGATCCTGCTGGCGCTGGTGACCGCGCTGCTGTGCGAGGCGCTGGTGCTCAAGCTCCGTGGCCGCGCCATCAAGCCTGCCCTGATGGATGGCAGTGCGGCGCTCACCGCCGTGCTGATCGGTCTCTCCCTGCCGCCGCTGCTGCCGTGGTGGATGCTGGTGGTGGGCACGGCCTTTGCCATCATTATCGCCAAACACCTTTACGGCGGACTGGGCCAGAACCTGTTCAACCCGGCCATGGTCGCCTATGTGCTGCTGCTGGTCTCCTTCCCGGTGCAGATGACCAGCTGGCTGCCGCCGGAGAGCGTGCGCGCCTACAGCCTCGGCTTTGGTGATGCGGCGTCGGTCATCTTCACCGGCTTTAGCCTCGACGGCTACAGCATGGCCCAGCTCAAGCAGGGGGTGGATGGTCTCACCATGGCGACCCCCCTCGATACCCTGAAAACCGGCCTGACTCAGGGGCTCACCACCGGCGAGATCCTGAGCGGCCCGCTGTTCGAGGGTTGGGGCGGCATCGGCTGGAGCTGGGTCAACCTCGGCTATCTGCTGGGCGGCCTGTTCCTGCTGCTGCAGAAGGTGATCAACTGGCGCATTCCGACCGCCATTCTGGGCTCCCTGCTGGCGGCCTCCACCATCGGCTATCTGGTGAGCCCGGATGCGACTGCCACGCCCATGTTCCATCTCTTTAGCGGCGCTACCATGCTGGGGGCCTTCTTTATCGCCACCGATCCGGTCAGCGCCTGCACCACACCGCGCGGCCGACTGGTCTATGGCGTGCTGATCGGGGTGCTGGTCTACATCATTCGCCGCTTTGGCGGCTATCCGGATGCCTTCGCCTTCGCCGTGTTGCTGGCCAACCTTTGTGTGCCGTTTATTGACAGCCTGACTCGCCCGAAAGTGTATGGAGCTCGTCGCCAATGATGTTTCTGCCCTTTTCCCCCATCACAGCTGACGGAGCCCGGACATGTTAAAGAGCATGCGCAAGAACGGCCTTATTCTGGCAATGTTCGCGCTCGGCTGTACCGCGCTGGTGGTACTGACCAACGAGCTGACCAAGGATAAAATCGCCCACCAGCAGCAGCTGGAGAAGCAGCAGACCCTCTCGGTATTGCTGCCGGAGGGGAGCTATGACAACGATCTGGTGGCCAGCTGCCAGCAAGTGACCAGCAGGAAGTATCTCGGCAGCGATCAGCCGCAAGCCCTCTATACCGCCAGCAAAAATGGCGTGGTGACCGGCTATGCATTGGAGGCGATCGCGCCGGATGGTTACAGCGGGGCGATCCGCATCGTGGCGGGCTTTGATGCCAAGGGCACCATCACCGCCGTGCGCGTGCTCGCTCACAACGAGACCCCGGGCCTCGGTGACAAGATCGAGCTGAAGAAATCGGACTGGATCAACAGCTTTGCCGGAAAATTCCTGACCCATGACAACGAGCGCCAGTGGGCGGTGAAGAAGGATGGCGGCGAGTTTGATGCCTTTACCGGCGCCACCATCACCCCGCGAGCCGTGGTCAAGGCGGTGAAGAACCTGCTTAAACTGCAGCAGGAGCAACCCGAACTGCTCAGCAACGCCCCGGCTTGTCCGGCGGCGAACTAACGGAGTCGAGCCATCATGAACCAGATGGAACAGATTGAAACGGGCGCTGCCCCGATTGCCGAGCTGGAAAGCCGCAAGGGCGAGCTCAAGGAGCTGATGAGTCAGGGGCTGTGGAAGAACAACCCCTCGCTGGTGCAGGTGCTGGGGCTCTGCCCGACCCTCGCCGTCTCCTCCACCTTTACCAATGCGCTGGGGCTGGGCCTTGCCACCATGGCAGTGCTGGTCTGCTCAAACCTCGCCGTCTCGCTGGTGCGCAACTGGGTGCCGAAGGATATTCGCATCCCGGTCTATGTGATGATCATCGCCTCGCTGGTGACCAGCGTACAGCTGCTGATGAACGCCTACACCTATGGCCTCTATCAGGCGCTCGGCATCTTTATCGCCCTCATCGTCACCAACTGCGTCATCATCGGCCGCGCCGAGGCCTATGCCTCCAAGAACCCGCCGCTGCTGGCGGCCCTCGATGGTCTGATGATGGGCCTTGGCTTTACCCTGGTGCTGCTGGTACTGGGCGGCATGCGCGAGATCATCGGCATGGGCACCCTGTTTGATGGCGCCGAGCTGCTGCTGGGCGAGTGGGCCAAATCCCTGCGCGTCGAGCTGTTCCACGCCGATGCCAGCCTGCTGCTGGCAATTTTGCCGCCGGGCGGCTTTATCGGGCTGGGGCTGTTGATCGCCGCCAAGAATGCCATCAACGACTGGCGGGACCGCAAAAAAGCAGCCACAGTGGCCCACTGCAACGTTGCCCCGGCTCGCGTCCGGGCGACCGAACTATGATCGGACGCAAGGCATGAACAACCAGAAACGCAGAGAGATCCTGGAGCGACTGCGGGAAAACAACCCCCACCCCACCACAGAGCTCAACTTCAACTCGCCATTCGAGCTGCTGATCGCCGTGCTGCTCTCGGCACAGGCGACCGATGTCAGCGTCAACAAGGCGACCGACAAGCTCTATCCGGTGGCCAACACCCCGCAAGCGATGCTGGAGCTCGGGGTGGACGGGCTCAAGGAGTACATCAAGACCATTGGCCTCTTCAACACCAAGGCCGAGAACGTCATCAAGACCTGCGCCATCTTGCTGGAGCGCCACGGCGGCGAGGTGCCGGAGAACCGCGAAGCGCTGGAAGCCCTGCCCGGCGTCGGCCGCAAGACCGCCAACGTGGTACTCAACACCGCCTTTGGCTGGCCCACCATCGCCGTCGATACCCATATCTTTCGGGTCTCCAACCGCACCGGCTTTGCGGTAGGCAAGAATGTGGATCAGGTGGAGGAGAAGCTGCTTAAAGTGGTGCCCGCCGAGTTCAAGCTGGATGTCCACCACTGGCTGATTCTGCACGGACGTTACACCTGTCTGGCTCGCAAGCCCCGCTGTGGTTCCTGTATCATCGAGGACTTGTGCGAGTACAAAGAGAAGGTCTATCCCGAGAACTGATAGCCTCGCAACCGAGATTGAAAGCAGTACACATCACCAACCCGGAGAACTGAGCAATGAGAATTCTGCATACCATGCTGCGTGTCGGCGATCTGCAACGCTCCATCGACTTCTACACCCGCGTCCTTGGCATGAAGCTGCTGCGCAAGAGCGAGAACAGCGAGTACAAGTACACCCTGGCCTTCGTTGGCTACGGTGACGAGAAGGATGAAGCGGTGATCGAGCTGACCTACAACTGGGGGGTGAGCGAGTACGAACTGGGCTCAGCCTATGGCCATATCGCGCTGGAAGCGGACGACATCTACGCCACCTGCGACGCACTGCGCGCCGCCGGTGCCAAGATCACCCGTGAGCCAGGCCCGGTCAAGGGTGGCACCACCGTCATCGCCTTCGTCGAAGATCCGGACGGTTACAAGATTGAACTGATTGCCAAGAAAGATGCCGGTACTGGCCTCGGTGACAGCTTCTAAGCTGCCCTAATCCCGCAGCCGAATGGCAGGATCAAAAAAGAGCGCAGATGCGCTCTTTTTTATGCTTCTTTGCCGGGGACAGCGCTAGATCTCGCCGTTACGCCCCATGCTGATCACCACTCGCCGGTTCTTGGCACGACCCTGCTCGGTTTCGTTGGAGGCGACGTGCTGCTTCTCGCCATGCCCCTCCACCGAGATCTTGCCGGGATCGATCCCCAGATCGACAAACACCTTCTTGATGGCATCGGCCCGCTTCTCGGAGAGTTTCAGGTTCGGCCAGCGGCCGCCATAGCTGTCGCTGTAGGCATCGATCACCACCACATCGATGCTCTTGTCCGCCTTGATAAACTCGCTGATCATCGCCAGCCGCCGCTTGGAGGGGATGGAGAGCTGATCGCTGTTCTTGTCGTAGGTGAGCACGCTAAAGGCGATATCGTTGAAGCTGTAAGGCAACAGTCCGCTCAGACAGTCGATAAAGGCCTGATATTTGACCCGAAAGTTGACAGACGACAGCGACACTCGCACCGCGCGGTTCTGGCGATACCAGTCCCGATACTGGAAGGTCGGCATCCGTCCCCCCTCCAGCTCGTCGAGCATGGTCCAGGCGGTTTGCCCCTCCACCAGCCCATCGAACTGCTGATAGAAGCGCAGTTGACTCACTTCTCGCCCGGCGATGCCCGGGCGCCATACCGGCGGCATGATGCCAAGGCTCACCGTCTGGGTCTGGGCCTGTGGCCGCTTGCCCTTGAGCTCGAAGTCGAGGTTGATCTTGCGCCCGGCGCGGCTGACAAAAGCCCCCGTTCCCCAGTTGGGAATAGGGTGCTCGAGACGACACTCAATCTGGGTATCGGAGGTCAAACGCCAGACGGATTGATCCAGACCGGCACCAAATTCGGTGACCCCAGCCTGTAACTGCATACTCACGGATATGCTGACCAACCCCAACATCCAAGCGTTCAATTGCTTGTCCTCCACACGATCTCACAAGAGATATCGGCGGCAAGAGGCCAAGCTTTAGCGACAAACTGCAAAGGCGTGCCGTTGCTGTGGCAAAGGCTTGCCCCTCAGCGACAGCCGACCGCAAGCGGCGCTTATTCCCCCCTCTTAGCTCCGTGCCAACCGGCAGGAAGCTCGCTACAGTAAAGCCAGGGCAATCAGACGCCGCTTATCGGGAACCACACTCATGCACAGCTCTTGCTCCTCTTTATTGCAGATGTTGTTGCCAATGCTGCTGGCGCTATCCGGCGGCGCCGTCAAGGCCGCAACACAGGATCAGGAGTGGGCACAGGAGCGCGCCAATGCGGTGCTCTCGCTGATGACCTTCACCGTGGTGCCCGACATCACCGCCAGCAACCTCGATATCGGCAGCGGCACCAATCAATCTGCTGCCCTCAACATGACCCAGATCGGCGGCGGCGCCACCATGAGCGAAGCCGTTCCCATCTATCTGGAAGGGGCGATCGGCTTTAGCCGCTACGATCCCCAGTTTGTGGTGAGCAACGGCACCGAGAGCCGCACCCTCCCGACCAAATGGAACAGCCTGACCGCCTCTGGCGGGATCGGCTGGGATATCGCCCTCCATGAAGACCCGCGCGGTGGCCACTGGGTGCTGCGCCCCATCGCCAACGTCTCGCTCGGTACCATGGCCAGCGATCTGCGGATCGGCAACTGGCTGCTGGAGCGCACCAAGGGCTACTCGCTGGATTTTCTCGATGGTGGGCAGCTCAATATGTACGGACTGGGCGGCTCGCTGATGCTCGACTACGAGCTCTTTTCAAAGACGCAGGATATCGATATCGAAGTGCGCTACTCCTACCAGCACCTGCAGAGCTTTGGCGGCACCTCGACCAGCGTCCGTGGTCACGCCGAGGCGGAGAACCTCGGTCTCTATCTGCGTCGCCGGGCCCCGCTGTTTGACTGGACTCTGCTCGACAGACCGGTGCGCTATGTACTGGAGGGGGCTCATACCGCATATCTGGGGGAACAGCGGGGGTTGCTTGGCTTTGACTCCCTCAACTCTATCGGCGCCGGTCTGGAGCTGGACAGCAGCAAATACGACATCATAGTCACCCGTACCCGGCTGGTTGCCCGCTATATGTTCAGCCACAATACCAGCGGTTATTCCATCGGGTTGGCCATGAGTTTCTAAGTCGTTATTTTTGCCTGACAAAAGTGGGCAATCCTCAGTGAACGCACAGTAACACTCCAGATAATCACGCCCTATTGACGGAGGGTTTATTTATCCTGACCCTTTCATATGCCTCACCACCCCATCATATCAGGTAAAAATATCCACCTGCTGGTAGGCTAATTCCCCCCCTCGCACACCGAATATTGGAGTTTTTTGTCTGTGTATTTACGGCGCGCAATGGCTGATTGGTCCTGTGATGTCGCCAGCCTGTACTCGCTTGCAACAGAGAAAATACTCAACTCCAGATATTGCAGCCCTATGGCCAACTTTATCGACACCCATAAGGAACCATCCTGGATGGTCCCCCATCTTTTGCACAGTGACTTGAACCACACCTAACTCACTGTTTTAAATGATTTATAGTTTTTCATACTTTATGAATACAATTAATCCTGTTTTATTTTACTTACATCACCCGACTGCTAAATTTGGCGTCATCCCGGCAGGACGAGGCGCACTGAAACGACTGGCTGCGGGCTACCGATAACAGGTGTGCAATGGGCACAGAAATAACGTTAAGGCATAGCAACCGTTATTTTGACGACATCACACTTGCTGATCCTTGTTGATTTGAGGTTATCTGATGAAAAAAACGCTGCTTGCTCTCTCTGTATTGGTCATGACCGGAACCGCATATGCAGGGGTGCCTGATTTATCCGCCAGCTGTCCTGGACATATTAATCTTCGCGTCGAAGATGGCACGGCTTATATCAATAACCAGCAAGTTCCACTTAAAAAAGTGAATTCAAATTTCTACGAGGCGAGCAAGGGGCGCACCACCCTCTCCATGGTGAAAAATGGCGACTGGGGCATCACCTATTTTGTCAAAAATGGCGACAGCGGCGCCTGCCAGCTCAATGACGATGAGAACGATGACGACGGCGATGATGAGAGCGCCAGCAGCAGTGCCTACAACGGTAGCACTGCGCAAACCAAGGTTGCCGAGAACGCCTGCATGAACGCCGTCGCCAGAAAAGCGGGCGTCAGCCGCAGCAAACTGACCCTCGACTATGTGGCCGACTCCCAAGCGGGGATGATGATTGATATCAAGGGGCCCCATGACCAGCTCTGGCACTGCCTCACCGACGCCCGCGGCCATATTTCTGGCATCAATCAGGACTGATTTCGAGCCACGGCTCAGCGGGGCCCACACCGACCGTGGGGGCTCCACCCCTTATCCATTGCAATTATTTGATACAGGAAAATGAAGATGAAATCCAAACAGACTCTGCTCAATGTCGCCCTCGGTTGCCTGCTGGCGATCGGTATCTCCGGCTGCGCCGTGGCCAAAACCCATCACGGCCACAAGACCCATGCCCAAGCGCACGCTCAGGAAGGGGCCGTGCAGTATGGCGACGAGAGCCCGTGGGCTGGCAACTATAAAGCGGTTACTGACGATGGCCGCACCGTGGCCGAAATTCACGTCGATACCACAGGGGAGACCTATATCGATGGCAATCAGGTCAAACCAAGCCACAGCGGCAGCGACTACCTGAAATTCAAGCAGGAGACCATCACTTACACCCTGCGCAAAAGCGGCGCCAGCTGGAAAGACAGTGATGCTGGCACCAGCGGCCGCATCCTGTTCGATTGATAATCCCGACACCGGCCTTGCCAGACACCAAGCCCCGCCAAGGGGCTTTTTTGCACCTGCAAAATACTATCAGCCTCTGCATGATCACCAACGAGAAAGTAGCACGTCGCAAACTCAGCCTGCTAGAGCTTGCCAAAGAGCTCAATAACGTCAGCAAAGCCTGCAAGCGGCGCTGTTTCCCAAATCAACCATCAAGCCACAACTGCCCCAGCCCCAAGTGACCGTTACACTCGGGGCCCAGGGTATTGAGTTTGTTTATGGCGCTGACATACGCCATCACCTCTCCCACTTGGCCGTTGTAGTTACGTAAACTGACTTTCCCCGCTAACAACTGTTTGAACCGATACATCGCTGTCTCTGCAAGTGAGCGACGGTGATACCCCGATATCTTCTTCCAGTACGCCAGCCCTTCCTTGCGCATCACCAGCACCGCGTCATTTCTTGCGTGTCCTTTTTTCCATAACCCCGCGCTTTTGCGAGGCGGGATACAGGCTGTTGCCCCTTTGCGCAAGATAAGCTGATGACTGGGCGCCATCCGCATAAACACGCCCCAGTTTGCGCCGTAGTGGATTGAGCAGAGTCGGCAACACCTCGACATCATGGACATTCTCCAGTGAGATTTCCGCCGCCACGATATCGTGGGTTGCCGGGTCTACCGCCAGATGCAACTTGCGCCAGACTCGCCGTTTCTCGGCGCCGTGTTTTCTGACCTTCCACTCGCCTTCACCAAATACCCTCAGCCCGGTTGAGTCGATAACCAAATCGGTAATACGTCCTTTTGGGGGCTGTCGATAAGCCACCGTCACCGTGCGGGCCCGCTTGCTTACACAACTGTAATCGGGGGCACAAAGCGGTACGTTCATCAACTCGAACAGGGAGTCGAGTAGTCCCTGAGTGGCCCGCAGAGTGAGGTTGAAAATCCCCTTGAGCATCAGGAAGGTGCAGATGGTCTGGTCAGTGTAGAGTTGGCTGCGGCCTCGGCACCCATGATGGCCGTGGTGAAACCAGTTGTTCATGGCCTCGGCATCAACCCAGAAGGTGAGTGAACCACGGTTAATCAATGATTTGTTGTATTGAGGTCAGTTGGTGATGGGGTGAAGCGACGTGCTCATGATGCAGGCTTGAAGGAGATGGTGGTGATCAGATCACCAAGTCCTCAATTAGTTCCATTTAAGCTGCATCGATTTGGGCAACAACGCCCCTGCAAGCTCATCGGCTACAGCCGTCAGCAGTTCTACGAAATCCGCCGTAATTACCAGACCTATGGCGCCGAGGGATTGCTCGACAAATTGCCCGGCTGTAAAGGGGCTCATCCCAATCGGGTTGCGCCCGAGATTGAACAGGCCATCCTCGATTACTCCCTCACCAGACCAGCTCATGGCCCGCTGCGAGTCGCGCAAAAACTGGCTCTGCAAGGCATCAATGTCAGTGCGGGCGGTGTGCGTGGCGTGTGGCAACGGCACGACTTGCTCTCCAAACACGACCGCTTGCTGCGCCTCGAGAAAACCCACCGGGAGCAGACCATTGAGCTCAGTGACGAGCAAATTCGCCTGTTAGAACGCTTTAGCCCCGAGTTTCGCGAACGCCAGATTGAGGTTTACTACACCGGAGAACTGGTGGCGGTCGACACCTTCTTTGTCGGCGCGCTCAAGGGGGTTGGCAAGGTGTATCTGCAAACCGTGCTGGACTGCTACAGTCGCCACGCCTGGGCGCGGGTCTATACCATCCTGTCGGATAACGGGCGCGAGTTCTGTGGGCGCCCTGACCACCATCCCTACGAGCTGTTCCTGCAACTGGAGGGGATTGAGCACCGGACAACCAGGGTGCGCAGGCCGCAGAGCAACGGCTTTATCGAGCGACTGCATCGCACACTGCTGGATGAACACTTCCGTATCAAGGGGAGAACGACTTGGTATGAGTCGGTAGAGCAGATGCAGACAGAGCTGGATAGCGATCTGGAACACTACAACACCCAGCCAACACCCAGCGGCCACATCAGGGCAGGATGATCGAGGGTCAAACCCCCTACAGTATGTTCAAGAAGGGTCTGAAATTGATACCGAAGGAAGTGCGCACTAAAGTAGCGTAAACAAGACACCGGTTTGAGGCCGGTGTCAGGTGATAACTAGATCTGTACAAATTAAACGAGACCGGCAATTTGCCAACTATCACTAGAAATTACAATCCGGCGATTCACCAGAACTCCGTTACGCAATAGCAATGCCGCCAAAAAGAAAATGGCCGAGATATCATCTCGGCCATTCGTAGCTTGGTCAAAAACTCAAGCTAGGATATTACGCATGTGCAACTTATTAGAAGTTGTACTGCATACCGAATTCCCACTGGTCATCTTTCTCGCCAGCGCTTTCGATTGCGTAGTTAGCATAAGACTTGATGTTGGAAGTGAAGGCATACTCAACACCCAGAATTACGCGATCAAAGATCTCGACATCATTTGTTGTACCAACAACACTGTCAATATTGGTACCTTTAGCATCCAGCTTGTTGTAGCCAGCCAGCAGTTTCCAGGAGTCGATGGTGTAAGAACCAGCCAGTTCAAAGCCTTTCGCTTTAATCTCTTGACCATCATCGAAGCCTTTCAGCTTGGATTCGTTATACATGGCGCCGAAATAGAAGGCATCAAAGGCGTAAGAAGTACCGATCGCCCAGTCATCTTTACTCTTCAAGTTGCTGATTGTTGCACCGGTGATATTGCCATTGATGTCTTTCTCTGCGCCCAGATAAGTGCCACGTTCAAATTCTTTGTTCTCGATACTCACGCCGAAGCCAAAGCCGTTAGCCATGTTATAACCGGCACCAACAGCATAACCGCCTTCCAGTCCTTTCTTGTTACTGTCTTTATCGACTGATGTAGAGGTCAGAGATTTGGACAACAATTCTGTACCAAATTCATCCATACTGCTATTTTTGCTGATGTAGGAGGCATTGAAGAAAGCGCCATTCCACTCACCACGGTAGATAACCTGACCTTCTTGGCGACCATCGTTTACGCTCGCAACGTTACCCAGCTCTTCAAAGATATCGGCACGATCTTGTACGCCCCACTTAGAAGCAGTATCGGTCTGACCAAACATGAACTTACCATATTGAGAACCATCAAAACCGGCCCAAACATGACGTGCAGTAAGAGAATCTTGCTTGCTGTTTTCTGAACTCAGTTGCCATTCGCCCTGAGCAATCGCAGACCAAGTGTTGTTCAGGGCAACTTTACCCTGCATACCGGTACGGGCATAGGTATAGACTTCACCTTTAGTGGTGGAATCGCTCTTTTTGTAAAAGAGATCGCCATTGTCCTTTTCGTCCAATGCGGCAGTGTTTTCTTCGCCTTGATAGGCGGCATGAACACGTCCATATACATCAAACTTGGTGCCATCTTTGTCATATACGGTAGCTGCGTTGGCTGCGGAAGCGAACAGAGCCGGGATAGCAATTGCCAGAATTGTCTTTTTCATAGTTTCCAATGCCTACTGTAAGTTAAACACTAAGTCGTTGTTATTCCCTGTGTTAGCGATGTTCTTTGCATCACTATGCCGCCGAGACTAGCACCGGATTTTTTGAACCGCAATGAAAAAACTTGGAACTTTTTATGGAAATCATGGTCACCAAGATGAAAATGTGATGCGCATCTCACTTGAAGCAGAACCAACGGGAAAACGTTTACAATTAATCCTGCTGATTATTTGGACTAAAATAGTCTATTTTTCATGCAAATAACGCTAACTACCTGATAAACAACCAACGTGGTCTGATCAGCGTAAAACTGCCGTGATAATGGCTGTTGCCTCGACCTCACCAAGGGGTTGCGGGTATCCTTGTCCTTCGATTAACCCCTAACTGGCCTTCTCTTCATGCTCTCTACTCGCCTTAAAGCCACCATTCGTCAAACCTATCGCCAGATTTCGGATGGATTACCCGGTTTTGTGCCGCGCAAAGAGCAGAACTTTCTGGTGGCCGAGATAGCCAAAACCCTGACCGGCGAGTACGACAAACAGCGCCGGATCCTGGTTGCCGAAGCGGGTACCGGTATCGGCAAATCCCTCTCCTATGCGCAGGGCGCCATTCCGGTGGCGCGACTCACCCAGAAGAAGCTGGTGATCTCCACTGCCACAGTGGCTCTGCAAGAGCAGCTGATCCACAAAGACCTCCCCTTTTACCACCGCCACAGCGAGCTGCCGTTTCGCTTTATGCTGGTCAAGGGGCGTCAGCGCTACTGCTGCGAGCATCTGCTGGAGCAGGCAGCCAGTGGCGCCGAGATGGCCAACTTCGAGCTCGACTTTGGCAGTCTGAGCAAGTCCAAGCCCTCTGACAGCGACAAAGATCGCTACCAGGCCCTGTGGCAGGCCTACACCAATGGCAAGTGGGACGGGGATCGGGACAACTGGCCGGAGCCCATTCCCGACACGTGTTGGGATCGCATCGCCGCCGACCGCCACACCTGCAACAAGGCGCTGAGCCATCACCAGCACTGCCCATTTCATCGCGCCCGCAACGATATGGAGAGCGCCGATGTGCTGGTGGTAAACCATGCGCTGCTGCTCTCCGATCTGACCATGGGCGGCGGCATCATTCTGCCGCCCCCCGATGAGTGCATCTATGTGCTGGATGAGGCCCATCACCTGCCCACCATTGCCCGGGATCACGGCGCGGCGTCGGCCAGCGTCAAAGGCTCGCGTCGCTGGTTGGAGAAGCTGGTACAAAGTGCAGGCAAGCTGGCGCGGACTCTTAATAAGGAGAGCCTGCTCGACCCCCAACTCAAACTGCAGGATGCACTGGCCTCCATCCAGCCTGATCTGAAGGCGGTCGAGCAGTGGCTCAGCGCCAACGATCGGCTTTTTGGCAGTGAACCCCACTACCGTTTCGCCGAAGGGGTATTGCCGGATCCCCTGCCCATGCTGGCAGAGAATCTCAAGGAGTCGAGCAAGAAGGCGCTGCGGGCGCTGGATCGGATGCAGGGGGCCATAGGTGAAGCGCTGAAAGATGGTGAGATCCGCCGCAAGGAGGCCGAGCCCCTGCTGGCCGAGAGCGGTTTTCATCTGCAGCGACTGGAGAGTTTCTGCGCCCTCTGGGAGATGCTGGGGCGCCATGTGCCGACCGGCAAAACCCCGCTCGCCCGCTGGATGGCCAAGAGCGATGACGGCGATATCTGGCTGCACGCCTCACCGATAGAGGTGGGCTATCTGCTGGAGGAGTGGCTCTGGTCGAAATGTCTAGGTGCCGTACTGGTCTCCGCGACCCTCACCGCCCTCTCTTCCTTTAGTTATTTTCGCCATCAGGTGGGGCTCAAGGAGCACGATGGTACCCGCTATCTGCGCCTGCGCTCCCCCTTTGACTATCAGAAAGCCGAGCTCTATCTGCCCAAGATGGAGCACGAACCCAACTCGCCGGCCTTTACCAACGAGCTTGTCAGCGTGCTGCCACGCATTTTGGCGGGCAAGGAGGCGAGTCTGGTGCTCTTCTCCTCCTACCGCCAGATGAATGAGGTGGCCGTTGGCTTGCGAGCCAAGGGACTATCACTGCTGGTGCAGGGGGAAGCCTCCCGCAATGCCCTGCTCACCCTGCACAAACAAAAATGCGATGGCGGTCAGGCCAGCATCCTGTTTGGTACCGGCAGCTTCTCGGAGGGGCTGGATCTGCCGGGTCACTATCTCACCAATCTGGTGATCACCAAACTCCCCTTTGCGGTACCCAACTCGCCGGTCGAGGAGGCCACCGCCGAGTGGGTGGAGCAGCGAGGGGGGAACCCCTTTCTGCAACTGACAGTGCCGGAGGCATCGCGCAAGCTTATCCAGGCCTGTGGCCGCCTCATCCGCAAAGAGGCTGATCGGGGACGGGTCACCATTCTCGACCGCCGCCTGCTGACCAAACGTTATGGCAAGGGGTTGCTTGATGCTCTCCCCCCGTTTACACGGCGGATCGAGTAAATCAGTCTGCCGCTATTGACAAACAAACTGACAGCAGCGCAAACATCGAGCACCAGAAAGAGCCATTGCCGCAGTAGGCCAAACCTGTAAAAATGAGCCCCTGTTTTCAGTGGGCAATCGCCTGACTGTTCAAGGAGATGAAATGAAACTGACTGTTCTGGTACCGGCGCTGGCTGGTCTGTTGTGGGCCGGTAGCGCCCTTGCTGATGCCCAATTGGAAGTGACCACCCCGTATGTCGTCCAGCTGATCGATGGTCAAGCAATCAATCCCTCATTACTCGATAACACCAAAAAGTTTCCACTTAGCGTTGGTAAACATCAGCTCGTGGTTGCATTTGAAGGCAATTATTCTAATCGAGACGAAATCAAGCTGGTGACCGCCGAGCCGCTGGTGCTGAACTTCACCGCTGCCGACAACCAGCAGCTGGTGCTGGACTATAAAAAGCCCCGCAACGAAGCAGAAGCCAAACAATTCCTGAAGGATCAGAAAGTCACGCTGAAAGACAAGGTCAGTGGTCAGCAAGTGAGTAGCGAACAGTTCGTGATGCCGAAAGTAGAGGGCTTCCAGCTGACCCGTGACTATCAGCAAGAGCTGATCAACATGGGCAAAGCCTTCAACCAGCCCAAAACCGTTGCCGTCTCTACTGCTGCCGTGATGGCTGCCGCCAGCGCACCGGTTCAGGTTGCCCCCAGCAAGGCTCAAAGCAATCCGGAAGCGCTGACCCAGTTGCAAAACTGGTACAACAAGGCAGATGCGGAAACCCGCAAAGCCTTCCAGATCTGGGTTATCCAGCAGCAATAAGCCGGACTGAGAGATTGACTGAAAGGGGAGCCAAGCTCCCCTTTTCCATATCCTGCGGTCTCACTCACGACGCGTCTTGATTTATGCGCTGCCACTTCCCCTTTATATAGGGAGTGTATATATGGATTCATCTGCTGATTTCATATATAGAAAGCGCCACCTTGCCGGGGAGAATGGCACCATGTCGTTGCACATTTTCTATCACCCCCTCTACTCCTCCCTGACGCTACCCGAGCGCCATCGCTTCCCACTGGCCAAGTATCAAGGGCTGTTTGAACGCCTGCAGGTGCAGGGTTACCCCCTTGGCGAAGCGCCCGCCGCTACCCGGGAGCAAATCTGTCGCATTCACGATGCCGATTATGTCGCGGCGGCCCTGAGCGGCCAGCTGGAAGATCGCGCCATCCGCAAGATCGGTTTTCCCTGGTCACCCATGCTGATAGAGCGCACCTTGCGCTCGGTGGGTGCCACCGTTGCCGCCAGCCGCCATGCACTTGAGCAGGGCTGCGGCTTGCAGATCTCCGGTGGCTACCACCACGCCCATCGGGATCACGGCAGCGGTTTTTGTCTGTTCAACGATCTGGTGATTGCCGCCCAAGCTTGCCTCGACGAGGGGCGTTGTGAACAGGTGCTGATCGTCGATCTCGATGTGCATCAGGGAGATGGCAGTGCGACCCTGTGCGCCAGACGGCGCGATATCATCACCCTCTCCCTCCATGGGGAGCACAACTTTCCCCATCACAAAGCCGCCTCTCACCTCGACTTTCCGCTGCCAAGCGGCATGACGGACGATGCCTATCTCACCACACTGCAACAGGCACTCTCGCTGGCACTGCGCCTCTATTCGCCGGATCTCATCCTCTATCAGGCGGGCGTCGATGTGCATCATGCTGACGAGCTTGGCTATCTCTCCCTGAGCGATGAAGGGGTTCGCCTGCGCGATGCCATGGTATTTGACTGTGCAATCAAGCATGGGTTGCCCATCGCGGCGGTGCCCGGTGGCGGCTATCGCCGCGACTGGCAACAGCTGATCCCGCTTCATATGTCGCTGTTTGAAATAGCGCGCCACCGTTTTAGCTGATGGCATGGCTTTATAGCGCGGACACCCCATCAGAAGTGGGCGGGCACTTCACCAGATAAAACAGAAGAGGCGACCCTGGGGTCGCCTCTTCGTGTTTCGTCATCTGGGTCACACAAGCTCGCTCGTTGTCAGGCAAGCTTGGGACGCCTGAGGATAACTATTTCTGACGCTTGCGGGCGTACTTGCGACGGGCGCGGGCCTGACGCTCCTCTTCCCGCTCGGCCTTCTCTTTGGCTTTTTGCTCGGCTTCTGCGGCGGCTTCGACAATCTCGACGCTCACCATCTCCGGCGTCTCCAGCGAGATGCGGCCAAGCAAGCCGGAGCGGAACTCGTTGATCAGGATCTCGGACGCCTTGTGCAGGTCGGCCAGCCCCCCTTTGCGCATAAAGGCCCGCTGGCGGGCGATCATCTCCAGCAGCTCGATTTCGGTCTCGGGCAGCTCGTCAATCTGGTAGCGCGCCTTGATCCGCTCCGGATAGGCCTTGATGAAGTAGTCAGCGGCGAACATGGCGATATCGGCATAGTCGAACACTGTGTCCTTGATGGCCGCTGTGATGGCCAGACGATAACCACAGGAGGGCGGGTTGAGCTTGGGCCAGAGGAAACCCGGGGTATCGGTCAGGATAACGTTGTTATCCAGCTTGATCCGCTGCTGGGACTTGGTCACCCCCGCCTCGTTGCCGGTGCGGGCGATGATGCGCCCGGCCAGGGTATTGATCAGGGTGGATTTGCCCACGTTGGGGATCCCCATGATCATCGCCCGCACGCCGCGCAGCTCAAAATTGCGCTCCGGCAGCATCTCGTGACAGAGAGTCAGCAGTTGCTTGATCTTCTCCGGCTCTTGTTGCGTCAGCGGCAGCGCCTTGATCCCCTTCTCTTTTTCCATGTGCGCCACCCACAGATCGGTGATCGCCGGATCGGCCAGGTCCGCCTTGTTCAGCACCTTGATCACCGGGGTATCACCACGCAGCTCGGGCACCAGCGGGTTTTCGCTGGAGAAGGGGATGCGGGCATCGAGCATCTCGATGATCACATCGACCTGGGGCATGACCTCGGCAATCTCTTTGCGGGCCTTGTGCATGTGACCGGGGAACCAGTTGATGGACATATCCGTTACTCTCTGTGGGGGCTGCGGGCGCGCGCATGGAACAACAGGCGCTCTGCCGCGGGCATCGAACGAAGGGGGGGCATTTTACCTGCTGCGGGCCTCTTTTGACAGGTCATTCTAACCATCACCTCATCAAATCAGCAGACCGCCGAGGCGGAACAACCTTGCCGGAAGCGACCGGACCAACTGGCTCAATTGACAGATAACACATTGATATACTGTAACATTTTCATCACTTTTTCACACAACCGTCACCGATAGTCAGTAAAAGTGTCATCTGCCCCCTCTAGGCTGCGCTCAGGTTTTACAAGGAGCGAACCCCAATGAGAAAAATGGCAGGACTTGCAGTGATGATCGGCGCCGCCCTGGCTGCCGGCTGCAAATCAGACAATGACACGGTGGCGACCAAGCCCGCAGCCCAACCCACCAACGTCATCTTCTTCCTCGGTGACGGCATGGGCCTCAACACCCTGACGGCAGCCCGCATCTACGGTGTCGGCGAAGAGGGTGATCTCACCATCGATACCCTGCCAGAGACGGCCTTTATCAAGACCTTCTCCCACGATGCCCAGGTCACTGACTCGGCCCCCTCCATGGCGGCCTACATGACCGGGGTCAAGAGCAACAACGGCGTCATCAGCATGGACGGCGACGCCACCTATGAGAGCGACTGCAGCAAGAGCGCCGGCAAGCCGGTGACCACCCTGCTGGAGCTGGCCAAAGCCGATGGCCGCGGTACCGGTGTGGTAACCAGCACCCGGGTAACCCACGCCACCCCGGCGGCTACCTATGCCCATATCTGCAACCGGGATCTGGAAGCCGATATCGCCGTCCAGCTGGTACCGGGCGGCAAAGGCTACAACAGCGCCCTCAAGGAGGGGCTGGATGTGGTGCTCGGTGGCGGCAGCAGCTTCTTCCTGCCCAAAGCCGACAAGGGCAAGCGGGAGGATGGCCGCAACCTCATCAGCGAAATGCAGGCCAAGGGCTACCAGTTTGCCAGCAATCTGGATGAGCTGAACAAGGCCGATGCGGGCAAGCCGCTGCTGGGACTGTTTGGTTCCAGCCACATGAAATATGACCTGGACCGCCCCGCCAGCGAGCCGTCACTGGCCCAGATGACCCTGGCCGCCATCAAGCAGCTCAAGGGCAAAGAGAAGGGTTACTTCCTGATGGTGGAAGGGGGCCGTATCGACCACGCCCTGCACGACACCAACGCCAAGCGTGCGCTGCAGGACACCCTCGCCTTCGACAACGCCATCAAGGCGACCCTCGACGAGGTGAAGAAAACCGACCCCGAGCTGAAAAACACCCTGATCGTGGTCACCGCCGACCATGACCATACCCTGGTGCTCAACGGCTACGCCAAACGTACCGGCAAGACCACGGCCGACAACCCCGGCGTGCTCGGGCTGGTGAAGAACTACGAAACCGGCGAGCCGAGCAAGGATGCCGACGGCATGCCCTACACCATCATAGGTTTTGGCAACGGCTACAACCGGGTGGACGGGCCGCGCAGCAGCGTGGCACCGCTGGATGACGCCACCGTCTCCGCCAACGACTATCACCAGGAGGTAGTGGTCAAGGTGGGTGAAATCGGCAACGAGACCCACGGCGGCACCGACGTCTTCCTCGGCGCCATCGGCCGTGGAGCGGATAGCTTCCACGGCTCACTCGACAACACCGCCGTGTTCGGCAAGGTCAAGGCTGCGGCCGGGCTGTAAGGAGCATTCCCATGAAAAGAGCCATCAACCAATCGATGAAGCAGAACCTGCATAAAACCCTGGTCAGCACAGCCCTGCTGGCCGCCCTATGTGGCGCGGCACAGGCACAAGCCGCCGATGCCAAGAACGTCATCCTCTTTATTGGCGACGGCATGGGCCCCACCGTGCTCACCGCTACCCGTCTCTACAAGGTGGGGGAAGAGGGCAATCTGGAGATGATGAAGCTGGCCCACAGCGCCCGCATCAAGACCTTCTCCAACGATGCCCAGACCACCGACTCGGCCCCCTCCATGGCGGCCTACACCACCGGAGTCAAGATGAACAACGAGGTGATCGCCATGAGCAGCGACACCAAAGCCGTCGCCCCCGGCAAAGACGTCAATGGCAACAAAACCGTCAACAATTGCAGCAGCGATAACGGCAAGCCGGTGCCCACCATTCTCGAGCTGGCCAAGGCGGCGGGCAAGTCGGTGGGTGCCGTCACCACCACCGAGCTGACCCATGCCACCCCGGCGGCCACCTACTCCCACATCTGCCATCGGGATGCTGCCTACGCCATCGCCGCACAGGCGGTACCGGGCGGCGCCGGCTTCAACACAGCCTTGGGGAACGGGGTCGATGTACTGATGGGGGGCGGCGCTAACCACTGGACGCCCTACAACAGCACCAGCAACAAGGGGGGCCGCGCCGACGGGCGGGATCTCACCGCCGAGCTGACCGCTCAGGGCTATCGCTACGTCACCACCCGAAGCGATCTAGCCAAGGTCGAGAGCGGCAAGCTCATCGGCCTGTTCAGCGCCAAGTCCCACCTCGACTACGAGCTGGACCGCGTCGCCAAGGGGGCAGCCAATACCCAGCCGTCGCTCTCCGAGATGACCGCCAAGGCGATCGATCTGCTGAGCCAGAACAGTCAGGGTTACTTTCTGATGGTGGAAGGGGGCCGGATCGACCACGCCCTGCACGGCACCAATGCCAAGCGCTCGCTCACCGACGCGGTGGCGCTGGACGAGGCGGTCAAGACGGCGCTCGGCAAGGTGGATTTGAAAGATACCCTGATCGTGGTCACCGCCGATCATGACCACACCATGACAATCAACGGCTACTCCGCCAAGGGCAACAAGGTGCTGGATCTGGTGAAAAATGGCGATGGCTCGACCCAGAACGACGTGGATGGCAAGCCGTTTACCACCCTGGTGTTCGGCAACGGCCCCAACCGCCCCGACGTGCGCCCCACCCTCACCAGTGATCAGGTGATGGCGGACGACTACCTGCAAGAGACCGGGGTCAAGCTCGGCTCCGAGACCCACGGCGGCGGCGATGTGATGCTGTTTGCCGATGGCGCCGGCAGCAACCGCTTCAAAGGCACGCTGGATAACACCAAGGTGTTCGGCAAGCTGAAGGAGGCGCTCGGCCTGTAAGCAGCAGGGGCCCGGGTGCATCTGAGCAATCGACTCAGCGACCCGGGCCCCGGCTCTTTCGAGCGACAGATGATGATGCGACTTTTGCTTTCATTATGGCTGCTTGGCAGCACCCTCGCCTTCCCCCTGCATGCTGACGACACGCCCCCGGATCTCGCCGCCCGGATCAGCTATCACGACCGGAACACCGGCAGCGATGGCATCGCCAGAGAGAGTGTCTGGCAAGAGAAGTGGCTGCGCGTGGGCAATCAGGTGTGGAGCCAGCGGCTCATTCCCCTCCCCCTTGCCCGTGCCTATCATGCCACTCACGACGCCACCCCCGGCCACAAGCACTTTACCCACCAGATGGCGGCCCGCTGGGTCAGCCGCAATGATGAGGGTGAACTTCAGCTGCGCTATGCCGACAGCTGGCACAACCAGCTGGTTGAAGTGCCGGTGGAAGAGTATGGCCAGGTGGCCTTCAAGCCCGACTGGCTGCGGATCCGCCATCTCGTCAACCCGGTGCTGCTCGAGGGGATGACCCCGCTGGATGAGGCCGCCCCCGAGCAGGCCCGCTGGTATGAAAAACGCGAAGGGCAGCAACGAACCCGCATTCTCTGGTCGAGTCAGTGGCAGATCCCGCTGGTGGTCGAATCGGCCAGTCTCGACGGCTATCGCAGCTACCGGATGGAGGTAACCCTGCGCAAGCTGCCTGCTCAGCTTCCCTGGCAGCAACTCGCTGATTACGAAGTGCGCGATCTGCGGGATTTCTTCGACTGAGATCCCAACCCCTCAGCGGGCACAACGACAACGCAGGCAGGAATGTTACACTCTGCATATTCGACTCTGGCTCACGACCTTGATGCGCGCTCTCTGCCTGCCCTTTTTTGCCCTGCTGTTATTGCTGGTACACACCGGTGCCCAGGCTATTGTGCTGGTGGCGGCCGAGTTGCCACCCTATGTCATTCGCTCCTCTCACGGCAAGCCAAGCGGTGTCGCCATCGAGATCATGGAAGAGGCCGCGCGACGCCTCAAAGAACCGCTCACCATCGAGCTGATGCCACTGGCCAGAGCCCTCACTCAGGCTATCCACCGCAAGGATGTGCTGCTGATCCCGCCGGTGCGCAGCACTCAACGGGAACACCTCTACTACTGGGTAACACCGATACTCGATGACGATTTTGTCATCGTCAGCGATCGCCGCTTTCATCCTACCCCCCTCAAAGTGACAGATCTCCCACCGCTGCAGATCGGCACCTTGCGCTACTCCTTCGGTCAGCATCTGCTGAGACAACGACTTAAGCTTGAAAGTGATACCGTGGCCACCGAGAAGCTCAATGCCCAGAAATTGCATCGGGGCCGTATCGATGCCTGGGTGGCTGCCTGGAACGCCATCCTCTACAACCAGCGCCTTGGTGATTTGCCAACCGACCGGCTGGTACGCGGGGAGACTCTGATGCGTACCCAGTTTTATGTCGCCGCCAGCAAGGAGTTCCCCTTCACCGAGGGACGTCGCTGGCAAGCCGTAATCGACGAGATGCGCCATGATGGCACACTGGAACGGATCATCCGTCAGTACAACTATCAGGCTCCTGAGTAGTCACTCAATCACGGTTGCCAAGGCCGGCCAGAATGGTTATGGTAGGCCTATGAAAATACTCGCTATTTCCTCGCATTTGCTCACACCCTGCTGAGCCCCCGCCTCGCTCCTTCGGCCGCGAGTCGCTTGGGGGCATGGCATTTTCAATTGATTGAACCTGTTGAATCCATTTTTGTAACACCCAGTGTGATGGCCAACCTGCACCCGCCGGTATGGGCCTATCCGCTATTGATAAGGAATATCTTATGAAACAACCTCATCTGGTTATCTCCAGCCTTGATCTGGACCGTATCGAACAACTGCTCGGCAACCATCCCCAGCACCTTGCCCTGCAAGAGGAGCTGGATCGCGCCGAAATCCGCGAGCCGGCCGATATGCCGCCCGATGTCGTCACCATGAACAGCAAGGTACGCTTCAAGATGCAGAGCAGCGGCAACGAGTTCTGCCTCACCCTGGTCTACCCGCGCGATGCCAAGGGTGACGAGACCAACATCTCGGTACTGGCACCGGTGGGCAGCGCCCTGCTCGGTCTGAAAGTGGGCGACAGCATCGCCTGGCCGGGCCCGGCCGGTCGCACCATCGAGGTGGAGATCCTTGAAGTGGTCTATCAGCCGGAGCGTGCCGGCGAGCTGCACCGCTGATCCCGGTTGCGGGCAGGCCAACCCGGGAGGCCAGCCCGCACAGCCTGATCCCGATCAAGCTTCCCCTGCTTATCGGGTCGATTTTCCCCCTATTCCCCCCGCCCCTTGAGCCTGACTCGGGGGGCAGGTATCTTGTTGGCCGCGTCATGGTCATGACGCACCGAATTTCAGGCTGACATCATGATAAACATTGCCCTCATCGACGATCACCAAATCGTCCGTTCCGGTTTTGCCCAACTGCTCAATCTGGAGCCCGACCTGCAGGTGGTCGCCGAATTTGGCTCCGCCAGCGAGGCGCTGGCCGGCCTGCCCGGCAGTGGCGCCCGCGTCTGCGTCTGCGACATCTCGATGCCCGACCAGTCGGGGCTGGATCTGCTCAAGCAGCTCCCCTCCGGTCTGGCAGTGGTGATGCTCTCGGTACACGACAGCCCCGCCCTCATCGAGCAGGCGCTGCAAACCGGTGCCAAGGGATTTCTCTCCAAGCGCTGCAGCCCGGACGAGCTTATCGCCGCGGTGCGCACCGCCGCGCTTGGCGGCTGCTACCTCACCCCCGACATCGCCCAGAAACTCGCCAGCAGCAGCCGGGATCCCCTCACCAATCGGGAGCGGGAGATTGCCCAGCTGCTGGCGCAGGGGCTGGAGGTGAAGAGCATCGCCGAGCAGCTTGGCCTCTCCCCCAAGACGGTGCATGTGCACCGCGCCAACCTGATGGACAAGCTCAAGGTCAGCAACAACGTCGAGCTGGCCCACCGCATGCTGGATAGCTGGTGATCCACCGTCTTGCCAGCTATGTCGCCATCACGCTGGCGGCCTGCTTCATCTTTGCCGCTGGCTGGTTTTGCCTCTGGAGCATCAGCCTGCATCTGGCGGGTGGCCCGGCGCTGGCGGTGCTGCTGTTCCCCTTCGGCCTTCGCCTCGGGTTGTTGTTGCAAAGTCCCGGCCACTACTGGCCGCCGCTGTTGCTGTGCGAAGGGCTGCTGCTCTACTGGCTCAATCTGGAGGTAGGGCTCCCCCACTGGCCGTGGCTGGTCGCGGGCAGTCTGCTGACCCTGCTACCGCTGCTGATTGCCCGTCGCCAACAGGTGCGCAACGACTGGCAGCAACTGTTGCTGCTGCTCGCCACCGTCACGGCGGCGGCGCTGCTGCAAGCCCTGCTCTGGCATCTGGCCGGGGAAGATGGCCTCTCGGCCCTGCTGCTCAGCCTGACCGGCGGGCTGACCCTGACCTCCACCTGCATGCTGATCTGGCACTACCTCACCCGCGCCACCTGGGTGCCGCTGGGGCCTGCGCTGGTGGATCAGCCGGTGGAGTGGCGCTTTCGCCATCTGGTCTGGTATCTGCTGCTGTTCATATTGAGCCTCTGGCTGCAACTGGGATTGCCCAACTCGCTGGTGCGCTTCACCCCGTTTTGTCTGGCCATCCCCATCATCGCCATGGCGTGGCGCTACGGCTGGCAGGGGGCGCTGCTCGCCACCCTGATGAACACCATCGCCCTGCTGGCCAGTCAGGCCTGGCACGATCACCCCCTCGACTTGCTGCTCTCATTGCTGGCCCAGAGCCTCACCGGCCTGCTGCTGGGTGCCGGGATCCAGCGCCAGCGGGAACTCAATCAGGCGCTGACCCGCCAGCTCGCCCACAATCGCCAGCTCACCGAGCGGCTGCTGGAGACCGAGGAGAGCATCCGCAAGGAGGTGGCGCGCGAGCTGCACGACGACATCGGCCAGACCATCACAGCCATTCGCACCCAGGCCGGCATAGTGCGCCGCCTCGCCCCCGACAATGCAGGTGTGGGTCAGAGCAGTGCCCTGATCGATACCCTCTCTCTTGGCATCTACGACGCGGTGCGCGGTCTGCTCGGGCGGCTGCGCCCGCGCCAGCTCGACGACATGACTCTGGAGCAGGCGGTACGGGCACTGCTGCGGGAGCTGGAGCTGGAGCGTCACGGCATCGTCACCCGGCTGGAGTGGCAGCTGGCGGATGGGGATCTCTCGGATGCCCAGCGGGTCACCCTGTTTCGGGTCTGTCAGGAGGGGCTCAACAACGTGGTCAAACATGCCAACGCCCACTCGGTCACCATTCGCGCCCGGACCAGCGGCGAGCAGTTGCAACTGGTGCTGGAAGATGATGGCCGCGGTCTGCCGGAAAGCCGCCCGCAACAGGGCTATGGCCTGCTCGGCATTCGCGAGCGGGTACAAGCGCTCGGTGGCAGTCTGCAACTCTCCTGCATCCACGGCACCCAGCTGACGGTCAACCTGCCCAGTCGCAGACGGGAAGAAAGTCATGGCTAATCACCACCAGAGGGCCTGCCTGTGCTGAGTTTTATGAGAAGCGCGCCGCCCCGGCCCCTTATCCGGGATCAGGCCGAGATCGATGCCACCTATCGCCACTGGCGGCTGCACCTGCTGCTGACCATGTATCTGGGCTACGCGGTCTTCTACTTCACTCGCAAGAGTTTCAACTTCGCCATGCCGGACATGCTGGCGAGCGGCATGCTGGACAAGTCCGATATCGGCATGCTTTGGACTCTGTTCTACATCACCTACGGCTGCTCCAAGTTCTTCTCCGGCATCATCAGTGACCGCGCCAACCCGCGCTACTTTATGGGCGTCGGACTGATGGCCACCGGCGTTATCAACATACTGTTCGGCCTCTCGTCGGCACTCTGGATGTTTGCCGCCCTCTGGGTCGCCAACGCCTTCTTCCAGGGCTGGGGCTGGCCCCCCTGCTCCAAGCTGCTCACCAGCTGGTATTCGCGCACCGAGCGCGGGGTCTGGTGGTCGGCCTGGAACACTGCCCACAACGTCGGCGGGGCGCTCATTCCCCTTATCGTCAGCACCATCGCTCTGCAGCATGGCTGGCGCTACGGCATGATAGTGCCCGGCCTTATCGCCATCCTTGCGGGATTGTTCCTCTGCTGGCGGCTGCGGGATACCCCGAGCGCCATGGGATTGCCCACTGTGGGCGAGTGGCGCAAGGATGCCATGGAGCTGGCCCAGCAGACTCAGGATGCGGGGCTCTCCCATCGCCAGATCCTGCGTAAATATGTACTGGGCAACCCCTATATCTGGCTGCTCGCCTGCTGTTACGTGCTGGTCTATGTGGTGCGCACCGCCATCAATGACTGGGGCAATCTCTACATGACCGAGCAGCGCGGCTTCAATCTGATGAGCGCCAACTCGGCCATCTCCATGTTCGAGGTGGGAGGCTTTATCGGTGCGCTGGTGGCGGGCTGGGGATCGGACAAGCTGTTCAACGGCAACCGTGGCCCGATGAACCTCATCTTTGCGGTGGGGATCCTGCTGGCGGTGGGATCGCTCTGGCTGATGCCCTTCTTCAGCTATGTGATGCAGGCGGCCTGCTTCTTCACCATCGGCTTTTTCGTGTTCGGCCCCCAGATGCTGATCGGCATGGCGGCAGCGGAGTGCTCCCACAAGAATTCAGCAGGGGCAGCCACCGGCTTTGTCGGTCTGTTCGCCTACATGGGGGCGGCGCTGTCGGGCTATCCGCTGGCCAAGGTGATGGAGATCTGGCACTGGAACGGCTTCTTCGTAGTGATCTCGGTGGCGGCAGGCGTCTCGGCCCTGCTGCTGCTCCCCTTCCTCAAGGCGCAGGCACCGAGAGCCGCTCAAGCGAATGCAGAGTAGCGGGTGGCAGCTGACGAACTATATCCGGCAAGCAGAAACAAACAGGGCGCGGATCACCGCGCCCTGATTTTATTCCTGAACCTCTTCCTGCATCAGGCAGCCTGACAGACCCGGTTCTTTCCTTCCCGCTTGGCCCGATAGAGAGCGTCATCCGCACGGCTGAACAGGCTGTCAAAGTGCCACTCCCCCTGCCAGTGAGCAATACCCATGCTGACGGTGATATGGATCCCCTCTACCTCGCTGGCCGCAAGCTGAACCCGCAGTGACTGGCACCGGGCGATCGCCTCCTCTGCGGTGGCATGGCGAAACAGCAGCACAAACTCCTCGCCCCCAAAGCGACTGGCCAATACGCCCTCCAGCTCGCGCAGTGCCAACCCGACCCGCTCCAGCACCCGATCACCCACCTCATGACCATGCCGATCGTTGATCTGCTTGAAGTCATCCAGATCGAGCACCACCAGCGCCCCCTGCTGTGCAGGGCGTCCCCGGGCCAGACGTTCCATAAAACCACGGCGATTGAGTAACCCGGTCAGCGGGTCATGACTGGCCTGATAGCGCAGCTCCAGTGCCCGGTGCTGGTTGCAGAGCAGCAGTACCCCGAAGGTGAGCATGGAGCTACCCACCAGCATGGAGACATAGGGCAACACGTTGAACAGCTGACGCTGGAACGGGCTTTCGATCACCTCGCCCCACACGGTAAATATCCGCATCAGGGTCATGGCAATCAGCACCAGATTGAGGCCAATCAGCACCCATACCGCCACCTGATAATCGGGTCGACCATGACGCCAGAGCTGCCAGATGATGAGCGAACTGAGCATGAGGAAGGTGGCACTGCTGATCATCACCCGTACCGCAATCCGGCCATCGATGGCGACCGACCAGGTCATGACGGCGGCAAACAGCAGGATGAATCCCCAGCAGACAGGCCAGCCTGGCGATTGACGGAAGAAACAGCGTTGGGCGACCAGCAGCAACGACACATGAAAAATCAGGAAGACATTGCCCACCCAGGAGCCATAGGAGGTGGGTGTCAGCAGCAGACTGGCAAATCCCGCCTGACCCAGCATGGCAAACAGACTGGACCACCACCAGACCCCGACGCCGGGAATATCGTTGTGGGTAACGCGAATGATGGTGAGAGTGAGGAAACCGAGACAATAGCCACACAAGGCCATGATCATCAAGGTAAAAATATCCAGCTTAAGCAGCAGTGAGGCGTCCATACCAAAGCCATGCAGAGAGGGTAACTGAGTATATGAGAAGCGTTTGCCAAGACCCAGTGCGACTTGATGGTTTTCACAATAAAGCCCGTTCGTTTGCTGACAAACAGAGCAATGCGTGTGATATCCCACCAATGCGTATTCGTATCAGCCCCATAAAAAGCCTCTTACGGAGCCCAATAACACAATAAGAGCTGCAAGCGGCACCCTGGCTTTGTAACAAAATGTCTTGGGGATAATTTGGGCTTGAACCCACTCAATTAGATAGATATGTTGTTTTCGTGTGATTTTATGAATGAAGCCATGAGCAATAAATGTCTCTAACCTGTTGAGTCTTCTGACACAATCTGTTTTTGGTACATTTTTCACTCAACCACTATTCATAGCATCTCATATGGGGCTTTTGTCCAGCTCAAGACATTCATCCTGTCTTGCCTGTTGCCGGATGCAGCAGTCTCTTGTGCCACGGAGTCGCACGGGATCAGGTTCAAGGCCGAACACACCACCGACAGAGACGTCACTTATGATCAAAAAACTGATTCTTTCTACCCTGCTGTTTTGCGGGATCGCCACGGCGGCCCCAACCCCAGCCCCTACCTCCACCCTGGATGCCGTGCTCGAACGCGGCGTGCTGCGAGTCGGCTTTGATGCCGGCTATCAACCCTTCGAGATGACCAACAAGCAGGGCCAATACATCGGCTTTGATGTGGATCTCGCCAAGATGGTCGCCAAAGAGATGGGCGTGAAGGTCGAGTTCGTCAACACCGCCTGGGATGGCATCATTCCGGCGCTGCTGACCAACAAGTTCGACGTCATCATGGGCGGCATGACCGTCACTCCCCAGCGCAACCTGCGGGTCAACTTTGCCGATCCTTACATCGTGGTCGGCCAGACCATCGTCCTGCGCAAAGAGAAGGCGGGCGAAATCAAATCCTTCACCGACCTCAACGACCCGAAATACAAGATCGCGGTCAAGCTCGGCACCACCGGCGAGCAGGCAGTCAAGCGCCTGATCCCCAAAGCCACCCTGCTGCAGTTTGAAACCCAGGATGACGCCAAGCTGGAAGTGATCAACGGCAAGGTCGATGCGTTCGTCTATGACCTGCCCTACAACGCTATTTTCGCCTCCCAGAATCAGGGCGCCGTGGTGCACCTCGACAAGCCGTTCACCTTCGAGCCGCTGGCCTGGGCCATCCGCAAAGGGGATCAGGACACACTCAACTGGTTCAACAACTACCTGCGCCAGATCAAGGGCGATGGCAGCTACGACCGTCTCTACAAGAAGTGGTTCGAATCCAACGCCTGGCTGAACCAGCTCAAATAACCTCCGGGGGGCGGCACATGCCGCCCCTGCACCACGCAGCTCCCCACACAATAACGAGAAGAGGTTGTGACTGTGCACACACCCAAACCGACAAGACAGATGGAAAAACAGCCCAATCAGCTACTCTGGCATGGGGTTTTCCTGCTGATGCTGCTGGTTGCCGTATTCGGCATCTACAAGGCTGTCCAGTCAGTGGATTACACCTGGCGCTGGGAACGCATTCCCCAATACATCGCCTATCAGGCGGAGCAGAAGAATCTGGCCGAATTTGACGGCACCGTGATCGCGGGTACCAGTGAGGCAGAGAAGGGCAAGCTGTTCCTGCAAGACGATCTCGACCCCAATGTGCGGCAAGCCATCGCCAGCACTGGCGTACAAGTCGCCGAAGGGGATACCGTTTTTCGTGGCGATACCCTCGACACCCAACTGAGCTGGACCGCAGGCCCCATCGCCTGGGGCGTCTGGGTCACCGTCAAGCTCTCGCTGGTAGCAGGCATCTTCGCCATCCTGCTCGGCACCCTGGCCGGGCTGGCGCGCCTCTCCCCCAATCCCGCCCTGCGCAATCTGGCGGTCACCTACGTTGAGCTCATCCGCGGCACGCCGCTGCTGGTGCAGATCTTCATCGTCTACTTCTTTATCGGCACCGTGCTGAACCTCGATCGCTTCACCGCCGGGGTCGCCGCGCTGGCGGTCTTTACCGGCGCCTATGTGGCGGAGATCGTCCGCGCCGGTATCAGCTCCATCCACAAGGGGCAGATGGAGGCAGGTCGCAGCCTGGGTATGACCTCCGCCCAGACCATGCGCTATGTCATTCTGCCGCAGGCGTTCAAGCGGGTACTGCCACCGCTGGCAGGCCAATTCATCAACCTGATCAAGGACTCCTCGCTGGTCTCGGTCATCTCCATCACCGATCTGACCAAGGCCGGTCGCGAGGTAGTCAGCTCCACCTTCAGTCCGTTCGAGGTGTGGTTTACCGTCGCCTTGCTCTATCTGGTGCTCACCGGCACCCTCTCCTTCCTGGTACGCCGTCTCGAGGTGAAATATGCACGCAGTAACTGATCCCATCATCAAGGTGCAACAGACATCGAGAAGTGCAGCCATCACCGGCACCCCCTTCGCCTTCCCGGTTCGTTTTCTGGAGGCGAAATATGCGCGCAGCAACTGATCCCATCATCAAAGCGACCGGCGTAGAGAAGTTCTACGGCAGCGAAGTGCATGCCCTGAAAAATGTCAGCACCCAGGTGGCCGAAGGGGAAGTGGTGGTGATCGTCGGCCCCAGCGGCTCGGGCAAATCGACCTTCCTGCGCACCCTCAACCAGCTGGAGACCATCAACGACGGCAATATCGTGGTCGACGGTATCTGCCTGACCGAGCCGGGCGATGTCAACAAGCTGCGGGAAGAGGTGGGCATGGTGTTCCAGTCCTTCAACCTCTTCCCCCACCTGACGGTGCTGGATAATATCTGCCTCGCCCCGCAGAAGGTGCGTGGCCTGTCGCGCCGTGAGGCCGAAGACAGAGCCAAGGCGCTGCTGCTGAAAGTGGGGCTGTCGGTGAAAGCCGCCAGCTATCCCTCCCAACTCTCCGGCGGTCAGCAACAGCGGGTGGCCATTGCCCGGGCACTCGCCATGCAGCCACGCATCATGCTGTTTGACGAACCCACCAGTGCGCTCGACCCCGAAATGGTGGGGGAAGTGCTGGATGTGATGAAGGGGCTGGCTCGCGAGGGGATGACCATGGTGGTGGTGACCCACGAGATGGGCTTTGCCCGCGAGGTAGCGGATCGGGTGCTCTTTATGGAGAGTGGCGAACTGCTGGTGGATGAAAAACCGGCCGATTTCTTCGACAATCCCCCCTCGCCGCGTCTGCGCCAGTTCTTGAGTCAGGTGCTGTAGCCAACACGCTCTGCTGGATAAACGAAGAGGGACCGCAAGGTCCCTCTTCTTGTGTGTCACGCTGAGCAGACTCAACCCAGCTGAACCCGAGTGCCCATCTCATCGGCTCAGCGCGGGGACTTTCCCAGATAGCGCTCCACGATCACTTTCACCCCGTCACGTTTTTTGAGCTGATAGAGCTCCTTGTCAAACTGGTCGATAAAGGCCTGTTTGTAGGGGTACTCCCCCTTGCGGCTATAGCCGAGAAACCCCTGCTCCTTGCTGAGCACCGGCCCCTGTTTGAGCAGGGACATATCGGCCACCGCCAGCTGATCGGCCTTTATCATGTTGAGCAACTCATAGAGCAGGGAGAGGCGATCATTGATGGTGCAATCGACCCGGCCGCGGACAATCTTGAGCAGGTTCTCCCGATTGCTTTTCACCTCCTCCACGTCGATCTGCTTCTCTTTTACCGCCTGCCAAAAGGCATCGCCGCCGACGGCAAAACCGGCGTTCATACCAAAGCGCAAACCGTGATAGTCGAGCGGAAACCTGGCCTGCGGGGTATTGGCCGCCACACTGGCGCCGCACATCACCACCAGCTCTTCATCCAGCATCGGCTGGGAGTAGGGCCACATGTAAGGGCGGGTATCGGGCATGTAGTAAGGTGGAAAAATGGCGAAGGCAGCCCCCTGCTCCACCATGCTCAGACCGCGCCGCCACGGCATAGGCTTGAGCACCACCTCATAGTCAGGCATAGCAGAGGTCACCTCGCGGATGATGTCGGCATAGATCCCCCTGACCTCCTCCCCCTCCTGCCAGGAGTAGGGGGGATAGGCGGCATCCGCGAGGATCTCGACCTGGGTCTTGGCGTGCGCCATCATGCACAACCCCAGCAACAAGCAACACCAGACGCGCATAAGCCAGCACCTCCTGAAAAAGCCTGCATCAAGCATAGCCATCCGCCGCGCCTTCCTCTGCTGCCGCGCCATATTTCATGCCATCTCTTCGTTGGCAGAAAAATGTTAATGAAATATTAAAACCATCCTTTATGCTGGAGAGCAATTGCTCTGAATGGATGGCCGCTTATGGATGTGCAACTGCTCCTGCTCTACCTCTCCCCGATTTTTCTGGCCTTTATCGGCTGGGAGATGCTCTACCTGCGCAAACATGGCACCGCCTTTCCCACTGCCACCTACCAGTGGCGGGATCTGTTCGCCAACGCAGCGCTGGCCCTGATGCATCAGGGGGGCGATGCACTGGCGGCCATCGCCATCGTTTATCTGTATGACACCCTCTGGGGCTGGCGGCTATTCGATATCGAGCTCACCTTCTGGAGCGTGCTACTGCTGTTCCTGCTGCAGGATCTCTGCTACTGGCTGTTCCACTTCACTAGCCACCATGTGCGCTGGTTGTGGGCCTCCCACGTGGTGCATCACAGCTCGGAGCGGCTCAATCTCTCCACCGCCTTTCGCCAGAGCCTGATGTATCCGGTCTCCGGCATGTGGCTGTTCTGGATCCCGATGATTGTCATCGGCTTCCCGCCAGAAGCGGTGGTCGTCACCGTGCTACTGAGCCTGGGCTTTCAGTTCTTCGTCCACACCCAGGTGGTGGGCAAACTCGGCCGGCTTGAGTGGATCTTCAACACCCCCTCCCACCATAGGGTGCACCACGCCAGCAACGCCAAGTACATAGACCGCAACTTCGCCGGGGTGCTGATCATCTGGGATCGGCTGTTTGGCACCTTTGTGGAAGAAGACCCGGCCGAACCGTGCCGCTTTGGCATCACCAAACCGATCCACAGCTTCAACCCCCTCACCCTCACATTCCATGAGTGGCGCGACATGCTGCGCGACGCCCGTGGCCTGCCTTGGCGACAAAAACTCGCGGTGCTGTTTGGCAATCCGGCCGGACCTGCCAGCCGCTGAGCCTTCGCCCCGAATCGCAACTCCCGGATAGCAAGCCCCTGATAACCAGTCCCTGATAACAAGAGAGCGCCACAGTGGCGCTCTCTTTTATGGTCAGTCACATCTTCGATGTCACAGATGGGCGAACGACCAGACGGCGGGAATCAGGCTCAGCAAGGTCACTCCGGCCAACAGCCGCTCGCGACCGCTCAGGCAAAGATCTGCGCCCAGCTGACGGCGGCTGTAGAGAAACAGCAGCAGACCCGGCCCGTAGAGCAACAACGACAGCAGCAGATACTCCCCCCGGCGGCATAGAGCAGCCAGAAGCCGTAACCGCTCGACACCAGCGCCACCGCCCGCATCAGACCGCGGCCCTGCCCGCCCTCACCCTTCTTGCTGAACGAGAGCTTGAGCAAGAACAGACCGATCAGCAGGTAGGGCACCAAAATCATCGAGGTAGAGATAAGCAGCAGGCTGGTGTAGCCCTTGCCGAGCAGCCACACCAGCAGCAGGCAAGTCTGCACCGTCAGGCTGGTGAGCCAGAGCGATGCGATAGGCGTCCCATTGCGGTTCTGGCGCCGGAAGATGGCGGGAAACGCGCCGTGGCGGGCTGCGCTGAACGGCACCTCCGCCGAGAAGAGGGTCCAGCTCACGTAGGAGGCAAGCACCGAGACGATAAGGCCGACGCTGATGAGCAGCTTGCCCCAGGAGCCGGTCATCTGGGCCATCAGCCCTGCCATGGAGGGGTTGGGCAGCGCTGCGAGCTCGGGCCGACTCAATATCCCCAGCGCCAGCACCGAGATAAGCACATAGAGCAGCAGTGCCAACACGACCCCCAGTACGGTGGCGGTGCCCACATCCCGCCGGTTTCGGGCGCGGGCCGACAACACCGCGGCCCCCTCGATACCGGTGAAGACCCAGAGGGTGATCAGCATGGTGTTGCGCACCTGCTCGGAGACCGGCACAGCCAGAGTGCTGCCCTGCTGATCCGCCGCGAAGGTAACAGGGTCGAACCAGTAGCAAGCAAACAGAATAAACAGCAGCAGTGGCAGGCTCTTGGCCAGAGTCGCCACCAGATTGAACAGCGCCGCCTGCTGCACGCCACGGGCCACCAGCAGATGCACCGCCCAGAGGATGCAGGACTCGCCGACAAACGCTGCCAGCGTGTTTCCCTCACCAAACCAGATCTGCTCCGGGGTATCGACAAAGCTGCCCAGCGCCGCAAAGGCGATCACCAGATAACCCACCACGCCGATGGTGGCACAGAGCCAATAACCCCAGGCGGAGAAGAATCCCACCAGCTCGCCAAAACCGGCGCGGGCGTAGCTGTAGATACCGCCGTCGAGATCCGGCCTTAACCGCGACAGATAGAGAAAACTCATGGCGAGCGCCAGGATACCCACCCCCGTCACGCCCCAGCCGATCAGCACGGCGCGGGCGCCTGCCACCTCGGCCATGTTCTGGGGCAGGCTAAAAATCCCCGCCCCCACCATGGAACTGAACACCAGCGCGGTGAGGGACCAGAGCCCAATCTTGCTCTCTTTCATGGAAGCTCCTTAGCGCAACCGGCTGCTCAGCGCCTGAATATGCTCGGGGCCGATGCCGCAGCAACCGCCGATCAAGTTCGCACCAGCTGCGCGCCAGCGCTCGGCCCAGCCAAGGTAATCCAGCGGCCCCAGATCGGCGCGGATCTCGTCCAGCCCATCATTGGCGGTGGCCTCCTTGGGTTGCGGCGGGAAGGCGTTGGCATAGGCACCGAGGCGAATGTCAGCGCGGCCCAGCGCCTGCAATCGGGCGCTGGCCACCTCGAGGGCCCCCTCAATCACCTCAGGCTGACAGCAGTTGAACAGGATGGCATCGACCCCGGCCGCCACCAGCGCGGTCACCGCATCAGCCACCTGCTCGCCGGAGCGCAGTGTCGGCTCATTGCCCAGCGCCTCATCTTCCAGCGTGAAGGAAACCCAGAACGGCTTGCCATCTTTCGGCAGCAGCGCTTTCAGAGCCAGTGGCTCGGCAATCAGGCTCATGGTCTCGGCCAGCCAGATATCCACATAAGGGGATAGCGCCCGGATAAGCGGCGTCGCCAGCTCGCTCACCCGGTCCGCCTTGAACAGGTCGGCACGGTAGGAGCCAAAGAGCGGTGGCAGAGAACCCGCCACCTGCACGGCGCCCTTCTGCTCGTCAGCCACCTCTCGGGCCAGCTGACCAGCCAGCGCTGCCAACCCCTCCCCGTCGGCAAAGAAACGCTCATCGCCGATATGAAACGGCACCAGCGCATAGCTGTTGGTGGTAATGACCCGGGCACCGCTAGCCACATAGGCCTGATGCACGTCACGCACCGTCTCTGGCGCCTCCATCAAGGCCAGCGCCGACCACTCGGGTTGACGAAACGGTGCTCCTCGCCGTGCCAGCTCGCGCCCCATGCCCCCATCCAGCACCCACAATTCCCTGGTTTCCATCTGTCGTGTCTCTTTGTTATGTGCGTTGTTTATTTGCGTATTTATCTGTTTGTTTTGTTGATCTGCGGTTTCGCATCGAATCGCTGCAGATCGTCCTGCTTCATCCTGGGAAGCCCTTTTATTACACAGCCATAAAAACACATAGATGTTTAGACGGCCAAAGCAAGATAAAACAAAGTGCCACGGGCGGCAATCAGTATCAGCAGAAATCAGCGTGCAAACGGCGAGGCAAACGCAGAAATGCAAGAGGCCACCCGAAGGTGGCCTCATCACAATCTTGATCCGCTGGCGACTTAACGCCCGGCCAGCACTCGCTTGATCTGCTTGACCCAGTCCGAGACCCGACCCTGCTGCGGCAAGCCGCGCCAGATCTGCTCCCACTGGGCAGGGCTGAGCGGACGACCGAGGCGACGCTGCACACCCGCATAGAGGTAGTCATGGGCCGTGGTGGCCGCATGCTCGGAGGTGAGGAATTTGGAGACCGGATCGGTCAACCGCACATCCCGCATGCCGAGCAGCGGATAGTCGTTGTGCACTGCCGCCAGCATGGTCTCGCGCATGGCAGACTCGATGTAGCCACGGGCAAACAGGGCAGTCACAGACTCCAGCGACCCCTGATCCGGGCCATGATACTGCTCATCAAAGACCGGGCTCGGTTCGGCCATGCCGCTTTGTACCACCGCATCGGGATCCGGCTGCGGCACGACTACAGCAGGCTTGGGGGCAACCGGCTTGGCTGCCACTGTGGCTTTGCGCGGCGCACTCTGACTACAGGCACCCAGTGCCAGGGCGAGCGCGACACAGGCCAGCGCACGGGAATGAGACTGCATCATCTTCATGACTCTTATGTCGCTCCTTTTACGATTCCTGAGCAGGCTTCTCGGCCACAGCCGGTTCGACCCGGGTAACCAGCAGCTGATCAATCTTGTAACTGTCGATATCCACCACTTCGAACTTGTAACCGGCGTATTTGACCGAGTCAGTGCGCTTGGGGATCTTGCGCAGCATATACATGATAAAGCCGGCGATGGTCTCGTAGTTCTGGTTCTCGGGGAACTCTTCGATATCGAAGGCGCGCATCACGTCGGAGATGGGGGTAACCCCGTCCACCAGCCAGGAGTTCTCGTCGCGCTGGACGATCTGCTCTTCCACCACGTGGGTGGCCCACTCACCCATGACGGTGCTCATCAGGTCGTTCATGGTGACAATCCCCACCACCAGCGCGTACTCGTTCATCACCACGGCAAAGTCACCACGATGATTCTTGAAGTACTCCATCGCCTCATAGAGGTTCAGGGTATCGGGGATGATGATGACGTTCTGCACCAGGTTGCCACCGATCAGGTCGATGCTCTGGCCGCCGATAACGCGGATCAGCAACTCTTTGGCATCGACAAAGCCCTTGATGCTGTCGAGGTTGTGGTCACAGACCAGAAACTTGTTGTGGGGATGTTCGGCGATCTTCGCCTTGATGCTCTCTTCACTCTCTTGCAGGGTGAAGTAGATGAGGCTCTCGCGGGCCGTCATGGCAGAGGTGACACCAAGGGACTGCAACTCGAATACGTTCTCGATGAGCTGATGCTCCTCGCGCTGGATAACCCCCGCCTCGGCACCGGCATCCATCACCGCATAGATATCGTCGGAGGTGATCGTCGTTGCGCACCGTGGAGACACGCATCAGACGGAACAGGGAGTTCGCCAATCCGTTGAAGACCCACACCAGCGGCATCAGCACGGTGACGAAGAAGAGCATGGGACGCACCACCACCACGGCAATCTGCTCGGGCATGGTCATGGCCAGACGCTTGGGCATCAGATCGGCGATCAGGATAAACATGCCGGTGACGAACACGAAGGAGGCACCGGAGCTGATCTCGCCAAGCCAGGGGCCCTGGTAGAACTGGGAGACAATCCCCTTGATGGCGGGGTTGAGGGCAGACTCACCCAGGATACCACCCAGAATGGCGACGGTATTGAGGCCAATCTGCACCACGGTGAAAAAGTTGCCCGGCTGGGCCTGCAGGGCCAGCACCTTTTCGGCCTGGCGATTACCTTCATCCGCCATCACCTGCAATTTGATTTTGCGAGACGCGGCGAGAGAGATCTCGGAGAGGGAGAAGAACACACTGCCGCCAACAAGCAGCATTAAAAAGAACAAACTATCGGCAAAACTCATGATTAACCTATTGCTACACCCGCCTTAGCACAAGACGGCAAACTGGGCCCGGGAGACCGGACCGTGAGCCCATCCGGGACTCACACAGGGGGAGTATTCTATCAGAAAACAGCCAGTTGGGGGCTTTATCTTACTCCGACCAGTTATGCAACAAAAAAGGCGCTTCACGCGCCTTTTTATTCACTTCCGGTTAGCCCTTGCCCAGCAAGGTGCCCAGATCGTCCGCCTTGGTGTGGCGCACATCCTTGCCTTTCACGTAGTAGACAATGTACTCGCAGATGTGCTGGCAACGATCGCCGACCCGCTCAATGGCCCGCGCCGCCCACAGCACGTTGAGCACCTGGGGGATGGTGCGGGGATCTTCCATCATGTAGGTCATCAGCTCGCGAATGATGGACTCGTACTCGCGGTCTACCTTGTCATCTTCCTTGTAGACCGCCAGCGCCGCATCCAGATCCATGCGGGCGAAGGCGTCGAGCACATCGTGCAGCATCTTGATAGTACGACGGCCCATGTTCTCCAGCGACACCAGCGGCGGCTGCGGCTTGTTGGCGTTGTCGGTCAGCATGCGGGCGATCTTGTCGGCCACATCGCCAATGCGCTCCAGATCGGTGATGGTCTTGATGATGGCCATCACCAGTCGTAGGTCGGAGGCAGTCGGCTGACGCTTGGCGATGATGCGGGTGCACTCCTCGTCGATCGCCACTTCCATCGCGTTGACCTTGTGGTCGTTGGCCACGATCTTGCGCGCCGCATCGAGATCCTGATCGTGGATCGCCGCAATGGCGTCGGTGAGCTGCTGCTCTACCAGACCGCCCATCACCAACACCTGGTTGCGCACGCTCTCTAGCTCGGCATTGAACTGACCGGAGATGTGTTTATTGAGGTTCATATTGTCCATACAAATAATCCTTGATTGCTCCGATTATGCCTTAGCCGTTGAACCGACTGCCAATCTGTTTGCTGAGATTCATCCTCTCCTCTCCTTAGCCGTAACGACCGGTAATGTAATCTTCGGTTTTTTTCTTGGCCGGGGTGGTGAAAATGGTGTTGGTATCCGAGTACTCGATAAGCTCGCCCATATACATGAAGGCGGTCTGATCCGACACTCGCGCAGCCTGTTGCATGTTGTGGGTCACGATCACCACGGTGAACTGGCTCTTGAGCTCGTTGATCAGCTCCTCGATGGTGAGGGTGGAGATGGGGTCGAGCGCCGAGGTCGGCTGATCGAGCAGCAACACTTCCGGCTCGATGGCAATGGCGCGGGCAATCACCAGACGCTGCTGCTGACCACCAGAGAGACCGAAGGCGTTGTCGTGCAGACGATCCTTCACCTCGTCCCACAAGGCCGCACCGCGCAGGGAGCGCTCGGCCGCTTCATCCAGAGTGCGACGATCGTTGATCCCCTGCAGGCGCAGACCATAAACCACGTTCTCGTAGATGGACTTGGGAAACGGGTTCGGGCGCTGGAACACCATGCCCACCTGACGGCGCAGGGCGGAAACATCGACGCTCTTGTCATAGATGTTGTGGCCGTGCAGCTGGATTTCCCCCTCGATGCGGCAGATCTCCACCAGATCGTTCATCCGGTTGATGCAGCGCAGCAGGGTCGATTTGCCACAGCCTGACGGGCCGATAAAGGCGGTCACCTGCCCTTTGGGGATCTTCATGTTGACGTTGAACAACGCCTGCTTGCTGCCGTAGTACAGGTTGAGATCCTTCACCTCCAGTGCGGTCTGCTCCGGGGTCAGGTTGAGCAGGTCCAGCGCGGTGTGCTGGGTAGACGTGGTCGTTACGTTGATCATCTGTTACCTCAAAATCTATCTGGAGTGGCCGAACTGCTGCCGGCGACCCTCACGTATTGGTGCAGAGAGATGGCGGCTCGCGCTCGGCCGCCCCTCTGTTATCTCACTCTTGTATCACTCAAGCGGCGCCGGATTAATGCTCCAGCGACCGGAATTTCTCGCGCAAGTGGTTACGAATACCGATAGCGGTCAGGTTCAGACCCACGATCACCGTCACCAGCAGGAAGGAGGTGGCGTAGACCAGCGGGCGGGCCGCTTCGACGTTGGGGCTCTGGAAGCCGACGTCATAGATGTGGAAGCCCAGGTGCATGAACTTGCGCTCCACATGCAGATACGGGAAGTTGCCATCCATCGGCAGGGTCGGCGCCAGTTTCACCACCCCCACCAGCATCAGCGGCGCCACTTCACCGGCTGCACGGGCAATCGCCAGAATAAGGCCGGTCATGATGGCCGGGCTCGCCATCGGCAGCACGATGCGCCACAGGGTCTCGGCCTGGGTGGCACCCAGTGCCAGCGAGCCCTGACGGATGGTGCTCGGGATCCGCGCCAGCCCCTCTTCGGTGGAGACAATCACCACCGGCAGGGTCAGGATAGCCAGGGTCAGCGCCGACCAGATCACGCCGGGTGAGCCAAAGGTGGGGCTCGGCAGCGCTTCCGGGTAGAAGAGGCGGTCGATGCTGCCCCCCAGGGTGTAAACGAAGAAGCCCAGACCAAACACGCCGTAGACGATGGAAGGCACGCCCGCCAGGTTGATCACCGCAATGCGGATGATCTTGGTCAGACTGTTCTTGCCCGCGTATTCGTGCAGGTAGACTGCCGCCACCACCCCCAGCGGGGTCACGATGATCGCCATCAGGAAGACCATGAACACAGTGCCGAAGATAGCCGGGAACACCCCGCCCTCGGTGTTGGCTTCACGGGGATCGTCAGAGACGAACTTGCCGATCTGGTGGAACCAGTGACCCACCTTGGCAAGCAGGCTCATGTCGTTGGGCCATACCACGTCCAGTACCTTGGACATCGGCATGGTCACCAGCTCGCCACGCATATCCTTGACGGTAATGGCGTCGCGGTCCGCTTGGCTACGCAAGGAGAAGAGCTCTTTTTCCAGCACCTGATAGCGATCGTTGAGAGCCTGACGCTCGCTGGCCAGTTCGGCTTTGAGCTGCTCGGTCAGCTTGTCATCCAACTCGGCCTTGCGCTCTTTCAGGCGCAGCCGCTCCAGTTGATAGTTGATGCTGCCGATGTCCCCTTTTTGCAGATCGTTGGCCTGTTCTGAAAGGGCATTGGCTCGCGCCAGCACCCGCTGCAGGGCAGGATGCAGATCAGAGGTGAGCTCGCGGCCATCCTCTTTCACCCCGACGATATAGCCATAGAAGTTGCCGTTGGTGGCACGCTCAACCATGGCCAGCTCAGCCGGCTGACTCTGGGACTTGATGTCCGTCTCCAGCACCCAGCGAAAATCGAGGTCAACGAACTCACGGTTGCCGGTCTTGACCAGATAGCGGGTCAGCAGCTCGCGCTCTTCCCCTTCCAATGGCAGACCTGCAGCGCGCAGTCGCTCCACCGGTACCTGCTCGCGATCGTTGATCTCGCCGATCAGTACGCTCTTGTTGCCGCTGGCGTCTTCCAGCTGCCACTCATAGATGGGGTGCGGCCAGAAGTAGACCAGACCACGCCAGCCGATCAGCAGCAGCAGACCCAGTACCGCCACCAGACTCAGGCTGACGGCACCGCCGGTCATCCAGATCCAGGGGGCCCCTGATTTAAACCACTTACCCATTGTCGATTCCTTGTCCATTACAGAGTCGCCCCTTACATCGAGCTGTATTTTTCACGCAACCGCTGACGGACAAACTCGGCCAGGGTGTTGAACAAAAAGGTGAACACAAACAGGACGAAGGCCGCGAGGAACAGTACCCGATAGTGGGAACTGCCCACTTCCGATTCCGGCATCTCCACCGCGATGTTGGCGGCGAGGGTGCGCAGCCCCTGGAACATGGAGAAGTCCATGATGGGGGTGTTGCCGGTAGCCATCAGCACGATCATGGTCTCGCCCACGGCGCGGCCGAGGCCCATCATCACCGCAGAGAAGATGCCCGGGCTCGCGGTGAGGATCACCACCCGGCTCAGGGTCTGCCACGGGGTGGCCCCCAGCGCCAGCGAGCCTTGGGTCAGGTGCTTGGGCACCGAGAAGACCGCATCTTCAGCGATGGAGAAGATGGTGGGGATGACCGCAAAGCCCATGGCGATACCGACCACCAGCGAGTTGCGCTGGTCAAACTTGATGCCCATTTCGTGAGTCAGCCAGATGCGCGAATCGCCGTGCATAAAAGCATTCTCGATGAGCGGGCTCAGGGCGAAGGCCCCCCAGCCAATCAGCAGCAGCACCGGGATCAGCAGGATGGCGTGCCACCCCTCCGGCAGCAAGGACTTGCCGCGCTCCGGCAGATAGTTCCAGAGCAGTGCAGTCAGCAGCATCCCCATCGGCAGCAATACCAGTAGCAGGATCACCCCGGGCAGCGCCCCCTCGATGATCGGCGCCAACCACAGACCCGCCAGGAAGCCCAGGATAACGGTCGGCAGCGCCGCCATGATCTCGACCGTCGGCTTGACGTATTTGCGCAGCCCCGCCGACATGAAGTAGGCGGTATAGATGGCACCGGCCACGCCGAGCGGCACAGCAAACACCATGGCGTAGAAAGAGGCTTTCAGCGTACCGAATACCAGCGGCACCAAACTCAGCTTGGCTTCAAAGTCATTGCTGGCGGAGGTGGATTGCCACACATACTGGGGCTCCGGATAGCCTTCGTACCACACCTGTTGCCAGAGGGCAGACCAGGTCACTTCGGGGTGCTCGTTCTCCACCGAGAAGAGCTTGAAGGTATTCCCTTGCTGCATCAGCAGCAGGTTGTGACGGGGGGAGATGGCCAGAGCAGAGAGTTCGCCCCCTTCCACCGTCTCGGTCAACAGCTTGGTCTCGCCGGTGGCGTGGAAGAAGCTGATGATGCCGTCCTTGTCGGCACTGATGAAGCCTTTGCGAAAGTGCTCGGGAGTCAGCAGATCTACCGCGCCATCACCCTTGAAGTCACGAATTTGGGTGAACTGGCGTTTGCCATCCTTCGCCACTTCGAACCACTGAGAAATCACACCGTTGTCATTACCCACCAGCAGTGAAGAGGCGCCGGAGAGCAGCTGAACCCGGGTCACATTGGCGTTGGGGGCATTGATCTCCAGCACGTTGCGCAGGGAGATTTCGCTCAGGTTATGAATGTCATAGACGGAGAGGCGATTGCCCTCGCGCACGAACAGGATCCGCAGATTGGGGGTCAGCAACATCTGATCCACATGGCGCGGCAGGGAGGGAATCGTGTAGTTTTCACTGCTCCACTCAATCTCCCCGGAGATGAAGTTCTCCTCACCGCTCATCACCGTCATCACGCCACGACCATCTTCGGTCACGGCGGCGGTCGCCATCTTGTCCTTGGTGGCTTCGAACACCATCAGTTGCAGCGCCTTCCCTTGCGGGTCGATCACCACAGGCTCTTCGCCGAAGGGATATTGCAGGCTGGGTTCAATCACCCGCACATCGTTGGGATAGGAGACCTTGAACGCTGGCTGGACGATCTGCGCCTTGCCATCGGCAAAGCCGTAGGCGATCAGCCGCTGACCAGGAGCCGGGGTCGCTACCGTGGTGATGTCACCAGCAACCTGGGCCTGACCCAGTGACTGGCCGACCTTGATCTTGTCATCTCCCTGCACCGCAAAGAAGTTGACCTGCCCTTTATCGCTGAAGCGATAGCCGATCTCGTTCTGCTCTTCCACGCCGAGCCAGGCGGTCTTCCCTGCGGCAGGCAGGGTAAACGAGGCGGTCGGCTCCATGGAGGCGCCATTGAAGATGGGTTTCACCACATAGAGCAGATAAAAGAAGATAAGCAGCAGCGCCACCAGTACCAGGGCTCCGCCTGTGGTGACGCCATATTTGGCCAATTTATCCTTGATCCGGCGTTTTCTACTGCCCGCCATGACCAGGTTTAACGATTCCGATGACATGCAAGACCTCAATGTAAGCTAGGCTTCGCGGCATTATATGGCGGTTGCATGACAGTTTTGTTACATCGAGAACGCTTTAACAGAGGTTGTTAGCGGAAAAATGAGCGGGGATCCTTTCGAAGGCGGGTGAACGCAATATATTGTTTATAAAGGGATATTTATGATGGTGATCAGCAAGGGCAGCCTGCGCTGCCCCCGAATGATTCAGGAAAGGGTATCGTTTGATTGTTGCAACGCCAGTTTGGCCGCCTTTTTCTCGGCGCGGCGGCGCTTGAAGAAGGCCGACAACTGAGCCGAGCAGGCATCGGCCAGCACACCACCGGTCAGCTCGACACTGTGGTTGTGGCGCGGGTCCTGCAAGATCTCGAACACCGACCCCGCGGCACCGGTCTTGAGATCTCGGGCGCCGTAAACCACCCGCTTGACCCGGCTATGGATCAGCGCACCGGCACACATACAGCAGGGCTCCAGCGTCACATAAAGAGTGGTGTCGAGCAGGCGGTAGTTCGCCAGCTGCTTGCCCGCCGCCCGGATTGCCATCACCTCGGCATGGGCACAGGCATCGTGTTCGCTGATGGAGCGGTTCCACCCCTCTCCCACCGCCTGACCATCCAGCACCAGTACGGCACCGACCGGGATCTCGCCAATCCCTTCGGCCCGGGCGGCCAATGCCATGGCATGGCGCATCCACTGTTCGTCCTGCTCGGTTTGACTCGGTGTCTCTGGGACCTCTGATGGTTTCACGCCCATCCCCTCTTTATATTGTTCAATTGTGCTGTTTGCATTCCAGCTATCCACATCTGTCAGATAATTCCATAGATAGCAGGCATGAGAGCTCGCGGTGACAGGGCGGCGATTATGCCAAATCTGCACGTCAGACCCAAGCCGCATCCCGACTGAGCAATAAAGAAGCAATCAGCATCTCTATGATAAAAAAGGAGTTGCACCCGTTTGGCCATGCTATTAGACTTCCTCCCCGTCAGCCGAGTCTGACTCCGTCGGTGTGTAGCGCAGCCAGGTAGCGCATCTGCATGGGGTGTAGAGGGTCGGAGGTTCGAATCCTCTCACACCGACCATTTTCCCCGAGAATAGCCCAGTCAAACGACTGGGCTATTTTTTTGCCTCCGATTTATCCTCCTGACAACGCCAGCCTACCAAGAACAAAAAACACTCAGAACCACTTGAATCTTTTTGCCGAACTCATTAAGATGCGCAACTTTCCGCCGGTAGACAACACAGGGAGGTGGAAACACGAGTGAAGGGATCACTGTCCGGCTTGCGTGCAACACAGGACCAGGCATGAACCAGAACACCGATTTCGCACCCGCCATTACGCTTTATTCCGTTCCTCACGACACCCCTTGCCACACCGAAAGCGAAAATGAACAGGTCATTCAGCTGGATGTGATCGATCTTGCCGAACCGGATGATGACTATTGAGCCCGGCCAGATGGCCGCTCAATCACTGGGGCATCGCCTGTTCAACACACTCAGTTTCACACCCTTGGCGAGAAATCTGCAAAAAACGACAAACTGCTAATTCTATCAAGGATGACAGTATTATTGACTGATGCGTCTCCCCCTTTCCTCTCCAGCATCCCCCCCGACAATTGATACAAACCTACGTTATTGCGCTTCACTTTCCATCGTTGCAACCGCTGGTGCCAACAGAGCCTGCATCACCACACCAAGTTTAAAACGCACGTTCACCAACTGGGTCTAGCAATAGCAAAACATTCATTGCCACATTCAAACGCAATTTATACAGCTGTTTTGGCAAAGCCTGGAGTTAGGTCGGGATTTGTTTTTGCATTTGTAATTTTATTACGTAATAAGTTACAAAATGAGGGGCAGGGTAACGGCCCAAATTAGCCGTTGTCCGATGGGAAAAAGCAGGAGCATAACCATCTGTGTAGAGCTTTTACACCAACCAAATAAAGCAATAAAAAACATCAACTTAATCATATCCAAAAAACAGGTGTTTAAAAAAAACTGTTGACGTACTCAACAATATTTCGCACCTTATCAATCGTGTTACCCCGTTGTTGCGGGAACGTTTCAGGAACAGGGATTCGACTTTAGTCGTAGTTAGTAAGTTCAAAATGTAATTCTCAAAGGAGTGAACCTTATGTCGGCACCGGCTCAGACCCACTGCAGCGCCCGCCTTCGCATCCAGGGCGAGATGCTGCCCGAATACGCGCAAATTCTGACGCCGGACGCGGTGGCTCTGGTCTCCGAACTGGTGGAACGTTTTGCTCCCCAAAGAGGGGAATTGCTGAAACAACGTGTGGCACGCCAGGCCCGTATCGATGGCGGCGAGCTGCCGGACTTCCTGCCGGAAACCGCCCACATCCGTGAAGGTGACTGGACCATTCGCGGCATTCCCGCCGACCTGCAAGACCGCCGTGTGGAGATCACCGGCCCGGTCGAGCGCAAGATGGTGATCAACGCCCTCAACGCCAACGTCAAGGTGTTCATGGCGGACTTCGAGGACTCACTGGCCCCCGCCTGGAACAAGGTGATCGAGGGCCAAATCAACCTGCGCGATGCGGTCAACGGCACCATCTCTTACACCAGTCCGGAAGGAAAGGCTTATACCCTGAACGCCGATCCGGCCGTCCTCATCTGCCGGGTGCGCGGTCTGCACCTGCCGGAAAAACATGTCACCTTCGATGGCGAGCCCATCCCCGGCGGTCTGTTCGATTTTGCCCTCTACTTCCTGCACAACTATCAGGCGCTGCTGGCCAAAGGCTCGGGCCCCTACTTCTACGTGCCCAAGTTGCAGAGCCATCTGGAAGGGCGCTGGTGGAGCGAAGTATTCGCCTGGACCGAGGACAAGTTCGGTCTGCCCCGTGGCACCATTAAGGCCACCGTGCTGATTGAAACCCTGCCAGCCGTATTCGAAATGGATGAGCTGCTCTATCAGATGAAGGATCACATCGTTGCGCTGAACTGCGGCCGCTGGGACTACATCTTCAGCTATATCAAAACCTTGAAGAACCATCCGGATCGGGTCCTGCCCGACCGTCAGGTGGTGACCATGGACAAGCCGTTCCTCTCCGCCTACTCGCGGCTGCTGATCAAGACCTGTCACAAGCGCGGTGCGCTGGCGATGGGCGGTATGGCTGCCTTTATTCCGGCCAAGGACGCGGCCGTCAACGAGCAGGTCTTCGCCAAGGTCAAGGCCGACAAGGAGCGCGAAGCCAACAACGGCCACGACGGTACCTGGGTCGCCCACCCTGGCCTCGCTGATACCGCCATGGCGGTGTTCAACGCCACCATTGCGGCGGGTGCCAAGAACCAGATAGGCGTACTGCGCGAGCAAGATGCCCCCATCACCGCCACCGACCTGCTGGCCCCCTGTGAGGGCGAGCGCACCGAGGCGGGGATGCGCACCAATATCCGGGTTGCCCTGCAATATCTGGAGGCTTGGATCAACGGCAACGGCTGCGTCCCCATCTACGGTCTGATGGAAGATGCCGCCACCGCCGAGATCTCCCGCACCTCCATCTGGCAGTGGATCCGCCACGGCAAGAGCCTGTCTAATGGCAAGGTAGTGACCAAGGCGCTGTTCCGCCAGATGCTGGCCGAGGAGCTGAAGGTGGTCAAAGCCGAGGTGGGCACAGCACGCTGGCAGGCAGGACGCTTTGCCGAGGCAAGCGAGCTGATGGAAGAGATCACCTGCGCCGACACCCTGATCGATTTTCTGACGCTGCCCGGTTACGAGCGGCTCTGAATCACGGGCCCCCAGCGGGGCTCGCCAATAACAAGTCAATGGAAACGTGAAATCAATGAAAGAGGGAACTGATATGGCACTGACCCGTGAGCAACAGATCCAGGCTATCGAGAAAGACTGGGCGGAAAACCCCCGCTGGAAAGGGATCAAACGCGGCTACAGCGCCGAAGATGTGGTGAACCTGCGCGGCAGCTTGCAGCCGGTGCACACCCTGGCTCAGCGCGGTGCCGACAAGCTGTGGGGCCTGATCCACGGAGACGCCAAGAAAGGCTACGTCAACTGCCTCGGCGCCCTGACCGGCGGTCAGGCGGTGCAGCAGGCCAAAGCGGGGATCGAGGCGATCTACCTCTCCGGCTGGCAGGTGGCAGCGGACAACAACTTGTCCTCCACCATGTATCCGGATCAATCCCTCTACCCGGCCAACTCGGTACCGTCCGTGGTGGAGCGCATCAACAACTCCTTCGCCCGTGCCGACCAGATCCAGTGGGCCAACAAGGTAGGATCGCAGGATGAGGGCTTTATCGACTACTTCCTGCCGATCGTGGCCGATGCGGAAGCCGGTTTCGGTGGCGTGCTGAACGCCTTCGAACTGATGAAGGGGATGATTGAAGCGGGCGCCGCTGGCGTGCACTTCGAAGATCAGCTGGCATCGGTGAAAAAATGCGGCCATATGGGCGGCAAGGTGCTGGTACCGACTCAGGAAGCGGTGCAAAAGCTGGTTGCCGCCCGTCTGGCAGCCGATGTGTGTGGCACCACCACGCTGGTGATCGCCCGTACCGACGCCAACGCCGCTGACCTGCTGACCACTGACGCCGACCCGTACGATGCAGATTTCCTGACTGGCGAGCGCACTGCCGAAGGGTTCTACAAAGTGCGTGCCGGTATCGATCAGGCCATCGCTCGCGGTCTGGCTTACGCCCCCTACGCCGACATGGTGTGGTGTGAAACCGCCAAGCCGGATCTGGACGAAGCGCGTAAATTTGCCGAAGCAATCAAGGCCAAGTTCCCGGATCGCATCCTGGCCTACAACTGCTCCCCGAGCTTCAACTGGAAGAAAAATCTGGACGATGCCACCATCGCCCGCTTCCAGCAGGCGCTCTCCGACATGGGCTACAAGTACCAGTTCATCACCCTCGCGGGTATCCACAACATGTGGTTCCACATGTACGAACTGGCCTACCAGTACGCCCGTGGCGAAGGGATGAAGCACTACGTCGAGATGGTGCAGGAGCCGGAATTTGCCGCAGCTAGCCGTGGCTACACCTTCGTGGCGCACCAGCAGGAGGTCGGTACCGGTTACTTCGACAAGGTGACTACCGTCATTCAGGGTGGCCAATCCTCGGTCACAGCCCTGACCGGCTCCACCGAAGAAGATCAGTTCCACTAATAAGAGAGCTGCCTTGAAATAGCAAAACCCCGGCCTGATGCCGGGGTTTCTTTTTATCTGTAATTCAAACGAAAGTCAGGCCACAACCGCACACCGCAGAGAGGATCAGAGCTCGAGGATCTCTTTGACAAAGGGAATGGTGAGCTTGCGCTTGGCGCGAAATGAGGCGTTGTCGAGCTGATTGAGAGTGGTAAGCAGGGTTCGCATATCGCGGGAGAGTCGGTTGAGCAGGAAGCGGCCCACATCGATGGGCAATTTGAAGCCCCGCAGCTCGGCGCGCAGCTGCAGGGCACTGAGCTTGCCTTCATCATCCAGCTCTTCGAGATGGAAACTGACACCCCAGTCGAGGCGCGAAGCGAGATCCGGCAGTTGCAGTCCCAGTTTACGCGGTGCGCTGCAGCCGGTGACCACCAGCGTCCCCTCGCCCTTCTCCTGCCAGCGGTTGTAGAAATCGAACAGCGCCCGCTCCCACACGGCATTGCCGGCGATCGCCTCGAGGCTGTCGAGACAGACCAGCGGCAGGCTTTCGAGGGCATCGAGCATGCTGGGATCGAGCTGTTCAAACTGATCGAGAGAGAGATAGGCCGCCGCCGCATCGCGGGCATTGACCTCGGCACAGGTGGCATGGAGCAGATGAGAGCGTCCGGATCCCTTGGCTCCCCAGAAATAGAGGAAAGGCGATCCCTGACCGATGGCCGCATTCTTGAGGGCGGTGATCAGATGAGCATTGTTGCCGGGATAAAAACTGACGAAGGTTTCATCATCCGGTAGTTGTACGGCTAAAGACAGTTGTGCCGGTTGCTTCACTCGTTGGGCTTTGACTGTGACATTTGTGGCTAAGTGTATCATCGCAAAGGCAGATAGAGAACCGCCCGGACAAGCCGGGCGGTCTACAAAAGCCTTATAAAATCAGGGCTGCGACCATTGGTAACGCAAACCGCTGCCATTATCGTCAACCTTGCGCAAACGACTCTCAAGTTGCAGCGCCCGTACCAGCTCGGCCTGATCCCCTTGCAGGGTAAAGTTGAAGGTGACCTGGTCCCCCTCCAGCTTGCCGATCGCCACCTTGCTGACGTTGGCCATCCCCTGCAGCATCTTCTGCACGGCGATCATGCTGTCCACTTCGGAGAGGCCATCTACCACCAGGGTCTGGCTGGTTGCCGGACCAGAAATGCGGGCACCGTAGTTTTTCACCAACCAGGCCGCCAGGGTATCGGTAAACCCTTGCGCCACTTCGGCCTGAGTGCCGGTGCTATTGCCACGGGTCAGCTCGGTCACTTCACCGGCTGCTTTGGGGCCGTAGAGTCCCCAATCGATGCTCCACTTGTCACCTTCCGGTGTCAGCTTGCCCAACACCACCATCTCGGCGCCATAGCGCTGGCTTGCCTGCAAAATCGGGTCGGCAAAGCGTCCCCAGACGTCGGTGGCACTGACCGCCATGTTGTCATCGAGATCCATCAGCGGAATGCTGATGGGTAGCCCCAGCGTCTGGGCCTGCTCGCGCAAGGCTTGCGCCCAACCATCGCTGGATTGATCCGCCAGCAGGCGACGCTCCCCCTGATCCACCACCAGCCAGATCGCCATCTGGGGACGCGCCGGGCCAAGCAGGGCAAACTGGCTCTCGGAGACCAGGCTGTTGACCTTATCACTCTTGAACTCGGCTTTCAGATACTTGACGGAGTCCTGATCCTGATAGCCATAGCTTTTGACATAGTCGCCCGGGGCCGCCAGCGCCTTGACCACCACCGGCTGGGTGAGGATGTCGCGCTTGCCGGTCACCTTGATCAGCACCTGACCCAGTGCCTGCCCCTGAGCGGCCACCATGTCGCCACTGGTCGGGGCCTTGCCCTGATAGAGGTCGGTCACCTGAGCGGCCGAGGCCATGAATGACAAGCCGCAGCAGAGGGCGGTCACAACACGTTTGAACATGAACAGAGTCTCGAAATGGGAGAGTGTGCTTATGGTAGCGGCAAGGCGCGTCCTGCGGCAAGGCTGGCACAAGCGGCCACAAACAGCAGAGCCGGCGATGCGCCGGCTCCGATCACCCCTTCCACATGGGAAGCAGGTTAAGGCATAAACTTATTTGGTACCGAAGATCTTGTCGCCTGCATCGCCCAGACCCGGCACGATGTAGCCTTTCTCGTTCAGCCCCTGGTCGACAGAAGCGCAGTAGAGCTCTACGTCAGGGTGAGCGGCTTCCAGCGCCTTGATCCCTTCCGGCGCGGCAACCAGTACCAGCACCTTGATGGATTGGCAGCCTTTCTTCTTCAGCAGATCGATGGTGGCGATCATGGAGCCGCCGGTGGCCAGCATCGGATCGATGACCAGCGCCAGACGCTCTTCGATGTTGCTGACGATCTTCTCGAAATAGGGAACCGGTTGCAGGGTCTCTTCATCGCGGTAGATACCGACCACGCTGACGCGGGCGCTCGGCATGTGCTCCAGCACGCCATCCATCATGCCAAGACCGGCACGCAGGATCGGTACGACGGTTACCTTCTTGCCCTTGATCTGGTCAACTTCTACTGGCCCATTCCAGCCATCGATGATAACCTTCTCGGTTTCGAAGTCAGAGGTAGCTTCATAGGTCAACAAACTGCCCACTTCTTTGGCCAGTTCACGGAAACGCTTGGTGCTGATATCGCCTTCACGCATCAGACCGATCTTGTGTTTGACCAGGGGGTGTTTGACTTCAACGACTTTCATTATTATCTCCTCTAACCTGCCGCAAAAAAAATCGCGGAATCATACAACAAAAGCCCCCGCTTGTAGAGCATTTCCGCGCAAAAACGCGCAAACGATTTCCTTTCTGGTTTTTCACCGCCACTGTTAGAATACGCCCCGAATTTTACCCTCCACTTCTTTACATGACGGGGAATACTCGTGACTGACAAAACCTCACTGAGCTACAAGGATGCTGGCGTAGATATCGATGCCGGCAATGCACTGGTTGAACGTATCAAGGGCGTGTCAAAGCGCACTCGTCGTCCTGAAGTCCTTGGTGGTCTTGGCGGCTTTGGGGCCTTGTGTCAAATCCCTGCGGGCTACAAGGAGCCGGTACTGGTCTCCGGTACCGATGGTGTGGGCACCAAGCTGCGGCTGGCCATCGACCTGAAGAAGCACGACACCGTGGGCATCGATCTGGTGGCCATGTGCGTCAATGACCTGATCGTACAGGGCGCCGAGCCGCTGTTCTTCCTCGACTACTATGCGACCGGCAAGCTGGACGTGGACACCGCGGCCGCGGTGGTCACCGGGATCGGTGCCGGTTGCGAGCAGTCAGGCTGTGCCCTGGTGGGCGGCGAGACCGCCGAGATGCCGGGTATGTATGAAGGGGAAGACTACGACATCGCCGGTTTTTGCGTCGGTGTGGTGGAAAAGAGCGAAATCATCGACGGCAGCAAGGTCGGTGAAGGGGATGCCCTGATCGCCCTGGCCGCCAGCGGCCCTCACTCCAACGGCTTCTCCCTGATCCGTAAAATTCTGGAAGTCTCCAAAGCCGACGTGCATCAGCCGCTGGGTGACACCACCCTGGCCAACGCGCTGCTGGAGCCGACCCGCATCTATGTGAAACCTGTGCTCAAGCTCATCAAGGAGTGCGAGATCCACGCCCTCTCCCATATCACCGGCGGTGGCTTCTGGGAGAACATCCCCCGCGTATTGCCTGCCAACACTCAAGCGGTGATCGACGAGCAGAGCTGGCAGTGGCCGGCGGTGTTCAGCTGGCTGCAGCAGGCTGGCAACGTCACCCGTCACGAGATGTATCGCACCTTCAACTGCGGTGTCGGCATGATCATCGCCCTGCCCGCCAACCAGCTGGAGAAGGCGCTGACCCTGCTCAAGGCGGAAGGTGAAAATGCATGGCACATCGGTCATATCGCCAAGGCAGCAGATGGTGAGGAGCAGGTCGTCATCAAATGATGCGGATCCTCGTCCTAATCTCTGGCAGCGGCAGCAACCTGCAGGCGATCCTCGACCACTGCGCCAGCGGCAAGATTGCCGGTGAAGTGGTCGGCGTTATAAGCAACAAGGCCGATGCCTATGGTCTGGTTCGCGCCAAAGAAGCTGGCGTGGCGACCTCCATTCTGGCCCAGCAGCAGTTTGCCAGCCGGGAGGAGTATGACACCGCCCTGCTGGCGCTGATGGCAGACTATCAGCCGGATCTGGTGGTGCTGGCCGGGTTTATGCGGATATTGAGCGGCGATCTGGTGCGACATTTCGCCGGCAGGATGATCAATATCCACCCCTCCCTGCTGCCCAAGTATCAGGGCCTGCACACCCACCAGCGCGCCATAGATGCCGGTGACAGTGAACACGGCGCCAGCGTCCACTTTGTCACCGAAGAGCTGGACGGGGGCCCGGTGATCCTGCAGGCCCGCGTGCCCATCTTTGAAGGGGACACGGCGGACGAGGTAGCGGCACGAGTACAGGCGCAGGAGCACAGCATCTACCCGCTGGTGGTACGCTGGTTCTGCGAAGGCAGGCTGCAGATGGTAGATGGCGCCGTGCAACTGGATGGCGCCCTGCTGGGCCCCGCTGGTTACGCCTGCGAGTAACAGCTAACAACTGCATGTCAGATACAACAAGGGAGGCTTAGGCCTCCCTTGTCATTTCTACCTACCGCACGATGGCAGCGGTTAGGTCGGATTACTCGGCCAAGCGACCCTACACCGGATTGTCGATATCGATAAAGGTCACATCCAGCCCGTGCACGGTCGCCAGCCACTCCCCCAGCGCCTTGACGCCGTAACGCTCGGTAGCGTGATGGCCAGCGGCGTAGAAGTGCATCCCCATCTCGCGAGCGGTGTGAATGGTCTGCTCGGAGGCTTCACCGGAGATAAAGGCATCGATGCCCTGCTCCGCCGCCAGATTGATGTAGCTCTGACCGCCACCGGTGCACCAGGCCACGGAACGGATAAGCTCGGGGCCGCTGTCGCCACAATAGAGTGGTTCGCGGCCAAGGCGCTCGGCAATCAGTTTGGCAAAGTCGGCGCCGCTCATCGGCTCTTCCAGCTTGCCCACCATGGCGACGCTCTTGCTGTTCCACGGCTCCAGGCCGCGGCGTACCTTGATGTCGAGCAGCTTGGCTAGCTGGGCGTTGTTACCCACCTCGGGATGGACATCCAGCGGCAAATGGTAGGCAAACAGGTTGATATCGTGGGTCAGCAGGGTCTTGAGCCGACGCTGCTTCATGCCGGTGATCTGGGCCGGTTCACCGCTCCAGAAGTAGCCGTGATGGACCAGAATGGCATCGGCCTCGGCAGCCACCGCCGCGTCAATGAGCGCCTGACTGGCGGTGACACCGGTCACTACCTTGCGAATGCGCTCACGCCCCTCCACTTGCAAGCCGTTGGGGCAATAATCCTTGATGGCGTGCGGTTCGAGCAGATGATTCAGTACGGTTTCGAGTTTTCGATGAGAGATCATAGGGGTCCCTTATTAAGGCTCGGTCCCCTGCTTTACCAATAAAAACAGGGCCCAGGCTCAAAGCGCCAAGGGCCCCATGATAATCGAGCCGGGCCGTCAAGACCATGACAGCCCCCACACAGTGCGGTTTCCCTCCCGGCCTCAGGCTGGCAGATCGATCCCCGCCTCCCGCATCTGGGCCAGCTTGTAGCGCAGGGTGCGCGGGCTGATGCCGAGTCGGTCGGCCACCGCCTTGCGGCTGCCGTTACAATCTTGCAGGGTGTCGAGGATGATCTGGTGCTCCTGCTGCTTGAGCTCGCTGCCGAGGCGATCGCCACCATAGCTGCGCTCCACGCTGACAAACTCCATCTCCTGCTCGTCCAGCTCTTCCAGAATGAGGTGGTCACAATCAATGACCCCGTCGGGGCTGAGGATCAGGGCCCGCTGTACCACGTTGTCCAGCTCCCGCACGTTGCCGGGCCAGGGGTGAGCCAGCAGCCGTTCCCGCGAGGCATCCGTCAACTGTGGTGTCGGCAGCCCCTGCTGACTGGCATGGAGGGCCAGCAGGTGCTCCGCCAGCGGCAGAATGTCGCCGGGCCGCTCACAGAGGGCAGACCAGCGCAGCGGGAAGACGTTGAGGCGATAGTAGAGATCTTCGCGGAACAGGCCATCCTGCACCGCTTTTTTCAAATCCCGATTGCTGGTGGCGATGACCCGCACATCCAACGGGATCATCTTGCGACTGCCGAGCCGCTCCACCTCTTTCTCCTGCAGTACCCGCAGCAATTTGGCTTGCAACCCCTGATCCATCTCGGTGATCTCGTCGAGCAGCAGGGTCCCCCCCTGCGCCTGTTCGAACTTGCCCGGGCACCCCTGCACCGCGCCGGTAAAAGCTCCCTTCTCATAGCCAAACAGGGTCGCCTCCAGCATGTTTTCTGGAATGGCGGCGCAGTTGATGGCGACGAAGGGCTGCTCGGCGCGGCTGGAGTTGTCGTGAATGTAACGGGCCAGCACCTCTTTACCCGTCCCGCTCGGGCCGCTCACCATCACGGTCGCTTCGCTTCTGGCCACCCGGGTCGCCAACTGGAACAGCTCGGCAGTTTTGGGATCCCCGTAAACCACGGCGCGCTTCTCCACCTTCTGGGCGGGCACATAGCGGCTGACCTGATTAAGCAGCACCTCCGGCGAGAACGGCTTGGCCAGATAGTCGATGGCCCCTTCACGCATGGCGCGCACTGCGCCATCGATATTGGCGTAGGCGGTCATCAGCAGCACAGGTATCTGCGGATATTGCTGGCGAATGGTGGCCAGCAGGGTGAGGCCGTCCATCCCCCCCATCTGGATATCGGAGATCACCATGTCAAACGGCTGACGGGAGAGGGCCAGCAGAGCCCGCTCGCCGCTGTCCGCTTCACGGCACTCATAACCGCCGAGCAACAAGGTATCCACCAGCGCTTCGCGCAGGCCATTGTCATCTTCAACTACCAGGATCCTGGCCTGTGTCATGCTACACCTCCAAGCTGCACCGTTTGCTGGTGCAGGGGGAACGACAGAGTAAAGCAGGTGCCTTCACCGGGAACCGAGGCCACACCGACCTCCCCCTGATGGGCACGCACTACAGATTGCACCACCGCCAGTCCGAGACCAGTGCCTTGGGAGCGAGTGGTAAAGAAGGGTTCGAATACCTGACCGAGCTGATGGGAAGGGATCCCCTTGCCATTATCGATGACCCGCATCTCCACCCGGGCACCGCTGCGCACCGCGCTGACCAAGAGTGACGTAGCCCCTGCCTGCTGGGCATTGGCAATCAGGTTGTTGATGGCCCCCGCCAGCGCACTGCTGTTGGCCAGCAGACAGAGATCGGGCTCCGGCGCCTCCATGTGCAGCTCGCAGCCCTGCTGCTGGCAAAAGGCCTCGGCACCGGCCTGCACTTCGGCCAGCAGCCCTTGTACCGAGATGGGGGTGACCACCTGATTGTCGCCATTGCGGGCAAACAGCAAGATGTCGTTGATCTGCTTCTCCAGATCCTGCAAACGGGCCATCAGCTTTTGCTGAAACTGAGTGCGGGATTCCGGTTTGAGGGTGCGGTTGGCCAGGTTTGCGGCATAAAGCATGGCAGCGGAGAGCGGCGTGCGGATCTGGTGGGCGAGCGAGGCCGCCATATTGCCCAGCGCCGACAGCCGCTTCATGTGGTTTATGCGGTCTTGCAGTTTACGGGTTTCGGTCAGGTCATTGATAAAAACCAGCTGGCCGGGCTGATCCGGCAGCGGTTGGGTCGATAGCTGCACCCGGCGCCCGTCACGCAGGGAGATCTCGTGGCCATCATCCTCGCGCGGCTCGAAGCAGCGGGCAATGATGTGGCGCCAGAGCTCCCCTTCCAGCGGCTCCCCCAGCAGGGAGATGGCCGCCGGATTCGCGCGGGTGACCACCCCTGCCCCGTCAAGCAGCAACACCCCGGTGGGGAGCGCCTTGAAGATGGCATAGAGCTGGCTCACTTCGTGGGACTGGAGTGGCATGTCCTGCTGCTGGATTGTCATAAACCTGACCTCAAACTGGCTATTGGGTCAGGTCATTCAATTTCCATGCCACTAAATTACATGAAGTAAAACAATGAATTGCGCATTAGCGTCAAGGCTTTGACCCTCAGACGTCCTTGCTCATCCCGTACTTTTTCATCTTCTCCACCAGGGTGGTACGGCGCATGCCGAGCAGATCGGCGGCGCGGGCCACCACCCCGTCCTGAGACTCCAGCGCCTGACGGATCAGCTCGACTTCGAGGTCGGCCAGCATCTCTTTGAGGTTGACCCCCTCCTCCGGCAACTGCATGGTACGAGCCGAGGCGAGGGAGTGATCCAGCTCGGGCGGATCCTGAAACACCGCCGCCAACGCATCCCGTTCATCCATCTCGGTCAGCCGCTCATCCCGCGGCTCACTCGGCAGCAGGCGATAACGGCTCGGCAGATCGGCCACATCGACAATCTGGTGTGGGTAGAGGATCAACAGTCGCTCCAGCAGATTGGATAGCTCGCGCACGTTGCCGGGCCAGGGGTACTGCATCAGTGACTCCAGCGCCCGCTGGGTCAACCGGATAAAGCCATGGTGCTGCTCGGCATGGCGGTTGAGCAGCTCCTGCAGCAGCAGCGGGATGTCATCGATGCGATCCCGCAGCGGCGGCGTCTCAATGGGGAAGACGTTGAGGCGGTAGTAGAGATCTTCACGAAAACCCTGAGTGCGGATCATCGCCTCCAGATCCCGGTGGGTCGCCGCGATGATGCGCACATCGGCCTGAATGGGCTTGCCGCCACCGACCCGGTCGAACAACCGCTCCTGCAGCACCCGCAGCAGTTTGACCTGCATCGGCATCGGCATATCGCCGATCTCGTCGAGGAACAGGGTGCCCCCCTGCGCCAGCTCGAAGCGACCGCGACGAGCCGCGATGGCACCGGTAAACGCCCCCTTCTCGTGGCCAAACAGTTCGCTCTCCAGCAATTCGGCCGGAATAGCGCCGCAGTTGATGGGCACGAAGGGGCCACTGCTGCGGGAAGAGAGTTCATGGATAGCGCGCGCCACCACCTCTTTACCAGTGCCGGACTCGCCGAGGATCAGCACGTTGGCATCGGTCTCGGCCACCTGGCTGATGAGGCGGCGTACCTCCTGGATCCCCTTCCCTTTGCCCACCAGCAAACGCAGCAGGGCCTGCCCCTTGTCATGGGTCTGCTGACGGGGATGCAAGGATACAAAGGCCTGACAGAAGTGCAGATGACGAGTAAGGGATTCATAGGTAAAGGGCGAGATCGCGACCCCGATAAAGTTGCTGTTGGGCAGATCGGCCTCAACCAGCGAGAGGAAGGGGGTACGGGGGAAGGCGGCCAGCAGCTCTGACAAGGGACGGTCGGTCAGCTCACCCACCAGCACCCCTTGCAGCGGACCGGAGGATTCGATGGCTACATCCAGATCGCTTTGTGCCACCTCCTGCCACGGGATCCCCATAAACGAGAGCACGGTTCCCAACTGTTGGCGCCGCTGCGCATCGGCATCAACAATCAACACCCCCATCTCCACCATATCCATTCCTCGCGATGTCCTGAACTAACTTATTGTTTTATTTAATGATAAAACAGCTACCGACTGTCTTTTTGCTGGCACACAAAGTGCCAAAATTCCGACGCATTGTCAAAAATTGTCGTATTCAGGCTAAGTGTATCGACAGAAACGGGAGATTAGATAAATTTTGCCGAGGAATTTTCTGCATTGGCGCCGTTAACAAACGCCGCCAATAGCGGAAAGAAAACTGCCCTCGTCAGAGGGCAGCATGGGACACGGTGAAGCGCATTCAGTGGCGATTATGGTGGTGCGGCGCCGCGTAACGACACTCGGGGAAACGGCTGCAAGCCAGAAAGAGTCGACCGGCGTGGGGGCCTTTTTTCGCCTCCCGCTCCACCAGCGGCGCATCACAACGAGGGCAGTGGTGCACTTCATGCTCTTCATCATCCTCTACATCGGCGAACAAGCCATCGACCAGCTCCCCCTCACTCTGTGGCGCCTCCACCATCCCCTTGGCCTTAATGGCGGGCTCGTGAAATGGCGCGGGCGAGATCGCCTCGGCATGGGGAGTGCGGCCACGCATTCCGGCACTGACATCCACGCCGTCCAGCAGCAGAGGGTTGAACGTCGGCTCGCGGCGCGCCCCGTGCAGCAGATCGTCGATCAAGGGTTCGCTGGTTTTGACCAGCAGCGGCAGGATCTGTTCGCGCAGCTCTTCCACCAGATAGCTGGCACTTGCCGGGATCTGCAGCAACGGCAGTCCGGCGCTGTCGCAGGCGGTTTTCAGAAAGAGATCCCGCGCCTTGCGCTTCTGGTGACGGTGGGAGCTGTCATCGAGTTCGATGGCACAGATAAAGGAGAGATCAGCGGGGTGGCAAAGCAGATAGTCGAAATGCTTGGCGCTGATCTTGTTGAAGTACTGCTGCCATTTGCTTTTGCCGATCCCGGCCTGCGGCGTCAGCACATCGGCCACCCGCACCTTGGCAAAGACCCGGGCCTTGTCACCCACCGCCAGATCCAGCACCCCGAGGAAGGATCGCTCGGCGGGACTGAACAGGGTCTCCTGCATATCATAGGGCAGGCGCTTTTGCTGTCTGCCTCTGCTCCAGAAGATCGCCAGCACAAGCAGCGCCAGCAACAACAATCCCGATAGGACAAGGGTATTCATGAGAGCACGATCCAGTTCACGACACGAAAGGGGAATCACTTTACCACAGCCGCCACGGAGCAAGGCAGCAGACCCGTGTATAGAAAGTGAAAAGTCCCGTCTTTTTATCTATTTGTCAGCAGGCGGGGGTTCATATGACCAGCCCCAGCAGGCACAATAGGGATAGAGCACAAAATCCCATTTCAAGGAGAGCAGGATGCAAAAGCAATTGGTGGTCACCGTGATCGGTGCAGACAAACCCGGGATTGTCGAGAGTCTGGCAGCAGTCATCAGCCGCGAGCAGGGTAACTGGCTGGGCAGCGCCATGAGCGAACTGGCGGGCCAGTTTGCCGGTATCCTCCATGTCTCTGTCCCCGATGAGCACTATCGCAGCCTGTGCGAAGCACTAGCCCTTCTACCGGATCTGACCATCAGCTTTGCCGAAGGGACACCTACCACCGAGCCAGCCCATCAAGTCATGATGACGGTGACCGGCAACGACCGCCCCGGTATCGTCCATGAAGTAGCCAGCATCCTGCGCCAGCTCGAGATCAACGTGGCCGATCTCACCACTGGCTGTGAACCGGCTCCCCACTCCGGCGCCCCGCTCTTCTATGCCCATGCGCTGGTTGCCCTGCCCGACGGGCTCGCGATGGATACGCTTATCACCGCGCTGGAATCCCTCTCCGACGATCTGGTGGTCGACATCGACGAAGCGTTCAGCGAGCAGTAACAATACTGTCATTTATTTGTCATATATTAACGCCATAACTGCCGCGCAGACGCGACCTGAAACAGAGGCACAAGATGAGCACCGACAAGCAGTATGAAGAGAAAGAGCTGAGCTGGCTCTCATTCAATGAACGGGTGTTGCAAGAGGCAATGGACAAGACGGTGCCCCTTATCGAGCGGGTTCGTTTTCTGGGGATCTTCTCCTCCAACCAGGATGAGTTCTTCAAGGTACGGGTATCGGACGTCAAGCGTCGCATCCTCATCAATGAAGTACATGGTGGCGACGATGAAGCGAAAGTGCTGCTGCGCGCCATCCAGCAAAAAGTGATGGCGCTCGGTGAAGCGTTCGACAACACCTATAAAGAGCTGTTGATTGCGCTGGCCCGCCACAACATCTTTCTGGTCAACGAGAACCAGCTCTCAGATGCCATTCAGAAGTGGCTGCGGGTCTTCTTCAAGGAGAAGGTGCTGCGCCACATCATCCCGATCCTGCTCAACAAAGAGGTTAATCCGGTCAAATTCCTCAAGGATGAGTACACCTATCTGGCCATCGAGATGAAGAAGAACGGTCAGGTGATCCAGTACGCTCTGGTGGAAGTGCCGACCGACGACCTGCCCCGCTTCTTCCAGCTGCCGCCGGAAGGGACCCGCCGCAAGAAGCAGATCATCATTCTTGATAACGTCATCCGCTTCTGCCTCGACGAGATCTTCAAAGGCTTCTTCGACTACGACGAGATTGCCGCTTATGCGGTGAAGCTGACCCGGGATGCCGAATATGATCTCTCCGACCAGCTGGACTTGAGCCTGGTGGACAAGATGAGTGACGGCTTGAAGCAGCGCCTCACCGCCATGCCGGTGCGCTTCGTCTACGAGCGGGAGATGCCCGCCGCCATGATAAGCTTCCTCAAGCTCAAGCTGCAGATCAGCTCCTACGACGCCATCATGCCGGGTGGACGCTATCACAACTTCAAGGATTTCATCGGCTTCCCCAACGTGGGCCGTGACTATCTGGAAAACCCCAAGCTGCCGGCCCTCGATTGCCGCGATTTTGACGGCTTCGTCAACGCCTTCGATGCGATTACCAAGCAGGATATCCTGCTCTACTACCCGTATCACAAGTTCCACCACTTCACCGAGCTGGTGCGCCAGGCGGCGTTCGACCCGGCGGTCAGCGCCATTCGCATCAACATTTATCGGGTGGCCAAGAAGTCGCGGATCATCCACTCCCTCATTGATGCCGCCAACAACGGCAAGAAGGTGACCGTGGTGGTCGAGCTGCGCGCCCGTTTCGACGAGGCGGCCAACATCGACTGGGCCAACATCCTTACCGATGCCGGGGTCAAGGTGGTGTTCGGGGTACCGAGCCTCAAGATCCACTCCAAGCTCTGCCTCATCACCCGCCACGAAAATGGCGAGGCGGTGCGCTACGCCCATATCGGCACCGGGAACTTCAACGAGAAGACCGCCAAGATCTACACCGACTTCTCGCTGCTGACCCGCAATCCGGATATCACCGCCGAAGTGGAAGGGGTATTTGAATACATCGAGTACCCCTATAAGCGTTACAAATTCAACCACCTGCTGGTCTCCCCCATCAACAGCCGCCGTCAGCTCTATCGCCTCATCGACAACGAGCTCTCCAACGCCAAGGCGGGCCAGCCGAGCGGTATCATCCTCAAGATCAACAATCTGGTGGACAAGGATCTCATCAACCGCCTCTATGCCGCCGGGCAGGCGGGAGTACCGATCCAGATGATCATCCGTGGCATGTGCGCCCTGCGCCCGGGTGTGCCAGGTCTCAGTGACAACATCAAGGTGATCAGCATCATCGACCGCTTCCTCGAGCACCCTCGGGTGATGGTGTTCCACAACAAGGGCAACCCCCAGCTCTATATCTCCAGCGCCGACTGGATGAGCCGCAATATCGACGGCCGTATTGAGGTGGGCACCCCCATTTATGACGAGCGCCTCAAGCAGCGCATCATGGACATTCTCGAACTACAACTGAGTGATACCTGCAAGGCGCGGGTCATTGATGCCGACCAGCAGAACGAGTATGTGAAGCGGGGCAACCGCCGCAAGATCCGCTCTCAGGTGGCGATTTACGACTATCTCAAACGTATCGAGTCAAACAATGGACAATAGTCTCTATGCCGCCGTGGATCTCGGCTCCAACAGTTTTCATATGGTGATCGCCCATCTGAGCGAAGGGCGTTTTCGCATCGTCGATCGCATCAAAGAGCGGGTGCGTCTGGCGGAAGGGATGGATGAGCAGAAGCGGATGAGCCCGGAGGCGATGGAACGCGGCCTCGCCTGCCTCTCGCTGTTTGCTGAGCGCCTCACCAATATCAAACCGGACCAGATCCGCATCGCAGGTACCTACACATTGCGCCGGGCCAGCAACGCGCGCGAATTTGTGAGTGAAGCAGCCAAGGTGCTCAACCACCCCATCGAGATCATCAGCGGGCAGGAAGAAGCACGGCTCATCTATCAGGGGGTTGCCCATACCCAGCATATCGAGGGCCAGGTACTGGTGATCGATATCGGTGGCGGCAGCACGGAGCTCATCATCGGTGAAGGGTTTGAACACAAGGCCCTTACCAGTCGCAAGATGGGCTGCGTCAGCTTTACCCAGAGCTTCTTTGCCAGCGGCAAGCTGAGCGACAAGCACTTCACCAATGCCGTGCTGGAGGCGCAGCACCAGCTCGCCCCCATCGTCAACCAGTACCGCAAGCTGGGCTGGCAGAGCTGCCTTGGCAGCTCAGGCTCCATTCGTACCGTGCGCGACGTGCTGCAAGGTGAGGGGCTGACCGATGGCAGTATTACGCTGGAGGGGCTGGAGCGGCTCAAGGCGCTGATGATTGAGCGCAAGCGAGTCGATAACCTCAAACTGGTCGGGCTTACCGAGGAGCGTCAGGAGGTGTTTGCCGCTGCGGTCGCCATCCTGCTCGGGCTGTTTACTTCGCTGCCCATCCAGCGGCTCGACTACTCCGATGGTGCGCTGCGCGAAGGATTGCTGTATGAGTTCGAGGAGCGCTTGCAGCACCACGATATTCGCGAACGCACCGCACAGGCGCTCGGTACCCACTACCGGATGGACCGCAAACAAGCCGCCCGGGTGGAGCAGAGCGTGCTGACGCTGTTCGATGCCCTGCAAGAGCCCTGGCAGATGGAAGTAGAGCCCTATCGAGCCATCCTCGGCTGGGCGGCCCGGCTTCACGAAATTGGCCTTGCCATCAACTACAGCGGCATTCATCGCCACTCCGCCTATATCCTGCAACACACCGACCTGCCCGGCTTCAACCAGGACGATCAGGCGCTGCTGGCTGCGCTGGTACGCTTTCAGCGCAAGGGGCTCAAGCTCTCCGAGCTGCCGCCCCTACCCAACCACGACATGCAGACGGTGCTGCGCTGCATCCGAATCCTGCGCCTCGCAGTCGCCGCTCACCACAAGCGGCAGGACAACCTGCTGCCTGAGTGGAAAGTCGCAGTGCAAGGGGATCAGCTGGTCGTGACCCTGCCGATCGACTGGTGCGAGGAGAACCGTCTCCTGATGCAAAATCTGGAGAAGGAGCACCGCTACTGTCAGGAGCAGGGCTGGCCACTGTTGTTCCAGCTCGGCTAAACCGGAAAGATAAATGCAAAAGGCAGCCCAATGGCTGCCTTTTTCATATCAATCTACCCGTTACTGCAACTCGGGCAGCAACCACTTGGCCATCTCGAAGTAGATGATAAGGCCGGTGCCATCCACCAGTGTCGCGATGAATGGCGCAGAGACCACCGCCGGATCGATGCGGAAACGACGCAGCACCATGGGAATAATGGATGCGACCGTAGCACTCCAGAGCACGATGGCGATGATGGTAAAGGTCACCACCATGCCAATCTGGGGACCGACGCCGAGACTCCATGCCCGTACCCAGGCCGCCATGGCAATGGCACCCGAGATGAGCAGACCGGTGGAGAGCTCCTTTTTCAGCACTGTGCCGAGATTGCGCAGACTCACCTCCCCGACCGCCATGGCACGTACTATGGTGGTGGTGATCTGGGTGCCGCTGTTACCGCCAGTACCGATCAGGAGCGGAATAAAGAAGGCCAGCGCGATAGCCGCTTCCAGCTGCTCCTCGAATGCCCGCAGCACGGTGCCGGTGTAGGCTTCCGCCACAAACAGGATGAGCAGCCAGCCCACCCGTTTGCGCCACAGCTGCCAGGGAGTCGCCTGCAGATAGGGAGTATCGAGTGGCGAGGAGCCACCCTGCATCTCGGCATCCTCGGTGGATTCGAGCTCCAGAATATCCGCAGCATCATCGACGTGGAAAATACCGACCAGTCGCCCCTGATCCTCGACAGGCAATACCGACAGGTCGCGGTCGATGAGCAGGCGCGCTGCCAGCTCCTGATCGGCTCGGGCGTTGATCCGCACCGTCTCCCGATCCATCAGGGTCGCGACACTGGCCAGCGGGTCGGCGATCAGCAAGGTCTTGAGGGAGAGGCTTCCTTGCAGACGACCATCCCCGTTGACCACATAAATATGGCGAAACAGCTGGGCATTGTCCCAGGCATCGTGGATCAGCTGTTTGGCGTGACCGACCGTGTCCTCCTCCCGCACCGCCAGATATTCGTGGCGCATGTTGGCACCCACCGACTCGGTGGGCCAATCCAGCAGGGAGTAATACATGGCCTGCGCCTGGGTCGGGAAGCGAGCCAGCAACATGGTTCGATCCTGACGACCCAGTTTGCGCAGGATGGCGACCATCTCGCGGCGGGGAATGGCCTCCTGCAACACGCTGACGATGCTGCCATGGAGCCGCTGCAACAGGCGCCCGGCACTCTCGGCCGAGAGTGAGCCGAGCAGTTCGGCACCTTGCGGAATTGGCAGGGTATCAAAGATGCAGTTGAGCTCTTCCGGACGCAGGGTCAGCAGTTGATCGGCGCGCTGAACCGGATCCAGATTATGTTCCAGCCAACCCTGCAGGGCGGCCAGATCGAGCAGTTGGTGACGGTTAAGAATGGTATGTGTTTTCTTCATCACAGATATCCTCATGTGATTTCAGGCGAGCCTGAATGCCTCCGAAAATAGCCGGATGCAACGACAAGAAAACAGCAATTTGATTGACGAGTAATAGGCAGGAAATGACGCCGTTCGGCGTGTCATCATCCCCACGTACCAGCTTTAGCACTGTATAACGTATCCGGCATGCCGGAAGCCACTTGGGTTTACACCTTAATCCGATGAAAACTGTCCTGATCTTGGGCGTCTCTGGACGTCGTGAGATCAGTGGCCTGTGTTTATACAGGAGCCTCGCCTAACGAGATGCTGCAAATAATTCGCACAACCCTCTGTTGTGCGGGCGGCATGATTATCCAATCCCGCTGGGAGGTCAACCCCGCAGCTCCCATTAAATGGGCAACGGCAACAGCTTGTTACAATTGGCAGGAGATGACACGGAACCAATTTCCATAGTCTGGACAAAAGCAAAGGCCCCAAAGGGGCCCTTCTTTAATTAGCGAATATAGTCAAATAGCGTCAGACGGCTTATTTTGCTGAAAGAGAGTTGCGAGGCACTCAATGCCGCATCCTCTTTTGACAGAGCGGAAATCACTTCATAGAGATCCGCTTCCGACACCTTGGCTCTCGCCTCGGCGTTGAGGGTACTCAATCCCTCATTGGAGCCCATAGCCTGTTCCAGACTATTCATCCGGCCGCCCAACTCACCCAACCCATGATCGATATTCAGGCGGGCATTTTTCATATGAACGGTGGCATCGGCTATTTTCTGCTCGAAGGTCTCGGCAGAAATAGCCGGATCTCGCAGAGCCGTAATAAAGTCCGACATACCATTCAATATGTTGTCATTCTTCGGTGGATTAAGATCAAACTGCTGAGCCGCACCACCTGCAGGCAAATCAAGGGTCAACTCCAACCCATTGAAAGGGATCTTGGTGCCAGCAGTGTAGTTACCCGTTTGCAACGTATTGCCACCGGCATCCTTGATATCATAGGTATCTGGCGGGCCTATGGTGGTTGATACGGTATAAGTGTTGTTGGGCAGTGCCGAGTTATAATTGGACTTATAGAAATTATCAAAGTTACCCTGATCGCCTATCCCGACATTGATATTTGCTGTGGTTGCACTGGCGGTTCTTCTGGTCGCCACGATTTCAAACAGATCCTGCCCGGAATCATTGGCAGCGATTTGTACTGTGGGTGAGACCTGAATATTTCGCTGACCTGGATCACCCTGATAAATATATTTTCCGTTGACGTCTTTTATATATGGCTGGGTCTTGCTCTGATTGCCACCAAATATAAATTCACCCGATGAGTTTTTGCTATTCATCAGGTCGAACATCTGCTGCTGCAACCCTTCAAGCTCGCTGGCGATGGCCTTGCGATCATCCATGCTGATAGCGCCATTATTTGACTTCTGGATCAGGGTCTGGGCACTGAGCATCGCCGTATTAAGAGAATCCAATACTGTCTCTTCATGCCCCAGGCTGTTTTCCAGCAAGCTGCCATTGACACTGTACTGCTTGAACAGGTCAATCTCCTTGGTCAGTGCCATCTTCTGACTCATCCCTGCGGGATCTTCTCCGGCTGTCTGAAATTTATTGCCGGTTTGCAGTTGTTGATAGGCAGTATTCAACCGCTCGTTGGCACTGTTGAGGGAATAGATATTCCGGTCGTAGATCATGTTGGTGGTGATGCGCATGACGTTACCTCACGGAAGAGAGCAGTGTATCGAAAATGGTTTTGGCCGTGCTGACGATTTGCGCCGATGCCGCATAGGATTGCTGGAAGCGGATCAGATTGGCCGCCTCCTCCTCCAGATTGACCCCAGACACGCTTTCAAAAATGCCGGTGCTCTGGATAAGCTTGGACTCATTGGCCTTGAGCAGCGTTTTTGCCTGACTGGTATTGTTGCCCACTTCCATCACCAACCCGGAATAGGCCTGATTGAAGGTCATCTTGTCGTTGGTCGTCCCACCATTGGTGCTCTTGCGCACCAGATCCTTGTTTTGCAGCTCGGCCAGAACCAGGCCATTGCTGTTATCGGCAAAGCCATTGCTGTTGTAACTGAGCTTGAAGCTGTCACCGGCATCCACCGTTCCGGTGATGCTGAACTCGTAGCCTGGCGCCTGTTTCGGGTTGGCATAGACTGCGGCTCCGGCGGGGAAAGGGTTGACGATCGCAGACATCAGGTTTTGCCCTTTGCTGCTCGCAGGGGCAGTGCCAATCAGGGTAGTGCCATCGGCTTGAAACACCTGATAGTTACCACTGGCATCGATTTTGACCACCTGAGGCGCTGTCGGGCTCAGACTATTGGTACCAAAACCTGACCCCACACCTGTATTGAATACGCCACCCAGTTTGATATCCGCCCCGCCGCCATTATTGGTGGTCTTTTCCGCTTTAAGCGGAGAGGCCAGGGCCAAATCTTCCGGTCGGGTGATCAGCTGACCCAGACCGGCGGCCGCACTTTTGGTGGGTTGCAGCAACAGTTTGTCACCCGCAGCCGGCGTGCCGGTGAGATCGATCGAGATCCCGTGCCCAGTCAGTTCAAAGGTTGTTGGTGGGGTAGCCCCCGCTGTGATCAAGGTACGATTGCCAGACTTGTCGAGCGAGAACACCTCATAACCGGTAGCACTGCTAAAGCGCACTTCGTAATCAAACGGAGTCACTGATGTCCCCTTGCCCGGCACGAAGCTGACATTCGCCCCGACCGTCCCGGTGTTATTGCCATAGGGTAAGCCCTTGCTGGTAGGCAGGGTGAAAATATCGCCGCCAATCTCGTTATCCAGATCCATCCCGAGGCGGTTCTGCTGGTTCATCGCATCGGCCATCGCCACGGCCAGCTGCCCCAGTTCGCGCTTGGTAGGCTCAAGGTCGGTACGCGCCTTGAACAGCCCCCCCATGGCGCCACCAAACGTATCGTGGTCGATGGTTGCCTGATTATCCCCCAGAGTCAGTTGCAGCTCCTGATCTCGGGAGTCAGGATCTCCTGCAATCACCTTGAACTGGGCGACGCCCCCATCGAGGATCAGCGAATGGCCGGTGCTCATATTGACCAGCATGCTGCCGTTGGGTTGGGCTACGGTACGAATATCCATCTTCTCCGACAGCTGGCGGATCGCCTCATCCCGCTGATCAAACAGCATCAGGTTCTCTTCGGGTGACCCCTGGGTGCGGATGATGGCCTGATTAAGATCATTGATGCTGGTGAGCAGGCTGTTGACCTGCTTGGTTTCATCTTCAATGCGGGTATTGAGGGTATCGCTCTGCTTGTCGAGCTGTGCCGAGAGAGTATGAAAACGGTTGACCATGCCACTCAACTCCGTCATCACCACCTTGCGCCCACCGATCTCGGCAGGCGATTCATTGGCAGAGTGAAATGACTTGAAGTAGGAGGTGATGGCTGCCCCCACGCTGTTGCTGGTATCCCCAAGCAAGCTGTCAACGCCAGCCAGCTGTTCATAATGGGTCAGGGAGGCATGATAGGCGGAGGTATCACGGCGCACCTCCCCCTGCATATAGTCATTGATCACCCGCTGGGTCTTGATGTCACCGGTCCCAAGACCGATGGTATTGGTATACACCAGCGTACGCTCACGCACATAGCCCTGGCTATTGACGTTCACTATGTTGTTACTGGTGGTCTGCAGCAGGCGTTGCTGTGCCAGCACGCCCGATGAACCAATCCCAAGCAGGTCGCTTGCCATACGTTACAGCTCCATCTCGTGGTATTGGGCAATGGCATCACTGCGCAATACCTGTTTCAATTTTCTGGCGTAGTGCGGGTCGGTGGCATAACCCGCCTGTTGCAGCGCCTCAAAGTAGCGATCAGGACTATCCACCTTCGCCAGGGCTCCCTTGTAGCGAGAGCCGGAAGTGAGGAAGTCTACGTAGTCATTGAAGCTCTCTTCAAACGACTCATAGGAGCGAAATGCCGCTTTCTGGCGGGAGGCGACGCCTTGCTCATACTCGAGCGTGCTGACCACCGCCTTGGGCCCTTCCCAGCGCGGATCGGCCTTGATACCAAACAGGTTATGGGTCACCTGCCCCTCGCCATCCTTGATCACCCGCTTGCCCCAACCGCTCTCCAGTGCCGCCTGAGCGACCAGTACCGCCGGGCTTAACCCCAACTTGTCGGCCGCTTTCTTGGCAAGCGGCATCAGGCGATTGACGAACTCTTCCGGCGTATCGAACTCTTTGCCCCCACTACCGGTGACACTGCCCTCTTCGCTGGCCATGCGTCCCATGGGCGGAATGCTGCGGTGCGGTCGACGGGGCATAGTGAGTGCATGGCTCTCCTTGACCCCCTCAGTCATCTCTTTTTCAGCAAAATCTTTGCCAACTTTTGATGCCGAGATCAAATCATCTGCTGCGGCCGTGGGTGGCTGATAGGGTTTGTAGGTCCTTTCGGTGCGCTGCGGCATCTTGAGCACCCGTCCATCCTGATGGGTAAAGGTCTCGGGAGAGAGCTGTTTGGCCACCATGTCAGCCAATCCCAGCCCCCCCTTGCTGGACATGTCGGCGACTCGCTGCTCATCCAGCATCCCTTCATAGAACTGGGTATAGCTGCTGTTCATCGGGTTGTCCTGAGTCAACACTCCGTTGGCCTGACGCATGCTCTGAAACAGCATCTGGGTAAAGATTGACTCGAACTGGCGTGACGCACTCTTGAGCGCTTCGGCCTGCCCCTCTTTGCTTTGGCTCATCTGGCGCAGACGATCCAGGTTCTTGATGTCCTGTACCATCCCGAGATTCATGCCGCTGTTGCTGTCAAACTCCGCCATTTTGCTTACCTCATTGCCACCCGTGGCAACCACTTGCCGCTTGTTACAATATGACCAGTTGCCCCTCGATGGCGCCTGCCTGCTGCAGCGCCTCAAGGATGGCCATCAAATCACCCGGGGCAACCCCGACCTGATTGACCGCCCGGACCAAATCGTCCAGGGTCGCACCGGTATCAAACTTGAACATCCGCCCCGGCTCCTGCTGGACATTGATGGTCGAGTTGTTGGTCACCGTCGTCTCTCCTCCCGCCAACGGGTTGGGCTGGGAGACCTGCTGGTTTTCGGCGATGGTCACCGTCAACCCGCCGTGGCTGATGGCCGCCGGTTTGAGCTTGACCTGACTGCCGATCACTATGGTGCCGGTGCGGGAGTTGACGATGATCTTGGCCGCCTCGTTGGCCGGATCCACCTCCAGATTCTCGATGGTGGCGAGATAGGAGACGCGTTGACCCGGATCCCGCGGGGCATAGACCTTGACCGAGGTGGCATCGAGCGCCTGAGCGGTATTGGGCCCCACCAGATCGTTGACCACATCGGCCAGACGGCGCGCCGTAGTAAAGTCGGGGCGGTTAAGGTTGAAGGTGATAGTGTCACCCTGACTGAAGGAGTTGGGCACCTCCCGCTCCACGGTCGCACCGTTGGCAATCCGCCCGACGGTCGGGGTATTGATCACTACCTTGGAACCATCAGCCCCCTCGGCCCCCAGACCACCGACCACCAGACTGCCCTGCGCGACCGCATAAACCCGGCCATCGAGCCCTTTCAGGAAGCTTTGCAGCAGAGTGCCGCCCCGCAGGCTCTTGGCCTCGCCGATGGCAGAGACCGTCACATCGATGGTCTGGCCCGGCTTGGAGAAGGGGGGCAGGTCGGCATGGATCGCCACCGGCGCCACATCTTTGATCTTGGGCTTGATGTTATCCGGCACCTTGATGCCAAAGTTGTTGAGCATCGTACGGAAGGTCTGCTCGGTGAAGGCGTTGTTCTTCTCGCCAGTGCCGGGCAACCCCACCACCAGACCGTAACCAATCAGCTGGTTGTTACGCACCCCTTCAACCGAGCTGATGTCCTTGATCCGGGCCGCATTGGCCACGCCCAAGGGCAGCAGACAGCAGAGCAGAGTGACAAGACGGAGTGACTTCATAACATCTCCTAGAGCGGCCACCAGGGACCATTGAAAAAGCTGGTAAGCCACCCTTGCTCCTGGCTATTGGCCAGATCGCCGGTACCACCGTAGTAAATGCGGGCATTAGCCACTTTCTGGGACGAAACGCTGTTATCAGATGTCACATCCTCCGGGCGAATAAGGCCGGTGATCCGGATATATTCATTGCCATTGTTGAGCATGATCCACTTCTCACCACGCACCACCAGATTGCCGTTGGGCAGCACCTTGGCCACGCTGACCGAAATATTGCCCTGCAGGCTGTTGCTCTGATCCGCCTTGGCCTGGCCCTTGAACGCGCTGTCTTGAGCAATGGAGGCTGAGAGATCATAGGGGCTGGCGGTCACGGGCACGCCACCCAACTTGACCGGGTCCAGATTGAACTTGTTATTCTTGCCACTCTGGGTATTGGCCTTTTTCGAGGCGGAGGTCGACTCCGACAACTCGATGGTAATGATGTCGCCTACCTTGTGTGCCTTGATATCCGAATAGATGCCATTGACCTGATCCGGCTGGAAAATCGCCCCTGTCGGTCGCACCGACACCGGCTCCGACTCCCCGTAGACGGGGGAAAACTCGGGATCATCAGGCTTGGGCGTATTGGGAGTGCTGCTACACCCTCCCAGCACCAACAATCCCAGCATCCATACAGCTTTCATCATGCGCCTCCTAATTAGGTACGCTGGATCAGGAAGGACATCATGCCGTCCACGGCGGAGAGCACCTTGGAGTTCATCTCGTAGACCCGCTGAGCCTGAATGAGGTTCACCAGCTCTTCGGTCACGTTGACGTTGGAAGTCTCCAGCATCCCCTGCTTGATCACCCCCAAGCCATCGGCACCGGCAGTCCCCTGAGCGGCAGCACCACTGGATTGGGTCTCGACAAACATGTTCTCCCCCATCGGCTGCAAGCCGCTGGCGTTGACGAAGTCGGAGATGTTGATCTGACCGACCACCTGAGAAGCGCCATCGCCCTTGAGCTGCACCGAGACCTGGCCATCTTCACCCACCGTCACGCTCTGGGCATTTTCCGGGATCTGGATTTCCGGTTGCAGCGGGTAGCCATTACCCGGGGTCACTATGGTCCCTTCATCGTTGAGGGTGAACTGACCGTTGCGGGTATAGGCCGCACTGCCATCCGGCAGCTGAATTTCAAAGTAGCCACGACCACTGATCATCAAATCGAGCGAGTTGTCAGTGGTTTGTACGTTACCCTGGCTGTGGTTTTTCTGGGTCGCCACCACCTTGGCACCCGCCCCCAGCATCAAGCCGGAGGGGAGCTCGGTATCGGCAGAGGAGCGGCCACCGGGCTGATTGATGTTTTGGTACAGCAGATCTTCAAAGATGGCCCGTGACTTTTTGAAGCCCACGGTGCTGGCGTTCGCCAGGTTGTTCGAGGTGACCGAAATATTGGTCTGCTGTGCATCCAACCCGGTCTTGCTGATCCAGAGTGCGGGATTCATAGGTAACTCCTTGATTAGCTGATTCGCAGCAGTTGGGTTTGAGCTTCATCATTCTCTTCGGCCGTCTTCATAATTTTGACCTGAGTTTCGAACTGGCGTTGCAGCCGGATCAGGTTGGTCATCTCATCCACCACATTGACGTTGCTCCCCTCAAGGGAGCCGGCAATCAGACCGACATTGGCAGAGGCGGGTTCATTCTGACCATCCTTGCGGCGAAACAGACCATCTTGGCCCTTCTCCACCGCATCGGCGGCAGGGTTGACCAGCTTGATCCGCTGGAAATCCTCCGGCAAATTGGCAGCAGCCCCTTCCGGACGGCCGCTGATGGTGCCATCCCGATTGATCTCGAGTTTCTCCATCGGCATCGGCAACACGATGGGCTGACCACCGTCATCCACCACATTCAGACCGGTCGAGGTCTGCAAATTGCCGGTCGCATTGACCTGCAAATTCCCCATGCGGGTATAGGCCTCACCGCCCTTGGGATCCTGCACGGCAATCCAGCCAGGACCATCCACCGCCACGTCCAAATCCCGTCCGGTGGTCATCAGCATGCCATGCTGCAGGTTCTGCCCCGGGCGCTCAGCCATGGCAAACACCCGGCTTGGCAAGCCCTCTCCGAACGCCTGCATGCTTCTCGCCTGCTCAAAATCTGACTTGAAGCCGGTGGTATTGGCATTGGCGAGGTTGTTGCCCCGAACAGCCAGGCTGTTCATGGTCTCTTTGGCCCCGGACATGGCGATATAAAGCAGGTGATCCATGGAATTCTCCGTCAAACAGATGACTCTGACAGGAGAAATGCAATTAGAGTGCCAACAGCAGAGATATGGGGGATAGGAGGATGGGAATGCGACAGAAACAGAGAGGGGGGCCAAGCCCCCTCTCATTATCATTTATTGCGGGATTAACGGATCTGCAGGATGGTCTGCTGCAGCGAACTGTTGACCTCCAGAGAACGGGAGTTGGCCTGGAAGTTACGCTGGGCAGTGATCAGGTCCACCAGCTCGGAGGTCAAATCCACGTTGGACTGCTCCAGGGAGGATGATTTGATGGTGCCAAATGTCCCTGAGTTTGGCGTCCCCGGCAAGGCATCGCCAGAGAGCAGAGACTGACGCCAGGAGGTATCGCCAACCTGAGTCAATCCTTGCGAGTTGGCAAACTTGGCCATTGCCACCATGGCCACCTTGATGGTGGTTGCGTTACTGTAAGTCGCGGACACGATGCCATCCGGAGTGATCTCCTCACCTTGGTCAACCGGCCGACAGTGGAGCCATCTTGCGACAACTTATTGACTTCAAATGGTGAGGCATATTGAGTTATTGTGCCCAGTGAAATCTCAAAAGTCTGAGTGGGGTCAGCACCATTAGTGATAATACCCGCACCGGCGGCACCCAATTGCTCCGTTTGGATTGTTGCAGGGGTGGTTGGGGTAATCATTTTACCATCGGCACCAAAGGTAAAACGCGCAGCCAAAGGTGCTTGGGCCACACCAGCAGCCATTTGAGTCTGCACCCCTGTGGCTATATCAATAGGCTTTTCACCCTCATATAAATACATACGCCATGCTGTAGGATCTGCCGGTTTGGTCGGGTCGGCATCGCTGGCTTCTTTAACGAAATATTTAGTGATGGTATGGGGCTCACCTAAAGAGTCATACACGACAACAGAGGTGGAGGACGAGTAGGTTTTCGAGTCCTTTGGATCAAAGCTCGACAGGCTACCAACTATTGGAGGTACAGCAAAGGATCCGGCATTGTGCCCGCCGATAACGGGGTCGCCTTGGACGGCAAATTGAAGCTTGCCTCAATCTTGCTGGTCTTGATTGGCTCGCCCGCCCGATCCGGTATCTGGATCGGCTTGGTAGCATTGATGCTGACCGCCTTCGGGGTGCCATCGGCGTTAATTTCATAACCTTGCAGGTAATGCCCCTGATTATTGACCATATAGCTGTTTTCATTAAGCTTGAAGGCCCCGGCACGGGTATAGGTGCGATCCAGGTTGGTCAAGCCATCAGAGGTCACAAAGAAGCCATTCCCCTGAATTGCCAAGTCCAGCGCGTTATTGGTAAATTGCAACGCCCCCTGGTGGAACTGCTGGGCAACCGCGCCAGTCGCCACACCATTACCGACCTGGGTCTTGGCGTTGACAAAGATGGAGTTGGCGTAAACATCCGCAAACTCAGCTCGGGACTCTTTAAAGCCCATGGTATTAACGTTGGCAATGTTGTTGGCGGTGACGTTCAAGTCTTTTTGTGCCGCGTTGACACCGCTCAAGGCATTGTTAAATGACATATCCAGCTCCTTAGATCGATGCTGTCGACGTGGTTTTTGACGGTGTAACCGTCGGATTTGAATTAGTGCCTGAAATTTGCAGAATATTGTTCAGATATTCGCTCCCCAGCCCTCTCAAGTTGAGACGAGTCGGGTTGGTGGCATTGCCCAAAGCAACGCTATCTACTTTGGCATAAGCAAATGTGGCAATACTTTCCGACTTCCCATCGAGCGCACCACTAGCTTTGATGACATATTTGCCTGAAGCGACTCGGTTACCGGCCTTGTCTTTACCATCCCAAGCAATTTCCACATTACCTTTTTGGTCGCCTTCGAGGGGAAACTCCTTGATAACCTGCCCCTTTTCATCCTCAACGGTGATTTTGACATTCGAATATTTATTCGTTGTGCCAACAGCAACAACTGCAGATAAAGGACCATCCTTGTCTAGAAATCCTGTATTGCCTTGTAACAGCACATTTTGTCCAACCAAAGAAGACGCCTGGAGAGCCTGGCTGGAGATCATCTGGTCATTAAGCTTACCCATTTGAGTAGACAGGCTACTGATCCCCTCAGACGTAGACATAGAGGCCATCTGGGAGAGCATCTGGGCATTGTCGACAGGCTTGAAGGGGTCTTGATACGATAATTGCATTGTTAGCAGCTTCATAAATGAAGCTTGATCCAGCTCTTTCTTGGGCGTCGTGGTTGTGCCTGTCGTCTGGGTCGTGGTACGGCTGATGCCGTTCACATTATTGGTTGTATCGACCATGCTGCATCCCTCCTATCAGGATTTGCCAAGCTGGAGCGTCTGCTGCAGCATCTTCTTGGCCGAATCTGCAACCTGTACGTTGGTCTGGTAGCTGCGCGAGGCGTTGATCATGTCGGCCATCTCTTCAACCATGTTGACGTTTGGTTTGAAGATAAAACCGTCTTTATCCGCCATCGGGTGGTTGGGGTTGTACTCCTTGAGCAGTGGCGCCTTGCTCTCGACAATCCCCTTCACCTCAACCCCGACCGAGCCCTGCTTGTCAGACATCGCCTGATCGAGCTGGGCGGCAAAGACTGGCCGCCTGGCGTGGTAAGTATTTTCCACACTGGAGCTGACGCTGTCCGCGTTGGCCATGTTGCTGGCAACCGTGTTGAGGCGCACTGACTGTGCGCTCATAGCCGAGCCTGCTATGTCAAAGACCTTGAACAAACTCATCACTGCTCTCCTTTCAGGGCCTTTAGCAGACCACTGATCTTGCTATTCATAAATTCAAGGGAGGTTTGATACTCGAGGCTATTGCGCAGAAATTCGCTGCGCTCCTGCTGCACATCGACTGTATTGCCGTCACCGGTATCCGGTTGCAGCGGGTTGCGATATTGCACGGTACCCGGGGCGTCCATATTCAAGGCAAAGTGCTTTTCGCTGGTCGTTGCCAAACCAAACCCCTGATGCGACTGGGCCTCCTGCAATGCCTGAGCAAAATTGATATCCCTGGCTTTGAAGCCTGGGGTATCTGCGTTGGCAATATTGCTGGAAAGCACCTCAGCACGCTTGGCGCGAACGCTTATGGTGTGTTGATGCACACCGAATGCCTTGTCAAATGAAAGAGCCATAGCATACCTCCTGCTTGGTTGATTTTGTTTGCAAGAGGTGTGCCATAAGCAAACCACTCAGATCGATGGTTTGGGTATGAGCACATTTCAGACCGAAAACGGCAGGAGCATCTCGCGCATTGAGTCAGACGGCATCATTTGGCCACCTTAAGGCTTCAACCACTTTTGCAGTGGCGAGATATGGTAGGTAAATAGAAAGACTGATCTGTAGATAAAGAAAGAGGGAAGCTCGTAGCTTCCCTCTTTGTATGAACTGGCAATATCCGGCAGACCCCGAATATCAAGGCGGTCAGGCCTATTTGACCTTGTAGACAATCCCCGGATTGCAGCGGATCATCTCGAACCGGTCAGTCAACCCGGCCAGTGACTCCGACGCTCCCAACATCAGATATCCACCGGGGTTGAGACTGGCAGCAAACTGGTTGAGGATCTTCGACTTCACTTCCGGCGCAAAATAGATGAGCACGTTACGGCAAAAGATAATGTCAAACTTGCCGAGCAGACTATAACTCTCCAGCAAGTTGAGTGGCCGGAAGGTGGTCAATTTTCTGACTCGCTCGGCAACCCGCATCTTGTTGTCACCATAGGGCTCAAAAAACATCTTCTTGCGCTCCGGTGACAAACCGCGCGCCAGAGCAAGGCTATCGTAAACGCCTTCCTTACACTGATTGAGCATGGTCGTCGAAATATCCGTCCCGACAATCTGTACGCCACCAGGCAAGGTCCCTGGCTTTTTCATCTGCTGCTCCAGTGCCGTCATGGCAATGGAATAGGGTTCCTGACCTGACGAGGATGCAGCCGACCAGATCTTGATGGGGCGGCCACTTTTCCCCAACTCGGGGAAAATCTTGTCGGTAAGAAGCTGAAACGGATAAGTATCACGAAACCAGAGGGTCTCGTTGGTCGTCATAGCATCCACCACGGCCATTTTCAGATCACGCTCTCGCACACTCATTGCACGGGTAACCAGATCAGACAGACTCTCGATGCCAAACTGAGCCATCAAAGGTGAAAGACGGCTCTTCACCAGATACTGTTTGTTATCCCCCAGCACAATTCCGCTCTGTACCGCCAGAAAGTTGCTGAACTGTTTGTATAAGTCGTCCGAAAGTGTCTTCATGCAGCTGTTCTTCTTTATTAGAGTGCGTTTTGTACGGCCTTGGCCAATTCATCAGGCTGGAACTTGGCGATAAAATTGTTCGCACCAACTTTCTGCACCATTGCCTGGTTGAATACTCCACTGAGCGAGGTATGCAGAATAACATGCAAATCCTTGAGATTGGGATTATTCCGGATCTCGGCAGTGAAGGTATAGCCATCCATTTCCGGCATTTCGATATCCGAAATAACCAGCGCAACCTGATCCTTGATAGGACCATTTTTGGTCATTTCCAGCAGCATGTTCAATGCTTCGCGGCCATCTTTGGCCAACACGCACTCGACACCGATAGCCTCAAGCGCACGTTGTACCTGTTTACGTGCCACTGAGGAGTCATCCGCAACAAGAACAGGACGCCCCAGAGTCGGGTGGTCGACGCTGGCCTGAACCAACTCCTCACTAACATCCGTTGCAACCGGCGAAATTTCGTTCAATATCCGCTCAACATCGAGGATTTCGACCAACTCGCCATCGACTTCAGTCACGGCTGTCATGTAGTTGATGCGACCCGCACCTTTGGGCGGAGGCAGGATGGATTCCCAGTTCATGTTGATGATGCGCTCGACCGAATGCACCAGAAAACCCTGAATAGAGCGGTTGTACTCGGAGATGATAATGAAGCATTTGCTCAGATCATCAATCGGGCGTTTGCCAACCGCCATGCTGAGGTCGATAACCGAGATCGTCTGGCCACGAATATGAGCCACTCCGCGAATGCAGGAGTTCAATTTTGGCATCACGGTCAAGGGGGGGCACTGCAACACTTCACGCACTTTGAATACGTTGATGCCAAATCTTTGACGTCCATTGAGACGAAACAACAACAACTCCAGCCGGTTTTGCCCCACTAGCTGGGTACGTTGGTTGACCGAGTCCAGGATACTGGCCATAAACACTCCCTAAAAACGCTTGGCATTAATCATGCATGCGTGATGGATTGCGTCAGACTATCGATGTGACAACGAACAGATTCTGAAGCAATCATAGTTAAATATGGTGATATGCGTGAACAACTTATCGACCAACGAGCGAAAATGATTAACCGACTTTTACTCATCAGCCTCTTTTTTGGCAGCATATCTTCCAGCTACGCCTCGGACGTCACTACTTATCTACAAGAAAAGGCACAAGAGTTCGTTTATAGCCAGCTGGATATTCCGTTGGATGCCAGAGCCGAGGTCACCTCTGCCACGCTGGATGAACGGCTCCCACTGACCCGCTGCGAAGATCTACTCACTATCAGCTTACCAGCAAAAATGGAAATTCGCCGTAATACAACAGTTTACCTTAAATGTGAGGAAGAGAGACCCTGGGACGTCTATCTCCCGGTGCGGGTCAGCATTCAAAAGCCCTATGTCACTGTGACCAACCCCATCGCCAAGGGGGACCTGCTGAGTGAAAGCCAGTTGGTGTTGGCCTATCAAGATCAGACCCTGATCCGCGGCGACTACCTGACTGACACAGCCCCTCTTATCGGAGTACGCAGCAAGCGGGAGATAAAACCTGGGCAACCCATCCGTTTGAGCCAGGTTTGTGTAGTGTGCAAAGGGGATCAGGTCACCCTGACGGCAGAAAACAGCAACTTCCAGATCAAAACCATGGCCCGAGCCTTGCAAGATGGCAGCTTCGGAGAGATCATCAAACTCGTCAATATTCGCTCCGGCAAAACCGTTGAGGGTAAAGTCAGTGCAGTAGGTGCCGTATCGGTCACTTTTTAAATCCGGATCCTTGACAACTTTTTTTCTAAAGTTTTGATCTGCCGCACCGATAAACAGGTAAGCAAACCTTAAAGCAGACGAAGGTAACTAAAATGGCCATCAACAATATCAACAACTTGGCGAATAATCGGTTGCAAAATACCGCTAATAGCCAGGGGACAGGCAGCAAGTCAGTCACCTCATCGCCCGAAAACAAAGCGGCTACTGTCAAGCTGGACTCCGTCTCCTTGACCAGTGAGGCGCAACAATTGCAAAAGATGCAACAAAACCTCAATACCGCCTCGACCGGCAATGAGAGCAAGGTCGAACGGCTGAAAAAAGCCGTCGCGAGTGGCGAATATCAGGTTAACAGCGACGCTGTGGCCAAGAAGATGTTCAGTTTCGAGGCCAATCTGGACAAAGTTCTGGGATGATGGATTTACCTTCGTTACTGCACACCCAAGATGATTACCTCAGCCAGATGCAAGGCATTCTGGAAGAGGAGTTCAGCTTGCTCGAACAGCATCAGGCACTGGCCCTGCCCGCACTGACCGAGCGCAAACAGCAGTTGCTTGCTGCGATAGAAACTCTGGACAAGACACTGGCAGAGATGCCGGAACTGGCACTGCAGCTGGCAGCCTATCCCGACGAGATGGCGCAACTTCGTGCAAAACTGGATGCCTGCCAGGCACAAAATGATATCAACGGTCGCTTGCTTGAATTGAGCATCGTATCAAACCGTCGTCTGGCAACCTTTCTGAGTCAGCTGCGCGATCGCAACAGCCTGACCTATGACGCCAAGGGCAACACTCGCTCTGGCACCCGCTCCTACGGTATAAAGGCCTGACATCTCTTATCAGGCCTTGCATTTTTGCTCTCCGTTTTAAAGCACCAGTCGCAACAACTCTCGCCCGTCCTCACACGCATTGACGCGCAGTACCCCGTCCTCATAGCACCCGTAACTGGCCGGCAGCTCACCGCGCGGGAAACAGATTGACCCCGGGTTCATCAAGATCCGTTCTCCCTGCCACTCCAGCACCGGTACATGGGTGTGACCGCTCAGGAACAGACTGCCTGGCGGGAGCTGAACCTCGTCTGATCGATAAAGATGGCCGTGGCTAACAAACCAGCGCCGCTCGTCGATCAGCAACTGGTTGTAGGGGGCGGTGATGGGAAAGCGCAACAGCATCTGATCCACTTCGGAATCACAATTGCCCCGCACCGCGATGATTTGCGGAGCCAACTCGTTGAGCCGATCGGCCACAGCGGCCGGGTTATACCCTTCCGGCAGAGGATTGCGCGGGCCATGGTTGAGCAGATCGCCGAGCAGCAGATAGTGATCCGGCTGCCAGGGCTCAAGTTGGGTCAGCACCCGCTCCAGCGCAATGATGCTGCCGTGGATGTCGGAAATGATGGCAAGTTTCATGAAATGCTCCTCACTGCGGGCTGAAATAGAGATCCTTGGTGGCAATCGTCCCTTTCAAATTCTGGCTGGGCAGCCCTCGCAGCGCGGGATCGACCAGTCTCATCTGATTGTAATGATACACGGGGAGGATCGGCGCCTCCTCAAGCAGCAACTGTTCGGCATGCCGGTAGAGTTCAACCCGGCTCGCGCTGTCCAGCATATTGGCCGCCTGCTCCAGCAGCAGATCAAAGTCGGGATTGCAGTAGCCGCTCTCGTTGCGCAGATCCTGACAACGGAAGCTGCCCAGCATGGCTGATGGCTCCACATAATCGCCAAACAGGAAGCTTCTGGCCACCTGGAAATCACCGCTATCCTTGGCCACCTGATAGGCACCCCACTCCAGACTGTTGAGGGTGACCTGCACCCCCAGCTTCTGCCACATGGCGGCAATGGCCATCGCCATCTGCTTGTGGGTTTCTGCGCTGTTGTAGGTAATGCTCAGCTTGAGTGGATTCGCACTGTTATACCCGGCCGCTGACAGCAGCGCTGCCGCTTTGGCCTGGCGGGTTGGCATATCTTCAAGCGCCACAGGCAATATCACCCGGGGGTAACCCGGCATCTCCGGCAACAGCGACCATGCTGCCTGCTCATCCTGCCCGCTCACCGATCCAATGAGCTGCTGTCGATCAACCGCCATGGAGAGCGCCTGACGCACCCGCACATCCTGCAGTTCGGGGCGCTTCAGATTGAACGCATAGAGATAGGTGCCAAACAGCGGCACGCCCCAGAGCCGCTCCGGAGACTCGCGCTTCATCTTCTGGTAATAGCCGAGGGAGACCTTGTTGGTAAGCTGGATTTCACCAGCCTCATAGCGCAGCCGTTCGGCATGTTGCGAGGTGATCGGCAGGTAGGTGACCCGTCCGATACGGGTGTGAAGGTCATCCCAGTAGTGAATATTGCGCTCGGCTTCGATCCGCTCGTTTGGCGTCCAGCTTGCCAGCCGGTAAGCACCATTGCTCACCAGCTTGCCGGGCTCGGTCCACTGTTTGCCGAATTTGGCAATCGCCTTCTGATTGACCGGCACAAAGGGGCGCTGACTGATGAGCTGCAGGAAATAGGGAGCCGGCCGCTCCAGGGTGATTTTCAGGATCTGATCGCTTTGCGCTTCAATGCCCAGATTGCCGAGCTCCAGCGCGCCGGCATAGATGGATTGCGCATTGTTGATCCCCGTGGCCAGCAGCAATCCGGCAGAGGGAGAGTTGATGGCCGGATCGAGCAGACGGCGCCAGGCATAGACAAAATCAGCGGCCACCAGCGGCTCGCCATTGGACCACTTCAGTTGGGGGCGCAGGAAGAATCGCCACTCCAGCCCATCTTCACTCACCTCCCAGCGCTGGGCCTGAGCGGGGACGATATGCCCCTGCTCATCTTCGCTGACCAGCCCTTCAAACAGATCGACCAGTACCGCCTCACCCGGAAAACCGGAGCGCACCAGCGCAGGATCCAGCGACTCCGGCTCGGCACCGTTGCCCTTGACCAGGGTTTGCCGATCGGCAAGCAAAGGCTGCTGCTCAACGGTGGTGGCATGGGCCAGGGGCCCTGCCAGCACGGCAAGCAATAGCGGGGAGAGCCAGCGTTGCGCCAGCTTGGGGAAGAAACCATACCTCATGACAAAACCTCGAATAAAACCACTGCAGGAGGGGAAGGCCGACGGCGCGCCTGATGAATGCCTGATACCGCTCTTGTTATCCCCGAAAACGCCCCGTATTGTATCGGGCTTGCCCGGGAGATGGAGTCTTTCGGGTTAATTTTTTCAGGAGTTTTTATGGGTTATGAGTGGCTGGCCCTCGCGTCGGCCAGTTTATGGGCAATTGCAGCGCTAATTTCGGTCAAACCGGCCCGTCATCTCGGCGCATTTGCCTACAGCCGCTGGCGCATGTTTCTGGTCAGCCTGATGCTCGGCACCATGAGTCTGCTCACCGGTGGCTGGCAAACCCTCACCGCAAGCGCCCTGCCCCTGCTCGCCATCTCGGGGCTGGTCGGCATCTTCGTGGGCGATACGGCGCTGTTTGCCTGCATGAACCGGCTGGGGCCAAGACGCAGTGCCCTGCTCTTCTCCTGCCATGCGCTGTTTTCCGCCCTGCTTGGGCTGTGGCTCTTTAATGAACAGCTGACAGGCTGGCGACTGCTGGGGGCCATGCTGGTCTTTGCTGGCGTGATGCTGGCGATCCTGTTTGGCAGACGCAGTAGCAGCAACGAGTGGGAGCAGATCCGTGGCAATCTGGCGCTGGGGATTGGCCTTGGCCTGACGGCGGCACTGTGTCAGAGCGTGGGGGCCATCATCGCCAAGCCGGTGATGATGAGTGGTGAGGTGGATGCGGTGAGTGCATCGGGTATCCGAATGGGCAGTGCCCTGCTGGCCCACTGCGTCCTGCGGCTGGGGCGCTTGCCGCTGGCCATGCCGCTCAAACCGGTCAATCGCCAGATCCTCGCCATGATTGCCACCAACGGTTTTCTGGCGATGGGGCTGGGGATGACGCTGATCCTGATGGCGCTGCGGCAGGGCGAGGTGGGCATGGTGGCCATTCTCTCCTCTACCACACCGGTACTGCTGCTGCCGCTGTTGTGGTGGCACTCGGGGGAGCGGCCATCCATTGCCGCCTGGGCGGGGGCACTGATTGCCACCCTGGGCACCGCGCTGGTGCTGGGTTTCAGCACTCACTGACACCCGGCCCCCCCTGATCAGAACAGGGCAATCTCCTCAGCGGTCAGCTCTCGGTATTCACCGGGTGCCAGATCTTCATCCAGCGTCAAACCGCCCACCCGCTCGCGATGCAAGCCAACGACCTTGTTGCCGATGGAGGCAAACATCCGCTTGACCTGATGGTACTTGCCTTCGTGGATGGTCAGGCGGGCCTCGCACTCGCCGAGAATTTCCAGCTGGGCAGGACGGGTTTTATCGGTCTCGTTACGCAGGTAGACCCCTTCGGCGAACAGCTCGATTGCATCCGGGCTCACCGGATCGGCCAGCCAGACGTGATAGGTCTTGGCACACTCGTGGCGCGGCGAGGTGATGCGGTGGGACCATTGACCGTCATCGGTCACCAGCACCAGACCCGTGGTATCGAGGTCGAGGCGACCCACTACGTGCAGCTTGCCCATCGCCGGTTCATCCATCAGGAAGAAGACGGTCGGGTGATCCGGATCCTCGTTGGAGCAGACGTAACCTTCCGGCTTGTGCAGCATGAAATAGCGGTTGCGCTGCTCCAGCGTCAGCAGCACGCCGTCAAACTCGATCTGGCTCTGCTCATTGATATGAAAGGCGGGCTGCTTGACCACAATGCCATCCACCATGACCTCACCCTGACGGATCAGTTTGCCTGCCAGCGAGCGGGTCAAATCGGAACAATCGCACAGAAATTTATCAAGCCGCATTCACAACCTCGGAGTCCAACAAGTAAAGGGGCGTCATTATATCGGGCGGGGGCGACAACGCCACTGTTAAGGGGTTGCCAATTATGACGAACTGGTCATCCGATGTTACACTTCTCCGGTGTGACCCATCCGAACGATACTCATAATAATAAGAGTCAGGAAGCCCTCATGAAGTCTCAAGCATCCTATCCCGTCATTCCCGTCAACCAGCTGAAACCCGGCATGTATGTCATTGCTATCGCCAGCCAGACAGGTGGGATGGAGATCGCCCAGATGGGCTTGGTGACCAGCGTGGCGCAAATTGCCAATCTGGTGCGTCAGGGGGTGCTCACGGTACGCATCGATCTGGCCCGCAGCAAGCTGGGCAGTGCCGAGAGTGACGCCGTTACCTCCCCCGATCTCAATGCCAACAGCGCCCAGGTAGGGCGCCGGGCCAGTGCCAACGGCGAAGGACGGGAGCTTAAAATCCGCCGCCTCTATCAGGAAGCGCGCGAGCTGCAAGGCAAGTTCATTCGCCACCTCAAAGCGGGTGAGCCCATCGACATCACTCCGCTGGCCGAAGTCGCCGAAGAGATGGTGGACACCATGTTCACCCACGGCGATGCCATGCTCTGTCTGGCCCGTATTCGCGCCAAGGATGCCTACCTGATGGAGCACTCCATGAACGTGGCCATTCTGCTGGCCAACTTCGGCCGCTATCTTGGGCTTGAGCGCAGCGTACTCAAGGAGCTGACCCTGGGTGGCCTGCTGCACGACGTGGGCAAGATCATGACCCCGGACGAGGTGCTCCACAAACCGGGCAAGCTGACCGATGAGGAGTTCGCCATCATGCGTCAGCATGTGGTGCACAGTTACGAGATCCTCAGCAATACCCCGGGCATCACCCCCACCATGCTGGAAGTGGCAGCCAACCACCACGAGCGGCTCGATGGCTCCGGCTACCCGCAGCGACTCAAGGGGGAGCAGCTCTCTCTCTATACCCGGATGAGCGGCATCGTCGATGTCTACGATGCCATCACTGCAGATCGGGTCTACAAAGCAGGTATGCAGCCGACCCAGGCCTTCCGCATTCTACTCAAGGGGATCAATCAGCACTTTGATGCCGAACTGGTTACCAAGTTCATCAAGTGCATGGGAGTCTATCCGGTGGGCACTCTGGTACAGCTCTCAAACCAGCGCCTGGCTATCGTGATGCAGCGCAACGAGCAGCAGCCGCTCAAGCCAGTGGTCAAGGTGATCTATCACGCCACCCAGCGTCACTACCTCGACGTACAGTGGCTGGATCTGGCCAAGTCAGGGGTGCAGGAGAGCATCGAAAACACGGTCGACCCCAAAGAGTTTGGCATCAACCTCGCCAACTTCTTCTAAATCTCTCACCTCAGATATTCATGATTGGCGCTGGCTGTCGAGCCAGTGCTGGATCAGAAACTCCTCATCCAGCGGCGAGAGATCAAAACGCAGGCTGGCCTCTTCAATGGCAGAGATATCGTGCTGGTGGTGCTCACTGAGCCAAAGCACCGCACGACGCAAATCTTCACCATGGGGGAGTAGCAGATGGTCGCTCATGGGATACCTCCGGTAGACTGCAGGGCGGCCCGCGAACGTGGCCACCTCTTTCCAGTCTAGTCGGTCAATCCCCATCACCCGCGCTTCTTCACCCTCCCCCCTCAATCACGGCAATCAGCTTGCCACCGGGATCAGCGACCGAAAGCGCGCAGCCAATCCTGATCGAACTTCACCAGCGCCGCATCCACCGCAGGCACGTTCAGCAGCTGCTCCGCCACATCGAGCGGCAAGGTGATGGACTGGCAACCGGCCAGCAGGCAGTCAAGGGCCTGACGGGGAGTGCGGAATGACGCCGCCAGCACCTTGCTGTTCGGCGCGTGCAGCGCAAGCAGCTGTTGCAGCTCCTGCACGGTGGCGATGCCATCGCCCCCCTGAGCATCCAGCCGGTTAACGTAGGGCGCGACATATTCCGCCCCCGCCACCGCCGCCAGCCAGCCCTGCAGCGGGGTATAGACAGCTGTGCCCAGGGTCGGCACGCCGTTGGCGGTCAGGCTCTTGATGGCAGCCAGCCCCTCTGCGCATACCGGGATCTTGATCACCAGATCTGGGTCCAGCTCACGCAGGGCGAACGCCTCACGCACCATCTCGGTTTCGGTTTTGGCCATCACCTGGGCAAACAGGCGCGCCTTGGGGCCCAGCACGTCGCGCAGGGCGGGCAGCAGCTCACAGAGCGGCAATCCCCCGGCGGCGGTAATGGAAGGATTGGTGGTGACACCGGCCAACGGCAGGATCCGTGACCAGCGACGCACTGCCGCCACATCGGCGGTATCGAGATACAGCTCCATCTCTAACTCCTTAACGGGATGTTCAATATGTCGCCATTCTAGCGATAAAACATCTGCAAATAGCTTGATCGAAATCAAATCAACTTTCGAATGAAAGCAAATAGAATGCAAATACAAAAGGAGGCGGTATGATTTTCGACCTGCAACGATATTCAACTCACGATGGCCCCGGCATTCGCACCCTGGTATTTCTCAAGGGGTGCTCGCTGGCCTGTCGCTGGTGTCAAAACCCGGAAAGCCGCTCTCCCAAGCCGGACATACTACTCGACCGGCGCCAGTGCATCGAGGGATGCCAGCTCTGCTGCCAGGCCTGTCCGGCAATCTTGCGTGACAGCGAGGGCATCCAGCTCAGTCGTTCTGCCCTCAAGGCCGACGATATGGAACGGCTACGCGGCCTCTGCCCCAGCGAAGCGCTGCAGGTGTGCGGCCGCGATGAAACCCTGGACACCCTGATGGACACCATCTTGCGGGATCGCCCCTTCTTCGAGCGCAGCGGCGGTGGCGTCACCCTCTCCGGCGGCGAGCCGTTTATGCAGCCCGACTTTACCGCTGCCCTGCTGGCCCGTTGCAAGGCCAAAGGGCTGCACACCGCGGTCGAGAGCTGCCTCCATGTGCCCTGGCACCAGATTGAGCCAAGCCTCCCCTCACTGGATCTGGTGCTGGTGGATCTCAAACACGTGGATAAAGAACGATTCTTCCACTGGACCCGCGGCAAGGTGGAGTTGCCCATCGCGAACCTCAAACGCCTCGCCGAGCACGGCGTGCCGATGCAGATCCGGGTGCCACTCATTCCCGGCTTCAATGCCGACCACGCATCGATAGAAGCCATCACCGACACCGCTGCCAGCCTCGGCACCGTGCAGGAGATCCATTTCCTCCCCTATCACACTCTGGGGATGGGCAAATATGCCCTGCTGGATCTGCCCTATCAGGCGCCGGAGACACCGCTCGACGACCCCGATTTACTCAGCTTTGCCCACGCATACGCCCAACGTCAGGGGCTGACCCCTGTGACCAGAGGATAAGATCATGACCCAGCTCGACCTCAATACCCTCAGCCCGCGGATCCGCGCCCACAAAGAGAGCCTGATCCACATCGTTCAGCCACCGGTCTGCACCGAGCGTGCCCGCCACTACACCGAGGCCTATCAGGCTCATCTCGCCCGGCCGCTGCCGGTGCGCCGCGCTCTGGCGTTGGCCCATCACCTCAAGGAGCGCACCATCTGGATCAAGCACGACGAGCTGATCGTCGGCAATCAGGCCAGTCAGGTACGGGCGGCGCCACTGTTTCCTGAGTACACGGTGAACTGGATTGAGAAGGAGATCGACGAGCTGGCAGACAGACCCGGCGCCGGTTTTGCAGTCAGCGAAACCGACAAGGCGATCATCCACGCCCTCACCCCCTTCTGGCGCGGCCAGACGGTGCAGGATCGCTGCTTCGGCCTCTTTACCGACGAGCAGAAAGCGCTGCTGGAGAGCGGCATCATCAAGGCCGAGGGAAACATGACCTCGGGGGATGCCCACCTCGCGGTCAACTATGAGCAGCTGCTCACGCTGGGTCTCGATGGCTTCAAGGCCAAGGTGGCCGAGCGGCGCAGTCGGCTGGATTTGGCGGATTGGGCCGATCTGCAGCGCGAGCAGTTCCTGCACGCCGTCGCCATCACTCTGGATGCGGTCAGCGCTCATATCTCGCGCTACGCCGCACTTGCCCATGATATGGCAGCACAAGAATCTCGCCCCGAGCGCCGAAACGAGCTTGAGACCATAGCGCTCAACTGCGCCCATATCACCCACCAGTCCCCCGAGACCTTCTGGCAGGCGCTGCAGCTCTGCTACTTTATCCAGCTCATCCTGCAGATCGAATCCAACGGTCACTCGGTGTCGTTTGGCCGGATGGATCAGTACCTCTACCCCTGGTATCGCCGCGAGGTGGAGCTGTCGGAATCCCTGTCACGCCCCCGCGCCATCGAACTGCTGCAAGGGTGCTGGCTCAAGTTGCTGGAGGTGAACAAGATCCGCTCCGGAACCCACTCCAAAGCCTCCGCCGGCAGCCCGCTCTATCAGAACGTCACCATCGGCGGCCAGAACTGGCGGGATGGCACTGCCCATGACGCGGTCAATGGCCTCTCCTACGTGATTCTGGAGTCCTGCGGCCAGTTGCGTTCAACTCAGCCCAACCTCTCGGTGCGCTACCATGCCGGGATGAGCGAGGATTTTCTCGACGCCTGCATTCAGGTGATCCGCTGCGGCTTCGGCATGCCCGCCTTCAACAACGACGAAGTGGTGATCCCCGAGTTCATCAAGCTCGGGGTTAGTGTGGAAGATGCCCACCACTACGCCGCCATCGGTTGCATCGAGACTGCTGTGCCCGGCAAGTGGGGCTACCGCTGCACCGGCATGAGCTTTATCAACTTCGCCCGCATCCTGCTGGCGGCGCTGGATGGCGGCCGCGATGCCACCACCGACAAGGTATTCCTGCCCCAGCCTCAGTCGCTGCGAGACGGGAGCTTTGGCAACTTTGACGAGGTGATGGCCCGCTGGGATGAGCAGGTGCGCTACTTCACCCGCAAATCCATCGAGATCGACTGCGTGGTCGACAGCGTGCTGGAGGCTCAAGCCCACGACATCCTCTGCAGCACCCTCGTGGATGACTGCATCGAGCGTGGCAAGACCATCAAGGAGGGAGGCGCCGTCTATGACTGGGTCTCCGGTCTGCAGGTGGGAATTGCCAACCTCGGCAACAGTCTGGCGGCCCTGAAGAAGCTGGTGTTCGAGCAGGGGATTGTGGATCAGCAAGAGCTGGCCGAAGCACTCGAGCAAGACTTTACCGGGCTGGCAGGGGAGCAATTGCGCCAGCGCCTCACCAACGCAGCCCCCAAATACGGCAACGATCTGGACGAGGTTGACCTGCTGCTGGTGCGGGCCTACCAGAGCTACATCGACGAGCTCAAAGGTCTGCACAACACCCGCTTCGGCCGTGGCCCCATCGGCGGTACCTACTATGCGGGCACCTCCTCCATCTCCGCCAACGTGCCCTTCGGTGCCGCCACCATGGCCACCCCGGATGGTCGCCATGCCCGCACCCCGCTGGCGGAAGGGGCCAGCCCCTCGTCGGGTTCGGATCGTCTCGGCCCGACGGCGGTGTTCAACTCCATCGGCAAGCTGCCCACGGCGGCCATCCTCGGCGGCGTACTGCTCAACCAGAAGCTGAGTCCGGCGAGCCTTGAGAACGAGCGGGACAAAGCCAAGCTGATGAGCCTGCTGCGCACCTTCTTCGAAGTGCACAAGGGGTGGCATGTGCAGTACAACATCGTCTCGCGGGAGACCCTGCTGGCAGCCAAGGCCCATCCCGATCAGTACCGGGATCTGGTGGTACGGGTGGCGGGCTATTCAGCCTTCTTCACCGCCTTATCCCCGGATGCGCAAGATGATATCATCGCCCGCACCGAGCACAGTCTCTGACGGGGCGCACCCATGGCGCCTGTGACATCATATGATTGGCAAGCCACCCTCGGGTGGCTTGCCGCTATCCACCACCTTGCATGCGAGCCCACCATGAATCCACGCCACCAACTGATCCTCACTCTGGTCCATCAAGCTCGCAAGATGAGCGTGAGTGAACTCTCCCGACACACAGGTGTGTCTGAGGTGACGGTGCGCAACGACCTCACAGCGCTGGAGAAGCAGGGGCTGCTCAGACGGGTACACGGCTCGGCCATGGCGCTGGAGACCGATGACCCGGATGCCCGGATGAACATCAATTACCTGCTCAAGGAGCGCCTCGCCGAGCGGGCCGCCCAGCTGGTGGAAGATGGCGAGACGGTCTTTATCGAGGGGGGCAGCGCCAACGCCATGCTGGCGCGCCATCTGGCCCTGCACAAACGGGTCACCATCATCACCATCAGCAGCTATATCGCCCATCTGCTCAAAGACACCCCGGCTCAGGTGGTGCTGCTCGGCGGGCTGTTCCAACATCAGAGCGAGAGCGTGGTGGGGCCGCTCACGCGCCTCTGCATCGAGCAGGTGCACTTCTCCAAGGCCTTTATCGGGGTCGACGGTTTTCATCCCGAGATGGGTTTCACTGGCCGCGACATGATGCGGGCCGATGTGGTCAACAGTGTGCTGGCCAAGGGGATGACCAATGTGGTGATCACCGACAGCAGCAAATTTGGCGCCATCCACCCGAGCCAGCTTGGCGCGCCGGGCCAGATCAACGTGCTGGTTACCGACGATGCCCTGCCCGCCCCCATGCGGACTGCCATCGCGGCCAAGGGGATCACCCTGCACTGCGTCGCGGCCTAGGCCGCCCGCTAATTCACGCTATTTCATTGACCTGACAGGATAAAATTTTCATGATGAGCCAGTCCCCATCGGGACTGACATCATCAGAGCGTGATCTGCAGGAAGCAGACTTCAGGAGAGCAAGGACATGCCATCGACCATCACCGCCGGGGAGCGCCGACTCCCCCCTATCATTCGCGCCACCGCCATCACCCTGACCCTGTGCTGGAGCCCGTTTGACTGGAGTGCCACGCTGCCCGCTGACTTGAAGTGGGAGAGCAACAACCAGGATCCTCTCTATGCCGATCCGGCCGCCAAGCGCGGCGGCACCTTTCGCACCTTTATGACCAGCTTCCCCCTGACCCTGCGCAAATATGGCCCCGACTCCAACGGGGGCTTTGCCGGTTACGTGCGGGAAACCAACCTGCCACTGCTGAGCACTCATCCCGTTACCGGCAACCCCATGCCGATGCTGGCAAATGAGTGGGCCTTCGGCGCCGACAACAAGACCCTCTATTTTCGCATCAATCCCAAGGCGCGCTGGTCAGACGGCCAGCCGGTCACCGCCGATGACTGGCTCTTTACCCTCAAGATGATGCGCAGCAAAGAGATCAACGACCCCTGGTACAACAACTACTACAGCACCCAGATAGCCGATATCACCAAGTTTGATGATCACACCCTGGCCATCACCAGCGGCACCGAAAAGAGCCGCCAGGATCTGCTCGAGTCACTGCCCATCAGCCCGGAGCCGAGCCACGCCATCAAGCTCACCGCCAACTGGGTCAAGGAGTACAACTGGAAGGTGTTGCCAGTCACCGGCCCCTATCAGATCGATCAGGTGAAAAAGGGTAAATCGGTCACCTTCAAGCGGATTGAAAACTGGTGGGGGGATGACGAGCGCTACTTCCAGCATCGCTTCAATCCTGCGCGGATCGAGATCAAGGTGCTCAGGGATCTGAACATCGCCTGGCAGCACTTCCTGCGCGGCGATCTCGACACCTTCCCGCTGGTGATGCCCAACTGGTGGCACGACAAGACCAAAACTGCAGAGTTCGAGAAGGGTTATATCGCGCGTACCTGGTTCTACAACCAGACCCCGCAATCGCCAATGGGGCTCTATCTCAACACCGCCGATCCGCTGCTGAATAATCTCGATGTGCGGCTCGGGATCCAGCATGCCCTCAACCTCGACAAGATGCTCACCACCCTGCTGCGGGGGGATTACCAGCGACTCAACAGTTATGGCTCAGGTCAGGGTGAGTTTACCAACAGCGAGATCAAGGCCCGTCCGTTCGCTCCCAAACTGGCACGGGAATACTTTGCCAAAGCCGGTTTCAACAAAGTGGGGCCGCAGGGAATTTTGCAAAACGACAAGGGGCAGTCACTGACCCTCGCTATCACCTACACCACGGCGGAGCACGCCCAGCGGCTCACGCTGTTGCGGGAAGAGGCCAAGAAGGCGGGGCTTAATCTGGAGCTCAACCTGATGGATGCATCGGCCGGTTTCAAATCGATGCTGGAGAAAAAGCACCAGAGCGCCTGGATGGCCTGGGCGGGCAGCCGCTATCCCGCCTATTGGGAGTTCTTCCACAAGGTCAACGCCAACAAGCCCCAGACCAACAACATCATGAACATCGATGACGATGCCATCACGGCTCTGGTGGAGCAGTATGACAAGGAGTTCGACTTTGCCAAAAAGGCGGCCCTGTCACGGCAGATCCAGCAGCGGCTCTATGAGCTGGCAAGCTTCGTCCCCGCCTATCAGGTGCCCTACACCCGGGAAGGCGCCTGGCGCTGGATAAAACTGCCAAAAGTACCTGCAACACCCAAGAGCGAGCAGCTTTACTGGCCTCTTGGGGGCGACAACAGCGGTTACAGCTATGGCGGTCTGCTATGGATTGATGAAGAGCTAAAATCCGAGACCAGGGCAGCCATCAAGAGTGGCAAGACTTTCCCGGCCGAGCCTATCATCGACACCACTTATCGCCAGCCCTGATTGCATCAGCCCATCGGCAAAAGTCCTTAAAACAAAAGACCCCGCCAGATAGCGGGGTCTTTGTTGGCAACCGGTGTTGCGAATAGCTCGGTGATCAGCCGCGTTTGGCCTGCTTCTCGGCAATGGCGTCAGCCACGTCAGCCGGCTCCAGTACGATGCCTTCCTGATCCGGGGTCGGGAACACGGCAACACACAGCTCGTCCTGCTCCATACCGTCAACCCAGCGCTCCAGCCACACCTTGAGGGTGATGGACTGCGGCTTGCAATCGGCCCACTCACCTTCGGCCCACGCCTTGGCGTACTCCGGGTGCGGCCATACCGGGATGCAATCTTCATCGTCGGTGGTCAGCATCATGACGCCATGCTCGTCAGTCAGGACGAACAGCTCTTCATGCTCGACCAGCTTGCTGATGAAGTGATCGTAACGGTAATCAGCGTTCAGTTGCAGCGCGGCATTGCGCTCGGTGTCGCTCAGTTCATAGCTCATTGGCCAAGTCTCTCTCTCGATAAAGGGCGCCATGTTCACATCTTGTCGTCAGCTTGTCCAGCTTGCAGCCCCTTGGCACCGGATGGGGAAGGCAATGACGCCAATAAGGATAGAGCAGCCTCCTCGATAGCGAGACCGCCAGCCATCATATTGCCCCTTTTACAGCGCAGGGGTGACCAGCTCTACATCAGGCTGCTCGCTCAGCTTTTGCCGCAGCCAGTAGGCGGACTCCACTTCGACAAAGCAGAGCAGATCCCGGCCATTGGCCGCCATCGCCATCAGCTGCTCAAAACGCTGCTGTTGCTGTTGCTCCCAGGCGGCAGCAAGTTTAGCACCGTGGGCTTCATCCACCACTTCGCGACGCAGCTCGAACAGGTTATCGGTGATCGGGCTGTTGATCTTGGCGGCGCAGTGCCAGTACATCAGCAGGTTATCCATCATCTCGCTGTCGTAGTTGGCCAGCGCATCCAGCTCGGGTGTATCACCGCTGTCGCTGGCGGCAAAATCACACCAGCCCGCATCGAGTGACGCCAGCTCATGAGCCCCATTGGCATGCTTGCGTAACAGTGCAATGTCGGCCCCCTTGCGTGCAGGTAACCACACCTCGCCCTGATAGGCATCCAACAGGGAGGTCAACGAAGCAGCGGGGTAAACCGGAAAGCGGGTACAAAGTGAATGCAGCAGGGATACCAGAGTGATCTTGACCATGAGCGATACCTTGAACAGGGCGAACAGCCACCAATAGACCGTCCGATATAAAGAAGTGCCCTATCCTACCACGTTTGGTCCGGCTCGGCCCTTGGCGAAGCTGTCAGCCAACCATCTGATTACGCCGAAAAAAACAGCATTTGAAACACAGCATCCAGCCAAAGATCAATAATTTGAGCCAGCGCCCACTAAAGTGGATCCGGGGATGCTAGTTTGCATACATCTTTAGCGTAAGGAGTAAATCCATGATTGGGATCGACCAGGTTTCTAACGAATTCGTGAACGATTTGAAAATACTGGCATGCTTTGATCCGGCCAACATGAGCCTGGGGATTAAATTACGCAGCGATATGTCTGAAGAGTTGTGCCAAGCGGCAGCCCGTCTGCATCAACAGGGGCTCATCAGCGCAGAAGATGGCGGCTATCTCACCCCGTTTGGCATGACCATGGTTGAACACCTGCAACATCTGCTGGTCGCACTCAAACCGCTTTGACCGGCTGTGGTGCCCAGAGGGAAAAGTTGAGTAGCTCCCAGCGCTTCCCTTGGTGAAGATGACAGGCAAACAGCAAAGGACCTTCGGGTCCTTTTACTTTGCCATCCACCAGCCACTCCCCCTCCCTTTCAGGCATCAGTCGCGCATTTACCTCATCGGGTTGCAGCGCAGCGCCTATTCGAACCTGGACAAATTGCTGGCAGATCACCTGCGCTTCCATCGCGGATTGAACCGGTACCGGCGCATCGGACGTCGGAGTCAAGGTGGCAGCAAGCAGGAGCGATAGCAACATGATTCAGCACATGGGAGTCAGTAGCAGAAGCCATATAAACAAAAAGCCGTGGCACCATAGGTACCACGGCTTTCTTAAATTCTGTAAGAATTACAGAGCGGTTACGTTCTCAGCCTGCGGGCCTTTCTGACCTTGGGTCACAGAGAACTGTACGCGCTGACCTTCAGCCAGGGTACGGAAACCGTTACCTTGAATGGCGCTGAAGTGAACGAAAACGTCCGGGCCGTTTTCTTGCTGGATGAAGCCAAAACCTTTGGTTTCGTTGAAAAACTTAACGGTACCGGTGATCATGTTAGACATATCTTTTAAACCTGTATTCAAAATAATTACTTATGCTTTTCAGCGGGTAAAGCTCAAAAAACGGGATTAACTTATGAACAACAGGACAAGATGTGAAACATCGTATTCATTGACATAACTATCGCCCTTTCAAGCTGGTTTGGATTATACGTGGCTTTGTAGATTACGCAAACAAATTTGTGCCCTGCCAATGACAGGGCACAAACCGTTATAAGGTGGCTGCTTCCAACGCTGCGACCAGCGCTCTGAGAAAACGAGCCGCCTCCCCGCCAGTACAGGCTCTGTGGTCAAATGTCATCGACAGCGGCAATGCCCTGACGGGACGCGCTTCACCGTGGATGAACACCACTTTTTCGAACAGTTTGCCTGCCCCTATGATGGCCACCTGCGGCGGCGTGACGATGGGGCTGGCATAACGGCCTGCGATGGCACCGAAATTGGTGAGCGTAATGGTCGCCCCCTGCAACATCTCGCGCGGCACGGCGCGCGCCTTCACATCGGCGATCATCCGATCCAGCCCCTGCCGGATATCTGCCCCCTCCCGTTCGGCCACGTTCTCCATCACCGGCACATAAAGGCCATGCTTTGAATCCACTGCGATGGCTACATTAACCTCTTTGAACAGCCGCCGTGACAGGGTATCGCCATCGAACCAGGCATTCATCGAGGGCTCGGCGCGGCACGCCACGCCAATGGCCTTGATAAGGCGCACCGTCACATCCTCATCAGGCCGCCAGTGACGCAAATCCACCTCGTCGGTGATGCTGACCGGCACCACAGTCTGATGAGAGAGCTCCATCGCCTTGGCCATGGCCCTGCGCGACCCTTTGAGGAATTCGTTGCCACTGCTCTGCTGGGCCTCGAATGCCTGCTGCACATCCAGCTCGGTCACCATGCCGCCGCTGCCACTTCCCTTGATCCGGTCGATTTCCAGACCCAGTTTTTGTGCCAACAGTCGCACCGCAGGCATGGCTTGCACCAGCGATCCCCCCGGGGCAATGGCCCCCACCACGAAGTGATCCTCGATATGCTGCTGATGGGCGCTCACCTTGCCCACCACGGTGCCATCATCCTCCCCCCCTCGAACTCCACCAGCGGCGCACCGATATGGAGGATATCCCCCTCGGCGCCGCAGAGACGGGCAATCACCCCGGCCACCGGAGAGGGTACATCCACCAGCGCCTTGGCCGTTTCCACCGACAACAGCACCTGATCGACCGCAACGGTATCACCGGTACTCACCTTCCACTCGACGATCTCGGCTTCGGCCAACCCTTCACCCAGATCCGGTAATTTGAAAAATTTCATAGCCACTGGTTCTCCATCAGCTGGTGAGCGGCATCAGCGATATCCTGCTCGGTGATGAGGTAATACGCCTCGTTGCGATAGTAGGGGACGGCGGCATCCACCCCGGTCAACCGTTTGGGTGGCGCCTTGAGGCTGGGAAGTGCCTGCTCGGTCACCCGCGCCACAATTTCGGCCCCGACCCCGAAGCTGCCACACGCCTCGTGTACCACCAGTAAACGGCCGGTCTTGCGTACCGAGGTGAGGATGGTCTCCATATCCAGCGGCTTGATGGTGGCCAGATCCAGCACCTCGCACTGGATATCCTGCTCGGCTAGCAGGTTCGCCGCCCGCATCACCTCCTGGATGCAGGCCCCCCAGGCCACTACCGTGATATCCCGGCCCGGGCGCAGGGTGAAACAGACGTCCAGCGGCAGGCCGACACCGTCATCCACCACCTCGGATTTCATCGAGCGATAGATGCGATCCGGTTCGAAAAACATCACGGGATCTGGATCGCGGATGGCCGAGAGCAGCAGGCCATAGGCGCGTCTCGGGCTGGAGGGGATCACTACCCGTAGCCCCGGAATATGGGCAAACAGCGCCTCGACACTCTCGCTGTGGTGTTCAGGCGAATGAATGCCCGCGCCATACGGGGAGCGATAGACGAGGGGACAGGAGAGGCGGCCACGGGTGCGGTTTCGCATCCGCGCCGCCTGACAGATGATCTGCTCCATCCCGGGGAAGATGAAGCCCTGAAACTGGAACTCAGCCACCGGCTTGAGTCCCTGGGTGGCCATGCCGACCGCCACCCCGGCGATCAGCCCCTCGGCCAGCGGCGTGTCGATCACCCGCTTGAAACCGAACTTGTCGCGCAGGCCCACGGTGGCGCGAAACACCCCGCCGTTGACCCCCACATCCTCGCCCAGTACCACCACATCCGGGTCGTGCTCCATCTCGTAGTGAAGGGCCATGTTGACCGCTTCCAGCAAACTGATCTCACTCATGGCCAACCTCCTGCTTCATCCCCTTGGCAATCACTCGCTCGCGCTGGGGCAAGAGTTCGGCGGGCAGGCTGGCGTAGTGATAATCGAGCATCGCCTCCGGCGGCTGGGGCGCCATCGCCTCATAGCGGGAGACCGCCTGCTCTACCTCCCGGGTGGCTTCCGACAGCAGGCTCTGCTCCTGCTCTTCATCCCACCAGCCTTTGCTATGCATAAACTGGCGCAGCCGCTTGACCGGCTCTTTCGCCCAGGCGGCCTCGACCTCGGCCCCATCGCGATAGCGAGTGGCATCGTCGGCAGTGGTGTGATCGCCGAGGCGATAACTGACCGCCTCGATCAGGGTCGGCCCCTTGCCACTGCGGGCCCGTTCGACGGCACTGCGGGCAGCATCGTAGACCGCCACCACATCGTTGCCATCCACCTGCAGGCTGCGCACCCCTGCACCAATCCCCTTTTGGGCCAGCGTAGGAGCGCTCGATTGCAGCTTGCGTGGCACCGAGATGGCCCACTGGTTGTTGTTGACGATGATGACCATCGGCAGGTGCCAGACACCGGCGCAGTTCAGCCCCTCCAGAAAATCCCCCTTGGAGGTGCCACCGTCGCCGATAGTGACTACGGCGACACGCGGTTGATTACGCAGTTTGAAGGCCGAGGCAATACCGCAGGCGTGGGTGATCTGGGTAGCGATGGGGACGCAGATGGGGAGATCTTCTGAGGGAGTCCCATCGGGTTTGAGAAAATAACTGCCCCGCTCGTCACCACCCCAATATTGCAGGTTCTTCTCCATCGGCACGCCCCGCACATAGAGGGTGGGCATGTCCCGATAGTAGGGAACGTAGACATCCTGCGGCTGCATGGCGAGACCAATGCCAATCCCCACGGCTTCTGCGCCGAGATGGGAGGGAAAAGTACCGAGTTTGCCGGTTCGTTGCAGCGCAATCGCTTTTTTGTCATAGCTGCGCACCATCACCATATTGCGGTAGAAGGTGTGCAGTATCGCCTTGTCCAGCCAGGTCGGTAAGGTGGCGACCGGGCACCCTTCCGCATCGAGGTAACGAAGGAAAGGGATGTCGACATGGGTCATAACTGGCTCCTTGCCGTTGTGAGCGTCACCGATGCTGGTGACACCTAGATGTAAATGCCTTGTTAAATAAAAAGCAAAGAGATTTACTCAGGTAAGACCAGTAGAAACTTCTTTAAAGTAGCGAAGGAGCTGAATTTTCGGCGATGAGTGGCAAGGTATGCCGTAAATGGTGCAACTTTGCAGCGCTGAAGACAGGATGCCAAATATTGAAAAGGGGAGCCTTGCTCCCCCTTCTGTTACTCAAGTCAGCGGTTACGCCAACCAGCAGTTACGCCAGCCACTGTTGCAGCTGGCTGGCCATGCCAGCTGGCAGCAAGTGAGCGCGACTTAGCAAGCGCCTGCGCCAGGGCTCGGCCAGCAAGGTGGGGCAAATTCGCATCTCCCGTCCCCGATCAGCCACCCGCACCAACCTGTCGATAAGAGTCTCCAGCGGCGGATGCGTCGGCCAGTGGGGATAGAGGTCGGCAGTCGCGATCCCGGCCAACTCGCACACCCGCTCCTCTTCCTCATTTCCCTTTCCATCAGCCATTGGCCAGGGGTGAAGCACCTGCAGCCAGCCCGGCCGTGCGGCCTCCAGCAACTGGCCCAGCGTCGGCTGCGCAAAGTGGGGATCCCCTGCGACTTTGAGCAGATGGCGCGCCCCTGCCAGCACCACCACGCCGCGGGCGGGAAGTGCAAGAAGATAGTCGGCCAGCGCCTGATCCCGCCCCCTGTTGTGTTGCTGCCACAGCTCCGGGCTCATCTCCTGCCACTCGAATAAGGGCTCGCAGAGATGCACCCGCAGCCGCACATGTTCGGGGCGCGCCAGATTGCTCTGGCGCAGGGCGGCAAAGAAGGCCGGAAACTCGGGGGCCATCCAGGCGGGAAAGGCGCAAGAGTCGAGCCAGACCGGATAGAGCCGCGCCAGCGTCAGCGGCTCACCCTGCCAGCTCTCCTGCCCCGTCAGCCAGGCATCGAGCAAGCCCTGATGGCGGCGATTGCCGCACTCCAGCACCAGATCAGTCATGACTCCCCAGAGCGCCGGATCACACAGCCAGGCGTGCTGGCGCCGGATAAAATCCGGGTGCCAATGCGGCTCCCCTAGCCCCACCAGTTTGCCCGCCAGCAAGGCTTCCCTGATAGCGGCAACAGGGGTCATACGTCCCCCTCCTGCCGGATGTGCGGTTGTTGCCCGACCCCATCGACCCGCTCACAAATAAAAGCGCCGATCTTCGCCAGCCAGTCAGGATGCACCATCTCCTGATGCAGACAGGGGAAGCGCTCATAGCGGATGTCCCCTTTTGTCAGCGACTCCCAACCACGCCCATCCAGCCAGGGCTGGCGAGAGGCTGACGCCTCGATAAAGATCACCTCCCCGTGGTAGCAATAGTCGACCGGCTGACGGATTAGCCGGTTGTTGTGGCCCACCAGCTCAATCATCGCGCTCACCACCTGCTCGTCGAGCATGGCCAACGCACTCCCCTCTGCCCCCAGTCGGGCCACCACCTCATCGTGAGTAAGGGAGTCCAACGCCTCGTCCGCAACCGCAATGCCCCCCATCCGCAGCAGCGCATCGAGCATCCGCTGCTCGTCGGGCAACGGCTGGGTCTGCCACTGCTGACAGGGGTAGGCGTCGAGCAGCAGCACCATGGCCACCTCTTGTCCCTGCTCTTGCAACATGGCGGCCATCCGGTGCACCAGCATGCCCCCGAGCGACCAGCCGAGCAGCCAGTAGGGTCCCTCGCTCTGTTGACGACGCAGCTCGGTCACATAATCGAGCGCCAGCTCGTCGAAACTGGCGGGCAGCGGCGCATCCGGCTGACAGAGCGCCCGCGCCTGCAGGGCATAGACGGCCATGTCGGTCGTCAGATGGGGCACCAGTGGCGCATAACACCAGCCGAGCCCGCCAGCGGGGTGGACACAAAAGAGAGTGCGGCCTGATGCGCCCGACTGCGCACCGGGCGCACGCAAGGGCAACAGCATGGGCATGGCCTCCCGCTCGCCGCCAAGACGGCGCGCCAGCTGGGCAGGGCTCGGTGCTTCGAACAGGCTAGCCAGAGTGAGAGTCTGTCCAAGCGACTCTTCAATACGCACCACCAACTGCGCCGCCAGCAGGGAGTGGCCGCCGAGGGCAAAGAAGTTATCGTCGGCGCCGACCCGCGCCAGCCCCAGAACCTCGGCGAAGAGGCGACAGAGCCGCTCCTCCAGCAAGGTTTTCGGCAGTGACTGACCCACCGCCGACGCCATGTCGGGCAGCGGCAGCCCCTTGCGATCCAGCTTGCCATTGGGGGTAAGCGGCAGCTCAGCCAGGTTTACCAGGAGCCCCGGTACCATGTAGTCGGGCAACGCCGCGCCAAGGGCGGGTGCCAGCTCGGCCAGCGTCAGCTCTGTGCTATCTGCGGTCACCACATAGGCCACCAGACGGCGATCGCCGGGGGCAAATTCGGGAGCCAGCACCACCGCCTGCGCCACCCGGGGATGGCGCAGCAGCACCTGCTCGATCTCCTCCAGTTCGATGCGTTGACCACGGATCTTCACCTGAAAATCGAGGCGCCCCAGATACTCGATGGCGCCATCCTCGCGCCAGGCAGCCAGATCGCCGCTGCGATAGAGCCGCCCCGCCCCGAAGGGGTTGGCAATAAAGCGCTCGGCGGTAAGCTCGGGCTGGCCAAAGTAGCCCTCTGCCACCTGCACGCCGCCGATCCAGAGCTCCCCCGCCACACCGGGCGGCACCGGCTGCAACCAGGGATCGAGAATGTGGATGCAGGTATTCCAGACCGGATAGCCGATGGGCACGCTGGTCACCGCCTCGTCTGCCCGGCAGGGATACCAGGTGACATCCACCGCCGCCTCGGTCGGGCCATAGAGGTTGTGCAGGGGGGCTGAAAATGCCCCATACCAGCGCTGCACCAGATCCGCGGGCAGCGCCTCGCCGGAGCAAAATACCTGCCGCAGGGCTCGGCAACGCGCAGGCTCGGCTTGTGCGACGAAGATCTGCAGCATGGAGGGGACAAAATGCAAGGTGGTGATCCCCGCCAGCTCAATCAGCTCGGCAAGGTAGGCGGGATCCTTGTGGCCGCCCGGTTTGGCGAGCACCAGCCGCGCCCCGGTCATAAAGGGCCAGAAAAACTCCCAGATGGAGACATCAAAACCGGCCGGGGTCTTTTGCAGCAACCGATCCGCCGGGCCGATGGGATACATGTGCTGCATCCAGAGCAGCCGGTTGACGATGGCGCCATGGCTCACCACCACCCCTTTGGGCCGACCGGTCGAGCCTGATGTGTAAATGATGTAGGCCGCATCTTCCGGTTTGGGGGCTGGCAGATCACAAGGTGCTGTCGTTGCCAACTCTACTGCCGCCAGCTGCTCTGCCACACCGGGGGCATCGAGGCAGACAAGTGGCGCCGCCACATCGAGCGGCATCCGCAAGGTGCGACTGGTCAGCACTAGCGCAGGATCGCTGCTGGCGAGAATGTAGCCGATCCGCTCCGCCGGATAGTCCGGATCAACGGGTACATAGACGGCACCCACCGCCATGATGGCCTGCTGGGCGAGGATAAGCTCGGGAGAACGCGGGATCACCACCGCCACCCGACAACCTGGGCCCACGCCCCTCCCCGCCAGATAGCTGGCCAGCTGGCGGGTGCGCTGGCGCAACTCGGCCACACTCCAGCGCTCGGCGCCACACTCCAACGCGATTGCGCTCTGATCTGCCGCCGCCAGCCCCTCGGCCAGCAGTGCGCTCAGGGTAGTGGTCGGCAACGGATGGTCGGTTTGGTTCCAGCGCGTCAGCTCAGCCTGCTCGCAGGGCAGCAACAGCGGCAAGCGCACCGCCAGGGTCTCGTCAGCCGCCTCACTCCAGGCGGCCAGATAGGCTACCAGTCGGGCCAGATGACGTTCACTCTCCTGTTGGCTGAAGCGCCCCTGATGTGCTTCGAGGGTCAGGGTCATCGCGCCTGCCTCCTCGGCAAAGTAGAAGGCGCATTCCTCCACCGGCCCTGCCGCCAGCACCTGCACCTCGCCACGAACCTGGTTGTGCCCTTCACCAAAGCTGAGGGTACGGGCAAAGGGCATCAAATTGACCTGAGGGCCAAACAGCGGCTGGCCCGGCTGACGCTGTTGCAACCACTCCTGACGGCAGCCCTGATGACGGCGCAGGGCGGCAAATTGCCGCTCGACCTGTGCCAGCAACTCCCCTACCCGGCTGGTGCCGCTCAGCTCGATGCGCAGGGGCACCACATTGACCTTCATGCAGGGGGTATCGGCCGCCGCTGAGCCCAGCCGCCCCATCAGCGGAATACCCAGCACCACCTCGCCAGCGCCGCTCATCCGCTGCACATAGCTGGCCACTGCTGCCAGCAGCAGGCTGTAGGGGTGACAAGCCGAGCGACTCGCACGTGCCACCAGTGCCTGCCACTGGCGGCCCACTAGCCGCTGCTCAAGACGATATGTGGAGCCCGGCCCTTGCGCCGGACGGCGGGAGAGCGACGCAGGACTCTCCACCCCGGCCAGCTGCTGCACGAAGAAATCGCGATCCCGCGCGGCGCGCGGCGAATCCTGATAAGCCGCCTCCTCGGCCAGCAACTCCTGTTGGGTCGCATAACGGCAGGGGGCTGGCTGCTCACCTGCGCAAAGCGCCTCATACCAGCTCGCTACTCGCTGGCAGAACAGGCTCAGGCCAAAGCCGTCGATGGCGATATGGTGCACGGCGATAAACCAGGCCCACCGCCCCTCGCCAAGGCGATAGAGGGTGGTAGCAAACAGCGGCCCCCCGGCCAGATTGAAGGGGGCGGCCAACTGCGCACGCATCTCGGCCTGCGCAGCTGCAAGCGGGTCGGCTTCACTGCGCAGATCCCGCTCGGTCAGCTGCCAGCAGGCGGGGTTGGCCACCATCTGCGGGCCATCGGCAGTAGCCACAAAGGCGCAGTGCAGACCGGGGATCTCGTCGATGGTCTGGCGCACCGCGCGGGTGAAGTGATGGGGAGCCAGCGCCCCTTCCAGCAGCCAGTATTCGCCGGTATTGCAGGCGGGGCTCTGCGGGTATTTTTGCTGGGCAAACCAGATGCCCGCCTGAGCGGTGGTAAGTGGCCAGCGCGGCTGCTCACCACGCTGGTGGGTGGCGCGCATCGCCATTGTCTGTTCCATGGGAATGTCCTTGCGCAAACATCGAGCGGGCAGCGGCTTGCCCCTGCCCGCATGGCTGAAAAGCGAGGAGGCCTGGCCTCCTCCATCAAGAGAGTGTCACGCCTGTCAGATCGGCAGCGCGAGGGCTAGACCCCCAGGGTGGCACCGCCATCGACCACCAGATCCTGCAGGGTGATATGGCTGGCGGCATCGGAGGCGAGAAACAGCACGCAGGCAGCCACCTCGTCGGGGGTTCCCAATTTGCCAAGGGGGATCCCCAGCTTGAACTGCCCGGGCAGGCCCGCGATGGTGCGCTGCTCTCCCTCCCGCTGCTCAGCCTCCCCCTCCTGCCACATGCCGTACAGCATCGGGGTACGGGTCGAGCCCGGCGACACCAGATTGCAGCGCACGCCGTAGGGAGCAAGCTCCAACCCCGCCGTTTGGGTGAGGCTGGTCAGCGCCGCCTTGGAGGCGCCATAGATGCCCATCCCCACTCGCGGCACCCGACCGGCATTGGAAGAGACATTAACGATGGCGCCCCTGCGCCGCCCCTGAAACCAGGGGGTCAGGGCCCGCATCAGATAGAAGGGGGCGAAGGTATTGATGGCGAAGGTGCGTTGCAAGAGGGCGTCATCTACCTCATCGATCCTGCCGGTCGCCAGTATGCCGGCGACATTGACCAGCACATCGGGCCCCAGCCCCTCGTCGAGCAGCTGTTCGCAGCAGCGGGTCACAGCCTCGCTGTCGCTCACATCGATCACCCCCCCCTTCACGTTGCCAGGCAGCGCCTCGGCCAGTTGCAAATCGAACGCCACCACGCTGGCCCCCGCCTCGGCAAAGGTGCGTGCCACCGCATGGCCAATTCCCTGCGCCGCGCCGGTCACCCAGACGGTTCTGCCTTGCCACTCGCTCATGGGGTGCACTCCGGTTCGCTGACGTGCACTTCGTTGACCTGATTAGCTGTTGCCTGATTAACAGTGGGCTGACTGACATTGTGCTGACGGGAGAGGAGCGCCCACCAGTGAGCCAGGGTCGGCGTGCGGGCCAGCTCGGCCAGCTCCACCACCAGCCCCTGCTGACGCCACTCTTCCACCAGCCCCATCACCGCCAGCGAGTCGAGACCGTAGTCGAGCAGGTTGTCATCCTCGGTGGGCTGCTCCTGCTGCATCTCGGCGGGCAGCCGTGCCAACACCTGAGCACGTAGTGACTCGCGAGTCAGGGGGCGTTTGCTGGCCGCCATCACCTCGGCCACGTTAATCACCCGACCGGCATTGCGGCTGACGTAGGAGAGCGCCAGCAGATGATCCTCGCGGGAGAAGTCGGCGATGGCATCTGCCACCAGGAAGGGGCGGATATCGCGCATAAAGGCATCGACCGCCGTCTGCATCACCCCGATATGGCCATAGATGCCGCAGATCACCAGCTGATCCCGCCCCCATCCGTCCATCAGCTCCGCCAGCGGTGAGCGGCAAAAAGCGCTGTAGCGCCACTTGGTCAGCACCGTATCCTGCGGCTCGGGCGCCAGCGCCGAAACAATCGGCTGACGCTCCGGCGCTCGGGTCAATCCGGGCCCCCACATGTCGTTGAGCAGCGCCCGATCGGCCTGGCTCTGCTCGGCGGGTTGGGCGGTATAGACCACCGGCATGCCAAGAACTCGCGCCTGACGGATCAGGGTGGCGATATGGTCGATAACCTGATTGATCAGCGGATTGCCCGCCCCGTAGAAATCGACGAAATAGTGCTGCATATCGTGGACCAGCAAGGCGGCACGGCCCGGTTCGAAGGGCCAGTTCACCCGCCCGGTTGGCAGCTCCTCAGCGGTGGGCAGCGGATAGGCGGCGAGGGATTGAATGGTCATGCACACTCCTTGGCGAGCTGCTCGCGCAGCGTCTGTTTGTCTATCTTGCCGACCGGGGTGTGGGGCAGTTGCTCCACCAGCACCAGGCGATCGGGCAGTTTGTAATCGGCCACCCCCTGCTCGCGCAGGAAACGGCGCAAGCGGGGCAGATTGAGGGGCTCGCGGCACATCAGAAAGGCGCAACTGCGCTCCCCGAGCATGGGATCGGGCATGGCGACCAGCGCCGCCTGCCGCACATCTGGATGGGTAATCAGCAACTCTTCAATCTCGAGGGCGTCGATCTTCTCCCCGCCCCGGTTGATCTGATCCTTGTTGCGCCCCACCACCATCAGGTGGCCGCTGGGCAAGCGGCAGACCAGATCGCCGGTGCAGTAGAAACCGTCCCGATCAAAAGCCCGCTGATTGTGGGCATCAGCCTTGAAATAGCCGCGAAAGGTGTAGGGGCCACGCGTCCAGAGTTCGCCACACTTACCATCAGGCAAGGGGTGCCCGTCGCTGTCTCGCACCTCCACCTCGTCGCCCGAGCTCATCGGGCGGCCCTGGGTATTGACGATGTGCCACTGGTCATCCTCGGTGCGGGTGTAGTTAACCAGCCCCTCGGCCATGCCGAACACCTGCTGCAAGCGGCAACCAAGGCGGCTCGCTACCGCCTCGGCGTGAACCGGGCTGAGGCGCGCGCCGCCCACCTGCACACACTCCAGAGAGGTCTGCGGATAGTGGCTGGCCGCCTCCAGCCAGAGCGCCAGAGCCGGTGGCACCAGTGCCGCCCAGTTGATCTGATGGCGCTGCACCAGCGGCAGACAGGTTGCAGCGGAAGGATCCTTTGCCAGCACCACACAGCCACCGGCATAAAACACTCCGAGTGCCCCGGGGGAGCTCAGGGGAAAGTTGTGGGGCGCCGGCAGGGCACAGAGATAGATCACCCGCTCATCCCAGCCGCACACTGCTACGCTCTGGCGCACGCTGTAGCCATAGTCATCGTGGGTACGGGGGATCAGTTTGGGGGTGCCGGTGCTGCCGCCGGAGAGCTGGAAAAAAGCGACTTGATCGGCCGGGGTAGGGGTTTGCGCGATAGCCGTCAGCGGCGAACCATCAGCACGGGCTATCAGGTCAGGCTGACGCCATGCAAATCCTGACTGAAGATCGGAGCCTTCAGCCGGCTCGAACAGCAATGTCTGACAGGAGGGATATACCAGCTCATCAAGGGCCGCCAGGCTCCCCGCTTCACCGGCAAAGCCGGGGTGAGAGGGGCTGAGAACCAGCAAGGCGGGCTCAATCTGGCGGGCAAAGGCCACCAGCTCGCGCCGCTGATGGCTGTAGAGGGCATGCACCGCCACTACGCCGCAGCGGATCAGGGCAAACCAGCAGATATAGAACTCGGCGCAGTTGGGCAACTGAACCAGCGCGGTATCGCCATGACCCAACCCGCGCACAGTCAGCCGCGCCGCCAGCGCATCGACCTCACGCTTTAACTGGCCATAACTGAGGGTTCGCTCGCCGCAGATCAGGGCCGTGCGCTCGGGATAACGTGCGGCGGAGTCATCGAGCAGGGCGGTGAGCGGTTGTCCGCGCCACCAACCTTGTGCCCGGTAGTGGGCAGCCAGCTCGGCGGGCCAGGGGGTAAAGGGTACCAGCGGCTTCATGCAGTTACCTCCGGCTCCCGGCTTTCGAGGCCGAAGGCACGCAACATGGTGCCGAGCTTGGCGGCGGTCTCCTGCCACTCCGCTTCCGGCGAAGAGCCCACCACTACCCCGGCGCCGGCATAAAGCCGCAGCTGCTTGCCGGCCAGCACGCCACAGCGAATGGTGACCACCCACTCGCCATTGCCATCGGCATCCATCCAGCCGACAGCGCCACAGTAGAAACGGCGATCGTACCCCTCAAGCCGGGCGATGGCCTGACGTGCTGCCGAGAGCGGCGTGCCGCATACCGCCGGTGTCGGGTGCAGCGCCAGCGCCAGAGCCAGCACGGGAGAGGGTTCATGGAGCCGCCCAGCAATGCGGGTCGAGAGGTGCCACATGGTAGGAGTGGCGATCACCTGCGGCTCAATGGGGACGTCCAGCTCGCGGCAGAAGGGAGCGAGGGCCTCAGCGACCGCATCGGCCACCAGCGCATGTTCATAGCGATCCTTCTGGGCACCCAGCAGTTCGGCACTGGCCGCCGGTTGATCAGGAAAAGCGTGGCGTGGACGGGAGCCCGCCAGCGGATTGCTCACCACCGCCATCTCGCTGCGCGATACCAGCAGCTCGGGGCTCGCACCAAGCAGGGTCTCCCCATCCGGCAGCGGGATCTGGAACACATAGGCGCCCGGATTCTGGGCCAGCAGAGAGCCATAGGCGTGTGCGGGAGAGGTCTGTTCTGCGCTCTGCACATCGATGGCGCGCGACAACACCACTTTCTCGAGCTGGCCCTCGCTGAACTGCTGCAGTGCTGCCCGCACTGCCCCCTGATAGTGGGCAGAGCCGGTCACTTCACTCACCTCGCCATGGAGCTGGCAACAGCGGGCGGGCAACATCGTATCCCTTGCGACCCACTGCGATTGCGCCGGGATCACCAGATGCCAGGGGGATTGGGTATCAAACGGAATGGCGCCGATGGCGATGGGATTGACCATCCCCTGCTGGCGCAGCTTACGCAGATGGGCGAGCAGCTTATCCGGTGGGATGCCGGTAAAACTGTCGTGGATACCGGAGGCGACCAGTACCCTGTCACCGCTGGCAAAACAGCACACTTTATCCAGCCCGACCGCTGTGGCGGGCCACTCTCCTTCCAGTGCATGGTCACACATGACGGTGCTACTCCTTGGAATGAATCACTGCCTGACACGACTTAAAGTGAGCCATTTGACTCACCAGATATCAGGGTGAACGGCATCCTAACAAGGAGCGAAAAAACGATCAATACAAATAAGAATCAATTTCATTAACTTCTTTTTAGTCAAAAGAGAGTGACGAACGAAACTGAGCTTCGCCAATAAAAAAGAGTTGCGATCGGAGCAAATTCAACTTGATAATGATAACGCTTATCATTTGTATATTATGGAAGATGTAAATAATGAAATCCTCAACCTCCCGTTTTATTGCTCCCAGCCTGCTGGCTACTACCATAGTCACTCTGCTGACCCAGCAAGCGATCGCCGCCAGCAACGCCCCTCAAGCCGATGAAGTGATCACTGTCACCACAACGGCGCACAATACCCGCTCGGCACCGGCCTCTATCTCTGTCATCACGGCAGAACAGATCGCCGCCGCACCGGTCAATGACCTTGCCGACCTGCTGCGCCACGAAGTGGGCATTCAGGCTGAAGCTGACACCAATGGCCGCAGCGATATCGGCATTCGCGGCATGTCCGGCAAGTACACCCTGGTGCTGGTGGATGGCAAACGCCTCTCCTCCTCCAATGCCCTGTGGCGCGGCGGCAACTTCGACAATACTCCGGTGCCCCTTGGCATGATCCAGCGGGTCGAGGTGATCCGTGGCCCCATGTCGGCACTTTACGGCTCCGATGCCATCGGGGGTGTCATCAACATCATCACCAAGCAGCCGGGCAAAACCTGGCAAGGGGCGGCCGATGCCGACTTCAAAGCCATCGAGGGCAAGGATGGCGGCGATCAGCACAGAACCAACCTGGGCTTTACCGGCCCGCTGACCGACAACCTGCTGATCCGGATGAACGGCGAGGTGTATGACCGTCAAGCCTGGACCCCCACCGAAGCTGCTGACGGCATCCCTCTTATCGAAGCCAAACAGACCCGCAACTTCGCCTCCACCCTGAGCTGGCTGGTGGATGAGCAGCAGCGCTTCGAGCTGGATTACCTCTACAACCAGGATGAGCGGCCTCTCGATATCTTCCGCAAAACCGGCAACAAGGTGCACAGCCGCCAGCAGCAAAACGATCGCAACCTGTTTGGTCTGACCCACAAGGGGAACTGGAGCTGGGGTGACACCACCGTCATGGCCAACTATGAAAGCTCCCAGATCGACGACTTCAACACCAGCTACTCTGCCCCGCAGCAGCGGGAGCTGGAAGAGAACACCTTGACCCTCAAGGGCTATACCAACCTGGCGCTGGCCAACCACTACCTGACCCTGGGTGGTGAATATCTGGATCGGGAGCTGGTGGATGCGGTGAGCTACAAGGATATCGGCGGCAAAGAGAGTCACTCTCAGGAGGCGCTGTTCGCTCAGGACGAGATCGGCCTGACCGACAGCCTGACCTTCACGCTGGGCGGCCGTTACGATCACCACGAGATCTACGGCAGCCACTTCACCCCGCGCGGCTATCTGGTCTATGAGATGAACGATGTGGTGACAGTGAAAGGCGGTGTCAGCCAGGCCTTCAAGGCACCGGCGCCGCACCAGTACTCCAACGGCTACAGCATCGAGAGCTGCGGCGGCAGCTGCCGCATCTATGGCAGCGACAAGGTCAAGCCGGAAACCAGCACCAACTACGAGCTGGGTGTCATCGCAGGAGAAGGGATCTGGGAGACCAGCGCCACCCTCTTCTACTCCGACATCGACGACATGCTCACCTTCAAGCAGTTGCCGAACTCCACTGACCGCACCTGGTACAACCTGGAGAAAGCCACTACCAAGGGGCTGGAACTGACCGGCAAGCTCGATCTGACCGACGATATCAACCTTGGCGCGAACTACACCTACCTCAAGGCGGAAGGCGATCAGGGTCAGGCTCTGCCCGAGCGGCCGGAGCACAAGGCCAACGCCAAGATCACCTGGCAGGCCACCGAGCGGGTAAATGCCTTTGTCGGCACCACCTACACCGGCACCCAGTTTGCCGAGCAGACCGTCAACAAGGTTGTCGTACTGCACAAGCTGCCCAGCTATCAGACCTTTGATCTCGGCACCGGCTTCAAGGTCACAGAGAACTTTGACCTGCGACTGGGGATCAACAACCTGACCGACGTGCGCCTGCAAGAGAAAGACACCGTCTTCCAGAACGTCGAACCGGGTCGCAGCTACTACGTCAGCGGCTCAGCCCGCTTCTAAGGTAGCCAAGGCCGATATAACAGAGCGCGGGCCCATGCCCGCGCTCTGTTAACCAAGAGAATAAGGGGAAGATCCCCACTGGACAGCAAAGAGCATGCAGATTTCCATTTTCATCAGGATCGCTCATGTTCACCTCACTTCTGAATGCTTCACCCCTTGCCACCCTGCCCACCCCTGACGAGATGTTAAAGGCCAGACCCTGTCCGGCACGGCTCGCTCGCCAGATCGCTCGCAGCCGCCAGCAAGCCCGCCATATTCTGCAGGGAAATGATGATCGCCTGCTGCTGGTGATCGGCCCCTGCTCCATTCACGATCCGGCAGCCGCCCGCGACTATGGTGGCCGGCTCGCTGAACTGCAGGGCCAATACGGGGAGCAACTGCAACTGGTGATGCGCACCTATTTCGAAAAGCCGCGCACGACGCTCGGCTGGAAAGGATTTATCTTCGATCCCGACCTCGATGGCAGCGATCGACTGGAAAAGGGCCTATCCCAGGCCCGGGAGTTACTTCTGGCCCTTGGACAGGAAGGGCTCGCCTGTGCCACCGAATTTCTCGATCTCACCAGCATGCTCTATCTGGGGGATCTCATCAGCTGGGGCGCTATCGGTGCCCGCACCACCGAATCCCAGCTCCACCGCCAGCTAGCCTCGGCCCTTCCCTGCCCCATCGGTTTTAAAAACGGCACCGACGGCAATATCCGGATCGCGGTCGAGGCGATCCTCGCCAGCCGAGCGGCCCACCTCTATACCCAGCCTTCCGGTGATGGCCAGCTGGCACTGGTGCGCAGCCATGGCAACCCCGACTGCCATCTGATCCTACGAGGTGGCCGCCAGCCCAACTATCAGAGCCATCATGTGGCTGAGGCTGGTGACTTGCTGCGCCAGCATCATCTGTCACCCCGGCTGATGATCGATTGCAGCCACGGCAACAGCCAGAAGCAGCATTCCCGCCAGCTGCTGGTTGCCCGTGACATTGCCGACCAGCTGGGTGCTGGTAGCCATGCCATCGCCGCCATCATGGTGGAAAGTTTTATCTGCGAAGGACGTCAGGATATCGGCAGCAAACCGCTGCGCTACGGCCAGTCGATCACCGATAGCTGTATCGGCTAGGAACAGACAAGGCAGCTGCTCGATATGGTGGCAGAAGGGGTGGAGGTGCGCCGCCAGCAGCGGATCGCCCTGGCGGGATAAATGGCGGATTAGAGAGATAACGCAGAAAAGAGTGTGGCCCCGATGGGGCCACCTTGTTGTTCACTATCTGACACTCGTCAGGCGACTGACTCACGCTCAACCAGCTGGGCTTCAAATTTGAGCGCCAGGCCGTCCACCGGCTTGTGATCGAGCAGACGCAGCGCCAGCTCGGCAGCGCGGCTGCCCATCTCCTCGATGGGGTAGCGCACCGTGGTGAGCTTGGGATAGATGTAGCGGGCGTAGGGGATATCGTCGAACCCCACCACCGACACCTGCTGCGGGATCTTGTAACCCCGCTCCAGCAGGCAAGAAATGGCGCCGGCCACCATACCGTCGTTGAAACCGAGCACGGCCGTGAACTCGACACCACGGGCCAGCAATTCACTCATCGCCACATATCCGCCATTTTCGTCGGCATAGGCGCGGCTGACGAGTGCAGGATCAAAGGCGATCCCGGCTCTCGCCAGAGTTTGGGTATAGCCCGCCATCCGCTGCTGACCATCGACAAACTCTTCATCATCGGAGGTGATAAAGGCGATGTTGCGATGACCGGCATCCAGCAAGTGCTGGCACGCGGTGGTGATCCCCGCCTGGTTATCGAGCCAGACGCAGCGATCTTCCGCACCCGGCACCTGACGGTTGATAAAGACGATGGGGGTAGAGCCTGCCGCCAGCTCGCTCAGCTCCTCGTCCGGAAGCGCCTTGCTGTGGAGGATCAGCGCATCGCACTGGCGCTGCTGCAGCGCCTGAATGGCATGACGCTCGCGTGCGATATCGTGATTGCCAGACATGACGATGGTGAACTTGTTGGCCTGATCGACCATGGTTTCGATGCCACGCATCATCTGGGCAAAGAAGGGACCGCCGCAGAGGTCGCCAACCAGCACGCCAATGCAGTTGGAACGCTTGCTGACCAGTGCCTGGGCAAAACTGTTGGGTCGAAAATTCAGTTCCTTCATGGCCGCCAGTACGGCCTCACGCTTTTCCGGTGCTACCTGTGCCGTGTTGTTGATAACCCGCGACACGGTGGAGATAGACACATTTGCCAGCTGAGAAACGTCTTTAATCGTTGCCACTATCCATTCCTTTATTGTGGGGGAACCTGTCGGTGCCGACGCCCGAGTATACCCTGCGGCCTGATGCAATTCCCGGAGCCAGGTCACCAGGCATGTTTCCTTTGGTAACAAAACCTTACCCGATGATACCCGGCAGCAGGGAAATTTGAAAACAGGGGCCGGCTGGCGGCCCCCGACTCAATAGGCGTGATTGAGCTCCCGCTCCGACATGAAGCGCAGCGGCTGCTGCAGCTTGTGCTGATAAATGAGATCGAACGACAGCACGTTTTGCACGTAGTTGCGGGTCTCCTTGTAGGGAATACTCTCTACCCACACGTCCATCGGCTTGTTGTCACTCTGCTCTCGCCAGCGTTTTACCCGTCCCGGCCCGGCGTTGTAGGCCGCCGCCGCCAGGATCCGGTTGCCATCATAGACATCCAGCAAACGCTTGAGATAGGCGCTCCCCAGACGAATATTCATCGTCGGATCAAACAGTTGCTGCTCGTTGCGATAGGGCACCCCCAGCTTGCCGGCAGTCTCTTTGGCAGTAGCAGGCATCAGTTGCATCAGACCGCGCGCCCCCACCGGCGACTGGGCCAGCGGATAGAGGGCACTCTCCTGACGGGAGATGGCGTAGAGCAAACTGGTGTTCATGGTGCGCTCTTGCGCCATCTGGGAGAAGGTGCGTTTGAGCGGCAGCGGGAAGCGCAGGTCGAGGGCATCCCACGCTTCGGCGCGAATGCTGGCGAGAATGGCCAGCTCGTGCCAACCCTGATTGAGGGCGATATGACCAAACTCGATGCGCTGGGCCACCGGATTGCGATCCATGTTGTGGATCCACTCCGAGCGGGCCGCCGCAATCTCGTTCATCGACAGCAGCTCGCGCACCCGCAACAGGAAGGGCCAGCGCTGACTGGCCGTGCGCCAGTCCGGTACATGCTTGACGCTCTGGTTCTTGATGCGATAGGGCACACCGGTGCGCTGGGCGGCCATGAAACCGTAGAAACCACGCAGGTTGGCAGTCTCCAGATAGAGATCCCGTGCCGGTTTTTGCTGCCCCTGCACCTCAAGGGAGCGCGCCATCCAGTAGCGCCAGCGATCCTCTTTCTGACGGGCCATCGGCATCATCTTCACCCAGCCGGAGAGGCCACGCCAATCCTGCTCCCAGATGGCCAGTCGCGCCCGCAGCTCGGTAATGTCGGGATCCGCCAGCTTTTTCACCGTGCTGTCGACCCAGCTGCGCTGGGCAATGGAGCGATCCAGCAGCAGGCGGCGGGCAATGGCACGCTCTACCGGTTTCACCTCGGCCTGGGTCAGGCCGAAACGGCTGCGAAACAGCGCAAGCTGGCGCAGCACCGACTCCGGCTCCTGATTGGCATAGCGGGTCAAGCCAAGTGAGAGCAGCTTGCGGGAATAGGGATTGCTGCTGAAATAGGCCGGGTTCATCGCCTTGGCGGGCTGCTCAAACAGGGTCACCATCTGATCGCCATAGCTCTGCAAGCCGCTACCCAGGGTCGCGCCAAGGTGGCGGATCAGATTGGGGTTTTCCGCCTCGAACGCCAGCGTCATCCGCTGCCAGATCTTCTCCTGGGTTCGCTGACCGGATGCCTGCCACAGCTGGAACAGCGGGGAGCAGGCATCGGGACGGGATTGACCGCTCATCCAGATCTTGCCCGCCCCCTGCAACGCCTCTTTCGGCTTGCCGGTGTAATAGAGCGCCTGATAGTGCATGCAGAGCAGGTCAGTGGAGCTCGGCTTGGCCGGATAGAAGCGAAGGAACTGCGACCACTGCTGGCTCTGGGCCAGATAGGTCAGATAACTGCGCTCCAGCCGGTTGGACTGGGGGGTATCCCCATGCTGGCGGATAAAACGGGTCACATCGTTGTAATCCGCCGCCCCCGGACGAAAGGCGAGCTGATAGTAATCGAGGTAAGGGAGCAGGGGGTAATGGGTCAAACGGGCACGAATTTGCTGGAAACGGGCCTGATCATTGGCCCGTACGGCGTCATACGCCTGACGGTAGAGCGTCTGGTCGGCAGTCTGCGCCATCAGGGTCGGCACAAACAGCGCCGACAAAACAATTCCCCATACAGCTTTCACTGAACATCTCCATTGAGGGCAATACACCGCCCGGTGGCGGTGGGTCTACTGCCTCTCATTCTACCCGTTGCCGGGCAGCGCTACAGCGGGGAGCAGGGACTATTTTTCTGACTCGCTCAGCTGCATTTCACGCAGTTGCTCCGGTCTGGTCAGACGCTGTACATATTTCTCCAGATAGGGCACCGGCAGCGGCTTGGAGGCGAGATAGCCCTGATAGAAACTGCACCCCTGCGCCTTGAGAAACTCCAGTTGCTGACGGGACTCCACCCCTTCCGCCGTGACGTTAAAGCCCATATGGCGGGCCATGGCGATCACCGCCTCGACGATGGCCATGTTGTCGCCATCTTTCGGGATGTCCTGAATGAAGGAGCGGTCGATCTTGAGCTCATCGGCAGGCAGCCGCTTGAGGTAGCTCAGGGAGGAGTAACCGGCGCCAAAATCGTCGATGGCAAAGCTGATGCCGAGCTCCTTGAGCTCGGTCATCTTGCTGATGGTGTCCTCGGCATGACCCAGCACCACAGATTCGGTGATCTCCAGATTGAGGCAGGCCGGATCCATGCCGGTTTGCGCCAGCACGTCGTGGATCCGCTCGACAAAATCGGTGGCATGGAACTGCTTGGCACTGACGTTGACCGAGATCTGCGGAATGTGGATGCCGTTCTCCTCCCACAGCACATACTGGGCGCACGCCTCGTGCAGCACCCAGTTGCCGATATCGACAATCAGGTCCGTCTCCTCGGCGATGGGTATAAACTCGGCCGGTGAGACCAGCGAGCGACCGGCCGGCTGCCAGCGAATGAGCGCCTCGACACCGATGATATCGCCGCCATCGACCATATGCTGGGGCTGATAGTAGAGGGTCAGCTCTTGCTGGCTGAGGGCGTTGCGCAGTTCGTTGTGAATGAGCAGACGGCGATCCGCCTGCTGCTGCATCGAGGCATCGAAGAAGCGACGGGTCTTGCGGCCAGCGGACTTGGCCTGATACATGGCGGTATCCGCCTGCTTGAGCAGATCATCGACCCCCTGCTCCCGATCCGGAAACAGGGTAATGCCAACGCTGGCGCCGATGTGCAGCACTTGCCCCACATAGGTATAAGGAGCGGCAATCTCGGTGATGAGCCGCTCGGCAATGATATCGGCCTGCATCTCCGCCTGGGGCGGGCTGGCCGAGAGCGATGGCAACAGCAACACAAACTCGTCACCGCCGAGGCGGGCCAGGCAATCTCCTTGCCGCACCAACCGTTTGAGACGGGCGGCGACCTCCTTGAGCAGCCAGTCACCGGTGGCGTGGCCGAGGGAGTCGTTGATGGTCTTGAAGTGATCGAGATCGATAAAGAGCAGCGCACCAATCAAGCCATCGCGGGTCGCCTCGTTGAAGGTCTGCACCAGGGTCTCATGCAACTGACGGCGATTGGGCAATCCGGTCAGCTCGTCGTAATAGGCGAGATCCTGGATGCGCCGCTCGGCCGCCTTGCGCTCGGAGATATCCTCGAAGCAGATGACAAAGTGGCTGATCACCCCCTTCTCATCCTGCACCGGCGTCACTATCTCCCACTGGGGATAGGTGTGACCATCGACATGGCGACGCTGGGTCTCCCCCTGCCAGCGGCTGAGGGTATTGAGCTCGTAGCCGAGCCCACCCAGATTTGGCCAGAGATCCTCTTCCAGATGCAGGCCCAGCACCGACTGGCTGTCAAAGCCGGTGATCTGGCTGAAGGCGTTGTTGACCCGCAGGATCTTGAACCCCGGATCCGTGATGATGATCCCTTCGTGGGTCTCGAATGCAACGGCAGAGAGGCGCATCTGGGCATCGGATTGCAGCCGCTCCAGCTCGGCCACCATCCGTACCGAGAAGGTATTGAGCACCGAGGTGAGATTGCTGGTATCTGCCGGGGCCGAATAGAGCAGCGCCAGATGGCCCAGAAGTTGGCCTCTGGCATCAAACAGCGGCTGACCATAATAAGTCTGCCCGGCCGCCAGCCAGGGTTGATACTCCTGCGACTCGTCGATCACCTCGAAACAGATGGCCCCTTGCTTGTAGAGCTCCTGACAGGGGGATCCCGCCAGCGGATAATCCTTCTGCGCCAGCCCGTCGGCGGCCAGCACTTTGACCCGGTCGGCACCGCACAACTCACCCACCCAGACCGCATCCACCTTGAGGATATGGGCCAACTGGCTGACCAGGGTATTGAAGAAATCGAGCCCGGTGCGGGCAGAAAGCGCCTGCGCCAACTGGGTGAGCAGGGTGGTTTGCAGCAACGGCAAAGAGAGATTGAGGGAGGAGACCGCACTGTTGGCGGTATCAAGAGGGGCCAGCCAGCCACAGCAGATCTGCTGGGTGGGCACAAACTGGCCGCTCCAGAGCACATGGTTGAGCTGCCCCTGATCATCTTTCAGATGACCGATGAACTGTTCAGGCAGATGTGATTCATGAAGCCGGACAAGAAAGTCGGCAAAGCCTGCCTCATCTTCCGGTAACAGGCGAGCGGCCCAGGGATGATTGCCCTCCCCTTGCCACTGCTGGTAGGCCCCCTGATCAGAGAGACTCCACTGATCATGTTGCCGATCGAAAAACCACATGACTTGCGTGGCCTGCTGCTTCATTTACCACTCCAACACAACAACCAACCACGTTTGATGTCCAATCAGGCATAGCAACGCCCCCTGCATCCGCTCATGAGATCAGAGGTTGCGAGGGAAGAGTACAAACATGCGATATCAAGCAGTGGAAACCGGACATGAGGTCGACACGAAGTGCTGCCAAGAAGGGACAGAAACGATCCTATTCCCGTCATACTGCCTGCCAGTTTCATGGAGCTCAAGCTGTTTTTGGCACGAAACCGGAAAAGATCACAATTTATAAGTTGCTGAATAGCCAAGGGAAGGTTATGTGACATGGATCACATTTCAATCTTTACCAATGAGTAATCTGAAGGTGAAGACACAAGCAAGACGACCCGAAGGGGGCCAATATGAAAATCGAAATTACCAGCAAAATCATCGACATCACCCCGGCTATCCGCGAGCGCATCGAATCCCGTTTTGAAAAGCTCGAACGTCTTCAGGTGCCTCTCATCACACCTCATGTGATTGTTTCCAAAGAGCGTCTGATGTTCACTGTCGAAGCCAGTGCTGGCATCCCCAACGGCAAACTGTTTGCCCAGGCAGAGCATGAGGATCTCTACGCCGCCATCAACGAACTGGGGCAAAAACTGGAGCGCCAACTCAACCGTCACACCGAAAAGCCGATTGCCCGTCGTGCCAATGCCGCACTCAAAGAGCAGCCGCAACCGGATGAAGCTGACGCTTGATAGCATGCTGCAAGGCTAAAAATTCTAAAGAGCATAAAGGCGGGGTTACCTGCCTTTTTGTTGCCTGTGATTTACCCCACAAGCACAGCATTACGTCAGTGAACAGGCGCCATCAACTGAGCCAGTGCAACCGGGTATCCACCCCCTCTTGCAAACGATCGAGGATCGGCAGCAATACCAGCGGATCCTCCTGGCGTGGCATATCGGCCAGCTTTCCTTGCAACCGCTCCCGCGCCAGCGGTGACAGGTTGTCGTAGACAGCCTCATCCAGCAGCGGCTGTTTGACCGCCAGCGGCGGTGTTTGCAGCGCCAGCCAGAGCCGCACATCCACCATGCTTCCCCCTTGCTGCAACCGCTCATTGATGGCACTGCAGTCACTCCCCGCCCCTTCAGCCACCAGCACCTCTGCCGGTCTCAGCGCAAAGTGCAGACGCCAGTCACGGCTCTGGGGAGTGGCCGCCGGTTTGGCATCAAACCAGGGCTGCTCCTCCACCGCATCGGTCAGCAGGGCCAGATGCAACCGGAAATCAGCGCGATCGCCATGCTGCAGGTCACGGTTGAGGCGCTGCCCCAACTGGCCCTCATCAACGAGCAGGTGATTACGGATTGAACTGGGCAGCATGAGATAACTCTCGAAAATGGCGATTTCACTGGTTATCGGCCACAAATCCAATTCTTTTAATGGAAAAATCCTGCTTGGGGGTTCACAAAACCGGAAGATCTGTTAGTATGCGCCTCGCACTTGTGGAGGGGTTCCCGAGCGGCCAAAGGGATCAGACTGTAAATCTGACGGCTCTGCCTTCGAAGGTTCGAATCCTTCTCCCTCCACCATTTCAAGTGCGACAAGTTGAAAGCAATACCCCCGTGGAGGGGTTCCCGAGCGGCCAAAGGGATCAGACTGTAAATCTGACGGCTCTGCCTTCGAAGGTTCGAATCCTTCTCCCTCCACCATCATTCGGAAAACCCGGCCTAGCGCCGGGTTTTCGCATTTCTGGTCTGCCCAATCCGTTATTCCTCTGCCCTCCAGTCCCTTATCGCTGTATGCCTGCAGCCGATCGCGCAATAAAAAACGGGAGGTCTGCGCCTCCCGTTTACGTTCATATCAGCCCTGTTACGGGATGATGCGTTACAGAGTAAAGCGATAGAAGATATCGACCGCCTGAGCCACCCCGCTCATCGCCTGCAGATAGAGCCGTGGCAATACCTCGTAGCGCAGCTTGAATTCGGCGATGGGGCTGAAAACCCCGACCCCGTACTGGAACTGCAAGCCCGGCAGCAGATAGGCCGACAGCGTCACCTGGGTGTTGTCGCCACTGCCCGCCGTATCGAGGGAGACATCGCTCATCCCGAGCGACTCGCCGATGCTCGACACCACGCCGTTGGCCTGACTCACCGCACCGGCCACCAGCAGACCGTTGAAACCGCCATCCTCACCGCCAGTCTGCAACCCTTTTCCGCGCAGCAGATAGGAGAGCTGTTCCGACTGCGCCATCTGCGGCTCGGAGTAGACAGTGATCTCAGGCTTGCTGGCAGGGCCTGTCACCCGCACCCCGACCGTCACCTGACCCTCGATGGTATCGGGATCCCGGTTGGCTTCGATGTTGAGGAACGGCCGATCCAGCGGACCGGAGAAGAGGATACGCCCCTCCTTGATGATGAGGTTCTGACCATAGGCTTTGAAGCGGCCGTTGGTCAGCACCAGCTGGCCATTGCCAGCCAGCGGCTTCTCGGGATCCTGACGGATATTGAGGCCACCGGAGACATCGGTCTTCAACCCCATGGCATCAAGCTTCACATCGTTGCCAAGGCGGATCGCCACCTTCATCGCCAGCGGCAGACTGGCCTGCTTGGGAGCCGGGGGCAGATCGTCATAGACCACCGTCACATCGTCTGAGACCGCCACCGCCGAATCCGGCAAGCTCTTGACCAGAATGCGCGCCCAGGGAATATCCACCTGACCGGTAATGCGGGTCTCCTCCCCCAGCGACACCGCGATATCGGGCGAGACTCTGACCCGGCCCATGCCCGGATATTGTGCCTCCAGATCCTTACCCTGAATGGTGAGGCTGCCGCTGACCGGCATCTTGGCCCAACTGAGCCAGCCGCCCAACGCCAGCGGCCCCTTGCCCACCAGCATGGAGCCATCGAGCTCGGCGCGGTTGCCCTCGATCTTGAGGCGGGTCACCAGCTTGGTCAGGGTCACCATGTCGGAGTGGGTCTGCACTTCACCGTCACGCAGGTTGAGCTGGCCAAACAACAGGGGCGCCGCCAGGGTGCCGTCGAAACGGGCATCGGCGGAGATGATCCCTTGCAGGGAGCGCACCTCAGGGATGAGCGGCGCGAAGGTATTGAGCTTGAGATCGTCAAACTTGAGCTGACCGCCGAGCAGACCGCGACCGGCGGGCTCCCTGATCAGTAGATCGGTATCGATATTGCCGATCTGTTTGGAGGCAAAATCGAGGCGAATGGCCGCCTGCTGCCGCTCGAAATCAAGGGCCAAAGCCAGCAGCTGATAGTCGGTCTTGAGGCCATCTGCCACAAAAGTGCCCGGCGTGGTTCGCACCACCGCATGCAGGGTCGGCTGATTGCCACGCCAGCTGGCACGCCCATCGGCGGAGAGCATCGCCTGCCAGCGGAAGTTGTCCGGCAACCAGGGGCGTAGCCGCTTGAGATCAAACTCGCTCAGGGCAAACTCCAGAGTGCCCTGCGCAGCGGAGACCTGACTCCCCTTGACGCAGAGGCTGGCCCCCTGGGAGCCGAGGCAAAGATCCCCCATCGCCAGCCGCTGACGCGGCAGATCGAGATCCAGTGCCCAGGGGGAGCTCAAGTCCCAACGGCGCAGCGGAGTTTTCAGCCGCAACTCGGAGAGCGCCCCGCGCCAGTGATCCCCGCGCACGCCGCCACCCAGTTTGAGGTTGGCCGCAACAGGGTCACCCTTCATGGTCAGGGTCAACAGATGCTGACTGATATCGCCGCTGAGGTTCAGGGCCAGCTGGCTGAGCTTGGTCTCACCCTGTTTCAACTGCGCCACCAACAACGCGAGCTCACCGGCCGGTTTGGCACCGATCGCCACATTGCCCTTGAGGCTAATGCCCTTCAGGTCGGTGCCGGCATAGTAGAGCCGGTCGGAGGCCAGATCCGCATCGATTTTTGGCGTCTGCTGATTGCCACTGACCTTCACCTGTCCCTTGATATCCCCTTTCAGGCCGGGATAGATACCCCCCAGCTGGGGAGCCTGCAGGTTGGCATCGAGCTTCCATTGGGCGCTGCTGATACTGCCCTTGGCCTGCAACTGGTTGGGGCCACTTTGCAGCGAGAGCGCCGGGATCTGCCACTCCATCTTGTCATTACCGCTAAGCTCCCCCTTGAGGGCCAGCGGGTACTGGTTGAGTTTGCCATCCACCTTGAGCTTGGGCAGTTTCAGCTCCCAGTGACCCGCCTCGTTCATCACGAAACGGCTCTCCAGCTCACCGGCCAGCGTCCCTTTCAGCTCAGGCAGCAGCTCGGCCGGATTGATCCCCTTGAACATGGTGGTTCCCTGCCACTCGATCCCCTTGTTCCAGGCGAGCTTGCCATCGAGCTTCAACTCCCCCTTGAGGGCGTTGAGCTGCAAGGCGATCTTGCTGAGCCGCTCCAGATCCCCCTTCCCGTCCAGCGCGAGCTTGAAGGGGGGGACATCGGTTCCCTTGCCGGAGGTATTGAGGGCAAACTGATAGCCGGAGAGCTTGCCCTTGGCAGTCAGGCTCCCTTTGTCCAGCCGATAGCTCGGCTCATCTTTGGCAGGCTTGTGCAACGGCCAGCCGAGGCTCTTCCAGTCGAGGGCCACATCAAAAGGGAGATCCGGGTCGAGGGTTGCCAGCGAGCCCTTGAGATTGGCGGCAATCGGCCCCTTGGCCGACAACACCAGCCCCAGCTTGCCGACCGAACCGCTCAGCACCAGCGTGGCCTGCTCACCCTGCAGCTCGCCATCCAGCAGCCCCTTGCGGGCCTTGGCATCCAGGGTCACCGCCAGCGGGTAGTCATCACTGAGCTGGATGTGTCCCTTGAGCGCCAGATCGGCCATGGCGTGGCGCAGCGAGAGCTCACGCACCTCGATGCGATCGTCGGCTGCAGTGGCAGAGAGCAGCAGCTTGTCGAGCCCTTCGATCAGCTCGCCCTGCTTATATTGCACCCGGGTCGCGCTGACCCCTTCCAGCTGGATGGGGAAAGGAAGATGAATGGCGGGCAGGAGAATGGGGGCTGCCTTTGCCGTCTTCGCAGCTGGCGTCCCTTTGCCCTGTTTGACGGTCTTGGCGCTGGCCTTGTCGGTACGAGCAACCGCAGTCACGGCTTGCTTCTCGTTAGCGGCCGGCTGCTTGGCAGATTTGGCTGCGCTGGCGGGTGCCGCGTCATCCAGCGTCACCTTCAGGTTATCGAGCACCGGGCCGCGTACAATCAGCCCCTTGCGGTTGAGGGTGGCGCCGATATCGAGGGACCCCAGGGTCACGGCCACGCCGGGCACAGCCAGATCGAGATCCGCGACCTTGAGGCTGTCGACCTGAATCTTGAGTGGCAGCGGGCGCCAGACAAAGGGTTCGGATGGTTCTTCCGGTGCGGGCTCGGAGTCGGCTACCTTGACCACCGGATGGGTCACCGCCAGGGATTTTATCCAGAGCTTGCCCTGCAGCAACTTGCCGAGATCCCAGTCGAGCACGGCGCGATCCACCGTGACATCCACCAGCTCATCCTGCCAACCCGCCCCTTCCAGAGTCCAGCCATACCCAAGCTGACCGGCCACCAGCTCCCCCTTGAGGGAGGGCAGCGCCGCCCTGGCCTGTTGCCACAACCACTTGTTGCCCTGATGGGTAAAACCCAGCAGGCTGACGCCGATGAGCAGCAGGAACACCAGCCCCATCAGCCAGAGAAAAATGCGTTTTAGCCAGATCACAATGCAGACCCCCGCGCAAGATACAGCCGCAGCGGCCAAAGAAAAAAGCGTTTAGACAACATCATAATTCAGGCCCCAATGCGAAATGCAGCCGCAAGGGCTTGTCCTCTTCCGATACCCCGACCGCCAGATCCAGCCTGACCTGACCGATGGGGGTGACCCAGCGCACACCGACGCCAGTACCTATTTTCCAGGGTTCGCTGTAATCGGTGGTGGAGGTGCCGCCATCCACAAACATGGCCCCCAGCCACTTCTCGCTGAAGCGGTAGTTGTATTCCAGACTGGCCACGCTGGTGTAGCGGCCACCGGTCAGCTTGCCATCCGGCCCGGTGGGGGAGATGCTCTCGTAACCAAAGCCGCGCACCGTCTGATCGCCACCGGTAAAGAAGCGCAAGGACGGTGGCACCAGCGAGAAGCTGTCACCTATGATGGCCCCCTGCTCTGCCCGCATCAGGAATCTGTGGTTATCGCCAAGAGTTCGCAGCCACTTGCTGCGCCCCCACACCCGCATAAAGCTGATGTCGGAGCCCCATCTGGGGTCGGAGAACTCCAGCGTCAACTGCTGGCGATCCCCCCAGTCGGGCACCAGGGTGCCGCGCACCCGCAGTCGGGACCAGGAGACCCCGGGGATCAGCAGCAAGCTGTTCCCCTCGTCGGCACCCTGGGTATAGATCTCGTTCTCCAGCCGGATAAAGACGTCCCGATCCCAGCTCTCCGGCCGCCGCGTCCAGCGGTGCACACCGATAGTGGTGAGATCGGAGCGGGTATCGTTGTTGTCCTTGTACTGGTAGCCGGTCTGGATGGAGTAGTAGTCCCGCAGCGGGTTACCCACCGGGATCTGGTAGTCGAAGCTGAGCTCGGCCTCCGGCGCCGACACCTTGGCGGTGGCAAACAGGCGGTGGCCGTAGCGGTTGACCCAGGGCTTCTCCCAGGTGGCACTCATCCGCGGCCCCACGTCGGTGGCGTAACCGATACCTGTCTCGATTTCGTGATCAACCCGGTTATCCAGCGTCACCGCGATGGGCACCCGATAGTTGCTCGCCTCGCTCAATACCGGCTTGATATCGACCTGACGGAACAGCTTGGTGGAGGAGACATCCTGCGACATCTCGGCCAGACGGATGGCGAGATAGGGATCGCCGCTCTTGATGTTGATAAGCGGGCGAATAAGGTGAAGCGCTTCGGGAGTGGCATCGTAGCGGATCTCGCCAAAACGGTAGCGATGGCCCGATTCGAACAGAATAAAGATCTCCGCCGTCCCCTTGTCCGGGAACACCTTGACCTGACTCTTGCTCAGCTTGGCATCAAAGTAACCACGGGCCAGCCCGAGGCTGCCCAGATCCGCCTTGATGGATTCATATTTGGCGTGATTGAGGGGCTCACCTTCTTTGAGGGGCAACTTGTCCAGCAGGGCGCTGTAGAGCTCGTCGCTGCCCGCATCCCCCTCCAGCAGAATATCGAGGCGGGAGACGATGACCGGCTCCCCTTTGTCTACCTCAATCACCACTTTGGACGGAGTCTTCTTGTCGCGACTCAGGGTGATTTTCGGCTGGTAGTAGCCATATACCTGCAGCGCCTTTTGCACGCTCTCGGTGATTTTGGCTCGAGCCGGGCGGTATTGCCGCTCCTGATAAACAGGCAGGGCATTGAGGTAGGCTTCAACGTTATCCTTGTTCTCCCCTTTCAACCCCTTGACCTGATAGGTGAGCTTGGCGGCAAACGCGGGCGAAGCCAGCAGCGACAGCAACAGGCCCACCCCCAGAACCCGCAGGCCGCGGCGAAAGGCAGAGCCAGACAGTGAACGCCCTGCCAGCAGGGATGAAATGCATCCTGTCAAAGGTCAATATTCCTGAATCTGTGGTGAAGGAAACCGGCGCCCTTTCGGGCCAACCCCGAATGCGGCGCAGCACGCCATGCCGTGCATGGCCGTGACACAAAAATGCGCGCCAGAAAAATGGCGAACCTTATCCTAACATAGGCATCGGCCAGCGACAGCGCGGCGCCATTGGCAAATTCGCCATATCTTTTAAGAGGTTGACCACAAATCACACATTTTGGTGACAATGACGCCGCCCGCTTTCCCGATGGGAGCGAATTGACCTGCCCTGAATAAGGCTCACCCCACCATCAGGCACCATTTGTCACCTCTCCTCCTCTCTTTGCAACCAGAAACCCACCACGACAGAGTTTGTCGGCATCACCCCACCCTCACCGTTTAACAGGCCCGGCACACGCCAAAGCCCGCCGTAGCGGGTGATTAAGAATTGCTCGTTCAGCGCAATCGAATTATCCCGCTGCCTTTGCGAACGTCCCTCCCTCACACTTGAACCATCAACTGAAGGAGACACATCATGCATGCACGTAGCGAACAGATGGCTGACTATATTGCCGATCGTCTCGAGTTCATCACCTTCCTCGCCTGTTGCAGCGCCCTGCTGGCCCTGCTGACCGGCATGAGTGGCCAGCAGGCGCTGGCCTTTACCGCCCTGAACCTGCCGTTTGGCCTCGGCATTTTGCTGGCGATGGCGCTGCTGGCCCCCCTGCCCGCCCACTGGCGGCTGCCGGGGATCACCTTGCTGCTGGCAGGTTGCGCTCTGATGACCCTGCAACTGGGGGGCGAATGGCTCAATCCGCTGGCCATCTGGAGCCTCTACGCCCTGCTCGGTCTGGAGATCATCTGGCAAGCGCGTCCCCGCGCCGTGCTGGCCACCCGCGCTCGCCAATAATACGGCCGATAAAGGGCGGGCTGTGATGGCTGACGCCAGTGGCAAATTGGGGTACTCTTGCGCCCCGATTTGCTACCACCCTTGGCGTTAACAACCTTCGCCATCACTCCCAGGAGCGCCCCGATGAAAAAAGCCTGTGCCCAGCACATTCTGGTCAAGACCGAAAAACAGTGTCTGGAGATCAAGGAGAAGATCGAGAAGGGAGCCGACTTCGGCCAGATGGCCAAGCGCTTCTCCACCTGCGCTTCTGCAAAACGCAGCGGCGATCTGGGGGAGTTCAATAAAGGGGATATGGTCAAGCCCTTCGACGATGCCGTCTTCAAGGGCGAACTGCTCAAGGTGCTGGGACCGGTGCGCACCAAGTTCGGCTTTCATCTGATCAAAGTGCTCTATCGCAACTAAGTCATCGCAACTGACCATTTTCTCGGTGAAGCTCCCATCAGGCGGGCTTCACCGACCTCTGCATCCCCCCCTCGCAAAACTGACCAAAACCACGCCAAACTCTCATCAATTTACTAACGTTATCAGGCAATTAAGTTTATCCTTCTCGGCATTGTCCACATTCGACGATGGATCCCGTGCTATGCCCCGCTCTTGCTTGTGGCCCCTGCTGGCCTGGTTACTCCCGCTCGCTGGCGCCCTCGGCAGCCGCTTTCATCTCTGGCCATGGTGGATCGGTTTTGCGATCTGTCTCATCGGAGCCCTTGTTTCCCTGATCTTGCTGGTACGCCTGCCCTGGAGCCGTAACCGCTACGCCAGCGGCCTTGGCGCCTTGCCGCTACTGCTGCCCCTGACATTTGTGGCACAGGCGCTGCGGATGCCGCTGATCAACGATGTGAGCACAGATCCCTACAATCCCCCCCAGCTACGCTGGGCGGCAGAGCTCAGAACGGCGCAGGATCTGCCAATAAATAGCGCACCGCTGAAAGCAGTTGAGGCAAAACCCGGTCCTCTCTTTACCAGGGCCTCTCCTGCCGAAGTGGTGATTGAAGCCAGCGAACTGATGCAGGAGCTGGGCTGGCAGGTACGACCCAGCCCCGACGGTCTGGATGCGGTGGTTACCACCGGCTGGTTCGGCTTTCAGGATGATGTGGCGCTGCGGGTCTTTGCTGGCCCCAAAGAGACCCGCATCGATATGCGATCAGCCTCCCGTCAGGGGCAAAGCGATCTGGGCACCAACCGGGCGCGGATCGAGGATTTCCTGACCCGCCTGAATGAGCGCCTCGGCCAGGCCTACAAACCCAATTTGAAACCGTAAGTGTGAAACAACAAGAAGGTAACTGATGCGCGTTGAGGTCAAACCCGACCGGGAATATGCCTGGTTTATCCGCCCTTTTTTCTGGCTGCAAAAGCGCAACTATGGTCAGGTGCTTATTCCGGGCAAGTGCTGGGGCCGCTCGCCGCGCCTCTTTGCCGCCGTCGCCACCCTCTACGGCGTCATCAACCGCAAGCGCTCCCCCATCGACCCCGTGCTGCGCTCGCTGGTGACGGTGCGGGTCTCCCAGCTCAACTGGTGTCGTTTTTGCGTCGACATCAACGCCATGACCCTGGTAAAGAGAGCCGGCTCCAGCGAGAAGGTGGAGGCGCTGGCCAACTGGCGCGAAAGCCCCTTGTTCGACGAGCGGGAGAAAGCGGTGCTCGACTACACCGAAGCGATGACTGGCATCGATGGGGTGAGCGATGAGCAGGCAGCCCGCCTCAAGCCCTGGTTCGACGACGATGCCATGGTGGAGCTGACCGGCCTTATCGCCTTCCAGAACATGTCGGCCAAGTTCAACGCCGCCCTCGATATCGCCCCGCAGGGCTTCTGCCAGCTGCCGGTGCAACCGGAACGCCCCGCCCAGCCTGACAGCAAGGACGCCTGATGAACCGGACCCGCCTGCTGCTTGCGCTGGTGATGGGGAGCCTTATCGGCACCTTTTTTGCCCTCGATCTCGGTCGTTACCTCACTCTGGACGCCTTGCAGGCCCAGCAGGCGGCAGTGGCGCAATGGGTCGACAGCCACTTTGTCTCGGCCAGCCTGCTGTTCGTGCTTATCTATGTGCTGAGCACCGCTCTCTCCCTGCCCGGCGCCAGCCTGCTCACCCTGGGTGGCAGCGCGGTGTTTGGTGTCGCCTGGGGACTGCTGCTGGTCTCCTTTGCCAGCACCCTAGGCGCAACCCTGGCCTTTCTCAGCGCCCGCTTCTTGCTGCGCGACTGGGTCGAGCAGCGCTTTGGCGACAAGCTGGCCACCTTTCAGTCCGGCATGGCGAAGGAGGGGGCCTTCTATCTGCTGAGCCTGCGCCTAATCCCCATCTTCCCCTTCTTTTTGGTCAATCTGCTGATGGGGCTCACCCCCATCAGAGTCAGCACCTACTACTGGGTCAGCCAGCTTGGCATGCTGCCCGGCACCTTCGTCTATGTGCTGGCGGGCAGCGAGCTTGGCCAGTTAACCAGCACCGGCAATATCCTCTCCCCCGGCCTGATGGTCGCGTTGACACTGCTCGGTCTGATGCCCTGGCTGGTCAAGAAATTGACCACACACCTTGCGCAGCGGCGACTGCTCGCCCCCTACGGCAAACCCGCTCGCTACGACTACAACCTGCTGGTAATAGGTGCGGGCGCAGGTGGGCTGGTCACCAGCTATATCGCCGCGGCGGTGAAGGCCAAGGTGGCGCTCATCGAGAAACACAAGATGGGGGGAGATTGCCTCAACAGCGGCTGTGTCCCCTCCAAGGCATTGATCCGAAGCGCCCGCTTTGCCGCAGAGCAACGTAAAGCCGACGAGCTGGGCTTTAGCCCAAGCCACTCCCGCGCCGATTTTGCCGCCGTGATGGAGCGGGTGACGCAGGTTATCAAGGAGGTCGAGCCCCACGACTCCATCGAGCGCTATCAGGGGCTTGGAGTGGAGTGCATCGAAGGAGAGGCACGACTGGTCTCCCCCTGGGAGGTAGAAGTGAACGGCCAGCGCCTTGCCAGCCGCCATATCGTCATCGCCACCGGCGCCCGGCCGCTGGTGCCCAAGCTGCCGGGGCTGGATCAGGTGCCTTACCTCACCTCGGATAGCCTCTGGCAACTGCGCACCCCGCCGCGCCGCCTGCTGGTGCTGGGCGGCGGCCCTATCGGCTGCGAGCTGGCCCAAAGCTTCGCCCTGCTCGGCATTCCCGTGACCTTGGTGGAACTCTCGGAGCAACTGCTGCCCCGCGAAGAGAGAGAGGTAGCCGACGCCCTGGCCGGGCAGATGAGCCGCGATGGCGTGCAGCTACTCACCGGCTGGCGTGCCGAACGAGCCGACTATCTGCCCGCAGCCGATGGGGATCTCCCCATCCGGCTGCAACTGCGCCGGGGCGATGAGACACAAGTGGTGGAAGGGGATCAACTGCTGCTGGCACTGGGTCGGGTCGCCAACGTCAGCGGCTTCGGGCTCGAAGCGTTGGGGGTCGAGCTTGCCCCCCGCGGCACCATAGCGGTCGATGGTTTTCTTGCCACCAACTTCCCCAGCATACTGGCAGTGGGAGACGTAGCGGGCCCTTACCAGTTCACCCACTTTGCCGCCCATCAGGCCTGGTATGCGGCAGTAAATGCCCTGTTTGGCCAGTTCATGCGCTTTCGGGCCGACTATCGGGTCATTCCGGCGGCCACCTACACCATGCCAGAGATTGCCCGGGTCGGGCTCAATCGCAAGGAGGCCGAAGCGCAGAGGATCCCCTTCGAGGCGACCCGCTTCGAGCTGGCCGAGCTGGATCGCGCCATCGCCGATGGCGAGCGCCACGGTTTTGTCGAGGTGCTGACCGTGCCAGGCAAGGATACTATCCTTGGCGCCACCATAGTGGGCACTCACGCCGGTGAACGGATCGCCGAATTTGTGCTCGCCATGCGTCACCGCCTCGGTCTTGGCAAGATCCTCGGCACCATTCACGCCTATCCCACCCTGATGGAGGGGAACAAATATGTGGCGGGTGAATGGAAACGGGCCCACCAGCCCACCCGGGTGCTGGCGTTGCTGGCCCGTTATCACCGCTGGCGCCGTGGCGCCTGACAATCAGGGAAACGTTTATGCTCAAGCCATTCTCACTGCTCGGCTCACACCTCAACTCGCACCGCAACTCTTGGCTCAAACAGCGGCTAAATGCGCTGCTGTGCGCCCTGCCACTGCTGGCCAGCGCCCCGCTGTTAGCCACCCCTCACGACAACTGGCAACGGACACTTGAGGAGGCGAAGGGGCAGACCGTCTACTTCAACGCCTGGGGTGGCAGCCCGGAGATCAACGCCTATCTGGTGTGGGCCGGGCAGGAGCTGGCGCGCGACTATCAGGTCAAACTGGTGCAGGTGAAGGTGGATGACATCGCCCAGAGCGTCAGCCAACTGCTGGCCAACAAGCAGGCGGGCAAGCAAGCTGGCGGCCCCATCGACCTGCTCTGGGTCAACGGCGAGAACTTCAAGGCGCTCAAGGAGCAGGGGCTGCTCGGCGCTCCCTTTACCGCCGAGCTACCCAACATGGCGCTGGTCGACAGCACCCTGCCGGTGAGTGAGGACTTCACCCTGCCGGTGGAAGGGCTGGAAGCCCCCTGGGGCATCGGCCAGCTCAATCTGATGGTCGACACCGAAGAGGTCGCCAGCCCACCCACCTCGGCTACAGCCCTGCTGGCGTGGGCCAAGGCCCATCCCGGTCGCTTCACCTATCCCAAGCCGCCCCAGTTCCATGGCTCCAGTTTTCTCAAGCAGATCCTGCTGGAATTGACGCCAGATCCCGCCCCCCTCTATCGGGAGGCGACCGAGAGCGACTTTGCCAAGCTCACCGCCCCGCTCTGGGCCTGGCTCGATGAGCTGCATCCGGCGCTCTGGCGCAAGGGCAAACTGTTCCCCACCAGCGCCGCCGAGACCCGCCAGCTGCTCGATGATGGCGAACTGGCCATGGCCATCAGCTTCAACCCGCAGGAGGCGCAGAGCGCCGCCCAGATTGGCGCCCTGCCCCCCAGCGTGGAGGCGATTGCCATGAAAAAAGGGGCGCTCACCAACAGCCATTTTCTCGCCATCCCCTTCAACGCCAGTGCCCGTGCGGGAGCCAAGGTGGTGGCCAACTTTTTGCTAAGCCCGGCGGCGCAGGCGCGAAAAGCCAATCCGGCATTCTGGGGTGATCCCAGCGTGCTGAGGGCCGATGCCCTGCCTGATTCAGCCAAGGGGCAACCGGCGCTGCGCTTCAAATCGGTAGCCGAGCCTCACCCCAGCTGGCAGCTCAAGCTGGAAGCGGCCTGGGCCGAGCGTTACGGCCACTGATGAGTGCCGCTGGTCACCCGCTGGCCCGCACCCGGCCGTGGCGCCGGTTAACACGCCACCCCACTATGAGTGCGGGGATAGCGGTCATTTATCTGGCGCTCTTCGTCATCCCATTGCTGGCGGGACTGTGGCAACTGCTGGCGGAGGGGATGACCGCCTCTCATCTCGCCTTGCTGCTGGCCCAGCCTGGCCTATGGCACTCAGCTGCGCTGAGCCTGTGGATTGGCGCCGCCTCCACCCTTGGTAGTCTGCTGTTGACCGCCCTGCTGCTGGCCCACAGCAACAGCCGGGCTTTCGGGCTGCTCCGTCGCCTGCTCTCGCCCATGCTGGCCATGCCCCACGTCGCCTTTGCCATCGGCTTTGCCTTTCTGCTCGCCCCCTCCGGCTGGCTGCTGCGGCTCGTCTCGCCAGCGCTGACGGGTTTTGATCTCCCCCCCGACTGGCAGACCATTCGGGATCCTTGGGGGCTCGGGCTGATTGCACTGCTCGTTTTCAAGGAGACCCCCTTTTTGCTGCTGATGGCCATGGCCGCGCAGCAACCCATCCTGCTGGCACGCCAGCAGTGGCTGGGGGCGAGCCTCGGTTTCAGCGCCCCCCAGATCTGGTGGCGCCTGCTGCTGCCAGCGCTCTGGCCTGCCCTGCGCCTGCCCATCTATGCGGTGGCGGCCTACGGAGTGGCGGTGGTGGATCTCACCCAGCTGCTCGGGCCCGACGCCCCCGCCCCGCTGGCGGTGCGGTTGTGGCTCTGGTATCAGGACCCGGATCTGCTCTGGCGCGGCGCCACCGCCAGCGGCGCCCTGCTTTTGCTCGCCATCACGGCGTTGCTGATCGCTCTGTTCAGATTACTGGAGTGGCTTCATCAAGAGGTGGGCAAAGGCTGCTGGCTCAATGGCAAACGGGCGGCGCCCCACTTCTTTGCCAACCGGCTCGCAGCGGGCTTTGCCTTCACCCTGATCACCCTCAATCTGGCGGTGCTGGCGGCGCTGCTGCTCTGGTCGCTGGCGCGCCGCTGGCCCTTTCCCGCCCTTTTGCCCAGCCAGTGGAGCAGTCATTACTGGCTGGATCTGCTGCCAACCCTGCTGCCGCTTCTGGCAACCAGCGCGCTGCTGGCGCTGGCGAGCGGCTTGCTGGCACTGGTGATCGCGGTGTGTAGTCTGGAGGCGCAAGCCGGCCGCCGCCCCTGGCCGCTCTGGCTTATCTGCTTGCCGCTGTTGCTGCCGCAAGCGAGCCTGCTGTTTGGCATCCGGCTCGGGCTGGACTGGCTTGCACATGACTCGATAAGCAGCGGCATTGGCTGGGGATGGGTGCTCTGGAGCCAGCTGTTGTTTGTCTTTCCCTATGTCTATTTGTGCCTGCACGGCCCCTATCGCCAGTTCGATCCACGGATCACCCAGAGCGCCCTGCTGCTGGGGGCAACGCCATGGCGAGCCTGGTGGCAAGTGAAAGCGCCGCTACTGGCGCGCCCGCTGCTGTTTGCCTTCAGCGTCGGGGCGGCGGTGAGTTTGGCCCAGTATCTGCCGACCCTGCTCTTTGGTGCTGGCAGAGTGGTCACCATCACCACGGAAGCAGTGGCCATCGGCAGCGGCCTCAACCGGCGGCTGGCGGGGCTCTACGGCCTGCTGCAACTGCTGCTGCCACTCGTTATCTATTTGCTGGCGCTCTGGCTGCCAGCGCGGATCAATCCGGCGCTCAAGGGGGGCGGCTCACGATGAACTCTCACGATGGAAACAGCCATATGCTGAGCACCACGCCTCTTCGACTTTACCTTGATGAAAATCTGCTGCTTTCACTCCCTGCCCTGCAAGTGGCCCCCGGCGAGGTATTGACCCTGATGGGCCCCAGCGGCTGTGGTAAAAGCTCCCTGCTGGCGGGGCTGGCAGGAGTACTGCCCGGCGCGCAGACAGATGGCGGCCCGATCCGGCTGGAGGGGGAGATAAGGCTCGGCGAGCGGCCACTCAACACCTTGCCTGCGCAAGCGCGGCGCATCGGCATGCTGTTTCAGGATGACCTGCTGTTCGACCATCTGACGGTGGCGGAGAATCTGATGTTCGGCATGCCTGCGATCATCAAGGGAAAACGCACACGGCGGGAAAAGGCAGTGGCCGCATTGGCACAGGTCGCGCTGGCGGATCAGGCTGACAAGCTGCCACAGCTGCTGTCAGGGGGTCAGCGGGCGCGGGTCAGTCTGCTGCGGGCACTGTTGGCGGAACCCGACGCCCTGCTGCTGGACGAGCCCTTCTCCCGCCTCGACAAGCCGCTGCGGGCCGCCTTTCGCGAGCTGGTGTTCGCGCAGATCAAGGCGCTGGCCATCCCCGCTATTCTGGTGACCCACGATGCGGAAGACGCACCGGGCACCATACTCAACCTCACCGAATGCCACTGTTAACCGAGGAGTGTTCACCTTGTTTGATCGCCATCTGATCCCCGTGATCCGCAGCCCCCTCACCCAGCTTGCCAAACCGCTCTGCCGTGCCGGGATCAGTGCCAATCAGGTGAGCCTCACCGGCTTTGCCATCGGCATGCTGGCGCTGCCGCTGCTGGCCTTTGGCTGCTATTCATGGGCACTCGCGGCCATCCTGCTCAACCGCTTGCTGGACGGGCTCGATGGCGCCGTGGCGCGAGAAACCGGCATCACCGACTGCGGCGGCTTTCTCGACATCACCCTCGACTTTATTTTCTACGCCGCCGTGGTGCTGGGCTTTGCCCTCGCCGCCCCCGCCAATGCGCTGCCCGCCGCCACCCTGCTATTTGCCTTTATGGGTACCGGCTCGAGCTTTCTGGCGTTTGCCATCATGGCGGGCAAGCGGGGGATCGACAATCCGGTCTACCACAACAAATCCCTCTACTATCTGGGTGGCCTCACCGAGGGGAGCGAGACCATCGCCCTCTTTGTGCTGATGTGCCTGTGGCCCGCCGCCTTCGCCCCGCTCGCCTACGGCTTTGCCCTGCTCTGCGCCATCACCACCCTGACCCGGCTCTGGAGCGGCTACCACACCCTGCGTCCCCCCCAGCCATAAACAGCACAGCCCTCACCGGAGGGCTAATCCATCGCACGATGAATTGGCGGCAAACAAGGCGCACGGAACACTTGCACGGGGATGACAATGTTTTACCATTGCGACACTTTATCAGTCTCTTTGAGAACCCTATGCGTCGCCTTGCCTCTCTTCTCACTCTGTCATTATTCCCCCTGCTCGGTGGCTGCAGCAGCGCCCCCGCGCTAAAGCCCGTGGTCGTCCCCCAACCCAAGAGCGCCTTTATCAATCAGGCGCCATCCAGCAAACCCGTTTATACACAAGGGGTTAGCAAGGGGGACTTCGCCAATCGCCCCAACGTGGACAGGTTCGTCCAGAAAATGGTCGAGAAGCACGGTTTTGACAACGCCCAGTTGCATCAGGTGCTGGCACAGGCAGAGCGTTACGACTGGATCATCCGCCTGATGGATGCCCAGGCGCCGACTACCGCCAAGCCCACCGGCCCGACCGGCGCCTGGAACCGCTATCGCGCCAAGTTCATCACCCCGGACAACGTACAGAACGGCGTCAACTTCTGGCGTGAATACGCAAGCGAGCTGAACCGGGCGGAGCAGATCTACGGGGTGCCGCCGGAGATCATCGTCGGCATTATCGGGGTCGAGACCCGCTGGGGCCGGGTGATGGGCAAGACCCGCATTCTGGATGCGCTGGCCACCCTGGCGTTTGATTATCCGCGTCGCGCCGAGTTCTTCACCAGCGAGCTGGAAGCCTTCCTGGTGATGACCCGCGACGAGGGGATGGATCCCACCGAACCCAAGGGCTCCTATGCGGGCGCCATGGGCTATGGCCAGTTTATGCCCTCCAGCTTCCAGCGCTATGCGGTGGACTTTGACGGCAACGGCCACACCAACCTGTGGGATCCGGTGGATGCCATCGGCAGCGTCGCCAACTACTTCAAGGCCCACGGCTGGGAGAAAGGCCAACCGGTAGCGGTGCGCGGTCAGGGCCAGCTGCCCGGCTACGAGCACGGCTTCCAGACCCGCTACCCAGTGGCCTCCCTGCGCCGCGCCGGGCTCACCCCCACCAGTACCCTCGGCAACCACAGCGAAGCGAGCCTGCTGCGCCTCGATGTGGGCACCGGCTACCAATACTGGTACGGTCTGCCCAACTTCTACACCATCACCCGCTACAACCACAGCACCCACTACGCCATGGCGGTGTGGCAGCTGGGGCTGGCGGTGAAAGAGGCCAAAGGCGGTTACTGAGTCATTTGCTTATAAACACGAGGCAGGCCTGTCCAGGCCCGCCTCGTCTGCACTCCACACGGCGCCTTCTGGCGCCGTGTCGGTTTAAAGCATCCCAGCCGCGGTCAGTCTGTCCAGCTCAGCGATCAGCTGGGTCGGTTCTGCCCGTTGGGTGTAGTCCACATTGACGAAGTGGTAACGTACCACCCGATCCTGGCCAAGGATATACGTCGCCGGGACTGGCAAAGTAAAACTGTCATCCCCGTTGCTGGCCGGAATATCGATACCAAAACGCTCATAAATTGGGCGCAGCACCTCGGGCAGCTCGAATACCAACCCCAGCGAAGCCGACACCCGGTTGCCTTCATCGCTGAGCACGGTGATCGCCAGCTCGTTGGCGGTGAGAGTGTCCTGCGCGGTTGTTGGCATCTCGGGAGTCAAACCGAGGAGGGTGACCCTCCGTTTCACAAACTCGGGCAACGCGATATTGAGTGCCTGCATCTCGAGATTGCAATAAGGACACCAACCACCTCGATAGATGTTGAGCACTACAGGCCCCTCAGCCAGATAGTGGGAGAGCGGGCGCACCACCCCGTGCTGATCGGGCAACGCAAAGTCTGGAAACTGATCGCCAGTGACAAATGCCCCTTGTTCCAGTCCGCTCGCCCGTAGCGCTTCTGTTGCCCCCTCCATCACCGCCAGTACATCACCTAGGACTTTAGTTCGCTTTATCGCATCGTACTCTTTGATTTTTTGCTCAAGTGTGGGCATGATTACCATCCTTTCTGTAGTGGTCACTACAATATCAAACAAGCCACCAACACTGGTCAAGATATTTTTTAGTGATCACTACAAAAAGACAACGCAAGCAGGAATCGAAATGGCAAGACCGGCATCATTTGACAGAGAACAAGTTCTGGAGGTTGCCCTCAACAGCTTCTGGGAAACGGGCTTCAGCAACACTGGCATCGCCACACTCGTTGACAGAATGGGGTTGAAGCCCAGCAGCCTGTACGGCGCCTTCAGCTCAAAAGAGGGATTGTTTATCGAAGTGTTGCAGCGCTATTCAACACAGAGTCTGGCGCAGATCGAACTGTTGCTGGCCTCGGCAGATTCTCCCCTAGCCGGTGTGCGAGCACTGCTCGATGCTGTTGCTCGGGATGCCATTGCCAGCGAGACACATCGTGGCTGCCTGCTGGTCAATACCCTGCTGGAAGTGGGGCGCCAAAATCCAACGATTCAGCATGAAGCCAGCGTGCACTTAGCCGAAGTGGAAAAGCGGGTGGCCAATAACTTGCGCCAGGCACAAGCAGCTGGAGAGTTGGCCGCCGAGCGCGATATCGACACCCTCGCGGCTTTGTTGATGACCATGGTGTGGGGAATGCGCGTACTGGGTCGCACCCATCCACCTGCCGCCAAGGTACAGGCTGTGTTGGCCCAGATACAGGCCATGCTTTAAACCCCAGACCAGCAGGCCCTCGCACAATTCGTAGCCACCACAGAAAAACAGAGGAGCCGATTTGGCTCCTCTCTTCACCTTGTCTTTAGCCCGAGGACCCGGGCGCTGACGTGATGCGTGGCTTATACACCAGCCTTGGCCAGTGCCGCGGAGACGATCTGCTGGGCCTCCTGCTGGATGAGGTCGAGGTGCGCGTCGCCCTTGAAGCTCTCCATGTAGATCTTGTAGATGGACTCGGTGCCGGAGGGACGCGCCGCGAACCAGCCGTTTTCGGTCACCACCTTGAGGCCGCCGATGGCGGCATCGTTGCCCGGCGCCTTGGTCAGCTTGGCGATGATGGGCTCACCAGCCAAAGTTGAGGCTTCCACCAGCGCCGGATCCAGTTTGGAGAGCACCGCTTTCTGGGCACTGTTGGCCGGTGCGTCGATACGGCGATAGCTGGAGCGGCCAAACTTGGCTTCCAGTGCGTCGTAGTGGGCCTGCGGATCCTTGCCGGTCACCGCCAGAATTTCCGCCGCCAGCAGCGCCAGAATGAAGCCATCCTTGTCGGTGGTCCAGACTGTGCCATCTTTGCGCAGGAAGGAGGCGCCCGCGCTCTCCTCGCCGCCAAAGCCGAACTCGCCGCTGTAGAGGCCATCCACGAACCATTTAAAGCCGACCGGCACCTCTTTGAGGGTGCGGCCAATCTCGCCGGCCACCCGGTCGATCATGGAGGAAGAGACCAGCGTCTTGCCAACGGCTGACTCTTTGGACCAACCGGTTCTGTGGGTAAACAGATACTGGATCGCCACCGCCAGATAGTGGTTCGGGTTCATCAGACCGGACTTGGTGACGATGCCGTGACGGTCGTAGTCAGGGTCGTTGCCAAGGGCGATGTCGAACTTGTCCTTGAGGGCAATCAGGCTCGCCATTGCGAACGGGCTGGAGCAATCCATCCGGATCTTGCCGTCTTTATCAAGAGTCATGAAGGAGAAGGTCGGGTCGACCTTGTAGTTCACCACCTCGATATTCAGGCCATAGGTCTTGGCGATGACGTCCCAGTAGGCGACGCCGGAGCCACCCAGCGGATCGACACCGATCTTGATGCCCGCGTTCTTGATGGCATCCATATCCAGCACGTTCTTCAGATCATCCACATAGGGGGTGACATAGTCGTGCTCGACCACGAACGGGCTCTTGAGCGCCTCGGCGAACGGCATCCGTTTCACGCCAGCCAGACCCGCTTCCAGAATGGCGTTGGCACGGTCCTCCACCCACTTGGTGATCTCCCCTTCAGCGGGGCCACCATGGGGCGGGTTGTACTTGAAGCCACCATCTTCCGGCGGGTTGTGAGACGGGGTGATCACCACACCGTCAGCGCGGGCAGCAGGCTTGCTGGCCCCTTCTTTGCCAGAGTTGTAGCGCAGGATGGCGTGCGAGATGACCGGGGTCGGGGTAAAACCGAGGCCAGCCTGAATGCGGGTCTCGACGCCGTTGGCAGCCAGCACTTCGACGGCGCTGGCAAAGGCGGATTCGGACAGGGCGTGAGTATCCATGCCGACAAACAGCGGGCCAGTGATGCCGGCCTGCTGGCGATACTCCACCAGCGCCTGGGTCACCGCCAGAATATGGGATTCGGTAAAGGCACTGTGCAGGGCGCTGCCACGGTGGCCGGAGGTACCGAAGGCCACCCGCTGCTCGGGGCGGCTCATGTCCGGCTTGTTGAGGTAGTAGGCGCTGACCAGACGGGGGATGTTGGTCAGGTCGCTTAAACGGGCCGGTTGACCGGCGTGGGAATGCTGAGCCATGGCGTTTTCCTTGCGTAATGGCGGCCTTGCCGGGCAAGGCCTGAGTCTTGAAGAATCGTTAAATTGCGCCACACACTTGCGCGATCACCTCTTCGCCATAGCCCATGCTGGCCATCAGCTGGGCCACCATGTTCTGCTTGCGGCTGGTGTTGGTGTTGGTGATCACCCAGAACGGGGTCTCCGGTACCGGCTTGGGCTTGGTGGTGCTGCCACTGGCGCGCAGAGCCTCGGGATCCTGCGAGAAATAGACGCGCTTGCGCCCCTTGATTTCGGTGGCCTGGGTAAAGCCTTCCGGGTTATCCTGGTAGAGGGTACTCAGCACCAGCATAAAGCGGTTGATGGACTTCTCTTCTTTTTGCAGCTCACCGGAATCGAGCAGGGCTTGCAGCCCTTGTTGGGTGGCTACCGTACTGGGCTGCGCGACGGCAACGGGCTCGGCAACCGGCACACCTTGGTTAGCAGGCTGTTCCAGCAGACGGCGCAGGATATCGGAGGCACTCTCACCAATGTGCCGGGTCTGGCTGGCGATATAGAAGTAGAGATCGTCATCAAGCTCGATGGTTTTCATAGGGATGCGCTGGACTCGTCGAAATTCGGATGCGGCGATTATACATAGGCAAACCCGACAGCCCAAGCAAGGGGCTGGCAGATGTACATGAATCTCATCGAGAATACGGCATAATAGCGGGCCAAGTGTGTGATCAGCCGCACTGATAGCCGATCCGGACAGGATTTTTTAGAAAAAAAACCACATAAAATCCCAATCCATTGGACGAAATCCTTTTCTTTCCAGTGCGTTAAATAAAACAGCGATACGCACCCACGACCGACAAGGTGTCATTTTGCAACAAAACAGCATATTGAACTTCAAGGTGCAGGGTCAGGGCCCGGCGGTCATTCTGATCCACGGCCTGTTTGGCAGCCTCGACAACCTCGGCCTGCTGGCCCGAGCCCTATGCGAGCACTATCGGGTAGTCAGCGTCGATCTGCGCAACCATGGCGCCTCCTTTCATAGCAGCGAAATGAGCTATCCGGCGCAAGCGGCCGACATCATGACCCTGATGGATCGGCTGAATATTGCCGAAGCCACCCTGATTGGCCACTCGATGGGTGGCAAGGTGGCGATGCAGCTCGCCAAGCTGGCGCCAGAGCGGGTGACCAAGCTGGTGGTGGCCGACATGGCGCCGGTCGCCTATCCCCACTCCCGCCACCAGAATGTGTTCGCCGGACTCAACGCCACACTGCGCACGGCGCCGCAAAGCCGCAGTGAAGCGGAAGCCATGCTGGCGCAGCACATCGAGATCGCCGGGGTACGCCAGTTCCTGCTCAAATCGTTCGCCAGAGGCGAGCATGGCTGGGGTTGGCGCTTCAATGTGCCCGCCCTTGAGCAAAACTACGCCAACATCATGGGCTGGCCAGCGGATAAACGCCGCTTCGAGGGGCCGGTGCTCTTTATCAAAGGGGGGGATTCTGACTATATGCAGCCCCAATACAGCGAGACGGCACTGGCCCAATTCCCGGCGGCAAAGGTGCGGGTTATCGCCGGAACAGGCCACTGGCTGCATGCGGAAAAACCGGCCCTGTTCAACAAATTGGTTGTGGATTTCCTGTCGACAGGCGGTTAACAGTTTCAAATCCTTTGTGATATAGTGCGCCGGTCATAAGGAGTGTGCGCAATCCATGCTAAGTGAACATATCGACCTGATCGAAAGTTTGGGCCTCAAGTTATTTTTTGTGGCCATTTTCATATTGATTGGCCTGGCCATTCAGGACGTGCTCAAGCGCGGCAATGTGCCCCGTTTCGGTCGTTTCATCGTCTGGTTGGTACTGTTTCTGGGTTGTGCAGGTTTTGTCGCCAAGGGGCTGATCGAACTGGGCTGGGAAGGCTCAGGACTCGGCTAACTTATTTTCATCTGTGATGTATGGCCAAACAGCAAACTGATCGAACAACACTGGATCTGTTCGCAAATGAGAAGCGCCCCGGCAGGCCAAAGACCAATCCACTCCCCCGCGAGACCCAGCTCAAGATCAACAAGCGTAACCAGCTTAAGCGCGATCGGGAAAATGGGCTGAAGCGGGTAGAGTTAAAGGTGGAGGCCGAGTTGCTGGAGCGCCTGAACCAACTTGCGTTACAACAGAACATCAGCCGAGCCGAGCTGATCCAATCTATCCTGAAACAACAGATTGAGTCCGCCTTTGCGGTGGACATTGCAGTCTGAGCGTTGAGCATTAACACCAAATACGGGTAACTAAACACTATGGCAAGTGTAGGTCTGTTTTTTGGCAGCGATACCGGTAACACCGAAGCTGTCGCCAAGATGATCCAGAAAGAGCTGGGCAAAAACCTGATTGAAGTCCGTGACATCGCCAAGAGCAGCAAGGCCGACATCGAGAGCTTTGATCTGCTGATGTTCGGCATCCCGACTTGGTACTATGGCGAAGCCCAGGCCGACTGGGACGACTTCTTCCCCGATCTGGGCGAAATCGACTTCACCAACAAGCTGGTCGCCATCTTCGGTTGCGGTGATCAGGAAGACTATTCCGAGTACTTCCTCGACGCCATGGGCACCCTGCGTGACATCGTCGAAGCCAAAGGCGCCATCATCATCGGTCACTGGCCGACTGCCGGCTACGAGTTTGAAGCCTCCAAGGCACTGGTCGATGACAAGCACTTTGTCGGTCTGGGTATCGATGAAGATCGCCAGCCGGAGCTGACTGCCGAGCGCGTCAAGGGCTGGTGCAAGCAGCTGCACGAAGAGATGTGCCTGGGCGAGCTGGAGTAATCCGCCTCCCCTCATACCTCTGACAACAAGGGCCCCGACGGGGCCCTTGTTGTATCTGCAAGTGGCGATGCCTGCCTTCATTCTCCCCTGTTATTCACCTCTGTGCTCCGGTTTGGCTCGCACATAGAGGGTGCGCTTGACCTGCGCCACCAGCTCGCCGCTCTTGTCCTGTACCGTAACCTCGAATTCGGGGAAGTGTTTGTTGCCACCTTCGGTCGCCGCCATGATTTCGGTCAACTTGCCCTCGGTCAGGTTGAACTCGGCCACCAGCTTGCCCTTGCCGGGCTTGATGTAGTTGATGCTGCCCGCCTTGTCCCAGACGTAGTAGCGATTCTTGAAGTAGCCCATCAGCATCAGTGGATAGATGGGGTCCGTCATGGCAAACATGCTGCCGCCAAACTGGGTGCGGTTGGCGTTCTTGTTCCACCAGCGGGATTTGAGGGTCACCCGGCAGTAGCGAAAGTCATCGCTCAGGGTCTCTATCTTGATACCGGCACCCCAGAAAGGGGGCCAGGCGTTGAGTGCGCGGCGCACCCAGGCCGCATTGTCAAAAAGCCAATCCATGGATCTCATCCGACCAGAAATATGAAAGTTACATCTTATCAACATCTGCCATGCCAGCAAGTCGGACGACACGATTGATTATTTCAATCCAACCGGCAATTTATGGCTAAACCCCTTGAATTGCTGGGTTTATTTTTAGGGAGGCTACGACCTATAATGACAGGCCAAGCGAGTTCAAGGTTGCCATTCCTGCGGCAGTCCATCAGAATAACCCCACCTTCGAGAATGCGAATAAGTAGAATATGGCAGACAACAACCAAGCGTTAAAAAAGGCCGGGCTCAAGATCACCTTGCCCCGGGTCAAAATCCTGGAAATCCTGCAACAGCCGGACTGCCAGCACACCAGCGCCGAAGATCTCTATAAACGACTGATCGACCTGGGTGAAGAGATTGGTCTCGCTACCGTCTATCGCGTTCTCAACCAGTTTGATGATGCCGGTATCGTTACCCGTCACCACTTCGAAGGTGGCAAGTCGGTATTCGAGCTGGCCACTCAGGAGCACCACGACCACCTGGTTTGCCTCGACTGCGGCAAGGTGATCGAGTTCTCCGACGAAGTGATCGAACAGCGTCAGCGCGAGATCGCCAAGAAATTCAATATCCGTCTCACCAACCACAGCCTCTACCTCTACGGTCATTGTGCTACCGGTGAGTGCAAGCACGACGAATAAGTCGCCCGCGACTTGCAGATAACGGACAATAAAAAAGCCAGCATCAGCTGGCTTTTTTATTGTCCGGCGCAGGCCGCTGGCAGCACAGGGCAGGGTCTCCCCTGCCCCATCGGCTTAGCCTTCGACTTTGCCCCAAGAGTCGCGCAGGGCAACGGTGCGGTTGAACACCAGATGCTCCGGGCTGGAGAGCTTGTTGTCGGCGCAGAAGTAACCTTCACGCTCGAACTGGTAAGCCTGCTCCGGCTTGGCGTTCTTCAGGGATGCCTCGACACGGGCCCCCTCGATAATCACCAGGGATTCCGGATTCAGCGCGGCTTCGAAGTCATCCTCGGCGCCCGGGTTCGGTACCTTGAACAAACGGTCGTAGAGACGCACTTCCGCTGGCAGGGAGTGAGTGGCGCTGACCCAGTGGATCACCCCTTTCACCTTGCGGCCATCGGCCGGATCCTTGCCCAGGGTCTCGGGATCGTAGGAGCAGTAGATGCAGGTGACTTTGCCATCGGCATCTTTCTCGATACGCTCGGCCTTGATCACATAGGCATTGCGCAGACGCACTTCCTTGCCCAGCACCAGACGCTTGAACTGCTTGTTCGCCTCTTCTTTGAAGTCCGCTTCGTCGATGAAGATTTCGCGGGTGAAGTTCAGCTCGCGGGTCCCCATCTCGGCATTGCTCGGGTGGGCCGGGGCCGTCAGCACTTCGTCGGCAGCCAAGTTCTCGATGACCACTTTCACCGGATGCAGCACGGCCATGGCGCGCGGCGCATGCTCGTTGAGGTCTTCACGGATGCAGGCTTCCAGCATGCTCATCTCGACGATGTTGTCCTGCTTGGTGACGCCAATGCGCTTGCAGAACTCGCGGATGGAGGCCGGGGTGTAACCACGACGACGCAGACCGGAGACGGTCAGCATGCGCGGGTCATCCCAACCATCGACGTGCTTCTCGGTCACCAGCAGGTTCAGCTTGCGCTTGGACATGACAGTGTATTCGAGGTTCAGACGAGAGAACTCGTACTGACGGGGGTGGCAGTCGATGGTGATGTTGTCCAGCACCCAGTCGTACAGACGACGGTTGTCCTGGAACTCCAGGGTGCAGATGGAGTGGGTGATCCCTTCCAGCGCGTCCGAGATGCAGTGAGTGAAGTCATACATCGGGTAGATGCACCACTTGTCACCGGTCTGGTGGTGGTGGGCAAACTTGATACGGTAGATAACCGGATCACGCATCACCATGAAGGGAGATGCCATGTCGATCTTGGCGCGCAGGCAGGCGGTGCCTTCGGCGAACTCGCCGTTCTTCATCTTGGCAAACAGCGCCAGGTTTTCTTCCACGCTGCGATCGCGGAACGGGCTGTTCTTGCCAGCTTCAGTCAGTGTGCCACGGTACTCGCGCATCTGCTCGGGCGTCAGCTCGTCCACATAGGCCAGACCCTTTTCAATCAGCTCGATGGCGTAGCCGTGCAGCTTGTCGAAATAGTCGGAGGAGTAGCAGATCTCGCCATTCCACTGGAAGCCGAGCCACTGTACATCCTGCTTGATGGACTCTACGTACTCGATATCTTCCTTCACCGGGTTGGTGTCATCGAAACGCAGGTTGCACTGGCCCTGATAGTCGCGGGCGATGCCGAAGTTCAGGCAGATGGATTTGGCGTGGCCGATATGGAGATAACCGTTCGGCTCGGGCGGAAAACGGGTATGCACGCTGCTGTGCTTACCGCTGGCCAGATCTTCATCAATGATCTGACGAATAAAGTTAGTTGGGCTGTTCGCCTGACTCATGGCTCACCTCAAAAAAGCGTCACTGGCGGAAGTTGTGCCGGCTGGCACCCTCATCCCCCCGCCGTCAAGCCGGGTATGATCCCTTATTACGGGCGCTGTCTCAACCTGAATTTGGCACTTCCGGGCCATTTCCCGGCCATTGCACCGCTAAAAACGGCGTAGCTTGGCACACTGCACACCAAATGCATAAAAAAGCCCCGCACTGGGCGGGGCTGAAAGTGATGAAAAACACAAAACAGACAATTACACACAACAAAGGCTCACACGCACAGTCAACCTTTCCCAAACCCGATGCGCCATCGCCCTTGGGAAAGGCGGGTCTTGCGACCCACCTCATGTTAACGGTTGACTGCTATCAGTTCAGTTCGGTGACACGGCTGGTGCGCTTGCCATCGAAGCTGGTGGTACGCAGGTAGACCTTGCCATTCACGCTCGGCTTGGCCGCGGCGTCATAGGCACTCCAGTTGGTACCGTCCAGGCTGTACTGGATGGGCAGACCCGGCAGATCCACGTTCGCTTCCAGCACACCGTTCACTACCTTGGCACCCGGTACGGAGAGGCGGTATTCAACACCGGCCTGATCCAGTTTCGGCAGCACGCGCTGACCCAGTACGTTGGCAAACTGGTTCCACTCTTTGTTGAGGGTGGCCTTGTTGACGAACTTGGTCTCGCCGGAGAACTCACGACCCTTCACATAGTTCAGCTCGAAGCCACCTTTGTGCCAGGCACGCTCGGCCACGGAGAAGATACGCGGGTAGACCATGTACTCGTACTGAGCATCGGTACGCACGGTTTCACTCCACTGCTGACCGGAGATCCCCTTGAACTTGACCGGATCCTGGTCACCCTTGGCCACGAAGGCGTTGCCGTCGCGGTCAACCGAGGTCTCGGCGTTCTGTGGCAGGTTTTCCGGGGCGAAGGCAAACACCTTGCGAGTGTCGTTGAAACGAGTTGCCCAGTAGTAGCCACGCTCAGCCGGGTGTACTTCGTTCGGGAAGTCGAAGTAGAGGTAATCCGGGTTGGACAGCACCACTTGGTAACCCTTGTGGGCCCACTTCATCGCTTCGTTGAAGCCACCCCAGTAGAGGGTTTCCCAGAAGTTGACACGGGTGTTGTCGGTGGCGAAGTCCTTGGCACCGCTGGCATACTTCAGACCGTCTTCCCACGCCTGCAGGGTAGAGAAACCGCGGTCTTTGACCATCTGGCCCACTTCCTTGGCGAAGTAAACCGGCAGCTCGCCCACTTCCTTGATCTTGCCTTCGTCGATCATCTTCTGGCACATCGGGGACTTGCCAAACGGCTTGTCCTGCTTGCTGGAGTCGACGTTGCCTTTCCAGGCGACCAGCTCTTCTTTCTTGGTGACGGCCGGATCCTGATAGCCACCGCCCTGCATGATGTTCTTCGCCTCATCACCACCGTAGTGCCATGCGGTCAGCGGCTGACCGGCGGCTTGGTGCATCTGGGCAACTTCATCCATTACCTTGGCCACGAAGGTGGCAGCACCCGGCTGGCAAGGGTTGATGAAGGACATCTTGTCGTAGAACTGGACCGAGGTGACGTTGGAGGTGTCAGCCGGATCAGTCAGACGGAACTGGTTGGCTTCCGCTTCTTTGCCTTCCGCCATCAGACGCTTGTAGCGCGCTTCCATGGAGACCACGGCAGCACGAGCGTGGGCCGGCATGTTGATCTCGGGGATCACGGTCACACCGCGGGCCTTGGCATAACGCACCAGATCCACGTAGTCAGACTTGCTGTAGAAACCGGAACCCTGGTTGTCGCTGGTCGGGCCGGAACCCAGTTGCGGCATCAGGCACTTGGTTTCGGACTCGTCGTGGCAACGCTGGCTACCGACCTGGGTCAGCTCCGGCAGACCCGGGATCTCCAGACGCCAGCCTTCATCGTTGGTCAGGCCAAGGTGCAGCACGTTGAGCTTCATGGCAGACATCTGGTCAACCAGCTTCTTCATGGTATCCAGACTGCGGAAGTGGCGGGCCACGTCGGTCTGCATGCCACGGTATTCAAAGCGCGGCGCATCCTCGACGGTCATCGGGCTCACCAGCTTGTCATCAACACCCAGCAGGGAGATCAGGGATTGTGCCCCCCAGAATGCCCCGTCGATGTCGCGACCCTGGATTACGGTGCCCTTCTGACCGATGGTCATGTCATAGCCTTCAGCCTGCTTGAGCTTGCTGCCGAGCTTGATGGTCACCGGGTAGCCGGTGTCGGAGAGGGTAACACCCAGCTTGGTCAGTTGAGCCTTCAGGGCCTCGGCGCGATCGCTCGGCAAGTCCAGGGCATTGAGTTTGATGGTGGAGAAGTCAACCTGCGGGCCCGCTTTGACTACCTGCTTCATCGGGGTCGGCAGGATCTGGTTGTCAATCTTGCCAGCCGGCAGCAGGGTGCTGGTCTGGTTGGCCGCGAAACGGGTCTCGCTGTTCATCAGGATGTTCTTGTCATCCTTGGTACGCTTCCAGCCATCAGCCGGCATCGGCTTCTCGTAGGTGCTGGCATCATTGATGTTGCTCATGCTGGCCAGTACTTTCGGCTCGGCACCTTCGCTGGCAACATACCAGTTCGGCATGATGTCAGATTCGAACAGTACCCAGTATTCCACCACCAGCGGCACTTCGACCGTGGCATCCTTGGCAAAGCCCTGGAACTTCTCGGTTGGCGTCAAACGATAGAGATCGCCGGTCAGGTGAGTGATGGTGAACTGGTCGTTATCCACACGCTGGATACGACGGATGGAGGAGACGTAGATGCTCCAGTCTTTGGAGGTGACGTCAGCACCGGTATTGGTCAGGTGCAGCTTGGCAACGCCACAGCTCGCCCACTCGGAACCGAGCGCCTGGCAATCGAGGCCGGCACCGGCACCGTCGTTGGTGACCACTTCATACTTGACCACCAGGTTGTTGGCGAGGGAGTCGACCACGGCCTGCTTGGCGGCATCGGCTGCCTGGACCTGGCTGACAAAAGCGGTAGACATGGCAATGGCTAACAGAGAATGTTTCAAGTTCATAACTGCTGCTCTCATTTGAAGTAAAGGTTGGATTTTCTTGGCTTTTTTATATGGGGCCCCTGAGCGGGGCCCTTAGTTATGTCAACAATGGACTTAGACTTGAGGTGAGCGAGTCGCTCGATTAACGCAGGGCTTTCATCTCACCGGCGATGATTTCGGCCAATGGGCCCAGAATCACCTGCAGGTTCTGCTCACCGAGTTTGACCACACCGGCCGCACCCAGGGCTTTCAGCTTGCGCTCATCGACGATGCTGCGGTCTTTCAGAGTCAGACGCAGACGGGTAATGCAGGCATCGATGGAGACCAGGTTCTCTTGACCACCCAGCACTTCCAGGTATTGCTTGGCCAGCTCGGTACGGTTGGTAGATTGAGCGGCAGCCGGAGCAGTATCTTCGTCATCTTCACGACCCGGGGTTTTCAGGTTCAGCTTGGCAATCACTACGCGGAACACTGTGTAGTAGAGGCCGAAGAAGACCAGACCCTGAGGGATCAGCATGTACCAGTTGGTCGCCAGCGGGTTACGGCTGGAGAGCACCATATCCACCAGACCGGCACTGAAACCGAAACCGGCCATCCACTGCATGGAGGCAGCGATGAACACGGAGATACCGGTCAGTACGGCGTGGATGACATACAGTACCGGCGCCACGAACATGAAGGAGAACTCGAGCGGCTCGGTAACACCGGTGAAGAAGGAGGCAAAGGCAGCTGCGATCATGATGGAGGCAACTTTCTCTTTGTTCTCTTTCTTGGCGGAGTGGTAGATGGCCAGAGCGGCACCCGGCAGACCGAACATCATGATGGGGAAGAAGCCAGCCTGGTACATACCGACCACGCCTTTCACCTGATCCAGGCTCTTGCCAGCGGCCAGAGCGGCATCGATGGTAGCCTGACCACCCAGGAAGTTCGGGATGTCGTTGATACCGGCCACGTTGAACCAGAACACGGAGTTCAGGGCGTGGTGCAGACCGATCGGGATCAGCAGACGGTTGAAGAAGGCGTAGATACCGGCACCGGTAGAGCCCAGGCTCACGATGGACTCACCGAAGGAGACCAAACCACCGTAGATTGCCGGCCATACGGCCATCAGGATGAAGGATACAACGATCATCACCACTGAGGTTACGATCGGTACCAGACGGCGACCGGAGAAGAAGGAGAGTGCCTTGTGCAGCTCGACGCTGCTGAAGCGGTTGTACAGCTCAGCGGCGATAACACCACACAGGATACCCACGAACTGGTTGCTGATCTTGGCAAACGCGGCAGGAACCTGCTCCACCGGGATGCTCTTGATCTGGGCCACAGCGCCCGGGCTCAGCAGGGTGGTAACGACCAGGAAGCCGACCAGACCTGCCAGCGCAGCAGAACCGTCTTTATCCTTGGACATACCGTAAGCGACACCGACTGCGAACAGTACGGACATGTTATCGATAATGGCTGCGCCCGCCTTAATCAGGAAGGCAGCCAGCGCGCTGTCACCACCCCAACCATTCGGGTCAATCCAGTAGCCAACCCCCATCAGGATCGCTGCGGCAGGCAATACCGCTACCGGCACCATCAGGGCACGGCCGATCTTTTGCAAATAACCGAGAATGTTCACGGTTCCTCTCCTTAGTTAATGTTTTTCTAGAAATTAAGTGCTTATCACGTTTGACGCATAAGCCATCAAGGCTTGATTGGCAGTCTAGGGCTTTTATTTCGCTGCGCAAATTAATAAACCGATAATCGTGATCGTTATCACCCAAACAAGATAAAGGTGGTGGATAGATGTGGCTTAGTTCGCAATCTTTATTTACGCTATAAAACAACTTGAATCCGTCTTAGCCAATTGCCACCGCCAAACCGGTCGCAACCCGACACAGAGGTATCCCATATGCGCCTGATCCCGTTGAAATCTGCCAGCCAAGTAGGCCTGTGGTCTGCTCGTTACATCGTTGACCGCATCAACGCGTTCAAGCCGACCAGCGATCGCCCTTTCGTACTGGGCCTGCCCACCGGTGGCACCCCGCTCAACACCTACAAGCGCCTGATCGAGTTGCACAAAGCCGGTGAAGTGAGCTTCCAGAACGTGGTCACCTTCAACATGGACGAGTACGTCGGCCTGCCGGAAGATCACCCGGAGAGCTACCACAGCTTCATGCACAACAACTTCTTCAGCCACATCGACATTCGTCCCGAGAACATCAACATCCTCAACGGCAATGCCGAGGATCTGGTGGCCGAGTGCAAGCGCTATGAAGACAAGATCAAGTCCTACGGCAAGATCCACCTGTTCATGGGTGGCGTGGGTAACGACGGCCACATCGCGTTCAACGAGCCGGCCTCTTCCCTCTCCTCCCGCACCCGGGTCAAGACCCTGACCGAAGACACCCGTATCGCCAACTCCCGCTTCTTCGGTGGCGACATGGAGCAGGTGCCCAAACTGGCCCTGACCGTGGGTGTCGGCACCCTGATGGATGCGGAAGAGATCATGATCCTGGTCACCGGTCACGGCAAGGCACTGGCCCTGCAGGCCGCCGTGGAAGGCAGCGTCAACCACATGTGGACCATCTCCACCCTGCAACTGCATCCGAAGGGAATGATGGTGTGCGACGAGCCCTCCACCATGGAGCTCAAGGTCAAGACCGTTCGCTACTTCCAGCAACTGGAAGCCGCCAACATCGGCCGTCTGTAAGGAGTCGTCATGTACGCATTGACCAACTGCACCCTCTACACCGGCAGCTGCGTGCTGACCGGCTACGGGGTGCTTATCGAGGGCGACAAGATTGTCGCCATCTCTCACCTGGCCGAACTGCCTGCGGGCATCGAGCAGATTGACCTCAAAGGCGCCAACCTGACCGCCGGTTTTATCGATGTGCAGCTCAACGGCTGTGGCGGGGTGATGTTCAACACCGACATCACGGTCAAGACCCTGGCAACCATGCAGGCGGCCAACCTCAAATCCGGTACCACCAGCTTCCTGCCGACCCTGATCACCAGTCCGGATGCCGACATGAAGCAGGCCGTTGCGGTGACCCGTGATTACATGGCTGCACACCCCAACGAGGTGCTGGGCGTCCATCTGGAAGGGCCTTACACCAACCTCAAGCGCAAGGGGATTCACCCTGCCGCGCAAATTCGCCAGCCAGCGGACGAGATGATCGACTTCTTCTGCGCCAACGCGGATGCCATCACCAAAATCACCCTGGCTCCGGAGCGCAACGAGCTGGCCCATATCCGCCGTCTGGTGGAAGCGGGCATTCTGGTCTCGGCCGGTCACACTGCCGCCAGTTACGATCAGGCCATGGCCGGGTTCGATAACGGTATTCGCTTTGCGACCCACCTCTACAACGCCATGACTCCGACCCTCAACGGTCGCGAGCCGGGCGTCGTGGGCGCCATCTACGATCGCAAAGATGTCTATGCGGGCATCATCGTCGATGGCCACCATGTGCACTGGGCCAACGTGCGTCTGGCTCACAAGGCGCTGGGGGAGCGACTGGTGCTGGTCACCGATGCCACTGCGGCAGCCGGAGCGCCGGAAGGCTTTGAGAAATTTGATTTTTGTGGCACCACCGTCTTTTTACGCGATGGTCAGTGTGTCGACGAGAATGGTACACTCGGCGGTTCCTCCCTCACCATGATTGAGGGGGTGGAAAATCTGGTCAAGCAGGTCGGATTACCGCTCGATGAAGCACTGAGAATGGCCAGCCTCTACCCCGCTCGCGCCATTGGATGGGACTCACGTCTCGGTAGTATCCAGGTCGGTAAAGTAGCCAACCTCACTGTCTTCGATCAGGACTTCACGGTCCGTGGGACCGTGGTTAACGGACACTACACACAACAGTGACATCATGACTGGCGGACAAATAGCAAACGTAGATCTTATCAAGCAGGTCAACAGTGCAGCCGTGTATCGGCTGATCGACCTGCAAGGCCCCATCTCCCGGGTCAAGATTGCCGAGTTGAGTCAGCTGGCCCCGGCCAGCGTGACCAAAATAACCCGGCAACTGATCGAGCATGGCCTGATCAAGGAGACCTCTCCGCAAGCCTCAACCGGCGGGCGGCGTGCCATCTCCCTGACCACCATCAAACATCGCTTTCAGTTTGTCTCTGCCAAGCTGGGCCGCGGCTACCTGCAACTGAGTCTCTATGACCTCGATGGCAAGGAGCTCGACCAGCACGTCATTCAGGTGACCGAGATCGACCAGCAACCCGTGGTCGACATGCTGCTGCGAGAGATTGGCGCCTTTATCGATGCCAACCGCGAACGTTGTCGCAACCTCATCAGCATCGCGCTGACCATGCCGGGTCTGGTCAACCCGGAATCCGGCATGGTCATCTACACCCCCAAGTACCAGATCCGTAATCTGGGGCTGGCGAAGCTGCTTGAGAACCACTTCAACCTCCCCTGCTATGTGGGCAACGACACCCGCTCGCTGGCGCTGGCCGAACACTTCTTCGGCGAGTCCCGCGACTGCATGGACTCCATTCTAGTGAGCGTCCATCAGGGGACGGGCTCGGGGATCATCACCAAGGGTCAGGTGTTCCTCGGTCAGAACCGCAACGTCGGCGAGATCGGCCATATTCAGGTCGAGCCGCTCGGCAAGCGCTGCCACTGTGGCAACTTCGGCTGCCTCGAAACCATCGCCTCCAACGAAGCGATCATCGACAAGGTGAAGGAGCTCATCAGCCGCGGTCACCAGAGCGCACTGCAAGAGAAACACATCACCATTCAGGAGGTGTGCAAGGCGGCACTGGCAGGTGATGAGCTGGCCCGCAGCGTGATCGAGAACGTGGGTGAGCATCTGGGACGAGCGGTGGCTATTACGGTCAACCTGTTCAACCCGCAGAAGGTGCTGATCGCCGGTGAAATCACCGCCGCCGAAGAGATCCTCTTCCCGGCAATTCGTCGCTGTGTCGAGCATCAATCCCTGCCGAGCTTCCACCGTGGCCTGCCCATCGTGAAAGCCCGCTTCCAGAACCAGCCGACCTATGGCGGCTTTGCGCTGGTCAAGCGCGCCCTGCTGGAGGGAGATCTGCTGCAGATCATCATGGAGCAGAAGTAAGGCACTGATCTTGCGAGATAACAAAACGGCAGCCACTGGCTGCCGTTTTCTATTGTGTGCTTGCTGGCGATTTAGCCCGCCCGACATGGCTTGAACAGATCCAGCTTGTTGTCGTAAACACGGGTCTGCACATCCATGATCCCCAGCATGGAGTGAAAGAGGTTGTCATGGGAGAAGCGCTGACTGCTCGCCTCCGCCGCCAGGCAACCCATATCCAGCTGGCGATCGGCCTGCAACTGAGGCGAGAACCAGGTCAGCAGCGGCACCCGGGTCTGATCATCCGGCGCGAACTTGTATGGCGTACCGTGCAGATAGAGTCCCATGGCCCCCAGGGATTCGCCGTGATCGGAGAGATAGACCAGTCCCACATCGTACTGGCTCTCCAACGACTTGAGCTTGTCTATCAGCAGCCCCACCACCTTGTCGGTGTAGCGGATGGTGTTGTCATAGGTATTGACCAGCTCTTCGTTACTGCAGTTTTCAATGTCGCTGCGCGGGCAGTCCGGCATAAAGACGCGCTCGCTGGCAGGGTAACGACGAAAATAGGTCGGGCCATGGCTGCCCATCAGGTGAAAAGCCACCAGCTTGTTGCCCTTCATGCTGGCAATCTGCTGATCCAGCCCCTCCAGCAGCACCTCGTCATAGCAAGACTCCCCCTGACAGAGCGCAGGATAGGATTTGGGGAGGATCTCGATGGTCGGCACATTGCGGCACACCCCTTTGCAACCGCCATCGTTCTCTTTCCACAACACCGAGACTCCGGCATGTTGCAGCACATCGAGCAGGCCGTCACGGGAGCTGGCGAGCTGGTCATCGTAGCCACGGCGCGTGAGGTTGGAGAACATGCAGGGCACCGAGACCGCAGTAGCCGTACCGCAGGAGCGCACATTCCTGAACGACACCACTCCCTGCTCTTTGGCCGTAAAGCTGTTGGTCGCCTTGCCATACCCGTTAAGGGAGTAGTTCTGGCTGCGCGCCGTCTCCCCCACCACCAGGAACATCAAAGTCGGCTTGCTTCCCCGTGCCACCACCCTGGCATCGGTCCCCAAGTGCTGGTAAGGGATCGGCGTGGCAAACAGCACATCCCGCCCATATTTGTAGAGGCCGTGCACATAGTTGGCAGGCACAATCTCTTTGGCCAGCGACTTGTTGTTGCGCCCGACCGAGGCGTAATCCTGATAGTAAAGTGACGCGACGCCCCCGATAAACAGCAGAGAAATAGCCAGTGCACCTGCCCGCCACGCCAACCCCTGATACCAGCGAGCCGGATAGCGGATCCGCAGTGACCAGAGCACCAGAACAGGCAGCAGCCCGGTCAGCAGAAACCAGAGCGCAACCGAGCCATTCAAATAGGCCCCGGCCTCACCGCTGTTGGTCTCCACTATGTTCTGGATCATGCCTACATCAAAGATGACGCCGTATTTGAGCATGGCGTAGCTGACGATGGAGCCAGTCAGAATGAGCACGGTAAAAAAGGGCTTGAGCACAAACCGGAACGTGAAGGGAATAAACACGGCATTGAGCGCCGCGATCAGCACCAGCGGGATCGAGATGGCAAATCCGGCTTTGACATGGGTCAGGGCGCTAAGCACCGTATAGAAATGCAAAAAGATTGGCCAGTTCAGTACCAGGGCGAAAAAGAGCACCAGCAACAGATTGGTCTGCAGTACACCGAGAGTTACACGCATAAACAACTCCTACATACCGGCCTGCAGCGCAGCGGGCCGGCCAAGCCAACAAAAACGACGGGGCCAGCGTAGGAAGTAAAACTTAAGCGCGAATTAAGAGGAGAAGCATGGCGCTCGTGCGCACCATCACAGCACGGAGTGCTCCGCGGCACCGAAATGGATTTTTAGTTGTCTATCCATCGGATTTTGCTAGCTTGTTGAGTAGGCATTCACGAAATGCAGGTTAACCGATGGCACTGATCCAAGCCTCGATAGAGCAATTGAGAGTAGGCCACTATATCCATCTCCCCACGGGATGGACCAACCACCCGTTTATGTTCAATACCTTCAAGATCAAGGATCAGCAGCAACTCGACATTCTCCGTCATCTTGATCTCACCCTGCTGATGGTCGACCCCGACAAGAGCGATCTGCCCATCGAGCCGCTGCTGCGCGGCGATATCCCGGATGCCGGGCCTGATCTTGATGAACTGGAAGAGCTGATTGCCTCGGGCCCGCCCCCCTTTGATGAGAAAGCCTTTCGCCGCTCCATGCGCGCCGCCGACAAAGCCTTTGGCCAATCCATGAGCGAGCTGCGCGATGCACTCGGGGCACTCAACCTCAAACCGGATGAAGGACTGGCCAACACCGCCCAGATTGTCCGTAATGCCGCCTTCACCCTCAGTCAGCATGAAGGGCCTCTCGGGCTCCACCTTATTCGCAGCCCCCACACCGATATCCTGCTGCAACACAGCCTCAATGTGGCTTTTATTGCCATGCTGATGGCCCGCGAACTCGGCATGAACCCCATTGAGATTGAGGAGACGGGACTTGCGGGACTTATCCACGACATCGGCGAACTGAAAATCCCGAGCCAGATCACCCAAAAACGGGGGGATCTCAACAAGGCCGAGCAGAACTTCCTCAATATGCATCCCCAGTACGGGCTGGAGATGCTGACCCAGCTCAACGCCTTTGAACCGAAAATCCGTCAGGTCGCCCATCTGCACCACGAGCGGCTCGACGGCAGCGGTTATCCGCTCGGGATCAAGGGCGGGGAGATCCCGCCGCTGGCGCGGTTGATCGGGCTGGTCGACTTCTACGACGAGCTGCTCCATCCCCGCAACAGCGGTAACCCGGCCGCGCCGAGTCAGGCCATCAGCCAGCTCTACAAGTTATCCCAGAAGAAGTTCGACCAGAATCTGGTCAAGTTGCTGGTCAAGGTGCTGGGGGTCTATCCGCCGGGATCACTGGTGAAACTCTCGGACGAGAGCATTGCGCTGGTGCTCTCCACCGAGCCCACCATGCCCCTCAAACCGAAGATCCTGCCCTATATCAAGGCCCAGCGGCCGGAAGCCGTCGCCATGATCGATCTGCGGGAAGATGAACGCACCATCACTGCTTTTATCAAACAGGAAGAGCTCGATGAGGGGCAACGGCAGTTCTTCAACCTGACCCGCCGCTTCTGCTACTACTTTGCATTCTGAGTTATCCCCAGAAGCTGGGGATAACTCATTGGACAAACCGGAATAATTGCTCAAACCCCCATCAGAAGGTTGCCAACTGACCATGTATAAAAAACGCCCAGCCAAGAGGCCGGGCGGAGCATGCCACCTCCGTGTGGCGTATCCAGCGGATACATTCATGCTCCATCCATCAATATCAACCCGCTGCCGCTTACACAAATATCAATTTAACATGCTGATTTAATATGGTTTTATCCACTTGTTCTGGCAAACTGACGGCCTGTTACTCCCAGTTGGGCCAACAGAACAAGATCCTGATCACACTTATTCACGGGCTGGCTATTTTTTCAGCTGGCTTATGAGGAGCGTTTTTTATGCAGTTGGTCCTCTCCTTGCTGCAACAGATGAGCGTCAGCCTGGTGATCGCCTATCTCTTCTCGAAAAGCCCGCTGCTGCGCCCGCTTGCCAACTATTCCGTGAGACTACCTCACAAGATACTGATATACATCATCTTTTCTAGCTTTTGTATCCTCGGCACCTATGTGGGCCTCGATATCGATGATGCCATCGCCAACACCCGGGCGGTCGGCGCCGTCTTGGGGGGATTATTGGGGGGGCCGCTGGTAGGCTTTCTGGTGGGGCTGACCGGCGGCCTGCACCGCTATACGCTGGGGGGATTTACCGATCTCGCCTGCGCCATCTCCACCACCTGCGAGGGGTTGCTCGGGGGCATAGTGCACTGGCGACTGATGCGCTCGGGGCGAACGGATGCCCTGTTTGAACCGCGTATCGCCTTCTTTACCACCCTCTATGCCGAGATCATGCAGATGGTGATCATCCTGCTGGTGGCGACCCCGTTCGACAAATCCCTGCTGCTGGTGCGCACCATCGCCACCCCGATGATTCTGGCCAACTCCTGCGGCGCGGCGCTCTTTATCAGCATGATCCGCGACCAGCAGCGGATGTATGAGAAGTTCTCCCGGGTCTTCTCCGCCAAGGCGCTCAATATCGCCAACCGCACAGTGGGGATCATGAGTCAGGGCTTTACCCCGGAGGCGAGCAACAAGATTGCCCGTATCATTCAGGAGGAGACAGGCGTGGGGGCGGTCGCCATCACGGACACCGAGCAGATCCTCGCCTTTATCGGCACCGGCGAAGATCACCATCTGCCGGGTACCCCCATTGCGTCAGCCATTACCATGCAGGCCATCGCCCAGAACAAGGTGCTGTTTGCCGATGGCAACAGTCAGCCCTATCGCTGCAGCCTCTCCCCCGCATGCCAGCTGGGCTCGGTGCTGGTGATCCCGCTGCAGGGGGACAAAGGAGTGATCGGCACCATCAAACTCTACGAGCCGAAGAAGCGGCTGTTTCTCAAGATCAACCACACCCTGGGTGAAGGGATTGCCAACCTGCTGTCACAGCAGTTGCTGGCCGGTCGGCTGGAGCAGCATCAGCGGCTGCTGGTGCAGTCCGAGTTGAAACTTATCCAGGCCCAGATCAACCCCCACTTTCTGTTCAACACCCTCAACACCATCAGTGCCATCACCCGGCGCGATCCGGACAAGGCGCGAGACCTTCTGCTGCACCTGTCGCTGTTCTTTCGCAAGAACCTCAAACGCCAGAGCGGCCTTGCGACCCTGCTGGAGGAGCAGGAGCACTGCCAATCCTATCTGGAGATCGAGCTGGCTCGCTTTGGCGATCGGCTGACGGTGATAAACGAGATCCCGCCCCATCTGGCCACACTGCGACTGCCCAGCTTCACCCTGCAACCGCTGATCGAGAATGCCATCAAGCACGGCATCTCGACCCTGCTGGAGCAAGGGCGCATTCGCCTTTATACCGATGAGCAACCCGCCAGCGTCACCATCCATGTGGAAGATAATGCAGGCACCTGGCAAGCACATCCCGCTGGCGACGGTCTGGGCATGACCATTGTCGATCGGCGACTGAAAAGCGCCTTTGGCGAGCGCTATGGCGTGACTATTGCCTGCGAGCCTGAGCAGTGGACCCGGGTGTCGTTCACCATCCCCAAGGAGCAACCATGATCCGCACCCTGATAGTCGATGACGAACACTACGCCCGCGAAGAGCTGAGGCAGCAGCTGGCCTGCGATCCTGCCATCGAGATCGTGGGGGAAGCGGCCAACGCCATCGAGGCGCTGCCGCTTATTCAGCGCCTCAAGCCCGATGTGGTATTCCTCGATATCCAGATGCCCAAGCTGAGCGGCATGGAGCTGGTCGCCATGCTCGACCCCCTGCCCCGGATCGTCTTTGTCACCGCCTTTGACGAATATGCCATTCAGGCCTTTGAAGAGAACGCCTTCGACTACCTGCTCAAACCGGTGGAGCCCGCCCGGCTCGCCAAGACCCTCGCTCGCCTCAAGCAGGATATCTCCCCGCAGCCCATAGATCGGCTGGCCCCCACCATCGAACATATTCCGGGCTATCTGCACAATCGGGTCAGGCTGCTGCCCATCGCGCAGGTGGAGTATGCCTTCTCCGATCTGGGCGGGGTCCATGTGGCCTGTCAGGGCGAGCTGTTCCACACCCAGCTCACCCTCAAATCGCTGGAAGAAAAGAGCCCGCTGCTGCGCTGCCACCGCCAGTATCTGGTCTCCCCCAACGCCATCTTCGAGATCCGGCTGCTGGATAACCAGCTGGCAGAGATTGTCACCCCGAGCGGCGCCCGGGTGCCGGTCAGCCGTCGCTATCTCAAGGAGCTCAAAGATCAGCTGGGGCTGGACTGAACCGCGGAGTGTGCGCCTGATCACAGCCGCCGACCGCTCGGCGCGCCAAAGCGCCGCTCGGGGAGTTTCACCTGCCAGTCAGGCGCAACCGTTTTAGACTCGCTCTGCACACTAAAAAATAACAATGCAGGAGCGTAGCAATGATCTGGTTCTTCCTCTGTGTCGGCTTACTTGTGGCCGGCTACTTCATATACGGCAAATTCATCGAACGGATATTCAGCCCGAAACCCGAGCTGAAAACCCCCGCCATCACCATGGCTGACGGGGTGGACTATGTCCCCATGTCGGACAAGAAAGTCTATCTGGTTCAACTGCTCAACATCGCAGGTGTCGGCCCCATCTTCGGCCCCATCCTGGGTGCCCTCTACGGCCCGGTCGCCATGCTCTGGATCGTCTTTGGCTGCATCTTCGCCGGTGCGGTACATGACTACTTCTCCGGCATGCTGTCTGTACGCGCCAAGGGGGCCTCGGTGCCAACCGTGGTCGGTGAGCATCTGGGCACCGCCGCCAAGCACTTCATGAACCTGTTTGCCGTGGTGCTGCTGATGCTGGTGGGCGTGGTATTCGTGCTGAGCCCGGCAGGCCTCTTGGCCAACCTCACCTCCACCGATCTGGTCTACTGGATCGTGGCAATTTTTGCCTACTACATCCTCGCGACCATAGTCCCCATCGACAAGATCATCGGTCGCTTCTATCCCATCTTCGGCGCCCTGCTGGTCTTCATGTCGGTCGGCCTCATCGTTGGCCTGATCGTCTCCGGCAAAGGCTTCTACAACACCGGGATGGACTTCTCCAACCTGCACCCGACCGAACTGCCGCTGTGGCCGCTGCTGTTCATCACCATCGCCTGTGGCGCGGTATCAGGCTTCCACGCCACCCAGTCACCGCTGATGGCGCGCTGCATGCAGAACGAAAAATCCGGCCGCTTCATCTTCTACGGCGCAATGATCGGTGAAGGGATCATCGCCCTTATCTGGTGCACCCTGGGTCTCTCCTTCTACGACAGCACCGAAGCGCTCAACGCTACCATGGCCAACGGCGGCCCGGCAGCCGTGGTACACGAAGTCTCCACCAGCCTGCTCGGCACAGTCGGCGGCATTCTGGCCATCCTCGGCGTGGTGATCCTGCCCATCACCTCTGGTGACACCGCGTTTCGCAGTGCTCGCCTGATCGTGGCGGACTTCCTGAAGATGACCCAGAAGCCGCTGGCCAAGCGTCTGCTGATCGCCATCCCCATGTTTATCCTTGGCTTCATCATCTCCAAGGCTGAATTCGGGGTGATCTGGCGCTACTTCGGCTGGGCCAACCAGACCACCGCCGTCATCATGTTGTGGGCTGCGGCTGCCTACCTCATCAAAGAGGGCAAGCTGCACTGGATCTGCACCATTCCCGCCATGTTCATGACCGCTGTGGTGATCACCTATCTGGCCAACGCCCCCATCGGGTTCGGGCTGGAGATGGGGACCTCCACCATCATCGGCTTGGCTGCAACGGCGGCCATTACCGTGGCCTTCCTGATGAAGTTCCGCCAACCACTGGTTAGCAATCCCAGTGAAGGGTGATGTCTGACTTGAGGTGGTAAAAAAGGGGCCAAAAGGCCCCTTTTAAATTGATAAAAAAACCAATAAAACAACTCGTTATTCCCTTAAGCTCCTATACAGCACAAGCCCTTAAGATTCCGTGCGGCCTGACGATAAATATGTGATTTTCAATTGCTTTCCCGAATATATGAATCAATGATAAAGCTGTGCTTAAAGCCAGTGGAGGTTATACATGTTCCTTGATTACTTTGCCCTTGGCCTGCTCGTCTTTGTCGCGCTGGTCATCTTCTACGGAATCATCGTGATCCACGATATTCCTTACGAAATCGCCAAACATCGGAATCATCCCCATCAGGATGCCATCCATGTTGCCGGCTGGGTCAGTCTCTTCACCCTGCATGTGTTGTGGCCCTTCCTCTGGATCTGGGCAACCATCTATCGCCCCGATCGCGGCTGGGGCTTTAACCAGCGCCTGCAAAAAGATGAAGATGATATCGCGGCCCTCAGAGAAGAGCTGGCTGAACTGAAGGGCCGTCTCAACCATATCGAACAGCAAGAGCAACAGGGATAAATCATGGACCTGCTACTGATCCTGACCTATACGGCACTCTGTGTAGCCATTTTCAAAATCTTCCGCATCCCGCTCAACAAGTGGACTGTTCCGACTGCCGCGCTGGGTGGTGTGGTGCTCATCGGCACCCTCATCATGCTGATGAACTACAACCACCCCTACTCCGAGATGGCGCGCAACTACTACCTCTCAACCCCCATTGTGCCGCTGGTCAAGGGCCGGGTGGTCGAGGTGCCGGTACAAGCCAACCAGCCGGTGAAAAAGGGTGACGTGCTGTTTCGCCTTGATGATGAGCCCTTCAAGCTGAAGGTGGAAAGCCTGACTGCACGGCTCGATGCCAACAAGGATCAACTCAAGTCGATCGATGCCAGACTGCGCTCCGCCAAGCTGGATCGGGATCGCGCCAGCGACCTGATGCGCCGTGGCGTCGGCAAGCAGCGCGACCTCGACGTAACCCAGGCGAGCGTGGACGAGATCGCCGCCCAGATGGATCAGCAACGCGCCATGCTGGAAGATCTGCAGGCCCAGCTCGATGAAGCCAAATACCAGCTGGCCCAGACCGTGGTCTATGCCCCAAGCGATGGCCATGTGGTGCAGCTCGCCCTGCGTCCCGGCATGATCGCCACCCCCTTCATGTATCGTCCGGTGATGACCTTCATCCACAAGGATGAGACCGCCTATGTCGGCTGGTTCTGGCAGAACAGCATGCAGCGTCTGGCGGTGGGTGACGAGGCCGAAGTGGTGATCGACGGTATCCCCGGCAAGATCTTCAAGGGCAAGGTGACCGCCGTGATCCCGGCCATTGCCGCCGGCAACGTGCAGGCCAACGCCATGCTGCTGGATCAGATCAGCGCTATCCGCCCGGGCCGCATGCCGGTGCTCATCTCCATCACCGACCCCGAGTGGGCCAAGTATCAGGTGATTGCCGGTGCCAGCGGACAGGCCGCCGTCTATACCGAGTACTTCCACCACGTCTCTGTGATGCGCAAGGTACTGCTGCGCATGGCAAGCTGGATGAACTACATCTTCCCGTTCCATTGATCAGCACCCAGGCACCCTGCGGGCCGGCATCATGCCGGCCCGCTGTTTTTGTGACGGCAAGCACCCTATAATGGCGCCATCTTGCACCACCCCACATCGACATACCCAAGCCTGCATGTTCGTCCTCAGACCCTATCAGACCGACGCCGTCAACGCCGTGATCAGCCACTTTCGCAAACACCCGGATCCCGCCGTGGTGGTGCTGCCAACCGGTGCTGGCAAGAGTCTGGTGATTGCCGAGCTGGCCCGCAAGGCGCGTGGTCGGGTACTGGTGCTGGCCCACGTCAAGGAGCTGGTGGAGCAGAACCACGCCAAGTACGAGGCGTGGGGGCTCAAGGCCGACATCTTCGCCGCCGGTCTGGATCGCAAGGAGGCAAGCGCCCAGGTGGTATTTGGCTCGGTGCAGTCGGTAGCGCGCAATCTGGCCGCCTTCGACGGGGCGTTTTCGCTGCTCATCATCGACGAGTGCCATCGAGTCTCGCTCGATGACGACAGCCAGTACCATCAGGTGATCGACCACCTCAAGGCCGCCAATCCGGCCCTCAAGATCCTCGGCCTCACCGCGACCCCCTATCGGCTCGGGCTGGGCTGGATCTACCGGCGCCACTACCACGGCATGGTCAAGAGCCACGGCGAGCGGCTGTTCGGCGACTGCGTGTTCGAGCTGCCCCTGCGTTTTATGGTCAAAAACGGCTACCTGACGCCGCCGCGCATGGTGGATGCTCCCATAGTCCACTACGACTTCAGCAAGCTGGTGGCGCGGGAGAACGGCCTCTTCAGCGAGGCGGATCTCAACGGCGAGCTCAAACGCCAGCAGCGGGTCACCCCCCATATCCTGAGTCAGGTGCTGGAGTATGCCGCCGACCGGCAAGGGGTGATGATCTTCGCCGCCACCGTCGAACACGCCCGCGAAATTCACGGCCTGCTGGGCGCCAGAGGGGAGCAGGCAGCCCTTATCACCGGCGAGACACCTGGACCGGAGCGCGATGCCCTTATCAGCGCCTTCAAGGCGCGCGAGCTCAAGTTCCTGGTCAACGTGGCGGTGCTCACCACCGGCTTTGATGCCCCCCATGTCGATCTTATCGTGATGCTCAGGCCCACTGAGTCGGTCTCCCTCTACCAGCAGATCGTCGGGCGGGGCCTGCGTCTCTCGCCGGGCAAGAGCGATTGTCTGGTGCTCGACTATGCGGGCAACAACTTCAACCTGTTTGCCCCCGAAGTGGGGGAGCCCCGCCCCCACGCCGGTACCGAGCCGGTGCAGGTGCCCTGCCCCGCCTGCGGTTTTGCCAACACCTTCTGGGGCAAGACCGACGAGGATGGCAAGGTGATCGAGCACTACGGCCGCCGCTGTCAGGGACTGTTTGAAGATGACGAGGGCAACCGCGAAGAGTGTGACTACCGCTTTCGCGCCAAGATCTGCCCCGGCTGCGGTGCGGAGAATGACATCGCCGCCCGCCGCTGCCAGAGCTGCGATCAGCTGCTGGTGGACCCTGACGACAAGCTCAAAGAGGCGCTCAATCTCAAGGATTGCATGGTGATCCGCTGTGCGGGGCTAACCCTCACCGCAGGACGCGGCAAACAGGGGGAGCGGCTGGAGGTGACCTACCACGATGAGGATGGGCTGACCCTCAGTGAATACTTCGGATTTCACTCCCCGGGCGCACGGCGCTTGTTTCAACAGCACTTTGTGCGTCATCATTGGCCCGCCCCGGGGCTGGAGCCCGAATTTGCCACCCTGGCGAGCGTGCTGGCCGCGCAAAGCCAGTTCCGTCATCCGGATTTTGTCATCGCCCGCAAATCGGGTCGCTTCTGGCAGATAAAAGAGAAAATTTTTGATTATGAGGGTCGCTATCGTACCGCCAACTCGCTGGCATGATGGCGACCGGCATACATGGCATGAATTGCGTTATCCCGTCGATCCCGCATCGGCTGGTTGAATTATCAGGGTCGGCACCACTGCCGGGCCCTTCGTCACGTTAGAGGATGTTATGCAGCGGCTGTTGATTGGTTTTTGTGCTCTCTTTTCTTCTCTGGCGGCTCATGCCGCCCCGCTGACGCCCCCTCAGGGTGGCCAGTACGCCATCATGGTGCAGGGCAATAACGGCGTCGAGTTCGCCCGCCATGCGGATCAGATGATCGCCCCCGCCTCCACCATGAAGGTGCTCACCGCGCTGGCGGCCCGCCTCGAGCTGGGTGCAGATTTCCGCTTCGCCACCGACATTCAGGCCCAACCCGGAGCCAAACAGGGTGACACCATCAACGGCGATATCTGGATCAACTTCGTCGGCGACCCCACCCTCTCCCGCATGGATCTGCTGGCGCTGTTCAAGCAGCTCGGCGTCACCAGCATCAAGGGGAATGTCTACGTCAACACCGGCGCCTACAACGGCTACGAGCGCGGCAACGGCTGGTCGTGGGGGGATCAGACCCTCTGCTTCGCCGCTCCCGTCTCCTCGGTCATCATCGACAAGAACTGCGCCTACGGCACCATCACTGCCACCCAGATTGGCAAACCGGCGGTGGGCAATGTAGCTACCGGCGTGCCCATCGGCATCGGTGCCGACAACGTGGAAGTGATGAGCTACGCCGACATGGCGCGCCAGTTCTGTGCACTGGAAGTGGACATGGCCAAGGGCAACTTCTACGAACTCAAGGGCTGCATCACCCCGAACAAGGATCCGCAGGGTCTGCGCTTCGCCATCCACGACGTGGAAGCCTGGGGCTGGGACAACATCCGCTGGGCGATGAACCGCGCCGGCATCAAGCATGATGGCCTGCTGCGGGTCACCCACAAGGCCCCTGAAGGAGCAGAGACCCTCGGCACCCACTACTCGGTCTCCCTGCCGGTGATGCTCGCCAAGATGCTGAAGAAATCGGACAACCTCTACGCCGATACCTTCCTCAAAACCGTGGGTCGTCACTACTACAACAAGCCGGGCAGCTATCGCAGCGGCACCATGGCGGTGCGCGCCATTCTGACCAAGAACGGCATCGATCTGGGCAATGCCACTCTGGCTGACGGCTCCGGTCTCTCCGCTCACAATCTCATCAGCGCCCGTCAGATGATGTCGGTGCTGAACTTCATCCAGAAGAATGATGCCGAGCTTGGCCTGATCAAGCTGCTGCCGAGTTCCCAGGTGGATGGTACCCTGGCGTGGCGCCGCAGCGTCACCGCCCCCATGATGAAGAACAAGGTGCACGCCAAGACCGGCACCATCACCGGCACCTCCAATCTGGTGGGCTTTATCGACACGGCAGGCGGCCAGCGCAAGGCGTTCGTGATGTTCCAGCGCGGCCTGTCCCAAGATCCGGCCACCCATGAGCGCTACCGTGCCAGCAAGGCGCCGTGGCCCTGGACGGTGTTCGAGAAGGGGGTGCTGGAGAGCATCTATCAGCAGCAGCCGATCCATATCGCCGATGAGAGCTGAGCCAATAGGCCCGCTCGAATCAGGGTATCGATAATTTCGGCTTCAAGTCGCCACGAGGCAGGGCTATGCTGTTGCCTGCCTCATATCAACGGCCATACATAAACGGCTTAAAAAACGGAGAGAAAATATGTTTGCAGTGATTTTTGGTCGCCCGGGTTGCCCCTACTGTGTCCGTGCCGTACAGATCGCCGAGCAGCTGACCGAACAGCGCGATGACTTCAAATTCCGCTACGTGGATATCCATGCCGAAGGCATCACCAAAGAAGATCTGGCCAAGAGCGCCGGCAAGCCGGTCAATACCGTGCCGCAGATCTTCCTGGATGAGCAGCATATCGGTGGCTGCACCGATTTCGAAGCCTACGCCAAAGCGAATCTGGGTCTCTACCAGTAATGCCAGCGGGTCATCCCGAGCGGGTTGACCACCAGATCGTATAAAAAAATCCGGCGCTATCAGGCGCCGGATTTTTTTATGGGCAACACGCGCACATCATCCCCGATCAGGGGGTCACCGACTGGGCGGCAAAGCGCGCAATGATGGGGTTGTGATCCGAACTGTCGGTCGCCGGTGAACTCACCTCGACCAAATCCAGATTGCGGTAGTAGAGGTGATCCAGCGGGCGACCGAAGGCGGTGCGGCGCAAGTCAGGCACCGGCACGGCCTCTTGCAGACCCAGCTCGTCCACCAATTTGCTTAACCAGAACTGACGTTTGTCGCTCCAGGTATTGAAATCACCGGCCAGGATCACCGGCCCCTGATGGCGGCGCACCAAGGCAGTCAAATCGTTGAGCTGCTCGCGGAAGGTGGCCATCCCAAGCTCGAAATTGACCGCATGGATATTGATGACCATGACGCCATCAGGATCGCCCTGCAGCGGATAGAGGCTCACCAGCCCGGATTTGGGGATACGCAGCAATGGCTCGGGGGAGCGCACGCCACAGACGAACGCCTGCGGGGTCTTGGCCACCGTCATCACCCCGAACGACACGCCGCCCTGAGTGAAGGCTTGCAGCTGTTGCCACTGGAAATCACCGGCGCGCAGCCAGTCGAGCATATCGGGACGGGTGGCCGACTCTTGCAGCAGCACCAGATCCTGCCCCTTGGCATAACTGTCCATCCCTTCACGCCAGTTCTTGCGCTGGCCCTTGTAGAGATTCCACACCGTCACCCCAAATTCACGGGGCAACGCCGTGGTCGCCAACGCTACCAGCGGCGGACGCTGGCAGTCGAGTCCCGGCACAATCCCTTGAGCTGTGACCAGATGGTTCTGATCCGGCACATCAAAACAGCCTACCAACCCCAGGGTCAGCAGGGAGGTGCCAAGAATGCGATAACTATTTTTCATTGGCTAACAACCGCCCGCCTTTGCTTTTTGTTGCGACCATCACAAACGTCATCCACGCCGACTAAGCTGATAGTCCCTGTTCCACCCAACCAGAAGGACGCTGTCTCATGGCGAAAGAACTTCGGTACAACGTGACGTTTTATGATCAACAAGGAAATTGTCATCAAGTGGAGCTGGCCACCGTCTATCAGATAAGACGGGACCCTCAATGCGATCTCTGCCTGTTCGACACCCTGCAATATGTGGGCTCGGAAGAGATGCTGGAACGCATGATACGGCAAAAAACCGGGCTTGAGCAGGAAATATCCATCATCAATGCCCGGCTGATTTAATCAGGCACTCACCGGAACCGGGCGGGATTTGCCCTGTTCGTCGATGGCGACATAGGTGAAGATCCCCTCGGTCACGCAGTAGCGCTGGGCATCGTTTTCCCGCAGTACCGGTTTGACCCACACCTCCAGCTTGAGCTTCATGGAGCTGCGGCCGATCTTCATGCAGCGGCCGTAGCAGCAGACCACATCGCCCACCTTGACCGGACTGTGAAAGGTCATGCCTTCGACGGATACGGTACAAATACGTCCTTTTGCCAGCTCCTTGGCCATAATGCCCCCACCTATATCCATCTGGGACATGATCCAGCCACCAAAGATGTCGCCATTGGGGTTGGTATCGGCTGGCATTGCCAGGGTTCTCAGCAACAACTCCCCATCGGGGTGACGTTTTGTATCTACCATCATTACCGCCTCTCTCTCATGGATGGCGGCATGATAGGGGGCGATCACCCCCTTGGCAAACCTCAATTGCCCGAGGCGGCGAGCTCGGCAAACCAGTGGGCCGGATCGGGCCAGCGATAGTTGAATCCCATCTGCTGGCAAATCAGCTGACCGTCGATGGGCTGAAATTCACCGGCAGGCTCGATAAAGACCGGCACGGGCAATCCCTGCTGACGCGCCGCAAAGGGGTAGAACTGCTCGCGGCGCGGATGCACCGGCGCGCTCAGGTTGAAGACATCCCCGTCCTTGCCCCGCTCCAGCAGCAAGATGCAAGCCGCCACCACATCGTCCAGATGGACCAGATTGACCGACTGGGCGCCGCCATCGAGAGTCTTGCCCGCAAGGAAACGGCCGGGATGGCGATCCGGGCCATAAAGGCCGGAGGGGCGCACTATCATCACCGTCTCGAAACCGGCTGCCAGCACCGCCTGCTCCGCCGCCAGCATCCGCTCGCCACGGGCATGGCGCGGTTTGGGCTGCTCACCCTCTTCTTGACCCGCCCCCCATACCGAGGTGGCACTGACAAACAGCACCCGCCGGGTGCCACTCGCTTTGGCCAACGCGCAGGCCTTTGCCACCGCCTGCGGGTAGTCATCGGTCTTACTCGGCGGTACGCAGATAACCAACGATTCGCAGGGGATGGGCCACGGCGCGTTTTGATCAGCAACGGGCATCTCGGCAGAGCCCATATTGGCAGAGATGGTCAGCGGATGGGCGTTGATCCCCTCCCCCTGCAGACGGGCCGCCTTCTCGGCGCTGCTGACCGTCACCACCACCTGCTTGCCTGCCGCCAGCAGGGCCCGCGCCAGCGGCAGCCCGAGCCAACCCGCCCCCAGAATGCCGATCGTCCCGGCTACATCTTGCTCTGTCATGGTCGCCTTCTTATCTATCTAACGAAAGTAGAACATATATTCATGAGAATATATTACGACAAAATTATTTAGTACAAAATAGAGTTTATATACACGCATATATGAATATTATTATATTGCTTTATTAGCATAAATTGCTTCCAGTACCCAATCATATACGTGTTGTAGTTCTGAAATTTTCCTTTTTATGTTATCCTCAATGTTGCCATCGATACTTAAAAATGCCCAAATCGTTAAATGCGGGGATATATCTTTTTTTAGCTTTCGACCATCTGACTCTAGTGTTACGGGATAGTTTCTTTTCCTACCACGAAAACTTTTATTTTCATCAAGACAAGTTAAAGCTTCGTCTAAAATCGAACCCCATATTTTCCGATTAAGTTCTGACAATAGATATTCACGGCCCCCTAAAAACCTCTCCCTAATATTTAATCTTGAGGCTCCTTGCCAAGCATCACGTGAAAATCGAATAACAATATCATTTGAACTTTCTATTTTTGACTTTAATTTTTCTATATCAGGATTATTCAATATGAATGGAGTAATTAGCCACCGCCCAGTCTTTGCACTACCTTCTAGATTAACACCTATTCTTACTTTACCAGTTTCCGTATCTACAGAAATATTCCATTGGACTCCTTCTCGTCCATCACTCATGCCAAATATTGGTCGATTTAATTGTCCAAAAGGCCTACCTTTTACATTGAGGCATGATGAAAAAATCTGGAGAAGCTCTACGTATCGTGAATCAATTCGCTGAAAATGATACTTACGTTTCCCCCCTCTATTATCTGACTCTGCATCAAGGCTGGAATCAATTCCCTCTGGAACACGCACTCTTTTTATGTTTGTTTGATTTTCAAGAATAGAAATTATTGCAACATGCGCATCATCAGCACTTAAGTTAAAAAACTCGCGTCCTTTTTGGCGTAATGGAGCTAGTTTCGAATGAACTAGAGATTCAAATTCCTTGCATTTATCCACGACTATGGAATAGGCTACCACCCATATAAAGTCCCCCGTAGCACCGCTATTTATTTCATTACACCTCTCATATGGTGTTCTTGTCGTCATACCAATTTTACATACAGGTAAATTTATGTCTTTCACCTCTAAAATGTAAACATAACCACTACTATTATCTACTGGCTTATCCATTCATTCCCTTCTATTAAATTAGTTGTCACATGAACAATAAAACCCTTTAACAACCCTCTAGCCTTACAAATCACACTCTATATTTTTTGAGCCATAGTTTCCACTACATCAATAATATCGAGGATATGCTTCCACATAAATCCGACTTGCAGACAAAAATATTAATACCGTACCTCAATTGTACCCTAATCATGTCTATTTAAAAAAGCGGGCCAATGGCCCGCTTGGTTATATTTTGCTCACCCATCCTCACACCGGCGGATGGAAATGGCTGGCTTCGCGGGTGGCCATCTCCTCGTAGGTGGCCCACTTCTGCCACGCCACTTTTTGCGCCACCTGCATCAGCCGTTCGGCCTCCTCCGGATGGCTCTGGGCCAGCACCCGATAACGGGTCTCCTCCTGCCGGTATTCAGCAAGGGGAATGGTGGGGCGCAGGCTGTCGAGGCTGAAGGGGTTCTGCCCCGCACTGCGCAATACCGGGTTGTAGCGCATCAGCGGCCAGTGACCGGAGGCCACCGCGCGTTTTTGCTGGGTCAGGCCAAACTCCATATCGATGCCGTGGGCGATACAGTGGCTGTAGGCGATGATAAGCGACGGGCCCGGATAGGCTTCGGCCTCACGCAAGGCCTGCAGCGCCTGCTGCGGATTGGCACCAAAGGCGATGCGGGCCACATAGACGTTGCCGTAGGAGATGGCCTGCAACGCTACATCCTTCTTGGCCAGCGTCTTGCCCCCCGCCGCGAATTTGGCGACGGCACCGAGCGGGGTCGATTTCGACATCTGGCCGCCGGTGTTGGAGTAGACCTCGGTATCCATCACCAGCACGTTCACATCGCGCCCGGAGGCGAGCACATGATCGAGCCCCGATGAACCGATGTCATAAGCCCAGCCATCGCCGCCGATGATCCAGACCGAACGGCGCACCAGCTGATCGATGAGCGACAGCAGCTCGCGGGCCTTGCCGGATTTCACCTCTTCCAGCCGCTCGCGCACTTGCGCGACCCGGGTGCGCTGGGCGCGGATCTCCGACTCCAGCCGCTGTGGGGCGCTAATCAGGGTATCGACCAGCTCTGCGCCCAGCTCTCCCTTCATCGCTTCGAGGGCCGCCACCGCCTGACCGTGATGCTGATCGGCGGTGAGACGAAAACCAAAGCCGAACTCGGCGTTGTCCTCAAAGAGGGAGTTGGACCAGGCGGGCCCCTTCCCTTCGCCGTTCTTGGCCCACGGTGTGGTCGGCAGGTTGCCGCCATAAATGGAGGAGCAACCGGTGGCGTTGGCCACTAGCATGCGATCGCCAAACAGCTGGGTCAGCAGCTTGAGATAAGGTGTCTCGCCACAACCGGCGCAGGCACCGGAGAACTCGAACAGGGGTTCGAGGAACTGGGCACCGCGCACCGTGGAGAAGTCCACCCGCTCGCGAGCAGGCCAGGGCAGGCTCTCGAACCAGCGCAGCGCCTGTTTCTGGCCAGCGAGATGCGGCGCCTTGTCCATCATGGCGATGGCGCGCTCGCCCTCATGACTCTCATCCGCTCCGACCCGCACCGGACAGGCCTGCACGCACTGGCCGCAGCCGGTGCAATCCTCCGGATAGAGCTGCAAGGTGTAGCGGCTGTCGGGGAAGCCCTTGGCGGTGACGGGCACCGACTGCGCTGCCTCGGGGGCGGTCGCCAGCCAGTCCTGATGGTAGAACTTGGCCCGCAGCGCCGCGTGGGGGCAGACAAAGACGCAGTTGCCGCACTGGATGCAGATATCGGAGTGCCAGATCGGGATCTCGCGGGCGATATCCCGCTTCTCGAAGCGGCTGGTGGCAGTGGGGTAAGTGCCATCCACCGGCAACATGGAGACGGGGATCAGATCGCCGCGCCCCGCCAGCATCTCGCCAGTGACCCGCTGGACAAACTCGCTGCCACCCGGTGCCAGTGGCAACGGATAGTCGCTGATCTGCTCGTCACCGGCCGGGATCACCACCTTGCAGAGGTGAGCCAGGGTATCGTCCACCGCCGCGAAGTTACGCTCGACCACCTCGGGTCCCTTGCGGGCATAACTCTTCTCGATGCTCTCCTTGATCAGCGCAATGGCCTCATCCCGTGGCAACACCCCTGCCAGCGCGAAGAAGCAGGTCTGCATAATGGTGTTGATGCGATTGCCCATGCCGTTTTGCTCGGCCACCCGATCCCCATCGATGCAGTAGAGCTGGATATTGAGGGCGCGAATACGGGCGCGCAGCCGCTCGGGCAGCTCAGCCCAGACTCGTTCAGCCTCGTAGGGGGCATTGAGCAGCAGGGTCGCCCCTTCCGCGGCGTGCTCCAGCAAGTCTACCGACTCGACAAAACCCCACTGGTGGCAGCCGATAAAGCTCGCCTGCTCGATAAGCCAGGGGGCGTCGATGGGCTCGGGGCCAAAGCGCAGGTGGGAGACGGTGCGCGAGCCCGACTTCTTGGAGTCATAGACGAAGTAGCCTTGGGCGTGGAAGCCCTCCAGCTCGCCGATGATCTTGATGCTGTTCTTGTTGGCACCAACCGTGCCGTCGGCGCCGAGACCGAAGAAGAGCGCCCGCACCCGGCTGGCAGGCTCAAGATCACCGATGGGATGCCATGCCAGACTGAGGCCCGACACGTCATCGACAATCCCCACGGTAAAGCGGGGGCGCGGCGCATCGGATGCCAACTCCTCGAACACCGCCGCGCACATGGCGGGGGTGAACTCTTTGGACGAGAGGCCGTAACGGCCGCCACTGAGCCAGGGCAGCCGCTTGATAAGGCCGCGCTGCAAACCGTCGATAAGGGCGCTCTGCACATCCAGCAGCAGCGGCTCACCGCCCGCCCCCGGCTCCTTGGTGCGATCCAGCACCGCCATGCGCCGCACGCTCTGCGGCAGCGCATCGAGCAGCGCCTGTACCGGGAAGGGGCGATAGAGGCGAATGACCAGTACCCCGGTCTTTCGATCCTGCCGATTGAGCCAATCCACAGTGGTACGGGCAGTAGCCGCCCCCGAGCCCATCAGCACGATGACGTCGGTGGCATCGGGCGCGCCGTGGTACTCCACCAGCCGGTAGTGGCGGCCGGTCAGCTCGCCGAGATTGTCCATGCATTGCTGCACCCGCGCCGGTACCGCTTCGTAGAAGGGGTTGACGCTCTCGCGGGATTGGAAATAGGTATCCGGGTTCTGGGCGGTGCCACGCATCACCGGATGATCCGGGTTGAGGGCCCGCGCACGGTGGGCGCGCACCCAATCGTTGTCGATAAGAGCGCGAATTTCATCCCGATGCAGCGCGGTGATCTTGTTCACCTCGTGGGAGGTGCGAAAGCCGTCGAAAAAGTGGATAAAGGGCACCCGGCACTGCAGGGGGACGCTGTGAGCGACCAAGGCCAGATCCTGCGCCTCCTGCACCGAGCCGGAGGCAAGCATGGCAAAGCCGGTGCTGCGCGCCGCCATCACATCCTGATGGTCGCCAAAAATCGACAGCCCCTGCGCTGCCAGCGAACGGGCCGCCACATGGAACACCGCCGAGGTCAGTTCACCGGCGATCTTGTACATGTTGGGCAGCATCAGCATCAGCCCCTGACTGGCGGTGAAGGTGGTGGCGAGCGCCCCCGCCTGCAGGGCGCCGTGTACCGTGCCTGCCGCCCCCCCTTCGCTTTGCATCTCCACCACTGTGGGAATGTTGCCCCACAGGTTGGTCTGCCCCTCCGCCGCCCAGGCATCGGCCAGTTCGGCCATGGTCGAGCTCGGGGTAATGGGGTAGATGGCACACACTTCGCTCAGCTGGTAGGCCACCCGGGCCGCGGCTTCGTTGCCGTCGACCATGATCAGTTCATGTTTCATTGGGACTCCTCCGGTTGGCGCAGCTCGATGGCGTGACAAGGGCACTGGTCGTGACAGGCACCGCAGCCGGTGCAGCGCTCGGCATCCACCTGATAGCCCTTGCCCGGCCCCAGCTTGGCGATGGCCTGCTCGGGGCAGCTGCCATAGCAGCCGTCGCACTCGAAGCAGTTGCCGCAGGAGTAGCAGCGCGCCGCCTCGTAGCGGGCGGCCACCTCATCCAGCCCGCCGATGATCTCGCCAAAGTCATCCCGCGCCCATGCCGGTTTGACCGGCTGACTGCTGGCCGGGGCGTGGGTCTGGAACCAGAGTTGCAACTGCTCTGGCCCCACCAGCGGGTAGGAGACCATCTTTTGGTAGTGGCGACCGCGCAGCCAGGCATCCATATGGCGCGCCGCCTTCTTGCCATGGCCGGTGGCGATGGTGACGGTGCGCTCGGAGGGCACCATGTCGCCGCCCGCAAACAGACCCGGCACATCCGTCATCAGGTTGCCAGCCACCTGCACCACTCCCTCCTTGTTGACCCGCACGCCGGGAATGCTCTCCAGCACCGAGAGGTCGACCTCCTGACCGAGCGCCAGAATAAGGGAGTCTGCTTCGAGGGTTTCAAACTTGCCGGTGGGCACCGGCTTGCCCTCGGTATCCAGCGCCATCACCTCCACCTCGATGTTGGTGTTGTCGAGCTGGCGGATGCTGCGCAGCCAGTTGATCTTGATCCCCTCCTCCTCGGCCTCGTCGGCTTCAAAGGCGTGAGCCGGCATATGGTCCCGGTCACGGCGGTAGATGATCATCGCCTCTTCCACACCGAGGCGACGAGCGGTACGGGCAGCATCCATGGCGGTGTTGCCGCCGCCGTAGATGGCCACCCGCCGTCCCAGTTTGGGGGGTGGCAAGCCCTGCTCTTCGGCCAGACTGGCCTGTTCGAGGAAACTCACCGCATCGAGGATCTTGCCCGCTTCCCGGGCCGGAATATCGACCCGCTTGGCCAGATGGGCGCCGATGGCCATAAAGACGGCGTCAAAGCCCCCCTCATCGCGCTCGCGCAGCACATCCTCCACCTTGTGGTTGAGGGTCAGGGTCACCCCGGCCGCCACGATGCGGGCCACCTCCCGATCCAGCACATCGCGGGGCAAGCGGTAGGCGGGAATACCAAAGCGCAGCATGCCGCCGGCAAGCGGCCCCGCTTCGCGGATCTCCACCTGATGGCCGAGCCGGTTGAGGTGCCAGGCGCAGGAGAGGCCGGAGGGACCGGCGCCTATGACCAGCACCTTCTTGCCGCTGGCAGGGGCAGGGTTTGCGGGCTGCCAACCACGGGCCAGCGCCTCGTCGCCGAGGAAACGCTCGATGGCATGGATAGAGACGGATTCATCCACCTGACCGCGGTTGCAGGCGCTCTCGCAGGGGTGATAGCAGACCCGGCCATGAATGGCGGGCAAGGGGTTCTCTTCGATCAGGGTCTGCCAGGCCGCCTCAAAACGGCCGGCCTGCGCCAAAGAGAGCCAGGCCTGGATATTTTCTCCGGCCGGGCAGGCGTGATTGCAGGGTGGCAGGGCCGGCCGCCAGACGGGTAGCCGAGTACGCACCGGGCCTGTTCCCGTTTTCAGGGAGAGATCCGGCAATGGGGTCATGTCCAGTTGTTTGCTCATACATTGCTTTCTTCTTTTTGTGTGACAGGCCCCACCCGATGGCGCTTGATACCGTGTAGCCGAAGCGGACGGTGGCCGGATGGGGAAGAAGCGAAAGCGTTAGAAACTGGGAACTGAGTCGATAATGGCCGCTTTTTTGTACTGATTAGCGAATCAGGATCAAAAAATGTTGCACTTTATGGTTCATAGAGACCAGAACGTGACTCAAGTAACATCTTCTCCAGCTGACCGCTGGCTTTCAGTTTGGCGAGCCCCCGATTGAAGGTTTTGATCAGTTCGTCAGCATTGGCGCGCTTTCGGCTGATCAACAGGTGACCTTCAACTTTCATCACGGGTTTTGAATGGGTTGCAAAGAGCTCGACCGTACTGGCCGGGTAGAACTGACGCAGGGAGTAGTAGCCGACATCGATGTTCTCCAGGGTCAGGTCGGCGCGGCCGGAGAGCAGCAGATCAAAGCTCTGGCGCAGCCGGGTGACAAACTGCACCTGCAACGGCACCTGCGCGATGGCTGCAAAAAAATCTGCATTGTAGGTATAGCCACTGACCGCAGCCAACTTGCGATCCGCCAAATCCTGATAGCCACGCCATTCCAGCGGAGCTGACTTGAGATAGAACCAGACGTAGGTCTCGCTCAGGATGGGATCGCTGTAGAGATGGGTTTTGCGCCGCTCGTTCGACTCATACCAGTGGACAGTGCCATCCACCACTCCCTCCTCCGACAAGCGAAAGGCCCGTTTCCAGGATAGAAACTGAAACTTGACGCTCACCCCCTCACTCTTGAATGCCTCGCTCACCACATGAGGGATAAGCCCCTGATATTTCAGCGTCTCGGAGCAGTAAGGGGGATACTCTCCCGTGGTCAGGGTCAGCTCCTGCGCCCAGAGCCCGTGGCAAAAAAGGCTCCCCGCCAGCAACCAGCTTATTTTCATCCCGATGCCCTCTTGTTCTGTTTTCCCAACTATAGACCGCCCCCTTGAAAGGATTGCCGGATCGCCGGGGAACCGTTATGTTCCCCTTTTTCCAGGCGATCGCGCCGCGTCACAAGGATATGAAGATGCCCAGGCTAGACAGCATTCACCTCTACCCCATCAAATCGACTGCAGGTATGCCGCTGGCTCGCGCCCGGGTGACCGAAGAGGGACTGGCAGGGGATCGCCGCTACATGGTGGTCAAACCGGACGGCACCTTTATCACCGCCCGAACCCACCCCCAACTGCAACAGATCGTGGCCACCCCCATCGAAGGGGGCTTGCAACTGCGCTATCCGGGCTTTGAACCCCTCACCCTGCAAGAGGTCGACTTCAGCCGCGCCCCGCAAGCTACCGGAGTCTGGAGCGACCGTTTCACCGCCCTGCACACCGACCCCAAAGCCGATGGGTGGCTGAGCCGGGTGGCAGGGGAAACGGTGCAGCTGCTCTGGCTGGGTGAAACCTCTGATCGCTTTCGCGAGAAGACCGGCACCCGGGTCAGCTTTGCCGACGGTTATCCGCTGCTGCTGATAAGCCAAGCCTCCCTTGAGGATCTCAATCTGCGCTCCGATGCGCTGCACCAGATCAGCCAGTTTCGCACCAATCTGGTGGCAAGCAATACCCAGCCCTTCGAGGAGGACAGCTGGGTGCGCATCCGCATCGGTGAGGTGGAATTCAAGGTGGTCAAGCCCTGCAGCCGCTGCATCATGACCACGGTGGAAGCGGGCACCGATCGTTTCAACGCCCTGAAAGAGCCGCTGGCCACCCTAACCCGCTACCGCCGTGGCGAGGATGGCGAGGTCTACTTCGGCCAGAATCTGGTGGCGCTGAATGAAGGCTGGATTGAGGCAGGCAGCGAGATCGAGGTTCTGGAGCGTACCCGTCCGGTGGTCTATCCCGCCGCCGCACCGAAGAAGCGGGAGCTGGTCTGCGTGGCCCGCGAACCGCTGGCGCGGGATCTGGAGACCTTCTGGTTCGACGCCGCCGATGGCGAGCCCCTGCCCGACTACCTGCCGGGCCAGCATCTGCCCATCAGCCTCGATATCAAAAACGAGCGGATCCAGCGGCGCTATACCCTGAGCTCCACGCCGGATCACCCGGAGCGTTACAGCATCAGCGTCAAGAAGGTGGAGGGTGGCCGCATCTCCCACTGGCTGCACCAGCAACTGCAGGTGGGCGACCGGCTGCTGGCCGCCAACCCCGCAGGCGAGTTTCACTTAGGGTCCGAGCGCAACCTCCTGTTGCTCTCCGCAGGCTCCGGCGTCACCCCCATGCTGGCGATAGCCCGCACCCTGGCGCTACGCGGGGAGCTGGAAGAGGTTCACTTTATGCACCTGTGCCGCAGCGAAGCGGACATTCCCGCCGCCAGCGAACTGCACGCCATGGCGCAGCAGGGGATGACCCTCACCCTGATCCTGAGCCAGCCGGACAATCACTGGCAGGGGCTGCAAGGGCGACTCAATGATGAGCATCTGCAACTGGTCAAAAGGTTGGCCGGGAAAGAGGTCTTTATCTGCGGCCCCCACGGCTTTATGGCCGATGCGGCGGCGAAAGTGGCAGCCCTCGGCGTTCCGGCCGCGCGTATCAGACAGGAGAGTTTTGGCGGCGCCATTCTCTCGGTGGCCCGCCCCCATCAGGCGGTGCAACTGCGTATCGGCGCCCAAGCCTTTACCGGCAACAATCAGGGCACTGTGCTGGATCAGGCCAACAAGCAAGGTGTAGAGCTGCCATGGAGCTGCCGCGCCGGCATCTGCGGCAGTTGCAAACAGACGCTGATCTCGGGCGACGTGGATCACCCAGACGCCCCCGCCATCACCGCCGCCGAGCGGGCCGAGGGCAAGATCCTTGCCTGCTGCGCCGTGCCGCTCACCGACCTTGAAATCCTATGATCGGGTGATCGGGCCGCATTAATTCACGCCAACCCAGATGACCGGGGAATTGACCCCGGTCATCTTTATCCACACTTGTTCACCTGATCCGCCCTTAATTTGCCCCCACGGCCTTCATCTGTGAGTTTCCCTTCCTATACTCTCAGAGCAAAAAGCCTTGCCAGCCATTGACTTGGCGATGCTCCATACGACACTCAGCCATAGGGAAAGGACGCCCATACCATGGAACAGAACAAGCCCGCCTTTCAGCTCAACCTGCGGCTATCCGTCATCACCCTGATCCTGCTGTCACTGGTGTTTTTCGCCTACAGCTGGGCGGGTAAACAACTGGAAGAGAGTTATCGACAACAATATGTCTCCTACCTGCTGGCCGACGAACTGCGCCAATCCTCCGATGATCTGACCCGACTCGGGCGCACCTATGTCATCACCAAGGATCCAGCCTACGAGCAGCAGTACATGCGGATCCTGGCCATTCGCAACGGCGAGCAGCCGAGGCCGGATGGCTACAACCGTATCTACTGGGACTTTGTCGCCGCCAACGGCCAGAATCCCCGCTCCGACAGCAATGTTCGCCGTGGCCTGATCGACCTGATGAAAGATGCCGGTTTCACCGACGGTGAGCTCGCCAAACTGAACGAGGCCAAAAACAACTCGGATGCGCTGGTCAACACCGAGGTCGCCGCCTTCAAACTGGTGCAGCAGAGCGATGGCGACCCGGTTGCCAACCAGCAAAAAGCCATCGCCATGATGCATGACAAGGCCTATCACCAGAACAAGGGGCGCATCATGTCCCCCATCGATGACTTCTACGTGATGATGGAGCAGCGCAACCATGAGGCAGTCGAGAGCGCCATCGCCAATACCGATATGCTGCGCTATCTCTTTATCGCCCTCGGTCTGGTGTTGATGTTCTTCCTCTGGCGCACCTATCGCTCCCTGCTCGATCTGGTGGGCACCTCGGTCGAACAGCTCAAGACCGATCTTCATATGATGGCGGAAGGGGACTTCTCGCGCCCCATCAAGGTGCCGCCAGGATCGAAAGAGAGCCTGATCGGCCTGCTCGGCGGTATGCAGACCACCCTCAAGGGGATCATCGCCAAGGTCTCCCACTCCACCGAGGAGCTGTCCCACTCTGCTGACAGCATCGCCCAAATTGCCGAGCAGACCGCCCAGTTTGCCACCGATCAGCAAACCAGCACCCAGACCATGGCCGCCGCCATCGAGGAGCTGGTGGTGAGCATCAGTCACCTCTCCGACAATGCCACCCATGCCGACGAGCTGAGCAAGGTCTCAGCCAATACCCTGGAGGAGGGGTCAGGGGTCATTAAAGAGACGCTTGGCAGCATCGAGAATATCTCCACCACTGTGGGGGATGCAGCCAGCACCATCTCCGAGCTCAACGGCCATACCCAGCAGATTTCGGAGATCATCGGGGTGATCCGCGGTATCGCCGATCAGACCAACCTGCTGGCTCTCAACGCGGCCATCGAGGCAGCGCGGGCCGGTGAACAGGGTCGCGGCTTTGCGGTGGTGGCCGACGAGGTGCGCAATCTGGCCAGTCGCTCGGCGGCCTCAACCCAGCAGATCACCGGGATGATTAGCAAAATCCAGAGTGGGGCGGATGCCTCCATCCGCAGCATGGAGAACACGGTCAACAACGTCTCTCGCGGGGTCACGCTGGCCAACCAGACCGGCGAGGCGATCGCCAGCATCCAGAGCCACGCCTCCAACCTCACCGGCTTGATGGGAGAGATCAGCCACACCCTGCGCGAGCAGTCCACCGCCGCCAACGAGGTGGTCTCAACCGTCGGCAACATCACCTCCCTCTCCGAACAATCGGGGGATGCCGCCCGCCATGTGTCGCAAGAGGCGGCCAAGCTCAAGCAGCTGTCCCGGGTGCTGCGCCAGGAGATGGGGCACTTCAAGCTTTAAAGACCACGGCAAAGCAAAACGGCTGCCTTTGGGCAGCCGTTTTTTATTCGGGGTTATCCCCAGTTTCAGTATCTATCAACCACGCAGGGCGGCGATACGCTGCTCGATGGGCGGGTGGCTCATGAACAGCTCGCTCATGGAGCGCTTGCCGTTGATGCCAAAGGCCATCATAGAGCCTTCAAGCTGCGGCTCGGCACCGCGGGAGAGGCGCTCAAGGGCGGCAATCATCTTGTCGCGACCAGCCAGCTTGGCGGCACCGGCATCGGCACGGAACTCACGCTGACGGCTGAACCACATGACGATGATGGAGGCCAGAATACCGAACAGCATTTCCAGCACGAACACGGTGATCATGTAGGCAAAACCGCCGGTACTGCTGCTCTCTTCCTCGTTGTTGGAGCTGAAGAAGTTGCTGATCACGCCAGCCACGATCCGGGCGAAGAACATCACGAAGGTGTTCACCACCCCCTGGATCAGGGTCAGGGTCACCATGTCGCCATTGGCCACGTGGCTCACCTCGTGGGCCAGTACCGCTTCCGCCTCGTCACGGCTCATGCTGTAGAGCAGGCCGGAGGAGACCGCCACCAGCGAATCATCGCGGCGGGCACCGGTCGCAAAGGCGTTCATCTCGGGAGAGTCGTAGATCCCCACTTCCGGCATCTTGATACCCGCTTCGCGGGCCTGACGGGCCACAGTGCTCACCAGCCAGTGCTCGGTCTCGTTACGGGGTTGCTCGATGACCTGGACGCCATAGCTGCGCTTGGCCATCCACTTGGACATCAGCAAGGAGATAAAGGAACCCCCAAAACCGAACACGGCACAGAACACCAACAGCCCGGAAATGCTGGACTTGTTGATCCCCAGAACCGAGAACAGGATATTGAGTACCACCCCCAGCACCAGCATGACGGCCAGGTTGGTCACCAGGAATAGCATAATTCGCTTCATATAGACTCCTTGTGAAGATAAGGGACATGACCGGGGATCACTCGGGATCCCCACCTGATCATGTTAATGTCGACATTCTAGGGAGATTCGATGAATGTTCGCTGAATATGCCGTCAAAGTAGCGGCGAGATATCGAGACGCCCCTGCAAATCGGCTTCAAGCGGATTGTTTATAAACGGAATTTCGCCGAGGAAGGGGGCTGGCAGCAAGCCCCTCAGGGTGTCCAGATTTTCCTGATAATGGCTCATGGAACCATGGAGCCGATTAATTACCCACCCCGCCACCGGCAACTGATCATTGCGAATGGCGGCAAAGGTGAGCAGCGCATGGTTGAGGCAACCCAACTTGGCCCCCACTACCATGATCACCGCCATGTTCTCCTGCTTGACCCAGTCCGACAGCAGATGCTTGCGATCGAGCGGCAAATACCAGCCCCCAGCCCCTTCCACTACCGCCAGTTCGGCCCCAGCCTGTTCAATCTTGCGTAGCCCCTCGCTCAACCCCTGCATGGTGATAGGCTGGCGCGCCTCGCTGGCGGCGATATGGGGCGCAATCGGCGGCTCATAGGCGAACGGATTGACCACCTCATAGGGCAGCGGCAGACTCGCCGCCTCCTGCAACAGAACGGCATCCAGGTTGCGCAGCCCGTCCGGGGTGCGGGCACATCCGGCCGAGACCGGCTTGTAACCCGCGCACTTGATTCCCTGTGCGCTGAATTCGCGCAGCAGGGTGCGCGCCACCAGCGTCTTGCCCACATCGGTATCGGTGCCGGTGATAAAGAATGATTTCATACGGTTCTCTCCTTGACAGGGGGTAGCACACTGCCCTGCACACACTGCGATTCCCGGCGCTCAACGAGGCTTGCTGAGGCTGCCGAGGCACACCCGATAACTGGCGACCAGCCTGCCATCGGGCTGGCGAAACGCCTCATACGCCTGCGCCAGCTGCTGCAATCTGGCGCGCCCGCTCAGACCGGCCGGGGCGGCACTCCCCTGATTGTCATTGACCTGATTGGCCCCAATCCCCTTGAGATCACGCAACAGCTGCGGCAATTCAAGATAGGCGAGATCCCAGGTGATACAACGCAGCTCGGGAGCAGATATCCCGGCGCTAGCCAGCGCCTGCTCCAATTGTGGCAGGCTGAGGAAGCGATTGACATGGGCGCGACCATCAAGCTGCTGCCAGGCGGCTCGCAACTGCCAGAGCGACTCATCGAGGGTCGAGAAAAAGATCTGGCCGCCCGGTTTGACCACCCGCAGCAGCTCGACAAAAGCCTGGGCCGGACACTCGCACCACTGCAACGCCAGACTGGAGAAAACCCAGTCAAATGTGTTATCGGCGAAAGGAAGCTGCTCCGCATCGCCGTAGAGCAGGCGGGCGCCGCTGCCACGCAAGGCGGCCTGCGCCAGCATGCCGGGGGCAAGATCCAGCCCCACCAGCTGGTGACAACGGTTCGCCAGTTGGGGCAAGAAAAAACCGGTGCCGCAGCCCAGATCCAGCCCGCTCACCGTCAGATCAGTGCCAACCGGCCTGCTCGGCATCCATTCCAGCAACGCCTGACCCACCTCCTGTTGAAAGCGGGCATGGGCATCGTAATGACGAGCGGCGGCGCCGAAACGGCGAGCAAGCTGCGCCTTGTCGACCGTTTGAAAACGCTCAGCCATAGTGAGCCTCCCCAAGCGTTGTAACTGCAGGGCAGACCCCCAAGGCATCGAGCAGGCGATCCACATCCTGCTCGCGGTGAGCCGCGCTCAGGGTAATGCGCAGCCGCGCCGTACCGACCGGCACAGTGGGCGGGCGGATGGCGCTAATCCAGACGCCGCGCTCCCGCAGCCGTTCTGCCAGTTGCAGGGCAACACTGCTCTCCCCCACCAGCAGCGGCTGGATCGGGGTATCGCTCGCGCCAAGCTGCCAACCCTGATCCTTTGCCCCTTGCCGGAAGCGAGCGATCAGCTGGCCAAGATGGGCGCGGGACTCATCAGCCGCTCGCACCAGTTCGATGCTCTTGCTGACCGCGCAAGCCTGCGCGGCGGGCATATGGGTGCTGTAGACATAGTGGCGGGCGAAGTTGACCAGATACTCCACCAGTTCGCGACTGCCGCCGACAAAGGCACCGGCAACCCCGAGCGCCTTGCCAAAAGTGCCCATCTGGATGTGTACGCAGGCCGGGTTCACCCCTTGTGCGGCCAGCGTGCCACGCCCCTCGGGCCCCAGCACGCCGAGACCATGGGCATCGTCGATCATCAGCCAGTTGCCGCTCCGGGCTGCCAATGCCGCGAGTTCACCCCAGGGGGCCTGATCCCCGTCCATGCTGAACACCCCCTCCGAGACGATCAGCCCGCGATTTGGCTCAAGCTGCCGTTCAAGGGCCGCCATATCGTTGTGGGCAAAACGCTTCATCTTGCAAGGGAGCTGGCTGCCCATCTCCTGCAAAGAGGCGTGGTTGAGTTTGTCCTGCCACAGCAGGTGTTCCTTGCCGAGCAGGGCTTTGAGCACCGCCTGATTGGCCGAAAAACCGCAGTTGAACAGCAGTACCGCCTCCACCCCGAGCCACTCGGCCAGGGTCTCCTCAAGCTGTTGGTGGGCACGGCTGTACCCGGTCACCAGCGGCGAGGCGCCGGAGCCCACGCCATAGCGTTCAACCCCCGCGTTGAAAGCGGTCTTGATGGCGGGATGATCTGCCAGCCCCAGATAGTCGTTGGCGGAAAAATTGAGGTATTCGCGCCCTGCAACCCTGAGCCGCCCGCCACTTGCCCCGTCGGTCGCGATGCGGTTGCGCAGCAGACCCGCCTGCTCGCGCTCGGCCAGCGCCGTGCTCAACCCAAAGGGGCCCGTTACTGCAGGGCCGTTCATGACCGCGCCGTCTCTGCACGGGGACGGGTGGCGTCATAAAACATTTCGGCAGGTTCGCTCTGGCGGCTCACCTCGGCCAGCAGCTCCTCTTCTTGAACCTGATCCGGCTTCTGGGCGCGCTGGGCGGGACGAATGCCGAGCCGCTTGAACAGCTGCATATCGCTGTTTTCGTCCGGGTTGGGGGTGGTCAGCAGTTTGCAGCCATAGAAGATGGAGTTGGCCCCGGCCATAAAACACATGGCCTGCATCTGCTCATTCATCTTCTCCCGCCCGGCTGAGAGGCGCACATGGGAGGCGGGCATCATGATGCGCGCCACGGCGATGGTGCGGATAAATTCGAACGGATCGAGGTTCTCCTCGTTCTCCAGCGGCGTTCCCTTCACCTTGACCAGCATGTTGATGGGCACACTCTCCGGGTGCCGCGGCAGGTTGGCGAGCGCCATCAAGAGGCCCGCCCGATCTTTCGCCTGCTCGCCCATGCCGACGATGCCGCCAGAGCAGACCTTCATGCCCGCGCTGCGCACATGCTCCAGAGTATCGAGCCGATCCTGATAGGTGCGGGTGGAGATGATCTCGCCGTAAAACTCCGGCGAGGTGTCGAGGTTGTGGTTGTAGTAATCGAGCCCAGCAGCGCCAAGACGGGCCGCCTGATCGGCGGTGAGCATCCCCAGCGTCATGCAGGTCTCCATCCCCAGCCCGCGCACCTCCTCAATCATCCGGATGATGTAGGGCATGTCTTTTTCTTTGGGGTTGCGCCAGGCGGCCCCCATGCAAAAGCGTGACGAGCCGTTGGCCTTGGCTTCGCGGGCCCGCTCCAGCACCTTCTCCACCTCCATCAGCCGCTCGGCTTCGAGCCCGGTGTGGTAACGGGCGCTCTGGGGGCAGTATTTGCAATCTTCCGGGCAAGCGCCGGTCTTGATGGAGAGCAAAGTACTCACCTGCACTTCATTCGGGTCAAAGTGGGCGCGGTGGACGGTCTGGGCCTGAAACAGCAGATCGTTGAACGGCAGGGCAAACAGGGCCTGAACCTCGGCGAGGGTCCAGTCATGACGAAGGGCGTGACCGCCCGCGGTGAGAGCATTCATACATGGCTTCCGGTTGTTATTAGTGGGATCCTGCGCCCGCCATCTCGGGATGGACGGCCACAGAACCCGCCGCCGGGCCCGCGCGCTCAGGGTGATGCGCAGTGCCAAGTGGCTGAAATTGTTGGCTAGTGTAGAGAGCACGCGTAGACTGTCAACACCGACCAGATCAAACCAATTTACAACAGAACATAAAATGACCAACCAAGAGTTCGACCTGCACCACATCTGGCACCCCTATACCTCCCTCACTCACCCCCTGCCCTGCTATGAAGTGGCCAGCGCCAAAGGGGTGACCATCACCCTCAGCGACGGCCGTGAACTGGTGGATGGCATGAGCTCCTGGTGGGCTTGCGTGCACGGCTATCAGGTGCCGGAGTTGGACGCCGCCGCCACCGCCCAGCTCGGCAAGATGTCCCACGTGATGTTTGGCGGCCTCACCCACGCCCCGGCGGTCGAGCTCTGCCGCAAGCTGGTGGAGATCACTCCAAAGGGGCTTGATCGGGTATTTCTGGCCGACTCCGGCTCGGTGGCAGTGGAAGTGGCGCTCAAGATGGCCCAGCAGTACTGGCACGCCAGGGGGACGCCCAGAGCCAAATTTGTCGCCCTGCGCAGCGGCTATCACGGCGATACCTTTGGCGCCATGAGCGTCTGCGATCCCGATGGCGGCATGCATGAGCTCTACAAGGGGTTTCTGCCGGAACACTATTTTGTCGATGCGCCCAGCTGCCGCTTCCACGCCGAGTGGAACGAGCAGTGCGTGGTGGAGCTGGCGACGCTCATGGCGGATCATCACGAAGAGATCGCCGCCATTGTACTTGAGCCCATAGTGCAAGGGGCTGGCGGCATGCGCTTCTATCACCCCCGCTACCTGCAGTGGGTGCGCGCCCTGTGCGACGAGTTCGGCGTGCTGCTCATAGCTGACGAGATCGCCACCGGCTTTGGCCGTACCGGTCAGCTGTTTGCATGCGACTGGGCGGGGATCAGCCCCGACATCATGTGTCTGGGCAAGGCGCTTACCGGCGGCTACCTCACCCTCTCGGCGACCCTGACCACCGAGCATGTCGCCCATACCATCTGTGACGGCAAGGCGGGGGTCTTTATGCACGGCCCCACCTTTATGGGCAATCCCCTCGCCTGCGCGGTGGCCAACGCCTCCATCGATCTGCTGCTGACCTCACCTTGGCAGGAGCGGGTGCGCACCATCGAGCATCAGCTGCGAACAGAACTGGTAGAGCTGACCCTGCACCCAGCGGTCGCGGATGTGCGGGTGCTCGGCGCCATCGGGGTGGTGGAGATGAAAGAGCGGGTGGATGTAGCGCGCATCCAGCGCAAGTTTGTCGAACTGGGCGCCTGGATCCGCCCCTTTGGCAAGCTGGTCTACCTGATGCCCCCCTTCGTCATCACCCCTGAAGAGTTGCGGGTATTGACCGGCGCCATCCGTCAGGCCATCACCGAGGGCGAGTTTTAATGCATGCAGCGGGCGGCCATCGCAGCCGCCCGTTTGACTACCGGCATTTGATATATAAAAAGGGCAACTTTATCCACTTCAGTGCAGTTTCACTTGCCGTAATGTGAGCAAAACACCAGACCTGAGGCCCCAAGAGGGGTAAACTGCTGCGGTTTTACCATCAAGAAAGACTGCTCATGCGCCTCTCCATTGCTGCCAAAATCAACTTTTTCCTGCTCTTCATCTTCTCCATGGTACTGGTCTTCTCCGCAGCCTATCAGGCGGTGCGCGAGCGCGATCTCATCCTGACCCTCATCAAGGAGCAGAGCCGCGAGCAGACCGAAGCCTATTTCGACGGCCTCAACATGCTGATGCTGACCGGCAAGATGGATGCCCGCGATACTCTGCGCGGCAAGTTTCTCGACCACGCCCATGTGGAGGATGCACGCATCGTTCGTGGCGACGCGGTGAGCAAACAGTTCGGGCCAGGACGGGAGACTGAACAGGTAAAGGATGAGTTTGATGAGCTGGCTCTGGCGGGCAAAGGGAGTCTGGAGGTGGTGCACAACGGCATGCACAGCCGTCTGGTGGTGACCCGACCGCTACTGGCCAAGAAGGATTTTCGCGGCACCGACTGCACCAGCTGTCATCTGGTGCCGGAGAACACCGTGCTTGGTGCGGTGCGCTTTGACTACTCCCTCGATTCGCTGTTTACCCGGGTCGAGCAGAACATTCTCACCTCGGCGCTGATCCTCACCGGCATCTTCGGGATGGGACTGCTGCTGACCCTCTGGGTCATCCGCACCTGGATCGTGCGCCCTCTCAACCAGTTGACCCGCTCCATGGAAGAGGCCACCGACTTGCACGACTTCGGCCACCGGCTGGAGGGAGATGACGGCGACGAGATTGGCCGGGTGGCGGTGGCCTACAACCAGATGCTCGACAGCGTGGAGCGACAGCTCGGCAAGCGCACCAAGGCCAGCAAGCAGGAACCGGATCAGCCCCGCTAAGACGAACGCTTAACCGACGTAGTAGAAGAGCAAGCTGGCGATCAGTACCAATAGCAGGATGGCCAGATTGACATGCCGGGAGTCATCCTGACGGCGGCTGCGCTTGCGCTCCAGCAGCAACACCGCCAGCGTCAGGGCGCAGCAGCTCCAGAGCCCGTAGACCAGCCATGGGGTAAGGGCCGGGTCCCAATAATCGCGCACCTCGATCCCGCCATAGACCAGAAAACCGTAGGCAATTTCGGGACGGGCATAGTGGTAAAGGGAGAGCAGCACGATAAAGCCGCCCCAGCAGAGCATCACCAGCCCCTGTAACACCCGTGTCAGCCAATCTGGCCCATGCCGCCGATCTTTCACCCACCTCTCCTGCGCCCGTGACACTCTTGTTGAGTGAACCATGCCGAAAACCCCACCAGAGTCCGACATTTTTGCTTGTTTATCAAACCCGCGCGGGTAAGATTGACGGCTTAGTCTGCCATGGTGGGCCATCTGTGCCCGGGCCAGACTCCCTAGTGTTGCAAATAGCGCTGCAAGAACAAGCTGGAGACAATATTTCGATGACGCACGCATCCGTAGTAGATGTGCTGGCCGGTAAGTATCCGGTCGGCACCACCCAAACTGTCAAAGGGTGGATCCGGACTCGCCGTGATTCCAAGGCGGGGATCTCATTTTTGGCCATTTCCGATGGCTCCTGTTTCCATCCGGTACAGGCAGTTGTCCCCAATACCCTGGCCAATTACGAGAATGAAGTGCTGCGTCTGACCACTGCCTGCTCCGTGGAAGTGACCGGCGTGGTTGCCGCCTCTCAGGGCAGCGGCCAGGCTTTCGAACTGCAGGCGACCGAGGTGAAGGTAGTCGGCTGGGTCGAAGATCCGGACACCTACCCGATGGCCGCCAAGCGCCACAGCATCGAATACCTGCGTGAACAGGCCCACCTGCGCCCGCGCACCAACATCGTTGGCGCCGTGACCCGCGTTCGTCACTGCCTGGCGCAAGCCATCCACCGCTTCTTCCACGAAGAGGGTTTCCTCTGGGTTGCGACCCCGCTCATCACCGCCTCTGACACCGAAGGTGCCGGCGAGATGTTCCGCGTCTCCACTCTGGACATGGAAAACCTGCCGCGCACCGACGCCGGCAAGGTGGACTACAACGAAGATTTCTTCGGCAAAGAGGCTTTCCTGACCGTATCCGGCCAGCTGAACGCCGAAACCTATGCCTGCGCCCTCTCCAAGGTCTACACCTTCGGCCCGACCTTCCGCGCTGAAAACTCCAACACCAGCCGCCACCTGGCCGAGTTCTGGATGGTTGAGCCGGAAGTGGCCTTCAACGATCTGGAAGATAACGCCGCACTGGCCGAAGCCATGCTGAAGTATGTCTTCAACGCCGTACTGACCGAGCGTCGCGACGATCTGGAGTTCTTCGCCCAGCACGTGGACAAGGATGCCATCGGCCGTCTGGAGCGTTTCGTCTCCTCCGACTTCGCCCAGATCGACTACACCGACGCCATCGAAGTGCTGCAAAACTGCGGCAAGAAGTTCGAGTTCCCGGTCTCCTGGGGTATCGATCTCTCCTCCGAGCACGAGCGCTATCTGGCCGAGGAGCACTTCAAGTCTCCGGTGGTGGTGAAGAACTACCCGAAAGATATCAAGGCCTTCTACATGCGCCTCAACGACGACGGCAAGACCGTTGCCGCGATGGACGTACTGGCACCGGGCATCGGCGAGATCATCGGTGGTTCCCAGCGTGAAGAGCGTCTGGACGTGCTGGATGCACGTCTGGCCGAGATGGGCCTGAACAAGGAAGATTACTGGTGGTATCGCGACCTGCGTCGCTTCGGTACCGTGCCGCACTCCGGCTTCGGTCTGGGCTTCGAGCGTCTGGTTGTATACGTGACCGGCATGGGCAACGTCCGCGACGTGATCCCGTTCCCGCGTACTCCGCGTACCGCCGAGTTCTGATCAGCGGCATCTTGCCACTGCATTGCACAAGCCGACCTGTGGGTCGGCTTGTTTATTGTCACCGTTATGGGTGATACTCAGGATCAATCGGCACAAGGAACTCGTCGCCTATGGGATATCGCCTGCTGCTTTCGCTATTGCTGTCCTGCATGCCTGTTCAACTGTGGGCCGAGCCCGTTCGTCTGACCACCCTGGAGTGGCCCCCCTACACCAGCCAGAGCCTGCCCGATGGCGGCCTCACCGGTCATATCGTCAAACGTGCCTTTGCCGAGGCGGGACTGGAGGTGACGTTCGACTTCTACCCCTGGCAGCGGGCGGTACGGCTGGCGGCCGACCCGACCCAGCCTTATAGCGGCTATTTTCCAGATTACCTCTCCGACACCCTGCCGACCTTGTGGCGCAGCTCCCCCAGCGTAGGCGACAGCGTGCTGGGCATGGCGCAGCGCTCAGGCCCACCCATCCCCTGGCAGCAGCTCACGGATCTCGCCCCCTACCGGATCGGCGTGGTGGAGGGGTACGTCAACACCCGTGAATTCGATGCCCTGATGGCCAGCAAGCGCCTCAACACTGCCGCCGTCGATTCCGACCTGCTCAACCTGCGCAAATTGCAGCGCGACCGGCTCGATCTGGCGGTGATCGATCGGGATGTCTTTCACTGGCTCATCAACCATGATCGCAAGCTGAGCAGCGCCGGATTGCAATTTCACCCGAAGATCCTCGAACACAAGAGCCTGCACATCATGTTTCGTCCCGACCAGCAGGCGTTGCAGCAACGGGTGGCACAGGCCATTGCCAGATTGGATATTGCCAGGCTGAGCGAGGATTATCAGCGCCGCTATCTGCAGCAAGCCCCTGCGGCCAAGTGAGCAGACCCGCCGAAGTCAGCCCTTGCTGGCCAAAATAGCCTGAGCGCTGGCTTTTTCACCCTCTTCTGCCGCAATCGAGCCCTTTTTATGCCCCTCCCCTGCAGCCCTGCTGCTACTCTGTGCTGCCACCATGACCACCCGATGGCTTGGCCCCGAGTGATACCACTTGGTGACAAAAATGATGTTTTTGTTAGTACGTGGTTTTTAAGTGGTTTAATCAAAAATTCATCGAGTTATTGAAGTAACTCAATTTTTTCACTTTTTCAGGGGAGCAGAATAGTAACTAACCCTTTTGGGCTAAATAAAACAGACAATGACAATTCATGGTTCAGGCTACCCGCGGCAATATGGGTTGAATCACACGAGGTAACGGAATGATCTTGATGGAATTTTTGGTGGTACTCGGCTGCTTGCTGCTGGGTACCCGCTTTGGGGGCATGGGACTCGGTCTCATCAGTGGTATCGGTCTCTTCCTGCTGACCTTCGTCTTTGGCCTGGTGCCGGGCGAACCGCCGGTGCAGGTAATGCTGACCATTCTGGCGGTGATCGGCTGTGCCGCCACCCTGCAGACTGCCGGTGGCCTCAACCTGATGATGCAAGTGGCCGAGCGTCTGCTGCGCCGTCACCCGCAATACATCACTATCCTGGCGCCGCTCACGACCTGGACCCTCACCTTCCTGTGCGGTACCGGCCACGTGGTCTACACCATGTTCCCAATCATCGCTGACATCGCGCTGCAGAAGAACATCCGCCCCGAGCGCCCGATGGCTGTCGCCTCCGTTGCCTCCCAGATGGCCATCTGCGCCTCCCCGGTCTCCGTTGCCGTGGTCTCCATGGTCTCCATTCTGGCGGCCGGTCACGGTATCGGTCAGGCTTACGGCCTGCTCGACATCCTGATGATCGCCATCCCCTCCTCCCTGACCGGTGTCATCGTGGCGGCCCTGTGGAGCCTGCGTCGCGGCAAGGATCTGGACAAGGACGAAGAGTTCCAGGCCAAGATCAAAGACCCGGAGCAGCGTGCCTTCATCTACGGCGGTGGTGAAACCCTGCTCAACACCAAGTTCCCGAAAGAGGCCTACTGGTCAACCTGGATCTTCTTCGCCGCCATCGCTGCCGTGGTATTGCTCGGCGCTAACGAAGGTCTGCGTCCGGTGTTCACCATCAAGGACAAGACCGGCCCGCTCTCCATGAACCTGGTGATCCAGATGATGATGCTGATCGCCGGTGCCATCATCCTGATGCGCTGCAAGGTCAAGCCGGGCGAGATCGCCAACGGTGCCGTCTTCAAGGCAGGCATGGTCGCCATCTTCTCCGTATTCGGGGTTGCCTGGATGAGCGAGACCTTCTTCCAGGCCCACATGCCGCTGCTCAAAGAGACCCTGGCCCATGTGGTACAGGCCCAGCCCTGGACCTACGCCCTGGTGCTGTTCCTCATCTCCAAGCTGGTAAACAGCCAGGCCGCCGCCCTCACCGCCATCGCCCCCATGGGTCTGGCGCTGGGTGTCGAACCCAAGCTGCTGATCGCCTTCCTGCCGGCCAGCTACGGCTACTTCGTGCTGCCGACCTACCCGAGCGATCTGGCCTGTATCGGTTTCGACCGCTCCGGTACCACCCGCATCGGCAAGTTCATCATCAACCACAGCTTCATCATTCCGGGGCTGATCGGGGTGGTGACCTCCTGCTCACTGGGCTTTATCCTCACCAGCATCCTGCTCTAATCGCAGCGGCGTTTACCACGCCATTGCAATACAGGCCCCCGCTTCGGGGGCCTGCTTTTTCCCGCTCTGTTACCCCAACCATTTCCCCGCCGCCATTTCCGGACACAATGCCTTTACCTCTGCCCCTGCCGCTGGGTAGCATGCTCCCTCGTTCACCATTGGAATCTCATCCATGTCTCGCGTCATCCTGCTCTGGAGCGGTGGCAAAGATGCCATGCTGGCCCTCTGTCATGCCCGCCAAGCGGGCCATCAGGTGGTGGCACTGGCCACCTTTGCGCCGCCAGAGCCCCGATTTCTCGCTCACCCCTTGCCGCTGGTGCGCCGTCAGGCGGAAGCCCTCGGGCTGCCCCATCTGCTGGTCACCATAGAAGCGCCGTTCGATCTCGGTTATGAGTGGGCACTGGCACGGCTCAAGGAGGAGTGGCAACTCGATGGGGTAGTCACCGGCGATATCGACAGCGTGGGCGGTGCGCCTAACTGGATCCGCGAGCGCTGCCGCCCGCTTGGTCTCACCGTCCATACCCCGCTCTGGCAGCAATCTCGCCAAGCCTTGCTGGCGGATATGCTGGCCCGCGGCATCGTCGCCCACCTCTCCTGCATCGATACCCGGGTGCTGGCGCCGGAATGGGCCGGGCGAATGCTGGATGCGGCCACCCTGACCGAGTTGCAGCAACGGGCCGAGCACGAGGGCTTCGATGCCTGCGGCGAGCAAGGGGAGTACCACACCATGGTGACCGACGGCCCGGGCTTTGCCACCCCGCTGCGCCTCGATGGCTGGCAGGTGGCGCGGCAGGATCACCTGGCCTATCTGGCCGAACCGCAGGGGTAACGGCCGCAAGCCATCTGGCCAACTCACTCAGCTAGCGCGAAAAATCGAGATAAAAAAACGGGGGGCAACAGCCTCCCGTTTGGATTTGAGCGGACCAGTTTTGAGCGGGCCATGACGACCCGAACAAGGGATAAACCGGCTTATTTCGCCAGCTTGCCCAGCACCCGCTGCAGCAGGCGGATGCGCGGCTCGATGCTCTCCAGCAGCAGGAATTCCGCCTCCGAGTGGAAACCGCCGCCCATGGGGCCGAAACCATCCAGCGACGGCACCCCCGCGGCGGCGGTGAAGTTGGCATCCGAGCCGCCACCGGCTTCCAGCCAGTTGAAGGGGATCCCCTCCTCCTTGGCTGCCGCCTCCACCAGCGCCATCAGCGCCTCGGTGTCACCGCTCGGTCGCATCGCCGGCTTGAAGGTCTGGCGATCCACCTCGACCCGACAGCCCGCGAGGAAGGGGTTGTTGGCCATAAAGGTGAGCCGATCGTGTACCGCAGCGGCCTCTTCGTTGCTCCAGAAGCGCAGATCGACGATCGCCTCGGCAAAGTCCGGCACCACGTTGACGCCGGTGCCGCCCTGTACCACGCCGACGTTCATGGTGGTGCCCGTGGTCATGTTGACCTGCTCGTTGATGGCCAGCACCCAGTGCGCCAGCTCGGTGATTGCAGAGATCCCTTCGGTCAGGGCCGAACCGGCGTGGGACGCCTTGCCGTGGAAGGTGATGCGGTACTTGGCATTGCCCTTGCGGGCGCTGATAAGATCTCCGCTCGGGCGAGCAGCTTCAGCCACCAGCACGCAGCCGCTCTGTTTGGCCTTCTCCACCAGCCAATCTTTCGACCAGGGGGAGCCAATCTCTTCGTCGCAGTTGCAGCAGACCAGCACCTTGAGCTTGGCAAGCAATACCGGATCCATCTCTTTGAGGGCATACCAGATAGAGAGCAAGCCGCTCTTCATGTCCGAGACGCCGGGGCCAAAGGCTTGATTGCCTTCGATGTTCAGCGGGCGTTTGGCCGCCGTCCCCTCGGGGAAGACGGTATCCATGTGGCCGCACAGCATCACGTCGTAGTGATCGGCACCCGGCGCATTGGTGATCTCGAGGCAGGGGCCGCACTCGGCAGCAAACTGGTGGCGAGTCACCTGCCAGCCGATGGCCTCATATTTCTCGGTCATGATGTCGGCCACCTTCGCCACCCCGGCCGGGGTGCGAGTACCGCAATCGAGGTTGATGAGCGGGGCCAGATCGGCCAGATAGCTATCGAGGGAAAACGGGCTCTTTACAACTGTCATTATCTTCTCCATGCAACAATCAGCGTTGATGGCCGATCGTCTATTGCAACAATGCGACACAGTGAGAAAAAGGCGGGCAGCCATGCCACCCGCCCGACCGGTAAATTCCAAACACCACTACATAACCCACATCACTACATAAACAGCAGATAGTTGAGGGTCAGCGCCGTCAGCAGCGCCCCCGCCATCGGCACGCTGGTGCGCTTGACCACGGTAAAGGGCGATACCTTGGCAATCCCCGCACAGGCGATCAGCACAGCCGCGATGGGGGAGACGGTACGGCCGATACTGGAAGCGAGCTGCATCGGCAGCAGCATGGTTACCGCAGGTACGCCAAACTTGGCTGCCACCGCCGGTGCCAGGGTCGAGAAGCTTAGGAACGCCGCATTTCCGGAGCCCATGATGACCGCCGCTACCATGATCAGCGCCACCATCACCAGCGTCATCAGACCGCTGCCGATACCGGCATTGCTGGCAGAGTGCAGCAGGGTATCGATGGCGCCGATGGCCTTGAGGGATTCGGCAAACAGCTCGGCACAGACGATGAGCGCCACCACGGGGCCAAACACCTTGCCCATGCCGTCGAGGAAGCTCGACAGCCCGGCAAAAGCGGTACGCACCGAGCGGCTACGCAGCAGCTCGCACAGCATGCCGATAAAGACCGACAGCAGCATGGCCACCTCCACGCTCATCTTGATGTCGCTCACCAGCAGCTTGGAGAAGGTCATCATCAGCACGAAGGGGATGATCGGCAGCAGGGCATACCAGGTGGGCGCCTGCACGCTCTCGGTGCCCTGTTCGTCCAGCTCGGCGTGATCGCCGCGATGGAGCGCAGGATCCCAGCCATCCTTGCGATCGCAGTGACGCTGCCAGAAGAAGTGCAGCACCATGGTCACCAGCAGCATGGGAGCCACCAGCCAGATCTGGTAGTCGACAAAATAGCTGGTCGGATCCATGCCGGATTGACCGGCGGAGAAGATGGCGTTGGTCTGGGTCGGGCCAATTTCAAACGCCTGGGAGGTGGCGATGACACCACAGGCGGAGGCCGGGCTGATGCCGAGGTTGCGCATCACCGGATACATGGTGACCATCAACAGCAGGCCAAGGCCGGTGGCGGAGGTGACGAACAGGGAGACGAATACCGCTACCAGATAGCAGATGGAGAGCATCAGGTAGCTGGACTGGATGCCGGCCACCGGCTTGACCGCCACTCGCACCAGCGCCTGGGAGGCCCCGATATGAGACATGTAAGTGGCAAAACCCGCCACCGCCATGATGGTGAGGCCGAGGCCCGCCGCGCGGTAGGAGAAGATCCCCTTGAACACTTCGAACAGGTCGAACAGGGCGAAGCCGGTGCTCTTGTCAGCGGGGAGAATGGGGTGCAGCCCCAACCAGTAGGCCACTGCAAAAATGGCCATGCCCGCCAGCGCCAGCACCGCCTGCGGGTTGTAATCCTTGATGATGCCGTAGACCACGGCGACCAGAACGAGCAAGACGAATAAAAGTTCCAATATTCACTCCTGATAAATTTATCGAAGAGCGAAATCTAGTGATCTGACCACTGTTTGCCTTTGATCCCTATCAATAAAGGTGCCGTCACCGTGACTCATTAGCATAATATGTCGGCCATGTAACAATTTTTCGTTATTTCAACTACCGGAAAACCTTTATCACCCCATATCCGGGAATTGTGTGACGCGACTCCCCTCTTTTTTGCGTTGGATCAACATATGACGGCGCCGAACTGGCGAAGATGCGCTTCGACACATAGCGACCATTTCGCGCCGGAGAGAGTTATGACAAGCCAAGCCACCGCAGGTGCTTCGACCTGCGACTACAAGCTGTGGGACATCCTCGTCGAGTCTGCAAAGGAACGCACTACCATTCGTTACTCCAAACTGGCCAAGCAGGCCGGGCTGGAGCAGTGCCAGGATGAACTGCGCACCCTGCTGCAACGCATCCGCATGTACTGCACCGAAAACAACCTGCCGATCCTCTCCGCCATCGTGGTGGACGACGTGGGCAAATACACTGGCCTCTCTTCCAGCCTGCCTGATGCACCCTGGGAACGGGCCCGGGTCTTTGACCATGAGTGGACCACCCTGCACTGATTGAGGTGCTTGATAATGCCGACCAAAACGCGCCCGCTGGCGCGTTTTGGCTATCTGGCCTTTGCCCTTTCTCTTTTTCTCCTGCAAAAGCGGCTTTTCTCCTGCAAAAGCGGCTTTTCTCCCGCAATAGCCGCCCCATTGGGCACGCCCGCCGCACAGCTTATGATCTTGAGCTCAAAGCGCCGTTCAGGTGTGACCAGTCCCGGTAAAACCCGCGAGCCGGACCATCGGCGTTGCCATGGGATTGCCACAATGCCAGAATCGGGCCCTTGCACTGTGTTGATTCGGATTTTCGGGCACGGCCACGGCCAGCGCCCACAAGAGAAGGACTCCCCATGGCCATCACCCTCTATGGCATCAAGAACTGCGACACCATCAAGAAAGCCCGCAAGTGGCTGGATGAGGCCGGTATCGACTACCGCTTTCACGACCACCGCGCCGACGGCCTGAACCCGGACGATCTGGACAGCTGGCTGGCAAAACTCGGCTGGGAAGCCCTGCTCAACAGCCGCGGCACCACCTTCCGCGCCCTGCCGGATGAAGCCAAACAGGGACTCGATACCGCCAAGGCGCGCGCCCTGCTGATGGAACATCCGGCCATGATCAAGCGCCCGCTGCTCGACCGTGACGGCGAACTGACCCTGGGTTTCAAGGCTGATCACTACCAATCCCTCTTCTCCCGTTAAGGACAACTAAGGACAACTGATGTCGGATGTCATCGCACTGGCCAAGGATCTGATCCGCCGCCCCTCCGTTACCCCCCTCGATGAAGGGTGTCAGACCCTGATGGCGGAGCGCCTCGCCAGGATCGGGTTCGTTATCGAGCCCATGGTGTTTGAGGACACCACCAACCTCTGGGCCCGTCGCGGCAGCGAGGGGCCGCTGTTCTGCTTCGCCGGCCACACCGACGTGGTGCCCGCCGGGCCGCTGGACAAATGGCACACCCCGCCGTTCGAGCCGACCATCAAGGATGGCGTGCTCTATGGCCGTGGTGCCGCCGACATGAAGGGCTCGCTGGCTGCCATGGTGGTAGCGGTCGAGCGCTTCGTGGCCGAGCATCCGGATCACACCGGGTCCATCGCTTTTCTCATCACCTCCGATGAGGAGGGGCCCTTTATCAATGGCACCACCCGGGTGATCGACACCCTGGAGGCCCGCAACGAGAAGATCCGCTGGTGCATCGTCGGTGAACCCTCCTCCACCGCCGTTGTAGGCGATGTGGTGAAGAACGGCCGCCGCGGCTCCATCACCGGCGATCTGTTGGTTCGCGGAGTGCAGGGCCATGTCGCCTATCCCCATCTGGCGGACAACCCCATTCACAAAGCCGCGCCAGCGCTGGCGGAACTCGCTGCCACCGTGTGGGATGAGGGCAACGCCTACTTCCCGCCCACCAGCTTCCAGATCGCCAACATCTCGGCCGGCACCGGCGCCTCCAACGTCATTCCGGGCGAGCTGCAGGTACAGTTCAACTTCCGCTTCAGCACCGAACTGACCGACCTGGATATCCGCGAGCGGGTCGAAGCGCTGCTGGATAAACATGGCCTCGATTATCAGCTGAGCTGGACCCTCTCCGGCCAACCGTTCCTCACCGACACCGGCAAACTGCTGGCGGCGGCAGTCTCTGCCATCGAGGCGGTGAATGGCCAGCAGCCAGCCCTGCTCACCACCGGCGGCACCTCCGACGGGCGCTTTATCGCCCCCACCGGCGCCGAGGTGATTGAGCTCGGGCCGGTCAACGCCACCATTCACAAGGTGAACGAGTGCGTGAAGGCGGACGATCTGGATCTGCTGGCGGACATGTACCAAGGGGTGCTCGAGAGATTGCTGGCATGACGCAGGAACAACTGCTGGGGCTCGACGAGAGCCACCTTATTCTGGTGGGGCGCGGCCCCCATCGTCTGACCGCCGCCACCGCGGCGGCCTTCAATGACATGCAGGTGGCGGCCGCCTATGAGGGGTTCAACCTGCAGGCTGCCTCCAGCTGGCGCAGCTTCGAGCGCCAGCTCGCCATCTGGAATGGCAAGTGGCGCGGCGAACGGCCTCTGCTCGATGCCAACAGTCAGCCCATCGATGCCCTGCAGCTGGGCGAGATAGAGCGGCTGCACGCCATCCTGCGCTGGAGTGCCCTGCCCGGCACCAGTCGTCACCACTGGGGGACCGATCTCGATATCTACGACCCGGACTGCCTGCCCGCCGATACCAAACTGGCACTGGAGCCCTGGGAGTATGAAGCCGGGGGCTGGTTTGCAGATCTCAGCGAGTGGCTCAGCGATCATATGAGCGACTTCGGCTTCTTCCTGCCCTATGCCAAACCAGTCGGTGCAGGTAGCGGCGTCGCCTACGAGCCCTGGCATATCAGCTTCTCGCTGGAGTCCGACGAGCAGCGACTCGATCCCGCGGCACTGGCGCTTTGCCTGCAACAGGCGGATATTGAAGGCAAGTCGACCATATTGGCCAACCTTGATGAAATTTTGGCCCGTTATGTCACCACCTGTCCTGACGAAAGGAAAATCCCATGAATCTCTGGCTGTGGATAGGGTTGCCGCTGCTGTTCCTGCTCGGGCTGTTTCTCAATGCCATCAAAGACATGAAACGGCTGGAGAAGCAGTTGCCCAACTACAAGGACAAGATCCGCGAAGTGAAGGATGACGAGGACGACTGAATCCCGCCCCATCCCGTGGGGAGCGCCCTTGTGCTCCCCTCTCCCTCTGCTGTGCCGTTTCGCTTTTCCCCGCCCTTTCTTCCCTGCGCATCCTGAAATCGACGCTCCTTTGACTCCGCTTTCGATAACCCCGTCACTGTCAGAATATGGCGCGGCCATGCTGAAAAAAGGGATGAAAAATGTAAGAAAGTGCAAATTGATGCACAAATAAGCCACACAAGGGGGGCCTAACTGCATATAATGTGCCTACTTTGCACATTACTAGGAAGGAGTTCGCCCTTGGATGCCGCTACCATCAACAGTTTCTTTTTTGTCGCTGCCCTGTTGGTGGGAGCCAGCGTACTGTTGAGCGCCCTCTCTTCCCGCCTCGGTATTCCCATTCTGGTTATCTTCCTCGCCGTCGGCATGCTGGCCGGTGAGGATGGCCCAGGAGGCATCCACTTCGCTGACTACTCCATCGCCTATCTGGTGGGCAACCTGGCGCTTGCCATCATTCTGCTCGACGGCGGCATGCGCACCCGGGTCTCCTCGTTCCGGGTGGCGCTCTGGCCTGCCCTGTCGCTGGCGACGGTCGGGGTGGCCATCACCACCGGCCTGACGGGGCTCGCCGCTGCCTGGTTGTTTGACCTCAACCTGATGCAGGGGATGCTGATCGGCGCCATCGTCGGCTCCACCGATGCGGCGGCGGTCTTCTCCCTGCTTGGCGGACGCAGCCTCAACGAGCGGGTGAGCGCCACTCTGGAGATAGAGTCAGGCAGCAACGACCCCATGGCAGTGTTTCTCACCGTCACCCTCATCGAGGTGCTCGCCACCGCCCAGCAAGGGCTGGATGGGGGCTTCCTGCTGCTGCAACTGGTCAAGCAGTTCGGTCTTGGCGCCGGGATTGGCCTTGGCGGCGGCTGGCTGCTGTGGCGCCTCATCAACACCGCCCGCTTGGCGCCGGGGCTCTATCCGCTGCTCACCGTCAGCGGCGGCCTGCTGATCTTCGCCCTCACCACGGCGGTCGGTGGCAGCGGCATTCTCTCCATCTATCTCACCGGTCTGTTGCTCGGTAACCTCGCCCTGCGCAGCCGCAGCACCACATTGTCGGTGCTGGACGGTCTGACCTGGCTCAGCCAAATCGGCATGTTTCTGGTGCTGGGGCTGCTCGCCTCCCCCACAAGCTGCTGCCCATCGCCCTGCCCGCGCTGGCGCTGGCGATGTGGATGATCCTGTTTGCCCGCCCGGTGTCGGTCTGGATCGGGCTGCTGCCGTTCAAGAACTTCGCCCCCCGCGAGCGCTGGTTTATCTCCTGGGTCGGCTTGCGCGGCGCCGTGCCCATCATTCTGGCAGTGTTCCCCATGATGGCGGGACTTCCCAATGCCCAGCTCTACTTCAACGTCGCCTTCTTCGTGGTGCTGGTCTCGCTGATTTTGCAGGGCAGCTCGCTACCGCTGGCATCAAAACTGGCACGGGTGGAAGTACCTGCACCACCGTCCCCCATCAACCGCTCCGGACTCGAGATCGATCTCGACAGCCAGTGGGAGACCTTCGTCTACCAGCTGGGGGAAGAGAAGTGGTGCATCGGCTCGCCACTGCGGGATCTGCAGATGCCCACCGGCACCCGGATCTGCGCCCTGTTTCGTGGCCGCGAGCTGCTCCACCCCTCGGGCAGTACCTGTCTGCAGGCCGATGACATCCTCTGCGTCATCGGTCACGAACGTGACCTCCCTGCCCTCGGCCAGCTCTTTAGCCAGGCGCCGGAGCAGGATCTCGGCCCCCGCTTCTTCGGTGACTTCCTGCTGGAAGCAGCCGCGCGGCTGGTGGATCTCGCCCCTCTCTACGGGCTGGATGTGAGCGAGGTGGCGGATCAGACACTGGGTGATTTTATTGCCAGTCAGTTGGGCGATAATCTGGTGGTCGGTGACCACATCGAATGGCAGGGCCTGATCTGGACCGTGGCCGAAATGGACGAGAGCGTGCCGAGCAAGATCGGGGTGCGCTTTCAGGAAGATGACCCGGTCTGACCGACCGTCCCGTATCAAGTCCCCAGCAAGAAGGGAGAGAGTTATGCCATATCAAAGTTTGCTGTCCGGCCCCCTGCCCCCCGCAGCCAATCTGGGGGTGATTGAAGGCTTTTTTGGCAAGGGATGGAGCTGGCAGGCCCGCGCCCGCTACGCCCAGTGGCTGCCACGCCACGGTTACGGCTTCTATATCTACGCCCCGAAAGAGGATGGCTATCTGCGCAAGCATTGGGCCCTCCCCTGGCCCGAGCAGCAGTTGGCAGATCTCGCCGAGCTGGCGCGTCAGTGCCGCGCCAACGGGCTCGCCTTCGGGGTGGGCTTGAGCCCGATGGGGGCTCATCACGACTACGATCGCAAACGCCCGGCGCTGCTTGAGAAAGTGCGCCTCATCGACGAGATGTTGCAGCCCGATATTCTGGCGGTGCTGTTTGACGATATGAAGGGGGATACCCCGGATCTGGCCCGTCACCAGCTCACCATCGCCCACGACATCGCGGCCCACAGCAAGGCGGCCCGCCTCATCTTCTGCCCCAGCTACTACTCGACCGATCCGGTGCTGGAGAAGGTGTTCGGTGCCATGCCACCGCGCTATCTGGAGGAGATTGGCGAACAGCTAGACCGCCGCTTCGAGATCTTCTGGACCGGCCCCAAGGTCTGCTCGACCGAGTATCCGGCGGTACACCTCAAGCAGGTGACCGAGCTGCTCGGCCGCAAGCCCTTCCTGTGGGACAACTACCCGGTTAACGATGGCAGCAAGGCGAGCAGCTACCTGCACCTGCGCGCCTTCGAGAACCGCCCCGCCGAGCTGGCAGAGCTGGTCTCTGGCCATGCGGTCAACCCGATGAAACAGGCAGCGCTCTCCGCCCTGCCCCTCGCTACCCTGCCGATGAGTTACCGACTCGGCAAGCAGTACGACCCCGACAAGGCGCTGCATGCAGCCCTCAACGCCACCTGTGGCCCGCAGATCTCGGCGATGATCGAGGCCGACCTGCCGCTGTTTCAGGATCTGGGGCTGGCACAGCTCACCCCCGAGCAGATTGCCGCCCTCAAGGCGCGCTACCTGCCGTTTCGCGATCAGGCTTGCGTAGACGAAATCGTGCGCTGGCTGGACGGCGAGTATGTGTTCGACCCGGACTGCTTGACCGATTAAACCGCCCCGCGGGGCTGGAAGGAGGTTGTATGGATGCACACCTGCTTTATCAGAATCTGGCGGTGATCGCTGCCTTCTTGCTGATCTACAGCCTGATCGCGGGGCGCTTTGAATCAAAACTGGTCAACGGCCCCCTGCTCTTTCTGCTGACCGGCTGGTTGCTGGGGCCGGGTGGTGTGGAGCTGATCGCCCTCTCTATCGACAGCGCCGGCATCAAGCTGCTGGCCGAGCTGACGCTGGTTATCGTGCTGTTCAACGATGCCGCCAACACCAACTGGCAGGTATTGCTGGCCAACCGCCAACTCCCCATCCGGCTGCTGCTGATTGGCCTGCCCCTCACCCTGCTCTGTGGCGCCCTGTTTGGCCACTGGATCTTCCCCGACCTGCCACTGCTGGAGATGGCGATCCTCTCGACCATTCTTGCCCCCACCGATGCGGCGCTCGGCAAGGCGGTGGTAAGCAACCCCGCGGTGCCGGCACCGGTGCGTGAAGGGCTCAATCAGGAGAGCGGCCTCAACGACGGTATCTGCGTGCCTGTGCTGCTTCTGCTGCTGGCTCTTATCGCCCCCACAGAGCAGCACGCAGGCACCGCCACCTTGGCTATCACCCTGATGCTGGAGGAGATCGGCATTGGCCTGCTGGTCGCCTTTGTACTGACCAGCCTCACCATCCGGCTACTGAAAATCTCCTATCTCAACGGCTGGCAACTGCCGCTCTGGCGCCAGCTCACCATGCCGGGGCTGGCCCTGCTCTGCTTTGCGCTGGCACAGACTCTCGGTGGCAGCGGCTTTATCGCCGCCTTTGTCGGCGGTCTCTTTATCGGCCACCGCCTCGGCGAGCACAAGCACGCCTATATGGACAGCTGCGAAGGCTACGGCGACCTGCTCTCCGTGGTGATCTGGATGGTGTTTGGCGCGACCCTGATGCCCATTCTGCCGGAGCTGCTGCACTGGCAATACTGGCTCTATGCTATTGCCAGCCTCACCCTGCTGCGGATGGTGCCGGTTTGGCTGAGCCTCATCGGTACCGGCCTCAAGCCGGAGCTCAAACTCTTTATCGGCTGGTTCGGCCCGCGGGGCCTTGCCAGTATCGTCTTTGCGGTGATGGTGCTGCAAAACGAGCCTGCCCTGATTGGCCAGCGCCCCATCATCGCCACCGTGCTCTGCACCATCATATTGAGCGTCATCCTGCACGGCCTCACCGCCAACCCCTGGGTCGAGCGTTTCAAGCCTCGCTGAGCCACCCGGTGCTCATAAAAAATGCCACCGACCGGTGGCATTTTTCTTTTGTGGCGAGAGTCACTGACAGCTCTTACCCGAGCGCCAGCCAGACTCCCACCCCCAGCATCAGAGTACCGGCGATGCGGTTCATCAGGGTGACGTTGCCGCTCTTGGCGAGGAAGTGGCGCAGAGTGCGGCCACCGCTGGCGTAGAGCAACAGGCAGGAGAACTCGATGACCAGGATCAGCGCCACCAGCGCGCTGATCTGCGGCGCCATCGGCTTGTCGGCAGAGATAAAGGGAGGCAGCAGGGAGATCATGAAGGCCCACCCCTTGGGGTTGGCGATGGCGGTGACAAAGCCCTGCAGCGCCAGCCCCATGGCGCTGGTCTGTTGACCGGCCGAGAGATCCGCCGGAATGGCCATCTTCCCCTTGGCCTGCCACATCTGGATGCCAAGCCAAACCAGATAGGCGCCCCCCACATATTTGAAGGCGGCGAAGATCCCCGGATAGTTGAGCATGATGGCTGCCACCCCGATCACCGACAGCACCGAGACCAGCCCGACCCCGATCAGCTCTCCCCACATCATGTGCAGGGTACGGCGCACCCCAAGGCTCATCCCCAGCGTCATCGACAGAGTCATGCACATGCCGGGGGTCACCGAGACAAAGAAAAAGGTCGGGATAAACAGAGCCAGAATGGCCGGATCGATCCAGCTGGACACAACACACCTCCATATGACGAGAGCGGGAAATCACGAAAACGGGACAGGATTGACACAACCCAGCCAGTTGTACCACATATTCAGGGGATAAAGCGCTAAATCATGCCTAAATGGCTCCTTTCTCACAAGAAAAAACCTTTTCTTCAGCACATTTCAGCAATAAAAGCCTGTGACAGCTCCTGACGTGCATGTGTAATATGTCGGCTCCTCCAATTCCGGATTAGAGCCATTTATGTCATTGAATAATCTATCAATACGTGTCCAGGTCTTGATACCTTTGCTGCTGGCCAGCCTGCTGATGATGGTGATGATCGCCATCAGCAAACAGGGTCTGGATGAAGCCATCAATGACATAGATGAGACGACCCAGACCGTGGTCCAGCACAAGGACGATATTGCCAAACTGATCCACGCCACCTACCGGCTACGCACCAGCGCCATCTATGGCCTCTACGATGCCAAGCTGTTTGCCGCACTGCCCGCAAACCTCAACAGCGCCGAGCAGGAGATCAACGCCATCCTCGGCCGTCTGGTGCTCCCCGGTGCCGAGCAGGATAACCGTCAGGTCGCTGCTGCCCTGCAGGCCTACCTCAGCCATACCCGCAGCAACATGCTGCCGCTGCTGGCGCAAAAACATCAGGGTGGCGGCGATCCGGTCGCCTACGAGGCGGCTCGCCTCCATTTCCGCGAGCTGGGTGAACAGCTGATCAAGCAGATCGACAGCATGTCCGCCCACATCAACCAGCTGATCCAGCAAGAGCTGGCCGAAGAGCAGGCCCACTACGACGCCACCCTGCTGCGTACCCTGCTGCTCACCGCCGGTACCCTGCTGGCGGCGCTGATCTGTGGCTGGGTCCTCTCCGGGCGCATCGTCAGCCCCATCGGTCAGTTGCAAGAGGTGATGCACGCCGTGGCGCAAGGGCGCTTCAACGTGCGCGCCAAAGCGGAGGGCAACAACGAGCTGACCCGTCTGGCCAAAGATATCAATCTCACTCTGGGGCAACTTGGTAGCACCATCGAGAGCCTGACCGGAATCAGCAACAGCGTCGCCTCCGCCGCCACCGAGCTGGCCGCCGTGATGACCCAGTCCGAGGCCAATGCAAAGCAGCAGCACAGCGAGATCGAACAGGTCGCCTCCGCCGTGACCGAACTCTCCAGCACCGCTGACAACGTCAACCACAACGCCGCCATCGCCGACGAGCTGGCGCGGGATGCCAATGGCCGGGTCGAACAGGGGCTCGCCCTCTTTACCGAAAGCATCGCCGCCAACAGCCGGATGGCAGGCAGTCTGGAAGATGCCGCCGCCATCGTGGCTCAGCTCAAATCCCAGTCCGAGCAGATCGGCAAGGTAATTGAAGTGATTCAGGGGATCTCCGAGCAGACCAACCTGCTGGCGCTCAATGCCGCCATCGAAGCGGCACGAGCCGGTGAAACGGGGCGCGGCTTTGCGGTGGTGGCCGACGAGGTGAGAATGCTGGCAGCCCGCACCCAGGACTCCACCAAGGAGATCCAGGCCATCATCGAGCGGCTGCAGGGCCAGTCCCAGTCCGCCAACAACGGCGTACAGGAGACTCTGGAGATCCTCAGCCATAACCAGCGCTTGTCGGCTCAGGTGCAGGATCTGCTAAGCGGCATTACCGGTGCCGTGCGCCAGATCAACGACGCCAACGCCCAGGTCGCTACCGCCGCCGAGGAGCAGTCCTGCGTTACCGCCGACATCAACCGCAACATCACCAATATTCACGAGATCGTGAGCCAGAGCTCTGCCGGCATCAGCCAGAGCGCCAGTGCCAGCAACGAACTCTCCCAGCTCGCCGAGCAGCAACGCAAGCAGCTGGCCCAATTCCAGCTGTAAGCGAACAAAGTGAACCAGACAAAAAGGCCCGCAGGGGCCTTTCTTGTTGATGGAGCAATGGCTTTGTCTCTGTTTTAAACGCCATTTTTTGGCCGTTGGTGCCATAAGGGGCTGGGCTGCCCTGTCAAATATCGGTATGGTAGAGGCACGTCACTCCCCCTCACGTGAGAACACCATGAGCCTGAGATTCAAGAAACCCGCTTTTATCGCCTTGGGGCTAATCGCCCTCATTTCCGCCGCCTGGCTCGACTACTACCTGCCGGAGCACACCATCGCCACCATCACCGGGGTCGAGGTGAAGCGCACCGACAAGGATGGCCCCATCAGCCAGAAGAACCCGGCTGACGGCCCCACCACCGACGTCTATTACATCTACACCGAGCGCCCCGGCGAGAAGATCCGGGTGTTCCGCAACGAAGATACCGAGTGGGGCTGGCCCTTCTACTTCAAGTTCAACGCCGCCGACGTCCAAGCCAAGGCCAAGTCCATGGAGTTCGAGAAACGCCTGGCCATCATTACCTCCTACGGCTGGCGCGTGAACATGTTCTCCATGTTCCCCAACGTCACCAAGATTGAGAGCACGGAACCTGACGCCTCCACCTGGAGCTTCTTCCGCTGGTTCTGGTTCGGCCTCTGGGCACTGGTGATGGGCAAAGCAGCCATTGCGACCTGGCGCTACTTCGATCGTCTTGAGGACGAGATATGAGTGAGCCGAGCAAGACCCGCACCAGCTTTTACCGGCGACTCTACGTGGCCTGGCTGATCAGTCAGGGCACGGATACGGTACCTGCCATCATGGAGGCGACCGGCATGCCGCGCCGCACCGCGCAAGATACCCTGAGCGCGCTGGCCGAACTCGATATCAGCTGCGCCTTCGAGCAGACCGAGGGGGCTCGCCACCTGCAGGGGCACTACCGTATCAGCGACTGGGGGCCCATCAATCCGGCGTGGATCAAGGCCCAGCTGCCTCTTATCAAGGAGACGCTGAGCTATCCCTGATCAGGGCGCTAAGCAACAATAAAAAAGAGAGGCCAGCCGGCAAGGCTGGCCCCTCTTTTTTCAGGCCGATGGCGTGACAGGTGGCTCTACTCGGGCATGGCCGAATCCTCAAGCTCCCCGTCTGACTCGCCGCGGGTGCAGTCGATGATGGAGCGCTTGGGGTTGTTGGGATCGCGCAGCAGCAGGGGCGCCAACCCCTCGTCATGCTTCTGCTCGTCACCAAACTCGCTGCCGTAGGCGTTGTGGGTCAACCGGCGGGCATTGGCGATGGGAGTATCGACAAAGAGAGCGTGCACTTCGAAGCTGGAGGCGGGCACGATAAAGCCGACCACCGGCAAGCCGTGCAGCTCCTCGTGCACCTTGTACCAGGCAAAGCCGTCGCTCACCTTGTAGGGGGTGTAGTTGGCCAGTTGTAGATTGGCGGGCCTGCCCGTCTCATCCACATAGAGATCGGTAAATTCACAGGTCGCCAGCCCCTGCCACATCCGCTCGAATGGCGTCGCACAGCCAGTCAGTTGCAACCCGGCCAGCAGCACCAAGCCTCTCTTCCACATTCCCCGCCCCTTCTTGCAAAAATGAACCGGCGCTCAGTCAAACGCCCGCAGCCGCGTCACCAGCAGATCGATAAAGCCCGGACGATCCAGCCCCAACAATACCAGCGCATTGGCTGGCTTGCCGGTCAGACCATAACGATCCACCACCGTCATCCCCACGGTATGCTCACCCCGGGTCTCGATATCGACCCGGCACTCGACCCCGTGGAACAGCTCGGGAGCCAGCAACCAGGCAATGGTACAGGGGTCGTGGAGCGGTGCACCAGCAAATCCCCACTTGGGATCCCGATGGTAGATCATGAAAAAGTCGAGCAGCCCGGCCACGCACTGGGCCACCGGATTGGTGATGGCGCGCACCCGCTCGATATCCTCATCCATCACCTGCGCCTCATGGGTCACATCGAGGCCACACATGGTGATGGGGATACCCGACTTGAACACCATATCGGCCGCTTCCGGGTCCACATAAATATTGAATTCCGCCGCCGGCGTCCAGTTGCCAGCCCCTGCGGCGCCCCCCATCAATACGATGCGGGCAATCTTGGGTTTGAGCTCGGGATGCGCCGCCAGCAGCAGGGCGATATTGGTCAGCGGCCCGGTCGGCACCAGGGTCACAGGTTCTAGGCTCTCGCGCAGACATTTGGCCATCAGCTCGATCCCCGTCATCCTCTGCGGTGCAAAGGCGGGATCCGGCAACTTGGGGCCATCGAGGCCCGATTCGCCATGGACGTTGTCGGCGATGATCAACTCGCGGGCCAGCGGTTTCGGTGCCCCCGCCGCCACCGGAATATCGTCACGTCCCAGCAGGGTGAGGATGCGCAGGGCATTGTTGAGGGTCTTGTCCGGCGTCTGGTTGCCCGCGCTGGTGGTGACCGCCAGCACGTCAAGTTCAGGGCTGGCCAGCGCCAGAATCAGGGCGATGGCGTCGTCGTGGCCGGGATCACAATCGAGAATAACGGGCAGTGCCATGGGATGAGTCCTTACAACATAACAGGGAGCCATACCTTAACAAGCAAGCCTCGGATGAACTCGGGAGGGGGTCACAAAACGGGGCCTTGTTGCTGACCTGGGCGGTTTGCACGGCACACCGCCCCGCTCAACGCGGCTCATTATCAAAAGGTTGCATGGCGTCATCCCATTCATTTTCCGAGACTGCGCACCGCCCATTCGCCCAGCCGCGCCGGTTCGGGTATGATCGCCCCCCGTTTTCTGCCCGTGCCCCCTATGTCCGTTATCGTCGATACCTTCATTGCTCCGCCCTGCAAGGCCGCCATCGAGATCCTGTTCGAAGATGAGCACCTGCTGCTCATCAACAAGCCAAGCGGCCTGCTGAGCCTCTCGGGCAAAAATCCGCAGAATCTCGACTCTGTTCATTATCGACTGGTGCAGGATTTCCCCGGCTGCACCCTGGTGCATCGCCTCGATTTTGGCACTTCAGGCATCATGGTGGTGGCCAGAAACAAGGCCATCAATGCCCTGCTCTGCCAGCAGTTCAGTCAGCGGGCGGTGAGCAAAGCCTACAGCGCCCTGCTGTGCGGTCATTTGATTGACGACGAAGGGGTTATCGACGCCCCCATCGCCAAGGATCCGTCGATTTTCCCGCTGATGAAGATCTGCGCCGCCAGCGGCAAGCCCGCCCGCTCCCGCTATCAGGTGATTGAGCGTCTGGATCAGCTAATGCAAGATCAGGCTGTGCCACTGACCCGGGTGCGGCTGGTGCCAGAGACCGGCCGCACTCATCAACTGCGGATCCACAGCCAGTTGCTGGGCCACCCCATCCTCGGCTGCGATCTCTATGGCGGTCTGCTGCAACCGGGTTGCGAACAGGCGCCGCGGCTGATGTTGCACGCCAGCGAGCTGGATTTTACTCATCCGGTAAACAGCGAGCCGATGCAGATCCGCTGTGCCGCCCCTTTTTAGAGGCAATGGGTAGAGGCCGTCAGTAGATGGTAATAAACGCGAGTGCGGCGGGATCAGTGAAAGGGGTGACGGGAAAAGAACAGGGGACAAACGGCGGATAAAGATAGGGGCCGTGCTTTCGCAACGGCCCCCACCCCCCACTCTTTGTGATGCTATCAGATCAGCTTGCGGGCAGCGCCCAGTACGATCTTGATGGCATCAGATTCGGTCTTCGCCATGGTCTCGGCGTTCGGGATCTCTTGCTGGGTACGGTTGACGATAACGCCAGCCACCATACCGGCACGCAGGCCCTGGCTGGAGCACATGGTCAGCAGGGTTGCGGACTCCATCTCATAGTTCAGCACGCCCATGGCTTGCCACTCTTTCATGGAACCCTGGAAACGGCTCACTACGCGGCCGGATACGGTGTCGTAACGCTCCTGACCCGGGTAGAAGGTGTCAGAGGAGGCAGTCACACCGATGTGCAGCTTGGAGCCCATCTCTTTGGCGGTGTTCACCAGCGCAGTGGTGCAGTCGAAGTCGGCAACAGCCGGGAACTCCATCGGAGCAAAGTGCAGGCTGGCACCGTCGAGGCGCACGGAACCGGTGGTCACGATCACGTCACCCACGTTCAGGTGCGGCTGGATGGCGCCAGTGGTACCGATACGCAGGAAGGTGCGAATACCCAGCTGGGCCAGCTCTTCTACCGCGATGGAGGTGGACGGGCCACCGATACCGGTAGAGCAGATGATCACGGCCTTGCCGTCCATCTCGCCGCGCCAGGTAGTGAATTCACGATGGCTGGCCAGGTGCACCGGGTTATCCAACAGCTCTGCGATACGCTTCACGCGCTCGGGGTCACCGGGGACGATCGCCAGGGTGGCGCCTTGCAGATCCGCTTTCTTCAAACCCAAGTGAAATACATCAGACATATTGGACTCCTGGTTGCCCCCTGCCAGCATGGTCAGGGCACAAGTTAAGATGATTCTTTATGATACTTTCAAGCCTTTACCCCCCTCTTCGGGGAGGCGCCAACTATGGTCGAAAGCGCTTTCCAATTCCTTGAAGCGCCTCACACTTCCACGCATTGACAGTGACAAACATTGCGCAAAACGTTTGCTAACTCAATGAAATAATTGACAAACGTTTTCTGCCAATCGAGTCAGATGCAGGAAAGTCAAGCCTGGTTCAGCGCTTAATTAACGACTCGTGATCGACCCCGTAAAGTTGTAAACAAGATGCTTTTGTATCCCTTTCTAGATGGTAGCCTAGCTCTCAACTACCACTTAATGGCTAACTATAGGAAGTCCATCATGGCTACATTCAAGTTCTATATTCCCGCTATCAACCTGATGGGTGCCGGCTGTCTGCAAGAGGCTGCCGCCGATATCAAAGGTTACGTGTAGCCCGCCGCGAAAAATGAAAAATGCTTTCGCTAAAAACGAAAACACGCCACAACGGTAGTTTTATCAAACTTGGTGAACCGGTTTCGCAGACTTTGATAAGAGGTATCTAGGCGTTAAACGAAGAGATTTAAATGGCCACATCGCGTGGCCATTGTCTTTCTCAGCGGGTGAGGTCTTCTATCTTGACCACCTTGCCGTTGATGATCGTCACGGCCTGGGGGATAGCGTTCGCGCCTTGCTGATATGTCCAGCGCTCCCCGATCTTGGGGGCATCCAGCAGGCGCTCGTCGATAATATCCTCTTTCATCAGCGGCTGGCCGCAGCTCTTGAGTACATTGAACGATGAGTCGCCATCACTGATTAAGGCGTTCTTGCAGCGCATGGCGCCTGCATTTGCTGTCAGGGGCAGCAAGGCGACCAAGCCGAGTAACATCCAGTGTTTCATTTGTCCTCCACTAAAAACTCACTTGAGCCCTCCACTCTACACCTCCAGCTCAAAGGTGGGTAGATCCGGCGCCTCTCCTGCCAGCTCCCCTCCCCTGTAAAATGCCTTCTTGCCGATGGCTACCCCAGTGCCCCGCACTGTGACCGTTCCACCCGCCAACGCGGTGAGAGTGGTGGTCATGGTACCTACTGCGGTCACGGTACCAACCAGCAAGGGATCAGCGCCCGGTACCAGCTCTAGGAATCGCTTAAACAGGTTCATACAAATCGCTCCACACTTAGTTGTTGGCGCACCGTCATGGCCCGGTTCTGCAATGCAGCAGAGACCCTGACGCCCCGGTTATAGCCCTTCCAACCGTCCACGGCGAGCAATGCCCCCGGCAGGATCAGCCCGGTATCAGCAGACAACGGCAGCTCGATGGTCTGGGTACGCTTGGGCATGGTCTTGGCCAGCCCCACCACACCCTGGGCACGGGCAGCCGTCACATCACACACCAACGGGTGGGTGATGGTCGGCGCTTGTTGCTCGCCAGCTGTCCCCTGGCGCACAACCCTCGCACTGATGCCCTGATGGCCACCGCTCACCCAAATCCCGTTGGCGGCATGACCCGGCTGGAAGTCACTGCCCAGGGTAGTAATGATGGCGCGGGGGATCGCCACATCGGCCACAGCAGTATCAAGCTGCCATGGCACTGTGGGATAACGCGGTTTGATGACCAGATGGCGGTTGCGCTGGTGTGGCAGCACAAAGCCACCGGCCGCCTCGGCCAGGTACCTGACCACCTCGATCGGGGTCTGGTTATTCAGGCTAAAGAACCCGGCAGGCACCAACCAGTCAGCCGCTTGCCAATCCAGCGTCCAACCCACCGGCAATACGGCAGCAGCCAGCTGGGCCATGGTCGCGGCAGCAGGCTCGCTTACCGCCTGCGCCAATACATGGGTCGGTGACAAGTAAGCGGTACGCGAGCGTCCCGTTAGCGTTGCCGACTCGCGGCCAAAGCTCTGGCTCGATTGCCAGCCATCGCACACGCAGTCCCATTGCTGACCGTTGATATGAATGCTGACCTCTTCCTCATCGGTCAGTGCAGCCGCCGCGATACGGGGGATCTGGGCGCTGAACTGCCATGCCCAGGAGTCGGTATCGAGCTCGATACTTACCGCCGTGGCAGGGATATCGAGCCCATCGCGTACCCGTACGATCTTCGCTGTATTGCTCACCAGATAGACCCTCCTGGTTGGAATAACGATTGCTGCATCACTGCCGTGCCAAACAAACTCCAGCTCGGCCTCGCCCCGCTTGCGCCCGAACTCCAGGCGCAGGGTTCGCTTGTCTGGGCGCTCCGGGATGATCGGCGGCTTCGGATCCTGGCTGGTGCCTGGCCCCGGCTGCATCGCCTCCTCCCAGCCATCGCGCCACCCCTTCCAGAGCGGCAGGCCAAGGCGCAAGCGGCGGCCATAGAGCAGCAGGCCAACGGCATCGCCATGGCTCCACTGGTCGGCCAGCCACACCTTGTCAAAGCGCGGTGGGTTGCGATAACCGCCGACCTGCCACATACCGGCCTTGTCACCCTCGACCCAGAGGGCGCGATTGACGGCATGGCCGGGGGCAAGGTGCTCCACCTGCTGGCCATGATCGTGACCGGTGACCAACCCCTCCTGGTACTGACTGCGGGCCAGCTCATAGCGCTGGGGCATGATGGCGCTCTGCTCCACCTGCTCACTGCTGGCGGGTTCGGCCTCCTGCCAGCTGACGGCGCCCACGGTGCGAGCCAGTTCTGGCCGCTCCCAGGTGCTGGCTACCCGGCTGCTCACCAGACCGGCCCGCTCCCACTGGCTTTCCTGGGCGGCGCTCGGGCCACGGAATACGTTGATATCGTACTCCCCGGCGATCACCGGCACCGGCTGCTGATTGCTGGCCGCTATGCCGCACTCAATGACGAATGCGCCCACCATGGCGCAATCTGGGGCGGTGGTACTGGCGAGACTCCCCTCCAGCACCACGGCACCGCCCAGCGCGGCTATGGGGCGGTCTGGCTGGCTGGCCCAGATGGCTGGCAGGGTCAGCAGGTCGGGGGAGACGGCCAGGCGCGGCGGCATGGAGGCGCCAACCAAGATCGCCTCATAGCGCACCACCTCGGCCTGGTTCAGCTCCAGCTGTCCGGTCTGACTTCGGGCCTTGCGTAGTTCTAAGCTCGCATCCTTTCTGGCCATATAGCCCCCGGTTACGGTTCGGTGATGGTGGCGTTATTGATGCGGATCAGGGCACCGGCAAAAAACTCGCTCGCCGGTATCTCCAGATCGGCGCCACTGCCTGGCACCCCCACATCGAGATCCGCCACAAAGTCGCCATCCCGGTCAGCAATGCGCCCCCAGGTGGGGGCGCCGCTGGCGGTGGCCATCTGCTCTGCCAGGGGTTTCAGGGTCAGCACCCCGCCGCTGACCGTCTTGGCACAGGGGTGGCTGAACTTGAGCACCACCAGAGCCAGCTGGTCGGTGATGGCCGCCCCCGGCGCCGGTCTGGTGCCGGTGTAGACGGTCAGGGTAGCGCTGGGGCCGCTGCCGGTGTCGATGGCAGTCGCCAGCAGCTGGGCGCGGCTGGTGCGCAGCGTGTCCACATAGGTGAGCATGGCTATTTCCTCTTGAGCGGGGCCAGCATGGGGAACGGCGCAGGGGCCACACCCCCGCCAGGCGGGTAGGGTTTCGGTGCCTGGTAGTCGGCGGCCACGGCGTTATAGTCGGCGGGGCCATAGGCAGGGTCATCCTGGGCGACCACCATATAACGGCGATTCAGCCAAAGCAGATCGAACCGATATACCCCATCCGATGCGCGGCTGTAGGTCTCGCCAACCAGTTCTCCATCCTGAGTAAAGCAGAGCACCCGCCGCCGCACCCCCACCCCGCTGATGGTCACCGTGCTCTCGATATAGCCCTGTTCCACATTGCGAACCCCATCGCGGATCCAGAAGTAATCCCGCCCCTTGCAGAGCGGGTACTGGGTCTGTTGCTGGAGGTTGACCGGCCCAGCCCACATCGTCGGGGTGCCGCGCCACGCCACATCTTGCGGCTGGAACTGGCTGCGGGGCTCTTGGTTGGCAGGGATAGCGGTGAGCGGTACGGCCCGAAACAATATGGACCCATAGAGCAGATCGTAACGAGCTTGGCGCTCGGCTGCCGTAAGCTCGCGGTTATAAAACGCCACATGAGCCATTGAGGCCGAGGTGACCCAGCTACCGCCCCGAGAAAACAGATGAATGGGCAGGCTGCCCTGGTTGCCCTGGGTGCCGTTGCCGGTGGCGACCGCCCACTCCTTTAGCACCAGGCCATTCAAGTAGATTTTAGTGACCCCCTGCACACTGGTAAAAATCATGTGATTGAGGCCGGTGACAGGCCCGGCGCGGCCATTGGCATCAGAAACAGAATGATCCCCCAAAATAAACTGGAAGGAGGGGGCAGGCATACCTAGCGCCGTGCCAACACTCTGTAAACTCCAGTTTTTGTTGTCCCCACCTCGTTCGGCGATGATCAAGTTGTTATCTTCCGAGTGGGAGATTAGGCACTCCATGGTGAAGGTACGCCCCTTGTACTCGGCCCGATCCGGGATCACCACCAAGGGCGAACTCATCCCCTTGGTCAGGGTGACATCCATCCCCCATAAGGTGCTTTGTGACTGCTGAAAGCTTCCGCTCTGACTACCGTGGTTAGCATAGGGAGATATATCTCTCCCCAAGTTGGCTAGGGTATCCAGCGGATAGTAACCCACTGGGTTACTAGCCAGAATCATGTCTCGCAATGCTTTATCACTTGCCATCGCTTACCTCCATGGGCCGGTGATATCGAACCCAATCAGTGAGCGCGGATCTAACTGAAATACGCCCGCCTGATAGAGTCCACGAATGAAGCGCACCTTCTTGCCTGGCAGCGCGGGCAAATCACCAAAGTTTTTACGATGCCAAGCAGCGATATCACCGTATGGCACAATAAGCCCTGGCATATAGCCGCGCAGATGGTTGCCGGTCTCTATCACCATGCAAGGATCGGTTGAAAAGTAGAAACCATTGTCAGGCCCGTTAGGCACCGGCAGCCCATTACCAAACCGGCCAAACAATCCCTTAAACCACCAACCTGTACTCCCAAATAATTGGGAATAAGGCCGAGCCATGGCTCTGTATGCGGGTTGGTCAAATGCTAAAAATGCATTCCCCCAGCTGTTTGAACCGTTCTGATCTCGGTTTGACCATGAAACAGTATTCTCAGCTGCATTGCTGGTCAGGTAATGGCACAGCACGGCATGATATCTATCGCCTGGTCTTACACTCCTGATATAACCGGCGCAATAAACCTGCTGATAGCCATAGTTACCCATTGCAGGGATCAGATAAAACATTTGTGGATCGCCAACAATGTCCCACGTCTTAGGGCTATAACGCTGGGTGGCTGGCAGGCGAGCATCATAAATAGTGGTATAAGTGTTGATATCAACAACATCCTCTACCATCGTAACTTTTGCCAAATGCGCAGCAGAGCCATAGGCGTTAGTACCAGTCCAGCCAGTAAATGCGCTGTTATCAATCCGAAACGACACGTTCCCCGATTCGCTGACATTGGTGGGACGCACGATAAAGATTTTCCCGTCACCGCTTTCGTGGGTGATCGTCCAGCCCAGCGGCGCCACCTTCATGGTCATGGCCGCGCCGGAACCCGCCGCGCCGGGGTTGCCACCGTCAATCTCGAACCACACCTGAGTTGCGGTGACCTGCATCACCCGATGCTCGCCGTTGTAGGCGGCAGGCGATACCCCATCGACCTGGACAACTGAATCTTGCAGATAGGCATGGCCGCCGCTAAAGGTAGCCACCGCCCACCCCTTGGCAGCATCAAACGACAGGGCATTAATCGTCAGGGTGCCAAAGCCGGTGACCAGCACCGCCTTGAGCAGCGCTGCCAGGGCGCCATCTGCGGTATCGCCCAGACTCGGGGCGCCTTGCATTTCGCTTGCAAACCATTTGACCTTGTATTCAGCCATGTTGCCGTTCTCCATGGTGGGGCGCAGCTCTACAAAAGAGTGCCCCACAAAAAATAATGGGCGGGGCACGGTGCCCCACCCGGTTAGCGGTTAACGTTGCCGCGCAGTTGCAGCTCAAAGCGGTCGCTCTCGCTGGCCGCCACCGATTGCAGCACGGTACGGATAGCCCAGATCGGGAAGTTGGCCGCCTTGGTGTTGAAGCGCAGCACGTTGCCACTCGCCCAACCAGACCCCCAACCACGCTTGTCCAGCCGAAAATAGGGCTGGCCGTTGTTGGGGTTGATGGGGGCAAAGTCGGTATTCACATCCCCCAGCGCAATCTGGCCCACATGCTCCCCGACCAGCACAAAGCTGGTACTGGTCTGGAAGATGATGGCCCAGCGCTCCTCCAGGGTGGCGCGGTTGGTGACCACGATAGGGAAGTCGGTGTCGTTGTACTGCGCCGTGGTGGGGTCGCCGTCTACAAAGTCCTGCCATTTGTTCGTCCAGGTTCGCTGGTCAAACAGGTTGGTGTAACGCGCCCACAAGTCGCCCATGATCAGCGCTGACGACACCAAGGTGTCAGCAGCGTCATAGGCGTGAGACAGGGGGCGGGCCAGCACCAGGCGGCCAGAGATCTCCACATCGGTGACCAGGCTCATATCCTCAATCCGGTGAACCACCGCCAGCGGCTCCACATAGCCGGTCAGGTTCAACGGGGTGGCCAAGGTGACCACGCCGCTATCCAGATTGACGCTGTAGAGCGCAGGGTCGAGCCGCTTGCCGTTCTTGTCCTCCACATGGCAGTACGCCAGCCGCTGGCGCCCGGTGTTGAACTGCTGGCCAGCTGTCACCCCCAGCGGGTAAGCACCGCGCTTGGTGCTATGCACCACCACGATGTTGCCCTTGCGGATAAACGGCACCCGGCCATCAGACGGCAGCCGCACCGGATCCAGCCCGATAATGTCGGCATCGAGCGGTAGATAGCTGAACACCACGCAGTTGAAGCGAATGGAGTCAGCCACCACGCTGATCGGCTTCCAGATCTTGCCATCCTCCCCCACCTGTTCGGCGTCATACCATGGCTGGGTCTCGTTGCCCGCTGCCGTGACCTTGCGGCCAAAGCGCACGGTGACGATGCCGGTCTGATAGTTCACCTTGCCATCCATGTCAGTGGTGGTGAAAAAGCCGTCCCCGTCTGCCGTGGCCTCGATACGGCGCCCGCTGGCGGTGTTGGCGCTGATGTAGAGGCTGCCCGGTGCCAAGGGTGCGCCGGGGGTGCGAAACGTCACCGCATCCACCGATTGGGCGCTGAATGAGGTGGCCAGACTCTGGAGCGATGGCTGGGCCGGTTGCCCGGCTGCCCAGTCGGCCAGCACCGCCAACCCGTTGGAGTAGTCGATGGTGCCCGCCTGGATGCCTGCCCCCGTCTCTGGATCCGGGTCGCGGTAGAGCAGCCCTTGCCGGTCAACGTAGGTAGAGCCGCCCAGGGTGAAGCGCATCGACCCCTCCAGAATCGCCTCGGCAAAGCCTGGGGTAACGTCTATGCGCAGCGCCTGAGCGGTCAGGGTGGCATTCTGGGCCAAGGCCGAGTTGTTGTTGCGGTAGGTCACATCCACCCACCCCTGTTCCCCATCAGGGAAGGTGTAAGCGGTGTTGTGGTACTCGATACCGGTCATCGTCCAGCGCTGCACCGCGATCTGGTTGTTGCCTTCCCAGCGGGTGCCCACGGTCACCCAGGCATATTTCGGCTTGGGCAAGGGGCTGGAGCCATCCGGCATAAAGTGCAGGGTTCCCGCGCCGTAGTCGATGGCCCCCAGCACCACACCGCTGGCATCGATCAGCTTGCCCAGCCCGTCATCGCGCAGGGTAATGATGGGATCGCGGGTCTGGATCACCAGCTCCTGATCGTCCACATCGAACTTGTGATAGAGGGCGTTGAACTTGACCCGCACCGATCCCGGTGTGAGGTTGTGGGCGCCGCCGCCGTCCTTGCCGTCCAGGGTGATGGAGAGGTGCCCCACCTGGCCGGGGGTATTGAGGCGCCCCGGTTCGATATGGCGCTCGGTCACCGGCTCACCGTACTGGTACTGGGCGGCGTACTCCTGACCCAGTGCGGGCAGGGTGACGTGCTCCAGATCGATGATCCCCTCGGCATAGTTGATGATGCCGGTGATATCGCCGCTTATCTTGCCGTCCCCCGCCACATCGGTGGCCCGCTTGCCATCGCCCCAGGTGAGGATCACGCTCTTGGGGGTGATCCCCTTGTGGGGGAGCTGCCAGGCGCTTTTGCCGATGCTGATGGCCTGCCCGCTGCGGTTGGTGTAGTTCACAGGGGTGGCCCAGCTGAACATGATGGAGGTATCCACATCCGGCAGGGCGCCCAGGGTCAGCATCACCGACCCGGTGGCCAGGTTGATGGTGCCAGAGCCATAAGAGCGGTCTAGCCCCAACAGCTCCCCGCGCCCGTTGTCTTTCAGGTCATACCATTTGCCTTGCGCCATAAAGCTGACGGTAGTGGTGCCCGGCGCCGGGGTCGGATGCAGGGTGATGGTGTAGGCATAGCCCCGGTTGTTGGCGGCGATCTGGATCTGGGCCGTGTCAGCAATACGGGCAGGGCGGGCAGCTGGCCAGAAAGAGACGGTCTTGCTCTGGGTGCCGTAGTTCGGGCACTGGGCATTGAACTCCAGCTGGCCACGGCCATAGTCGATGGAGCCGACCACCGACCCGGCAACAACCAGCTCGCCCCCCTTGTCGGTGATGGTGGCCGCGCCGATGGTGATGGTCACGGTGCCAGGCTTGGCCCCGCTGCCCAGGAACAGGCCACGGCTCGGGGCGATCACGGCGGCGGTGTTGATGCTCACCAGCCCACGGCCAGAATCGACAAGGCTGGCCAGCTCACCGGCAGCGGTCAGATCCACCGCGGGGGTCTCGCTGCGGGCCGCAGGCACCAGCTGGGTAAAGATGGTCTTGGCCCGTACCTGCATCGAGCCAAAGGCGGCATCTTCCACCATCCGGGTAGATGCAAAGTAGTTGGCCGCATCGGCCACCACGGTTTCGCGCAGGGCGGTCTTGGGGTTGGTCACCACATCATAGGGGGTCGGCTGCTCCCCCTCGAAGGTGAAGCGCAGCGGATCCGCCAGGGTGCAGGTGACCACGTTGCGGGTGAACTCGGGTACACCAGCGATCTGGAACTTGGTCAGCTTCTGGGTTACATCCAGCACCCGCACATACTGCTCGAACTCCCCGGCCTTGTTCTCGTTGCCGACCATCACCAGGGTTTCGCCCACCTCGGGCAATCGCGCCTCAACCCGCTGGAAGAAGCGGATCGCCCGCTGCCCTTCCAGCTGGGTATCGTAGAGAAAACCCTGCCACTTCGGGCCACGCGCCAGATAGCGCTCCACCACATCGCGGGCGTTGTTGCGGGTGTCGTGGTGGTCTTTGGTGGTCATCAGGGCCAGGCCAACGTTCGGATCGTAGGGCGGCAGCAGCACGGCGGCATTCGCACCATAGTAGGTGTCGGTGTCGTCCGTCTGCACCGCCAGAAATACCTTGCGCAGGTTCACCACCCCATAGGCCCGATCCAGATCGCTGATATCGGGAAACATGCTGTTATGTTCGCCGCTGACGATCTCCTTGCCGGTGATGCGGCCGCCACCGTCCTCGGTGTCCGTCATCCGCTGGCTGGCCATCAGCTTGATATCGCCAGATAGAATGCTCATGGGGTTACCTCAGTCAGATTCAGGGTCAGGGTGTAGGGGTCACCCCCTTCCGGGTCGGCCATCTCGACCAGTGGGGTAGCCACCACACCAGGGCGGCGCCACACCACGGTGCGAGCCACGCCATCGAGCAGGGTCAACGTCATCAGCTGGGCCACCTGCGCCTCCAGCACCTTGAGCTCCTGCACCTTGGCCCGGGAGCAATGCCCGACCAGGGTCATCGGCCGCCCCTCTGGCTTAGCGGTCTCCTCCACCAGCAGGGCGCCGCTCAGGGTCGGGGTCACCACCTGCTCGACCGGCGCCCACTCGAACTCATCGCGCCAGACCAGATCATCCGGCAGCAGCACGCTGTTTAAGGTCACGTTCATTGCCGCAGTCCTTGCTGTTTAAGAATGTTGATAAAGGCGTTGGCATTGGCCTCATCGGCCTGCAGTTCGGCCGAACCTCCCGCCCCTTTGAGCTCGATAGTGATCCGCTCAGGCAAGGGCCTGCGCACCCCTGGGTAGTTGGGGCCGGGGGCTGGCTGATCTACCGTTGTGGCTGGTGGCTGGGCGGCGGCCTGGTTGGTTCTGGCACTCTCTTTGGCAAGGGCCTTGTCGAGCTCCTCCTTGAGGCGAGCCTGCATGACCTGCATCTCCTTTTGGAACTTCTCGCCGTAATACTTGCTCCACTCGCTGTAAGCCGGAATGTCTTTGACCTTCTGGCTATAACGGGCCAGCTCATCCTCAACACCAGCCAAGGTATTGGCCAGCCCCTCGGCATTCCCCCGCAGGCTGTTGATATCGACGCTCTTGTAGTAGAAGGAACCGGCGTTCACGGTGCGGGTGATATCGCCTCGACCACCGCCCCCACCGCTACTGGCAAGGCTGGTCTGGGTCTGCTTGGCCTCATCCTGTACCCCTTTAAGCCCCGCCCGCATCGCATCGGTGGCCCCTTTGGCCCGTGCGGCCGCTTCGTCAAAGCCATCACCAATCGCAGCAACAGCTTTTTTGGCATCTCCGCTCCCCCCTTTCACCTTGGCCGTGGCATCGGCGGCGATGGCCATCGACCGCGCCAGCGCATCCCCGGTGATCTTGCCCTGGGCGGCAAGTTGCTTCTGGCGCTCGATCACCGCATCGATCTCGGCGGTGGTCTTGGCGCTGTTGTAGGCTGCGGCCAGCGCCTCCTCGATGGCGGCGCTACTTGCGCCGGTATGCTGCACCAGCACATCCAGAGCGCCCAAGGTCTTCTGAAAGCCCGCACCTATACGGCCATTGGCCTGCTCAAAATCGAGGCCGAGCACCTTAAACGCTTCTGTCAACTTGGCGGGGCCATCGGCGGCGGTTTGCTTGGCAACGGCATTTATCTCGGCCAGATAGTCACGGGTGCTCTTGGCCTCCGCCCCCAGTGCTTTAACGGCTGCGGCCCCCTTCTGCCAGCTTCCGGTGGCATCGTCGTAATGCACCTTCCCCTCGGCCACCAAGCGTTCGAGATCCGCCATGCTGGTGATGGCAAAACCGAGCTCGGCTGACAGGGCGGCAAACTGACCATTGAGGCGGGCCTGAGTCTCGGAGCGCAGCGCTTGCGCCTCTCGAAGTGCCAGCTCAGCCTGCACCAGCTGGCGCAGGGCAGAGGCGAACTGGGTGATCTGGATGATGGACTCGACCGCCACGGCAGCCAGCAGCCCCTTGACGGCTGCGCCCAGTGCCCTGACCCCTATCGCAGCACCGGCTGCTGCTGTGCCCGCTGTCGTCATACCGCCTGCTGCTGTCGCTGTCGCCACAGGCATGGCAATAAACTGGGCGTAGAGGCCGCGCAGATCACCAATCCAGCCCGCTATTTTCAGGCCGACCCAAGCCTGGGCCAGTACGGTCAGCGCTGTGCGCCACTCATAGAGGGTCTGGATCAGTGACTTGAGGGTTTCCCCTATGGCAATAAAGCCATCGGAGAGGCGCTGCGCCCACTCCTGCAGGCGGCCATCATTGGCCATCCGAGCGAATTCGGCGTTTAAGTTGGCAAGCTGATTTTTGAGCCAGGCCAGCGCCCCGCTCTCGGCCACCATTCGGTAGAACGTTTCCAGGTTGTCCTGGGCATTGGAGATAAGCCCGGAGAGCAGGCTCATGTTGTCGGCAGCCGCACCGCGCGATTGGGTGGCAATCTCGTTCATCAGGGCAGAGATGGTCTCACGGCCCAGCTTGCCCGCCTCAGAGAGCTTCTGCAGCTCGGCAGTATTGCGGCCGGTGACCTTCTCCAACATGTCCCAAACAGGAACACCTCGTTCCATCAGTTGCAGGATCTCCTCACCCTGCAGCTTCTGCTTGGCCCAGGCTTGGCCAAGGGCCAGGGAGATGCCCTGCACCTCTTCAAAACCGCCGCCCAGCTTGAACGCTTGATCGACAATGCCCTGCATCGAACCATTCATTGGGTCGATACCGAACGCCTTGAGCCGCACGAAGACCTGAGTGACCTGATCGAGCTGCAGGGGGGTGTTCTTGGCAAAGTCCTTGATCCAGGCTGACGCCTCTTTGCCACCGGCAATCGACCCCATCACCGCCTTAAGCTGCACATCGAGGCGCTCGGCCTGATCGCCGCTCTTGAACATGGCCATCAGTTGGCTGGTAAGGGTCTGGATACCAAACCAGGTACCAGCCAACGCCACCAGACGCCCAGTCAGACTGCCGATGGCCCCCTGCAAGCCACCGGCCTGCTGACTACCCTGGCTAAACTCGCGCCCCAGTTGCTCGGTCTGGGCGACACTCTTGGTCAGCTCACGCTGCAGACGCTGCTGTTCCTGGGCAAGGTTCTTGGTATCGAGCCCGGACTGCTTGAGCCCTGCGTGGAGGCGGGTATGACTGGCTGACTGAGCGACCAGCTGGCGCTCCAGTTGCTTGACCTCGGAAGCCAGCAACCGCTCTTGTTCGGCCAGCGCCTTGGCGTCACCGGCGCCTGCTTGGCTGGAGCGGCGCAACTGCTCCAGCTTGTCACGGCTGAGCACTGTCGCCAGTTCGAGCTGGGTCAGGGCGGCTTTGGAGTCATTGAACTGCTGGATCAGCGCCTGCTGGCTGCTTAGCGATTCGAGGGTTTCAGCCAGCCGTGTCGTCTCAGCGGCCGTCTCGTCCGAGATAGGGCCCAGCTCCTGCACCTCACCCGCCAACGCGGCCAGGTCTTCCCGGCCGGTGACTTTAGCCGCCAGCTCCAGGGCAAGTTTGAGGGTGGTGTTGGTGCTCATCAGATTTCCTGCGCTCATAAGGCTACTGGGCCGATTGCCATATGGTGCAGGATGGGCAGGGAGGGGCGGGTTTATGGCGGATTAGTCATAAGCAAAGGCCCCGAGAGATCGGGGCCTTTGCGTCGGTTGAACAACAAGCAGGGGTTAAACGGTGACCGGTCGATCCACATAGAAGGGGGCGGTCTCGCCATCCACGGCCAGCAACTCCCCCTCCAGCTCGATCTCGATGGGCTTGTCGCTCATAAAGTCCACCGCCTTCTTGGGGGACAAGCTGGCACGGGGCACCGTCAGTTTGATGGCCTCGCCGCTGACGATACTGCGGCCATCGAGCAGCAGCCGCGCCTTGATCTCCGGCTGGATGTTGCCCGCGATGCGGGTACCGGTCACCGCGTTATAGGTACCGCTGACCGTCAGGCTACCGCCATCCGCTACCGAGCCCCCCTTAATCGCCCGTACCAGCCCGAGCGCATAGTTGACCTCGATATCGGTACCCACCACCAGCGCGGTGACCCCTTCCTTGATGGCCAGGCCAGTCGAGGCAATATTGCTCTTGCCCAGCTGGGCCCACTTCGGCCAAGCGGGCAGCACGACCTGCAGATCAGTCATCGTCCCGGCCCCCTGATTGATGGGGCTCTCCAGACCCATAAAGGCAGCGGCCAGCAGCACGGGCGGGATCTCGGTGGTCTTGATGGTGACCATGGCAGGCTTGGGAATGTGGTAGTTCTCCCGCGCCTGACCGTATTGCCCCTTGCGCTTGCTGGGAATGGAGATCTTCTGGCTGTCGGGTTTCACTTCCAGGCTATCCACATCGATGGGGCCAATCACCCCGGCCGAGACCCCGTTGGTAAAGGTCTCGATAAAGAGATCCCCTTCCAGGTGCAGTGTTTCGCTCATCATCGCTCTCCTTTGAATTTCACTCGGGTAGTAAAGGCAAGCGGCAAATAAGCCGCACCGCCGCTGTAACTGGGTTTGACCGGTGGGGTTTCGCGGCGAAAGGTACTGTCACCACATGCTCGCCCACTGATGGCCTGCAGGATGCGGCCAAGCCACACCCCGGCACTGACCTCCTTGGGGCTAGCACGATGCACCAGCACCAGCAACCAGAGCTGATCAAAGCTGCTGGCTCGGCCTGACTGAGTGCCTTCGCTCTCACGTTCGCCCTGATAGACCACATGCACCGCCGGGCTGTGCTGGCCCAGATTGGCGATGGCCGCCACATCGGTGGCCACAAACACCTCCTTGAGCCCTTTCGTTTTCAGGGGGGTCAGCAGCTCACGCAGCCGCTCGCCCGCCTGCAGGTAGTCGAGTTCGGTGCCAGACTGGTTGGCGGGTTGACTCATAGAAAGCCCCCCTTATCCCGCCCGAACACCCGCCCATCCGACTGCAGTTGAGCCAGGTTCTGGCTCTCCAGGGTGGCGCCATCGGATGCCAACCCCAGCGCCAGCTCCCCCTTGCCAACCGATTTCAGAAAGGCCAGGGCAGCCTCGTTGCGCTTGGCTATCTGCTCCGGTGCTTGTTCACCATAGAGACGGTGACGGGCGATATCGGCGCAGATAGGTACCAGGGCACTCGGGATATGGGCCAGCGGCAAGGGATAGCGACCCGCCAGATAGCCATCGATCAAGGCGCCTGCATCCTGCAGGGCGATGGTGATGGCCGCCTGATCCAGCTCACCGGTCGGTGTCATGGCCAGGCGCAGCAACTCAGCCTCGCCAAAGCGGATCACCATGTCATTGACGCTGGCATACATATCACTGCTCTCCGTTCTGGCCGGATGACTGCTCATCCTTGACCGGGTATTGCACTTCGGTCGCGGCGATCGCTGTCACCAGTTCGGCCTTCTTGAGCTTGGCCGCCTCCGGGATACCCATCTGCAGCGCCAGCTCGCGCAGCTCATCGACCTTCATCTCGGCCAGCGGCGTGACCTTGCCAGCCAAGGTGGCAACCCCTGCCAGATAGCCCGAACCGGTCAGGACGCCCAGTGTTGCGTCCAGATCCCCAGGCGCCGATGGTGCATCACCTGCCTGAAAGCTGGTGTCTTCAGCCAACCGGACGACCACCAGACGCGGGTCGTTCTCCAGGGTCGCGCACTGCTCAGGCGACACAACCATCTCAGACTTGCCCGGTACAATCGGCAGGCCCGCGCGAAAATAGACCTGACGAACTGTTGACGTAATCCCCACTCGAATAGCCAGTTCCATCTCTTGTTCCATCTCATGTGTTCCTCGTCATATCTGATAGAGAGGCTGTTTAAACCGGGGGTTAAACAGTGCCTGGCAGCTGTTTAACCCCCGGTTTAAACAGTGCTTGTCAGCTGTTTAACCCCCGTCTTTTAAACAAACAGCAAACAGGCATAACGCAGGGTTAGAGGTAGTCAGCCACCACCAGCTCCAACTTGCCTTTCAGCTCGTTGCTGCTGCTGCTCGACAGCTCTCGCTCCAGCATCTGGGTCGCCAGCTTCTCAAGAGAGGGCGGTACCACCAACATGGTGGCCTTCACCCCAAGCTTGCGGCCGCCATCAGCCTGAAACTCCCGCATCCTGGAGAAGGAATCCCACAGGTTGTCGGGGGTCAACGCCCGCTTGTTGGCAAAGGCCAGTTGCCAGAAGCCAAAGCCTGCGGCATCACGGCAATCGACCCCGTAGCGGAACTCCTTGCGGGTAAATACCGCCTCGTCATCGATCTTGGTCATAGCGACCAACTCCGGTGACTTACGATCCTGGAAGATGACCGGCTTGAGGGCGCGGCTGGTATCGAGCAGGAACCAGGGCTCCCCCTGGTAACCGGCATCCACCACCACGTTGGCAGTCATCACAGGGGTACCGGTACCATCGGCCTTGGGATAGACCGGGTGATCGGTGTCGAAGAAATACTGGCTGTCATAGCAAGGCGTGGTGAAGCCAGCACCGAGCAGACCGAAACAGAGCTCATCGGGGTGAATGCCCGCCGAACGGCCCATCTCGGCAAACATCGGCGCGTAGATACCCAGCTCGTCATCTGCGATATCGTTGCGATCGACAGCCACAGTGGCCTCGAAGTCTTCGTTGACGATCTGGTAACCGTGCGCCTTCATCGACTCGATCACCCGATCACCGACCCACTTGCGCAGACTGGGGAACTTGCCCAACCAGCCATAGGTGTTGGACTTGGTGGTCGATTTGATCACGGTGGCGATCTTGGTGTACTGGGCAGGCGCTTCACTCTTGGCGTCTTCAAAGTTCTTCTTGAAGCCGGTGAAGAGGGACTGCAACAGCGCGGGTGTAATCATGGCCATACGGGTGTTCCTTCTCTGGATAAATGGCGTGGTAGGGTCTGCGCTTAAGCCTGCTTGGCCTTGGCAAACTCCTCGTAGCTGATACCGAGCTGGTCAGCGGCATACTTGTCATCCGCCGAGAGCACCGCATCCCCCTTCTTCTCGGGCAGGGTCACCTGAGTGGTCTGGCTGGCGGACAGTGCGGCAATCGCCGGACGGGGATCCAGCAACGCCTTAAGGGCAGCTACCCCTTTCTGGGCGGCATAGGCGGTCAAATACTCTTCTTCGGCGGCCACCACCTTGCCCTGGGTACGGGCTTCCTTGATCAGGGTTGTGGCATCCGTGGTTTCCACCTTGGCGCTTAAACTCGCTACCTGGGCAACCAGGGCGTTATAGGTCGCCACCGGCACGAATTGCGCCAGGTCAACTTGGCCACCCGGCTGCGCTTTGAGCGCGGCCAGCGATGCCTTCTCGGCAGTGAGTGCCGCCTCCAGCTCCGGCGCTTTCTTGGCGCTGGCCTGCAGGCTATCGAGCTCGGTGAGCGCCTTCTGCAGTTGCTCATCAGTGGGATCGCCGGTCAGCTCGATGCCGAGCTTGGCCAACAGCTTTTTCAGCAGTTCATTCATGGATGTCTCCTTGGAGGGGTTGGCCAGCTGGCCAGGTTGGGAAGCGGGTAGCGCACTGAGCGCCGCCAGAGCCTGCATACCCACCACACCGGGATCATTGGTGATGGCGGCCATCCGCAGTTCCAGCGGGCGGCCCTGGGCGTCATAGGGAAAGACGGCAGAAAGGAATCGGTACTCTTTGGCAGCCACCAGGGCAGCGGCACGATCCGTCCAGCGCGGTTTGATAAAGAGGCCCTGCCCCTCGCGCCATTCGATCTCGTCACCGTTGAACCAACCGGCTGCCGGAGCCTCCTTGCCAGTCTTTTCGATATGGAGGGTCTGGTGGTCGTAGTCGATCAGGATGTCTTGCCCGAGCGCTTTGGCTCGATTGATCAGGGTGGTGGCGATGCTCTTGTCGAGCTGCCAGTGACCACCAGGAACATCAAAGGGGCGGCCATCGCGGGCCTTGAATGGGCCGACCGGTAGCAACTGGTACCAACCGTCTTCGCTCGGGCCAAGGGCTGCATCGAGCACGGCCAACCCCAGGGCTGTTGGTCTTGCATTCAAGATGGCCACGGCAATGGCGGAACTGGCGGCAGATAGGGACATCACTCTCACTCCGGCTGGTCACAGCAAACCTCATTGCGGCCAGTGTCATCGAACTGAGAATTGGGTGGGGTTTATGGTGGGTTACTGCATCACGGGATGGATCGGAGGGTAAGCTGGGGGGCGGCGATACTGTTTAATGGTGTTTAAACGCCATTTTCCTGACCTATTGAGAGGGCAGACATGCCATCGTAGCCGCAAGGGGGCACCAGAGGCGCCCAGAAGCTCACGGAGCCTCGATGACCAAATATCCCTCCAGCGTCTCCAACACGCTCTGTTTATCCTCTTCTGACAGCCCCAGATAGGGTCGCTCTGGCAGGTGGGTCTCCTCCCGGCCGAACTGGTGGGCGGCACCATATTCCATGGGCGTACCAAAGTAGAGGGTCTGGGGTTCGGCCTGATAGTTGAGGGTATCGCGCAGATCGTCGTTCAGACGCAGCACCTCATCGGCATGACGCGGCTTGCGAGCACGGTACTTCTCCGAGAGCGGGGCCCAGGGCTCCCCTTCCGGGCTCTCTTGGGCATCCCAGCGATCCCGGTGCGACAGCTGCAGCCCTTCGCCAATATCGGCCAGCGGCTCACTGAGATCACCGGTTTGCTGGTAGAGCTTGGCCAGCAGTTCGTGGGCATCGGCCACCCCATGGTGGCTGATGGCAATAAAGCTACCGGCCATCAGGCATCCCCCTCAATGGTGGTCATATAATGCAACGCCTCCTCATCCGCGTTGGCCATTGCGGCCTCCCACATCTCGCCAATCAGGGAAAGCTCTTCCTCGTTGGCTTTGGCCTCCAACTGCTCCAGTTGATGAACATCGGCCAGGGTGAACGGCCCCTCCTTATCGAAGAGATCAATAGCTTGCTGCAATAGTGGCTCAGTCATCGTTTTTCTCCTTTGGTGGCAGCCTTGGCAGCCTGTTCGATCATGGCCTGCACCGCTTTGGCCAACTCGGGGTAGTGGGCCACCATCGTTTCTCTGGCCAGCATCCAGGCTGCAAAAGCCTCTGCGGCCGCTTCTTTGCCATTCGTACCGGCATATTGGGTTAACAATCCCAGTCCGGTCACATCTGGTTCACCGGCCCAAAAATGAACCTGGTGGCCCAGCTCGTGCAACCAGGTGGAGATCCGCTGGGCGGACTCCCCCAAGCGACCACCCACGCAGGCTGACACACTAAAGTGACGGCGGAGCGCTTCACCGCTGCTCCCCTTTGGCCACCACTCACGGGGGCCTCGGTTCTCCTTGGCAGACGCGATCACTTCTCCAGCCGCCGCTTGCACCGCCTGCATATCGACCGTTTTTATAGTATCAGCCGCCTTGACCTTGATAACCAGGTGATCCCAACTCTTGCTGGTAAAGCCATTGGTTCGCGCGGCAGTTCGGTGGTAATAGAGCGAGCGTATCGAGTAGGCATCGTGACCCAGATATTCGGCGATAGCCGGGGCAACCTTGAGCCCTGCCGCCCCCTTCCCCATCTCGGCCTGCTTGATAAACAGCGTTTTGACCGGATGTGCCTTGAGGAACGCCGCCAACGGTTCGCGCTGGGGGGCTGGCAACTCGGCCAGCAGATCACTCAGCCCCTGGGCGGTGACACCTTTGACACTGGAGAAGGCGCTCTCCACTATCCGCTCTGGCAGGCGCTCGGCCAACGCAGGCTTGGCCGCTTCGCGCTTGGTCACCACCTTGGTCAGGTCGGCCGGAGTCTGGGGCCGATAATCAAAGCCGGGGTCGATACCTCTGGGGATCTTGTGCAACTCCCCGGTGGCCTTGTCCACCCACTCATATTCGCCATCGTCCGGGGCCTTGCCGACCACCAAGCCGCGCCGCTTGAGGTCGGCCTCGGAGAGCAGGAACTTCTTGCACTTGCAGCCATAGCCATTGCTGGGGCTGTGCGTCTCCCACCAGGGGTGATCAACCGGCAGCACCAGGTTGTTCCACTTGAGGTGCAACTCCCTGGGGTGCTCGGAGTCCCCATGACGATAGAGCGCATAGGGGCGTTTGTGCTTGATACGCTGGATCTGTTCCTCACGCCCGGCGTTATAACTCTGGCGCAGGTTGGTCTCGAAGATGACGCGGGAGCGCCACGACGCCGGGCCGGTATGCTCCCAACCGTGGCGGGCCACAATCTCCTTGAACGCCTTCTGAAAAGCCCCGATTGATTGCCCTTCACTGATCGCCTTGTCTACCGCCCCGCGCAGGTCAGCCAGCAGATCGGTCTTGGTGGCCCCCGCCACCATAAAGGCGCGGTTATGGGCATCGCGCCACACATCGGCCCAGCGTTCGCTTGGCATATCGAGCTTCTGGCGAAAGAAGGCGATCGCCTCGGCAAAGGGCAAGGAACCATAGCGAACGGGCATCAGCGGCCCTCCTCCATCTCAAGCATACCGAGCAGCTCGCTGGCGGCGATGGCTTGCGCCATCAGCGCCCCCAGCTCGTCATGGCTGAGCTCTGGTTCCAGCGCCAACAAGCCATCCCGGATCTCTTCCAGGGTAGTGGCCTGCATCACCAGCGCCTGGACAGCATCGGTCATCCCAGCCAGCAGAGGGGCCGCCTCGGCCTGCAGCCGGGCCAACTGGGCATCGTTGTTATCCCCCTTGTCGGCCTCACCTTTGCTTGCAGCCAGCGCGACCAGTCCCTTTGCTTTAAGCGCGGCCTCTCCCTGCCCAGCCTGCTTGTCCACGATGATCAGTACCTCTTCCCCCTCCTTGGGGGCCGGGATCTGCAACTTATCCCGCACCCACTGCGCCGGGATCTGCATTCCCATCCCCACCAGGGCCCGCAGTGGATAGGCCAAATCGCGCATATCCTCCGGCTCGGTCACATCAAACTCCAACCGGGGACAGCGGCGCGGCCCTTGGTAACTCTTGCCGTTCAGAGCATAGAGCGGATAAACCAGATCGCGGGTCAGGGTGGCGGCCAACTGGCGCAGGTCGGCATCCCGTACCTCCTGGCGCACCTCGTTATGGACATTGCCCAGGGCATTGGTCGAGCTCTTACCATCGGCCTGTGAGGTCAAGGTGCCCCCCAGAATGGCCTTGCTCATGGAACGCTCGCACCAATCCATCATCACCACAAAGGGATCAGCCTGACCACTGGCGGCGTTCTGGAACTCAATCTCCATCCCGCGCGGGATAATGCCCCCGGCGTTATGACCGATGGAGAGCACCGCCTGCAGCAGGGTGGCCTTCTCTTTCTCGGTCGCCCCTTCCGGGTATTTCCCCAGCCGCACCGGCAGGCCGTAGATCTCCAGAAACTCGGCAAGATCCCGCACACTGTAGTTCTTGAACAGGAACGGCCAGACCAAGGTGCGGACAAGGCCGGTGCGGGCCAGATACCCCGATTTGGACTTGGCCTTGTGCAGCAGCCAGCCAAACGGGTTGAGGGCAACCCCTTCCTGGCTGCCGTCTCGCAAGCGCAGCTGATTGCGATCGTCCGGGTGGGTCTGGAACCAGGCAGGGTCGCGCCAGATGATACCCTTGGGGATTTGCAGCCCCTCGACCATCTCCCAGCCGCTGAACTCCTGGGCACTGAACCCCTTGAGGATCCCGTCGGTGGCGTCAAAGATGGCATCATCCAACCAGGTGAAGTCCTCCAGCAGCTCCCGGATAAGCTCGGCATCACGCTTCTCGGCCGGGGTGGCGTTGCGGGGTGGTTCGATTGTCCAGCTCACCCCAAGCAGGGCACGGCGGCGTTTGCCGAGCTCGCTCTGCAGGTGGGCATCCTTCTCCTCCATGTCTTCGGCCAGCTCGCACTGGGCGATGAGGCCCCCCTCCTCGGCCTCTTTCAGCGCCGCAGCCGCTTTGCCTGGGGTCAGCCCGATGGTCGGATGATCGCTGTAGTGACGGCGCAGCTGGGCCAACTTGGCATCGTTCTCGGTCTGCGGCTCTTTTTCCAGGCTCATGGCTTTGCCATGGATATCAATGATCCTGCCCATTACCAGGCTCCTCGCTCATATCGGTGATAGTCATCGTTACGCCCCTTGTCGTGTTTACCTGGTAAAGGGGTGAACTCAATGCTAGGGCCAGGAGAAGATGCCGCGTGTACGGCCAACCCCAGAGCCCAAAACTCGTCAGCATGGCCATCCGCTGTCCGTTCGGCGGTAAAACGCACATTACCCGATGAAGTCACCTGTTTTGTCACTTGTCGCAGAGCCGCACGAGTGGCCGGTTCATATGGAATACGGAGCCGACGGTCTTCCATTGCTGACCTAACGGGATAGGCCAAAGACTCTTTGACTGAGGAGGTAAAGTTGACGGCTTCAACTTTACCGGCGCCGAATTTATCTTGTGCATCATCAGCCCAACCAATCCCTAGGCCGGTAGCATCAATACAGATCCGTTGGCAACGTTGAAACCATGGCCAGATAATCTTCTCTTGATCAGACTTACGCATGTTCTGTAACCGTTCGACATGCCTGGTATAAAGCACATCCCCCAGCCGCTCGACGATCCACAACACTGTCAAGTCGTGTTTGCGGCCAATATCAACACCGGCATACAACTGACCGTTCTCGCATTGCCGCCAGTCCACATCAGACGCATATTCAGCAGACGCTATTAGGTCATATTCCAGGAACGCCACATCGTCATCCGCTGGCTGGCACATGTACTCCTGCTGGAACGACTCCTCATCTGCACATCCGGCCCTGACGAAATCAAAATAGCCAGCCTCGTCCATAGCCTGACGTTCATCATCCGCAGGCAGCATCTGCTGCAATTTGAAAAGGAACCCTTGCTCTAGAGCATCTTGAAGTGTGACTCGATGCAGACTGATCCCCTTTGGATTGCCGTTTTCTCTGGCTTCTCGGATCAACTGATTGAAAAAGTTGTGGCTGCCACGGTGGGTACTGATCACCTCCATACTGCCGCCCCAGGTAATCCCGGGATATGCGATACTCCATAACTTGCGTGGGTCTGGATGAAGAGCAAACTCATCCAGAATACGGCCTCCACGCTTACCAGCCTGCGCATCCGGATTGGAGCTCATGGAATGAATCCGTTTACCACTGGCAAATTGCAACACATAGGCTGAAATGCGTTCCTTCGGGTCGATAACGACTTCCCCAAGATCCTTGGCCGCCAGCCCCATGATGCCCGCCCACATCTTGCAGTCTTCGATGAACAGCCGAGCCTGAAGGTCATCACGACTACTAACCCATTGATCATGTCTTGCCCCCACCGCAGCAGTTCGTTCGGCTGCGGCATAGCCAGTTGACCATGACAACCCTATCTGACGTCCCTTTTCCATGAGCTTCAGACGACTATTGTCCTGTATCCACCTGCCCTGATAAGGCAGAAAGATCGCATCCGGATTGGCTGGGATGATTTTGGCATTTCCCTTGAATTGGCCCATTACACAATCCCCAGGGCTTCACGAATGGCCTGTTTAGTTGCTTCTGTCACACCAGCATTGATGGGCATGGCATCCAATTTTTTCTTTTGTTCTTCCATGAACAACTGCCGTAGTTCCGTCTCCCGCTTGTGACTCTGCATGGCGGTCGATTCGAGCCGCTGAGCCGCCAGCATGGCGTTCTTCAGCATGTCGATATCCACCGCCTCCTCCGGGTTCTGCACCTGAGCCAGCATCGCCTTGAACAGCTGGGAGCGGCCCAGCTCCAGAATGAGCTTGGTGGTCTCCCCCATCGGCTTGTCGCCAAGCTGGGAGGTCAAGGCGGCCGTGGTTTCGCGCAAATCCCGCAGGTGCTGGCCGACCTGTTCAACCTGGCTGGCATGACGGCTTAACCCGGAGCGGGAGAGCTTGAGATCATCGGGCAGCCCCGCCTCCTCGATCAGGCCGTTGATCTCATCCAGGATGGCGGCCTGACTGTTGCCCTTATCCCGCAGCATCTCGTTGAGCGCGTTGCGGATAGACTCAGGCAGCAGCCACACCTTGCTGGCGCGGCCTCGGGTCGGTTTCTCGGCCATGCTTAATCCTCCGCTCGGGGCTTCTTGACGCCGGGCACCGTTGCCCGGCCCTCTGCCGCGTCCTGGCCCCGACCGGTCAAGTGAGCCACCTGCACCGTGGCCAGTCGCTCGATGCGCACCAGCCCCTGCTCTTCCAGCCAGGCCAGCAGGGTCTTCACCCGATCCCGCGTCACCCGGCCGGTTCCCAGCTGGTCGAGGCAGTCATTGAGGATTGACTCGTTGGCGGCACCACCGATATCCAGCAGGGAGCGCAGGATCACCAGCCGCTGCTGGGCGTCCAATATCGCTTGAATACTCATGCCTTCTCCTTGAGTTCATTTTCCAACAGCAGATCGGCAAGGCGACGGGCTTGGCGCAGCTCCGGCTTCACCTCCCGCAACTCCCCCCGCAACTCGCTGATCTCCAACTGCAGCTTGTGCAGCTCACGCTCGCTCGGCAGGTCAGCCAGTACCTGCTCCACCCGCTGGACTCTCTGCACCAGGGCAGTGAGGTCTTCGCGCTTGGCGTAGGTTTTGGAGAGCAAGATGATGACCACCAGACCCACCAGGCTGGCCAACGCATAGAGCGGGCCCCAGTTCTTAACGATGAATTCCCACACGGGTCGCCTCCTTGCGCTCATACAGGGTCTGGCACTCGATACAGCGCTCGGCACCAGGCTCGGCTGCAAGGCGGGAGGGCGGGATGGCTTCGTCACAATCGCAGCAGATACCATCGCCGTGTGGCCTTGCCCTGTTCTGGTGGGCTTCGATAATGCGCCCAGTCCGATCGGCATCGGCCTGCTGGGCGCGGTCTATGAGGTTTGTCACATGACCTCTCTTACTTGACGGTATGAGTCGCCTTGATGCGGCCCCAGATGGCGAGCAGGCCACCCACCGCACTGGCCAGATCCACCAGGGTGGATGCCAAGCTGGCTTGGGTACCCGCATCGACCGGCACACCGAACAGGCCCGCAATACCGGCCCCCACGGCAATCACACCACCGATCACGGTGCGGCTTTTGAAGGCAGACTTCGCTTGAGGTAACAGGGAATCAGGCATGATGGACTTCCTTTTGTTGAGGTTGGGAATGACGGGCACGGGCCCGCAGGCGATCCAGTTCGGTCACCGAACGCCACCCTTTCTCGAACAGGGATTGACGGGTCTGGTGGTGGCTATAGAGCGGGATCGCCTTCGGGTCAGCGATCTGATTGGCCAAAGCGGCCTTGAGATGGGCTTTGCGCCCATCCTTGAAGCAAGCGAGATAGCGGGGGTTCTTGAGCTCAGGAATGCCAAAGTAGCCCGCAGCCTGGATCGCGGCCGCCGCCTTCTGTTGCTTGATGGACAGCACGCTCATGCCACCACCTCGCCAACCACGTCGGAAAGGAGGTAGCTCTGCAGACGCAGCAGCCGGTTGATCCAGCCATCGGCATTGGCCCACTGGCTCGGGTCTTTGCGCACAATGCCGTGCATGAAGCTGGCCCGCTGCATCATCAGCGCCAGCAACAACTGGCCCTCGCCCTTGGCCCCCAGTTGCTGCTTGAGTCTGCCAATCGACACCGGGCCAAGGCGACCATCTGCCATCACCCCCAAGACCTGCTGCAGCTGTTGGATGGCGCGTTTCGGCCCGTGATGCACCGCTGCATCAAACACGGCGATAGAGAGTGCCGGGCTTAAGCTCGCAATCAGGTCACAGCGGGCGGGCATCCAGTAGTTCTGGCGGAAAAAGGGCTCGGTATGGGCCGGAGTCAGATCACCGATAGCGATATCGGGTACCCCATCCCGATCGAGGTCGGCCATGCCGTCCTTCTTGCCATCGGCGGCATCGGCAACGCCGTACTTGGTATGACCACCACGGTCGGCGGGATGGTTGACTTCGCCCCCTTCCACATCGGGACGAAGCAGCCATTTAAGTGCGAGTGATAACATAAAGGCCCCTCGGTGAACTGCGTTATCAGCAGCGTACCGAGGGGCCTCTATGGCATGGGTTTATGGTGGGTTACATGAATGCAGCTATCTTAAAACCACCCTTTCAATCTGTGAGGTTCTCACGTTGTACCAACATTGATAGTACATTTCTTTCCAGGCACCAAATCCATTTTGGGCCTTCAACGCCGAGCCGTAGTACACGACAACGTTAGGCGGAATCCCCCACATGTAGTCAAATTCAAAAAGCGGTTTGCCAAACAGGCTGTCCGTCCATTCGTAATCGTACCGAGCCCTGCTTTCAATACTATGTTTGCAAGGAATCAGAGCATCAGACCTGGCCTTGTCAGCAAAGCACTTTACATCCTCACTGCCACAACCAGACACGGGGGATGATGTGCTGACTGGGGCATCCATAACCGGCTCGGGTTCAGACGCTCTAGCTGAGTATTCATCCTTCATGGCTTGAATGGCGTTGCTATGATCGACCTGCTCTTTGTCACATGGCCAATAGTCCACCCATTCCCCATCGCATTTATACTTTACGGCACCAACCGACGCGCCTGCCCACAGCACCCCAGCGACCAACCACATACACCTTGTCACACGCACCTCCTTGTTGGAAATTCAGGCTAAAACATCAGAGCCAAAAGAGAAACCCCGCCGCAGCGGGGTTTCTCTTTAATGTGAATCGCATCTCTATTGATAGCCAAACAGGTCAGGTTGATGGCGGCGGCGGGTCAGTTCGCGCTGTTCGGCCACCACCGCATAGGTCTGTGGCACTGAGAGGCCATGCTTACGGGCCAGCACATCGATATTCCGCCCATTGAACTCGTCCCAGATAGCCCGGTCACGTAACGCGGCCTTGAGATGATCCCCGGTGGGGATGTAGTAGGCACGCCCCCCCATGTAATGGGCCTGTACCAGCGCCAACTTGCGGGCCTGAGCCTTGGCCAGCTCCGGCTCCATTCCCCCTCTGACCAACTCGCAGGCCAGCACATCGACCAACTCGGCCAAGGCTTTGGGCCATTTGGCCGTCAGTTCGGTGGTCGGGATCTGATCCAGGCGATCGACAAGCTGCCCCAGCGACTCATGATCATCGGCGAACAGGTCGAGATTTTCAGCGTTAGCGTCCATTATTCATCTCCTCAAACGCCGCCACAACGGCCTGATAACCGGCCACTCGCCCGGACTTCTCATTGGTGGGGACGGTTTTCTCGGCCGCGACAAGGCGGGCAACCAGCTCCCGCTTGTGCCAGTTCTTCAGCGACTCAAGCACCTGGTACGCCAACCCATCTGTGAGCCAGGCCACCTCTGCCACGCCGATGCCGTTGTTAAGCCGTACCGTTTGCCGCTCAACATAGTGATTCAAGGCCGTCTCACTGCCATCGCGCAGCAGGCCATGGCGGTGCATGGTGATCCATACTGCCCGGATCACGTTTATCTCGGCGGTTTTGGCATGGGCCCCACGGGCCGGGCTTAAACGCTTGTGCTCTCCCGCTTTAACAGCCCCTTTAACAGGGCGTTTAACCGTCGGTTTAAACCCTGCCCCCTTCATGGCCAGCAGCACCTTGTCCAGCTCCGGGATCGTCAACTCGGCAGCCGAACGCTTGCCGCTCTGCTGCTCCAGCAACGCCCGATAGGTCTCCTCATCGAGCCCCAGGGTGCGCCTGCCAACCTGAACCAGACGGATCAGGCGGGTACGATCACCACTCTGCGCAGCATTTGGCTGATTGTTAGCTAAGGTGTTCAATTCCCCCTCCCCGTCTTTTTCATCCAGATTTGTCCGGCCGCCATCACGTCAGGCCCACTGCGCCATTCAGGGCAATGGCTATCGAGCCACTGCTCTGCCTGCTGCTGGCTCAGGTTGCCAAACTTCATCACGTAGGCCAGCAGTCGTTGCCAGTTAGACATGGCCATGGCTGGCCTCCAGCGCCACCGCTCTGGCTTGCTGCAGTTCAGCCACCAGTTGCCAGCGCATCTGGCTTGCTTCCCCCGCCAGGGCAAATAACCCCTGGGCGCGGGCCTCTCTAATAAACTGTTTGAGCTGTTTGCACACAGCCCGTTTTTCAGCGGCCGCCAGTGCAATGGCTGCGGTGCTGAATATCTTGGTAAGCCGAATATCCATCTCTGTTTTAGTCATCGCCGTGCTCCTTTATCGAGGCGGTGAAGACCTGGGCCCAGGTCGGCTGCTCATCAGTGCCCGGCCACCACGCCGGGCAGACCATCCCGAGCAGTCGCTCGGGATGGTTTCGCTTGTTATTGCACGGTTACGCAATAACCATTTTCAACCACGTCATGGGCGTGCATCCCCACCCCAACCATTTTTTCAATTGCACGTAATATGTCCTGTTTGTTCTGGCATCTGCATTCGGCCACGAATGCTTCCAGATGTTTTTTTGCCAGTAATTCGGCCTCTACTTCAGTGACAAAAGCCTTTGTGTTTTTCATCATTCCCCCTTCATCCAGCCAGCAGCGCGATACCAATCACCAAGGCCAGCAAGTTAGCGGCCATCCATACCTTGCTCATTTCACCTCCTGCTGCGCTTTATTGGCCTTATTGATGATGCTTTTCAGCATCTTGCGGCGGCTCGGTTGGTTATATCCGAATGCCGCCATGGCCTTCAGTACCGCCTCCGCATCTTCAAGCGCTTGCTTAGGGTCATGGATGAGCGTGCATTCCAGCGTTGATTTCGTATCCTGGATGCTGGTAAACACCAGATCGTTAATGCGTTTCATAACACCCCCAACTTTCCTTGCTCCTGACCGGCCACCCCGGCATTGAGCTCCACATCCTGCCCAGCGCGGTATCCATCAAACATGGAGTTGTGATCCCGGCGATTACCGCCAGCCTCACGCGCCGCTGCCTGTTTGAGCTTGGGGTGGTGCTGCTCCATGAACTGCTTGACCAGGGCGGATTCTTTCTCGCTAGGAACGAGCTGCTGCACCTTGGCCCACACTGCCCGGCACCACCCTTCACAAAACAGATCCGCTCTGGTGGTCTTGGTGGTTGTCTTCATCCGCTTGTTCAAACCGGCCAGGTACTCACGGCGGGCCTTGCCCAGCTGGCGGGCCAGCACTTCATAGACATAACCTGCGATCTCGGCACGTTCTGCCGGGCCAATGAACGACACCCGGACAGCACCGAAAATCTCGCGCTGGTACATCACCTCAACCCCGAAGGCATCCCCAACCAGGGAGATCAGCATGTGGCTCCATTGGGGTTGTGTTCTGCTTTGGTTCGCACACTTGGCCCACTGTTGCCCGATGCTGCTCAGTTCGATATCGGTTTCGGTGAGACCATTCGCCGCCATCAGCGCTTGCACCTTGGCCATGGCATTGGCCGCTTCGTGCTGGTTGCCACTGGCCGCCAAGGCCAGCAGCTTCTTGATCTTCTCTAAAATTCGACTTTTCATCTGCTTATCCCTAGCTGCTCATCAGTACCCGATCACCACATCGGGCAGACAGGGCGGCAATGCCGCCCCGTTTCGCATCGGGCCATTACTCGAACTGCAGTGGCTTCGCCCCTTGATACTCCTCGACATTGAGGGGGGCAGGCCCCAGCCCCAGCGCCCAGAGCAGGGCGGCCTTGATGCCATCCTCATAGGTGTCGTCGGGGTAGCAGGTGCCCTCGGTTTCAGTGATCTGCTCACAGAGCTGCAGTTGCTCCTCGGCCATATCCACGTTGATTTCCATCGCGTCTCCCTCCCTTACAACTTGGCCAGATCCAGGCTCATCTGGATGTAACGCCCCTGGGCGTCACGCTCATAGAGCCGCAGATATTGGCTGGTACCGGTCACCTGAATGGCATCGGCGATCGCCTGCATGGCCTGCTCCCAGTCGGCGTCTTCGATGTTGAGCTGACGCAGGGAGAGCACCTGGTTAACGTCGATATGACCGGCTTTGGAAACCCGAAAAGCGTGGTCAACCAGGGCCCGCAGTTTAGGACTGGCGCCATCGCTCCAGCGGGCGATGCACTGGTCAATCAGCACCTTGGCAGCCTGGATCCGTTCATCAAATTTGCGGTGCTCCCCCACGGCCCGGATCAGCTTGTAACGGCCGTCGAAACTGAGCAGGGTCACGTTGCCCTTGGCGCCGCCCCACGCCACGCCGTACTGCTCGGATGACAGGTCAACAAAGTCGTTGATCTGCTGCATGGCGCCAATCTTGAAGGCGGCCAGCTGCGAACGCTGCTCGCGGGCAGCCGCAATGATGCCCATCACCACTTCATCGCGCAGCTTGTCAGCCGGAGCGATCAGGTTTTCCGGTACCCAGTGCCCTTGGGCGTTCTGGCGCATCGGGGTGGTACTGCTGGTTTGTGCTTCTTGCATAGGGTTCTCCTTAATGGATCTTGTTGCTGCCGGGCATCTGATAGCACACAGCGGCAGCCTGCTGTTTCACTGGGCCGAGTACCTGCTCTTCCAGGTGAGTCGCACGGCAAAATTCGAGGAACTTGGGTAATTGACGCAGCACGACCTTGGCCAGTGCTTCGTCTTCGATATCGAGCTCTATCTTGGCCATCTCCATTCTCCTTATTGGCGCCAGTGCAGCAGGCAGCCGCCAAAGCGCACCAGGGCGACCTCCCGAACCACGCCAGCCAAGCATTCGCGGCTTAATACGGCGCGGGCCTTCATCGCTTGTGGCAAAGGGCCAGTGACGGCCAGCAGCGGGGTGTGGCGCACCTGGCTGGTGCGGACTTCACATCCTCTGGCCGTCAACCAGTGGCTGAGCTGTTCGGCAGTTTTGTGCAAATTGCTGCGCAGATTCTTTTTCATCCCGTTCTCCTTGTGATTCATCACCGGGCCCACTGCTTATTCCGAGCCCAACCCCCGCCAACCGTTATTTGCCTTCTTGCTTGTCGAGCAGTCGGTTGTATTTGATACCCATGATTTTCAGCTCGTCCGCCAGCAGCTCACTCAGGATGCGCAGCGACGAACTGGCATTGTCGCCATCGCTCTTGGCCTGACGGCGTAACCTGGAGAGGGTCGCCTCGGCGTCATAGCGAGCCGTTTTCTGTGACCCTTTGCCCTGCTCCACCGATAACCGCATCGGGCGGCGCAGTTGCTGCTCCTCCGTCAGCTGGCTATGGGGGCAACCTGAGCGGCAAGCCTTCCAGAGCTTGATATCCATCGGGCTGCTGCCCACGTCACTGGGGCCACGGCGCTGATGGGCAAGGCACTGATGAACAGGGATCGCGCCAAGAATGGGGCAAATCACCTTTTGACCCATCAGGTTGCCCTCAACCAGCATCTGCACCCGCGCCAAATCGCCTGGGTATTTCTCGTTACACACCTGGCTGATAAGGGTGCGCGACAAGCCGAGCTTTTCAGCCACCACCGCCAGTGAAGTGGCGGCGACCTCTGCCTTTAACACCTCAAGCCACGTTTCCATGTTCACCCTCCTCAACCAGGAACGGATAAAGCCGTTGCTGGTTCTGATCCCAACAGCCATTCCTGCGAACAATTGGGGCGTGGCGGCCGGTATCTCTTAGCAACCGGTATTTGGCAACCTCCCCAAGGTGGGGCATTGCCTTCGCCAGCACTTTCACATAACCCGCTTTAGTCAGTGCCTTGGTATATATCGCGGCATGGTTGCTGGTTGAATTTGATGTCATAGCCAGCTCATTCAACGTAAATGCGCGGCTAATCTTCATGGTGTTCCACATCTTCTGCTGAGTGGTTTTACGCCGACTTTTCCGCTTCACGCGAGATTTAACAGGGCTTTGGTTGGTTCCAAATTTCGGTGAATTACTCAGATCCAAAACTTGATAACGATTGCAGCCAAAGACCTCCCTTTGACGTAATTTCCCCTCAACGACACAATGAATATGCCCACTAGCCAGCCAGCGACGCATTAAGGCGTAAACATTCGCCTGCTTTATTTCCGTCGCGGCCAACAACTCACGAAGATCGAAAGAGTCCTGCTTACACATCCACAACCAAGCCTCTTCCGTCTTGGATTTACCACTCATATCAACCACTGGTATCCCTCCCGTGCTTTGTTGTTATTGGGTATATCTGGCAGCTACCGGCTGCGGCGCACGTCATGCAGCAGTTCGCTGGCGTCTACATCCTCCAGGCGGATGATGCGAGCGTCAGAGGCCATGGCCATCTTCTCGATTTTGTCGAGGGCTGAGACGATGGTACGAACCACCCCGTTGGAACGTTTGCGGATGAGATCCAGCAAGGCATCATCAATTTCCACATCCACCTCCAGCATTTCGCTGGCAATCAGGGACACATCATCGAGATCAGCCGGTTTGAATTCGATCCACTGGGAGATACGGTTAAACAGCTGCTTGCGCTGGCTAATGCGGCGGGCAATCTCTTCCATCCCGACCAGGATCAGCGGTTGTTCGGTGGCATCGTAGATATCGCGCAGGGTCTCCATGATGCGGGCATTGCCGACCACGTAATCGGCCTCGTCCACGAAGATGGCCAGCTCTTCGGCCCGCACGGCTTCGACAATGCTATCGACCTGGGCCCGCAGGTTATGGCGCTGGGGAATGCCAATCTCTTTGGCGATCTGCTCCAGCAGGCTGGTCACCGTGTCGGCCTTGTAGCAGCGGACATAGATGCCGTTTACTTCGTCCTGGTTGAACAGCCACTCCACGGCGGTGGTCTTGCCAAAGCCGGAGGGCCCATGGATCAAGCCAATGCCCGGCACGATGCTGGAGCGGTTGAGCAGGTTGTCGAGCAGCTGCTCGGTCTTGATCATGTTTTTGACTTCAACGATCTTGTGTTTCATAGTGTTTATGTCCTTTATCTATGGTTTAAACAGGGCTGCACGTTATCCATTTGCCTGGTTCTGACGTGTGGCCCTAACTTCATCCAGATGGCGATTTATCCGTTTTGCCATCAGCTTGTGGCTGTAGAGGTACCTGGTCAGCCACTCCTTCTCCCGCTCGGTCAGCGGTGAATCCAATTCTTTTTCGCCAAATGGATGGCCTGCTCGTATTCTGTTTTCAGCGCCCGAGACTCCTGCCCTGCCGTGGCTTCTACTCGCTTGGCTTTCTCCTCGCGTCTTGCTTCGATGGCGGCCAGCTCCGTGGCACTGAACCCGACCGGCTCACTGGATGCCGCAACGCCTGTCAGGGCGGCAAGCGCCGGGTTGTCGAGGTTCAGATCCGAGCGTTTGAACTGGGCCACATCCTTGGCCTGCTCAACAAAGTGAGTGACCACATCCTGGTGCAACTGGTCGATACCAAACGTCTTGGCCACGTTGCGCATCTCGCGGCGGAAGCGGGCCAGCACTTTGGCATCCTCACGCTTGGCGGCACGGAATGCGTCTGGGCTGATGCCATTGCCGAGCAGCTCGGTATTGATGGCCTCCACTCGCTCTCCCCAGTCTCCGGTGCGGTACAAAGTGGCGCGGCCCACATCGTTCGGATCGAGAAACACGCTGACCCGCTGGCTCTTCCAGGTGTGCTCCAACAGCTCCGGGGCGCTGTATTTCAGGCCACCGGCCTTGATAAAGCCCTTGGAGACGGTCGCCTCACCGATATGGTTGAGCAGCAAATCCAACGCAGACTCATCGGTAATGGCGCGGCGCTGATAACGGGCGCTCTGGTACTTCTCGTTTGGGGTCATCCCCAGTGAGCTGTGCTTTTTGTTGTGGTAGCGGGCATCCAGCCAGTTATCGAGCAGGGTCTGCAGCTCTTGCGCTGTCATCGCCAACTCAAAAATCTCTTTTTCCGCATCCGGTTTGCGCTTCTCTTCCAACCGCTGGGCAAAGCTCTTGCGGGCTTCAATCACCTGCCGATCAGCCACGCAGTGGCCAATATAGGAGGGCAGCAACTCGATAAGGCCGTGGCTCAGGGTGCGGAAAAATCGCTCGATGAAGGGCTTTTCCCAACCCGAATAGGCATTGGAGCGGCTGACATTGATATCCAGCAGGGTGCAGATCGACATCACCCGCTGACTCACGTAGTCAGAGCCGTTATCGGTACGCATCACGCCGTTGTCGTTGAGGGTGCCCCAGGCCAACAAGGTCTTGCGCAGCAACAGGCAGATCCCCTCACTGGAGGAGCTCTTGGCCACCAGCAGACGAACGCGGCGAGTAAACACGTCGATCACCGCGATAATGCTGTGACGGCCATCCACCAACATGGCATCGACGGGAGTGCTGTCGAACTCCCACACATCGTTCGGCTGACCCATCCAGGGATACATTTCCTCGATGGCTGTGCGGTATTTGTTGTTGTAAGCATCCGGGTTAGTGGCATAGGTAAAGGCCACTTTGTTTTCAGCCAACCACTTGACCATCCAGCGGCGCAGGGATGACTGGCTGGGGATATGCCATCCCAGCTTGTTCATCTCGTTGTACTCGGTGGCAAGCTCATGCAGAGCGCCCCACTTGTTGGCCAGGTGTGGCTTGGCCGTCACCAATGCGGTGAGGAACTGGGCCAGCTCAGGGCTTTGCTCAACGGTTGATGGCCGTTCACGCTGATAATTGCCAGCCAGTGCAGCTGGGCCTTCATTAGCCAGCGAGCTTTGCCAACGGCGCAGCGTTATCAGGCTGAACGGTTTTTGCCGCTCATAGACGCTGGCTGGCAACTGCAGGCTGCGGGTACGGTATGCCTCGATAAAGATCCGGCGACCAACCTCCCCTTGCTGGCAGGCGTGATAGGGCGCCAGAAAGATATCGGCGGCCTGCAAGATAAGCAGTCTGGCGTCTACTTTTTTGCGGGGGGCTTCGCTCAGGGTCAGCAGCTTGCGGCCAGCATCAGGCTTGACCGGTCTCTCCCGCTCCAGTAGCTTGGCCATCGCCTTGCCGCCAGCACTGTGATCGGTCACTGCCTGCCCTTGCTCAGCCACAGCCTGCTCAGCCAGATAGCGGCGGGTTTCTGCTGGCAGTGAACTGATGTGAAACTCGCTGCCTTTACCTGTCTCACGTTTTCGGCTCTGCCAACCATCCTTTCTTGACCTAATCAGAACGTTGCGATCAGTAGCAGGTAAACCGGGCAGACCGGCCAATTCCTGCGCGGAAAACCAAGTACGATCACTCATCACTTACCTCGCCTATTCCTGCGGCCTTAGCAATTTTCTCACGCAAAGCAACACCCTTCGGGCCATTCCAAGACCCAATCAATGCCTGTCTAGCGTTCGGATAAAGCACTTCATTTTCACTGCACCAACGATGCAGACTTGTGCCTTTGGCAATCAGGCGTGCTCTGACAGTGGTAAGCAAACTGTTGCCAGGTGTGAGTTTGTCTTCCATTTGGATATACTCGCTTTCCCATTTAAACGAATTAGATAAAAGTGTATGCCTGCATTTGTTGGCATGTCAACAGGTGATTGCATGAATATTGATCGCGCTGATATAGCGACACGACTGATTGAAGAAAGGGCTAGGACTGGGTACTCACAAGCTGACTTTGCGAGACAACTTGAGCTTTCAAGAGAGGGACTTCGACTTTATGAAATGGGGCAAAGGGGGTTAAGTGCTGAGTTTCTTGCGAAAGCTGCATGTCTCGGAGTTGATGTTCAGTACGTTTTAACTGGTGTCAGATCACAAAATGCAGCTGAAGCAGCAAGAGCTACCAATCCTGGAATCCAAGTGACTCAAGGCAGCTCAGCAAACATTGTTCAATTCGTACAAGCTGGAGCCAATGTTAAATTTGGCGACACCATCAACACTCAAAGCCACACAACAAAGATCACTGCGGAGGTCAAACCGGGCATTGAGCACATTACCGAGGAACAGGCATCAAAACTAACGGCCCTTGTTAAAACGATCGTAGAACTTGAGGAAAAACATAGGAAACAACCCCGTTCTCACAGAAGTGTTTGGGCTGCACTGAACAGCCATTGCTCTGTGACACGTTACCGCTTGATACCTATAACCTCTTATGAGAAAGCAGAAAAATACCTGCGGCAATGGATCGGCCGACTCACCTCTCAAAAAAATGCGCCGAAGGTAGACAACTACGAATGGAGAAAGCGCAAGTATGCCTATATCAAGATCAACTGTTCCCCAGAATGGTTAGACTCATACATTCAAAAACGATTTCAGGTTGACTCAATTACTGAGGTCAGCGATAGCGACCTAGATAAGCTGTATAGGGCTGTTGCTGCACAAAAATCAAAACGATAACAATCGGATCTACTGGCAATTTTGAATGGTAATCAGATCCGATTCATCACCTTGACCAATACAAACAAAACCAACGTAACATCATGTTTTTGTTATATTTAAATTGAATCGGATCAACCTACACAAATCGGATCAACTGATCCGATTATCGCTACTGGAATCGGATCAGTTTCAAACATCTTCCTGCCAACCTATTATCAACCGCCACCAAGCGGCCTGGTCGTGCTTCGTCTGGGGGATGAACTCTATGCCAAGCGGCTGCAGAAGCGCGTTGATGGCGGGGTGAACATCATCAGCGACAATAAAACCGGATACGATACCCTGGAGGTTATGCCGAACGAGCTGGACTCGTTGAGCATCATTGGCAAGGTGGTTTGGCTCGGGCATGATTTTTTTTAACTGCGACTATCTGAAATTGTGATGTGGCCTCGCCAAGCTATTTGGCCGCTGCATTTAAACACCCGGTTAAACCACCAGTTCAAGGGTAAATCTCGTTTATCATTTCCGGCGCATTAAACACCATATTCATGCGCCGTCTTTCATTTTGGCGCCGCGCCCGCCTGCCACCTTCGGATCGCCTTCTAAGCCTTGTCAGCCTTGAGTTTGTCCCACGAATTCCCACTTACTTTCGGCTGCTCCCGGTTTTTTCATTCTCTGTGGTCGGTTACATTACGGCTATCGCAAGGCGCTGATCGTCACCGACAAAATTCTCAACCAGATCGGCGTGGTCGCCAAGCTCACCACCCTGCTGGCTGAACATGGTATTGAAAGCGCTGTTTTCGATAAGACCAAACCCAACCCCACTACCAGCAACGTCGAAGCGGGTCTGGCCATGATCAAGGCCAACGGCTGCGATTGTGTCATCTCGCTGGGTGGCGGCTCGCCCCACGACTGCGCCAAGGGCATTGCGCTGGTCGCCGCCAACGGTGGCAGCATCAAGGATTACGAAGGGGTGGATCGCTCCGCCAAGCCGCAGTTGCCGCTTATCGCCATCAACACCACCGCCGGTACCGCCTCCGAGATGACCCGCTTCTGCATCATCACCGACGAAGCGCGCCACGTGAAAATGGCCATCATCGACAAGCACGTTACCCCGCTGATGTCGGTCAACGATCCCGAGCTGATGCTGGCCAAGCCGGCCGGTCTCACCGCCGCCACCGGTATGGATGCCCTGACCCACGCCATCGAAGCCTATGTCTCCACCATCGCCACCCCGGTAACCGATGCCAGCGCCGTGATGGCCATCGAGCTGATTGCCAAGCACCTGCGCACCGCCGTTCACCATGGCGATGACCTGCATGCCCGCGAGCAGATGGCCTACGCCCAGTTCCTGGCCGGCATGGCCTTCAACAACGCAAGCCTCGGCTATGTGCACGCCATGGCCCACCAGCTGGGCGGTTTCTACGACCTGCCCCACGGTGTCTGCAACGCCGTGCTGCTGCCCCACGTTCAGGCGTTCAACGCCCAGGTGAGCGCGGCTCGTCTGAAGGATGTCGCCCGCTACATGGGGGTGGATGTGAGCGCCATGAACGACGAGCAGGGCGCCGCCGCTGCCATTGCCGCCATCAAGCAGCTGGCGCTGGATGTGAAGATCCCGGCCGGTCTGGAGCATCTCGGCGTCAAGGCCGATGACTTCGATACCCTGGCCAGCAACGCCCTGAAAGATGCCTGCGGCTTAACCAACCCGAAACAGGCGAGCCACGAAGAGATCGTTGCCATCTTCCGCGCGGCGATGTAAAGGCCACCGGATTGCCAGAAAGGGTCGCAGTGCGGCCCTTTTTATTGGCTGATGGATCAATGGCTTTTTACTTCCGTGGAGGGAGTCGGTATGATTTGCCGAGCCAAAAAGACTGTATGGATGATCTGAACTCGATATGCGGATGAAACACCTGATTGCCGCGGCTTTGACCGCCCTCACCCTCTCCGGTTGCAGCCTGGTCTATCGTATCGATATTCCCCAGGGCAACTATGTGGAACAAAAACAGGTCGACAAACTGCGCCAGGGGATGACCCGCGAGCAGGTCAGCTATGTACTGGGAACCCCCATGCTGCGTGACGGCTTTGACCCCAACACCTGGTACTACCTCTATGAATTCCAGCCGGGCCACGGCGACAAGGAGCGCAAAGAGCTCACTGTCACCTTCGCCAATGACAGGCTGACCACAGTGACGGGTGACTTCCCACTGCCAGCAGCTTTCAATACCCCGCTCTGATATCCCGCAAAACCGGCCTCGCGCCGGTTTTGTTTTATCCAGCCCCGCGTAATTCATCCTGCCCGACAACACTGAGTCATTTCTCCCCATTGCAGCTGCCCGCAAATTGCCTGATGCTGATGAGCAGCCACCATGGCATCAACACCATCGAATGACACAGGGAGAATCCCCATGAGCCGGATCCTGATTGCCGGAGCCAGCGGCCTGATCGGTCGCGAACTGCTGCAGCAACTGCCTGCCGAACATGAACTGACCCTGCTATGTCGCCAGCCGGGCAAGGAGGCACACCACTGGCTGCCGGTCAATTTTGATGATCTGGCCAGCGTCACCCTCTCCCGCCCGGTCGATATCGCCTTCTGTGCCCTTGGTACCACCCGCAAGGAGGCGGGCTCTGCCGAGGCGTTTCGCCGGGTCGATCTCGACTATGTGGTCGCCTTTGCCGAGCTGGCCCGCCGCCACGGTTGTCAACGGCTGATCGTGGTCTCGAGCATGGGGGCCAGCGCATCGTCCCCGGCTCTCTATCCGCGTACCAAGGGAAAGATGGAGCAGGCCCTGCTGGCCCAATCCTGGCCACGGCTCGCCATCGTGCGGCCCGCCATGCTGCTGGGGGATCGCCAGCCACCGCGCCTCTCCGAGCAGGTCTTTCAGACCATCTACCCGCTGTTTCGGCCACTGCTGGTGGGCAAGCTCGCCCGCTGGCGCGCCATCGAGGCCCGTCAGGTGGCTCGCGCTATGATCGCCCTCTCGAAAATGCCCGCCGGGTGCGAAATTGTCGAAAACGAGCAGTTGCTGACCCTCTGAACCCGGCCTTCCCCACTGATTACGCACAGTGCTGCAAAAACAGCAGGGCAAGCCAATTGGCTTGCCCTTTGTCTATCTGTTGGCGAGGTATCCTGACCGCCTCTTGCCATCACAGGCTGCGCTCGGCTGTCAGGGCAACATCCATCAACCGCGAATATGGTCGATAAAGGTGTCGATCTGCTCACGGGTGCAGGCGGGGTTCATAAAGACCGCCTTCTCTCCGGCGATATAGGAGTACTTGCCGCGGGCGTCATAGTCGGAGTGGGCCACCGCCTCCACCCAGTTGGTGTAGAGCCCCACCTTGCCGCGCCCCTTGAACAAGCTGCGGTGATAGTCAGTGTTGCGCTGCAACCGCGTCTTGTAGGCGGGATCGCTTGAGCGGGCCAGCTCGAAGGCGAATTCGGCTTCCGGATCGCTCACCCACTCGGGGTTGTAGATCTTGAAGCCGACGCTCGGCCCCTGATTCTCCTGCGCCACCAGCTTGACGTTGCCGAGCTGGCTTAACCGGAAGCGGAAGTAGTTGGCATTTTGCAGGCAGTGGGCCAGCACGATACGATACCCCTCCACTCCCATGTAGTTGAGCGCCGCATAGGCACCGAACAGGCCGCTCGCGCCGCGGGAGCACTCGATGGTGGATTGCAAGTGGGTCTGGCCCTGAATGTCCCGCTCGAAGTAGGAGAAGTTCTCCGGGTCATTCTCCATCGCCTTGAGATCATCCTGCTCCTTGATCATCACCAGACTGGAGGTGTAGGGCACATAGCCCCACTTCTGGAAGTCGACGGTAAAGGAGTCGGCATATTTCAGCTCGGCAAAGCGTGCCACGTTGCGCTCGATCCCCGCCAGAGTGGCGCTGTTGATGGCGAGCGGGTTGGCGGCAAAGTCGTAACCCAGGAAGAAGATCATCGACCAGCCGATGGCGGCATCGACGTGGATGTGAGGTTTGACCGCCACCTCGAACTGCTCGCAGAGGCGATTGCGCAGCTCGAACACGGGTTTCACCTGATCCACACCGAAGGTGTCGGTGGTGCCCATGGTGAGCATGATGGTCGGCACCACGTGTTTCAGGGCAAAACAGGCGGTCAGGGTGCGCTCGAGGTGGTCGAGATCGATGTCGTTGTTCTCGCCGACCTGAATGCGGATGGTCTTGTTCTCGATGTCGACCCCGAGCAGGGAGAGGTTGGTAATGTTGGAGTAGTGACCGCCCTGGGAGTTGATTATGCGGTAATCCTGATAGTGGCCTAGCCCCTTGTGCTTGGCCTCCGGCAAGGTTTTGCGAATGCCGAGCAGGTAGCCGTAGAGGTTACAGAAGGTACCCCCCTGGGTGAAGATGCCGGTGGCCCGCTCGGGGTCATAGCCTGCCAGCAGGGCAATCTGGCGCACCACCTTCTTCTCCAGCTCCTCGGCCACTCCGGCGTATTCGGAGTAGACCAGATTGGGGTTGGCCAGAATTCCCATCTGGGCGCCGTAGATGGCGGGATCCGCCGACATGGTGATGACGTTCTCGACGCTGGAGGGATTCTCCCAATCCTTCGACAGGGCGGCGGCAAACAGCAGTTCGGCCATCGGCTCGCCCGAGGTGCGCATGGTGGCGGGCACCGGCATGGTCTCGCAGAGATCGGCCAGGCGGGCACGGCCATCAGGCCAGGCGTTCAGGCGGGCATCGGGCGCCAGACCACGGGCCCGAAATTCGTTGAGGGTGGCAAATCCGGGTTCGCGAAAAACGGGCCAGAGATCGGGATTGCGCGAGAAAAAGTTGGCTTTGACTGTGGCGAAACGGGCGGAGAAATCGGGGTGAACGGCATTGACGCTTTCGTCTTGCAAATAAACTAAGTCACTCATTTTTATACCATTAGTACAGCAAATGTGCGGCCGTTATACCCCTGTACCTGCGGGGCCGACAGTGACAATATCTAATGGCCTACCCTACTTTTTGTCATGTATCAGCCATAACAAGGGCTGGCAAAAAGGCGCCTTTGAGGCGCCTCTTTAGATTTCGTGATCTTGCTCCCACCCTGGCTGACAGCGCCCTCACTACCAGACCACCATCAGCGCAGCGTCCCCCTCAACGCAGGGAGGTCAACAGCCACTCGGCAAACTCCGCCAGCTCGCTCTGCTGATGCGGAAAGGCCGCCAGCCAGGGCTGCAGGCGCGCGGCGACAGCCTCCGGTCGATAGCCGCAACCCGCCAGTTCGGCCGCCAGCAGATCAAACGGGGCCGGCTCCAGAGTATCGCTAAAGAGCTGCGCCCGGGTGATGACCCCTTTCTCCACATCAAAGTGCAACTCCACCCCGCCCCAGCTGAACCGCTCCTCCAGCAGATGGCTGAAGGCCGGGGCATGGCCATAGTTCCACTCCCAGCTGCGCTGGCGGGCGAAGGTCTCGGCAAAGCCCGGCAGATCCGGCATCTGCTCGGGGGAGATATGCTCGGGCTCAACTCGCGCGCCGTAATGGTGGAAGAAGGCCTCGACCAGCGCCTCGCTCACCTGTTGATGACCGATCCCTGGCAACAGTTCGCACAGATTGGCCACCCGGCTGCGCACCGAGGTGATCCCCTTGGCCGCCAGCTTCTTGGGGTCGGGGTTGAGGTAGTTGGCAAGGCGGCCGAGATCGGCATCCAGCAGCAGGGTGCCGTGGTGGAACCCGCGATCCAAAGTCTCCCGATAGGCCGACCCCGATACCTTGCGCTCCCCGTCAGGGGTGGCCACCAGCAGATCGTTGCGACCGGAGGCAAACGCCTCGATCCCCAATCGCTTGAGCCCGTCCAGCACGATGGCGGTGGAGACGCTCTTGTCATACTCCGGCTTGCCCGCCATGAAGGTGAAGCAGCTGTTGCCAAGGTCGTGGAACACGGCGCCGCCACCGCTGCTGCGACGCGCCAGGGTCACCCCGTCCTCTTCCATCCGGCGGGTATTGCACTCCTTCCACGGGTTCTGGGCTCGGCCGATCACCACGGTATTGGCGTTGCGCCAGAGGAACAGCACCCGCTGACCGGGGTCCATCTGGCGGAAGATGCACTCCTCAACGGCCAGATTGAACAGGGGATCGTGAGAGTCGGAGAGAAGCAGACGCAAGCGGGACATAAAAAGACCTTATCCGGAACTGGGGGCAGCATGATAACACTGACGGGGTACCATCACTGAGCCGTTGCACATTAACCGGTGCGCAGCAGCCGCGATACATTTGCGTCACACCTGACTGCCCTATAAAAGTATCTATTGATATAACGACACAGCTTGACGTGCAACCACGGAAAAAATGCAGTCAAGCCACAATGACAACGATAAAAACGGGAAAAAGTGGCTAGAATGCGACCACTTCGATAGGCCATATGACTCTCTTATTGGTCACATAACTTGCAAAAAAACGGCATGTATCCATCCCGTGTGATGAACGACACAAAAATGACTTCCCAACCCCCCTATACCCCATTGCAAACGCCTTTTCTCCCCTTGCAGGTGACACAAAATTGCTTGAATCTAGCCTAGACACCGCTCCCGAGAGAAACGTTGTATGACGGAGAACGCAGCCCCCCGCCAGCCCCTCAGCTGGTTTCTGCCAATGCTGGTCGGTATGGTCATCGCGACCCTGACCTCTTCCCCCGTGCGAGCCGGCGAGCAGGTCATCGTCCAGTTGCCGTGGCAACACCAGTTCCAGTTTGCCGGTTACTACGCGGCCATCGCCAAAGGGTTTTATCGGGAGGCCGGTCTGCATGTCACCCTGCGCGAAGCGGACTCCCGCACCGATGTGGTCAGCGAGGTGATCTCGGGAAAGTCCCAGTTTGGCATCAGCGGCAGTGACCTGCTGCTGGATCGGGCTGCCGGTCGCCCGGTGGTGGTGCTCGCCGCCCTGCTGCAGCACTCGCCGCTGGTTCTGCTCACGCTGGATAGGCCAGATATTCGCAACCCGGCCGATCTGGCCAACAAGCGACTGATGCTGGAGCCTGGCTCCAACGAGCTGCTGACCTACCTTTCCCACCATACCCGCAGCCGCGACTGGGTCACCCTTCCCTACAAACAGGGGATAGAGGCACTGCTGGCGGGCAAGGTGGATGCCATCAGCGCCTACAGCACTACCGAGCCCTTCTATCTGCAACAAAAAGGGATCCCCTATCGGGTCTTCAGTCCGCGCACCATCGACTTCGACTTCTACGGCGACAACCTGTTTACCTCCGAGCGGGAGCTGATCACCCGACAGGATCGGGTCTACGCCTTCCAGCAGGCCAGCCTCAAGGGGTGGCGCTATGCGATGGACCACCCCGAAGAGATGATCAACCTGATCATGGAGCAGTACCCGACCGGGGCTGGCCGTGAACAGCTGGAGTTCGAGGCTCGCGAAACCAGAGAGCTGATGCAGCCAGATCTGATCGAACCTGGCTACATGCAGCAGGAGCGCTGGCTACAGATCGCCAAAACCTATCTGGAGGCGGGCATGCTCACGGTATTGCCCAACCTCGACCGCTTTATCTACGACCCGGCGCAGGAGCGGCTGCGCCAGCAACGGCAACTGCTCGACAAGAGCGTGGCGGTGGCCATGCTCATCACCTTTACCCTGATGACCCTGCTCGGCATCTTCTTGCACCTCTATCTGCGCCTGCGTGAGGAGGCGCGGGATCGCCAGCGGCTGACCCGTGAACTGGCCCAGAGCGAGCAGCACTATCGCTTCGTGGCGGAGAACAGCGCCGATGTGATCTGGACCATGGATGCCGCCAGCTTGCGCTTTCGCTATGTCAGCCCGGCCATCGCCCCTCTGAGCGGCTACGAAGCCCCCGAGTTGTTTGCCCTGCCCCTCAAACAGCTGCTGCCGGATGCCTCAAGGCAACTGCTGCGCGAGGAGATCTCCGCCACCCTGGAGGCCTGGCAGCGGGGGGAGCATGACCAGACTCGCCGGGTCATTCGCACCCAGCTGCGCCACAAGGATGGCCATCTGGTGGCGACCGAAACCATCATCACCCTCCATGGCAACCACAATGCCCAGCCGGAGGCGATCCTCGGGGTCACCCGGGATATCACCGAGCGGGCAGCGCGAGAGGAGATGATGCGCCGCCTCGCCTTCTACGACCCCCTCACCGGGCTGCCCAATCGCCGCTTGCTGCAGCAACGGCTCAAGGAGCTGATGGAGCAGGAGACGCCCCGTCCGCTGGCATTGATGTTTATCGATCTCGATCACTTCAAGCCGATCAACGACACCTTCGGTCATGAGACCGGGGATATTCTGCTCAATATGGTGGCCGAGCGGATCAGCCACTGCGTGCGCAAACAGGATCTGGTGGCACGGCTGGGGGGCGACGAGTTCGTTATCTTGCTGCCGGAGACCGGCGACGAAGTGCTGGCAGTAGCCGACAAGCTGCACCAGCAGCTGCGCCATTCGTTCCAGCTGGAGGGGCAGGAGCTGCTCATCTCCAGCAGTATCGGGCTGGCGCTCTACCCCGAGCACGGGGAGGATGCCAAGACCCTGATGCACCACGCCGATCAGGCCATGTATCAGGCGAAGAATCGCGGCCGCGGCCGGGTCTGCCTCTATACCGAAGGCCTTGATCCCGAGCAGGGCGCCCTGCTGTGGCAACCCGGCCACGAGTGCGGTCACCCGCGCATCGATGCCGAGCATCGCCAGCTCTTCGTGCTGACCAACCGGCTGCTGGAGCGGATGAAAGATCAGCACGAGGATCCGGCCCCATTTCTGGAGAGTCTGGAGAGCCTGTTCGACATGGCTCGTCACCACTTCGCCTTTGAAGAGCAGATGCTGGCGGAGATAGACTATCGGGAACTCGTCAGCCACCGTCAGGATCACCAGCGCCTGCTCAACAAAGCGAGCCAACTGCTGCACGCCGCCAAAGCGGGGACATTGGGCAACGACGAGCTGCTCAACTTCATCATTCAGGAGCTGGTAGTCGGCCACATGAGTCAGGCGGATCGCCGCTACTTCCCCCTGTTCAGATCTGAGCGCAGCCTGTCGGTTGCGGAGGTGGTCGCCTAGTCCCCCTCTGCTCAGACCCGAGCGTAATGCGCCTCTTGCGAAAGGGGCGACCTAGTCACCGCGCAGGGCCACCACGGGGTCGAGACGCACTGCCCGCAGTGCAGGAGCGACCCCGGCCAGCAGACCCACCAGAGCGCTGCAACCGAGCGCCAGCAGCAGATAGAGAGGATGGAGGGTGAGCGGCAAGCCGGCCGCCAGCAGGGTGAGCAGTAGCTTGAGCCCCCCGAGCAGGGCCAGTCCCATGGCCCCGCCCAGCAGCGCCAACACCACGGCTTCGAGCAGGAACAACAATAGAATGCGCCGCCGTGGGCAACCCAACGCCATCAGCAAGCCCACTTCAGGGATCCGCTCCTGCTGGGCGATGCTCATGATGCTGAAGATGCCGACCGCCCCGATCAGCAGCGAGATAATGCCGAGCCCGCCAACCGCCAGCTTGATGATGGAGAGGATCTTGTCGAGGCTGGTCAGCATGTCCTGCTGGGAGGTGAGGGTGAAGTCCTCGGCGCCGTGGCGGGCGATCAGCACCCGCCGGATCTGGGCGGTGATATCGGCCTCCGTCTGTCCGGCGCGATAGATGACGTCGATCTCCTGCAGCCCCTCCTTGTTGAACAGCGCCTGGGCGTGAGCGGCGGGCAGATAGATCATGTCATCCAGATCAAAGCCGAGAAATTGCCCCTTGGGCGCCAGCACGCCGGCCACCCGAAAACGGCGATCACCGGCCCGCAGCAGACTGCCCGGCGCATCTCCGCCGGGAAACAACTCAGCCGCCACCTTGGCCCCCAGCACCGCATAGGCGCGGGGCATGGCACTGTCGTCCGCGGGCAGAAAACGTCCCTGCACCAGGGTGAGTCGCCAGCCGGAGAGCGCCGCCGAACCGGTGCCCAGAATGGCAGTGCTGCGGGTCAATCCGCGGCTGCGCACCTCCCCTTGCCCCTGCACCACAGGGAGCGCCGCCTCTACCCCTGCCAATCTGGCTAGGGCATCGGCATCCTCCAGCAGCAGGGGACGGCTGCTGGAGAGGATGCCGGGCGGGCCGCCGGCGGTCTCTGTCTTGCCCGGGGTCACGGCGATCAGCCGGGTGCCAAATTGGGAGAAGCTGTCGAGCAGATAGAGCCTGAGCCCCTCGCCGATGCCGGTGAGCAGGGTCACCGAGGCGATCCCGATGGCGATGCCGAGCGCCGACAGCAGACTGCGGCTGCGCCCCGCCAACAAGGCGCGCCAGAGCCAGAACAGCAGATCAGCTGCGCGCATCAGCCACCGCTCCATTGCCCGCTGCGCAGGCTGCTGACCGGATCTTGCCTTGCGGCCCGGGAGGCGGGCAGCCAGCTAAAAAACAGTCCAGTCAGCAGGGCCGCCGGTATGGTGCAGAAAGTAGCGAGCAGAGGGACTGCCGCCGGAAATCCGGGCCAAATCACTCCGGCGAGGCCAACCAGGGCATAGCCCAACACAGTGCCAAACAGCGCGCCACTGCCGCTCAGCAGCAGCGCCTCCCACAAAAACAGCTGGCGGATCTGGCGACTATCGGCACCCAGCGCCTTGAGCAGGCCGATCTCGCCGGTGCGCTGGCGGGTGCTGATCAGCGCCAGATTCATCATCATGATGCCGGAGACCAGCAGGCTGATGGCGCCGATGCCGGCAACTGCCAGGGTGAGGGTCGAGAGAATGGTGGAGAAGGTGGCCAGCATGGCGTCACGGCGCACCACGGTTACATCGAGCACCCCGTGGCGCGCCTGCATCAGCTGCTCCAGTCGCTTGACCAGCGGGGGCACTGCTTGTCCCGCCAGCGGCTGGATCAGCAGCCGAAACAGCCCCTCGGTGTTGAACAGCCGCATGGCGCTACCCACCGGGATCAGCGCCGCCTCGGCCATATCCATCCCCAGATTGCTGCTCTGGCTGGTGAAGACCCCCACCACCCGAAAGCGGCGATTGTCAAAACGCAGCCACTGACCGACCGGATCGGCCTGACCGAACAGCTCACGGGCCACCTTGGCCCCGAGCAGGACGGCCGGTCGATCCTCTGCGGCATCCCCTGGCAGCCAGCGGCCGGAGAGCAGTTCCAGCCCGTGGGTATCGCGTAGCCCGTTGCTGCTGCCAAGCAGCATAGTCTGGCGCAGCCGCGCCCCCTGCTTGGCCTCGGCAAAGCCCATCACCAGCGGCACCAGCCGCACGTTTGGCTGATGCTGGCCAAGGTAGTGCATGTCATCGAGTGTGATCTGCCGCAGACTGTTGCCGGTGACCGGCGGCAGCCCGCCGGTGGTCTCCTTGCGGCCCGGGAACATTACCAGCAGATCCTTGCCAAGGGAGCTGAACTGGTCGGCCACATAGCGCCTCGCCCCCTCCCCCAGCGCGGTGAGCAGCAGCACCGAGGTGACGCTCAGACTCACCGCCAGGATCAAGACCAGCGCCCGTGAACGCTGACGCAGCAAGGCCACGGCGGCAAAGCGGATCACATCGGGCCGCCGCATTCAGCCACCGCCGCTATCAATGTTGATGCGGCCATCGTTCATCAGGATCCGCCTGCCCGCCCGCTCACCGAGGCGCGGGTCGTGAGTCACCACCACCAGCGTGATCCCCTGCTCCCGGTTGAGCCCCTCCAGCAGGGTAATCACCTCCTCCCCGGAGCGGGAGTCGAGATTGCCGGTGGGTTCGTCGGCCAGGATTAGCCGCGGCGCCATCGCCATGGCACGGGCGATGGCTACCCGCTGACGCTGACCGCCGGAGAGCTCGGCGGGGCGGTGCCCGGCCCGGTTCTCCAGCCCCAGCTCCCCCAGCAACTGCTGGCTTCGGCGATGGCGCTCGGCGGGGGCGATCCCGCACAACATCAGCGGCAGCTCGACGTTTTCACGGGCGGTGAGGCGGGAGATAAGGTGAAACGACTGGAACACGAAGCCGATGCGATGGCCGCGCAGCTGGGCTAGCGCCGGCTCTGACAGAGTGGCGGTATCCTCCCCTCCCAGCCAGTAACGCCCCTCATCGGGCCGATCCAGCAGCCCCAGCACATTGAGCAGGGTCGATTTGCCGGAGCCCGAGGGGCCCATCACCGCCAGATACTCCCCCTCGGCAACCCGCAGGGAGACGCGGTCGAGGGCAGCCACTTCGCTCCCCCCAAAGTGAAACGACGGCTGACGGCATCAAGGCGAATGAGATCACTCATCCGTCTGCTCCGTGGCGGCGCTGAAAGGGCCCTCCCCGACAATCTGTCCGGGCTGAGCTGCCAGCCGATCACCGGCGGCGAGCCCCTCGGCCACCTCAATCCAGTTCCAGTTCTCCACACCCCAGCGGGGTACCACCCGCACCAGCTTATCCCCTTCCAGCCGCAGCACGCTGCCATCGTCGGCCCGGCTGCTGGCCGCTACCCGCAGCACATCGGTGGCGCGGGTCACTTCGACTTCGAGGTCAGCGCTGTAGCCGATAAGCAGGGGCACATCGGTGGGCAGGGCAGTGAGCGCCGCCTCCACCTCCACGGTGCGGGCCTGCTTCTCCAGCTCCTTCACATAGGGGGCGATACGGGTGACGGTGGCGGCAAAATCGCGCCCAGGCATGGCATCGAGCAGTACCCGGGCAGACTGGCCCACCTTGAGGCGGGCGGCATCCACCTCATCGATGGGGGCAGAGACATACAGACAGCGATCGTCGATGAGATCGATAACCGGGGGCATGGCCACTCCGGGCGGTGAGGGGGTCATGTATTCGCCCAGCTTGCTGTTGACCTCCGCCACCACGCCGGCAAACGGCGCCAGCAGACGACGCTCGCTCAAGCGAGCCTCCACCTGGGCGACCTGCGCCTCGTCGACCCGCTCCTGCTGACGGGATGCCTGACAGACATAGCGGCGGGTATCGGCCAGATTCTGGGCCTGCTCGGCGAGGGTGCGGGAGGTGAGATTTTTGGCCAGCAAGGTGGCCAGCCGGTTGGCCTCCCGCTCGTAGTAGGCCGCCTCGCTGCAACGCTCCTCGCGCTGGGTCTTGCCAAGGGCCTGCTGGGCACGGGCACGGGCAAGATCGGCGTGAATGTCGTCACTCCAGAGGGTCAGCAGCAGATCTCCCTGCGCCACCCGCTCCCCAGCCTTGACGGCGATCTGCTCCACCACGCCGCCACCGGGCAGACTGAGTCCGGCCCGCTGACACGACTTGATGGTGCCAGCCCGGGTGTTGACCACGGTGACCAGCACATCCCCCCGCCCGACCTCAGCCAGCCTGATCGGCGTCGGCTGCGGTCGCCACCACCATGCCACAGCAGCCACCGCCACCACAACGCCACTTCCCCACCACAACCAACCTCTCTTCATCGCGCATCCTTTCGCTAGTGACTCCCGTCATGTGCGTCGGGAGAGCAGGGCATAATAGAGCAAGGGTATCACCACCAGGGTGAGCAAAGTGGAGACCAGGATCCCGAAAATCAGGCTGATGGCCAGTCCGTTGAAGATGGGATCATCAAGGATAAACAGAGCCCCGATCATCGCCGCCAGCGCCGTCAGCATGATGGGTTTGGCCCGTACCTGCGCCGCTTCGATCACCGCCTGCTCGAACGCCACTCCGGCGCTGCGCTGCTGCTCGATAAAGTCCACCAGCAGGATGCTGTTGCGTACGATGATCCCGGCCAGGGCGATCATCCCGATCATCGAGGTAGCGGTAAACTGGGCTCCCAACAGGGCGTGGCCCGGCATCACCCCTATGATGGTGAGCGGAATGGGGGCCATGATGATGAGCGGCACCAGATAGGAGCGGAACTGGGCCACCACCAGCAGGTAGATGAGGATCATCCCCACCCCGTAGGCGATACCCATGTCGCGGAAGGTCTCGTAGGTGATCTTCCACTCACCGTCCCACAACAGCGCCACCTCCCCCAGTTTGTCGGGCTGCTGCACGTAATATTGGGGCAGGTCGATATCAGCACCGGCGGCAAACATGCCGTAGAGCGGGCTGTCGGTATGGCCACCCATGTCGGCCACCACCATCACCATGGGCTGCATGTTCTTGTGCATGATATAGCTGGGGGCCACCTCATCACGGCGACTCACCAGCTCGGAGACCCGCACCAGCTGGCCACTCTGGCTGCGCACCTTGAGGGCCAGTACGCCCGCCAGATCCCGTTTGTCACCGGGAGCCAGTTCGATGCGGATCGGCACCGGATACTTGGCGCCGTGTCCCTGCAACCAGCTGGCATCCTGATAACCCACCCCGCCATTGAGGGTGTTCACCAGATCGCCGAGATCGACCCCGAGCAGGGCCGCCTTGCTGCGATCCACCACCAGCCGCCACTTGGGCTGCGGGTCAGTCAGATAGATATCCACATCCACCAGATCCGCCGTGGCTACAAAACGGGCCTGTACAGCGCGAGCGGCCGCTTCGCGGGCGGCCTGAGTCGGGCCATAGATCTCGGCAACGATGGGGGACCAGACCGGCGGGCCGGGCGGCACCTCAACGACTTTCAGGTTGCCCCCTGCCGCACTGGCGATGGCCTGCAGCGGCTCCCGAACCGACTGGGCAATCTGGTGACTGCTGCGATCCCGTTCATGCTTGTCCACCAGATTGACCTGAATATCCCCCACGTTGGCGCCGCTGCGGATAAAGTAGTGGCGCACCAGGCCGTTGAAATTGATGGGGGCTGCGGTGCCGGCGTAGACCTGGTAATCCTTCACCTCCTCCACCTTGGCAAGCTCCCTCCCGACCGCCAGCAGGGTGCGCTCGGTCTGCTCCAGGGTCGCCCCCTCCGGCATATCGAGCACCAGCTGAAATTCCGACTTGTTGTCAAAGGGAAGCATCTTGAGCACCACCCACTGCACCACCGGCATGGCGGTGGCGGCCCCGACCAGCAGCAACACCACCAGCCAGAGTTTGCGTCTGGCGCGCTTGGCGCCATCACCGATCAGGAAAGGGGTCATCAGCCGGTGAAAAAGACCCGCCTTGGCCTCGCCGTGGGCACCGTGCACCTCCCCCTTGAGCAAATGGCTCGCCAGCCAGGGTGAGAAGATGAAGGCCACCAGCAGGGAGATAAGCATCCCCATGCTGGCATTGATGGGGATGGGGCTCATGTAAGGGCCCATCAGGCCGCTGACAAAGGCCATCGGCAACAGGGCCGCGATGACGGTCAGGGTCGCCAGTATGGTCGGCCCCCCCACCTCGTCCACCGCCCCCGGAATAAGCTCCTTGAGCGACCCCTTGCCCAAACCGCGATGGCGGTGGATGTTCTCCACCACCACGATAGCGTCATCCACCAGAATGCCGATGGAGAAGATCAGCGCAAACAGCGACACCCGGTTGAGGGTAAAGCCCCAGGCCCAGCTGGCAAACAGGGTCAGCGCCAGGGTGATGACGATGGCAACGCCAACTACCAGCGCCTCGCGCCAACCCATGCTCACCAGTACCAGCAGCACCACCGCCGTGGTGGCAAAAATCAGCTTGCCGATCAGGGTGTTGGATTTGGTCTCGGCGGTGACGCCGTAGTCCCGGGTCACCGTCACCTCGACTCCTGCCGGGATAAGCCGGTTCTGCAAACTCTCGACCCGCGCCTCCACCCGCTTGGCCACATCGACCGCGTTCTGGCCCGGCTGCTTGCCGATGGCCAGGGTCACCGCCGGATAACTGGCTTGCCCCATCCCCATCCAGCTGCGCTTGGTCGGGGTCTCCTGACCCAGAGAGACCCTGGCCACCTCCCCCAGATAGACCGGCTTGCCGTCGTGCAGCCCCACTACCAGCTCGCGGGCCTGCTGATCGTTTTGCAGGAACTGCCCGACCTGCACCTTGATCTCCCGGTTATCTTGCTCGATGGCCTGTGTCGGGCCCACCTGATTGGCGGCCGCAAGTCGCTGGCTCAGCTCACCCCAGCTGATGCCGTGGGCGCTGAGGGCCGCCGGATCCGGCATCACCCGCAACACGGCGCTCTGGCTGCCCAGCGTGTAAATATCGCGGGTACCGGGAATGCGCTTGAGTTCGGTCTCCAGCTCATGGGCGACCTGGGTCAACTCGGGAGCCCCCAGTTGCTTGCTCCCCTCTTTGCTCCATAAGGTCAAACTGACGATAGGGACATCATCGATCCCCCGGGGTTTCACCAGCGGCTGACCGACTCCGATCCCCTGTGGCAACCAATCGCGGTTGGAGTCGAGCTGGTTGTTGAGATCGACGATGGCCTGCTCGCGGCTCACCCCCACCTTGAACACCACCACCAGCAGGGCGCCATCAGGTTGGGAAAAAGAGTAAAGGGTATCAATACCCTTTATCTGAGAGACCACCTGCTCGGCTGGGGTGGTAACGAGAGAGGCCACTTCAGCCGGAGTGGCTCCCGGGAAGGGAATATAGACATCGGCGAAGGTGACATCGATCTGCGGCTCCTCCTCCTTGGGGGTCACCAGCACTGCAAACAGACCGAGCAACAGCCCCACCAGCGCCAGCAGCGGGGTGATGGCCGAGCCCTGAAACAGCGCAGCCAGCCGACCGGCAGGCCCCAGCCTCTCCTTGTTGCCGTTCAGCTCGCTACTCATGGGCCACCTCCTGCTGCTGCGCCCAGGCATCGGGGGCCAGCTTGTCACCGGCTTGCAGCCCGGCCAGGATCTCGCACTGTCCCTCGACGCAATGGCCGACCCGCACCGGCGTCAGGGCCCAGCCAGCGGGCTGCTGCAGATAGACGCCGTTGAACTCCCCTTGCCGCAGCAGGGCGCGATCCGGCACCTGCAACACCTGACGCTCACCCTGCTTGAGCTGCACCTTGAGCCACATGCCGGGCAATACCCCGGCAGTTTGCGGCGGCAAGTCGAGGCGCAACTTGAAGGCGTGGCTCTGGCTGTCGGCATAGTTGAAGCGGGTCAGTTTGACCGGGGTAACAGACTTGCCATCCGGCAGCAGCACCTGCACATCCGCAGGCTCACGAGCCAGCGAAAGGGCGGATTGGGGCAACTCCACCTCCACCCGCAGTGTGTCTAGAGAGAAGCCGGAGAGCAGCGGGGTACCGGGGGCGACAGTCTCCCCCAACTCCACCAGCCGTTTGGTCACCACTCCGGCGTAGGGAGCCAGAATGCGGGTATAACCGTAGGCCTCGCGGGCCTGAGTGAGAGCTGCATCGGCAGCGTTCACCTCGGCGCGGGCGGCGCGATCAGTCGCCTGGGCATTGTCGAGCTGGGCGCGGGTGATCACCCCCTTGGCAATCAGCGCCTGAAAGCGGGCAAGCTGGCGCTCGGCTTCCACTTGCTGAGCCTGCGCCCGCGCCAGCCGCGCCTCGGCACCCGTGACGGCGGCAAACTGCTCCTTGCCGCTGATCTCCAGCAGCGGCTGCCCCGCCTGCACCTGATCGTTCACATCCACCAGCATACGGGAGACCCGGCCGCTGGTCTGGGCCGCCACCGTCCCCTGATTGATGGCACTGACGGTGCCATCCAGCGTCAGCCAGTCGGTCACCGCCTGTGGCGCCACTGTCAACAAGGGCTCTGGCTCCCCGTCCGCGGCAAAGGCCCGGGGGGATGTCATGGCCTGCGATGTCATCACCAACAAGGTGATCCCCAGCAACCGGATCTTTTCCATCATTACTCTCCTTCCCTGGCGTAATCTGTCACTTCACGGGATCAGGCGGTATGGGACTGGCGCACCTTATCCACTCCCCGAACTGGCGCCTTGGCCAGCACCCTGGCCAGCCCTCTGTCAAACAGCAAGATCCCGGCCACCATGGCCGCTATAAACAACATTATCATGGGCTGCCCGCTGGAAATGAGACTCAGAGCAGGCCCCGGGCAGATACCCACCAATCCCCAGCCGATGCCAAACAGCGCCGCCCCGCCGATCAGCCGGCGCTCCAGCCGAGGGGCTGGTACGGCTGCGATGGGATCCCCCAGCACACTCTGGCGACGGGGTTTCACCAGCAGAAAATAACCCGGCATAAAGACCAGCAGGGCCCCTCCCATCACGAAGGCGAGGCTGGGATCCCAGGCCCCGGCCAGATCGAGAAATCCGGTGACCCGGGCGGGATCCACCATGCCGGAGATGGCCATCCCCAGTCCGAACAACACACCCGCAAACAAACTTGTCAGCAACTTCATGGCGAACAGCCTCTTACAACAGATGATGAGTAACGAAGACGGTGATAAAGCCCGCCGCCATAAAGGTCAGGGTAGCGACGATGGAGCGCAGGGAGAGCCGCCCCATGCCACAGATGCCGTGGCCGCTGGTGCAGCCATTGCCAAGACGGGTACCGACCCCGACCAGCAGACCGGCCAGTAGCACAACGGGCCAGCCGGGCAGCGTGGTGAATGCAGGCATACTGGCCCAACCCAGAGTCAGCGCCAACCAGGCGCCCGCCCCGAGCCCCAGCAGAAATAGCACCCGCCACGGCGCACGGTGTTGCAGCGCACCGGCCAGAATGCCGCTGATCCCGGCCACCCGGCCGTTGAACAACATCAGGATCAGGGCCGACAGCCCCGCCAGCATGCCACCGCCCAAAGAGAGCAGCCATTGGCTTTCCATCATCAAGATTCCTTATTTTCTGAGTGACAAAAATGGGTTTGCAGCGCCCCCAGCACATCAGCTGCCGCCTCGCTCACCAGCGAGTAGTAGATCTGCTGGGAGACCTTGCGCGAACGGATCAGGCCGTAGCGCTTCAATACCGAGAGTTGCTGGGAGAAGGCCGACTGCCCGAGTTGGCTATGGGCCAGCAGCTCCCCGACGCCCTTCTCCCCCTCCACCAGCTGGCAGAGCACCATCAGGCGTTCGGGATGAGCCAACGCCTTGAGCAGGGAGGCGGCGGCGGTCGCATGTCTGTTCATCTCGTCGAATTGGCTCATAAGAGTAAATTAGCAATTGCTGATATTTGTTCTATTGTATAAAACAACACTAAATTAGCAATATCTAAAGTAGATAAGGAGAAGGACCATGACAGTAGATAACGGAGTCAGAATCGTCGCGGGTTGCATATTGCTGCTCTCGCTGATCCTTACCACCTGGGTTCATCCGGGCTTTGTCTGGTTGAGTGCCTTTGTCGGGGTCAACCTGATCCAGAGCGCATTCACCGGTTTCTGTCCGGCAGCGATGATCCTCAAACGGATAGGATTTAAATAAACGGGTCGGATGACCCGGCTCACATGAGCGTGTAATAAACGCAGGAGGCTGAACATGGCAACGGTAATCGTCATCGGCGCGGGTCTCGGAGGCATGTCTGCCGCCTACGAACTCAAGGCCGAACTGGGCAAGCAGCATGAGGTGATCCTCATCAATGACAAGCCGGACTTTGAATTTACCCCCTCCAACCCCTGGATTGCCGTCCAGTGGCGGGAGCGCAAGGAGACCTCGATCCCCATCGAACCCCATGTGAAGAAAAAGGGGATCCGCTTTATCCATGCCGCCCTGACCGAGCTGCAACCGGCGGCGCAGCAGCTCACCCTCTCCGATGGCCAGACCCTGCGTTACGACTTTCTGGCGATCTGCACCGGCCCGGCCCTCGCCTTTGACGAGGTGACGGGGGCTGGCCCCGAATCCGGTGGCACCACCAGCGTCTGTACCCTCTCCCACGCCGAAGAGTGCCGCCACAGTGTCAGTGCCCTGGTCGATGAGCCCGGCCCTGTGATTGTCGGCGCCATGCCGGGCGCCTCCTGCTTCGGTCCCGCCTACGAGTACGCATTCATCCTCGATCGCCACCTGCGCGACAAGAAGGTGAGAAAAAATGTGCCCATGACCTTTGTCACCAGCGAGCCCTACATCGGCCATCTGGGTCTCAACGGCGTAGGTGACTCCAAGGGGATGCTGGAGAGCGAACTGCGGATGCGCGATGTGCAGTGGATCTGCAATGCCCGCACCGTGGCGGCGCAAGATGGCCAGATGACGGTGGAGGAGCTGGACGATGAGGGCAACATCAAGCGCACCCACACTCTGCCCTACAAACACGCCATGATGCTGCCCGCCTTTGTCGGCATTGCGCCGCTGCGGAGCATCGAGGGGCTGGTCAATCCCCGCGGCTTTGTCATCGTCGACGAACACCAGCGCAACCCCACCTTCCCGCAGATTTACGCCGCCGGGGTCTGCATCGCCATTGCCCCGCCGCACAAGACGCCGGTACCAACCGGGGTGCCCAAGACCGGCTATATGATTGAGGCGATGGTGCGCACCCTGAGCCACAACATCAAGACGGAGCTCAGCGGCCAGCCGCCGGTGACCAAGGCAGTGTGGAATGCCATCTGTCTGGCAGACATGGGAGACACAGGCGCCGCCTTCGTCGCCATGCCGCAGATCCCGCCGCGCAACGTCGCCTGGTTCAAGAAAGGAAAGTGGGTCCATCTGGCCAAGATCGCCTTCGAGAAGTACTTCCTGCACAAGATGCAGGTGGGGGATACCGAGCCCATCTACGAGAAACTGATGCTCAAATACCTCGGTATCGACAAGACCGAATGACCCCGCAGACCCGGCCCTCGCCGGGTCTGCTTTTGGCGGCCCTGCGCGGCAAAAACGGGGCTTTCGATTATGTTTCAAGATGTTGCTGCGGGCAGCGCGGGGTTTACCCTGCCCGCCGCCTCGGCTATCATTCGAGCCTCTTATCAATAGCGGAGACCATCAGTGGGCAACTCATCAAGTGACAGTTGTAGACCGACCCTCATCGTCGGTACCAAGGTTGCGAGCTAGCCGCAGGTCTTTCTCTGCCGCAACTCGCAACCCTGCGAGAAGCGGAAATCCACTCCCCTCTTCTCCCTTTTTACACTTGACGTCTGGCAACCAGTGGCCAACCGCCACGGTCGCCATGCCTGCATAGTTTCTGCTTCCCACAAGGAGGCTGCTATGCGTTTTATCTCAATCAAACCGGCTGCGGATCGCGCGGTCGCAACAGGTTCTGTTGCTACCCGGGCTCACCCCCTGTTGAGCCGGCTCGGCCGTGGCATGCTGCCACGCTGGCTGGGCGGCAAACAGCGTCAGCACCACTATAGGCTGCAGATCCGCTGTGAGGATCGCGCCGATATGGAGCAGGTGCTGGATATGGTGAACCACACGTTGCAACCGGCTGGGCTGCAACCGATGCAATCGATGAAGCCGGGTCGCGGCGGCGGGCGAGAGCTGGTGCTCAACCTGCAGTGCACCCCGCCCCAGCGCCGCTATCTGGTGCAGTTTGTTCATCAGGTCGGGGTGGCACATCCGGTGCGCTGGCAACTGCGCCCGCGCATCGACTGCGATCCCGAGCTCAACTGACCGCTCATCTGCGTTAACCACAGTGAAAGGGGCCAGCCACGCTGGCCCTGCTTGTTGCGTCCTCTCCGAGCGTCAGGGCATCTGATGATGCTCGCGCCCCGGGACGCCGCGTTTTTGTTTTTCTGCTGGCCATCCGCGCAATCATCCCCTGATCCATCCGCCTCCCGGCGTTTCATCATGGATTGCGCCAAGCCAGCACTTATCGGAAGGAGTACGCCATGAAGATGTGGCAACAAATTGACATGATCTCCCTGCTCGACACCCTGGCCAGCCTCTTGCTCGCCTTTGTGCTCGGCAGTCTGGTCGGGCTGGAACGCCAGTACCGCCAACGTACCGCGGGCCTTCGCACCAACGTGCTGGTCGCCGTAGGGGCCGCCCTGTTCGTCAGTCTGGCCCAGCGCATCTATGACCTGCACGGCGGCAACTACAACGTGGTCCATGTGGTGGCCTATATCGTCTCCGGCATCGGCTTTCTCGGCGCCGGCGTCATCATGCGCGAGTCGGGCAATATCCGCGGCATCAACACCGCCGCCACCCTCTGGGGCGTAGCAGCGGTCGGCGCCGCCTGTGGCGCCGGGTTAGCCATGGAGGCCATTCTGGGCGCCCTGTTCGTGCTGGCCGCCAACACCCTGCTGCGACCGCTGGTCAACCAGATCAACCGTCGCCCGGTAGACAATACCGACACCGAAGTGACCTACAAGGTGACGGCCCTGACCCAGCGAGAGCATCAAAAAGAGGTGCTGCACTGGCTCGAGGAGATGCTGGAGCAGGCCAACTACCCCTTGAGCGAACTCGATATCGAGCCGTTTGGCGAGGGGGATCTGGAGATCTCGGCGGTGCTGCTGGCTACCTCCATCGATGGCGACGAGCTGGATGCCCTGATGGTGAAACTCGGCATCCACCCCCATATCAAGCAGGTCTTCTGGCGCACCAGTACCACCGACTGAGCTGTCGGTCAGAGTCATGGCTCCATCCGCCAACAGCAAAAAGCCCCGCCAGCAATGGCGGGGCTTTCTCATATGGATGGGCGAAGAGTGGCTAGCGGCGACTGCGCCAGCGCACCCTGGGGGTGATCACCTGGGCGGTCTGTGCGGGAGGATTGCCCGCAATCAGTTGCTGCATCAGCTCGAAGGCGGCGAGGGCCAGCGCCGGACAATCCTGCGCCACCGAGTCGATGCGCATGGGGATGCAGTCGAGCAGGTCGTGATCGTCGAAGGTGCACAGGCGCATCCCTGTCTCCATCAACCCCGCCTCGTTAAGGTAGCGCAGTACCCCTTCCAGCAGGGTAAAAGAGGCGGTAAAGAGCCCCCTTGGGGGCGCCCCCAGCTCGGCCACCAGCTCGGCCATCAGCTGATAACCGGAGCTCGGCTGATAGTCGCGATGGCGCACCCGGGCGGCATCGGCTTCAAAACCGGCGCGATGGAGCCCCAGCTCATAGCCCGCCAGCCGGTGACGACTGGGGGAGAGATCCAGCAGGCCGCCGAAGTAGTAGATCTCCTCGCCGCACTCGCTGGTCATGTCCCGCACCAGCTCGGCGGTGGCCTTGCAGGCATCGGAGATCACCATGGGCAGGCGCGACTCGCCAATATGGCGGTCGAGCTGCACCACCGGCAGGCGGTCGTGGATGCGGGCATAGATGTCATCGCTGTGGCCGCTGGAGGCGACAATCAGCCCATCCACCTGGCGGCTGATGAGGTTGTCCACCACCCGCTGCTCAAGGGCGGGATCATCCTCGGAACAGGCGATCAGCAGCTGGATGCCCGCCTCCCGGCAGTGGGCCTCGAGGGCACGGGCGATGCGGGCAAAACCGAAGTTGGTGAGATCGGGGATCACCAGCCCCCAGGTGTAGCTGCGGGTCTCGCGCAGGGAGCGGGCATGAAAGCTCGGCAGGTAGTGACACTCCTCCGCCACTGCCTGAATGCGCTTGCGGGTATCGTCGGCGATCCGGTACTCCGCACTCTTCCCATTGAGCACCAGACTGGCGGTTGCCTTGGACACCCCCGCCAGTTCGGCGATCTGGGCAATCGTGATCCGTTTCTTCTTCTCCACCTGGCCTCCCGGCTGACTAGAACCGGGCTATTGTACTAGGCATGCCGACAGCGGCCAGTGATTGAGGCAAATTTTGCAGCCATCATCGCCGTTACCTGATGATAGTTGTGGCTTTTCTCCGGGGAAGTAGCGCGCCGACAGGCTGTGACGCCCCTCATCGATGAAACACTCCAGACTGGAGCGATCGCACAGGACGGTGATCAGCCCGCCAGCCCATGGGCTGCTGCGGGTCTCCCACGCTCCGCTCTGCCAGTTCTGGCGCCGCAAGGTGATGCGCCACGGCTGCCAGCACAGCTCGGCCACGGCACCGAACCAGAGGCTCCCCTCACCACACAGATCCAGATCGAGCCAGGCCGAGTCGATGGCCAGCCCCGGAAACTCGCCAAGCGTCCCCTCAAAACGGGTCAACTCTCCCTTCAATGCCGCCAGCTCCGCCACCGGCCGCTGGCAGAGCCACTTATCCTGCCAGAACAGCTCCCGCGGGCAGCTCATCTGGTGGATCCAGCCGTAAGCGACAGTGGGTTGGCTCATCTCATTCTCCTCCGGCAGCCCCAGCCAACCGAACAGGAGGCGGCGACCCTGAGTGTCCAGGGTAGTTTGCGGCGCATAGAACTCGAAGCCCCGGTCCAGCTCGTGGAAAGCCCCGTGCTCGAAGCGCTCGCCGTCGAAGTTGCCAGAAAGCCAGCCGCACTGGTAGAGGTTGCGATAATCCTCGCCTGCCGGGGCAATCCCCTGCGGGCAGCTGATCAGCACATGACACTCCCCCAGCGGGAAGAGATCTGGGCACTCCCACATATAGCCAAACTCACCCAGCCCCCCGCGCCCGCTACCGGCGATGGGGCCCACCCGCTGCCAGCTTTGCAGGGTCTCGCTGCGATAGAGCAGCACTTCCCCCTTGTCATCCAGGGTGCGGGCCCCCAGCACCATCAACCACTGTTTACCGTCGTGCCACACCTTGGGGTCGCGCACGTGGCCGCTGTAGCCTGCGGGCAGATCCAGCACAGGCCCCAGCTTGGCAAAACCACCCTCACCGTCGGCCCGGGCCAGACACTGATAGGCGGCGCGGCTGCCATCCGGGTATTTGACATTGCCGGTGTAGATGAGGGTCAGACGCCCCTGCTCGTCTCTCACCGCCGAACCCGAATAGCAGCCGTGGCTCTCATAGGCTTCGGTGGGCAAGAGCGCCACCGGCTCGTGCTGCCAATGCAACAGATCGGTGGAGGTGACATGGCCCCAGCCCTTGTTGCGGTGCTCGCAGCCCAGCGGATTCCACTGGTAGAAGAGGTGGTAGCGCCCGTCGTGCTCGATAAAGCCGTTGGGATCGTTAAGCAGCCCCACCGGGGCTGCCAGATGCCAGCGGGGCCGATGGGGATCGGCCGCCGCCTTGAGCTGTCCGGCCAGCAGCGACCGGACAATCTGGTTGAGACGTTCGCTTTCCTTCATCACTCCACCTTGTACTTGAGCAGGTAGGAAGCAGCGAAGGCGGCGCCAAAGGCGATCACCAACCCGATGATGTAATGAATAAGGCTCATGGGCTGGACGATGGCCATGCCGGGAATACCGGTCAGCCCCACCGCCGTCATCCCCACCTTGGCCGCCACCACGTAGGCGCCGCCGCAGGCCCCGCCAAACAGACCGGCGAGGAAAGGTTTGATATAGCGCAGGTTCACCCCGAAGATCGCCGCTTCCGTGATACCCAGCAGGCACGACATGGCCGCCGGCACGGTAATGGCCTTGATCTTCACGTCGCGGGTCTTGAAGTAGACCGCGAGGCAAGCCCCGCCCTGTGCCACGTTGGCCATGGCCCAGATGGGCAGCAGGAAGTTGACGCCAATTTGCGGATTGGCCAGCAATCCCGCCTCGATGGCGTGGAAGCTGTGGTGGATGCCGGTGATGACGATAAGCGAGTAAGTGCCGCCAAACACCAGCCCCGCCAGCCAGCCCGCCTGCTCATAGAGGGCGCTCAGACCAAACGAGATGCCATCCCCCAGCACCCGACCCGCCGGGCCGATAAAGAGCAGCGCCACAAAGCCGGTGATGATGACGGTGAGAAACGGCGTGAGGATCAGATCCAGCGCATCCGGAATGCGCTTGCGCAGCTGTTTCTCCAGATGGGACATAAACCAGACTGCCAGCAGCACCGGGAAGACGGTGCCCTGATAGCCGATCATCGCCACATCCAGTCCGAAGAAATCCATGGTCTTGAAGCCACCGGCCACGCCCCAGGCGTTGGTCAGCGCCGGGTGGGTGAGGATGCCGCCAAGGGTCGCCCCGAGGTACGGATTGCCGCCAAACTCACGTGCTGCCGTAAAGCCGATCAGAATGGGCAATATGATAAATGCCGCCGAGCTGAACATGTCGAGCATCACAAACAGAGCGCTGTCGGCATTGGCCCAGCCGTAGGTGCGCACCATGCCGAGCAGCCCCATCAGCAAGCCCGAGGCGACGATGGCCGGAATGATCGGCACGAAGATGTTGGAGAGGGTTCGCGCCAGCCGCTGGGCCACGTTGAGCTTGGCCGCCGCCATGTCGGTCAGCTCCGCCTTGCTGGCGGTGCCGGTACCGGTCAGCGTCACAAACTCCGCATAGACCTTGTTGACCAGACCGGTGCCGAAGATCACCTGAATTTGGCCCGCGTTGCTAAAGCACCCCTTGACCCCCTCCAGCTTGTCGATGGCGGCCTTGTTTACCTTGCTGTCATCGGCCAGCACCAACCGCAGCCGGGTGGCGCAGTGGGCAGCGCTGACAATGTTCTCCTTGCCCCCGAGCAGGGGCACCAGATCCTTGGCTATCGCACTGATATTCATATTCTTCCTCTTATGACCCGCCACGCTGGCGGGCCCTTGTCACATGAGAGTAGGGGCTGTCGAGCCGGGCTTCTAGCCTCAGCTCAACAGCCGCTTGCGCTTGATCGCAAAAAGGCATCCAGTTCGGAGCGGGTCGGCAGCGCCGTCATCGCCCCCTTGGCGGTGGTGGCGAGCGCCCCGCAGCCGTGGGCCTGAGCCAGGATGGCGGGTAGCTCGGCCAGAGTCGGCAGCGACGAGCGCCCGGCCAGCGCCGCCAGCAGACCGGCGACGAAGGCATCCCCCGCCCCCGTGGTGTCGATGGGCGTCACTTTCTGCCCCACCCACTCCAGCAACTCGCCATCAAGGCGAGCCACTACCCCGGCCGCCCCTCTGGTCACCAGCACCAGCGCCGGGCCAGAGAGAGTGGCGAGCCCGGCAGCCAGATCATCCTCGCCGCTCAGCAGTTGCAGCTCCTCGATGGAGAGCTTGACCACATCCGCCTGCGCAATGGCCTGACGCACCAGCGGCAGCATCTCGGCCGGGTTGCCCCACACCTCGGGGCGCAGGTTGGGGTCGAAGCAGACCCGCCCGCCTGCCGCCTTGATGTCCGCCATGGCCTGCAGGCAGCTGGTGCGTACCGGCTCGTTGGCGAGCGCGATGGAGCAGGTCAGCAACCACTGACCGGCATCGAAGTGGGGCAACTCATTTGGGGTGAGGAACTGGTCGGCACTGGGGCGCACCATAAAGGTGAAGCTGCGCTCCCCCTCATCATCCAGTGCCACCAGCACGGTAGAGGTGCGATGGTCAGGATCGAGCCGTAGCGCACCGATATCCACCCCCTCCCCGCTCAGGGTCTTGGCCATAAAGCGGCCGAACGGATCGGCTCCGACTCGGCCGATAAAGGCCGCATCGCCACCCAGCCGTGCCACGCCAACCGCCACATTGGCGGGAGCGCCACCCGGACACCTGAGGTAGTGCAACGCCCCTTCCGGGATCAAGTCCACCACCGCATCCCCCATTACCCATACACGATTCGTCACCTTGCTACTCCACTGCTGCATCGGATCCACGGTCAAACCCTAACTCTGTTCTGTTGGCTGGCATTATCAGCTGAACCGTTTTAGCCAACCAACAGGTCTCGGCACCGGTTGCCATTTTTGTGATCGGGATAACGAACTAGAACCAGGTTTCCATCTGCACACCAAAGTTCCACTCGCCACCGGCGGTGAAGTTGCTCTGGCCCATTGCATCGTCGCTGGCGTAATTGTCGAGCTCGGAGGACCAGTCCATCCAGCTGGCGAACACCCTAAGCTCAGGCCGCTCGAAGAAACCGGCGGTCTGCGCCTTGAAGGTGGGGGCGAAGGTGAGCTTGGTGAAGTTGCCGTTCACCGCCTGGCGTCCCTTGTAGCCCTTGGGATCGAGATCCATGTACTGCCAGGCCGCCTCGTAGACCAGCTCGACGTTCTGGCTCAGCACCTGCGCCACCCGGGTATTGAAGGTGAGCCAGCGGTACTCGTCCCCTTTCACGTAGCGATCCTGACTCTGCTCGGCCAGCAGGGCCGGGGCAAAACGCCAGCGCGAGTTGAGATCGGTGGCACCAAACACGGCGATCCGCACCGCATCGGCGTCCGGCAACAGCTCGCTGTCAGAGCCCAGCCCCTTGACCTCGGCCCCCAGCCCATGACCGTACAGCACCGCCGCCTTGGCAAAACCGGGGTTGAGGCCGAAGAAGCTCTCGCCGTGGTAGGCCAGCAGGGTGTGTGCCCCCTTGTCCGCCGCCTCGCTGCCCACCCCCTTGTCATTGATGCGGGCGTCATTGTCCTTGGCCGAGAGACCGTTCACCATCCACTGCCAGTTGCCGACGCGGTTGTTCATGGTAAGGGTGTAGCTCTCGATATCGGAGAGACCACTGGCGCTGATGTCGCCGTAATCGCGGCCATAGAGAGAGAAGTTGGCCTTCCAGCTGTCGGCCAGCTGCACGTCGTAGACACCGCCGCCGGTACCGGCCAGGAACACCACGTCGGAATCGAGCCAGTGGATGTCAAAGTTGTCGCGGTCAAAGCGCTTACCCGCCCACAGCACCGCATTCTTGAAGGGGCCGTCGAAGCTCGCCAGATTGCCGATCTCGGCAAACACCTGACGGGTATTGAGGCTCGAATCGCTGGCGGTCCAGTCGTTGCTGGTCTCCACCCCGTCTGCCAGCATCAGCTTGTAGCGGGCCCAGCTGCCATCCTCGAAGGTCTGGGTTTTCAGCAGGTTGGCCTCCATGTAGGTGTCATCCTCGTTGCCAAGGCGACCGACTGCCCCGCCCACTGAACCGGCCGGGGTGATGTAGGGGCCACCGCGCCCACCGTTGCCATTGCTGTTGACCAACAGGCCCGAACGAGCGTAACCGTGAAACTCGAAGCCCTGGGCACCGGCGGTCTTCTCATCCACCTTCTGGCTGCGGTTGTCGGCCACCTGCGCCTGCTCGCTGGCGGCGCTCGCCTTCACTTCCGCCTGACTGGCACGACTCTCTGCCGCCTCGGCTCTCGCTTCGGCCGCCTGTACCCGCGCCTCCAGCGCCGCCAGTCTGGCCTCGACACTCTCACCTGCAACACTTGCCTGCGCCGCCCACAGCGGACTGATCATCCCCAATCCCAGCGCTACCGCCAGCGCCAACTTGCTCTTGAACATCATCATCTTCCTCATCTGTCATCTGTGGCCCGGACGGGCGCTGTTGTTATCGACAGATGGAGCATAGCTAAACCGCTTTAGCCAACTCAACACAGCAACTAAACCGTTTCAGCAACAGTGTGAGCGGGATAACATTTGTACAGCAGGAATTGGCGGGAGTTGTGAGGAGGATCCCTCATCAGGATCCACTCAATAGGGCGGATCCTGGCTAAACGGCGGGCAAAAAAAGAGCCGGCACAAGGCCGGCTCTGTTTATTCGGGTCGCTGAAATCAGCTGGTTAGATCGTCGAAGAAGCGTTTCACCCCTTCGAAGAAGCCTTCCGATTTCGGCTTGTGGGTCTTGGCAGCGGCACCGCTGAAGGATTCGTCCAGCTGGCGCAGCAGCTCTTTCTGCTGCTCGGTGAGGTTGACCGGCGTCTCGATCACCACCTTGCACATCAGATCCCCTACCTGGCCGGAGCGCACTGACTTCACGCCCTTGCCGCGCATGCGGAACATCTTGCCGGTCTGGGTCTCCGGAGTGACCTTGAGCTTGACGCGGCCATCCAGGGTCGGTACTTCAATCTCGCCACCCAGCGCAGCTGCGGTGAAGCTGATGGGCACTTCGCAGTAGAGGTTGTTGCCGTCACGCACGAAAATTTCGTGCTCTTTGACGTGCACCTGTACGTAGAGATCCCCTGCCGGAGCTCCTGCTTCCCCCGCTTCCCCTTCGCCGGAGAGACGGATGCGATCGCCGGTATCGACGCCCGCCGGAATTTTCACCGACAGGGTCTTGGTGCGCTGGTAGCGACCTTCACCGTGACACTTGCGGCACGGATCCTTGATGATCTTGCCGCGGCCGTGACAGTGCGGACACGCCTGCTGCACCGCGAAGAAGCCCTGACGCATCTGCACCTGGCCGGAGCCGTGGCAGGTCGGGCAGGTCTGGGCACTGCTGCCGGTGTGGGCACCGGAGCCGTTACAGACTTCGCAGTGAACCAGGGTCGGCACCTTGATCTCCTTGGAGACCCCGCGCACCGCCTCTTCCAGCGTCAGCTCCATGGTGTAACGCAGGTCGGAGCCACGGGCCGGGCCACGACGTGCACCACCACGGCCACCGCCGAAGATGTCACCGAATACGTCACCAAACATGTCGGCGAAGTCGGCACCGCCGCCAAAGCCACCGTGGCCACCGCCACCCTGGCTCGGGTCGACACCGGCATGGCCGTACTGGTCGTAACGGGCACGCAGGTTGGCATCGGTCAGGACCTCGTAGGCTTCCTTGACCTCTTTGAACTTCTCTTCGGATGCGGCATCACCCTGGTTACGATCCGGGTGATACTTCATGGCCAGGCGCTTGTACGCCTTCTTGATCTCGCGATCGTCGGCATCTTTCGCCACACCCAGTACTTCGTAGAAATCGCGCTTCGACATACTCATCCTGTGGTTACGCAGACGGGCGTTGGTTACCCAACGCCCGTGAATTCATTGACCAAGCCGATGGGCGAAGCGGACTCCGCCCATCTGGGTAGGGCTTACTTCTTGTCGTCTTTCACTTCTTCGAACTCGGCGTCGACTACGTCGTCGTCAGCCTTGGCAGAAGAGGAGGACTGACCGGCATCAGCACCGGCTGCACCCTGGGCCTGAGCCTGCTGCTGGGCAATTTCCATCAGCTTCTGGGACGCTTCCAGCAGAGCCTGCTGTTTGGCTTCGATAGCAGCCTTGTCGTCACCCTTGATGGCCGCTTCCAGCTCGCTCAGAGCGGCTTCGATCTTGGTCTTGTCGTCGGCAGGCAGGGCTTCACCGGCTTCGGTGATCTGCTTGCGTACGGAGTGGACCAGACCATCAGCCTGGTTGCGAGCCTGTACCAGCTCTTCAAACTTCTTGTCCTCGGCCGCGTTGGCTTCGGCTTCGCGTACCATGCGCTCGATCTCGTCATCAGACAGACCAGAGGAGGCCTGGATGGTGATCTTCTGCTCTTTGTTGGTCTCTTTGTCTTTCGCAGAGACGTGCAGGATACCGTTGGCATCGATGTCGAAGGTCACTTCGATCTGCGGCAGACCACGCGGTGCCGGACGGATGCCTTCCAGGTTGAACTGGCCCAGAGACTTGTTGTCGCTGGCGCGCTTGCGCTCACCCTGCAGCACGTGAATGGTCACGGCAGACTGGTTGTCTTCGGCAGTGGAGAACACCTGGGACTTCTTGGTCGGGATGGTGGTGTTCTTCTCGATCAGCGCAGTCATCACGCTACCCATGGTTTCGATACCCAAGGAGAGCGGGGTCACGTCCAACAGCAGTACGTCGGTCTTGTCACCGGACAGTACGGCACCCTGGATGGCAGCACCCATGGCCACGGCTTCGTCCGGGTTGACGTCTTTACGCGGCTCTTTGCCAAAGAACTCGGCAACGGTCTTCTGAACCAGCGGCATACGGGTCTGACCACCGACCAGGATCACGTCGTCGATCTCGCCAACTGCCAGACCGGAGTCTTTCAGGGCGACACGAACCGGCTCCAGAGAGTCTTTCACCATGTCTTCTACCAGGGATTCCAGCTTGGCGCGGGTTACCTTGATGTTCATGTGCTTCGGACCGGTGGCATCTGCAGTGATGTACGGCAGGTTGACGTCGGTCTGCTGGGCAGAAGAGAGCTCGATTTTGGCTTTCTCGGCGGCATCTTTCAGACGCTGCAGAGCCAGCTGGTCGTTGCGCAGGTCGATGCCCTGCTCACGCTTGAACTCGTCTACCAGATAGTTGATGACGCGGTTGTCGAAGTCTTCACCACCCAGGTGGGTGTTACCGTTGGTCGCCAGTACTTCGAAGGTGGTTTCGCCTTCAACTTCGTCGATCTCGATGATGGAGATATCGAAAGTACCGCCACCCAGGTCATATACGGCAACCTTACGCTCGCCCTTGACCTTGTTCACGCCGTAAGCGAAGGCAGCAGCAGTCGGTTCGTTGATGATGCGTTTTACATCCAGACCGGCGATGCGACCGGCATCCTTGGTAGCCTGACGCTGGGCGTCGTTGAAGTAAGCCGGAACAGTGATAACTGCTTCGGTTACCGGCTCACCCAGGTAGTCTTCGGCGGTCTTCTTCATCTTTTTCAGCACTTCGGCAGAGATCTGCGGCGGTGCCATTTTCTTGCCCTTCACTTCAACCCAGGCGTCGCCGTTGTCAGCTTTGGCGATGGCGTACGGCATGATTTTCAGGTCACGCTGCACTTCTTCATCTTCAAAACGACGACCGATCAGACGCTTGATGGCGAACAGGGTGTTTTTCGGGTTGGTGATGGCCTGACGCTTGGCCGGCTGACCAACCAGGATCTCGCCATCATCGGCATAGGCAATGATGGACGGAGTAGTACGATCGCCTTCTGCGTTCTCGATCACGCGAGCAGTGTCGCCATCCAGAATAGCGACGCAGGAGTTGGTAGTACCCAGGTCAATACCGATGATTTTACCCATTTGACGAATCTCCAAATACTTTGAATAAACTGGCGAGGAACTCGCCTTAATGCGTTAACGGCTAGGTGGGGGCTGCCAATCTGGCTTTCAAGCTCCCGGCATCAAATTTTTTGTGCCGCCGCGGCCTTGCTACCTATATGGGGTCGCCAGACGCAGCTTCAAGCCCCGACCCTAAAAAACCACACCCTTTGTCATGGTTGCGCGGTCACGTTGAGCCGTAAACCGGGCAAGATGAACAGGTGCTGCACTGCGAAACAAAAAGCCCGCCACAGGGCGGGCTCGGGCACCCACAGCCAATCAGTCGACCGCTTTGGCGATCATCACCATGGCCGGACGGATCACCCGACCGTTGAGGTCATAGCCCTTCTGCATCACTGCAATGACGGTGTTCGGGGCCACATCGGCACTCGGCACCATGCTCATCGCCTGATGGGCATTGGGGTCAAACGGCTGGTTGATCGGGTCGAGCGCCACCAGACCAAACTTGGCCACGCCGCTCTGCATGGATTTCAGGGTCAGCTCGACACCTTCGATCATCGGCTTGAGGGCTTCGTTCTCCTTGTCGGCCAGTTCGATGGCTCGCTCAAGGTTGTCCAGCACCGGCAGCAGTTCGCCTGCGAACTTCTCCAGAGCGAATTTGTGCGCCTTCTCCACATCCAGCTCGGTACGACGGCGCAGGTTCTCCATCTCGGCGGCGGTACGCAGGGCGCGTTCACGCTCTTCCGCCGCTTTTTGGATGGCGGTTTCCAGCTGCGCTTCCAGTTCGGCAATGCGGGCCTGCTCGGCTGTCACTTCACTGTCTACATCGGTCGGCTCGACTGGCTGGGCTTCCACTTGCTCCATCGCTTCAACCTTTTGCTCTTCGTGGTTCATGACATCTCCAATTCCGGGGTTACTTATGAGGGCCCTGACGTCTGGTTGAGCGACCGGACGACAACAGACCGACTATGTTGGCGCTATTATGGGGATGCATCCCCGGCTTTCAAGGAGTAAAGGGCAATCTGGGTTGCTGAATAGCTGCAACCATCGGTTTATCCGGGTTACCGCTCACCGTTTAACCATTAGCCTCAAGGGGATAGCCGGCACCCTCACACGGGAGAGCGTCACAAGCGGAGCAAAGCACTGTATACTGGCCCGCAATACCCATCCCAGATCTGACTGACTATGGATTCTCCGTTCAAAACCATCGCCCTGATTGGCAAACCCCACCATGAGGGGGCCAACCAGACGCTGACCGGCCTGCATCAATACCTGACCGCCCGCGGCTTTCGGGTACTGGTGGAGAGCCGGGTCGCCCAGACCCTGAGCATCCTCGATGAAAACGTGATGGATCTGGTGCAGCTGGGCCAGCAGGCCGATCTCGCCATCGTGGTGGGCGGCGACGGCAACATGCTGGGGGCGGCGCGGGTACTATCGCGCTTCGATGTGGCGGTGATCGGGGTAAACCGGGGCAACCTCGGCTTTCTGACCGATCTCTCGCCGCAGGATTATCTGCTGCCGCTGGAGCAGGTGCTTTCCGGTCACTACAAGAGCGAACACCGCTTCCTGCTGGAAGCCTCGGTCTATCGCCACGGCGAGCGCAAGTCGAGCAATCTGGCGGTCAACGAGGCGGTACTGCACCCGGGCAAGATCGCCCACATGATCGAGTTCGAGGTCTATATCGATGGCAGCTTTATGTATAGCCAGCGCTCGGACGGCATCATAGTGGCCACCCCGACGGGCTCGACCGCCTACTCCCTGTCGGCGGGCGGCGCCATCCTCACCCCCAAACTCAACGCCATCACGCTGGTACCCATGTTCCCGCACACCCTGAGCAGTCGCCCCATCGTGCTCGATGCCGACAGCGAAGTACGGCTGCTGGTCTCGCCGGATAATCAGGACGATGCCATGCAGGTCAGCTGTGACGGTCAGGTAACCCTGGCGGTCCACCCGGGGGACGAGATCCTGATCAAGAAGAGTCACCACCAGCTTCATCTGGTGCATCCCCTCGACTACAGCTACTTCCACGTGCTGCGCAACAAGCTCGGCTGGGGCAGCAAGCTGTTTTAATCGGCGCTGACCGATAACGGCATTGCCAGAGAGGGCGCCTGAATTGGCGCCCTTCTCTTTTCTGTCGTGGCAACGTCCCCTGCACTCTCATATCCGTACCGCGTCCCAATAGTCAGTACCGCATTCTCATAGCCATGGCGCACTGGCGCGGCTTTCCTGTGTTAAAAATGGCGGCGCCCTCTTTACTGTATATAAGACCAGTATATACTGGATGCATACACAGTAATGTTGACCTATACAGGATGAGACCATGCTGACCCAGCTGACCGTCAACAACTTCGCCATCGTCAAGTTTCTCGAACTCGATCTGCAACCGGGCATGACCTGCATCACAGGTGAGACCGGCGCCGGTAAATCCATCGCCATCGACGCTCTCGGTCTCTGCCTCGGAGAGCGGGCCGAAGCCGGCATGGTGAGACCCGATAGCGACAAAAGCGAGGTCAGCGCCCGCTTCCTGCTGGACAACAACCCGGCCGCCCGCGCCTGGCTCGCTACCAACGAGCTGGAAAACGAAGGGGAATGTATCGTCCGGCGAGTCATCTCCGCCGAGGGGCGCTCACGCAGCTATATCAACGGCGTGCCCGTCCCCCTCACCCAGCTCAAGAATCTGGGCCAGTTGCTGGTCAACGTCCACGGTCAGCATGCCCACCAGATGCTGCTCAAACCCGACTACCAGCTCGCCCTGCTCGATAGCTATGCCGGTCATCATCTGCTGCTCGACGAGGTGCGCCAGCACTATCAGCAGTGGCGCCAGTTGCAGAACGAACTGAACCGGCTCAAGGCCGAACAGCAGCAACGGGAGGCCCGTCGCCAGCTGATCGAGTATCAGGTGCAGGAGCTGGACGAATTTGCCCTGCAGCCGGGGGAGTTTGAAGAGATAGAGGAAGAGCACCAGCGTCTGGCCAACGGCACCGAGTTGATGCAGGAGTGCGGGGCTTGCCTCGATCTGCTCTATGACAACGAAGAGACCACTATCGCAGGGCTGCTGCAATCAGCCGTCGATCGGGCCGAGGGGCTGGTCAGCATGGACAGCCGCCTCACCCCGGTACTGGAGATGCTGAACGAAGCACTGATCGGGGTACAGGAGAGCCACAGCGAACTGCGCAGCTATCTCGACCGACTGGAGCTGGATCCCGAGCGGTTCAACGAGCTGGAAGCCCGCCTCTCCAAAGCCATCAATCTGGCCCGCAAGCACCACGTCAAACCGGCAGATCTGGCTCAGTACCATCAGGAGCTGGCCTCTGATCTCGCTCGCCTCAACTCCGACGAAGAGCGGTTAGAGGGGATGGAAGATGAGCTGGCCGAGGCCCGTCAGGCTTTTGTCCAGGCCGCCGAGGCCCTGAGCCAGAGTCGCCAGCGCTACGCCGAGGAGCTCGGTGCCAAGGTGAGTGCCAGCATGCACGAGCTGGCGATGCCGGATGGCCGCTTTGCCATCGAGGTACGCCCCGATGCCCAGAGCAGCCTCTCTCCGCTGGGTATAGATCGGGTGGAATTTATGGTCACCACCAACCCGGGCCAACCGATCCAGCCGCTTGGCAAGGTGGCATCGGGTGGCGAACTGTCGCGTATCAGCCTCGCCATCGTGGTGATCAGCGCTCGCAAGGTCTCCACCCCGACCCTGATTTTCGACGAAGTGGATGTGGGGATCAGCGGCCCTACGGCCGCTGTGGTAGGTCGCCTGCTGCGCCAGCTCGGGGAGTCCACTCAGGTGATGGTGGTCACTCACTTGCCTCAGGTGGCAGGCAACGGCCACCAGCATATGGTGGTGAGCAAGCATACCGATGGCAAAACCACCGAAACCCAAATGAGTGCCCTTGATGAGACAGCCCGTCTCAATGAATTGGCACGCCTGCTCGGTGGCGACCAGATCACCGACAACACCCTGGCCAATGCCCGCGAGCTGCTGCGTCGCTGAATCAGGCATCGAGTCACGACTAACGAGTAACGACTAAAGGTGAATCGTTAATTGAATCCCGAGTCCCGAGTCCCGAGTCCCGAGTCCCGAGTCCTCCACCGTGAACCTCACAGAGCCGTCAGGATTACCGACCCAGATCAATAAAATGGCGAGTTAGGCGAAGCTGGCAGCAACATGGGCATGGATCCGGTTGCCTTCATGCAACGGATTTCGCATAGTGTTGCCCCCTTTATGGGTATCCAATTGTGAGGCTTTGTCTATGATCCACGTTTTTGGTCACAAGAATCCTGATAGCGACAGCATCTGCAGTGCACTGGTTATCACCGACTGGCTCAATGGCCAGGGCCGTCAGGCCACCCCATGGCGCCTGGGTGACCTGCGCACCGAAACCCGTTTTATTCTGGAGCAGGCTGGCGTCAGCGAACCCGAGTTGCTGACCAAAGATCTGACCGGTGAAGATGTCTGGCTGGTGGATTTCAGTGATCTGGAACAGGGCCCCGCCACACTGGCACAAGCCAATGTACTGGGTCTGGTGGATCACCACCGTCTCGGCACTCTGGTTACCCAGTCTCCGCTGGATGCCTGGATCCGTGCCGTCGGCTGCACCTGCACCATCGCCTTCGATCTGCTCAGTCAGCAAGGCACCGTGACCCGCAGCCAGGCTCGTCTGATGCTGGGTGCCATCATGAGCGACACCCTCTGTCTCACCTCGCCGACCAGCACCGAACAGGACAAGCTCGCTTGTGAGCGTCTGGCACCGCTGGCAGAAGTCTCACTGGCCGAGTTCGGCCAACAGCTGCTGATGGCAAAAACCGACCTGAGCGGTCTGACTCCGGCTCAACTGCTGCAGCAGGATGAGAAGGCGTTCCAGGCGGAAGGTTGCAACTTCATCATGAGCCAGATCGAAGTGGGCAGCGAACAGCAGCTTGCCGAGCACCTGCCGGCGCTGCAGCAGGAGATGGCCCAGCGCGTGGTGCGCGAAGGGCTCGACTTCTTCGTGCTGATGGTGACTGACCTGACGGCAGCCGCCAGCCGCATCTATTTTACTGCGCACCCGAAAGTACCGGCAGAATCCAGCTACCACCCGGGCTTTGTCAGCCGCAAGAAACAGGGTCTGCCCTGGGTGATGGATCTGCTGGCCAAAGCCTGATCCTCACTCGCCATAACCGATTCCAAAGCCCTGCCTCTGCGCAGGGCTTTTTCATCGCCACCGCCAGCGGCACTCCCTATCCTCTTGCTGACCATCTTGCTCACCACTGCGGTCTCTCGCTTACTCCTTTCACGGCTTATTGACAGTTAACGCCATAACTTTGCTTACATATTTGCGGCTGTTATTTATCAGGGCTTTGCTGCAGGATAATCGCCGCGCACAACCTTTTCCGTTTCCATTCAGGTGATCGATGAACATAACCCCCAAGCAGAGAACCCTGGCTATCACCATGCTGATCGCCGTGGTGCTCCTCGGCTGGCTGCTCTGGCCCAGTCCCCCCCCAAGGCGATGCTGACCGCCCAGGTGACCCGCGAGGATATTGCCCAGACCGTACTGGCCAGTGGCGTGCTGCAGGCCGTGGAGCAGGTGGATGTGGGGGCCCAGGTCTCCGGTCAGGTTACCAAGCTGGCCGTCGAGGCTGGTGATCAAGTCAAACAGGGAGACCTGCTGGCCGAGATCGATCCCCTGATTGCCCAGAACAACCTCAAAACGGCCGAGGCGGAGCTTGCCAGCAACCGCGCCCAGCTCAAGATCAAGCAAGCGCAACTCAAACAGAACGAACTCGCCTGGCGTCGCCAGCAACAGATGTTCAAGCAGGAGGCGAGCTCACGGGCAGATCTGGAGAGTGCCGAGGCACTGCTGGCCGTCACCCGCGCCGAACTGCAAAATAGCCAGGCCAATATCGACAGCGCCCTGATCAAGGTTGATCGGGCCAGAACCGAGCTGGGCTACACCAAGATCCTGGCGCCGATGGATGGCACCGTCATCAGCATTGTGACCCGTCAGGGCTAGACTCTGGCTGCCAGCCAGACGGTGCCGACCGTGCTCAAGCTGGCTAACCTCGAGACCATGACGGTCAAGGCGCAGATCTCCGAAGCCGATGTCACCAAGGTCAACGCCGGCATGCCGGTCTACTTCACTCTGATCGGCGATCCGGATACCCGCTATCAGGGTACCCTTCGCGCCGTGGAGTTAGCGCCCACCAACATCAACGATCAGGCTACCACAGGTACCACCACCAGCAATGCGGCTGTCTACTACTACGCCCTGTTCGATGTACCCAATCCCGCTCATACCCTGCGGGTCGCAATGACCACCCAGGTGACCATAGTGCTCGGCGAGCGCAAGCAGGTGCTCACTGTGCCGCAAACCGCCCTCGGCAAGTCGCTGGGTGATAACGAGTATGAAGTCACCGTGATTAAGGACGATGAAACAACCGAAACCCGCCATATCAAGACTGGTATGAAGGATGAGATCCGCATTGAGGTGATCAGCGGGCTGAGTGAGAAGGAGGAGGTGCAGCTCAATCACGGTGCCCCCGCCGACAATGATGAGATGGCGGTGATGCTATGATTGAGCCCCTGAACCAGCTGCCGTTGATCCAGCTGAAAGGGGTAGAGCGACGCTACCAGAGTGGCGACAGCGAAGTCACCGTGCTCCACCCTCTTGACCTAACCATCACGGCAGGAGAGATGATCGCCATTGTCGGCGCGTCCGGCTCCGGCAAATCGACCCTGATGAACCTGCTGGGTTGTCTGGATAGCCCGAGCGGCGGCCAGTACCTGTTTCGCGGTCAGGACACCGCGACAATGGATGCGTTGGCGCTGGCCCGACTACGCTGCCACCACTTCGGCTTTATCTTTCAGCGCTACCACCTGCTGCCCCACCTCGATGCCGCCGCCAACGTGGAGATCCCAGCCGTCTATGCCGGCACCAGTCGCCCGGATCGCCAGGCGCGCGCGCGTCAGCTGCTGGGCAGACTGGGTCTGGCCGATCGCAGCCACCATACCCCGGGCCAGCTCTCCGGCGGTCAGCAGCAGCGGGTCAGTATCGCCCGGGCGCTGGCCAATGGCGGCGAAGTGATCCTCGCCGATGAACCGACCGGCGCACTGGATAGCCAGAGCGGCAAGGAGGTGATGGCGATCCTCAAGGAGCTGCACGCTCAGGGCCACACCATCATTCTGGTCACCCACGATATGAACGTGGCCAGCCATGCCGACCGGATCATCACTCTCAAGGATGGTCGGATTGAACAAGATAGCGGCCCCAGCCAAACGGCCGTGTTGGCTCCAGCCACCGCCACAACCCCTCAAAAAATAGTGCCTACTAAAGGTGCCATGGGCCACGACTGGGATCGTTATCGGGAAGCGGGACGGATGGCGATGCATGCCATGCTCGCCCACCGGATGCGTACTTTCCTCACCATGCTCGGCATCATCATCGGTATCGCCGCCGTGGTGAGCGTGGTGGCGCTGGGGCAAGGGGCGCGCGCCAAGGTGATCGACCAGATCAATGCGATGGGCACCAACACCATCGAGATCTTCCCGGGCAAGGGCTGGGGCGATGAGAAGATGGCCAGCATCCAGACCCTCAACAAGGGAGATCTCGATGCTCTGCTGGGGCAACCCTATCTTGCGGGCGCCAGCCCCGAGATTGGCAGCTCAGGCCAGTTGCGCTATCGCAACAAGACCAACAGCGGCAATGTGACCGGGGTCGGTAACGACTATTTCAAGGTGAAGGGGATGACGCTGGTCAGTGGTCGCTTACTGGAGTGGCAAGATATCCAGCAGCGTGCCGCCGTTGCCGTGGTGGACAAGAAGAGTATCACCAGCCTGCTTGGCAAGGAGGAGCCGGTCGGCAAGGTGGTACTGGTCGGCACCTTGCCGGTGCGGATTGTCGGTGTGGTTTCGCAGGAGACCGGCTTCGGCCCCACCAGCCAGTCGGTCAATATCTGGCTGCCCTACAGCGCAGTGATGAAGTCGCCTCATCTCGCAGCACCACTTCAGCCAGATCACCATCCGGGTCAAAGACGGGGTACAACCGGCACTGGCCGAACAGGCGGTGATCGAGCTGATCACCAAGCGCCACGGGGTGAAGGATTTCTTCACCTTCAGCAGCGACAGCATCATCAAATCGGTAGAGAAAACCACCGCCACCATGACCCTGATGGTCTCGGCCATCGCGGTGATCTCGCTGATCGTCGGCGGGGTGGGCGTGATGAACATCATGCTGGTGTCGGTGGTGGAGCGCACCCGCGAGATCGGCATTCGCATGGCCGTGGGCGCCCGCCAGTCGGATATCCTGCAGCAATTTCTGATTGAAGCCGTGATGGTGAGCCTGCTGGGGGGGATCTTCGGCGTCGGCCTCTCGCTCGGCATTGGCGCGCTCTTTTCACTGCTGGTGGACTCCATCAAGATGCAGTTCTCGCTCTTCTCCATCCTGATGGCCTTTGGCTGCTCGTCACTCATCGGGATCCTGTTTGGTTACCTGCCGGCACGCAATGCGGCGCGGCTCGACCCTGTTGTCGCACTGGCGAGGGAATAACAATGCACAAACTCTCCTGGCTGGCTCTCTGCATGGCCCTCAGCGGCTGCAGTCAGCACAGCACCTATCAAAGACCCGAGCTGGCGATCGCCCCCACATGGCAACAAGCAGAGGGCGCCCAACTGGCTACGCAGGCAGGCCCCTGGTGGCGGGAATTTCATGATCCCCAGCTCGACAAACTGGTCGACGCGGTACTGGTCGCCAACCCGGACATGCGTGTGGCGGCCCTCAAGCTCAAAAGCACCCGACTGGGCGCCGAGCAGGCCGATACCAACCTCACCCCCTCGGTCAATGGCACTATCGCAGCCAGTGGCAACAAGGATCTGAAAACCGGCAAAGACACCAACAGTCTGGGTCCCTCGCTGAGCCTCAGTTACGAAGTGGATTTGTGGGGCAAGCTTGCCTCGGTGCGAGATCAGGCAAGCTGGGAGGCGGCGGCAAGCGAGCAGGATCTCGCCAGCACCCGACTACTGCTGATCGGCAATACCCTGGAGCAGTATTGGCAGCTCGGCTATCTCGGCTCTGCCATCACCCTTGGGGAACAGCAGCTGGCCAACCTGACCCGTACCGAGCAGCTGACCCAGACCAAATACCAGGCAGGCGCCATCACCCGGCTCGATCTGGCGCAGGCACGCCAACAGTTGGCCGGAAAACAGGCTGAGCTGGCCTCCCTCAAGGCGCAGCAGGAACAGGCTCGCAATGCCCTGCGTCTGTTGCTGGGCCGCAGCAGCGGGCCGCTGGAGTATGCACCCGCTTCCCTTGCAAAGCAGACCATTCCTGAACTTGCGGTGGGTATTCCGGCCGATGTGCTGGCCCGCCGCCCCGATGTCAAAGCGGCCGAATTGCGGCTGCGCAAGACGCTAGCTAAAGGGGATAAGATCCGCACCAGCTTCTACCCCAGCCTGACCCTGACCGGCAGTGCCAGCACCGCATCCGATAGATTGGCGCAGGTGCTGCAAAATCCGGTAGGTACGCTGGGAGCCAGCCTCGCCCTTCCCTTCCTTGAATACAACCGCACCCAGCTCGCCATCGAAAGCTCAGAGCTGGATTACCAGATTGCTGAAACCGAGTTTCGCAAACAGCTCTACACCGCACTGGTGGAGGTTGAAGACAATCTGGCCGCACGCCACTATGGCCAGCAGCGACTCGATTATCTGCAGGAGCAGCTGAGTTATGCCCGGGAGGCCGAACGACTGGCCAAGGCACGCTTCCAGGCGGGTGCGACCGGCGTGCAAGCCTGGCTCGATGAGCAGAACCGACTGTGGGATGCCCAGCAGAGCCTGTTGGCCCAGCAAAAAGAGCAGCTCACCACCACTGCCAAAATCTATCGCGCCCTGGGTGGCAGCGATAGCGTGGCGCCCCGATAACGCTTCACCCGGCCATTCCCCGCTCAGCCGGCAGAGTGGGGAATGCCATCGCCATGGACCGCACAGCCCCCCCCTCGCCCACACGGCAACCGAACTCCATTGCCCATCATCAGGGGCAGTCATGGCAGCACTGCCAATTACATGCATCGGCGACCCAGAATATCCGGGCCATACCTTGAGGCTCTCTCTATACCTCACGCTCCCTGACCGGAGGTAACGATTACCGGATATTCCATCAGCAGAGAGCTCGACTCTTGCCGAGCGGCGCCCCGTGAATCGTGAGATGCATTTCCGAAGCTCATATCTGCACGACGCATACAAATAGCGATATCACGCAGTTAATCCTGCACGACAAAATTAATCGCAAACAGCGAGGGATATTGAGCAAAGTAACAGTGAAGTGAAACGACGGTAAAAAGGATACAAGCGAGGATGTAGATAGCAGAGCGGCAGAAGGCGGATTGGATAACGACGAGTAAAAAGGCAAAAAATAATGCCGCCCAAGGGCGGCATTATTCAATCTCTGAACCTGACGAATTAGATCAGGAAATCGTTCAGGTCTTTACCCAGTGCTACTTGAGCAGCAATGGCTTTCGGCATACGGCCTTGACCGGTCCAGGTTTTTTCCTGGCCATCTTCTTCGTACTTGTATTTAGCCGGACGCGGAGCACGCTTGCTCTTGGCAGCGCCAGTCGCAGCAGCCGGAGCTGCGGCAGTCGCCAACAGCTCGCGAGGATCAATACCAGCCTGCTGCAGCATTTCGGTGAATTCATTCAGCTTGCGCTGACGCTCTTCCTGTTCAGCACGCTCCTGTTCAACAGAATCGGCGCGCTCTTGGTAAACCAGGTCAAACTTCTCTTTAGCTTCCAGCAGTTGCTCAAACGGCAGTTCACGAATAGCCGCACGCAGACTGCGAATGTTCAGCAGAACTTTCAGAAACTCGTTCATTATTTCCTCACAAAAAAGTCGGTTACAGGGATAACTGTTTCAGAATAGCATGGACAATTCGCGAGAACATACAGTTTTTCTATATTAACGTTCTTTTTTTCTTAAATTTCACCATCAAGATTGAATGCTTGCCACTCTTAATAACAAACTGGCTGGAATGCAGCTCTTCTGGGTAGAGAGATGATTACCATCTTGTGTTCAAGAAACATCGGTATTTCAAGACTCATTAATTTCCAGTTCAGCATCCAGCAAAACTAACTCGGTAACCTGCTTTATAAGCATGAGCGCACATTTCTACCACACGTTCAACATCATGTGACAAGACTATGCCTATCTGTTTAGCAATGAACACATCTAGAACCTGTCCCTTCACCCGATGATGAGGGGGATACTCCCAATTGACTATCAACCCATTCGACACTTCCAACAAAATTACATATTAATCAATTGGTTGAGAGCGAAGCATGACATTTCAAATATGCTTTTCGTAGCCCGTTTGACAGTGGTATGCGTCCGAAAACAGACTGTTCGGATAGTGGCCGTCCAGAAGGTAAACAATAAAAAAGCCAGCCGTTTTTAAGGGCTGGCTTTCTATGTAGCCAAATAGCACTATTTATTTTTGGTTATATTCTTGCCTGATTTGTCAACACCAGTAATCACTGCCTGTGAAGCGGATCCAGTTAAAAGGGGCTCGGTTGGATAGAGCTTGAGCGCTTCCACTCGCATCGTATTGGCTTCCTCCCTACGACCCAATGCATTAAGCGCGATCACCATATTGGCGTATATGTTGGCACGCGGTGTATGGCGTACGAATGCCTGCCCCCACTCCAGATAAGCTTCCAGTTCGGTCTTGTTATTTGTCTGCAAACCCACCATCAGACGAACCGAGTTCACATCAAATTCCACTCGGGTCAACCAAGCCATGGGATTGACGATATCAAGTAGCAAAGTCGGCTCTTTATACCCACCCCGTTCATATTTGGTGACTACCCATGCGGTGTGAATTGCTGTGAGCATAAAGGGAACGACCAGCAGCGGGATAGCGATCGCCATAAATCGCAGTAACAGCCATAGGCGGCACTCCATATCCCACCATGATGAGCGACCATGACTCACCAAGTTACTTTCTTCGATTTCAGTGTCGATGCTATAAATTAGCGTCAGCAGCAACCACCATAGTACGATTGCATGGTAGAGAGGATATTCCATCTGGGTATGGAGCAATATCGGTGTAACCAGGGCAAGCAGCCCCATGGCATTAACAGGGGGGACTCCAATGAGGCGAAACAATAATGCACCGCCCATGATTACCATGCCGACCATGGGTGCAATCCCCCCCTCAACAGCCCAGTAGAGAAACTCGTTATGGGGGTGGTCAAGATTGTACTCAATCTGCACCATGGACGGATCCAGTACTTTATCAGCCATGTAGTGATGGAGAAAAATAGATTCAAAACTGCCATATCCCCAACCACTCCAGGGAGCCTGTGCAATTAGTTTTGCCGCATAAGACCAGTAAATAGAGCGCATACCACCAGATTGATAAATCTCTAATCCGCGCTTTGCTCCAGCCAGCCAATATTGTGATAACAGGCCAATCGCTACAGCCAAAATAACCAGACCCAATATCCGCCATAGCAGCTGCTGTCGATAAAGCTGAGGCATCAATAAAAACAGTGCTAGCAGACCGCCTAACTGCCCCACTCGGGATTGCAAAACAACGAGCAGCAGTGCTGCAGAAAGAATGACGCCATAGCGCAGCGCCATAAGCAAGCGCCCCCCCCCTCGGCGTAATTCCAGCCAGATAGCAAGAGCAAGGCCAGTTGCCATAAACGTCGCCATCACGTTTGGCTGTTGAAAGATCCCGTATGGACGATTGGCTTTGGTGTCATAACCAATCCAGTTACCTGGCGTTAAGAGGTAGAATTGCACTAGACCCAGCAATGCCTCCATCGCGATCGCAACCAGGATGAGATAGAGCAAGCGATCACGCTGTGCTTTATCAAAGCGCCATTGATAAAGTCCAAACAAAAACAGCAGGCCAGCAAACAACCCCAGTAATCGGGGAATGGCATAATCCTTGAAAGCAAACCCGGAATAGAGCATCGGAAGCAGCAGCAAGAGCGCCCCTATCCATAAACCCGCTTGTAATGGAGAAAAGACCAGACGCTGGCGTAACGTCACCTGCCAGAGCCCCAATCCGATAGCCAGCGAGGCAAACACCCACCCCCATGCGTTAAATGGCAGGTACAGCCCAGCACCACCTGGGTTGTGCATAAAAAAGTGCACACCCAACACCCAATAAAGTACACTTAAGCTGATCATAATTAGTTTTAAAGTCATAGTTGTGCTGCATCTAGTCGGTATATGCGTTAAAGGTGTAGTGGTCAACTAAATCCGGACACTTGGTTAGGTCGAACCTCGGCTTTTGCTGGCGGTATCCCGTCATTGTATTGATGTGGACGCCGCCAGTTGTAGTAATCCATCAGGTAATAACTGATATCCCGCTTCGCCTCTCGCAAGTTCATATATCCCATAGCCGGGAGCCACTCTGACTTCAGGCTTCTGAACAACCGCTCCATCGGGGCGTTATCCCAGCAGTTACCACGACGACTCATGCTCTGGGTCATGCGATAGCGCCACAGTCGTTGCCGAAATACCATATTGGCTGCCCTAGTCAGAGTGAAATAGTACACCGGATGGCAACCCCGCTGCTGATAGGCCAGCTCTGCATCAGGCTTATCAGACATCGCCCAGCCCACGACCCGCCGGGTGTGCAGGTCAAGAAGCACTGCCAGGTAATGCCAACGATCACCTGCCTAGACGTAGGTGATATCGCCACACCACACCTGATTGGGTTGCTGGACATCAAATTCGCGGGCCAGCAGGCCGTTCAGACTGTGCCACCTTATAGTGGTGTGCGCCCGGCTGTTTGGATACCAGCCCTGCTTCCTTCATCAAGTTACGTAATTTGAATCGGCCAATCTGATACCCCAACTCCCGCATCATCGGCATCAAGGCGCGGCTGCCTGCCGAGCCTCGGCTCTCTTTGAACAACCGGCGCAACTCGCTGCGTTGCTGTATCCGCTTACGGTTAATCATCCGCTTGCGAGCCAGATAGTAGTAAAAACAGGATGTTGGAACATCGAAAGCGCAGCAGACCAGGGTGATGGGGGCTTGCTCTCTTAATTGGTCTATCAGCGCGTACGTGTGAACTAGTCCGCCATCAAGAGAGCAGTTGTAGATTCAACTTGTCAACGCAACACTCTTTTCAATAACTTCTTTTGGCGTTTTAAATTTCAGGATTTTCCTCAGTCTGCGGTTTAGTTGAGCTGCAACCGTATCCAGCTCTTGCTGGGAATATTGGGCAAGACATGTCTTTTTGGGGAAGTATTGTCGGATCAGCCCATTGGTATTTTCATTCGCCCCCCGTTGCCAGGGACTCTGGGGATCACAGAAGTAAACCTTCACCCCAGTGTTTGCAGTAAACCCCAAATGCTTGGCCAGTTCCATGCCGCGATCCCATGTCAGCGACTAATGCCGTTCACTATATTGATGGTCCCCCTCTCTCCCTAGCGGGTATGGCGTTTCCCATGACGCATGGCTGTGAGAACGACGTAGATGCTTGACAAGCAGATGGTGCAGTACGGTTTCACCGACATCCAGTGTACGGCTGGCTTCAGGGACAGAATATCCCTGGTCGAGCACTAGGGATGCGGCGTCGAGTTTGAATTCGGCAGTAAATGAGCGACGTAATCTTGTCATTGAACACCTCAGATCATGGTGGCAACTGTACCACCCAAATGGTGTCCGGGATGATTAGACCATATATGGACGCCCCAGGGTTGTGCAAGAACTGAACTGATACGGTTTGCGACCATATATCCGGCGTTATGATGAGATTAACTCCCTAGCAATGATGTCATCCGAGCCTTGCTTCCTTATCACTACACCAGTATATGCATACCCAAGTCTAATTCAGGCTGTTACAAGGACAGTACCCGTTTCTTCATCAGTGCCTGCAAACTTAGTAACGTAGATTTTCTAAGCAAATATCAAATGAATTTCCTGCAAAAGCTCTGCTCATACTGAAATCAACCGAGTCAGTTAGTACGCGCCAGATAATCCGAGTTAACTTATTTGCCAGGGCGACAGTGGCTTTCAAGAAGCCACGCCGCAATTCAATTGCCTTGATCCATCTCCCTAAACTGTCATCCCGTTTTTGCACACAACGCATCACCGCTCGAGCGCCATGGATGATCAAGGTCCTCAAGTTACGATTACCGTTCTTGGTCATGGATGAAAGCCGTTGTTTTCCACCTGAACTGTGCTGTCGAAGGACTAAGCCACACCAAGCCGAAAGCTCACGGCCGCTGGAAAACTGGGTGGCATCAACCTCACTGACCACCGCAGCGGCAATCAGTGGCCCGACGCCAGGAATGGTCAATAAGTGGTGATAGGCAACCTGCTGGCTGGACAGTTCAGCTAGTTCCTTATCCAAGACATCAATCCGTTCAGTGAGTATCTGCATATCTTCTCGTAACAGGCTCGGTAGTCGGCGAAGCGTGAAGGTTATCGTATTGTCTCCGTCTTCAAGCACTTCTGGCAGTTGTTGTTGCAGGCGTTGTAACCCAGCTGGAATAATGACCCCGTACTCGGCAAGTAATGCCCGTAGTTGGTTAGCCAGAGCTGTTCGCTGCTCAACTATGAGCTGGCGAGCACTACGTAACGCCTTGATATCTTGTTGCTCTGTAGTTTTAACTGATACGAAGTGGATCCCTGGTCGGCAAGCAGTTTCACAAATAGCTAATGCATCGTTGACATCATTCTTCTGGTGTCTTGCAAAGGCTTTGACATGCTGTGTGGGTATGAGTTTTACGTCATAGCCCATCGATATCAGTGTCCGTCCCCAGAAGTGAGATGTTGAGCAAGCTTCCATAGCAATCAGTGTTTGCGGTGGGAAACTGGCGCAACGTGTGGAGCAGTTTCTGGCGAGATATTTTACGACTCCAGGCAACAGAACCATCAGCCATCCATACACACACCTGAAAAACAGACTTAGCAATATCGATTCCAATTACTTTGATCGTGTTCATGTGGTGCTCCCCCAAGTTGAACGCTGTCAGCCTAAGTATGAAACTGACCACGCTGGGAGGGGGCCTCCATCACATCACTACAGCTTGATTTTTGGGCGACGAATTAGATCGCACAAACTGGACTGAAGTTCCTACCTCCGGTGAGCGATAATTCGTAACAGCTATTTAGATGGAAGGATATATAATACATGGAAAGATCTTAGTCATGAACGACTCCTCAGCCAAGAGATAATTTTCCATATGTGGCTCAACATTACATAATAGAACATTGAAATAAATAAAAACATTATCATAACCATAAAATCTGGTATACCACTATACTCCATAAATATACCAAAAATAGCGAGCAATGCTGCCATAAAAGAGATTAAAGCCAAAGATTTACCTGATGACAGGCCAGCTCTCAAACAAATATGATGCAAATGTTCTCTATCAGCTTTAAATGGCGATTGCTTCTTTTTTATTCTCCTTACCATTGTCGAAATCATGTCGATAAGAGGAATGGCAATCAACCATAAGGCCGTTACCGGCTTCATCTGAGAAGTTGCACCTTGTGTGCCCTGCAATAATATCCATACGATGGTGAATCCAAGCAGCATGCTTCCTGCATCACCCATAAATATTTTGCATCTGTCTTTTAGTATAAAACCAAGATTTAATAGTAAATACGGCACAGTGACGATAATAAAAAGCAAAGAGAACCATGCAAGATTAAACTGTTCATCTTCATAGTGTATGTAAAAAAGCCCTGCAAACGCGACTAGAGATAATGTCCCCAATAAACCATCAATACCATCAACCATGTTAAATGCATTTATTGCTCCCAAAACAGCCAGTATCGTAACGATGTAGCCAAGAGGTCCTAAAACCAATTCCGAACCAAAGAGTATATATCCTAGGCTTTTCAATGAAAGACCAGCACCAAAAATCATGAGACAAGAAACAATGATTTGAACAATTAATCTTATTCTATAATCTACGTCATACTTATCATCAATCACACCGATCATAACAAGTATTGAAGCACATAGAACATAAATATCAGAGTGCACTAGCAACTCTTGTTTCCACCAAAGAGCTAGCATTACTGATGTATAAATTGATAAACCACCGACTAACGGGACGTTACCTACGTGTTGTTTTCTTTGTGTGGGTTTGTCAACCAAGCCAAAAATATGTGCTAGCTTGCTAAAAAAAAGGGATAATAAAAATGACGCTGCGCCAATAAAAATAAAGAAAAATAATATGTTTGAATTCATGCTATTACCGTTACTTTACACTTGATATTTTGCTATGGTTTTTTTATAAAAATCAAAAACTATCTCGTTTGCGTACTTATTAGCCACATAGTTTCTTCCATTACGTCCGAGCAATACTAATTCAGAAGACTCCAATCCAAGAACATAAGTACACGTTTCGACTAAACTATCTACATTTTTTGGCTCACAAAGGAAGCCGGTTTCCCCATTGATAACGACATCTTTACACCCTGGGGCATTTGATGCAATAACTACTTTCGACATGGCCGAAGCTTCAAGCAGCGTGCGAGGAATCCCCTCTCGATATGATGGTAATACAACACAGTTTGCTTTATTTATGAACGGTCTAACGTCATGCTCAAATGGTAAATAATCAATCACCCCTTCTTGTATCCAAGCCTCCAGCATTTCTTTTTCTATCGAATTAGGATTACCAGAATCAACATCTCCCATTAATATAAACTTACACTCTGGGAAAAAACATTTAATTCTTCTTGCGGCTTCAACAAATTCAAAAATGCCTTTATCTGAAAGCATTCTTGCAATCAAGAGAAATGAAAAACCTTCACTAAAAAATGGCTGAAAATGGATGTTTGAAAAATAATCAACATCAATCCCCTCACCAGGGAGTATTCTTGTTTTGTTCTTATCGACTAGCCTTAATGAAATAAAATAACTTTTATCATCCTCATTCAAAAACCAAACTTCATTTGAAAAGAACAATGCGACCTTATATAAGTAACGAGATATTGTTGATACTAAGTTATTATTTATAGCTATATAACCTAAGCCAGTTGTAACCGCTATATTTTTAATCCCCGCGAACCATGAGGCAATGGAGCCATAAATTATTGGCTTTATAGTATAGTTGAAGATAAGGTCTGGCTTAATTTCTTTTATTTTTAGATAAATTTTGAAAAGAAGCAATATTTCGTAGATTGGATTTATTCCTTTTCTCGAAAGATTTATATCTAATAACGTGCACCCAGGTATATCTTTAATCTTATTGAAGGAGTGATCATTTGGCGCCAAAATATAGACTTGATGCCCTAAACCAATAATATTTTTAATTAAATCCATTCTGAAGTTATAGAATGACCACATTGTATTGCCAATTAATAATATTTTCACATTTAAATACTCAAGATGTTTTTATATGGAAGCCAAAACAAGCCTGCGAATGGAGAGAAACATAGCCAAATATATAATAAAAAAAAGTATAGCGATAAAACAAATGTCACTGCGTGACGAAGATATTTAGAATCACGAATCCTATCTAAAACTAACATCAATAGAAGTGGTTGGAAATATATAAAGTACAAGTAAAATCTATCCACTAGTGTTGGATAGAAAAAAACTAGAATCATAGATATGCATGTAACTATGGCTCCACTTTTTAGTAAATCAGACTGTCTATCCGCAAACAAAAAAAATGATGGCGATGGATTCACCATCAAATATAGACATAAGATAAAAATCCCCAGACCGACACGTAAAATTGCACCCTGCGAATAGACTAAATTTTTTATATATAGTTCTGATATATGATTCCAATAAAAAAGATATATATAAATCATCATTGCAATAAAAAACAACAACATAGAAAAAATAATTTTCTTATTATTAAGCCCTAATATAAACACAGGAATAAATGATAATGAAGACTTATGAAAAAGCACAGATAGCATAATAACCAGAAGTGATTTGTATACTTTTCCATCCAAGAAAAATGAAACCGCTAATAAGGACAATCCAATTGCTACAGACTGTCTAGTGTAACCCATTCCCACAACAACAATTAAGTATGGATATAAAACAGCTAAACACAACCATGGATATGGCTGCTTGGAACAAAAAATGAATATGCAACTAAAAAAAATAAGCGCACAGATAAAATTAACTATATATATAGTCCCGAATGTTCTTCCAACAATCCAGTTTATAGCCGCATATGCTGGGTCTGTATACCTGATTGCATCAAAAAATGAAAGCTTTGATATCTCAATAAAGAATTTATTATATAGAAGCCAGTCTCCACCAATAGACTCTCTCAATCCAATAAATAAACATAAAAAAACATAAAAAAGTATCCATGGGAACTTACCTCGCAATATTCCATTATGCCTAAATGTAAACAATGATAAAATAATATAAGGAAATATATATGCAATATAAGAACCCATGAAATAATGCTCAGTTGATTATTAATAACTCTTTTATCGACTTGTATTGCTGTTGAACACAATATATATTTTCGACCGCTGCACGTCCATTTTTTCCATACATTTCACGGAGAGCACTTGACGATATGAGCGTAGAACATGCAGAAATCCACTCCTCTTGTGTAGATGCTAGCAATCCTGATTTTGAGTCATTTACAATATCAACATTAACGCCTATTGGGGAAGCAATTACTGGAATGCCGACGGCCATATACTGAATTATTTTATATCCACACTTACCCTTTTCCCACTCACTGTCTATTAATGGCATGATCCCAATGTCCATTTTTTTAATTAGCTCCACTTCACTATCTGCAGACCATGAAACCAATTCAATATGATCATTCTTAAAATGACTTAAAATCTTATCACTAGCACCAACCACCAAGAGTTTTACAGAAAATTTTTCACAGATAGATGACAGAGCATTTTTCATTTCAATTAGATATTTCTCCGTTGATGGAGAGCCGATCCATCCGATATAAGAGACTTTATCTCTGTAATTGTAATTTGGAACTTGAGAATAACGACGGATATCAATCACTGTAGGTATAATCAAAACGTTTTTAGCACCGGATAACTTTGCTTTATCCGCCAAATTTCTATTTCCTGCAATAACTAGTGATGCATGCTTCATCACCTTTTCAATTTTATTTCCCAATAGAATCTTTTTTAAATTACCATGTTTATATTGTAGATACACCGCATCATCATAGTCAACAACAACTCTTTTCCCTATAAGGACAAAAAAACGTTCAAACCAACCAGGTAAATAGGGAAAGATTTCTTTTTCTACCCATATCGTGTCAAAAAAAACACATAATAAACAATGAAAAAAACGCCTTATATAACACCAAACAATATTGAGATATGATAGTTTTCTCTTTCCATTAAGAAATAGCATATACTTTGCGTTAAAGAACGATGTTACATAAAAATCATCATGGCCAGTAGTGATAAAAGGTAAGTATTGTAATAATCGCAGTCTTGAGCTAGCTCCTTCTACAGGGTAACGACTCATAATCATAATTTTTTTTCTCATTCTCGCCCCTAAAAATCAATCTAAATAAAACTCAAAATATTCGATAGTAAAAAACCATGAAATAAATTTATTACTATCTCCCATCAAATTATGGGTTCTTCTTATATAGAAGTAGAAAAATAAATAAGTTTTATTACCAACCTTTTATTTTTATTGATTGCACTCCTATTAAAAACGGCCGAACGAATTTCACTATGACAAATAGGCAAAACAGAAGCTTAGGGAAAACTGTATCTCAGTATCGAATTTCATTCGTTGATTTACCTATAGAAATTATGTTTATTGCCGAAATATCTTTTTATACGAAATAAAACAAAAGTATAAAAATGACTTTAAAAACCCCATCCTTAAACAATTATAGAATTTTAGTGATTCATTAATAGTTCCTCCTGTATGCAAAAATCCCTCTAACTCAGCAGCATCAACACTCTTATTTTCTTCTAACATAAATCGATTATAAATAGCCAGATTTTGCTTTTTAACATTGATATAGTGCTTTTCTAATAGGCTTAAATTATCCATTATACTTCTTGCCTTGAAAGCAGAAAGAAGAGAGTTCTGCTTTGCACCTATACAATTAGACTCATGTTGTCTATATAACATTGTTGGCTCTAGACAATAAGATGTTTGCCCAATAAGAGAGGCGACAGATATTAACCACCAATCATGCATAATGGCCTCGTCTGGGATAGGAAGCGCAATATCTAATAGCTTTCTATTGAAAATCATCGAGCATCCTGGAAATATGTTACTATACAAAATATTATTAGTTCGTGCATCTTGCGGTAGCTTTACACCTTTATAATTTAAAAATGATTCATGTATTACAGATAACTCACTATCAACGACCATTACATCCGTTGAAACTAAACAGGGGTAGTTTCCGTCCAATTTCATTATAGTATCAAGGCTAAGCTCAACTTTATGTGGTAGCCACACATCATCCTGATCACAGGTCATCACAAAGTCAGATGATGTTAAAGATAGTCCAAATGAAAAATTATTCTTCGCTCCACTTTTACCCGATGAGTTTTTATAAAGCTCTATGCGTGGATCTTTTTTAAGAGCCAATAACAAATAAGTTTTGTCTGTTGAATTATCATCAACAATAATGATTCTATTAACTTTATCTATAGATTGCTGAGACAATATTGAGTCTATCTGCTGTAGTAAATAAACTTTAGGATTAAACGTAGCTATAATGATATCTATCATACTGTAATACTCAACTTAAATACATAATGAAAATATCTTATTAGTCGCATTAAAACGACTGTGAAATATTGAATAGTAGTCACCAAGAGAGCATTACCAAAGATGTTTAAGTAGACGATGATGTATACTCTATACGAATATAACTATCGCCTTATACAGGCTTCAAACAAGTGCCTTTTCACAGTCTTTAGTGTGCCCTGCTTATTGCATCAATTCTTCCCTTTCAGGAACATGTTGAATATCTTATCCTGCCATCAACTGGTACTGATATTGTACTAATCATTGCAATTACCTAGACAATGACTTATCACTCTGTCTACATTTCTTCAACTGATCCATAGCAGGTCACCTTCCTTTTGATGCGAAAGTGTTCACCCCGCAAAAGTGTTGATGCCGTGCTCAATCTCCCCTCAGTTCTAGAGACTGCGTATTGGGATTATATAAGCTTGTAGATCTCGCAAATTTGCCTGACGGGATGCTATATAGCCGGATACTTTTGCAATCAAATACTGTTTACAGATACAGCATGTCAAGCATATGAGCTTACTGACGAAGGGGTTTACAACTACTAACTTTACTAAATGGCTGTTCCGAATAGTAGATCACCGGAGGAAGGGAACTCAGTCCAGTTTGTGCGATCTCATTAGTCGCCAAACAAAACAAGCCGCACCCAAAGGACTGAGTTGATGCCTATCCTACCCCCCCTGCCACGACCACAACGGCGCCGTATTCACAAAATCACCCATGTCACGAGTGATAAAGGACATGCTCGTCGCTTTATGGCACCTTGCTGTTACATGAAGGCCGCACGATCACTGATGTCCATCACCATACCGGCGCGGCTGGCCATGCCCCGGCCCTACCTGTCGCCAAGATTGCCACCTTACTGGTGCTGCTCATGCAGTTTTTTCCGCAAGATTTTGGTTATCAGCGCAGCCGCTGGTGTACCGAACTATTGGCCATCAAAATCAATCGGTTAACAGGCATTATGGCAGCCTCCACGCTCCGCAGATGGTTACCTCGTATGGGACTTGTCTGGCGCAGGCCCGTGCCAACCTTGCGGATAAAAGACCCAGCCTATCAGGAGAAAATGGCGGATATCGACGCCACGCTGGCCCGTAGTGATGCCGATAATCCGGTGTTTTATGAGGATGAAGTCGATATAGACCTCAATCCAAAATTAGGGGCCAACTGGATGTTCAGAGCGCAGCAAAAGCGGGTTGTCACACCAGGACAGAACGCGAAACATTACCTAGCGGGCGTTCTCCATGCAGGCAAAGGAAGAATGCTTTACGTCAGTGGGATAAAGAAAAAGTTATCCCTGTTTTTCGCCATGCTAGAAAAGCTGCGTCTCCACTACCGACGAGCCAAAACCATCACGCTGACCCTCGATAACTACATCATTCACAAAAGCAAACAGACCGAGCGATAGTTGAAGAAAAATCCCAAGTTCTGCTTGGTGTTCCAGCCAGTTTACAACCCTTGGGTTAATCACATAGAACTGCTGTGGCACAAGTTACATGAAACTATCACGCGCAATCAACAATGTAGAGAAATGACCAGCCTGCTAGCCGAGTGAAACACTTCATGGATACCGTGTCTCCTTTCCCGGGGAATGGCTATGCCACAGCGAAGGTGTAGCACTATTATGATCAGTTATTTAGTTCAAATTGCATTAACAAAATGCGTTCACACCCTGACGAGCATCCCCTTAAAGCCACGCCTCGCTCAATTGAGCGGGGTAGCTAAAGATGAATAAGGTTCTAAATAGTGATAACCACGATTATATCTTACATCGAAAAATATATCGAATCAGAATTACAAGTCAATAACTTCAACCAATTAGAAACCTCACAAACCTCTAACACCTTACTTTCATCTAAAGTAAGAAAAGAACTTAACAAAAAATTATTTTGAACTATATTATTCGATTTAAATTCTGATAGTGAGATAATATGTCCTTTACTGACATTGAGTTCTGAAGAGTTAGCAACCACAAATACAGACCCATTATCTAAAGACTCTAAGTAACGCTGAGAATAACCTATCTGCTCACATTTAGAAATCTCAATAATAAATTTTGACCTTCTAAAAATATCATTATATTTTTCCTTGCATATCTTTTTATTAGTTATGATCTCATCTTCCTGTAAAAACTTGGAGTATAATTTAAAATAATATGAATATCCATTTACGTTAGCCCAAACAATTAAATCAGCCAATATACGCAATCTAAGGGGGGAATATACTCCAACAAAAAACAAATCATTTGATTTTAAGTTGATTTCATCTTTTTTAGATTTACTTGACAAATAAAAGTTTGGTAAAAACTTCCATCTCATAGACTGCGCATCTGCCTTGTCAAAAGAATAGACTACATCAAATACCTTAGATAAGGATATAGTAGATGGAAAATGTATTATGTTATCCCATTGATACAATGATTTACACTTGGCATTAATAGATTGAATCGCATTTTCAGATAAACCATACCCCTTTACAACAACTAAATTGTCATAAACCAGTTTAGTATTTATTTGGTTTAAAACCCATTTTTCAAACTTAGGAAATGCGTGAAAGGACAAAATGAAATCTCTAATTTTTATAAAAAAACTATTTTCATGCGGATTTCCCGCAACCAAAAAACTGATAATAAACAAAATAGATTTTTCGAAAAAACTCAATTTTCTTAATGAAAAAAAATCTGTTTCATCATAAAAAATGGCTGTTACACTCTTATACTGCTTAGATGCTTCTTTTTCCAAAATTTTTTCATAACCATTGAACTTAGGCATTATCAATATAATGTTATTATTCAATTTAATTTCCCAGTATTAATGTGGCCAACATCCCTCGTGGGGAAATATTAACTTTATTTGTTATTTTTTCGTTATGGCATTATATTTTAGTTTAATATCATTCACATTAAAAAGACATAGCAACATAGATATAAAGTAAATCTGAGCAATACCACTAGAACCAAAAAGATATATATCTTTAAAGTTACCAATTAATATCAGAAACAAGGAAAACAAATATACTGAAAAAACATCTTTATTTTTATGGCTTTGTAACAGAATTAAAAAATTAAGAAAAAGCATCAAAAGAAAACTAAGCACCCCTAAAACACCAAAATACCAAATAAGTAAAACATAACCACTATCAATACCTAATCCTAGCATAGAGAATATTCCTTCACCAAAAACCATATCAGAAGGAAATCTATACATACTTTTTAGCACATCTGATGATGCAGTACCAATCTCATTGCGCATTAATATATTAATAAATAACTCCAACGCCCAATCAATAAGATTTTTAAAACTCTCATAATAAAATAAAACAAGACAAGCTAAAAGAGATATTGAGAGTGCCAAAACCTTAATAACAAATAACTTACTTACTCTGGTCACACGAGCGGGCAAGATCAAAATTAAAGAAAGTGTGGCCAAAATTATAATGAATCCCATTCGACCTGAAAGAAAAATAGCTGAAATATTAAACACAATTAAAATCATATCAGTAATAATAAACTTGGCATTGGTATGTGACAGCTTATATTTAACATGAACCAATCCGATATAGACAATTAGACAATGAAACAATGACATAATAGACCCCCCGAATACAAATAACCCGGAACTTCTCATGCCTAATGCCAAATATTCTTCTGTTGTTTCATTGGTATCCACGATACTATATACGATTTGCTTTAATTCTGGACTTAATAGCACCAAAACGGCTATAACTGCATTTAAACTACCAATAAGATATAGATGTCTCAATACAACGTATTGATAGCCATCTTTATAATGGCTTCGATAACAAACCAATAAGAGAACTGAGCTAATAAAAATAAAAAAACCATAACAAATAAACACAAGGAGATCAAATGAATTAGTACCGTGAATCAACGGAACCAGAGCAACAAAAACAAGAAAAACTAGATAGATAAAAATCGATAAAATAATTTCCCTAGATAAAAACCGTGGGTTACTTTTGATAAAGTTAAAAATAAACAAAAGTAGTATTATCGGAAAAGACAAATTTGCAGAACCTATACCTAGAATCGACATAGGCATAACCAGCATTAATGTCACTAGAAAATATAATCCATGATAAAACATCCACTAATGCCTCGCACTGATAACGCTTTTATTAATAATAACATTATATTATAAACAATATTTTAAACTGTTTTATCTCCGACAAAAAACATTAACCTTTCTCGCAGTACATTTATCTTTTACTTTGTTAATGGCTAATACGAACAAATCTAACAATAAATATTTTAATGCTAAAGTAAAACTATAATCGGAGACTAACCTTTCAACCTCTCCATGTCTATTATATGCAAAGCCATTTCTCCTTAACAAAGCAGTTATTTTTCCATACCAAGCATTGGCTTTTATTTTAGATGATTCTTTAACACTTAACCTCGACTGTTTGATGCCATCAAGTCTCGCCTTATGAACTAAGTCTCCAACTAGTGTTGGCGTAGTTAAACATAGACTGCCATCGGCTCCTTTACGATAGAAGGCTAATGGAGTTTCAATATAACCTAAAAATCCACACCGAGATAAATTTATGTGTACATGATAGTCCACAATCAATTCTTTTACAGAAAACACTGCACCAATATCAGAAGAACGATAGACCATTGAACTATTATTAAGAAAATTGAACCTTTCCAATAAGAAACCTGTATTTATTTTATCGGGTATTCTTTCGACATTATTAAAACAACCAAATACACTACCATCCTCATTTACAACTGTTGCATTAGCATAAACTGCACTACAGTCACTATTATCAAGTAAATAGGAAATTTGTAAATCTAGTTTATTTTCGGCCCAATAATCATCAGCATCACAATGAGCAACAAACATTGTTTCAGCCTGACAATGTACATACTTAAAATTTTCAAGAGCGCCAATATTCACGGGATGACGAATATGTTTCACAAATGAATATTTTCTTTGGTATTCAGCACACACTTCTGATGTTCCATCAGTAGAGGCATCATCTGAAATAATAACTTGATATGAATAATTTGTTTTTTGTTGCACAATGCTATCCAGGCATTGTCTTATGTATTTAATTTGATTATAAGTGACAACACAAACCGTAAGGATTGCATCATTCATGATTTCTGGCCGCCTTAATTTATGCTATATATTTATTTATGTCATTTGAAGTCAAATATTTTGCGATTTATTTAATTTTTTCTTTTAACTCTCATAATTGCTCAATTTCAGTTGCCGAAGAACGATAACGGATGATGTTTGCAGAATTCACCCCAAAAATTGCACAAAGTGGTACATTATTAGTCACTAATGATTCATGAGCAACCATAACTCCATCTCCGATGCATTATTTTACATCAACGGCAATACACACATTTTTCTGATGTAAATTGATCAATGTAGAGGTAAATGATTTAATGACACATCCAATTTCATCATTATTTGAAATAGAGAAATTGATACTAAACCAATATGATGCTTGTCTCTAAATAAAATTTAGAAAAAATAAATACCACCTGCAATTAATCAATATTTACCTATTAATGAACATTGATGCAATAATTCCACAGCATCATGTTAGCCACCATGAATTTAGGTTCAGGCCCATACGCACCCCGAGTTGTCTTAATAGTATTATCTTTCTTTGATTTTTTTTATTTCACTACTTCATTTTTTAACTTTTAATTAAACGCTCTAACACTACACAGTTCTTTTGTTATTATCGATAACTGTTACATAACAATCCTCTCAACCAAAACAATTCTTACTTTCTATTTTTAGCAGGAACGTCGATACAAAAGTAAAACCTTTCATAGTATAAATCGTTCATAGAACCTAAATCCTCAATGCATATTTACCGTTATGTTATAACGACTTTTACGTATCTTTTGACACCATCATTATCAATATAATAAGCATTTTTAAAATCGCCATGGCTTAAGGCTCTAAGCATATCAATGTGCTCTCTAAAAGTACCGGTATGCTCAAGTTCCAAACAACATAACTGATTAAAGTCATAAATAGAATTATAGTTCCCAACCTCTTTAGGAGAATATGTTTTATAATCCTCAAATACAATACGTTCAAACCATTCAGAAAGTAACGCTAACTCAACATCCTGGACTTTCTCATATACATCTAGAGATGTATCACTTTCAGCTATGCAGACTTCTTGCTGAACAATTATATCGCCTGCATCCACGTCTTCATTCATGATATGAATTGTCGCACCTATTGGTAGCTTATTTATAATGGAAAAAACTTGTGGAAACCACCCTCTATTATAAGGATTTAATCCTGGATGGACATTTACACAAATGGTGTTGTTTACTATTTCTGCTGGAAAAATCTGCTTGCAGTGGAGAGAAAATATCACATCATAAGAACGTGCAAAATCTGCATCTTTGGTTTTTATATCTATCTCTACAGCACCAAGCTGCTGCATGGCAAATGGCTTTTTGTTTACTTTGGAATAACAAAAATCACAGCTAGCATTTTTAATGTTGGGGAGAATATGATCTTTCAGAAATAGAGACAACTTCGGATTGTCAGATACAACTAATACTTTTTTCATTATTTCACCTAGTAACTACATATCAAGTGTAGAAATACTGTTTATTACCAATGACTGCTCTAAATAATTCAAATCACTGTAAATAGGTAAACAAAGCACTTTTTCCGCCAAGGCATTAGCATGTGACAAATGTGTGGTATCGGCACTTGGCAACCCCCGATACATCGGCATATTGCTGATCAATGGATAAAAATAGCGGCGAGATAAAATCCCATTGGATTTCAGTTTTTCATATAACTCATCACGGCTGAGCGGGTAATTTTCCTCAACCAAGATAGGGAAGTATGAGAAGTTACTATTAGCGTTGCAGTCATGCTGATACATGGTAATACCTGTTACGTCTGCAAGCTCAGTGCGGTAACGCGCATCGATAGCTTGGCGCTGCGCCATGGCCCGATCAATATGTTTAAGTTGTACTAAACCAAAGGCCGCATTGATTTCACTCATTTTTCCGTTAATGCCTGGAGCAGTGACGGTGAGTTCATCGGCAATGCCAAAGTTCTTTAAGCGATCAATACGCTGCTTGGTTTTGGCATCTGGGCTGATTATAGCCCCACCTTCGAAAGTGTTAAATACCTTTGTCGCGTGAAAGCTTAAAATCGATAAGTCGCCCCATCTAAGTAAACTCTCACCTTTATAATTCACACCGAAGGCATGAGCTGCATCATAAATCACCTTCAGTCCGTAGTTATCCGCAATTTTTTGAATGGCTTCTACATCGCAAGGATTAGAGTAGCAATGTACCGGCATAATGGCAGTGGTACGTGGGGTAATCGCAGCCTCTATCTTGGCAGGATCAATATTAAAGGTGGCGGGATCAATATCGACAAACACCGGCTCTAAGCCATTCCACATGATCGAATGGCTGGTTGCCACAAACGAATAAGGAGTGGTGATCACCTCACCGTGAATACGCATTGCCTGCAAGGCGGTGATGAGTGCAATGGTGGCATTATTAAATAAAGAAACATGTTCAACACCGAGGTATTCCGCCAGCTTGGCTTCCAGCTCTTGGTGGAATGGACCATTGTTGGTTAACCAACGGTTGTCCCAAATTTTTTCAAGGTAAGGTACGAATTCATTTAACTCTGGTAAAAATGGCTGAGTGACTGGGATTGTTTTATTCATCATGTTACGCCCAAAGTGAAAATAATTAAACCGTTAGCGTAGAAAGGTGCTGCGTAATTGCAACAGCAACGGCTTTTGCGCCAGAACTAAATACATGCCATATACTATTAAGGCCACCCCCAAGTTAACCCCGACTTGCAACCAAGCTTGTGGGAAATATAACCCGGCCCCATACCCCAAGGTGGCTGCTACCACCACGGCTAGCCAGATGGGTAAAATATCTTTGCACTGCTGCCATTGGCTTAAATTGGTTAACTTGGCTGTGTAATAGGTATTAAGCAGCAAGGCTAAATAGGAAGTAAGAGTAAAACCGGTACACATTGCCAACACGCCATAAGGAATGCTAAACCATAATACCGTCACACCAATAACTTTTTTAATTACTTCAAGCTTTAAAAATAGATCGCTGCGACCAGTAACTTGCAATAAATTCAAGTTGATGGAATGAATTGGGTATAGCATATAGCCTAAACACAATACAGTGAGCAATTCTGCGGTTCCCTGCCACTGCTCACCTAATAGGCTGGTTAACAACGGCTTTGCAATTAAACCCAAACCAACAATTAACGGAAAAATAACTAACGCCGATAACTTTAACGTTTTCCGATAGGCCTTAGCCATTCTATCTTGGTCGTGTTGTAGCTGGCTAAACAACGGAAAAGTGACACGCTGAATAATACCCGTAAGGGTGGTAGTTGGCACACTAGCTAATTGATTGGCTTGGCTAAATTGCCCCACTATCGCAGGACTGAATTTTTTACCAATAACAATTTGATATAAATTGTTGTAGGTGACATCTAGCAAACCAGATAATAACAATTTGCTGCCATAACTAAACAAGTAGCTAAAGGAATTTTTAGTACTGTATCCACGCGGTAACCAAGGGGAAAAAAAGTTAAACAACAAGGTAGCACAACTGGCATTGAGCAATGCTTGCGTCACCAAGGCCCATACGCCATAACCATTAATTGCCAATATAATCGCTGTTGGCCCACTGATCATCACACTTAGCACCGATATTTTGGCTTGGGTTTTAAAGTCCATCTCCACATTAAGTTTAACTCGCGGGATTAACGTGAATGCATTGATCAGCACAGTTAAGCCCAATACTCTCAGCAGAGGTTGCAGCTCTGATCGCCGATAGAAATCGGCAACAAAAGGCGCACTTACATAAAGGGCAAGATAGCACAAACCTGCCATGGCAATATTGTAGTAAAAAGCTGTCACCAAGTCGATTTCAGTGCGATCTGTTTTCCGAATCAACGCCGAAGTAAAACCGCTATCGACAAACACATTGGCGATGGCAATAAACACTGCCAGCATACCCACCAAGCCAAAGGCAGTTGGCCCTAGTAATCTCGCTAAATATAAAGTAATCGCGAGCTGAATGCCTTGGGTTAGAAATCGCTCCAAGGCGCTCCATTGCAGGCCTTTTTTTGCTTTGGTTGCCAAATCTGACATTAAAAATACTCTGCCAGTTTAAAGATTGGTTGTTTTTGGTCTTTATCAGATAAGGTGAGATTCATACCTTCTACTGGCCATGCCACAGCTAGTTGCTCATCATTCCACGCGATGCCTCTATCACTGGCTACGCAATAGTAGTTAGTTGTCTTATACAAAAACTCCGCAGTGTCGCTCAAGGTAACAAAGCCATGGGCAAAGCCTTCTGGGATCCATAGTTGGCACTTGTTTTCGGCAGACAGATGCACACCAACCCACTGGCCAAAAGTGGGCGAGCATTGGCGAATATCCACCACTACATCAAACACTTCACCTGCAACACAACGCACCAGCTTGCCCTGGGCATGAGGAGGCAATTGATAGTGCAAGCCACGCAGTACCCCTTTTGACGATTTGGAGTGATTATCCTGCACAAAAGTCACCGGATATCCTACCGCCTCTTCAAACAACTTGTGGTTGAAACTCTCAAAGAAAAAGCCACGTTCATCACCAAATACTTTTGGCTCAAAAATAAGCACATCAGGAATTGCTGTCTTGATTACATTCATCTGTCTATCCACATTAAATTCGATCTTTATGGGGAGAACATCTTCCCTCTCCCCATATCACTTCAAACTTTGGCAACCATTCTCAGCAGATATTGTCCATAAGCATTCTTTGCCAGCGGTGCAGCAAGTTCACGCACCTGTTTAGCATTAATGAACTTCTGGCGATAGGCAATCTCTTCCGGACAAGCGACTTTCAACCCCTGACGGGTCTCGATGGTCTGAATAAAGTTGCTCGCTTCAATCATGCTCTCGTGGGTTCCGGTATCAAGCCAGGCATAACCACGGCCCATCATCGCCACCGACAGATTACCTTGCTCCAGATAGATACGGTTCACATCAGTGATTTCCAACTCACCACGGGGTGATGGCTTCAGGCTCTTGGCGATCGCCACCACGCTGTTGTCATAGAAATAGAGGCCGGTCACCGCATAGTTGCTCTTGGGCTCCAGTGGCTTCTCCTCCAGAGAGATAGCGGTACCCTCTTTATCAAATTCCACCACCCCATAACGCTCGGGGTCATGCACATGATAGGCAAAGACGGTAGCGCCGCTCTCTTTGGCCGCTGCTGCCGCCAACTGTTTCTGCAGATCGTGGCCGTAGAAGATGTTGTCGCCTAGCACCAGTGCACAGGGGTCTGAACCGATGAACTCTTCACCCAGAATAAAAGCTTGTGCCAACCCGTCCGGACTTGGCTGCACCTTGTATTGCAGGTTCAGTCCCCACTGGCTGCCGTCACCCAGCAATTGCTCAAAACGGGGGGTATCTTGCGGCGTACTGATGATCAAAATATCGCGAATCCCGGCCAGCATCAGGGTGCTGAGCGGGTAGTAGATCATCGGCTTGTCATAGATCGGCAGCAGCTGCTTGCTCACCGCCATGGTGACTGGATAGAGACGGGTGCCAGAGCCACCGGCCAGAATAATGCCTTTACGTTTGGTCATAATGCTTGTTTCTTATTTTTAAATTGCAAAAGAAAAGGGTGGCGTTAGGCCACTCCTTTCTGTTTTATCCCTGCCAGCCAGGGATGCATTCAACACATCCCTGGCCAGTGATTTACTTGCCCAGGATCTCGGTCAACATCCGCTCCACACCGACGGTCCACTCCGGCAGCACCAGATCAAAGGTGCGCTGGAATTTGCCGGTATCAAGACGGGAGTTATGGGGGCGTTTGGCCGGAGTCGGGAAAGCACTGGTTGGCACTGCATTGAGCTGTGTCACAGCCAGTTCAACGCCCGCCTCTCTAGCTTTGGCAAACACCAGCTGGGCGTAGTCAAACCAGGTGGTGGTGCCGGAGGCAATCAGATGGTATAGCCCGGCGACCTCGGGTTTGCTCTGCGCCACGCGGATCGCATGGGCGGTGCAATCGGCCAGCAACTCGGCACCGGTCGGGGCGCCGAACTGGTCATTGATGACTGACATCTCGTTACGCTCTTTGCCAAAACGCAGCATGGTCTTGGCAAAGTTGGCACCACGGGCGGCGTAGACCCAGCTGGTGCGGAAGATCAGGTGACGGGAGCAAATAGCGGCGCCTTGTTCTCCTGCCAGCTTGGTTTCACCGTAGACGTTGAGCGGGGCGGTTGCATCGGTTTCCACCCAGGGGCGCTCACCGCTGCCATCAAACACATAGTCGGTGGAGTAATGCACCAACCAGGCACCCAATACTTCCGCTTCTTTGGCTATAGCTGCCACACTGGTGGCGTTAAGCAGCTCGGCAAACTCACGCTCGCTTTCGGCTTTGTCGACTGCGGTATGGGCTGCAGCGTTGACAATCACATCCGGCTTGACCAGACGTACCGTGTCGGCCACCCCTGCCGGGTTGCTGAAATCGCCGCAATAGTCGGTGGAGTCAAAATCAACGGCAGTGATGCGCCCGAGCGGCGCCAGTGCGCGCTGCAGCTCCCAACCGACCTGACCATTTTTGCCAAACAGCAGAATATGCATCAGGCACGCTCCCCATCGTTCTTTTCAATCGCAGAATAGTGCTGCGCAATCCAGGACTGGTAGGCACCGCTCTTGACGTTATTGACCCACTGCTGGTTATCCAGATACCACTGCACAGTTTTGCGAATACCGGATTCAAAGGTCTCTTGCGGTTGCCAATCCAACTCGGCGCTCATCTTGCTGGCATCGATGGCATAGCGGCGATCGTGGCCGGGACGATCCGCCACATAGGTGATTTGCTCATGATAAGAGCCCACCTTCGGCACCATCTCGTCCAGCAAATCGCAAATGGTGTGTACCACCTCCAGATTCTGCTTCTCGTTATGACCGCCGATATTGTAGGTCTCCCCCACCAAGCCCGTGGTCACCACCTTGTAGAGCGCGCGCGCGTGGTCCTCCACATAGAGCCAGTCACGGATCTGGTCGCCTTTGCCATAGACCGGCAACGGCTTGTCATCCAGCGCATTGAGGATCACCAGCGGGATCAATTTCTCGGGGAAGTGGTACGGGCCGTAGTTATTGGAGCAGTTGGTGACGATGGTTGGCAGGCCGTAAGTACGGCGCCAAGCGCGAACCAGATGGTCGCTGGAGGCCTTCGAGGCGGAATAGGGGCTGCTGGGGGCGTAAGGAGTGGTTTCGGTAAAGAGCGGCAATGGTTCACCGACGGCTACTTCATCCGGATGGGGCAGATCACCATATACCTCGTCTGTGGAGATATGGTGGAAGCGGAAGGCCGCCTTGCGCACATCATCCAGACCATTCCAGTAGGTGCGGGCCGCTTCCAGCAACATATAGGTGCCGACGATATTGGTCTCGATAAAGTCAGCCGGGCCTGTGATGGAGCGATCAACATGGCTCTCGGCGGCCAGATGCATCACGGCATCCGGCTGGTGCAGGGCAAACACCCGATCCAGCTCGGCGCGATTGCAGATATCTACTTGTTCGAAGGTATAACGCTCGTTTGACGAGACATCGGCCAAGGATTCCAGATTGCCGGCATAGGTGAGTTTATCGAGATTGATAACGGAATCTTGAGTATCACGGATGATATGGCGTACAACAGCAGAGCCAATAAAGCCTGCGCCACCGGTAACAAGTATTTTCATTTATATGCGTTCTCTTGCGAGGAGTTGATATGGATGCGGTTGCGGGCTGAGCCAGAAATACAAGACCGCGCATAGGGGCCTTTTAACATCACCAGAATGTATATAGATGAGTGCTATTCAATCAAGTTAGCGAAAAATGCTATGGCTACCGCCCCTGGGTTACAGCCCCCAGTTTGCTGCTTTTAACCTGATTGTGCTTGCTGTTGGTCATCATGCCCTCCAGCATTGTTATGTTTTGATGGCGCATAACCATGTTTTCATTTCGTGTTAAAACGACGAAACAGAACTTTCATGGCAAAAAAACGCACAGTACCAGCCCGATAGAACGGCAGATTCTATCTCGATTCCAACAAGACTGCACACCAAAAAATGTTTCAGCATCTCGTTTTTGACCAAGATTCGATAGAACACCATGGGGGCTGTATGACCCCACTGAAAGTACGATTAAAAATTGAACTGAAATTGTGATTGGAACAAAAAATGGGGTAACCATGCTGGTTTCCCCATTTGTATTGTTGGTCAGATTGGTCTGACACTATCTTTTGGTAGCGCTGTTAACTGAGAAAACACAGCCATCAGTCATGTTTTGACTCATGGGCATGGGTCAGACGCGCTTCTTTGCTGCTGTGTTTGGTGAAGTAGCGCATCACCAACACAAAGAAGAGCGGTACGAAGAAGATGGCCAGCACGGTGGCACTGATCATCCCCCCCATCACGCCGGTACCGATGGCGTTGCGGCTGCTGGCACCTGCGCCGGAGCTGATCACCAGCGGCAGCACCCCGAGGATAAAGGCGAGCGAGGTCATCAGGATCGGACGCAGACGCAGGCGTGCAGCCTCCACCACGGCTTCACCCAAGCCCATCCCCTTGTCGTAGAGCTCTTTGGCAAATTCCACGATCAAAATCGCGTTCTTAGCCGACAGACCTATGGTAGTGAGCAGGCCGACCTGGAAGTAGACGTCGTTCTCCAGCCCGCGCAGGGTGGCAGCCACAATGGCCCCCAGTACCCCGAGCGGCACCACCAGCATCACCGAGAACGGAATGCTCCAGCTCTCGTAGAGGGCTGCCAGACAGAGGAAAACCACCAGCAAGGAGATGGCGTAGAGCGCAGGTGCTTGTGAACCGGCCTGACGCTCCTGGAAGGAGAGCCCGGTCCACTCGATACCCACCCCTTCCGGTAGCTGTTTCACCATCTGCTCGATGGCGGCCATCGCATCACCGGTACTCTTGCCAGGCGCCGCCTCACCGACGATCTCCATCGCCGGCACGCCGTTGTAACGCTCCAGACGGGGTGAGCCGAAGCTCCACTCGGTGCTGGCAAAGGCGGAGAAGGGCACCATCTGACCGGCACTGTTGCGCACATACCAGAGCTTGAGATCTTCCGGGTTCATCCGGAAGGGGGCATCCGCCTGCATGTAGACCTTCTTGATCCGGCCCCGGTCAACGAAGTCATTGACGTAGGACGAGCCCCAGGCGGTAGCCAGGGTGTTGTTGATGTCCGCGATGGAGAGCCCCTGCGCCAGCGCCTTCTCGTAGTCGATCTTGATATCGAGCTGCGGCGTATCTTCCATCCCGTTCGGGCGTACCCGCACCAAGGTGGGATCCTGCGCCGCCATGCCGAGCAGCTGGTTACGCGCCGCCATCAGCTTGTCGTGACCGATACCGCCACGATCCTGCAGGAAGAAGTCAAAACCGGTCGCCGTCCCCAGCTCCGGGATCGGAGGCAGGTTAAAGGCGAACACTTGCGCCTCCTTGATGCTGAACAGATAGCCCATGGCGCGGCCGATAATGGCATTGGCACTGCGATCCGGGCTCTTGCGCTCGCTCCAGTCCTTGAGCTTGATAAAGGCCATCCCCGCGTTCTGGCCACTACCGGCGAAACTGAAGCCAGATACGGTCAGTACAGAATCGACATTATCCTTCTCGTTTTTCAGGAAGTAGTCGCGCATGTCCGCCAGCACCACCTCGGTGCGCTGCTTGGTGGCCCCCACCGGCAGTTGCACCATGGACATGATGACCCCCTGATCCTCTTCCGGCAGGAAGGAGGTGGGCATCCGCATAAAGAGCACTGCCAACACCGCCAGCATGGCGCCGTAGATCAGGCTGTAGCGCACGCCCTGCTTGATCACCTTGCGCACACCGCTCTGATAGCGGTTGGTACCGGCATCAAAGGCGCGGTTGAACCAGCCAAAGAAGCCACGCTTGGCACCAAACTCGCCATGTTTCATCGGCTTGAGCAGGGTGGCACAAAGCGCCGGTGTCAGGATCAACGCCACCAGCACCGACAGCACCATGGCCGAGACGATGGTCAGCGAGAACTGGCGATAGATGGCGCCGGTCGAGCCGCCGAAGAAGGCCATCGGCACGAACACGGCGGAGAGCACCAGGGCGATCCCCACCAGTGCGCCGGTGATCTGGGTCATCGACTTGCGGGTCGCTTCCAGCGGGGAGAGATCCTCCTCGCTCATCAGCCGCTCCACGTTCTCCACCACCACGATGGCGTCATCCACCAGCAGGCCGATGGCCAGCACCATACCGAACATGGTGAGGGTGTTGATGGAGAAGCCGAACGCCGCCATCACCCCGAAGGTACCGAGCAGCACCACAGGCACCGCAATGGTCGGGATCAGGGTGGCGCGGAAGTTCTGCAGGAACAGATACATGACGCAGAACACCAGGAAGATCGCCTCGATCAGGGTCTGCACCACCTCCTCGATGGAGATCTTCACAAACGGCGTGGTGTCGTAGGGGTAGACGATCTCCATGTTGGCCGGGAAGTAATCCGACAGCTCATTGAGCTTGGCACGCACCTTCTCGGCGGTATCCAGCGCGTTGGCGCCGGTCGCCAGCTTGATGGCGACCGCGGCGGTAGACTGACCGTTGTAGAGCGCATCGGCGTCATAGCTTTCGCCCGCCAGCTCAACCCGGGCCACATCTTTCAGCCGTACCTTGGAGCCATCCTGATTCACCCGCAGCAGGATGTCGTTGAACTGCTCCACGGTAGAGAGCCGGGTTTGCCCCATGATGGTGGCGGTGAACTGCTGATCTTCCACCGACGGAGTACCGCCCAGCTTGCCGAACGCCACCTGGGCGTTCTGCGCCTTGATGGCCGCCTGCACATCACCCGGTGTCATCTGCACCCGGTTGAGTTTGTTGGGATCGAGCCAGACCCGCATGGAGTACTGGCTGCCGAACAAGGTGATGTCCCCTACCCCGTCCAGACGACTCAGAGGCTCCTTGATGTTGGAGACCACATAGTCCGCCAGGTCGTCGTTGTTCATGCTGCCATCGCTGGAGATGAAGGCCGCGACCATCAGGAAGCTACTGGAGGTCTTCTGTACCCGGATCCCCTGCTGCTGCACCTCTTGCGGCAGCAGCGACATCGCTTGTTGCAGCTTGTTCTGCACCTGTACCTGGGCGATATCGGGGTCGGTTCCCGGCTGGAAGGTGAGGGTCACCGACACCCGCCCCGCGGAGTCAGACTGTGAAGACATGTAGAGCAGGTGATCCAGCCCGGTCATGTTCTGTTCGATGATCTGGGTCACCGAGTCTTCCACCGTTTTGGCGGATGCGCCCGGATAGCTGGCGGAAATACCGACAGCGGGCGGCGCAATGCTCGGATACTGGGCGACCGGCAATTTGATGATGGCCAGACTGCCCGCCAGCATGATCACCAGCGCGATCACCCAGGCAAAAATGGGTCTATCTATAAAAAATCGAGCCATGAGGCGATTACTCCATCCTACTTGTTGGCCGGGGTGTTGGACGCAGCTTGAGCAGACGGTGCATCGGCGCCCTGCTCGGCGGGATTGACTACGGCGCCCGGTCGTACTTTCTGCAAGCCAGCCACGATCACCCGCTCGCCGGAGGTGAGGCCTGACTCCACCACCCAGTTGCTGCCGACGACCCGGCTCAGCTGCACGTTGCGCAGCTCCACCTTGTTGTCAGCGGTCACCACCATCACGGTGGCGCCGCCATTGGGGGTGCGAGTCACGGCAGTTTGCGGCACCAGCAGCCCTTGCGCCCGCTCACCCTCTTGCAGGGTGGCGCGCATAAACATGCCGGGCAGCAGCAGCTGATGAGGGTTGGGCACAATCACCCGCAGGGTCACCATGCCGGAGGTCTCATCCACAGTCACATCGGAGAACTGCAACGAGCCCTCTTCGCCATAAGTGGAGCCATCTTCCAACTGGAAGGTTACCTTGGCCCCCTTCTGCTCGTCCTGGGTCAACTTGCCCTCGGCGACCAGTCGCTTGAGGCGCAGCAGATCAGCGGTGGACTGACGCACATCCACATACATGGGATCCAGCTGCTGAATGGCGGTCAGGCTGTCAGCCTGCTGGGCGGTCACCAGTGCCCCCTCGGTCACCGCGGATTTACCGATGCGGCCACTGATGGGGGCGGTGATGCGGGTGTAACCGAGATTGATCTCGGCAGTACGCAAAGCCGCCTTGCTCGCCATGATCTCCGCCTTGGCCTGCTTCCAGCTGGCGTCGGCATCGTCATAGTCCTGACGGCTGATGGATTTGACCTTGAGCAGCTCCTGATAGCGCTGCGCCTTGAGGCGGGCACTCTGCTCGTTAGCCTCGGCCTTGGCCAGATTGGCTTTGGCGCTGGCGACTGCCGCCTGATAGACAGCCGGGTCGATCTGATAGAGCAGATCGCCCGCCTTCACATCGCTCCCCTCGGTAAAGAGGCGCTTGAGGATGATGCCGCTCACCTGCGGACGCACTTCAGCCACCCGCAACGGGGCGCTGCGGCCGGTCAACTCGGTGGTCAACATCAGCGGACCGCTCTGCAGGGTCACTACGTTGACCGCCGCGGGGGGCATGTCGCCCTGTCCCTGGGGTGCGCCCCCCTTGTCACCACAACCTGCCAGCAAGCCTGTAGCCAGCAAGGCAAGACCAACTGAACGAGCAAGAATATGTTTATGCATGAAACACCTGAGCCTTTGCCAGTCAATGAACAATCAGGGCCGCATGGGCCCTGTTGGTAAATAGTCGAAAGATGAGGCAATATACATACATTCATAAATGTATGTAAGTGACTTTTTGCTTGCATGAGGCACAAATTTCGATGGCCAGACGAACCAAAGAAGAGGCGCAGCAAACCCGCTGCCACATCATGAGCACGGCGCTGGATCTGTTCTGCTCTCAGGGCCTGGCCAAGACCAGCCTGACCGACATCGCCAGGACGGCAGACCTGACCCGCGGGGCCATCTATTGGCACTTCAAGAACAAGGATGAACTCTTCATTTCGCTCTGGCAGGAACTCTGCAGCCCCCTCGCCCACCAGCTCGATGCCTGCCTCAATCCAGATGAGCCGGACCCGCTGGGGCAACTGCGCCTCTTCTTCGAAGGGGTGCTCCACAGCTTCATTCACAATCCGGCCCAGCGGCAGATGTTCACCATCCTGTTCAATCTCGAATCGCTGGAGGGGGAAGCCATCTCACTGCGCGAGCATATCCGCAGCCAGTCCGCCAACTTCTTTCGGGACCTGGAGACCACCCTGGCCAACGCGGTACGGAGGGGGCAACTGCCCGCCAACCTCAACCTGCAGCGCGCCGCCACCCTGATCCACTGCACTCTGGATGGCTACATCATCAACTGGCTCCACTTTCCGGGGCGGATCGACCTGCAGGGCGAATCCGCCTTCCTGATAGAGAGCATGTTCACCATGCTGGCCCAACCCCACGGGCCTGCCTGCGGCCGCTAACCGGCTCCGGCAACTCCCACCCATCCAAATCGGGGCCTGACTGCGCGCTTTGGCAGTCAGGCCCCGATTTGTTACCCTGTGCGCCCCCTGCTTGAGGTAACCCCTGTGCCACACTCTGACGCCATCCCCGCTTCCTGGCCATTTAACGACCAGCACGCCCACGTTCGAGCTGCCTTTGTGGCACGCCTCAAACCCGGCGCTCACCTGCTCAATGGTCAGTGCGGTACGGGGGAGGATCTCTGCTGGCTGCGTGCAGAAGGGTATGTGGTCACCGCCTGCGAAGCGGTACTGGCTGACGCCAGAGTTGCCTCGCAGCAATCCGGACAAGCAGTGCGGGTCTGCCCGCTGGCGAAGATGCACTCGGTGCTCCCTTACGATGGGATCTGGCTGAGCCGCCCGCTTGATAGCGACGCGGCCACCCTTGTTCCCCAGTTGCATCAGCTGGCGACCCTGCTCAAAGCGGGCGCTCCGATCTGCTTCCCCCTGCTGCCAGCTTGCGGGATGAACCACGACCAGCAGATCCATCATCTGCAGCAACTGGTCACCACATCCGGGATAGCACTGCAACTGGCGCCGATGGAAGCCGTATCAGCCAGTACGTCAGATTCCTCAAATCAACACGCCAACCAGTACGTCATGTTGCTGCGTGGCGATCATCAGGCCACCTAACGGGCTAATTCATCACGGATTTTCCTGTTCAACGCCAAGCCGACAGCTAGTCGGCGATCTTGACCTTCGACAATATTTAACTCGGCGTTAACGCAGAAAAGGCAGACATAACACGGCGTACGTGTTAAAAAGTGTGATTAATATCAAATTTTAATAACAAAACAGACAATACAACCAACTCCGGATTTCCTTATGAAACTTGTCCTGAAACTCATTGCTGGCATCCTTGCCGGTCTCTTGCTCGGTCTCTACGCCCCTGAGTGGGTGGCGCGCGTGCTGTTTACGGCCAAGACAGTGATAGGTCAGCTGATCACCTTCACCATTCCGCTCATCATTCTGTTCTTTATTATGAGCGGCATCGCCAGCCTGCCGAAAAACTCCGGCAAGCTGCTGGGCAAAACCGTGGCCCTCTCCTACTGCTCCACCATTCTGGCGGGGCTGTTCGCCTTTACCGTGGCGAGCCACCTGATCCCGCAGTTCACCACCGCCGCCGAGCCCACCACGGCCACGGCCATCAAGCTCGCCTCCTACGTCAATCTGGAGATCCCGCCGCTGTTTGGCGTGATGTCGGCACTGGCCGCTGCCTTCGTGTTCGGCATCGGGATCAGCGCCACCCAGGCCACCGATCTGCGCCGGGTCGCCGATCAGGGCCGTGACATCATCGACCGCCTGCTGGCCAAGGTGATCATTCCGCTGCTGCCGTTCTATATCGCCGGGGTCTTTGTCGAGATGACGGTAGAAGGCACCGTATTCGCTACCCTGAAAACCTTCGGCGTGGTGCTGGTGATGGCGATCCTGATGCACTGGATCTGGCTCTCCGTACTGTTCGTCGGTACCGGTCTGGCCCTTGGCCGCTCACCGGCCCAGCTTATCAAGAACATGCTGCCCGCCTACTTCACCGCGCTGGGGACCATGTCGAGCGCCGCCACCATTCCGGTTGCCCTGCAATCGAGCAAGAACAACGGGGTGAGCGACGGCATCGCCAATTTTACCGTGCCGCTGTGTGCCACCATTCACCTCTGTGGCTCCACCATTACCCTGGTCACCTGTGCCACCGCGGTGATGTTCCTCTCCGAGCATCTGGCCATTCCGGGCATCGAAACCATGCTCCCCTTCATCATGATGCTGGGGGTGATCATGATCGCCGCACCAGGCGCGCCGGGTGGTGGCGTGATGTCGGCGCTGGGCCTGCTCACCTCCATGCTCGGTTTCGGTGAAGCCTCCATCGCCCTGATGATCGCCCTCTATCTGGCGCAAGACAGCTTCGGCACCGCCTGCAACGTCACCGGTGACGGCGTGATTGCCCTGTGGGCGGATCGCTTCGCCAACGGTAGCGAGAGCGCAGCTCCAGTGGCCGAGGCCGAACAGGCGTAAGCTCGCCGGGATAGCCCGACCATCCTCTGCAAAACCGCAGGCCCGAACCATGTTCGGGCCTGCGTCGTTTCTGTCCCCTTTACTGCTTTTGTTAGTATTCCTCCTCCCCCTCTTTACCCCTCTCTACCGTGAACAGCACTGGCGCTACCCTCTGCATCAGACAAAATTATTGGCATATGCTACATATGAGCGTATAAATGGCTTATGCCAATTAGGAGCCACCATGCCAAGACCCAAGATTGCCCGCCAGATCTGTGGCCGCCCCGCCAACAGCTGCTTCAAACCCAACGGCCGCCCCATGCATCAGCTGGAACAGGTCACGCTGGCCCCTGATGAGTTCGAGGCACTGCGCCTCGTCGACCTTCAAGGAATGCAGCAGCAGGAGGCCGCCCTGGTGATGGGGGTCTCCCGCCAGACCCTGGCCAATATCCTGAAAAAAGGGCGCTACAAGGTGGTGGAGTGTCTGAGTCTGGGCAAGGCATTGATGATGCAACCCGCCGAGCCCGACCACCCAACCAGTGGAGAAGAGCCGACATGAATGCTGTCACAACCATGACCACCACCCTCTGCAACAGCGCCCTGATGCTGAGTCAGGGGTTGCTGGCTGGCCACTTTACCCGTGCCGAGCAGCTGCAAATTCTTAACCCCGAAGGGAACGTTATCGCCACCCTGCCCAATCCGGCCGCCGCCGAAGGTTGCCACGGCAAGCAAGCGCTGCTCGACGCCCTCGCCCATCATCAGGTAGGTCAGGTGGTGGTGCGCAATATCGGCGAGCGAATGCTGGGGCGCCTGCTGGCGGTCAATATCCGGGTGCTGCAGTGTCGCGCTGCCCGCCTGCCGCTGCCCGCGCTGCTAGCCCCCACCAATTTGCAACCTCTCACCGAGGCAAGGCAGGGCCGTCCGTCTCGTCGTCATCAGAGCAAGGCGACTATCCGTGCCATCCAGCCCGTCGGCGCAGGCCACCCCCATTGTCACGGTGGTTGCAACAGTGGCTCCGATCACTGTTGCGCCAGTAGTGGCAATCAGGCAGAGAGCCCACTGCAAGGCCATACTTGTTGCCACGGCAGTGAAGGCGCCAACCAGCAGGGCGGTTGCTGCCATCATCACTGATGCCATCTCTGTGCATGTCATCACCATCAAGGAGAAGAGATCATGTCCATCTGGTTGTTGAGCCTGCTCGCCTCGTTCGTGCTGATCCTGACCATGGGCACCATCATCTGGTGGCGCCAATACCAGCTTGCCCAGAAGCGGGAAGATAAAGAGGTGCGTCCCTGTGGCTGCTCCAGCGCCTGCGCGGATCACCTCTACCAGATCAGCGAGCCGACGCCCAAAAAGTAACCTGACCGCAAACGCCATAGCCACAGAGATAAAGTCGGCAAAATAAGGGCGCGTGGAATCGAGAGGCGCATAAAAGAGAGGGGGCACCTGCTGGTGCCCCCTCTCTATTTACTCCTCGTCATGCTTGAACCGCCTCTTTCCCCCTTATGCTCATCACACGCGCTCAACCCGGCTCGGCGCCGCTGGCCGCCACACTCGCAGAGCAGGCCGGATCCTGATACTGCTGATAGATGGCATAAAACTCGGCCTTGTTGTGCAGGGCTGCGGCAACGCAGGCGGGATCAAACTGGCTGCCGGCATGCTCCTCCAGATAGGCAAACGCCGTCTCGAACGGCCATGCCTTCTTGTAGGGGCGCTCGCTGGTAAGGGCATCAAACACATCGGCCACCGTCACGATGCGCGCCGCCAGCGGGATCGCCTCCCCCGCCAGCCCCAGCGGATAGCCGGTTCCGTCGAAGCGTTCGTGATGGCTGGCGATGATATTGGTCAGCATATCGGTGTGATGAATGCCATCGAGACCAAACTCGTTGATCATCAGGCTGATCATCTCACGCCCCTTGCCGGGGTGGATCTTCATGATCTCGAACTCTTCCGGGGTCAGCTTGCCCGGCTTGAGCAAAATGGCATCCGGCACCGCAATCTTGCCGATATCGTGCAGCTCGGAGAAGAGGTAGATAAACTCCACCTCCTCATCGCTCAGCCCGCAAGTCGGGGCCAGCGTCTTGGCAATCAGCCGGGAGTAGGCCGACATCCGGTGCAGATGGTTGGCGGTCTCCTCATCCCGATAGCGGCTGAACTCCCGCGCCGTGGTCAGCGCGCCGCCAAGGGTCTGGATGGAGAAAAACTCCACCGCAATGATGGCCGAGAGCGCCTGGGCATAGGCCGACAGCTCGCTGCGGATCGGCTCCTCGAAGTATCCCGGCTCCATGGCATCACAAAACAGAAAGCCAAACAGTTTGCTGTTGAACAGCAGCGGCTCGGTATAGCTGGAGGCATAACCCGCCTCCAGTACCTTGCGGCTGTGCTCCGACGCAGAGCCACGCAGGGCATCGAGATTGCCGAGCACCCGGGGCTGCTTGTGCTCCGCCAGATAACTCAGGGAGGGAACATCGCTCAGCTTCACCTCATACTGCACCAGCGACGAGGGCCCCTCGGTGCTATGGGCAAAGGTCTTGAGCTGATCGGTATGGGGATCGTAAATCGCGATGGCCACCCGACTCAGCTTGTCAAAGCGCTGCCTGAGCGTGGCATGTACGCTCTGCATTTTTTCGCCAAATGAACTTTCCATCGCCTTCTCCAACGGGTTCCCGTACTGGGAGTATAGTGACTCCCGGTGTTCTCCTCTCTGTCACCAAATCAATATTGAGAGGAAAATCAACAAAGCAGCATCCCCACAACCAACCCGCATGGCAGAGGCAATAGCCCTACCAAGGGCGCGTCATCACCGGCTGTTGGTGCGGCGCAATCTTGCCTGGTCGGAGATATTGTTCGGTTCTGCCATGCTGGCTGTATAGTTTTTGGTTAACCATTCCGGTAAAATCCGCGCCCTTAAAGAAGAGCCACCTAAGAGTGATTGAGCGATGTCCAACACAAAACAGGCCCCCAAAGTAGGATTCGTCTCCTTGGGTTGACCCAAAGCAACAAGACCAATCCATGGCTAATACTGTCAGTAAGGCTTGTGCTGGCGGGCTCCCATCACTGTACCGGTGCCGGAGTTGCAAGCTGTAGTACTGACATGTTGCTCAACACAGGATCATATATTCCGTTACCTAGGATGTGTTCGTCCGTTCAACCATCAGGATACGCCCGAACTCGCTCAGGCTGTGCTCGACCTCCTCAGCCGCATCGAGCATGGGATCCTGACTGAACGCCTAGGCTAGGATGTTATGTTGGGTTTACCGATATTAAAGAGGTGCTTAATGACGTCCGTCTCTATGGAGACTCATAAGGCGATAAAAACGCTAATTGGCGCCGGTTATAATCCAAAGAAGCTGAGGCTACGTTGGCATTACTTTACGAGGATGAGCTACAAATAAGTCCACCAATACAGCAAACCGCGAGAAAGACCCGAATGCCCTCCATCATGTCAGAGACTTGTTCACTTTCTTAGCTCCTGAGGTATCGGCCATTGCTGCTTAAAATCCATAAATTCGGCAACAAACGAAACCATAATGCTCTTAACAAATTCATCATATACGGATTGATTGATAGTGACATGTACGAATGACTCCACTCTCAAAGAATCTCCTACTGCGGCTAGGAAATCCGCATCTTGAAAGGTTAGTGTCACTGTGCCACTTTTTTGATTCTGGCTCAGAACGATCTGCTGATTGGACATTTTCCACCTCGAAATGATGCTTATATGCAGTGTCATTATATGCGTGTACTCACAGCCGTGTACAGCACGCCGTATAACGTAGACCATAGATCCTCTAGTGAGGAGATAAAATGGATTCTGACGAGTTTGAGCTGGCGATGCTCGCAACTGCATTCGGTAAAAATGTACGAGAGCTGCGGTCTGCACGAGGTATGCAACAGGAAAAACTAGCACTAATTGCTGGTATAGACCGTGGTCATATGGGAAAAATCGAACGTGGGGAAACTAGGGTAACCCTGGAAAAAGTTTATCAGATCGCCAAGGCCCTAGGGGTCTCGCCTGCATCATTGCTGCCATAACCATAGCTGTTGCTCTAACCAAATGGCCTGCCAATAAACTCGAACATGCCAAACACCTAACCTTATAACTGCATACAAACCACCCAAGTCTGGTCTGGTCTGGTCTGGTCTGGTCTGGTCTGGTACAGTTTCAGCCAGTGCCAGGCGAAACCACATTCGTTGTCATCAGAAGCATCGTCCAGATGGCCAACTAGAAACCGGCAGGTTTCTCAATCCCCTCATTGTTGACCACAACAAAACCATTGAAAACAATAACCCTGAGCTTGGGGGCATTCTGAAAATATCGATGATACTGAGGTTGGTGTACTCAGACTCGACTGCACAGGCATTACACAGCGTATCGAGCGCTGAAATTAATTTAGCTCGACCGGTATGAATCGCTACACCGCATCGTACAGCATCATCCAATCTGCCATCTCAAGCCCTATCCATATCACCAAAAAATGTATTCTGGCTCATAGTTAGCCAGTTCTGAGTGTGCAGCCAAGCTGGGCTGACTAACATTTCGTTTTAATCATATACACAACCCCGTAGTTCTCATTTCTCTGCCACCAGTACAGCGACAAATAACTATGGGGAACGATCCTACCGGCTGAAATAGATAGGACTGCAACGCAGAGCCAAACGGCGTTGGAGCACTCTTGCATCCTAGGTCACATATTTTCATGTCAGATACAATCATAGGTAGAGACATTGTGCGGTCACCTTCGTTTTACCATTTACAACGCGGGCAGACAGCCCACTTTTTGCTTGATATAAAGAGGGTTCAAGCAAGCAGGCGTTGTGATTCTCTATAATCTAAGAGATTTTGTTGTAAAAATAGAAAGTCACATGCAAATCAATAACTTATTACTATATGATTTGTTGACATTTTTTTAGCTAACCATATGTTTTTATGATGCTTTTGTTTTTACAACAAAATGTCCTTCCAACTTAGCCCCTTACACCATAATTACAACAAATCAGAGAAATACAGTCATGGTTTTTCCGATTCAGGAATTAAAGAATATAGCTAAGTGTCTAATTTTAATTGATTATTCATCACTGTTGTAAACTTCATGTATTGTTGTTTAATGCTGATTGCAACCTAATCAATCTTTGCTTCATTGCCAATTTTAAAAATCATGAAATCCCTCGTAAAACTCACAAAAAACCAAAAAAGACATTGATATATAAGAAATTTCAAATAAGTCAAAAGCTATTTTGCGATAATTTTCGTTTTGGTGTGGCGATTGATGTTTGCAGCACTATAATGAACAAAAAGACCAGTTGTTGTATTTTTATGGAGTGGCAATTATGAGCATTAGGCAGTTGAGAGAACGGATCATTCAAGGCATTGAGAGTAGCGACAAAACTGAAAGTGCGCGTTATAGGCACCATCAGACAGCACTCAACATGTTACTGAAAACATCAATTGTGCAGTCCGAGGATGAGCTGGAAACTGCACTGTTAGAAAATCTCAGTGAAACAATAGAAAAGCTGAAAATGACCTTGGCACGTCAGAGCAGGAGTGATACGCGAGGCCCACTGACACGAGTGCGTCGGTTGGCAGAGTTCTACGCTCAAATAAACAACATAGATTTCAGCAAAATGACTTTTTGTGAGGCTCTGGCAGCAGCAGTTCAGAGGAAATACGGTGAGCGTCTCTGGCTCGATGAGGTCACTCCTAAGACGCAGAATAATATTAAGAAAAGCTTCATTACATACAGAGAAGTAGCACGTGAAATTATCAACGCGTCATTATCTAACTGCCCAGAGGCATGGCCAATTCTGAAAAGTAGCCCACAAGCGATTGGCAGCGCAACAAAAGTTTTGCGCGATTATATGATGGGTACATCACACCCTGCCGAGCGAGTACCTGACGTTCGCATCAATTTCATTGAAAGTTATTTCAATTTACCAAAAAACTTGTTGTTAGATAAAATTCATAGAAAAGTTGACCATCAACGCAGAGGAAAAAATCGGTCAGATCTTGATCTGTCGGCTATCAATCGCAGCACATTCATTAGCTCGTCACTGAATCCAAATCTACAGAAGGTTTATGATGAGTATTGTGAGTATAAAATAAATAAAAAACAACCAGCGATAGTAAACATTTCTGACGAGCTTAGGTCAGATCGACGCTATGAGATACGAGCAAAAGTCAATGAAAAAAACAGAAGAAACAATGAATGGACAATCAACGCGAAGGGCGAATGCGGCTCTGCTATCGCATTTAAAAGTCAGCTACTTTCATTTCAACATTTTTGTCATACTGAATTAGCTATTGATTACATGTCTGTTAGCAGTTATCACTTGACAATACCTGAGATTATGCAGGCTATGGCTGAATATTCGGAAGGACTGCAAACGGGTACAAGCCAATTCTCTAGAGTGCTAAATTTTGTAAAACGAGGGTCGGATTCGAAGGGCTACCTAAGGTTTTGTGCCGATCGTGGTAACAGAACAATCGAGGAGTTTTTTAAAGACCTAGATTTTATTATCGAGGAATATCCTAATTGGTTTAAGATGGCAGAGAAAGGCATCAACAGTCGCGGCCAAGCGGGCAAGAAAGGGAAACTGAACATTCAATTCTTACTCAACATACCTGCGTCAGATCGCCGAAATGCGGTTTATAGGGCCAGCCAGTGGTTATTCGATAAAGCAAAAGTATACAAGACCAATGCTGAGCAAAAAAATTTACTTTCGAATAACACAGACGATAAAAAACTAGAGCTGGCGCATAGAAAAAGTGCAGCATCTCAGATTGGCCGTGCGTTGCAGTATTTTAGAGCAGGACTGATACAAACAATCAGTTTTTATCAATCTCCACGCAGCGCAAACTGGACTGAATTGAAATTTTACCCTAATGCGACATCACAGAACAAAAACTATGCAAGTATAACATATCATCGTCAGCGTAACCGATTCCAACTATATATCCCATGTTTTGGTACATCGATGGTTAGTGACGATAACACAAAGTACAGATATCTTAAAAACGCAAATGCAAAAAATAGCGTGGATGTTGATGTTGAGTTACCAGAACAGCTTACCCCGCTGATCAAAGAGTATTTGAACATAAGGCGCAGCTATATTGAGTTTGATCTCATGACCTTTGCGGGCGTTCAGTCAATTGACGATATTGATATCTTTTTCCCTTGGCGTAGCATTCGACAAAGCCAAGTAAACAACGAGGAAAACCTTAAAATAAGAAGTAAATATATAGAAATATCATCAAAACTGTCAGATAATTTCATATCACTGACATATCAGGCCTATCTGATGACGATGCCTCATGATAAACAACATGGTATCAACATTCATGCGTTAAGACACCTTGTTGCAGAAACGCATCTCGAGGAACATCCTGGTGATTTTATTGGTGCAGCAGCGAAGCTCAATGATGACGTGGAGCAAATAATTAAGACCTACGGTGATAAGGATAGAGCTAAAGCGATGCGCAGAGTATCTGACAATGAAACGCTGGACTTCTCATTTACGTTATAATAAGCAGTAGAGAATATTTATACAGTTCTAGTTATCACCTGACACCGACCTAAAATCGGTGTCTTGTTTACGCTACTTTCGTGCGCCCTTCCTTTGGTATCAATATCAGAGCCTTCCACCGTACTGCATCCATCCCCCCTCCCTGATTACCAGCCCGCTCCTACGCACCCTCTAAAGCTCAATGAGCTCACCTGGGGAGTGGTCATACATCTAAATCCAATTGGAACTTGACGAAGTTCAAAACAATCAAATGTAAGTGTATGATTTTTCATGAAAGTGTTGTAACTACTGATGTAGTTAAAGCATCCAATTTAACTGAATAAACTGATGTGCTTTTATACATAGATCCATTTGTGGGTAGGATAGAGATGGCAAGAATCCTGATGACTCGCGCCCTTGACGACAACGGCCATATCGTTGATGTCAAAGATGTTGTGAGTGGAAAAGCATGCAATTGCACATGCATAGGTTGTCAGGGCGCTGTCTGGGCAATGAAGGGGCAAGTTAAAGCCCATTATTTCTCTCATGAGCCTAATTCAGTCGAACAGAATGCCTGTACCTGGAAGCCGGAAACGGAAATACATATCCTAGCTAAAGAGGTTTTAGCAACGGATAGGCAGTTGTTACTGCCTATTGGAACTATAAATCCAATACATCAAAATATAGCCTTTGATGAGATGGTATGTGAGGTTTATGAAGGCAGAGTTATACCTGATGTTATTGGGTTCATCGAGGGAGAGAAGGTTCTCATCGAAATTGCAGTTACGCATTTTTGTGATCGAGAGAAAGTTAAAGAATTAAAGAGGGTGAATGCAACCTGCATTGAACTTGACCTGAGTGGATTTCGTGTGAAAGGAGAGATAATATCAAAAGAAGAGATAAGAGATTATCTAAAAAAATGCCCCAAAAAATGGGTGTCTGTAGCCCCTGTAGGCAACTTCTCCGAAATGATTTACTCCCATAATAGACAACAATTATTGTCTTTACAGCATCAGTATTCATCTTTGAGTTCAAAGCACCAGACAGAGGTTAAAAAACTTAATGCAGAATTCGAAGCGATAAAAAATACGCGCGAATCAGAACTAAGCGATATGCAAAGAGTGATTCAACAGTCTCGGCATGCAGAAGGCAAGGCTAACGCCATTTTAAAAAGATGGGAGAGAGTGTTAAAAGAAAAAGAGTCGTCCATTTTAGAGGCACAGGAAAAAATAATCCTATTGGAAGATCAATACAGAAGCTTTGAAATGGAATTGAAAGACCGTCTATATCATAGACAAGATGAAGTTGATCAAAAGCAAGATTTACTACGTGACCTTCTTAATTTAGATGAACTTAAGGCTGAGTTTTATTCACAGGTTGATGATATAAATAGAACCATTAAAGCCAAAGAGGCTCAGCTTGAAGCTAGTGAAGTCGAAATACGCAGGCGGTCAGCCTCGTTAAACCTTATACAAAAAAATCTAAATGATAGCCTCATCTCATTACAAGAACGAGAATATGCTCTAACAGAAAGATCCAAAGACTTGGCAAACATCGTAGATATTAAATCAAGAGAGCAGGCTAAAGTAATGTTTGAGCAGTTACTGAAAGAAAAAGCAAATGAGATAAAAGCTCTTGAGGAAAAAGAAAAGAAAGCAAAAAAAGATATTGATGATTTAAGGCGAAAATATAGTTCATATATCAAGATCCCATAACTTATTTTGGTCTTTTCAAAACTACTGCTACGCGCTAGATCCCGTCATCAACTTACAGCAAACCAAATGTTCTCTGACCCCAAGCATAGAGTACCAACTCGGTAAAGTTTGCTGACCAGCTATAAGAGCATCTCTAGTGACATCATTGACAATAATCGACTGATATACTTGAATGGGCTCAATTGAGATTTTTTCATTTTCTGCGAACCGCTTTGCTCACCTAGCCCCTCTTATCAAGCAAGAGAGTGATTCAACACTCTTGCCATCGGAGGAGGCTGACATGTTCTATGTAAAGAATGTCCCAAACTGGGAGCGAGTGTTACGCATCATCCTGGGCATCATGGCGCTTGTGTTTCCAGTGATGAGCTGGGGGAAATCTGACCTTGCTGTTGCAGCAGGAGTAATGAGTGCCATCCTTTCCATGACGGGCCTGATGGGGTTCTGCCCGATGTGCGCCATGGTTGGCCGTAAACTCGACAAAAGGAACTGAGTCATGACACATTGCATGATGGAAAAAGAGAACCTCATTCTGTCTGCTCAGACAGAAGATCATGCGGCTATCTCCCGCTTGCTGGCAGTATGCCATGCAGATGCACGGCGCTACGCACGCAAACACTGTCATGCCAGTGATGTTGATAACACCAATCAGATCGCCGCAGCGGATGTTGCTGAAATAACACTGACACTGGGTGAGCCTTCCAAAGGCTTGCAGAATTCCGCCTCAAGATTCCACACATGACAAAGTTGGGTGGCTACAAAGATGATGAATAATCCTTTTTTGGTGCTGGTTGACAACAGTTCGATACGAACACTGCTCCTTATCGCCTTTTCCCTGCTTTTGTTACTTCTGCTTGCCGTCTCGTCCGTTGCCCTGCATCGTTTTAATCAATCAGTTTGTCGAGCAGCAAGCACGGATTGAATTTCTTGCCCAACGAGCTAATCAATACTCTCAGAACGCAGCACTGCATTTGCTGCTTCTTCTGCAAACAGACGAACGTTACAAGCGTGTAGCCCTCTATACAGCGATGGACTCTGCACTGGCTGCATCCGATGCCGCTATTGAAGGATTAGAACGGGCTGCATCAATGGGGGGAGATGTGGGTGATATTGACCAACTCATAAACCTGCGAAAGCATTATGGTGACTCTTTTCAGCAAACGGTGGAACGAATCGAAATTGATGGCTTGTCTTCCGCTCGCCAACACTATGAAGAGCAAACTGATGTACTTCTTAAAGCATTGCTTGTTCAGACACTACGTATTGCAGAGCATCAGCAAGAACTGATGCAAAGTGGGGTTATCGCACTCAAAGACGATGCAAACCGAGCGCGTTTGACCGTTATTATCCTTGCATTCAGTGCGCTCGTCACTGGAAGTGTCTTGGCGCTGTTGATTGCCAGAAGCATTGCCAAACCTGTACACAAAGCTGTGATGGTCGCTGAGGCTATAGCTGGAGGGGATTACCAGTGCAAGGTGCCTTTAGGCCTAGGCGTTGAAACGAAAGCACTTATGCGGGCTCTTGATACCATGCGCCGTAGTATCTCGACCCGCGAGCAGCATATTTTGCGGCTAGCGTATGCGGATCCACTTACTGAGCTCCCAAACCGCACCTGTTTTATGGAGGCGCTGACAGAGGCGGCTTTACAAGGTAGTGGCGCTTTAGTGCTCATCGATATTGATAGATTTGCCCAAATTAATAATGCTCTGGGCCATCTGGTGGGCGACAGGCTCCTACAGGAGATGGCTCAACGTTTACTCGCCATGGTTGCTGGCAAGCACTTGGTGGCGCGTTTGGGAGGCGATGAGTTTGCGCTACTTATCAAAGAGGTCGATTACTTCAATATCCTTGATAATGCCCAAGAGTTGCGTATTCCGGCGAAGTTGAACAGCCATTCCGGCCAACGTGAACACCCTGATCCTTAACGCGCTCACGTCACCCCGTTTCTAACTCGAGTGTTCAGATTGGGTCAACTCACTTCTCCTCTTTCTCATCGATTCTCCCTTCAGTGACAGCCGGTGAGCGTTGTGCATCAGCCGGTCCAGGATCGCATCTGCCAGAGTGTTGTCCCCCAAGCTCGCGTACCACTCTTCCGTTGGCAGCTGACTGACCACGACCGTCGAGTATTTCCCGTACCGATCATCCATGATCTCCAGCAGGGCGTTGCGCTGCTCGGCATTCACCGCTTCCAGTCCCCAGTCATCCAGGATCAGCAGCTCTATCCTTGCCAGTTGACCCAGCAGTCTGGCGTAACTGCCATCTACCTTGGCCTGGCTCAGCTCAAGTAGCAGACGCGGCAGCCGGTAGTAACGAGTGCTGTGCCCCTGCTGACAGGCTTGGTAGCCCAGCGCACAGGCTAGGTAGGTTTTTCCGCAGCCACAGGGGCCGGTAATGAGCAGGTTCTGGCCCCGGCGCAGCCACTCTCCTTGGGCCAGGTTTGCCACCTGTGACCGCTCTAGGTTGCGTGCAGACTGGTAGTCCACCTCTTGCACCGTGGCTTGGAGTTTGAGCCGCGCCTGCTTGACTAGCCGAGCTTGTTTACGTTGCTCCCGGCTCAGTTGTTCGTGTTCGACCAGCAGGCTTAGACGCTCGATGAAGGGCAGCCCTTCGTAGGTACTGGCCTGTTCCAGTTGTTGTTGCACTGCATCCGCCATGCCGGTCAGTTTCAGGTTTCTCAGGCGGGTCAGGGTTTGTTGGGTCATGGGGCGTATCCTCTTTAGTGGAAGCTCTGGGGGCCACGGATGTTCTCGTGCTCTTGCGGTAACTCTGGGTAGCTCAGCGGGCTTTCGGGCAGTTGGTCGCGGCCACTGGTCAGCACCGACTTGAGCTGTTTGAGTCGCACCAGTCCTTCCCGATTAGCCAACTGACAGCAGGCCTCGACCCGTGATGGCGGATACTCCCGGCTAAGACTCAGTAGCCCCAGGCAGAGTCGGTATGCCTGCTCGACATGGGCTTTCTCTTCCAGCCGTTCGCTCACCCAGCACAAGGTGCCCGGTCCGATATCAGCAGCCCACTGCTTGAGACGGCCTGGCGTCCAGCGTTGCTGCTTGCTGTGGCGTTCCGGCATGTGCTCCGGGATCGTGCTAATCCCCGGGATGGTTTTACGCGGATGGCTCGCGACCAGCTGTTGCTGGTGATAGACCTGAAGCAAAGTGTCGCCAGCATGGAGCTCCAGTTGCTGGCCCACATACTGGTGTGGCACCGAGTAGTGGTGCTGCTCATAGCTGACGTGATAGTCGATGTTGACCTTGACCGTTTTGATGGCGACATAGCGATAGGGATGCACCGGCAGTGGTCCCAGTGCCGGGCGGTCCAACTGCTCAAATGCGTCACGTCGGTTACCGGGCAGTTGCTTGAACGGACGCTCGTTGAGTTCGTTCAGCAAGGCACGGATGCACTGGTTGAGATCGGCAAGCGAGAAGAAGGTCTGATGGCGTAGACGGGCCAGGATCCAGCGCTCGACGATCTGCACACCCACCTCCGCCTTGGCCTTGTCCTTGGGCTTGTAAGGACGAGCTGGCATCACCGCCACCTGATAGTGCTCGGCCAACTGCTGGTAGCTGGGGTTGAGCTCGGGATCGTATCGGCAAGCCTTGCTGACACCGCTCTTGAGGTTGTCGGGGATCAGCAGTGCCGGTGTCCCGCCGAAAAACTCAAAGGCACGGACATGGCTTTGCAGCCAGTCCGGCAGTGACTGTGACCAGGTGGCCTCGGCAAAGGTGTAGTTGGACGCACCGAGCACGGCGACAAAGACTTGTGCCTGACGGACCTCACCCGTAGTCGGCGACACGATGGGCACCGTGGGCCCGCAGTAGTCGATAAAGAGCTTTTCCCCCGCCTTGTGGATCTGGCGCATGGAGCGCTTTTGCAACTGACACCAGGACTTGTAACGGTCACAGAACTGGGAGTAGCTGTAACAGCTATTGGGATAGCGCTGGGTGTACTCCTCCCAGAGCAGCTGTTTGGAGACCCCCTTGCGCTTGAGCTCCTGATGGACAGAGGGCCAATCCGGCACAACATGGCGGGCCGAGATGGTGGTATCGGCCTGCGGATAGAACAGGGCAGCCAGTCGGCCATCATCAAGATCGGTAGGTAAGGGCCAGGTAAGGCCGAGCGCCTGGGCACTTTTGAGGAGTTTCTGGATGGAGCCGACACTGACCTTGGTACAGATACTGATTTGGCGAACAGAGAGGTCAGCTTCCAGCCGCAGTCGCAGTACTTCACGAATTTTACGCATTGCAATCCTCTTGGCAGACATAGGCTCTTCCCTGGCAAAAGGGAGAGCGTATCAAAGGTTTTTAAATCAATGCGTTAAGGATGATTCCGGTGAATGTGAACAGTGATTCCGGGATGTTGAACACTGTTTCCGGAAAGGAGGAGCAAAGTGTTCAGGTTGAGCCGGAATGAGCGTTCACATTGGTCCGGAAATGGTGTTCACGTTGAATCGGAATTGGTGTTCATGATCGGCCGGAATATGCAAGAGTTACTGGGGCAACTCCGTAAGCCTATTGAACTGGATGGTCAACGCCTTGACGTTGAGGGCAGTCTGGGGATCGCGATATTTCCAGAAGATGGTAATAACAGCAGCTTGCTAATGAGGCGAGCAGGTATGGCAATGCGTCATGCCAAACGCCGCCGTGACGGTTTCGCCTTTGCGTGCAAGATTGCAGATGAATCCCCCCATGAGCAATTAGCCTTGATTGGTGAAATGCGAGATGCCTTGATCAACGAGGAGTTTGTCGCCTTCTTTCAACCCAAGTTGGAGCTTGCGAGTGGCCTCGTCAAGGGAGCAGAAGCATTATTGAGATGGCAACACCCAACCAAAGGGTTGGTGCCACCTGGACGCTTTATTCCGTTTGCCGAGCAAACGGGATTTATCCGTGAGATCACGCCATGGTTATTAGCGCATGTGATATGTCAAGCGGCTTCCTGGCACCGAGAGGGACACGATATCGTCACGTCAGTCAACTTGTCTACGCTCGACTTGACATCCCCAGACCTAGTACCAAAGGTCATAAAGTCACTGCAAGAGAATACCTTACCTGCTCAGCTGCTTTGTCTGGAAGTCACTGAGAGCGCACTCATGGATGATCCTGATATTGCGTTACAGCATTTGAAAGAGCTTGCCAGCCTGGGGGTGAAGCTATCCATTGACGATTATGGTTCAGGGCAAGCCTCTCTCGCTTATGTGAAGAATTTACCTGTGCATGAATTGAAGATTGACCGCATTTTCGTGAGCGGTGTTGACCAGCATTTTAGAAATGCAGCTATTGTCCGCTCCACCATTTTGTTGTGTCAGGAACTGGGATTGTCAGTTGTCGCGGAGGGGGCCGAAACCCAGGAAGAACTTGCATGGTTGAGGGCCAATCATTGCGATACCGTGCAGGGCTATGTTGTCGCCAAGCCAATGCCCGCAGAGGAATTTGCTGGTTGGGTTACTGTCCATCATACTCAAAATAGGGAGGATGGTATTTTTCCTCACACAGTCGAACTGTATACAGAACAAAAATAAAGAAGTATTTACACCTTGTACTTATCACCTGAAAATTAAGCGGTTTATTTTTTTAGCTTGCATGAATACATTTCTTCATCGGCCAAGCACAGTAGACTGTCTAAATTAGGAGGGGTGAGAGCATCGTATACAACGATACCTAGTGAGCAAGAGAGTTGATAAGGCTTGCCGCTGGTGTGGTTAAAATTCTCTAGTGCATTATAAAATCTCTCTTTTATCCGTGAGCTATGTTCATGACCCGTGCCAGGTAAAAGAACAACAAACTCATCGCCACCTAAACGAGCCGAAATATCGGCATCTCTAAATACGCGACACAGTAATTCAGCCATCTGGCATAAAGCATCATCACCGACATTATGCCCATATGTATCATTGATCACTTTGAAGTGATTAAGATCTAAAAATAACAGCGTGACTGGATTTTTTACGCGAAATGCATATTTCAAACTTTTGTCGGCAAGGAGCATGAATCCACGGCGGTTGGTAATCCCCGTCAATTCATCGATTGTGGCCATCTGGACGGCTCTTAGCTCACTTTCGACCATTGATGCCAAATCTGCTAGCATGGCTTGGTCTTTATCACTCAATGACCTGGGCTTTCTGTCTATAATACAGAGGGTGCCCAGTTTCAGGCCATCTCCCACTTCCAATGGATGGCCCGCATAAAATCGGATGTGAGGCTCCCCAGTGACTAAGGGGTTGTCAAAGAATCTGGGGTCTTGAGTTGCATCTTCGACTACGAATAGCTCCTCGCCGAGGATCGCGTGACCACAAAATGAAATCTCTCGTGGTGTTTCCAGGACAGGCAATCCACAGCACGATTTGAACCACTGTCTGTTTTCATCAACTAACGAAACCAGCGCAATGGGTACATCAAACATATTACGAGCCATCCTGGTTATGCGGTCAAAACGCTCTTCTGCTGGGCTATCAAGTACAGCAAGACGGCGTAGCGCATCTAACCGCTGCTTCTCGTTATCTGGCACTACAGGGCTTTGCATCAACATCTCCTTACCGCGTTTGACGACATGATGATGTTAGTTTATATAGTAGAACGCTATGGTGGAAACCTTAATTTGTATGGGAGAGATTGATTGAATAAAAATTTATTCAAAATGAATGAAAACACACCAAAATAAGCGGCAACACTTTGTAATATCAGGTCACCATCTTATATTAATGAATTTGAAATATCCAGAGTAAGCCTATCAGCTTCATCATAATCAAAATCTGTTTTCTGAATTTTTTTTACACCGTACTCATTAAGTAAAATATGATGTTCAGGGATGATATTGTGAATTGATAAGCAACTTTTTACACACTGTAGAGGGCATCCATCGATAGCAATGATAAATCTACCCGACTTAGCTATTCGGACTAGATGCTTTACATTTCCACCAACACCAGCAATGCAGGACATTTCTGCGTCGCCTCGTTTATCTAGCTGAATAGCCATATAGTTTGCCATCTGCGCTGCACTTGAACAACCAGAGCATGAATAAACCAATGGTAAAGAACGTAAACATTCACTCATAAATCATCCTTTAAATATCATAGTCCTATAAAGATGCCCTTAATAAATAGGGCATCAGCGAAATCAATTATCAAATTTAAAGTTTCTACCAATAGTGTTGGTAATTCCGTGGTAACTCCTGAAACTATAAATTAGAGGGCTCCACAAATCCGCGTCAATAACGTCATATTTTTTAAGTAAAGATGCATCTGCATGCACATGAGTGGCTCGCAATTCAACGATAGCAAAATTATTGCGTTTTGTTATATGTTCAACTAAACACTCGACCTGAATTAAACATTCCTGGATACGAGATGGTTTAACAGTACAAGACGCCAACTCTGTAAATCTACCAAGACTAAATTTATCACCACAATAATTGAAACCTATCTTTTCAGATGGAACAGGATCCTTTCCGGTAAATTTGGCAATAGATTCAATTCTATCCGCAAGGTTGTCTGATGCAATATTCAATACGACTTCTGGACATGTCTCAATATTTTCGATAGCCTTTGAATTTAGACTAAGGCCGATGACAATATTGTTCGAAAGAGACCAACTTGATGATATTGGCGTAATGTTAGTTGTATCAGTATTATCGATGGTACTAAGTAGAATTACAGTATTTCCCCAATAAAGTGATTTTGGGTGAATTTGCTTATGCATTGCCATCTCCTTTGTAACAAAAACACTACAAAATAATATATCACAATGTGATATAATTGAACCTATTGTATTTCACCTGAGAAGTCAACAACCGAGTAAGCTATGCTAACAAAAGCTCAATTTGAGGCACTTTCTGAGTTTCGCTATCAGTTAAAGCGTTTCCTTCACTTCAGTGAAACCGCAGCCAAGGAGCTCGGACTCACTCCATTACAGTATTTATCCCTCCTACATATACAAGGATACCCAGGGCGTGACTGGGCAAGCGTGGGTGAGCTAGCTGAGAGACTGCAAATGAGTCATCACGCTACAGTGGCTTTACTAACGCGATGTGAGGAACTAGATCTCGTGGAACGACGTAAAAGTGAAAATGACAAGCGCAGAGTTGATGTACATTTGACAAATAAAGGAAGAGACTATTTACAACAATTGGCACAACAACATAAGGCAGAATTACAATCGCTACAAAATACATTCCAAGTAGCACGAATTACAGCACTGAACGAATATCATGTTCCTGATAAGTGAAAGACAACCATGAAAAGTATGAGCAAGCTAATTGCTCATACTTAATCATACAAAGACTCTAACTATACTCGACATTAAACTGCTTACAATAAAATATAACTTGTGAACAAATCTTATCGTGGTCTTCAAAAAGAATTAAGTCAATAGTTTCATTATCAGGAAGTATATTTAGTACTCTAGAGCCAGGCTTGCTTTCAACCAACTTAATTAAAGTTATTTGGTGCCATGAGAAAAATAGATGTTTTTTATGGCAATGAAACTCAATGCCGCTGAAGTTCAATTCCAGTTTTACTTTCCTTGCTATACAAATGTATCTTATATCTATAAATGCAGTAATAATGAATATTAGCAATGAAAATAAAATAGTATTGCGATATAACTCTTCAGTTATTGGCAAACCGGTCACTTCGGATACCAACAACAGCAGAGTTGGCCAGAAAATTGCAACAAAGAAAGGTTCGACTAACTTAGTCACAAACTGCTTATTTGATACGTGATATACCATACTACACCTGATAAATAGTAGTCGCAGTTTACACTGCGACTACTACCCTAATCATGTTACCGACGAGACCTTACGATCTGGATGCGTCTAGTTAAATATTCGAGCGGTACACTCCAAACGTGTACCAATCGACAGAATGGAAAGACAACAAACAAAGTCATACCTAAAATCATATGAATTTTGTAGATAAACGATACCCCTTCTAAATTTTTAGATGCCCCTGTTTGGAACGTTACAACATCTTGTGCCCAACTTACGAGCTTCATCATGACACTTCCATCAAGATGGAAAGCAGAAAATGGAATTGTCAGAAGACCAAGCGCTGCCTGGGAAACTAATAGCACTAAAATCAAAATATCCGCAGTCGATGATGTTGCTCTGATCCTTACGTTTGTCAGACGCCGCTTTAAGAGCAGATAACCACCGTACAACGTCATTGCACCAAAGATACCGCCAGCACACATCGCTATGAGTTGTTTTGATTGCAATGATAAGAATGACTCATATACCCAGTGAGGTGTCAGCAAGCCAAAAAAGTGGCCGAAGATGATACCAAGAATGCCAATGTGGAACAGTCCAGATGCCAGCCTCATATTCGAGTTATCAAGTAACTGGCTTGATCCTGCTCGCCAAGTGTACTGCCCATAATCGTAACGAACCCAACTACCAAGTAGAAAAATGGTAACTGCAATATATGGGTATATATCAAAGAAGAAGCTATGAATATAGTTCATTTGTTTGCCTCACCAATTTCAAGGTACTGTGGTACGACTGCATTCTTAAATCGGTTGCTATGAATCGATTGAATTGAACTGGGACATGATTCTCCTCCTAAAAACTTCACCTGCTCTTCCTCCCAAACAGCATCTAACGCAGCGGGTGTTGCATCATCAGCCTCTTTCATAACTTGTGTGCTTATAAGAGCGCTATCGTACTCTGTCATGGATAGATCAATTAGAACCCCAAATAGAACATGATATTTGCTTTCTCTTTTGAGTAGCCTCTCTTTAAGCAACCCCAAGATCGGAGTGATAAAACACAACCCCTCTATAATTTCAGCGTTATTTCTTGTTGAAAGGTATTCCAAGTAAACAGGAAGAAAATCCGGTAATTCTCTTTTGTTAAGAGAAAATCCTGCATCTTCATATTGCTTAAGCAGGTCTACCATTGCTTGTCCGCGATCACGCGACTCACCATGAACATGCTCAAAAAGAAGCAGAGAGGTGGAACGGCCACGGTCGAAGATATCACAATATATTTCTTGGAATGAAAGTAGAGAACGATCAAACGCATATGTTACAAAATCACATATTGATGATTTTTGTGCCGATGTCAGCTCATTACATTCAGCTATGCAATCAAAGATTTCATCCTTGTTTTCCCACAGATCAATATCTGGGTAGTCCAAGAGGATTGATATGATCTTTAAAGATTTCATTTTTTATCCTCACTTGGATTTGTAGATACATTAATGGCATTAATTCTCTGGCTATTAAACAGGTTGTACTTAGTGTCGCTACCTTTACAACCATCACCAAAGCTAAAGCCACACCCTTTAGCTTCAGGAAATGCTTCTCGTGCTAGCTCGCGATGACTGGAAGGAACTACAAAGCGGTCTTCATAGTTAGCTATAGCCAAATAACGATACATTTCCTGCGCTTGGTGTTCAGTTAAACCAACCTGCTCTAATGCGCTGGTATCCACCTTTTTATCTACAGTTTCAGCTCGCTTATAATGACGCATTGCCAACATACGATTCAGTGCACTCTTAACAGGTGCTATATCGCCAGCGGTCAACAGATTCGCCAAATACTGTAAAGGAATTCGCAAGCTAGAAATATCTGGTAGAACACCATCATCACCTAAATAGCCTGCATCTTTGGCTGATTGGATAGGGGAAAGAGGTGGTACATACCATACCATCGGTAACGTGCGATACTCTGGGTGTAATGGGAGTGCAAGCTTCCATTCCATCGCCATCTTGTACACAGGTGACTTCTGAGCAGCATCTAGAACATTTTGAGTGATGCCTTGCTTTAAGGCTTCTTCAATGATAGCAGGATCATGTGGATTTAAGAAAATCTCCAACTGCTTGTTGTATAAATCCTTGTCATTTTCAGTTGATGCTGCTTGCTCAATACGATCTGCATCATAAAGGATTACTCCCAGATATCTAATTCGTCCTACACATGTTTCAGAGCAGACGGTTGGTTGACCAGACTCAATTCTGGGGTAGCAGAAGATACATTTTTCAGATTTACCACTTTTCCAGTTAAAGTAAATCTTCTTGTAGGGGCAACCAGTAAGACACATACGCCAACCACGACATTTGTCTTGGTCAATAAGGACAATGCCATCTTCTTCACGTTTATATATTGCCCCACTAGGGCAAGTAGCCACACATGCAGGATTCAAGCAATGCTCACAAAGCCGAGGGAGATACATCATGAACGTATTTTCAAACTGTCCATACATCTCCTTTTGGATGTGGTTGAAATTGTAGTCTTGTGAACGCTTAGTGAATTCCCCGCCCAAGATTTCTTCCCAGTTTGGGCCATTGTTGATCTTGTCCATACGTTGACCAGTGATCAGTGAACGTGGACGTGCTATTGGCTGATGCGCACCTTGTTTAGCATTATGTAAATGCTCATAGTCAAAGGTGAAAGGCTCATAATAGTCATCAATAGTCGGCATGTCAGGGTTGTTAAAAATCTTGGCTAAAACGCCAATCCGGTTACCCATTCTTGGAACGATTTTTCCATTGATATTTCGAACCCAGCCACCCTTCCATTTATCCTGGTTTTCCCAATCGTTTGGATAGCCCACGCCTGGCTTGCTTTCTACGTTATTAAACCAGGCGTATTCCATTCCCTCGCGACTTGTCCATACGTTCTTACAAGTAACAGAGCAAGTATGACATCCGATGCATTTATCGAGGTTTAGCACCATTCCAATTTGCGCACGAATTTTCATTTTTACTTCTCCCCTGCCTTGTTACTGTACATATTGTCAGCCTGTGTATAGTCATTATTTTCGTCATCAAGCCATTTAACCTGATTCATGCGGCGGACGACAACAAACTCATCACGGTTAGAGCCCACTGTGCCATAATAGTTGAACCCATAAGCCTGATGTGCATATCCGCCAATCATATGAGTTGGTTTAGGGCAGACACGAGTAACGGAGTTATGAATCCCACCACGTTGTCCTGTTATTTCGGAGCCTGGAATATTCACCAGGCGCTCTTGAGCGTGATACATCATTACCATTCCAGCAGGGACGCGCTGACTCACCACTGCACGAGCAGTTAATGAACCATTGATATTAAATGCCTCTATCCAGTCGTTATCCTCAATTTTTAGATCTTTAGCATCATCTTCACTTATCCAAACAATTGGCCCACCCCGAGACAGTGTAAGCATCAACAAGTTTTCGCTGTATGTTGAGTGGATACCCCATTTCTGGTGCGGAGTGATCCAGTTCAGAGCTTTCTCTTTGTTACCGTTACCCTTCTTACCCATAATATTTTTAATAGTCTGGGTATTGATTGGTGGTCGATATGAAATGAGACTTTCGCCAAAATCACGCATCCATTGGTGATCCTGATACAGCTGTTGACGACCAGTAATGGTTCGCCATGGAATTAGCTCATGAACGTTTGTATAACCTGCGTTATACGAGACATGCTCGTCTTCCAAACCAGACCATGTTGGGCTAGATATGATTTTTCTCGGCTGAGCCTGAATGTCACGGAAACGAATTTTTTCCTCTTCCTTGTTGATAGCAAGATGTGCATGTTCTCGGCCAGTCAGCTTACTTAATGCATTCCAAGCCTTAACAGCCACATGACCATTAGTCTCTGGGGCTAAAGTAAGAATTACTTCAGCCGCATCAATTGCAGTGTCAATCTTTGGCCGCCCAGCATTCGCGCCATCATGGTGTGTGTAGTTAAGTTTTTTAAGAAGGTCTACTTCGGTTTCTGTGTTCCAATTAATACCCTTGCCACCATTTCCTTGCTTATCAAGGAGTGGACCTAACGATGTAAATCTTGCGTAGGTGTTAGGATAATCGCGCTCAACGGTCATTATATGTGGTGCAGTTTTTCCTGGAATGAGATCACATTCACCCAATTTCCAGTCTTTTACTTCAAACGCTTGGGCTATTTCTGCTGGAGAGTCATGCTGCATTGGCAATGTAACCACATCGGTTTCAACGCCAAGATGTCCTTTACAGAGCTCAGAAAACGCTTTTGCAATTGCCTTATAAATTTCCCAGTCGGATTTTGCTTCCCAGGCTGGATCTACAGCTGCTGACAATGGATGGATGAATGGATGCATATCCGAGGTATTCATATCATCTTTTTCATACCAGGTTGCAGTAGGCAACACGATGTCTGAAAACAGACAGGTACTCGACATCCGAAAATCTAGAGTCACAACGAGATCAAGCTTGCCTTGGGTTGGGGTATCTTTCCAATCAACTTCAGATGGTTTGCTATCACTGAATGAGCCGAGATCTTTTCCTTGAATGCCATGTTCTGTGCCCAACAGGTACTTGAGCATGTATTCATGACCTTTACCTGAAGACCCAAGAAGATTTGATCTCCAAATAAACATATTGCGTGGATAATGATCTTCGGGACACTCAGCAGCAAAACGAATACTGCCGTCCTTCAGCGAGTTAACCGTGAACTCTACAGGGCTTACCCCAAGCGCTTTTGCCTGTTCAGCAATACTCAGTGGATTAGTATTCAGCTGAGGGCTTGAAGGAAGCCAACCCAGCCGCTCTGCTTTCACGTTCATATCAATGAGATGCTTACTATATTTACTTGCATCAGCTAAAGGTGAAAGCAATTCTTGGGCATCTAACTTCTCATATCGCCATTGACTAGAGTGGTTATAGAAGAAAGACGTCCCATTCATGTGGCGTGGAGGCTTTTGCCAATCTAGGCCAAATGCCAACGGTTGCCAGCCCGTCTGGGGACGAAGCTTCTCTTGCCCTACGTAGTGAGCCCATCCACCACCGCTCTGTCCTACGCAACCACAGAATACCAGCATGTTAATCAAACCACGGTAATTCATATCCATGTGATACCAGTGGTTCATGCCTGCACCAACGATGATCATTGAGCGCCCATGTGTTTTGGCTGCATTGTCAGCAAACTCACGAGCGATGCGGATAATCTCATCTTGTGGTACACCCGTTATTTTTTCTGCCCAAGCGGGTGAATATGCCTTCACTTCCTTATAGGTATGTGCGCTGCTAGGGTCATCAAACCCTCTTTCTACACCATAGTTAGCCACGGTGAGATCGTAGACGGTGGTCACAAATTCTTGGCTTCCATCTGCCAACACGATGGATTTAGCTGGAATTTTTCTTCTGATAACTTCTTCTAATTCAACAGGTGTGAAATGCTCACTTTCCAATCCACCAAAATATGGGAAAGCCACCTCAACTAAATGTTGAGGTTCCTTTATTCCAACAGACAAAGTGACTGGTGTCTTGGACTGCCCAGCGGTCTCTTCAAGATTCCACTTTCCATCCTCTCCCCATCTATAGCCAATCGACCCTTGTGGCGCGACCAGATCACCAGAAACCTCATCAATCGCTATGGTCTTCCATTCAGGGTTGTTCTGTTCACCTATGTTATTGACCAAATCTGATGCTCTCAGGAAGCGTCCTGCTTCATAGCTACCATCTGGTCGTTTGGTCAATCTGACCAACATCGGAAAATCGGTATATTTCCTTGCGTAACTAACAAAATATTCATTTTTATGTTGAACGTGGAACTCGTTCAAAATGACATGGCCCATAGCCAATGCTAACGCGCTGTCTGTACCTTGTTTGGGGTTAAGCCAGTGATCACAAAGCTTAGCTACTTCAGCATAATCTGGAGTTATGGCGACAGTTTTGGTGCCTTTGTATCTAACTTCAGTAAAGAAGTGAGCATCAGGAGTACGAGTCTGAGGAATATTTGAGCCCCAGGCTATGATGTATGAGGAGTTGTACCAATCTGCTGACTCTGGTACGTCTGTTTGCTCTCCCCAAGTCATCGGTGATGCGGGAGGAAGATCACAATACCAGTCATAGAAGCTAAGGCAAGAGCCACCGATGAGCGATAAATATCTTGCACCTGCGGCATAGGAAACCATAGACATCGCTGGAATTGGTGAGAAGCCAACAACGCGATCTGGGCCGTGCTCTTTTACGGTGTAAACGTTTGCCGCTCCAATGATCTCATTAACTTCATTCCAGGTGCTACGAACAAAACCGCCTCTACCTCGGGCAGCCTTATACTTTTTGGATACATTCTGATCGGAAGCAATCGCACCCCATGCTAGAACAGGGTCTTTGTGCTTACTTTTTGCGTCTCGCCAAAGCTCAATCAACGCTTTCCTGACCATTGGGTACTTCAGTCGATTGGCGCTGTACAGATACCACGAGTAGCTTGCCCCTCTTGGGCAGCCGCGAGGCTCATGGTTTGGGAGATCTGGCCTTGTCCTAGGGTAATCAGTTTGCTGCGTTTCCCATGTAACCAAGCCGTTTTTTACATAGATTTTCCAACTACATGAACCAGTACAGTTCACGCCATGTGTTGAGCGTACAATTTTGTCATGTTGCCAGCGGTCTCTGTAACCATCTTCCCAATCTCTGTTCGTATTGTACGTTTGGCCGTGTTCACCAGAAAACTTTTCACCTAATGTCTTTAAATAGTTAAACCTGTCAAGAAACTTGCTCATTTTACTGCTCCATATGCATATGCATTAATAGTAACATTCTATTTATTGAGTTCTTTTCCATATACAAACCATGTTATTAGCCCACAAATAACATAGAAGACTAAAAAAGCTTTCATCGCATTAATTGGTGTTCCGCTGAGAGCTATTGATAAGCCGAATGCGTTTGGAATAAAGAAACCACCAATTGCACCTATTGCTGAGATGAACCCTAATGCTGTTGCTGTATCATTTGCTGATTTTTTTAAGGCTTGAGCTTCTGAATCATATCGCTGTAGATTCCTTTTTATCATCATCCCCCTAAACAAAACGGCGATCATTTGAAATGTAGAACCACTCCCAACTCCTGCGCATGAGAACAAAGCCATAAAGACAGCTAGAAAATAGGTGAAGTTGCCATGCCCTGCATCTGATGGAAGAGTTGAAAACAAAACCGCAACTAACGTAGCCATTAAGCAAAAGCTAACAAAGGTGACTTTAACACCGCCCAGCTTATCTGATAAAACGCCACCAACTGGCCTCATCAATGCGCCGAATAATGGCCCTATGAAAGCATATTTCATTATTTCAATATCAGGGAATTGAGTTTTAGCGAGCATTGCAAACCCCGCAGAGAATCCAATGAATGAACCAAAGGCAGCCAAATATAAAACACTCATAATCCAAAGATGTTTTTGTTTTAACACTACCCATTGCTCTTTAAACGAGGCTTTGGGTGCTGCAATATCATTCATAAAATGCCACGCTGCAATACTCAATATCAATATTACTGGCATCCATATTAAGGGTGCATTGCTGAGCCATATTGATGCATCAGGATTTCCTTGACCTAAACCGAAAGGGCCAAAGATATTTACAGAAATTACGATAGGTACAAGCATCTGCATGACACTGACACCCAAGTTACCTAGCCCCCCATTTAAACCAAGAGCCTTTCCTTGTTGAGTTTTTGGATAAAACAAGCTGATGTTAGCCATACTAGATGCAAAGTTGGCACCACCAAACCCACATAACAAAGAGATTATTAGAAATGTTGAATACGGCGTTGTGGTGTCTTGCAATGCAATGGTCAACCATGACATAGGTATCATAAGCAACAAGGTACTGAATGCTGTCCATCTCCGGCCACCAAAAACTGGGATCACAAATGAGTAAGGAATCCGTCCTAAAGCTCCAGTAAGTGACGGGAGTGCAGTCAGCAGAAACAGCTGGTCTGTTGTAAAGGTGAAACCAGCTAAAGGCAAGTTCATTGCTACTACGCTGAATATCATCCACACAGAGAATGAGATCAGTAGACAAGGGATAGATATCAGTAGGTTTCTTCTGGCAATATGAGAACCATTCTCAATCCAAAAGCACTTGTCATCAGGATTCCAGTCAACGAGCGTTTTGCTGTTATTTCTTTTATTTGTGTGACTGTCTTCACATCCATCTTTGTATTTTTGATATATGGACATTTTGCTCACCGGTTAGTGTTGGGGTACACAATTTCCAATAAACAATTTAAATGGATATTTTTTATTGACTTAGATCAACTGAACATATGTATTACAAATGATGAATATTTCGATAACTACCTACTACAGGGGGGGGCGGGTTGAAATTAACCACAACAAAATCATGCACTTAGCTTCAACAAGACTTTCTTTATCATGAGCTGGCTAATGTCTGGAATATTGTAGGTATTTACTTTGAGGTATTTTTATTAGGGTATCTAAAAGGTATAAACATCAGTAGTGACAATCTTAGGAAGTGTCAAATTCGTGAACATACTATTGAAGTATTGGAAGAAACTGTCTATTACAATTTCTATAACGTCAATTATATGTACACTATGCCTCATATCTATATTTAATATGAGTGCATCGATTTATTTGTCATCAAGCATCCAAGGGAATGCATATGTGATAAATAGTATTGGTTCAATTAGAATGAAAGTCTATGCACTCCTCTCAGGAACACTGTCTGTTGATGAAAAAGTGCAAGCGGTTAATAGCGTTGAATCAATTCTGCATGATCCTTTTTTTATTAACACGGCTGAAAAGCACAACCTTAATAAAGAATACATACAACTCAACAGTTTGTGGGATCCAAAATTAAAAAACATTCTTTCCCACTTAAAATCTGGTGATGTAGCAACACCATTAAGCATTAACCGCTCTAAAGAGTTTATTAGTTTGCTACAGAAGATAATCAAAAGCATTGAGAACAAAACAGAATCTAAGATCGTAGTGATTAATGGCCTTCAAAAAGCATCTTCTTTAATTGTTATATTGTTTTCCTTCATCGCAATTTATAGCTTAAATAAGCGTTTCTTTAGACCGTGGTCAAAATTATTGTTAATGGCTAAAAACATTCAGCATGGTGATTTTAGTTCAAAATTTGATTCTGAATCACATGATTACCGCGATGAGATGTGGCAGCTTGGCAATGCATTAAACAATATGTCAGAGGTTGTTAAGCATACCTACAGCGATCTGGAACAGATGGTAGCTGAAAAAACGCATAAACTTAACTTGCAGAATTTGCATTTAGAATTCCTTTATCGCAGTTGTAGATTATTTCAAAATCAAGAATTCAACTGCAAAGTTTTAGCTCCTTTCATGAAAGAATTAATCGGATACACTGGGGCTGGAAAAATAAAAGTATATATTCATGATCCACATAAAAATTCGGTCAAACATTTATACACCTTTGGTGAGAACGTGAGGCCATTACATTGTGCCTCTATGCGTTGCTCATTATGTATTAATAATGCAGATGTCACATCCCCTATTGAGAGTGAATATAATAATAGGTTATGGAACATTGGAGATGCGCATAATGATTATGGTTACATAGAATTTTTCTTTTCAAATGAAGTCACTATATTACATGATACAGAACAATTAATATTTGCATTTTGCAACTTGCTGTCTCAATCCTTATCTCTTTACTACAAAGAGCAACAACAACAACAACTATTATTATTTAAAGAAAGAAACACAATTGCTCAAACACTTCATGATTCGATAGCACAGTCTTTATCATACTTAAAGATAAAGATTAGCCTTCTTCAAAGGGATCCAATCATCATTAGTTCTTCTCAGGTTGATAATGTTTCAGAGATGAGGTGTGAGTTAAATGAAGCTTACTCAAACATCAGAAAACTAATTTCTACTTTTAGAATTCCATATAAGAAAATCGAAACGTTAATTTTATTAAAAGATGCGATAGCAATATTTAATGACACATATGGTTTTAACATTAGGTTGGAATATAAAGATTTTTATGAAGACTATTCGCATGAGCAGGAAATACTCATACTGAACTTCTTCAATAAATTATTCGAATGTTTAAGGATAAGTATGCCTCCATCACGGATTGAGCTGCATATAAAATCCCTAGCTGAATATGTCATTATCATCCTGAAGGGTGAAGCTGAGTTCGAGGATTCAATATCGAGCTTAGTTGTTTTTCTAAAATCAGAAAATATTTCATTCATTAATGAACGGACGCAAGTGAAAATTGATCTTCACGTAGTTTGAGGAACACACATGGAAAAAGCTTTAACAACCAACGCAGATGTTTTTTCAATTTTACTAATTGATGATCATCCTGTCCTACGGAGCGGGATTAAGCAACTTTTACGTACAAATCCCTTTTTAACTATTGTAGCTGAAGCCAGTACAGGACAAGATGGTGTTCAGCTAGCATTAGATTATGAACCTGACTTAATTTTGTTAGATCTTAATATGCCTGAGTTTAGTGGTATAGACACATTAAAGTCATTACGAGCGCATAATGTATCTAGCAGAATCGTAATCTTCACAGTATCAGATTATGAAGATGATGTTTCGGATGCTATACTTGCTGGAGCAGATGGTTATCTACTCAAAGACATGGAACCTGAAGACCTGATTAGCTCGATTGAACAGGCGTGCATGGGAAAGCTTGTGATAAGCCCAAAACTAACTGCAATCCTTATTGAAAGTATGCAGTCAAGAAGAAAAAACCGCCTTAAAGACAAAAATCTCCAAGTGTTAAGCCATCGCGAAATAGATGTTTTGAAATTTATTGCTCAAGGCTTGCCTAATAAGGTTATATCAAGACGTTTATTTATTTCTGAAGGAACAGTTAAAGTTCATGTAAAAAACATTCTTAAAAAATTAAATCTTCATTCAAGAATTGAAGTTGCAGTGTGGGTTCATAATGAGAAGATTATTTTCGACTAGTAGTGATAACTATTGCGTTATTTAATCATTTGCAGAAATAAAGCGTCACCGAAAAGTGGCGCTTTAATAGCTATCACTCTAATGTGAAAGGCCAGGAAGGATTTCCAATAGATAACGGCGCTGTTCTAATGGTGTGTTGCTTGTCCAAAAATCGAAAATCACATGAGCTAGCAATGGCATTAAGAGAAGTAAAACACACAACATTGCAAGCAGTTTCTTTGCTGAAACCTTTTTATTCGCAGTACCAAAATGAATCGCATTAGCTTGTTTTGGGCATGCAGAGATACAAGTTAAACAGTTTGTACACTCAATATTTCTGACAGATATAAGTTCATTAACCTGTATCCTTGATGGACATGCTCTACTGCATTTATCACAATCGTATCCCTTGCTTCGTAAACAGCTGCTGGAAGACCTGCGAATACGTAATGGTGTCAGAAGTCCTAACAAGGCAAGCCATCCACCATAAGGGCATAGGTATCTACAGAAGCCTTGCTTGAAAAACATCGTGATACATAATACCCAGGCAACAAAAATGCCTGATATGAAGTTCAAGTTGAAAAAGAAGGCTCCCATTTTCATGTCAGCAGCTTGGTGATACTGGCTAATCAAGTACCCTGGCAGTGCAACATTTGGAACAGCAAGAATAACTATGAACATCAGAAATGATAGAACTAGACATTTCTGAGACCTGAGCAGTAGGTCTAACCATTTTGGCGGAGTCCACTCACCAGGTAGCAGCAAATTTCGAAAATGATGCAGCCATTCACCGACAACCCCAAGAGGGCAAAACCATGAGCAGAAGGCACGACCTAAAATGAGTCCAGATAAGGAAATAACCAAGACTGTGATTGTTGCAGCTGGATGGTGGTAATCAGTAATGCCCAAACTCAACAACGCCCGCAAGCCAAGACCGCCCGCTATAGGTAGAAAGCCATCTACGATATCAGGTCTAGACAGCCAAGGTAGGTCACCCTGGTGGAGTTGAAAAATATAAACGCCATACTGTATTGTTACAAATCCCCACGATATAACTAAGAAATATCTAACTAAACTACGAAGTTGTTGATCACTTGAATCATAAAATGCGGATATTAATTTATATCTATAAAGCATACCAATAGCGACAGCAAACACGATTAAACTACTTAGTGGTGGCTTGGCTGCTACCGTCAACCATACAGCAGCGGTTAGCATCATGAACAGCTGCCAAGACCAGCCTGAACGCTCATGCCACTGGAACAACAACAGATACACCAAGCCACTCAGCATGGTTATGGTTTCAATCCCACTCATCTAGCCAACTCCCATCGCAAAAACAGCCAATCATAAACAACATTACAGTTATTCATTTTGATCTGGATGGGCAGTTGGCCTAGTTTGTGGCGATGACCAGATTGTAATTTATTCTCTTGTCTTAATGAGTGGGGTGTCTGAGCTTACGTTTTCAGCCCAAAAATGGATATTGAATCTAGCATCTTCAGACAGTTCAACCCTGTGCCAATACTGAGGTGGGCTGGTTGCAAACTCTCCGGCTCGGATTACAAGCGTAATTTCAGGTATCTCCGCTGTTTCATCAGCAAAACCGTAATATGTTACCGTCCCCTCCATTACACATAACTGACCGAATACGCCAGCAGCTGTATTGTGATGGGTTAATAGAGCCTGTGGTACGTTTTCATTTGTAAAGAATGGGGTTGAACGGCGAACAACCCAATGAGCTGGTATACTATGCAGTAGCGACATGTTTTATCCTTAATAATCTATGAAATTAAGTAAGGCTGAGCATATGCTCAGCCAGCAATTATTCATCTAGAAAGAAGGCGTAGAAGTGGGAATGCAGCTCCCATTTGGTCTCCACCTACGACAAAGCCGCACATTTCACCATCCTCGCTGCGAGCTTCTGCGACCATTCCATTTTTATTCCACTTAAACTGCCATGAAAGGTCTGTACCTTTTGTTCTACCAGCTAACTGCAAAGGATATTGAAGTGTTTTTACCTTCACTAGCATTGGAGGAAGCGTTAGTGGTGTTGGCTTACCAATCAGAGTTTTAGATAATGCATTGGCACCGAGAACAATTGGCTGCAAAAAGGGGCGTAATTCACCTTTCCACTCAACGCAATCGCCAAGCGCATAAATGTGCTCACTCGATGTTCTCAGGTATTCATCCACTACAATTCCACGCCTTACAGCCAGTCCCGCATTCATCGCTAAGGATAGATTCGGTTGTAGACCTATAGCTGAAATGACAAGATCCTGTTCACTGAAACTGCTGTCAGTGAGCTCTATCGTAAAGGATTCGTTGGCATCTCCTCTTTGTATCGACTTGATACCTCGACCAAGTTTTAGGTCAACCCCCTGCTCCCGTAAGGCTTGCAGTAACGGTTGACTCAATGCAGCTGGCATTAATGTACTTAGGGGGCTGTCCGCCAGATCTACAAGCGTCACAATTCGGTCTTGGCCCACCATATCCATAGCCAACTCACAGCCGATCAAACCTGCTCCGAGTACCATAATGCGTTTTGCATTCTTAATTAATTGTTCGGCATTGGCATAATCATTTTGGCTATTGAGGGTTACCATTTTATCCGAGTTGGGAACGGGAGGCAGTATAGAACTGGCCCCAGTTGCCAGCACTAGCTGGCCATAAGAAAAATCGCCATTATTTGTGTGTACCATTTTGTTATTCGGACTAATGCTATGCACAATCGTATTAGGTGACAGAATGATACGTTGCTGTTCAGCAAATTGAGCCCCCGTCAACTTTGTCATTGCGCTGGCGGTGTAACCACGACTGACCACATGACTCAAGTCCGGTTTGTTATATTCATTGCCATTATCAGCGGTAATAAGACGGATCGGTCTTTCACCATCTAATTTACGCAAGCTTTTTACCAACTGCTGAGCGGCAAAGCCGCTACCGATGATGACTATATCCTGGCTGGAACCAGCATAATGCTCATTTAATGCGCTCATACACATGCCTCCACTGCGCATGGTTCGAATACCTCCTTGCCGATGCCGCAGCCAGGGCAAAGGAAACTCTCCGGTACAAGGCTCCAGGGAGTGCCAACCGCAACCAATTGATCCGGTTCACCTAAGGCGGGGTCATAAACCCACTGGCAGACTGTGCAAAGCATTGCTTGCTCATCGTCTACTCCGGCTACAACTGACTGGGTGGTCTCCTCTACAGGGGAGATATCAACAGTGAATGGCACTTGATGGGCTGCTTTTTCTGGGCGAGGCACCTCAATAGGATGTAACGCCCATTGACGAGCGAGCTGGCGTCCATGCTCTCGGCACTCTGCCAGTGCAGAACCATCTGGTCGCCATTTGGCTTTCAGAGAAATGCTGATATCAAAGCCTGCATCCATCAATCGGGTCTGGATACGATCTACTGCACCACCAGTCCAGCCGTAACTGCCGAATGCAGAAGCACGCTTGTTTCTAAAGCGCAGGCCAGTTATCTCCTCCAGCATGCCTGCCACCTTAGGCATCATGACGTTGTTCATTGTGGATGAGCCCACGAGTATTCCCTTGGAGCGGAACACTTGTGTCAGGATCTCGTTCTTATCGTGGCGGGCTACGTTGTAGATCTTGACTGCGACCCCAGGGTCAACTTCGTGAATACCCTGTGCGATGGCATCGGCCATCATACGGGTGTTGTTTGACATCGAGTCATAGAACAGGGTGATACGATCTTCTTGGTAGTGGTCTGCCCACTCCAGATACTTGAGAATAATTTGGGTCGGATCCTCACGCCAGACAATACCGTGGGAGGTTGCCACCATGCTTACTGGCAGGTTGAATCCAAGCACCTCTTTGATTTTAGCTGTCACAAGTGGGCTGAATGGGGTGAGGATATTTGCGTAGTACCGTTGGCACTGCTCCATCAATTCGGTTTGATCTACTTCGTCATTGAACAGATGCTCATCACAATAGTGTTGACCGAAGGCATCGTTAGAAAACAACACTGCGTCCTCAGTCATGTAGGTCATCATGCTGTCGGGCCAGTGCAGCATAGGTGTTTCAATGAACACCAGCTGCTTGCCATTACCGATGTCGAGACTGTCGCCTGTTTTGACTGGATGGAAGTTCCATTCAGGATGATGATGGTGTCCCGTGATTGAGTCGATAGCGTTGTGAGTGCAGTAAATCGGAGTGCCTGGGATACGAGCCATCAATTCGGTCAGTGCCCCTGCGTGATCTTCCTCAGCATGGTTGATCACCACATAATCGATAAGGTTAAGGTCGATCTCTGCTGCAAGGTTTTGAACGAACTCTCGGCTGAACTTATGATCGACTGTATCAATCAGCACGTTCTTCCCTTCACGGATGAGATAGCTGTTGTAGCTCGTCCCCTTGTTTGTCTTGTACTCAGTACCATGAAAATCTCGAACTTCCCAGTCCCGTTGGCCGACCCAGTGAATGTTGTTTTTGACATGAATGGTCATCTGGCAATTCCTCAGTATGTAATAGTTGGTATTTCTTGATATCAACTATTGCAGCTAACATGCCAACTCATAACTCATTGTTTTTATGAGGCTTAGTTTATTTTCTTGTTAAAATGACATAGTATTGATATTGTTTAAATGACAGCATTAATGTCATTTGGACACTAACAATGATTTCGACAGACAGTTTGGCTCGTATTGCTATAGACATACAGCTGGGGATTTCACATCAAGACAGATTCCACCGCCTTATCCAGAGTATTCGCAGCCTACTGAACTCAGATGCGTCAGCCTTGCTACGATACGAAGGAGGCCAGTTCATCCCGCTCGCCATCGATGGCTTAATGCAGGACGTATTAGGACGCCGTTTCGCCATCAAGGAGCACCCACGCATGGAGGCAATTGCCCGTGCTGGTGACGTAGTACGCTTTCCGGCAGATAGTAGCTTGCCAGACCCCTATGATGGCTTGATCCCTGATCATGCAGAATTTAAGGTGCATGCTTGTGTTGGTTTGCCTCTGTTCTCCGATCAAGTCTTGATTGGTGCATTGACCATAGATGGAATGAATCCTGCTCAGTTTGATGACATTAGCGATGAAGAGTTGCGTTTAATTGGTGCGCTAGCGGCAGCGGCGTTAAGTAACTCATTACTACTAGAGCGTTTAGCTCGCCAGAGCAGTGAGCCATTAATACCTTCAACACCAACAGGTGCAGATAGGTTCGAGATAATCGGGCATTCTCAGGCGATGCAGCAGCTAAAGCATGAGGTAGATATAGTTGCTAATACTGATTTAAACGTCCTGATTTTGGGCGAAACGGGTGTAGGTAAGGAGTTAATAGCAAAAGCTGTACATCTTGGCTCGCCACGTGCAGATCGCAAATTGGTATATCTCAATTGCGCAGCCCTACCGGAATCCGTAGCAGAGAGTGAACTATTTGGGCATGTAAAGGGAGCGTTTACAGGCGCTATTCATAATCGTGCGGGTAAATTTGAATTAGCGGATAAGGGCACGTTGTTCCTGGATGAAGTTGGTGAATTATCCTTATCATTGCAGGCAAAATTGCTACGTGTCATTCAATATGGAGACTTGCAGCGCATTGGTGATGATACCCCACTGAAAGTCAATGTACGTGTGCTTGCTGCAACGAACCGAGACTTGAAGAAAGCAGTCATCGATGGCAAGTTTCGAGCAGACCTCTATCATCGCCTGAGTGTTTTCCCTATACATGTACCAGCCTTGAGAGATAGAGAGGATGATATCTCCTTGTTGGCTGGCTACTTTTGCGAGTGCTGTCGAGTGAGTATGGGGTTAGAGCAACTGCGGATCCAACCTCAAGCACTGCATCTTTTGAAGGGCTATGACTGGCCTGGTAATGTGCGCGAACTGGAGCATGCCATTCATCGTGGTGCCGTATTGGCTAGAGCAGAGCAACGAAGTCCGGTTCTGACGCTTGCAACCCATCATTTCAGTATAGCTATGCCACCAATGCCTCAATCTAGTATAAGCCCTGCCGAAAATATTGATGGCTTCACCACTAACCAAATGGGTTTGAGAGCATCAACTGATGCATTTCAGTCTGCGCTAATTACGAAGGTGCTAGCAGATCATAATGATAATTGGGCTGCAACAGCACGAGCCTTAGATATTGATTGTGGTAATTTACACCGCCTAGCCAAGCGGTTGGGACTGAAGTAAATATCAGTATTTTTTACATTTTTGAAATTTCGATTTGAAATCAGAGCATTAATAATATAATAGAGCCCTAGTTATGGACAACATTGAATCAAACAGACCACCATCGCCACTAAAAACTTTATTGATTGATGATCATTCCATTCTACGCAGTGGAATAAAAGAGCTTTTATCTACAGATCCTGACATTAAAGTCGTTGCAGAAGCAGGTGATGGCCAACAAGGGCTAGAGCTGGCTATTACTTACGAGCCGGATGTAATAATATTAGATCTTGATATGCCCATACTGAACGGTCTTGAAACGTTAAAAAAAATAAAGGCACATGGGCTGAAATGCAAAGTCATAATTTTCACATGTTCCGACCTTGAAATGGATGTAATTGAGACTTTCAGGGCAGGAGCAGATGGATATTTGCTCAAAGACATAGAGCCATCTGATTTTATAATGTCAATAAGATCAATTTATTCTATTTCATTTGTGGCGAGCCCTTCAATATTAAAGATTTGTAATTCAGATCATTATATTAAGCAATCAAAAAAAGCAGCTAACTCGATAAATTCTTTAAGCCATAGAGAGATAGATGTGCTAAAGCTTATGTCAAACGGCTTTTCAAACAAGCTAATCGCTCAAGAATTATTTATATCTGTAGGAACAGTCAAAATTCACGTGAAAAATATACTAAAAAAATTAAGCTTGAAATCAAGAGTGGAAGTGGCAGTGTGGGCACATAATCGAACTATAAACTAGGTGTATGGGATAGCTCCCTATATTTCCTATAAAATATCACATCATATGTATGCCTTGTATTGGGTTAAGAAGAAATCACCACTTGGCATACATAATATTATGCACCAAGTGATGATTTATCTAACATTGCTTTTATTAGTTTCATTATAACTTTAATACAACCATCCTGTTCTGAATGAAACGCCTACAAAAACGAATAGGATAGATATGATCGTCACTGCTCGAATGTGCCATCCCATTAAAGCTAAATTAGACTCATTTAAATTCGGAATTACACGAAATCTAGCATTTATTGCAAAACAGGTAGTGAGTGTAAGTAATGCCAATTTAATGAGAATAACATTTGTAACCCTGTTATCAATGTTAAACCAATTTAGTACATCACTCTCAATGTTCAATGCCAGGTAAATACCCGTGACTATCTGCGTTATTAAGGCAGGCATTCCAATTCTCTCGTATACAGATTCAAAGTCTAGTAATATTTTCGTTGACGATTCCTTTAGTGCTTTAGGGAGAACTATTAGAGCGAGTATAATATGCCCGCCAGTCCAGATTGTTGCACCTAAAATATGCAAAAATAACGCAACTCCATGCATGTCAAACACCTTCGATGTTACACATTAAATTGGCATTCAGGATGTTCATTAAAGCACTTTTTGCTAATGATTTCTACTAAAAAAATTCAGTAGTTAGTAACTGATTTAATTAAAATCACAGTAAGTGTGATGCATTATTATTGATGCTCTACATCACAATGCAAGATGTCTCTGAAAGATACATCTTGCATTTGGATGCAATGTATTTAATTGCACTCTTTATTTATATTTTTATATGATGGAAAAAAATTTTATATTAAAGTGGGATTACATTATCAAATGAGATCTTTGCCATTTTCTTTTAATATTCAAAATAAAATTAATACGGCTAGATTTATAAAAAAACCACCTACACAAAGGAATAGAAATAGTATGGCAGCAAGAATCAAAGGTTTTACACCCGCTTGATGTATTGCACCAATGTGAGTACGTAATCCAAGAGCGGCCATAGCCATTGCAAGCAATATACTGTCGATATCAATCAAGTAATTGACAATGTGTGGAGGTATAATGTTAAGGGAATTTATTCCACTGGCGACAATAAATAATACCGCAAACCATGGTATAGTAATGCTATTGCTTTTATGGGACGTATCATGAGTCTCTTTACCGATGCATGTAGATAATACTATTAAAAATGGTGCGAGCATCATGACACGAATCATCTTAACAATCACGGCCGTATTTGCTGCATCCTCGCTGACACTACGGCCTGCTGCCACTACCTGTGCGACTTCATGAATTGTTGAACCAGCAAACATGCCGTATTGTTCAGCACTTATATCTAAATAGGGATAAATTAGTGGGTATAGAAACATAGCAATAGTTCCAAATACAACCACCGTAGCAACAGCAACTGAAACCTTATGAGCTTGGCCCTTGATCACAGGTTCAGCAGCCATTATCGCAGCTGCACCACAAATGGAACTTCCTGCACCAATTAGCATTGTTGTCTGTTTATCAAGTCTTAATAGTTTTGTTCCAATATAATAAGCCAAGATAAACGTACAGCTGATCATTAATATGTCTATGATAATTCCTGCCCAGCCTATCCCCTCTATTTGCTGGAAGGTTATTCTGAAGCCATAAAGAACAATGCCAACTCTAAGTAATTTATTTTTAGCATAATCTACACCTATAGCAGTATGATTTGCTACACGAGGGAAGACGGTGTTTCCAATAAAAATCCCAAATACAATAGCCAAAGTAAGCGCACTAAGGCCCATATGAGTTGCAACATCCAGTTTACTAGCTAAAATACTCATTGCGGCAATTATCGCTACGAGTATGATGCCTAGCCACCACTGGTAGCTTTTTAGGCTACTTTTCAAAAACGAATTATTATCATGTACAACAGACGAATGAGGCATTGAGTGGTCTTCTATACTTATTTACTGTGTTATAGCATTATATGCCTTGATAATTGATAATAAAAATACATAATAATTAACAATGGATAACCTACAGTTATGGTTATAAACCTACACCTTTTGCGCATTTTTTATACGGTTTCAAGTGAGGGCGGTTTTTCCAATGCAGCCACACATCTTTGTATTAGCCAGCCAGCGGTATCAAAAGCAGTTAGTGAGTTAGAGCGTCAGATAGGGCTTCCATTACTAGAAAGAGGTTCAGGTAGAAGCCGAAAAGGGATTCATTTGACTGAGCATGGGCAAGTGCTATTTGACCATGCGCATGCAATATACATGTTAGAGCGTGCTGCCATTGATGATATGCAAGCCAGAATTGGAATGAAGAAAGGGCGCTTGACAATTGGAGCAAGTAGCACAATTGCTGGGTATTGGTTTCGACCATATTTATCAAAACTTATACAACGTTTTCCTGATATTGACCTAAAAATAACTACGGGAAATACGCAGTATATAGGACAGCAGTTATTAGACTGTCAAATCGATATCGGATTGGTCGAAGGAACACTGAGTGATCCTCGCCTCTTATCATGTCATTGGCATGATGATGAGCTTTGTCTTATTACATCCCTAACATCAGATACATATGAACATGATTGGGCACAACACACTTGGTTGTTAAGAGAACCTGGTTCAGGAACGAGAGAAGCAACAGAGTTATGGTTAGAAAATCAAGGCATTATCCCTATACGGTGCATTGAATATGGTAGTACTGAAGGAATAGTCAGAGCTGTTGCTGAGGGACTAGGAGTTTCGCTGGTGTCTTCTCGGGTGGTGCGTGAATCAGGATATGCTGATGATGTTTCTGTTATGCCTATTTCTATTAGATTTCGCCCATTATTTATCGTTTTATTGAAAGACAGGCCGATTTCTCCTCTTGTAGAAAAATGTTATAATATCTTGATAAGTCAAAGTTGATATGTAATCTTCAAGCTAATAAGCGTTGTAGAATTTCCTACTCTATCTGCGTTGACGATTTTTCTAAAAGAAATAATCTATCGCATAAAGAAATCCATATTTCAATCCAAGGTGTGATTTGAGCAGGAATATATAGTCATTACTGCTATTTCAAGATCTTTTAGGTGGTTTTTTAGCTTCATGCGGACTGTAACATCTAATATGATATAAGTAGATATGTATACTTATTGGAAAGCTGCTTATAGATACTAATTTTCTATAGCTTGCATTTCTAGACTAATTCCATGTCTTAAATTCAGTATCACCGCACTTAAGGAAGGTGCGAACAAGTCCCTGATATGAGATCATGCATGTCATCTGGAGCCATGGAACAGGGTTCATCATGAGTCATCAACTTACCTTCGCCGACAGTGAATTCAGCAGTAAGCGCCGTCAGACCAGAAAAGAGATTTTCTTGTCCCGCATGGAGCAGATTCTGCCATGGCAAAACATGGTGGAAGTCATCGAGCCGTTTTACCCCAAGGCTGGTAATGGCCGGCGACCTTATCCGCTGGAAACCATGCTACGCATTCACTGCATGCAGCATTGGTACAACCTGAGCGATGGCGCGATGGAAGATGCTCTGTACGAAATCGCCTCCATGCGTCTGTTTGCCCGGTTATCCCTGGATAGCGCCTTGCCGGACCGCACCACCATCATGAATTTCCGCCACCTGCTGGAGCAGCATCAACTGGCCCGCCAATTGTTCAAGACCATCAATCGCTGGCTGGCCGAAGCAGGCGTCATGATGACTCAAGGCACCTTGGTCGATGCCACCATCATTGAGGCTCCCAGCTCGACCAAGAACAAAGAGCAGCAACGCGATCCGGAGATGCATCAGACCAAGAAAGGCAATCAGTGACACTTTGGCATGAAGGCCCACATTGGTGTCGACGCCAAGAGTGGCCTGACCCACAGCCTAGTCACCACCGCGGCCAACGAGCATGACCTCAATCAGCTGGGTAATCTGCTGCATGGAGAGGAGCAATTTGTCTCAGCCGATGCCGGCTACCAAGGGGCGCCACAGCGCGAGGATGTGGACTGGCTGATCGCCGAGCGCCCCGGCAAGGTAAGAACCTTGAAACAGCATCCACGCAAGAACAAAACGGCCATCAACATCGAATACATGAAAGCCAGCATCCGGGCCAAGGTGGAGCACCCGTTTCGCATCATCAAGCGACAGTTCGGCTTCGTGAAAGCCAGATACAAGGGGTTGCTGAAAAACGATAACCAACTGGCGATGTTATTCACGCTGGCCAACCTGTTTCGGGCGGACCAAATGATACGTCAGTGGGAGAGATCTCACTAAAAACTGGGAATAACGCCTTAAATGGCGAAGAAACGGTCTAAATAGGCTGATTCAAGGCATTTACGGGAGAAAAGATCGGCTCAAACTGAAAAAATGAAATGACTGAGTCAGCCGAGAAGAATTTCTCCGCTTATTCGCACCTTCCCTAAAGTAGCGTAAACAAGACACCGGTTTGAGGCCGGTGTCAGGTGATAACTAGATCTGTACAGCTCCGCTCAGTTCACTTGTCGCCTGACAGGGGATCTCCTGTTGGGACTTGCCCATCTGACTCTCTAGGTTGGTTGAGTCAGAGGATCAGCTCCCCGGATTCGCTGAAAATTTCGGATTTAGTCAATAACCCACTAAAATTCCACAATAATTAAATTTTTTCCTACACTCAGACTAACGCTCACAGGGATGTCACTATGAACTTATCCATTAAAAACAAGCTGGTCTTGGCTATCGGGATCATCATCCTGGTGATCACCGGCCTGCAAGTCTGGTACAACACCTCACAACTGCGCACTGAAACCCAGAGACTGGTCTGGAGCATCATTGACGAAAGCTCCATGGCCAACGTCAAGGGTATCTCCAACTGGGTCGATGCCCGCATCAGCATGGTCAGTACCACCAAGGAAGCATTCACCAAAGAAGATGAACCCATCAGCCATCTGGCCCAAGCCATGAATGCCGGTGGCTTTGAGGGGGTCTATGCCGGTACTGCTGACGGCAAGATGCTCGAGAGTACCCCCTCCGGCCTGCCAGCCGATTATGACCCCCGTCAACGCACCTGGTACAAGGATGCAGTTGCCGCCGGTAAACTGGTCATCACTGCGCCCTACGCCGATGTCTCTAACGGCAGTTTGATCGTCACCATCGCCGAGCCATTCCAGCGTGGCAACACCCAGGGGGTTATCGCCGGAGATGTCTCTATCAGCGCCCTTATCTCGGACATTCTGACGGTCACTACCGAGGGGACTTACGCCATTCTGGTCGACAGCAACGGCACCATCATCGCCCACCCCGATGCCTCCCTGAGTCTGAAACCCGCCACAACGCTAGCCCCCGAGTTGACCGCGTCTTACATCAATCAGATCGCTCATGACGGTACGATCAACGAGCTGGTGATCAGCGGTAAGAAAGAGGTCTTTGACTTTAACGCGATCCCCAACACCAATTGGTATTACGGCATGATGGTGGATGACGAAACCGCTTACCAGTCGGTACGCCGCATGGTCACCTCCTCACTTATTCAGGGGCTGATCACCATATTGATCGTGGCTGGCTTCTCCTATGTCGCCATCAACAGCTCGCTAGCGCCTCTGAAAACCCTGGGCGAGGCAATTGCCGATCTCTCCCGTGGCAACGGCGATTTGACCCGCCGCCTCAAGATCGAGCGTGAAGATGAGGTGGGCGCGGTTGCCAAACACGTCAATACCTTCATTGAGCGGCTCCATGCGATGGTGCAGGACATTTCCAACTCCTCCGGCCAACTCAACCAGCAGGCCAAGTCCTCCCACAGCATGGCGGAGAAGGCCAATGAGGGGCTGGCTCGCCAGCAAAACGAGATCACTCAGATCGCCACTGCGGTCCATGAGATGTCGGCAACTGCGGTCGATGTTGCCAGCAACGCCGAGCAAACTGCCGAAGCGGCCCGCAGCTCCTCCAGCAGTTGCGAGCATGGCAAACAGGTGATCGCCCGCAACCAGCGCTCCATCACCGATCTGGCCACCCAGGTGGAACAGGCCTCCAACATCATTCAGGAACTGGAGAAAAACGCTCAGGAGATCAACACCATCCTCTCCACCATTCAGGGCATCGCCGAGCAGACCAACCTGCTGGCGCTCAACGCCGCCATCGAAGCGGCGCGGGCCGGTGAACAGGGCCGTGGCTTTGCGGTAGTGGCCGACGAGGTGCGCGTTTTGTCACAACGTACCCACAGCTCGACTGTCGAGATCCGCAGCATGATCGAAACCCTGCAACGCAATACCCAGGGAGCGGTCAGCACCATGCATGAAGGCCAGCAACTGGCCCAGAACAGCGTGGATGACGCCAACAACGCCACCCATGCGCTGGAGCAGATCACCACTTCGATCAACCAGATCTCCGATATGGCGACCCAGATCTCCAGCGCAGCCGAAGAGCAACGGGCCGTCACCGACGAGGTAAGCCGCAACATTCAGGCGGTCAAAGATGTCTCGGACGAACTGGCAGTGGATGCAGACAGTTCGCGCCATCTCTCTGAACAACTTAAAAACATTTCGGGTGAACTGAGTAATCAGGTCGGCATGTTTCGCATATGAGTATCAATAAAGAGGACCGCCAGACACCAATGCCAGTAAATTAAGTATTCGTTTGTGTGACTAGATGTTCAAAATTCAGAATATCGAAGAACATTTCTACAATTAAAGGGTTCACTAGGCTCTAGCCCTGACCGGCAAGCAATAACAAGAGGGAGGCATCATGCCTCCCTCACTCTTTAGCACTGAACAATTAAAAAATATCCGCCTCACCAAAGTGACATCTAACTGTCATTAATGGCTCCTATGATATTTCACTTATTTTTTCATAACGATAGATAAGGATTATCATGACTTTCCCGCGCTCTTCTTATGTTGCTTTGGCCGTCTCGCTGGTCTTGCTTGGCGGCTGCCAGTCAGAGAACGAATCGTCTGCCGACAGCCAAGGCAAAACAGCCTACCAATACAGCACCAAAGCGGTCTACAGCCCGCAGCAGCAGGCAGAGAGCTACGAGCCAGCACCTCAAGGGTTCAGCCCGGTCTTTACCGAGATGGTGGCGCGCCACGGCTCACGTTCACTTTCCAGCCCGAAATATGACGTGCTGACCAAGCTGGTATGGGAAGAGGCGCAGCGTCAGGGGGCGCTCACCACCCTCGGGCTGGGGTTGGGAGGCAAGGTCGATCTGGTGACGGCCGCCAACCAGAAACTGGGCTATGGCCTACTCTCGGCGCTGGGCAAGGAGGAGCACGCCAATCTCGCTACCCGACTGGCGGTGCGGCTACCGACCCTGCTCAACAGCAGCGAGCCCCACTGCATCAAGGTGGTCACCTCGGGCAAGGACAGGGCCAACGAAAGCGCCTTCTACTTTATGGAGAGCCTCAAGCGCGACGTGAACTATGTCAGCGACTCGGCGCAGTGTTACCTCACGCAGGATGACCCCTCGAAGATCGACAAAAAGCTGGTCAACAAGTTCGAGCTCTACTTCCACAAGACTACGCCCGAGGGGGATTACGCCCACTACCTGCCCGCCTATGAGAGCTACCAGCGCTTTATCGGCGACGAGGATGCCGGGATAGCCCCGGCCCCCGAGCTGGCCAAGGCGCTGGATCAGCTTAAGAACCTGAGCAAGACCAAAGAGATGGCCCGCAGCATGCTGGAGCGTATCTACAGTAAGGACTTTGTCGACTATCTGGCGGGCGGTGTCGAGTTTGTCGCCGTCAACCCGGAGGATGGCGGCATGACCTATGTGCGCGACGAAGTGGATGCCGCCCTGATGCTCTACAACCTCTTTATCATCGGCCCCGGCATGATCCGCGAAGCGCAGGCACAGGGCAGCGAACCCTGGGCGCTGGAGCAGTTCCTCACTCCGGAGGAGTCGGCCTGGTTCTCCTACCTCTCCGATGCGGAAGATTTCTACGAAAAGGGGCCGAGCTTTGCCAACCAGAGCGCCCCCTACGCCATTGCCCAGCCGCTGCTCGACGGCCTGTTTGGCGAGGTGCAACGTCAGGTGGTGGAAGGCGAGCAGAGTCGACGGGCCACCCTGCGCTTTGCCCACGCCGAAGCCATTATCCCCCTCGCCGCCCTGATGAAACTGGAAGGTAGCCGTCAGGGGGCCAGCCCGGATCAGCTGTTCAGCCAGCAGAACAACGAGTGGCGCGGCGGCTGGGTCTCCCCCTATACCGCCAATATTCAGTGGGATATCTATCAGAACAGACAGCGGCAGGTGCTGGTCAAGATGCTCTACAACGAAAAAGAGATCGCCTTTAAAACCGGCTGCCAGCCCTACCAAAGCGGCAGCCACTACTACGACTTCGAGGAGCTCAAGCGCTGCTACGGCTTTAACATAACTCAGTAAGGGGTCATCAGGGGGAGACTGAGATCTCCCCTATTCTCACTTTTTTCATTAGCTTTGGCTTGGATAAGCACCAATTTTTCACACTCGTACAGGCGCTAACTTCGTGTAACGTTCAGCATCTTTATTTAGAGGGCAGAGTAATCCACTTAAATTAGACATATGTCATACAATAATCTATTTTTTTGTACTCAAAAGACTGGCATAGTACTACTGCTTCGAACAAATATGAGAAAAGATAGCAAGGATGCACACTCTTCATCAAACCTCTAAAACTCACCTCCCTCGCTTAGATGCGTTACGCCATCTTCAAGCGCTTGATTCTCCAACAGAAGAGCGTTTCATTCGTATAACTAGAATGGCTCGCAATATTTTTGATGTGCCGATAGCCCTAATCTCATTCGAAGACAATGAACGTGAGTGGGCCAAGCCTTGTTATGGTCTAAACATCCATGAACCCCTCCCTAATTTTTCTTTTTGTAAACATGGTTTTCTCAAAGAACGCATGATTGTTATTGAAGATGCTACTAAACACCCGTGTTACTATAATAATCCAATGGTTATAGGTGAGCCATACATTAGATTTTATGCTGGGCACTCATTAGTAATAACCGATGGGTTGCATATCGGTTCATTGTGTATCATAGATAGTAAGCCCAAAGTTTTTGGAGATAAAGATAGATCTTTACTCTCAGACTTGGCATTAACTGTTGAAAGCGAGTTGCGCGCAGTCCAAATGGCAACGATAGATGAATTGACTGGGCTAACTAATAGGCGAGGTTTTATTCTTCAGGCTGAACAGTGCTTGCAACATGCATTTAGAACAAAGCGGCCCCTTTCACTTTTATTTATAGATTTGAATAAATTCAAATCTATAAATGATATATATGGTCATGATGTCGGAGACGATGCATTGTGTCAAGCAGCTCGCTTAATAAATATTATATTTAGAAATGCGGATATCTGTGCTCGATTAGGTGGTGATGAATATGTGGTTTTACTCCCAGAAACTAACATTGACAATATTAACTCTATTAATCGGAGAGTAATTAAAGCCTTCGATGAGTTCAATAAACATTGTAGCAAGGCCTATACCCTATCTTGCTCTATAGGTGTTGTTAGCTATGATGCAACTACACCACCCGACCTAAACTTGTTGCTCCGTTTGGCGGATGAGGCTATGTATCGTTGTAAGCACAATTTATGAATTATAAGCTCCCTGTTAGCACATGATTAAAGAGCGCAGTTAACTAGCGTGACAATAATATGCAATAATGGAAATAACAAGACAATTCCTATTCATGTACATTTTGAAATTATAATCACTTAATAGTTCGATTATGTGCCCATACAGTAACCGCAACTCTAGATTTTAAATTTAGTTTTCTTAGAATATTCCTCACATGTATTTTTACCGTCCCGTGAGAAATAAATAATAATTTTGAAATGACTTTGTTTGAATGACCTTCAGCAAGAAGTTTTACTACATCAATTTCTCTATGACTTAATGATTTAATAATACCAATATCACTTTCTGATAATAAACTTGACATCGTTTTATTGTTTAGCTGAGGGCTTTCAACTGATGTATCTGCACATATACTCTTAATGCAGCTGATTAAATCAAGCGGTTCTATATCTTTTGAAAGATATCCATTGGCTCCGAACCTAAACGCTTCTACAACATCAATTTCCAAATCTGATTCTGTGAAGATAACAACTTTGCTTTTTATTTTCTTTGCTCTAATTTTCTTTAGCGTGTCTAATCCATTAAGTACTGGCATTTTAAGGTCAAGCAATATTAAATCTGGTTCATATTCTACTGCTAGCTCTAATCCTTCTTTACCATTGCTAGCCTCCGCGATTACGGTCATAAAGCAATCTGTTGAGAGTGTAGTTTTGACTCCTGCTCGCAATATAGAATGGTCATATAAGCAAGACTTTTAATGCTTGCATTTCTTCGATTGAAACTATGTTATCCATAACTACATTCTCAATGCCATGTTAGCTTCATACTACACCATGAATGCACAAAAAACTATAAATCAACCTCTTAACCTGCATGCCGGATGAGGCTATATCATAGCACATAGCTATGTATTTCTAAAATTTCGCCCTCAGTCGTTTGACTAGAAATACTAGCTATAAAATATGAGTATCAACGGCATGATTAGGATTTTAAAAATGGAGTAGCCGTTTCTCATATGCATTTCAAATAAATATTTAATGAACATGGACTTTATAATGGCTCTGTCCCAATTCCGTGTTGAAAGGCTAATCTTGAAGTAGGCCATTACCTTGAGGGCTACCATCATGGATACCCCAGCCTTTCAACACCTGTTATCCCTCTTTCCCCAGTTAACCCTGCGCCAGCGCCGTGTTGCTCAACAGGAGCTCACAGCGCCCCATGTCATTACCTCGCTCAATACCCAGTTACCGGCATGCCGCGGTTGTCCTCATTGTCAGGCCGATGCCGCCCAGCTTGCCCCTTGGGGCTGGAGCCGCGGACTACGTCGCTACCGTTGCAAACAGTGTCTGCGCACCAGCTCGGTGCTCACCAAGACGCCTCTGGCCCGGTTGCGTAAAGCCCAGTGCTGGGAAGACTACGCGCAAGCCCTCATCGAAGGACTGACCGTCCGCCAGGCGGCGATGCGTTGCGGGGTCAGCAAAAACACCGCTTTCCTCTGGCGTCATCGCTTCTTGCGCGCGATGGCAACTCATCAAGCCACTCGTGAAGAAGGTATCGTTGAGGTGGATAGACCTTCTTCCTCGAGTCATTCAAGGGGCAACGGGGGTTGCCGCGTCCGCCACGACATCGTGGTGGTAAAGGGCGAACCCGGGGAACCGGACGGGATTATATTCCGGTGATGGTGGTGCAGGACCGTGCGGGCCACCATGCAGATTTTCAGTTGGAAGAGATGAATGCCGAGGCGGTCATCGCGGTGTTGAAGCCCCTTGTCTCGCCGGATGCCGTGCTGTGTAGCGATGGCGCGGGAGTGTATGCCAGCTTCAGCAAAGTACAGGGCGTGACGCATCAAGTGGTGCGCAATCGTCAGGGTGAGCGAGTGGCCGGTGCGTATCACATTCAGCACGTGAACGGGTATCACCATCGGCTGAAAGAGTGGATGGTACGCTTCCATGGTGTGGCGACGCACTACCTGAAGAACTACCTGGGTTGGCGCAGGATGCTGGAGCGTTACGGGAAGGGGGTGAATATCAAAGCGTGTTTGCATGAGGCGCTGGGGCACCCCATGCAACACGTAATTGGGACATAGCCTTTATAATGCCTATGACTAAATGAAATTTAGTTTCACATTACAATATTAGAGCATAATTAGAGCTTTTTCTACATTAATGCCAAATGACAGTACTCCAATTACTTGCCCTTTATACCATACAGGATAATTTAATCGACATAAAAATAACTTACTAGATGCATCAAACTCAATCGATGGCATTTTAAACCGATTATTGCTCTGGTCGAATCGCCCTAGTGAATTGATGTGTCTGTATTCATTGGCCATTTTTAGGGTTTCGATGATCTTTTCTTCATCTCCTTGCCAGTAATCAGATGTTAGGTTACTCGCAGCAGTTAAGACACCTCGCTAATCCGTCAACATGATTTCAGTTATATATGGAGTTTGAATTGTCAAACCCTTCAATGACCTTGAAATGGTTGAGTTTAGTATGTTCGTTATCCAGCTTGGTGCGAATGAGTTATTTTCTACCATAGAACGCCATAGCTGGTCTCGTTGTAATATAGCTTCTATTTTTATGTGTTTATTTTTCAAGTTTGCTAATTTCAGTGTATTGATTAACTCCTGGCTTTTCAAAAGTGAACGATACATTCTATTTACAGCAACTTCAATTGTTTCTTGTTCACTGGCGGATAAGAATAGATTTGATTGGTTGCACTCTGATATTTTACTATTAAACATATCTATAATTGACGGGTGTTCAAGTAAGACATGGTTGGCTATATACACGCCCATGGGTGCATACTTTTCAAATCGTTTATGAAGAAGTAAGTTTAAACTTATATCAGACTTATTTAATTCACGAACCACACTTTCATCTGCGAGAAATAAATCAATTCGTCGCCTCTGTAATAATTTTAATAAACTATCTGAATTATTAACTGATTGATATATGGGCATATTATTTCTTAACAGCCATGTTTCTTGGCTACTTCCTCTTAGCACGCCTATTTTACTTTTATTTAATGCGTCATGAGTTTTCCTAGATATTGACGAGAGACTAAACCAGTACCACTTATCCAAAACTATTGGCGCACTGAGTTTTGCGTATTTATTAATATTAGGCTGATCTATAGAACTGAAGAAACCACTGGAGCGCCCCATAACTAAATCTAATTCTGCGCGCTTGGGGGGAACTATCTTAAATTGATATTGAACGCCTATCTTATCCAAAACACATTTTACAGTATCCACTGCGTAACCTTTGAGGTTGCCATCCTCAACGGTTTGGTATGGAGGTGCTAGACTGGTTTCAAGGCGTAAATTAGCCGGAGTCGCGGCATAAACAACCTGCAATAATACTATTAAAACACACAGCATGGCTGTAGTAACTCTCATCACATAAGACCCATTGATAATTAGTTGTTTTTATCTGGTTTTTTGTGATCTAACTCAACATAGAATCAGAATCGAGATCACTCTTCTGAATATAGCGGCCGTTTTGATTATGGGCTAGGGCAACCGTGATTTCAGATAGTAAGTGCAATACCCTGGCCCGAGGACGGGGCTTCTCGCGCAAAAAGTGATGAGATTCAGCGGCACATTCGGTTAAATCAACCCCCTTGATGCTCGAGTGACAGATTAACTCATATCATCAGTCAAGAAATCCAGGGGCGATTCAGTCACTCTTGACCAGCATGAAGCGGGCAACCTTGTTGGCAAAGAACAGGGAGGCGAGCAGTACCCCGACAAATACCCCAAGCGCCAGGTTATGGGTAGCGACGACCACTGCCACTGTTGCGATCATCACGATATTAGTGGAGAGCGGGTGCTTCTTGAGATTACGAACCGACTCCCAGGAAAACGTCCCGATAGAGACCATGATCATCACGGCTACCAGGGCTGCCATGGGGATCTGGCGGATCCACTCATCCATGAAGACCACCATCAGGATGAGCAGGGTGCCAGCGACAAAGGTGGAGAGGCGGCCACGACCACCGGATTTGATGTTGATGATGGACTGACCAATCATGGCGCAGCCCGCCATGCCACCCATCAGGCCCGCACCAATATTGGCGATCCCCTGGCCCTTGCATTCGCGATTGCGGTCGCTGCTGGTATCCGTCAGGTCATCGACAATGGCCGCCGTCATCATGGATTCGAGCAGACCGACCACAGCCAGACCTGCGGAGTATGGGAAGATGATCGCCAGCGTCTCCAGATTGAGCGGCACTTCGGGCCACAGGAAGATGGGCAGAGTATCGGGCAGCTCGCCCATATCGCCTACAGTACGGATATCGATGCCCATGGTGATGGCGACTGCCGTCAGGATGACGATGCAGAGCAGCGGAGAAGGCACTAGCTTGCCAACCACCGGAATAAGCGGGAACAGATAGATGATGCCAAGACCAGCTGCTGTCATGGCATAGACCTGCCAGGTGACGTTGGTGAGCTCAGGCAACTGGGCCATAAAGATGAGGATCGCCAGCGCATTGACGAAGCCGGTGACCACGGAACGGGAGACAAACCGCATCAGGCTGCCCAGTTTCAGGTAACCCGCTGCGATCTGGAGTACCCCAGTAAGCAGGGTTGCTGCCAGCAGATATTGCAGGCCATGCTCTTTGACCAGGGTCACCATCAGGAGCGCCATTGCGCCTGTGGCTGCCGAGATCATGCCTGGACGACCGCCGACAAAAGCGATGACCACTGCGATACAGAAGGAGGCATAGAGGCCGACTTTGGGGTCTACACCAGCAATAATGGAGAAGGCGATGGCTTCTGGGATCAGCGCCAGGGCGACCACAATTCCGGCTAAAAGGTCACCACGGATGTTGGAGAACCATTCTTGTCTTGCACGTTCCAGCATGGGGGATTTTCTCGCTTGTTTAGGATCCATAGCACAACGCATCCATCTACTTGGGGGTCAGATGGAGTTCGGACAGGATCAGATTGTTGTATTGGGATCTAATGGGTGTAAAAAAGCGCTCTGGTTGTGATAACCAGAGTAAGGCGGCAGGAGCCGCAGAGGTAGGGGTTAAGGCGGCGTAACAGTCACGCCAGTATGCGATTTGTTCATGGGCTGCTGATGATAACAGAGAAGCGCCTGCACAGGCAGGGTTATCATGTCTAGCAAAAACATCTTTTTAATTTTCCGCCCTACAGGGCGAATATAGCCATACTCTTATTATTCCTTTACTCATATTTTCTGTTTTCTGTTTTCTGTTTTCTGTTTTCTGTTTTCTGTTTTCTGTTTTCTGTTTTCTGTTTTCTGTTTATATGAATCTAATTTATTACTGAGTGATGGAGCATTGATGTCTTAAGCCAAGTTAAGGAACTTTAATTTATCAGTGCTCTTTAAACTTCTTTTATTTAATAAAAATAGCTTATAGGGGTAGTAAAACTGGTTTCTCTTCGCTGCGCAGCAGCGGAATGTTGAAATGGAAAAAATTAATTTATAGCTCTCATAATTAGTAAATGGACAGTTTTCCGAATTTTTCAAGTGGGGTAAATGAAATAAATTTCAAAAAATGATGAGATTGGTTGTTTTTGAAGCATTCTGTGGGGGGGCGCCTACCACAACCCTCGATTTAGTTGCACACCCCATGCTGAATCCGCCCCACCAAATGGATAACTGCCTGAACTCCCATATCTGTAGTCAACAATGTGGCTGGAGCCACGCCACCGAGGCCCCAGGCTGGTCTGTTTAGCCATGACAACGCCTTGGCAGTATCGTTCTTGTTGAGGGATAGTGCCGCATCGAGGGCCTGCACAACGCCGTATACCCTGGCACCCTGAGAGATTGATAGGGGAGCCCCAATCCTCAGCTTGCGAGCAACAGTGTGGCGGCTAATGCTTACTAAGCGGCATATCAAACCTATGTCTGCACTCATCAATTCAGCCAGTCGATGAATGCTGCCAGGAGCTACGCCAGCCACGATCCATAGATGTGCTCCTAGTGGGTCACGAGGAATACCAAGACCTTCTAGGAGACGGTTCGGAGTAACTGCGTCACTACTAGGATGATAGGTTGCATAGGGCATCATGTAGCACTCCTCATTGTACAAACACGACCTCTCATGAGCTATCCTACCCCAAACTGTCGTTTTGAGTGGAAAATTAACAACCAAATGCCCCTACATTGAGGAGGGCTGATGACCGAGTTGGTCTGTACTGAACCAGGTTTAGGCATTGAGCTGGGGACTACTTTTCAGGTTCTATCGGAGAACGGCTCTGAATGGGAAATCCTGTTGGGGAATGAATACCGAAGGGTCAACAAACGCAGCGGGCGCGTTACAGGTTGGAAAACACCTCCAAAATTTGAGTGCAAAGGCATCCAAAAATAACATATCAAATAAGTGCTCAATGCTGGTTATGCCAGTAATAATGTTGACTAGCGGCTTCACCTTTCATAGAATCAAGGCACAGGGAGATTCGCTACCCTAAGTGCGAAGTTGAAACAAGGGAGAGTCGCTACCCTGAGTGCGAAGTTGAAAAAATGCTGAAACCCTGCCTCGTTGCGGGTTTTTTTGCTTTCTGGAGACATGGATGTGTAGTGGCCTAGTCATCCAAGACTTCCTCTTAAGTTAAGAGGGGCGAAGTGTCTGGATCCTCAAGGGGCAAATCTAAAATTTCTTATCATCGACTCATTCTGTGAGCCAATGATATTGTCCTATCGGCTCATTTCGTGAGCCGAACAAGATCCTTCATCGGCTAATCTGGTGAGGTGGTCTCAACGCTCACTACCACTTGGATTTAATTTTTAGCTACATATTTTCATAGCAGATTGGAGCTAGGCCAATAAGTAGATCCAAACGCAATTTAGCTCAGGATTTTTAAATGATGCTTTTTCGAATCATCTTGGTGCCAAAAACAGTGGAGCTGATGCTGGGATTGAGAGATAATTTTCCTGATATAAAAATGTGATACATGAGGATAAAAATGAACGATTTTTTGAAAATACTGATGAATATTCGTAGTCTGCGAGCTGCATTGCGCGAGCTCTCTTTCGAGCAGCTGGTCGAAATCAGAGAAAAATTCGAAGAGATTTTTGCTGAGCGTGAGCAGCAAGAGAGCAAATTGAGAGAAGAGTCCGCTGAACGCCTGCAAAAACTGGCTGAGTTTACCGAGCTGCTGAAACAAGCGGGCATAGATCCGAGTGAGCTTGTTGGTACTGCAACCACTGCAAAAGCAGAGGGTACAGTAAAGAGCAAGCGCGCTCCTCGTCCTGCAAAATACAAATACACCGAAGACGGTCAGGAGAAAACCTGGACTGGCCAAGGTCGCATGCCCAAGACCATCGCAGAAGCAGTGGCTAATGGTCGTGCATTGGAAGAGTTTTTGATCTAGTGCTGAGAGCCCATGCCAGCTCGGCGTGGGCCTTTAATTCTATCTGTAGTAGGAGCACCGTATGGGGAGGACATTGGAGGATATGATTTCATCCGAATCACCCGAGGTTGTCCAGAGAGCCAAGGCTCTGGCCGAAGAGCAACTGGTACGTCTCAGTGTGACCAAACTGCTTTCAAATCTCGGGCCTGGTGATGTTCCTGCAATAGATCCCGATATTCTCGATAGTTTGTTATCACTCAAAAGATTAGTTGAGAGCCATGACTGTCGGTTAAGTCTATTCGTTCATATGCCTGACGGCACACATCATGGCGTCAACATTTAACTAAATAGCGTCATTTGTACACCAATCGCAGCTTTCATCTACCAGATGAAATTAACGCCCCATGGCGATGCTTTTTCAAACTCCCTCGGTGTGCAAGCGGATCTGATAGCGTGTATTGCGTCCGCCACCAGGTAATTTCTCAATGCACCCCCTACCCACCAATTCGGCCAGATGGCGTGTAGCCGTCGCCTTGCTGACTCCGGTGACTTTTTGATATTGGCTGGCGTTGATGCCATTTTCAAAACCTTGTTGGCCGCCATCCAATAAACGGTTAATAACCTTGGTTTGCTCTGGACTCAGACCATCATGACAGTGCTGCAACCAGAAATGTTTTTTGGCAAGAGAACGATCAATAACTGTAGTGCCAACTCTATGGAGTAATCCAGTGTGTCGAGGAACCAACAGATCCAGGAGGTAATATCTAGCGAGCCCCTCTGCGCTGACTCAAGCGCTCGATAGTAGTCACCCCGCAGCTCTAGAATGGCAACTGACATGGCATACAGCCGGATGCTGTGGCTGTCAGCCTGTGACAGCGCGAGATCGGTCAGTGCCCGCGTGAGCCGCCCATTGCCATCATCAACGGGATGCAGGGTCACGAACCAGAAATGGATGATTGCGGCACGAAGAAGCGGATCCATCGTGGGGTCATGCCGAGTCTGGTTAAACCAGGGGATGAACTCGGCCAGTTGATCGTCCAGAGTTGCTCTGGGCGGTGCCTCAAAATGCACGGTGGGGCGATCAACACGCCCAGAGACAACCTGCATCGGCTGATCTCCTCGCAACTGCCCTACGTTCACTGGCTGCACCGACCATTCGTTGGCGGGGAACAGCCAACGATGCCATTGGTAAAGTCGTTCAATTGTCAGTGGTTGTTCATGGTTGTCGATGGCATCCAGCATCATGGCCGCGAGCCCCTCTGAGCGCTCTGATACTGGATAGGACTGAGTTTGTGGGCTCCCTAACCGCCTAGCCAGGGATGAACGCACGGATTGTGCATTGAGGCGTTCGCCTTCGATAGCGGACGAGGCGATGATGTTAGCCAATAACGTGTCCAACGTTTGGTCGGGGTTCCCCAACCTGGAATGACTACCGATTAGAATTCCCTGCCTGCGTTGCACCTGCCGTAATCTGGGCAATATCTCGCTATCCCGCCAACGAAAATGGGGCCAGTCGGCTTGTTGCCAAATCCAAAATGGTTCCATTATTTCCTCATCCAACGTGCTAGGGTCTCAATAATGAGCCGACCTATCCCATCATTCGGCTCAACATTTGAGCTGAATATAACACATGCAGCACACTATCAGAGCAAGTAATGAGGATGCAGCTCTAGCCCGCAGAGCTTCAACATAACTACATATCTGGAATGACGTGCAATACGCATTTCATAAGCTTTTCTAGCCTCATTCATCGCCGATATATGTTGGCCTGTGCCCGCTCATACTGCACAGTGAGTGGTTCTACCAAGGCAGGTGACCCGTGGAGAAAAGACCAAAGAGTAACAGTAACTTGGAGCAGGGTTAGCTGTTATCAGAACAGTTCATTTTGGCAACAGCGCCGTAGAGTAGCCGTTACAGTGTTCTTTTTACTCTCCCCATTGAAGTGAGCACAGAATCCCCGCATATTGTGTACGGTTCTAATGGAGGCTCCATGAACGACTCTAACAAGCAATTCAAAATCCTGTCTTTGAACGGTGGAGGGGTGCGTGGTCTCTTCTCAATTACCATTTTAGCGGAACTAGAACGGGTTCTGGCTGAGCGCAACAACAATCCTGATTTGGCCATCGGTAATTACTTCGACATGATCACCGGGGCTTCCATCGGCGGAATAATTGCCATTGCTTTGGCTGATGGTCAGAAAGCTAGAGACTTGCAGGGCAAGTTTCACAAAGCAGCTCCAGATATTTTCCCTCGCCAGAGTTGGGTGCCCAATTGTGTTCGAAACATATACCAGCTAGGTAAGCTGTTGCTGAGCCCTCTCTATAAGGCTAACAACCTGGAAAAAGCAGTGACTGAGATCGTGGGAACCGGCAAGACGGTCAGATCGCTAAAACGACGCCTGCTCATCCCAACGGTCAACCTGAGCACAGGTCGCCCTTTGTTCATCAAAACCTGTCATAACTCCCTGTTCACCCGAGATGATCAATTCACCTTGGTTGATGTAGCCATGGCTACATCTGCTGCCCCCACCTACTTCCTACCTCACTATATCGAGTGGCAGAGTGCGTATTTTGCCGATGGAGGCTTACTAGCAAACAATCCATCATTCGTCGCCTATCATGAAGCGCTGAATTATCTGGATGATGAGGAGTTTAAGGGTATAACAGCAAACGATATCAAAATTCTTAATATTGGAACCCTCTCCAACGATTTTTGTATCAATCCCAATAACATCTCTAGGTGGTTCCCTGGGTACTTTGGCCTTTGGGGCGGTGGAAAGGCACTCATTGAGACAGTCATGTCCTCCTCGCAGAAAATGCACGGGTTCATGGCCGGTAAGGCACTAAATCGAGAAGGCATGCCCCCTTGCTATTTCTCGCTTGATGAAACCGTGCCTGATCAACAGGCTCGAGTCATCTCGTTAGACAATGCGAGCGAAGAGTCACTGAAAGCACTTGTCGCGTGGGGAAAATCTGTAGCAACCACAGCTACTGGCAAAAAAGCACTTATCGAGACTTTCTTTAGCACGGAGGCTCCAGCCTTCATTCACCCCACCGACCGTAAGGAAGCGTCAGAATGAAATGGTCAGCACATCTATATCTTACCAATACCAATGACGGTCTCATGAAAAGACTGGAGCCTACCAGCACCGACAAGGCTTCTCTCGAGAAACTTAAGGACACGATCAGAATTCGGACAAAGGGTGTATTCACAGAAGCAAAAGATGTCGTCAAAATGCTGGCCAGCCGTTCTCGGAGCTCAACGAATATCCAACTCGTAGAAAGTGCAATTAGGAAAACCAACCTGCGCTATCTTGACAATGCAGATGTCCAGCGAGTTGTGAAACTGCTCTTGGATATGAGTGATGACGCACGCGGAGCCTTCTTGAATACAGAGCCAAGATTTTGGGTTCAAGGAAGTTACAAGTACAAAACACTGAACAAGCCATATCATAAACCGCCACAACAGATGGACATTGATGATGGTACATACATGCCTATGGATATGTTCAAAGAGCAACCGTTAGTCGGCCATGAGCTTCTTCTCCTACTTGTAGATGCATCGCTAGCATCTTTGGCAGAAGAAAACTACAACTGGAAAGCATTAAAGAAGCCTACTTGTGGACGTATTGTCATCGAAGATAGAAATGTGCATGTAGATGTGCCCATGTATGCAATCCCAAGAGATCAGTTTGAAACTCGAGAAGTGGCATTGAACTCTGTCGCAGGGATGGATTCACTGAATGAAAGTGTTCTCAGTAAGTCAGCCACTCGAAAGCTTGATGAAAATTGTGTTTACTTGGCTGTCAGAGGAAAGGATAAGTGGATTAAGTCAGATCCAGAAATCGTTGCGCGTTGGTTCAGGAGCGCAGTAGCGCGACATGGTGACCCTATGCGGCAGGTCTGTCGATACCTGAAGGCTTGGCGAGATGTGCAGTGGAAATCTCCTGAATTATCCTCCATAGCTCTTATGAAATGCGTCGTTGACACCTTTGATAATACACCTATGCCTGACACAAAAGATCATGGTGAACTTTTGTTAAAAGTAACAGAACAGTTGGCCACCAAGTTAAGGGATGGAGTGGAAAGTCCAGATGCCTCAGATGAAGGTCGCTTGTTGTTTCCCAAGGAAAAGATGGATGATAATACGGTTCAGAGCATTATCTCGAAAGCAGAGACTCTGCACGAAGAACTTAATCGAGCACTGAATAGGCTCTCAACAAAGAACGAAGTACTGAAAACTCTAAATGGACTTTTTGGTGACAGTGTTGTAAACGAAGAGCTTATCAAGCCTTGGGTTGCCATACCTGCATACCAACAACAACGACAACCTCAACGACAAAGCCAAATGACCGATTCAATGACGAGTGGTTGATAGTGACTATCCATAACTTGTTATTACATAGCGGCTTTCGATATGTCGAGAGTCGCAACATCACCGGCCTACCAATTTCTCTACCGAGAGAGTGTCCAGCCTATATAAAAGCCTACCAAACACAGGCAGGCGAATTCATTATTGCTGTAGTTAGGCCAAGAGAAGATCTTAGTCGCTTGCCGGAAACTTACGTTATCAGTCGCCCTGCCAACTTAATCGGTATGGCCTTACCTCACATAAGCAGTTTCCAAAGATTATGTTTGGTGAACCAGGACACTGCCGATTGGGATCCCCAACACCCACCTGCTGTAATTACCATGTTAAACAGCCTGATCCAGCAAGCATTGGACAATGCCGTAACAGCTGGCCATCAACGGCAAGAGGAATTTCAAACCGAGTTTGTGAACTACTGGAATGGGGTCGTGGATGCTTACATTTATGGTGATGCAGGCAAGCTTTCAGGTACAAAATTCTCATACAAGTCGCTGAAAGTGGCAACCTCAGCAGATGGACAAACAGACAAAGAATATGTTGTCTTCCGCAACGCTGGGCAAAGGGATGACTGGTTTAGGTTACGAGGAGAAAAACCGGCTGTGGGCATTGATGGCGACGTGACCGTTGTCAGAGTTAACAACACTGCGATAGCACCAAGTAAATGGCCGCCTCAATCACTCAGGGAAGTCTTTGATTGGTTAAAATCTGCTGACCTCCCTGCTCATGACTCACTGGCCAATGGAATACTCACCAGGCTCACCAAGGGCAGGCAAATGGTGTTGTTCGATATTTCGAACGAAGGCATCATTGGCTTTGAAGTCTGCTTCAGTAAAGCCACCCAGACGATCCTGAAACACCGTACAACGGAACGAGCTAAATCTAGGGGAGGTAAACACAAACTAAAGCTCGGCTCTACCCTTCCTATGCTCAGATCAAAATCCGCAACGACCGCATTCTCTCGCTTAAATGTGAGCTCGATAAGCGACCAAGAGCTTCAACGGCGCAACAGACCTGTTTTCCTTGATCTTGAGAACAAGCAAATCTTGATAATTGGCTGCGGCACCATTGGTGGCTTTGCTGCTCAGCTGCTTGCCAAGGTAGGAGCAGGGCGTGGCAATACCGGTCGGCTAGTTCTCTGTGACAGTGACATTCTGTCTCCAGGCAATCTGAGTCGGCATGCTCTCCCAGCCACTTATATCGGTTGGAATAAAGCTGAGGCCCTAAGTAAGCTAATAAAGCGTGACTCTTTGGGCAATCCAAGAATAGATGTCAAACCTTATCGTTTTGAAATGAATGAAGATAATATTCGTGGCTATGATATTGTGATCGATGCTACTGGTCACGCCCCAACAAGTAAAATGCTCAGTTACTTGGCTCGAGCTTCTACCCAACGTCCTCCCTTCATCATCCACGGCTACAATGATGCTTATGGTCAAGCGTCTGTTGTTATGATCGACGATGGAAAAGCCTGTTATGAATGTGCCAAGCGTCTCGAGATCCTCAAGGAGGTCGATAGACCTGTAGCTCCTCATCGAGTTTCCTGCGGCAGCATTTTTACACCCTATGATGCTAGCGTCAGCACAATTACTGCCGCACTAATTCAAGAGGCCGTGCTGAATACTCTTCAGGATAAGCTTCCCTGGACCTATGCTCAACACTCGACAGGTAATGTAATTCATCATAAGCGTAGAAAGCTGAAAAAATTTGGAGAATGTAGTGTTTGTTCCTGACGTCAAGGCTGAGCTGACCTTGAGTAATAGAGCTGGTGGACTAATAATCGTTGAGACTGCGGTACTTCATATTTTAAATCGATATCGGCAGTTACATCACAGTCAACCTGAGCAAGGAGGTGTATTTATTGGAGAAATTCGGCCACCTCATATAATAATAACTCACGTTACAGAACCTAGTCCCTACGACCAAGCATCGCGTTTTGGTTTTGTACGTAAAAAACAACACCATCAAGTTATGGTTGATCAACTTTGGCACACATCAGGAGGCTATCTTACTTACATAGGTGAGTGGCATACCCATCCTGAATCGAATCCTTTGCCCTCTGCCACTGACGTATCTAGTTGGCGTAAAGGCTTACCTAAAAACAGCACATCCATAGTAGCGATCATTGGTCAAAAGACTGACTGGTGGGGCTACTGTGAGAATGGTCGCTGTGAAGCATTGAAAAATATACTAATTTGAAAGATACAGTGGTATCTGAAATTTTAATTTCCTAACTATTAAGATGCACTAGGGTAAGGTAATTTTAACCATTTCCCATATTTACCTTGCCATGCACAGCTCAAAAAATGTTGGAAGCAGCTATAGGGTAAATTCATATGGTAGTCATCGAGCAAGCTACAAGACACTCATAGTCTAAGATGCTATTTTTAAAGAAAAAAAACAACGTTTTCTAGAGAGAATTGACACGCCTAGAGTTCGTTCCCGCAAGTATGCCTACTGGAAAGGAACTGCGAGGTTAAAATAACAGACCGGAGCTAATGAAAAACTGGATTTATTGCTGCTGGGTGGCGCTACAGCAAGCATTAGAAAATACTAGGTTGGGTATCAAAAAATATGTAGAGAAATTGGTGGTTTAGTTGAATCTCATTTCCATTTTGGTGGATTCTTTCAGTCTTGCAGCTTGCGCTGCATGGGGCCACCACAAAATTTCATTTTTTTGCTCATTCATATGCATGACGCTACACATCATGCCGTGAATATACAGCATTATTTATCTTAGCAGAATAATTTAGTGATTTTACATATCAACCATTAGCAATGGCAAAAATCCTTATCACTAACCGGCATATTAATTACTGGATTTTAGGAACCCAAGTTTCAAATTTTTCAATAGCAGTACGCATTTCCTCAGTCATAGGCTTCTCCTTTAAAACCTTTACCCTTTGATTGAGATATAGTTCATCAGAAATTATAAAATCAGTGCCATTCACCAAGTCTAACATTCTAATTAACTTTCCATCTTTATCGATACACTCGAAGTTATTGACAAATTTATTGTAAGCCAGGAATGCTTCCTCGTTCTCCTGCTGATGGTGCATATCAAAACCGAAGTCGGAGATATACTTATTGTCAATAACAATACCATCGGTACTCATTCCACCAAACAACTCAACCTGAATATAGAAACAGCCAGTAACAGAATGCACCTTTATTGATTTTACTGTCTTATATATTATATCCCTTACCTCGTTCCTTATATCAGCCTGATTGTAGTCAATGTAGTTTGGTGGTATCAGCATATATATATCTGGGTTAATAGAAGCCTCCGCATGACTAATCTCAATGGTCAATTCTTCATTTAACTGTTTACGTTCCCTAGATAATTTATCTAGTCGTTCAGTCAACAGAATATGTATATCTCCCTCTGTGGTTGCTCCCACAGATTGAATCATGATTTCTATTTTTGAACTTATCGATTCTATTTTATTTTTAATCGAAGCAACTTTATTCTCATTTGTATTTTTTTTAGGCTGAAGTATCACGCTGCCAATCAGCAACATTAGTGCATACTCAAAATATCTATTATCAAATGTTGCAGCTGTGCAGCTTTTCACCGAAGTGTCTGACCTTCCGCTGCATTTATAACGGAGCTTTTCATCTTTTTTTCCGGCTTTACTACGGTAGACCTGTAGTGAACTGCCACAGTCCCCACAAGTGGCTATACGCATTCCAGTAACAATGCCCGCAGCGTTTTTCATCTTACTAGTAAACTGTTTTTTTTCACTACGCACTCGCTTAGCTTGTGCAAATTCAGCCTCAGTGCAAACAGCGGGATAATAATTTACCAACAGATGCTCGCGACCATCAATATGAATTATTTTTTCGCCTAAAACTGCACGATCACTTATAATCTTTTTAATAAGATTTATTCCCCACCCCTCTTTATTAGAATTTTGAGCTATTGTAGGGGGGGTATAACTTTCATCTAAATGCTTTTTAATTGCTATATGCCCCCTCCCTTCTCGAATCATCATAATCATTTCTTTAACTATAGAGAAATAATATGGATGAGGGCGTACAAACCCAGTTGTCGTATCAACCCAAAATTTATTTTTACCGAAGCCATTAATTGCAGCTGGATAACCATCTGCATCGCACTCACCATTTTGATGACGCTTTAATGCAACACGAGCTGCACCAGTAACCCGAGCAGAAAGTTTATTTGTATAATCATTGCTGCTTTCAAGTTTAACTAGTGACAAAATCGCGGATGCAAGATTATCTTTTTGATATACTGCCCCATCAATCCATGTATAAACAACAATATTGGCTGCGAGAATACAGGTTAAGAACTCACTGGCTCTTGTTAACGCTAAGCGAGAGAAACGATCGATGTTTTCCATGGCCAATACAGAGCCGGGTGCAATATGACCTGAACGACTTAGTTCAATAAACCTCCCCAGACATCCATGTTCAATGTTTTCCCCCTTACTGGCTGACATTCCGTTATCTGACATATAGATAACAGGCATGTTACTATATTTTAACTTTGTTGCATCAACCAAAGCCCCCTCAGTCTGACGTTGTACGCCAGTTTTATTACCGGCGGCCTGCTTATCCGTACTTACACGACTATACAGATATAGTGTTGGTGCAGACGACCTTAAATCCATAACATCTCCAAAAATTGATTCTATGACGAGGCTATATATGCTAGATACACAACTATACTTGTACGCTACCGGTACAGTTGAATTAAATTAAAGCAGACATGCCTAGACCAGATGCCCAGCTACGACACAATCACTTAGCGCCGTTCATTTTCTGAACACAAACACTATTGCCGACACACGGTATATAACCACTAGCAAACATTTAAATGGAAGGTTATATCCAAAAACACTAGATATCAACCCCCATCAAAAAATAATCACCTCATCAGAAATAAACTATCCATACTCTCTATTATTAATTTCCACTTATATATTTCAGGCTAGGAAGTAGCAAGGAGAAACGAGGGTTCGCAGTCATACTGCCGTAATAATACCACCACCATGGCGATGTCTTGTTCTTTCTCAAGATACGCTTGCTCAAGCGCGAAATGAAGGTTGCGCATATTCGGTGTAGATGACGATAGACTCCAATGATAAAAAGATACTTGACCAAAGTCCGTGATGGTGTGGCACCGAGAACATGATGGTCAGCCGATGAGTTTGGTCAAAATAAGCAGGAAGAACGTGACCACGTAAACATATTAATTATATTGAATGTCACTTCTTTGACCAACTGGCAAGTAAGGAAGATCGGCACATTTCTGCTTTCTGCTTTCTGCTTTCTGCTTTCTGCTTTCTGCTTTCTGCTTTCTGCTTTCTGCTTTCTGCTTTCTGCTTTCTGCTTTCTGCTTTCTGCTTATCAGTGATAAGCGTACTTATTGCATGCCCCATGCATAATAAAATTTAATATACAAGAGAGACTTTCATATTTTCTCTTCAATAAAAAGCCTGCGAGGGGTAGTAAAACTGGTTTCTCTTCGCTGCGTAGCAGCGGAATGTTGAAACGCTAAAATTTTATTACCTCTCTTATTATTAGTAAATGGACAATTTTTAGAATTTTTCAAGTGGGGGGATGTGAAAAGAAGTTAAAAATCACCTCCCTTGACTAAATTACAACCAACAATGCTGGTTTTTACCTATCCCCCCCGTCGACTTATTACTTATTGACAAACCCCATGCTCAATACAGACTATCAGATCGACAATTACCTGTGCCCGTATCGGTGTAGTCAAGAGTTACTCTGCTTACGAGCAACTCCTGGTACTGGCAGCGAAGTTCGCGGCAACCAGCAGGATGATCAGCACCAGACTGCGATCCATGACGCAGGTTGCAAGCAAATCGGCACTGCCTAACTGTTTAGTGTAGATCTCCCCCTCATGCTGTAGGCTGTAGACACTGGCATGAGGAATTCGAGTCAGAACTCGTGACCGAGGACACTGTTGTTGATGATCGCATCGTCATCACCTCTCAAGAAAAGACACAAAATATCGCGCATTGAAATCTAATATCACAGGTTAAAAAATGCACACATCACTTCTTCCTCTTTCCCGCTCATCAGGTATAATCCGCAATCTTTTTTTGCATTAGTGACCAGCGATCCTCTATGACCGTCAACCGTTTTGACCCTAGCTCAGACAGCCTGACACCTGCAACTACGCGGGTTCAGCCATCGGACGACCAACCTGTCCAACAAGCGACTTCCAGCATTATTAGGTCTCACCATCCAAGGATTGGTTTTGTGAGCTTGGGTTGCCCCAAAAACCTGGTCGATTCAGAACGCATCCTGACCCAGCTGCGTACCGAAGGGTACGATGTGGTGCCCAGCTATGACGATGCCGAGCTGGTCGTCGTCAACACCTGCGGCTTTATCGACAGCGCGGTGCAAGAGTCGCTGGAAGCGATCGGCGAAGCGCTGGCCGAGAACGGCAAGGTGATCGTCACCGGCTGCCTTGGCGCCAAAGAGAATCAGATCCGCGAGATCCACCCCAAGGTGCTCGAGATCACCGGCCCCCACGCCTATGAAGAGGTGCTGGGACACGTCCACAAATATGTGGAGAAGCCGCAGCACAACCCCTTCACCAGTCTGGTTCCGGCCCACGGCGTCAAGCTGACCCCGCGCCACTACGCCTATCTGAAGATTTCCGAAGGGTGCAACCACCGCTGCACCTTCTGCATCATCCCCTCCATGCGCGGGGATCTGGTGAGCCGCCCCATCGGCGACGTGCTGGCCGAAGCCAAGCGCCTGAAAGAGGCGGGCGTGAAAGAGCTGCTGGTGATCTCCCAGGACACCTCCGCCTACGGCGTCGATGTGAAGCACCGCACCGGTTTCTACGACGGTATGCCGGTCAAGACCAGCATGGTCGCCCTGTGCGAAGAGCTGGCCAAGCTCGCTATCTGGGTGCGACTGCACTACGTCTACCCCTACCCGCACGTGGATGACGTCATCCCGCTGATGCGCGATGGCAAGATCCTGCCCTACCTCGACATCCCGCTGCAGCACGCCAGCCCGCGCATCCTCAAACTGATGAAGCGCCCGGGTTCGGTCGAACGTACCCTGGAGCGGATCCAGAAGTGGCGCGAGATCTGCCCGCAGATCACCCTGCGTTCCACCTTTATCGTCGGCTTCCCGGGCGAGACCGAGGAAGACTTCCAGATGCTGCTGGACTTTATCGACAAGGCGGAGCTGGATCGCGTCGGCTGCTTCAAATACAGCCCGGTCGAAGGGGCGCTGGCCAACGAGCTGCCGGATCCGGTACCGGAAGCCGTACAGGAAGAGCGCTTCCAGCGCTTTATGGAGCTGCAACAGCAGGTCTCCATCCGCAAGCTGGCCCGCAAAGTGGGTCAGGAGCTGACCGTCATCATCGACGAGGTGGACGAAGAGGGCGCCACTGGCCGCTCTTTTGCCGATGCACCGGAGATCGACGGTCTGGTCTACCTCAACGGCGAAACCGGCCTCAAGCCGGGGGACATGGTCAAGGTACGGATCGACGAATCCGACGAATATGACCTGTGGGCCAGCCTGATCAGCTAATTGAGGCTCTAACAGCCAAATGAAAAAAGCGCCTGCGGGCGCTTTTTTATTGGCTCAATATCGCAGGCAAAACCGCTGACCTAGCTCAAATCATGGAGCGCCTTGCCAAGGGGCGGCGTGAGGCGCAGGTCAGAGAAGCGCACCGCCAGCCCCTGCCGCTCCGGCGTGCAGCACATCACCCCGATAAAGCAGCGTTCGCTTGGCGGGAACGGGGCGAGGCGCAGCAGCGGCCACACCTTGCCATCGATGGAGTATTGCAAACGCAGGCAATCGGCCAGCCGGGTCAGCCGCAGCCAGAAGCGGCGCGGATTGCCGGGGAAAATACCGGTGGCCCAGTCAGAGCGCGGATTGGTCAGCACGCTGCCGATCATCGGCTGGGCATCGTTGTACTCGATCCCCGCTTTCAGCCAGTGCGCCTCGTCTTGCAGCAGCATCAGCCCCGCCTGATCGTAGAGGGTAGTGAACTCCCCCTCGACGCAGACCTGAAAGGTAAACTCCCCCGCCACCTCGCAGCCATAGAGATGTCCGCTATGGCGCTCGAAGCCATACCAGGTGCTGCGCCAAAAATCGGTCTGCTGGTCTGTGACAACCTGCAAGCCGTCGTCTGTCTGGTGCCACTCGGCGGGCTCATTGAGCCAGCTCCATTGTTGTCCTTCCATCATCCTGCTTTGATCCCTTATCCCGCGTAATCCCGCAAAAATGGGGCTCACCAACGCCTCGTCCGGTCACGACAGGTCATGGCTGCGCCTCTGCGGAACCCAAAAAGGAGTCAATAGTGTCGCTATTACCGCCCCGATACAAGGCTTGTGCGTTGCGCCATCAGTGCGCCCCAAAAAGCGCGGGGGGCCTGATGGCCCCCCGCAAACACACCGGATGAGAAAATGCCTTACTTGGCAGCGCTATCCTTCACGCACTTCTGGACAAAGCTGTTCTTGGCCGCGCCAGCCAGCTTCTTGTCAGCTGCCGCCTTCTCGCACTTGGCCGCCGGATCCACCGCCGCGCCCGTCTTCACGCACTTCTGGATAAAGCTGTTCTTGGCCGCACCGGCCAGCTTCTTGTCGGAGGCCGCCTTCTCGCACTCGCCGGTCGCGGCGCCAGCGGCATCTTTCACGCACTTTCCGACAAAGCTGGTCTTGGCGGCGCCGTTAAGCTTTTTGGCCGCGGCCTGCGCCTCGCACTGCAACTGGGCTGTGTCGTTGGCAAAGACCGGATTGGCCAGCAGCACGCTGCCGCAGAGCAGGCCGAACAGGATGGTACGCTTCATGGGTAATATCCTCTCTATCTGGTGATGTGTTTGCATGGTCATATTTGCATGACGATGTGTTGCAAATGGCTGTGATGGCAACAGCTGATTGTTGCTGCAGATCCCCCGCCTCGCCAGCTTGGGAGACGGAGCAGAGGGCAACCATCGCCCGCACTATAGCGCCGATTGGCAGGGCGGGATTGTCCCCGTAAAGCCTTCTCCAACAGCAAGCCTGCCCCCTACCTTCCCGCCAACCCCAATAGAATCAAGGGTCATGGGAATCCTGCCTCCGCCCACACCCTTTTATTGAGCCAGCGCAAAAAATCAGTCATTACTGACACTTACGTCATTTTTTGACTGGTGTGGCCAGATTCGATTGGCTTAACATAGCCATCCGGTGCCTATTCATCAGTGATGGGTTGCTACCCTCGCTGGTTAATGGAGCATATTGGAAGCTGTAATCCACGGGCGGTAGCGTGGTTTTTTAAAAACGATTGATACAATTCGTAACTAGGAGTGCTGATGTATAAAAATGTTTGGAAAACCCATGCCGGTGGGTCATTAATGATTGTCAGAATAAACCGAATAGATAATCCGAATGGCACATTTGAAGTGATTGGTTCTGGTTTTCTTTGCCACAATAAAGGCTATGTTTTGACATGTGCCCATTTAATCAATCTAACAGATGAACTTGCAGTTATACCTACTACCAATGTCAATTCATTTAACAAAATGACAATTGAAAAAGCTAACTGCGTGACAGTTTCAATTGCTCAGTTTGATTCAACGAATGATATTGCGCTATTGAAACTGCCTAATGATATCTCTGTTCATTTACCTTTTGATATTTTCCATAGAGGGGTAACTCCTGATGTTGGTAGTTCTGTAGCATGTTTAGGTTATCCTTTTGGTAATTTTGGCAACCATGTATTGAAAATTACAAGTGGCATCATCAGTTCAAAAGTCCAGAACGAAAACGGTACAAATCAATATCAAATTGATGCAATGATACATGAAAGCAACAGTGGTGGACCTTTAGTTGATTTAGCTTCCAACAAAGTGATTGGGATAGTAAGTGGACGTTTTAGTCCTGCTGGCGGACAAGGTGGCTTAATGTTAGGGAATTATCAGATTGGAAGTGAGAGTTCAATAGGATTAGCGGTTACAGCTCAATATGCACTTGAACTATTAAAAGCTGAGGGACTATAGTGAACTATTCTGAAATAGACATTAAAGAGTTTATAAATGAGACAGTGCCTGCATATAATAAAGCATCGGTTGTTGAAGCATTAAAAAAAAGTCCCGATGAATTAGAGCAGCTAGGAATGCAGTTAACCGGAGAGACTGGGAACCGTAGCTTTATCGTCAAAACAGGGGCAAACACAACCAGTAACAACAGTCTGTGGCAATGTATCAAAAGCGAAGTATATGACTACTTCTGTACAAAATCGGCTAAGTACAGGGCCGAAAGAAACAAAGCTGAAATCAACATTAAAAACATATTAACTATCATTGCGACAGCTATAGCATCTCAGTTTAACTTGGCTATTGGAGTGGTCGCTGGAGCTGTAACTGTCGCAATCATAAGTGTTTTTAAAATCGGGAAGAATGCTTGGTGTGAATTAAGTAAAGCAAGTAACACGTAAAAGGTTGTGCGGTAGCACAATATCCAATCATGAATCCAAATACATTGCTTTATTAATTTCATCCAAAGGTATATTTCCCTAATTGAGAATCCCCCGTTACCGGGGGATTTTTATTTCTATCGGTTATCTCAGCTAAGCGGCTTAGCCCACCAAAAACGCCCTTAACCGGGCAAACTCCGCAGGCAAATTCACGGAGAGCAGCGGCAGCTCGGCGTGTTTGGCCAGCGGGCCGGGCAGCGGCACATCGAGATTGAGGATCTCGTCCACCGACTCCTTGAACTTGGCGGGATGAGCGGTGCAGAGGAACACACCCACTTCGTCCTCAGCCAGCTGTTCCCCCAGCAGATCCCAGGCAATGGCGCCGTGGGGTTCGCACAGATAATCCAGCTGATGCAGCCGTTTAAGGGCAGCGCGGGTCTGGGCGTCGTCACGCATGCCAGAACCCAGGGTCTCCAGCGCCCAGCCTTTGCGGCGGCACAGCTCTTCCACTCGTGGCCAGTTGTTGGGGCGGCTCACATCCATGGCATTCGACAGGGTTGCCACTGTCTGGTGCGGCTCCCACTGGCCGCTTTTCAGGTAGCGCGGCACGGTATCGTTGGCGTTGGTGGCAGCGATAAAGCGCTTCACCGGCAGCCCCAGCGCCTTGGCGATAAGGCCTGCGGTCAGGTTGCCAAAGTTGCCAGACGGCACGCTGATCACCGCCTTGGCGCGATCGGCCTTGGGCAGCTGGGCCACAGCTTCGAAGTAGTAGCAAACCTGCGCCAGCAGACGGCTGATATTGATGGAGTTGGCAGAGTTGAGGCCAATGGCCTTTTTCAGCGCCTCGTCGTCAAAGGCCTGTTTTACCAGCGCCTGACAGGCATCGAAGTCGCCATCAATGGCGATGGTGCGGATATTGCCGCCGAGGGTGCAGAAGAGCTTCTCCTGCAAGGGGCTGATCTTGCCCTTGGGATAGAGGATCACCACCTCGATCCCCTCCAGCCCGTAGAAGGCGTGGGCCACGGCGGCGCCGGTGTCGCCGGAGGTGGCGGTGAGGATGGTGATCTTGTCGTTGGTTCTAAAGGCCGCGAGGCACTGGGCCATAAAGCGGCCGCCGAAGTCCTTGAATGCCAGGGTCGGGCCGTGGAACAGCTCAAGGGCATAGGTGCCGTCTTTCAATTTGACCAGCGGCGCCGGGAAGGTGAAGGCGGCATTGATCAGCTCGCTCACCTTAGGCTTGGGCACTTCGTCCCCCAGCAGGTGGCTCAGGATGCGGGCAGAGCGTTCGGCCAGCGGCAGATCGAGCAAGGCATCCACATCGGCGAGCGGTTCGAGTTGTTCGGGGAAGAAGAGCCCCTGTTCGCGACCCAAGCCCTGACGCACCGCCTGCGCGAAGCTCACCTGTTCGCTGTTGTCCTTGATGTTGTAGAGATTCATAGCTCGCTTCCTGTTACCCGTGCCCCGGCCATGTCCAGTTTGCAGACCCGGGCAAATCCATCTTCGTTCTGCACGAAATGTGCTTCCATCCAATCTTTCATCCGCTCGGCCTGCGCCAGATCCTTCATCACCACAAATACGGTGGGACCGGAGCCGGAGATGCCGGTGGCCAGCGCTCCGTTCTGGGCCGCCTGCGCCCGCACCTCGGCAAAGCCTTCGATCAGCGCCGCGCGGTAGGGCTCGGCAATCACGTCTTTCAATACGCTCGCCGCCAGCCCCTCCTGCCCGGTGTAGCTGGCGTGGACAAAGGCAGCCAGGCGGCGGCCATAGGTGAGGCAATCCTGACGGCGATATTGGGCCGGCAGAATGGCGCGGGCCGCGGCTGTGGAGACCACTGTGCCCGGGTAGCAGACCACCCAGTACCACTCGTCAAACACCGGAATGCCCTGGCTGATAACGCCATGCTCTTCCAGCACCAGCTGCATGCCGCCCAGATAACAGGGGGCGACGTTGTCGTAGTGAACGGAGCCGGAGATCTTGCCTTCCATCTCCCCCATCAGCAGCAGCATGTCGTGCTCATTGAGCGGCTTGCCGTGGAAGGCGTTGAGCCCCTCAAGGGCCGCCACCACGCTGCAGGCGCTGGAACCCAGACCCGAGCCCACCGGCAGGTTCTTCTCCAGCACCATTTCGAGCGGCTTGAGTTTAAGGCCCCGCTTCTCCAGCGCCTCGCCATAGGCGACCCAGCAGTCATGGAGGATATTCTTTTTCGGATCGTCCGGCAGCTTGTGGGCGTAACGGCCCACAGAGGAGAGCGCAAACGGCACATCAGCCGCTTTTACCTGCACCCGATCGCCCAAGAGGGAGCCATCCACGGGGGCGAGCGCCGCCCCCAGTACATCGAATCCCACGCTCAGGTTAGCGCTGGAGGCGGGCGCATAGGCGACCACACTACTGCTCTGGTACATGTCTGAACTCATGCTTATAGCTCCTGCTTCCAGTTCTGGGTGCGCAGCACGTCGGCAAAGACGCCAGCGGCAGTCACTTCGGTACCGGCGCCATAGCCACGCAGCACCAGCGGGATCGGCTGGTAGTAGGTGGAGAAGAAGGCGAGTGCGTTCTCCCCGTCTTTGACCTTGAACAGCGGCTCGTCGGCGCCGACCGCCTTGATGGCGACCTTGCACTTGCCACCTTCGATGGAGCCCACATAGCGCAGCACCTTGCCCTGAGCTTGCGCGGCTGCGAACTGGTCGCGGAACCAGCCGTCAGCCTCCGGCAGGCGAGCCATAAAGGCTTCTACATCGCCGCTGGCGTCAAAGCCCGGCGGCAGCGCCTGCTCGACTTCGACATCGGAGAGCTCCAGCGCCATGCCCGCCTCGCGGGCCAGAATGAGCAGCTTGCGCGCCACATCCATGCCGTTGAGATCGTCGCGGGGATCCGGCTCGGTAAAGCCGTTGCTGCGGGCGATTTGGGTCGCCTCGGAGAAAGCCATCCCCTCATCCAGCTTGCCAAAGATAAAGGAGAGCGAACCGGAGAGGATGCCGTCGAAGGCGCGCAGCTTGTCACCGGCCTTGATAAGGTTCTGCAGGTTCTCGATAACCGGCAGGCCCGCGCCCACGTTGGTTTCATACAGGAACTTGCGGCGAGTCTGGCGGGCGGTGCGGCGCAGCGCCTTGTAGTAATCGAGCGAGCCGGTGTTGGCCTTCTTGTTCGGAGTCACCACATGGAAACCGGCGGCCAGGAAGTCGGCATACTGGACGGCCACCGCCTCGGAGGAGGTGCAGTCGACGATCACCGGGTTGATGATGTGGCTATCCTCCACCAGCTTTTTCACCCCTTCCAGCGAGAAGCTGTCACGGGCTTCCACCAGCTGTTCACGCCAGTTGGTGAGGTTCAGGCCATCCTTGTTGACCGCCATCTGGCGGCTGTTGGCGATGCCGACCACCCGCAGGCCAGTGCCCTGTTCGGCCAGAACCGGTTGCTGGCGGGCGATCTGATCCACCAGCGCGGCACCGACGCCACCGACCCCAACAACAAACAGATCGATAAACTGCTGGCTGCCAAAGAAGTTCTGGTGGCACGCCTTGATGGCTTCCGCCACCTTGCGATCCCGCACCACCGCCGAGATGGAGCGCTCGCTCGACCCCTGCGCAATGGCGACGATATTGATGGAGGCTTGCGCCAGCGAGGTGAAGAAGCGGGCCGCCATCCCCTTGCTGGTGCGCATGCCGTCACCGATCAGGGAGATGATCGCCAGATCGCTGATGATATCCAGCGGCTCCAGCAGCTGGTTTTTGAATTCGAGCTCGAACTCGCGCTCCAGCACCTTGCGGGTCTTCTCGCTGTCGTAGCTGTGGATACAGAAGCTGACGCTGTACTCGGAAGATGACTGGGTGATCAGCACGATACTGACCCCGGCGCGGGAGACGGCGGAGAAGATGCGACCGGCCATGCCGACCATCCCCTTCATGCCGGGACCGGAGACGTTGAACATGCACATGCCGGAGAGATCCGAGATGGCCTTCACTTTCAGGTCATCGTCGCCGCTCTCGGGGCCGATCAGGGTGCCCGGCCCCTGCGGGTTGAAGCTGTTCTTGATGAGGCAGGGAATATGGAACTGGGCCACCGGCGCGATGGTTTTCGGGTGCAGCACCTTGGCACCGAAGTAGGAGAGCTCCATCGCCTCCTTGTAGGAGAGGGTTTTCAGCAGATAGGCATCCGGTACCAGACGGGGGTCGCAGCTGTAGCAGCCCTCGACGTCAGTCCAGATCTCGCAGCACTCGGCATCGACGCAGGCGGCCAGGACGGCTGCGGAGTAATCCGACCCGTTACGACCCAGCAGCACTGTCTCGCCCTTGTCGCTGCCACCGGTAAAGCCCGGCATCAGGTAAAGACAGTCGCTACGCAGCCCCTTGGCGGCAAAGCGCAGGCGGGAGGCTTCGATATCGACATGGGCTTCCAGATAGCCGCCGTCGGTCACCAGCAGCTCTTCCGGCACGATCAGCTCCAGATCCAGACCGCGCACCCGCAGCAGCTCGTGCATAAAGGCGATGGAGAGGTTCTCGCCACGGCTCAGAATGCGCGCCTGCACGTTGTCCGGGCAGAGGCCCAGCAGACGGATGCCCTGCATCAGCCGCTCCACCTGATCCAGCTCGGCGGTGAGACGGGCCAGCAGCGCCTTGTCATCGAGCGCCGGATAGGCTGCCTTCAACCCGGCCAGCAGGCGGGAGAAGATACCGTTGACTTCAAACAGGGTGGAACTGGCATCCATGCCGCGACTGGTCTGTTCCACCAGCGCCACCAGATGATTGGTCACCTTGGCAGGTGCAGAGAGCACCAGGGCTACCTGAGATTGGCCGTGGGTGTTGACCGCGATATCGGCCACCCGTAAAAAACGCTCTGCATCGGCCAGTGAAGACCCGCCAAATTTCAACACTCTCATCGCTTTCTCTCCCTGTAAATCTATGAAATTCAATCTAAAAACCAGTCCAACAAAAAGGCCCGTACTGGGTGGGTACGGGCCTTTTCTGATTTCTGTGCTTGTTCGTCAGCGCATCAACCGGCCCCAGTGCCACCTGTGGTGGTACCGGTAATAATGGTGGTGGTGATGACGTTGGTGAATAACTGCATGACGAACACTCGTTGACGAAGCTGGCTTTTAGCAATACCGCGGCGGGCGATGGGCTGTCAACTTAAACCTCTTTGCCAAGTTTGCGCGCAAGGTCTTTGCAGAGCAGGTGGAGCATGTTCAAATCCCGCTGCGGCAGCATGGGCACCCGGTCCATCACCCATTGATGCAGTTTTTCATCCCGCGAAACTCCGAGTTCACCCAGCAATTCTGCTGTTTTGCTTTTCAGCACACGAACCTGCCCGGTGTTATCAAAATTTTCTGCTACCGCAGTGGCGCCGTCGGCGTTCAGCTCATCCATCAGCTGACTCATCTCGTAGGCGTAGAGCATGATCGCCTGCCCCAGATTAAGGGAGGGGTAGCTCACCTTGAGGGGCAGATAGCTGATGAGGTCGACCTCGGCCAGCTGCTCGTTGGAAAGTCCCGACTCCTCGCAGCCAAAGACGATGGCCACCTTGTTGAGGGAAGGCTTGGCGCGGATCTGCTCGCGGATCTCCCCCGGCGTGAGGTAGTGCTGGTAGCGACCGCGCTCACGGGCAGTGGTGGCGATCACCAGATCCATGTCGGCCAGCGCCTCGGGCAGGGTATCGAACGCCTCAGCCTGAGTCAGGATCTCCTGCGCGCCGTGAGCTACCCAGCTCGCCTCCTCCTCTTCGTGTACCCGGCTCGCCACCAGTCGCATGGCATCGAATCCCATGGTTTTCATGGCGCGGGCAGCCGCCCCCACGTTCGCAGGTCGGGCAGGTGCCACCAGGACAAAATAGAGCTTCATCGGGTTTCCTCACAGGCCGGACGGCCTCTCAAACAGACAGCAAACAGTCGCTAAACCATCACCAAAACAGGGGCGCAATCTACCGTTTATCCCCGAAAATTGCCACTTGAACAGACGTTTGAATGTTGCGATAGTGGCCTGACGTGTGAACAAATTACACCCAATCCTTCGCGCTATCGGCCCGACAGATCACAAGGAAGAGAGAGATGCAGCAGCCATTGGAACAGGCCGTCGCCGAGACTATCTTGCAACGCTTCGAGTCGTTTTACAGCCGGTTTCTCGAGATAACCCAGGGCAGCAAGAGCCGCTTCGAGAACAGTGACTGGCTGGGGGTGCAGCTCGCCGGACGCGAGCGAATTCGCCTCTATGACCACCATGTGGGGGCCACCGCCAGCTCCATCCGCCAGATGATGGGGGAGCACCACGCCACTCAGGAGCTGCTCAAGCGGGTCAAGAGCGCCTTCAGCGACCTGCTACCCCGTTGTGACAACTTCGAGGTGGCGGAGTCCTTCTTCAACTCCGTCTATCGCCGGATCTTTCGCCATCGCAATATCCGCGACGAAAACCTCTATATCCACCCCTTTGTCAGCCGTGGCGAAAAACCGGACCTGAGCGCCCTGCTGCGGATCTATCGCACCGATCTCGCCCACTTGCCCCAGACCTTGAGCCAGCTTTTGGGGGATTACAGCTTCACCCTACCCTACGAGGACAAGCAGCGGGATATTGTCGACATCCACCGCCATCTTGCGGAGAACGGCCCGCAAATCATCCATGATAAGCCCTTTGCCATCGAGCTGCTCAAAGAGGTGTTCTACCGCAACAAGGGGGCCTATCTGGTGGGGCTGATCCGGGCCCGGGATCAGGTCTTCCCCTTTATCCTGCCCCTGCTCAGCACCGGCCACAGCATCTATGTGGATACCGTCATCTTCGAGCCGGATCTCGCCTCCATAGTCTTTGGCTTCGCCCGTGCCTACTTTATGGTTTATGCCCGCGAACCGGCACTGTTTGTCGCCTTCCTGCGCCAGATCATGCCCCACAAGCCCGATTACGAGATCTACAACGCCATCGGCTGCCAAAAACATGGCAAGACCGAGCTCTATCGCCACTACCGCCACCATCTGGCACAGAGTCGGGATCAGTTCATCATCGCCCCCGGCATCAAGGGGATGGTGATGAGCGTGTTCACCCTCCCCTCCTACGATGTGGTGTTCAAGGTGATAAAAGACGAGTTCACGCCGCCCAAGGATGTGAGTCACGAGCAGGTGAAGGCGAAATACCGGCTGGTAAAACAGCACGACCGGGTTGGCCGCATGGCCGATACCCAGGAGTTCACCAACTTCGAGTTTCCGCTGGATCGCATCTCGCCCGAACTCCTTGCCGAGCTCAAGGTGGTAGCGCCGTCGGCGCTCACCATCAGCGACGACAAGCTGGTGATCAAGCACCTCTACACCGAGCGCAAGATGATCCCCCTCAACCTCTATCTGGACAAGGCGGACGAGCAGCAGACCCGGCTCGCACTGGAGGAGTACGGCAACGCCATCAAGCAGCTGGCGGCGGCCAACATCTTCCCGGGGGACATGCTGTTCAAGAATTTTGGCGTCACCCGTCACGGCCGGGTGGTTTTCTACGACTACGACGAGATCTGCTACATGACGGAGTGCAACTTCCGCCAGATCCCGCCGCCGCGCTACCCCGAGGATGAGTGGAGTGCCGAGCCCTGGTACTCGGTGGCCCCCAACGACATCTTCCCCGAGGAGTTCGCCACCTTCCTGCTGCAAAAGCCGCAGGTGCGGGAGATCATGCTGCAGCTGCACAAGGAGATGTTCGACGCCAACTACTGGAAGATGCTGCAGAGCAACATCAAGGTGGGGGTGTTCGAGGATGTCTATCCCTACCGGCGCAAGAAGCGCTTCAAGTACCAGCGCGGCGGCTGATCCCGCAGCGCCCACGCACATCGCAGCAACGAAAACGGGGTGGCCCAAGCCACCCCGTTTTGCTATCCGCTTTGCGCCTTAACTGCCGCGACGGCGGATCACCCCCTCCTGCATGGTGCTCGCCACCAGCACTCCATCGCGGGTAAAGAACTGACCGCGCACCAGACCGCGGCCGCTGCTGGCGCTCGGGCTGTCTACCACGTAGAGCAGCCAGTCGTCGAAGCGGAAATCCCGGTGGAACCACATGGAGTGGTCGATGGTGGCCACCTGCATGTCCGGCTCCCAGTAGGACACCCCGTGGGGCTGCAGCGAGGTGAGCAGGAAGTTGAAGTCGGAGGCGTAGGCCAGCAGGTATTTGTGCACCCGCAGATCGTCCGGCATCTGACCGTTGGCCTTGAACCAGACGTGGCGCACCGGATCCTGCACCGTCGGCCGAATAGGGTCGACCAGGGTCACAGGGCGCATCTCGATGGGCTGCTCACAGAGGATCTTGTCCCGCAGGGAGGCCGGGATCAGGTTCTCGTAGGGGCGCACCAGCTCCAGCTCGCTCTTGAGCTCCTCCGGCGGGGTGATGCCGGTGGGCATCTGCGCCTGATGCTCGAAGCCATCGGCCGGCACCTGAAACGAGGCGTTGAGATAGAAGATGGGCTTGCCGCCCTGAATCGCCTTGACCCGGCGGGTGGAGACGGTCTGGCCGTCACGGATATTCTCCACGTCATAGACGATGGGACGGGTCACATCCCCCGGACGCAGGAAGTAGGAGTGAAAACTGTGAACCTGACGGCCGGTCTCGACCGTCTGCTTGGCAGCTGACAAGGCCTGCCCCATTACCTGTCCGCCAAACACGGCCCGCAGACCGAGATCCTGGCTCTGGCCCCGAAACAGGCCCTCCTCGATTTTTTCCAGCGCCAGCAACGCCAGCAGCTCATCAAGTACCTTGCTCATTGTTCACTCCTCTATCAGAGCCGCACAGGCTAACAAGCTCACCGGAGCAGAGCAACCGCAGCGGCGCGTCTGCGGGCAAGCAGAAGACAGAAATGCCCCTCAACCCCCCTTTTACCAGCCAGGGGGGTTGATACAAAAAGGCCCGCACCAGTTGGTGCGGGCCTTTGCTTGGCCGACTGCGCACTTGAACGGCGCGCAGTTCGCAACGGGTTGTCGGCTTACTTGCTGCCGGTACCGGAGTTGCGGGTAGAGGCTTGCGGCTTGCGACGGGCGGTGGTGGCGCGGGCACGGGGCTCTTTGCCCTGCATCTCTTTGTGACGCTGTACGGCGCGACGGATCTGGGCGGCCTGCTTGTGACGGCTGGTTTTGCCATCCTGCTGCAGATCGACCTTGGATTCGGTCTCCGGCGGCAGGTTGACCAGACCGCGCAGGTAGTTCACTTCCGGCAGTTTCAGCTCTTGCCAGCCGCCGCGCGGGATGCCGCGGTCCAGCTTGACGTCTCCGTAGCGGATCCGCATCAGGCGGCTCACCTGCACTTCCTGGGATTCCCACAGGCGGCGCACTTCACGGTTGCGTCCTTCGGTCAGGGTGACGTTGAACCACTGGTTCAGACCCTCACCGCCAGCCGGTTTGATCTTGTTGAACTTGGCTGTGCCATCTTCCAGCTGCACGCCCTTGCGCAGACGCTGCAGCATGGCTTCGGTGATTTCGCCAAAGACACGGACCGCGTATTCCCGCTCTACTTCGTGGCTCGGGTGCATCAGGCGGTTGGCCAGCTCACCATCGGTGGTGAACAGCAGCAGACCGGAGGTGTTGACGTCGAGGCGGCCGACCGCGATCCAGCGGGCACCTTCCATCTTGGGCAGACGATCAAACACGGTGGGACGACCTTCCGGATCGTGACGGGTACACATCTCCCCTTCCGGCTTGTGGTAAGCCAGTACGCGGCAGATCACTTCCTCTGCGGCACGGGTCTTGACCTGGTGACCATCCACCCGGATCACGGCGTTCACTTCGACGCGATCCCCCAGTGTGGCGACCTTGCCATCCACACTGACCCGACCTGCGGTGATCAGGGCCTCCATCTCACGACGGGAGCCGTGACCCGCGCGGGCCAACACTTTTTGCAGTTTTTCACTCATCGGGGTTACCTGATTGTTGATCGCTGCCCACAGGTAATAGGGGCAACGGGGTTAACTGTAACAAACGCCGGTTGGAGCACTCGCCACAGTTGAAAAATGTATATCTCGGTGACATAGGCACGCTTGGGCACCATTCACCGGGCATAGCTCTCCCCGTCCACCGCAGAGGGCAACAGGGGTTGCAGCTCCGGATCAAGCTCGGGGAGCTGCTCCAGACTCTGCAGATTAAAGTAATCCAGAAACTCTCTGGTGGTGGCGAGCAGCTCGGGGCGACCGGCCACCTCTTTGTGGCCGATGCTGCGCACCCAGCCACGCTCTTTCAGGGTATTCACTATCTGGCTCGACACCGCCACCCCACGGATCGCTTCTATCTCGGCCCGGGTGATGGGTTGGCGATAGGCAATCAGGGTCAGCGTCTCCATCACGGCGCGCGAATAACGCGGCGCCCGCTCGCTCCAGAGCCGCGAGAGCTCTTCGGCATACTCCTGACGCGCCTGAAAGCGCCAGCCGGAGGCGACCTCCTTGAGCTCGACGCCTCGCGAGCTGTAATCTTGCCTGATCTCGGCCAACAGCAGCTGAACATAGCGACTGGTCACCGGATAATCCGCCAGCACGCTGCTTTTCAGCTCGCTGACATTAAGCGGACGACCGGCCACAAACAGCGCCGCTTCGATCAGGGTCTTGAGTCGTTCAGTGGGCAGCGCCACGGTTGCCCTCCTCGCTCTGCTCGGCCAATGCGAAATGAATTGGTCCCAGCGGTTCTGCCTGCAGGATCCAGATCAGTTGCTCCTTGCACAGCTCCAGCAGGGCCAGAAACGTCACCAGTACCCCCATGCGTCCCTCTTCGGCACGCAGCACCTGCTCAAGGCGCAGGGTCTGGCCCAGCGTGAGCATGGCGAGGATCTCCGCCATGCGCACCCGGGTCGGGATCTGTTCGCGGCGGATCTGGTGATGTTCGAAATGAGTCGCGCGTTTTACCACACTTTGCATGTAAAGGGCGAGCTCAACCAGCGAAACATCGGGCGCCAGTGGCTTGAGGGCGCCAAAATCGGGGGGAAAGGCGGTGGCGATATAAATCTCCCGCTCCACCCGTGGCAGCTCATTGACCCTCTCTGCACCTACCTTGTAACGCTCGTACTCCTGCAGGCGGCGAATAAGGGTCACCCGCGGGTCTTCCCCCTCCTCTTCATCCTCCAGCTCCGGCGCCTTGGGCAGCAGCAGGCGGGATTTTATCTCCGCGAGCCAGGCCGCCATCAGCAGATATTCAGCCGCCAGCTCAAGGTTGAGCCCCTGCATCAGCTCCACGTACTCCATGTACTGGGCGGTGATCTGCAGGATCGGCAGATTGAGGATATCGAGCTGCTGGCGCCGGATGAGATAGAGCAGCAGATCGAGCGGCCCCTCGAAGGTATCGAGGAACACCTCCAGCGCATCGGGCGGGATGAACAGATCCTGGGGCAGCTCGTGATAGGGCTGCCCCAGGACTTTCGCGATGGGTAGCGCGGCGCCAGTCCCCGTCTCGGCGGAGGGGACTGTCACCGGTTCAGCGACATCACTCAAACGGGGTTGGATCTCCGGCGCCGCGACGACGCAATACCGGCTCGTCGTCAGAGAAATCGACCACTGTGGTGGGCTGCTCGCCCAGATAACCACCGTTGACCACCAGATCAATCTGCTTGCCCAGCTTGTCGAAGATCTCTTCCGGGTCAAACTCGGCCATCTCGGACTCCGGCAGGATCAATGTGGTGGAGAGCAGCGGCTCGCCGAGGGCTTCCAAGAGCGCCTGGGCAATCTTGTTGTCCGGCACCCGGATGCCGATGCTCTTCTTCTTCTCGTTCATCAGGCGGCGCGGCACCTCTTTGGTCGCCTTGAAGATGAAGGTGTAGGCGCCCGGGGTGTTGTTCTTGATCAGGCGAAACGCGCTGTTGTCGACCTTGGCGTAGGTGGAGATCTCGGAGAGATCGCGGCACACCAGGGTGAAGTCGTGGTTGGCATCGAGGCGACGGATGCGGCAGATGCGCTCCAGCGCGCCCTTGTCACCCATCTGGCAGCCCAGCGCATAGCCGGAGTCGGTCGGATAGACGATGACGCCGCCGTTCTGGATGATCTGTACCGCCTGACCGATCAGACGGGCCTGGGGGTTTTCAGGATGTACGTAAAAATGCTGACTCATAGCTTGTTCTCGCAATGGGGGCAGCAATACCTGCCCGCTCGTATGGTCACGGGCCAAAGACCCATGACACTACCTTAAACCTGTTTGTGGCTGCTTCGCTGGCGCCGTTAGCGACTCGCCAGCAGCTCGGCATGTTGTTCGGTGGTGAGCCCAAAGTGACCGGGATAGGCCAGCCAGACGGGCATTCCCTCTTTGGGCAGCCAGAGGTGGCGGCCCAGCTCGGTCCAGTTGGAGGGGAAGTGAAAATCCGATCCCACCGAGATATAGAGGTCGTGCTCCTTGGCCCACTGGCCCAGATTGGCCCGCTCCTGTGGGCTCTGCTGGGGCAGCGAAACCTCCATGGCATCCCCACCTGCCGCCTTGAAGGCCACCAGCAGCCGCTTGATCCACTTGGCGGTGAGATCGTAACGGCTGGGGTGGGCCAGCACCGCCAGCCCACCGGCGGCATGAATGGCCGCGATAGCTTCGCTCATCTCGGGCCACTCGGCCGGGGCATACCCTTTATTGCCACGGCTCAGGTACTTTTTGAATACCTTCTGCATATTGTCGGCCACCCCGCGTGCCACCAGCACTCGGGCAAAGTGGGCGCGGGTCACGGCGGCGTCACCGGCGAGCGCCTTGGCTTCTTCATAGGTGCCGGGGATGAGGCACTTCTCCAGACGACGCCCGATTTCCAGCGCGCGCGCCTCGCGACGGGCCAGCTGACCGGCCAGAAAGTCGGTCAGTTGCGGATTTTTTTCATCCACCCCCAGCGCCACGATATGAATTTCGTGATGCTCCCAGCCGGTGGAGATCTCGACCCCGCTCACCAGTCGCAGCGGCAGTTGCTCGGCGTCGATGGTGCGGCGCACCTCATCAAGTCCGGCAAGGGTATCGTGGTCAGTAACCGCTAACACCTCGACCTGTTTTTCGGCGGCGCGACGCACCAGTTCGGCTGGGCTCAGCACCCCGTCGGAGGCAGTGGTATGGCAGTGAAGATCGAATCTCATCAGGTTATTCCGCTCTCGTGGTCAGGTCACCATTCATGGCAAATCGGTGAAAGAAGGCTAAAAAGCGACTTGACTTGGCCGCGGCTTTATCGTTTTCTGTAGGCACTTCATTGCAAACATCTTTTTACAGGACTTTATCATGCAAACGACTTCCATCCTGACCATCTGGTGGTGGCACACTCCCTGACATGCGGGCGTGTGGTCGTTGCTGTACCTGTAATCTGACAGCAAATTAAGAACCCAAAGAAAAAGCCCGCTGACCCCAGCGGGCTTTTTTATTATCCGGCAAATGGACCTGTGATGAAACCGAGAATTCAGACAAGCAAGCTGAGCTGGCGATGGCGCCCCTGAACCAGCCACCCCGGACCAATTAAATTTCTAAGGAATTCAACGTCATGAACATCGGTAAACAGCATCACACGCAAGGGAACGCACTATGACAGCCACACATCGCCTTCCTCTGGGTGAATTCGATACCCTGAAGCTCAACGCCTCCTATGTGGCCGATCCGCTGGCGCTCTATACCCGCCTCTGTCAGGGTCGCCCCAACAACCTGCTGCTGGAATCGGTGGAGATCGACTCCAAGGCAGGTAAACAGAGCCTGCTGCTGGTCGATGCCTGCCTGCGCATCGAGTGCCGTGGCCACACCGTGCGGGTGCGCAGCCTGAACGACAACGGAGCCCAGTTGCAGAGTCTGCTGGCTGAGCGGCTGCCTGCGGTGGTTGCCCGCTCGCTGGTAGATGGCGAGCTGCAGCTCGACTTCCCGGCCTCCGATCGGGAGCAGGACGAAGATTCCCGCCTCAAGGGGAGCAGCGTGCTGGACGTGTTGCGCACCCTGCAGCGGGAGCTTGATTGCCAGCTCGGCAAAGAAGCGCTCTTTATGGCGGGCAGCTTTGCCTATGACCTCATCGCCTCATTTGAAGATCTGCCCGACGTGCCGGAGGGGAGCAACAGCTGCCCCGACTACTGCTTCTATGTGGCCGAGACCCTCATCACCATCGACCATATCGAACGCACCACTCAACTGCTCGCCTGCATCTTTGGCGGCGACAGCGACGAAAGCCAGGTGGAAGACAGATACACCCGCCTGACCGAACGACTCATCGACTTCAAACAGATTTGCCAGCAACCCCTCTGCGCCGAACTGACCACCCAGCCCCTGACCGGTGGCATGAGCGTGGACAAGAGCGACAAACAGTTCTGCGCCGAGGTGGAGAAGCTCAAGGGCTTTATCCGCCGTGGCGATATCTTCCAGGTGGTGCCGTCCCGCTGCTTCTCCCTGCCCTGCCCGAGCCCCCTGGCCGCCTATCGCCGCCTCAAGCAGACCAATCCCAGCCCCTACATGTTCTACGTGCAGGATGAGGGCTTCACCCTGTTTGGCGCCTCCCCCGAGAGCGCGGTGAAATTCTGCGCCGCCAGCCGCGATGTGGAGATGTACCCCATCGCCGGTACCCGCCGCCGCGGCTTCAACCCTGATGGCAGCATCAACCGCGATCTCGACGGCCGCATCGAGCTGGAACTGCGTCAGGACGAAAAAGAGGTGGCCGAGCACCTGATGCTGGTGGATCTGGGCCGCAACGACATCGCCCGCATCTCGGAGCCCGGCACCCGCTACGTCAAGGAGCTGCTGAAAGTGGATCGCTACAGCCACGTGATGCATCTGGTCTCCAAGGTAGTCGGCACCCTGCGCTCTGACCTTGACGCCCTGCACGCCTATCAGGCCTGCATGAACATGGGCACCCTCACCGGCGCCCCCAAGATCCGCGCCAGCGAGCTTATTCGCATGGTGGAAGGCAAGCGCCGCGGCAGCTACGGCGGCGCGGTCGGCTACATCAACGGTGCCGGCGAGATGGATACCTGCATCGTCATCCGCTCGGCGTTTGTCAAAGATGGCGTGGCCCATGTGCAGGCCGGTGCCGGGGTGGTCTATGACTCCAAGCCGCAAGCCGAAGCGGACGAAACCCGCGCCAAGGCGGCCGCCGTGCTGGCCGCCATCGCCGCCAGCCATGGCACCTCCCTGCAAGCCCTGAGCGCCCAGCAGGAGCAACATAAGGACGTGAGCCAATGAGTACCGGATCAACAGCCACCAATATCTTCCTGCTCGATAACTTCGACTCCTTTACCTACAACCTCGTCGACCAGTTCCGCTCCCTCGGCTATCCGGTGCGGATCTACCGCAACAGCCTGCCGGCCAGCCGCATCATGAGCGAAATTGCCGCCTGTGAAGGGGACGCCGTACTGGTGCTCTCGCCGGGGCCGGGCGCCCCCCACGAGGCGGGCTGCCTGATAGACCTCATCAAGCTGGCTCGTGGTCAGGTGCCCATCCTCGGTATCTGCCTCGGTCATCAGGCCCTGTGCGAAGCCTACGGTGGCACCGTCGGCGCGGCGGGCGAGATCGTCCACGGCAAGCGTTCGCTGATTGAGCACAACGGCCACGGCGCCTTCGCCGGTCTGCCGAGCCCGCTGCCGGTGGCCCGTTACCACTCGCTGGTCGCCACCTATGTACCGGAAGAGCTGACGGTGATTGCCCACTATCAGGGGATGCCCATGGCCATCGAGCAGCAGGATGAGCGGGTACTGGGCTTCCAGTTCCACCCGGAATCCATCATGACCTCGGAAGGGGCTCGTCTGCTGACTCAGGCGCTCGCCCATATCACCCGTCCAGAAAGCAGTGTGCGGTAAGGAGACCAACATGCATCAACATCTCAACACCCTCTATCAGGGTCAGTCTCTGAGCCGTGAAAGTACCCGCGACGCCTTCGGTCAGGTGGTACGTGGCGAAGTGGACCCCATCGTGCTCGCAAGCCTGCTGACTGCCCTCAAGATCAAGGGGGAGACCCCGGAGGAGATCGCTGGCGCCGCCGAGGCCCTCTTGGCCGAAGCACGTGACTTCCCGCGTCCGGACTATGAATTTTGCGACATCGTCGGCACCGGTGGCGATGGCCTCAACACCATCAACGTCTCCACCACTTCGGCACTGGTCGCCGCCGCCTGCGGCCTGAAAGTGGCCAAGCACGGCAACCGCTCGGTCTCGAGCAAGTCGGGTTCGAGCGATCTGCTCGACAAAATGGGCATCAAGCTCGACATGAGCCCGGCGCAGGCGCGCCGCTGCCTCGATGAGCTCGGCATCTGCTTCCTGTTCGCCCCCCAGTACCACGCCGGGGTGCGCCATGCCATGCCGGTGCGCCAAGCCCTCAAGACCCGCACCCTGTTCAACGTGCTGGGGCCGCTTATCAACCCCGCTCGTCCCACCTATCAGTTGATGGGGGTCTATGCCCCCGAGCTGGTGCGCCCCATCGCAGAAACCCTGCTGGCACTGGGGCTGAAAACCGGTATGGTGGTGCACGGCGCCGGGCTGGATGAGATTGCCATCCACGGCCCGACCCAGGTGGCCCAAATCCGTGACGGCGAGATCCGCGAGTTTCTGCTCACCCCGGCTGACTTTGGCCTGGAGACCTACCCGGTCAGCGCCATTCAGGGTGGTGAGCCTGAAGAGAACCGCGCCATCACTGCCGCCATTCTGGAAGGGCGTGGCACTCCGGCTCACAACGCCGCCATTGCCGCCAATGTGGCGCCGCTGCTGCTGATGGCGGGCAAGGCGACAGACCTCAAGAGCGCAGCGGCCGAGGTGCTGGCAGTGCTGGCGAGCGGCAAGGCTTCGGATCTGGCCGCTCAGCTCGCCACCCTGAGTCATCAGGAAGCGGGCCATCAGGAGGCATGATGTCAGCCACCATGTCGCACAGCAGTCATTCAGAACGCCCACAGGGCAAGAGCCAGTTTCGCAAGGATAACGAGATGTCAGACCTTATTGCCCCCCATGCTTTTCTGAACATTGCCTCCATCAGCCAGACCATTCTCGGCAAGATCGTGGCGGCCAAACAGGAGTGGGTTGCCGCCCGCAAGCTGGCCCAGCCGCTGGAGAGCTTCCAGAGCACGCTGACCCCCAGCGATCGGGATTTCGTCGGGGCGCTCAAGGCGGGCTCCACCCGCTTTATTCTGGAGTGCAAGAAGGCCTCCCCCTCCAAGGGCTTGATCCGCGACGATTTCAGCCCGGAGGCGATCGCCGACATCTATGGCAAATACGCCACCGCCATCTCGGTGCTGACCGACGAGAAGTTCTTTCAGGGGGATTTTGCCTTTTTGCCGCGGGTGCGCAGCCGCGTCAGTCAGCCGGTGCTCTGCAAGGATTTCATGATTGACCCCTATCAGGTCTATCTGGCCCGCCACTATCAGGCGGATGCCATCCTGCTGATGCTCTCGGTGCTCACCGACGAGGGCTATCGCGCCCTGTTCGCGGTCGCCAAGGAGCTGGGCCTTGGCGTACTCACCGAGGTGAGCAACGAGGAGGAGCTGACCCGCGCCATCGCGCTGGGCGCGCCGGTGATTGGCATCAACAACCGGGATCTGCGCGATTTGAGCGTCGATCTCGCCCGCACCAAACAGCTGGCCAAAGACATTCCGAGCGATCGGGTGGTGATCAGCGAGTCCGGCATCAATCACCGCGCTCAGGTGGCGGATCTGCGCCACCACGCCAAGGGCTTTCTGGTGGGCTCGTCATTGATGGCCGAGCCGGATCTGGAAGCCGCAGTGCGCAAGCTGGTACTGGGCCAGAACAAGGTGTGCGGCCTGACCCGCGCCGAGGATGCCGCCGCAGCCCATCAGGCGGGTGCGGTGTTTGGCGGTCTGATTTTTGTGGCGAAAAGCCCGCGCTATGTAGACATCCCCGCCGCCCGCGCCGTGATGGCGGGCGCACCGCTCTCCTACGTCGGGGTATTTCGCAACGCCCAGCCCGCCACCATCGCCAAGACGGTGGATGCGCTGGGACTCGCCGCCGTGCAACTGCACGGGGATGAAGATGCCGCCTATATCGAAGAACTGCGTCCGCTGCTGCCCGCTGGCTGCCAGATCTGGAAAGCAATTGGCATCACAAGTGGCGAGCCGCTGCCCGCCCTCGACTACCCGGCGGATCGCCTGCTGCTGGATACCAAAGTAGGCAGCCAGAGCGGCGGTACCGGTCAGGCGTTCGACTGGGCCCTGCTGGCCCATCTCGATAAAGCCAAGCTGATGCTGGCGGGGGGCCTTAATCCCGACAACGCCCTGCAGGCGGCGCAAGTGGGCTGCCTCGGACTTGATTTCAACTCCGGGGTGGAGAGTGCCCCGGGCCAGAAGGATGCGCACAAGATTGCAGCCGCCTTCGGCGCACTGCGCAACCTGTAACGCAACCCTTTTTGATGTTTCGATTTAGCTAATACAAGGAAGAAGCCATGACCCTGCTCAACCCGTTTTTCGGTGAATTTGGCGGTATGTATGTACCCCAAATCCTTATCCCGGCCCTGCTCCAGCTGGAGAAAGCCTTCGTCGATGCCAAGGATGATCCGGCCTTTATCGCCGAGTTTCAGTCCCTGCTGACCGAGTATGCCGGTCGCCCGACGCCACTCACCCTGACCCGCAATCTGACCAAGGGCACCAAGACCCGACTCTATCTGAAGCGTGAAGATCTGCTGCACGGCGGCGCCCACAAGACCAACCAGGTGCTGGGTCAGGCGCTGCTGGCCAAACGGATGGGCAAGAGCGAGATCATCGCCGAGACCGGTGCTGGTCAGCATGGAGTGGCCACTGCGCTGGCCTGCGCCCTGCTCGGCCTCAAGTGCCGGGTCTATATGGGCGCCAAGGATTGCGAGCGCCAGAAGCCCAACGTCTTTCGCATGAAGCTGATGGGCGCCACCGTGATCCCGGTGCACTCCGGCTCCAGCACCCTGAAAGATGCCTGCAACGAGGCGCTGCGCGACTGGGCTGCCAACTACGAGTCGGCCCACTACCTGCTCGGGACCGCCGCCGGCCCGCACCCCTTCCCCACCATCGTGCGGGAGTTCCAGAAGATGATCGGCGAAGAGGCCAAGGCCCAGTGCTTCGAGAAGGAGGAGCGACTGCCCGACGCAGTGATCGCCTGCGTCGGCGGCGGTTCCAACGCCATCGGCATGTTTGCCGATTTTATCGATGAGCCGTCGGTGCGCCTGATCGGCGTCGAGCCGGGCGGCCACGGTATCGAAAGTGGCGAGCACGGTGCGCCGCTCGGTCACGGCAGCAAGGGGGTCTTCTTTGGCATGCACTCCTATCTGATGCAGGACAATCAGGGGCAAATTCAGGAGTCCTACTCCGTCTCGGCGGGGCTCGACTTCCCCTCCGTCGGCCCGCAGCACGCCCATCTGGCCACCATCGGCCGCGCCGAGTACCCCTCGGTGACCGACAAGGAGGCGCTGGATGCCTTCCAGGAGCTGGCCAAATCCGAAGGCATCATACCCGCGCTGGAGTCCTCCCACGCACTGGCCCACGCCCTCAAGATGGCCCGCAGTGAACCGGAAAAAGAGCAGGTGCTCATCGTCAACCTCTCCGGCCGTGGCGACAAAGATATCTTCACCGTCGCAGACATTTTTGAGAAAGAAGGAACCTTGTCATGAACCGTTACGCACAACTCTTCTCCCGTCTGGACGAGGCTAATCAGGGCGCCTTTGTGCCGTTCGTGATGCTGGGTGACCCCACCCCCGAATTGTCGCTAGCCATCGTCGATGCGCTGGTAGAAGGGGGCGCCGATGCCCTCGAACTCGGCATTCCCTTCTCCGATCCGGTCGCGGACGGCCCCACCATTCAGGGCGCCGCCCTGCGCGCCTTTGCCAGCCACACCACCCCGGACGACTGCTTCGAGCTGCTTGGCCGCATCCGCGCCAAGTACCCGCAGCTGCCCATTGGCCTGCTGGTCTACGCGAATCTCGTCTATGTGCGCAAAATCGACGGCTTCTACGAGAAGTGCCAGCAGGCGGGCGTGGATTCGGTGCTGGTTGCCGACGTGCCGGTGCAGATGTGCGCCCCCTACAAGGCGGCCGCCGACAAGTTCGGTATCGACAGCATCTTTATCGCCCCGCCCAATGGCGACGCCGAGACCCTGAAACAGGTGGCGGAGCTCGGCAATGGTTACACCTATCTGGTGAGCCGCGCCGGCGTCACCGGTGCCGAGACCAAGGCCGGCATGCCGGTGGAGGGGCTGATCAATACCCTGCGCGAGTTCAACGCCCCCCCCGCCCTGCTCGGCTTTGGCATCAGCGAACCTGCTCAGGTGCGTGAAGCGATCAAGGCTGGCGCCGCCGGTGCCATCTCCGGCTCCGCCGTGGTGAAGATCATCGAGACCCACCACCAGAACCCGGAACATATGCTCACCCGTCTGAAGGAGTTTGTGGAAGGGATGAAGGCCGCGACCAACCGCTAAGGTCGGATAATGGGGTCAGCTGCCTGTGGCCCTGATGGCCCAGCTTGCGTATCAACACCACGTATAGCGATATAGCTGCAATCACTGCATCAAAGGGAGCCTGACCGGCTCCCTTTCTTTTTATCTCGCTTGCACCCGCTTGCAATTATGGGCGTCTTGCCCCCTCGCCCTTCGGGAGAGGGCTGGGGTGAGGGCTGCTTTGCATTCCCTGCCAAATGAGTGGTTCACTCAGCGCACGCCTTAATGACTAATTTATTGATCCAACACAGATTCCGGCCAAAACACGCTTCTCAACTCGCCCCCCTTCCCTTTAAGATACCCGAATGACAATCAACCTCTCGGAAGAACGCCATGAAAGCGATTGTTGCTATCTCGCAGGTTAAAAGCAGCGGGCTGGGGGCTGTCACTCAGGGGCGGTAGCGTGGTTTTTGTAGGTTGTCACCGCGTGTAGCAAAACCCAACATACGAGAGGGACATTAGCTTTATGTGGAGATTACATGCCTAATTTAAAAATGACACTTTTAGAAAACTCCACAAGCTTCTTCTTAGAGTCTGTGAGTAAGGCTATTCAGGCTGAATCAGATGAAAATAAATGGAAGTTTGCGATACTGCTTTTAGTTCAGGCAATCGAAACCAGTCTAAAAGAACGCCTGAGAAGAACTAATGAGATTTTTATCTACTCGAATATAGATAAGCCCAAAAACACCGTAGATCTGAGTTTAGCGATTGAGAGGCTGGAGAATATTTCGAAAGTTAAATTGAAGCAACCTGATGTTAAGTGCATTAGAACTGCATCTGAGCTTCGAAACCAAATAGTTCATTTTGAGTTTGATCTTTCGATCGAGCAAATTAAGTCCAACTTTGTAAGTCTTGTAGGTTTTTATTCATCATTTTGCCGAGACCATTTGGCTTCAGATATTTTCTCTCAGCTCCCACCCAAGTTGCACTCAGAGGTACTAAAGCTCGATAGCTATGTTGAAGAGCTAGAAAATAGAGCCTCGGAACGAATGGCTGCTGAAGAAATTCCAGATAATGAAGTATGGGAGTGTCCAGCATGTAAAAAAGATACATTTGTCATCTACGATGGTATAGATACTTGTTACTTATGCGGTCATTCAGAGCCAATTGTTGAATGTGAGCAATGCCAGACTCTTGAATTCGAGGGTGAACTTGAACAAGTAGACTTTGGCAATATGAAAGGTTGGGAGAACTATAAGGCTCTATGTAAGGATTGCGTTTATAAACTAGAAAATGAAAATCCTTACGAAGACTATTATTGAGTAAAAATCAGAACACCCACTTTTCTTAAAAAAACGTTACACAGCAAGAATAACAAGATAAATTTCCAAGCTTTATTTATTAAAAAATAGTAGATAGTCATCATGAAAATGTTTTTACATAGTCCAGACCAAGATACAGACATCCGGAAGATTTATCAAAAAGCTTTTAATGAAGCAATTGAACTATATATTGTAACTGCATATTTAACTCATTGGGACATGTCTTTACAACTTAATAATTCATGTGAGAATTTCAGAGTTATCATTGGCAAAGATTTTGGTATTACAAAGAAATCAGCATGCCATAAAATAATGCAGTGGCTACCTTCGGAAAGGAAAAGCCAATTTTTGGTCGCAGACAAGATTGATGGTTTTCACCCCAAGGCTATTTTTTGGAAAGATACTGAAGACAAGTGTCATGTACTTATTGGCTAATCAAATCTCACTAAAGCTGCTTTCGAAAGTAATTATGAGGCTAATATCTACTCAGAAATTAATTCTGAATCATACAGTCAAGCAAAAAACTGGATAGGGAAAATCACAGAGAAATCTGTCGTTGTATCAGAGGATTGGCTCGCACAATACATCGAAGGTACTCCTTCAAGCAAAAATAAACCTCTTAATAATTCAGACAAACAAAATTCAATAGCAAGTTTACTCTTGCCTCTGCCTGATGGTGCCAAAGATAAAGTTGACGAACGTAGACAGCAGATTTTAAAACATCAGGCGGTGAAATCATCTTTACATGAACTGTTCGTCAATTGTGCATCAAAAAGTATACTTTCATCGGAATTTTATGCCCAACTACCAAACTTTTGGAGCTGGGAAATTGGTAACAGACTTCAAGGCAGAGGATGGGAACGTCGAGGGAGAGCAAGTAATTTTCATGAGCTATCAATTAGTTATCTAAAAATAATTAAGTCATCAGATTTCGAACGTGATGACGTTGTTGTCAGAGAAATTGACAGGCTTAAAAAGTTGAAGGTATCGGCTAGGACTGCATTCTTTTCTGAGATGTTATGTTTAACTTATCCAGAACGCTATCCGGTTTTGAACAAACCAGTATGGTCTTACTTAGAAGATATTAATTTCAGAGCCCCTAAAGGTGCAAGCGAAGGTGTTGCTTACATTGATTTAGCGAAAAAACTGCGTCTGTCTCTAAAGGAAAACCCGTCGCACCCAGCTCAGAACTTGGCGGAATTAGATACAGTAATATGGTTGCAGTATCACGAATAAATATTGGTTTTAAAAAATACCTCAAGATTGACTGTCAACGTGTACAGATTGTACAGATCTAGTTTCAACGCGTGGCGACCCTCGTCCCACGCCTCCCTCCCCTCTCAATACCCGCCATCCCATCAACACCAGCATCAATACAACCCCCGGCAGCCAGACCCAGTAGAGCTCGGAGAGGATCACCGCCTCACCTCGGGCCGTGAGATAGGCCTCCAACTTGAAGGGGGCGACCCGGATCACCTGCCAGGGGGCGAAGAAACGCCCGTCACGCCATGGCCAGAGCCAGCCAACCCCCTTGCCGCCGGTGGTGAGGGAATCGAGCAGGCTGTGGGAGAGCAGAGAGACCAGCAGAAACGACCAGATGGTGGCGGCGCTGGCCCAAAATTGGCGGTGAAACAGCATGGCCAGAGTGGGCAGGGCAAAGGCAAACAGCAGGGAGTGGGTAAAGCCGCGGTGGCCAAAGACATGGCCGTAGGCGACCCCCAGTTTGAAGGCCAGCACATCAGCATCGGGCAGCATGGCGATGGCAACCCCTGCCAGCAGCAGGCGGGGCGGGATAATCCGGCTGCCCAGCCCGAGCCCAAGGCAGAGGGGTACGGCGGCGTGGGTGACAATGGTGGGCATAGAGTAAAGCTCCAACTGAAAACGTGAGCCTACCCTACCCCCGCTCGGTGAAGTGAAGGTGAAGTGCACCCTCTTATGTTGCTTGATTCCTCCCTCGAATCCTTATCCATCAGCCAGAAGAGGCGTCACACAGGAAGAAGTGAGACGGCTGTTGTACGCGCTCCGAAGCAGGGGCCGAAATCCTGTGGTTTGTCCCTCTGTATTGGCTCGTTCGTTGTGTGTCGAACGCAGGCCCAATCAGCGTTGGCACGTTAACTTGAAATGTTCATTTAACAGCGGCTGACATGCAGAACAGGATCGTGATAAGTAGTCTCTTCGGTTCACATCACAGGGACAGTGGCAGCGATGAATGTATCAAAAAGCGTCGTGCGGATTGCGAGCGTTATCAGCCTTTGGTTAATGACAGGATGCATGGCAGAGGCCGCCTCTGCGCAGCCGCAGCAAGAGCCGTACGCGCTGATCTATAACGGGCCGGTTTCTGATGGGGATAGCACCAAGACGATTGCGGATGTGGTCAAGCAGCTGGGCTTGCCAGTCAGGTATCTCTCCAATATCGAGGCGCTGCCTGCAGAGCTCGATAATGCCAGGGTGTTTATCGTTGGCGGCACTGAGGACGATGTTGAGCCGCTCCTCAATGCCTTCACCGCGGACGCTCGTTCGGCGTTAAAAACCTATTTGCAGAATGGTGGCCGCTACCTCGGGATCTGTGGGGGGGCATTTGTGGCATCCACCGGCTGGTCTGAAGATGAGGGCTTTGTGCCGGCGCTGGGCCTTGTCCCTGCGACATCCGATGATTATGACGGCGACTTTAGCGCCCGGATCTTCCCGATCACCTGGCTTGGTGAAGAGCGCCAGATGTATTACCAGGCCGGCCCGCAATTTAGGCCGGTGCCAAGCCCAGAGCAGGTCAAGGTCATCGCCCATTTTCACAACCATCAGATTGCCGCGCTGATCAGCTCATACGGCAAAGGCAAGGTGGCGGTTTCCGGGCCACATCCCGAAGCCCCTGAATCGTGGAAAAAGAACGCGGTGAACGGCGACAAGATGGAGTCGAATATTCATCTGGCTGCAGGACTCGTTAACGAGTTGCTCTCCGAAGAGCCCGTCACCGATGCGAAGTAGTCGCATCCCTACGCCCCCGGATTTGGCACCATTGCTCGGCCCGGAAGTCAGGGCACCTATCAGCCGCTATCCATAAAAAAAACCACCGACCTGCAAAAAGTCGGTGGTTTTTTTATCGGTGGTAGATAACGGGTAGCCGATACGAAACGTTCGCTACCTCAACTTTCGCCCGGGAGCGAGCACTACTCTTCCTGCTCCTCCGGTTGCCTCTCCTCACCCCGTATCTGTAGCAGCTCCTCGACCCTGGCTTGCCACTTGTCGTGGGCCTGTTTGCGCTCCTGCTGCATAAATGCTTCTCGCATGGTGTCGATTTTCTGGTCAAGTGTTTCCATCAGAGTGTCTCCTTGTGTGACCGCGTAAAGACTGGCTGACGGCGCGTTGGCCAACCTGCTCCCCTAATCTGACACCGCTAATGCCGTTACTGCCCAATCAAATAATCGATTGGAAGTGCTAAAACCAATCTAAAAATTCTTTTTCATGTGTGCGCTACCACGCCAGTGCAAGGGAAACAGGCCGCTCAGAACGGGATAATCCGGCACGCGGCCAACATGTGACTGAGTGCAGTCGTCCCCCTTTTCAGGGGAATGGGACGCCGTTGCCCCATCCGTCCAGTGCGGGGTGCCGGCAGATTTCCGGCGTGTTGCTGTGCCCATGATCACACAGTCACAACTCTCCCCCTCCTCTCACCGCGCCCCCGCTTTTTATCATCTAGAGTTACCGGGCAGTCCAAAGCTGCTGATTTATATACATTCGCCGCCAAGAGGGATCTTTTTTCATGACCGAGCATATCGATCTGCTACCTATCAACACGGATGATGAGCAGGACGCAGGCAACCGTTACCTCTACTACACCGAAGGGGATCTGGCCCGCATTCTTGCCAATCTGGAACAGCTGCGCCACGCGGTGTTTCCGGCCGCCATCGGAGAGAGCGAAACGGGCGCCGCCGTGCCCCACAACTTTCCGTCCGTCTGTCTGGTGGGGCTGGGACGCTGTGGCTCCAACATCGCGCAGGATGTGGCCTCGCTGGTCTACAACGCCCGCAGCTTTTATCTCAATGAGTTCAACAGTGAAGAGCAACGAAAGCGGGAGAAGGAGTTTGGTCCGGTGAGCTGGATCCGACGCAATCTGCGGCTGCCAAACAACGGGGCTCGACCGGTCTTTCTGATCGAGCCCATGGTGATGCTGGGGGATCTGGACAAGGACATAGATGGCCGCATCCGCCACTCCAATCGCAGCGGCGAAGGTGGCTCCTTGCGTGATTACGCCAAGATGCGGGTGATGGACTTGTCGGAGATCCATGCGGGGGGCGCGGGTAACGCCCCCATCCTTGGCCAGTATCTGGCCAAGATCATCCTCAACAAGAGCCCCCACTACTTCGCCAACTCCGAGTGGCAGGCTATTCATACCTATCTGGTGGACTCCTGCGGCATCAAGGCCAACCAGTCCCGCCTCTATTTCTACATCTTCAGCGCCGGGGGCGGCACCGGCTCCGGCATGGCCTCCGAGTTCGGGCTGGCCCAGCAGTACTCCTACATGAGCAAGACTTTTTCGCCCCCGTCAGAAGAGGAGGAGCACCTCTCCCTCGGGGAGCACTTCATGTTCGATCCCATCTTCACCAGCGGCATCTGCATCCTGCCCAATATCTGTGATCGGGGTATCGAGATCTCGGAAGCGCTGCACATCAACGCCGGGCGCCTGCTGTGCAAGTATCTGGCCGAGGAGTGGGACTTCTCCTATCACTTCGACAATGAGCAGGCGTGCGATGCCAGCATGCTCAAGCGGATCAGGCCCTGGAATGCCATGATGCTGATCTCCAACGACATCATGCGCTACGCCGAAGAGAGCGACGATGGCGAGATCCAGCATGTTGATGTCAACACCATGGAGAAGTACGCCAACCAATACATCTCCCAGCAGATCTTCAACATTCTTACCGCCCAGGCCGTCACCACCGACTACGACGAGAACTACTTTCGCCGGGCGGGCATCGATATTAGCGAGACCATTCGGCTCGATGCCAACGACCTCTTTATGAGTCTGGCGGGGCCGGTGGCGGTGGCGTATGCCGAGTCCATCTCGCCCCCCGGCGGCCTGTTTGACAAGGAGGATGGGCTCAATGTGGACGATCTCTTCACCCGTTCCATCGAGCTGCCCCACTTCAACAAGATGACCCAGGCCATCGAGGGGATCAGTCTGCTGCCCATCGAGGCGGGCAACTATCGGGAGTATCTGGACGACTATGTGAAAAGTGGCCATGACCCGGCCCACCTCAACGAGCTGCACTTCTTCAAGAACTGCTCCTCTGTGGTGTCGATCATCTCCCTGCCCAAGGAGTACAAGCTCTCCTATATGGATCTCAACCGGCTCAAATCTCATCTCAACGGGCTCTTCCCCAACACCACTCTCAAGCGCTATGCGCTGGTCATCGGGGCGTCGGCCAACATCTCCCTCACCACCCTGATCGTCAAGAGCCCCTGCCTGAGCGATGACTTCCTGACCCTGATCGTGGCCTTTATCAAGCGCTGCTTTGCCAAGGATCACTATCGCTTCGATGAGCATCTGGACAAGGCGGTGATCGAGATGATCTGCAATGAGGAGTGGAACGATGCGCTGCTCGACAGCATGCTCAACGAGTTCGAGAACCCGGCCAAGATCCTCGATACCAACTGGTACGCCATCAAGCCCATGTATGAGAAGAAATATCGGGAGCTTATCCGCGAGAAGGAGAAGTTCGTCTCCATCAACGATATTCGCCTCAGCCGTGAATCGGTGAAAAAGGCGCTGCTCTATCTGCGAGAGATCTATCGCCACCGGGTCAGCAAGACCCGTATCCTCTCCCTCAACCCACGGCTGGGGGAAGCGAACACTCGCTAGCACCCTGCCCATAAAGCAAAGCGCCCGCCCCACATGGGGCGGGCGCTTTTTTACTGGCGCAGCCTCGTTTTATCTCATCAGAGGGAGACAAAGATCCCGGCCAGGGTGGCGCTCATCAGGTTGGCCAGGGTCGCCGCCAACACCGCCTTGAAGCCCATATTGGCCACATCGTGACGGCGCTCCGGCGCCATGGTGCCGATGGAGCCAAGCTGCACCGCAATGGAGCCCAGATTGGCAAAACCGCACAGCGCAAAGGTGATGATGATCTGGGTATGGGCGCTCAGATCCGCCTTGATATTGGCAAAGTCCAGATAGGCGACGAACTCGTTCATGATCACCTTCTGACCAATCAGGGAGCCTGCCGCCATCATCTCGCTGGCGGGCACGCCAATCAGCCAGGCCACCGGGGCAAACAGATAGCCAAGCAGCTGCTGCAGGGAGAGATCGGCCCAGCCGAACCACTCGCCGACGGTGGTGAGACCGGCGTTGATCATGGTGATGACGCTGACAAAGGCGAGCAGGATGGTGCCGATGGCCACCGCGATCTTCATGCCGCCCATGGCGCCGCCCGCCAGTGCGTCGATGGCGTTGCTGTAGTCGCTCTTGTCGAGGGTGATCTCGGTCTGATCGCTTACCTGCTGCTGCTCCGGCACCAGCAGTTTAGCCATCAGCAGGCCACCCGGCGCCGCCATAAAGGAGGCGGCAATCAGGTATTTCAAATCCACACCAAGACCGGCGTAACCGCCCAGCACCGAGCCCGCCACCGAGGCCATGCCGCAGGTCATCACCGCGAAGAGCTCGGAGCGAGTCATCCCAGCGAGGAAGGGACGGATCAGCAGCGGCGACTCCCCTTGCGACAGGAAGATATTGCCGGTGGCCACCAGAGATTCGGCGCGGCTGGTGCCAAGCAGACGATGAATGGCACCGCCCAATACCCGGATCACCCACTGCATAATGCCGAAGTGGTAGAGCACTGCAATCAGCGCGCTGATAAAGATCACCAGCGGCAGCACCCGCACGGCGAAGATAAAGCCGTTGCTGGCGAGATCGCCAAACACGAAACGGATGCCGCTGTCGGCAAAGCCGAGCAGGGCGGAGACGCCATTGCTCATGGCACCGAGCATGATTTGTCCGGGGGGAAATATAGCACCAGCGCAGCAAAACCGGTTTGCAGGGCGAGCGCACCCAGCACGGTTCGCCAGCGGATGGCTCGGCGGTTTTCACTCGCCAACCAGGCGATAAACATCAGGGCCAGCATACCGACCAGACTCAATAACAGTGTCATCTTGCACCTATGAAGAGAGGAGTTTCATATGGCAAGTCTGCAGACAGGCGTCGCGGGCGATCCGGCGGGAGAGGTGCCGACCCACGCGACACGCAGACCACAAACCTACAGGTTAGTGGCGGGTCCCATCCTGGGGTCATTCACGTTCCGGGTGACAGCATGTATCGGGTGACGCCAGCGCCGTCGCAGGGGGAGATGCGGCCGGGTGGCAGGTCGGGCGGCGATGGTACAGTGATCATCGTCACAGAAAAAGCGGTAAAACGATTGGCCGGAATAACTTTTTCAACTTGTTCACACAACGAAACAGGACCAGCGTGAAGCTGGCCCTGTTTCAATCCGTACTTGAGCACTCAGATGATTACTTGAGGCGCTTGCCGCTCGCGTCCACCACCTGCTCGCCATCTTCCTTGGCGAAGGCCCCTTTTTGCTGATCGGGCAGAATATCGAGCACCACTTCCGACGGACGGCACAGTTTGGTACCGAGGGGGGTGACCACGATAGGCCGGTTGATGAGGATAGGGTGGGCCAGCATGGCATCGATCAGTTCATCATCGCTGAAACGATCTTCCGCCAGACCGAGCGCCTCGTAGGGGGGCACGTTCTTGCGCAGCAGATCGCGCACCGGCATGTCCATGGCGGCGATCAGCGCCACCAGCTGGTCACGGGAGGGGGGCGTCTCCAGATAGTGGATGACTGTGGGTTCCACGCCGCTGTTGCGGATCAGCTCCAGGGTGTTGCGGGAGGTACCACATTCCGGGTTGTGATAGATGGTGATTGCACTCATTTGCGTGTCTCTCATTAATCAAGTGAATAGAAAATGGATAGCATCAGTTCGCGGCCATCTGTTAGCGGCCATCAGTTAACGGCCCAGCCCAGCTTCGTACCAGGGTTTGCTGGCGTTAACCACCCGCACCACCAGCAGCATGACCGGCACCTCGATCAGCACCCCGACCACGGTGGCGAGCGCCGCGCCGGAGTGAAAGCCGAACAGACTGATGGCGGCGGCCACCGCCAACTCAAAGAAGTTGGAGGCGCCGATCAGGGCTGAAGGACAGGCGACCGAGTGCTTCTCCCCCACCTTGCGGTTAAGCCAGTAAGCCAGCCCGGAGTTGAACAGCACCTGGATCAGAATGGGCACCGCCAACAGGGCGATAACCAGCGGTTGCTCAATGATGGCGTTGCCCTGAAAGGCGAACAGCAGCACCAGAGTGAGCAGCAGGGCCGCCACCGACCAGGGCTGGATGCGGGTCATGACGCCGTCAAAATGGGCCTCACCCTTTTTCAGCAAAGCCTTGCGCAGCAGCTGGGCGATGATCACCGGGATGACGATATAGAGCACCACAGAAGTGAGCAGGGTATCCCACGGCACTATGATGCTGGAGACCCCGAGCAGCAGCGCCACCAGCGGGGCAAAAGCAAACACCATGATGAGGTCGTTCACCGCCACCTGCGACAGGGTGAAGTAGGGATCGCCGTTGGTGAGGCGACTCCAGACAAACACCATGGCGGTGCAGGGAGCCGCCGCCAGCAGGATCAGACCCGCTACGTAACTGTCGAGTTGATCCGCCGGCAGCCAGTCAGCAAACAGCACGCGGATAAAGAGCCAGCCGAGGAAGGCCATGGAGAAGGGTTTGACCAGCCAGTTGATAAAGAGGGTGACCCCAATACCCTTCATGTGGCCCTTCACCTGATGCAGGGCGCCAAAATCGATCTTGAGCAGCATGGGGATGATCATCACCCAGATTAGCAGCCCCACCGGCAGGTTGACCTTGGCCACCTCCATGGCACCGATCGCCTTGAAGAGATCCGGCAAACCCTGCCCGAGGCCAATCCCCACCAGAATGCAGAGGGCGACCCAGGCGGTCAGATAACGTTCAAAAAAGCCGATGGCAGGCACGGCCTTGGCATCACATGTTGCAGACATCACAGCTCCCGATGCGGCGCAATTTCGCATCTTCTATTGGTTCAAAACACGGGTTTATAACAAGTAACGGCATATTCAAGCCGCCCCGGCAGCAGGCCGAGGCGGCGACTCAATGGTGCTGGCAGAGACGGCGCAGGGCATCGGGCCCCACCGGCTCCTCGGCGAGCAGCGGCACCACGGCGAAGCGGCTGGCGTGTTGCTGCTCGACCGCCTCGATATGGGACAACTGGCGCTCGGCCCGCAGTTGCAGCAGCGGCGAGCTGACCGCGGCTTGCTGCAAGCTGTGGTTGATAAGCCAGCCCCAGGGCTCGATGCCGGCCCGGCGCAGATCGGCCTGCAGATTGGCCGCCTCCTGCACTGGCGTGGGCTCGGGCAGCGTCACAATCAGCACCTTGGTCTGTTTGGGATCCTGCAACTGCATCATGGGGGTGGTGAAGTGCAGCCCCTTGCTTCCCATCTGGCGAGCGATCTCCCTGTGGTAGGCGCCGGTGGCATCGAGCAGCAGCAGGGTGTGGCCGGTAGGGGCGGTATCCATCACCACGAAACGCTTGCCCGCCTCGCGAATGATGCGGGAAAAGGCCTGAAACACGGCAATCTCCTCGGTACAGGGGGAGCGCAAATCCTCCTCCAGCAGTGCTCGCCCCTGCTCGTCCAGGGCCGCCCCCTTGGTGGCCAGCACCTGAGCGCGGTAACGCTCGGTCTCGGCGTGGGGGTCGATGCGGCTCACCTCAAGATGGGGCAGACTAGCTGCCAGCGTCTCGCTCAGGTGCGCGGCGGGATCCGAGGTGGTTAGGTGCACCGGCAGGCCGCGGCTCGCCAGCTCCACCGCCACGGCGGCCGCCAGCGTGGTTTTGCCCACCCCGCCCTTGCCCATCAGCATGATGAGGCCGTGACCATCGGCGGCCAGCTCGTCCACCAGCGAACTCAACTCGGGCTGGGCTGGCAGATGGGCTGACGTTGCCAGTGATACCTGCGCACCAGCATCCTGTGGTTGCAGCAGCTGGCGCAAACTGTCGAGCCCCACCAGATTGGTGGCCAGCAGCGGGATATGATCCTGCGCCAGCCCCTTTATCCCCTGCGGCATCTGGGCGAGAGCCTGTTGCTCGCGCTGCCAGAGCGCCATTGCCAGCGGATCTCCGGCAATAGCCCCCTCGGGGAAGAGGCCATTGATCACCAGTTGCTGGTTCAACAAGCCGATGGCGGCCAGCTCCTCGTGGGTGCGAGCCACTTCCCGCAGAGTGGATTGCTGGGCCCGCGCCACCAGCACCAGACGGGTGCGGGCAGCATCTGCCAGCGCGGCGACCGCGTCGGCATACTGGCTGCGCTGCTTCTCCAGCCCCGCCAGCGGACCAAGGCAGGAGGCATCCCCCTTGCCCTGCTCCAGAAATTCGCTCCAGGCGCCCGGCAGTTGCAGCAGCCGGATGGTGTGACCGGTTGGGGCCGTATCAAAGACGATGTGGTCATACTCGGCCAGCAGTGTTTGGTCGGTCAGCAGGGCGGTGAACTCGTCGAAGGCGGCGATCTCGGTGGTGCAGGCGCCGGAGAGCTGCTCCTCGATGCTGCGCACCACGCTCTCGGGCAACTTGCCGCGCACCGGCCCGACAATCCGCTCCCGATAAGCTTTGGCCGCCGCGGGGGGATCTATCTCCAGCGCCGACAAACCGGACACAGCGGCGATGGTGGTGACGCGATTGCCGATCTCGGTGGCAAACACCTGCCCCACGTTGGAGGCAGGGTCGGTGCTCACCAGCAGCACCCGCTTGCCAATATCACAGAGAGCCACCGCACTGGCGCAGGCTAGCGAGGTCTTGCCCACCCCGCCCTTGCCGGTGAAAAAGAGAAACGGCGGTGGATTGGTCAGAAAATGGTACATAGCCTCTCCCGAATGGTGCGGCGCGACTCAGCAGCAACCGCTGCCGGAGCAGCAGCCGCCCTTGACGCTCCCCTTGATTGCCGCTTGTGGCGCAGGCAGCCCGGCATAACGGGCCAGCTCGCTGCGGCTCGGATAACGGCCGGTCAACACCACCTGCCCTTCCACCAGCACCAGTGGCAACCCCTCCTCCCCGGCGTGGGTCAGAAAAGCGCTGACGGCAGGTGTCTCGGCAAATTGCATCGGCTGCTGGGCCAGATTGAAACGCTCGATGGCCACTCCCTGCTCCTTGGCCCAGGCAAGGTCGGCTGCGAAGGTGACCAGTGCCTGATCAACCTCGGTACCGCAGACACCGCTGGAGCAGCAGAGGGCGGGATCAAAAATCTGAATGGAGGACATGGCATTACTCCTTGTTGCAGCAGGGCTGCGCAGGCAGAACATGGGGGGAGCAGGCTGACTCGGCACGCATCACGCCGCACGCCTCGGGATGACCGGCGCAGCACTCCTCGGTAAGGTAGGCGATCACATCCAGCATCAGGGGAATATTGGCGCGGTAGCGCAGAAAGCGCCCCTCCTGCTCCACCGACAGCAGACCGGTGTTGAGCATCGCCTTGAGGTGAAACGAGAGGGTATTGGGGGCAATATCGAGCTCGCTGGCCAGTTCACCGGCGACCCGCCCCTCCAGCCCGGCCTTCACCAGCAGCCGCCATACATCGAGCCGGATGCCGGATGCCAGCGATTCAAAGACCTTGGTGGCCATCTCTTTGTTCATCTTCATTCCCCTTGGTGCGACCTTTTCATTTCAACTATACAAGAATTATCGAAATGATCAAGATGCGTACCGAAGCGAAGATACGAGGTGCTGACATCAAACCAGGCAGAAAGGGGGCGACGAGTGAACAACAGTAGCGGACGACCACACAGGGTTCATTGCAGATAAACAGACGCCCTCCAGAGGGAGGGCGTATCAGAGCGTTTGACCCGCCAGCACAGTCAGCGCTGTCGGGGCAATCAGACGAACGCGTGCCTTATTTGGCAGCTGGCACAGCGTTGAAGGTGAGCAGGGCCGCCTTGTTGGCATCGCTCAGAGTCAGCTGGTTGCCGTTGATGGAGTAGGTTGCCACCTTCTCCAGCTTTTGCAGGAACTCGGTCTCTTTGTTCATGGCGTCGCCGATGCACATCATGCGAGTGGAGCCCATGGCGCCCAGCGTCAAGACACCGTCACCCTGCTTGGTGATACCGCCAAAATAGCGGTTGCAGCCGCCCTTGCCCGCCACCTTGCCGTCGACCACTTGCAGGGTGAAGGTATCGCCGGTGGCGCCTTGCAGCTGCCAGCTGGATGCTTGCAGTTGAGCCATGCTGGAACCTGTTGCCATTGCGCAGCCTCCCAGTGCCAGCGCGGCCAGCAGAGTCAGTTTCTTGTTCATGGATTCACCTCTTAATGATTAGAGCCATCAATACGGCAGCCTGTTTAACATGGCTGACGCCCATGCCAAAGGATTTTATTGTGATCTCGCTTCACTTTACTACCAGCTGGCATGTGCCATGCTTAGGCTCAGTTCCGGACCCAGGGAGGGGAAACGAATGGTCAAATCACTCATCATCACACTGCTTGCAACCTGCGCCAGCATGGCCGCACAGGCCGCCGACTGGGCAGTGGTTCAGCCGCAATCCAACCCGTCTCTCTATGTCAAAAGTTACTCGGGTGTGCTGCTCAATGGCCATAGCCATCACAGCGACAGTTTTGATCTCTGGCTGGTCAATAGCGGCTATCAATATCCGGTGGTGGATGATGTGACCCTCTTTATGGAAGCGGGCCCGGCGGTGGCGGATCAAAATCGCACATCCGGTTTCAATATGAGTTCGGGGATACGCTACCAGCTCTCTCCGGCATTCAATATCGGCAGCCAGATCAAGCATCTTGATCTCAACAAGGCCAGCACCCTGCTGGAGCTCAACTCCAACCTGCTGCTGACACCGAGACTCTCCCTCACCGCCAACTACGGGGTCAGCGCCATCACAGCCGATCAGGCGCTGAGCCTGGGGGTCGGTTTCAACTTCTGAATCAGATCAGCGGCGTGGCACTCACCACCACGCCGTTGCGATCCGCATAGACGTAATCCCCTTCGTGGATGGTCACCCCGGCAAAGCTGACCACGGCCCCCAGCTCACCCAATCCCCGCTTCTCGGTCTTGACCGGACAGGCCGCCAGCGCCTTGACCCCGAGCGCCAATGTCGCCAGGGTGCCCACATCCCGCGCCGCGCCGTGGATCAGGATCCCCTCCCACCCCTGCTCCACCGCCTTGACCGCCAGTTGATCGCCAAGCAGCGCACGGCGCAGCGAGCCGCCGCCGTCGATCACCATCACCTTGCCGTGACCGGGGCGGGTCACCAGATCCCGCACCAGACTGTTGTCTTCATAACAGGAGAGCGTTACGGCGCGACCATAGAAGATGGCCTTGCCGCCAAAATCCTGAAACACCGGGTCGGCCACTTGCAGCAAGTCGCCATGTTGATCGCAGAGGTCGGGCAGGAGATCCAGCATGATTTGATTCCTTTCAGATACATGAAGGTGTTCATTCTTTCATCAGGCAAGGTTTCTGGCAATCCAGAAGGATTCAATATTGCCCAGATAAACTGCTGATTTATCCATCAATACTGGTGTCAGCCAGAGCTGGCCATCCTCCACCCAGTAGAGAGCATTCTGGCCAAAACGGGCAGCCAGCTGACGGGCTTGTGGCAGAGATAGCGCCACCGCCAGCGATGACTCCTGCCAGCGTTCGTCCGGGTCAGATCCCCAAAATGGCCCCACCACGGGCACCTGCAAATCCACGGTCAGATGGCGCCACATAGCCCGTTCCCGCCGCATATTGCGTCGTTCTGTGACCCACTGGCTGGCCGGATTCCAGGCTGTGATGATGGCAAAGGCAGACCAGTCTGGTGGCTCAAATGGCGCGATAAAGCAGATTTTCTTGTAGTTTTCCCACAAATTCATGTCAATCACATGTTACATTCCATTACATTTTGTAGGGGCGAAAACCCGGTTCAGGCCAAGTATGATGCTGCTGTACCAGGGTTTGACCTATATCAAATCAGAGTTAAAAAGTTGCTATCTGACGGCAAAGAGTGTTGTTATGCTCCTGTTAACTGATAAAATGCGGCCACTTTCGTAATGGACGACCTTTCCAGGCTCTGCTCGACCAGACTTGTCGGGAACCTATAAGTGGCACAGGGATACTTGCCGGTACTGATGCCTAATTCGCGATATTCCGACCTGACTCTCATACCCAGGATGACGTAATAAATTTTCAGGATCAGTCAGGAAATCGGTTTGAAACGCCAAAGAGTGTTAAATTTAAGATAATTAACTGATAAGAATCTGGGAATACTCATGCAAACACCACACATTCTGATCGTCGAAGACGAGCTGGTCACACGCAATACCCTGAAAAGCATTTTTGAAGCCGAAGGCTACATCGTGCTCGAAGCCAACAACGGCGACGAAATGCACCAGGCCCTCACTTCCCACACCATCAATCTGGTGATCATGGACATCAACCTGCCGGGCAAGAACGGCCTGCTGCTGGCCCGTGAGCTGCGTGAGAACGACAACATCGCCCTGATGTTCCTGACCGGTCGTGACAACGAAGTGGACAAGATCCTGGGTCTGGAGATCGGCGCCGATGATTACATCACCAAGCCGTTCAACCCGCGCGAGCTGACCATCCGTGCCCGCAACCTGCTGAGCCGCACCATGAACGTGGCTGCCGGTGGCGAAGAGAAGAAGCTGGTTGAGCGCTACCTGTTCAACGGCTGGGCGCTGGATATCAACAGCCGCGCACTGGTCAGCCCGACTGGCGACATGTTCAAGCTGCCGCGCTCCGAATTCCGCGCCATGCTGCACTTCTGCGAAAACCCGGGCCAGATCCAGACCCGTGCCGAGCTGCTGAAGAAGATGACCGGCCGTGAGCTCAAGCCCCACGACCGTACCGTCGATGTGACCATCCGTCGCATTCGCAAGCATTTCGAAAGCGTCAACGATACTCCGGAGATCATCGCCACCATCCACGGCGAAGGCTACCGTTTCTGTGGTGAGCTGGAGCAGGAATAAGCTCCCGCTACGCTGTTGATCTGAAAAGGCGCCTCGAGCGCCTTTTCTGTCTCTGCGATTTGCCTTAAAAGCCGAGAAACCGTGAGCGTGACGTCGAACGGCGCACAAGACAGATGAAAAACAAAAAGCCCACTCGCAGGAGTGGGCTTTTTGTTTTGAAGCTGGAGCGGGCAGCGGGAATCGAACCCGCATCATCAGCTTGGAAGGCTGAGGTAATAGCCATTATACGATGCCCGCCTGGCATCTGAAATTTGGAGCGGGTGATGGGAATCGAACCCACGTATGCAGCTTGGGAAGCTACCGTTCTACCATTGAACTACACCCGCGTCAGGGCTCCTACTATATGCATTTTGCCGCCGAGCGCAATGGCGCCTTTGCCACTTTTTTCAATAAATCAATCTGTTCGGACAAGGATTGAACAGACGGTTGCTTTTTCAATCAAACATTTTCAACACAGATAATTTACAAGGTTGCCAAGGCCAAACGGCAAGGATAGTCTTGCGCCACTCGACGCGAGGATGGTGGTAATGGATAAAAAAACGCAAAAACGTCTCTATGGCTGGTTGCGCAAGCAATCGAGTCACGGTCGCCGCTGGATCACGATATCCATCGCTTTTGGCCTTGGCCAAGGCATTCTGATGGTGGCGCAAGCCTGGCTGCTGGCGACCCTGTTGCACGGCTTTATCATCGAAGGCTCAACGCCTGAACAATCCATCACGCTCTTTATTACCCTGCTGCTGGTGACGCTTTGCAAGGCAGCGCTGGCCTATGGCCGGGAAGTGGCCAGTTTCAAGGCGGGCAGCGCGGTGCGCCAGACCATCCGCCAGCTGGTGCTCACTCGCCTTAGCCGTCTCGGCCCTGCTTATATCCAGCGCCGTCCGGCCGGTAGCTGGGCCAGCCTGTTGCTGGAACAGATTGAAAACATGCAAGATTTCTTCTCCCGCTATCTGCCGCAGATGGCCATCGCCGTCTTTATTCCGGTGGTCATTCTGGTGGCCGTGTTCCCGGTCAACTGGGCGGCGGGCCTGATCCTGCTGGGCACTGCCCCCCTCATCCCTATCTTTATGATCCTGGTGGGTGTGGGCGCCGCCGATGCCAACCGCCGCAATTTTCAGGCGCTGGCTCGTCTCTCCGGCCACTTCCTCGATCGGCTGAAAGGGCTGCGTACCCTGCAACTCTTTATGCGTACCCAGGCGGAAGGTGACGCCATTCGCGACGCCTCGGAAGATTTTCGCGAGCGCACCATGGAGGTGCTGCGCCTGGCGTTTCTGAGCACCGCAGTGCTGGAGTTCTTCGCCGCCATTTCAGTGGCGCTGGTCGCCGTCTACTTCGGCTTCTCTTATATCGACCATCTGAACTTTGGTAGCTATGGGGTCAAGGTCACCCTCTTTACCGGCCTGTTCGTGCTGTTTCTCGCCCCCGAGTTCTACGCCCCGCTGCGGGAACTGGGTGCCCACTACCACGCCAAGGCGCAGGCCATCGGCGCAGCCGAACAGCTGCTTGAATTCCTCGAAGCCGAAGTGAGCGAACCGGCCGCAGGCACAGCGCCATTCCATGCCGACAGCCCGGTCAAGGTAGAAGCCAAAGGCCTTGAAGTGCTCAGCGCCGAGGGCAAGGTGCTGGTCGGCCCTATCGATTTCACCCTGGAAGCCGGTTCACGCACCGCCCTCATCGGCGTCAGCGGCGCCGGCAAGAGCTCGCTGGTCAACGCCCTGCTCGGCTTTGCCCCCTATCGCGGTGAGCTCAAGGTCAACGGGCAGGAGCTTGCCACCCTCGACATGAGCCAGTGGCGCCTGCAGTTAGGCTGGCTCTCGCAAAACCCGCAGCTGTTCCACGCCTCCTTGCGTGACAACCTGCTGCTGGCCAAGCCAACGGCCAGCGATGCCGAGCTGGAAGATGCCCTGAAACGGGCACAGGCGTGGGAATTTGCCATGGAGAAGGGGCTCGACTATCCGGTCGGCGATCAGGCGGGCGGCCTCTCGGTCGGTCAGGCCCAGCGCCTCGCACTGGCGCGAACCCTGCTCAAATCGACCCAGCTGATGGTGCTCGATGAGCCGACCGCCAGTCTGGATCGCCACTCCGAGCGCGCCATCATGACCACCCTCGAGCAGGCGATGGCTGGCCAGACCCTGCTGATGATCACCCACCGCCTCGATCAGCTCACCAAGATGGACAAGATAATGGTGCTGGCCCGCGGCCAGCTGGTGGAGCAAGGCAGCTTCCAGCAACTTAATTCTGGGCAGGGGCCTTTTGCCCGCCTGCTCTCCCAACGTTCCGGAGGTTCTCTCGATGAGTGATCTGTTGCCGTTTCTGCGCCTCTATCGCCAACACTGGCTCAGCCTCACCATTGGTTTGCTGCTGGCGCTGGTGACCCTGGCCGCTGGCATGGGACTGCTCTCCCTCTCCGGCTGGTTCCTCTCCGCCGCAGCCGTGGCGGGAATGACCGTTGCGACGACCCATGCCTTTAACTACATGACCCCTGCAGGCGGCGTGCGCTTCTTCTCCATCGTCCGTACCGCCGGTCGCTGGGGTGAGCGGGTAGTGAGCCACGACGCAACCTTCCGAGTGCTGACCCGGTTGCGGGTCTGGTTCTGGCAAAAACTCTCGCCGCTCTCCACCGGTACCCTGGCCGGTTTCCGTCAGGCGGATCTGCTCAACCGACTGGTGGCAGACATCGATGCGATGGACCACGTCTATCTGCGGCTGATCACCCCCATAGGCGCGGCCCTGCTCAGCACAGCCGGACTGGTCTTCTTCCTGTCGTTTTTCGACAGCCGCCTCGCCCTCACACTGGGTGCCATTCTGCTGTTTGGCATGATCGCCCTGCCGCTGGTGTTCTACTTCCTCGGCCGTCGCCCCGGTCAGGCGCTGATTGCGGAAAAATCAACCCTGCGTACCCGGATGGTGGACTATCTGGATGGTCAGGCCGAGCTGCAGATGTTTGCCGCCGCCCCCAAGGCGCTGGTTGAGCTGCAACAAGCCGAACAGGCTCTGCTTGCCGCGCAGGCCCGCATGGCCAAGGTGAGCGGGCTGGCCAACTTCTCGGTGCAACTGCTGAGCGGCTGGACCCTGACCCTGATGCTCTGGCTGGCCGGTCATGGGGTAGCGGGCGCTGCGCCCGACCCCATTACCGCACTGATGGTCTTTGCCACCCTGGCAAGCTTCGAGGCACTGATGCCGCTGGCGGGGGCTTTCCAGCACCTCTCCACCAGCCTCACCTCGGCACGCCGCCTGAACGAGATCCTGCAAGAGGCAAAAGCCCCCGTGTGGGGCGACGAACAGACCCACGCCACTGCTGGCGCGCTGCAGATCAATGACCTCTATTTTGGCTACCCCGGCAACCCCCAGCCGGTGCTGCGTGGCTGCACCCTGCAACTGCACGCCGGTGAGAAGCTGGCGCTGCTGGGCCAGACCGGCTGCGGCAAATCGACCCTGATGGGGCTGCTGACCCGGGAGTGGAGCCCGCAAGCGGGCAAGATCCTGCTGGGTGGCAAACCGCTCACCGACTACAGCGAAGGGGCGCTGCGCGCCTCCATCTCGGTGGTAAGCCAGCGGGTGCATCTGTTTGCCGATACCTTGCGGGGCAACCTCAAACTGGCCGCCCCGACCGCCACTGACGAGCAGCTGATTGCGGTACTGACCCAGGTCGGACTGGCCAATCTGCTGGAAGATGAGGCGGGTCTGGATGCCTGGCTCGGTGACGGCGGCCGCCCCCTCTCCGGTGGCGAGCGTCGCCGTATCGGCATCGCCCGCGCCCTGCTGCACGATGCGCCGCTCTGGCTGCTGGACGAACCGACCGAAGGGCTCGATAGCCAGACCGAGCGGGAGATCATGGATCTGCTGTTCAAGCTTGGGGCAGATCGCACCTTGCTGCTTATCTCCCACCGCCTGCTGGGGATGGAGCAGATGGACCGGATTGCCCTGATGGAAGAGGGGCAGATCCGCCTCTGCGCCCCTCACAACGAGCTGCTGGCGGATGATTACTACCGCAGCCTCTATCAGCGGCTGGCTCCGGTTTGATATCAGGCTGATGGGGGTCACACCCTGACAACCGGGCGCAAAACGGGGCTGGTCGCCGCAGGCGGCTGGCCCCTATAATGTCCCCCTCATTATTCAACAAGATGCCGACATGGAGCGCCTGCGCATTTCTACTGTCCTCATCACCGACACAAGATACGAGACGATGAAACGCCTGATCCTGATGATGCCCCTGATTGCCTCCGGCTGTGCCAACTACGCCTTCAACAGCAATCTGGATAAAGAGAACTTCGACGAATACTTCAAACCCGGTAGCGTGCGCATCTATGAACAGGATGAGCTGGCTGACCTCAACTACCTCTACCTTGGCACCATTGAGGGTGAATCCTGCCAGGCCGATGCCAACCAGCCGGTGCCCAACGCCGGTGAAGCGCGCACCCTGGCCCGCCGCCGCGCAGCCGACATGGGTGGCAACGGCGTCACCATCGACAAATGCGCCGAGTTCAGCGACACCCCGGGCTGCCTGAAACAGGTGATCTGCTACGGGCAGGCGCTGAAAGTGGCCGAAGAGAAGTAACCCGCTGTCATGGCCCTCGCTATCGTTCGCCTTGGCAGCCCGCGCCAGCCCGATGAGGGGCTGCGGATCGGCACGGTGCGCCGCCCGCCCCGCGGCGTACCCAAGAGCGAATTTGCCAGCCAGCATTGGTACGATGTCTGGTTTCCCAACCTGGCCCCCAGCAGCGAGACCATGAAGCTGGGGCAGGCAGCCGAGACACCCGCCCAGTGGGCGGCGTTTGGCAAACAGTACAAGGCCGAGATGGCGCAACCTGCCGCCAGGCATGATCTGGCGCTGCTGGCCGCCCTCTCCCACACCACCAACCTATCGGTGGGCTGTTACTGCGAACAGGAGTCCCGCTGCCATCGCACCATTTTGAAAGAGCTGCTGGTAGCCGCGGGGGCCGCCATTCGCTAACTCGGTGAGCGACAGCGATGTGATGGAGAATCGCGTCAGCCTGTATTCGGCAACCATCAGGCATGGATAGACAGAGAGGGCATCCCGCGGGATGCCCTCTCTCGTTGTATTCACACCTGCCGCGCCACGCTCGGTAGCAGCGGCTCGATGCCCCCTCTCTTATTGCAGACTGGGCTCCAGCAACTGCTGCCGCAGCGAAGTCTCCTCGGCCTGAGTCATGGCATGTTCCGCCACCCCGGCGACAGGCTCGATGGCCAGCCAGTGGGCAAGGTCGGCGGCGGTCTCCTCCAGCGGCCGGAAGTTCAATCCCTTCACGATGGCCGCCTCGGCGCTTATAGAGCCGTAACCGGTAAACTCCACCTGCGCGCAGGGCAGCAGGGTGGGATAGCTCTTCCAGGGCTCGATTCCGGCCGCCATCAGGGTCGACCAAGGCAACCACTCGGGCTGGATGGGGCGAGCGGGCTGCAACCGGGCGCTCAGCCGCTCCAGCCAGTCGCAGAGGGTAATGCCGGGCTTGAGCAAGTTGAATGTGCCCCCCAACTGCTGCTCGGCCGCGCGCAACACAAACTCGGCGCAATCGCGCACATCGAGATACTGCAAGCGATCCTCGCCACTGCCCGGCAGCAACCAGGGCCCGCCCTGCTGCACCCGCTTAATCCACCAGGCCATGCGACCGGTGGGATCATGGGGGCCGCACAGCACGCCCGGGCGCAGGATGCAAAGCCGCTCGCCCCAGCGGGCGCGATACTCCTGCTCGCACAACACTTTGAGCGGGCCATAGTCAGTGGGCATTTCCCCTTCGGGGATAGCATGCAGCGGCGCCGACTCATCCATTCCGGGGATTGAGAAATCGCGATAGACGCTGATGGTGGAGATAAAGATCAGCCGCGCGCAGCGCCCGAGCAAGGCCGTCGAGAGGCTCGCCGCCTGCTCGGGGCGATAGCAGCAGGTATCGATGACGAGATCCCACTGCAACCCGGCCCCTTGCAGGGCGCTCAGGCTCTTGTCCCTGTCGCCGGTGAGCTGCACCAGATCGCGCCAGTCCGGATGCTGGTGCAGGCCACGGTTGAACAGCGTCACTTCATGGCCCCAATTCAGCGCCAGCGCGGTGAGGTGGCGCCCCAAAAAACCGGTGCCACCGATAATCAGCAGTTTCATCCCTCTCCCTCCCCCTTGGACGCGAGTGCGCATATTTCATCCTGACACGCCAATGCCTCCACCCTACGCAACTCGGCGCGCGGGCACAGCCCCCGACTGGCCGGGATGGGACAGGGATCACGGCAGCGCCGCAGAAAAGGGCGTAGCGAGGCCAAGCCTGCGTTTTGGGGCCGCCTGTGCTAAATTGCCGGGGTTTTCAGTCAGGATCCGCCATGAAGTTCGAAATCGACACCCTCGGGATCATCCGCTCTCCCTACAAGGAGAAGTTCGCCATCCCCCGCCAGCCCGGACTGGTCAAATCGGCACGCGCCCGCCTCGAGCTGCTCCCCCCTTACGAGCAGCCGGATGTGCTGCGCGGCATCGAGCAGTTCTCCCATCTGTGGCTCAGCTTCGTGTTTCACCAGACCATGGCGCAGGGCTGGCACCCGACGGTGCGCCCGCCGCGCCTTGGCGGCAACGAGCGGGTTGGCGTCTTTGCCACTCGCTCCACCTTCCGCCCCAATCCGCTAGGGCTCTCGGTGGTCGAGCTGCACGGGGTAGGTCGCGAACGGGGCAAGTTGTGGCTGGAGCTGGGAGCGGTGGATCTGCTCGATGGCACCCCCATCGTCGATATCAAACCCTATATTCCCTATGCCGACAGCCTGCCGGATGCCCGTGGTGGTTTTGCCCCCGATGCGCCCACCCCGCCGCTGGCGGTGAGCTTCAGTGCCGAGGCAGAGCAGCAGTTGCAACCCTGGCTCAAGGCCCACCCCGAGCTGCGCCAGCTGGTGAGCGAAGTGCTGGCACAAGATCCGCGCCCCGCCTACAAGAAGGGCAAGCCCGATGAGAAGGAGTACGGGGTGCGGCTGTTTGACTGCAACGTCCGTTTTCGCATCAACGAACCCGCGTGTCTGGTAGTGGCCATCGAGCCCGCCTGAACCTGGGCGGGCCGACATCACTGATGCTATTTCACGCCTTCTTCACGTCACAAGGGGCTTAATGAGCCTGTAAATTGTGTGGCATTGATCAGACTATCCACCCGGTTGCCAGTGATACCATGCAGACAGCAGAGGGCATCTCCTCTCTGACTGATGCCAGCGGCAGACTGCCGGTTGATGGCAAGCATGGCAGCTCTGCTGTTGCCGCCAAAGGATCAGGCCTCGCCCCGACACGCTTGAGTACGGGGATGCCACACGGATGTGACAACACTTCGAAGGAACAAACCTATGCTGATGAACAGTGAACAACGTTATGGCACCCTGAATATCGGGCTGCACTGGCTGACCCTGTGGGCCATGATCGCCGTCTACGCCCTGATCGAATTTCGTGATATTTTCCCCAAAGGGGACCCTGGCCGGGATCTGATGAAGGAGTGGCACTTTATGCTGGGGCTGCTTATTTTCGCTCTGGTGTTTGTCAGACTGGCCCTGCGCTGGATAAGCCCGACGCCGCGTATCGTGCCCGAGCTCTCCCCAGTCATGCATAAGCTGGCAAAACTGGCCCACCTCGCCCTCTACGGTTTTCTCATGCTCACCCCGCTGTTTGGCTGGCTGCTGCTAAGCGCCGCGGGCAAGCCCATCCCCTTCTTCGGGCTTGAGCTGCCATCCCTGCTCTCCCCCAGTCCGGATCTCAAGGGGCTGATCAAGGAGGTGCACGAGACCCTGGGTAATATCGGTTACGCCCTGATCGGCCTGCACACGGTGGCGGCCCTCTATCACCACCATATTCTCAAAGACAATACCCTCACCAATATGCTGCCGCCGCGCCGCAGCTAACGGCTAACGGGGAAATGCAGAGGGGGCCATTGTGGCCCCCTCTGCATTTCCTGAACAGCACGCTGGCAAACGACATCACGCCTGCTTGGCCAGCTCCTCGGTCGGCTTGCCTTTCGGCTCGTGCGGCAGCTTTTTCACATTGCTCTTGCTCTCCGGCTGCTTGCTCCCGGACGAACTGTTTTCAGACAAGGCTTGCAACACGGGATCGGCCTTGCCGGCCACGGTGGGCTGGGACTGGCCAACAAAGTTGCCGCCCTTGCAGATGGAGAGACTGCCCCCCTTGAAGATCCCCTGCATCTTGCCGCTCTCCAGGATCTCCACCTCGGCGGAGGTACAGGTGCCTTCCAGCAGACCATTGATGATCACGTGGGGCGCACTCACCTCTCCCTCAACGCTACCACCCTGCATGATGCGCAGCACACCACCGATGAGCTGGATGGTGCCATTGATCTGACCGCGCACCTCCAGATCCCCCTCCACCTGCAACTCGCCCTTGAAGCGGGCCCCAGCTGCAATCACAGTGGCCCCGGCCGACGCAGTAGCCGCACCACCTTTGTTTCTTCCAAACATCCGTACTCTCTCCACCAACCACACAAGCAGAACCAGCGGCATCGGCGCCACTGGCCACAGAAAACAGGGCGACCCCAGCACGTAGAGCAGCAAGGCAGCCCCCCAGCAGAGCCAGACAATATAGAGGAGGTCGCTGCGCTCACGCTGTTGCAGTCGCGCCAGCAGCCTCCCGGCTATCTCTCTCATCACATCAAACCTTTCGCAGCATGGCTGCCGACCAGCAGGCCATCGACAACCCGGACAATGGTTAAACGACCAGTTGGCACGAACTCTGAAGTCCCGCTGATTCAGTCCCGATACAGCCGGGATGCATTAGGATTCGAATTGACTCGAAGCGACATACACTTTCTAATTGACAGCCTGGATCCCTATGACCGCTCACATCATGAAAATTCTGTTGGTCGAAGACGACAAGCTGCTCAATCACCACCTCTCCTCTCTGCTGACCGAAGCCGACAATCAGGTCTACAGCACCGACCAGGCCGGGATTGCACTGCACTACGCCGCCGACTATCCCATTGATGTGGCCATCATCGACCTCGGTCTGCCCGATATGGACGGCCTGCAACTGATCCGGCAACTGCGTGAACGGCAGATCCCCTTCCCCATCATTGTGCTGACCGCCCGTGGCAACTGGCAGGACAAGGTCGAAGGACTGGAAGCAGGTGCTGATGACTATCTGGTCAAACCGTTCCAGAAAGATGAGCTGCTGGCCCGACTCAATGCACTGGTGCGCCGCAGCGCCGGTTTTATCTCGCCCAAGGTGAAGGCCGGTGATTACGAGCTGGATCTCTCCCGCAAGGAACTGACTATCGCCGGTGAAGTGGCGGTGCTCACCAGCTTTGAATACCTCATTCTGGAGTACCTGATGCGCAATGCTCGTCAGGTGGTCTCCAAGCAGCAACTGCTCGACCAGCTCTACGGCGATGGCGAAGGGGACCCCAATACCATCGAGGTGATGGTGAGCCGCCTGCGCAAGAAGCTGGATCCGGAGGGAACGATTCAACCCATCTCCACCATCCGGCGTCAGGGTTACATCTTCAACCTCTCCTGTAACTGATGCAGTTTCATCTGCCGCGCCCCATCAAGATGATCCGCAGCTCACTGCACATCAAACTGCTGCTCAGCTCGCTGCTGGTCATCGCGCTTATCATGGGGTTTGCCGTCTACGCCCTCTACCTCGGCCATGTCGAGGAGCAGACCCAGAAGGCCAGCGCCCGAATGCAGGAGAACCTGGCCAAGCTGTTTTCCTCCACCGAGCCGGATGACAAGGGGTCAAACGTCGAGCTGGGGCGGATATCCCGTGGTGCGGGGGATCGCAACCTCGATACCCTGATCTGCCGCGCCGATGGCGATCTGGTCTGGTCGAGCCTCCATATGCCGGAGGTGATCAAGGCCAAACAGACCATCTGCGGCGATCTGATGAAGTATCTGGGGGGGATGGATCTCGACTACTTCTTCAAGAAGCACACCATCAAGAACGGCGAGAGCTACTTCGTCTACAGCCTGCGGTTTATCCGCAATCCCGGCAGCGGCACCACCGCCTACTACGTGGTGATGATCGACTCGGCCAAACGCTACCACGAAGAGTCCCGCACCTACCTCTACCAGACTGCCAAACAGGCGCTGCTCGCCTATATGCTGCTGGCCGGGCTGCTGCTGCTCACCACCTTCTGGAGCCTCAGCTCCCTGCGCACCATCGCCCGTCAGATCGACGATATCCGGGCTGGCAAGCGCGATGACCTCTCGAGCGATTTTGAACGGGAGCTGGCCCCGCTGACCGACTCCATCAACCAACTGCTGGAAAACGAACGCCAGCAGACCCAGCGCTACCAGCACGCCCTCAACGATCTCGCCCACAGCCTTAAAACCCGGCTGGCGCTGATCCAGATCACCACCCGCGAAGTGAAGCTGGGGCGGGAGATCCACGACAACATCAACGAGCAGATCCTCACCATGGATCAGATGATCCAGTATCAGCTCAGACGGGCCGTGACCGGCCGCCAGCGCCTTGCCAGCAAAGGAACCGAGCCGGTACCGCTGATTGAAAAACTGCTGGCCAGCCTGACCAAGGTCTATCGCCACAAGAAGCTGCAAACCCACTTCAAGTTCGACGATGACGCCCTCTTCCACGGCGAACAGGGCGACCTTATGGAGCTGATGGGCAACCTGCTCGACAACGCCTGCAAGTTTGCCATCAGCGAAGTGAAGGTGACGGTGCGCCGCCATCTCGAGCGGCTGCGTATCGAAGTGGAAGATGATGGCCCGGGAATCGATCCGGCCAAATCGGAGCAGATCTTCCAGCGCGGCGTGCGGGCAGACAGTTCACCCGGTCAGGGCATAGGACTGGCGGTGGTGACCGAAATCGTCCACAGCTACGGCGGCCAGATCCGGGTCGATGAATCCCCCCTCGGCGGTGCCCGCTTTACCCTGGACTTACCCTGATCGTCATTGCCCTACCCAGCCTCGCCAGTGATGCCCCTATCACAAGGCCCCCAACCTCGGGGGCCTTATCGTTTCTGCCACCCAAGTTGTTTTAATTTATTGATCCGGAACTGATTCTCGCCCCTCTGCCCTTCCACCACCGGCTTCAATCGGTATCATGGTTGCGCGGCACAAAGCCTCTTACGGATCTACGCCATGAGCCTTCGCTGTCAGAAGGGTGTTTCCGCAGAACATGGGTTAAAAGAAGCACACCGGGAGCTGGAACCTGGAGGGTTAGATTTTTATGATATTGGGATGAATATATTCATATGTGGTTTAACATAAATATATTTTTCTTAGTTACAGCTTAAATTAACAATGAGGTTTTCGTGGACAAATGGTTATGTTTTTATAGGAAATATTTTTGTTCCGAGCCTCAACTTAAATTTTTCGTTGAGTCTTGCGAACAACTAAATTTAGAAAATGATAAACATCGAGCCAAGGTTATGATGCACCAAGGCCAGCGATTATCAATGATTGCCGATGCAATGGAAGATGTTGTTGAAAACAGGGATCAACTAAAATTATTATTTCTAATAATCGCTACTGAAAACATTTCGAAATTGCACCTTGCTATTAATAAAGAAGGACATTCTAAATATCATGTTAAGCGTTTCTTCAAAACTTTTTGTTGTGAAAAGGATCAACAAACACTGATTGATTGCATTCAAGTCATTGGTGGGAATAAAGATATAAACTCTGTAGTTGATGTTTTATACAAAATTAGATGCGATGTTGTCCATGAAGGCAACTATTGGTGGTTCAACTTTGCTACTGATACCAGACCATCTATTCTATCGAGCAAAGATGGTACGCAAATGATAAAACTTAACATTAAATATCATGACTTCAAAGATATTATAGTTAGGGGTATAATTAAAGCCACACAGGATATACTTCAAACACAGTAATGAAAATAAATATTAGTGTGTGCATGCAAGGATGAAAAATGTACAAGATTATATTAAATGGATTTATTATCGTCCCCCCCAACGATTTGGCTGCGGTCAAGGATGAACTTGATAACCATATCTATTTAACCCGCGCTGAAACTGGATGCCTGATCTTTAAGGTGACTCAAGATCCTGTCAATCCCTGCCGATTCGATGTCTATGAAGAGTTTGTTGATGATGCGGCTTTTCAAGCACACCAAGCCAGAGTCAAATCCTCCCGTTGGGGGGAAATAACCGTCAATGTCGAGCGACACTATACGGTAACAGGGATTGTATAAATCACAGCCTTGCCATTTTGGCCAAGGTGGCGAACCGGGAGTGGCGCAGAACTCTCCCCCCCCTCTCGCTACCGCGAATGCCCGATTACGCTGCGCTTATCGAACCTGCGTTACTTCCACTCTTTGTTATTAAGGCCACTATGATCCGCCCATTATTAACAACCGATCTGGATGCCGCCGTCGAGCTCTGGTATCAGGCTTCGGTCAAGGCCCACGACTTTATTTCCGCCGATTTCTGGCATGCGCAGCGTGCAGCGATGCGGGATATCTATTTGCCTGCCAGCGAGAGCTGGGTCTATGAGGAGGATGGACTGCTACTGGGCTTTATCTCCTGGTATCAGGGGTCTCTCGCCGCGCTGTTTATCTCCCCAACTCACCAATCACACGGGCTGGGTCGCCAACTGCTCGAACACCTCAAAGCCCAATATAACCGACTCGAGTTGACGGTCTACGCCGAAAATGAGCAGGCGCGGCGCTTCTATTCCCGCAACGGTTTCAAAGAGGGTGAGCAGCAGTTGTGCGAGCATAGCGGACACCCCGAGTTGGTGATGCATTGGCAACGGGATTAAGCGGGTTTCCCATAGCGATGGCGAGCACGCTTTGCCTGTTTTGTAGCCGCCTTGAATGCCATGGCGGCATTCTCTACAATGACCCACTTTTTATTCATTTCGGGTTATATCGATGAGCGATACCAGCACCAAACCGGCTCTGCCGGATCACCTCTCCTGCAATCCCCGCAGCCCTCACTATGTGGCCGCCTGCTTCGAGCACCCGATCGGTATTCGCCTGAACGGCAAAGAGCGCACCGACGTCGAAGAGTACTGCATCAGCGAAGGTTGGGTAAAGATCCCCTCCCCCAAGGCGCTGGATCGCCGTGGTCAGCCCATCCTGATCAAACTCAAGGGCACCGTTGAAGCCTTCTACAGCTAAACAGCGCGCTGCAGTTTGATAAACAACAAGGCCACCCTCGCGGTGGCCTTGTTGTTTCCGGTATTGGTGCTTGCGTCAGCGTTATCTAAGCGGCAGCCACCAACCCACATTTCTCGCAGAGCGGCTCTTATACCCCCAGCCGGTCGCGCAGGGTGTACCAGGCGGCGCCCGCGGCGGTAAAGGGTATACGGAACAGGCGGCCACCCGGGAAGGGGTAGTGCGGCAGTTTGGCAAAGGCATCGAAGCGCTCCGCCTGACCGCTCAGCACCTCGGAGAGCAGCTTGCCCGCCAGATGGGTACAGGTGACGCCGTGGCCGCTGTAGCCCTGCATGTAGTAGATGTTGGGGCCGATGCGACCAAACTGTGGCAGCCGCGACAGGGTGAGCAGGAAGTTGCCGGTCCAGGTGTACTCCACCTTGACGTCGGCCAGTTGCGGGAAGGTTTTCAGCATCTTGGGGATGATCAGCCGCTCGATATCCGCCGGATCCCGCGCGCCATAGACAACGCCGCCGCCATAGAGCAGCCGGTGATCGCCGGAGGTACGGTAGTAGTCGAGCAGGTAGTTGCAATCCTCCAGACAGTAGTTCTGCGGCAAGAGAGACCGGGCCCGCTCCTCTCCCAGCACCTCGGTGGCGATCACCTGGGTGCCACAGGGCATGCTCTTGCTGGCCAGTTCCGGCACCAGATTGCCGAGGTAGGCATTGCCCGCCACCACCACAAAGCGCGCCTTCACCGCCCCCTTGGCGGTCTTGACCAAGGCTGGCTGCCCCGGGGTGATACTGGTGACGACGGATTGTTCGAAGATCTGCCCGCCCTGGATGCGGATGGCTTCCGCCTCCCCCAACGCCAGATTGAGCGGGTGAATATGGCCGCCGCTCTTGTCGAGCAGGGCGCCGACGTAGCGATCGCTCGCGACCACCTCGCGCACCCCCTTGGCATCGAGCAGCTCCAGCTGGTCGTTGCCCCACTTCTGCCAGCGGGCGTATTGGGATTTGAGCTCGTGCAGCTGCTTCTCGGTCTCGGCGGCAAAGACGCCCCCCTCCTGCAGATCGCACTGGATGTTGTAGCGCTTGATCCGCTCGCGGATGATCTGGCCCCCCTCAAACAACATGGAACCGAGCAGCCTGGCCTGATCCGGCGGGCAGTTCGCTTCTATGGTGTCGATGTCGCGGCTGTAGGAGTTGACGATCTGGCCGCCGTTGCGGCCGCTGGCGCCAAAGCCGACCCGGGCAGCCTCCAGCACCACCACCCTGTAGCCCTTCTCCACCAGATGCAGAGCGCTGGAGAGGCCGGTATAGCCCGCGCCGATGACGCAGACATCGCACTCCAGCTGCTCGGTCAATGTCGGATAGGGCGCGTGTTTATTGGCGCTAGCTGCGTAGTAACTGTTTACATGTTCGGTCATGATCCCTGTTTCCTTACCGGTTCGGTTGCCAAACTACTGTCAGGATTAAAAGCTCGCCGGGGTGTGGGCGCTGACGATGCGACAGGTCTCCCCCGACGGATTGCTGAAGCTGTGGGGCTCGCCGGTGTCGATCACATAGCTGTCGCCCGCCTCCAGCGGATAACTCTGGCCCGCCACCGTCAGGATCACCGACCCCTCCAGCACAGTGCCGACCTCCTCCCCCTGATGAGTCACCTGACCGCCAGTGTCGGTGCCGGGGGGATAGGTCTCGAGCATAAAGCCGAGCTGGCGGCGGTTGTTGCCGTTGTGCACCAGCTTGAGGGAGACCCCCTGACTGCCCAGCTCGATCAGCTGATCAGCCTTGATCACCACCTCCGGAGTGCGGCTCTCCTCCTCGGCGAAGAAGCGAGACAGCGGCAGGCCGTAGATGGTGAGCAGCTTTTGCAGGGAGGCGACCGAGGGGCTCACCTTGTCCTGCTCGATCATGCAGATGGCGCCATGAGTCAGGCCGCTCAGCTCGGCCGCCCGCCGCTGGGAGAGCCCCAGCTGATGGCGCACCGCCGCCAGCCGTTCCCCCATGGTGCGCGCCCCGGTGTCAGCCCCACTCAACGGTCGAGCCACGCCTTCCCGGCTCTGTGGCCCGCTCACCGCAAGCCTCCTCTTGCTGCGCTATCTCTGCATCCTTGCATCATCAGCCTCTCCTGCTTGCGCGTGATCGCATCGGATCAAGCGCAGCCTGTTTACCCTGCTGGTTAAAATAGCCAACCAGCTTTCCCTTGCCGTTCACTATGTTACACAACACAACCGTTCATTATTTTGCACACCTGATTTACCATCCCCCGGTCATCTGCCCACCTGCAGCCTGCAAGCGAACCGGAGAAAGCGCGCTACACAGCCCATTTTCTAGCATGGCGCCCCCCGGCAATTCAAATATATTTAACACTTGAAAAACATTTCAGCTCAAATTATGGTCTTCCTGTGCTTATTATTTTATACGGCAGCGGCGCAGGAAGGGTCGGCTCACTCCGGCAACCAGCTGCTCTGACCCACACTCGAGGCTTCTCATGTCAGGAACAACATCCCACTCCAGCTTGATCACATCCCGCGCCTATATAGATGGACAGTGGTGCGAGGCCGCCAGCGGCCGCACCTTCGAGGTCACCAACCCCGCCAGCGGTGCCGTCATTACCCAGGTGCCCGACATGGATGCCGAGGATACCCGCCGCGCCATCGCGGCCGCCCACGCGGCGCAACCCGCCTGGGCAGCGCTGACCGCCAAGGAGCGCAGCAACAAGCTCTACGCCTGGTTTGCCGCCATCACAGCCCACAGCGACGAACTGGCCCGCATCATGACCTGCGAGCAGGGCAAGCCACTGGCGGAAGCAAAGGGAGAGGTGGCCTATGGCGCCAGCTTTATCCAGTGGTTCGCCGAGGAGGGCAAGCGCGCCTATGGCCGCACCATCCCGGGCTTTAGCGGCGATCGCCGGTTGGCAACCATCAAGCAGCCGGTCGGGGTCGTCGCCGCCATCACCCCGTGGAATTTCCCGATTGCCATGATCACCCGCAAGGCGGGCCCGGCGCTGGCAGCCGGTTGCACCATCGTCATAAAACCTGCCGCCGAGACCCCGCTCTGCGCGCTGGCACTGGCGCTGCTTGCCGAGCAGGCGGGCATCCCCGCCGGTGTCATCAATATCGTCACCAGTCATCAGGCTAGCGCGGTAGGCAACGAGCTGTGCAGCAATCCGGTGGTGCGCAAGCTCTCCTTCACCGGCTCCACCCGCATCGGCAAGCTGCTGATGCGCCAGTGCGCCGACACCATGAAAAAGCTGTCGCTGGAGCTCGGTGGCAACGCTCCCTTTATCGTCTTTGACGACGCCGACCTCGATGCCGCGGTGGCCGGGGCGCTCGCCTCCAAATACCGCAACGCCGGGCAGACCTGCGTCTGCGCCAACCGCATTCTGGTGCAGGCCAGCGTCTACGACGCCTTTGCCGAGAAGCTGACTGCCGCCGTCAAGGCCTTCAAGGTGGGGGATGGCATGGCGGAGGCACCCAAATTGGCCCGCTGATCAACCCGGCTGCCGCCAGCAAGGTGGCCGAGCTGGTGCAACAATCGGTCGCCGCCGGTGCCGAGCTGCTGCTGGGGGGCGAAGCCCATCCCGCCGGCCCCCTCTTCTACCGCCCCACCATTCTGGGCAAGGTGGATAAAACCAACCCCATCCTGCAGGAGGAGATCTTCGGCCCGGTCGCCCCGCTGGTGCGCTTCGAGACGGAAGCCGAGGCCATCGCCATTGCCAACGACACCCCTTATGGCCTGGCCGCCTACTTCTATGGCCGCGATATCACCCGGGTGTGGCGCGTCGCCGAACAGCTGGAATACGGCATGGTTGGCATCAACGAGGGGATCATCTCCACCGAGCTGGCCCCCTTTGGCGGCATCAAGGAGTCGGGTCTGGGCCGGGAAGGGGCCGCCGAGGGACTGGAGGAGTATCTCGAGACCAAATACCTCTGCTTTGGCGCCATTCGCTAGGGCAGCAACAGAGAGACAAGGCGCCGCCGATCTGGCCCGATGGGCTGAGCGGCGGTGATCGGCGCCAAAACGCCTGCCACATTTTCAGGGAATATCGGGGGCTGCGGCCCCTCAGGGAGGAAAGATGAGTCAGTCAGAATCAAACAAGGCGTGGCAAGCGCGCCGCGAAGCGGCCGTGGTCAACGGCGTTGGCACCCTGCTGCCGGTCTTTATCGACCGGGCGCAAAATGCCGAGCTGTGGGATGTGGAGGGCAACCGCTACATCGACTTTGCCTCCGGCATCGCCGTGCTCAACACCGGTCACAACCACCCCAAAGTGGTGGCGGCGGTGCGTGAACAGCTCGAAAAATTCAGCCACACCTGCTTTCAGGTCACCCCCTACCCGGGCTATATCGAGCTTGCCGAGAAGCTCAACGCCCTGGTGCCCGGCCCGACGCCGAAGCGCACCCTATTTCTCTCCACCGGCGCCGAGGCGGTCGAGAACGCCATCAAGATCGCCCGCGCCCACACCGGTCGCAGCGGCACCATCGCCTTCAAGGGGGGCTTTCACGGTCGCACCATGATGGGAATGGCGCTCACCGGCAAGGTGGTGCCCTACAAGACCGGCTTTGGCCCCTTCCCGGGGGAGGTCTACCACATCCCCTTCCCTGCCGATTATCTCGGGGTGAGTGAAGAGGATGCCCTGCACGCCCTCGAGCTCTGCTTCAGCGCTGATATCGAGCCGAGCAGGGTGGCCGCCATCATCATCGAGCCGGTGCAGGGCGAAGGGGGCTTCTATCCCGCCTCCCCGAGCTTTATGCAGAAGCTGCGCAGCGTCTGCGACCAGCACGGCATTCTGCTGATCTGCGACGAGATCCAGAGCGGTTTTTGCCGCACCGGCAAGACCTTCGCCACCGAGTATGCCGGCATCGAGCCGGACATCATGACGTTGGCCAAGAGTCTGGCGGGTGGCTTCCCCCTCTCCGCCGTGGTGGGCAAGGCGGAGATCATGAACTCGGCCAAACCGGGTGGTCTGGGTGGCACCTATGCGGGGGCCCCCATTGCCTGCGCCGCCGCGCTGGCGGTATTGCAGGTGATCGACGAGGAGAAACTCAACCAGAAAGCGCTGGATCAGGGGGAGCAGATCAAGGCGGGGCTGGAACGCATAGCCGAGCGTTTTGACTGCATAGGTCAAATTCGCGGCCCCGGTGCCATGGTGGCCATGGAGCTGGTAAAACGGCGTGATGCCAGTCAGCCCGATCCCGACCTTACCAAGCGACTGGTGGCCGAGGCGGGCAAACGGGGTCTGGTCCTGCTCTCATGCGGGGTGCGCGCAAATGTCATCCGTTTTCTCGCCCCCCTGACAGCCCCTGCGGCAGTGATTGACGAGGGGCTGCAACTCCTTGAAAAATCACTGGAGGCCGTGCTGGCCTGACCAGCAGGAAAGTGACCACTTACCTGTGCAAATAAATGCAATTTTGCCCCCTTTTTTTCTTGTCAAGGGGGCCCTGCAAATGCACAATGCGCCGCCACTGAAAGAACCGATGTAAAACAATGGCATCGGTTCTTTTTTAGACAGTGAACAAACCCATAAACGAGGCCGGATCACCCCCGGAAAAGATAGCGAGATTGGCAGCAGTCTCCCGACACCAAGTCTAGTGAGGAACAACATGGGGCATCTCAATGCTTTCCAACCGGCCATGGCCGGTGTGCGCCGCCCTGGCGCCCTTGATTCCCGGGCCTCTCTCCCGGTTTCGTTGATGGACCGTGCCACTCTGGCACTGCATGAGGAACATGCATAATGGCGGCCCAGCAGGTTGGTCTGAAAAAGACCCTCAAACTGTGGCAGGTCGTGGTTATGGGACTGGCGTACCTCACCCCCATGGCGGTGTTCGACACCTTCGGCATCGTTACCGAGATCACCGAAGGTCATGTGCCAACCGCCTACCTGTTTGCCCTCATCGGCATGCTGTTCACTGCCCTGAGCTACGGCCATCTGGTGCGCAAGTTCCCGTCAGCCGGCTCGGCCTATACCTATGCCCAGAAGGTGTTTCACCCCTATGTCGGCTTTATGGTGGGCTGGACCTCCCTGCTCGACTACATGTTCATGCCGATGATCAACATGCTGCTGGCCAAGATCTATCTGGAAGCCCTCTTCCCGAACGTGGAGCCCTGGACCTATATCTTCGGTCTGGCGGCGGTGATGACCGCCCTCAACCTGCGCGGCATCAAGCTAGTGGCCAACTTCAACAGCCTGATCGTGGTAATGCAGTTCAGCATCATCGCCATCTTCATCGGACTGATCGCCTGGGGCGTGCACAACGGTGAAGGGCTGGGTACCGTGGCCAGCAGCCGTCCATTCTTCTCCGAGCAGATCCAGGTGTCACCGCTGCTGATGGGGGCCTCCATCCTCTGTCTGTCGTTCCTCGGTTTTGACGCCATCAGTACCCTGTCGGAAGAGACCCCGGACGCGGATCGGGTGATCCCCCGCGCCATCGTGCTGACGGCATTGATCGGCGGCGTGCTGTTTGTCACCACCTCCTACTTCCTGCAACTCTACTTCCCGGACATCTCCCGCTTCCAGCATCCGGATGCGGTATTGCCGGAGATCGCCCTCTATGTCGGCGGCAAGCTGTTCCAGGCGGTGGTACTGGTCTGCACCACAGTAGCGGTACTGGCCTCGGGGCTCGCCTCCCACGCCGGTGTATCGCGCCTGCTCTACGTGATGGGTCGTGATCGCGCCCTGCCCGCCCGCTTCTTCGGTTACATCCATCCGAAGTGGCAGACTCCGGCGTTCAACGTGCTGCTGGTCGGCCTGCTGGCCCTCTCTGCGGTGTCGCTGGATCTGGAGATGGCGCTGGCGCTGATCAACTTTGGCGCCCTGGTGGCCTTCACCTTCGTCAATCTGGCGGTGATTGCCCACTTCTATGTGAAGCTGGGCCGCAACAAGTGTCTCAAGGACCACCTGATGTACCTGCTGCTGCCGCTCTGTGGCGCCGCCTGCATCGGGGTACTGTGGCTCAACCTCGAGCCCTCCTCCTTCGAGCTGGGGCTGATCTGGGCGGCGCTGGGGGCCATCTACCTGTTCCTGCGCCTGACCGTGTTCCGCATCCCGCTGCATACCGCCGACAAGGTGGAGATTGCCCAGTAACCGCTGGCGCCCCCCCCCGATAGCGAACAAGGAGCCTGCGGGCTCCTTGTTGTTTTTGCGGCGCGCTGGTGGCCAGCTGCACGGGTTGCCAGAAACGCGGTTTCTGCAGGAAGTGTGACTGATTTCAAATAACTACCCAGCCGGGCTGCTCGCCGTGCCATGGCCCGAGCCGCGTTGCCTTCTATCCTCAGTCATTAATGTGAATGGATATGCAATAGATCTTTTTCCACTTCACCCCCTTCCATCCCCCGCCAGCCGATAAGATCGCTGGACTCGAGCCCGGGGGAACGCCGGCAAATATGATCAGGATCAATGTTGAGGCGCTATGCACCCTGCAGCCCCGATTTGCCGATTTTTCATACGCCACGACAGGGTTCTCTTCCCCCCGAAAAAGGGGGAGCGGCTCGGGGACGGCTGCAGGGGGCGAGTGACCACTTACCTGCCCCGTGCGTATGCAAAAAAATGCGTTAATCCGCCCTTTTTTGCTTGTCAAGGGGGCTGACCGAATGCACAATACGCCGCCAATAAAGGACCGATGTTCACTGCGACATCGGTTTTTGTATTTTTGAAGTGCAGTACAAACCCACCACAAGAGGCCGGAACGTTTCCGGAAGTGATATTCGAGATTGCCAAACAATCTCCCGACGTTGAGAGGATAACAATGGGGCGTTTTAATGCTTTCCTGCCGGTACAGCCCGGTATGCGCCTCCCCGGCGCCCTTGATGTACAGGCTTGCGAATCCATCGTATCCCTGCGCTCGTTGCAAGCACGTGCTGCGGCACTGATTGAGGAGAAAGCGTAATGGCATCGCAAAACGCCAAGCTGCTCAAGACCCTTACCCTGACACAAGTGATTGTGATGGGTCTGGCCTATCTGACCCCCATGGCTGTCTTCGACACCTTCGCCATCGTCGGTGACATCACCGATGGCCGGGTCGCCACCGCCTATCTGCTGGCTCTGGGTGGCATCCTGCTCACCGCTTTCAGCTACGGACATCTGGTACGCAAGTTCCCCTCTGCGGGCTCTGCCTATACCTATGCCCAGAAGGTGTTCAACCCCTACGTCGGTTTCATGGTCGGCTGGTCATCCCTGCTCGACTACATGTTCATGCCGATGATCAACATCCTGCTGGCCAAGATCTACCTGACCGCCATGTTCCCGGGCGTCGAGCCCTGGGTGTTCATCTTCGGTCTGGTGACCGTGATGACCTTCCTCAACCTGCGCGGCATCAATCTGGTGGCCAACTTCAACGGTCTGATCGTGGTGATCCAGCTGGCCATCATCACCCTCTTTATCGGCCTGATGGCGTGGGGCATCTACCACGGTGAAGGGGCTGGCACCCTGATGAGCAGCCGTCCGTTCCACTTCGAGTCAGCACAGCTGGTGCCGCTCTTTACCGGTGCAACCATCCTCTGCTTCTCGTTCCTGGGCTTTGACGGTCTGAGCTCCCTCTCCGAAGAGACTCCGAACGCCGGCAAGGTGATCCCCAAGGCGATCGTGCTGACGGCTCTTATCGGCGGCATCATCTTCGTGGTGGTCTCTTACTGCCTGCAGCTCTACTTCCCGAGCCTCTCCCGCTTCCAGCATCCGGATGCGGTACTGCCGGAGATCGCCCTCTACGTTGGCGGCACCTTCTTCCAGTCCGTGGTGCTGGTCTGCACCACGGTCGCGGTACTGGCCTCCGGCATGGCGGCTCACGCCGGTGTGTCGCGCATCCTCTACGTGATGGGTCGTGATCGCATGATCCCGGAGCGGGTGTTTGGCTACATCCACCCGAAATATCGTACTCCGGCTATCAACGTGCTGATGGTGGGCGGTCTGGCCCTCTCCGCAGTGTCGTTTGATCTGGATACCGCGCTGGCGCTGGTCAACTTCGGCGCACTGGTGGCGTTCAGCTTCGTCAACCTGTCGGTGATCGGTCAGTTCTGGGTGCGCGAGAAGCGCAACAAGACCCTCAAGGATCACGTCATCTACCTGTTGATGCCGTTGCTCGGTGCCGCCACCATCGGTGCTCTGTGGATCAACCTGGAGCAGAGCTCGCTGGAGCTGGGCCTGATCTGGGCTGGCCTCGGCGCAACCTATCTGTTCCTGCGTCTGGCGGTGTTCCGTATCCCGTTCCGTCAGTACGAAGAGGCGGCTGACGCCTGATCCTTTGCGGATAACGGATAGACAGAAGGGGAGCCATGGCTCCCCTTCTTGCTATTTGACGGGCTGAATATGGGGTTCGACTATTGCCACTCTCCCGCACTTGCTTGGTCGGCAAGAAACAGACAGGGTGGATGGCGCCACCAGCCATATTTCTCGCCATCCCCATCATCTATTGACGAGCAAACCACCAAAGCAAGTCATAAAACCATCATAAAAGTGTCACCTTGTCATATTTCTGTCATTAACCACTGATTAAATGCGCGGGTCATCAACAACCCAAGACGGAACGACCGTCTCAAGAGGCTTTATGCAACACCATCACTCCTTGTCACAGCCGCCCGCGACCCGCGCCCTGTTCAACTGGATGAGCGTCATCGTACTGGTCTACCTGATCCTGGTTGCCGTGGGCGCCATCTCCCACGGCTTCAAAGATTTCTCCGGCGGCGCCGAGGGCGCAGCCCAGATCTTCGCCTTTGCCAACAACCCCTTTGTCGCCCTGCTGCTGGGTATTCTCGCTACCGCGCTGGTGCAATCCTCCAGCACCGTCACCTCGGTGATCGTCGGTCTGGTGGCTGGCGGCCTGCCCATCAGCATGGCTATCCCCATGGTCATGGGTGCCAACCTCGGCACCACCATCACCAACACCATCGTCTCCATGGGCCATGTGCGGGATCGCGCCGAGTTCCGCCGCGCCTTCGCAGCCGCCACCGTGCACGACTTCTTCAACCTGCTGGCGGTGTTCATCTTCCTGCCGCTGGAGCTGATGTTCGGCCTGCTGCAACACAGCGCCGAGTGGCTGGCCAACCTGCTGGTAGGCTCCGCCAACATGTCGATGAAGGGCATGGATTTCATGAAGCCGCTGACCGCACCGGCCCAGCAGCTGATTGACAGCGCTGTTGCCTTCCTGCCGGGCAAGGGTGCCGCCATCGCGACCATCATCATCGGTATCCTGCTGATCCTCGCCTGCGTCACTTATCTCGGCAAAGTGCTGCAACAGGTATTGGTTGGTCGTGCCAAAGAAGTGCTGCACAAGGCGCTGGGCCGTGGCCCGCTGACCGGCATCACCTCCGGTGCGCTGGTGACCATCATGGTGCAGTCCTCCTCCACCACTACCAGCCTGATGATCCCGCTGGCCGGCGGCGGCGTGTTCAGCACCCGTCAGCTCTACCCCTTCACCCTGGGGGCCAATATCGGCACCACCATTACCGCCCTGCTGGCTGCCACCGCCATCAGTGGAGCCGGTGCCCAGCTGGCCCTGACCATCGCGCTGGTCCACGTGCTGTTCAACCTCTTTGCCGTGGTCATCATCTATGGCATCCCCTTCCTGCGTGACCTGCCGGTGCGCGCCGCCGAGGGGCTGGCCCGGGTAGGCAGCGAGAACAAGCTGCTGGCTCTGGGTTATGTAACGGGTCTCTTCTTCGCCCTGCCCGCCCTGATGATGGTGGCCGCCAAGTAAGCGCAGCTGCCATGAAAAGGGGCGAGTCACCGACTCGCCCCTTTTTGCGTCTGCGTCACCGGGCTTTGCCTGCCCGCTCACATCCTCCCGCCCTGTGGCTCGCCATCAGGGGCGGTGCGCGATAAGATGGCGCCCTCATTGCACTTTTTACATTTCATGGAACAGGAAAAACCGATGAAATTCATACTGATCGCGCTGCTCATCGCCGGTGTGGCCTACTACTTCTACTCCAGCAGCAACAACAAGAAGCTGGCGGCCGACAACGTGCGGATTGGCGCCGAGTTCCTCGCCAGCAACAAGGACAAACCGCTGGTGACCACCACCGCCTCCGGCCTGCAGTACGAAGTGCTGACCCCGGGCACCGGCACCGTTCACCCCACCGCCACCAGCAAGGTGAAGGTGCACTACGAGGGCAAACTGCTGGACGGCACCGTCTTTGACAGCTCGGTCGCCCGTGGCGAGCCCATCGAGTTTGGCCTCAATCAGGTGATCGCTGGCTGGACCGAAGGGGTACAGCTGATGGTGGAAGGTGAGAAGACCCGTTTCTACATCCCCGCCAACCTCGCCTACGGCGACCGCGCCGCTGGCAAAATCCCGCCGGGATCCGTCCTGATCTTCGACGTGGAGCTGCTGGGTATCCAGTAACTCGCTCTGCCATGCACCATCAGCAACAAGGCCAGCATCATGCTGGCCTTGTTGCTATGGGAGCCTCACTCCCCCTTGGCGATCCCTTCCCGGCGCGGATCCGCTGCGCCAAACCAGCCGCCAGCGTTGCGCTCAACCCCCTGCAGGCCGGAGGTCTGCTCGTTCAATACCACCTCGTGTCCCCTCGCCTTCAATCCCTCGACCACCGACAGGGGGGTGCGCCCCGCTTCCAGCTCGGTGGGGCCGTTGCGGCTGCCAAAGTTGGGCAGGTTGATGGCCTGTTGCAGGTTCAGGCCCCAATCCTGAGTACCGAGCAGGGTCTTGCCCACGTAGTTGATGATGGCGGAGCCCCCCGGCGAGCCCAGCGTCATGGTCAGCTCGCCGCTTGGCTTGTCAAACACCAGCAGGGGTGACATGGAGGAGCGGGGCCGCTTGCCCGGCTCCACCCGGTTTGCCACCGGCAGACCGGCAGCATCCACCGAGGTGAAGGAGAAATCGGTGAGCTGGTTGTTGAGCAGGTAGCCGTTGACCATCTGACGCGATCCGAAACCATCCTCGATGGAGCTGGTCATGGAGATAGCCATCCCTGCCTTGTCGACGATCGAGACATGGCTGGTGGAGGGGAGTTCCGGGGTCGCATCCTTGCCCCGCGCCAGCGCCAGTGGCGGCGTACCGGGCTTGGCAATCCCCATGGAGAGCTGACCGACAAGCTTGCCGCGTTCGGCCAGATAGCCCTTGTCCAGCAGCCCCTGCACCGGCACGCTGACAAAATCGCTGTCGGCGACGTACTGGTTGCGATCGGCGAAGGCGAGACGCGCCGCTTCGCTGTAGAGGTGGATAGCCTCGCTGGAAGCAGCCAGTCCCCCTTCCTTCGTGGTGATCGGCTTGAGGGCGGCCATATCGCGGCTCTCCAGCATGCCGAAGATCTGGCCGAGTGCCAGGGTGCCGGACGAGGGAGTGGGAAAGCCACAGATCTTGCTTTGGCGATAGTCAAAGCAGAGGCCATCCCGCACTTTGGCCTGATAGCTGGCCAGATCGGTGGCCGCCAGTACCCCGGGGTTGGTGGGATGTTGGCGTACCTTGGCTACCATGGCATCCGCCAGCGGCCCCCGATAGAAGGCATCAGCCCCCTCTGTGGCCAGAGTGCGCAGCACCCTGGCCAGCGCCGGGTTGGTCAGCCGGGTACCCGCCGTTTTGGGGCTGCCATCCGCCTGATAGAAGTAGGCTCGCGCCTGCGGATCCCGTGCCAGATAGGGATCCTTGGCCAGCAATGTAGCCAGCCGTGGACTTATCACAAATCCTTGCTCTGCCAGCGTGATGGCAGGCTCGAACAGCGCAGCCCAGGGCAGCTTGCCATAACGCTGATGGGCCAGTGCCAGAGCGCGCAGGGTACCGGGAACGCCGACCGAGCGGCCACCCACCACCCCATCATAAAACGCCAGCGGCTTGCCATCTTGCATAAACAGCTGGTCGGTGGCGGCAGCCGGCGCCGTCTCGCGGCCATCCACCGCACTCACCTTGCGGCCATCCCACACCAGCAGCAGCGTCCCGCCACCGATCCCGGAGGATTGCGGCTCCACCAGCGTCAGCACCAACTGCACCGCAATGGCGGCATCGACGGCACTGCCACCGGCCTTGATGATCTGGTAGCCCGCATCCACCGCCAGCGGGTTGGCGGCAGCCACCATGAAATCATGGCCCTGCCAGCCCTGTTTGTCGGTCCAGCCACTGGCGGCTTCCGGCGCAATCAGGGTCTGGGCTGGCGGGGTGTAGTGAAAGCCGTTGTCACTGGCACAACCGGCCAGCAAGGCAAGGGCGATAGCGAGCCCCAGAGGTTTGCGCAACATGACACTCTCCTTGTCTGTTTTATGACCATGAAGAGGGACTATGTCACGATTGGCGCTGACAGCTCAAGTTATTGAACAAGATCAATATCTTACTCATCTATCAATAATGGCTATCCGCAATAGATATAAAAAAACCGCCCGAAGGCGGTTTTTACGATGGGATGGCAGAGGCCAAACAGGTGCAAGTCCGGTTAGATGGACTGCTCTTCGCCCCCCAGGGCGGCAAACAGCGCCGGGATAAACTGGGACAGCTCTGCGGTGACCAGCGCGAAATCGGCATCCAGACGGGCAGCCGGATCTTCGCTGGTGACGTCATCGTTCTGCTCGCGCAGCTCTTCGCTGAATTTCAGGCGCTTGATGGAGAGATCATCCCCCAGCACGAAGCTGACGGTCTCGCCCCAGTTGAGGGCCAGCTTGGTCACCAGCTTGTCGTTGGCCAGGTGGTTCTTGATTTCATCCGTCATCAGATCCTGCTGCTTGCAGCGGATGATGCCGCCGTGCTCCATGGCACTGCGCAGCTCGGCTTCATCTTCCAGCGTGAAGGAGGCAGGCAGGTTGCCCTCGTTCAACCACTCGGTCATGGTGATCTCCGGCGGGTTCTTGAGAGCCACCGGCACTACCGGCAGGGAGCCGATGGATTTGCGCAGCAGCGCCAGCAGATCGTCTGCCTTCTTGGCAGAACCTGCGTCCACCACCATCAAATTGTCGGCCGGATTGATCCAGGCGAAGGTCTGGCTGGTACGACTAAAGGCACGGGGCAGCAGAGTGTGGAGGATCTCCTCTTTCAACGCCTCCTTCTCTTTCTTCTTGAGGGCGCGTCCCTGTTCGAACTCGATCGCTTCTACCTTCTCGGCCAGCATCTCCTTGACCACGGTACCGGGCAGCATCTTCTCCTCTTTGCGGGCGCAGATGAGGATGTGGCCGGAGGCAGAGTGGGTCAGGGTTGAGCCGAATTTGCCAAGGGGCTTGACCCACCCGAAACGGGAGATGTCCTGACTGCCGCAAGGGGTGAAGGCACAGGCTTCCAGCTGGGTTTCCAGCTGATCTACGGTCAGGTCAAAGGGGCGGGTAAAGCGATAAATCTGCAGGTTTTTAAACCACATGGCGTCCTCGGTCTCTAGATTGTCCGGCGGGCATTGTACTAGAGAGGCGCTTTGTGATCAGCCAATCATTCTCGCTAAATAAAGGGCGATCGACCTCACAGGGTCTCATTTATGTCACCTGTTTGTTCATCAAGTTCTCCTAGACTGCGAAAGTAAATTGTTAATAAGGATGAAGGTATGTTGCGGCCCAGTCGCCCGGAAGACATGGAAGAGATCGTCGAAATCTGGTTGCTGGCCTCCCTGCAGGCCCACGATTTCGTCGATGCCTCCTGCTGGTGGCAGGCCCAGGAGGATCTGCGTACCCGCTATCTCGATCGCGCCGCAATCTGGGTGTTCGAGGAGCGTGGCGATCTGCTCGGTTTCATGGCGATGGTGGACAACTATCTCGCCGCCCTGTTCGTACGCCCCGACCGTCAGGGCCGCGGCGTCGGCCACGCCCTGCTGCAGGAGGCCAAGCGTCAGGGGGCGTCGCTCCACGCCCGGGTCTTCGTCGAAAATGATCAGGCGGTGCGTTTCTATCGCCGCCACGGTTTCGTTATCGAGGCCGAGGAGTCCGATCCCCTTACCGGCCACCCCCAATACCGGATGTGCTGCGAACCTGCCTGAATCGATGCCAGCCCCCTGTTTTACTTGAAAAAAGCACGGGGCATCCTCATCTTGTCCTCATCGGGTGCCACAGGCACCGTCCCTGCAACCGGGCTGCTTTCCAATGAAAATCCTCCATACCGCCGACTGGCACCTTGGCCACCAACTTCATGGTCATGACCGCCGTTTTGAACACGATGCCTTTCTCGACTGGCTGAGCGACACCCTCAAGGCGCGCGAGATTGACGCTCTGCTGGTAGCGGGTGATCTGTTTGATACCGCCAATCCCCCCGCCAGCGCCTGGCAACAGCTCTACCGCTTTCTGGCCAGACTGCGCGCCGAAATGCCCCGCCTCAACATGGTGCTGATCGGCGGCAACCACGACTCCCCCTCCAAGCTCGATGCCCCCCACGAGCTGCTGCGCGCCTTTGATCTGCATCTGGTGGGCAGCATCAGCCGCGACAGTGAGGGCAAGCTCGAGACCGACCGCCTGCTGGTACCGCTGCAAGACCGGGAGGGCAACATTGCCGCCTGGTGTGCCGCCGTGCCGTTCCTGCGCAGCAGCGATCTGCGGGTGGAACAGCTGGCTGAGGGGCAAGACAGGCTGATCGAAGGGGTACGGCAGGTCTATGCCGAGGTGCTGGCTGAAGGGCGCGCTCGCTGTGGGGAGGCGCTGCCACTGATTGTCATGGGCCACGCCTATCTGGCGGCGGGCCAGCTCTCGGAACTGTCAGAGCGGCGGGTGCTCGGCGGCAACCAGCACGCCCTGCCCGCCGAACTCTTTGCCGGTGCAGACTACACGGCGCTCGGCCACCTCCATCTGGCCCAGAGCCCGGCCGAGGGGGTGCACTACAGCGGTTCGCCACTACCGCTCTCGCTTGCCGAAGCGAACTACAACCATCAGGTGCTGGAAGTGACCTTTGCAGAAGGCAAACTGACCGGATTGGAGCGGATCCCGGTGCCCCGCGCGGTGGAGATGATCCGCCTGCCCCAGAGCACCCTCGACGACGCGCTGAACGCCATCGCATCGCTCGAGCTGCCTGCTTGTCCACAAGAGGCACAACCCTTCCTCGAAGTGCGGCTGCTGCTGCCCAAGCCCGAGGCGCGCATCCGCGAACGCATTCTGGCCGCCATCGCAGACAAACCGGTGCGTCTGGCCCGCATCAGCACCCAATATCAAGGCTCCGGTGAAGGGCTGGCCGATGGCCGCGAGCGGCGCAGGCTCGATGAGCTCTCCCCCACCGAGGTGTTTCGCCTCTGCTATCAGCGCCAGTTTGAAGGGGAGCCCGAGGCGGGGTTGGTTGCCTCGTTTGAAGAGATCCTGGAGCAGGTGAAGGAGTCAAACCAATGAAAATCTTGTCTCTGTCAGGTGAGAATCTGGCCAGTCTGACCGGCCCCTTCACCATCGACTTTACCAAGGGGGCGCTCGGCGCCGCCGGCCTGTTTGCCATCACCGGCAACACTGGCGCGGGCAAGAGCACCCTGCTCGACGCCATTTGTCTGGCTTTATACGACGAGATGCCGCGCTTTATCGCCAATCGCAAGAATGTGGCCGAAGTGGGCCGCATGGATGACGAAGAGAAGCTCAAGGCCAACGACGTGCGCGGCATCCTCAGTCGCGGCCACGCCAGCGGTTTTGCCGAGGTGCAGTTTCGTGGCTGTGATGGCCGCATCTGGCTGGCCCGCTGGGCGGTGCGCCGGGCGCGAAACCGCTCGGAGGGGCGTTTTCAGGCGCAAGAGCGCACCCTGACCGATGTGGAGTCAGGGCAGGTTTTCTCCGGCAGCAAGCGGGAGCTGCAGGATCGCATCGACGAGCTGGTGGGACTCTCCTGGGAGCAGTTCCGCCGTGCGGTGATCCTGCCGCAGGGGGAGTTTGCCGCCTTCCTCAAATCGGACGCCAACGAGCGCTCCGCCCTGCTCGAACGGATGACCGGCACCGAGCTCTACTCCGCCATCTCCATCCAGACCTATGAACGGGCGCGGGAGGAGCAGCAGAAGCTGGCCACCATCGCCCAGCGCCTCGGCGACGTGGCGCTGATGGACGAAGCGACCCGCGAACAGTGGGTGAGCCAGCAGATCAGCCTCTCCACCACCCTCAAGCACGAGCAGCAACAGCAGCAGCTGATGCAGGACTTGCGCGACCTCAATAGCCGCATTGCCGCCCAGCTGCAGGGCTGCGCCGAGGGGCAGGCGGCGCTCGATGCCGCCCTGCAGGCCCACGGCGCTGCGGCCCCCGAGCGCGAGGAGTTTGCCCGTGCCGAACAGGCCCAGGTGGCCCGCGCCGATCACGACGAGCTGGCCCGCCTCACCCTTGAGGTACAGCAGCAGGAGAAGCTGATCGCCGAGCTGGTACCAGAGCTGGCCAAACTCGAGGAGCAGACCCAGCAGAGCGCGCTGACCGAGCAGCAGTTGCTGGCGGAGAAGATCGCCGCCGAGCGGGAATGGGGTGCCCTGCAACCCGAACTCAAGCGGGCACAAGAGCTCGATACCCGCATCCGGGAGAAAGTGCAGCAGTTGCAGAAGATCCAGCAGGAGGGGGCACAGGAGCGAGAAGTGCAGCTCACCCTGGAGCAGGGCTGGCGCGAGCAGAGCAGACAGGTGGAACTGCTCAAGCAGCAGCACCAGCAGTGGGGCCTTTGGCTCGAAGAGCACAAGGAGCTGGCACCGGTTGCCCGCCAGTGGCAGCCCCTGCTCACCGCCATGCAGGATTGGGCCGAGGATGCCGACAAGCTGCAGCAACTGCTCACCCTGCGGGATCACAAGCTGCGCGCCCTGCAACAGTTGCAGCGCCAGCTGGAGCAAGGCCAGCAAGAGCGCGACTACTGGCAACATGAACAAGCTCGGCTGCAACAGCAACAGAACGAGCTGCAGGAGCAACAGTGGGAGAGCCGCCTCGCCAAGGCGCAGGAGCAGTGGCAGCAGCAGACCGAACAACTGGGTCAGCTGCGCCAGCTGCTGGAGCTGGCCGATTACGGCCGCAACCACGGCGAGCAGCATACCCGCCTGCAACAGGAGATTGGCCAGCTGGAGCAGGCCCTTGGCAAGCTCGCCACCCTTGGCGAAGAGCTGGCCCCCGCACGCGAGCGGCTCGCCCTGCAGCGGGACGAGGCGCGCCATGCGCTGGAGCAGTCCCGCGCCATCGCCAGCTTCGAGCAGTATCGCCATATCCTGAGCGATGGCGAACCTTGCCCGCTGTGCGGTTCTGGGGAACACCCCTACAGCCAGAGCCAGCCCCAGGTTGCGGGGATCCTGGGTCAGCTGGCGGAACGGGCCCGCAGCCTCGAACTGGAGTGGGATCGGCTCAATCATCAATACATCCAGTGCGAGAGCGAGCGTCAGGAGCTGGCCCGCCAGCTGGCGGTGCGCCAGCAACATCTGCCGGAGCTGGAGGCACGCGCCGAGCAGCTGACCCAGCGCTGGCAACAGCTGGGGGGCGATACCCTGCTCGGCCATCCGCTGCCGCTGCGCCAAAGCCCCATTGAGTGGAACGAGCTGATGAGCACCCTGCTTGGCCGTGGCCAGGCGCTGGAGCAGGGGTTGGCCCAGAGCCAGCAGCAGCTGCGTCAGGCCCAGCTTGGTCAACAACAGCTGCAAGGGGTGCGTCAGCAACTGAGCCAACTGGCTGCCCAGCACCAGCAGTTCGAGCAGCAGTGGCAGGAGGCCGACCGTCATCGCATTGCGCAGGAAGGGGAAGTGAAGGCAATGGGCGAGCAGGAAGCGACCCTGCGCCAGCGCCTCGAACAGGGGGGCAACCGTCTCGATGAACAGATGGCTGGCCAACCCTGGCGCCAGTGGCTCGGCAGCCAGCAGTGGCACGAGTGGCAGCGAGCCTGCGAAGCCTGGCTGCACGGCCAGAGCGAGTGGGAGCGGCTGGCCAGCGAGATCGCCAGCCTCACCCCGGCACTAAGTGCGCAGGAGGCGCGCCTGCAGACCCAGCGCGAGCTGCTGCACAAACTCGAGCGGGACTACAAGGAGCACGAGCAGCAGCGGCAGGGGCTGCTCACCAGCCGCAGCGGTTGTCTCGGTGGCGAGGAGATCCCGCAGGTCGAGAGCCGCTGGCAACAGCGGCTGCAACAGCTCGCCAGCGAACTGGAGCTGATGCAAAGCAGCGCCCGCGTTCTGCGGGAGCGGCAGACCGAACTCAAGACCCGTCTCACCCATGTGGAGCAGGAAAAGCAGACCAGCAGTCGCCGCAAGCGGGAGGTGCTGGGGCGCTGGGCTGCCCACGCCAGTACCCTCGGCATTGCCGAATACGACCTGCGCCGCCTGCTGGCCATCACTCCCGATGAACTCAAGGCTCGCCGCACCGCCCTGCAAGGATTGGAAGATGCCCTTGGTGAGGCGCGTACTCGTCTTGCCGAGCGGCAACGGGCGCTGGCGCTGGAGGAGAGCAAGCGGGATCGCTATCGTGAGCATCACCCCGAGCTGGCCGCCCTGCCGGATGCAGAGCTGAGCGATCTACTGGCGGCACTCGATGCCCGTTGTCGCGCCCTTGAAGAGCAGCTGTTCGAGTGCAAGAGCAAACTGGCACAGGCCGAAGCCGCCGCCCTCAAGGCGGGCAGCCTGCAACAGGAGCTGGCCGCCCAGCAGGCGGTGGCCGACCACTGGCAGCAGCTGTGCGATCTGATTGGGCAGGCCAACGGCGCCAAGTTCCGCACCTTCGCCCAGAGCCTCACCCTTGAGCGCCTGTTGCTGGAGGCCAACGCCCAGCTCGCCGAACTATCACCGCGCTACCGGCTGGAGCGGGTACCCGGCACCGATCTGGCGCTGCAAGTGGTGGATCTCGACATGGGGGATGAGGTGCGCTCGGTGGACTCCCTCTCCGGTGGCGAGAGTTTTCTGGTGTCGCTGGCGCTGGCGCTGGCCCTCTCCAGCCTCTCGTCACGGCAGACCCAGGTCGAGTCGCTCTTTATCGACGAGGGATTTGGCACCCTGGATCCGGACAGTCTGGATCTGGCGCTCGCCAGCCTCGACTCCCTCCAAGCCGCCGGTCGCCAGATCGGGGTCATCTCCCACGTCCAGACGCTGGTGGAGCGGATTGGCGTGCAGATCAGAGTCGAAGCCCTCGGCGGCGGCGAGAGCCGGGTAGTGGTTCCCTGAGAGCCTTCGGCTCAATCACCAGTATCATCGGCACCCCCACGCCGTAAATAACAAGACCCCGCCAATTGGCGGGGTCTTGTTGAGAGGCAATCAACCGAAGCGGTAGGCGCCCATATAGAGGCTGCCGCCATCCCAGCTCTCGTGCAGCCGGGTGGGCGCCACACCATCAGCGGCCCCCAACGCCACAAAGAGTGGGCGCAGATGATCGTCGTGGGGATGGGACTCCACCGCGCCTGGAGCCTGCTGGCGATAGTTGAGCAGCGCCAGCCGATCCTCGTCGGCCATCTTCTGCTCCAGCCAGTCGACAAACTGGCTGGCCCACTCCGGCACCGGCGAGCCCTCCGGTGCCAGCGCCCGCAGGTTGTGGGTGATGGCACCGGAAGCGAGGATGCCAATCCCCTGACTACGCAGCGCCCCCAATACCTCGCCCAGTTGCCACAATTGGGCCGGGGTGAAGCTCGCGGGAATGGAGATCTGCACCAGCGGGATCTCGCTGTTTGGGTCTATCAGGGAGAGGGGCGACCAGACCCCGTGATCCAGCTCGCGCCGCACCGGGGTGGCGGTCAGTCCGGCCAGTGCCAGCTGGTCGCTCACCCCTTGTTGCAGCCACTCGGGGCTGCTGGCAGGCCAGCGCATCCGGTAGAGGGGCTCGGGGAAGCCGTAAAAGTCGTACATCAGCTCCGGTTTGGGCTCGACGTTGATCTGCAGCTCGCGGCTGAACCAGTGGGCGGAGATGACCACCAGCCCCTTGAGCTCACCCAGACGCAGGGTTCGCAGAAAGCGGGTGGCGGGTTGCTCACGCAGCACCAGATCCGGTGCGCCGTGAGAGATAAACCAGACAGGGGCGAGGGACATAAAGCGGACTCCAACAAAGTATCAAGGGGCGATACCGGAGGGGATATCGCTGTTGGAATCGATTATCCTCCCGCCATGAAAGGTGGACAATCCAGCAAGATATATAAGCACTATCAACCAATGGTTGATAATTTCACGCCTTCACGACAGGTAAACAGCAATAGATATCAAGGCTGAGGAGCATCCGGCAGCGGTCGGGCTACGCGAAGCGCCATCCGGGTCGCTGCACTGTGATCCTGCCACTCTCGCCACGCCAATCCCTCGGCGGCCACCTCCCCTTTCACTGGATGGGAGAAGATCGCCAGCAGTCGCGCATTATCAGGCCAGTAGCGGGCTGGCAGTGTCTGAACCAGCAGCAGGGCGGCGCCCAGCAAGAGCAGAGCCCATCCGGTTTCATGGCTGTTTTTCATCCCGGCCTCCTTCACCCGCGCGCCAATGAACTAACATTTTTGCGCAAGCCGGTGACAAGACGGTGACAGCGGGCGGGTGGTCATTTTACAACATCTGAACCTCAACCCGGCCAAACAACCACAGATGGCAACATTTGTATCCCTTCAGCCCGAACCTGTGGCCGTATGCTCTAAAATGTGACTCACAGGAAAACGTTATCCCTGAAAAGAAAACGTTATCTGGTCAAAACGTTGTTTCTGGATCATAAAAAGATTCCAAAAACTGGTGTATATTGCTCGGCGGAAATTCCTTAACCATGAAGATTGACATGAAAAAGACCAAAATTGTCTGCACCATCGGTCCGAAGACCGAATCCAAAGAAATGCTGGCCAAAATGCTGGACGCCGGCATGAACGTCATGCGCCTGAACTTCTCCCACGGTGACTACGCCGAGCACGGCAGCCGCATCAGCAACCTGCGCGCTGTGATGGCCGAGACCGGCAAGCACGCAGCTATCCTGCTGGACACCAAGGGTCCGGAAATCCGTACCATGAAGCTGGAAGGCGGCAACGACGTCGCGCTGGTCGCTGGCCAGACTTTCACCTTCACCACCGACCAGACCGTGGTTGGCAACAAAGACAAAGTGGCCGTGACCTATGCAGGTTTCGCCAACGATCTGCGCGTCGGCAACCGCATCCTGGTTGATGACGGTCTGATCGGTCTGGACGTTATCGAAATCACCGAGCGCGAAGTTATCTGTAAAGTGCTGAACAACGGTGACCTGGGCGAGAACAAAGGCGTTAACCTGCCGGGCGTCTCCATCAAGCTGCCGGCCCTGGCCGAGAAAGACAAGCGCGACCTGATCTTCGGTTGCGAGCAAGGCGTTGATTTCGTTGCCGCTTCTTTCATCCGTAAGAAAGAAGACGTTCTGGAAATCCGTGAACACCTGAAAGCCCACGGTGGCGAGAACATCCAGATCATCTCCAAGATCGAAAACCAGGAAGGTCTGGACAACTTCGACGAGATCCTGGCTGTTTCCGACGGCATTATGGTTGCTCGTGGCGACATGGGTGTAGAGATCCCGGTTGAAGAAGTTATCTTCGCCCAGAAGATGATCATCGCCAAGTGCAACAAAGCCCGCAAAGTGGTTATCACTGCCACCCAAATGCTGGACTCCATGATCAAGAACCCGCGTCCGACCCGCGCCGAAGCTGGCGACGTGGCTAACGCCATCCTGGACGGTACCGACGCAGTGATGCTGTCCGGTGAATCCGCCAAGGGTAAGTACCCGCTGGAAGCAGTGACCATCATGGCCACCATCTGCGAGCGTACCGATGCCGTGATGCCGTCCAACCTGTCTGCTGCCAACGACAGCAACAAGCTGCGCATCACCGAAGCCGTATGTAAAGGCGCCGTAGAGACCTCCGAGAAGCTGGACGCCCCGCTGATCGTGGTCGCTACCGAAGGCGGCAAGTCTGCCAAGGCCATTCGCAAGTACTTCCCGAAAGCCTGGATCCTGGCTATCACCACCAACAAGAAAACTGCTGCCCAGCTGGTTCTGACCAAGGGTGTGGTTGCTCACGTGGTTGACAGCATCGCCTCTACCGACGATTTCTATCGCATCGGTAAAGAAGCCGCGCTGGAAATCGGCATGGGTCTGAAAGGTGACGTTGTTGTGATGGTCTCCGGTGCTCTGGTACCGAGCGGCACCACCAACACCGCTTCTGTTCACGTTCTTTAATCAGAGCTGAACGAGTTGAAAACGGCGCCTGCGGGCGCCGTTTTTTTTGTCCCTCCCCCTGCTTACCTGACAAGCCCGGTGTTAGAATCCACGCGAATTTAATCTATGCGGGAAATCTCCCGAATATCGCGTAATAACCCGGAAGTTATATGCCCTCAATACGTTTTAAAAGAGTCTCGGCCACCCTGTTGCCGCTGCTCTGTCTCCTCGCCAGCCTCTGCATGCCGCAAGCCATGGCGCAAGATGTCCCCTCTCGCAACGCAGTTCAGCGAGCGCTGGATGGTCTGGGTAAATCAGAGACCCTGACCGTCAGTCAGCAAGCGGATCAGAAGTTGCTGACCGAAACCCTCGGACTGCTCGACAGCATCGACAAGGAAGAGGCGAAGGCCAAGACCCAGGCCCAGCGGATCCGCAACCTGCCCACCGAGCTCAGAGAGATCAGCGCCAAGCTCGATGCCCTGACCAAGGGCAAGAGTGCCGAGCAGATCAAGAGCGAATACGCCAGCATGAGTCTGGCAGAGCTCGACAGCCGTCAGCCAGAAGTGCTGGCCAACATGCAGGCGGCCCAGGAGGCCCTCGGCGCCATCGGCAGCCAGCTCACCAGCTTGCAGACCCTGCCGGAGCGCGCCCAGGCCAGCATGAGCCGCGCCTACCAGCGCAGTCAGGAGATCCGTACCCGCCTCAACGCAGGTGAAAGCGTCTCCAGCGCCGAGAAGATGAAGCTCGGTGCCGAGCTGGCCCTGCTCGACCTGCAACTGGCCCACCTGCAAAAGGAGCTGGATAACCGTACCAGCATGCAGGATCTGGCGATCAAGCAGCGCGACTACCAGAGTGCCCGTCTCGCCAGCGAAGAGCAAAAACTGCAGCTGTTGCAGGATCAGAGCAGCGCCAAGCGCCTCGGCGACACCGAAAAAACCGCCGAGCAGACCGGTGAACTGGTGGCGACCGAAGACAGCCCGCTGGTGCAAAAAGAGCAGGAGCTCAACCACCAGCTCAGCCAGCAGCTGATCGGTGCCACCACCAGCCTCAACTCGCTGGTACAGAAAAACCTGCAAGCCAAGAGCTGGCTGGAGCGCGGCATCCAGACCGAACGCAACCTCAATGAACAGGTGCAGATGCTCAAGGGCAATCTGCTGCTGTCGCGCATCCTCTATCAGCTCTACCAGCAGCTGGAAGCGGCACCCACCATCGCCGTCAAAAACCTGGAAGAGCAGATCGCCGATCTGCATCTGGCTCAGTTTGAACTGAGCCAGCAGCGTGACCAGCTGTTCCAGAAGAACCTCTATCTGGACAATCTGATCGCCGGCAGCAAGGATCCGGTCAGCGAGGAGGACAAGCAGAGCCTTGCCAAGCTGCTCGATACCCGTATCAATCTGCTCGATCAGCTCAACCGCCAACTCGACAGCCAGCTCACCAACGCCATCAGCCTGCAGCTGACCCAGCAGCAGCTGGCGCGGGTCTATGCTTCTATCGAATTTACCCTGCAGCAACACATCTTCTGGGTAAGCAGCAACAAGCCCATCGACAGCAAGTGGTTTATCAGCTGGCCCGCCCAGGCCTACAAACAGGCCTCCGACTGGGTATTGAAACCGGACTGGAAACGCTGGCGCGAAGAGCTGCTGGGGATCTCCCTGCTCGCCTTCCCGCTGCTGCTGATCGGCGGCTTGCTGGTCTGGAAACGTCCGGCGCTGGTTGAGCGCGAGAAGAAGATCACCAAGGACCTTGGCCGTTTCCGTCAGGACAGCCAGTGGCACACCCCGCGCGCCCTGCTCTATACCGTGCTGCAACGCCTGCCGGGCAGCATGTTCATTCTGGCTGGCGGTCTGCTGCTCACCTACTGCGGTCTGCTCAGTCCCAAGCTGATGTTCCAAATCACCCTGAACCTCGCCCTCGGCTATCTGGTGTTCAGCGTCTATCTGGCGGTGATGCGCCCGGGTGGCATCGCCGAAACCCACTTCCGGATCCCGAAAGCGGAGCTGCAGGCCAAGCGCAACAGCATGCGCTACATCTGGTTGCCACTGCTGCCGCTCATCATGCTCGCAACCAAGGCGGTGGTTGAACCCTCCACCCTGGGCAACGATGTGATCGGCCAGGCCATGACCCTGACCCTGCTGGGGCTGGCCGCCTATCTGGTGTTCCCCATCTCCCGCGCCCGCATCAAGGGCGAGGCGAGCATGCAGAAGTCGCTGATCGCCATTGCCCTGGCGCTGGCACCGGTGGCGCTGATTGTGCTGGCCGTGCTCGGTTACTACTACACCGCGCTGAAGCTGACCGGGCGCCTGATCGAATCCTTCTACCTCATCATCATCTGGAGCCTGGTCTACCGCACCGCCCTGCGTGGTCTGGAGCTGGCTGCCCGTCGTCTGGCCTACCGTCGTGCGGTGGCCAAGCGTGAGCACAAATCTTCGGAAGATGCGGAAGGTGGTGAATCCATTGAAGAGCAGCCCATGGATCTGGAGGATGTCAGCCAGCAGTCCCTGCGTCTGACCCGTACCGTGCTGATGCTGATCTTCGGCGTCGCCTTCTACTGGCTCTGGTCCGATCTGGTCGCGGTCTTCTCCTACCTCGACAGTATGGTGCTGTGGCACCGCAGCGAAGGCACCGGCGCCAACGCCGTGCTCTTCCCCATCAGCCTGAGTGACGTGCTGATCGGCTTCCTGCTGCTCGGCGGTGCCTGGTCACTGGCGCGCAACCTGCCGGGCTTGCTGGAGGTGCTGGTGCTCTCCAAGCTCAACCTGGCTCAGGGGACCGCCTACGCCATCACCACCATGCTCAACTACGTGCTGATCGGCTTTGGCTCCCTCACCGCTCTCTCCATGATGGGCGTGCAGTGGGACAAGCTGCAGTGGGTAGCGGGTGGTCTGTCAGTCGGTATCGGTTTCGGCATGAAGGAGATCCTCTCCAACTTCGTCTCCGGCATCATCATCCTGTTCGAGCGTCCGGTGCGGATCGGTGACACTGTCACCATCGGCTCCTTCTCCGGTACCGTCTCGCGGATCCGCATTCGCGCCACCACCCTGACCGACTTCGACCGCAAAGAGGTGATCATCCCCAACCAGCAGCTGATGACCGAACGGCTGATCAACTGGTCGCTGAGTGACACCGTCACCCGGGTGATCGTGCGGGTGGGCGTGGCGTATGGCTCGGATCTGGAACTGACCCGTACCCTGCTCAAACAGGCGGCCGACGAAAACAGCCGCGTGCTGAAAGATCCGGCCCCCATCGTCTACTTCCTCACCTTTGGCGCCAGCACGCTGGATCACGAGCTGCGCTTCTTCGTGAGCGAACTGGGTGATCGCAACCCGGCGGTGGACGAGTTGAACCGCAAGATCGACCAGCTGTTCCGCGAGAACGGCATCGAGATCGCCTTCAACCAGATGGATGTCTACATCAAGAACATGCAGGGCGAAGAGCAGAAGGTGGAGTCCAACTCCGCCGCCCTGCCGCCGCCCGCGGAAGATGGCAAGCAGCCAGCCTGATAGCGAACTGCACTGATCTGATGACAACAGCCGCTCACCCAAGTGAGCGGCTTTTTTATGCCCTGTTTATGAAGATAGAGACTGTTATCCATTGCCAACATGGCTGGCCGCCGCACAACAGGCAGCCATCACCCTTGATAAAATATAAAGAGAAATAAAAGTCTAAAAACAAACACTTGCCCCACACCACTACTTACCGCACAGATGAAACCTGCGCCCTTCTCCCCTCACCGCTTACCCATACCGCGCTCGCTCCGGCTCCCGGATTTTTATAACTTTTTTTAATTTTATTTGAGTGTCCTCTTCATCCTGTCCATTGCAAAGTGGCGCCATTCCAGCGCCGGGCCCTGTGACCACCACCCGGCTGACACCGACTTGCTCATTTGATAATTGAAAGGATCCGAGAGATGAAACACCCCTTGATGGTAATGGGAATAGCCGCCTGTCTGGCATTAAGCGGCTGCCAGAATATGGACACCAAGAAAGTCCTGATAGGTGCAGCTGCGCTGGGGGCCATCGGCGCCGCTGGCTATTACGCCGGGAAAAAGCACCGCGATAACAAACACGAGCATGATGGCCAGCATGACGATAGCGATGACCAGCATATGGCCACCAGCAAGATGCCCCGTTACTGCTCGGGGGAAGCGGCCAGCAAATTCCATGTCTCCCCGCGCGATATCACCACCGCGTCGGCAGAAGAGAGTGGCCACAGATACAAGGTCTATGGCCAGTACGAGACCGACGATGATGCGGTCGACTTTACCTGCACCTTCAATCACGACGGTCGCTTCCTCTCGGTCGTTCGCAGCTGATTGACCATCAGGTATAGCCAATTCACCACCGACTCTCCATACAGGACACACACGATGAAACAGCAACGCAGCATGATCGCCAGCCTCATTGTGCTGGCCCTGCTCGGCCTCGCGCCATGCGTCGGTGCCGCCAGCGGCCACTCCGGGGTGGATCTGGCCAGCATGGATAACAGCGTGCGCGCGGCGGACGATCTGTTTCGCCACGTCAACGGCAACTGGCTGGCCCAGACCCAAATACCGGATGACCTGCCGGGGCAGACCATCGGCAATCTGCTGGCGGACAAGTCGCTGAAGGATCGCAAGGGGTTGCTGGAGGCGCTGCTCAAGCGCCCGCAACAGGCCGGAACCCCTCGCCAGCAGATCGCCGATCTCTACGCCAGCTATCTGGATCAGGCCGGGCGGGATGCCAAAGGGCTGACGCCCATTCAACCACTGCGCGACGAGATCATGGCCATCCATGATGGCGCCTCGCTGGCCACCTACTTTGCCCGTGTTAACAAGCTGGGGGGCGGCGCTCCCTTTGGTATCGGGATCATGGCCGACAAGAAGCAGCCTGACAGCTACGGGATCTACCTGCAGCAATCCGGTCTCGGTCTGCCGGATCGGGACTACTACCTGAAAGAAGATGCCGCCAGCAAGGCTCTGCGGGCCAGCTACGAGCAGTTCATTACCGCCCTGCTCAACCATGCCGGCGTCGAGGGGGCGAGCGAACAGGCCCATCGCATTCTGGCGCTGGAAACCCGGCTCGCCAGCCTGCAGTGGGACAGAGTCAAGCGGCGGGATGACAACCTCACCTACAACAAACTGCCCATCGCCCGCCTCAGTCAGTTGCTGCCCCCCCTGGATTGGCAACGCTACCTGACAGAGGCCGGTATCGCCGGGGAAACGGAGATCATCGTCAGTGAGCCGGACTATCTGGAGAAGCTGACCGCCGTGATGCAGGAGACCAGCATCGCGCAGTGGCAATCCTACTGCCTGTTCCATCTGCTACGCACTTATGCGCCCTATCTCGACAGCCAGAGCAATGCCCTGCACTTCGCTTTTTACGGTACGACCCTGAGCGGCATCCCCCGGCAGCGGGAGCCCTGGAAGCAGGCCATGGAGGTGCTGGACGACTATCTGGGTCAGGCGGTGGGCAAACTCTACGTGGAGCGCTACTTCCCGGCCGAAGCCAAGGCACAGATGGCGAGCATGGTGCGCAATCTGATCGCCGCCTATCGCCAGGAGATCGGTGGGCTCGACTGGATGTCTGCTCCGACCAAACAGCAGGCGCTGGCGAAACTGGAGCAGGTACGGGTCAAGATCGGCTATCCCGACCAGTGGCAGGATTACAGCGCAATCGAGATCCGTCCCGATGATCTGGTCGGCAATGCCCAGCGCGCGGCCACGGTGCGTTACAACGAGCACCTTGCCCGCCTCCATCAACCGGTGGATCGGGAGGAGTGGTTCGACAATCCGCAGACGGTGAACGCCTACTACAACCCGAACAACAACGAGATCGTCTTCCCGGCAGCCATACTGCAACCGCCCTACTTCGATCTGAAGGCGGATGATGCGGTTAACTATGGCGCCATCGGCGCGGTCATCGGTCACGAGCTGAGCCATGGTTTCGATGATCAGGGGGCCAAATTCGATGGCAACGGTGCCTTGCACAACTGGTGGGCTCCGGCCGATCTCAAGGAGTTCACCGCCAGAGCGCAAAAACTGGCGAAACAGTACGACCGTTTCGAGCCCATCAAGGGGGAGCATGCCAACGGCCAGCTGACCCTTGGCGAGAACATCGGCGATCTCGGCGGCCTGACCATCGCCCACAAGGCCTACCAGCTCGCCCTGGGCAACCGCCTGCCAGCGGTGCTCGATGGCTTCACAGCCGAGCAGCGTTTCTTTATCGGCTGGGCGCAGGTGTGGAAAGGGAAGTACCGGCCCGAGCTCGCAGCCGTCCTGCTCAAGACAGATCCCCACTCGCCGCTGGAGTACCGGGTCAACGGCGTCGTCGTCAACATACCGGCCTTCTACAGTGCCTTTGCTATCAAGCCGGGAGACAAGCTCTATCTGCCACCTTCCGAGCGTGTGAAGATTTGGTGACCACCAGCAGAGGCCCTGGCCCGAAAAGCTCCAGCAGATGGACCACCTCCACCTGAGCTGAAGATGACCGACACAGGGAATGTCTGTTTTACCCTGGCTGGTTTTTCCCGACCTACATGTGCCTGACCATGTGGGTTTTTTTGACCCTTTTGCCCCGCCCCTTCTCCTCAGCCTGCCCAGCTTTCACCCGATACGGCCACGGCAAACAACTCCGCCGTTTTCTCGCCTTTGCCATTGGCTGAAAAACCGGCGGCGGAACCGCTATAAATCGGTTTACCACCAAACAGGTCTGACCTATGGTAAAGCATGTAAAAGATGCATCGTGGAGCCGCTTTTCCTATGAATGACCGAGAACTGCAACAGATCCTGTTTCGCTCCTTCGATGTGATCCCGCTGCCTATTCTGGTGTCAGAATCTATTGCCCGTCACGATGGCTGCTCACCCGACATGATCCCGCAGCGGCGCCACCGCTTTCTGAATAAAGCCTTTATTGAGCAGCTAGGCTACAACCTTGACGATCTGCCGGACATGGCCTCCTGGTTTCAGGTCGCCTACCCGGATGAAGGGTATCGCCGCACCATCATCGACTCCTGGCACTCCCAGGTGGAACAGAGCTTGTCGCAAGGGCTGGAGGTCGCCGAAATGCCTGCGCTGATCCGCTGCAAGAGCGGTCAGTCACGCTGGTTTATCGTCACTGCCCAGCTGGGAGCCGATGCCATCCCGGATGGCCATATCGTCACCTTTCGCGATATCCACGACCTGCAGTGCATGGTGGAAGAGGTGAGCCGCCTCTCCTGCACCGATCCGCTCACCGAACTGACCAACCGGCGTGGCGCCCAGCAACAGCTGCAGGCCCTTTGGTTGCAAGGTGAGCCCCTCTCGGTGGTGTTGGGAGATATCGACCATTTCAAACAGGTCAATGACCGCTACGGCCACCCTGCGGGCGATGCCGCGCTCTGCGCCGTCGCCCACGCCATGGCGGGCCAGCTGTTGCCGGGGGAGAGTCTGGCCCGTTGGGGCGGGGAGGAGTTCCTGCTGATCCTGCCTGGTTGCGATATTGAACAGGCGGCACGGCGCGCCGAACAGCTGCGCCAGCATGTCAGTACCACCCGCTTGCCATGGCAGGGGAAGCAGCTCTCCCTCACCATCAGTCTGGGGTGTGCCAGCATGAAGGGGCAGGAGAGCATCGACTATCTGCTGATGATGGCCGACCGGGCCCTTTATCAGGCCAAGGATCAGGGGCGTAACCGGGTTGTCATCTCGACGGAATAGAGTGATCACCAGAAAGGAAAGCCGACTCGCGGCCATAAAAAAACCGAAGCACAAGGCTTCGGTTTTTTACTGCGCAACTGGCGTGAGCCAGCCTGGCATTACTTCTTGATACGGATAACCGGGGTCTCGCCCACAGTCACGGCACCAGTCATTTTGATCAGCTCTTTGATCTCGTCCATGTTGGAGATGACAACCGGAGTCAGGGTAGACTTGGCTTTCGCTTCCAGAACGGCCAGATCGAACTCGATGATGGTGTCGCCGCGCTTGACCTGTTGACCTTCCTGAGCGATACGCTTGAAGCCTTCGCCTTTCAGTTCAACGGTGTCGATACCGAAGTGAACGAACAGCTCGATACCGGAGTCGGATTCCAGAGAGAACGCGTGGTTGGTCTCGAAAATCTTGCCGATGGTACCATCGCACGGAGCAACCATCTTGTTGCCAGCCGGCTTGATGGCGATACCGTCACCAACGATCTTCTCGGCGAAGACAACGTCAGGCACATCTTCGATCGGCACGATTTCGCCAGACAGCGGAGCAAAGATTTCGATGCCGCCGGTGTCAGAGCTATCGTCGGAAACCAGTTTCTTCAGTTTATCAAACAGACCCATATAAAGCTCCTAGAGATGATTTGTCGCTGTTTGCAGCCGATCTTAGCAGACTGCTTTCTGCTTAATAAAGTTATCTACGCATGCTTCGATTTCAGCGGCGGTGGCAAAGCTCAGTGCTTGATCAGCCATTGCCTTCACATCTTCGAAGTTGGTGTTGCGGATAAGCTTCTTGATACGCGGTACAGAGATGGCGCTCATGGAGAACTCATCCAGACCCATACCCAGCAGCAGCAGGGTAGCGCGCTCGTCACCAGCCAGTTCACCACACATACCGGTCCACTTGCCTTCGGCGTGGGACGCATCGATAACCATCTTGATCAGGGTCAGGACGGAGGGTGAGAGCGGGTTGTACATGGCGGAGATCATCTCGTTACCACGATCGACAGCCAGAGTGTACTGGGTCAGGTCGTTGGTACCGATACTGAAGAAATCCACTTCCTTGGCCAGATGATCAGCCATCACGGCAGCGGCCGGGGTCTCGATCATGATACCCACTTCGATGGATTCATCAAAGGCTTTGCCTTCGGCACGCAGTTCGGCTTTCAGCGTCTCTACGGTAGCTTTCAGGCTACGGAACTCTTCGACAGAGATGATCATCGGGAACATGATGCGTAGCTTGCCGAAGGCAGAGGCGCGCAGAATGGCCCGCAGCTGAGCGTGCATGATGTCTTCGCGGTCGAAGAAAATACGCACGGCACGCCAGCCCAAGAAGGGGTTCATCTCTTTCGGGAAATTCATGTACGGCAGCTCTTTGTCGCCGCCAATGTCCATGGTACGCACGATGATCGGCTGATCCGGCATCGCTTCGGCCACTTCTTTGTAGGCTTTGAACTGCTCTTCTTCGGTCGGCAGCGCGTCACGGTCCATAAACAGGAACTCGGTACGGTACAGACCCACGCCTTCGGCGCCATTGCGGATGGCACCTTCGGTATCCTTGACGGTACCGATGTTGGCGCACACTTCGACCTGGTGACCATCCAGCGTGATGGCAGGCAGATCTTTCAGCTTGGCCAGCTCATCTTTCTCGGCCTGGAACTGAGCCTGGAACTTCTTGGCTTCGGTCAGCTGTTCAGCGGTCGGATTGATGATGATCTGGTTGTTGATCGCATCCAGCACCAGCATGTCACCGTTCTTGACGCGCTCGGTGATGTCGTTGGTGCCTACCACGGCCGGCAGCTCCAGGGAGCGGGCCATGATGGAGGTGTGAGAGGTACGGCCACCGATGTCGGTGACGAAACCCAGCACATATTTCAGGTTGATCTGAGCGGTTTCAGACGGGGTCAGGTCTTTGGCGACCAGGATCACCTCTTCGTCGATGGTGCTCAGGTTGACAACGGCGATGCCCAGTACGTTCTTGACCAGACGGGTACCGATGTCACGGAAGTCGGTAGCGCGTTCGCGCAGATAAGGGTCATCCAGCTCGGCCATCATCTTGGCGTACTGTTCGATCACCTCATAGATGGCTTTGTCAGCGGAAGCCTTGTTCTCTTTGATGAAGGATTTGATATCCCCTTCCAGCTCCTCATCTTCGAGCAGCATGATGTGGCCTTCGAAGATGGCCTCTTTTTCCTCACCGAAGGTGCGACCGGCCATCTCTTTGATGGCTTCCAGCTGGGCAGCTGACTTGGTACGAGCTTCGAGGAAACGGTTGATCTCGACATCAATCTGGTCAGCAGAGATTTTGCCCTGATTGATAACGATTTCATCTTCTTTCAGAAGAAGCGCCTTACCGAATGCGATACCGGGGGACGCAAGAATGCCAGATATCATAATCCTTCCTATTAAAACGACTGTGGGGGAGGAATCTAAAGCTGGATTACTCCAGCTCGTCCATCAGGGCAACCAGCTTCTCAACAGCTTGCTGAGCATCCGGGCCATCAGCCTGGATAGTTACGTTGGTACCCTTGGTCAGGCCCAGGGTCTGCAGCTTGAACAGGCTCTTGGCGCTGGCGGACTTGCCACCGGAGACCACAGTGATCTCGCTTTGGAATTCTTTGGCTTCTTTCACGAACTGAGCTGCCGGACGGGTGTGCAGGCCGTTTTCAGCAGTAATAACAACAGACTTCTCGTACATGGTTTCACCCCATATTATTGATATTTTTTGGTGGGTTGGTCGTTTTTGAAGCAACCTGACCCACCGTGTCAGTATGGATATGTTGTAAAGTAACGAAAGCAGACCCGCAATGGTTTAATCCAGGTCAAGTTTCTGTGCAGTAATCGGCGCGCTGGTTGGCAATTTTCAGTTATTGGGCTACAAGCCGCATCAGGACTGGCCTGAAATTATTTTATAACGAAAAATAACACTTTGTTACTTTGTGATACCCAGCCAGCAAACACCGCGTGACGCCGCACAGGATATGAGATTTAGAGCGGAATGTCTGCTTTTTTTCTCACTCCGGAACTTGTTATTTTACCCCAAAAAATAAGGATCAAGTGACACTAACAGGGGTTGAGTCTAGCCCATAAAGAAGCGGCGCTCCTGGGAGCGCCGCTGTTTTGAAAGATTCCGATCAGTTACTGCTGCAGTTCCTGCTCGCTGAACACCCCGGCAAACAGGGCGCTGGAGAGGTAACGCTCCGCCGCACTCGGCAGGATGACCACAATGGTTTTGCCCGCAAATTCCGGCAGCTCGGCCAGACGGCTGGCAGCCACCACCGCAGCACCGGAGCTGATACCGGCCAGGATCCCCTCCTCCTCCATCAGGCGGCGAGCCATCTCGATGGCTTCATCGCTGGTCACCTTCTCCACCCGATCGATCAGGGAGAGGTCCAGGTTGCCCGGAATAAAGCCGGCGCCGATCCCCTGGATCTTGTGGGGGCCGGGTTTAATCTCTTCCCCGGCTAGCTTCTGGCTGATGACCGGCGACTCCGCCGGTTCGACCGCGACAGAGACCACCGCCTTGCCCTGGGTCTTCTTCAGGTAGCGGGAGACACCGGTAATGGTGCCGCCGGTACCTACTCCGGCCACGAACACATCCACTTCGCCGTCAGTGGCATCCCAAATCTCGGGGCCGGTGGTCTTTTCGTGGATCTCCGGGTTGGCCGGGTTTTCAAACTGTTGCAGCAACACATACTTGCCCGGCTCGGATTCGAGGATCTCGTTGGCCTTGGCAATGGCCCCCTTCATGCCGAGGGGCCCTTCGGTCAGCACCAGATTGGCACCGAGCGCCTTGAGCAGCTTGCGGCGCTCCAGGCTCATGGTGGCCGGCATGGTCAGGGTGATGGGATAGCCGCGAGCTGCCGCGACAAAGGCCAGAGCAATACCCGTGTTGCCGCTGGTGGGCTCGATGATCTCCTTACCCTTGGTCAGGATGCCGCGCTTCTCGGCATCCCAGATCAGGTTGGCACCGATACGGCACTTGACGCTGAAGCTGGGGTTGCGGCTCTCGATCTTGGCCAGCACGCGACCTTTGGTAACACGGTTGAGACGAACCAGCGGGGTGTGACCGATAGTCTGGCTGTTGTCCTCAAAAATTTTGCTCATGGCGCTATCCCTGTGTTTGTTACGACGATGAAACAAGATTACCCTGTGGTTTCTGAATGAGAAGTGACTATTCGTTATAACCATATGGTATTACAACATATAGAGCTTATTCTCTCTGGCCCCTGACTCCGGGTGCCAATCGTCAAAGGAACCGACGTTATGGGATTTTCAGGAAGCAGCCAGTATCTCGCCTCCGATGCATTGAAGATGGCGGTCAATGCCGCCATCACCCTCGAAAAACCGCTGCTGATCAAAGGGGAGCCGGGCACCGGCAAGACGGTGCTGGCGGAAGCGGTCGCCGACCATCTTGGCACCGATCTCATTGCCTGGCATATCAAGTCCACCACCAAGGCCCAACAGGGACTCTACGAATATGATGCGGTGGCCCGGCTGCGCGACTCCCAGCTCGGCGATCCCAGAGTGGCCGATATCAGTCACTACATTCGTAAAGGCAAGTTGTGGCAGGCCTTCAGCGCCGAGCAGCGACCTGTGCTGCTGATCGACGAGATCGACAAGGCCGACATCGAATTCCCCAACGATCTGCTGCTGGAGCTGGATCGGATGGAGTTCGACGTCTACGAGACCGGCGAGCGAGTCAAGGCGCGCCAGCGGCCGGTGGTCATCATCACCTCCAACAATGAGAAAGAGCTGCCGGATGCTTTCCTGCGCCGCTGCTTCTTTCACTACATCCGCTTCCCCGACAAGGCCGAGATGCAGGCCATCGTCAAACTCCACTACCCCGACCTCAAGGAGAGCCTGCTTGGCGAGGCAATGGATCTCTTCTTCGAGCTGCGCGAGGTAGAGGGGCTGCGCAAGAAGCCCTCCACCTCGGAGCTGCTGGACTGGATCCGCCTGCTCTTGGCCGACGATATCGCCCCCGAGGCGATGCGTGCCCGCGAGCCCGGCAAGCTGGTGCCCGCGCTATACGGTGCTCTGCTCAAGACCGAGCAGGATCTGCATCTCTTCGAGAAGCTCGCCTTTCTGGCCCGGCGCGGCAGCTGACCCATGCTGATCGACTTTTTTACCCACCTGCGCCGCCACAAGCTGCCGTGCAGCCTGCGCGAGCTGCTGGACTTGCACGCTGCACTGGCTGCTCGGCTGGTCACCATCGATATGGACGAGTTCTACCAGCTATCCCGCTGCCTGCTGGTAAAAGACGAGGCTCACTACGATCGCTTCGATCGTGCCTTCGCCGAATACTACGAGGGTCTGGATGCCATTCCCCTGCTGCCGGAGAGCCTGTCCGAGGAGTGGCTGCGCAAGGAGTTCGAACGGCTGTTGAGCCCAGAGGAGAAGGCGCTGCTCAAATCCCTCGGCGGACTCGACAAGCTGCTGGAGACCCTTAACCAGCGATTACGCGAGCAGAAAGAGCGCCACGCCGGTGGCAACAAGTGGGTAGGGACCGGTGGCAGCAGCCCGTTTGGCCACGGCGGTTTTCACCCCGAGGGCGTTCGAATGGGTGGAGAGGGGCAGCACGGCAAGGCGGCCAAGGTATGGGAGGCCCGTCACTATCGCAACTTCAGCGACGACTCGCCGCTCGGCCAGCGCGCCATCCAGCTGGCGCTGCGCAAGCTCAGACGTTGGGTGCGCAAAGGCAATCCCGACGAGCTGGATCTCGACGACACCATAAAAAGCTCTGCCCGCCAGGGTTGGCTCGATGTGAAGTTACGGCCCGAGTGCCACAACGGGGTGAAGCTATTGGTTTTCTTCGATGTCGGAGGCTCCATGGATGCCCACGTAGCAGAGGTGCAGCGCCTCTTCTCCGCCCTGCGCCACGAGTTCAAGCATCTGGAGTACTTCTATTTTCACAACTGCCTCTACGACTTCGTCTGGAAGGACAATAACCGCCGCTTTGAGGAGCGATTCGATACCCTGCGGCTGCTGCGCACCTACGGCAGCGACTACCGGGTGATCCTGGTGGGGGATGCCACCATGGGCCCCTACGAGATCACCTGGCCAGGCGGCAGTGTCGAGCAGTGGAACGAGGAGTCGGGTCAGGTGTGGCTTACCCGCTTGCAGCAGCACTTTCCCAAACTGGTGTGGATCAACCCCACCCCACGGCGGGAGTGGCTCTGGCATCCCTCTATCAAGCTGATGAATGACGTGGTTGGCGGGCGGATGCATCCGCTGACCCTGGCGGGTCTCGCTGCGGCGATCGACCAGCTGTAACCCTCTCTACCCTATAAACCGACAAGCCGGGAACGCACCCGGCGAGGAGCAAAGATGACCTCTATCGTGATCAGTGGCTCAGGCCTCTATAACCCACCCTTTGTCGTCAGCAATGAAGAGCTGGTGGCCGCCTTCAACCAGTATGTGGATCTCTACAACGAGGAGAACGCCTCCGCCATCGACGCCGGCCAGCTTCCCGCCAAGCAGCACTCCAGCTGCGAGTTCATCGAGAAGGCATCCGGCATCAAGAGTCGTTATCTGGTGAGCCGAGAGGGAGTGCTCAACCCCGACATCATGCAGCCGCTGCTGGCGGAGCGGCCCGACGAGATGCCCTCCATCATGGTGGAGATGGCGGTGGCCGCCGCCGAGCAGGCACTGATCGCCGCCGGCCGCGAGCCCGGCGAGATCGATCTGGTGATCGTCGCCGCCTCCAACATGCCGCGCCCCTACCCGGCTCTGGCCATCGAGCTGCAGCACTATCTGGGGGCGAGCGGCATGGCCTTTGATATGAACGTGGCCTGCTCGTCTGCCACCTTCGGCATCAAGACAGCCGCCGACATGCTGGCGGCAGGCACAGCCAAACTGGCACTGGTAGTCAATCCGGAGATCTGCTCGGGGCACCTCAATTTCCGGGACAGAGACAGTCACTTTATCTTCGGCGATGCCTGCACCGCTGTGCTGCTGGAGCGGGAGGCCGATTGCAAGATGGCCAATCCGTGGCAACTGGTGGCCAGCAAGCTGGTGACCCAATACTCCAACAACATCCGCAACAACTTCGGCTTTCTGAACCGGCTGAGCCCGCGCACCCGCTACGGCGACGACAAGCTGTTTCGCCAGCAGGGGCGCAAGGTGTTCAAGGAGGTGTTGCCGCTGGTGTGCGACCAGATAGCCAACCAGCTCGATGAGCAGGGCTGGCCTGCCGAGAGCCTGAACCGGCTCTGGCTCCATCAGGCCAACCTCACCATGAACCAGTTCATCGGCCGCAAGCTGCTCGGTCACGATGCCAGCCAGCAGGAGGCGCCGGTCATTCTTGATAGCTATGGTAATACCAGCTCGGCGGGTTCCATCATCGCGTTTCATCTGTACAATCGCGACCTTCCTGCGGGTGCTCGCGGCGTACTGTGCTCCTTTGGCGCTGGCTACTCCATCGGTAGCCTGCTGCTGCGGCGCCTGTAATGGCGGGCCTCCCGCCGACATAACAATAACCAGCAACATGGGTGGGAATATGCAGAGGATCACGGGGCGCTGCGCCCTGCACTACGGGGTAACCCTGTCACTATTTTGTCTCTATGGCTGGCAGGTTTGCCCGTTTCTCGAGAGTCTCACCCTGCCCCAGTTGCTGGGGCCGACCCTGGTGACGTTCGCCATCATGTTCGCCGTGCGCAATTGGCTGCTCTCAAGAAGGCCCTTGGCGCGCAACGGGCTGGACGGGTTTGGACTGGAGGTGGGTTTCTACCTGCTGGGAGCACTGCTGCTCTCGGGCTACAACGCCCTGACCCACGACTTCCCGCTGGAGAGTCACCTCAAGGTGCTGCTGGGGATGACCACCCTCGGCTTTCTGGTGGCGGCCGATCTGACCCTGGAGCGGGATTGGAATCGGGCCAGAACACGGCAAGCCGAGCAGAGCCTGGCACTGAGCCACCCGCTGGCCATGCCGCTGCCACGCAAGTTCACTCTCTTTACCCTGGCGACCCTCACCCTGCTGGGGGGCGTCTTCTTCTTGCTGTTCAACAAGGATCTGGAGTGGCTGGTGACGGTGGAGCGCAGCCTGCCGAGGGTCGATGCCCAGCACTACATCCTGTGGGAGATCGCCTTCGTAATGACGGTGACCTTCTGTTATCTCGCCCTCATTATTCACGGTTATGGTCGCAATCTCGGCCTATCCCTGCGCCAGCAGACCAGCACAATGGCCAGAGTGCAGTGCGGTGACTTCGACGCCCGGGTGCCGGTCACCCGGGATGACGAGTTTGGCCTTATCGCCGCCAGCACCAATCAGATGATCGGTGAGCTGAAATCCCGCAGCGACGAGCTCAACCTGACCCGCGACGTGGCCATCCTCGGCCTCGCCTCGCTGGCGGAGACCCGGGACAACGAGACTGACGCCCATATCATTCGCACCCAGCACTACGTCAAGGCGCTGGCGCAATACCTCAGTCGCAGCGATTGGGATCGCTATCCGCTCGATGACGCCACCATCGATCTGTTGTTCAAGTCTGCCCCCCTGCACGATGTGGGCAAGGTGGGCATTCCCGATGCCATCCTGCTCAAACCGGGCAAGCTGACCGACGAGGAGTTCGCCATCATGAAGCGCCACCCGCAGATCGGCGCCGATGCGCTGGCGAGTGCCGAGGCGCAGCTGGGCTCCAACTCCTTCCTGCGGCTGGCCCGGGAGATCTCCCTCACCCATCACGAAAAGTGGGATGGCAGCGGCTATCCGGCAGGGATGGCGGGTGAAGCGATTCCCCTCTCCGGGCGTTTGATGGCGGTAGCAGATGTCTACGATGCCCTCATCTCGAAACGGGTCTACAAATCTGCTTTCAGCCATGAGGAAGCGAAGGAGATCATCGTGAAGGGGAGCGGCAGCCATTTTGATCCCGGCATCGTCGCGGCGTTTCTCGCCTGTGAGGCGCAGTTCAGGGAGATTGCCGCGCAGTTTCAGGATCACCACTGAGCAAGTACATGCTGACCAGCTTGCCCTGATGGCTGACAGGGCAACCGGCGTCATAGATTGTACACAAACAGGTCCGACCATGGTCAGCTCAGCGCCATGCTGACGGCCTTTGCCACGCCGTGCCCATATTGATATTTCCCTTTATTTACAGCTATTTTTTGTCATTATGTGATCCGGGTTCGTGCCAATGACGCTACCGGGATCACAAGATGGCAGGAAAAGGCCGCAATTTGCCCTTCGGCGCCAATGATGGCTTCCAATGAAAGCGAGGTTTGCTATCATCCGGAGACATTTTTCATCTGTCGCCGGCTACAAAAGAATACCCTCATGTACACACAGTTCTTCGGCCTCTCGGAACACCCGTTTTCCATCTCGCCCAATCCCAAGTACCTCTATATGAGCGAGCGCCACGGCGAAGCCCTTGCTCATCTCAACTATGGATTGCAGGATGGCGGCGGCTTTGTGCTGCTGACCGGCGAAGTGGGCACCGGCAAAACCACCGTCTCCCGCTGCCTGCTGCAACAGCTCCCCGCCGAGACCGAGATCGCCTATATCCTCAACCCCTCCCTGACCGAACGAGATCTGCTGGCCGCCATCTGCGACGAGTTTCAACTTCCCTATCCCGAAGATGCCGGGATCAAGCGGCTGTTCGACCTTATTCGCGATCACCTGCTGGCCAACCTGGCGGCAGGCAAGCGCAGCGTGGTACTGGTGGATGAGGCGCAGCACCTGCTGCCCGGCGTACTGGAGCAGCTGCGCCTGCTCACCAACCTCGAAACCGACGAACGAAAACTGCTGCAGGTGGTGCTGATCGGTCAGCCCGAGCTGCAACAGATGCTGCGCCAACCCCTGCTGCGTCAGCTGGCCCAGCGCATTACCGCCCGCTATCACCTGCTGCCGCTCTCTCACAGCGATGTGGATGCCTACGTCCGCTTCCGGCTGCAAGTTGCAGGCTGCGTACAACCCATCTTTACCCCGCGCGCCATCAAGACGCTTCATCGCCTGAGTGGCGGCATCCCCCGTTTCATCAACCTCATCTGCGACCGCGCCCTGATCGCCGCTTTCGCCCGTGGCAGCTACAAGATTGTCCACAGCGATATCAGCCAGGCCGCCTTCGAGGTCAATGGCGTTCGGGACGAAGGGAGCTGGGCCTCCGGTCTGATGGTGACGCTGGCGGGCGCCCTGCTGGTGGCCGCAGGCTGGTGGGGCTGGCAATTTTTCGGCGTGTTCCCCACCCGTCCGGTAGTCAAGGTCGAGGTGCCGGTCACCATCGACGAGACCGCCGAGCAGCAGGAGCAGCTGACCGAGGCGATCAATCAGGCCATCGACCCCGACAGCGCCATGCAGAATCTCTATCGGGTCTGGGGTTATGAACCGGAACCGTTCGAGGCAACCTGCGACAACGCGCCCCGTGCCGGTCTGCGCTGTCAGGAGGGAGAGGCGAGCCTCGACGAGCTGCGCGCCCTGCAGTATCCCGCCATGATCACGCTCACTGACCAGACTGGCGGCCTCTACTATGCGACCCTGGTCAATCTGGGGCCGAACAAGGCCAGCCTGATGATCGGCGACCAGAGCTGGCAGGTGGATCGCCAGTGGCTCAGCGACAACTGGGGCGGCAGCTACACCCTGCTCTGGCGCATGCCGAAAGGGGGCGTCAGCCTGATCGCCAGCAATGCCGGTCAGACCCAGATCCAGTGGCTCGACAATGCCCTGAGCCGTGCGCTGCAGCAACCCGAGCGCAAGGTGCGCCGTTTCGATGGCGAGCTCAAGAACAAGCTGCAGCAGTTCCAGCGAGATCAGGGGCTCACCCCTGATGGCATCGCGGGCAGCAATACCCTGCTGCGTCTCAACGCCCTCTCCGGTGAACCCATGCCCAGACTGGAGGAGGCCTCCTGATGTCTACCCTGCTCAAGGCGCTGCGCCGTGCGCAGCAACCGCAACTCTCCGCCCATATTCCGGCCATGGGCTTGCCCATGCCCCGGGAAGAGGAGCGCAGCCCACGCCGCATCGGCTGGCTGCTGGCCCCCCTGGCCCTGTTGCTGGGGGCGGGCGCCAACTATGGCTGGCATCTGCTCCACCTGCGCCCCATCGAGGAGAAGGTGGAGGTGAAAGAGGTGATCACTCCGCCCTTCGTGCGGGTCGAACCCAAGGCAATGGTGACCCGTCCACTGCCCCCGCCCCTGCCGGAGCCGGTGGCCCAACCCAGAGCAGTGGCCAAAAACGAAGGGACCAGTCAGGGGAATACCCCCGCGCTGAGTCTGGCCGAGCAGCTGATGAAAGCCCTCAATGAAACGCCATTGCAGGAGACGCCACACGCCACCGGCCAGAACAACGTGCAACCGGCCCAGTTGATGGCGCTGGGCTCGGCACCCCAGTCGGTGCGCCAGCAGGTACCGCAATTGAGCTACGGCTCTCATGTATTCTCCTCCAACCCCGCCAAGCGCGCCGTAGTGCTCAATGGCCGGGAATACCGGGAGGGGAGCGAAATCGCCCCGGGAGTCGTGCTCGCCACCATCGACCAGCAATACATAGTGCTGCAGGTCGCCGGACAGAGCGTGACCCTCAAGGCGCTGCAGGATTGGCGAGGGTGAGTACGCACCGTACCCTGATGTTCGCTGGCAAGCAGGATGCACCTCACCTGAGTGCCACTTTTGTGAGCATTCAAAGGTTTACGGTGTGATGAAATATCCATTTTTACGGTTTGGCGCACCCCGACCCGTTGTGTCACAGCCACTGGCCGTACACAATACGCAGCCGCCCCAGAGCCTGGAATTTGTTGATTAATATGACGCTACGATTCAGGGATGACATCTTGACCATGCTGCTGGCCCAGTGCCGGCGGCTTCCCATGACCAGAGTCACCCAGGTGGCCTTTCTGGCGCTGCTGATCATACTGGCCCAGCAGAGCGCAGCCCTCACCTGGCGTCTGCTCACCCTGGCAAGCCCGCAAACCAGCCAACCGTGGCAACCCTCCGCAGTGGCGGTCAGCGGCCAGAGCAACCCGCGCCTTGAACTGGGCGAGGTAAGCCGACTGGCGCTGTTTGGCAAGGCGATCCCCAAGGCGCAGGCCAAAGCCGCCGTGGCCGCCAATGCGCCGCGTACCCAGCTCAATGCCCAGCTCAACGGGGTGCTGGCCAGCTCGGATCCCGCCAAATCCATCGCCATCATCGCCATGTCCGGCATCCAGAACTCCTACGGGATCGGTGACATGATTGACGGCACCCAGGCGCGGATCCGGCAGGTCTATCCGGATCGGGTGATCATCGAGCGGGATGGCCGCGACGAGACCCTGATGCTGGATGGCGAGGAGTATGGCAAGCCGCTGCCGCAGACCAACGCCGCCCCCCTTGGCTCCCTGCGCAGCGAGCTGATGGCCGATCCGGGCAAGATCACCGATTACCTCAATATTTCACCGGTTCAGGTGGATGGCCGCATGACCGGCTATCGCCTCAACCCGGGCAGCAATCCTGAGTTTTTCAACCAGAGCGGGCTGCAGGCCAATGACCTGGCCATCAGCATCAACGGGCTGGATTTACGGGACAACATGCAAGCCATGCAGGCGATGCAGCAGATGGCTGGCGCCACGGAAATGACAGTGACCGTCGAGCGACAGGGCGAACAGTTCGACATCTTTGTGCGCTTGTCAGAATAATGATTTGGAGTCGTACCAATAATGACCACTAAAGGGAAAAGCTGGCGTCTGGCCACTATCGCAGCGGCACTGATGATGGCGGGCTCAGCCTGGGCCACCGAATACTCTGCCAGTTTCAAGAACACCGAGATTGAAGAGTTCATCAATACGGTGGGCAAGAACCTCAATAAAACCATCATCATAGAGCCCTCGGTGCGCGGCAAGATCAACGTGCGCAGCTACGACCTGCTCAATGAGGATCAGTACTACCAGTTCTTCCTGAGCGTGCTCGACGTCTACGGCTTTGCCGTGGTACCGATGGACAACGGGGTGCTCAAGGTGCTGCGCTCGCGGGATGCCAAGACCTCCGCCATTCCGGTGGTGGATGGCAGCAACCCGGGCTCCGGCGACGAGATGGTGACCCGGGTAGTGCCGGTGCGCAACGTCTCAGTCCGCGAACTGGCGCCGCTGCTGCGCCAGCTCAACGACAACGCCGGCGGTGGCAACGTGGTGCACTACGAGCCCTCCAACGTGCTGCTGATCACCGGCCGCGCCGCCGTGGTCAACCGCTTGGTGGAGGTGGTGAACCGGGTCGACCGCGCAGGCGATCAGGATGTAGACATCATCAAGCTCAAGTTCGCCTCGGCAGGTGAAATGGTGCGGCTGGTGACCAACCTCAACAAGGATGGCAACCCCCAGGGGGGCACCGCCTCCCTGCTGCTCTCCCCCAAGGTGGTGGCCGACGAGCGCACCAACTCTGTGGTGGTGAGTGGTGAGCCGAAAGCACGCGCCCGCATCATCCAGATGGTGCGCCAGCTCGACCGCGACCTGCAAAGCCAGGGCAACACCCGGGTCTTCTACCTCAAATATGGCAAGGCCAAAGACATGGTAGAGGTGCTCAAGGGGGTTAGCTCCAGCATCGAGGCCGACAAGAAGGGCGGCGGCGCAACCACAGGTGGCGCCAGCATCGGCGGTGGCAAGCTGGCCATCTCAGCCGACGAGACCACCAATGCGCTGGTCATCACCGCCCAGCCGGACGTGATGTCCGAACTGGAGCAGGTGGTGGCCAAACTCGATATCCGCCGCGCCCAGGTGCTGGTGGAGGCGATCATCGTCGAGATGCAGGATGGCGACGGCCTCAGCCTTGGCGTCCAGTGGGGCAATGCCAACGGCGGCGGCACCCAGTTCACCAACTCAGGTCTGCCCCTCGGCAGCGCCATTGCGGCGGGCAAGGATTACCAGAATGGCAAGACCGACACCGCTGCCGGTCTGCTGAAAGAGTTCAACGGCATGGCCGCCGGTTTCTATCACGGCGACTGGGCCATGCTGGCCACGGCGCTGGCCTCCAATACCAAGAACGATATTCTCTCCACCCCGAGTATCGTCACCATGGATAACAAGGAGGCCTCCTTCAACGTCGGTCAGGAGGTCCCGGTCCAGAGCGGTTCACAAAGCTCCACCACCAGCGATCAGGTGTTCAACACCATCGAGCGCAAGACGGTGGGCACCAAGCTGGTGGTGACCCCGCAGATCAACGAAGGGGATTCGGTGCTGCTCAATATCGAGCAGGAGGTCTCCAGCGTCGCCCAGACCCAGGCGACCGGTACTGCCAACCTTGGCCCCACCTTCGACACCCGTACCGTCAAGAACGCGGTACTGGTCAAAAGTGGCGAAACTGTGGTGCTGGGCGGTTTGATGGACGAACAGACCAAGGAGCAGGTCTCCAAAGTGCCCTTGCTTGGCGATATCCCGGTGCTGGGCTATCTGTTCCGCTCTACCTCCAACACCACCTCCAAGCGCAACCTGATGGTCTTTATCCGGCCGACCATCTTGCGTGATGCGGACGTCTATACCGGTGTCTCCAGCAACAAATACAGCCTGTTCCGCGCCGAGCAGCTCAATGCCGCCTCGCAGGAGGGGTATCTCACCTCCCCCGCCCGTCAGGTATTGCCTGCCTATGGCCAGGATGTGATGGTGTCGCCCGAGCTGCAAAAAGAGATCCAGAAGCAGATCAACGAGATGCGGAGCAGACAGCAAAGCACTGTCGAGACCACCACCCCGTTTGTGCAGAGTAAGCCCTGATGAGTGCCTACCATCTGGATGGAAGCGTCGGGCCTGCGCCACTGCCCGAGCTCCCCTTTGTCTTTGCCCGCAACTTCGGGGTGATCCTGATTGAGCGGGACGGCGCCCCCGTGCTGCAGTGCCGCCCCGGTGTCATCCCGCAGGCCCTGCTGGAAGTGCGGCGGGTCGCGGGTTGCAGCTTCGCGGTGGAGCAGCTCGACAACGAGGCCTTCGAAGAGCTGCTGATGGCTCACTACCAGCGCGACTCCTCCGAGGCGCGCCAGCTGATGGAAGATCTCGGCAACGAGATGGACTTCTTCGCCCTGGCCGAAGAGCTGCCGCAAAGCGAAGATCTGCTGGATGCCGATGACGACGCCCCCATCATTCGTCTCATTAACGCCATGCTGAGCGAGGCGATCAAGGAGGAGGCCTCCGATATCCATATCGAGACCTTCGAGCGGGCGCTGGTGATCCGCTTTCGCATCGATGGGGTGCTGCGGGAGATCCTGCGCCCCCATCGCAAGCTGGCCTCACTGCTGGTGTCGCGGATCAAGGTGATGTCGCGGATGGATATCGCCGAGAAGCGGGTGCCGCAGGATGGCCGTATCTCGTTGCGTATCGGCGGCCGCGCCGTCGACGTGCGGGTCTCCACCATGCCGTCCAGCTACGGCGAGCGAGTGGTACTGCGTCTGCTCGACAAGAACAACGTGCGCCTCGAGCTCAAGCAGCTGGGGATGACCGCGGCCAACCGCACCATCATCAGCGAGCTTATTCGCAAGCCCCACGGCATTATTCTGGTCACCGGCCCGACCGGTTCCGGTAAGTCCACCACCCTCTATGCGGCGCTCTCCGAAATCAACTCGCGGGATCGCAACATCCTGACGGTGGAAGACCCCATCGAATATGACCTCGAAGGGGTGGGCCAGACCCAGGTCAACACCAAGGTGGACATGACCTTCGCCCGCGGCTTGCGCGCCATTTTGCGTCAGGATCCGGATGTGGTGATGGTGGGGGAAATTCGAGATCTGGAAACCGCCCAGATCGCGGTGCAGGCGTCGCTGACCGGTCACCTGGTGATGTCGACCCTGCACACCAACACCGCCATCGGTGCTATCACCCGGATGCGGGACATGGGGATCGAGCCCTTCCTGCTCTCCTCGTCCCTGCTGGCGGTGCTGGCCCAGCGGCTGGTGCGCACCCTCTGCCCCGATTGCCGTGCCCCGCGCCCCATCACCGAGCAGGAGCGCCTCGCCATGGGCATCGAGCTGGCCCCCGATCAGCAGGTGTGGCGCCCGGTCGGCTGCGAGCTGTGCAACCACACCGGCTACCGTGGCCGAACCGGCATTCACGAGCTGGTGGTGATCGATGAAGCGGTGCGTGAAGCCATTCACAGTGCCAGCGGCGAGCTCGCCATCGAGCGGCTGATCCGCGGCCACACCCCCAGCATCCGCCGTGACGGCATCGACAAGGTTCTCAAGGGGCAGACCAGCCTCGAAGAGGTGCTGCGCGTGACCCGGGAAGATTGAGATGGCGGCATTCGAATACAAGGCCCTCGACAACAAGGGGCGCAGCAAGAGCGGCGTGATGGAGGGGGATTCCGCCCGTCAGGTACGCCAGTTGCTGCGCGAGCAGGGGCTCACTCCCCTCGAGGTGAACGAGACCACCGAGAAGGCGAAACGGGAAGCGACCCGCTTCGCCCTGTTTCGGCGCGGTGCCAGCACTGCCGAGCTGGCTCTGATCACTCGCCAGTTGGCCACCCTGGTCGGGGCCGGTCTCACCATCGAAGAGGCGCTCAAAGCGGTGGCCGAGCAGTGCGAAAAGGCCCATTTGCGCTCTCTGGTGGCGACCGTGCGCAGCAAGGTGGTGGAAGGTTATTCGCTGGCCGACTCGCTGGGGGCCTTTCCCCATGTATTCGACCAGCTGTTTCGCTCCATGGTGGCGGCCGGTGAAAAATCGGGCCATCTGGAGAAGGTGCTCAACCGCCTCGCCGACTACACCGAGCAGCGCCAGCATATGCGCACCAAGCTGCTGCAGGCGATGATCTACCCCATCGTGCTCACCTGCGTCGCCATCGGGGTTATCTCGATCCTGCTTACCGCAGTGGTGCCCAAGGTGGTGGCCCAGTTTGAACACATGGGTCAACAATTGCCGGGCACCACCCGCTTTCTCATCGGCACCAGCGAACTGATGCAGGCCTACGGCCTCTGGTTCCTGCTGCTGATCTTCCTTGGCAGCTTTGTCTGGCGCTGGTGGCTCACCGATGAAAAGCGTCGCCGACGCTGGCATCAGGTACTGCTCGGTCTGCCGGTGATTGGCCGGGTCAGCCGCGGTCTCAACACCGCCCGCTTCGCCCGTACTTTAAGCATCCTCAACGCCAGTGCGGTGCCCCTGCTGGAGGGGATGAAGATCTCCGGCGAAGTGCTCTCCAACGACTTTGCCAGAATGCGCATTCTCGAGGCTGCCGAGCGGGTACGCGAGGGGACCAGTCTGCGCAAGTCACTGACCGAGACCAAGATTTTCCCGCCCATGATGCTACACATGATCGCCTCCGGCGAGCAAAGCGGCGAGCTCGACAGCATGCTGGAGCGGGCGGCAGACAACCAGGATCGGGAGTTTGAATCCCAGGTCAATATCGCCCTCGGGGTGTTCGAACCCATGCTGGTGGTCTCCATGGCCGGGGTGGTGCTGTTTATCGTGATGTCGATCCTGCAGCCGATCCTCGAGCTCAACAACATGGTGAATATGTAAGTTTCCGGTGTTCGGTGGCGCCGCTGGCGGCTCGCCGAACCCACCCAGTGATCACTCTCTGATGGGCCATCCCATCTCATTCGTTACGGAGCAACTCATGAACAAACGTCGTCAATCCGGTTTTACCCTGCTGGAAGTCATGGTGGTCATCGTGATCCTCGGCATTCTGGCCAGTCTGGTGGTGCCCAACCTGATGGGCAACAAGGAGAAAGCTGACCAGCAAAAAGCGGTCTCCGATATCGTGGCGCTGGAAAACGCCCTCGACATGTACAAGCTGGACAACAACCGCTACCCGACCACCGAACAGGGTCTGGATGCGCTGGTGACCAAGCCTTCTATCGATCCGGCGCCGCGCAGCTACCGCGATGGCGGCTACATCAAGCGCCTGCCGCAAGATCCCTGGGGCAACCCGTACCAGCTGCTGAGCCCGGGCCAGTTCGGCAAGATCGACATCTTCTCCATGGGTCTGGATGGTGAAGCCGGTACCGATGACGACATCGGCAACTGGAACCTGAAGGATTTCCAATAAGTGATATGTCGCCAGCGCATTCACTCCGCCTTGCTGGAGCAGCCTGAATGAAGGCTGCGCCATCTGCTCGTCGCCAATCCGGCTTTACCCTGCTGGAGGTGCTGCTCGTTGCCATGTTGATGGGTCGGCTTGAGGCTACCGCTATGCAGTTGAGGCTAGCGCCATGAAACAGAGTCGCCAATCCGGCTTTACTCTGCTGGAAGTGTTGCTGGTCGCCATGCTGATGGGACTAGTGGCCACCGCCGTCACTCTCAGCATGGGAGGCGCCAGAGGAGATCGGGAGCTGGACAAGCAGGCGCGTCGCCTGATGGCGACGCTGCAGCTGGCGCAGGAGTATGCGGTGATGGATGGTCGGCTGGTAGGCATTCGCATCGAGGATAACGGCTGGCAGTTTATGCAGCGTCAGGCCAAGGATCGCAAGTGGCTGGCCCTGACTGGCGACAAGCAGCTGGGGCCCGTGCAACTGGCCGAGAACATGACGCTGGCGCTGGAGCTGGAAGGCTTTGGCTGGCAGCCGGACTCCGACGAGAAAACCGAACAGAAGCGCGACGAGAAGGAGCGCACGCCGCAGTTGCTCATCTTCCCGGGCGGCGAGCTGAGCCCGTTCGTGCTCACCTTCACCCAGCAGGATGACGATGCCCGCTACACCCGCATCGTCAAGGGGGACGAGTTCGGCCGCCTCACCCTGCTCACCGGTGATGAAGATGAAGAGGTGAGCGAGTGAACGCCCGCGGTATGACGTTATTTGAGAAAGGAGTGATGGTGGCGCCACCTCTGTGCCAACAACATGTGCAACGGGTGGCACGATGAACGCACGGGGCATGACATTACTCGAAGTGATGGTAGCGCTGGCAGTCTTTGCCATCGCGGGTCTCGCGGTAATGAAAACCGCCAGCGAACACCTCTCGGCCCTCAACTATCTGGAGCAGAAGACACTCGCCACCTGGGTGGTGGAGAACCAGTTGGTGCAACAGAAGCTCGAGAACAAGTGGCCCGGCGACAGCTGGGTGGAAGGGGATGAGCAGATGGCGGGCAGCACCTGGTACTGGCGCTATCGCGGCGTTGCCACCGCCGACAACAACTTCCGGGCACTCGATATGGAAGTGCGCACCGAGGCCAAGGCCGAGAACCCGGTCGCCATGATGCGGACCTATATCAGCCGATGACCCAGCTCTCCGCCCGCACGCCTCGCCCCGTCCGTCACGCCGGTTTCACCCTGCTCGAAATGCTGGTGGCGATCGCCATCTTCGCCACTCTCAGCATGGGCGCCTATCAGGTGCTGCAGGGGGTACTCACCAGCGACGAGGTAGCCAAGCGCAAGGAGGCTCGCCTCAACGAACTGCAGCTCGCCTTCACCCTGCTGGAGCGAGACATCACCCAGATGGTGCCGCGCAGCGGTCGCATCGAGGGGGAGAACAACAAGGTGCTGCTGGCGGCTTCCCGCTTCGGCCAGCAGAGCGATGACTGGGGCATGGCCTTTATGCGCAGCGGCTGGCTCAACCCGGACGGCATGCTGCCCCGCTCCCATCTGCAGCGGGTCGGCTGGCGTCTCAAGGATCAGAAGCTGGAGCGCCTGAGCTATCTCTATCCGGATCCGGTGATCGGCACCGAGCCGCGCATCCAACCGGTGCTGACAGGGATCACGGCGTTTCGCCTCTACTTCTTCGACAAGGGCAACTGGAAAGAGGAGTGGAGCCAGCGCAGCGTGCTGCCCTACGGGCTGGCAGTGGAGCTGGATCTGGAAGATTACGGCACCATTCGCCGTCAGTTCCTGATTGGCGCCGGTGGCCAGCGCGCCGAAGAGAACAGCCAGAGCAGCAACCCCGACCAGGGGGGCGGCAACAACAGCAATAACGGGAACAACGGCGGCAACGGCAATACCAATGGCGGTAATGGTGACAGCCAGAACGGAGAGGGCGCCAATGCGGGCTAATCTCGCCTCACCCGATCGCCAGCGCGGCATGGCGCTGCTGGTGGCGCTGCTGATCCTCTCGGTAATGGTGATCATCGCCAGCAATATGAGCGGCCGCCTGCAGCTTGAGCTGCGCCGCACCGCCAACATCACCACCGGCAAACAGGCGTGGTGGTATGCCCTCTCGGCAGAAGCGCTGGTGAGCAAGGTGCTGACGCAGGATTTCAAGGACAACCCCGAGGTGGTCAACCTCAGCCAGAACTGGGCCCGCAAGAATAGTGTGTTTCCGGTGGACGATGGCCAGCTCAAGGGCGAGGTGACCGACCTGCAATCCTGCTTCAACCTCAACAGCCTGAGCGTGGCCTCCAAGGCGGGGAGCGGCGAGGAGCTGGCTCAGCAGCCCTATCCGGTGCAGGTGTTTCGCGAACTGCTCAAGCAGCTGGCGATGGATGATTACGAGGCGGCCCAGCTCACCGACGCCATCCGTGACTGGACCGACAAGGATACGGTGCTGGTCTCCAGCCTTGGCGCAGAGGACGCCTATTACGAGGGTCTCAAGCCACCCTACCTGACCGCCAACCAGTGGATGCTGGGCAAGGATGAGCTGCGGGCGGTGCGCGGGGTGACGGCCAGGGTCTATGCCAAACTGGCCCCCTATGTCTGCACCCTGCCCAACGACAAGTTGAAGATCAATATCAATACCCTTGCCCCCCAGCGCCCCGAGCTGCTGGTCGCCCTTTATCTGGGCACTATCGGGCTGGATGACGCCAAGCGGGTACTGAGCGAGCGGCCACAGAAGGGGTGGAAAGAGCCCAAGCTGATGACGGATCAGCTCGCACCGGTCGACTCGGTCAAAGGGTTGAAAGATGCGCTGGTGGTCAAGAGCGACTTCTTCGAAGCCCGAGTCGTGGCCGAGGTCGGCGACAACCGGGCCTGGCTCGAAACCCTGTTCCAGCGGGGCAAGGACAATAAACTGGTGATGCTGCGCCGCCTCAGTAGCGGCGCCGAATAAACAGCGCATCTGCGGGCCCTCGCCCGCGGGTACGAGAGATGTTGGATGCAGCCTGCGGGCTGCGCACCGGTTGCCAGGGCGCACAACGCCCTTTGCAAACCGGTATCGCAGGAGAGAGATGCGTGAGCGAAAGTCTGGTCATTCGACTGGGGACCAATAAACAACAACCCGTGGCCTGGCTGGTCTGGTCCGGTCAGGAGCAGGAGATCATCGCCTCCGGCGAGCTCCCCTCCGCTGATGCGTTAGGCGAGTTGCAGGAGCGCGCTGGCGGCCGTCCCGTGGTTACCCTGGTGCCGGGCAGCGATCTGATCTTCCGGCGCGTCACCCTGCCGGGTCGCTACAACCGCCAGTCGGCGGCGGCCCTCCCCTACCTGCTGGAGGAGCAGATCGCCTCCGATGTGGACGAGCTCCATCTGGTGGTGCTGGCCCACGAGGGCCAGCAGGTGGACCTGATGGCGGTGGATCGGCAGAAGATGGCCGAGTGGCTCGGCTGGCTCGATGCCGCTGGCCTCAAGAGCCTGCAACTGCTGCCCGATGTGCTGGCGCTGCCACAGGCCGCGGATGGCTGGTCTGCGCTGCAACTCGGCAATGAGTGGCTGGTACGCCAGGGCCCCTGTCAGGGGATCGTCGCCGACGAGCCGCTGCTGACTATCTTGCTGGCAACCGAAGTCGAGCCGGTCACCATCCACAGCCACACCCCGGTGCCCGCCATTGCCGCCGCCAACTGGCAGGCGGCAGAGCCTGAACTCCCTATTCTGCTGCTGGCCAAGGGGGCCCTCACCTGCCGGGCCAACCTGCTGACCGGCCCCTATCGACCCCAGACCGAATATGCCCGCTACTGGTTGCAGTGGCGCAAGGTAGCCATCACTGCGGGTCTGTTGCTGCTGGTGGCCCTCGGCCAGCGCGGCGTGCAGCTCTATCAGCTCACCGAGCAGGACAAGGCGCTGAAAGCGGAGATCCGTGCCGTCTATACCCGCATCTTCCCGGGTGAAAGCCGCATCGTGAACGTGCGCAGCCAGATGAACCAGCATCTGCAACAGATGGGACAGGCCCCGCAAAACGGCGTGCTGCTGATGCTCACCGAGCTGGCCCCCACCTTTGCCGAAGTCCCCGGCCTGAAACCACAGGTGATGCGCTTTGATGCCAGTCGCCGCGAGCTGAGGCTGCAGGTGACCGCCCCCGGCTTCGCCGAGATCGAGCGGTTCCGCGAGCTGGCCGGCAAGCAATTCGAGGTACAGCAAGGCGAGGTGCGCAGCACCGAGGGCAAGGTAGAGGGCGCACTGGTGCTCAAGGGTAAATCATCATGATGGAAAAATTGCAGAGCTGGTGGCACGGCATCACAGCACGGGAACAGCGGCTGGTGGTCGCAGGCGGCGTTCTGCTGCTGGTCGGTCTCTTCTACTGGAGCGTCTGGCAGCCCATCGCCAACCGCATCGCAGAGCGGGAGCGGCAAGTGCAAAACCAGCAGCAGACCCTCGCCTGGCTCAAGGAGAAGGGTGAAGAGGTGCTGGCCATGCAGGGGGGCTCGGGTCGCCAGATCGACACCAGCGGCACCCTGGAAGGGGTGGTCAACCGCACCGCCTTCAACCACAAGATCAAGATTGCCCGACTGCAACCCCAGGCGCAGGAGCTGCAAGTGTGGATCGACACGGTCCAGTTCGATGACTTGCTGCTCTGGCTCTCCACACTGGTGGATCAGCACGGCATTCAGGTTCAAATCATCGAGATCGCCCGCGAGGATCTGGCCCCGGGTCTGGTCAAGGTCAGACGTTTGCAGTTGAGTCGTCCCCAATGAAAAAACGCATCCTGATTGCCAGCCTGTTTCTGGCAGCCTATCTGCTCTTCCTGCTGGCCACCCTGCCCGCAGCGCTGGTGGCTCGCCATCTGCCGCTGCCTGTCAACGTCGCCAATCTGCTGAAACTGGAAGGGGTGAGCGGCACCCTCTGGAGTGGCCAGATTGCCCGACTGCAATATGCCAGCGAATCGGTGAACCAGCTGCGCTGGGATCTCAACGGCTGGTCGCTGCTGCGCTTCGCCCCCGAAGTGGCCATACGCTTTGGCGATCGCAACGGCCTCAATGGTCAGGGCGTTGTCGGCTGGAATGGCGCCGCCTTCGGCCGGGATCTGACCCTCAACGCCCCCGCCCCCTGGTTGCTGAGCCGGGTGCCGATGCGCCTGCCGATCCCGATCACCGTCACCGGCCAGCTACAGCTCAAAGTGGAGCAGTTTGCCCAGGGCAACCCCTGGTGTGACAACCTCTACGGCAACCTCGACTGGTACAACGCCAGCGCCGATACCCCGGCGGGCAAGCTGGATCTGGCCGACCCCGAGCTGAAACTCACCTGCCTCGACTCCAAACTGGTGGCCGAACTCAAGCAGGGCTCCGATGCGGTGCAGACCATAGGTCGCCTCGAGCTGCAACCCAATGGCCAATACCTGTTCCAGGGCACCCTGAAACCGGGCCCAGAACTGCCACCGCAGATGCAACAAGGACTCCCCTTCCTCGGCCAGCCCGACAGTCAGGGCCGCTTCCCCCTGCGCTATCAGGGGCGGATCTAACCCCTATCCCGCCGACCCCGGAGCCACTCCGGGGTCAGCTTGTTTATCCCTTTGTGCCTTCTCCTCTCACTGCACTGACCCCCTCAGCCCTTACTCATTTAACTCTGACGTACCGCCACATCCCCTGCAAGAGTGTCTGATCCCCCTCTCTTTCAACCCGCTCTGCGCAGCAACAACCAGCCTCACTCGTCAATCCATTTGCCGTAAATGGTCAATGAGCGCACACCTTGCTCAAAAAGTGGCAACTCGCCACAGCCAAATTAAATATCAATAAGATTGCATCGCTTGATAAATGTGAGCTGTCACCCGTTATTGATCTTTTCCAGCCACATTACAGCCGCCCACAAAAGCATAAAAATAACTAGCTGAAAAATAACGATTAAAAAAGAGAGTCATCCTCTTCACGCCCCATTCAATCTCATTTCCTTTGTGCCAACCCATCAGAAATGTGAGCAACGGCAAAACAACAGGTCAACCAGAAACTATTGATAAAAACATCGAAATACCAGATGGAACCCAGATGCCGATACAATGAAGTCAACTGGAGATGATTGATTTGTCTTGATAACACAACAGGCAACCATCTCGACCGATCTGTTCATTTGGTTTTCAAGCGTTGAGGGAAGGGTTATGGAAAAGAAGCGTATCTACCTGTTTTGCTCTGCCGGGATGTCCACTTCACTGCTGGTTTCAAAGATGAAGGCGCAGGCAGAAAAATATGATGTGCCGGTGCTGATCGATGCCTATCCGGAGACCCTGGCTGGCGAGAAGGGACAGGATGCCGATTTGGTGCTGCTGGGCCCGCAAATCGCCTACATGCTGCCGGAGATCCAGCAGCAACTGCCGGGCAAGCCGGTCGAGGTGATCGACACCCTGCTCTACGGCAAGGTCGATGGCCTCGGCGTACTGAAGGCAGCGGTAGCCTCCATCAAGAAGAGCCTCGCGCAGTAAGGAGACCCCTGTGAGCAACATCATCGCATCGTTGGAGAAGGTCATACTGCCCATAGCCGTCAAGCTGGGCAAACAACCTCATGTCAACGCCATCAAGAACGGTTTTATCAAGCTGATGCCCCTGACGCTGGTCGGGGCCATGTTTGTTCTCATCAACAACGTCTTTCTGAGCTTTGGCGAAGGCTCCTTCTTCTACTCTATCGGCGTGCGGATCGATCCCGCCACCATCGCCACCCTTGATGGCCTCAAGAGTATCGGCGGCAACGTCTATAACGGCACCCTGGGGATCATGTCCCTGATGGCCCCCTTCTTTATTGGTCTGGCACTGGCCGAAGAGCGCAAGACCGACCCCCTGGCCTCCGGTTTGCTGTCGGTTGCAGCCTTTATGACCGTCACGCCGTTCAGCGTGGGCGAAGCCTATGCGGTCGGCGCCAACTGGCTGGGCGGAGCCAACATCATCTCCGGCATGCTGATCGGTATCGCCGTGGCCGAAATGTTCGCCTTTATCGTCCGTCGCAACTGGGTCATCACCCTGCCAGACAGCGTTCCAGCTTCTGTCTCCCGCTCCTTCTCGGCTTTGATTCCGGGCTTTATCATCCTCTCCATCATGGGGGTGATCTCCTACCTGCTGAACAATGCCGGCACCAACTTCCACCAGCTGATCATGGACAGTATCTCCACCCCGCTGGCCAATATGGGGGGTCTGGTGGGCTGGGTCTATGTGATCTTCTCCTCCTTCCTCTGGTTCTTCGGTGTACACGGCATGCTGGCGCTCACTGCGCTGGAGTCAGGCGTACTTTTCCCCTTCGCCCTGGAAAACGTAGCCCTCTACAACCAGTACGGTTCGGTCGAAGCGGCGTTGGAGGCAGGCAAGCAGTTCCACTTCTGGGCCAAGCCGATCACCGACTCCTTCGTCTTCCTCGGCGGCACCGGTGCCACGCTGGGCCTCATCATCGCCATCTTTATGGTCTCCCGCCGCGATGACTACCGTCAGGTCGCCAAGCTGGGTCTGCCCTCCGGCATGTTCCAGATCAACGAGCCCATTCTGTTCGGCTTGCCGGTCATCATGAACCCCATCCTGCTGGTGCCCTTCATCCTGGTGCACCCGGTACTGATGGGGATCACTATGGCGGCCTACTACGCCGGGATCATCCCGCCCATCACCAACATAGCGCCATGGACCATGCCGACCGGCCTGGGTGCCTTCTTCAACACCAACGGCAGCGTGGCCGCCTTCTGTCTGGCGATATTCAACCTGGGTGTCGCGACCATGATGTATATCCCCTTCGTGCTGATTGCCAACAAAGCGCAGAACGTCATCGATGAAGAAGAGGAGAGCGAAGAGGATATCGCTCTGGCTCTGAAGTTCTGATAACAGCCATTCCAATGACAGCAAGGGAGGAGCAAAACTCCTCCCCTAACAGCCTGGAGAAGTAACCCATGCAGTATCGTTTTCCGGATAACTTCTGGTGGGGCAGCGCCAGCTCGGCCCCGCAGATGGAAGGCGCCGCCAACCGCGGCGGCAAATCCGCCAATATCTTTGACTACTGGTTCTCCATCGAACCGCAGCGTTTCCACAACGGGGTCGGTCCGACCGACACTTCTACCTTCTATGACAACTTCGAGAGCGACATCAAGCTGCTCAAGCAGCTGGGGCACAACAGTTTTCGCACCTCCATCTCCTGGTCACGGCTGATCCCGGACGGGGTGGGCGAAATCAACCAGGAGGCGGTCAGCTTCTACAACGCCGTCTTTGACCGGCTGCTGGCCGAGGGGATCACCCCGCTTATCAACCTCTACCACTTCGACATGCCGATGTGCATGCAGGAGCGTGGCGGCTGGGAGAGCCGGGAAGTGGTGGCCGCCTATGTGCGCTACGCCACCCGCTGCTTCGACCTGTTTGGCGGTCGCATCAAGCACTGGTTCACCTTCAACGAGCCGATTGTGCCGGTCGAGTGCGGCTACCTTGGCCACTACCACTACCCCTGCGTGGTCGATTTTGGTAGGGCGGCCACCGTCGCCTACCACACCGCGCTGGCCCATGCCGGTGCCGTGCAGGCCTATCGCGCCTGCCAGCATGATGGCGAGATCGGCATCATCCTCAACCTGAGCCCGACCTATCCCCGCTCGCAGGATCCGGCAGATCTCGCCGCCTCCCGCATCGCGGATCTGCTGCTCAACAAGAGCTTCCTCGATCCGGCCCTGAAGGGGAGCTACGACCCCGAGCTGGTCGCGCTGCTAGAGCAGTACGACTTGCTGCCGCAGATCGAAGAGGGTGACAAGGCGCTGCTCGCCGCCGGCAAGGTGGATATCCTCGGTATCAACTACTACCAGCCGCGCCGGGTCAAGGCCAAAGAGGTGGCGTGGCAGGGTGTACCGCGCACGCCGGAAGATCTGTTCGACTACTACGAGATGCCGGGCCGCAAGATGAACCCCCACCGCGGCTGGGAGATTTACGAAAAAGGGATCTACGACATCCTCACCGACCTGCGAGTCAACTACGGCAACCTGCCCTGCTACATCTCGGAGAACGGCATGGGGGTCGAAGGGGAAGAGCGCTTTATCGGTCCCGAGGGACGGGTGGAGGATGACTACCGCATCCAGTTCATTCGCGAGCACCTCCAGTGGCTGCATCGCGCACTGGAAGAGGGCAGCGCCTGTCGCGGCTATCACCTGTGGACCTTTATCGACAACTGGTCGTGGCTCAACGCCTACAAGAACCGTTACGGCTTCGTCCGCCTCGATCTGGAGAGCCAGCAGCGCACCATCAAGAAGAGCGGCTACTGGTTTGCCGAGGTAGCGCGCAACCATGGTTTTAATTAACGGTTTCAATTAACGCATTTACGTAAGGAACGACACATGTTCGATCTGGACAACATCACTGAAGAGGCCACCACCAGCAACGATCTGGAAGAGGTGGTAATGGGGCTTATCATCAACTCCGGGCAGGCCCGCAGTCTCGCCTACACCGCGCTGAAAAAGGCCAAGGAGGGGGACCTGGCCGCCGCTCACCAGCTGATGGCCCAATCCCGCGAGGCGCTCAATGCCGCCCATCTGGTGCAGACCCAGCTGATCGAGGACGATCAGGGGGAAGGCAAGATCCCGGTCACCCTGGTGCTGGTCCATGCCCAGGATCACCTGATGACCTCCATGCTGGCCCGTGAGCTGATCAGCGAGCTGATCGAGCTGCACGAAAAGCTGCAGAACCAATAACCTCTGGACGGGGCGAGAGGCCCCGTCATCGACCCGCAGATCAGGAAGCGACTCATGAGCGTTAAAACAATCCGGGAAACCGAACTGTTTAACAACAAACCATTCCACATGTTCATCTACAACAAACAGGTGAGCGGAACCGGTTTGCACCAGCACGACTACTACGAGTTCACCCTGGTACTGACCGGTCGTTACTATCAGGAGGTCAACGGCAAGCGGGTGCTGCTGGAGCGGGGGGACGTGGTGTTTATCCCGCTCGGCTCCCGCCATCAAAGCTTCTACGAGTTCGGCACCACCCGCATCTTCAACGTTGGGATCACCCGTACCTATTTTGACGAGCACTTCAAATACCTGCTGCCGGAACACTTCGTCGCCTCACAGGCCTATGCGCTCAAGAGCGAGTTCCTCAGCTACATCGAGTCGGTGCTGGTCTCACCGGGGTTTAGGGAAGAGGCGCTGACCGAATTTCTCGAAGTGGTGACCTACGCGGTGATGAACCGGCTGCGTCACTACAAGGAGACCTCCGCCAGCGATGATCTTCCGCTCTGGCTCCACGAAACCGTGGAGCGGATGCACGATCGCCCCCTCTTTGCCGAGGATGCGCTGGCCAACATGGTCTCCCTCTGTGGCAAGAGCCAGGAGTATCTGACCCGGGCCACCCGGCGTTACTACAACAAGACGCCGATGCAGATCATCAACGAGATCCGGATCAACTACGCCAAGATGCAGCTGGAGGTGACCAACAACTCGGTGGCCGATATCGCCTTCGAGACCGGCTACAACGACGTCAGCCTCTTTATCAAAAACTTCAAGAAGCTCACCTCGTTTACCCCGGGCAGTTACCGCAAATATCTCTATCCGAAATTCGAAAGTTCAGCCTGAGACCAGCGAGTTGCTGACCTAAACAACCCAGTTCAAGAGAACCAATCCATTGTGACCAGCCCCTGCCACAGGCGGCTGCGGCCCCTCTCACCATGAAGACAGAGCGGCCACCATCAAACCTAGAAAGATCGATGAAGAGGGATTTATGAGCGAGAAGATCAAGGTAGTCACCATTGGCGGCGGCAGCAGCTACACCCCCGAGCTGGTCGATGGTTTCATCAAGCGCTATGCCGAGCTGCCCATCAGCGAGCTGTGGCTGGTGGATATTCCCGCTGGCGAAGAGAAACTGAACATCATCTTCGACCTCTGCCAGCGGATGATCCGTCAGGCAGGCATCCCCATGACCCTGCACAAAACCCTGGATCGCCGCGAGGCACTGGTGGGCGCCCACTTCGTCACCACCCAGCTTCGAGTCGGCCAGCTGCAGGCGCGGGAGAAGGTGAGCGCATCCCGCTCAGTCACGGCATGCTGGGGCAGGAGACCAACGGCGCGGGCGGCCTGTTTAAAGGGTTACGCACCATTCCGGTTATCTTCGATATCATCCGCGACGTGGAAGCGCTTTGCCCGGATGCTTGGCTTATCAACTTCACCAATCCGGCCGGCATGGTGACCGAAGCGGTGCGCCGTCATACCAACTTCCGCCGCTTTATCGGGGTGTGCAACATTCCGGTCGGCATGCAGATGTTTGTGCGCGATGCCCTCCAGCTGACCGAGCAGGATCACCTCTCCATGGATCTGTTCGGCCTCAACCATCTGGTCTTTATCGGCGATGTGCTGGTCAACGGCGAATCCCGCTTTGACGAGCTGCTGGAAGGGGTCGCCGATGGCAGCCTGACCCGCGCCAGCTCGGTCAAAAACATTTTCGACCTGCCGTTCGAACCCGGTTTTATCCGCGGCTTGCGCCTGCTTCCCTGCTCCTACCTGCGTTACTACTTCAAGGAGAAAGAGATGCTGGGGATCGAGATGGGCGAGTTCTATAAAGGCGGCGCCCGGGCTCAAGTGGTGCAGCAGGTCGAGAAGAAACTGTTCGAGCTCTACCAGAATCCCGATCTGTGCGAAAAGCCCAAGGAGCTGGAGCTGCGTGGCGGCGCCTACTACTCCGATGCAGCCTGCGAAGTGATCAGCGCCATCTACAACGACAAGCAGAGCGAGCACTACGTCATCGTGCCCCATCAGGGCCATGTCACCAATATCCCGGCCGACTGGACGGTGGAGATGAGCTGCCTTATCGGGCGTGACGGTGCCATCCCCCACCCGCGCCTCACCCGCTTTGACGACAAAGTGAACGGGCTGGTGCACCTCATCAAGAGCTTCGAGATAGCCGCCGCCAAGGCTGCCATCAGTGGCGACTTCGATGACCTGCTGCTGGCGATGAACCTCAACCCGCTGATCCACTCCGACAACGATGCCCGCATCGTCGCCCGCGAGCTGCTGCTGGCCCACCGCGAACACCTGCCCAGCTTCGCCGCCGCCATCGACGCCCTCGCCTGAGGCCAACACGCCCCACCCGAACTGGCGGGGCGCTTAACCGCAAGGGAATCCTCATGAGCAAGAGATTGATCATTAACGCCGACGACTTCGGCCTCTGCCGCGCCCAGAACTACGGCATCGTAGAAGCGTTCGAGCACGGGGTCGTCAGCTCCACCAGCGCCATCGTCACCTCCCCCGCTATCGCGCACGCCGCCTGGCTGGCCGAACGCTTCCCCGAATTGCCAGTCGGGCTGCACTTTATGCTCAGCTGGGGGAAGCCGCTCACGCCGCTCACCTCGCTGGTGAACGAGCAGGGCGAGCTCAACAAGGGGATCTGGCACAAGAGCGAGGCGGGAGAGCTGGATCTGGCCGAGATATCCGGCGAGCTGGCGAGTCAGTATCAGCGCTTTGTCGAGATCTTCGGCCAACGGCCGACCCATATCGACAGCCACCACCATGTTCATATGTTGCCGACTATCTACCCGCTGGTGGAGGCTTTCGCCAAGGCGCATGGCCTGCCCCTTCGCATCGACCGGGGCGAAATAGCCCGCCACGGACTGACCGTCAACCATCCGCAGAGCTGCGATCGGTTCGACGACCGCTTCTACGGCGCGCAGCTGACCCAAGACAGCCTGCTGCAACTGCTCGATGAGGCCAGTGAACAGGGGGCCCATTCGCTCGAGATCATGTGCCACCCCTCCTTTATCGATCTGGAGATGCAAGGCAGCTCCTACTGCCAGCCCCGCCTCAACGAACTGGCAATCCTGACCGACCCGTCCCTGCCCGCCCTTATCGCCGAGCGCGGCTACCGCCTCGCCAGCTATCGGGAGTGGCAATAGCCAGCACGCCATCAGGTGGACCGGTAAAAACCGCAGATGCAAAAAAACCCAAGCGGGTGACCGCTTGGGCTTTCTCTTTGAATATGGCGGAGGAGGTGGGATTTGAACCCACGGATGGTCGCCCATCGCCGGTTTTCAAGACCGGTGCATTCAGCCGCTCTGCCACCCCTCCGAACGGCGTGCATACTACGCTAAGCCCTTGTTCATATGCAATACATATTTCCTGTGGAATAGTGTGCGGGAGCAAAAGGGCAGGTGGCTTGAAATTGTTCCTCGTCATCCCTATTTGTTCTACATACAATGCGTAAACATGCAGTAACAAACAGCGATCACGAGGCGGCTGCTCGCCGTCTCACCCGGACATCAAGAGGACACCCAAGATGGATACCCGTTCTATCTACACTGGCACCCAAAGTGCCGTACGCGATACCAACAAGGTACTGCGTAACACCTATATGCTGCTCTCCCTCACTCTGGGCTTCTCTGCCGTGGTGGCGGGGGTCGCTACCGTGATGAACATGCCGCCGCTGCACTGGGCCGTGTTCCTGATCGGTGTCTACGGTTTGATGTTCCTGACCGAGAAGAATCGCAACAACGGCATGGGGCTGGTCTTCACCTTCGCCCTGACCGGTCTGCTGGGCTATAGCCTGGGCCCCATCATCAACATGTACATGAACAATGGTGGTGGCGAGATCGTGATGACCGCCCTTGGCGGCACCGCGCTCACCTTCTTCGGTCTGTCGGCCTATGCCCTGACCACCAAGCGTGACCTCTCTTTCATCGGCGGCATGCTGTTCGTCGGTTTCTGGGTACTGCTGGTGGCCATGATTGCCAACATCTTCCTGCAGATGAGCGCCCTGAGCCTGGCCCTGTCCGCCATGTTCATGCTGTTCTCTTCCGGCGCCATCCTGCTGACTACCCAGCAGATCGTGCGCGGCGGCGAGACCAACTACATCTCCGCCACCGTCACCCTGTATGTCTCAATCTACAACATCTTCCTGAGCTTGCTGAGCCTGCTTGGCGGCAACCGCAACTAATCAGAAACCCCGCTTCGGCGGGGTTTTTATTGGCTCCTCTTTCTGTCAGGATAAGTTGTAAATCAAGGATATGAAGCGAAGTGGCCCTGATTTGGATCAGGGCCACTTCGCGCTTGGCGGGTTACTATCTCGCTCTCGTTTCGATCAAGGGTTTCACCTGTCTCATGCCGATGGATCTCTCTGGCCTGCTGCGCCGACTGCTGATTGATAGTCACATCGATTTTGCTTCGCTCAAGGGTGGTGCCTAGCATGCCCATGGAATTCTCCGGTTTGTTACGCCGACTGCTGACCGATAGTCACATCTACTTCGCTCTCAAAGTGCTGCTGGCCATTCTCGGTCTGCTCGCCTTTACCCTGGCCACCGGCAATATCCAGCTCACCGTGCTGCTCTCCCTCGGAGTCGTGGCGGGCGCCATCGCCGAAACCGACGACAGCCTGTGGGGACGGCTCAAAAACCTCGCCATGACGCTCATCTGCTTCATGTTCGCGTCCCTGTGCGTCCAGTATCTCTACCCCACCCCCTGGCTGTTTGCCATCGGGCTCGCCAGCTCCACCTTTATCTTCGTGATGGTGGGGGCGCTAGGTGCCCGCTACGCCACCATCAGCTTCGGCTCGCTGCTGATCGCCATCTACACCATGCTGGGAGCCGCCAAGGCGCCAGATCTTTTCTACCAGCCGCTGGCCCTCGGCGCCGGCGCCCTCTGGTACGGGCTGGTCTCGTTTATCTGGCTCTGGCTGCTCCCCTACAAGACCCTGCACGAGCAGCTGGCCCAGAGCTACTTCGCCCTTGGTCGCTACCTGCTGGAGAAATCCCGCTTCTTCCCGGCGGACGAGCACGGCGCCCAGGCCATTCGCCACAATCTGGCCCAGCTCAACATCAATCTGGTGAGCGCGCTGACCCTCACCAAATCGGCCCTCAACGCCCGCCTGAGTCGCCGCCATCCGGCGAGCCCAGAGCTGGCCAGCCTGCTGCGTCTCTACCTGCTGGCACTGGAGATTCACGAGCGCGCCACCTCCAGCCACTACCCCTACAGCCGGCTGGAAGCAGAGCTCAAGCAGGGCATCGTACTGGAAGGATTTCAGGAGGTGTTTCTGCAACTCTCCGAGGCGTGCCAGCGGCTCGGTTACGCCATTCTGGTGCACAAGCCCTACTCCCATAACAAGCGCATCCACTGGACGCTGGAGGCCCTCGGCGATCAGCTGGAGTTCACCAATCTCAAGCAGCACTACCCGAAAACCCTGCTGACGCCGATGAAGTTCCTGCGCCGCAATCTGGCCAGCATCAACCAGCTGCTGGGCAGCGCCGAAGTGCTGCAAAACCCCGAGCAGCCGGAGCAGGAGCTGCCCGCGCTGGCGCGCCCGCCCCGCCTGCCACTGCTGACCCAACTCAAGCAGCACCTCACCTTGCACTCCATGGTGTTTCGCCATGCGCTGCGCCTCTCCCTTGGGCTGGTGATTGGCTACGGCATATTGCAAGCCTTTGATATGGATAAGGGCTACTGGATCCTGCTGACCGTGCTGTTTGTCTGCCAGCCCAGCTACAGCGCCACCCGTCGCCGACTGGTGCAGCGGATGCTCGGCACCTTTGCCGGTATTCTGGTGGGCATTCCGGTGCTCTGGCTGTTCCCCGAGCTGCACATCCAGCTGGTAGTGATGGGGCTCGCCGCCTTCCTGTTCTTCACCCAGGTGCGCAACAACTACAGCGCCGCGGTCTGCTTTATCACCCTTTACGTGCTGATGGCGTTCAACCTGCTCGATGGCATCGGCTTTGCCATTCTGGGGCCGCGGTTGCTCGATACCCTGCTCGGCTGCCTGATCTCCTACGGGCTGGTAGCCTGGCTCTGGCCGGACTGGCAATACAAGCGGCTGCCGACGCTTATCGCCAACTCGCTCTCGGCCAACGCCCGCTACCTCTCGGCGGTGCTGGCGAGCCTCAAGCAGCAGCGGGACGAGTCCATCGACTATCGGGTGGCACGCAAGAGCGCCCATCTGGCGGACAGCGAACTGGCCACCGCCTGGCAGAGCATGCTGGTGGAGCCGCAAAAGCGCCGCCGCTTCCTCGATCTCTGCTTTACCCTCACCTGGCGCAACCACGCCCTGCTCTCCTACATCTCGGCGCTGGGGGCCCATCGCGACAAACTTGAGGCCATCAGCGGGCTGGATGAGGTGCGCCACCACATCTGCCACACCCTGGAGCAGGCCGCCGGTCATCTGGCGGGCAACCCCTCCAGCTCCATCGGAGGTCAGTGCCCCATTCTTTGCACGGACAGCAGCGAGGAGCAGCTGATGCTGACCCAGCAGCTCAACCTGATCAGCGAGCTGGCGGATCAGCTGCTGCATCTGGCCAACGAGAGCCGGTTGCTCACCGGGGATCAAGGCGCTACCATGCCCGCCCAATCCTGATAGCCCCATAAGCGAGGAGCCCTTATGTCTGCGTCCGAAAAACATCAGCTGGAATTCAACGGCCAACTCATCGAGACCGATGCCAAGGGCTACCTGCTCAACAGCAACGACTGGAGCGAGGAGCTGGCGCTGGTGCTGGCGGCGCAGGAGGGGATCACGCTTGAGGAGCCGCACTGGGAAGTGGTGCGCTTTGTGCGCGCCTTCTATCTGGAGTTCAACACCTCCCCCGCCATCCGCGCACTGGTCAAGGCGATGGAGAAGCAGTACGGCCCAGAAAAGGGCAACAGCCGCTATCTCTACAAGCTGTTCCCGGAAGGGCCAGCCAAGCAGGCAACCAAGATTGGCGGCCTGCCCAAACCGGTGAAGTGCATCTGATCCCATGCATCTCATCCCATAACAACGGGGGGCCGCAACTGCGGCCCCTGTTGTTTTTGGTGCGCTATCTTCGTGCACCTCGTCTTCATATATCGCAGGCTTCCAGCCAGCCTTATCCCCGCTTGTCAGCCAGCGCCACCAACTGCTCCGCCAGCCGGTGGCCGTGCAGGTAGGAGTCGATCAGCTCGCCATCTGCCTTGCCCGATTCAATCTGCTGATACCAGTGCTCCAGCATGGCAGCAAAGCCGCGCTGGGCCAGCACCGGCTGCCAGTCGTTGGGGCTAAGCATCTCGGCCTGCTTGTCGCGGGCGATGCTGCCGCGGGTGCAGTTCTCAAGGTGCAGGGAGAGGTTGTCGCCGTAGGCATCGATGCGCTCCTCGGTGATCCCGGCGCTGCGGTTCATGCTGCCGCTGATGGCGCGATCGCCACTTTGCCAGCTGATGCTCACCCCGGCCAACAGGCTGTTGTCCTGCGCACAGGGGCGCAATACCGCATGAAAGTCGCCGACCGGCACGCCACCATAAAAACAGAGGCTGTCGAGCACATGGATAAAGTCGTCGAACAGAAAATCCCGCGCCTTGCCGGGCAGGGCAAAGCGATGTTTCTGCCAGTTCAGCTCGGTAAGCGGCTGGGCCCGCGCAGCGTCCATGGCGGGCAGATAGCGGCGGTTAAAGCCGGTAAAGAGGGCGCAATCTTGCGCGATGGCGAGGTTGGCCAGCGCTTCTGCCTCGGCCAGATTGTCGCATAGGGGCTTGTCGACAAAGGTGGGGATACCCGCACGCAGGCACTGCTCGGCCAGCTCGCGGTGAACGGCGGTAGCGGCGTGGATCATCACAGCGTCGGGACGGCTGGCCAGCAGGGCCGCCACATCGGTAAAGCACTCGGCGACCCGATACTGGCGGGCCAGCTTTTCCAGCACCGCTGGATTGCGGGTGCAGAGCAGCGGGGTGACCCGCTCGTCGCTCGCCAGCAGCGGCAGATAGGCTTTTTGGGCGATATCCCCCAGACCAATCATGGCAATGCGCATCTCAACTCCTTTTCACTCGATAACGGGACAAGCAGATAACTGCCCGCACCATCGCAGGATTTGTCCCGCAGATCCAGCCTGCCGTTAGCGCACTGGCTGGTGTGTGCAGCTCTCGGCAAACGGCGATGTTATCTAGGCATGGCAAGATCGCAAACCGACTTGATCACCTCGGCCAGCCACTCGATGGCGAGATTGCCCTGACTTTTGCGGTGTCTGCCGACCACCACCTCGAACGGCTGCGGCGCCCCGGCCAGCTCCACGGTGCGAAAATCGCCGAGGGCGGCGATGGCCGATGGAATGCAGGCCGCCACGTCATTGACCGACATAAAGGCTTGCAGCGAGGTATAACAGGGGAGCGTCGCCACCGCCGCGTTGGCAACCTGCTGCGGGCTATCTGCCCTTCGAAATTGCCGACGCTGTTGGCGAACTGCACAAAGGGGATGGCCGCCAGATCCTGCGGGGCGTTGTCCGGAAGATATCGGGAGTCGCGGCGCAGCACGCAGCAGTAGTGATCCCGACGCAGGGTGGAACGCAGCAACCCCGGGTCGAGATAGGCATCAAAACCAATCACCAAATCGACCTCGCCGCTGGCCAGTGCGTCCAGATGCTGCTCGGTCTGAAAGTCCACCACATCGAGCCGGATGGAGGGCGCCTGAGTGCGCAGGGCGCTCGCCAGCCTTGGGATAATGGCAAGCTGGGCATACTCATTGGCCATCACCCTGAAAGTGCGCTGGCTGCTGGCGGGGTCGAAGGGGGCAGCCACAAAGACCCCGTCGATATCGGCCAGGATCTGCTCGAACTTGTCAGCCAGCTCGCAGGCGTAGTCGGTCGGCTGCAACCCGGCGCTTTGGCGGATAAAGAGCTCGGCGGGAAAGAGCTCGCGCAGCTTTTTCAAATGGCTGCTCACCCCCTGTTGGGAGATCTCCAGCAGCTCGGCCACCCGCGACACGCTCTTGTATCTCACCAGCAGCACCAGCACCCTCATCTGCCTGATATCGATCTTCTCCACCCTTACCTCACCAATTTCAGTTGTATCACATACAAACCACCCATGATTTACATTGTATCAGTGGCTCTCTAACCTTGCAGCTCTTCCAGCAAAGCGAGGTTAACGATGAAAACAGTCATTCTGATTGGTGCTCAGGGAAAAATGGGGCAAGCCGCCCTCAGTGGTCTGGGCAAGCACAAGGTGATCACCGCCAGCCGCTCCGGCGAGGGGTGTGATTTTCAGGTGGATATCACCAGCAGAGAGTCCATCGAGCGGCTCTACCAAAACGTGGGATCCTTCGATGCGGTGGTCAATACCGCAGGATTTTGCGAATACGCCCCCTTTGGCGAGATGAGCGACGAGCAGTGGCAAACCACCATCCAGAGCAAGCTGATGGGGCAGATCAATCTGGTCAATATCGGCCTCAACTACATCAATCAGGGGGGCTCCTTCACCCTGATCTCCGGCATCCTCAATATCAAGCCGATCCCGCTGGCCATTGCCGATGCCACCACCAGCGGCGCCATCGATACCTTTGTCCAGTGCGTGGCCCACGAGCTGCCCCGCGGCATCCGCATCAATGTGGTCAACCCGACCGTACTGGAAGAGGCGTGGGACGTATATGGCGAGATGATGCCGGGCTTCCAGCCGGTGCCGGGCGCTTTGGTCGGCAAGGCATTTGAGCGCTCCGTCGATGGCTTTATTAGCGGCCAGGTGCTCTATGTCGATGCCTGATCCGGTTCAGGTGTGACCCCAATGCCTTTGTAATTCCTTGTCGATGTTTTTCCTCTTCCCCGAAAGCTCTGCTCTCGGGGCTTTTTCTATGACGGGGGGCAGAACAGCAGCAGAACGGGTTTCGTATTGAGCCCATTTTGGCTACCATGCCGCACTTCACGAAGCGACAAAGGCAAGGACGCGATGAGCAACAAGACACTGCAATCCCTCTTTCACTACAAACGCTGGGCCGATAGCGAGCTGCTGGATGCCATCGCCATGCTCGATGCGCAGCAATATGGCGAGGCCCACCACACCTGCCTCAGGATCTTCAACCATATCCATGTGGTCGATGCCATCTTCAAGGCCAATCTGCTGGGGGAAAACCATGGTTTTACCGCCACCAATACGCCGGAGACACCGACCCTCACCGCCCTGCGCAGCGCAGTCACCAAGCTGGATAACTGGCTGGTGGATTACGTCGCAGCGCTGAGCCCGCAAGAGGGGGCAACCCCGCTCTCGTTTCACTTTGTCGATGGTGACAAGGGGCAGATAAGCCGCGATGAAATGCTGCTCCATCTGGTAACTCATGGCGGCTATCACAGGGGAGCCATCGGGCGGATTCTGGTGCAGTGTGGCATCACGCCGCCGCGCGATACCCTGACCACCTTTTTGCATCGCAGCGAGCCGGAGCGACGTGGCCAAGATAGCGCGTCACTGGCGCAATAACGGAGTCTTGCCCTTATGAATCGTCTTGTATGTATTTCTCATCCGCTGCTGCTCGCGCTGCCATTGCTGCTAGGTGGCTGCGCTGCCGCCATCGATCACTATTCGGGGCGCTTTCGCGAGACCCTGACACAGGGACAACCCCGAGAACATATCCGTGCCGAGTTGGGCGAACCGCAGCCTTGTACACAAGGCCAATATCTGGATACGCCGCAGGTCAAAGGGTGCGATCGCTTTACCGTGCTCGGCAAGATCCACAAGCGCGCTGACGGCAATGGTCAGGCCACGGCAAGCGCCGTGGGGAGCTGATCCTGATACCGATGACAGTAGCTGGGGTCGCGGCGGACTATACCCAGCGCCACACCATTACCGTCTATTACGGTCGGGACGATCACTACCTGTTTCACACCCTGCAGAACGCCAAGGGGCAGGAGGTAAGACAATAAGCCCCCATCCCAAACGCGCTCACTGACCACTCAGCCGTGACCGGCGCAGTGGTTGGTTGAGCCTCTATTGCCTTCCCTATAGCCATCTCCTGCCCCTCCCCTTGCTTACTGCTTTATCAGAAGTCATCAGCCTGTCATCTGGCCGACATCCCGCGGTCATTTTCAAGTCATAGAGTTTTTCACTTATTTTTCATATGGATAGATAAGGAACATCATGACTTTCCCGCGCTCTTCTTATGTGGCTTTGGCCGTCTCGCTGGTCTTGCTTGGCGGCTGCCAGTCAGAGAACGAATCGTCTACCGACAGCCAGGGCAAAACCGCCTATCAATACAGCACCAAAGCGGTCTACAGCCCGCAGCAGCAGGCGGAGAGCTACGAGCCAGCGCCTCAGGGGTTCAGCCCGGTCTTTACCGAGATGGTGGCGCGCCACGGCTCGCGCTCCCTCTCCAGCCCGAAATATGACGTACTGACCAAGCTGGTATGGGAAGAGGCGCAGCGTCAGGGGGCGCTTACCACCCTCGGGCAGGGGCTGGGAGGCAAGGTCGATCTGGTGACGGCCGCCAACCAGAAACTGGGCTATGGCCTGCTCTCGGCGCTGGGCAAGGAGGAGCACGCCAATCTCGCCACCCGGCTGGCGGCGCGGCTGCCGACCCTGCTCAACAGCAGCGAACCCCACTGCATCAAGGTGGTCACCTCGGGCAAGGACAGGGCCAACGAAAGCGCCTTCTACTTTATGGAGAGCCTCAAACGCGACGTGAGCTATGTCAGCGACTCGGCGCAGTGCTACCTCACGCAGGATGACCCCTCGAAAATCGACAAAAAGCTGGTCAACAAGTTCGAGCTTTACTTCCACAAGACCACGCCCGAGGGGGATTACGCCCGCTTCCTGCCCGCCTATGAGAGCTACCAGCGCTTTATCGGCGACGAAGATGCCGGAATCGCCCCGGCCCCCGAGCTGGCCAGGGCGCTGGATCAGCTTAAAAACCTGAGCAAAACCAAAGAGATGGCCCGCAGCATGCTGGAGCGTATCTACAGCAAGGGCTTTGTCGACTATCTGGCGGGCGGCGTCGAGTTTGTCGCCGTCAATCCGGAAGATGGCGGCATGACCTATGTGCGCGACGAAGTGGATGCCGCCCTGATGCTCTACAACCTCTTTATCATCGGCCCCGGCATGATCCGCGAAGCGCAGGCACAGGGCAGCGAACCTTGGGCGCTGGAGCAGTTCCTCACCCCGGAAGAGTCTGCCTGGTTCTCCTACCTCTCCGATGCGGAAGATTTCTACGAGAAGGGGCCGAGCTTTGCCAACCAGAGCGCCCCCTACGCCATTGCCCAGCCGCTGCTCGACGGCCTGTTTGGCGAGGTGCAGCGTCAGGTGGTGGAGGGTGAGCAGAGCCGACGGGCCACCCTGCGCTTTGCCCACGCCGAAGCCATTATCCCCCTCGCAGCCCTGATGAAGCTGGAAGGGAGCCGTCAGGGGGCCAGCCCGGATCAGCTGTTCAGCCAGCAGAACAACGAGTGGCGCGGCGGCTGGGTCTCCCCCTATACCGCCAATATTCAGTGGGATATCTATCAGAACGGGCAGCGGCAAGTGCTGGTCAAGATGCTCTATAACGAAAAGGAGATCGCCTTTAAGACGGGCTGCCAACCCTACCAGAGCAGCAGCCACTACTACGACTTCGAGGAGCTCAAGCGCTGCTACGGCTATAACGGCTAACCCTTAGCGCGCCGGTCGCTTGGCACCACTCCCTTTGGCCGTTGGCTTGCCGCCCTGAGCAGCGGGTTTGGCACCCGGCTTGGCAGAGCCGGCGCGGGTTGGCGCGTTGCCCTTATGGGCGGTTTTTCCGACAGGTTTACCCTTACCAGCACTCTTGCCTTCGCCCTGTGCGGCCGGTTTGCCGTTAGCCGCCCCTTTCTGCAGTTGGGAACCCACCGGCTTGCCGCCCGTCGGTTTGTTGCCTGCACCATTGCCACGCTGGTGTTCGCCTCTTTGTTGAGACATTGGGCTATGGCGAGTCAGGGCAGGTTTCAGCCCCTTGCCGCTGGCGGCACGTTCATTGCGTCCTTCCACTGGCACCAGACAGCCTGGGCCGTTGCCAATCAGGTGGCCCTTGCCCATGGCGAGCAGGGCTTCGCGGATCATCGGCCAGCCAGCGGGATCGTGGTAGCGCAGCAGCGCCTTGTGCAGGCGGCGACGGCGCTCGCCTTTGGCGACAAACACATCGCCACCGCTGCGGCTCACCTTGTTTAATGGGTTTTTCTCCGTGTAATAGATTGTCAAAAAGGTGGGTGTCCCAGATTTACCCTAAGGTGGAAAACTGTACGTCATCATTCTACTATTAGATGGCAACAGGAGTTTTTACAAAAAAAACACGTAATTTGAGCCGGAGGTAATAAACATGAAGAAAAACATTATTTTTTTGTTGGCATCATCAATTATCTTACTTGGATGTACCGCTAATGATGGTAAACTTTTGCGTAGTATGATGCCAGAAATAGCAGACACCTTACAAACAACTGGAATAAACACTAATAATGATTCGATGACCCAATCAGGAATGGTATTAGAAGCCATTCACGAAGCTCTCCCTGAAAATACCAGCTCAGAAGACATAAATTCATCAGCGTCTGATCCTGATCCATCAGAACATTCATTGATATTAACAGCCAGTGCAGAAAATACCAGAATAACTTTACCTTCAAGTATTTTACAAAAAGCTAGTTGCAATGGAGATTTATCATTTCTTTCTCCACTGCTACCTAACTATCAGGACAGTAACCTTAATAGTGTAAGAGATATAATATTAAATTCATCCATATCTGATGCTATTCAAGCCGCCAAGTCACAAGGATATACAAAAAGTGAAGCCTTAATCTCACTCGAGCAACAGGCGATTGAACATGATAATACTGCAGCGGAGGCAGCATCAAGCGCAGATAACACACAGGGAGCTGGATCTGCCATCGAAAGAGCAAAAAATGATACTTTGTCATTAAACTTTACATGTGAGGGTGTTTACAATAGCAGTGTTTGTGCATTTATAATGAACAGATGGGGTTCGCTAGGATCTCGAGCAAGTGGAGCTTTGTTTTCAAAATGTTGGTAGAAAAAACGCTATTTTCTAAAAAACTTGCATGTTCCTGAATAACCTTAACTCCAGACGCCGGCTTCAAGCCGGTGCCTTCTTTACACCACTTTAATACGCACTTAATTTATAAATCCTCTTAGATTTTTAGGAAAGAAATTTAAGTATCCATCATCCAGTTATAATGTGACTGATTAGCATAGTAGTTCTTAAAGTTATTATTTAAGCTTGTAAATACTCAAGCAAGCTGATATCCATATTACTATCTGTAAAATTATAAAAAGATGCCCATCTGGTCGTAATGCCAATCAGTTAAGGAGCCATTTACAGTGCCTCCTGATGTGTAAAAATCTGAAGCCTGTTTGTACAGATCTAGTTATCACATGGCATCGGTCTATCTCATCCATGAACTGAGCTGCATTCCGTACCTGTCATCGGGGAGTATTCCGAAGCGGGTGGCAGAGCTGGAGAAGCAAGCGGGGCAGTTTGTGTTGCGGGAACGAAGAGCGCGGAGTTACCCCCATAGTGTGAAGGCATGGCCACTGACGTATGCGGTACAAAAAGCCAATAAAAACAATGTCAGTCAGGCTTGACTGACTGGCATTGCTCCTCCGGTCGCCTTTTTATTTTCTATCGCTTTCCAATCAGGAAATATTACCGAGCCGGTCGCTTGGCACCATTACCTTTAGCCGCAGGCTTGCCGCCTTGAGCAGCGGGTTTGGCACCCGGCTTGGCAGAACCAGCACGGGTCGGCGCCTTGCCCTTACCAGCCGGTTTGCCCTTGCCTGCACTCTTACCGGCATTCTGGCCTGCGCCTTGTCCGGCGGGCTTGCCGTTCCCCAGCTTGAGCTCGGAGCCCAGCAGCTTGCCATTGCCCTTGCCGCTCTTGTTGGCGCTGCTGTTGGCGTGCTGGCCGTTGCTCAGGCCCGCAGCCTTGTTGCCTGCGCCATTGCCGCGCTGATGGGCAATGTTACTGTGGCGAGTCAGGGCCGGTTTCATCCCCTTGCCAGTGGCGGCACGCTCGTTGCGCCCTTCCGCAGGCACCAGACAGCCGGGGCCATTGCCAATCAGGTGGCCCTTGCCCATGGCGAGCAGGGCTTCGCGGATCATCGGCCAGCCAGCGGGGTCGTGGTAGCGCAGCAGCGCCTTGTGCAGGCGGCGACGGCGCTCGCCCTTGGCGACAAACACATCGCCACCGGTGCGGCTCACCTTGTTTAACGGGTTTTTCTCCGTGTAATACATGGTGGTGGCGTTGGCGAGCGGCGACGGATAGAAGTTCTGTACCTGATCGAGCTTGAAGCGGTTCTCTTTGACCCAGAGCGCCAGATTGATCATGTCTTCATCGGTGGTGCCCGGGTGGGCGGAGATAAAGTAGGGGATCAGGTACTGTTGCTTGCCCGCCTCTTTGGAGTATTTGTCGAACAGCTCCTTGAACTGGTAATAGCTGCCCATGCCCGGCTTCATCATCTTGGAGAGCGGCCCCTCCTCGGTGTGTTCTGGCGCGATCTTGAGGTAGCCGCCGACGTGGTACTTGGCCAGCTCCTTGATGTAGCGGGGATCTTCCACCGCGATGTCGTAACGCACGCCGGAGGCGATGAGGATCTTCTTGATCCCCTTGAGGTCGCGCGCCTTGCGATAGAGGTTGATGGTCGGGCTGTGGTCGGTGTCCATGTGCGGGCAGATGGTGGGCCAGACACAGGAGGCGCGACGGCAGGTCTGCTCGGCCTTGGGGCTCTTGCAGCGCAGTTTGTACATGTTGGCGGTGGGGCCGCCGAGATCCGAGATGACGCCGGTAAAGCCCGGCACCTTGTCGCGGATATCTTCGATCTCTTTCAAGATCGACTCTTCCGAGCGGCTCTGGATGATGCGCCCTTCGTGCTCGGTGATAGAGCAGAAAGAGCAGCCGCCAAAGCAGCCGCGCATGATGTTGACCGAGGTCTTGATCATCTCGAACGCCGGGATCTTCTCGTTGCCATAGGCCGGGTGCGGCACCCGCTGGTAGGGCAGGCCGAATACGCCGTCCATCTCCTCGGTTTCCAGCGGGAAGGCGGGCGGGTTGACCCAGACGATGCGATCGCCGTGGGCCTGCGACAGGGCGCGGGCACAGCCGGGGTTGGTCTCGTGGTGCAGAATGCGCGAGGCGTGGGCGTAGAGCACCTTGTCCTCTTTCACGCGCTCGAACGCCGGCAGCTTCACATAGGTTTTTTCCCACGGCTTGGGCTTGGGCGGCTGCACCAGCACAGGCTGGGCCTCCTGCGCGGCAGGGGCCGCGTCAATGGCATCGTCCGAGCAGGGTGCCCCTTCCATATAGGGGTTCATGATGGGATCGATGCGGCCAATCTGGTCGAGCTTGCTCGAATCCACCCCTTTCCAGCCCGGCAGCGGCTCCTTGCGGATGACGGCGGTGCCGCGAATATCCTGCATGGTGTCGATGGTCTCCCCCGCTGCGATGCGGTGGGCCACTTCCACCAGCGGCCGCTCGGCGTTGCCGTAGATGAGGATATCGGCCTTGGCATCGAGCAGGATGGAGCGGCGAATGGTCTCGGACCAGTAGTCGTAGTGGGCGATGCGGCGCAGGGAAGCCTCGATGCCGCCGATGACCACCGGCACCTCTTTGAAGGCTTCTTTACAGCGCTGGGTATAGACCAGAGTCGCGCGATCCGGCCGCTTGCCGCCCACATCCCCCGGGGTGTAGGCGTCGTCGTGGCGCAGCTTTTTGTCGGAGGTGTAGCGGTTGATCATGGAGTCCATGTTGCCCGCGGTGACCCCGAAGAAGAGGTTCGGTTTGCCCAGACGCATAAAGTCATCCTTCGATGACCAGTCCGGCTGGGCGATGATGCCGACCCGAAAGCCCTGCGCCTCCAGCATGCGGCCGATCACCGCCATGCCGAAGCTCGGGTGATCCACGTAGGCATCCCCCGTCACCAGAATGACATCGCAGCTGTCCCAACCGAGCTTGTCCATCTCTTTGCTGGACATGGGCAGGAAGGGCGCCGTGCCGTAGCACTCGGCCCAATAGCGGGGATAGGAGAAAAGGTTGGGTACCGGCTGCATTTTGAACACCTGGAAAAATTCGGGTCGCGCATTATACCGGTTGCGGCCAAGGGGAGCGATGGCTTTTTGTCCCTATAGATCCCGCGGAATAGGCCGCCGCCCGCAATAGCAAGGGCGCCCGCAGGCGCCCTTGTGATGATGAGGCTGATTTACTGGCCTCCGTCAGGATTGAGGTCAGAGCGCCGGAGGGTGCGACTCCCCTGCCCCCTTGGCGGCCAGCGCTTCGTCTACCTGCTGATCCCGCGCCCCTGTCATGCCAGCGTGACGGGCGATCAGATGGTAGATGGCGGGCACCACCAGCAGGGTAACCAGGGTCGCCAGCGACAGCCCGAAGAAGACCACAGTCCCCACCGCCATCCGGCTCTCGTAGCCAGCCCCCATGGAGAGCATCAGCGGCACAGCGCCGATAATGGCGGTCAGCGAGGTCATCAGGATGGGGCGCAAGCGGCGCACCGAGCCTTTGATTATCGCCTCCTCGAACCCTTCGCCGCGCTGGCGCAGCTGGTTGATGAACTCGACGATGAGGATGCCGTTTTTGGTCACCATGCCAATCAGCATGATCATGCCGATCTGGCTGTAGATGCTCATCTCCTGCCCCGTCAGCCAAAGGCCAAGCAGGCCGCCGAAGATGCCGAGTGGCACCGTCACCATCACCACCGCCGGGGTCAGGGTGCTCTCGAACTGGGCCACCAGCACCAGATAGACCACCAGCAGGGCGAGGCCAAAGACCAGCACCATCTCCCCCTGATTGTCGCGGTAATCCTTGGAATCACCGGCGTAATCCACCGTCATGCCGGTGGGCAGGTTGGCGTTGGCCCAGCCATCGAGGAAATCGAGGGCCTCACCCAGGGTGTGGTCGGGGTGCACGTCGGCAGTCAGGGTAATCGCTTTTTGCCGCTGGTAGTGGTTGAGGCGGTTGGCGGTCGCCACCTGCTTGACGGTGGCCAGAGTCGAGAGACTGACCATCTCGCCATTGGCCGCCTTCAGGTAGATGCGACCGAGATCCGAGATGCCGTTGAACTCGGTCTGGTTGCCGCGCAGGTAGACGTCATACTCCTCGCCCCTGTCCACATAGGTGGTCTTGCTCGCCCCGCCCAGCAGGGTCTGCAAGCTGTTGGCCACGGTGGAGACCGGAATGCCGAGCTGGCTGGCGCTGTCGCGATTGATGGTCACCTGCAGCTCGGGGGTCTTCTCGGCGTAGTCGAGATCCGGGCTCAGCATCAGGCCGCTGCCCTGCGCTGCCTGTTGCAGCGCCAACCCTTGCTGGTAGAGCTCGGCATAGTCGTTACCCTGCAGCACGAACTGCACCGGCGCGGTGGAGCCACCCCGGAAGCCGGGCTGGAAGGTGCGGATCATCACATCGGGAATGCCGGATAGCTTGGCACCCAGCGAGCGGGAGAACTCGGTGGCGGTGACGTCGCGCTCCGCCCAGTCGGTGAGCTGGATAATCACCATACCGGTCTGATCGCCGCCACGACCAAAGGCAGGGGTACTGAAGCTCAGCGCCTGCACTACCCCTTTGCCCAGCATCGGCATGATGGCGGACTCCACCTGCTGCATGTTGCGCTTCATCCGCTCGATGCTGGTCCCCTCTGCCCCCTTGACGAAGACATAGATGACGCCGCGATCCTCGGTCGGGGTAAGGCTGGTCGGCAGTTGGGTAAAGAGGGCACCGATACCGCCCAGACAGAGCAGCAGCACCAGCGGCGTCCAGCGGGAGCGACGCAGCACCCATGCCAGCAGGTGGCGATAGTGCCCCTCCAGCCAGCCGAGCCCGCGATCGAGCCCGGCTGTCAGCCGGTTCGGTTTATCCAGCGGGCGCATCAACCAGGAGCCCATGGCCGGGGTTAGAGTCAGCGCCACCAGCGAGGAGCAGAGCACCGCCAAGGAGAGCAATATCGCAAACTCGGTAAAGAGCCGCCCCACCATGCCATCCATAAAGGCGATGGGGACAAACACCATCACCAGCACGGCGGTGGTAGCGATGACCGCAAAGCCCACCTCGCGGGTGCCGTGCCAGGCGGCCAGCAGGGGCGGTTCACCCCGCTGCAGATGGTGGTGGATGTTCTCCACCACCACGATGGCATCATCCACCACCAGGCCGATGGCGAGAATAAGGGCCAGCAGGGTGATGAGGTTGATGGAAAAGCCGAAATACCAGGCGCCGATAAAGGCGGAGATGAGCGATACCGGCACCGTAATGGCCGGAATGAGCGTGGTGCGCCCCTGGCCGAGGAACAGATAGAGCACCGCCACCACCAGCACGGCGCAGATGGCCAGGGTCTCGTACACCTCGTCGATGGCCTGCTTGATAAAGATGGTGGAGTCGTAATCCACCTCGAGCTTGGCCCCCTCCGGCAGGAAGCGCTGCATCTCACCGAGTTTCTTCTCGATCCCCTGTGCCACTGCCAGCGGGTTGGCGGTGGACTGGGCGACGATGCCGATACCCAGACTCTCTTTGCCGTTGCGCTGATAGGCGCTGTCTTCGTTCTTAGCTCCCACCTCCACGTCGGCGATATCGGCCAGATAGACGCTCTGACCGTTGGCGGCTGTGGTGACTTGCAGCTGCTGGAAATCTTCCGCTGTGTGGTAGAGACGGGCGATCTGCACCGCCATGGTCATGGAGTTGTTGCGGATCTCGCCACCCGGCAGCTCGATATTCTCCCGCTTGAGGGCCTCTTCCACATCGCTCACCGTGATACCACGGGCGGCCATGTCGGCCGGGCGCAGCCGCACATACATCACCTGGGTGAGATCGCCGGAGAGCGCCACTTCGCTCACGCCGTCCACCAGACTCAGGGGGTCGACCAGCACCCGGTTGGCGTAGTCGGTCATGGCGGTGCGATCCATCTGGCTGCTGCTGAAGTTGAGCCAGATCGCCACATCGCCGTTGCCGCTGTCCTTGGTCACCAGCGGCTCGTCCACATCATCGGGCAGCCGTGGCCGCGCGCGGGATAGGGCATCGCGCACATCGGAGATCCCCTCCACCATGTTCCAGCCGAGCTTGAACTCGACGGTGATCATCGAGCGCCCCTTGCGGGTCATGGAGTTGATGTTCTTGATGCCGCTGATGCCGGATAGCTGATCCTCGATGGGCTTGGTGACCTGACTCTCCATCACCGAGGGGGCGGCCCCCTCATAGGTAGTGGTGATGGAGACCGACGGGATCTGCACATCGGGCATCTCCCGCACCGTCAATTTGCTGAAGGCGACCAGACCAAACACGGTGAGCAGGGCGCTGAGCACCACCGCCACCAGCGGGCGGCGTACTGAGATATCGGAGAGCCACATCAGCCGTTCACCTCGGCCAGATCACGCACCTGCACCCCATCACGCAGATTGACCAGCCCCTCGACCACGATGCGATCGCCGACCTTCAGCCCCTCGGTGACCCAGACGGTCTCCCCTTCGGTCTCGCCGAGCACCACAGGCACCCGCTTGACCCGGCCATCGGCCTCGAGACGGTAAACAAAGCGCTGCTCACCAGCGTACTCCACCGACTGGGCGGGGATCAGGGTAAGCTGCTGGGCGGGCAGCGCCAGCTCCACATTGAGCAGCATGCCCGGACGCAACTGACCGTTGCCATTGGGGATCATCACCCGCGCCTTGATGTTCTGGGTATCGTTGGAAATGCGGCTGTCGAGGGTGGTCAGGGTGCCGCTGAATTGCTGATCCGGCCAGGCAGTACTGGTGGCGGTGACCGCCATGCCCGGTCGCAGCAGGGAGAGGTAACGCTCCGGCACCGCCAGATCGAGGCGCAATTTGTCCAGTTCATCGAGGTGCAGCAGGGTATCGCCACTATTGACCAGCGCCCCTTCGCTCAAATCAATCAGGCTCACGGTACCGGCAAACGGCGCCTGCAAGTTACGCAGGGAGAGCTCGTAGCGGGCGGCATCGAGGCGTGCCTGCACCTGGGCCACGGTGGCCTCCTGCCCCTCCAGCTCGGATTGGGTCACGGCGCCACGGGCCACCAGCTTGCGCATATCACTCAGCTTGCGGTTCTCGTCGCGCAGACTGGCGCTCTGCTCGGCCAGCTCAGCCTGCTGTTTGCCCGCATCCAGCGCGATCAGGGTCTCCCCCTTCGCCACACTCTGGCCAGATTGCACCGCAATCTTGACGATGCGACCGGTCACTTCGGGGCTGATGATGACGGAACGATTGGCCGCCAGCTTGCCCACCAGCTTGAGGGTCGGCTCGGCCAGACTTTGCTTGACGGTTTGAGTGCGGATATTGACCTGTCTCGTCGGTGCTTTGGCGGCGGGTTCGCTGTGACGCAGCGCCCAGACGCCGGCAACCACGATTAGAAGAAGGCCCAAGCCGAGCCAGATACGCATTTTCATCGAACAGTCCATGAAGAGTGAGAGGGTAAATCCAGATTGGGGCCATTTTAGCCCCAGACTATGCCGTGACTATGTATAAATGTGACAAAACGTAACAAGAGCGGGATAAGCTCACTCTGTTTCAGGTCGCGCCGTTTGTTTTCACGCCACATCGCATACACTAACGACAATTTCCTTCGCAACCCGACTGACTGCCTATGCCCAAAATGTCTGACCACCGCTTTCTCACACGCCTGACCTGGCTCCTGTTCGCCGTGGTCATCCTGCTGATTGGTCTGACCTTGCGGCAAAGCCTGAAACAGATAGAACGCCTCTACCAGAGCGATACCCTCAACAGCGCCATCTACCTGCGGGATCGGTTCAAACAGACCGAAGTGTTTCTGGAGGCGATGCGCGGTCAGGCCGAAGAGCGACTGCGCAGCGACCCCCAGTCGGTGCTCACCCGCCAGCTCTATCGCCATATCGAGGCGCTGCCAGAGGGGCTGGCCCTCGACAAACTCCCCGGCGATTTACCGGCCGGACTGGCGGGCAACCTCACCGGTGACGGCCCGCTGCCGCCCCCCGGCAGTGCGCGGGAGGCGCAACTTCATTTGGCCCTGAGCCTCTCCCCCTTGCTGGCCACCGCCAGTCAGCGCCTGGGCAGCGAGATCGCCTGGGCCTACTTCACTGGCGTGGACAACTTTATCTACCTCTATCCCTGGATCCCCTCCAGCCAGTTTCGCTTTGCCCGCAGCATCTATGACAAGCACTACTGGCAGGATGCGCTGATGTCACCCAACCCCCGCCGGGACACCATTCTCTCCCGCCCCTACGAAGATTTTGCCGGACTGGGCACCATGGTCACCATGTCCCAGCCTCTCTACAAGGACGGCTCGCTGGTAGGGATGATCAGCATGGACATCCTGCTCTCACGCTTGCAATCGCAGCTCAATCAGCTGGCGCCGGCGCTGGGTGAGTATCTGCTGCTCAATCAGTACCATCAGGTGCTGGCCAGCAGCGCACTCCAGCCCGTAGTGCCGCAAGACCCCGAGCCGACCGACGAATACCAGTGGCAACAAGGGGCATTGCAGCTGACCATGGCAATCCCAGATACCCCGTTGCGACTGGTGCACAACGTCACCCTGCTGCCGCTGGTGTGGGCCATGCTCTGCCAGTCCACGCCGACCCTGCTCGCCATCCTCTTTATGCTGCTGGCCGCCCTCTCCAACCTGAGGTCCCATCGCCTCAACCAGCGGCTCAATTATCTCTCCTGCCACGATGCCCTCACCGGCGCCTTCAACCGCCACTATCTGGTGCTGCTGGAACAGGCGGGCGATCTGGCCCGGCTGCAAGCGGGGATCCTGATGTTCGATGCGGATCACTTCAAACGGGTCAATGACAACTTCGGCCATGCCGTCGGCGATATCGTGCTGATCCGGCTGGTGCAGCTCTGCCAGCAGCAGATTAGGCCCACTGATCGCCTGATCCGCTGGGGGGGCGAAGAGTTTCTGCTGCTGATTGGCCGCGCTGATGCAACGCAGCTCGGCGAGCTGGCGGAGCGGCTGAGAAAGGCGGTGGCGGATCACGACTGGGCCGCCATCGAGCCCGGGCTGGAGGTCACCATCAGCCTCGGCTATCTGCCCCACCAGGAGAACCTTCCCCTGCACGAAGCGGTGCGCCGCGCCGATGTGGCGCTCTATCAGGCCAAGGCCAACGGTCGCAACCGCAGCGAAAGATGGCAGGGTGACGCCTCCTGACTCTCGGAGTAAGCTGAGCCCTCAACCCCTTTTTTGGAGGACTGTCGTGCCACGTAAACCCCGCGTAGGGCTCGCTCTCGGGAGCGGCGCCGCCAGAGGATGGGCCCATATCGGCGTCATCCGCGCCCTTGAACGTCTCGGCATCAAACCGGATTTGATCGCTGGCTGCTCCATCGGCAGCTTTGTCGGTGCCGCCTATGCCGCCGGAGAACTGGATCGACTGGAAACCTGGGTGCGCGGCTTTACCCGCCTGCAGGTGGTCAGCCTGCTCGACCCGGCCCTCTCCGGCGGTCTGTTTCGCGGCGAAAAGGTATTTGGCCTTGCCGCCAGCCATCTGGGGGACCCCGATCTCGAGAATCTGCCCATCCCCTTCGCCTGCATCGCCACCGAACTCGATACCGGCCGCGAGATCTGGCTGCAACAGGGCCCGCTGCGCCAGTCGGTGCGCGCCTCCTGCGGCATGCCGGGGATCCTCACCCCGACCCGGATCAACGACCGCTGGCTGGTCGATGGCGCCGTGGTCAATCCGGTGCCCATCTCGCTGGCCCGCGCCATGGGGGCCGAGGTGGTGATTGCGGTCAACCTCAACACCGATATGCACCAACCCTGGACCGATCAGCCGGATCAACCCGGCAGCGGCGGCCTGCTCAGCCAGTGGCTCAATCGCGGTGAGTCCGCGCCAGCTACCCCAGGTCTGTGGAGCGTGATGAGTGGCTCCATCAACATCATGCAGGAGCGGATCACCCGCGCCCGGATGGCCGGTGACCCGCCGGAGATCCAGCTCTGCCCGCGCCTTGGCAGCTTCTCCATCATGGATTTTCATCGCGCCAGCGATGCCATCAACGAGGGGGAAGCCTGTGTCGAGCGCAACCTCGATCAGCTCAAGGATGAACTGGGCCGCCTCGGGTTGCTGGGCAGTTAGTTGTCGACATGCTGTGGTTTACACATGAAAAAAGCGCCATTCGGCGCTTTTTTTTCAACTCACTTACCCGGTCACTCCTTACGGTAGAAGAGCAACCCGAGCAGAATCACCCCCACAGAGACCAGCAGATAGAGTCCCAGACTGGGATTGGTGATACCGCCATACAGAATGATGAGCGCGCCCAGGGTGGCGCAGGTCGGGATCACAAACCGCTTTATCCAGCCCAACTCGGTAAAGGTGCGCATGTACCAGACATAGAGGAACAGATAGAGGCCATAAATCAGCACGATCGGCATCTCGTCCAGAGCGATGTAACGACCGAATGTCTCGTTGATGCTGCAGTACCACAACACTGAGTAGATCACCGACAACAAGGCTGCTGCGAGGGCCGAGTTGATTGGCATGTGGTGATGCGGTTCGATACGGCTCATCCACTTGGGGGCAGGACCCTGATTGCGGATCGCCAGCGAGTAGGGAATGCGCATGGTCGCCAACACCAGACCATTGAGGGTGCCGAGGCAGGAGATAATCACGAACACGGTCAAAATGGTCGAGGCAGTCCCGCCAAACAGGCTGGTTGTCGCGAGATTTACCGCGTTATCCCCTTGCGCCACTATCTCGTCCGTCGGCAAGACGCTGGCGATCCCCAGAAAATAGGTGACATAGACCACAAAGACTATCAGGGTGCCAATCACCAGCGCTCTGGGCAGATTCTTCTTGGAATCGCGAATTTCGCTGTTGATGGTCACGGCGGCGATCCACCCCTCATAAGCGAAGGCGGTGGCAACCACGGCCGTGGCCAGCGTGCCTCCGGAGCTTCCTATCCCATCCATTGCCTGCACAAAGTTGGTCACGGTGACACCATTGAGCAAGCCTGAAATGGTGCCCACAATGGCAACCAGGATCAGCGGGATCAACTTGATCAGGGTAGAACCCACTTGCAGCTTGCCCGCCAGGACCGGGGTGTAGAAGTTGATCAGATAGGTGACCGTCATATAGACAGCCGCCAGTATCCAGGTCGCACCAGAGTTGGTCGGATTATCACTACCGAGCAAGATCATGGTGTACAGAGCAGCGACCCAGGCAAGGATGGCGGAAAGAGGGGCGTAATAGAGTACGCCTTTAAACCACCCCACCAGATAACCAAACATTTTGCCGTATGCCGCTTCGGCATAATCGACGATACCGTTGGACTTTTCGATCCGCTGGGCAAACTCGGCAAACACCAGCGCGCCGAAGATCATCGAAAATGCCCCCAGCGCCCATGCCAGCAGCGCAATGGCCAGATTACCGCCAGTCAGACGCAGTACATCATCGGCCTTGAAGAAGACACCGGAGCCGATCACCACGCCGACCACCATCGCAATGGCAGTCATCAGGCCATAGCGTTTATCCAACTCATTACTGCTCATACCCATACTCCATACGATTGCTCATATCATCCTGAATGTAATAGTGTTCAGGTGGCCAGATACCACCAGGGGCCCACTTTTCGGGGCCGCTTATTCTCGTTGGCCTGCATGGATAATTCAAAGCGTGTTAGATCAAAATATCGATCGGCAACCCAAAAAAAATACCGCCCGAAGGCGGCATTTCTATTCACATCGATGATCACGCCTTGGCGAGGTCATCCGGGCCAATCTGGCCGATTTCGGCGACTTTCTTGTCTGCCAGCAGCCAGAGGGTGAACTTGTGCAGATCCGGGTGGTGCGCCAGGGCAACCAGGAAGGCGCCCCCAACTTCACGGTAACCCAGCTCGTAGTTTTTCAGCGTGGTGGGAGGAACACCCAGCAAATCTGCAAACTTCGGACGGCTCAAACCGACCGCTTCACGGATCTGACGGATCTTCTTGCCAACAGTGACGATATTTGAATTCATAATGTTCCATACTCCGTTTGGTGGATTTACTCCGCCTTTTATTTTTCGCGACGACTCGTAGTCAAGTGTATCAGTTTTGTTCGGACTCGTTATGGTCGAGCCTCTATCTTATGAGCGCCTTTCGGCGACAACCCTTGCCTTCAAGGGGGGATGGTAATCGCTCAGCCGCCTCAGGTAAACAGTCTCGAAAAGAAACCTTTATTGTGGCCCCCCCAATAACTCGTATAATCCGCCGGATACCCATTAAGAGGAATAAGTATGGCGTTTCCCGGCATTATCTCTCGCCTGCACCCCGTATCCAGCACAGAAGAACTGGCACAACAGCGCCTGCAAGGTGAACAATATCGCGCCGAAGCATTCTGGCTTCCGGCCTTGATGTCCAGCCACGCCAGCGAACTGCTGGCCGCCCTGCCGGAGAGCTGCAGCCTGTTTCTTGAACAGGCGTGCCCGGACCTGGCCTTGCGCAGCCATGACGGCACCCTGCATAACAATGAGCAGCTCGTCACGGTAAACGGTCAGGCAATTGCTCTGGCAACCACCCCGGGTGATGGTGGTCTGGTGCCCGAATCGGGCATGTGCGAGATGGCCGACTGGCTGGAGGCGGGACATCGCCACTTCATCAGTTCAGCTGCGGTTCAGCCTGTGGCTCGCGCCATCCTCAACATCTGGCCCCTTGACCCCTATCTGGCCCGACATTTCTTGATGACATTTACCCCCCTGCTGCAGAGCGCAACCCAGGCTGATTACCTCTCGGTCTTTGCCGCCAGAGCGAATCCTGCCAGCCCGCTTAGCGACTGGGTTCAGGCTTATATGAAGCTGGAGAAGAAACTGCACAGGGCCTATCTGGATCACTAATTAATCAAAATAAACAGCCAGTTAAGAGCACGACACAATTTGCCACAAGGCTCATTTGTGAGCTTGATCATGTTTTAAAATCGGCATAGAGTGCGCCTCGTCATCGGAATGACATCAGTTGCCTGGCAGTGGTTTCTCACGCATTGCGTGCCATGCCAGCGCACTCGACACACCAGGAGAGTGTGCAACCCGGTTATACCGGGTCATCTGCCAGACTCGACGCCAGCCGTACGGCGGAGCCTGCAGCTTACATAAATTACAAAGTGTGAAGCACGTGAATAACGTGCGATCTCAACGAGGATTTTTTTATGATGAAAATGGCTCCTTCCATGATCGCCATCGCCATGGCTGCTCTGGGTGCTACCGCTGCTCACGCCGCTGACGACATCTACTTCGGTGCCGGTGTCGGTGCTGCTCACTTCAACGGTCTGAACAAGATCGATGGCGGCGGTTACGCTGGTACTGAAGATGCAGCTGCCGCCAACGCCTTCGTTGGTTACAACTTCACCGAAAACTTCGGTACCGAATTCGGTTACCAGTATGCCGGTCGTGGCAACACCGAAGGTCTGCGTTACGAAAACCAGGGTGCCACCCTGTCCGGTATCGCCCGTATGCCGGTTGGCAACGACTTCTCCCTGTTCGCTGAAGGCGGCGCCTACTGGGCTCACACCGACGGTCTGGGCATCAGCGACACTAAAGTTTCCCCGCTGGCCGGTGCTGGTGTGACTTACAAAGTAAGTGACGCGCTGGATCTGCAAGCTCGCTACCGCTACATGTGGGACGTGGCTGACCTGAACGTTGACGGCACCCATTACAAGTCCAACCAGAGCGTTGCTACTCTGGAAGCGGTATACCACCCGTTCCGTACTTCCTACGTAGCTCCGGTAGCTGCTCCGGTTGTTGAAGAAGCGCCGGCCCCTGCTCCGCAAGTGGTAGAGAAGAACTTCGCCCTGAACTCAGACGTGCTGTTTGCCTTCGGCAAAGACACCCTGAAGCCGGAAGGCGTTGCAGCCCTGAACGGTCTGTATCAGCAAATCGTTGAGTTCCAGCCGAAAGATGGCAACGCTGTTGTTGTTGGTTACACCGACCGTATCGGTTCCGACGCTTACAACCAGAAGCTGTCTGAAGCCCGTGCCCGTACCGTTGCCAACTTCCTGGTGAGCAAAGGTATGGCTGCCAGCAAAGTTGCCATCGAAGGTCGTGGCGAAGCCAACCCGGTTACCGGCACCAAGTGCAACGGCGTAACTGCTAAAGCTCAGCTGATCTCCTGCCTGGCTCCGGATCGTCGCGTAGAAGTTCGCGTATCTGGCGTACAAGAAGTTCAGCAATAATCTGACCTCGTTCAGATAGTGCGAAAAAAAGGGATGCTGCGGCATCCCTTTTTGTTTGTCTCGTTCTCGCTTGCATCCCTCACTCCCGCCTCCCTGCCCTTGCCTGCCCCGTCTCGAAAGCATAAAGTAGTTGCGCCTGTAAGGTATTGGATAAGCACTAAAAAGCGCTTCTTGTCCGGTCTGTTGTCCATGACGCCAATGCATCATGAGAGTCCAAAGCCTTCGCTATCCACTTTGCTGGCGATTTTTCGCAGCAATAAAAACAAGTGCATTGCCCGACATGGGCTAACACAACGAGGATAAACCGATGAAACTCAAAATGGCTCCTACCCTGATTGCACTGGCGCTCGCCGCCGCAGGCACCACAGCTCAGGCTGCCGATGACTGGTACACCGGTGTTGGTGCAGGTTGGGCTTATGCTCACAACCTTGACGATGTACAAGGTCTGGATACAGACAAAGACGCCACCGCGCTGAGCCTGTTCGGCGGTTACAACTTCAACGACTACTACGCAGCTGAGCTGGGCTACCTCTACGCCGGTAAAGCGGGCGTTGACGGTGCAGATTTCAAAACCCAGGGAGCCACCCTCTCCGGTATCGCCCGCCTGCCACTGGGCGACATCTTCTCGGTGTTTGCTGAAGGTGGTGCCTACTTCAATCACGTCAACGGTAATGGCAACAGCGACAACGGCACTGCGCCGCTGGCGGGTCTGGGTCTGACTGCCAAGCTCTCCGACCTTATCGATGTGCAGGCACGCTACCGCTATCTTTGGAATCTGGGTGACGAGCAGAAAACCTGGGAGAGCGACATGAGCGTCGCGACCCTGGAGCTGGTGATGCACCCGAACCGCACCTCTTATGTTGCCCCGGTTGCCGCCCCTGCGCCTGAGCCGGTTCCCGAGCCGGTACTGGTCGACAAGAACTTCGCCCTGAGCTCTGACGTACTGTTTGCCTTTGGCAAATCCACCCTCAAGCCAGAAGGTGTCGCAGCGCTGAACACCCTGTATCAGCAGATCGTTGATGTTCAGCCGAAAGATGGCAGCGCCGTGGTCGTCGGTTACACCGACCGTATCGGTTCTGATGCCTACAACCTGAAACTCTCCGAAGCGCGTGCCCGTACCGTAGCCGACTTCCTGGTTGGCAAAGGTCTGCCGGCTGGCAAAGTTGCCATCGAAGGTCGCGGTGAAGCCAATCCGGTCACCGGTACCCAGTGCAACAGCGTCAAGGGCAAGGCTCAGCTGATCTCCTGCCTAGCGCCGGATCGCCGTGTAGAAGTTCGCGTCACCGGCGTGCAGCAAGTGACCCAGTAATCACGTCTGACAACACCAAGGGGATGAAACTGCATCCCCTCCGGATGCAAAAAGGGATGCCGAGGCATCCCTTTGTTTTTACGGTGATTTAGCGCTGAGCTGTATCAGAAGGAAGTGCGGCGGTAGCGGCGATATTCCGGATGCCAGAAGTTGGCGTCGATGGCCTGATCGATCACCTCGTCCGGGGTCTGCACCGCCTTGCCCTGCAGCATGGCGGTCTTGGCCACCATCTTGGCGATGTAGCGGGAGACCCGATGGATATCCGCCAGATCCGGCAGCAGAGATCCCTCCTCCCCTTTCACCAGCGGCGAACACTCCGCCAGCGCGCGGCTGGCCGACATCAACATGGCGTCGGTCACCCGGGTGGCGCCGGAGGCGATGACGCCAAGGCCGATCCCCGGGAAGATGAAGGAGTTGTTGCACTGGGCGATGACGTAGCGCTTGCCCTTGTGCTCCACCGGTGCAAACGGACTGCCGGTGGCCACCAGCGCCTGACCGTCGGTCCAGCGGATGAGGTCTGCCGGCGTCGCCTCGACCCGTGAGGTAGGGTTGGAGAGCGGGAAGATGATGGGACGGGCACAGTGCTTGTGCATGGTCTTGACCACCTCTTCGGTGAACAGCCCCGGCTGACCGGATACCCCGATCAGGATATCCGGGCGACCGTGCTCCATCACCTCCAGCAGGGAGATATTGTCCCCCACCGGCCAGTCGGCGATGCGCTCCACCGGTTGGGAGAGACGGCGCTGGAAGTCGAGCTGGTTGGGGATCTTGTCGGTGATAAGACCGAAGCGGTCCACCATAAATACCCGGCTGCGCGCCTGGGCATCGGTCAGCCCTTCGGCCTTCATCTGCGCCACGATCTGCTCGGCGATACCGCAACCGGCGCTGCCCGCCCCGAGGAAGGCAACCCGCTTCTCGGAGAGCTTGGCGCCGGAGGCCTTGCAGGCGGCGATGAGGCTGCCCAGGGTCACCGCTGCAGTGCCCTGAATATCGTCGTTGAAGCAGCAGAGCTCGTTCTTGTAGCGGTTGAGCAGCGGCATAGCGTTGTTCTGGGCGAAATCCTCAAACTGCAGCAGGATATCGGGCCAGCGGCGCTTGACCGCCTGAATGAAGGCATCGACAAACTCGGCGTACTCATCCCCCGAGATACGCGGATTGCGCCACCCCATATAGAAGGGGTCATTCAGCAGTTGCTGGTTGTTGGTGCCGACATCCAGCACCACCGGCAGGCAGTAGGCGGGCGAGATACCGCCACAGGCGGTGTAGAGGGAGAGCTTGCCGATGGGAATGCCCATGCCGCCGATACCCTGGTCACCCAGACCCAGGATCCGCTCGCCATCGGTCACCACGATCACCTTGACGTTCTGCTTGGTGGCGTTTTGCAGCATGTCATCGATCCTGTCCTTGTCCGGATAGGAGATAAACAGGCCACGGGCGCGGCGATAGATGTTGGAAAACTCTTCGCACGCCTTACCGACGGTCGGGGTGTAGATGATGGGCAGCATCTCGGTCAGGTGGTTGTGCAGCAGACGGTAGAAGAGCGTCTCGTTGGTATCCTGGATGTTGCGCAGGTAGATGTGCTTGTCCATGTCGTTGCCAAACGCCATGAACTGGCGATAGGCGCGCTCGGCCTGCTCTTCGATGGTCTCGATATTCTGGGGCAACAGACCTTCGAGGTTGAAGTTGCTGCGCTCTTCGCTGGTGAAGGCGCTGCCCTTGTTGAGCAAAGGGGTCTCCAGCAGGGCGGGACCGGCGTAGGGAATGTAGAGAGGACGTTTCTGGTTATTATCTTCAAACATGGATCTTGGTACCTAAACGGTTAGCTAGACGCAGGGACCCGCCGATCCTAGGGGCTTGTCTCATTAATTTCAAAGAGTTTGCACATCCGTTGCAAAAGGTTTGCGACCCAGTCGACGAAAGGCGCCGGGGGTCTGACCAGTCAGACGACGAAAGCGGTTGGCAAAGTTGGCGCCATCGCTGTAACCGACCCGGGCCGCCAGCTCGCCAAGTGGCCAGTTGGTATAGAGCAGCAGCTGGCGCGCCTTGTTCATTCTGAGCTCGGTCACTCTCGCCATCGGCCCCACACCGAACGCTTGCTGACAGAGGCGGTGCAGATGGGGAACGGAGCAAGCCATCTGTCGGGCCAGCAGGGCGACACTCCAGGGTTCGTCCAGGCGCGCCTCCACCCGGCGAAACAGTGCCTGCAATCTGAGTTCAGGGGTGCCGCGCACCTCCCCTTGCAGGGTGCGCTCCAGCAGCGCCAGCAACAGGCTGAGCAGTTGAGGTTGCAGCGAAGAGCGAACCCCCTCCCCCTGCATCAGGCTGAGCAGATGGTAGAGCTGATCGCCGCCATCCCCTTGCCAGATACGGTGGCCAAGGCGGTGCAGATGCTGCCAGCGCGGCACGTCATCGAGCAAAATCCAGCTGATCTGCCAGCTTTCGCCAATCAGCTTGAGCCCACCGGGCACGGCGGCCGGCAGGAAAATCAGCGATCCGGCCGGAATGGCTTGCTCCCCCTCGTCGGTGAGCAGCGCGCCCCCCTCATCGTGACTCACCATCAGAATGTGAAACTCGGGGCGATTGCGGCGGATGAGGTAGTGATCCCGCACCCGGGAGAGGCCGGTCAGGAAGATCCCCGCCTCGCCGAGCAGGGGCAGCCCTTCACGTCCCAGCATCTGCTCTTCACAGGCTGGCGCTATCTCCAGACACTCGCTGGCAAATGGCATAACACCTCAACAGGATAGTTTTACACAAGAAAATCGAGAGCTACTCACAGTGAGAAGAGCCTCGTCAGCCCCTATCATACCCCTGACAAACCTTGCTTTTCTCATACCCGGTTAACAACTATGAATTATTGGCAAGCGATTTTAAAACAAACCACCGATCGCGAGTTCATGACCCGATTGTGGCGGCTGGCCCTGCCTGTCTCGCTGCAATCCATGATGTTCTCCCTGCTCGGACTCATCGATATCATGATGGTGAGCCAGCTTGGCACCACGGCTGTGGCGGCGGTCGGCTTGGGTAACCGGGTCTTCTTCTTCAATCTGCTGGTGATAGCGGGCCTCGCGGGCGGGGTCTCGGTATTGGCAGCACAATACTTCGGGCGCGGGGAGATGGCCGGGGTGCGCCGCTCCCTGGCGCTGGCCATAGTGGGCGCCCTGCTGGTCACCCTGCCCTTTGCCTTCATCTATGTGTTATCACCGGGCAGCGTGCTGGGTTTTGCCAGTCAGGATCCGGCGCTGCGGGCACTGGCGGATCAATTCTTGATGATCACCGGCGCCACCATCCTCTGTACCGCTATCGTAGTGCCGCTGGAATCAGCCCTGCGCTCGGTCGGCAATGCCGCCGCGCCGACCCGCATCGGCATTATCGCTATCATCGCCAACGTCATCCTCAACTACGCCCTTATCTTCGGTCACTTCGGCTTCGAGGCGATGGGGGTGGCCGGCTCGGCCTGGGGCACCACCATTTCCCGGCTGCTGCAGACAGCCCTGCTGCTGCTCTACGTAAAGCGTTATGAGGCGCGCCTGATCCCGCGCGCACCAGACTGGCTGGCCGCCTTCAAGCGCAAGGAGGTGGTGCGCTTTACCCTGATCGCCCTGCCGCTGCTGTTCCATGACGGCCTCTGGGCCTTCGGCATGCTGATTTACGGCTTTCTCTACGCCCATCTTGGCACCGATTCGCTGGCCATCATGACCACCCTCGGCACCCTGGAGAGCATCCTGATCTCCCTCTTCTTCGGACTGGCGGTGGCCTGCTCCACCCTGCTCGGCCACCGGCTCGGGGCCGAGGAGTACGAGGTCGCCTGGCAGCACTCCCAGCTGTTCCTGCTGCTGGCACCGATTGGCGCGCTACTGGTGGGGATCATCGTCTGGCTGCTGCAAGCCAACCTGCTGCAGTGGGTCGGCAACCTGCCCCCCGAGCTGATAACGGAAGCGGGTCAGGTGCTCGGCATCATGTGCCTCGGGATGCTGCTCAAGGTGTTCAACATGGTGGGGATCATCGGGGTGCTGCGCTCTGGCGGCGATGTGAACTACAGCATCTTTATCGACATCGTCGGCATGTGGTGCATCGGCATCCCGCTCGCCTGGGTGGCTGTCACGCTGCTCGGCTGGCCCCTCTCCTGGGTGGTGGCGGTGGTCTTGCTGGAGGAGCTCAGCAAGGTGTTGCTGGTGCAGCGCCGTATTCGCCAACGCTGCTGGTTGAAGAATCTGGTGATCGGATAAACAGCCACAAATCGGGGTCATATCAATGACAGAAAAACCCTGTTTGCAGTATGCTTGGCGCCTCTTCAATCAGAGGCAGGGATCCACGGTTTCCCTGTCCAGTAGTCGTTTAAGGAGACGAGCATGCAACCACAGAAAGAGCTGATCACCGAGACGGCCCTGCTTGAGATGGCCAACAAGATCATCAAGGAGCATGAAGACTTCATCCACGGTATGCGCGCCGATTCGGTGGAGCAGAAGGGGGATATTCTGGTGTTCAAGGGGGAGTATTTCCTGGCCGAAGACGGCACCCCGACCGGCAAGACCATGGCGGTCTTCAACATGTTCAAGCTGCTGGCTCAGCAGCTCTCCGGCAAGTACAAGCTGGCCTGATCTCGCCAGCTCATTGCCAACAGGATGCCGCCCTCAGGCGGCATCTGTTTTTGCGCGGTTTTGCCCCTCGACCACCACGCAGTTGCGTCCCGCCATCTTGGCCTGATAGAGACACTCGTCGGCACGGTTGATCAGAATATCGATGGTGTCATCGGAACGAGCCATGGCAATCCCGATACTTACCGTCACCTCCAGCAATTCGTCCGAAGTGGGGCTCTTCACCAGCCGCGCCTCGACGGCAATGCGCAGCCGCTCGGCCATTTTGCTCGCCAGTGCCGGATCGGCGCAGTTGTGCATCAGGATGGCAAACTCTTCGCCGCCATAGCGCCCCAGCACCATATCAGGCTCAAGCTGCTCCCCCAGGGTGGTCGCCACCTCCTTGAGCACCGCATCCCCCGCCAGATGGCCGTAGATATCGTTGATCCGCTTGAAGCGATCGAGATCCAGCAGCATCACCGCAAAGGGCTTCTTCTTGAGTTGCAGCCGGATTCTGGCCTGCTCCAGCTGCTTCATCAGCAAGCGGCGGTTCATCATGCCGGTCAGCTCATCGGTGGTCGATTCCCGATATAGCCGCAGCAGCATGTTGAGCTGGCCGCACTGCACCCAGCAGCTGGCCATGGTAAACATGCCGAGCACCCACACCTGATTCAGGGTGGCCTGACTCCAGATGCTCTGGCCCACCAGCAGCCAGTGGCCCAGCAGCATGGTCACCAGCACCACGCCTGCCAGTTGCAAGCCGAGGGAGAGGGGAATGGGGAAGATGGCAAACAGGGTTATCAGCAGATAGGGAAAGGCAGCATAGCCCGCCTGTAACTCCTGTCCGGCGCCAAAGCTGTTCAGGCAGAAGAGGGAAAAGAGCATCATCACGGCCATCAGGTAGCCAAGGGCCAGCTTCATCCGTTCCCGCTTGAAGTGGATGAGGTACGAGAGCGGAATAAGTGGCGAGAGCGCCAGGGTGCAAAAGATCCTGGCCTGGAATAGCTGCTCGAAATGAACGGCGGGCAAGGTCAACCAATCCACCACGGCCCAGGCGGGCAATCCGAGCATCAGCAAGCAGGTCAGCAGGCGCAAACGCACCGTCATAAACCCCATGCGTGTACGAGTAAAGTCTTCGGAGTGAACCCTCGCACTCCAGAACTCTGACAACTTGAGCATCCAGAGTCTCCACGATGAATACTGAGGGCTCATTCTACACCTACAAAGTGGTAAAAATGTCATTAGCGGGGAGAATAAAAAGGAGAGGTTGATCACACAAACCGACAGATGATAATCGCAGTGCGCAAACGTTTCAACCCATCAAAAAATAAACCTTTTTTTGCATAATTAGCGCTGGTCAGCCTCATTTCAATCACTACAATAGCGCCCAATTTTCTCCCCCTCCCCACACAATTCGAGGTACTTATGGAACAGGCTGCTGTCACACGCGCCAATCGAGAGGCACATCCACCCAGGCGAGCCCATAGCGAACTGGTCTATGGCATAGAGGATGTCCCGCCTCTGCCCCAGACGCTGTTCGCCGCCCTGCAGCATATGCTCGCCATGTTTGTCGCCATCATTACCCCGCCCCTGATTATCGCCAATGCCCTCGGCCTCCCTGCCGCCGACACCCGTTATATCGTCTCCATGTCGCTGGTCATGTCCGGCATCGCCTCCTTCATTCAAACCCGCCGCTTCGGCCCCATCGGTTCCGGCCTGCTCTCGGTGCAAGGTACCAGCTTCAACTTCCTCGGCCCCATCATCGCCTCCGGTCTCGCCCTCAAACAGGCGGCCATGCCCACCGAGGATCTGTTGGGCACATTGTTTGGCACCATGATGGTTGCTGCACTCACTATCGTGGTGATGAGCCGCTTCCTCCATCTGGTGAAACGGATCATCACCCCACTGGTCACCGGCATAGTGGTGCTGCTGATCGGCCTGACCCTGATCAAAGTGGGCCTGATCAGCATGGGCGGCGGCTATGCAGCCCTCTCTGATGGCAGCTTCGCCAGTCACACCAACCTCTTCCTCTCCCTGCTGGTGCTCGGCCTTATCGTGTTGCTGCAACGCAGTCGCAACCCCTGGTTGCGCCTCTCCGCCATCATGATCGCCATGCTGGCGGGCTATGCCGTGGCCCTGCTGTTGGGCAAAGTGAGCGCCCCCACCTTCGATGGCCCCCTGGTGATGGTGCCCATTCCGCTTCACTACGGTCTCGGCTTTGACTGGCAGCTGTTCGTGCCGCTCGCCATCATCTTCGTGGTCACGGCGCTCGAAGCGATCGGCGACATGACCGCCACCTCGGATATATCTGGCGAGCCACTGGAAGGGCCTGTCTATATGGAGCGGATCAAAGGCGGCGTGCTGGCTGATGGTGCCAACTCCATGCTGGCGGCAGTGTTCTCCACCTTCCCCATGTCAACCTTCGCCCAGAATAACGGCGTCATTCAGCTGACCGGCGTCGCCAGCCGTCACGTCGGTCTCTTTATCGCCGCCATGCTGGCCCTGCTCGGCCTGTTCCCGGCGGTCGCCAGCCTGGTACAGCAGATCCCCGAGCCCGTACTGGGGGGCGCCACTATCGTGATGTTCGGCACCATCGCTGCCGCTGGCGTGCGCATCATTGCCCGCGAGGAGCTGGATCGCCGCGCCCTGATGATCCTGGCGGTGTCGCTGGCCATGGGGCTGGGGGTCGCACAGGTGCCGGAAGTGCTGCAACACCTGCCGGAGCTGGCCAAGAGTGTGCTCTCCTACGGCGTCGCCACCGGTGGCATCACCGCCATCGTGCTCAACCTGCTGCTGCCCAAGCGCGAAGCGCGCCACTCCTGAGACATCGTCCACCGATAGCCAACCCAAGCCCCGCACTGCGGGGCTTTACCTTGCCAGTCGCCACGGGTAGTGTGCTGGGCAGCCTTTTTTGAGGATGCCGCAATGCCCTATCGCCTGCTCTCCCCCCTCCACGATACCGCTTCACCCGCACAGATACTGGCGCAAGAGCAGTGCTGGCTGCGCGACTGTGCCCATGACGGCCAGCCCCGCGCTCACCTCTGGCAGGCGCCCCAATGCCTGATTGTCACCCGCAAGGATACCCGCCTCCCCCATTACGAAGCCGCCTGCCAGCAACTTGCAGCTGAAGGCTGGCCGGTACATGTGCGCGACAGCGGCGGCACCGCCGTGCCCCACGGGGCGGGGATCCTCAACCTATCCCTGCTGCTGCCTCGTACCACCGCAGATCTCGCCCACTACTACCGGCTGCTGGGGGCGCCGCTGCTGACCCTGTTGGCGGAGTACGGCCTTGAGGGAAGCTATGACTTCGTGCCCGGCTCCTTTTGCGATGGTCAGTACAATCTGGTGATCGGAGGACGCAAGATCACCGGTACCGCCCAGCGCTGGCTGGCGCCGGGGCAGGATCACCAGGGCGCCGTGCTGGCGCAAGCCATGCTGCTGGTGGCGGGTGATGTGGATGAGGGAACCAGGATGGCGAGCCGCTTCTACGAGCTGGCGGGCGGCGAGCTGCGCTTTATGACGGGAACCTCCACCACGCTGGCAAGCTGCATCGATTGGCGCGGTAGCGATCAGGCACTGGTAGAGAAAGTGCGAGCACGTCTGGATAGCCTGCTGAGCGAGGGGCTACCCCCCCATCCTGACCTTATTCCGAAGGGAGAGGGAAAGTCCCCGTCCATAGACACGGCGCACAAAAAAGCCACGACCGGAGTCGTGGCTTTTTCTTTTCAATGGACACGTGAAACGGGCCGAGGCGTTCAGGCCGTCTGCGGCTCCGGTTCGGCTTCACCATCTTGTTCGCGACTAAAGTAGGCGCGGGTCTCGGCGAGCACCACATGGCGCAGGCCAATCAGGCCGATGAGGTTGGGCACCGCCATCAGACCGTTAACGATATCGGCCAGCAGCCAAATCATATCCAGATGGAGAAAAGCACCGCTCGCCACCAGCACCAGATAGATGAGGCGGTAGGGCTTGATCGCCTTCACCCCGAACAGGTATTCGGTGCAGCGCTCGCCGTAGTAGTTCCAGCCAAGGATGGTGGTAAAGGCGAAGAACAGGAGGCCAATGCTCACCAGATACTGGCCGACATGGGCATCAAGCCCCTGGGCAAAGGCCAGACTGGTCATGGCCGCGCCGCTTGCATCGCCGCTCCACACGCCTGTGACCACCAGGGTCAGGCCGGTCATGGTGCAGATGATGATGGTGTCGATGAAGGTACCTGTCATGGAGACCAGCCCCTGCTCCACGCACGAATCGGTCTTGGCCGCCGCCGCCGCGATGGGTGCAGAGCCCAACCCTGACTCGTTGGAGAAGACCCCACGCGCCACCCCGGACTGAATGGCCAGCATGATGCTGGCACCGACGAAGCCGCCGGTCGCCGCATGGCCGGTGAAGGCACTCTCGATCACCAGCATGACGGCATCGGGCAAGGCGCTGGCGTTATTCACCAGCACGCCCAGACAGGCGACGATGTAGAAGATGGCCATGAAGGGCACCACCTTGCTCGACACGCTGGAGATGGACTTGATCCCTCCCAGGGTCACCAGCGCCACGATCAGGGTCAGCACCACGGCGGTCGCTTCACGGGGCACCGAGAAGGAGAGGCTCATGGCGTCGGAGATGGCATTGACCTGCGGGAAGGTACCGATACCGAAGAAAGCCACGCCGATGCCGAACAGGGCAAACAACTTGGCGAGCGGCTTGGAGCCAAGCCCCTTCTCCAGATAGTACATGGGACCACCCGCCATCTGGCCGTTGGCATCCTGCTCGCGATATTTCACCGCCAGCAGACACTCGGCGTACTTGGTGGCCATGCCGAACAGCGCCGCCATCCACATCCAGAACAGGGCACCCGGGCCCCCCAGCTTGATGGCGGTGGCCACCCCGACGATGTTGCCGGTACCTATGGTGGCAGAGAGGGCGGTACAGAGGGCGCCGAAGCTGGAGACATCCCCCTGCTTGCCCTGCCCCTGATCGCGACCAAAGACCAGCCGCAGAGCGAGCGGCAAGCGCACGACCTGAAGCAGACCCAGACGCAGGGTGAGATAGATACCGGTCCCGACCAGCAGGATCAGCAGGGGCGGCCCCCAGATAAAGCTATCGATGGCGGTTAACGCCGATTGAATTGATGACATGCATCCTCCTTAAGAAACAGAAATTAAGGAGGAGAAGGATGATCTTCCCATAGGTGTCGCGATCCCCAGAGGCGATCGGATGCGGGCCAAGCCCAGGTACAACCATCCCATCCCCTCTGTCCTTTTGCCTGAGAGTTTCCGGCGCCAGCCTGCCCTTGCGGGTAGTCATGGTGCCTTGCTCCTTCGGCGCCCGATTTAACGGGTCTCTCCAGAGTATCGTCCAGTAGCAGTCCACACCGGTTGCCCGGTACCTGAAAGATTCACTTCTTCGGTGGATGGTTGCCCATCGCTCTCCTGCTACCTTCATCCGAACTAGTTTGGATTAGGAAGTCGGCATGTTAATCCAAAAAATGTGAGCTGTCTCGCACTTGGCCACTCCCATTTATATTTTTTTAGTGACCGCCAGAACCGCGGCAAGAATGTTAAATGTTAGTTAACTATCAACAAGTTAGGCTCTCACGGATCAAATGTGGCCCAAACGGGAAAAATGGCGGATAGAGAACAGTGATCCCTCTCGTTTCGCCAAGAAAATCTTGCCGACATATCCAATCAAAATGCTTGCACACAGAATCAATAAGCCGATAATTCGCTGCATAACCAAGCACTTTGTTATCAATTTATGCACTGTGTTCGGTTGGTCCCACCGGACCGCTCGCCTGACCCGGCCGTCGCCGGTTCAATCGCATATGGCTTGGGCATATCACGCCCCCTAAGGACTTTCAAAAGAGAATGAACGACGCCCTGGTTGCAAAAGATGTGGTCGCACAAGATTACCGTCAGCTGGTTGAACAATTCGGCTCCCCCCTGCTGCTGCTCGACAAGGCAGCCGTCCGCAAACAGTATCGGGCCCTGGCCGCCGCCCTGCCCGATGTACGATTGCACTATGCACTCAAACCCCTGCCCCATGAGGCGGTGGTCTCTGTCTTGAAGGAAGAGGGGGCCTGTTTCGATCTGGCCACCAATGGCGAAGTGGATCTGGTGCGCAGTCAGGGGGTTCGCCCGGGCCGTTGCATTCATACCCATCCCATCAAGCGCGACAGCGATATCCGTTATGCGCTCGAGTTCGGCTGCACCGTGTTTGTCTACGACAACCCGCTGGAGCTGGAGAAGTTCATTCCCTACAAGGACGAAGTGAAACTGCTGCTGCGGGTCAGCTTCCCTAACCCCGAGACCAAGGTCGATCTCTCCAAGAAGTTCGGCTGCACTCCGGAGCAGGCGCTGCCGCTGCTGCAACTGGCCCACGCCAAGGGGATCAAGGTGATGGGGCTGTCGTTCCACGTCGGCTCGCAAGTGCCTCATGCCCGTCGCCATGTGCAGGCCATCGACGCCTGCCGCGAGATCATGGAGCAGGCCTGGGCGCTCGGGCTCAAGCCCTGGGTGCTGGATATCGGTGGCGGTTTCCCGGTGGATTATGAAGGGGGCGAGTTCGATATCGACGGCTTCTGCGCGCCGATCCGCGAAGCGCTGGCCAAGCTGCCCGCTACCGTGCAGAAGATTGCCGAACCGGGCCGCTTTATCAGCGCGCCGGCCATGACTTCGGTTTCCAGCGTGATGGGCAAGGCCCACCGCGGCGACAAGATCTGGTACTACCTGGATGACGGTCTCTACGGCAGCTACAACGGCCAGCTCTATGACCACGTCACCTATCCGGTGAGCACGCCTTATGCCAGTGGCGAGCAGCACAACTCGGTGCTCTCCGGCCCCACCTGCGACAGCGTGGATGTGATCCGCGATGGCATCATGCTGCCGGATCTGGCTATCGGCGAGTTGGTGGTTGGCAAGGTGATGGGCGCCTACACCTGGGCCTCGGCCTCCACCTTCAACTTCTTCCCCAAGGCCAGCATCCTCATTCTGGACAGCAGTCAGAAGGGGCAGAAGCTGGTGGCAGTAGCCTGAGCACACCGCTCGCTCGCCAACAGGTTCACTGGGCAAAAACAAGAGGGGGAAGCTTGAGCTTCCCCCTCTCTCATTTCACCAACCCCTATCAGATAAACTGACTGGTCAGCAGCCAGCCGGTGTAGGCGACGAAGCAAGTCAGCAGCACGCCCCCCTCCAACCGGTTGATACGGCCCTGCCCCTTGCGGCCCAGACACATCACCAGCAGCAGCAGGGTTAGCCCCATCATGATGCTCCAGTCACGGGTGAGCACCTCCGGCGCCACATCGAGCGGGTGGATGCCCGCCGCAATCCCCACCACCGCCAGGGTGTTGAACAGGTTGGAGCCGAGCACGTTGCCAAGAGCCAGATCATGCTCGTTCTTGCGAATGGCGATGAGGGACGAGGCCAGCTCCGGCAGGGAGGTTCCCACCGCGACTATGGTAAGGCCAATCACCAGATCGCTGATGCCGAGCGCCTGGGCGATGGTCACCGCCCCCCAGACCAACAGGCGGGAAGCGCCGATCAGCAGCACCAGCCCGACCACCAGCCAGAAGATGGCGCTCTTGAGGGACATCCCCTCGCTCTCGATATCCTCGGCGGTCTCGGTATCCAGCGCATCTCCCTTGCCATTCATGCCAGCCCAGATGGACCAGCCCATCAGGGCAACGAAGACGGCCCCCAGAATGACCGCATCCATCCGGCCCAGATGACCATCGATCAGTAGTGCGCCGGAGAGCAGGGTAATACCGAGCAGAATAGGGATCTCCTTGCGTACTACCTGAGAGGCCACCGCGATAGGGCTGATCAGTGCCGTCAGACCCAGGATCAGCGCGATATTGGTGATGTTGGAGCCATAGGCATTGCCGAGCGCCAACCCGGGATTGCCCTGGGACGCCGCGAGTGCCGAGACCACCATCTCAGGGGCTGAGGTACCAAAACCGATGATCACCATGCCGATCAGCAGCGGCGGCATCCCCGCATAACGGGCGGTGGCAGCAGCGCCATCGACAAACTTGTCTGCACTCCAGACCAGCAGCGCCAGTCCGGCAATCAGGGCAACAAAAGCCAGGGTCATAGGATCTTCATCTCTTGTTATCTGCAACGAAGCGCCAGCCCAAACGGGCAGGCACCATGGGAAAGTGGCGCCAGTGTAGCTGTGCCACCTCCCATTTCAAGGGGAAATCAAACCGTGATTAACATTTCACAGTGCAGCCAGCAGGCTCGCGGCATCGGAGACCTCAAACTTGCCCGGCGCCTCCACAAACAGCTGCTCGACTACACCATCGTTGGCGATCAACGCAAAGCGCTGGGCACGGATGCCGCCAAAGGCGCCGGTATCCTTGGCCAGATCCAGCGCCCGGGTCCAGCTGCCATCGCCATCCGCCAGCATGGTGATCGCCTCGGCATTCTGGGCCGTCTGCCAGGCCCGCATCACGAAGGCGTCGTTGACCGACAGACAGCAGATGGCATCCACCCCTTTGGCCATGAACTGATCGGCCAGCACCACATAGCCGGGCAGATGGGCATTGGAGCAGGTGGGAGTAAAGGCGCCGGGCACCGCAAACAGCACTACTTTTTTACCGGCGAACAGCGTCTGGCCATCCCGCAGCTGCTTGCCCTCGGCGGTGATAAAGGTAAATTCGCCCGCAGGCAGGGGTTGTCCTACAGCAATCATGATTTCTCGTCCTGAGTCGTGATGGGAAGTCGCCAGTTTATCCCAGAGTGACGATGCTGCCTAACAGCGGCTCTGAGCCTGACCATGGATAGCGGCAGGCATTTTCCCCTTGGGCAGACTACTCTTGAGCTGGTTTCACGGCGCCAGGAGGCCCCATGCAACACTATTACGATGGTCTGGAAATTCGTCCCCCCGCCATGCGCGAACAGCAACAACTGGACCAGCTCAATCATCAGCTTACCCATGTCAGTCAATATTGCGCCGGTTACTCCAGCGCCTATCGCCAGTGCCGCCTCGAGGATCTGGCAGAGCTGGCCACCCTGCCACTGCTCGACAGCAAAGAGCTCTTTGCCGCCCAGCAAGCTCATCCCCCCTTTGCCGGTCTCACCGGCCGTCCGGCCAGTCAGGCGCTGCGGGTATTCTCCTGTCCGGGCCAACTGGCCATCCCCGAATATGCCGGGGCAGACTGGTGGGGCGCCGCCCGAGCGCTGTTTGCCGCCGGTTTCAAGGCGGGGGAAGTGATGCTCAACGGCCACGACTATCATGCTGGCCCCACCGCCTTTATTTTCGATAACGGCGCCCGCCAGCTGGGGGCTCCCGTGGTACCCTGCGGCCCCCACGATACCCAGCGCCAGCTGGAGGCACTGCTGCGCTATCAACCCACCGGCTATGTCGGCCCGCTGGTGACCCTGCTCGACCTGCTGGAAGCGGCCGAGGCGGCGGAGATCCCGAGCGACTCGCTGCGCCACGCCCTACTGTGCGAAGCAACCCATCCCGAAACGGCACCGCTGCGCGCCATTCATGGCATTGCGGCCCTCAACTGTCTGGTGTGGCAGGATGTGGGGGTGGTGGCCTACGAGAGTCAGCCCGGTCAGGGCTTTATCGTCAACGAGAGCTGCATCGTCGAAATCATCGATCCCGCCAGCGGCAATCCCGTCAGTGGCGACGAGACCGGCCAGCTGGTGGTGACCCGGCTCGATCTGGAGTATCCATTGTTGCGTCTGGCCACCGACTGGCAGGGGCACTGGATCGCCAAGCAGAGCGCTTGCGGGCGCACCAACCGGCGCCTCAAGCTGGTGTAGCAGATCAACTAAATGCACAAAGGCAGACGGGCAGCCATCAGGCTGCCCGTCTTGTCTCTGAACTGGAAAAGAAAATATCTAAAGGGAGACGTTAGCGTCTCGCCTGCCAAATGGCGATGGCGAGCAGGGAGTCGGGGGTAAATTCACTGGCGCGCTCGGCAATCTCGGCCAGGCTCATCCAGTGCACCGCGCTCACCTCTTCGGCCTGCAACTGCAGCGGCCCCTGATAACGGCAACTGAAGAGGCCACCCCAGACCCGGTAGCCCTCCCCTTCCGCATAAAAGCTGCCAAAGCCCTGCAGAGGAACATCCATAATCCCCAGCTCCTCGGCCAACTCGCGGCGGGCGGAGCGCTCCATCTCCTCACCGGTGGTGACCACGCCACCAGCGCAGGCATCCAGCATGCCGGGGCAGAAATCCTTGCTGAGGGTGCGTCGCTGCACCAGGATCCGATCCGCGTCATCGAGCACCAGAATATAGCTGGCGCGATGGCAGAGATTCTCGCGCCGCACCTTGGCTCGCTCGGCCACGCCAATCACCCGGTTGTTCCCGTCCACCACATCAACCCATTCCACGCACAGGCCCTTTCGTTTGTTCCATTCAAGCCCGCAGTATATCGGTGCGGTGGTTTGTCATGGCACAATTTTTTCGATGACGCCGTCAATTTGCCGAACTCACTGGCAAAATAAGGATTCATGCAAATCTTTATAAACCGTCATATCAGTGTCATCGACCGACACCATAGTGTGCCCTGTCCAGGCAATCAGGGAACCGTGTGATGAAGGTATTCAAGCAGTTATCCCCACGGCAGATCGCTCGCTACATCAAGAGCTTTCATCGAGGCTATTTTGCCATCGAGTCGCTGGGGACATTTGAATTCAACGCGGGCAGGATCAGCCTCCATGGCCTGACCTGCCGCCAGCGGCTAAGACTGGCTCGCCAGATCAATCTGGCGGTCAGACAACTTGGTCACCGCGACCCCTTGCCGGACATGTGAGTCAAAGGGTCTTGCCCTACTGTCTGTTGTGCATCCATGCTTTGCCCGCCGGCTACTGGCCGCGCGGGCCGTTTTCGATATCGGTAATGATGCCGTTGCGCACCGTCACAAAGCGCATGAACTCGTTCTTGCCGAAGTTGTAGGTCCAGCGTTCACCATATTTGACCTGCACCATGTTGCCAAACTGGTTCTCCTCGTTGCGGTTGAGCTCTTCACGCAACATCGGCTCACCGCACTTGAGCAGCATCTCGGCGGTGGTGTCTCCCTCGGTGATCAGGGCGTTCTTGCAGCGCATGGCATCAGCACTGGCCGGAATGCTCAGCAGCAACAGAGCAAGCCCCGCTACTTTCTTCATCTTCTTGCTCATCGGGTTCTCCTTATCCTCTCTAATGAGTCGCAGTATGCCTGTTCCCGTTTCTGAAAAAACCAGTAAAAAGCGCAAAAGTGCCGCCCTTTTCTGCTCTCCAGCCCGCTGGTCGCGACAAATGCTGTCTATCACATAACCCAAAAGCAAACGGCGACCCGAGGGTCGCCGTTTGCATCAAGCCAGCAGGATCACAGGATGTCCAGCAGCTCGACTTCAAATACCAGTGCAGAGTAAGGCGGGATGGAGCCCGCGCCACGGGCACCGTAGGCCAGATCGTGGGGGATGTAGAGCTTCCACTTGGAACCAACCGGCATCAGCTGCAGCGCTTCAACCCAGCCAGCGATCACGCCGGTCACCGGGAATTCAGCCGGCTGGCCGCGAGCAACGGAGCTGTCGAATACACCACCGTGGGTGAAGGTACCGTGGTAGTGCACACGCACGGACTGACCGGCTACCGGAACGGCACCGTTGCCTTCTACCAGCACTTCGTACTGCAGACCGGAGTCGGTCACCTTCACTTCAGCGCGCTTGGCGTTGTCAGCCAGGAAGGCTTCGCCGTCAGCAGCGGCGGCCTTGGCGGCGGCTTCCTGCTCTTCTTGCATACGCGCAGTGATCACCTGGAAGGCATCATTGATATCGTCACGGCTGACCGCGAACTCCAGACCATTCAGGGCATCTGCCAGACCTTGTTGCAGGGCCGGGATATCCAGACCGGCGAAGGCTTGCTGCGCCAGCTGATCACCCATGTTGCGGCCGATGCCATAGCTGGCCTTCTGTTCGATAGAGTCGTATTGGGACATTGAGATGTTACTCCAGATCCATGTAGTAAAGAGGCGGGATAATATCAGACTTTTGGCCGGGGTGCTGCCGGGGGCGCCCCTGATTTCCCCGTCAGTGGGAGGAACTTCACACAAGATGCGGATGAACGCCGCCCAACGGCGGCGATCTACTTAACCGCGATCCAGCAAGGCTCTGACCGCAGTGACCTTGGCGCCATCGGTGATATTGACCCGACCATCATCCGAAGTGCCCATATTTACGCCATGGGGCACCATGCCGCCGCGCCAGCCCATGCCGGACATATGCACTTCGCTCACCCCGGTGAACTCGATGATGGTACGCACGTTGTCGGCATTGACCCCTGCCCCCGGCATCAGGCTGGCACGCCCCGCCAGCGCCTGCTGCATCTCTTTCAGGGTCTCCAGCCCAGCCAGCGCGGTCGGCGCATGGCCCGAGCTCAGAATGCGCTCACAACCGGCAGCGACTATGGTCTCCAGATCGAGGCGCCAGTCGGAGGAGAGGTCGATGGCGCGATGGAAGGTGACCCCCAACGATCCTGCTGCATCCACCAGCTGTTTGAGCTTGGCGGCAGGCACCCGCCCCTCCTCATCCAGCAAACCGACCACCACCCCTTGCAGCCCCGCAGCACGTGCGGCCGCAATATCTTGCAGCATCATCTCGAACTCGCCGTCATTGAAGCAAAAATCCCCGGCACGCGGGCGGATCATGGCATAAACCGGCACGGTGGCATGGCGGGCTGCATGCTGCATAAAACCGTAGGAGGGGGTCAGGCCGCCCAGACCCAGCGCAGAGCAGAGCTCGATGCGATCCGCCCCGGATTGCTGGGCAGTAAACAGGGATTCCAGGTTGTCGATACAGATTTCAAGACGGGTCATGAGGACTCCTTTTTCGTGGAGATCAGACCCCACATCTGATCTCATAGATTGAGCAAGGCTGCGCCGCGCACACCACCGGCACCGCCGAAGCGGGCCTGGCGGATCTCGGGCAGGGCGACCCCGGGCAGCAAGTGGCCGGGCAGACGCAGCGGCAGCTGTTCATAGAGGGCGGGCAGGCCGCTCAGGCCGCCCCCCAATACCACCACCTCGGGATCAATCACCGAAATGGCGGTGGCAAGCCCGGCGGCCATGATCTCCAACCAGCAGTCGACCGTCTCGACCGCATGGGGTTCATGGGCCTCGAAGCGCCCCACAATCTGGTGACCCGTGGCGCGCTGGCCATGGAAATGGTGATAGAGACGCTCCAGACCGGTGCCGGAGGCATAGGTTTCAAAACAGACCAGACGGCCGCAGCCGCAACGGGGACGGGGCAACTCGGGGTACTTCATCAGCATGGTCGCGGGCAATGGGTAGTGACCAATCTCGCCAGCCAGCCAGTTGCGCCCCTGAATAAGCTTGCCCGCCAGATAAACAGCGCCGCCGATGCCGGTACCGATGGTGACGCCGAGCGCACTGCCGGCGCCGTCGGCGGCACCCTGATGCACTTCGGACCAGAGGAAGCAGTTGGCGTCGTTATCCACCTTGACCGGCCGCTCCAGCAGTTCGGCCAGATCTGCGCCCAGATGGCGACCATTGATGGAGGGCAGATTGGCCGCCACTATGCTGTGATCCTGGCTATTGATGACACCGGGAAAACCGATACCGACCGAGCCCCGTGCGCCGAAGCGGGCATCCGCCTGCTCGACCCGGGAGCGGATCAGCTGCTGCAACCCCTCGTAATCGTTGCCCGGGGTGCTCATGCGCTCCTCGTGGCAGAGGTTCAATGCACCGTCATAGACCGCAAAGGCGATCTTGGTGCCACCGATATCAAAGCCGTAATACATGCCAGCACTCCCTTGTCAGCCCGTGTTTATCCAACTCTGTTTCAAGGGGGACATTGTATTAATTCGCAAAAAAAATAAAGTGACCGAAGGCGAAAAACGGGAGAGTGATCAGAGCAAACGGCTCATTTGTCGCTGCAGGCAGGGCTGCCCGAGGCTTATCAGGGTGCGCTCCTCGCCATCAAAGACGAAGCCACGGCGCAGGTAGAACCCCTCGCCGATGTGGTTGCCATCGAGCAGCCACAATTTGACGCTATGGCAGCCGGCGCGGCGCATCTGCATCGCCACCGCCTGCCACAGCCGTTTGCCATAGCCTTGTCGCCAATGGTCGGGATGGAGGTAAAAGGCGCGGATCAGGGCGCTGCTCTGCCCCGCTTCCTGCTGTGGTTGCCAGTAGAGCAGGCCAATCACCACCTCATCGAGACAAAGCAGCATGGGCCTTGGGCCCGGCTCGGCCAGACGGCTCTGCCAGATCTGCAGATGGGCGGTGACGTCCAGCTGCTCCAGCAGGTCGGCACCGAGCACCTTGCCATAGGCAGCGAGCCAGCTGGCTCGCTGCATCACCGTCATGGCAGCAGCATCGTCGCTGCGCGCCATGCGCAGGCTTATGCCTTGCATTGGGGCACCAGACCGTTGGCGCGGGCCTGCTCATAGAGCGGCAGCACTTGCGCCTGTTGCGCCTGCAACTCGGCGATCCGGTTCTCGTTGCTCGGGTGGGTAGAGAGCAGTTGCGGCGGAGTGTTGCCACCGGCGGCGGCACTCATGTTTTGCCACAGGGGGATCGCCTCGGCCGGATTGAACCCGGCGCGCGCCATCAGCTCAAGTCCGAGCCGATCCGCTTCGCTCTCCTGAGTACGGCCATAGGGCAACATCACCCCCACCTCGACCCCGAGGCCAAGGGCAGCCATGGTGGCGCCGCGATACTCGCTGGTGCCCATGGCGATGTCCGCAGCCGCAAGACCAATCCCCGCCAGCTGGCTGCGCGAGAGTCGCTCGTTGGAGTGCTGGGCCAGCACGTGAGTCAGCTCGTGGCCGATGACGGTCGCCAGCTGATCCTGATTCTTGGCCACCTTGAGCAGGCCGCTGTAGACCCCGATCTTGCCGCCGGGCAGGGCGAAGGCGTTGACCTGTTTGGAGTCAAACACCACCACTTCCCAGTTGGTGATGCCATAGCTGGCCGGCACCTGGGCGGTCACCGCCTTGGCGACACAGGAGACATAGGCGTTGAGTTTGGCATCCTTGCTCACCTTCTCCTGCTTTTTCATCTGCTCGAAGGAGTCAGCGCCCAGCTGGTTCATCTGCTGGGGAGAGTAGAGCAGCATCTGGCTGCGGCCGGTCGGCGACTGGGCGCAGGCGACCAACAGGGAACTACAGAGGGCTACCAGGCCAAACTTGGTGAGGGACGCAATCATGAAGGGATCCTTTGCCATAACGTTGCCCTATTCTCGGAAATGCCGCCCTGCTGCGCAAGGGAGCCAGCCCCCGGCTGGCGGAAAAATATCCATCCTGCGCTATTAACAAAACTGACAGCCGACAAAAACAAAACGAGCCCGCTTGGGGCTCGTTTTATCAGGGCATGCTGACTGCAGGCAGTTACATGATACCCAGCTTTTTCAGGTCAGCCTGTACCACCTTGGCCGGCACCGGCACGTAGCCATCTTTGGCAACGATGTTCTGGCCTGCTTTGGAGAGCATCATCTTGACGAACTCTTGCTCCATCGGGGAGAGCGGCTTGTTCGGATGCTTGTTCACGTAAACGTACAAGAAGCGTGACAGCGGATACTTGCCGGTGATGGCGTTATCGGAGGTCGCTTCGATGAAGGTCTTGCCATCTTTGGAGAGCGGTACTGCACGCACGCCGGAGGTGACATAACCGATACCGGAGTAGCCGATGCCGTTCAGGGAGGCAGAGACAGACTGCACCACGGAGGCAGAACCCGGCTGCTCGTTCACGCCGCTCTTGAAGTCGCCGTTACACAGGGCGTGCTCCTTGAAGTAACCGTAGGTACCGGATACGGAGTTGCGACCGAACAGTTGCAGATCCTTGCTGGACCAGTTGCCGTCCAGACCCAGATCAGACCACTTGGTGGCAGCCTTGGCTTCGCCGCACTTGAGGGTGCTGGAGAAGATGGCGTCGATCTGCGGCATGGTCAGCCCTTTGATGGGGTTGTCCTTGTTGACGAACACCGCCAGGGCATCGACTGCAACGCGGATGGCAGTCGGCTTGTAGCCGTAACGCTTCTCGAATGCTTCCTCTTCACCGGCCTTCATGGCACGGCTCATCGGGCCGAACTGGGCAACACCTTCGGTCAGGGCAGTCGGGGCGGTAGAAGAACCGGCGGCCTGGATCTGCACGTTGACGTTGGGGTACAAACGCTTAAATTCTTCGGCCCACAGGGTCATCATGTTGGCCAGGGTGTCAGAGCCGACAGAGGACAGGTTGCCCGAAATGCCGCTGGTCGGTGTGTAATCCGGCAGGTCTTTATCCACACCGGCAGCCAGGGCGCTGACAGAAAACAGGGTTGCTGCGGTGAATCCGATTACACCAGCCAGTTTGTTGAGTTTCATCCAATCTCTCCAAAGTTACAGAAGGTCCGTTCTTAAGACGGCGCCAGTATCTGACCTGGCAGTGACAAATTTATGGATTTAATGTGACACTTTAATGACATGGCGACAGATTTGAACAAATGAAAAGAGGGCCCGTTCAAAGGCCCTCTTTTTGCAGCTAACTCATTGCCATAAAAGACTATTTAATCACCACCATACGGCTCGGGATAGAAAGCTGAAGCGGCTGCCAAGGCCGACCCGGCTCTCGATATCGAGCTGGCAGTCGTGATGACTGAGGGCATGCTTGACGATGGCAAGGCCGAGGCCTGAGCCGCCGGTATGGCGCGAGCGTGCCTTGTCGACCCGATAGAACCGCTCGGTCAGCCGCGCCAGATGCTCGGGAGCAATCCCCTCCCCTTCATCGCTCACGGCAAACAGCGCCATCGCCCCCTGCTTGCGCCACTCCACAGTAATTTTTCGCCCCGCCGGGGTGTAGTGGATGGCGTTGTAGACCAGGTTGGAGACAGCACTGCGCAGCTGCTCCTGATCCCCGCGCACCAGCAGATTGGGCTGCACCACAAATTCAATCTGGTGAGCCCGTTCGCCCGAGAGCGCCCGCGCCTCCTGCTCCAGCAGCCCCAGCATGGCAGGCATGTCCACCAGATGGGAGAGATCCACGGTCGGGGCCGCCTCGATACGGGAGAGGGTGAGCAGCTGATTAACCAGATTATCCATGCGGATAGTCTGCTCCATCATCACCCGATGCGCCTTGGCCCACATGGCGGGCGGGGGCGGCTCCTCGGTCATCTCCAGATAGCCTTTGAGCACGGTCAGCGGGGTGCGCAGTTCGTGAGAGACGTTGGAGACGAAGTGCTTGCGGGTCTTCTCGAGACTGCGCAAGCGGGTGACATCCCGTACCACCAGCATCGCCTGATCCGAGGCGTAGGGCATGATGCGAAACTCGAGAAACTTCTCCTCGTTGACCGGGGAGTGCATCTCGAGGGGCTCGTCATATGCCCCCTTGCCCAGATAGGCGTTAAAGGCCGGATTGCGAATGAGGTTGCCGATATGCTGGCCGGCATCCTCCGGCCAGCGAAAACCGAGCAGTTGCTCCGCCAGCCGGTTGCACCAGAGGATGCTGCCATCGGTGCGAAACACCACGGCGGCATCGGGCAGCGCCTCGGCCCCCTCCCGGAAGCGGCGGATCAGCCCCGCCAGCTCGCGGCGCCGGGCGCGGTGACGCTGCTGCAGCTTGTAGATACCGTTGAAGATGTACTCCCAGCTGCCATTGCCGCTGGGGGGCACCAGGCTGCGGTCGTGCCACAGCCAGTCAGAGAGCCGCTTCTGGAAGCGATAGTGCCAGCCCAGATGCAACACGGCCGCCACCAACAGGCAGAGGGCAAGATGATCAATCAACCAGCCAACCAATGCGAAGGGGGCGTAAAAAAACGCCATTCGCCACAACTGTCGCCGCCAGGCGTAAGGTTGCAACATAACTGCCTCTAGAGACGGGTTGAGAAGCGGTATCCGGCTCCACGCACCGTCTGGATCAATCTGTCGTGCCCTGTCTCTTCAATCGCCTTGCGCAGGCGACGAATATGCACATCCACGGTTCTGTCCTCGACGTACACATTGGTACCCCAGACATTGTTGAGCAGCTGTTCACGGCTGTAGACCCGCTCGGGGTGAGTCATGAAGAAGTGAAGCAACTTGAATTCGGTCGGCCCCATGTCGAGCGCCTTCTCTTCGGCACTGACCCGGTGGGAGACAGGATCGAGTTTCAGCCCCTGCACCTCGATCACCTCGTCCACCGAGGTGGGCGACACGCGGCGCATCACTGCGTGGAGGCGAGCGGTCAGCTCCTTGGGCGAGAACGGCTTGGTGATATAGTCGTCAGCACCGGCCTCCAGACCACGCACCTTGTCCTCCTCTTCACCGCGGGCGGTGAGCATCACCACCGGGATCTGGCGCGTCACCTCATCCTGCTTGAGCTGCTTGATAAACTGGATGCCACTGCCACCCGGCATCATCCAGTCGAGCACGATGAGTTCGGGGTAGGGTTCGCGCACCTTCGCCAGTCCATCGGCGTAATCTTCCGCTTCAATCGTCTCATATCCCTTCTGCTCCAACACGAAGCAGAGCATTTCGCGGATCGGTGCTTCGTCCTCGACCACCAGAATTCGCTTAGCCATTCCCTTCTCTCTCCTCTGTGAAGATGGGTGCGCCAATTATTAGAATTTTCTGTGACACTTTTATGACTTTATGACAGGCGGGATGATAAACGTTTTCAGATTCAGTTGGCAGCAGTACGTTGCAACAAGTCCCACCGGTTGCCGCTGATATCCTCAAACACCACCACGGTGCCATAAGGCTCGTCGCGGGGCTGTTCACAAAAATGAACACCGTACGCCTGCATGCGCTGGTAATCCCCCCAGAAATCAGTGGTCTCGAGGAACAGAAATACCCGGCCACCGCCCTGCTGGCCGATGGCGGCCTGCTGTTGCGCATTGGCCGCTTGTGCCAGCAGCAGTGCAGAACCGGAGGCGCCTTTGGGGGCAACCCGCACCCAGCGCTTGCCCGGTTTGCCCGGCTCGTCGAGCCGGGTGTCTTCCAGGAGCACAAAGCCAAGTCCCTCGGTAAAAAAGCGAATGGCCTGATCGTAATCGGCGACCAGCAGGGTCAATGCACCGATGTGTTGTGACATGGCAGAAAATCCTCAACGGATGAGTCAACGGGCGCAATGCCCCGGCCAGGGCGCATCATAGCGGCTGGACGGGCAGGGCTCCAGCCGGCATGTGCGTCTTGAAAACGACTGATGAGGGGGAGCGAGCACTCAAGGGGCTTCGCGCAGCGTCCGGTAGAGGGTGGTACGGCTGATCCCCAGCTGGCGCGCGGCCTGGCTCACATTGCCGCCGCATGCCGCCAGCGTTTGCTGCACCTGCCGCCGGGTTTGTTCACGCAAGCTGGTCGCCTCCCCCATCGGCAAGGCGCCGGGCTCTGTGGCCACACTGGGCAGATGCAGGTGGTCGGGCTCAATCAGCCCAGCCCCTCAGCCAGCACACAGGCCACTTCCAGTGCCTGCTTGAGCTGACGCACGTTGCCGGGCAGCGGATGGGCCAGCAGTTGTTGCTCCGCATCGCGGGTCAGACGCAGGGTCGGGTCCATCTCCGCCAACAGTCGCTGGATCAGCCCCAGACGCTCAGCGGCAGGCCAACGGCGCAGCGGCATCAGCTGCTGGCGCCAACCGCAGATCCGGTAATAGAGGTCTTCGCGAAATGCGCCACTCTGCACCATGGCCGCCAGATCCCGGTGGCTGGCACTGACCAGCCAGAAATCCACCGCCTCCGGCTTGTGACTGCCAACCGGTGTCACACTGCGTTCCTGCAACACCCTCAGCAGTCGGGTCTGAGCCTGCAGCGGCAATTCGCCAATTTCATCGAGCATCAGCATGCCGCCATGGGCTGCGCGCAGATAACCCTGACTGCCCTGACTGCGGGCACCGCTGAAGGCCCCGCCCACATAGCCAAACAGCTCGGCTTCCACCAGATCTGCTGGTAACGCGCCGCAGTTGACGCACACCAGTGGCTGCTCCCGCCGACTCGACGCTCGGTGCAGGGCCCGCACCAGATGCTCCTTGCCGCTGCCGGTCTCCCCCTCGATAAGCAGCGAAATGCCGCGCTCCAGCATCTTGAGCGGCACCTGCTGCGGAGGTAGCACCGGGCTTGAGTGACCCGGCAACGCGGTACAGGAAGGTGTCGCGTCCGCTTCTGGCACCAGCCGCAAGCCACGCCCCTCGCGCAGCAGTTGCCTGCCATCGAAAGGGTGCAGGCCGAGCCAGAGTCGGCCTGCCCGGTTGGCGCCGAGCAGTTCCCCCTCGTCTCCCAGCAACAGGCGAGCGGACCAGAGGCTCTGGGGATCGAGATCCACCAGCCAGCCCGGCTGACGCGCCAACAGCGCGTTTTCGAGGGTCATGGCCAGCAGCCGCACCGTGCCCAGCATGTCGCCATCGTGATGAGCCGCATCAGTGGAGATATCGAGCACCCCGAGCAATTGCCCATCCGGCCCCAGCAACGGACAGGCGCTGCAACTAAGGAAGCTGTGCTGGGCGAAGAAGTGCTGATTGCCGAGCACCTGCACTTCGCTCTGTTCGGCCAGCGCGGTACCGATGGCATTGGTGCCCTTGCTCGCCTCCCCCCAGCGGGCACCACTGCGCAAAAAGATACGCTCGGCATGGCGGGCGAACCCCTCATCACCACTGGCGGCCAGAATGGCCCCCTCACCGTCACACAACAACAGGCGACAGGGGCGACCGGCCAGCAACTGGGCAAACAGCGGCAGCACGAAGCGCTGGAAGCAGGCGATCAGCGCCCTGTGCTGCTCCTGACGGGCCGACAGCTCCCCCTGGGGCAGCAAGTCCAGATCGGCACTCTGCTGGCGGCTCAGCCCCTGATGCAGGCAGCGCTGCCAGGAACGCTGGATCGGACCGGGACCGGGTTGAAGTGACTCACTCATCACGCCTCCTGTTCACAAACAGCACGACTGTCTCGGCCACTGTCCAGAAACGGTACAGTTTTATCGCAATAGCCGTGGTCATTGGTTAACCAAGATACGCTGCCACACCCCATTTGATAACGTTTTTGTAACCTTTCACCTGCTGGTCAGACCCTTTGGCACGCCCCTTGCGATATCAGCTGGCAACCGGTCTGTCAGCCAGTCCGGTCAGGATCACACACATAAAGGATGATGAGATGATTTATACCGCTCCCGGTCAGGCAGGTGCCCTGGTCAGCTTCAAATCCCGTTACGACAACTTCATCGGCGGTGAGTGGGTGGCTCCTCGCGCCGGCCACTACTTTGAAAACATCTCGCCGGTGGATGGCAAAGTATTCTGCGAGGTCGCCCGCTCCGACGCCGCCGATATCGAACTGGCGCTGGATGCCGCCCACAAGGCGTTCACCAGCTGGAGCAAGACCAGCGTCACCGAGCGCAGCAATCTGCTACTGCGTATCGCCGATCGCATCGAGCAGAACATCGAGCGACTCGCCATCGCCGAAACCTGGGAGAACGGCAAGGCGGTGCGCGAAACCCTGGCCGCCGACCTGCCGCTGGTGGTGGATCACTTTCGCTACTTCGCTGGCTGCATTCGCGCTCAGGAGGGCTCGGCCGCCGAGCTGGATCAGAACACCGTCAGCTACCACTTCAAGGAGCCCATCGGCGTGGTCGGTCAGATCATCCCGTGGAACTTCCCGCTGCTGATGGCCGCCTGGAAGCTGGCCCCGGTGCTGGCGGCGGGTTGCTGCAGCGTGCTCAAGCCCGCCGAGCAGACCCCGGTCACCATCATGCTGATGATGGATCTCATCAAGGACATCCTGCCCCCCGGCGTAGTCAACGTGGTCAACGGCTTCGGCGCCGAGGCAGGTCAGGCTCTGGCCACCAGCAACCGGATCCAGAAACTGGCCTTTACCGGTTCGACCGAAGTGGGCGCCCATATCCTGCGCTGCGCAGCCGATAAGCTGATCCCCTCCACCGTGGAGCTGGGGGGAAAGTCCCCCAATATCTATTTCGCCGACGTGATGCAGCACGAGAGCAGCTACATCGACAAGGCGGTAGAAGGGATGCTGATGACCTTCTTCAACCAGGGGGAAGTGTGTACCTGTCCCTCCCGCGCGCTGGTGCAGGCCAGCATCTATGACGACTTCATGGACCGGGTGCTGGCCCGTGCTCGCACCATCGTTCAGGGCAACCCCCTCGATACCGCCACTCAGGTGGGGGCGCAGGCGTCCCGCGAGCAGTTCGACAAGATCCTGGGCTACATGGAGATCGGCCGCGGCGAAGGGGCCAAGATGCTGATCGGCGGCGGCCCGGCCAAGGTGAGCGGACTGGAGGGGGGATTCTACATCCAGCCCACCATCTTCTCCGGTCAGAACAAGATGCGGGTATTCCAGGAGGAGATCTTCGGGCCGGCTCTCGGGGTCACCACCTTCAAGGACGAGGCGGATGCTCTGGCCATTGCCAACGACACCCAGTACGGGTTGGGGGCAGGCCTGTGGACCCGCGACAGCAATCTGGCCTGGCGCATGGGGCGTGGCATTCAGGCTGGCCGGGTCTGGGTCAACTGCTACCACGCCTACCCGGCACACGCCGCCTTTGGCGGTTACAAAAAGTCGGGGATCGGCCGCGAGACCCACAAGATGATGCTGGACCACTACCAGAACACCAAGAACCTGCTGGTGAGCCACGACATCAACCCGCTCGGCTTCTTCTAGCGCAAGCGGATGTCATCAGAAAGGGCGCCTGCGGGCGCCCTCCTTGTTTTGCTTCATCAGATGACATGTCCGGCGATTTGTTATCGGGCTGACTGTAGGCGATAACGCTGGGGGGAGCAGCCCAGCTCCCGGTTGAACATGGCGATAAAGGCCGAGGTGGAGCCGTAACCGAGCCGCCAGCTGATCTCCTGAATGGGCATGTCCCCCTTGAGCCAGGCCAGCGCCTTGAGCAGCCGCAACCGCGCCCGCCACTGACCGAAGCTCATCCCCAGCTCCCGCAGGCAGCGCCGCGCCAGGGTGCGCTCTGTGGTGTGCAGTTGTCCGGCCCACTGGGCCAGAGTACGGGGATCGGCAGGATCGCTGTGTAACGCCGCCAGCATGGGAGCCAGCAGCTTGTCCTGACTCATCGGCAGGTAGCTCTCCTGACAGCGGGTGCGCGCCAGTCGCTCCACCAGCAACTCGGCCTGTCGCTGATCCCACTCATCCACCATATGGCCTACCCGCCGTTCGCAAAAATCGCTCAGCAGGGCGCGAATAAGTGGGGTTAGCAGCAGCAATCTGGGCTCTGGCGGCAGCTTGGCCGCCAGCTCGTGGCTGACGTAGATGGAGGTGTAGTCGAGGGTCTGCTCGTTGTAAGAGGTGTGGTCGAGATCCGCCGGTACCCAGATAAGGTAGTCGGCAGGGGCCACCAGTCGCTGATCCCCCAACTCTATCTCCATGATCCCCAGGCTGATCATATTGAGCTGGCCCCAGGGGTGGGAGTGCAGCACGGTCGCGCTGTCGGCCAGCATCTGCTGGTAACTGAAAAAGAGCGGATTGGGAGCGGGCAGAACGACATCTACCGGCTGAAAGTGGTGAGTGGCCATCAGCGCCCCCTGTCAGCGAGAGAGAGGTGCAGGCGTGATGCAACGCCCTGTTGGCTCGGTCTCCGGCACAGGTCAAAAGCAGCCATCAGTTGCGAGCAAACGCAGCCCGTGTGGGCCGGAATAAGGTGCATCAGAAAGAGTTGTCTTTTCTGCTGGGTCATCTGTCTGTTTTACGCTACTTGATAATATAAAGACAAGGGTAGACTTGGCCCCCTGTTAATAAGGAGCCTCTGATGCGAATCTTTTCCCCTCTTCTCTTTCCGCTGATGGCGGTGCTGATCTGGGCTACCAATACCGTGGTGTCCAAGGCGGCCGCCAGTGTGCTCGACCCCGCGGCTATCTCCTTCTATCGCTGGGTGATCGCCGCTCTGGCACTGACCCCCTTCTGTCTGCCCACCCTATGGCGGCGACGCAGTGAGGTTCGCCCCTGGCTCGGCAAGCTGCTGGTGCTGGCGGCGCTCGGTATGGTGCTCTACCAGTGTCTGGCCTATTACGCCGCCCACAGCACCTCGGCTACCAATATGGGGGTGATCGGCTCCCTCATTCCGCTGCTTACCCTGCTGCAAGGGGCGCTCTTCTTCGGCCAGCGTCCCGGCAAACAGGCGCTGCTCGGCATGAGTATCTCCCTGTTCGGGGTGCTTTGGCTGCTTGGCAAGGGCGAGCCGCTGGCTCTGCTGCACAACGGCATCAACCCGGGGGATGGCATGATGTTGCTCGGCTCCGCCAGCTATGCCCTCTACGGCCTGCTGATCCGCCGCTGGCACCTGCCGTTTGGCCCCTGGCTCAACCTCTACATGCAGATCCTGCTGGCCGTACTGCTGCTGGTACCGCTCGCTCTCAGCGCCGACTCGATGGCGGTACCGGCCGAAGGGTGGGGACTGGTGCTCTTCGCCGGGCTCGCCTCCTCCCTGCTGGCGGCCTACTGCTGGATGCGCGGCCTCGCCTGCATGGGGGCAGAGCGCACCTCGGTCTTTATGAACCTGATGCCGCTCTGTACGGCACTGATCGCCGTCGTCGGTCTGGGGGAGCCGATCCACGGCTATCACCTGCTGGGTGGCGGCCTTATTCTGGGGGGCGTGATGATCTCCCAGCTGAAAAAGCGTGTCCCACTGCCGGAACGCAATGCGGCCTGACGGGCAACATGGCAACATGCCGCTGGCTCCCTTGTTCATTTCTAAAAAACAACAAGGGAGCCGCTGGCTCCCTTGTTCATTTCTATCGTGTTCTGGCGACGGTGAACCGACTTCACCCCGCCCGGCGCCAGCGGTAGCGCCGCTCCGGCCGCCCCCGCTGACCATAGTTGAGATCCACATCCACCCGATCTTCCGACTCCAGATACTCCAGATAGCGGCGCGCCGTGGTGCGGCTGAGGGAGAGCCGCAGCGCCACCGTGTCGGTGGAAAAGACGTTCTCCGGCTCGCCCGCCAGCAGATCCAGCACCTGACGCAGGGTGATGCTGTCGATCCCCTTGGGAGTGACGCGCATCTCCTTGATCTGGGAGCGCCCTCCCTTGCCCAGCAGCTTGTCGAGATCTTCCTGCTCCAGCCGACCCCGCTCGCACAGACGGCTATGCAGTTGCAGGATCTTCATCCAGACTCTGCTGAATGCGAAACAGCCGCAATGGTTTGATGACGTAGTCATGAACCCCCAGATTGAGGGCCTGCTGTATGGTCTCCACATCCCGCGAGGCAGTCACCATGATGACATAGGCTTCGCGGTTGTGGCTGCGCAGGCGGCTCACCCACTCAAGGCCGGAGCCATCGGGCAGGGAGACATCCACCAGCAGCAGTTGGGGCACCACACCGGCCATCATGGCATCGGCTTGGGCCAGGGTGCCGGCCCGCCCCAGCAGGGAGAAACCGGGGGTCGCCGCCACCAGTTCTGACAAGATGGCACCGATCCGATCGTCATCTTCAATAACAAGCGTGATTATTGGGTCCATGGCTCACATTAATTGGTTTTTATTCAAGTAGATACCAAACAGGGTGGTCTGCTCGGCGGTTCGCCGCCATTCTATCACACCCTCGTGCCGACCCACGGTCTCCTTGACCAGGAACAAACCCACCCCGTGATCGCCGCTCTGGCGACTCACCCCGTAATCGAACAGGTGATCGGCCAGCTCCTCGTCGACCCCCTCACCGCTATCCTCCACCTCGATCACCAGTCGCCGCCCCACATCGCACAGGGACAGCAGCACCCGCGGCGGCCGCTGCTGGCGGTTGCGCCAGGCCGCCTGCAGGCCGTTGTCCAGCAGGTTGCCAATGAGGGTAATGAGATCGGCCGAGACCGAGGCCGGATACTCCGCCAGCGCCGAATCGGGATCGAGTTCCAGGGTCACCCCCAGCTCGCGAGCCCGGCTGAACTTGCCGAGAATAAGCCCCGCCACCGGCTTGTTGTCGATCAGCCGCAGCAGCTCCTGCAGCATGGTCTGGCACGCTTCGTTCTCCTGCTGGATCAGCTCCACCGCCTGATCCACATGGCCCAGCTGCAACAGGCCGGAGAGGCTGCTCAGCTTGTTGGCAAACTCGTGGCTCTGCATCCGCAGCATCTCGGCATACTGGCGCAGGTGGGTCACCTGCACCCCCAGACTGGCAGCCACCTCTGGGCGGCTGAAGATCAGCAACCGCCCCGGCGCCTTGCCCTGCACCGCCTGCCAGCGACCGACAAAGGACTCCCCCTGAATGGTGAAGCTCACTTCCCCACCCTCCTGCTCCAGACAGGGGGCAAGGGGTGGCACCAGCTCCGCCAGCGACTGCCCCTGCAGGGCATGGCGCCCGGTGACCTGCAGCCGCAGCTGATAGCTGGCGGTGCTGTTGATCATGTTGATATTGCCGCGACCATCGAGGGCAATCACCCCTTCGGTGATGTGCTCAAGTACCAGATCCTGCAGGGTAAAGCGGCGCACGATCGCCTCCGGCTCCAGATCGAGCAGGGTCTTGCGCAGCAGGTATTGCACCCAGAGCGCCAGCAGCAGACCACACCCCAGCACCGCTACTATGGCGCTGATGAGCAGGGCCACCCGCTCCATATAGATGCCCTCCACCTGCTGCATCAGGTAACCCACCACCACGGCCCCCATGACGCGCCCATCCCCGCCAACCACCGGGGAGAAGCAGCGGATCGCCGGCCCCATGGTGCCCCGATCCTTGGAGCAATAGCTTCGCCGCTCCTGCAGTGCGGGCCAGATATCCTCACCGCGGAACTTCTGCCCCACCAGCTCGGGGTTGGGGTGGCTGAGGCGGCGACCATGCTCGTCGGTCACCACCATATAGGTGGCGTCGGTGCGGTTGCAGACGGCCTCCACGTAGTCGCGCAGGGTGGGATCACTCCCATGACGCAGAGCTTCGACCACCCGGGTATCCGCCGCCATGACCCGTGCCAGATCGCTCCCCTTATCCTGCAGATTGCTCTCCAGCAGATGGCGGATAAAGAGGGCCAGCAGGCTTCCCAGAATGAGGATCAGCAGCAGGGAGAGCCCAAGAGAGAGGGTGACCAACTGGTGGCGAAGTTTCATGCACATACCTTAAAACGTCAGGACGCTGCCCAATAGTGCGGATGCCACCAGGTCTGGTCAATCAAAGGTGCCGGATCGCCGACAAAATCGGCCAATCCTTCCTCGCGGGCGCAGAGCGCCACCGCTCTGGCGACGGCGCGGGCCACCTCTCCCACCTGTTCGATGGGGGGTAGCAGCCGACCCGCCACCAGCGGATAGGCGCCGACTGCCCGCACCGCAGCCAGCAACATGCCATCGCTGATGCGGCGCGCCTTGACCGCGCAGGCCCCCAGGCCTATGCCCGGGAAGACATAGACGTTGTTGCACTGGGAGACTACCCGCCGCTCCCCGGCCACCGTCACCGGCGCAAAGGGGCTGCCGGTGGCCAGCAGAGCGCGGCCATCTGTGGCGGCCCACACCTGCTCGGGGGTGGCCTCGGCGCTGCGGGTCGGGTTGGAGAGTGGCAGGATCACCGGCTGCTCGCACACCTCCCCCATCGCCTGCAACACCTCGTCAGTAAAGAGGCCGCCCTGACCGCTCACGCCAATCAAGACCGCCGGGCGCATCTGGCGGATGGTCTCCAGCAGCGAACTGCTCCCCTCCTCCACGGCACGGGCAAATGGCTGTTGGGCACGAGTCAAATTGGGACGATCGCTGCAGACCACCCCATCCTGATCAAACAGCCAGACGCCGTCGTGACTCCCCGCCAGCTGGGCCAGCATGGCGGCGATGCCGCAACCGGCAGAGCCCGCTCCGACGATCAGCACCGGGGCATCACTGAGGGTGGTCCCCGCCTGTTGCAACCCGGCCAGCACGCAAGCGGAGGCGACCGCCGCCGTGCCCTGAATATCGTCGTTGAACATGCAGAGCTCGTCCCGATAACGGGTCAGCAGGTTGGCGGCATGCTTGCCGGCAAAGTCTTCAAACTGCAGCACCACCTGGGGCCAGCGCTTGCGAATGGCGGCCACCACCTTGTCCATGAAGTGGTAATAGCTCTCGCCGTCAATGCGCGGGGATTGCCAGCCGAGGTAGGAGCCATCCTCCAGCAGCTCGGGGTTGTTGGTGCCTACATCGACACAGAGCGGCAGGGTGCGCGCCGGATTGATGCCGCCAGCAGCGGAGTAGAGCGCTAGCTTGCCGATGCAGATCCCCATGCCGCCGATACCGAGATCGCCGAGCCCCAGCACCCGCTCACCGTCGGAGATGACTATCACGTCGACCTCCTGCTCCACCGACTCGAGGATGTCGTCGAGATCGTCCCTGTCATGCCAGGAGAGATAGAGGCCGTGGCTGCGCAGATAGAGGTCGCTGTGGCGCTGGCACGCCTCCCCCACCACCGGGGTGTAGATGATCGGCAGCAGCTCCGGCAGATGGTGGCGCACCAGATCGTAGAAGAGCACCGGGTTGTCCTCCTGCAGCTGGCGCAGCAGCAGATGCTGGTCAAACGGACTCTGCATGGCGCTGACCAATCGGTAGATCCGGCGCCGCTGCTGGGAGAGGGACTCCTCCTTATGCGGCATGCGGCCGCGTACACCCTGACGCTTGCGTTCTGCATAGGGCAGGCTGGTACCCATCATGATGTCGTTCATCTTGTTTGTTCCTCAATCCGGTATCAGGCAAGCAGGGAGATAAGAGCGGTCGCCAAAATCAGCATCACAGCGCCACCGAGACGGGAGGAGATCTGGGCAAAAGGCATCAGCTTCATGCGCTGGGCCGCCGAGAGCACGGCCACATCGCCGGTCCCGCCCATGTTGGCCATGCAGAGCCCGCCGGTGATGGCCGCCTCAATGGGATAGAAGCCGATCATCCGGCCCACCAGCGCCGCGCCGAGGGCGCCACCGATTACGGTGACCATGACCAGCACGAAGTAGCTGATGGAGAAGGCGCTGATCAGTTCCGGAATACTGGTGTAGGCGACACCGATCCCCACCAGCAGGGAGGGGGTGAGGTTGCTCACCACAAACTGATACCAGTCGGCCGCCGCCTGCTCATAACGGCGCGGCAGCAGGCCGCTCACCTTGATAAAGGCGACCGCCAAAATCATCAGGGCGAAGGGGTGCATGGGGATAAAGTTGCCAAGCAGAGAACCCAGCACAAACATGCTGGAGCTGATAAAAAGCCCCATACCCAGACTCTGCAGGGTCGGCGCTTCGGCCTGCTCATCGGCAATGCTCTGGCTACTCTCTTTAACCATCAGCTTGCCGTTGCCAGTCAGGGAGGGGTAACGGCGACCGAGCCGCGCCAGCAGGGAGCCCACCAGAATGGCCAGGGTATTGGCGATGACCACCGCCGGTACCATGCGCGACAAGAGATCCGCACTGGACATCTGCATCGGGCCGGAGAGGATCTCCACCAGGGGCACGGCACCGGCGCCCATGCCACCGCCCATGATGGGCAGGCCGATCAGCAGCACCGCATTCTTGAAGCCATACCCCATCAGGGAGCCGACCAGCCCCACGCTCAGCAGCGCCAGTGCGACGCCACCAAGAATGACCGGCAGGTAGCGCATGGCGGCATTTTTCAGCAAAGCGCCGCTCATGCCGAACACGGAGCCAGTCACCAGACTGGCGATAAAGAAGTTGAGAAAGCCTCCCTCCTTCATGAAGTTGGTGATGACCTGCCCCGCCTGCACCGGCAGCAGCTGATATTCAAACAGGGCGGCGCCGCCAAAGATGGCGAGGATGGTGCCGCCACCCAGATATTCACGGATCGGCATGATCCGCTCACCCAGCTCGGTCAGCAGGGTGCCCAGCACGAACATCAGCGCCAGCGCACCGACCATGCCCAGCGGCAACGAGCCATTCCAGCCGGAAAAGAGAACACAGGTCGCCAACCACAGAAATATAAAGAGCGGCATACCGGCAATTTGTTGGCCGCCCATAAAGGCGGCCTTTTCTTGTGTGGTTTGTAGGGGTGAGAGGTTTTTCATTGTTATGTACTCTGCGTGTGATTGTGGCCACTACTTTATTGATCCCCCTCTCCCCTGTCGGTTAGCCAGACTGCAAAGCCATATAAAAACATTAAAAACTTAAACATCATGGTGCCTCCAACGTGCGCTGCACAATAGAACACCAGACATACGATACCCGACCAAGTCAGGAAATAGGGCGATAAAACGAGCGAGCCCAATGGCGGATATTTTGGTGATCAGCAGTAATAACGATGCGATGATCTCTCCCCCTTAGGGGAAATAACAGAGCCAGATGACAAGCTCTGCGACCATTTATCGCCACAGATCCTGTGAGTGATAATCAGCGGGCAGTGTCATCGCCATGACGCGAGTGCTACGGCATGCCACATCAGGGTTTGAGTCGGCGTGCAGGAAGCACCCACGATGAAAAATGGTGAGAAGAAAGATGCAAAAAGGGGAGATTGAAATAGTGATGAGTCAAGCCAGCGAATACCAGAGCACTGGCTTGAACTCACAAGGATCACACACGGTCAGGTCTATTCTGCCAACAGCAATGGAATATTGGCGGGGTCAAAATCATGACTGATATCGGTACTTCTGATAGCGCCTTCCCGATTCACGCCATGGTGTGACTCTGCACCATATTCCCCATCACTCAACAGCACTTCAATTGCCAGATACACACATCCACTGTCATATCCATCCACAACCCGTTTCCCCCTTGTTTTATAACCCCATCAATATTAGCGGATAAAAAAAGAGCTGCTCGCTGAAGCTGAAAATTTCATGAAAATAACCACCGGATATCCTCCATTCACGGCGCAATATCCGAAGCGGCAAAAGAGTCTCGAGTGGATTAGCCCCGAAAATAATATCAGGGGCTCGAATGCTGCCAACTCGCACCAGCGAAAGATCCGACCAGAAACATGATCCGCATCACACTATTTACTTAGCCTGCTAAACAAGTATGATACTTAGCAGGCTAAGTACATTGAGGATGAGAAGATGACGGATCTGGAAAGGTTGCGCGAGCTGTCGCTCGCCGAGCAGATAGCGCGGATGCACCGGCTATGGCGTACTGCCGCCGACCTGGAGCTGGCTCCCCTTGGCCTCACCCATCCCCGCTGGACCGCGCTGTGGAAACTCTCCCGCATGGGGAACCATGTCAGCCAGAAGACCCTGGCCGAAGCCCTCGAAATAGAACTGCCATCCCTGATGCGCACCCTGGGCCAGTTGGAAGAGCAGGGACTGATTGAGCGCCACTGCTGCAGTCAGGACAAGCGGGCCCGCATCGTCTGCGTGACCCCGGCAGGCCAGACCCTGCTCGATCAGATCGCCGACCGCATCATGAATATCCGCCGGGAGCTGCTGGGGGGCATCGACGAGCAGACCCTGCAACTGTTTGAAGCCACGGTGCAGCGGATCTCGGCCAACGCCCTCAGCAAGATTGAACAACACCACGACCGACAAGACGGAGGCGATACAAGCCCTCCCGAGACCGACACAGAGAGAGAATAAGATGACCCCGGATCAACAATTTACCCGCTGGATCAAATGGTCCATGGCGGGCTTTGCCACCCTGTTTGCCTATTTTCTGATAGCCGACCTGCTGATACCCCTCACACCGCAGGCGATGGCGACCCGGGTGGTCACCAAGCTGGCCCCCCAGGTGAGCGGCAAGGTGATCGAGGTCGCCGTTCACAACAACCAGCAGGTCAAGAAGGGGGAGCTGCTGTTCAGGCTGGATCCGGCCCCTTTTGAACTGGCGGTGGAGCAGGCCCGCCTTGCGCTGGCGCAGGCAGAGCAGCAGAACAGTGAACTGGATGCCGCCCTGACCGCCGCCGTTGCCGAGATCAACGCCAAGGAGACCCTGGCCAGCCAGAAGTGGCGCGAGGCTGAGCGGATCGATGCGCTCTACCAACGTCACATGGTTTCGCTGCAACAAAAAGATGAAGCTGACAGCGCCCTGCGCAGCGCCCAGGCCAACCTGCGCGCCAGCCAGGCCAAACTGGCCCAGACCAAGGCCAGTCGTGGCGTGACCGGTGAGGATAATCTGTTGCTGCGCCAGGCCCGCAACAAGCTGGCGCAAGCGCAGCTGGCCCTCTCTTACAGCCAGGTCCACGCGGATCAGGATGGCACCATCACCAACTTGCAGCTCAAGCCGGGCAGTATCGCCAGCGCTGGCAGCCCGCTGCTGGCGCTGGTGTCGGAACAGGTGGACGTCATTGCCGATTTTCGGGAGAAGAGCCTGCGCCATGTTGGCGAGCAAACCCGCGCACTGGTCGCCTTCGATGGCGAGCCGGGTCAGCTATATCCTGCTCGGGTAAGCAGTCTGGATGCCGGAGTGAGTGCCGGTCAATTTGATGCCAACGGACGACTGGCCGCACCGGTGGAGTCGGATCGCTGGGTACGGGATGCCCAGCGGATGCGGCTGCACCTCGAGCTGGACCAGCTCCCCGATCATCTGCCAGCCGGGGCGCGAGCCACGGTGCAACTGCTGCCGGACAATGCCCTGACCGCCATGCTGGCACGAGGCCAGATCCACCTGCTTAGCCTACTCCATTATGTCTACTAACCACGCCACTCACCCGTCGGCCAATACTGCCCCAGCCCACCCCGTCGGTGGTGCTGCCACTCACCTCTGGTATCGGCCCCTCACCGGCAACGAGCTGCGCCAGTGCCTGCGCATCGCCTTTGGCTGCACCACGGGCTTTCTGCTCTGCAAGCTGTTTGGCTGGAATTACGGGGTCTTCTATACGGTCACGCCGGTGCTGCTGCTGGGGATGGTGCCTGTAATGAATGGCCATGCCGCGCGCCAGCTGATCGCGGCGGCGGTGGTCTGTGGGGTGGAGGTCGGGCTGCTGGGGGGGCTGTTTGGCAGCCATCCGGCGCTGATGACCCCCATCGCCTTCATGCTGTTTCTCTACCGTTTCGCCGCCATGTCGCGGGGCAGCCTGTTTCTGTTCGGAGCCAACGGGGTGCTGAGCCTCAGCATCATGCTGCACTTTGCCAGCTATCCGCAGACCGACCTCAACGACCTGATCCTCAACAATATCTGGGCGAGCGTGCTGTCGGTGCTGATCGCTTACCTGATGACCATGCTGATCCCGGATGTGGAGGCCAGACCCAAGCCAGCCTCGGCCCCCAAGGCGCCGCACCGGATGCGCCATGAAGCTCTGCTGGGGGCCACTGTGGCCACCCTGTCGTTTCTGGTATTTCAGGTGTTTGACCTGCGCGACTCCATGTCTGCCCAGGCCACAACCCTGCTGGTGCTGTTCCCCATGCACTGGAACGGCGCCCTCAGTTATGCCCGCAAACGGGCGATGGGCACCTTGCTGGGTGTCACCTTCGGCCTGCTAGGCCAGCTGCTGCTCTATGACTGGTCAGGGCAACTGCTGCTTGTCGCCCCACTGCTGTGGCTCGGCGCCATGCTGTTCAGCCATGCCCACGTCAAGGAGGCAGGCGGCTCCGGGGTCGGCTTTGGCGCCCTCACCACCCTCGGCATCCTGTTTGGCCAGTACCTCACCCCGGGCAACGATCTGGTGTTCAGCGCCCTATACCGGGTGAGCAGCATACTGTTTGCCATCGTGGTCACCCTGCTGGCCTGCTACCTCGTCCACCGGTTGCTCAACCGCTTCGAGGCGACCCGCTTCGGTTATTGATTTCCTGTGGTAAGCACTGTTGTCAGCCCATGGATGAGCTCTCTTTCGCCCCGTCGCCTGCCGGGGCGTTTTTTCTCTCGCTCGTTGACTTCCCTCACCAATCCTGCTGCCACCACAAGTCAGCGCAGAAGTACGGCTATGCTTGTAAGGCTGCTGTCGATGAGGTGTACCTATGGTGGTTCCGTTGTTAAAAAAATGGCTGGTTTGTCTGATGCTGTTGGCTACCAGCCCGCTCGGGGCCACCCCGCTTGTCATTGGTGCCGAAGATGACTGGGCCCCCTACTGCGAGCGAGACAAGGACAATGAGGATGACCAGCCCCACGGACTGGCGCCTGAGCTGGTCAAGGCGGTGTTCGCCGCCGAAGGGATCGAGATTGTCTTTCGCACCCTCCCCTTCGCCCGCTGCATGCACGATGCGAAAAGCGGCAAACTTGCGGGGTGCTTCAACGCCACCATCACCGAAGAGAACCGCTACCAGTACCATTGGCACGATACCCCCATGTTTGAGGAGGATCTTGCCATCTTCGCCCTTGCCAGCGAGCCGCAACGGGATCTCAAGCTCACCTCGCTGGAGGGCAAGCGGGTGGGCATCACCCTCGGCTACACCTACCCCACCGATTTTATGGAGAACCCCAGGATCACCCGCTTTCAGGCCAAATCCGATGCCCAGATCCTCGAGATGCTGGTACGTGGCCGGGTCGACTACATCCTGATGAACGGCATGCCGGGCTACCTCAAGATCCAGCAGAAGCAGCTGACCGGCAAGGTGGTCAAGGTTGGCAAACTCTCCACCGATGGCTTCTGGCTCGCCTTCTCCCGCCACCACCCGCAAGGGGAAGCGCTGGCCAAACAGTTCGAACAGGGGCTGCAAAAGATCAAGAACAACGGCATCTATGAGACGCTGATCCGCCAGTTTGAAACCAGACTTGGCCTCTACTGATTGACGATGCCTTCCTGATTGCGCCCCCTCATACTCGCGCGATATGCCGGACAGCCAGCGACGCACCGAATGGCCCCGCTAATTGCACAATAACGGCAACCTGTTAGGCTCACGCCCGTATGACACCAATGGAGCTGTAATCATGAATAAGGTACATATGATGGCCGCTGGTGCGCTGGCCCTCGGTCTGCTCGCCGGCTGCAATCAGGGCAATACTCTCTCAGTCACTGGTGGCGAACCGGTCAGTTACCAGTGCGAGCAGGGCAAGAAGGTGCAGGTGCGCTACTTCTCCCTCTCCGACGAAAGCCTCAACTTTATCAAGCTGTCACTGCCGGACGGCAAGGATTACACCCTGCCCCAGGCCGTCTCGGCCTCCGGCGCCCGCTATACGGACGAACATGAGGCCGTCTGGTGGAACAAGGGGGATGAGGGCTTTGTCGAGCTGCGGGATCAGGATGGCGAGTGGCAGACCGCCTACAACGACTGCAAACAGCAATAAACGTGACCCCGGCCTGGCCGGGGTCTCTCTTTCTCTGGCATAAGAGTGATGGGGGATCAGTTGATCTCGATCTCGAAGCGGTTGGTCACCTCGACCGGAATGGCATCCGGGTTGCCCTCTGCCGGGCTGTAGCGGATCCGCGAGAGGGTCGCCAGCGCGCTCTGTTCCAGTTCGCCGGGGGGCTCGGCCGCCACTACTTCCGGCTTGACCGGCGTGCCGCTGGCGTCGATTTGATAGCGCACTTCCACATACCCCTTGACCGGTTTGACCGGCAGGGCGGACTCGTCATTGCCCAGCCATGACCACTGCTTCTCCTGAACCCAGTAGCTGGACAACTGCTCGAGAGGGATAGCGATCGGAGCGCGCTCGTGCGCCACCTCCTGACGGGATGAGCACCCCAGCAACAGTGTCACTGCCAGACCTGACCATACTGCGACTTTCCACTTCATGTAACGCTCCTTGTTCTCTGCCGGTGCTTGTTGCCGGACTGCAGGGCGCTCAACGCGGCCCACTTGGTCAGTCACACATCCTAACGAAAAAGTATTCGTATGAACATGAACAAAAGGGCCAACCCCGAGAGGTTGGCCCTTTTATCGTCAATAAACTCACTAACCATCCGCTGGCATCAGCCGCGCTTGTCGCTCACCACCAGCCAGAGCGCATGGACCATGCCCGGCAGACCGCCCATCAGGGTCAGCACTATGTTGATTAAAAAGTGCAGGCTAAAGCCCACCTGGATAAACGCGCACACCGGGGGCAGGAAAATGGCCAGCAGGATCTTGAGCAGATTGTTCATCTCGGCTCTCCTCTTCATGAATGTCGTCAGGATTGGAATGGGCTAACCATAAACATCCCGGGCTTCAACTGCAAACCAGACAGGGAATTCGCTCACCGGCATCACGCCTGGCGTTGAGGTCGTGGATCTGCTGATTGCTGCTGCCACGCCAGAGCAAACCGGGATCCGCCAACTCCTTTTCAAACTTGCCATCCACCAGCACATCCAGCAAGGCCACCAGCTCACGCTGGGCCTCTGACAGCTCGCCGAGCAGATAGCCGGTCCAGCACCAGATATCCTTGCCCGGACACTCGGCGCGCACCCGTTTCACCAGCGCCAGCACGTGGGGCACGTTGGCCGGGTGGAGCGGATCGCCGCCGGAGAGCGACAGACCTCGCCGTTTGATGCGGCTGTCGTTGAGATCCGCAATGATGCGATCGCCCATCACCTCATCGAACGGCTTGCCGCCATCGAGCCGCCAGGTGCTCTGGTTGTAGCAACCCGGGCACTGGTGCTCGCAACCGGAGACAAACAGGGTGGCGCGGGTACCGGGGCCGTTAATCACATCGACCGGGAAGTATTGGTGGTAATTCATGACTGAAGGTTCTGGGTGTATTTGAGATATTCCAGCAGACCACTCATAAAACGGACTCTTTCACTAGCAAGTGTCTGGAAATACTGATCTTCACTCCGGTTCAACATGAATAAGATCTTATCCCGCAGCAATTCTTCATCTAGTGCGTAGCCATGCTCTGTCACATAGGCATGAATAAAACGATAGAAAAATTGGGTGTCATTAATATGCACTTCATGCCAAGTATCTCGCGCTACCCATTGCCTCAGCATTTTCTCCGACATCGGTTTTAGAAACATAAGTTCAACCTTCATAAAGTAAGACTCCCTGTATCACAGGGAGTCTTTAGCAATTTACATATGTTTGACGCGGCGCTTCACCTCTTCCTGCTTGCCCGCATTGAAGGGGCGCGCATCGGGGCTACCGAGGTAGCCGCAGACACGGCGGGTCACCGACACCTTGGCCGGGTCATGGTTACCGCAGCGCGGGCAGGTAAAGCCCTTGGAGGTGCACTCGAACTCGCCGGTAAAGCCGCAGTCGTAGCACTCGTCGATGGGGGTGTTGGTACCGTAGTAGGGCACCTTGTCATAGCTGTAGTCCCAGACGTTCTCCAGCGCTTCCAGATTGTGCTGGATGTTGGGGTACTCGCCGTAGCAGATGAAGCCGCCGCTGGCGATGGGCGGATAGGGCGCCTCGAAGTCCAGCTTGTCGTACGGATTGACCTGCTTCTCCACATCGAGGTGGAAGCTGTTGGTGTAGTAACCCTTGTCGGTCACGCCGGATACCACGCCAAACTCCTTGGCGTCGATGCGGCAGAAGCGGGTGCAGAGGTTCTCGCTCGGGGTGGAGTAGAGGCTGAAACCGTAGCCGGTCTCCTCTTTCCACTCGTCGATGGCTGCCCTGAGACGGGCGATAATTGCGATTGCCTTCTGTTGCAGCTCGGCGCTGTCAAACAGGTGCACCTTGTCACCAAACAGGGCGTTGATGGTCTCGTGAACCCCGATATAACCGAGGGAAATGGAGGCGCGGCCGTTCTTGAAGATCTCGCTGACGTTGTCGTCCGCCTTGAGGCGCACGCCGCAAGCTCCTTCCATATAGAGGATCGGTGCGACCCGCGCCTTGACGCCATCCAGACGGGTGATGCGGTACATCAGCGCCTTCTTGGCGACCCGCAGGGAGGCATCGAGACGATCCCAGAAGTCCGCTTCGTCACGGGATTTCAGGGCAATGCGCGGCAGGTTGAGGCTCACGACACCCAGGTTGTTGCGACCTTCGTGGATCAGCTCGCCATTCTCCTCGTAGGCACCGAGGAAGGAGCGGCAACCCATGGGGGTTTTGAAGGAGCCGGTCACTTTCACGACCTGGTCGTAGTTGAGGATGTCCGGATACATCCGCTTGGAGGCACACTCCAGCGCCAGCTGCTTGATGTCATAGTTGGGATCGCCCTGCTTGTGGTTGAGGCCATCCTTGATGGCGAACACCAGTTTCGGGAACACGGCGGTCTTCTTGTTCTTGCCAAGGCCAGCGATGCGGTTGCTGAGGATGGCGCGCTGGATCATTCGCGACTCCCAGCTGTCCCCCAGACCAAAGCCGAAGGTGACAAACGGCGTCTGACCGTTGGCGGTGTGCAGAGTGTTGACTTCGTACTCCAGCGACTGGAAGGCGTCGTAGCACTCTTTCTCGGTGCGGGCCATGGCGTAGGCTTCCACATCGGCAATGCCCCACTCTTCGGCCACTTCACGGTGCTTCTGCCAGCTGATGGTCACATAGGGGGCCAGCACTTCGTCGATGCGGTTGATGGTGGTGCCGCCATAGATGTGGCTCGCCACCTGGGCGATGATCTGGGCGGTCACGGCCGTGGCGGTGCTGATGGATTTCGGGGTATCGATCTCCGCATTGCCCATCTTGAAGCCGTGGGTCAGCATCCCTTTCAGATCGATCAACATGCAGTTGAACATCGGGAAGAAAGGTGAGTAGTCGAGATCGTGGAAATGCAGATCACCGCTCTCATGAGCCTGAACCACATCACGGGGCAGCATGTGGCTGGTGGCATAGTGCTTGGCGACAATACCGGCCAGCAGGTCGCGCTGGGTCGGGATCACCTTGGAGTCTTTGTTGGCATTCTCGTTGAGCAGGGCGGCGTTGGTCTGCTCGACCAGACCGCGGATCTCCTGCGCCAGACGGCCGCGCGCCTCGCGAGCCTGATCCCTGTCGTGGCGATATTCGATATAGGCACGGGCGATGGCCTTGTCGTCGGAAGCCATCAGGTGGTTTTCGACCCGGTTCTGGATCTCGTGGATATCAACTTCACCACGCCCTTCCAGCTCCTGACTCACCGCATTGGCAATGCGGGAGGCGAGTGCCGGATTGGCCTGATTGACCGCTTCCGCCGCACGGCTGACCGCATCGCGAATCAGCTGGGCATTGAATGGTGCGCGACATCCGTCACGTTTGATCACAACCGGTTTCATGGATTTTCCCCGTTAAAAGGCCAGGCATTTGCCTCTGGCTCACCCTTGTTGGGCCCCCCTCCCGGCATCTCGTCCTGGACGCAAATAAATTCAGCCGAGGCTTGACAAGCCTGGGCTGAAGATAGGAAGGGAACAGCTTATACACAGCTTAATAACACAACATATAGGGATTAAAAACGAATGCGTCCCTATATGTGGTGTCTATTAGGCACCAAAGCGAAGCCTCATTTCTTGATCCAGAACAGGTTTTTCAGCGAGCGGGACAGTTCACGACCAACCAAAAAGAGCCCCATTCAAATCCAATCCCAAGCAGGGTGCGGGCTGGCGTCCGATCCGCCCACCCGAAAAAAATCGCCCCCCGCCGCACAGGTTTCGAGATGACAGCGTCAACCAAAACCGCCCATACTGAACAAGAACTCTCTCCCCCTCGACAAGGGACAACCCATGCGCACCTCCCTGCTGTTGCTACTGCTATCCACCCTCTCTCTGCCGCTCTGGGCCGCCAACATTCTGGTGATCAGCAGCTACCATCCCGAATACCTGTGGGACCAAAGCTACAACAAAGGGCTGCTCGATGGCTTGCAGGGGGAGCACAAGATCACTCACTTCTATATGGACACCAAACGCCATCCACGGGAGAAGTTCGACGAAATAGCCCAGCAAGCCATCGCCTTTTATCTGAAGAGCAAACCGGATCTGGTAGTACTGGGGGATGACAACACCATCAACTATCTGGCCAACGAGATAGCCTCGCTGGGCACTCCAGTGGTATTTCTTGGCATGAACGAGAATCCGCGCCTCAAGGGCTTTGTCGGCCACCCCAAGATCACCGGCGTGCTGGAGCGCCCCCTGCTCAAGCGCAACATCAGCGAAATAAGCCAGATGATGGGAGGGCTCGACAAGGCACTGGTGCTGTTTGATTCCAGCAATGTGGCCCTCACCGCCATCGAGGATGAATTCAAGACCCAGACCGAGCTGCGAGTCGGCCAGACCAGGATCAACAGCCAGCTGATGGGGGATTACAGCCTCTGGCAAGAGGCGGTGCTCAACGCCAAGAAGAACGGCTATCAGGCGATCTTCCTCGGCCTCTACCACACGCTGGTCGATGACAATGGCAAGCATGTGAGCGAAAAGACGGTGCTGGAGTGGACCAGCGCCAACACGCCGGTGCCACTCTTCTGTTTCTGGGAATTTACCGTCGGCAAGGGGATGGCCATCGGCGGGCTGGTGCTGGACGGCCACGATCAGGGGATACAGGCAGCCAGCCTCATCAATACCATTCTAGCGGGCACCCTGCCCCGTACCATCTCCCCGCGAGCGGCCTTACGCGGCGAATATGTCTTCAGCAAGAGCGAGCTGGCCCGCTGGCAGCTCACCGTGCCCGACAAATGGCGCCACAAGATCCTCTGGCGTGAGTGAGAACCTAAACATCCAGAAAAAAGAACCCGGCACTAAGGCCGGGTTCATAGACATGGATAATTTTTATCCAGCCATGACTCTTTCAAAACGAGCGGTCTTACGTTTAACGTCTTTCTTCATCTGCTCCAACTCTGCTTCACTCTCTTTCAAAGAAAGATAATGAGAACACAACTCGGAACCTAAAAAATCAGACCTGAAAACATCATTAATTTGGCCGTTCAATATACCTTCAATTATTCCTGATTTATGCTTACACTTCTTTCCATAAGAACCAGCAGCACAATCACAATATAAATTGAATACGCCATTACTTTCTTTAACAGTAACGGTGTACACATTACCTTCACTTCCATCAACAGAATACTTAAATTCCATTTTCAGACTCCAGAAGAGAACGCAATTCATCTTCATTGATGATTTTTATACCTAGCTCGGTCGCTTTTTTCAATTTGCTACCAGCCTTATCACCCATAATCAACATATCTGTATTTTTTGACACTGAAGTTTTAGATTCACCACCAAGCTCCTTTAGTTTTGAATTCAATTTATCCCTCGACATGAACGTAAAACTGCCAGTGATTACAAATGACTTACCCGCGATAAAGCTATCTGATTTTTCCGCTGGCTCAGAATCCAATAAATCGTCAACATCCAATAGTGCATGTTTATCAACATAGATCTTGACCGCATCAAGCAAGGGCTTCTTCTCTTTAATACCTTTGACAACTGCATCAATTTTTTGCTTGCTGATACTTGTGCCGGCTGTGGTTGTGATACCAACCAAATCACCATGCTGTAAACCATTGCACAACTGATCCAAAGTTATTTCTTTAGATATAGCTTCAGAGAAAGTCTTAGCAACGCCATCAATATTTAAACCTTCAATGATTTTTGCCATTGAAAATTTTCTTTTATACATTCTGGATATTGATATTCCAGATCTTTCCACACCCATTACATCGGCTAGTTCCATAACCGAATTGCTTACTGAAGCAGCACTAAAATAGTCTGATATTTCCGCATCAATATCTAAACCGATACCATTTATCTGACTAATAATTCCTCTCGGTGCTGACATTATATTATCCAAGCATCCAAGCTCAACAATCAGTCTTTCTGCAACAACTTGACCAACAGATGGAATTCCCAATCCAAATAGAAAGTCGATAGAGGATGTTGTACCAATTTTAGCCTGAATAGCATCAAATGCATTTTTTGCTGAAATTTCAGCAAAACCATCTAATTTTAAAAAATCATCAACACTCAATCTAAATAGATCTGCTGGATGTTTAACTAATCCACCATCTACTAACTGTTCAATGACTTTATCACCAACACCTTCTATATCAACCGCATTACGGCTAACAAAATGTTTGAGAGATTCTTTGACTTGAGCTAGACAATTTAACCCTCCCGTACATTTACGAGTCGCAAGTATTTTTTCGAGTGTTTTGGTTTTTTGTTGGACGATTTTTTTCTCTTGAACAATATCCGAACCACAGACCGGACACTCGGCCGGGAATAAGATCGCGCGGGCGTCGCTTGGGCGCTGCGCCTCCACCACGGCGACGATCTGCGGGATCACATCCCCTGCCCGGCGCACGATCACGGTATCGCCAATCATCACGCCGAGGCGCTCAATCTCGTCAGCATTGTGCAAGGTGGCGTTGGAGACGGTGACGCCGCCGACAAACACAGGTTTAAGCTTGGCGACCGGGGTCACGGCGCCGGTGCGGCCGACCTGAAACTCGACGTTCTCAAGCTCTGTCATCTCTTCCTGCGCCGGGAACTTGTGGGCGGTCGCCCAGCGCGGGGCGCGGGCCACAAAGCCCAGCTCCTCCTGCAGAGCGATGGCATCCACTTTGTAGACCACGCCGTCGATCTCGTAAGGGAGCTCGCCACGGCGGGCCAGAATGTCGTCATGGAACGCCTGACAACCGGCGGCCCCCTCTTTGATCTTCACCTCTGGACTGAGCGGCAGCCCCCACGTTTTGAGCTGGGTGAGACGGCCAAAGTGGGAGTCGCCCAGTTGCTCGCCGCCAACACCGACACCGTAAGCGTAAAAGCTCAGGGGACGGCTGGCGGTGATGCGTGAATCGAGCTGACGCAGGCTGCCGGCGGCGGCATTGCGCGGGTTGACGAATACCTTCTCGCCCGCTGCCAGCGCCTTGGCGTTCATCGCCTCAAAACCTGCCTTGGGCATAAAGACTTCGCCACGCACCTCCAGCCGATCGGGCCAGCCAGAGCCCCGCAATGCGAGCGGAATGGCCTTGATGGTGCGGACGTTCTCGGTGATCTCCTCACCGGTAGCGCCATCGCCCCGGGTGGCCGCCTGCACCAGCTGACCATCCACATAAAGCAGGCTCACCGCCAGACCATCGAGCTTGGGCTCGCAGCAGAAGGTGAAACGCACGTCACGCTTGAGGCGATCGCTCATCCGTTGTTCGAACGCCTGCAACTCTTCGCTGCTAAAGACGTTATCCAGACTCAGCATGGGGATCTCGTGGCGCACCTGTTTGAAGGCGGTCAGCGGCTGACCGCCGACCCGCACACTCGGTGAAGTCGGGGTTTTCAGCTCGGGGTGGTCAGCCTCCAGTGCGATCAATTCGCGCATCAGACGGTCGTATTCGGCATCCGGCACTGTGGGGTTATCCAACACATAGTACTGGTGACCATATTCGGTAAGCAGTTCACACAATTGACGGTGGCGGGAGAGGGTGTCGCTCATGAAAAAGTCTCGAAGTGTGATTGAACATACGGCCGGGGTAGAAACAAAAATGCGGTACCAGGGTACCGCACTTTTTCTTCACTCGACCCGCATGGCGTATTAGTCGCGGCTGGCCTCGTAGGCAGCCAGCTCGTGACGGTAACGGGCAATGGTCTCGTCGCTCAGCGGGCTGCGATCCATATCTGTCAGCATGGCATCGAGATCGCTGGCCAGCTGATCGGCAGCCTGCAGCATGTCCTCGAAGGCAAACGCGGCATTGCTGCGCAGCGGCAGTTGCATGAACAGGGAGACACCCGGCGTGGTGAACTGCTCCATCCGATAGGGATTGAAGGTACCCGGCTTGACCATGTTGATCATGGAGAAGAGCACTTCGCCCTTTCCGTTGGGATCTTCGTGACGGTGGAAAATATCCATCTCGCCAAACTTGAAGCCCAGCGCCATCAGGGATGAGAGCAGGGTCGCACCTTGCAAGTCGTGACCCGGACGGCCCATCAGGTTGATGACATAGACATCCTGCCAGATCTTCTCGACCGGCTGGGGGGCCATGCGCGGCTCTTCAACCACAGGTGCAGGTGCCACATAGGCCGGCTCTTCATAAACAGGCTCGGGAGCCACATGACGGGGCTGCGGCTGATAATCCGGCTCGGGAGCACGCACCGGTTCGGCACGCACTGTGTCGGCGGTACGGACTGTCTCTGCACGGGCACCAAAAGTCGGGGCTGTCGCATAGGCGGGCTCGACCAGCGGCTCGTCGTCCAGCGACTGCATCATGGGCTCGCGCTGGGGACGGGAACGGTAGACCGGGGTACGACGATTAACCTGGGCAGGTTTGCGCACCGGCGCGGCGGGCGCCTCGTCGATCTCCTCGGGCAGCGGTTCGTCGAACGCTTCCTCCTCTTCATAGACAGGAGGTGGCGGAACCGGGCGGGCAGCAGGCTTGCGCACTACGGGCGGCGGCAGATCGTCCTCGTCATCTTCATCATCAAAGGCGGGGACGGCAGGGCGACGACCGAGTTCCGGCTGGCGGCTCTCTTCACTGCGCAGCTTGGGCTCGGCACGACGGCCACCACTGACCACGCGTACCTGGCCGATGCCATCGCTGTCGAAGGCGTCGTTATCACGATCCCGCGACTTGGAGTCCATCCGTCCAATCGGTTTCTCTTTGATCGGTGCCTGACGATTCTTTTTGTTGCTCCACAACCCGTGAATGAGCAATGCCGCAATAGCAATACCGCCCAGGGCAACCAAGATGTAACGCAATTCCTGCATTAGCTGCTTCTCTTTCTAGTTTTGCTCAGCCAAAGCGACGGCTTCACCGATATCGACCGACACAATGCGAGAAACCCCGGGCTCTTGCATCGTGACGCCAACCAGCTGCTCAGCCATCTCCATGGAGACCTTATTATGACTGATGTAAACGAACTGTACTGTGCTCGACATCTCTTTGACAAGAGAACAGAAGCGACCCACGTTCACTTCATCGAGCGGTGCATCCACCTCATCCAGCAGACAAAAAGGTGCTGGGTTGAGTCTGAAGATGGCAAAAACCAGCGCAAGCGCGGTTAACGCCTTCTCCCCCCCGGAAAGCAGGGCAATGGTAGCATTCTTCTTACCCGGAGGTCTCGCCATGATGCTCACTCCGGCCTCCAAAAGATCATCGGAGGTAAGCTCAAGCCAGGCACTGCCCCCACCGAACACTTTTGGAAACAGGGATTTTAAATCTTCGTTGACCTTATCGAAAGTGTCCCGGAACCGTATTTGTGTCTCTTTATCAATTCTTTTAATGGCTTGGCTCAAGGTTTCCAGCGCTTGCTCGAGATCCTGGCACTGATTTTCAAGATAGGTTGCCCGGGTTTTCGCCTCTTCGTACTCCTCCAGCGCCGCCAGGTTGATGGCGCCGAGCGCCTCCACTTGCCCCTCCAGAGTCTGGATCTCCTGCCGCAGCTTGCTGCGATCTGCGGCGATCAACACCGCCTGATCGAGATCTACCAGTCGAACCCCCAGCTCTTCGAACTGCTCGTGCAGCCCTTGCCGGCGGGTGAGGTTGCGCTCGCGCTCAAGGCGCAGGGTCGCCAACTTCTCCTGCAGCACTACCAGCTGCTTGTGATCGGCACTACGCGCCTGATCCAGCTCGCTCAATTGACGTTCCAGCTCCGCCAGCCGTTGATGGCAAGCGAGTTGCTGTGCCTCCAGATTGCGCTGCTCGGCCAGCAGGGGCGCCAGATCCGGCACGGCCTCGCTATCCGGCCCTTTCAGCCCTGCCAGCTCCAGCCCGAGCCTCGCCAACTCCTCTTCGCCCAGGGTAATGAGTTGGCGCAGATTGCCCAACTCCAGTTGCAAACGCTGGCAGGTCGCTTGTTGCTGCTCGCGGCGCACACGTGCCTCGTCGACAGCCCGCTCGCTGCGGGTCAACAGCTCCTGAGCGAGCTGCAACCCTTGCGTCAGCGGCTCCCCCTGCTCCTGCAACTCAGCAAGGCGCGCCTCATCGAGTTCCAGTTGTTCACGGGCGCTGGCCAGTCGCTCTGCCTCTTCGGCCTGCTCCTGATCAAGCCGGATCAGCTCTTCGCCGAGCTGACCGAGCCGCTGCAACCGCTCCTGCCGCTGACCCTGTTGCAGGCTCCAGGCTTCGCGCAGTTGTTGCCATTTCTGCTCTTGCTCGCGCAAGGTTCGCTGCGACAACTCCTGCGCGCTGGCAAGCTGGGCACGCCGGGCATCGGCAGCCACAAGTTGCTCGCTCAGCTGTGCCAGCCCCGCGGCAACCCTCTCCTGCTCGGTATGCAACCGCTCACGCTCACCGAGCAGCGCCATGGTGCCAAGCGCCGCGCCCTGCCCCAGATCTGCCCAGTTTGGCCCCAGCCAGTCGCCAGCAGGAGTCAGTACCGACTCACCGGCCGCAAGGCTTGGCTGGCGGGCCAATGCAGCCTCCCGGCTCTCCACCAGCCAGATGGCGTTGAGGAAGGCAGGAATGTGCTCGCCGCCCAGTTGCGCCGCTAGGGTACCGGCAACCGCCGGTTGCGCCGGGCCAATCCAGAGCCCCTCTTGCGCCAAATTGCACTCGTCCGCCGGCATTGCGGTGAGCCAGCGACCCAGCACTTTATCGAGCGCCTGTGCCCATTCGGGGGCAACCTGCAACCGGTCGGCCAGGGTCGCCCCCTCCATCTGTTCGCCGAGGATCTGATCCAGGGTCGCCAGCCGCGCCTCCAGCTCCCGTTGCAGGCTCAACTGCTGGCCATGCTGCTGCTTGAGTTGTTCATGGGCGTCGACCGCCTGCGCCAGCTGCTCGGTCAGCTCGCCATTGGCCGCCCGCGTCAGCTCCAGCTCACCACTCAGGGCATCGAGGGCCGGTTGCAGATCGTCGGCCTCTGTACCGAGAGGGCCAGCGCGTTCATCTTCCAGCTTGAGGCGGGCCAGCCGGGTCTTGGCTTGCAGCTCCTGCAGGCCACCCAACCGGGTGCGGGTCTGGTTGAGCTGCCCCTGCACCCCGGCCAACTGTTGCTGCCACTGCTGCTGGCGCAGGCGGGCCTGCTCCAGCTGCTCGCTGGCGTGCTGGCGGGCCTCCTGCTGCTCAGTGAGCAACTGCTCACACTGCTCCAGCCGGGCACTCTCCTGCTCGGCGCGCAATACCCCTTCGGTCAGTTGATCCTGCTGGCTGGCAAGCTGCGCCTTGCGGGTGGCGATCCGCTCACCGAGCGCCTCTGCACGGGCCTGCCAGTCGCGCCCCAGTTCACTCTGGTGCAGTTGCTGTTGCTCGAGACGGGCGATGGCCTGCCCGCCGAGAAAAATCTGTTGCTGACGGCTCGCCTGCTCGGCTTGCGCCTCTTGTCTGGCGACCGACAAGGTGACGTGGCGCCCCTCATCGGCGGTGCGCTTGGCATCGAGCGCCGCCAGCGCCTGCTCGGCCTGCGCAAGTTCGGTTTTAGCCTCGCCAAGGCGCGTCTCCAGCGCCCACAACTCGGAGCCAATCAGCTCGGCGCGAGCGGCGCGCGAACGACTCTTGAGCTGTTTGTAGCGCTCGGCCGTTTCGGCCTGGGCTTTGAGGTGCTCAAGGCGCGAGCCCAGCTCGCCGCGAATATCGCCGAGGCGCTCCAGGTTCTCCTGGGTGTGACGAATGCGCTGCTCGGTCTCGCGGCGCCGCTCCTTGTAGCGAGAAACCCCGGCAGCCTCCTCCATAAAGAGTTTGAGATCGGCCGGACGTGACTCCACCAGTCGGCTGACGGTGCCCTGCTCGATGATGGCGTAGCTGCGGGGGCCAAGACCGGTGCCGAGGAAGAGGTCGGTCACATCCTTGCGGCGGCACTTTTGACCGTTGATCTGATAGTGGTTGGAGCCATCGCGCAGCACTTCGCGGCGCACCGAGATCTCGGTAAAGCGACCGAACTCGCCGGGCACCCGGTTGTGGGGATTGTCGAACACCAGCTCCACCGAGGCGCGCCCGTGTGCACTGCGATTGATAGAGCCGTTGAAGATGACATCGGTCATGTTCTCGCCGCGCAGATGGCGGGCGGAGCTCTCCCCCAACACCCAGCGCACCGCGTCGATGACGTTGGATTTGCCACAGCCATTGGGGCCCACCACGGCGGTCATGTCTGCCGACAGTTCGATGCGGGTCGGCTCGACGAACGACTTGAAGCCGGCGAGTTTGATCAGTTTCAGACGCATGGCGACCTGTATCAGTGGCTAAATAAAGAGGAGGCGGGCAGGTGACTTTACCAAATCCAGACCCGGCTTTGTTTGTAATATGCAGGCATCATCCCCATTCAATGCCCGATTTTCAGTCGCCACGGCACGAAATAAGGAATAGTCGGCGACTTTACCAAATCAAAGGCTTGTTTGTAATATGCTGGCAGTTCTCCCATGCATAGATGGAGCTCACATGAGCCAATCACCCCATATGGTCAAAGATTCAATCAGCGGTGCAGACTACTTTCTGCGCGGTTTTTCCCTCATTCGCCAACCGGGCATCCGCACCTTTGTGCTGATCCCCCTGCTGGTCAACTTCGTGCTGTTTGCCGGGGCCTTCTATGCCCTCTTGCTGCAACTGGACGGCCTGTTCGCCTGGCTCCATCAGCAGATCCCCGCCTGGCTCGACTGGCTGGACTATCTGCTGTGGCCCATCGCCCTCATCACCATACTGGTGGTCTTCTCCTTTATCTTCAGCTCGGTCGCCAACTGGGTAGCCGCTCCCTTCAACGGCCTGCTGGCGGAGAAAGTCGAGCAGATCCTCACCGGCCAGCCCGCCAATGACAGCGGCATGCTGGATATCGTCAAGGATGTGCCACGCACCTTCGGCCGCGAATGGACCAAGCTGAAGTATTACCTGCCCAAGGCCATTGGCTGCCTGATCTTGTTTCTGATCCCTGTGGTGGGCCAGACCCTGGCGCCTGTGCTCTGGTTCCTGTTCAGCGCCTGGATGATGGCGATCCAGTATGTGGATTATCCGTTCGACAACCACAAGATCGACTTCATCACCATGCGCGATGCCTTGAAGCAGCGCCGCGGCAAGTGCCTCAGCTTCGGCGCTTTGGTGACCCTCTTCTCCGCCATTCCGGTGGTGAACCTCTTCGTGATGCCGGTCGCCATCTGTGGTGCCACCGCCATGTGGGTCGATCACTACCGGCAAGAGCAGTTGGGGCGCTAACCCTTGAACATTGATTAGAAAAAGGCACCCGAAACGGTGCCTTTTTCGTATTTAGCATGAATTAAATTAATGCATGCATTCGATAGCTTGTCCCATATGACACGAGTTGGTAGGATTCTGGCCTTTCTCGTTCCCTGGGATATCTCATGTTACATGCACTCTTCTTGGTGGGCCTGGTGGCCGAAGGGATGACCGGCGCGCTGGCCGCGGGTCGGCGACGGATGGATCTGTTTGGTGTGGTGATCATCGCCTCGGCGACGGCCATCGGTGGTGGCACCATCCGCGATGTGCTGCTGGGCCACTATCCGCTGCTCTGGATTGAGCATCCGGAATACGTGCTGCTGGTTGCCGCAGCCGCGATGGCGGGTGTGGTCTCCGCCCCCCTGATGCGCTATCTCGGCAAGCTGTTCATGGCCCTTGATGCCCTGGGACTGGTGGTCTTCTCCATCTTCGGTGCGGCCCGGGCGCTGGATATGGGCCACGGCGCCGGTATTGCCTGCATCATGGCGGTGGTGACCGGAGTCTTTGGCGGTGTGCTGCGGGATCTGCTCTGTCAGCGAATTCCGCTGGTGTTTCGTCGCGAGCTCTATGCAGCCATTTCGCTGATCACCGCAGCCCTCTACTGTCTGGCGCTGGATCAGGGCTTGCCCACCAACTGGGCAGCGTTCGGTTCCATCGGGATCGGCTTTGTGCTGCGGCTGCTGGCGGTACGCTTCAAGTGGGGTCTGCCCACTTTCAACTACCAGTACGCGACCCATTGAGTACGCCAGCTTCTGGCGAAGCAGGTTGGATTGCGAGCAACAAAAAAGCGCCCGAGTGGCGCTTTTTTCATGGACGTTCTGCGACTCAGTTAATCCCTTCCGAGCTGAAGAAGGTCGCCTTGTCGGCGATAAAGCGGATCTTGATGTTCTTCCCTTCCCCGCCCCAGAGGCAGCTGGTAGTGCCCAAGGCATCATCACAACGCTCCGCCTTGCCCAGAATGGTGCTGGCCTCGGCGTAGCTCATCCCCATCTTCAACTGGTCGTAATTTTCACGGTTGAGCTTGCTGCAACCGGTCAACAACAGGGCGATCAGACCGCCAATCACTATCTTTTTCATCGCTATCTCCTCTCTGGTGGGAAGAGCTTGGCAGCTTGCCAACCCCTTTACCAGCTGCGCACCGGGCCGGTATCGAGGTGAACGAAGTTATCACGAGGATAGTAACCAACCCCACCCACCTTGAGCTGGAGCGCCGCCTTGCGCAGATGGGCCAGCTGTACGCCGGGGATCCGCACATCCACCGCCTGCCCCAGGGTGTGGTAGCTGTGCTTGGCCACGCCGCGGCTCTTGTGGCGCTTCTGACGATTGGTCGCCGGGGCGCGATAGCCGGAGATCAGCTGAATTTCACTGCGCCGACCCAGCTTGTGCTGCAACAGGAACAGCTGATCAAACAGCTTCTTGTCGATGTTGAACACTTCGTTGCGCCGGTAATCGCGGAAGATGTGGTTGAGCTCGGCCAACCCGTCGCTCAGATAGTGGCCGTTCTCCCAATAGCTGGCGCGCACCCGCTCGCCGGTATTGAGATTGAAGAAACTGAGTTCACGCCCGGTGGTACTGCGGCTGGCCAGTGCAGGGAAGGAGATCAGCGAGCTGCCCAGCAGGCAACCGGCTCCCAGCAACAGGCGACGTCGACTTATCTCTTGTTCCAGCATAAGGGGTTCGTCCATCGCAGATTCAAGCGAAAATAGTTGAATAAGATCACTGATTGAATGTGATACTGGCGCTTGAAACTACCCTCCAGCGGGGGGCCCTGTCAAACCTCAATCGCCCATAGAAAAGCCCGGCACAGGCCGGGCTTTTCACTCTGTGGCAGGGATCACAGCAGGCGGCTCTGGAAGCTGACCCGATCAAATCCGTAGATGTCGTTACGCAATTGCTGGCGACCATTTTCGTCGATCCAGCTGCTCCAGTAGACGGTAAAGACCGGGATCGGCGTGGTGAGCGGCAACCATTTGGTCTGGCTCTCCTTGAGGATATTGGCCACCTTGTCCGGCTGATAGCGGGAATCTGCCAGCAACAGTTCGGCCAGATCGTCCGCATGTTCCACCCGGATGCAGCCCGAGCTGAAGGCGCGCGCCCCCTGCTCGAACAGCGCCTTGCGCGGGGTGGAGTGCAGATAGATGGCGTCATTGTTGGGCAGGTAGAACTTGTAGCGCCCCAGGGCATTGTGATCCCCCGGCTTTTGCCGCAGGCGATAGGGGAAACCGGCGGCCAACGCCTGATGCCACCCCTCTTCGGTGAACTGGACCGGATTGCCCTCGCTGTCAATCACCTCGAACTGCTCGCGACTCAGATAGGCGGGATCGCGACCCAGCTTGGGCAAAATGTCCTTGCTCAGGATAGAGCGCGGCACATGCCAGGAGGGATTAAGCACGATGGAGCGAATTTCACTGGCCAGAATGGGGGTGGCCCGCTGCTCCTTGCCGACGATGACCCGGCTGGTGAATACCTCGTTGCCGGAATCCACCACGCTCAGGCGGTAGTCAGGAATATTGACCAGCACGTAGCGGCCACCGGCGAGCTGATCCACCAGATCGCGACGCCACAGGTTGCGCAGCAGCAGGCTGGCGCGCACTTGCGGGCCGGTATTGAGCCAGGAGCGGGTCTGACGACCGATAATGCCGTCTGCGGTGAGACCGTGACGACGTTGGAACTGCTTGATGGCCTGCTCGGTATCACCATCGTAAATCTGATCACCATGGCTCGGGGCGCTGTCGCCCAGCTCGTTGAGCATGGCGCGGATTTGGCCTAGCTCGGCGGAGCTCTCTCCGGCACGCAGGGTCGGCATATCGAGGGTTGGCCACTTGCTGGCCATCGGCATTGCCAGCAGTTTGTGCACTTTGGCCCGCACCGCCTCGTATTCCGCCACCTGGGGGCGCAGAGATTTCACCTGGGTGAGCAGGTCATCATCGCTGGGTTGGGTCACTACAGGGCGGTTCAAATCGAGCTTGAGGGTCTTCATCTGCTCGCGCGAGACCAGATCCATCCCCCGCCAGGCGTGCTGGAAACGGCTCAGCTTGGTAAAAATGTCGTCATAGATGGCACCACGCTTGTCTGCAGGGGTGGCCTGCAGACGCTTCCACAGCGTGAAAAAATCGGGATGCAGCTGGGCAAGCACAGCCTCTTGCAACTGCTGCTCCAGCTCGACACGGGCCTGTTCGGCCTGACTGCCCTGATACCAATCGTGTCCGGTTTCACTGGCCGCCACCACGACTTGTGCTTCGGTCGCATGTACCGCGCCAGCGGGCAAACATCCCAGCCACACCAGATTGGCAAGGGCCAGCCAATACTTCATCCCCATGGGTACCTCAAAACGGTTTGTTCACTCTGTCAGGCCTGACAAGCAGACCCGATGCTCAGGCCGCTCATGATGCGTGAACGGCCAATACTTTGCTAGCGCCCGGGGGCATAACGCTGCCAGATAATGTCATACGCATCTGTCTCCTTGAACCGCGCCAATGCCTGATTGAATTGTTGCAAGAACTGCGGCGAAAAGCTGCGTTTGCCCAACATAAAGAAGCTCGGCGATTCAGATACCACCATGGGGTGACTGGTGAACAGACCGCTCATCCCCTCCTTGTTAAGAGCGCTGGGGGTAGCCAGCATGTCACCAAGGAAACCGTCGATCCGCCCGCGGGCCAGCTTCTCAAAATTTTGCTGGTCGCTCACCGCACTCACCTGTTTGGCATAGCGAGCGAGCAGCGACATCACTTCATCACCATAGAAGTACTCTTTGGTGACACCGAGGGAGTAACCACTGGCCAGCCAGCTCGCCAGATCCTGCTCGGGATAGTGGCTGCCCCTGCGGATCCACAGCAAGGTCCGCCCCGGGTTGTAGGAGTCGGAAAACCAGGCATAACGAGCGCGCTCATCATTGATATTCGCCTCCATCGCCATGTCTATCTCGCCATGCTCCATCTCGTGCAGTATCCGCTTCCAGGGCAGCTCCACATAGTTGACCTTGCAGTGCATGGAAGTGAGCACAGCCGTCAGCACCTCGGCGGCATAACCGCGCACCTCTTGGGGTGAATCGGCTTCGTAATAATGGTAGGGGGGCCAGTTATCGTAACCGACCTGAATGGGCTCGGGACACAGGGCCTTGGCCAATGCCATTGGCACCCATAATCCAAGCAGCAGACAGCAAGAGAGCCACTTCATATGTCATCCTTGACGAATAGGTGAGTCATCATAAATCGCCCCCTGCAAAATGGCGATAGAGGCCAGATGACTATCGCATCCGCTAGAAAATGACGCAGCAAAGCGCTTCTATTTACCAATTGCCCTGCCGGAGCGCCACTGGCAACCTGTGCCGCGCCAGGCCTGTTTAACCGGGAAACAGCAACGTTTGGAACAGGGGTAAAAAGGGGTTAATATGTGACCAAATATTTTTTTGTGATCCACTATGCTTTTTTTGCAATTGGATTAGCATATGCGCGACATCGGCCTACCCATTCTGTCAGGCATAGAGAGTGATATGACGTACAAAAAGTTCGGTTTTTTGACTGCCATTCTGGCGTTAAGCGGTTTTTATCTTTACACCCTCTATCTGGCTGCTCACCCCAACGTGAGCCTGGCCTACAAACTCTATTATCTGGAAGGCAAGACCCGCTTCTGGGAACACAACTCCAGCATGACCTATCAGCCGGGTAACGAGCTCAATCTGACCAAGCCGAGCCGCTTTCTCTCCAGCGAAGGCTGGGCCAAGAAGCCGAGCGATGAAGGTACCCTGCTCAGCGGTCAGGGCGGTCTCTACTTTGTGCTGCCCAAGCAGGCGGCCAATCCGGATCAGCTTACCGTACAGGCCCGCATCAACAGCCCGGAAGCCGGTGCCCTGTTGAAAGTGGCGCTGGGTCACGACTTCACCACCACGGTGAAACTGGCCAAAGCGGGCATCAACGAAATCCGCCTCAGTCTGCCCGGTGACTCGCTCACGGCAGATCCCAAGCGCCCCAATTTTCTGGCGCTCTCGGCACCTACTCCCATCAATGTGCAGTCGGTACGTTTGACCGTAGCCCAGTGATCCTTGCCCCGAATACCATTTTATAAAAACAACTATCCCAAATAAGGACGTTCTTATGTCGCATCCAGATTTTCGACTCTCTCTGGTCGTTCCCGTTTACAACGAGGAAGAGAGCATCGATGCCTTCATCAACGCGATAGACAACGAACTGGCCCCGCTGAAAGACCAGCTTGAAATTGTATTCGTCAACGATGGCAGCCGTGACCGCACCCGTGAAGTGGTCGAGCAGGCCATCGCCCGCGATCCGCGCGTAACCCTGGTCAACCTGGCACGCAACTTCGGTAAAGAAGCGGCCCTGACCGCCGGTCTGCATCAAGCCAAAGGGGATGCCATCGTACCGATGGACGTGGATCTGCAAGACCCGCCCGCCCTGATCCTGGAGTTCGTAAAACTGTGGCAGACCGGTGACTATGACACCGTCTACGGCATCCGCGTCGATCGCAGCGCCGATACCCCGATGAAGCGCGTGACTGCCGGTGGCTTCTACCGCTTCTTCAACGCCCTCTCCACCAGCACCAAGCTGCCGGAGAACGCCGGTGACTTCCGCCTGATCGACCGTCGCGTGGTCGAGGCGATCAAGCTGCTGCCCGAGCGCAACCGCTTTATGAAGGGGCTGTTTGCCTGGGCCGGTTTCCGTGCCGTTGGCGTCCCCTACGAGCGCCCGGCCCGTCACGCCGGTGAAACCAAATTCAACTACTGGAAACTGTGGAACTTCGCCCTCGACGGTCTGCTCAGCTTCTCCAGCTGGCCGCTGCGGGTCTGGAGCTATGTGGGTGTCGGCGTCTCCTTCGTCGCCTTCCTCTACATCCTCAAGATCGTGACCCAAGTGGTCTTCTTCGGCATCGACGTGCCCGGTTACGCCTCCCTGATGTCTGTAGTGCTGTTCCTCGGCGGTATCCAGCTGCTGTCGCTCGGCATCATCGGCGAGTACATCGGCCGCATGTTCGTGGAAGTGAAACAGCGCCCGGTCTACCTCATTGAAGGGGTCTATGGCCAGTATGCCAAGCAGGATGCGGCCAAACCGCAGAGCGCTGACAGCAACCCGCAAGAGCAGCAGGAGCAAGCGCCTCAATGATCTCCCGCGAGGAATTCTGGCGGCTGGTACGTTTCGGTTTTGTCGGCGGGGGGGCTACCCTCGTCGACCTTGGCACCTCCATCGCACTGTTTCATACCTGGCCCACCATCTCGGAGCACCTGGTTACCACGCTGGCTTTTGCCATCGCGTTCTGGTTCTCCTTCTTTGGTCACCGCTACATCACCTTCCAGAAGCAGGGAGCCGCCAGCAAGTTTCTGCTGGTCGCCCTCTTCTCGCTGGCGGTGCGTAACCTGATCCTGAGCGGCCTGCTGTTTGCGGGGCTCTCCGGTCTGCTGCCGGTGGTCATCGCCACCCTGACCGTTACCGTCCTCACTTACGTTCTCTCTCGCGTCTGGGTTTTTGCCTGATGAATGATATGACCAATACTGCCCCGCTAACCGGGGCTGCACTCCCCTATCGCCCGTCACTGCGCATCAGCGGCCGTGACTGGCTGATGATCATCGCTGCCTTCATGCTGAGCCGGGTGGCGCTGTATGGCATGGGCTACTTCGGTGTCCAGCTCTATGGTTCCCCCGACATCGGCCCGCTGCAGGCATATTGTCAGTTCGACTGCGTCTGGTTCCAGCGCATCATCGAGAACGGCTACGATCTCTACCCGCGTTGGCTGAGCAAGGGCAATGCGGCCAACTGGGCCTTTATGCCGCTCTATCCGATGGTCTCCGGTGCCATCTCCAACCTGTTCAATGTCGAGAGCCTGATCGGCCTCATCATTGTTACCAATATCTCCTTCTTCGCCAGCCTGCCGCTGATGCTGCTGGTGTTGCGGCAGCTCAAGCTGGGTGACGATACCGCCCGCTTCGGCGTCTGGCTGCTCGCCTTCTCCCCCTTCTCCGCCTACTTCGTCTCCGGTTATACCGAGTCGACCTTTATGGCGCTGATGCTGGGGATGTTCCTGTTCGCCTATCGGGAGCAGTGGCTGATGGTGGCCGTGCTGGGGGTCTGTATCTCCGCCACCCGCAACCTGGGGGTGATGATGGTCTTCCCGGTGCTGATCCTGGCGCTGCAGGCCTACGGCTGGCGGGAATTTTTCCGCTTTACCGAGCGAGCCTTCAAGGTGGTCTTCACCCTCTGGATGATCCCGTTTGGCCTGTTTGCCTACATGGTCTACCTCTATCACCTGACCGGCGATGCCTTCGCCTTCAAGCACATTCAGGTGGCCTGGGGTCGCTACATGGACAGCCCGCTGGACTGGTGGCTGAGCGGTTTCGAGCTGGGCGGCCGCAAGGCTTACCTCTCCATCATGGTGATCTTCGGCTGGTGCCTGAACGGTTACCTGTTCAGTCAGAAGCGCTGGGCGGAAGCGACCCTGATGTTCATCTGCTGCACCATCCCGCTGATGACCGGCCTCAACGCCATGCCACGCTACATGTTCGGGCTCTACCCGACCCTGCTGGCCATCATTCTGCTGACCCATCGCTGGCCAGCCATCCGCCCTGCTGTGCTCTGCATCAGCGGCATGGTTGCCTCCTTCATCGCGGTGGCCTTCGTCAACTTCAAGTTCTTCACCGTCTGATGTGACGACGATGCCTGACACACCAAATGCCGGTCACCTGACCGGCATTTTTTATGGCCGCTATTTTTATCGACAGAGCGTCCCATCTCCTCTCCGTCACACTTTCCTCGGCTTGAAAACGTAACCATTTGAACTGAAGTCACAAATCGGCATTTTGCCGATCCAAGGCGCGCTTTGCTGCTCCTAGAATGGTCCCTTGTCCGAACTGCCCTGCTCAAGGAATGGCTTATGCGTCGTGCTCATCACTTATCCCCTCTCTGGCTCGCCCTGCTGGCCGCCCCTCTGTTCACCCCACAGGCGATGGCCGCCCCCGAGGTTCACCTCTATGTGGATGGTCAACCGGTCGCGACCCCGATCGCGCTGGATAAGGGCATGGTGGAGCTGACCCACACGCTCGCTAAGGGGAGCCACCAGATCCGCATCAGCGACGCAGACAACAGTTGCGGTACCAGCTTTGGCCCGAGCGAGAGCAAGCCGCTCCCCTTCGGCACCGCCCAGCCCATGGACAAATGCAGCAAGGATCAGAGCTTTACCCTTCGGGTGATGCTGGCCGGGGAGTATCAGTTCACCTTCAACCCGGATACCCCCAGCCTCAAGGTGCTGCGGGCGACCAAGAAGAGCGAGTTCAAGCGCCAGCCACCAGAAGAGCCCTGCATCAGCTGGGATGGCGGCCCGGTCACTGTGTCGCTCAAAGGGGTCTGGCCCGAGGGTACCCGACTGAGGGATGCCTACTCGAAACAGGAGGCGGTGGTCAAACAGGGCAAGCTGACCCTGACCCCGAGCAAAGAGAGCGGTGGCCTGCTGCTGCTCGAACCGGTCAAGGCGGCCAAGCCAGCACCGTTCAGCTGGGATCAGGCGAGCGTCTATTTCCTGCTGACCGATCGCTTCCACAACGGCGACCCCGCCAACGACCACAGCTTCGGCCGCCAGAAGGATGGTCAGGATGAGGTAGCCACCTGGCACGGCGGTGACTTCAAGGGGCTGACCGAGAAGCTCGACTACATCAAGAGCCTCGGCATGAACGCCATCTGGATCACCCCCATGGTGGAGCAGGTGCACGGCTTTATCGGCGGTGGCGAGCAGGGCAACTTCCCCTTCTACGCCTACCACGGCTACTGGGCGCTCGACTTCACCAAGATTGACCCCAACTACGGCAATGAAGAGAGCCTGAAAACCCTGGTGGACGAGGCCCACAAGCGCGGCATGCGGATCATCCTCGACGTGGTGATGAACCACGCCGGTTACGCTACCCTCGCCGACTTGCAAGATCTGGGGCTCACCGAGCTAACTCAGAACAGCAGCAAACTGCCGACCGTCTGGAACCAGTGGCGCCCGAGCGGCGGTCTCAACTGGCATGGCTACAACCAGTTCATCGACTATCAATCACCCGCGTGGAACAAGTGGTGGAGTGGTGACTGGGTGCGCGCCGGTCTGCCCGACTACCCACAGCCAGGCACCGACGATGTGACCGGCTCGGTGGCGGGGCTGCCGGACTTTCTCACCGAATCGACCAAACCGGTAGGGCTGCCGCCGTTGCTGGCGGCAAAAAAAGATACCAAGGCCAAGGCGCTGCCCAACGCCACCGTGAGCGACTACCTGATCGCCTGGCACACCGACTGGGTGCGCCGCTTTGGCATCGACGGCTTCCGCGCCGACACCGTCAAGCATCTGGAGCCCGAAGTGTGGGCCAAGCTCAAGCAGGCGGGCACCGCTGCGCTCAAGGAGTGGAAGACAGCCAACCCGGGCAAGGCCCTCGACGATCTGCCCTTCTACATGGTGGGTGAGGTGTGGGATCACGGGGTAGCCAAGGATTTCTGGTATCAGAACGGTTTCGACTCCCTGATCAACTTCGACTATCAGCGCGAGTTCGCACTGTCACAGGCCCAGTGCATGGCCAGCGCCGAGCCCACCTATGCCAGCTACGCCAGTCGCATCAATCAGGATCCCGAGTTCAACGTGTTGAGCTACATCAGCTCCCACGACACCAAGCTGTTCTTTGGCGACTATCAGGATGTGCCGCTACAGCGCCGGGTCGCCAACAGCTTTATGCTGCTGCCGGGCGGCATCCAGCTCTACTACGGCGACGAGTCCGGCCGGGGGCTGGCCAAGGATGGAGGGGTGTTCGATCAGGCGTTGCGCTCGGACATGAACTGGCAGGAGCTGGCCAGCGGAGACAAGGCTGAGCTGGTCAAGCACTGGCAGCAACTGGGCCAGTTCCGCGACGCCCATCCGGCCATTGCGGCAGGCAGTCACCAGAAACTCTCGGATGCCCCCTACGCCTTCGTGCGGGAGAAGGGGGATGACAAGGTGGTGGTGGTCTTTGCCGGTCGGCAGAAGTAACTCTTGAGCCACATTCACCAGCAACAGAGAGGGGAGCCACTGGCTCCCCTCTCTCGTTTATCTATCTGCCAAGGCTCACTGTGACTGGCGCGCCGCCACCGGCCACTGCAACCGCGCCTTGAGCAGAGTCTCCTGCCACAGGGGCCAAGAGAGCAGCGCCTGCTGATAGGCTCCGGCCTGACCGGGCAACTGGATGCCATAGCTGGCCAACCGATAGGCCATCACCGCATAGAAGGCATCGACAATGCCCGCCTCGCCAAAGTAGAAGGGGCCCCGCGCCTGCGACCAGCTCCCCTGCAAGCGAGCCAGCTCGCCGACCGCCTCCACCGGGGGATCGATACGGGTTGGCGCCGCAAGAAAGAAGGGGAGCAGAGAACGGATCTGCCGAAATCCCGCGTGTAACTCGGCGCAGAGACTGCGAGCCAGCGCCCGCTCGGCCAGCGAAACAGGATAGAGCTGGCGGTCGGGACAGAGCTCGTGAACATATTCGGCGATGGCCAGCGAGTCGTGAACCCGCACGCCGTTGTGTTCGAGCCAGGGCACCAGACCGGCCGGTGCCAGCCGCTTGAGCCGGGCCAGCGACTTGGCATCCTCCAGATCGAACACCTGCTCCTGCCACGTCAGCCCGCTCATGGCGAGCACCAGTGCAGCCCGCATCGCCCAGGTGGAGCCGGTGCCCACCGCCAATACCAAGGAACCCATTTGTTGCCTCCTGCATGAGTTGCCTGCGACCGGCCGATCTGCCCTGATGGCAAAACATCCGATGGTCGCTTCACATTTGCGCACCGGCGGGTTTGACCCTCTTGGTGAGCGATGCTAGTTTGATTTTTCAAAACAATCAGTTAGCAACAATGTGAGCCATTAACCGAAATATGGACAGCCAATTTACCATCGTCATCGCAGATGACCACCCCCTGTTTCGGGGCGCCCTTTACCAAGCGGTGCACATGGCCATCAACGACGCTCAATTGCTGGAAGCGGACTCCATCGACAGCCTGACCAGCCTGCTCGGCGAGCACCCCGAAGTTGACCTGTTGCTGCTCGATCTCAAGATGCCGGGAGCCAATGGATTCGAGGGGCTGGCCCACCTGCGCGGCCAGTATCCCGACCTGCCCATCGTGGTGGTCTCCGCCTCGGAAGATGCGGCCATCATCCAGCAGGTATTGCGGCTTGGGGCGCTCGGCTTTATTCCCAAGTCGGTACCGATGAAGGAGCTGGTCAACGCCCTCAATACGGTGATCGGGGGGGATAACTGGGTGCCGGAAGGCATCTCGCTCCATCCCGAATCGGAAGATGGCCCCGATTTCGCCAGCAAGCTGGCCAGCCTCACCCCCCAGCAATACAAGGTACTGATCATGCTGCGCGATGGCAGCCTCAACAAACAGATCGCTTGGGAGCTCAACGTCTCCGAGGCCACCATCAAGGCCCATATCACCGCCATCTTCAGAAAACTGGGCGTCAAGAACCGCACTCAGGCGGTTATCGCCCTGCAACAGCTCGATATCAAGGAGAGCTGAAACCCGCGCGCAGTGACTCGCGCGAGACGACATAGCCAGCCATGTTGGCTATTTGTTGCTCGACAATTAGCACGATCGTACTTTATGCTGCCAGCGCCAACGAGGAGATAATGATGAGCAAGGGGCGCCTGACCCGGGAAAACATTTTGCAGACTGCCTTCGAGCAGGCGAGCCAGCAAGGGCTGGAGAGCCTGACCATAGGCTCGCTGGCCAGCGCCTGCGAGATGTCGAAAAGCGGCCTGTTTGCCCACTTTCAATCCCGCGACAATCTGCAGATCGCCGTGCTGGAGTACGCCGCCGAGGTGTTCCGGCTGCGGGTGATCCAGCCGGTACGCCAGCAGGAGCACCATAGCCAGCACGACAAGCTGATCGCCCTGCTGCGTGCCTGGCAGGCTTGGAACCACTGCTTCGCCGGACGCTGCATGTTCCTCGACGCCTGGACCTCGGTGCAGGATGGCCATGAGCAAAAGAGCCCTGTGCAGCAAGCCGCCCGGCAACTGGTGCGCTTCTGGCTCGACTATCTGGCCCGTCAGGTAGTGCAGGGTCAGGCCGCAGGCGAGTGGCGACAGGAGATGGATCCCTGGCGCGCCGTTTACCGCCTCTATGGCCTCTATCTGGCGGATCAGGTGTTCAACGATCTCGAACTGTGTCAGGATCCGGCCCGCCACTTCTGGCCCGAGGTGGATGCTCTGCTCGCCAGCTGGCGCTGATGTTTTGGCATCCGTTCAACACTAATTTTTAAAAACCAACAAAAAAGCACGACCGTTCGCACATAAAAACCACAGGATGACCATGAGCAGCAAGATCTACTTCAACACCCGCCGCTTCAGCCCGAGCAAATGGCTGCTGGGGATCGGCACCCGGTTGCACCACAGACTCGCCCCCACCCATGCCAAGCGCACCGCCAGCAAGTTGCTGCTCACCCCCCAACGCAACCAGCGCGGTGGCCACGAACCAGCCGGTCTGGTGAAGCAGGCCGTCCATACCAGCGAAGGGGTATTGATGAGCTATCGGCTAGGTCAGGGGCCGCTGTGGCTGCTGATGCACGGCTGGTCCGGCAGCGCCAGCCAGTTCTATCCGCTGATGAGCCATATCGCTGCGCAGGGTTTCACCGCCATTGCCTACGATCATCCGGCCCACGGCCAGAGCGCAGGCAACACAGGCCACCTGCCCCGTTTCGTGCGCGCCTTCGACGAGCTGGCGACCAAGCTGGCCAGCGAAGTAGGCCCGCTGCACGGGGTCATCGCCCACAGCATGGGAGGCGCCGTCACCCTCTCCAGCCGTCAGGCGGGTATCGATACCCTGCCGCTGCTGTTGATTTCGCCGGTGCTCGACTATGTGCCCCAGCTCTACGGCATGGTGGCGCGCTCCGGCTACTCCATCCGGTTGTTCGATGCGGTGGTCAAGGAGATTGAGCAGGAGTACCAGCACCCCTTGAGCACGGTCGATCCACTGGGTCGCCTCGCCAGTCGCAGCGGCGCGGCGATAATCGTGCACGACGAGGAGGACAGATTTGCCCCGCACGGCGATTCCTTGAGGGCCAGTCAGGATGGTCATACCCGGCTGGTGAGCACCCGGGGACTGGGCCACGGTCGCATCCTCGCCAGCGCCCCGGTATTCGCCGCCTTCGATCAGCTGGCGCGACCGGAAAATCCTCACCGCGCCCTTTGACACGGGGCCATGAAAAAAACGGGCGAACGCCCGTTTTTATATTTGATACAGCGCCTTATAGTTAACTTGTCAGTGGGAACATTCTTGTCAGAACACGATAAGGCGCCAGCATATGGCCAGACCCAATACAGCGTTGTTGCTCACCGGTGGCGGTGCTCGCGCCGCCTATCAGGTCGGCGCCCTCAAGGCGATTGCGGAGCTCTACCCGCGCAATCTCGGCATCCCTTTTCCCATCCTGTGTGGCACCTCGGCGGGGGCTATCAATGTCACCGCGCTCGCCTGCTACGCCTCCTGCTTCCATCTGGGGGTGCGCAAGCTGGAGTGGGTCTGGCGCCGTTTCGAGACTCACCACATCTTCGATTTTCACCCGGGGCGCCTGCTGTGGCGGTTGATGTACGAAGGGTCGGCAGGGCTGATCAATCCCCACACCAACCACGCCTTTCACCTCTTTGACAACGCGCCGCTGCACCGCCTGCTGGATCAGCTCATCGACTATCACCGCATCGATGACAACATCCTCTACGGCAGTCTGGAGGCGCTGGCCATCACGGCATCGGATTACGATGACGGCCTCTCCACAACCTTCTTTCAAGGGCGAGCCGACCACCATCCTTGGGAGCGAGCCAGACGGCGCGGGGTACGCACCGTGCTTACATCTGAGCACCTGCTCGCCTCCTCGGCATTGCCCTTCGTCTTTCCGGCCACCCGGATCGGCGAGAAGTTCTACGGCGACGGATCCATCCACCAGCTGAGCCCGCTCAGCCCCGCCATCCATCTGGGTGCGGAGCGGATCCTGCTGATCACCCTGGATCCGCCAGCCCACTCGGCGCCGACCCATCACCACGGTCATCTCACCAGCTCCAATATCGCCAGCCATCTGCTCGATACCGTCTTTACCGACACTCTCAACTCCGATCTGGAGCGGCTGTGGCGCATCAACCAGACTCTGGATCTGATCCCTGAGCGGGAGCGCAATCGCCTCAAGCTGAAGCGGGTGGAGACCTGCGTGCTAAAACCGAGTCAGGATCTCGACACCATCGCACTGGCCTACCTGCGCAAACTGCCGCTAAAGTTGCGCCGCCTGTTGCGGGTGCTGGGTGTGAAGGGGGATGAGACCAGCAGTCTGGCCAGCTTTTTGATGTTCTATCCGGGTTATTGTCAGCAGCTGATCAAGCTGGGCTATCAGGACACCCTGAGGGAGCGGGAGCGCGTCGTCGCCTTCCTCGATATCGAAGGGCTACCAAAAGAGCGGGAGTAAAGGGGGCGGCCGATGAGTGCGAGGGGACTCAGCGCCCCTCCAGCAAACGCTGCTCCGCCTGCTCCATCGCCACCACGGTACCAAACAGGATCAGCCGATCCCCAGCCGCCAGCACCAGCTCGGGTCTGGGCTCCAGACTCTGATCCCCGCGCTGTACCTCCTTGATCCGCACCTCATCAAGCGGCAACTCGCGCACTTCACGGCCTACCGCCCACGCCTGATCGTGCAACAACAACGGATGGAGGCGTTCAAGCAGCTGATCTGCCTCCAGATTGCTGGCGCTTTGATCCCCCCAGTAGAAGCCGTGCAGGAAGCGATACTGGCTGCTGCGCTCCAGCTCCATCCGACGGATCACCCGGCCAATTGGGATATCGCAGTTGAGCAGCAGGTGGGAGACCAGCATCAGGGCCCCTTCCTGGGATTCGGGGATCACCTCAAACGCCCCCGCCTGCTTGTACTGCTCCAGAAAACTGTCATCCCGGGTACGCACCAGCACCTTGAGATCCCCCGCCAGTTCGCGGATCAGTGCCAGCATCGCCTCCACCCGCTTGCGATCATCGAAGGTGATGATCACCAGCCGTGCCCGCAGCAGCCCGGCAGCCAGCAGAATATCGCGGCGGCTGGCATCGCCGAAGGCCACCTGCTCCCCCGCCAGCTTGGCCTCGCTCACCCGCTCGGGGTCGAGATCGAGGGCCAGAAAGGGGATCTCTTCGATTTTGAGGAAACGGGCACAGGTCTGCCCGGCCCGGCCAAACCCGGCGATGATGACATGCTGGTTTTTGCTCAGGCCCGACTGGGCCACCTCGGAGCGGGTCAGCAGCGCCGGATCGGTCAGGCTGCGGGCCAGCGAATGGGCCTGGGTCACCAGCCAGGGGGTCATGGCGATGGAGATGATGCCGATGCCGATCAGCAGGGAGACCAGTTGCTGATCCAGCAAGCCGTGGTGGAGCGCCAGCGCCAGCAGCACGAAGCCGAACTCCCCCACCTGACTGAGCATGATGCCGGCGGCCATGCTGTCGCGCTTTCGCTCCCCCATCAGCCGCCCGGCCAGCAGCACCAGTAGGGATTTGCACAGCACCAGCAACACCACGCAGATCAGTACCTGCCACCAAGCCCGCGCCACCAGCTCCCACTCCATGGCCATGCCGATGGTGATAAAGAAGAGCCCCATCAGCACATCGCGAAAGGGCTTGATGTCTACCTCAAGCTGATGACGGTAGTGGGACTCCCCCAGCATCATCCCCGCCAGAAACGCCCCCAGCGCCATCGACAGCCCCAGCGAATGGGTCATGTAGGCGGCCAGCAGCGCCACCAGCAGGGCGCTCAGCACAAAAAGCTCGTCGGAGCGGGCCCGCGCCACCTCGTGAAACAGCAGCGGCAGCAACCACTTACCGACCGCCAGCAGAGTGAAGAGGGCAAACAGCCCCTTGAGGGTGGCCCAGGCGATCTCGGCGGCCAGGGCGCTCCCTTGCACTTCCGGCTGGGCGAGGATCGGGATCATCACCAGCAGGGGCACCACCGCCAGATCCTGAAACAGCAGCACGCTCACCCCCAGCTGGGCGCGGCGGGTGTGGAGCTGCTTCTGCTCGCCGAGCTGCTTGATCACCACAGCCGTGGAGGAGAGTGCCAACGTTCCCGCCACCACCAGCGACTGGGCCAGACCCAGCCCCCACCACCAGCCGATGGCGAAGAAGAGCAGTGACGTGAGCAGCACCTGCAACATCCCCACCCCCAGCACCAACCGACGCATCGCCAGTAATTTCGGCAGGGAGAACTCCAGCCCCAGCGAGAACATCAGAAAGACGATCCCCAGCTCGGCAATGGTCTGCATGATCGACTGGCCGGTGATCACCGCCAGCCCGTGGGGGCCGAGCAAGACGCCGGCAATCAGGTAGGCGAGGATGACCGGCAAGCCGAGGCGCCGGAAAGTTGCCACCAGCAGGACGGCGGCGAACAGCAGGATCAACAGATCGGTGTACAAATTTTCCTCTCCTTTTATCGACTTAAGCTTAGTCAGCCGATCTGGCGGGCAGGAAAGATATATTGGGCATGCCAATTGCAGGGAGGAGACAGTAGTCAGGTGTTACAGGTGGAAGACCATGGAAAATACGTCGTCACTTAATGGCTTTAGCCATGGCATCGAGCAGTGGGTTCGCCAGATGGAGCGGCTCACGCCGTTGCCCAGCGTTGAACGCAACCAGTTGCTCGAGCAGTTGTTGGGGCAGAGCGATCTCGGCGGTCTGCTGACAACTTTTGCCGATCGTGCGGCAAGAATTGTCAGGATCCACGGTCTCTACCTCGATTGTGGCCAGCCCCATGTGCTGATCCAGCACCCGCCGCTGGCCACCCTCAACCTGCACAACTATCCGTTCGAGCTGCGCGGCCAGCACGGCCAGCTGCTCGGCCAACTTCACTACGAGCTGGAACATCCGCTGAGCGGCAGTCAGCAACGGGCACTGATGCAATACCATCAGCTGCTCTGCCTGCTGCTCCCCCTCTATCTGCGGCTGGAAAAACTGGATCAGCTGGTCCGGCTCGATCACCTGACCGGCCTTGGCAACCGCTCCTACTTTGACGAGGCCATCGGCCGCGCCATCGAGCAGCACAGCCGAGAGCCCCACGGTCTGGTGCTGGTGCTGCTGGATCTCGATCGCTTCAAGCAGATCAATGACACCTGGGGCCATCCGGTGGGGGATCTGGTGCTGAGCCGCTTCGCCCAGCTGCTCAAGGGGTGTATCCGCAGCACGGATCAAGCCTTCCGGCTCGGGGGAGATGAATTTGCCCTGCTGCTGCAACCGGCCGAACCCGAGGCGTGGCGCCCGGTCTGGCTGCGACTGCAGCATATGTTGATGACCAACAAGGAGCTCAGCACCTTCTCGGTCGGATGCAGCCTTGGCGCCGCCAGCTGGCAATCCGGGGTCGATGTGCCGAGCCTCTACGAGGCGGCCGACAGTCACCTCTACGCCCGCAAAAAAGCCGGCAAGGCCAGCCCTAACGAATAATCCCGAACTCTTCTTTGCTCCGGCACATGCGCGCCATGTGACCGGAGCTTCTTTTTTTGGGGCTAATCCCCCCTCACACCGAGATCACCTCAGGCAAGATCCTGCTCGGGCAAAACCGGAGCTGCACCGCCCCCCTGCCAGTGACAGACCAGCCCGGCCCCCTGCGCCATAAAACCGTCGCAGACAAAGAGCCCCACCACCGCCGCTACCTGCTCGCCATAGTAGAGGATGGGGATGCGCCCCCGCTGCCACGAAGGCACGCCATACTCCTGCAGCAGCTTCTTCATCCGCCGACTGCCGCTTCGCCCCACCGGTTTGAGGGGGATCCCGGGCGCCACCTGAAAACGCACCGAGAGAGGCTTATCCGCTCGGGGGGAACGCAGCCGATCCTCGCCGTGCTCCGCAATGCGCACCACCAGCTCACCCAACCCGTCCGGCAGGGTCAGCGGCTCACCCACGGTCAACGGCAATACCTGATGGCAAGGTTGCAGATCAGGGCTCACCAGATAGAGCCGCTCCTGAAAACGGCGGCAGCTCTGGCGCCCCCAGTTGAGCTGGGGATTGGCATCGCCGCGCGCCAGCGCTACCTCCTGCCAGAGCCGGGCAAGCTGCTCACGGGATGGCATCTCCCCCCCTGACGGCGGATCCAGTAGCGCAGCAGGTTGTTGCGCCGGGTGGGTGAAAGGGCGTGCAGCGGGCCGATATGGAGCGCCTCCCCCTCGCCCGCCAGCTGCCAGTCACTCTCTGCCAGTTCATCCAGCAGCGCCTCCTGCTCGGCGCACAGAGCCATGCTGCGCGCCGCGGTCTGGGCCATGGCGGGCCAGCGCGCCTTGAGCTGGGGGATAAGCGTCTGGCGCAAAAAGTTGCGGTCATAACTCACGTCCTGATTGCTCTCATCCTCCACCCAGCCAAAGGGGAGGCTCGCCGCCGCCTCGGCCAGCTCGGCACGACTCATATCGAGCAGCGGCCGCAGCAGCAGACCGCCAGCAAAGGGCTGGCTTGGCAGGATCCCCGCCAGTCCACGCAGACCGGCGCCGCGCTTGAGGGCCAGCAGCAGGGTCTCCAGCTGATCGTCCTGATGGTGGGCGGTGAGCAGCCACTCCCCCTCCCGCATCCTAGCTGTCAGTCGCTGGTAACGGGCGGTGCGGGCCTGCGCCTCCAGACTCTCGCCATTGCCGCGGATCAGGGTCACCCGCTCGACCAGCAGCTCCACCGCCAATTGCTGACACACAGCTTCACAATGAGCGACCCACTCATCGGCATGGGGACTGAGGCCGTGGTGCACGTGCAGGGCGCGAAGCGGCAGGCTGTGCTGGCGGGCATACTGCGCCGCCAGCACCAGCAGCAGGGTGGAGTCGAGGCCGCCACTGAAGGCCACCAGCAGACCGGTGGAACCTTCCGGCGCTGGCATAGTCAGACAAAAGCGAGAATAAAGATGAGAAATCATAGGCTTCCCCAAAACGGACCGGCCGATCTTAGCAGAGTCGGGCTTATCAAGCTGCAACCCTGCTGCTAGAGTGAGGCTCGCCCGCCCTCTCCACCAGGCTGACCGCAAGGCGGTCGCACAACCGGTTGGAGCAAGGAAGATGGGCAGGGAAGCAAACAACCCGAATTGGAATCAAACAAGATGAACAATAAGAAAAGCTTACTGGCTGGCCTGATTGGACTGGCCCTGCTGGCTGGCTGCAGTCAGGCACCGCAAGACGCCCCCAAACACTCCGGGCTGGCGCTGGCCAATATGGACACCCAGGTCAAACCCGGCGATGACTTCTTCCGCTACGTCAATGGCAAGTGGCTCGCCACCGCCAAGATCCCCGACGATCGTCCCGCCGATGGCGCCTTCTACATGCTGCGGGACAAATCCCTCGCCGATGTACGGGTGCTGGTCGAGGAGCTGGCCAAGCAGGAGGCAGCCACCGACACGCCGACCCAGCAGATCCGCGATCTCTACGCCAGCTATCTGGATCAGGCAGGCCGTGACGCCAAGGGGCTCACCCCGCTGGCACCGGCGCTGGCCGATATCGACCGGATCGGTGATCAGGCTGCGCTGGCCCGCGCCTTTGCCCAGTCGGGCCGCATGGGCGGCGGCGCACCGTTCGGCATCTGGATCGACGCCGATGCCAAGTCCCCCGACCGCTATGCGGTCTACCTCTATCAAGGTGGACTGGGGCTGCCGGATCGGGACTACTACCTCAAGCAGGATCCCGACAGCCAGGCCCTGCGCCAGAAGTACCAGCAGCACATCGCCGCCATGCTGAGCCGCCTCGGAGAGTCTGACCCGAGCGGCAAGGCCAAGCGGATTCTGGCCCTCGAAACCCGGCTCGCCACCATCCAGTGGGACAACGTCGCGCTGCGGGATCGGGAGAAGAACTACAACAAGCGCCCCGTCAGCGAACTGGCACGGCTCGCCCCCCATCTCGACTGGCAGGCTTATCTCAATGCCGCGGGCATCGCTGGCCAGCCGGAGCTCATCATCGGTCAGCCGACCTATCTGAGCGCGCTGGATCAGGTGATGGCCCAGACCCCCATCGCCGACTGGCAGGCCTACCTCAAGTGGCAACTGCTGACCGACTACGCCCCCTATCTCGACAGCGAGACCGACCGCGCCAACTTTGCCTTCTACGGCACCACATTGAGCGGCACGCCCAAGCAGCGCGCCAGCTGGGAGCGGGCACTCGGGGTGCTGAACGATCATCTGGGTGAAGCAGTCGGCCAGCTCTATGTGGCCCGCTACTTCCCGCCAGCAGCAAAGGAGCGGATGGAGCAGCTGGTTGAGAACCTGCGCACCGCCTACGGTCAGAGCATCAAGGAGCTCGACTGGATGTCGCCCGAGACCAAGGCGCAGGCACTCGAGAAGCTGGCCAAGTTCCGCCCCAAGATCGGCTACCCCGACAAGTGGAAGGATTACAGCGCCATCACCATCAAACCGGATGATCTGGTGGGCAACCTGCAACGCTCGCAAGCCTTTGAATACGCAGACAGTCTGGCGCGCCTCGGCAAGCCGGTGGACCGGGACGAGTGGCACATGTCGCCGCAGACGGTGAACGCCTACTACAACCCGAGCAACAACGAGATCGTCTTCCCGGCGGCCATTTTGCAGCCCCCCTTCTTCGACATGACGGCGGATGATGCGGTCAACTACGGCGCCATCGGCGGGGTGATCGGCCACGAGATGGGCCACGGTTTTGATGATCAGGGGGCCAAATCCGACGGCGACGGCATGATGCGCGACTGGTGGACGCCGCAAGATCTCAAGGAGTTCCGCTTCCGCACCAGCCGCCTAGTGGCCCAGTACAACCGCTTCGAGCCCATCAACGGCCAGTTCGTCAACGGCCAGTTTACCCTGGGGGAGAACATCGGCGATCTGGGCGGCCTCACCATCGCCCACAAAGCCTACGAGCTGTCGCTGGATGGCAAGGAGGCGCCGGTGCTGGATGGCTTCACCGGCGAACAGCGCTTCTTCCTCGGCTGGGCGCAGGTGTGGAAAGGGATGTATCGTCCCGAGCTGATGCAGATGCTGCTGCGCTCCGACCCCCACTCGCCCCCCGAGTACCGGGTCAACGGCGTAGTGCCGAACATTCCCGCCTTCTACGAGGCATTCAACATCCAGCCGGGGGACAAGCTCTATCTGCCGCCCCAGAAGCGGGTGAAGATCTGGTAGCAACATCACGGCGGGCTCCCCGGGAGCCTGCACTCAAGAGACAGCAAGAGGTTGCAAGATGAACAGAGCATTGATGATGGCAGGACTGCTGGCCCTGCCGCTGGCGGCGCAAGCACAAGCCGAAGAGGGATTTAGCAAGCAACTGACCCTCCCCTCCGGGCAGGTGATCCGGGTGGCGCAGGGGGTGGGTGAGCCCGCCTCCATCGGCAGCTATGACGTGCGACTCTATTCGGGTCAGAACGCCCAGTTTCCACTGGATGAGTTTCAGGATGGCAAGGTGATGGCTCGTAACGGCTTTATCCGGGAGCTGAAACTGGTCGATTTGAATGGCGACAAACAGCCCGAGCTGGTGGTCATCATCGAGAGCGCCGGCAGCGGCAGCTATCAGGATGCCGATGCCTACACCGTCAGTCCGCAAGGGGAGCTGGAGATCTTCAATCAGGTCAAGGAGCTGGAGCCCAAAGAGGATGTGGTCAAGGCGCTCAAAAGCCCGCAAGACTAAGCCCTCTCCCCGAATCTGAAATATAAAAAGCCCTGATGATCAGGGCTTTGTTGTTTCTGCTGTTGGCGTAACCAGCTCAGAGGCGGGTCGCCCGAATGGAGACCTGCGGCAGCGCCATCTCGTGCTGGGCCGCCACCAGTTGCAGCTCGTAGGCTCCCGCCAGCCAGGTGCGAGCCAGCACGGCATCCACGCTGGCGTTGGTAAGCTCGAACGCAGCTACCGGGGTACAACCGGCCAGCAGATTGGCCAGCATGGTGGCGCTCAGCAGATCCCCCACCCCGATGGGGTGGCGGGCAAAAGGGTAGAGTGGGCGAGAGAGATGAAAGGTTCCCTCCTCGCACACCAGCAGCATCTCGAAGCGGTCCATGGCAAAGCCGGCCTTGCCCAGATGCTTGACCATCACCAGCTTGACCCCTTGCGCGCGCAGCTGCTGGCACGCCTCGATGGCCTCCGGCACATTGCGGATATCGCGGCCGGTGAGCTGTTCCAGCTCCAGCAGATTGGGGGCCAGCATATCGGCGCAGGCCAGTGCCCGATGTTTCAAGAAATCGGCAACGCCGGGTGCCACTATGCACCCCTTGTCGGGGTGACCCATCACGGGGTCACAAAAATAGAGGGCGGCCGGATTGATCGCCTTGAGCCGGGCCACCGCCGCCAGGATCTCCTCCCCCTGTTCGGCCGAGCCGAGGTAGCCGCTCAAGATCGCATCGCACTCGGCCAGCACGCCGATCTCCGCCAGGCCGTTTACCAGCTGACGGATATGGCCGCCGGGCATCACCATCCCCTGCCAGCCTTCGCGGTATTGGGTGTGGTTGGAGAACTGCACCGTGTTCATCGGCCACACCTCGATCCCGAGGCGACGCATGGGAAAAACGGCGGCGCTGTTGCCGGCACAGCCAAAGACTACGTGGGATTGAATGGAGAGCACTCGCTTCATGGTTGGCGACTCACGCAATAAGAACAGGAATTCCGGAGGGAAAAACGGGCCTTGCGGCCCGTTGTTGTCACTTTCGACTGTTGTCACTGTCGATTAACGCAGCACCTTGACGGTGTAGCTGCCATCGGCCTGACGATAGAGGCCGTGGATGTCGGTCTCGAAGCCCGGGTAGTGGGCACCGATCTCGCACAGCATCTCGAGGAACTCGAGCACCGGCAGAGAATCCTGGGTCACCATCTCGCCCGGCAGAACCAGCGGTACTCCCGGCGGGTACGGCAGGATCATGTTGGCGCTGATGCGGTCAACCATGTCACGCAGCGGCACTTCCACCACGTTGCCGGCCAGCTCTTGCTGCCATGCAGCGTGCGGAGTCATCTTCATCTCCGGCAGTACGTCGAACGCCTTGAACATCAGCTCCGGCAGACGGTACTTGCTGGTCAGCTCGTGAATGCGCTGCGCCAGCTCCTGGATACGCATACCTTCGTAGAAGCTCGGGTCTTCACGATAGAGGCTCGGCAGTATGCTCTTGATGGTCAGGTTCAGGTCGTAACCACGCTTGAACTCGGTCAGGGCACGCAGCAGCTGCATCGCCTTGGACTGATCGATACCGATGGAGAAGAGGAACAGCATGTTGTAGGGGCCGGTCTTCTCGACCACGATGCCGCGCTCGTCCAGGAACTTGGAGACCAGTGAAGCAGGAATGCCCTTCTCCAGCAGTTGGCCGTCACGACCCATACCCGGGGTCAGCAGGGTGACCTTGATCGGATCCAGGTACATGTGGTTGTCATCGATGTCCTTGAAGCCGTGCCAGTCATCTTTCGGATCCAGCTTCCAGCACTCGACGGTGTCGATGTTGTCCGGCTGCCATACGTCGAAGAACCAGCCTTCGCTCTGATCACGCAGACGCTTGATCTCTTTGCGGAAGGAGATGGCGCGATCGATGGAGTCCTTGATCAGACGCTTGCCGGTGTTGCCACGCATCATGGCGGCAGAGATCTCGGTAGATGCCACGATGCCGTACTGCGGCGAGGTGGAGGTGTGCATCATGAAGGCTTCGTTGAAGGTCTCTTCCTCCACGTCACCCTTGATGTGGATCATCGAGGCCTGGGAGAAGGCCGCCAGCAGCTTGTGGGTGGACTGGGTTTCGTAGAACACCTTGCCCGGCATCGCTGCACCGCTCATGCCGCACTTGCCTTCATAGATCGGGCTGAAGTTGGTGTAAGGCACCCAGGCACTGTCGAAGTGGATGTAAGGAGTATCCAGCGCTTCCTTGATGAAGCCGGTGTTGTAGAGCAGGCCATCATAGGTGGAATTGGTGACCACGGCGTAACGGGGAGCCTGGGCACCCGGTGTCGCGGCAACCTTGGCAGCGATGGTGTCGCGGCTAAATTCGCTCTGCGGGATACCACCCAGAATGCCGTAGGCGTTGCGGGTCGGACGGAAGTAGATCGGGGTCACGTCGTTCATCATCATCAGGTGAGTGAGCGACTTGTGGCAGTTGCGGTCAACCAGCACTGTGCTGCCGGCCGGCGCGGAGTACATGCCGACGATCTTGTTGGCAGTGGAGGTGCCGTTGGTAACGATATAGGAGCGATCGGCGTTGAAAGTACGGGCGATGTACTCTTCGGCTTCCTTGTGCGGACCTGAGTGATCCAGCAGGGAGCCCAGCTCCGGCATGGAGATGGAGACGTCGGCCTTGAACGCGTTCGGGCCATAGAAGTCATAGAAGATGCTGCCGGCCGGGCTCATCTGGAAGGCGGTACCGCCCATGTGACCCGGAGTACAGAAGGTGTATTTACCCTCTTCCACGTACTTGAACAGTGCCTTGGTGAACGGCGGCAGGATGGCGTCCTGATACTCCTGAGTGGCCTGACCCATCTTGAGGGCGATGTCGTCAGCCATGCCGAGACGGTACTCGAAGAAGTGCACGTTCAGACGCAGGTCGGTCAGGTGAATATCCAGGGTGGACTGGTCGTTGGCGAAGGCGAAGATCGGCAGCTTCTCGTTGCGATCGTGGATCTCCTTGCACAGGCCCAGCGAGTATTTGTCCCAGTCGAAGATGGCGCCGCAAACGCGGGGGTTCTTCTCAATCAGTTTCAGCAGGTCAGCGACGTCGACCGGATAAACAACCTCGAAACCCTTGCGCTCGAGGGAGGCTTGCAGCTGGCGAATGGGTTCTTCTTTAAAGAAAACGCCCAGGTGGTTGAGGATGGCAATGATATTCATCTTGATGCTCCACACGTAATGGGGCGCTCTCCATCAGGGATGGTGAGTGAAGAGCGCTCGGAAGATAAAAGGGGGAATTAGTTGCTGGGTTGTTCGCTCAGCAGGGCGTCGTGCTGACGCAGACCCTGTTTTTTGGCGTAGAACATCAGGATGATGAGCGACACCACGAAGGTAGCGGTAAGGTTGGAACCCTTGGCACCCATCAGGGCCACCAGACAGAAGACACAGGCCACACCGGAGAAGATCATCGCGCCGATGCTGCGGGAGGTCATGCCCTCGAAGCGGATGAGGTTAATGCTGGAGTAGAAGTAGGGCAGCATGGTCAGCAGCACCGCATCTGTGGTCAGCACGTTGAAGAGATCGGCAGCGTGAGCGGACTGGGAGGTGAAGGCGGTCAGGCCAATCATCAGGGCAGTCATCTTGAGGGAGCCCAGGATCAGACCCTTCTTGGCCACGCCGTTCTTGTCCACTTCACCGTAGATTTTCGGGAAGTTGCCGTCGTTGGCGGCACGCTTGCCCGCCTCGCCTACCAGCATCATCCAGGAACCGAGCGAGGTGAAGCAGGCCAGAGCGGTGAAGGCAGAAACAAACGGCGCAGACCAGCTACCGAAGATGGCGGAAGAGGCCATGGCAAACGGGGCGCCGGAAGCAGCCACTTCACCGGCCGGGAACATGCCGCTGATCACCTGGGTAGAGAGGATGTAGATAACACCCGCGATACCAGTACCCAGCATGGTGGCAAGCGGTACGGTGCGCTTGGGGTTCTTCACCATGCCGGAAGAGACGGCGGCAGATTCAACACCGACGAAGGACCAGAGGCAGATCAGCACGGCGCTGATGACCGCATGCAGGTCGCTGCCGCTGGTGGTGTTCCAGTTCTGGCTGTAGACGGTGGCATCAAAATGACCCCAACCCATCACCGCAGTACCGACAACCGGCAGCAGGATCAGCACCAGACCCAGAGTACAGAGTCGGCTTACCCAGCTACCGCCAAGCAGGTTGACGAAGGTGAAGATCCAGACGGCAGCGATGGTGGCTGCGGCAGCCGGAATTGGGCTGTTGAGAATGGGGAAGAAGACCGAGAGGTAGGAGACACCGGTAATGGCGATGGCCAGGTTACCGATCCAGTTGGCGTGGTAATAAAGCACACCAGTCTGGAAACCGAACACCGGAGAGATCTCGCCAGCGTAAGCAATGGGGCCACCCTCTTGCGGGTTCTTGGTAGCCAGGCGGGCGAAGACAAAGGCGAGGCCCATGGCGCCTACCAGACAGATTGCCCAGCTAAAGACAGAGATGGAGCCGATGGTGGCCAGTGCCGAAGGCAGCAGCGCAATACCACTCCCCATCATGTTGCCGGCCACCACACCTGTACAGGCGATAAGGCCAATCTTCTTGCTCGTATCTAGGGACATAAGATCTCCGGTTCTATAAAAGGTCGGGTCGTCACATACACATTTGGCGGAACGCCCCGCCAAAGAATGGGCACAGACTAGGCCTCTCATCCCCGGAAAACATAAAGACCAGCTAACGGATAAAAATATGAGGCAACTTTTTTCGCCGCCTCATTATTTTTGACAAAAACACTTTAAAAACAGCACCTTGACATCATGACACACCACCATCTTGATAAAACCTTGATATCCTTCCGCCCCATTTCTGCCCCTTGATAACCCCCTTATCTCGCCGTCTTGATATTTTTGACCAGATAAACCCGGGATAAAGCAGCTCCCATTACGCCCCCCTGCCCTTGCGGCCATTTGGAAGCCCTGCTGATCATCACCCTGAGTGGCCGCTCACCTCCTGCTTTCCCCTTCGCTCGGCTCATCACAATCCAAACTCAGAGGTAAAGCGCAACGGCGATAACCGGTAAGCAATGAGAAATGGGTCGAGACAGACAGCTTATCCCGCCGCCAACCATGAGCAGATGTCACAAGCTGCACACGGCGTGAAGCCGAACAAACGCGAGTGCAGCGAATGCCGCGTGCAAGGCAAAGGCAAGTGGGGATAGTGGGGATAGTGGGGATAGTGGGGATAGTGGGGAGCTGCGGGGGATAAATCGGGCCGCACCAGAGCGACTATCCCCGGTGGCAAACAAGCAGGATTGAGACAAGCAGAAACCGCACAGGCCGCCCGAAGGCAGCCTGTGGATGAGGTCGGCAACCGCACCGACCCAGGGAGAACCAAAACTGCGATGTTAGAAGAGCTTCACCTTGCTCTGGCCCAGCGCATTGAACAGGGCTGGGGTGAGGCTCTCCATATTGCTGTAGAAACCGAGCTGCTGGCAGAGCAGATAGGTCTGCTCGGTCGCCTCCATCAGAAAGGCCTGACTGTAGGCATCCCCCGCCGCCTCGGGGCGGCCATCCAGCTCCGCCAGCTTGCCCTGCAGTATGTAATAGAGCACCGAGCGGCCGCGACTCGCCGCCTTCTCCAGCAGATAGTTGGCCTGCTGTTGCTGCCCGTTGAGGATCGCCTGCAGGGTCAACGCCTCCCACACCCGAGCAGGGAGAGCGCCGCTGTTTTGCACCACGCTGGCGAGATGAGCGCCAATCCCCTGCAGCCGCTCGCTCTCGGATTTACCCGCCAGGGTGGCCAGCGCCTCGCCCGCCAGATAGCGCTCCGCCAGCAGCAGCGGCTGATCCGGATGGGCAATCAGCGCCTGCTCCAGCAGATCGATGCCGCGCTTGAGGGCGACCGGATCCCGGCTGTTGATGTAGTACTGCGCCTCCATCATCGCCATCAGGGAGGCATCATCGGTCGGCCAGCCCATCCCCGGCTCGGCATCGGGCTGGTCGAGGGCGCGCAGCAGATCCTGGCTGCTCGCCTGCAACACGCCGTGCACACTGTGGCGACTGAGCTGGTACTGATGGCTGAACAGCACCCGGTTGGTGTTGATATTGCGATACTCCAGATCGAGATAGGTGCCGCGCGGCTGGCGGGTGACCCGCACACTCAGCTCCTTGCCGGGCATGATGCCCCCCATCAGAGTGGTGGCACCGTACTGCACCCGCAGCGGCGTAGCCACGGCCACCTCCCCCATCAGGGCGCGGGTAATGCCGTCGGCGAGGCGCACGTTCTCGTTGTTGTCATCCATGCCGGAGTGAAAGCGGAACACCAGCAGATTGGGATCCAGCATGGCATGCACCTGGGGGCTGGTGTGCTGGTAGCTGAGCATGCTGACAATGGCGATCAGCACGATGGCAACGAAGATATCGAAACTCACCATCTTCCAGCGGCTGCGAGCATCCTTGGCATGGGTGGAGATGGCGCGGGTCAGGGGCCCGGCGGGAAAAGGGGCGACATTGGGCTGTGCATCATCATCATCCTGCTCAGCCGCGGGCGGGCTCAGATCGGAGAGCGTCGGGTTGCCTGAGAGAGCGGTATTGACCGCGGGCGCGGGCTGCTCGTCCGCCATCACCACGGAAACCACCTGTAGTGGCCGCACCGGTGCCACCAACTTGTAGCCGCGCTTGGGCACGGTAACGATATAGTCGGTCGCATCGGTGCGACCATCTTTGAGGATCTTGCGCAGTTCGAAGATGGACTGAGTCACCACCTGATCGGTCACCTCGGCGCCATCCCACACCTCGTTGATCAGGGCATCGCGGCCAAACACGGTGCCGGCATTGTGGGCCAGAAACCGCAACAGATTGACCAGTCTGGGTTCGAGGTAGACCTCGCGGTCGGGGCGACACAACATGTTGTCGTCAACGCTCAGGGTCCAGTCGTGGATCTCAAAAACCGATTCGCTCATGATTCACTCGCTGCAGATGGTGACAATGCACGATGAGAGAGACGCAAAACCCGGGCTGACTGAACGGAACAAGGCGCTATCACCACAGGTGACAGATAAAAAGAGAACCGAAGCAATCACATCTCTGAGAGTCAGTCTGGCCAGGCCATCCTGTTTACGTCTGAAGGGCATCCTTGCGGGCATTCCGACCACCGGGATCGGAAGGGATCACTTTAAGCAAAACGGGAGCTGGATCCCACTTTTTTTGGCTATAAATCGCCGTTGAGTTGATCCGACACCGCACTTTTCGGCAAATAGCGTGCCAACTAGTATTCATATGAACATCCCATATGCCGTAATCAAAAAGCCCTGAACATCAGGGCTTTCTCATTTCTTCGACCATCGGGGAGACGTTACTTCGCTACCGGGAGCGCATCCTGCTGACGACTGCGGCGCAGATGACGCCGCCACAACGAGAAGCCGCCGTAGCCAAGACTCAGCACCACCGCATAGAACACCTGAGTGGCGAGCGCCGCCAGCACCAGGGCGCAGAGCAGCACGCTTATCCCCGCCAGCCCCTTGCCCACCCCGCCGAGCAGGCGCCAGCCCGCCGCCATGCAGAGCAGGTAGACCAGCACGAAGTTGCCGTTGGCGTAGCGGATCAGCTCATCGAGCGGCAGTCGCAGCCAGATGATAAGGGTGATGCAGAGCAGACAGATAGCGAGCACCAGACCGAGCGCCCGCAGCGGCGCGCCGCGCGCGGTGAGCACGGCCAGCGAGGGGGGCAACTTGCCTTCCCGCGCCATGCTCCAGATCAGCCGGGCAAAGCCCTGAATGTAGATATTGATGCTGGCAAAGCAGGAGAGGTAGCCGAGCACCGCCACCAGCCACTTGGCGGTGGGGCCAAACAGCAGCGCCAGCAGGGAGGGGATGGCGGTGGCGTTTTTCGCCTCATCGCCGTAGAGGCCATATTTGAGCACCACCAGCGAGTGTACCCAGTAGATCAGCCCCGCCAGCAGTACACCGCCGAGCAGGGCGATGGGGTAGTCCCGCTCCGGCCGCTTGAACTCCTCCCCCATATGAGCAAAGGCTTCCAGCCCGACGAAACACCAGAACATCACCGCCAGCGCAGTGGCCATAGGGGGCCACTCATCCGCGCTCGGCAGCGGCCGGGCCGCATCGCGCCAGCTCACCTCCCCCTTGAACCAGATAAGCAAGGTGAGCCCCAAAATGGCCAGCGCGATCAGCAACTGCAGGTTGCAGGAGGAGCGCGCCCCGCGCAGCCCCAGCAGAAAGACCCCGAGCAGGGTCAGCAGCTGGATGGCCCAGAGGGTCCACTCCCCCATCTCGAACATGGCGTGCCAGAAGCCGGCGGCAATCATCAGGGCGGCAGGCAGGCCCACCGGCAGCACAGCCAGAAACAGGAAGGCGGAGAAGCGCTCGGCGCCGTTGCCAAAGGCGAGGCCAATCAGGTGCGGCGCACCGCCCGCATGGGGATAGCGACGGCCGAGGCGAGCGAAGGTAAAGGCGATGGGCAGCACCAGCGCAATCAGCAGCAACCATGCCCAGAGCGAGGCCCCACCCGCCAGCGAGGCGGCAGTCGCCGGTACCACGAAGATCCCGGTGCCGAGCAGCGAGGTGGCGAGCAGCCCCATCCCCTGCCAGAGCCCGAGATCCTTTTTCAACCCAGACATATCCTTTTGTCCCGACTAGAAAAACATCCCGCCATGTTAGGCCTGCTCCGCCCCTTTGTTAAGCACGATGGTTAAGCGCGGCAGCGAGAATATGCAGCCTTTTATTCGGGCTCGGGCCCAGCTTGCAGGGACTCGGCCAGAAAATCCCCCAGCAGGGTGATTTTGAGCACCTGCCGCCGCGCCGCCGGATAGATGAAGTAGAGGGTCTTGGCCGGGCTCTGATAGCGACCAAGCAGCGGCAGCAGACGCCCCGCAGCGATATGCTCACGCACCTGTTCGGCGGGCTGCAAGGTGATGCCAGCCCCCGAGAGCGCAGCCGTCAACAAGGCTGGCCAGTGATTGATGCGCAGGCGCGAGGCTACCCGCACCTCCTCGCTCTGACCATCGCCCCCGACAAACTGCCAGCGCTCGTGCTCCCCCCAGTTGCCGTGCAGGCACTGGTGGCGAGCGAGATCGGCCGGATGACGGGGTACTCCGTGGCGATTGAGGTAGTCGGGGGCCGCGCAGAGACGGTAGTGCTGGGTCAGCAGCGGACGGGCAATGAATGCCTCATCCTGCGGGCGCAGGGTGCGAATGGCGGCATCGAATCCCTCCTCCACCAGATCGACCCAGCGCGGAGTGAGCTGCAGATCCAGATCCAGCTTGGGGTAGCGGTCGAGAAAAGCGGGCAGCAGCGGCACCAGCCGGTGGTGGCCAAAGCTGAGGGGAGCGGCGATGCGCAGCCGTCCGGCCGGCTCGGCCAGCAGGTTCTGGGTGAGCGACTCGGTCAGTGCCAGCTCCTCCAGTACCCGCTGGCAGCGAGCGAGAAAAAGCTGGCCCAGCTCTGTCAGGGTCTGCTGGCGGGTGGTCTTGTGAAACAGCTTGCCCCCCAGCCACTGCTCCAGTCCCAGCACATGCTTGCCCACCATCTGGGCGCTGATCCCCTCTTCGCTCGCCACCGCGCTGTAGGAGCCGAGATCCACCACCCGGATGAAGATACGCATGCTGGTCAATCGGTCCACAACCCCTCCTTTTTTCCCGTTTCAAGGCCGTTTGGCCCGCGACCAGGGCCCTGATTCACAACCAAAAGTTTAGTAAGAAATGGATTTTAGCCAATTTATTCAACCTTTAGTTACCAATACAGTGATGCCATCCCTCCCCCACAGGATAAATTCCCATGAAAAGCACCTATCTGGCCGCCCTGCTGGTCGGTCTACTGGCGAGCGGCGCCAGTCAGGCTGCCGAGAGCAGCTTTATCAGCAACCACGACCATGCCCCTGCCTCAGCAACTCAAGCCCGGCCCGATATCTTTCGGGTCAGCCTGCTCGGCACCGGCACTCCGGTGCCCCAGATCAGCCGGGGCGGCTACAGCACTCTGGTCGAGGCGGGCAACCAGAAGCTGGTGTTCGATTTTGGCCGCAACTCCGCCACTCGCCTGTGGCAGCTGCATATCCCCATCGGCCGGGTCAACGCCTTCTTCCTCACCCACTTTCACTCCGACCACACCAACGGGCTGGCGGATCTCTGGCTGACCGGCTGGCTGCAACCGGCCTATGGCCAGCGCCACGCGCCGATGGAACTCTACGGCCCCAAAGGCACCACAGCTCTCGCCCGTGGCTTGCAGCAGGCCTACGCCACCGACATCGCCACCCGGGTCAAGGATGAGGGAACGCCGCTGGACGGGGTGGAGATCAACAGCCACGAGGTCACCGCCGGGGTGATCTACAACCAGGACGGGGTCAAGGTAACCGCCTTTGACAACGACCACGGGGTCAACATCAAGCCGTCATTCGGCTATCGCATCGACTATCACGGCCACAGCGTGGTGCTCTCCGGCGATACCCGCTACACCCCCGAAGTGGTGAAGCAGGCCAAAGGGGCCGACCTGCTGGTGCACTGCGTCTCCATGACCTCTGCCGAACAGATGAAGGCCAACCCCGGCTACAAGGCGATCGCCGGTCACCTCGCCTCCCCCGAGCAGGCGGCCCGGGTAATGAACGAAGCCAAACCGGCGCTGACCGTGTTCAGCCATATCGGCCTCAACGGCAAGATCAGGGTCAAAGATCTGGCGCAGGATCTGCGCGCCCGCTACACGGGCCCCTTCGTCATCGGCAACGACCTGATGCAGATTGATCTGCCCACCACGGCCTCCGGCAAGGGCTATGCCCTCTGGCAGTCGGAGAATATCGACAATAAATAGATGGCACGGATGCCGGTCAGCCATGGCCGGCATCCGCAATCGACACCGGGGGCTATCTTTAAGGGGTGTTTGACCACAAGGAGTTATCTCTATGAGCCTGAAATGGAAGCACCTCGCCCTGGCCACTCTTCCCTTGTTCGGCATGTCGGCCGCTCAGGCGGCAGTGTTGACCAGCCTTGAATGGCCCCCTTACACCAGCGCCAGCCTCCCTGAGCAGGGCAAGAGCAGTCAGGTGGTGACCGCAGCCTTTGCCCTGGCTGGCGACCCGCTGACCATCAAGTTCTATCCCTGGCAACGGGCCGTGGACGAGGCGACCAACAACCCCGAGGTACTGGGTTATTTCCCCGAGTATCTCGACCCCAAGAGCAGCTGCCTCTTCTCCGACCCCATAGGTAACGGCCCTCTCGGCTTTGCCCAGCGAGCCGATCAGCCGGTCACCTGGCAGACCCTTGATGACCTCAAGGGCAAGAAAATTGGTGTCGTCACCGGCTATGTGAATACCACCGAGTTTGACGAAAAGGTGGCCAGCAAGGCGCTCTCGGCCGACGCCACCAGCTCGGACAGCCAAAACCTGCTGAAACTGGGCAATGGTCGGCTCGATCTGGCGGTTATCGACCAGAATGTGATGACCTATCTGCTGGAAAGCGATCCCCAGCTCAAGGACGTTGCCGCCAACCTCGGCTTCAACGGCAAGATCCTCGAGGACAAATCCCTCCACGTCTGCTTTACCAACTCCGCCAAGGGGAAAGAGGCGCGGGACAAATTCAACAAGGCGCTGGCCAGTGACGAGGTGAAGAAGCTGATGAAGTAGCGATACCGCATCCGCTCGCCGCCCCAAAAAGCCATAAAAAAGCCGCCTCTTGCGAGGCGGCTTCTTCATTCAACTTGGTAACCGGAGTTATCAGGCAATCAGCTTGTAGATGATACCGGACATGGCGATCAGGCCGATGATGGTCACGAAGCCGTTGCTGATGTTGCCAGCGTATTTGCGCATGGCCGGAACCTTGGTGATGGCGTACATCGGCATCAGGAACAGCAGCATTGCGATGATCGGGCCGCCCAGGTCTTCAATCATGCCGAGGATGCTCGGGTTGATGGTGGCGATGGCCCAGGTGGTCAGGATCATGAACACGGCAGTGACTTTGTTCAGTTGCTTGGTGTCAACGTTCTTGCCCTTCTCGCGCAGCGCCTTGGCCATCAGGCCGTTCATGCCTTCTTGCGCACCCAGGTAGTGACCCAGGAAGGATTTGCTGATGGCAACCATGGCGATCAGCGGAGCCACAGTACCGATAACCGGGTTATCGAAGTGGTTGGCCAGGTAGGACAGGATGGAGATGTTCTGTTCTTTGGCAGCAGCCAAGTCAGCCGGGGAGAGGCTCAGTACGCAGCTGAATACGAAGAACATAACGGTCATCACCATCATGACGTGGGCGCCCAGCAGGATGTTGCTGCACTTCTTCTCGGCACCTTCACCGTAACGACCTTTGTTGTCCACCGCGAAGGAGGAGATGATCGGGGAGTGGTTGAAGGAGAACACCATTACCGGGATAGCCAGCCACAGGGTCTTGATGAAGTCACCGTTGAAGGCGTCGGACAGGGCCGGAGCTTCAGTGATGATGGCACCGTTCCAGTGCGGGATCAGGTAGAACGCCAGACCCATCAGGGTGAGTACGAACGGGAATACCAGCACGCTCATCGCTTTGACGATAACCTGGCCGCCCAGACGAACAACCGCCATCAAACCGAGGATCAGGGCCAGTGACAGAACGGCACGGGGAGGTGCAGACATGCCCAGCTGGTGAACAATCACGCTCTCGACGGTGTTGGTGATGGCGACTGAATACATCAGCACGATCGGGTAGATGGCAAAGAAGTAGAGCAGGGTGATGAATTTGCCTGCGGTCTTGCCGAAGTGCTCTTCTACTACTTCAGTGATGTCGCCATCACGGGTAGAGCCGGACAGCACGAAGCGGGTCAGACCACGGTGAGCAAAGAAAGTCAGCGGCAGCGCCAGGATCAACATGGCAACCAGCGGCCACAGGCCACCTACACCGGCGTTGATTGGCAGGAAGAGCACACCGGCACCGATCGCGGTACCGTACAGACCCAGCATCCAGACCACATCGGCCTTGTTGACGCCGCGGGAGGTGTTGCTGGCTAAACGACCATCAGCTGCAATATTCATGTCAGACATACGTTGTTCCTGTCATCTAGGAAAATGGGATTCTTGTTTGGTCGGGCCTTGGCCCGGTTCCATCTCCCTGGAACGCCTGCTGTCCATCCTTGATATTAACCTCTCGCCCCCCGGCAACCTGGCCATCACTCCTTGTGACAACAGGATTGCAACAAACAACAGTGCGAGATTTTGACCCTGAGGGTCGGCGCCCGTCTCACTTAACAACCGATTAACGTGCGCCACTCTTGATGGGCTGACTTTAATTAAATGCCCTTATTAATCACAGCGTTTTTTTGAATTAATCAACCAAAGTTTGATTTTGGTCGCCTTTCGGGCGACCAAGATCACACTCAAAGCGCCTTATTGTGAGTTTTTTTTAACAATTCAACTTAGTTTCACTGGAATCAATGGCCTGCGAGCAGCTACATATTTGCAACAAGCCACCCGTTTAGCGCGGATTGTATGCAGCATGGCCTTGGCGTACCCTTGTGACTCACGCCTTTTTGTTGATTGATGATGACCATTACCCGTACCGATCTCGCCGAACTGGCGGTGTTTGCCGCCGTCGCCCGTCACCGCAGTTTCAGCAAGGCCGCCCTCGAACTCGGGGTCTCCGCTTCCGCCCTCAGCCATAGCCTGAAGGGGCTGGAAGCCCGTCTGGGGGTGCGGCTGCTCAACCGCAGCACCCGCGCCGTGGTACCGACCGAAGCGGGCCAGCGGCTGCTCAAGCAGCTGCTCCCCACCCTCAATACTCTTGAAGAGGCGCTTTGCGAGCTGGCCCGCAACAGCGATGAACCGGTGGGAAGGCTCAAGCTCTGCGCCCCCCGCGGCGCCATCGACAGCCTGCTGGCACCAGTGCTGATCGACTATCTGGCCCGTTATCCGCGGATGCAGGTGGAGGTAGTGGAGCAGGAGCTGATGCCCCGGCTGATTGAAGATGGTTACGATGCCGCGCTCTTTTATGGCGATCTGCTGCCCAAGGAGATGATCGGCATCCCCCTCGGCCCGCCCCAGCGTTATCTGGTGGTGGGCTCCCCGACCTATCTGGCGGAGCACGGTACGCCGGAACACCCAAGCGAGCTGAGCCGCCACGCCTGCATCGGATATCGCCTCACCCCGCACCACCACTATCGCTGGGCCTTTGCCGCCCATGGCACCATGCTGGAGATCGAAGTGACCGGGCCGCTCACTACCAGCACCCCAGCCCTCTATCTGGGCGCCGCCGAGGCGGGGCTGGGGCTCGCCTACTGTCTGGAAGAGGAGGTGAGCCAAAAAGTCGCGGAAGGGAAACTGCTCACCGTGCTGGAGCCCTGGTGCCCCACCTTTGCCGGTTTCTACCTCTTCTATCCCAGTCGGCATCAGCTGGGCAGCGGGCTGCGCATCCTGATCGACATGCTCAAGGCGCACTACCAAAACCCCGGATTAGTGAGTAATACTCAGCAATTCATCAAGTGAAACCCTTATTATCACCAAATAAGTATTAATCTAGACTAGCTGTTCGATAATCGAACTCCCCGAGAGAACAGATATGTCTGCCTATTTAACACTGCGGCAACGGGCCATGACCCGTCGCTTCTGGGCTTACGCCCTCCCCTCCATTCTTGCCATGCTGGTCTCGGGGGCCTACTACCTCATCGACGGCATCTTCGTCGGCCACTATGTCGGTGCCGCTGGCCTCGCCGGGATCAACTTGGTCTATCCGGTCATCATGGTGCTGATTGGTCTGGCTGCCATGATCAGCATGGGGGCCGCCACCGCCATCTCCTTCCAGCAAGGGGCGAAAAACGACACGCTGGCCCGTCAGGCGCTGGTCAACGCCCTCTGGCTGCTGGCCGGACTCGGGGGCGTTGCACCGATGCTGCTCTATTACACCCACACCGATATCCTGCTGGGGCTGGGAATAGAACAGGGCACCGAGACCTGGAAACAGGCGAGTGACTACCTCACCTGGATTGGCGGCGGTACCCTGCTACTGGCCAGCAATCTGGCGGTCCCCTATCTGCTGCGCAACGATGGCCGCCCGAAACTGGCCATGGTGCTGGTGAGCAGCGGCGCCGTGCTCAACATCATCCTCAACTACATCATGGTGGGTCGGCTGGGGCTGGGATTGATCGGGACCGCGCAAGCCACCCTGATGGCAGAGGGTGCGGTGAGCCTGATCGGCCTTGGCTACTTCTTTACCCCCTGGGCGCGGCTGCGCCTCAGCTGGCGGGATCTGGTGCCCAACCTCCCCGCCATGCCGCACCTGCTCTTTACCGGCCTGCCGAGCCTGATTGCCCAGTTCAACCTCGGCCTGCTGCTGATGCTGCACAACAGCCAGCTGATGGTGTATGGCAATGTGAAGGATCTGGCGGGCTTTACCGTGGCCGGTTACACCGAGGCGGTCTTTATCGTCATTCTGCAGGGGCTCGCCTTCGGCATTCAGCCGCTGATCAGCAAGGCGGCGGGGGCCAAGCGCCACCGCAACCTCAAGTACCTGATGGAGATGGGGCTCAAGTTCACCTTTATCTACGGCATGCTGGTGTGGCTCACCATCCAGCTGCTGCCGGGACAGGTCGCCATGCTCTATACCGGCGACAAGGATCCCGAACTGCTGGCCGCCGCCATCAGCAGCCTGACCCTCAACCTCGGCGCTATTCCGCTGGAGGGGATCATCATGTTCGGCATAGTGCTGCTGCAATCCATGGCACGTACCCGTCAGGCGCTGGTCATCTCCATCGCCAAAACCGTGTTGCTGCTGCCGCTCATCTTCCTGCTGCCGCAACTGTGGGGCCGTGATGGGGTGCTGATGGCCCAGCCCGCCACCGTGCTGCTGCTCACCCTGCCGCTCTGCTGGCTGCTGTGGCGCGAGTGGCTGCGCCTGAAGATGGCCTGCGCGCCAAAAGCCAAACAGCGCCCACAACCGGCCCGCGCACGCGCCGCCGTCCAGCTGGCCCGTTAAGGCCACCCATCCCGCAAAACAATAAAAAACCGGCATCCATTGATGCCGGTTTTTGCTATATGGGCGGGTCTGCCTGCCCTTACACAAGGATTCAGGCCAGCACCGCTGCCCACACTATGCCAATACTTCTGGCCTGAGCTGGGCCATCAGCCCCGGGTTGTCGGAGTAATCCACCGGGATCGCCACCACAGCAGGCCCCTCCACCGCCAGCGCGGCCCGCAGGGTGGCACGCAGCTCGTCGGCCGAGCGCACCGCAAACCCGGCCGCCCCGAACGATTCGGCATAGCGTTTGAAGTCGATGGGACCAAAAGAGACGCCTGAGGTGCGGCAATACTTCTGCTGCTCCTGCATCGCGACCATGTTGTAGCCGTTATCGACCCAGATGATGTGAACGATATTGCTCTTGAGCCGCACCGCCGTCTCCAGCTCCATGCTCGACTGCATGAAGCTGCCATCCCCCGATACCGAGATTACCTTCTCCCCCGGCCGCACCAGCGCCGCACCGATGGCCCACGGCAGTGCCACCCCCATGGTCTGCTGACCATTGGAGATCAGCACCTGACGGGCGCGGAAGCTGTAGAGGTAGCGGGCAATCCAGATATGGAAGCTGCCCATGTCGACGCAGAGGGTCATGTCGTCGCGCACCAGATCCTGCAGCTCGCGCACGATACGCAAGGGGTGAACCGGATTGCCGTGCAGATCATCGGCCCGCATCGCCAGTCGCAGTCGCTGCTGGCGTACCCCTTGCAGCAGCCGATCCACCTCGGGGGGGCGGATTTTCGGATTGCCCATGATGCGGGTCAGCTGCAACAGGTTGGCGCGGATCGACCCCACCAGCTCGGCGGTCGGGCAGTAGCTGCTGTCGATATCGGCAGGCAGCACGTCGATATGGAGGATGCGCCGCTCCCGGTCGCCATTCCACAGCACGGGGTCGTACTCGATGGGGCTGTAGCCGATGCAGATCACCAGATCGGCCCCTGCCAGCAGCTGATCTCCCGGCTGGTTGTTAAACAGCCCCACCCGTCCGGCAAAGTCATCGAAGTGGCAGCTGTCCACCACCCCGGCAGCCTGATAGGTACCGGTCACCGGCAGCCGCGCCTTGTCGAGGAAGGCGCGCACTGCCTCGGCATTCTCCGGCCGACTGGCCATCAGGCCGAGCAGCACCACCGGATTCTGGGCGTTGCGCAGCAGGGTCAATGCCTGCTCCATATTCTGCTCATCGGCGCAGCCCGGCTCAGGCACCTCACGGGGCACCAGCACATTGCCCTGCACCGGCTTGTTGATGATGTCCATCGGCAGACTGACAAACGCCGCCCCCGGCCGCCCCAGCTCGGCAGCGCGAAAGGCGTTGGCCATCACTTCGGAGATCGCCGCCCCGCTGTTGACCTGAGCACTGAACTTGGTGACCGGACGACAGAGATTGACCGTATCCATGCTCTGATGAGTGAGCTTGAGGCCATCGGCACGGCGCACCGCACCGCCCAGCGCCACCATCGGGTCCCCCTCCGAGGTGGCGGTCGCCAACCCGGTAATGAGGTTGGAGCAACCGGGGCCCGAGGTGACCAGCGCCACCCCCGCCTTGCCGGTGAGACGCCCCACGGCGGCAGCCATAAAGGCGGCGTTCGCCTCGTGGCGCACCACTATGGTCTCGATGGGGGAGTCCTCCAGCGCATCGAACACCCGGTCAATCTTGGCGCCGGGGATCCCGAACACCTGCTTGACCCCTTGCGCCTCCAGATGACGAACCACCAGCTCGGCACCGCACTTCCACTGTCTGTTTTCCATGATATTGCTCCTTGTCTATCAGCCTTCGGCGGCCTGAATGGCGCGGTCGAGATCGGCGGGGTTGAGGTCGGCCTGCCGGAAAGCGGGATCCGATGGCAGGGCCAGATTGAGGTGACGCACCACAGAAAGTCGCAGGGTGCCGTGGGCCATGGTGTAGTCGAGCAGATGACCGCCCCCCTTGCGATCGGCGGTGATCATGTGCTCGTGAAAGCCCGCTACATTAACTCCCTGCACGAACGGCGGGCAGCGAAAGCCCACCAGAGTTCCCGCCACCGCGGCAAAGCGGAACAGCGGCTGCTGTTCGATGGCTTCCAGCATGGGACGATAAGGGGGCTCCTGACGCGGCACGGTACGTACCTTTGCCGTTTCAAACTGGCCGTCGAGGCGCAGGGCGACAAAGACGTTATCGGATCCCACCAGCCGATCCACCCACTGGTGGATCTCGTCACGGCTGAGGGGGTGATCGAAGCGACGCTCCAGACAGGGGCGAAAATGGGTCATCACCGCAAAGGGGGTCTTCTGATCGGCGCGGGCGGGACGGGCCGAGCCATCGGAGCGCAACTGGTGGATCTGCCGCTCGAAGGCGATCAGCTCACCATCGAGGTGATTGAAGGTACCGAGGCCAAAGTCGCCGTGGCGCAGCAGCTCGCTCATGGTGGTCTCCCCTTCGTAGACCCCCGCCAGCAGGGCGCTCATCAGGGAACTCTGGTAGATCTCGCCACCGTCATGCTGCCTGCGCCAGCGGGAAAACTGCTGGCTCACTTCGAGGGCACAGCTGCACCCGGCACTGTCAGATGTTGCAATATGTTCCATTCGGGTTTCACCTCCACCGTGAATCCTGTTAGCGTTCGGATCCAATGGTGACTTGGTTCACATTTCAACACCAATACGCTGATCCCATGACTTTGAGACTCAATCGATATGGAACTTCGTACGCTCCGCTACTTCATGGCCGTTGTTGAAAAACAGAATTTCACCCGCGCAGCCGAATCACTCAACATGGCCCAGCCGCCCCTGAGCCAGCAGATCCGCAAGCTGGAGGAGACCCTGGGTACCCCGCTGCTGCGCCGTTTGACCCGCAGTGTCGAACTGACCGAGGCGGGCGAGAGCCTCTATCGGGATGCGGCGCAGATCCTGACGCTGGCCGATGCGGCAAAACTGAAGGTAAAGCGGATTGCCCGGGGCGAGCAGGGGGCGCTGCGGATCGGCTTTGCCGGTTCCACCGTGCTCCACCCTGCGGTGCTGACCCTGCTGCACGACTATCGGGAGCGCTACCCCGAGGTAGCCCTCAGCCCGCAGGAGGGCACCATGCCGGCACTGGTGGAGGCGCTGCGCAACGATCGGCTGGATGCGGCCATCTTGCGGCTCCCCTGCCGGGGTAGCGAGGGCTTTGCCCACCACCTTATCGAGCAGGAGCCGCTGCTGATCGCCCTGCCCACCAGCCACCCCAAGGCCAAGCCGGGCCCCTTGCCACTGGCCAGCCTGAAGGACGAGAGTTTTATTCTGTTTCCCCACGCCATCGGGCCCGGGCTCTATGACGGCATCGTGGGTCTCTGTCGGGAGGCGGGGTTCGAGCCTATATTGGGGCCCGAATGCCCGCAGGTGATCTCTACCGTCGGCATGGTGCAGGCGGGCTTTGGCGTGACTCTGGTGCCCAGCTCAGTGGCGGCGCTGCGCCCACTCGGGGTCAGTTATCACCCCATTGAAGGCAACGGCATGATGACCAGCATCAGTCTGGCGACACGGCCACACCCAGGTAGTGCCGTGCTGCGGCACTTTATCGCCCAGATCCGTGCCGCCCAGATACAACAAGGCCTCCCGAAGGAGGCCCTGTTGAACAAGCTTGAACCGGCCTGATGGCCGGCTTGCCTGATGCGACTGCTTATTTGACAGTCACCCGGGCAAACTTGCGCTTGCCGACCTGATAGACGGCGGTACCGGCACCGATGAGTGCCTTGCCATCTTCCAGCTTCTCGCCATCAACCTTGACCGCACCCTGCTTGATCATCCGCAGCGCTTCGGAGGTGGTGGCCACCAGATCGGCCTCTTTCAGCAGGTTGGCAATGGCCAGACCTTCGCCTTCCAGAGCCAGCTCGACTTCCGGCATTTCGTCCGGAATGGCGTTCTTGGAGAAACGCTGGGTGAAATCTTCGTGGGCCGCTTCGGCCGCCGCTTCGTCGTGATAACGGGCGATGATCTCTTTGGCCAGCCAGATCTTCACGTCGCGCGGGTTGAGAGTACCGGCAGCGATGCCTGCCTTGAACTCTTCGATTTCGGCCAGCGGACGGAAGGAGAGCAGCTCGTAGTAGTTCCACATCAGATCATCGGTGATGGACATGATCTTGCCGAACATCTCGCCCGGAGCGTCGTGAACGCCGATGTAGTTGCCTGCGGACTTGGACATCTTCTTGACGCCATCCAGACCCACCAGCAGCGGCATCATCAGCACGCACTGGGTCGCCATGCCGGCATCTTTTTGCAGCTCGCGGCCCATCAGCAGGTTGAACTTCTGGTCGGTACCACCCAGCTCAACGTCCGCCTTCAGCGCGACCGAGTCATAGCCTTGCAGCAGCGGATAGAGGAATTCGTGAATCGCGATGGATTGGCCGCCGGTGTAGCGCTTTTTGAAGTCGTCACGCTCCATCATGCGGGCCACGGTCTGCTTGGCCGCCAGCTTGATCATGCCGGTCGCACCCAGCTCGCTCAGCCAGGTCGAGTTGTACTCGATACGGGTCTTGGCCGGGTCGAGGATCTTGAACGCCTGCTCGGCATAGGTGAGGGCGTTATGCTTGATGGCCTCTTCGGAGAGCGGCGGACGGGTGGCGTTCTTGCCGGAGGGGTCACCCACCATGGCAGTGAAGTCACCGATCAGCAGGATCACTTCATGGCCCAGATCCTGGAAGGTCTTCAGCTTGTTGAGGATCACGGTATGACCCAGGTGAATGTCGGGGGCGGTCGGGTCCATGCCCAACTTGATGCGCAGCGGGCGCCCTTCCTTCAACTTGGCGACAAGTTCTTCTTCAACCAGAATTTCTTCCGCTCCGCGCTTGATCTCGGCTAGCGCCACCTCGAGCTGGGACATTTTTTGACTCTCCATCACGATTCCACAGGGCCAAACATATTACTGGAATGGCGGGCCAATTGGAAAGGCTGTAAAATCCGTCCATTCTGCCCGACTTCATCTGCTTCTCATGGTTATTTGGCACGCCTTCAACGCACTCCCCCACTGGCACCGCAAGATGGTGCTGATCTTGAGCATCATGATCATGATGCTGGCTGCCTGGCCAAGCGAACAGGCAGTAGCAACACGGGTCGATGAAAACGGCAACGAAATTGCCCTGCGGGAACCGGCCAACGACAACGCGCTAAACGACGAGCTGCCAGCCGAGGCCGCCCAGCCCGTTACCCCGCCCAAGCCGCGCTACATCACCAAGCAGGTGAAAGTACGCCGTGGCGACAACATGGGAGTCATCTTCCAGCGCATTGGCCTGAGCACCACGGACCTGCACCTGATCGATCAGCTCGAGGGCAGCGATCCCCTGCGGATGCTGCAACCGGGGCAGGAGCTCACCTTCAAGCTCACCGAGAACGGCGAGCTGCACAGCCTCTATTACCCCCACAGTCTGGAGCAGGCGCTCAAGGTGAGCCGCAAGGAGGAGACCTTTGTCGCCCGCAACGTCAAGATCGCCCTCGACACCCGCGAACAGGTGAGCAAGGGCGAGATCCGCTCCAGCTTCTGGGGCGCCGCGGTGGATGCGGGGATGACCGAAGATCAGATCATGGACTTGGCCGCCATCTTCGGCTGGGACATCGACTTTGCCCAGGACTTGCAGCCGGGGGACAGCTTCCGGGTGGTCTATGAAGACAAGTTCCGCGACGACGAGCGGGTCGCCTCCGGCGATATTCTGGCGGCCGAGTTCGTCAACCAGGGCACCGCCTACCGCGCCGTGCTCAATGAAGATGGCAACTACTACACCCCGGAAGGGAAGGCGATGCGCAAGAGCTTCCTGCGTGCGCCGGTCAACTTCAAATACATCAGCTCCAACTTCAACCCGCGCCGCCTCCATCCGGTGACCGGCAAGATCCGCCCCCACAACGGCATCGACTATGTGGCGCCGGTGGGCACCCCCATCATGGCGGCGGGCTCAGGCAGCGTGGTGGCCGCCGGTTACAACCAGTTCAACGGCAACTACGTCTTTATCAAGCATGCTGGCAACTATGTGACCAAGTACCTGCACCTCTCCAAGCGCACCGTCAACAAAGGGCAGCGGGTGAAGCAGGGCCAGACCATCGGCACTCTGGGTGGCACCGGCCGCGTCACCGGCCCGCACCTGCACTACGAATTCGTGGTGGGCGGCATTCACAAGAACCCGCGCACCCTCACCCTGCCGCAGGCAGAGACCCTGAGCGGACGCGAGCTGGCCAACTTCAAAAAGCTGGCGATGCCGCAACTGGCCAAGCTCGACAACCCCGAGCTGCAGCTGGCCCAGAACAAGCGGGATAGTCGCGGCAACTAAGCCATCAGGGCTGGCAGGGTGAATGCCCCGCCAGCCTCTTTTATTGAGCTCGCGCCAGGCAACCAGATTGAAATGAGTCCGCTTTCGGGCATAAGATGAGATGGAACACCGGGAGCGGCATGTGGCACGGAAGTAAGGGCTTATCTATCCTGTCTCTCTCACTCTTTTTCCGGTCCGCATTGAGGATGCACCATGGTTGAGCGTTATATCGGTCTGATGTCAAAGACCACGCCATGTGGCATGGGATGAAAGCCGCTCCCCTCTTCACCCTCTCTGCACACCGCATTTTCAAGCAGCAATGTAAGGAGACACATGGCTGAACGCTATATCGGTCTGATGTCGGGAACCAGCATGGACGGCATTGATGCCGTGCTGGTGATGATCGCCGGGGATGAACTGCGGGTCGAAGCGGCGCTTTGCCACCCCTGGCCGCAAGAGACCGCCCGCACGCTGCATGCCCTCTGCACCCCGGGCGACAACGAAATCGACCGCATGGGGGTGGCCGATAATCTGGTGGCGCGAGAGTTTGCCGCCGCCACCCACGCGCTGCTGGCCAAGGCGAAGCTTGAGCCCAAAGATATTCGCGCCATCGGCAGTCACGGCCAGACCATCCGCCATCGCCCCCAGCTCGGGTTTACCCTGCAGATCGGCAACGCCGCCCTGCTGGCCGCCCTGACCGGCATCGACGTTATCGCCGATTTTCGCACCATGGATATGGCCCTCGGCGGTCAGGGGGCGCCGCTGGTGCCCGCCTTCCATCAGGCGCTGTTTGCCAAACCCGGCGCCCTGCGAGTGGTACTGAACCTCGGCGGCATCGCCAATATCTCGGTGCTGCCGGGCAATCCGGGCGGGGTATATGGTTTTGATACCGGCCCGGCCAACACCCTGCTCGATGGCTGGTATCGCCGCCATCAGCCCCACGGCGGCAGCTATGACGCCGGTGGCAAATGGGCCGCCAGCGGCAAGCCCATCCCTGCCCTACTGGAGAAGCTGCTGGCCCACCCCTATTTCGCAGCCCCCGCCCCCAAGAGTACCGGACGGGAGATGTTCACCCTCGATTGGCTCGATGGGGAGCTGGCAGGCACTTCATACGCCCCCGTGGATGTGCAGCGCACCCTGCAGGCGCTCACCTGCCACAGCATCGCCCGCCAACAGCCCGCACGGCCCGAATCAGTGGGTGCCAGCCAGCCGAAAGCCGAGCTGTTTGTCTGCGGCGGCGGTGCCCATAACGCCCCCTTGCTGAAGGAGCTGGCCAGCCTGCTGCCTGCATGGCGCATCGCCAGCACTGCCGAGCTGGGCCTTGCCCCCGACTGGGTGGAAGGCGCAGCCTTTGCCTGGCTGGCCATGTGCTTTGTCCACCGCAAGCCGGGTAACCTGCCCGCCGTCACTGGCGCCAGCCGTCCGGCTGTGCTGGGTGCGCTTTATCCCGCCTGAGTGATGACAAGGGGGCTGCGGATCAGTGTGCCCCCTTGAACAGACGCACAACCTGTTGCCGGATCGGTGCAAACAGCGGGGGCTTTGGCGGCTCCAGATTGATATGGCGCCGCCCGGCACGGGTTTCACAGCGAAGCAGATTCTGGATGTAGTGGTGGTGGGAGCGATGGATCAGCTGTGAGGCCTGATACGCCCACTGTCTGGGCACGCCCCACAGGGTGCTGGCAATCGCCCCGACGATGCAGAAGAAAGCGGGCTCCTGAATTCCCATCCGGCTGGCGTTCTCCAGCGCCTCCTTGAGCGAATTGGAGTGAGCAATACAGGTCATGATATTGACCATGAAGGCGTCGTAATCATCCTCCCCACCCTTGCCAACGCGCACCGTCAGGGTCGCCGCGGGCTGATAACCAAACTGATGGCCGATATTTTCCAACACTGTATTCCGCTGGCGGATCACCTTGCCATAAAACATCAGCATCACCATGCAGTCGATCGCCTTGCACAGCGCCTCGTAGTGGGGATGACTCTTCTTGGGACGCGGCGCCGTAGCGAGGGCCAGCTCTTCAGAGATAGCCAGCAGGCCCACAGGTACGGCGGTGCTGACAAACGAGAGATCAATCGACAGCTCCAGCCCATCCTCCCCTTCCATGCGGGCCACAATCACATGTTCGCCAAACAGCCGACGCTGGCGCTCGATAAAAGCGCCAAAGACCAGATCACGAAACTGCTTTTGCGGATAAGGGGTATCGAGCAGGCTCTCGATGGTCATGATGGCGGCGGATACCCGGCCGCGCAGTCGGTAATCGGCAGGAATGGGAAAGCTCTTTCCCAGGCGAGGAGGTAACCGCTGCCCAGATGTTTGACAATACATATCGCCCAGAACGAAACCCAGCATAAATCCTCCACAGTCAGGTAATGATGATCGCGACGCGATCTCGTTTGCCAATCCTGGGCAATGGCCTGCCGGTGCTTCGATGCTCTCCGTCAGGGCTCCTTGATTACCTTATTAATCATACGATTAATAGCGAGTGAAAAAAGCGACCTGACTCGCAATCACGCCACTAATTAACAGTTTCATCAAGAAACCATAAAAAGCGGTCGATAAATCCATTTTTTGACACATTTCCCTTTAAAAACAGCACATTGAACTTTATTCCTGCGAAATCATCTGAACTGTTCCCGAGCCCTGAAAACCATCCCAATCATCACAACCAGCCACAGATAAGAGGGAGATCAGACAAAGCCACAAAAAGTGGAGAAAGCGATGAGGCGGGGCAACCCCACCCATCGGAGGATGCAACCGGCGTGAAGATAAGCGGATTGCCACCACCGCCCCTCATCCAGCACCACAGCTCCCGCACACCGTCACGCCAACGCCAACGCCAACGCCAATGCCAATGCCAATGCCAATGCCATGCTCCCCACTCCTGTGCAGCAGGGGCAGATCCGCCGTGCAAATTCATGGCATAGAATTTTATGGCGTTAATAACAGATCCCGGCTGCCAGCAAGGCGTCATCGAGTATGCCGGAATAATCATTTACAGAGAGGAATGCAAAAGCCGTGAATTATATTCCAGAGGTATCTTTAATAATGTTGATATGCATATTCAAGGGAATTTTCATAGCCCCTTAAAAAAGCTGGAAACAGATATCCATGCACCATAATATGCATTATTTGCACATCGGCGAATAATATTAACCCTTTATTCACACGCCAATATCCCGAAGAGGGGGAGAGCAAACCCAGTCAGGGCAAGGCTGTCCGCCGGTTCGGCACCATTTGTGCACAAATTGGCTCCTATTTCGGGTGAATTGAATAGCAATATGATTAAATTTGCGCCCATTGAGCCATCTCATAGAAATGTAATCAGCGGTTTGCAACCCCTGATAGCCACTCATAGAATCGCAGCGTCTGAAATATCTACCCTGTCCTCTCCTCCCTTATTCCTCTCAGTAATTGAGTGGATCACAAATAATAACCGGGGATGCCGTCGCTGGCGCAGTGGCCGTGGCGCACAACAAGATGGGGTAAACCTGTACCTGAATGAACAACAAATATTAAAAAGAGGCATATCTATGAGTGGCACCATCATCAAGTCAGCAAGAAATACCCCCCATGCACCCCAGGATCTGGGCCCCAGCACCCAAACGGTGGCGTTTTCTCATTACAACAATATCTCCGCCCAGCTGCCGGTCGATCCCGCCACCGGCAAGATGGTGAGTGGCGATGTCACCGCGCAGGCCAGACAGTGCCTGAGCAATATCAAAGCGATTGTGGAGAGCATCGGCCATGTGATGGACGATATGGTCAAAGCGACCATCTTCCTGAAAGAGATGGCGGATCTGGAGGCGGTCAACGCCGTCTATCGCGAATTCTTCCCGGGCTATCTGCCGACCCGCACCACCCTCGCCGTCGCCGCCCTGCCGCTAGGCGCGCTGGTGCAGATCGATGCCATCATCTCCAACGGCGAAGGCACCTTCCCGCAAGATCCTTGCCCGCTGGTGAAGCTCGCCCGCAACAGTGACAAGGCGCCGCACAATCAGTTCTCCACCCATACCGTGGCCTTCTCCCACTACAACAATATCGGCGCCCAGCTGCCGGTCGATGCGGCCTCTGGCCAGCTGGTTGCCGGTGGCATCACGGAGCAGGCGGGCCAGTGCCTGCGCAATATCAAGGCGGTGCTGGAGAGCATCGACGTGCCGTTTGACGATATCGTCAAGGTCACCGTCTATCTGACCGATCTGGCAGATCTGGAGGCCGTCAACGAGGTCTACACCACCTTCTTCCCCGACTCCGCCATCGCCCGCGCCGTGGCCTATCTGCCCGCCCGCTCGGTAGTCAGTGCCGCCGCTCTGCCCATGGGGGCACGGGTGCAGATGGATGCGGTCATCTCCCACGGTGACGGCACCCCGCCGCAACTGGTGGAAGATCGTCACAATCTGGTGATCCGTGCCCGCAATACCGACAAAGCGCCGAGAAGCCCGCTGCACACCCAGACCGTCGCCTTCTCCCACTACAACCATCTCTCTGCGCAGTTGCCGATAGACCCCGCCACCGGCAAGATCCTGGCTGGCTGCATCAAGGAGCAGACCGCCCAGTGCCTGAGCAATATCAAAGCGATTGTGGAGAGCATCGGCCATGTGATGGACGATATCGTCAAGGTCAATATCCAGCTCGCCAATATCGCGGATCTGGATGCGGTCAACGCCGTCTACACCAAATATTTCCCGGGTTATCTGCCTGCCCGCACCGTAATCGGGGTCAGTGAACTTCCCGCCGGTGCTCTGGTGCAAATTGATGCGGTGATGTCCAACGCCGAAAGTACCCCGCCGCAGGTGTAATGTTGTGGTAAATAAAAAAAGAGACCGGCTGATGGCCGGTCTCTTTTTACATGCCAGACAAAGGGATAGCCCCTCAGCCCTCGATATCGCGGTTCCTGATCGCCACTCTGACCGCCTCTGCGGTAGTGGCCACCCCCAGTCGACGGCGAGCACTTCGCAGATGGTTCTCGACCGTGCGCACCGAAAGCTTCAGGGTGGTGGCGATATCGGCATGGCGCCAACCCCGGGAGACCCACTCCAGCACTTCGCGCTCGCGCCCAGTGAGGCCACGCTCGTGACCCGCTACCGGCATCTCCATCAGGCGACGGGCAGCATGAAAAGCCGCCGCCGCGATCAGTGCAAGGCCAACCCTAGCGGGAGTGCTGGCATCAATCTGATCGCCGCCAAAGCTCATCGCCCCTTCCAGTCCCAATGGCCCATAGACGGGTACCTGCAAGCCATGTCGGCCCGGCCCCTCAGGCTGGCGAACGATACGGTACTGCTCGCCAGCGGCGCTATGGGTCTTGCTCCAGAAGAAGGGCTGGTCTCGCTCCCTGATATGCATCGCCATCGGGCACTCGCGCATATAGGCATGCAGGTCGACCGCCTCGCCGCTCTCCAGCCACTCCCCCTCCAGCCAGTAGAGGTGCTCGACCACTCCCTCCTCGCTGGCACTGATGGAGAAGAGCGCAAAGCGGTGATATCCCAGCGGGGTGGCGAAGGCGCGCACCAGTTGCTGGATCTCCTCCAGCCGCTGACACCCTTCCAGCGCCACCGCGACCTGCAGCGCATTCGCTGGCGATGACGACAACCTCATCGCTTGGCAACCGCCTCCAGCAAGGTGGTGGCGGCCAGCTTACCGAGGTTATTGCCCGCCAGCGGGCTGTCACCGGTCAGCAGATTGCGATCCCGGCACACTTCTCCCGAGATGCCGTTGTTGACGATCTCGAAGCCAATCTCTTTGAGCTTCTCGCCAAACTTCCAGGTGAGGTGGCCCGGCATATAGCCAATTGCCGGGGTCTGGGCATCCAGCTCATCGGGGAAAGCGCAGATCTTGTAGCCCGCGAAGGTCTCTGGATTGGCCACCGCCAGCAGCGCAGCAGGCCCGTGACAGAGGGAGATGATGAAGCGATCGTTGGCCATCGCCCACTCCAGCAGCGCTTTCACCTCGGCACTCTCCGGCAACCCCATCAGGGCGCCGTGGCCGCCGGGAATAAAGACGCCGATATAGTCCGAGTCGGCGGCCAGCGCCTCTTTCAGCAGGTCGGCCAGCTTGGCCGGTTGGCGGAACTGCGCCTGATATTTGCCATAGAGCCCCAGCACCTCTTCATCTTCGCCGGGCATGGCCCACCACTCGAACTTGACCGGATTGCCGGAGAGGGTGGCCACGTCAAAAGCAAAGCCCGCCTTGTCGAGGTGATACATGGGCAACAGGGTTTCGACCGGATGGTTGCCGGTGGAAAACAGGGTACCGTTGTCGGTGGGCAGATAACGCTCATCGGCCCCGATCAGCAGGATCTTCCAGCGCCCCTCCCGATAGGGTGCGGGATAGTCAGCCCCGGCAAGGTCAGATTTGCGCGAGGTGAACTGGCTCAGGGAGTAGGGCGATGGGAAGAAGGCATTCTGCTCTGCCGGATCCGGGGTCGGTTGTTTATCGTCAACAAGCATATCGGTCATGGGTCAGGCTCCAGTAGTGGTGGACTCGGTCTCACAGTATTGACTGTCAGAGACCAAGTAAATGAGGGTTTTCCCTCAACCGCCATGACTATGGCAAGAGGTGTGACCACGCTGCGACAAAACCTGAACAGAATCCCCGCCAGACTTAGGCCATCGCGGCAAATGCCCTGACGATGGCATCCATGACGGCCCTGACCCGCGCGGCATGCTGCACATCCTGATGGGTCACCAGCCACACATCGTAGGATTGCTGTAACTGCCGCTCGGGCCAGACCCGCACCAACCCGGCTTGCTCGGCGAGCGGAACCGCCACCTCGCCAAGTCCCAGCCCCATCAACAGGGCCTGACGCAGCATCAGGCTGGTATTGACCCCCGCGGCGACCGTGGCCCCCTCGGCCGCCTCTTCGAGCATCATTGGCGAGCGAGCGCTCTGCCAGTGGGGCTCATACACCACCAGCGAATGGCCCGCAAAACCGGTGCCCGCTTCGGGAATGCCATGGCGAGCCAGATAGTCGGCGGAGGCATACAACCCGACCGGCCAGGAGGCCAGCTTGCGAATAATCAGGTCGGGATTGTCCGGCTTCACCGTCCGGATCGCGATATCCGCTTCCCGCAGGGACAGATTGACCACCTGGGTCGAGGTATTGAGGATGACCCTGATATCGGGATAACGCTGATGCAGCTCGGTCAGAGCCGGTATCAGGAAATCCATCCCCAGGGTGTCTGTGGTCGCCACGCTGACCTCCCCAACCAGGCGGTTGTCGACCCCTTGCGCCGCCCGCACAAAATCAATGGCCGCCAGCTCCATCTGCTGGGCGCTGGCCAGCACTATCTCTCCGACATGGGTCAGCACATACCCTTTGGATGTGCGGAGAAACAGCGTGGCCGCCAGACGATGCTCCAGTGCGGCAATCCGTCTGCCAATGGTGGCCTGATCGACCCCGACCACACGGGCGGCGCCCCTCAGGCTCCCTTCCCGATGCAACGCCAGAAAAATTTTCGCATCATCCCAGTTCATCACGACTCCCGATTGAAATGCATTTTTGCATTACAGGTGAGGGATAATACTGCGTTTATTCATCAGCAATCTCCACTATCTTGGTGCTCATCCCATCCGGGGAACCTCATATCACCTCGTTACAAGGAGCCGCTGATGCATAACGCCTATTCCATTCCCGCCACCATGAGCGCGGTAGAGATTACCCAGCCAGGTGGCCCCGATGTCTTGCAACTGACCACCCGCGCCACACCGGCGCCCAAGCCGGATGAGGTTTTGATCCGGCACTATGCGACCGGCATCAATGGGCCGGATGTGATGCAGCGCAAAGGGCTCTACCCGCCTCCGGCAGGGGCATCGGATATTCCCGGGCTGGAGGTCGCCGGGGTCGTGGTCGCCAAGGGGGAGCAGGTGACTCATCTCAAGATTGGCGACAAGGTCGCCGCGCTGATTTCGGGTGGCGGCTATGCCGAGTACAGCGTCGCCCACCAGAGCAATGTCCTGCCCCTGCCGCCCGGATTGAGCTTTGTCGAAGCCGCGGCACTGCCGGAAACCTTTATGACGGTCTGGTCAAATATGTTTGAACGGGGCCAGTTCAAAAAAGGGGACATTATCTTGATCCATGGCGGTGCCTCCGGCATCGGCACGACCGCCACCATGCTGGCCAAGACATTTGGCGCCGCCAAAATCATCACCACGGTCGGCTCCCCCGAGCAGCAGGCCGCCAGCATCAAGCTGGGCGCGGATGTGGCCGTGCTCTACAAGGAGGAGGATTTTGTCGAGGCCGTGCATGCAGCCACCGATGGCCATGGCGCCGACATCATTCTCGATATCATTGGCGGAGAGTATGTCGCGCGCAACTATGCGGCGGCCGCCATCAATGGTCGCATAGTCCAGATCGGCATTATTGCGGGCGCCGCCCCCAATCTGGATCTGTTTCCCATGCTGCAAAAGCGGCTGACCCATATCGGCTCCACCCTGCGCTCGCGTACTCCGCAGGAAAAAGCCGAACTGATTGCCCAGCTGCAAACTCATGTCTGGCCATTTATCGAACGCGGCGAGGTCAAACCGCAGGTTTACCAAACCTTCCCGCTGCATGAGGCCGCTGCCGCTCACCATTTGCTGGACTCAGGCCGCCATATCGGCAAGCTGGTGTTAACCATGGCACCGTTATCGTCAGATTGATAAAGCGCATAGTGGAGCAGGCCGAGGTGGATGTGGTGATATCCAACGCGGAAAGCCCCCGCCGCAGGGGTAAGTGTTGCTCTCAATAAAAAGTGACCGGCTATATGCCGGTCTCTATTTTGGTAACAGGAAGGGACATTATTTTTATGGCATCGAAATAAACTTCCTTTTCAGATAGGAAATTACACCTTAGAAAAATAATCTGGCAAGTCGTTTATATAAAGCCTCAATATGTCACCTCGTTTTACTCTGCTATTATGTCCAAGATCTTTTCTAACTGCGAAAAGCAGATCTTCTACAGAGGCTAGAATATGGCGAGAGTCGCCATCGCTAGGAATAGACATCATGGCCTCACGAAAATCTCCAAATGCTTTTACCATATCATGAGAGCCCCAAATAACGAGATCTCTTGTTGTATCAGCAAAAAACTGTATTGTTTCACTTTCAGTTGGAGCATTTTTTTCAAGCTTTGCTGCAAATGTTATAAGGAAAATAAATTCTATGATTTTTTCATATACTGGAACCTTTTTCTGCCTTAGCTGAGCAGCAATTTCTACTTTTTGCTCTTGTCTTTTTGAGAGCATAACCGTAGCGACAGAAACAAAAATAGTTGCCGATGCAGCAATAATACCTGCAGCGAGAGTCGGATTTATAGCCTGAAAAACAGTCCAAACTTTGCTAACTAATATATAGATACCAAAAAAGAGAACCGCTAACAAAATCAACCCTATAGTTACTTGGAAAAATTTTTTCATTAATAAACCCTCTCCCATACAAAACCGACATATCGCTAAACCATTACTTTTAGTGGCTATAGCGTATCGAATGAAGCCAACTTTGGGAATGTTAGGCACGAAAATATAAGCCTTTAAATTGACCTTTGCTGTTTGAAACCAAAGATAGAAAAAACGCCCCCCATCTTGCGATGGAGGGCGTTTTATTTTCTAGCTATTGGGCCAGAGTGGCCCAATGGTCAGCTATTACAGGGATTCAGCGGTCGCAACCACGTTTTCCACGGTAAAGCCGAATTCCTTGAACAGCAGCTCGGCCGGTGCGGACTCACCGAAGGTGGTCATACCAATGATCTTGCCGCCGAAACCGACGTACTTGTACCAGTAGTCAGCGATGCCGGCTTCGATGGCCACACGCTTGGTGACGGAGGACGGCAGGACGGACTCTTTGTACTCGGCAGATTGAGCGTCGAACACGTCGGTAGACGGCAGAGAGACCACGCGCACGGCACGGCCCTTGGCAGTCAGCTGCTCATAGGCAGCAACGGCCAGTTCCACTTCGGAACCGGTGGCGATCAGGATCAGCTCCGGAGTACCGGCGCAATCCTTCAGCACGTAACCACCCTTGGCGGTGTCGGCCAGCTGCTGGGCGGTACGGTCCATCTGGGCCAGGTTCTGACGAGAGAAGATCAGAGAGGTCGGGCCGTCGGTACGCTCGATGGCGTGTTTCCAGGCGATGGCAGATTCAACCTGGTCACACGGACGCCAGGTGCTCATGTTCGGGGTCAGACGCAGGGAGGCGATCTGCTCAACCGGCTGGTGAGTCGGGCCATCTTCACCCAGACCGATGGAGTCGTGGGTGTAAACGAAGATGGCGCGCTGCTTCATCAGGGCGGCCATGCGCAGGGCGTTGCGAGCGTACTCCATAAACATCAGGAAGGTTGCGCCGTAGGGGATGAAACCACCGTGCAGGGCGATACCGTTCATGATGGCGGACATACCGAACTCGCGTACACCGTAGTGGATGTAGTTGCCGGAGGCATCGTCGTTGGTCAGGGACTTGGAGCCGGACCACATGGTCAGGTTGGACGGAGCCAGGTCGGCAGAGCCGCCCATGAACTCCGGCAGCAGCTTGCCGAAGGCTTCCAGAGAGTTCTGGGACGCTTTACGGGTCGCAATCTTGGCCGGGTTGGCTTGCAGGGTTTCGATGATCTTGGCGGATTCAGCAGCCCAGTTGGCCGGCAGTTCGCCAGCGGTACGGCGCTTGAACTCGGCAGCCAGCGTCGGGTGAGCGGCTTCATAGGCGGCGAACTTGGCAGCCCAGTCGGCTTCCAGTGCAGCGCCCTTCTCCTGAGCGTTCCACTCGGCAGCGATATCGGCCGGGATAACGAACGGAGCGTGGTCCCACTTCAGGAATGCGCGAGCCGCGGCGATCTCGTCGTTGCCCAGCGGTGAGCCGTGGCAGTCGTGAGAACCGGATTTGTTCGGAGAACCGTAACCGATGATGGTGCGGCAGCAAATCAGAGTAGGCTTGCCGGTCTCGGCCTTGGCGGCTTCGATGGCGGCATTGATGGCTTCCGGGCTGTGACCGTCAACAGCCGGGATTACGTGCCAGCCGTAGGCTTCGAAACGCTTGACGGTGTCGTCGGTGAACCAGCCTTCTACGTGACCGTCGATGGAGATACCGTTGTCATCCCAGAACGCGATCAGTTTGCCCAGTTGCAGGGTACCTGCCAGGGAGCACGCTTCGTGGGAGATACCTTCCATCAGGCAGCCGTCGCCCATAAAGGCGTAGGTGTAGTGGTCAACGATGTCATGACCCGGCTGGTTGAACTGCTCAGCCATGGCTTTCTCGGCGATCGCCATACCCACGGCGTTGGTGATGCCCTGACCCAGCGGGCCAGTGGTGGTTTCCACGCCCGGTGCATAGCCGTACTCCGGGTGACCCGGGGTGCGAGAGTGCAGTTGGCGGAAGTTTTTCAGATCGTCGATGGAGAGGTCATAACCGGAGAGGTGCAGCAGGGAGTACAGCAGCATGGAGCCGTGGCCGTTGGAGAGAATGAAACGGTCGCGGTCGGCCCACTTGGGGTTGTTCGGGTTATGTCTGAGGTGGCTACGCCACAGCACTTCGGCGATATCCGCCATTCCCATGGGGGCGCCCGGGTGACCGGAGTTGGCTTTTTGAACGGCATCCATACTCAATGCACGAATGGCATTGGCAAGCTCTTTACGAGAAGGCATCTGAATCTCCTGCGATTGCTTCATTTGATGGCCAAGATTAAGGCGCGTTATTGTCCCAGCAGGGCGCGCGGCGTGCAAATATTATCTGGATGAATAAAGTGGCTTTGGGAGGACAATCGCTTTTCTTGCCCTCTATTGACCAAAGCAACCAGAGAAAAACGTTTGACTTCCATCCCTTTCGGGATAGGAGAGCACCGCTTGTGACCCATTGGACACTGCGCGACAAAATAGTGCTGGCAATCGGGGGGGGCGCTAATTAAAATAGACGTCCAGATGTAGATACCTCTACACCATCCCATTCACCCGGTTATTGCCGTGGCGATAACCCAGACAAGCTGAGACTCTTATCATGGCAAAGCTGTTTACTTCCGAGTCGGTCTCCGAAGGCCATCCCGACAAGATTGCGGACCAGATCTCCGATGCGGTACTGGACGCCATCCTCAAGCAAGATACCAAGGCCCGTGTCGCCTGTGAGACCCTGGTCAAGACCGGTATGGTCATGGTGGCCGGCGAAGTAACCACCTCAGCCTGGGTTGATATCGAAGAGATCGTGCGTGATACCGTACGTGAAATCGGCTACACCCACTCCGACATGGGCTTCGACGCTGACTCCTGCGCCGTGCTGAACGCCATTGGCAAGCAGTCCCCGGACATCAACCAGGGTGTTGACCGCAGCGATCCGCTGGAGCAGGGCGCTGGCGACCAGGGCCTGATGTTCGGCTACGCCACCAACGAAACCGACGTGCTGATGCCGGCCCCCATCACCTACTCTCACCTGCTGGTGAAGCGTCAGGCTGAAGTGCGCAAGAACGGCACCCTGCCGTGGCTGCGTCCGGATGCCAAGAGCCAGCTGACCTTCGCCTACGACGACGCAGGCAAGATCATCGGTGTGGATGCCGTTGTGCTGTCTACCCAGCACGCCGAATCCATCAGCCACAAAGATCTGGTTGAAGCGGTACGCGAAGAGATCATCAAGCCGGTACTGCCGGCCGAGTGGGTCAACAAGGACACCAAATACTTCATCAACCCGACCGGCCGTTTCGTTATCGGCGGCCCGATGGGTGACTGCGGTCTGACCGGTCGCAAGATCATCGTCGACACCTACGGCGGCATGGCCCGTCACGGTGGTGGCGCCTTCTCCGGCAAGGATCCGTCCAAGGTTGACCGTTCCGCTGCCTACGCCGCACGTTACGTTGCAAAAAACATCGTTGCCGCCGGTCTGGCCGATCGCTGTGAAATCCAGATCTCCTACGCCATCGGCGTGGCCGAGCCGACCTCCATCAGCGTCGAAACCTTCGGTACTGCCAAGGTCGCCGAAGAGCTGCTGGTCAAACTGGTGCGCGAGCACTTCGAACTGCGCCCGTATGGCCTGATCGAAATGCTGGATCTGAAGCGCCCGATCTACCAGGCTACCGCTGCCTACGGTCACTTCGGTCGTGACGAGTTCCCGTGGGAGCAGACCGACAAGGCCGAACTGCTGCGTTCCGCCGCTGGCCTGTAAGGCTCGCTGTTGTCATAAAAGGGGAGCCTGGCTCCCCTTTTGCTTATCCGCTATCTGACGAGATGTTGATGTCTGCCACTCCTGCCCAGCTTGTCGCCCTGCTGCAACAACGCGTAGAAGCCTGCTTTGTGCAGGCCGAGGCGCGCCTTGGCCGCACCTTCCCCCGCCCGCGGATCTACTGCAATATGCGGGGCCGGGCGGCAGGATCGGCGCGGCTGCAAACCTGGGAGTTGCGCTTCAACCCTGCCCTCTATCAGGCCAACCAGCAGGCGTTTCTGGATGAGGTGGTGCCCCACGAGGTGGCCCATCTGCTGGTCTATGCCCTGTGGGGTGACGGGCGCGGCAAAAACCGGGTGCTACCCCACGGCCGCCAGTGGCAATCGGTAATGCGGGAGGTGTTCGGCCTTGAGCCCAGAACCACCCACAGCTTCGATCTGGCGGTACTGGCCCAGCGCACCGTGCCCTATCGCTGTCACTGCCAGCAGCATCAACTGTCGATACGCCGCCACAACAAGGTGGTGCGTGGCGAAGCCCGCTATCACTGTCGTCGCTGCAAGCAGCCGCTGGAGCGGGAACGGCCGGAGCCAGAGCAGTAAGCCAGCTTGTGTCGCGCCCCTGTGGTAGGGTGCCCGCCATCGTTCGTCAATCACCCCGTTTGCAAGGAATCCCATGCGTTTCATCTCCTCCCTCGCCCTGACCCTGCTGGCCGGTTTACCGCTGCTCAGCGCCCCCCTGCACGCCCAGACCTTTCGCGAAGCCAAGCAGGATCTGGTGAAGATCTATCGCAGCCAGCCTGCGGTCACCACCTTCTACTGCGGCTGCGACATCGACTATCAGGGCAAGAAAATGAGCCCGGATCTCGCCAGCTGCGGTTACGAGCCGCGCAAGCAGGCCAAACGCGCCGCCCGCATCGAGTGGGAACACGTGGTCCCCGCCTGGGAGTTCGGCCACCAGCTGCAGTGCTGGCAGGATGGCGGTCGCAAGAACTGCGAAAAAGCGAGTCCCGAGTTCAACAAGATGGAGGGGGACATGCACAACCTCTTCCCCGCCATTGGCGAAGTGAACGGCGATCGGGCCAACTACCGCTTCTCCGACTGGAACGGCAAGCCGGATCAGTACGGCCAGTGCCAGATGCTGGTGGATTTCAAGGATCGTCGGGTGCAGCCGCCCAAGGGGCCGGTACGGGGCCAGATTGCCCGCGCCTACCTCTACATGAGCCAGCAGTATGGGCTGCGTCTGGCAGCGCAACAGCGTAAACTGTTTGAAGCCTGGGATCGCCAGTACCCGGCAGAGGGCTGGGAGTGCGAGCGCAACCGCCGCATCGGCAAGCTGCAGGGCAATACCAATCCCTTTATTGAAAAGCAGTGCCAATAACCCCATTTGACCAGGGAGGGGATCACCCCTCCTATCATGAAGCCCTTCCCTATTGCCGCGTGAGCCTTGCTTGCCGCAGGATATAAAGGGTTTCCAAGCAAGAGACTGACAAGCAGCCATGCGCATTCCACGTATCTATGAACCGGCCACCCTGCAAGTTGGCCAGACTATCGCCCTGTCGGAAGACGGCGCCAACCATATCGGCCGGGTGCTGCGCATGCAGCCTGGCCAGCAGCTCGAGCTGTTCAACGGCGATGGCAATCAATATCCCGCCACCATCGCCAGCGTCGGCAAAAAGTCGGTGGAAGTGACCATCGACAGCTGCGACGTTCAATCGGTGGAGTCACCGCTGGCCATCCACCTCGGTCAGGTGATCAGCCGTGGCGACAAGATGGACTTCACCATCCAGAAATCGGTGGAGCTGGGCGTCACCTGCATCACCCCGCTCTTCTCCGAACGCTGTGGCGTCAAGCTGCCGGCAGACCGCTTGGAGAAGAAGCGCGAGCAGTGGCAAAAGGTGGTGATCAGCGCCTGCGAACAGTGCGGCCGCAACGTGGTGCCAGAGGTGCGCATGCCGATGGAACTGGACGCCTGGCTGGCAGAAGAGACCAAGGAACTCAAGCTCAACCTGCACCCGCGCGCCGAGTACAGCATCAACACCCTGCCCGTTCCCGAGCATGGGGTGCGCCTGCTGATTGGCCCGGAAGGGGGATTGTCGAGCGACGAGATCGCCCGTACCGTGCAGGAAGATTTCAAAGAGATGCTGCTGGGGCCGCGGGTGCTACGCACCGAAACTGCCGCCCTGACGGCGATCACTGCGCTGCAGTGCCGCTTTGGCGATCTGGCCTGAAGCAGGTTTTAAGAATCTCACTAGCAATCGAGCCACAAGAAGGATATTCGGATGACCATTAAACTCGGCATCGTGATGGACCCCATCTCGGCCATCAACATCAAGAAAGATTCCAGCTTTGCCATGCTCGAAGAGGCGCAAAAGCGCGGCTATGAGCTGTTCTATCTGGAGATGAAGGATCTCTACATGGAAGCCGGTCGCGCCTTTGGTACCATGCGCCCGCTCACCGTCAAATATGACTATGCCGACTGGTACACGCTGGGCGAGGTGGTGGATCAGCCCCTCTCCAACCTCGATGTGATCCTGATGCGCAAGGATCCGCCGTTCGATACCGAATTTATCTACGCCACCTACATGCTGGAGCGTGCCGAGGATGAGGGTTGCCTTATCGTCAACAAGCCGCAGAGCCTGCGCGACGCCAACGAGAAGCTCTATACCGCCTGGTTTGCCGAGCACACCCCGACCACGCTGGTGACCCGCCGCGCCGACAAGCTGCGCGCCTTCCACGCTCAGCACAAAGACGTGATCTTGAAGCCCTTGGACGGCATGGGTGGCGCCTCCATCTTCCGCATGAAGGAAGATGACGCCAACGTCGGTGTGATTATCGAGACCCTGACCGCCCACGGTAGCCAGTACTGTATGGCGCAGACCTATCTGCCCGCCATCAAGGATGGCGACAAGCGGGTGTTGGTGGTGGACGGTGAACCGGTGCCTTACTGCCTCGCCCGTATTCCGGCGCAAGGTGAGACCCGTGGCAATCTGGCAGCCGGTGGCCGTGGTGAAGCGCGCCCCCTGAGCGAAGCCGACTGGGCCATCGCCCGCGCGGTGGGCCCGACGTTGAAAGAGAAAGGGCTAATCTTCGTCGGCCTCGACATCATCGGCGATCGCCTGACCGAGATTAACGTCACCAGCCCGACCTGCATTCGCGAGATTGAAGCGGCCTTCGACGTGCACATTACCGGCATGCTGATGGATGCCATCGAACGTCGGCTGGGCAAATAATCGCCAGGCAGGCTAACCGGCCTGTTCAGGGGTAATCCGCCACTGACAAGCCCGGAAACAGAGAGGGTGGCCCAGCGCCACCCTCTCTGTTTCAAGACAATCCGGAAAGGGGCAGGATCTCGCCCAGCCCAAAAAGCGGTTTTTCCCATGGGGATCAACTGCCATAATTGACCTCAAATACCTTTGCACTATTTGGCCTCTATGCAAACACTGCAAAATCACTTCCTGCTTGCCATGCCAAGCCTGACGGATCCCTACTTCGAGCGCTCGCTGGTCTATCTGTGCGAGCACAACGAAGAGGGCGCCATGGGACTGGTCGTCAACATTCCGGTCGAGATGTCGCTGGAAACCATGCTGACCCAGCTCCAGCTCAATCCGCCCAACAACCCGGAGCTCAAGCAGCCGGTGCTGCAAGGGGGACCGGTTCACGCCGATCGCGGCTTCGTGCTGCACAGCTTCCGCCCCGGTTTCAACTCCACCCTGCAGGTGGGGGATGAGATGATGGTGACCACCTCCAAGGATATTCTGGAAACCCTGGGTACGAGCGAGGCTCCTGCCCATTGGCTGGTGGCCCTTGGTTATGCCGGCTGGAGCGCCGGGCAGCTGGAGCAGGAGCTGGTGGACGGCGCCTGGCTGGTGATCCCCCCCAATCCGGCTCTGGTGTTCAAGACCCCCATTCACAAACGTTGGCAGCAAGCCGCCGCCAGCATAGGGGTGAACCCGGTTCACCTCTCCAGCGACATCGGCCACAGCTGATCGGCTGGCCCGCTCCGCTCTCTATTTCGAGGATTTATCAGTTATGTCATCACGCAGCATCATGGGCTTTGACTATGGCACCAAGAGCATTGGCGTCGCCATCGGTCAGGAGCTGACTGGCACAGCCCAGCCTCTGCGCGCCCTCAAGGCCAACGACGGCATCCCCAACTGGGACGAGATTGAGAAGCTGCTCAAGGAGTGGCAACCGGATCTGCTGGTGGTCGGTCTGCCGCTGAACATGGATGGCACCGATCAGGAGATCACGGTACGGGCCCGCAAATTCGGCAACCGGCTGCATGGCCGTTTCGGCAAGCCGGTGGAGTTCAAGGATGAACGACTCACCACCACAGATGCCCGCGCCCGGCTGTTTGAGCGAGGCGGCTATCGCGCGCTGGAGAAAGGCAGTGTGGACGGGGTATCGGCGCAGCTGATCGTCGAAGCCTGGATGGAAGAGCAGTACAACTAAACCATCAACAGCAAGGCAAGGGTCGCCGCCCTTGCCTTGTCTCGCACAATCCCCTCATTACGCCTGTGATTGTCCCGCCACCAGCCCCTCGGCCTCTGTCGGCGTCGCATTCATCATCCGGTTGAGCCAGGGCACCATCAGCCCCATCACTACCGCAATCAACAGGGTCGCCATCCCGATCTTGCCAAATACGCCGGTGTAAATGGACAAAGTTTGCAGCGGATCCGTCATCCCTTGCGGCACGGCGGTAAAAGTCGCCACATAGCCCCCCAGCAGGGACGCCATCGCTTGAGTCAGGAACCACATTCCGAGAATGAAGCCCATCAGGCGTTGTGGCACCAGCGCGGCGACCATCGCCAGTCCCAGCGCGCTGATCATCAGCTCGCCCAGACTCTGGAACAGGTAGATAAGCACCATAAACCAGGGGGAGGTAAGCCCCTGCTCATCGGCAAACCACCAGCCGGATGCTGCCGCCGTCAGAAAGCCCAGCGAGCAGAAGAACATCCCGAGGGTGAACTTGAGCGGCATGGTGAGATCCCGCCCCTTGCTGCCCATCCGGGTATAGATCATCGCGAGTACCGGGCTACCCACCACCACCCAGAAGGGGTTGAGCGCCTGGAAGCTGATGGGGTTGACGCTCATGCCCAGCATTTCGTGGTGCATGTTGTTGATGGCAAAGAAGTTCAGAGACGTCGGCATCTGGGCGTACAGCACGTAGAAGAGCACCGCCTCCAGCATCAGTACGAAGGCCACATACATCTTGTTGCGGCCCACGGTATCGAGCCTGAACGCCTCGCGAAAGAAGAAAATCACCACGGCGATGGTTACCGTCATCAGCACCATGTTGGCGATCACCACGTGGTGCATCAGCCAGGCGCAGAAGAAGACCATGGCTACCGAACCCAATATAACCAGCAGCAGCTTGCTGTAATCGAGCGGCAGGTGATCCGGCTCGGAGCCAATATCCTTGACCATATTGCGGCAGGCAAAGAAGGTGAGCAGCGCAATAATCAGCCCCACCCCGCACAGGTTATAGGTCACGGTATAGCCGTAGTGATCGGCAATCACCGGCGCGAGCGAAAGGGAAATAAGGGAGCCAATATTGATCGACATATAGAACAGGGTAAAAGCCCCATCCAGCCGCGGATCTTTTGGCTGGTAGCATTTTGACAGCAGGCTGGCCGGATTGGCCTTGAACAGGCAGTTACCGACTGCGATGGTGCCTAGCGCATAGAAAATCAGGTCGGGATTGTAGATAGAGAGGCCGGTCATAAAGTAGCCTATCACTAGCACCACAGCCCCCAGCACCATGGTGCGCTTGGTGCCGAGAACATGGTCACCGACATAACCACCGATCGAGATAAGGCCATACACCAGCGCCGAGAAGGCACCGAAGGTGATAAACGACTGCTCCTGGGAAAAACCCAATTGCTGTACAAAGAAAACTGCCAGGATCCCCTGCACGCCGTAATAACCGAAGCGCTCCCAGAGTTCGACGAAAAATATCATAAAGAAGGGTTTGGGTTGTTGTAACAACCCAGTCGGTGCTGTTGCTGGACGCATATCAACCTGCCTTTGCTGAGATTTATTTTTATTAATCTGGTGGTGGCTGCCGCACTATTTTTTCGTCCGTCATTGCCATTACGGGGAGTACAGTCAGCCTGCCAATCTGGCTATTTTCGGGTGCACGGGCCCCGTTCGATGAAAGGTGTTTTTCATCTAGCCGGTTTCAATTACGGGTTATCGGGGGATGGTGAGTGGCGTCTCCCAGTACAGTTACCGGCTCCGGGTGCTACCTTTGCTGCATCCCTTTACTCAAGCCGGTTTATCAACCTTGATACTTATTCCCCTCTGCTCCGTCACTCATGGCTGGTGGCCAGATAGCCGGGGCATGGCACGGCCACAGACGACCTGTGGGGCTGGCTCACGCTGCCCTCTACTGGCAGTCACCTACGCAGGCGCTATCTAACCCCGCCATTCCAAGGGGGGTCATGCTATATCACTGCAAATACAGGAACTTAATGGTCGATCACACTTTAAAAGTGACCATCAGTGAAGTTTTCTAATGAAACCACATGAATTTTTTTCGTGAAAAGAGCTTCACTCGAGACGTGCAACCAAGGCCAATCTGTGCATAAAGAGAGTTGAATGGCACACAGCTTGAACCCGAACTCGGCACTTAAGTCGTGCAAAAGCCCACTCATCCGGGCGATACGACAACAAAAAGCCGGAGCAGATGGCTCCGGCTGATCGATGGGCACCGTCACGACCACATTAGCGTGGCGATTCATCGTTGTAGAGTCGCCGGATCTCGTTGCGCAGCCACATCACCTTGGCATCCTGATTATGCCGCTTGTGCCACAGCAAGATGAAGGCGATCTCCAGCTGGGCGTAGAGCTTCTCGGGGAGCGGCAGCGGCATGGCGATCAGATTGCCGTGATGCCGACTGGCATAACCACCGCAGTAGGAAGGAGCCACCGCAATCAGTTCGTGGCTCGACTGGGAGGCAATATGCAGCGCCTGCTCGAAGCTTGAGACCATGATGGGCACCTCCCGCTTCAGCCCCTCGTCCTCCAGCAGACTGTCGAGGGCCCAGGTATCGTTCGCCTCCCACACCATGCTGATCTGGGGGCAGGCCAGAAAATTCTCCAGCGACCACTTCTGCTCCAGCAGAGGGTGATCCTTGCGCAGGAACACCACCGGGCGATCGGTGAACAGCACCTCGTGATCGATGTAGTAGGGCAAGCGGTTGACCTTGGCCTGGGAGCGGCCATGGGTCTCGCGGGCACAAAAGCCGAGATCTGCATCGCCATTGACGATGTCGTTGAGGGAGTGGTGATCCCACCCCAGCATCCTGACCACAGAGTTGGGGTACTTCTGGTAGATGGTCATGGGCAGATCGCTCAGGAAGCTGATGTAGAAGGGGGACTCCATCACCAACGTGAAGCGGGCACCGTCGGGGATCGCCTCGCTATTGAGCGAGGTGATGCTGTCGGTGAGCTGGAACCAGACCTTCAGCTCCTCCTCCAGAGTCAGGGAGAGGTTGGTGGGCTGCAACCCCTGCCGCACCCGCACAAACAGGGGATCGTCAAACCACTCCCGCAATTTGGCCAGAGACTTGCTCACCGCCGACGGAGTGACACAGAGCTTTTTGGCAGCCCCTGCCACACTGCGCTCCTGCATCAGGTACTTGAAAACCACCAACAGGTTTAAATCGAGCTCACCCAGATTGCGCATATCCCCTCTCATCTTCCATCAGCCCTGCGACCGCGCTTCACGAAGCGCGAGCCATGGTACCAGCCCTTTAACCGCCAGATAACTGAGCAGTGCCAGCAACAGGGCATAAGTCAGCATCTCGGTTGGAGCAAAGCCAAGTTGACCCAACAGCCAGATGTAGAGGCCGGAAAGGCTGATCTGCATGATGCAGAGCACGGCGCTGGCAAACGCCACATTGTGCTGACAACCATCGAGCGCCTCCCCCATCGCCACCCCGAAGCCACAGGAGAAGCCGACACAGACCAGTGTAAATCCCGGCAGCAGCAGATGGATATCGCCCCCCGTCTGCCAGCTGCCGATCAGTGAGCATGCCGCCAGCAGATAGGAGAGATGAGACAGCGCCAGAACTTTCTGTTTGCCCAGCCAGCGCAACAGCAGCGGCGTCAGGAAGGAGGTGGACATACTCACGCCGGCCATCACCATCATCACGATGGAGTACTGCTCGGTGGTGAAGCCAAACTCCTTCATCAGGATCAGCGGCGAGACGCTGACATAGACCAGAATGGCGGTCACGCTGGCACTGGTCAGCAGGGATAGCAACATAAAGCGCGGCGAGCGCAGCAGGACAAAGGGTTGCCCCGCGCCACTGCCCGGTTGCCGCGCCGGACGGGTCTCTTTGAGCAGCAGCAGGTTGACAAGACCGCTGACAGCCGCCACCAGCGCCATCGCCACGAAGATCCCGCGCCAATCAAAATGGGACAGGATGAGGTAACCGAGCACCGGCGCCAGCACCGGGATCACGCAGATCACCCCGTTGATCATCGAGAGCGCCATCGCCAGCCGCTCCTGACTCAGCACGTCCCGCAGCACGGTAAAGGTCATGATATAGAGCGCCCCCGCCCCGACTCCCTGCCAGAAACGGCCGAAATAGAACTGACTTATCCCCTCTGCGCTGCCTGCCACCAGCGAGGCGAGGACAAAAATCAGCGCGCCACCGAGCACCACCCAGCGCCGCCCGTAGCGATCGGCAATCATCCCGCCCAGCAGCACGGTCGCCGCCATACCGAACAGATAGATGGAGAAGGCGGTATGGATCTGCGCCTCGCTCGCCTGCAGGGTATCGGCAATCTGGGGCACAGCGACCAGATAGAGATCGATCCCGACCGGATAGAGGATGATCATCAGAAAAGTGCACAACAGGAATACAGGCATGGATGCTCCATAACTGATTGGCGTGCCGATGCCTGCCAGATCACAGCGACAGGCGAACAGTGGCGGGGCCAAGGTGGTGACAAAGGTAGCAACACAGCGCGTCGCAATGGGGCAACTATATGGGCGCCCAGCGCCCTCACCTAGTGAAGAGATGGCGATCGGTACATTCCAATCAGGAAATATTGTATTGAGTTACGTGCCATAGCGGCCATATTGAATCGAGCAGACTCAGCAATAAACCGGGTCACCACCCGCTCATAGCCATCCCTGCGCAGCACTTTTACCGCCCGTCTGTTATCTGCCTTCGCTCTTGCGGGCGTATAAGCTGTAGGTGCGACGCAATACAGGAAATGTGTATGAAGGGAATGGAGAGAGAAGAGCAGATTGCCGGGCTGCTGTCAGCACTGGAGCAAGCCATTCTGGGCAAGCCGCTGCAACTGAAAATCGCGCTGGTGACCCTGCTGGCGCGCGGTCATCTGCTGATCGAGGATCTGCCCGGTATGGGCAAAACCACCCTGGCCCACGCGCTGGCACAGGTACTGGGGCTGGCATGCCGGCGCATGCAGTTCACCGCCGATCTGCTCCCCGCCGACCTGCTGGGGTTGCAGATCTTTGACCCCCAGCAGCAAACATTTCGCTTTCACCCCGGCCCCATCTTCACCCAGGTACTGCTGGCGGACGAGATCAACCGCGCCAGCCCCAAAGTACAAAGCGCCCTGCTGGAGGCGATGGCAGAGGGCAAGGTGAGCATTGAGGGGAATACGCATCCCCTCCCCGATCCGTTTTTCGTCATCGCCACCCAGAACCCGGCGGATCAGGCGGGCACCTATCCACTGCCAGAGTCCCAACTCGACCGCTTCGCCGTGCGACTCTCACTGGGTTTTCCGCCGCGAGAGGCGGAGCGCCAGTTGCTGCGCGGCCACCAGCCGACTGGCCCGTTGCCCGCCATGCTGAATGCCGCCGAGCTGACTGCCCTGCAAGCGGAAGGTGATGCTATCCATGTTTCCGATGCCACCCTCGACTACCTGCTGGCGCTGGTGCACCAGAGCCGCTTTGATGGGGATCTGCCACAGCCCCTCTCCCCCCGGGCAGCCCAGACCTTGCTGGCGGTGAGCCGGGCCTGGGCGCTGGTTGCCGGGCGGCGCTTTGTCACGGTGGAGGATGTGCAGGCGGTCTTCCCCTATGTGGCCGAGCATCGGCTGCGGGGCAGCTTTGGCGTGCAGCACGGCGAAGCCTGTCCCCTTAGCCAGCGGCTGCTGGCCAGGGTCGATCCGGACAATCCCTGATGAGCACCTTGTTCACCCGCTGGCAGCAGTGGCGTGCCCGCTGGCAGCGACGCTGGCTCGACCGCCGCATTCCCCCGGCCCGCCAGATCACGCTGGCTACCCGCAGCCTCTTTATCCTCCCTACCCGCATGGGACTGCTCTATCTGCTGGTGCTGCTCGCCATCTATCTGCTCGGCACCAATTACCAGAACAATCTGGTGCTGCTGGTAGCCTACTGCCTCGGCAGCCTGTTTATGGCAGCCATGTGGCTCACCCACCGCAATCTGCTGGGGCTGGCGCTGCTGGGTGGCCCGCCAGTGCTGGGGGAAGCGGGTAGCCAGCTACCTATCCGTATCTTGGTGCAGAGCCCTCGCCCGGTGCAGGCGCTCCGGTTTAACCTCAACGAAGGCAGCCTCTGGCTGGCCCAGGCCGACGCTGTGCCCCGCACAGTTATCCTGCCAGTATCGGGCTCGCGCCGCGGGCCACTGCCCCTTGGTCGATTGCGGGTCGAGAGCCGCTACCCTCTCGGCCTGTTTCGCTGCTGGTCCCTGCTGGACTTGCAACTGGAGGGCTGGCTCGCCCCCAAACCGGCGTTCGGGGCACTAAGAGGGGAGCATGCGACCCAAAGCGAGGGGCATCAGGGCCAGCCCGCGCCAGCTCCCCTCGGTGACTTTGATACCCTGCGGACACATCAGGCCGGTGAGCCACTGAGCCGAGTCGCCTGGAAGCAACTTGCCCAGGGGCGCGGCCTGCTGACCAAGCAGTTCCATGAACCGCAGCAGGATGACACTCACCTTATGTTGCAGCGGATCGCGGGTGGGGATCTGGAGCAGCGGCTGGCGGTGCTGGCCTGGTGGTGCGCCGATTACGGCAAGCGGGGCATCCCCTTCACCCTGACGCTGGCAAACCAGACGCTGGGGCCCGATAGCGGTGCCGCCTTTGTGCAGCGCTGCCTGCTGGCACTGGCCCAGTTCGATGCCACACCACCGAAGAGCACGCAGGATGCTGCTAAATAACCGCCGCCTGCTGCCACTCATCGCCCTGCAACAGCTGCTGCTGGTCGCGGCGCTCTGGCCCCAGTTGCAGCTCTGGGTGGTGGCGGTAAGCGCCGCAACCCTTGGCGTCCGGGCCATGATGCTGTGGCGCGGCTGGCCGCCCCTGCCTGCCCACTGGTTGGCACTGCTGGCCATCACCACTGTGCTGTTGCTGGGGTTGCAGTGGCGCACATTGGGCACCCTGCCAGCCCTGATCAATCTGCTCTGGCTCGGCTATAGCCTGAAGATGATAGAAGTGCGGCGCGAGCGGGATATCGAGCAGGTGCTGCTGCTCGCCTTCTTTCTCATCGCGCTGGCACTGGTGCAGCGACAAAGCATCGGCTGGGCAGTCGGGATGGCAGTGGCGCTCTGGCTGGCAGTGACCACACTGGTGGCCGCCATTGCACCCGAGCAGAAAAGGCCATGGCGCAGCGCGGGCGGTGGCCTGCTGCTGGCGCTTCCCCTGCTTATCACTCTGTTTTTGCTGCTGCCAAGGCTCCCGCCCCTCTGGCAGATGCCCACCACCAGCCGCGCCCTGTCGGGGCTCTCGGAAGAGCTGGCCCCCGGCGATATCAGCGAACTGGTCAACTCCTCGGAACTGGCGTTTCGGGTCACTTTTGCCGATGGCCCGCCCCCTGCCCGCGAGCGCTACTTTCCGGTGATGCGCCAAGAAGTTTTCGATGGCCAGCGCTGGTTGCTGAGCCCCGAGGTCAAAGCATGGCAGCAGACAGTGCCGGTGCAGACCGGGCTCACCCTTCTGGCATCTTCTCAGGCCAACACTCAACTGGCAGATAGCCCGTTGCCAGCCGGGAGCTACGAGGTGATCGCCGAGCCCCAGCGCCACCGCTGGGCCTTTGCCCTGAGTGAACCGCGTCTGCTGGCGGGCCCTGTGCTGCTTACCCCTCTCGACACCCTCTATCGGCAGGGGAGCGGCGAGGTGGCGATCCGCTATCGCATTGGCCGTGGCGAAGCGCTGCCCGAGGATGACCACCAAGCTGCCCAGCGCAACCAGCAACTGCCAGCCGGAGGCAACCCGAGAGCGCGCGCCCATGGCCAAGGGCTGGCCACACGCCATCCGGATCGCGCAGAGCTGGTCGCCGCCCTGCTCGCGCAGTTTCGCAGCCAATCCTATTACTACACCCTGACCCCGCCACAACTTGGCCGTGACGGAGTGGATGAGTTCCTGTTCGATACCAAGCAGGGCTTTTGCGGCCACTACGCCATGGCGACCGCTTTCGTGCTGCGCGCTGCCGGCATTCCGGCACGGCTGGTCACCGGTTATCTCGGCGGCGAGTGGAATCCCACGGGCAACTATCTGGCGGTACACCAGTTCGATGCTCATGCCTGGGTGGAGTATCTCGATGAAGGGGGAAAGTGGCAGCGAATCGACCCCACGGCGGCAGTGGCACCGGAGCGCATTGAAGGCGGCGTGAGGGAGGCGCTGAGCGACGAGTTTACCGCTGCCGACCCGCTCGCTTTGCAGCGTTATCGCAACTGGGCTCTGCTCAATCAACTGCGCTGGTGGGGCAACAATATCGACTACCAGTGGAGTCGCTGGGTGATTGGTTACGATGCGGGCCAGCTCTGGCAGCAAATCAGTCTGCGCTGGCCTGCACTGGCGGGGCACACCCCCTGGTTGATCCTCGCCAGCCTGATGCTGGTCGCCCTGCTGGTGAGCCTGCCCCTGCAGTTGCCCGCCCGCCTGCCGCCAGAGCGGCGTATCTGGCAGCCCTTGCTCAAACGGGGCAAACGCAGTGGCTATCCACCCCAGCCCGCCGAGAGCATGGGGGCATGGTGCGAGCGGCTGGCACGGCTGCGTCCCGACCTTGCCCACCCCTTGTTGCAGGCGGCCTGGCTCTATCGCAGTTGGCGTTATGCCCCCCTCAACGAACGGCAACAAGGGCGCTGCTGGCGCCAGTTACGACGGCGTGTCAGACAGCTCGCCCAGCGCTGGGATCAACAGCCAACGAGTGCGCGATAAAAGAAGGGGGAGCCACCGGCTCCCCCTTCAGGTTTTAATCAAGAGGTTTGATTCACCGCTTGTTACTTTTTGGTCGGATTGTCCCAAATCCCCTCTTCCAGCTGGGAGCGGATCTCGGGGTATTTGTTGGCATCGAAGGTGGGCACCTTGCCCAGCCGGAGCTGGTCGTTGTAATCCTTGGCCAGCTTGATGGCGACGCTGGAGAGCAGCAGGATCGCCACCAGGTTGACGATGGCCATCAGACCCATGGAGACATCCGCCATCGCCCACACGATCGGCAACTCACCCACGGCACCGAACATCACCATCCCCAGCACGAACACCCGGAACAGCATCAGGCCACCCTTGTGGTTGTGCTCGAGGAACACCAGATTGGTCTCGGCATAGGAGTAGTTCGCCACGATAGAGGTGAAGGCGAAGAAGAAGATGGCCGCAGCGATAAAGATGTTGCCACCGCTGCCAATCTGCGAGGAGAGCGCACGCTGGGTCAGCTCGACACCGGTCACGCCGGATCCCGGCTCAAACTGACCGGACATCAGGATGATGGCGGCGGTACAGCTGCAGATGACGATGGTGTCCATAAAGACCCCCAGCATCTGCACATAACCCTGAGAGGCCGGGTGCGGCGGATAGGGAGTGGCAGTCGCCGCAGCGTTGGGCGCAGAGCCCATGCCCGCTTCGTTGGAGAAGAGACCGCGCTTGATACCGTTGATCATCGCCTGGGAGATGGCATAACCGAGCGCACCTGAGCCTGCCTGCTCAATCCCGAAGGCGGACTTGATGATCAGCATGAAGACATGAGGCAACTCGGTGATGTTCATCGCCACGATCACCAGCGCCAGCAGGATATATGCCAGTGCCATAAAGGGCACCACCAGCTCGGCAAAACGGGCAATGCCACGAATGCCGCCGAAGATAATCAGGCCGGAGAGCGCCACCAGCGCCAGACCGCTGACCCAGTCAGGAATGCCAAACGCCACCTTCATCGCCAGACTGATGGAGTTGGCCTGCACCGCGTTGAACACCAGACCAAATGCCAGGATCAGGCAGAGCGAGAAGACCACCCCCATCCAGCGCATGCCAAGGCCTTTCTCCATGTAGTAGGCCGGGCCACCACGGTAGTTGCCATCCTCATCCTTGACCTTGTAGAGCTGGGCCAGAGTGCTTTCGACGAATGCGGTCGCCATGCCGATAAAGGCAATCAGCCACATCCAGAAGATGGCGCCGGGGCCACCCAGATAGATGGCGACAGCCACACCGGCCAGGTTGCCGGTGCCGACACGGGCGGCAAGGCTGGTACAGAGGGCCTGGAAGGAGGAGATGCCCGCGTTGTCCGATTTACGGCTGTTTTTCAGCACGGAAAACATGTGGCCAAAGTGACGGATCTGGATAAAACCCAGGCGGAAGGTGAAAAAGATACCGACCCCGATGAGCAGGTAGATGAGCACGGCTCCCCACATCAGGTCGTTTAGCATCGCAATCAAGGTGTCCATAATTCTCTCGTTGTTATTCACATCCATGGCCAGTCTGCGCTGACCGTTTTCTGTCTGTCGTTTAATTAGGGTTTCGCTAAAGGGGCGGAATCTAGCACAGCGGGAGAGCCCGGAATAGTGATCCCGGTCACGCGAGACACAAAAAACGAACGGTAAAAGCCCATAAAGCTCCATTTAAATCGCAAACTTTCAACAAACTCAATAATTCAATCAGACAGGCCACCATTAAGCCCCATAAGAGAACCATTTTGATATATCCCTGATGAGCTATCCGAAAACGCAAACGCTTGCATGAAATGGCTTTCAAATGGCGACATTTCGCCAAACGTTTTCGCTGTAATTAAATTTCAAGTACGTAGCGAGATAATTTATGTGATCAACGACACAAATATGGATATTGGCTAAAAAAGTTCAGCTGAAAGCAAACCGGAGCGAGGTCGGGAGGAAATGTAAAAAACCTTACTAATCATATAGTTTCAAGCCATAAAACGGGATAACTCAACAGCCTGAATGTTTAACAACCAAGCGCCCCTATTGCAGGATGCAGCACATCAGTATTAATTAGGCAGGCAATGACGATGGGCCGCCCCCATCGCGCTTTTCTGAGCCTGAGGCACCAAGATCCTGTAATTTTATTTCAGAACCACCGTCTCAAGCCCGCAACCCAGGGATTACTCCCTCATTAAGAGATGATATTCGCTATGGCCGATAAATTAACCCAGCTGAAAGCCCTGACCACTGTTGTTGCCGACACCGGTGATATCGAAGCCATCAAACGCTATCAGCCCATCGATGCCACCACCAACCCCTCTCTGGTTCTGAAGGCCTCCGAGATCCCCGAGTACGCTCCGCTGATCGAAGACGCCATCAAGTGGGCCAAAGCCCAGAGCCAGGACAAGGCACAGCAAATCATCGACGCGGGCGACAAGCTGGCCGTCAACATCGGTCTGGAAGTGCTGAAGATCGTTCCGGGCCGCATCTCTACCGAAGTGGATGCCCGCCTCTCCTTCGATACCGAAGCCAGCATCGCCAAGGCCCGCAAGCTGATCCGTCTTTACAACGAAGCGGGTATCAGCAACGACCGCATTCTGATCAAGCTGGCCTCCACCTGGGAAGGGATCCGTGCCGCCGAGGTTCTGGAGAAAGAGGGCATCCAGTGCAACCTGACCCTGCTGTTCTCCTTCGCCCAGGCCCGTGCCTGTGCCGAAGCCGGTGCCTTCCTGATCTCCCCGTTCGTGGGTCGCATCCTCGACTGGTACAAGGCCAAAAATGGCCGTGACTACACCGCCAGCGAAGATCCGGGCGTGGTCTCCGTCACCTCCATCTACAACTACTACAAGCAGCACGACTACCCGACTGTCGTGATGGGCGCCAGCTTCCGCAATACCGGCGAGATCCTGGAACTGGCCGGTTGCGACCGCCTGACCATTGGCCCGGCCCTGCTGGAAGAGCTGAGCAAGACCGAAGGCGCCGTGGTACGCAAACTGGACTACACCGGTGAGCGCAAGGCCAAACCGACTCCGATGACCGAAGCCGAATTCCGCTGGGAACTGAACCAGGATGCCATGGCTCACGAGAAGCTGGGCGAAGGCATCCGCATGTTCGCCATCGACCAGGGCAAGCTGGAAACCATGCTGGCAAGCCGTCTGTAATCAGTTCTTTTTTCTGATAAAAACCGGGCCCCTACCAAGGGGCCCGGTTTTTTTTCATGGGCTTTTTTAGCGCTGTCATAGAGTCGTCACGAAAACGTTTTAATTTCAGATTCGTTATGTTATACGGGTGGTGAAAACGATAAAAACCAAGGAGGGAGCCATGGAAATGTTCAACTTCGATTATGACGAGGTGGTTGAACTCGGTTCGCGTAGCCGCGGGACAACGGGAAAAAAACGTAAATGGCGTGAAATCGAGGCGTTGAAAGACAAACATCGCCTGCAGAAGGAGCTGCAATCCATCGATATCGCCTATGAAGGTCTTACAGACGAGATTGAACTGTAATACTGCCAGACAACTGTAAAAGCGCTCCGCACAGCCGGGGCGCTTTTTTATGCCGCAATCGGATGATCAAGTGGCTTGTCATGCCACCGCTAACGATGCCACAGGATGCAGCGGGCTAATGACAGTCATCACCAACAGCGTGGCATACCAACCCTGCCCCACACCCACGAATGCAGACCTGCGCCGTTTCAGGGCGCGTTGGGGCAAACATCGCAAGACAAGTCATCAGCAATAAAAAGCCCCCGTCGCTGACGGGGGCCTGTCATCACAATAAAAAGCCCCCGTCGCTGACGGGGGCTGACGGCTGACGGCTGCGCTTAGCAGTAGCCGTAGCCCAGCAGACGCTGGTAACGCTGCTCCAGCAGTTGCTCGGTATCGAGCGGACGCAGAGCGTCCAGATCCTGCTTGATGCGGGCCTTGAGGTTTTTGGCCATCTTCTCCACATCGCGGTGGGCACCGCCGAGGGGCTCGTCGATCACGTGGTCGATCAGCTTGAGCTCCTTCAGACGCTGGGCAGTGATACCCATCGCTTCGGCAGCCACAGAAGCCTTGTCGGCGCTCTTCCACAGGATGGAGGCACACCCTTCCGGCGAGATGACGGAGTAGGTGGAGTACTGCAGCATGTTGACGCGGTCACCCACGCCGATTGCCAGCGCACCACCTGAGCCGCCCTCACCGATCACGGTGCAGACCACCGGCACGGTCAGACCGGCCATCACTTTCAGGTTGCGGGCAATCGCTTCGGACTGGCCACGCTCTTCGGCACCGACGCCGGGGTAAGCGCCCGGAGTGTCGATAAAGGTGATGATCGGCATCTTGAAGCGCTCGGCCATCTCCATCAGACGCAGGGCCTTGCGGTATCCTTCCGGACGCGGCATACCGAAGTTGCGCTTGATCTTCTCTTTGGTCTCGCGACCCTTCTGGTGACCAATCACCATCACCGGCTCACCGTCGAGACGGGCGATGCCGCCGACGATAGCCTTGTCATCGGCATAGGCGCGATCGCCAGCCAACTCGTCAAAATCGGTGAAGATATGCTCGATATAGTCAAAGGTGTAGGGGCGCTGGGGATGACGCGCCATCTGGGATACCTGCCAGGCACCCAGATCACCGAAGATCTTCTTGGTCAGCTCTTCGTTTTTCTTCTCCAGCCGGCGGATCTCGTCTTTCAGATCCACGGCGTGATTGCCTTCACTCACATGTTTGAGTTCATCAATCTGCGCCTGCAACTCGGCAATCGGCTGTTCAAAATCCAGAAAAAGACTCATAGGGCCTTAGAACCTCTAATCAAAAACCAATTCAACCCGCTCTCGTCCAAGCAGGACTCGCAAGTCATCTATCAGTTGATCGGTGGGCGTCACCCGCCACTCGGTACCGAGCGTCAATCGCACCCGGGAGCCGGGGCGACGATAGTTTACCTGAACCGGACAGACTCCGGCACGGGCGGGCTCCAAAATCTCGCACAAACGCGGGAAAAAGCGATCATCAATCCGCTGTTCATCGAGGGAGATGCGGATTGCTCTGGCAAAACGCTCCCTCGCATCGTTGATATCCAGTAATTCTCGAGCCGACATTTTAAGGCCACCGGAGAAGTCATCAAAGCTGACCTGTCCAGAAACCACCAAAATGCGGTCTTTTTGCATCAATTCTTCATATTTTTCCAGCGCTTCACTGAACAGGGTCACATCGAGGCGACCGGAACGGTCGTCCAGGGTGAAGATCCCCATCTTGTTGCCACGCTTGGTCACCATGCTGCGAGCCGCAATCACCAGCCCCGCCGCCGTGGTCACGGTATCGCGGGAGGTGGGATGCAGATCGCACAGGCGACCCGAGGTATAACGACGCAATTCGCTGCTGTACTGGTTGATGGGGTGGCCGGTGAGATAGAGCCCGAGGGTCTCGCGCTCCCCTTCCAACCACACCTTGTCAGGCCAGTGCGGCACGTTGGCAAACGCCTTCTTGACGTCGTCAATCTCTTCGGTGAGCACGCCGAACATGTCGACCTGCCCCACCGCCTGCGCCTTGGCGTGCTGCTCGGCGGCACGCATCGCCTCCTCCAGCGTCGCCATCAGCGCCGCGCGGTGGGGGCCCAGTCGGTCCATGGCGCCGGAGAGGATGAGTTTTTCCATCACCCGCTTGTTGAGCTTCTTGATGTCGACTCTGTTGCAGAAGTCGAACAGATCGCGGAACGGGCCGTCCTGATCCCGCGCGCTGAGAATCGCATCTATGGGGCCTTCGCCGACCCCTTTCACCGCGCCTATGCCGTAGACGATGTGACCGTCCTCGTTGACCGAGAAGCGATAGCGGCCTGTGTTCACATCCGGCGGTATCACGGTGAGCCCCATGCGCTGGCACTCGTCCACCAGGGTCACGATTTTGTCGGTGTTGTCCATGTCGGCGGTCATCACCGCCGCCATGAACTCGGCCGGGAAGTGGGTCTTGAGCCAGAGGGTCTGGTAGGAGACCAGCGCATAGGCGGCGGAGTGGGATTTGTTAAAGCCGTAGCCCGCAAACTTCTCCACCAGATCGAAGATCTTCATCGCCAGTTCGCCGTCGACGCCATTCTTGACGGCGCCCTCCTCGAAACCAGCCCGCTGCTTGGCCATCTCCTCGGGCTTTTTCTTACCCATGGCACGGCGCAGCATGTCCGCGCCACCCAGCGTATAGCCCGCCAGGGTCTGGGCGATCTGCATCACCTGCTCCTGATAGAGGATGATGCCGTAGGTCGGTTCCAGAATCGGTTTCAGGCTCTCGTGCTGCCACTTCTCGTCCGGATAGGAGATCGCTTCATTGCCGTGCTTGCGGTCGATGAAGTTATCCACCATGCCTGACTGGAGCGGGCCCGGTCGGAACAGGGCCACCAGTGCGATCATGTCTTCGAAGCAGTCGGGGCGCAGCCGCTTGATGAGATCCTTCATGCCGCGAGATTCGAGCTGGAATACCGCCGTGGTCTCGTAGCGCTGGAGCAGGTCGAACGACTTCTTGTCATCGATGGGGATGGCGGCGATATCGACCGGCGGCTTGCCCTCTTTGACAAGACGCGGGTTTATCATACCGAGCGCCCAGTCGATGATGGTGAGAGTGCGCAGACCCAGGAAGTCGAACTTCACCAGACCGGCGTATTCCACATCGTTCTTGTCAAACTGGGTGACCGGGTGATGGCCCTCATCATCGCAGTAGAGCGGCGCAAAGTCGGTGATCTTGGTGGGTGCGATCACCACGCCACCGGCGTGTTTACCAGCGTTGCGCACCACCCCTTCCAGCCGGCGAGCCATGTCGATGAGGTCTTTGACCTCCTCATCCTGCTCGTAGAGCTCGGGCAGCTTGGGCTCGGCCTCGAATGCCTTGGCAAGCGTCATGCCCGGATCCGGCGGGATCAGCTTGGAGATACGATCCACAAAGCCGTAAGCGTGGCCCAGCACCCGGCCCACGTCCCGCACTACTGCCTTGGCCGCCATGCTACCGAAGGTGATGATCTGGGAGACCGCATCCCGGCCATACATGTCGGAGACGTGCTCGATAACCTCGTCGCGTCGGTCCATGCAGAAGTCGACGTCGAAGTCGGGCATGGATACCCGCTCGGGGTTCAGGAAACGTTCGAACAGCAGGTCAAATTCCAGCGGATCCAGGTCGGTGATCTTGAGAGCGTAGGCCACCAGAGAGCCCGCCCCCGACCCCCGGCCCGGACCAACGGGGATGCCGTTGTCCTTGGACCACTGGATAAACTCCATCACGATGAGGAAGTAACCCGGGAAGCCCATCTGGTTGATCACTTTCAGCTCGACATCGAGACGCTCGTCATACTCGGGACGGCGCTCGGCCCGCACCGCCGGATCCGGGAACAGAAACTCGAGACGCTCCTCCAGACCCTCTTTCGACTTGGCCACCAGAAAATCTTCGGTAGTCATGTCGCCAGTCGGGAAGTTGGGCAGGAAGTACTCGCCAAGACGCACCGTCACGTTGCAGCGCTTGGCGATCTCCACCGTGTTTTCCAGCGCTTCGGGAATGTCGGCAAACAGCTCGGCCATCTCCTCCTGACTGCGCAGGTACTGCTGGGGGCTGTAGCGACGGGGGCGGCGTTTGTCCATCAGGGTATAGCCATCGTGGATGGCGACCCGGATCTCGTGGGCGTCGAAGTCATCGGCGTTGAGGAACACCACCTCGTTGGTGGCGACCACAGGCAGCTCGAACTCGGTGGCGATGGCCACCGCCATGTGCAGGTAGACCTCTTCGTCGGGTCGACCGGTGCGCAGCAGCTCGAGGTAGTAGGCATCGGGGAAGTGGGTCTGATAGAAGGCGACGCACTGCTCGGTCATCTGCCGGTTGCCCTTGAGCAGGAACTTGCCCACATCCCCCTCGCGCCCGCCGGAGAGGACGATCACCCCCTTGGCATGCTCGGCGAGCCAGCTCTTGTCGATAACCGGACGCCCCTGCACGTGGCCGCGCTGGTAACCGCGGGAAATAAGCAGGGTGATGTTCTGGTAGCCGTCGTTATCCATAGCGAGCAGGGTGAGACGGAACTGCTCGTCGCCGAGCTCATCGCTCTGCACCCAGAAGTCGGCACCGACGATGGGTTTGATCCCCTTGCCGTGGGCTGCGCCATAGAAGCGCACCAGACCACACATGTTCATCTGATCGGTCAGCGCCAGCGCCGGCATGTTGTTGGCCGCCGCCGCCCCGACGATGGGGTTGATCTTCTGCAGGCCATCGACCATGGAGAAGTCGGAGTGGACTCGCAGGTGGATAAAACGGGGGTCAGCCATCGTCATCTCCTCTCGCTGCTCAAACTAAATGGCATGGTCTACTCGATCCCCAGTGCGCGGCGCACCGGTTTGAAGCTCTTGCGATATTCGGGCAACGGGCCGCGCTCGGCCAGAATGGCGAGATGCTCCGCAGTCGGATAGCCCTTGTGGCGGGCAAAACCATACTCGGGATGACGGCTGTCCAGCTCGGTCATCTCCGCATCTCGGGTCACCTTGGCGAGGATCGAGGCGGCGCTGATGGCGGCCACCAGGCTATCGCCCTTGACCACAGCGCGCGCTTCCATCGGCAATGCAGGGCAACGGTTGCCATCGATAAAGACCAGCTCGGGGGTGACCTTCAGTCCCGCCACGGCGCGCTGCATCGCCAGCATGGTGGCATGCAGGATGTTGAGCTCGTCGATCTCCTCCGGAGTGGCGCGACCGATGGCCCAGGCGAGCGCTTTCTCTTTGATCTCGTCAAACAGCGCCAGCCGCTTCTTCTCAGAGAGCTTCTTGGAGTCAGCCAGCCCGGCAATCGGATTGGCGGGATCGAGAATGACCGCAGCGGTGACCACGTCACCCACCAGGGGGCCACGGCCCACTTCGTCCACACCGGCAACCAGCTTGTCGTCAGGAATATCGATCATCATCTTGTAGCCTTGAATCAAAACAGGCCCCGTGGGGCCTGACAGGGGTCGACTGGCGCGGCATCACCGCTCGGAAAACGGATTAACGGGCTGCGCGGCGCAATCGACGGTCCGAAATAGCGTTATCTGCCGAGCAGATCCGCCACCGCATCGGCAGCCTGCGAGTCGGCATTGCAGCGGATCAGCTGGTGCAGCTCGGTGAAGGTGTTGACCAGCGCACTGTTGTCGTGCTCGAAGTACTTGCTCACCTCTTCCACCAGATTCTCCGGGGTGCACTCGTGCTGGATGAGTTCCGGCACCAGCATGCGACCGGCAAGCAGGTTGGGCAGAGAGACAAATTCGGTCTTCACCAGTCGCTGGGCCAGCCAATAGCTGAAGGGCTTGAGTTTGTAACCCACCACCATCGGTTTTTTCACCAGCATGGCTTCGAGCGCCGCAGTGCCGGAGGCCAGCATCACCACGTCGGCGGCGATCATCGCCTCGCGGCCCTGCCCTTCCAGCAGCACCATGTCGAGACCCGGCGCTACCTCGGCCTTGATGGCCATAAACTGCTCGCGCCGTTTCTGGTTGACCAGCGGCACGATGAAGCCGAGATCCGGATAGCGCACCGTCAGGTGTTTGCACGCCTCGAGAAACAGGGGGGACATAAACCCCACTTCTGCGGTGCGGCTGCCCGGCAGCACTGCCAGCCAGCGGCGATTGGCATCGATACCGAGATTGCGACGCACGGCTGCCTGATCCGGCACCAACGGAATATCATCCGCCATGGTGTGACCGACAAAACGGCAAGGGGCATCGAAGCGGTCGTAGAAGGCTTTCTCGAAGGGCAGGAAGGCGAGCACCATGTCGGTGGCGGCCTTGATCTTGTGAATGCGGTTCTGGCGCCAGGCCCATACCGAGGGGCTGACATAGTGAACCGTCTTGATACCGGCGCGGCGCAGTTTCAGCTCCACTCCGATATTGAAATCCGGTGCATCCACGCCGATGAAGATATCGGGTGGATTGGCAATAAAGTGGCGCAACAGTTCGCGACGGACCTTGAGAATGCGCGGCAGACGGCCCAGCACCTCGGTAATCCCCATGACGGAGAGCTCTTCCATCTCGAACAGGGCCTTGACGCCGAGGGCCTGCATCCGCGGCCCGGCGATCCCTTCGAACTGCGCATCCGGGTAACGGGCTTGCAGCTCGCGCACCAGACCGGCAGCCAGAATGTCGCCGGAGACTTCTCCGGCGACGATACCGATACGAACCGGATCAGGCACGGATGATCCCGCGCTCGTTATCTTTGAGGAAGTCCACATAGAGCTGGACGGCCGGTTCGGCTTGCGCCATCTCGATCAGCACCGGCAGCACCTCTTCGATGGTCTTGCCGGAACGGAAGATCTCTTTGTAGGCACGCTTGACGGCAGAGATGGCCTCGGCGCTGAAACCGCGGCGACGCAGACCTTCGGAGTTGACCCCGAACGGCTTGGCGTAGTTGCCGGCGGCCATCACGTAGGGCGGCACGTCCTTGTTCAGGGCGGCGCAGCCACCGACGAAGGCGTGGGAACCGACGCGGCCGAACTGGTGAATGGCGGAGAGACCACCAAAGATCACGAAGTCACCGATCACCACGTGGCCCGCCAGGGTCGCGTTGTTGGCGAAGATGCAGTTGTCACCGATGATGCAGTCGTGGGCAACATGAACGTTGACCATGAACAGGTTGCCGCTGCCGACCTTGGTCAGGGATTGATCCTGAATGGTGCCACGGTGGAAGGTGCAGTTCTCGCGAATGACGTTGTTGTCGCCAATTTCGAGGAAGGTGCGCTCACCGGCGTACTTCTTGTCCTGGCAATCCTCACCGATGGAGGTGTGCTGGAAGATCTTGTTGCCGCGACCAATCTTGGTCGGCCCCTTGATCACCACATGGGAACCTACCCAGGTGTTGTCACCGATTTCCACCTCGGCGCCGATGACAGAAAAGGGGCCGATTTCAACCCCTTTACCGATCACGGCAGACTCATGGACGATGGCAGTATCGTGAATGATGGCAGTCTGGTCGATCACGTGTGTTAAACCTCGCGTTTGGCGCACATCAGCTCGGCGGTACAGACCACTTCACCGTCGACGGTGGCGACACCGGTGAACTTGGCAATACCGCGACGCTCTTTCAGGAACTCCACGTCGAGCACCAGTTGATCACCGGGGCCGACTGGGCGCTTGAAACGAGCGTTGTCGATTGAGGCAAAATAGTAGAGTTCGTTGGGAGACGGCTTGCCCACCATGGTAAAGGCCAGGATACCGGTGGCCTGTGCCATCGCTTCCAGGATCAGTACACCCGGGAACACCGGCTTGGCCGGAAAGTGCCCCTGGAAGATCGGCTCGTTGAACGAGACGTTCTTGATGGCGCGCAGAGTTTTGCGCTCATCGCTGATCTCGTAGTCGTCTACACGATCCACCATCAGAAACGGATAACGGTGGGGCAGCAGATCCATGATTTCCTGGATACCCAGGCTCTTCTTTTCAGTAGTCAAAACAGTACCCTATACCAATCGTGATTATTCTTGATCCAGCTTCTTCTCAAGCTTGCTTAACCGCTTGTGCATCTCTTCGATACGCATCACCCGGGCGGCGGTCTTGCGCCACTCTTTATTGGTTTGCAGAGGGATGCCGGAAGAGTAGACACCGGGCTCGGTAATGGGTCGCATCACCATGGCCATACCGGTAACGGTGGCCTGGTCGCAGATCTCCATATGCCCGTTAAAGACGGAAGCGCCGCCAATGATACAGTATTTGCCGACCTTGAGACTACCAGCCATCACGGTGGAGCCCGCCACGGCGGTGCCGTAACCGATCTCCACGTTGTGGGCGATCTGGCACTGGTTGTCGATGATGACGTTGTCTGCGATGCGGGTATCTTCCAGCGCACCGCGGTCAATGGTGGTACAGGCACCGATCTCGACCCGGTTGCCAATGGTCACACCGCCGAGCTGGGGGATCTTGATCCACTCGCCACGCTCGTTGGCGTAACCGAAACCATCGGCCCCGATCACTGTGCCGGATTGAACCAGACAGTCGGTACCCATGGTCACATTGTGATAGAGGGTGACGTTGGCCCACAGCCGGGAGCGGGCTCCCAGCCGGGTATTTTTGCCAACAAAACAGCCTGGGCCAATGCGTACATCGTCACCCAGCACGACGCCGGATTCGATCACTGCATTGGCGCCGATGGCCACTCTCTCGCCCAGTTGCACATCAGCCGCGATAACGGCACTCGGATGAATATCCGTGGCCGGCTGCGGGGTAGTGTCCAGCAGTTGGGCTACCCGGGCAAAGCCCACATAGGGGTCTTTGAGCACCAGGGCATTGGTGGGACAAAATGGCAGATCCGCTTCTGTAATGAGCACGGCGGTCGCCTTGCTCTGCTCCAGATAATGTCGGTACTTCTTGTTGGACAGGAAGGTGATATCCCCCTCCCCGGCCTTTTCCAGTGTCGCTACCTTGCGGATTTCCAGGGTTCCGTCGCCATGGACCTGGGCCCCCAGTTGCTGGGCCAGCTGTGCGAGAGTGAATGCCATCAATTAGTTGCTCTTGCTTACCTGAGAAATAACCTGGCCGGAGATGTCCAGCTTGCTGGCGGCATACGGGGCGGCATTGCGCTCCAGCACCAGATCGTAACCATTGCTCTTGGCGATGGAATCGATGGCAGCCTGCACCTTGGTCAGGATCTTGTTGCGCTCTTCGGACTGACGGCGGCCGTTGTCCTGCTCAAAGGCTTGACGCTTCTGGTTGAACTCCATCTGCAGCTTGGCCAGCTTCTCCTGGTTCTGCTTCTTCTGCTCGGCGCTCATGAAGGCTTCATCCTTGCGGAACTTCTCGACCAGCTTCTGGCCTTCCTGTTCCAGCTTCTGCAGCTCACGCATGCGCGGCTCGAATTCACCTTTCAGCTTGGCTGCAACGGCTTCACGCTGGGGCAGCTTTTGGAAGACTTCGCCCATGTCGACCACGGCGATCTTGGTCTCAGCGAAGGCAGAACCCATGCCGGCAGCCATCAGTGCAAAGCTCAAACCAGCTACTTTCAACGCTTTATTCACACTTACTCCTTGTTCCCTCATGGCGAGGGCTACCTGATTTACCCGATTATGCAAGCGGCGTTAGGACCGTCTTGTTACCTGGTGAGGCACGCATACCGCGCGTCCCATCATTGAAGACCCCCACCGCATGGGTGGGGGTGAAACTCTGCTTAGAAAGTACGACCGATGTTGAAGGAGAAGAACTCGGTGCGATCCCCTTCGTATTGCTTGATCGGCTTGGCCAGGGCGAACACCAGCGGGCCCATCGGCGAGAGCCACTGCAGGGAGACACCGGCAGAGACCCGGATATTGCTCGGGCTGGAGTAGTCCTGGCTCAAGTAGTTGCAATTAGAACTGGCGGTACAGGGATATGCCCCGTTGGCAAAATCAGTGCTCCAGACAGTACCTGCATCGACAAATGCAGTGGTACGGATCTGCGGACGGTAGGTCTCTGAGACAAACGGGGTCGGGAATACCAGCTCGAAGGAAGCCACAGCCAGCGCATTGCCACCCACCGAGGTATCGGAACCTTCGTAATATCCAGTCTCAGTCGGAGCACCGGAGCCATTATTCTTGTACTGCTTGTAAATAGCCTTGGGACCTATGGTATTGCTCTTGAAGCCACGTACCGTATCGAAACCACCGGCATAGTAATTTTCGAAGAACGGCAGCATGCTGCTATTTCCATAGCCATTTCCGTAGGAGACTCGTCCCTTGCCGATCATCACCCAGCTATGATCCACATCGAGCGGGAAGTAATGGGCATCTTCGGCGGAGAGCTTGTAGTACTGCAGCTCCATACCCGGCACAGTCACCTTGGCGTTCACTCGTTGACGCTCACCGGCGGTCGGAAACATCCCCTTGTTCAGGGTTGAACGGGTCCAACCAGCGGTGAGGTCGACTGTCACGAACTCAACACTATCCTCACCCTTGGCATAAAGATCCCAGAACTGATCCATCTGCACTGACTGACGGTTGTCATTCCATTGGTTATAACAATTGTTGTTCTCGTCAACGCCATCAGAACCGATACACTCCTTGAATTTTGCCTCATTAAATGTCGGTCGGCTGAGCTTGGAGCTTTCAATACCGGTACTGAAGTCGAGACGGTTGAACTCGTTGACCGGGAAGCCGCTGGAGAGACGGAAACCGATGGTTTCGTTCTCGTAATCGACGATATCGGCATCATCGGCGCGGAACTGGTTGTAGTAGACCCGACCACCCAGGCTGACACCATCTACGGTGAAGTAGGGGTCGTTGTAGCTCAGGTCAACATTCTTGGAGTAGTCGTTGGTGCTGGCGTTGATGGAGACCTTTTTACCGGTACCCATAAAGTTGTCCTGGGAGATCCCCGCCTGCAGGCTCAGACCCGATTCGGTGCCGTAACCGATACCGGCGTTGATAGAGCCTGCTGGCTGCTCCTTGACCTTGAAGTCGAGGTCAACCAGATCATCGTTGCCCGGCACCCGCTTGGTGTCCACTTCGACACTCTCGAAGTAGCCAAGGCGGTTGAGACGGCTCTTGGACTGCTCGATGTTGTCGGAGGAGAGCCAGGTGCCCTCCATCTGGCGCATCTCGCGACGCAGTACCTGATCTTCGGTGGTGGCGTTACCGCTGAAGTTGATGTTACGCACATAGACACGGGGGCCCGGCTCAACGTTGACGATCAGCTCCACTTCCTTGGTCTTGTCATTGATCTGCGGGAAGGTGACCACTTTCGGATAGGCGTAGCCGTAACGGCCGAGGAACTTGGAGAGCACCTCTTCGGTATGAGTCACCTGACTGGCGGAGTAGGTGCTGCCGGCAGCAATCGGGATCAATCCCTTCATCTCGCCACCGCGGTCGATCAGGTCCCCCTTGAGCTGGACACCGGAGACCTTGTACTGATCCCCTTCCTTGATGTTGAGGGTGACATAGACGCCCTTCTTGTCGGGGGTCATGGAGACCTGGGTAGACTCCTGCTGGAAGCGGATATAGCCGCGGTCCATGTAGTAGGAGCGCAGGGTCTCGATATCCCCCGCCAGCTTCTGCTTCTGATAGCGCTGGTCGGCGGTGAAGTTCCACCAGGGTACTTCGTCGCGCAGGGAGAGCTGGGCAATCAGCTTCTCTTCAGGGAAGATGCTGTTGCCGACGATGTTGATCTGCTGGATCTTGGCCGCTTCCCCTTCCACGAAGGTGAACTTGAGGTCGACCCGGTTGCGCGGCAACGGGGTGACGATGGCCTTGACCTTGGCGGAGTATTTACCCACGCCATAGTAGAAATCTTCCAGCCCCTTCTCGAGGGAGGTGAGCACGGTGCGATCCAGCGGATCGCCCACACGGATACCGGAGGACTCCAGACTCTGGGTCAGTTGCTCCTCTTTGATATCCTTGTTACCGGCAAACTCGATGCTGGAGATGGTTGGACGCTCCTTGACCATCACTTGCAGCACCTGGCCGTCACGGTAAACCTTCACATCCTCGAAGTTACCCGAGGCATAGAGCTTTTTGATGGCGCTGGCCAGAGCCACGGAATCGACGGTATCACCGACCCGGATCGGCAGGTTCAACAGTGCGGCACCCAGGGTCACCCGTTGCAGACCTTCGACCTGGATATCTTGCACCACAAAAGAGGCAGGGGCCGCCTGGGCCAGGAAACTGGCACCCAGCAGGCAACTCAACACCAATGCTTTTTTAACAGCCATTTTGTTCTTATGTGTCCTTGTTGATGCTCTGGCCTCAGAGGCGAGCGAAATCGTTAAACAGCGCAATGCCCATCAATAACATCAGAATGGCGGCGCCGATCCTGAAACCCACTTCCTGTATTTTCTCTGATACCGGCTTGCCGGTGACCGCTTCGATCAGGAAATAGACCAGATGGCCACCATCAAGCACCGGCAGGGGGAACAGATTGATAATTCCCAGGTTGACGCTGATCAGCGCCAGAAAACTCAAGAAATAGACCAGACCATAGTCGGCACTGCTGCCGGCGCCCTTGGCAATGGAGATGGGGCCGCTCAGGTTGTCCAGCGACACGATGCCACCGATCAACTTGCCAATCATGTCAAAGGTGAGCGTTATCAGGCTCCAGGTCTTGTCCGCGCCATACCACAGCGCCTGCAAAGGCCCATACTGTAACAGAATTCGATATTCATCCGGTAATGGAACCAGTTGCGGCGAGAGACCGACGAATCCTACCAGCTTGCCCTGCACCTTGCGGCTATCCGGGGTCAGGGTCACGTTGAGATCACTGTTGTTGCGCTCAACCACCACTTGCAGGGGTTCGCCCGGAGCCTGCTGCACCAGCTCGACAAACTCGGCCCACGCGGTAATAGGCTGATCGCCGACCTGTTTGATACGGTCACCGACCTGCAGCCCCGCCTTTTCACTGGCACTCTTGGCCACCACTGCAGCCACGACTGGCAGCACTTTGCCACTCAGGGGGACGATCCCCAAGCTGCCGATGGGCGACTCTTTATCCGGATCGAAGGTCCAGCCGGTCAGCGACAAGGTTTTATCGGTGGCATAGCTGGTATTGGGTGCCTGCACTTTCAGGGTGACTGCATCATCACCCAGATGACTGATAAGAGCGTAGGTGACGCTCTCCCAGTCACCGGTCTGCTCATCGCCGACCCCGACAATCTCCATCCCCGGCAGCACACCCGCCTCGGCAACTATGGATGACGGACGCACTTCACCGATCACCGGCTTGACGCTCGGAACCCCGATGATAAACATCAGCCAGAGGGCAAACAGGGCAAACACGAAGTTGGCCATGGGGCCCGCGGCAACAATCGCCATCCGCGCCCAGACACTCTTGTGGTTGAAGGCATACTGCTCGTCACCGGGCTTGAGTTCATCGACCCGGCCATCGAGCATCTTGACGTAGCCACCGAGGGGGATCAGCGCCAGCACATATTCGGTGCCATCTTTACCCATCCGGCGCCAGATCGCCTTGCCAAAACCGATGGAGAAGCGCTCAACCTTGACGCCACAACGACGGGCCACCCAGAAGTGACCAAACTCGTGCACCGCGACCAGCAGGCCCAGCGCAACAATAAAGGCACCGATATTCCACAACACACCGCCCATCAGCCAAGCTCCTCAATCAAAGTGTGAGCACGGGCTCTTGCCGCACCGTCCAGGGCAAACAGATCATCGAGCGAGCCGACGGCGCTGCTCTCCAGCACCAGCATCACTGCCTCGTTGATCCGGGCAATATCCATAAAGCCGATGCGCCCGGCCAGGAAGGCGGCAACCGCCTCCTCGTTGGCTGCATTAAGCGCAGTGGTCGCCGCTTGTCCCTTCTGGCAGGCATTGATGGCCAGTGCCAGACAGGGATAGCGATCATAATCAGGCCGGATAAAGCTGAACTCTCCGACACTGAAGAAATCCAAAGGTTCCACACTGGAGGGGATGCGATTGGGATAAGCCAGCGCATGGGCGATGGGGGTACACATATCCGGATTGCCAAGCTGGGCCAGCACGGAGCCATCCTTGTACTGCACCATGGAGTGGATCACCGACTGCGGGTGGATCACCACCTGGATCTGCTCGGGCGCCGCATTGAACAGCCAGCGCGCCTCAATGTACTCCAGCCCCTTGTTGATCATGGTGGCGGAGTCGACCGAAATCTTGGCCCCCATCGACCAGTTGGGATGAGCGATGGCCTGCGCCGGCGTCACCTTCGCCAGCTCGCTGATCTCGGTGTAACGGAACGGGCCGCCAGAACCGGTCAGCAAAATCTTGCTGATCCCCGCCGCCGCCAGATCGCAAAAACCGGGCTGGCGCTGCACGGCGGTCGGCAGACACTGGAAGATGGCATTGTGTTCGCTGTCGATGGGCAGCAGCTCGGCGCCATGTTCGTGCACGGCTTCCATGAAGAAAGCACCGGACATCACCAGCGCCTCCTTGTTGGCCAGCAAAATTCGCTTGCCGGCACGTACCGCGGCCATGGTCGGGGCCAGTCCGGCAGCACCGACGATGGCGGCCATCACGCTATGGGTGTCGGGGTGAGCGGCAACCTCGCAAAGGGCTGCTGCACCAGACATGACCCGGGTCGCACTGCCGTGCGCTTTCAGACGGGCAGCCAGTTCACGGGCGGCATCCTCATCGACCATCACGGCAAAACGGGGGGAGAATTCGAGGCAGTCCCGCAACATGGCATCCACGTTGCGGGCGGCGGTCAACGCCAACACTTGCCAACTGCCCGGGTTATGGCGCAGCACTTTCAAGGTACTCTGACCAATGGAGCCGGAGGCCCCCAGAATAACCAGTGACTTGTGCATCAAAACTCCTGACTGAGTAGCAGATAACTGAGCAGAAACACCGGCAGGGCGGCGGTCAGGCTGTCGATCCGGTCGAGAATGCCGCCATGTCCAGGCAACAGGGTGCCGGAGTCCTTGATGCCCGCCTCGCGCTTGAACATGCTCTCGGTCAGATCACCGAGCACGGAAGCAAGCACCGCCAGCAGAGAGCAAAACAGCACGGTGATCATCTTGGCAGGAACAAATCCCATCGACCAGGTGACACCGATGGCCAGCAGGCTGGCGGTAAAGAGGCCACCGCACATTCCTTCGATGGTCTTGCCCGGACTGACGGCGGGGGCAAGCTTGTGCTTACCGAACGCCTTGCCGAAAAAATACGCGCCAGAATCTGCCGCCCAGACCAGTCCCATCACGAACAACAGGATCCAGGCGCCCATCATGGGGTCATGGTAAAAGTTGTAACCACGGATGGCGACCAGCGACCAGAAGAAAGGAACCAGGGTCACCAGACCAAACAGCGACTTGAGCCAGATAGACTCTTTCCACAGCTTGGCGCTTTGGGGATAGCGCAGCACCAGCAGCAGACCCAGCAACCACCAGCTTACCGCTGTCCAGAGCACACCCATCACGAGAGGGTGCAGGTGGGGCGTCCAGAGTTGCTCCACTGGCAGCCAAAAGAGGCTGGCACCGAGCAACAGACAAAATACGATGGGCAACCATTGCTGCGGAGCAGCAGAGACAAACCCGCTCCATTCGCGACTGGCCAACAAAAACACCAGCGCAGCCAACAGGGCAAAAAATTTCAATGGCAGAAAGAAGAGCGCCCCCAACACCAGGGGGATCAACATCAAAGCAGTAATAATTCGTTGTTTTAGCAAAAGAAACCTCTCTCTTGGGAGCGGGGTTTAGCCGGTCTGCTGCTCGGCGATCAATTCCCGTATCTGTTCACCCGTGCAACCGAAGCGACGCTCGCGGGCAACGAAAGAGGCGACCGCCTCACTGAACTCGGCCTCGTTGAAGTCGGGCCACAATACCGGGGTAAAATAGAGCTCGGCATAAGCGAGCTGCCATAACACAAAGTTGCTGATGCGATGATCACCACCGGTACGGATCAACAGGTCCACGGGTGGCAGATCGGCCATGCAAACCTCGCGGGTCAACATGGATTCATCAATGTCGTCAGCGGCCAGTTCACCGGCCGCCACTGCTTTAGCCAGCTTGCGGGCAGCTTGGGCGATATCCCACTGGCCGCCATAGTTGGCCGCAATGTTCAGGGTCAACCCCTTGTTATTGGCGGTCAAGGCTTCCGCCTTGGCGATTTTGGCCTGCAACCGCTCACTAAAGCGAGCAGTATCGCCAATCACCTTGAGCCGGATCCCGTTGTTGTGCAGTTTCTGCACCTCACGACCCAGCACTGTGATGAACAGTTCCATCAAGGCACTGACCTCCCCTTCCGGGCGGCGCCAGTTCTCGCTGGAGAATGCAAACAGGGTCAATGCCTCGATCTTGGCACGCGCAGCAAAGGTAACGGCCTCGCGCACTGACTTGACGCCCGCCTTGTGGCCATAAACCCGCATCTTGCCTCGGTTCTGGGCCCAGCGACCGTTACCATCCATGATGATGGCGACGTGACGGGGTAAAGACGAGTTGGCACAATCACCCAACGCAGCCAAAAGCGACATGTAATTCTCCCACAAAGACAAAAGCGCCGTGCAGGGGCACTACACGGCGCTCGTAATATACCTTTCAGACGGTTAGATTTCCATTAGCTCCTTCTCCTTTACGGCAAGGGCCTCATCGACCAGCTTGATGTAGGAGTCGGTCAGTTTCTGGATCTCTTCCTGGGCGCGACGGTCGTCGTCTTCGGAGATCTCTTTGTCCTTCAGCAGCGCTTTCAGATCAGCGTTGGCGTCACGACGGATGTTGCGCACGGCAACACGGGCATTTTCCGCTTCGGCACGGACGATCTTGGTCAGGTCGCGACGGCGCTCTTCGGTCAGCGGCGGCAGCGGCACGCGCAGGGTCTGGCCATTGCTGGACGGGTTCAGGCCCAGATCGGAGGTCAGGATCGCCTTCTCTACCGCCTGGATCATGGAGCGGTCAAAGATGGAGATGGAGAGGGTGCGAGCATCTTCTGCCACGACGTTGGCCAACTGTTTCAGCGGAGTGGCAGCACCGTAATACTCAACCTGGATGCCGTCGAGCAGGCTCGGGTGAGCGCGGCCGGTACGGATCTTGGACATTTGAGTCTTGAGCGCTTCTACGCTCTTGCCCATACGGTCCTTGGCGTCGTTTTTAATCTCGTTGATCACAGTGGTTTTCCTTTTGGCGAACGAGCCGCTACACGGCCCGTGTCTATCTTATTTACTGACGTGATGGATAGGATAAGAGCGCCAGGTGGCTCACTTTTATCTTATTTACCAACGTGGTGGATCAGAGTGCCTTCCGGTTCACCCATGACAACCCGGCGCAGGGCACCCGGTTTGTTCATGTTGAACACGCGGATCGGCAGATCATGGTCACGTGCCAGGGTAAAGGCAGCAAGATCCATCACCTTGAGCTCTTTTTCAAGAACTTCATCATAACTCAGTTCATGATACAGCACGGCATCCGGATTCTTGACCGGATCTTCGTTGTATACACCATCAACCTTGGTGGCTTTGAGCACCACGTCAGCTTCGATCTCGATCCCGCGCAGACAAGCCGCAGAATCGGTAGTGAAGAAGGGGTTGCCGGTACCGGCAGAGAAGATAACGACTTTGCCAGCACGCAGCTGGCTGATTGCCTCGGCCCAGCTGTAGGAGTCACAGACCCCCTGCAGGGAGATGGCAGACATCAGACGGGCATTCACATAAGCACGATGCAGGGCATCACGCATGGCCAGACCGTTCATCACGGTTGCCAGCATACCCATGTGGTCGCCCACCACGCGGTTCATGCCCGCTTTGGCAAGACCGGCACCACGGAACAGGTTGCCGCCACCGATGACCAGACCGACCTGAACACCCAACTCAACCAGTTCTTTGATCTCTTGGGCCATCCGCTCCAGCACCGCCGGATCAATGCCGAAACCCTCGGATCCTTGCAGGGCTTCACCACTCAACTTCAGAAGAACACGTCTGTATGCAGGTTTGGGATTGGTACTCATGTCACTGATTCCTGGTCATATAAAGACCGCGACATAAGTCGCGGTCTGGGGAAACGGAAAAACCGGTTCGATTAGGCCTTTTGAGCGGCCGCGATTTGGGCTGCAACTTCAGCAGCGAAATCGGTCTCTTGCTTCTCGATGCCTTCGCCCACTTCGAAACGGGTGAAGGAGACAACGTCAGCGCCTTCTTTCTTCAGCAGTTCGGCAACGGTCATGGAAGGATCTTTCACGAACGGTTGACCAGTCAGGGAAACCTCACCGGTGAACTTCTTCATGCGGCCTTCAACCATCTTCTCGGCGATCTCTTTCGGCTTGCCGGAGTTGATGGCGATGTCGATCTGGATTTCGCGCTCTTTGGCAACGACTTCAGCAGACACGTCTTCAGGCTTGACGAATTGCGGGCTGTTGGCAGCAACGTGCATGGCCAGATCTTTGGCCAGCTCGGCAGAACCACCGGTCAGCTTGGTGATAACACCAATGCGGGAACCGTGAACGTAGGTGCCCAGGTTGTCACCTTCAACCAGCATCACGCGACGCAGGTTCATGTTCTCACCGATCTTGGCGATCAGGTTGGTGATGGTCAGCTCGACGGATTCGCCGTTACCGAAGTCAGCGGCTTTCAGCGCGTCAACGTCAGCAATTTTCTGGGTCGCAGCGATGTCAGCGATCTTCTGGCCCATTGCCATGAAGCTGGCATCTTTGGCGACGAAGTCGGTTTCGCTGTTCAGCTCGATCATGACGGCAACGTTGCCTTCGGTGCGAGCAAAGATAACGCCTTCAGCGGCGATACGGCCAGCTTTCTTGGCGGCTTTGGCCTGACCGGATTTGCGCATGTTCTCAATTGCCAGCTCGATATCACCAGCAGCTTCTTCCAGTGCTTTTTTGCAATCCATCATGCCAGCGGCAGTGCGCTCGCGCAGTTCTTTTACCAGGGCGGCAGTAACGTTAGCCATGTCCAGTATCCTCGGTCTTGAATTGACAAGAAACAGGGGCCACAAGGGCCCCTGCTAACCAATTACATCAGCTTGGTTAATAAGGGCTTTACAGTCCTTATCAATTACTCAGCTTCAACGAAGCCATCTTGTTCGGCTTGAACAACGATGTCCTGAGCGCGAGCTTCCAGTACGGTGTCAGCAGCAGCATTCAGGTACAGCTGTACGGCACGGATAGCGTCGTCGTTACCCGGGATGACATAGTCAACGCCGTCCGGGTTGGAGTTGGTATCAACGATGGAAACTACCGGGATACCCAGGTTATTGGCTTCTTTGATAGCGATATGCTCGTGGTCGGCATCGACAACGAACAGAACGTCAGGCAGGCCGCCCATGTTCTTGATACCACCCAGGCTCTTCTCCAGCTTTTCCATTTCGCGAGTACGCATCAGCGCCTCTTTCTTGGTCAGCTTGTCGAAGGTACCGTCTTGGCTCTGGGTTTCCAGATCTTTCAGGCGCTTGATAGACTGACGAACGGTTTTCCAGTTGGTCAGCATACCGCCCAGCCAGCGGTGGTTTACATAGAACTGGTCGCAACGCTCAGCGGCTTCTTTTACGGCTTCAGACGCGGCACGCTTGGTACCAACGAACAGTACCTTGCCTTTCTTGGCAGCTACGGAGCTGATGAAGTTCATGGCATCGTCAAACATCGGAACGGTTTTTTCCAGGTTGATGATGTGAACTTTGCTGCGGGCACCGAAGATGTAGGATTTCATTTTCGGGTTCCAGTAACGAGTCTGGTGACCGAAGTGAACGCCGGCTTGCAGCATGTCGCGCATAGAAACTTTAGCCATTTTATACCTCTGTATTGGGGTTAGGCCTCCACACATCCCATATAACCGACCCGTTAAGGCACCCCGGCATATGTGTCGATGTGTGTGTGTTGTTTAAGTAAGGGTGATGAAATCGGGACGCAAGTTCCCCATTCCGGCGCGCTTTATACCATAACTTTGTTCAGGACACCACCGGCCGACACCCTAAACAGGTGTAAATATGGATCCCGCCAGAGGATGCTGCGACGCCGATTTGACGTTGTGATGACAATCACACTGGAAGTACACGGGGGTTGCGGATAAAATTTTGCCCTGATTGCAAACGCATCTATTTTTCATTACCTGTCCTGTCTGCCCTCGCAGGCCCAGCGGCAGGCCGCAAGAGAGATCCCATGTCCATTAAAATCAAGACACCGGAAGAGATTGAAAAGATGCGCGTTGCCGGCCAATTGGCCGCCGATGTGCTGGTCATGATTGCGCCCCATGTCAAAGCTGGCGTCACCACTGACGAACTGAACACCCTCTGCCACGACTATATTGTCGACGTACAACAGGCGGTTCCAGCTCCGCTCAACTACCACGGCTTCCCCAAATCCATCTGCACCTCGGTGAACGATGTGATCTGCCACGGTATCCCGAATCACAAGAAGCTGCGCGATGGCGACATCATCAACCTGGATATCACCGTCATCAAGGATGGTTACCACGGCGATACCTCGGCCATGTTCATCGTGGGTGAAACCACCCCGCTGCGCCGCCAGCTCTGCAAGGTTGCGCAAGAGAGCCTCTATGCCGCCATCAAGAAGGTGCGTCCGGGTGCCTGCATTACCGAGATTGGGGCCGTCATTCAGCCCATCGTCGAGAAGGCCGGTTTCTCTGTGGTGCGTGACTACTGCGGTCACGGCATCGGTGCCGAGTTCCACGAAGAGCCGCAGATCCTCCACTACCGCAACAGCGGCAAGCTGGAGCTGAAAGCGGGCATGTGCTTCACCATCGAGCCCATGGTCAACAGCAAGAAGTATCACTGCAAGGTCAATCCGAAGGATGGCTGGACCGTGACCACCAAGGATGGCGGCGACTCCGCCCAGTGGGAGCACACCCTGCTGGTGACCGAGGATGGCTGCGAGGTGCTTACCCTGCGCCCCGATGACACTATCGACCGCTTCATCAAACACAGCTAACATCGAACCCCGGCCCTGAACTTCCAAAGCGCCGGGGTTTTTACTTCTGTTTCAACCGTTTGCCTGCCACTTGCGTGTGAGATGCCATGGACGCCAGCCTGCTTTCCCCCCATTTGTTACCCGATGACCAGCTCACTCGCGACAACTGCAAAGAGTACCTGAGCCGCTTTCTCGGCTGGCTGCACGCCCGTTTTGATGCCGGCGACAACATCATCGAGCTGGTTGCCACCCGCTCCGAATACATGGATCAGCTGCTCTGCCGGCTGTGGCAGAAGTTCGGCTTCGACAAGAGCGACCTCACCCTGATCGCGGTGGGGGGGTATGGTCGCGGCGAGCTGCACCCCCACTCCGATATCGACCTGCTGATCCTCTATGACGGCGACGAGCTGGACGAGGTGCTGGGGCTGCGGATCGGCGAGTTCATCACCTTGCTGTGGGATCTCAAGCTGGAGGTGGGTCAGGCGGTGCGCAACGTGGCGGAGTGTCTCGAGCAGGGGCGCGCCGATATCACGGTCGCCACCAACCTCATCGAGGCGCGCTACATCACAGGTCGCCAGGAGGGATTCCAGCAGCTCAAAGAGGCCACCGGCCCACAGCACTTCTGGCCAAGCGAAGCCTTCTTTCGCGCCAAGCGCCAGGAGCAGGCTGAACGTCATCAGCAGTTTCTCGGCACCGCCTACAAGCTGGAGCCGGATCTCAAAAGCAATCCGGGCGGCCTGCGGGATATTCAAACCCTCGCCTGGGTCGCCCGCCGCCACTTCGGCGCCACTACCTTGTTCGAGATGACCAGCCACGGCTTTCTCAACCGCGCCGAGTATCGTGAGCTGCTCGACTGCCAGAATTTTCTCTGGAAGGTGCGCTTTGCCCTGCACATGGCCATCAACAAGGGGGATAACCGCCTGCTGTTCGATCGCCAGCGCACCGTGGCCCAGATGCTGGGGTTCGAAGGGGAAGGCAACACCCCGGTCGAGCAGATGATGAAGCGCTTCTATCAGACGGTGCGTCGGGTCTCCGAACTCAACGAGATGCTGCTGCAGCTGTTTGACGAGGCGATCCTCGGCAACACCGCCATGGATGTGCGCCGCCTCTCCGACGAGTTCCAACTTCGTGGCCGCCTCATCGATGCGGTGGATGCGGAGCTGTTTAGCCGTGAACCGGCCGCTATTCTGCGCCTCTTCTATCAGATGGCCCAGCATCCCGAGATTGCCGGCATCCACTCGGCAACCCTGCGCCAACTGCGTGAGGCACGGCGCAAACTCAACTGCTGGCTGCAGGACTTGCCTGACTGCCGTCGCCTCTTTATGGCGCTGCTGCGCCACCCCAACGGCATCGGCCTGCCGCTCACCCTGATGCACAAGTACGGCATCCTCGCCGCCTATCTGCCCCAGTGGAACCTCATCGTCGGCCAGATGCAGTTCGACATGTTCCACGCCTACACGGTGGATGAGCACACCCACCGGCTGCTCAAAAACATTCACCAGTTCCCCAATCCGGCCAGTCGCCAGAGCCACCCGCTCTGCCACGAGGTCTTCACCCGGCTGCGCAAACCGGAGCTGCTCAGCATCGCCGCCCTGTTCCACGACATCGCCAAAGGGCGGCGCGGCGATCACTCGGAACTCGGCGCCGTCGATGCGCTGGAGTTCTGCCAGCTGCACGGCCTCGATCGCTACGAGAGTCGACTGGTCGCCTGGCTGGTGCGCCACCACCTGTTGATGTCGGTCACCGCCCAGCGCCGTGACATCTATGACCCCGACGTGGTCACCGATTTTGCCCAGAAGGTGCGCGACGAGCAGCATCTAGACCTGCTCTACTGCCTTACCGTGGCCGATATCTGCGCCACCAACGATACCCTGTGGAACGACTGGAAGGGCACCCTGCTGCGGGAGCTCTACTTCGCGACCCAGAAGGCGCTGCGTCAGGGGCTGGAGAACCCGCCCGACATGCGGCTGCGCATTCGCGAAAACCAGCGTCAGGCCAAGCAACTGCTTGCGCAACGGGATGTATCGGAAGAGGCGATCAATCAGCTCTGGGCCGATTTCAAGGCCGACTACTTCCTGCGCCACAGCCCGGAGCAGATCGCCTGGCACTGCCGCCACATCATCGAGCATGGCGACAATCCGGCACCGCTGGTGATCATCGGCAAACACCCGACCCGCGGCGGCAGCGAGGTATTTATCTACTGCCGCGATACCCCGAATCTGTTTGCCACCGTCGCCTCGGCGCTGGATCAGAAGAACCTCAACATCCACGACGCCCAGATCATGAACTCGCGCAGCAACTATGTACTCGATACCTTCGTGGTGCTGGAGCCGAGCGGCGAACCCATCAGCCCCAACCGCACCGCCACCATCAAGAAGGCGTTGGAGAAGGCGCTGCAGGAGCCGGGCAAGCTGGTGCTGCGCAACAAGCCGCTGTCGCGGCGCCACCGCCAGTTCAGCGTGCCGACCCGGGTAGTCTTTCTGCCCCACAAAGGGGAAAGCCGTCACACCCTGATGGAGCTGACTGCCCTCGATACCCCCGGTCTGCTGGCGCGGATCGGTGCCGTTTTCCAGCAGTGCGGACTGTCGCTGCACGCCGCCAAAATTGCCACTTTCGGTGAGAGGGTCGAGGACTTTTTCAGCCTGACCAGCCTCGATGGCGAGCCACTGACGGCGGAGCAGCAAAAACAGCTGGAAGAGCGACTGGTACACCAACTCAACCCCCAGCAGTCGGTGCTGGATTAAGCGAAGAGTGATTCGAAAGAGGCTGGTTGCCGGGCGTTTTTTGCCATGCCAAACAACTGGTTGGCACACACCGGATGAAGAAATGGCCGCTGGCCGGAAGAATTCCGGTCAACCCCTTAAAAACAGTCGGAAAAGTGTGATACAACAAACAGAATTTTTTAAAGGAAACCTGTCATGACCGAGTTGCAACAGATCATTGAAGCGGCCTTCGAGCGCCGCGACACCATTACTCCGGGCTCCGTGGATAGCGCCACCAAGTCCGCCATCCTGCAAGCCATCGACCTGCTGGACTCTGGCAAGGCACGGGTTGCCGAGAAGATCGCCGGTGAGTGGGTTGTCCATCAGTGGTTGAAGAAAGCGGTACTGCTCTACTTCCGCATCAACGACAACGGCATCATCAAGGGCGATGATGCCCAGTACTACGACAAGGTTCCCCTCAAATTCTCCAACTACACCGCCGAGCAGTTCAAGGAAGCGGGTGTGCGCGTGGTGCCGCCGGCAACAGCCCGCAAAGGCTCCTTTATCGCCCCCAATACCGTGCTGATGCCCTCCTACGTCAACATCGGCGCCTTCGTTGACGAAGGTACCATGGTCGATACCTGGGCCACTGTCGGCTCTTGCGCCCAGATCGGTAAGAACGTTCACCTCTCCGGCGGCGTCGGCATCGGTGGCGTACTGGAGCCACTGCAGGCCAACCCGACCATCATCGAAGACAACTGCTTTATCGGTGCCCGATCCGAAGTGGTTGAAGGGGTCATCGTCGAGGAAGGTTCCGTCATCTCCATGGGCGTCTTCATCGGCCAGTCCACCCGCATCTATGACCGTGAAACCGGCGAGATCCACTACGGCCGCGTACCGGCTGGCTCCGTGGTCGTCTCCGGCTCCCTGCCCTCCAAGTGCGGCAAATACAGCCTCTACGCGGCGGTGATCGTCAAGAAGGTCGATGCCAAGACCCGTGCCAAAGTCGGCATCAACGCCCTGCTGCGCTCCATCGACGAGTAATCAGCATTGCTGTGATGAAAGGGCGCCTGATGGCGCCCTTTTCATTTTGGCGCCCCTGTCACAGGCAAGCCATGAGGCATCGGTTAAGATGGATGGGACAGGATCGTTTCAAACCGAGGAAGCCTGATGTACGAGAATCTGAAGAGCCTGGGGATCCAGGATCCCGCCTCCGTCGACAGCTACACCCTGCGCCAGGAGGCCAACCACGACATCCTCAAGATCTACTTCAAGAAGCAGAAGGGCGAGTTCTTCGCCAAGAGTGTCAAATTCAAGTATCCCCGCCAGCGCAAGACCATGCTGGTCGACTCCGGTACCCATGAGTACAAGGATGTCACCGAGATCAACGCCAACCTCAAGTATGTGGTGGACGAGCTGGATAACCTGACCCAGGGCGTCCATCAGCAGGCCGACCCGGACATCAAGCAGAAGATCCTGCGCGATCTGCGCCATCTGGAAAAAGTGGTACAGAACAAGATCAGCGAAATCGAACGGGATCTGGAGAAACTCTAATCCCCTCGACTCGACAAAAGAGCGCCCAGATGGCGCTCTTTTTATTGGCTGATTACTGGATGACTTTATCTGGCGATAGGTTGATCTGGTGATGGTGTGCGATAAGGCGCCGCGAGGCACACCAGCAGTTGTGCCGACAGAGGGCATCCCGTTACATATCGCCCCTTGGGCAAAGAGACTCCTGCCGAGATCGATCTACAGCGACTCGCACGCTCCATAACCACAAATAGCAAGAGGGAGGCTTTCGCCTCCCTCTTCAAACACGCTGATATTCAGGCAACAGAATTAGTTGCTCTTCATCCAGATGTCCATGTCGGTTTTCAGGTTGTCGGACTTGGTACCGAAGATGGCTTGAACGCCGGAACCAGCCACAACCACACCGGCTGCACCCAGTTTCTTCAGACCAGCCTGGTCAACCTTGGCAACATCTTTCACGCCAACACGCAGACGGGTGATGCAGGCATCCAGAGAAGCGATGTTCTCTTTACCGCCGAAGGCGGCAACCAGAGCAGCAGACATCTCGTCTTTGCCTTGGCCAACAGCCTCTTCAGCAGTCTCGTCTTCACGACCCGGGGTTTTCAGGTTCATGGCACGGATAACGAAGCTGAATACCACGTAGTAGATGGCCGCGTAAACCAGACCCAGACCTACCAGCAGCAGCATGTTGTCGGCACGCGGTGATTGCACCACGAAGTCGATGAAGCCGTTGGAGAAGGTGTGACCGTGTACGATACCCAGAGAGTTGGTCAGCACATAAGCCAGACCAGCCAGTACCGCGTGGATTGCGTACAGAACCGGAGCGATGAACAGGAAGGAGAATTCAATCGGCTCGGTGATACCGGTCAGGAAAGAGGTCAGGGCAGCAGAGGCCATGATACCAACGATCTTGGCGCGGTTTTCCGGCTTGGCAGCGTGAGCGATGGCGAACGCAGCAGCAGGCAGACCGAACATTTTGAACAGGTAGCCACCAGCCAGCTGACCAAAGCCGTTACCGGCAGCGCGGGACGCGTCATCAGCAGTCAGGAAGCAGGTCATGATACCGTGAACAGTTTCACCGGCACCGTTGACGCAGGTACCAGCCTGATAGAAGAACGGTACGTTCCAGATGTGGTGCAGACCGAACGGGATCAGGGAGCGCTCAACCACGCCGTAGATACCGAAGGCCAGTACCGGGTTCTGGTTGGCAGCCCAGTCAGAGAAGGCACCGATGGCGCCACCCACTGGCGGCCAAATCACGGACAGGATCACACCCAGACCGATGGAGAGGAAACCGGTGATGATGGGTACGGCACGTTTGCCCGCGAAGAAGCCCAGGTACTCTGGCAGCTGGATCTTGTAGAAACGGTTGAACGCCCAGGCAGCGATACCACCGGCCAAGATACCACCCAGCACGCCGGTTTCGATGGTTTCAACACCCATCACAGGTGCCATGACCTTCAGGGTTGCGACCATGATGCCGTAGCCAACGATGGCTGACAGACCGGATACACCGTCGTTATTGGTAAAGCCCAGAGCAACACCCACTGCGAACAGCAGGGCCATCTGGCCAAATACGGAACCACCGGCTTGCTCCATCAATTGGGAGACAATTTCCGGCATCCAGCTGAAGTGGGCAGCACCCACCCCCAGCAGAATACCTGCGACTGGCAAGACTGATACTGGCAGCATCAGCGCCTTACCAACCTTTTGCAGATTAGAGAAAGCATTTTTGAACATTGTGTGCGCTCCTGAATGGATTGTCGTCCCTGAACGATCTATCTGGATGAAATAAGCACTGATTCATTCAGATATCTTCGAGTCGGGCTTGTTTATTTTGACCATCAGAATATAACCCAGCGGGTCATAAATTGCTGCTTTCGAAGGCGGGGGAATATTGAATTTGGAGGGAAGATCACAACTTTACAATTCATAAAAAACAAGATGATAATCCGCAATATAACACTACCACAGATAAAATAAAATAATCGTATCAAAGTGTGCCAACAACAATTCACATGGTATCACATAAATTCAAAATGTAACTAAATGTAACGTGTTGAATTGTTTTCCATGGTACTACGGGCACCCAGTATGACCACAAATGACTTACCTGACAAACACAACCCAAGCATGAACGACTGACAGCTGAGTTGTTACTCATAACTATAATAGGGGGCTCTACGGCCCCCTAGAAAAATTTTATATGATGTCCTCGTATGTGCAAGTTATGAGACATTACTATTTGTTAGTAATACCACGCACCTGCTAAACACATACTCCACCTTATCAATATGACTCACAGACTGTATCGCTTACGCAATAAAAAATTATTTTCTTGCAAAGCTTGATGCTTAATATTCCAGTTGGGAATAGAAAATGAAATATCATCAAGAACTGGGTACGTCTCAGTCAAGTTTTTCACACATTCAATAATTACACCCTCAGCAACGCAGTCTTTAATGTTAACCATTATTTTAACTGCCTGTCCTAGCGTTGCCTTAACGGTCCATGTGTCACCACTCTGCAATGGTAGATTAATAATCACACATATATTATCCAGGGGTTTTTCCGTACTTAAACAGTAAATTGTACGTTCATCTTCAACATTTATATTTAAGATGATTTTATTATCACCCCCTAGCGGCAATCGTGCCACTACATTGCGCCACTCACATGGAAGTTTTGGTGATATAGTGACTCGTTTATGGAGCAACTCCGGTTTATATCCAATATAGTCTTGATACAGATTCCTGGTATACTCAGCTACCGACCAAGCTTGAGAATATGTTCCTGATTCAACAAGTTTGGCCGGGTCGTGTTGATAGGCATCAAGATTTTCACTCATAGTTCCCCGATAACCTTGATGCAATATTTGATCAGCAAGATTTTTTGATAATGCATATGCCACATGTATTTTATTAAACTTCAATAAGGCACTAATCGTAAAACCGGCATTCCATCCCCAGATCGTCCCATTATGATATGCAGCATCTTTATGATACATAACTTGATTATCATGGTAGGGATGGAACTCTGAATGGTCTTGGCTAAGAGAACATATACCCCATGGGAAAAGTAAATTATTGATGCTGTTTTTTATTACATGTTGAGCATTATCTATCGGCAATAACATATCACAGTGCGGAATAGTAATTACCATCAACTGATTAGGACGAATACTCCAATCTTGCTCATCAATATCATTAATTCGGTCAGCAAGAATTTCTCTCTCAGCATCCCAGAATTTTTTAACAAAGCTTTCTTTGATTTTTTCAGACATTGCAAGATATTTTTTTTCGCCTACCTGATCACTAATAAGATGCGCTAACTCTTTAGCAACCCCAATAGACTCAAACCACAATGCCTGAATATCATTGGCCTTACAACCACGCGGTGACCAAGGGATCACACCTTCAATTTTCGCATCCATCCAGGTATCTGGATCCTTATGCTTCATAAGACCATCATGATCCAGATAATTTTTTTCGACTCCCTCAATAAATCGTTTGATCACTGGATAAATGACTTTCGCGAATGCCAAGTCGCCACTATGATTAATATATTCCAGAACACCTCTTATCATCCAAGGCGTTCCATCTGTAGTGTTATATATTATGTTATCTTTACTGGTGACCCGATTAGGTATTCTGCCATAGTCAACTGACTGCACATTGCAATTTTGCATGGTGGCAAAATTTTCAATAATTTTCCTCGCAATATCAAACTGTCCATTGACCAGACATATTCCAGGCAAAGAAATGAAACTATCTCTCCCCCAAATATCTTTAAACCATGGAAAACCTGCCCAGATACCGTAACCGAACTCTGTATTGACAAATGATTGGCTCGCCAATCTAGCCCACATAACAGCTTTGCTATATTCCGTATCGCTGCACCAAAAATAGCTACCCATGAGAAAGTCATAGACTCTTTTCTTATGTTGACTTATCTTATCACCAGTAATAGCCTCAGAAACTATAGAGACAGCAGCCTCTTTCGAATCAGAAAATCCGATGTATATCGCAAGTTCTGAAATCTCAGCCAAGGAAGATAGATGAATTTTTTTATTATCGGTGCCATCCAAAGGATCTGATACCGTATCACTGACAGCTACCGTAAAAGGATGATTGCTTGATAATGCCATGAAACGACATGAAGCAGGACAATCCAGCAACTCATACACAATTAATGCGGGATTGTTATGTCCCGCCTTATGCAATAACAATTGCGAACCAATCGAGAACTCAGCCGCTAGCAAGCTATTCAACTCACTTTCAATAGTAAATGAAAGTAAGCGCTGACCACTAATCAATGACATATGCTCACAGGCATTATCATAGTAGTGTGATACACCATATGGCAACAATGTAGCGTTAAGCGCAGTAGCTCGATCACAGACTCCATTATTAATATGGAATCGGTATCCAGTCAAAACAGGATGTGAACCACTGATATACTTGCCACATCGTTCTGATATGTGTGTACAACCAGAATAAAAACCATCTACATTATCAGAAAAGACATAATCAATACTTTCTCTACTATTTATGGCCAATGCATCAAATAGCTCATTCATCGATGGATGCTTATTTTGCTCACGAGCAGTGTATTCACATTCACCTTTCATTTCACCATCATGAAAATCACCACCTTGAGATATTTTCTCCATAAAAACCTCCATATAAATAAAATTACAAAGACAACCAATGGATACCAAAAAGATAAAATGTCTCACCGCAAGGTGAGACATTTAAAGATAATAATGATGATTACTTGGCACTTATGGATTTAATAAACATAGCTTCAGCTTCAACAATACCCAATGCTTTGGCTTCATCACGCAGAGCTAATGCTTTCTGAATATCTTTACCTTTTGCAGCTTGCTCAATTGCATTTAGGTAATAATGCTTGGTATCGTCCTGAATCACGGCAGGGATGGCTGCCTTTTTATCCACAGCCCCAACAGCCACTACCCTTGATGTCATAACAGCACCTACAGGTTGGTTCACCACGGGTTTCAGGGTTAACAACTCAACAGACAACTCCAGCGAACCACCATTTTGGAAGGTATACGCTGGGTCTGTGACCATTGGCATAGGTTCACCCAACTCTTGCGCACGGATTCTTGCCGGATAGTCGTGGTTATTTTTTTTCCTAACAGTTCAGATGGGGAATACACCACCATATATGGTGTTTCAATGGTGTTTATCTTCAGACGATAATTATATCTTGATTTAGTAAATGCATCTGAGGTTGACACCTTAAAATCACTGTTCTTAACATGTTTCACCACTTTAAAATCAGCACTCAACAAAGCAATTTCTGGAGCGAATACTGAACCGTCATAAAAATAACTTGACAATGATACTGTAATGTCAAGACCTCGCTCACCAAATTTGAATGCAGCAAAGTGGCTATTACCACCAGCAAAATTTGCTGCAGGGGATGCGCCATCAATATTGAACTTGACAGTTTCATTATCATTTAATTGAACATAGGGTAGTTGCGAGTAACTCTGACAACATAACTCTGTGTCACTCGGTGGCATAACATTCAACACTGATGGTTGATTGACGGCACACCCTGATATCAATGCGCTAAACACCAGGCATGAAATACTGCTTACATTTTTCATATCTTTTCATCCTAAAATCAAAAATCACGATGATACAAGTCCACTTAAAGTATCTACCGTAAACAATTTAGCACATTGTATCAATGAATCTACCAACAAAAAGGGCAGCATAAATGCTGCCCATTGTTGTAACATATTTCTTAGAACCAAATTTCGGTATGAACACCAACAACTGTTTCATCTTTGCCATCTTTGATACCGATAGTGCTGGCACTGGCGGCATCATCAGCAGCAATATAGCTGACATAAGGTTTAATTTGTGGACGGCCAAAGTAATCAGCATTGACGGTGATCGGCAGAGCCAGCTCTACGTTATAGAACTCACCCTTTACTGCATCGCCAGTTCGGCCCCAATAACCCTCTGCACCTTTCTCCTGACCATATGAACCGGTCATCTCTACGCGAAGGTTATCGTTGATCTTATAAGAAGGACGAACGGCAACCAGGAAGCGAGACAAATCCTCAGCACCAAACAGCTCATCCAGGGCGCCAAAATAGGTGACTTCAGATCCCATCTGCCAACGGTCAGAGATGTTCCACACACCATAGGTGGTTGCAAAAATGGACTCGGCTTTATCATTACCACCGGACCAGCTACCAAAGTTAAGGCCACGGTTCTGAGCCACACCTTTACCATACGCGACGGCACTCTGCGCCCAACCATCCAGCCCGTAATAGTTGGTGTTCAAGGTCACACCGGCACCAATACCATCTTCACTATCGCTGTCTTTGTTGGCCTGCTTCATATATTTGAAGTCAAAATCAAGCTTACCGAAGCCGACATCAACCCCATAGTAATAAAAATCATAGCTGGTCAAAGTACTGCGATCAGTATTGCGATACTGCCCTTTTAACGCATCCTTTTGGCCTTGGGTTAAATTTGGATTTTTATCTATTGCAGCAATTGCGGCCTCACTATATGGCAATGCCCCAGCATCAGGATCTGCCATCACCATGGCCACGCCTGCCGTGTTACCGGCAATTTTGGTCTGTACACCGGTGCCCACACCAGAAGATTGCTTCCAGTATTCACCCGAGAGCAAGCCTGCAGCACGGTTGAGGTAACGCTGACCACCCCAAACAGACGTATCATCCCCCAGGAAGGAGAGACCACCGATTTCGACAAAGGCCTCTTTCACTTCGAATTGCGCTTCATCGTTTTTCTTCTGGCTACCATCGGAGGAATAAGCATAGGAGTTACCGTTGCCATACTCTGAACGCAGTACAAAATCAGACCATACACCATTTTGATGCTCGGTATGTTTTTTCAGAGAAAACTCCACCTGGTTGGTGCTCTTGCCATGAGTACCTGCAGTTTTATAGTCTGGTTTACCAAATTCGGTATCTACCGTTTCCCCATCGATGTTTCTTACGTTCATGGAACCATAACCATGAACCTCCCATCCATCTTTCAACACATCAGTACCTTTAGCCGCATCTTGAGCAAAGGCACACCCAGCAAATAAAACTGAAGCCACTGCAGTAGCAATTACACTTTTGTTAGTCATCATTAACTCCATTTAATAGGAAGTAGAAATAGCAAATCACTAAAAACTAAAGGAATAACTCGTGTTTTTATAATTGTTCACAACTGACTGTTTATTACGTGATGTGAACTTGAGGGGCACTATACATTTCCAATCTTCATTGTAAAAGTGACGAGCATCACAAAGACAAAAACCAAATAATAGACCAATAAAGCAATAATACACCAACAAAAAGCAATAAAGAGTGAATGCGTGCCGAAGTTAGCAAGCCTCGCGCAACAATGCCCCCCTTGAAAACGATATCAATCCCGAACTAACCAATCACGTCGCTCATTATTTTTGCCGATTTATAAACCAATTCTATGATTGAAATCGCTTTCATGATGAAAGATATTTAACCACCACTGAAGTCAATTGCATCACAGGTTATTTTTCTGCAAGCACAACCACAAAATCACATATCTCTATGGAATACTGATGTTGTGATCAAGCTCCCAGAATGATGAGTTACAACAGACTGCAAACCTTTTCAAACCAATGAGTACTTATGATTTTCAATTGACATCAATTACAATTGCCAAAGTTAAATATCTGTAACCATGAATAATTTATCACTACATTTAACTTAATAAATTAGAACCAAGGGGTCTCCATGAAAACTGAACGGAATAGTGTTATCTATCAGATTTACCCACGCAGCTTCCAAGACAGTAATGGGGATGGAATTGGTGATCTCAATGGTATCAGATCTCGCCTTGGTTACTTGTCCCAGTTAGGTGTTGATATGCTGTGGCTTACCCCGGTTTATGCTTCTCCACAGCGGGATAATGGCTATGACATTAGTAATTACCATGATATTGATCCAGCATTTGGTTCCTTTTCAGATATGCTGGCACTCATATCAGAGGCCGCAACGCTAGGCATAGGCATCATGATGGATATTGTTGCCAATCACACATCTACCGAACATTCCTGGTTTAAAAAAGCATTGGCAGGAGACAAATACTATCAAGATTTCTATGTATTTAGAGATCAGCAATTCGTTAATGAATACCCATTGACATCCATTTTTGGTGGTAATGCTTGGGAATATGTACCTGCACTTGATATGTACTATCTGCATAATTTCGATATTACACAGGCAGACCTAGACTGGGATAATGTAAATGTACGTAAGGCTATGGCTGCAGTCGTACAGTTTTGGCTAGACCAAGGCATAAAAGGATTCCGCTTCGACGTGATCGATATGATCAGCAAAAACTGGCCGACTCGCAGCATGAGCAATGGCCCACGCCTGCATGATTACATCAAGGAGCTGAACCACTCCACTTTTGGAGGCAAGAATATTATCACGGTTGGCGAAACATGGTCAGCAGACCTTGAACACATGAAGAGCTATTCATCTCCCGCTGGGGATGAATTTTCTATGGTGTTTAACTTCGAGCACTTGGGATTCGGCCATGATAAATGGCAATCTCACATCGATATAAAGACAATCAAGAATGTGTTTACCAGAAACCAATGTGAACTACGCAACCAAGGTTGGAATAGTTTGTTCTTATCCAATCATGATCTACCTCGAGCCGTATCAAGATTTGGTAATGATACCCCACAATGGCGAGAGTTAAGTGCAAAGCAATGGGCAATTATTCTACACATGCAACAAGGAACGCCATTTATTTACCAAGGTGAAGAACTGGGTATGACCAATCGCCAATGGCACCCTTCTGAGATTCGTGACATAGAGGCTAAAAACTACTTTAACAGCCATATCAATGATGCAACCGAATCAGAAGTATTGACCAGAATCAGCAAAATTAGCAGAGATAATGCGAGAACCCCCATGCAATGGGATGATACTAACCATGCCGGTTTCAGCACTGTCACTCCCTGGATCCAAGTGAATGAAAATTACCATTCAATCAATGTCGCCAATCAACAACATGATGATAACTCTGTATTCAACTGCTATCGCACATTGATCTCTCTCAGAAAAAAACTAGATATTATTCGCGAGGGGGATTTCACTATGCTCAGTAGTGATACCTCAAACCATATCTGCTACAGCCGTCAATGGCAGGGAAAAACCTTGATCGTCATGGCAAACCTGACTACCACACCTTTAGCCATACCTGTGCATAAAGACGACTTGGCAACATTAGAGCCATTACTAACAAACTATCCAACACCAAGCAACTCAGATGAGCTAAGACCACTCGAAGCTGTTGTGTGGCTAACCACAAAATAACGATATAGTGTGGGCTATATTTTAGCCCACACTATATCTATGCGGAATCAATTTATAAAGTAGTTAGAATAAGAGACTTTTCATGGACAAAAAAATCACTCGCGCAGCTATTTTTCATCGTTCTCATACAAATATGTCCTATGCATATAGTAGCAATCAACTCCATATGAGATTGCGCACGGCAAAGGGGGAGGTAACGGAAGTATTCCTGCGTGCAGGAGATCCTTTTGACTGGGCAAGTCAGGGAGGGGGGGGGAATTTAAATAACGAAGGCGCTAGCGGATGGTTAGGTGGACGGAACTATCCAATGAAAAAAGAGTGTGAAACTGAACTCCACGATTACTGGCTATGTGAATTCACCCCTGAATTCTATCGTAGTCGTTATGCTTTTATAGTAAAAAACAACACAGAAATACTCTTAATCGGTGAAAAGAGGATTGTTCCACTTTCTAATCTCTCAGATGACCCAGCTCTGGATCAGCTTGTTAACTTCTATTGTTTCCCATATCTTAATGCTATTGACGTGTTCACCCCTCCAGAATGGGTTAAAAATACTGTCTGGTACCAGATATTTCCGGAACGCTTCGCGAATGGGATGCCGACTCTATCACCTCCACAGGCTCAGCCATGGGGATCAATGATTCCCGCTAACAAAAGTTTCTTTGGCGGTGACTTGCAAGGCGTCATCGACCATCTGGATTACTTAGATGCTCTTGGTATCACTGGTATTTATTTCACACCATTAACACTGGCCCCCAGCAATCACAAGTACGACGCTATCGATTATTTTACTATCGACCCTCACTTTGGTGATATAGATACATTAAAATCTCTTTGTAAAGAGGCTCATCGTCGCGGCATCAAGATCATGCTAGATGCAGTTTTTAATCATCTGGGAGAGCAGTCTCCTCAATGGCAGGATGTAATTAAAAATGGCGTTAAATCAAAGTACTATAATTGGTTTTATATTGATGATTTTCCTTTAATAAATAACGATGCAACTCTAAATAAAGAGCGTTTGAATTATCGCTCATTTTCGTTCTCTACGGGAATGCCAAAATTAAATACAGAAAATCCAGATGTCATTGAGCACTTATTAGAGGTAGGACGTTATTGGATACGTGAATTTGATATTGATGCCTGGCGGCTAGATGTTGCCAATGAAGTTGATCAACATTTCTGGCGACGTTTTAGAATCGAAATGAAACGCTTAAAGCCAGAATTGTTTATTTTGGGTGAAGTATGGCACGACGCACATAATTGGTTAACAGGCGATCAGTTTGATGCGGTCATGAACTATCCGATGGCTGAAGCGATTTTAAACTTTTTCGCACATCAGAGCATTGATGCAAAAACATTTAAGCACCTTATTAATGAGGCTTTTGTTAACTACCCAGTCAATGTCAATGAAGTTATGTTTTCTCTTCTAGATAGCCACGACACCCCAAGAATTCTTCATTTGTGTCATGGCGACAAAAATAGAGTGAAACTTTCATTTTTATTTCTCTTGAGCCAGACAGGCACGCCATGTATCTATTATGGTAGCGAAATAGGGATGGCAGGTGGCTCAGATCCGCTTAATAGAGCATGTATGGAATGGGATCCGGCTAAGCAGGATCGCGACCTGCTACAACACATGAAAAAACTGATTGCTCTTCGTAAAAATACACCAGCAATGATCAGCCATAATATGGACTGGCTATTATCTGATGGTCAGACGCTGATTTACAGTAAAACACATCAACATGATACTGTATTTATCATCATGAATGCATCCGCAGGCCAAAGCACGATCACTTTGCCATCACAATTGGCAGACAAATCAGTCTTTGATTTATATGACAATAACATTGTCCAGCTAAGTGATACGTGCACACTGCCAGAATATGGCTTTGCGATTTATCGCCTCAACACTACCGGGGACTCACAATCTCCCACATTAATCAAATCAGCAAGAGTCATTGCTAATGATCTGACAAGGGAATAAGCACGCTCTTCAACCAGCTGAGTGCCACCTGTTCGGGTTCATCGTGCACGGTGGCATCCAGCTCCAGCGGGAGAATCACTCGCGTGGCCCCCAACTCTTGCAGCAATCCGTCCAGCCGACGGCCCGCGCCACAAAAGTGGTCATAGCTGCTGTCACCCATGGCAATCAGGGCATAACGCAGCCCCTTGAGCCAGGGCGCCTTGTCAGCCAGCTCGCTGGCAAAGGGCTGCAGATTGGGAGGAATGTCCCCCTGCCCGGTGGTGGCACTGACCAGCAATAAAAAACGGCCGGGGTCAATGTCCGCCAGCCGTGCTTCTTCGTGCAGAGAACAGTGATGCCCCTTGCGTTCCAGCTCATCTGCCAAGGTCTCGGCCACCAGCATGGCTGCGCCGTAGACAGTTCCTACCACGATATCGATCTGCGCCATTCTCCTCTCCCTGCTTGAGTCACTCTTTTGAGCAACTCTATCAGCAAGCTGGCGTCAGATGCCACCGGTTCAAGGCTGAGGATCAGGCGCTTAGTAGTCGCTCTCGCTGGCGGGCCAGCCCAACTCGGCAAACAAGCGCAACACATCCTGACCGAGCGGAGCCTGGATCCGCATTGGCACCTTGAGCACCGGATGGGTAAAGCTCAGGGTGCGGGCCACCAGCAGCAGCCGCTCGCAACCGAAGTGCTCGCGAAAGAAACGGTTGTGTCGACCATCCCCGTGGGTGGTATCCCCGACGATGGGGTGGAACAGGTGATCCATATGGCGGCGCAACTGATGCTTGCGACCGGTCTTCGGGAACAATCTGACCAGACTGTAGCGACTGGTAGGGTGCTTCTTGGAGACCGCGTGGGGCAGCTCGACCTGATGCAGGCGCCGGAAGGTGGTGACGGCATCCTGCGCCGGACGATCCGGGTTGCTCATGGCATCGGCAATCTTGTCCAGCTGCTCCTTGAGGGGGTAGTCGATCACCCCCTGCTCGGGCGCCCAACCGCGCACCAATGCCAGATACTCCTTGTGCACCTGACGTTGGGTGAAGGCTTCGGTGAGTGCGCGGGCAATCACCGGATCGAGCGCAAACAGCAGCACACCGGAGGTGGGTCGGTCGAGGCGATGCACAGGATAGACATGGCGACCACCGATGAGATCCCGGGTCATCTGCATGGCAAAACGGGTCTCGCCCTTGTCGAGCCAACTGCGGTGCACCAGTAGACCGGACGGCTTGTTGACCGCCACCAGCCACTCATCCTGATAGAGCAGGGTCAGCTTCAAGTCACTCTCTTCTCGGGTTTGATCTGGCATCATTGTTCGATCACTTTGCCGGAAAGCAGCAGATCGAAGCGGGCGATCAGGCGCAGCAGCGCTTCTGCTTCGGCCAGATCTTCTTTGTAGACTTCGCTGGCCATGGGATAAAGGGAGACGCTGGTGGGCAGTGGCGCCTGCAACATCACCAGCTGCTCCATGCGCGGGATCAGCACGAACTGCAGCCACTGATCAAAGCTCAGGGTATCGACACAAAAAGGCAGGGTGCTTGCCAGGGCTTCGTCACCGGGATGGTCAGCTTGCCAGCGCTCAAGGCGCTGCAACTCGGCGGTGAGTTCCCCCAACAGGCCAGCTACCAGCAAATATTGATTCATCTCGCTCTCTTCCTCATAACCACAAATTGATCCGCCGACCCGACAGGGTCAGCCAGGATGCCGATACATTCAGTCGCACAGCACCGGCGGTTCAGCCGGGTCAACGACACACACGGCAACCAGCGCGGCCTGCCGCCTTTAAAAAAGGGCGATACTATACACCTCCCCCCGCATGGCTGCCATGTTGATATCTGCCGCAACGCGCGTCTGCTGCCACTGGCTATCCTCGGCAAGGGCCTTATAATCGGCCCGCATCACCATTAGCCGGATCTCACCATGTCTGCGACGCCTACTGCCATCAATACCTTGACCGAATTTCTGACTCAGGCTGGCACCCAGTTCCAGCTGTTTGACATGGGCCGCCAGGTGCGGCCACTGGCAAGCGATACCTTTGTGCGCATCGAACAGCAGCAGGAGCCCTATCCCTGGCCGCTGCAACAGCACGCCTGGCTGGGTGTGCACTTCTTCCAGCCGAGCGAGTCTCGCCACTACCTCTGGTTCCTCAAGTTTGCCCTCGATGAGCGCGGCTTGCTGATGTCAAATGGCCCCAAGCTGTTCATGGATCAGGTGGTGGAGACCCTGGGCTACAAGCTCACCGGCGATCTGGATGAAGAGAAAGCCCAGCGCTTGGCCGACAATCCCTACACCTTCCGCCCGGCGGAGGCCAAGATGGCCAGTCTGCATGCCAAGCTGGCGCGCCAGCTGGAGCAGGCCCCTTCCGCCTATTACGATGCCCTCTGCCACTATCTGGCCGCCCCCAACGATACCGGTTGGCAGACGCTGGGGCTGCAGGGCTTTGCCGACCTTGCGGAGCGGCTGCATGATGAGCGCAATCTGGCGCTGATCTGCAAGGCGCTGCCCAAACTGCCGCAAGAGCCGCTCTATGCACTCTGCCAGAGCCTTGAAAACGCCCCGCTGCCGCCAGCAGTACAAGGCGCCCTGCTCGAGCGGATCGGCAAGGAGCAGGAGTGCGCCACCCCCAACCCGGAGACCCTGGCCTACCTCTGCCGCGCCATGGCCTCCTGCCCCGGCAGCACGCTGCGCACCAACAAGCTGCTGACCCTGCTGCAAACCCAGCCGAGCCCTGCGCTGCTGCTCGCCATCGCTGGTCGGCTCTGGCCCGATCTGAAAGATGCCGATCTGCTCAGCCACTATCTGGAACAACTGGCACTGCAACCGACCCAGTTCTTCAATCAGGTTTTTGCCGAGTTGGTCACTTTACCGGCCCTGCGCAATGATATGCTGGCCAGACTGCGTGACCCCGAGCGCAGCGATGCGCTGGGCAAGGCCATCGGCCGTCTGTTTGCCTCGGCCTGATCCCTCGCCTCCCCTCACGCCACGAGGCAATACGGCGGGAATATAGAAAAGGAGATCGGGAGTGCCGAGCAGGACTCCCGGTTATCGTCATCACGATAAGGAAGCCCGCCTATGGGAGAGATGCTCGGAATTTTGTTGCTGATTGCGATTGCCGGCCTATTCTGGCTGCAACGCCAACAGGCAGAAGTGGCCTGGCAATACATGCGCCGCTACTGCCAGCACCATGATCTGCAACTGCTGTCGCTGGCCCGCCATCGGCGGGAGCTGGCGCATAATCCCCTGCGGCTACTGACCCACTATCAGTTTGAATTCTCCAGCGATGGCGAGAGCCACTATCAGGGAACCCTCAAGATGCAGGGGCTGCACGTCGTGGGCGTTGATCTGCCACCCCATCGCATACCCTCTGCCTGATCCCCAATCTCGTCTCTGCGCCCGATGGCTGTGCCTGTCTATAATCTCAGGGATTAAACAAAGGGAGAGACGAGATGGAACCCCTTGTCCACGATCTGCCAGCCCTGTTTGCCCAGCTAGGGATGGCAAACGACGAGCTGAGCCTGCACCGTTTTGTGCACGACCATCACCTCGACAATGAGACCCTGCTGCCGGAGGCCGGTTTCTGGAACGCCGCCCAGGCCAGCTTTCTGCGCGACGCCCTGTGGAACGACTCCGACTGGTGTGAAGCGATCGACCAGCTCGATGTGATGTTGCGCCAGCCCCGCTAGCCGCCCGCCCCTTTCCTCCCCTGCCGGCTTTGGTTAAGATCCCGCCCCGATATCGATCCCTCCTTCTCACCCAGAGCATGCTTATGTCCGCCCACGAGATCATCCGAATTGCCAACGAGCTGGCCGCCAAGGGCCTGACGCCCACCACTGCCATGATCAAGGCCCGCCTCACCCAGCCTGTGCCGATGGCCGAGCTGCTGAAAGTGCTGAGCCAGTGGAAGCAGCAGCCCGTCGCGACCGCCGAGAGCGAGCTCCTGCAAGAGGCAGCCCCTCAGCCAGCACCGGAGCTCACCCTGCAGCAACTCGCCGAACAGCTCGCGCGCATCGAACAGAAGGTGGATCGCCTGACCGACCTGCTCCTCCAGCAGGGGCAGGGCTGAACCATGTATATCGTCGAACTCTGCTTTGAGTGTTACCGCGATACCTCCCTTGGCGACGCCGAGCGGGCCATCGTCAACTACCTCGACATGCTGCGTTATCAGGGCCAGATCCTCGGGCGGGAGTTCCCCACCAGCATGCACGACGGTTATTTCGTCAGTCGGGTAGTCTGCCCGGAGCAGGATAGCCTGCACCCCGACAACCAGAGCGAGCAGGTAAAACTGGCCGAGCAGCAGCTCAATCAGGCCGGGTTATTGGCGCCAAAGCTCCATCTTCAAGGGACGGATCTGCTCTCCGACAGCACAGATCCTTGCGGCCAGCAGGGCGAGCGGCCGAGCTGGATGCTGCTCTATACCAGTTTTTTGCATACCTGCTCGCCGCTGCGCTGTGGCGACCACTTCGCCCCCATTCCGCTCTACCAACTGCCCGCAGTCGCCAATGGCGATCAGAAACAGATCATCAAGTGGCAGGAGGATTGGGAGGCGTGTGATCAGTTACAGATGAACGGCTCCATCGCCGAACATGCGGCGCTGCACGAAATCGGCGACGTGGGCAGCCGCCTCTACCGGCGCGGCACCGATCTGGCCAAACGGCTGGAAGTGCTGAGCGGCATCCCCACCTACTACTACCTCTACCGGGTGGGTGGGCTGAGCGCGGCCGAGGAGAAGGCGCGCCCCTGCCCCAGCTGTGGCGGTGAGTGGGCGCTGGCAGAGCCGCTGCACGAGATCTTCGACTTCAAGTGCGACAGCTGCCGTCTGGTCTCCAACCTCTCTTGGGATTTCAAGGATTAAGCGTGTTCCCTATACGCAACCCCATAAAAAAGAGCCTTGCCGCATAGCAAGGCTCTTTTCGTTCCGATGGGTAACCTTGGCTCGAACCGGCGCTATTGTGGCAACGTCTCCAGCCGTTCCAGAAACGCCGGCAAAGAGGGCGCCAACGGCAGACGGCTGCCAGAGTCGAGCCACTCCAGCCACACCTGACCACTCTCGTTATCCAGCGAGATGAGCGTCATCTCGTTGCGGGTGGTGGCAATAAAGATGGAGGGGGTTCGTTTTAGCTTGCGCAGCATCAGCAGGTGGCCGATGAGGTTCTCCCTGAGCAGGTCGAGATCCGCGTCGTTCCACGGCAAGATCAGTTCAAGGCGCAGCCCCTTGAAGAGGCAGGGGATAGGGCGACTGAACCAGTGGCCAAACAGGGCAATGGCGCTGGGATGAATTGTCAGCTCAAGGGCATCGGCCATGGCTGTAAAGTCGGCGGGCTCGGAGCGATGGTGAGGACGCCAGGCCACCCGACCATCGGCGGGCTCACCAAGCTGGCAGGGGGAACGCCAGTCCGCCTCCCACTCGCACAGGGGCAGGCCTCGTCTGGCCTCGCCATCCCGTTGCCAGCGGGCAAAAAAGTGCTCCAGGGCAGACAAAACTTGATCCGACATCGAAAATCCCCACAATTGCTGGCAAAGTCCGCTATTGCACCACCAAACCCGGTAACAGACAAGGTTGCCAGCCGACCTAGTGACCCGAGAAACAGAACCCGGGATACAGAGAAGCCGATGCCCAAGCCAAACGGCTGCAACCATCCGGCCCTGCAATGGCCCGTTTCATTCCACTCATCATGAGCACATTACGTGAGCAACCCTGTGAGCAAACAAGATAGATACGCCGGGGCCAGCGCCCTGACCGGCCTGAGCCTGGGCCAGCAATCCGATTACATCAGCCAGTACACCCCCTCCCTGCTGCAGCCGGTTCCACGTAGCCTGAACCGAGATGATCTCAAGCTGGGCGATGACCTGCCCTTTAGCGGTTGCGATGTCTGGACCCTCTATGAGCTCTCCTGGCTCAATGCCAAGGGCAAGCCGATGGTGGCGGTGGGTGAAGTGACCATCCCGGCCACCAGTGCGAACCTGATCGAATCCAAATCCTTCAAGCTCTACCTCAACTCCTTCAACCAGACCCGTTGCGACTCTATCGAGGCAGTCGCCGCCACGCTGACCAAGGATCTGAGTGCCTGTGCCGGTGAGACCGTCACGGTCACCCTGTTCCCCCTTGCTCAGGCGCCGCACCAGATTGCCCTGCTGCCCGGCGAGTGCATCGACGAGCAGGATATCGAGGTAGACAATTACGAGTTTGATGCATCCCTGCTGCAAGGGGCGGCCGGTAGCGAGCTGGTCGAGGAGACCCTGCACAGCCACCTGCTCAAATCGAACTGTCTGGTGACCAGCCAGCCCGACTGGGGCTCTGTGGTGATCCGCTACAAGGGGCCGAAACTCGATCGGGAGAAGCTGCTGCGCTATCTCATCTCGTTTCGCCAGCACAACGAGTTCCACGAGCAGTGCATCGAGCGGATCTTTATCGACCTCAAGCACTATTGCCAGCCTGAGCAGTTGACCGTCTATGCCCGCTATACCCGCCGCGGCGGCCTCGACATCAACCCGTTCCGCTCCGATTTCGAAGCCGTGCCCGCCAACTTGCGTCTGATCCGCCAATAAAGTCGAGTTGCGACAGAGAGGGCAGGCACACTGCCCTCCATGACTTGCAAAAAGGTTTCAATCGATGCTTTACGCAGCAGGGATAAGGAGGCTGGATAATAAAATCCAGACGAAACCCACTTGCCGGCCACCAGCAAACCACAGTAAACGCTGGACTCGCAGGGGGGGGCTTGGATAACATGCCAACACCTCTGCGCCGTCCTTAATCCAATGAATCAACTGTTTTTTCTGGCCATGATGATGTCCTCCCTGTCAGCTCCGAATCTGGATCTGGACAAGGAGCAACTCTCTATCGATCTGCAACAAGCGCAATCGATGGTACTGACCGATCCTGCCAGATGTGTCCAGATCACCACAGCCTTCCTGACGCGCGCAGCCAATAATCCCCAGCAAATCATCAGCAATCGCCAGGAGTTCGGTTATCGCGAACCCATCCTGAGTTACAGCACGGCAGCCCAGACCATCGGCGCCCATCTGCTCAAAGGGGAGTGTCTGCTGCAACTGGGCCAATATCAGGCCACCCAGCAAGCGCTCGACAAGGCGATGGCGCTGGCAGACAAAGAGCGGCAACCGGAACTCAAGGCCCACGGCCTCTATCTCAAAATCCGCAGTCAGGCCCTCAAACCGGATAACCAGAGCACCAGCCGCGCCCTGATGGATCAACTGGACGAACAGTTGGCCGTCCCCACGCTCAAGCAGAGCCAGCTGCAGATTTATGGCCGCCTGCAACGCACCAGCTACGACATCGAGAACCAGCACTTCGATGATGCCAAGGCCCACTTGGCAGATGCGCGGATCTGGGCCGCCAAGACCCCCAATCCCCTCGCCAGTGCCTGGGTCAGCGCCATCAGCGGCGACCTTTATCGCGCGCTGCAGCAGCCACAGCTGGCACTGGGGGAATATATCGATGCCCAGCAACAGGCCAAAAGCCTCAACGACCCGCTCTTTCTCGGCCTGCTGTCGAACCAGATAGTCAAACTCTATCAGCAGGAGCAGGAGCCCCAAAAAGCGCTGCAGTATGCCAATGAGGCGGCCAACTACTTCCACTCCATCGGCAACCCCTCCCTGCTGTGTGACTCCCTGATGGTGCTGGCGCGACTCAATCGCGAGCAGGGCGACCTCAATATGGCGCTGGTCTACTTCTTCAATGCGCTGGATCTGCTCGATGAGGGGAGCAACCGACCACAAGCCTCCCTGCTCAAATACGAAATCGGCAAGACCTACCTGCAAAGCGGCAACCTCTCGCTGGCCAGCAACTACCTCAATGCGGCCCGTCAGTCCCATGAGCTGAGCGATGCCAAAGAGCCGCTGATCGATACCCTGTTGCTGCTCGGCGAGCTCTATCTGAAGAAGCAGGAGGCCGCCATCGCCATCCTGCAGTTGGAGAACGCCCGCGCGCTGGCCAATCAGCTCGGCGATACCCGCCGTCAGTACGAGGTATTCCGCCTGTTGTCGCTGGCCTACGAGCAGAAGGGGTATCTGCGTCAGGCACTCGACAGCTACAAGCGCTTCCACCGTCTTGGCGAGGAGGTGCGCCAGCAGGAGCAAGCTATGGAGCAGGCGGCGATCCGCGACAACTATGTTCAGGTCGAGCGGGTACAACATATCAAGGAGCTGGAGCAGCGGCTTAACAACAGCCAGCATCAGCAGGAGCGCTATCTCTGGTCGAGTATCACCACCAGCCTGCTGCTGGCGCTCTTTATCTACCTCTTCTTCACCCTCTGGCTCAAGCTGCGTACTGCCCGCCTGCAACTGAAACGGACCAATGAGGCCCTGCTGATCGAGCCACGCTCGGGGCTGGCCAACTGGCAGCGGCTGATGAACCGCTGGCCGCGGGAGATGGCAAAGCGCCAGCTGAAATCGGATCGCTGGTACCTCAGCGAACAGCCCTCCAGCGAGTTCGATGACAAGCTGCACTATCTGCTGTTCCGGGTGCCTTTCCTGGTCAACACGCTGGAGCGCCACGGCTATCAGGCCAGCAGAGAAATCGAGCAGGCCTTCGGTGCCTATATGGACACCCTGACCCCGCAAGATGGCCGTATCTATGACTTGCGTGAAGGACACATGCTCTATGTGGTGCCACAGCGCCACGTCACCAACCTGCATCAACTGGCGGGAGACCTGCTGACCGCCATCGCCGCCTTCCCTTGCAACTATCCGCTGGATCGCCAGATCAGCCTCGGGATTGTCAGTCACCCCTTCCTGCCGAAAGCGGCGACCGCGCTCGATCACAATGGCCTGTTTGACCTCTGCTATCTCGCCCTGTCGGGAGCCATTCAGCTCAGTGAAAAATGCCAGCAAAACGCCTGGTTGGAGCTCGCGGCGATCGATTGCCAACAAGCGGCATTTTTTAATGGAGATGTGTGGCAATGCGGCCTGATGGCAATTGACAAGGGACTGGTAAAAGTCAATTCTTCTCATGAAAAGCAATGGGTTAATTGGCCCAGCCTTGCAAGGAAGCCGGCAGCCGATAACCACCAGGAAATAATGTAGATAACAGGCGAGGATCGAAACCAGGTTCGACCACTGTTGCTATCCAACACCAAAAACAATAATGACAACAGGGCGACCTGATAATGAATGACATCGCTGCCGTAGCAGGACAATTGGCAAGACTCAGGGAATCCCTTCAGCAGAAACAGCTGGAACTCGACGGCGTGCTGTCGTTTTCCGATGCAGAGCGTGCTCGCGGCATCCAGTTTATCAACAAGTTGATGCTCTCCTGCCGTGGCTTCGACCGCGAGCTGGACAATCGCTTCGCCAAGCTCAAGCAGAAACTGGATAACAATCCCGCATTTACCTCGCTGGACGCCGACCTGCTGGCCATTGAAAAATTGCTGCAGCAGCACAGCAATGCGCTGGAAGAGTCGATCACCCTGACTCAAACTGCCATCGATCTTGGTTCCAAACAGCTGAAAACCATCAAGGGCTTCCCGGAAGAGACCCGCAAGTCCCTCAAGGAATTTCTGGCAAGTCCCGCCGGTTACGGCATTGCCGATCACCAGAAGAAGGTGATCAAGCTGCTGGAGTTCTACCAGCAGGCGATCAAGATCCAGCTGCTGCCAAGCCAACCCCTGTTGGCACCTTCAGGTGCAACTCAACAAGAAAGCGATACTGCCAGCAACGATGGCCAGCCCGATGTCGACCCGTTTGATCTCAAGGATCACGCCCGTATCGCCGATGAGCTGCAGCGACTTATCACCGAACTCGACTTTGCCGGCGCCATCGGCGAGAGCCTGAGCGACATTCGCCGCCAACTACTGATCGGGATCAACCCTGCACTGCTGGCGGAAACCTGCCTGCAGGTGATCGAGCTCATCATCGAAGGCACCCGTGAGGAGCGCAAAGCCTCTCGCGCCTTCCTCAGCTCCCTCAACGAGAGCCTGTCCGCAGTACATGTCGGGTTTACCGAATCCCTCGATGAGGGGCGTGCGCTGCAAAACGAAACCCGCGAGACCCGCGAGGCGCTGGTCAACGAGTTGCAGGCGATCGATCACTCCCTGGCCAGCCATAACTCCATCGATGCGCTCAAGCGCGCCATCTCCGGCCATATGGGCGCCATCAACCTGCTGCTGCAAGAGCGTGACAGCACGGCGGCGCGGGAGCGTCACCTGCTCACCCGCCTCTCCACCATGGAGTCCAAGCTGCGCTTGATGAAGGAGGAGACCGCCGAGTACAAGAAGCGGCTGACCATTCAAAAACACAAGCTGTTCCTCGACAGCCTGACCCAGGTACACAACCGGGCCGCCCTCGATGAACGGCTGGAGCAGGAATACAAACGTTGGCTTCGTTACCGCACTCCGCTCTGCATGGCGATCATCGACATCGATCATTTCAAGAACATCAATGACAACTACGGCCATATGGCGGGTGACAAGGCACTGAAAGTGGTCGCCAAAGCGCTGCAGAGCGCGCTGCGTGACACCGACTTCATCGCCCGTTTTGGTGGGGAAGAGTTCGTGGTGTTGCTGCCCAACATCAACCCGGACAAGTTCCAGAAGCCGCTGGAGACCCTGCGCCAGACCATCAAGAGCATCCCGTTCCGTTTTCGCGATGCCAAGGTGGAGATCACCATCTCCATCGGCGCAACCCTGTTCAAGGATGGGGATAACCCGTCAGATGTGTTTGAACGGGCGGACAAGGCACTCTACCACTCCAAGCACACCGGTCGGGATCAAGTGACACTGGCCTGACAAGCGGCTAAAAAAACAGCGAACAGTCGTCGCCCTATTTCCCTCCACCCTCTGTTACCACTACTATCGATCTCAGGGGATGCAACATAGCGTCCCCTTTTCTCCCCAGGGAAAAACAGAACGATAACAAGTGAGTAAAGGGGAACCTATGATTACGCACATCAATCCCGTCGGCAGCATGGATTTGCTGTCACAGCTTGAGGTGGATCGCCTCAAGCAGACTGCCTCCAGCGATATCTATCAACTGTTTCGCAACTGCTCGCTGGCAGTGCTCAATTCCGGTAGCCATACCGACAGCTCCAAGGAGATTCTGGAGCGCTTCAAATCGTTCGATATTCATGTGATCCGGCGCGAGCGCGGGGTCAAGCTGGAACTGTTCAATGCCCCCGAGCACGCCTTTGTCGATGGCGAGATCATTCGCGGCATTCAGGAGCACCTCTTCTCGGTGCTGCGCGACATTCTCTATGTCTCCAATCAGCTCGAGTCCAACCGCCAGGTCAATCTGACCAACTCCACTCATATCTCCAACGTGGTGTTCGCCATTCTGCGCAACGCCAAGGTGATCCTGCCCGGCGCCGATCCCAACCTGATCGTCTGCTGGGGTGGCCACTCCATCAACGAGATCGAATACCAGTACACCCGCGCCGTGGGCAGCGAACTGGGCTTGCGTGAGCTGAACATCTGTACCGGCTGTGGCCCTGGCGCCATGGAGGGCCCGATGAAGGGGGCCGCCGTTGGCCATGCTAAACAGCGGGTGCGCAACGGGCGCTACATCGGCCTGACCGAGCCCTCCATCATTGCGGCCGAACCGCCCAACCCCATCGTCAACGAGCTGGTGATCCTGCCGGATATCGAGAAGCGGCTGGAAGCCTTCGTGCGTCTGGGCCATGGCATCATCATCTTCCCGGGCGGGGTCGGCACAGCCGAAGAGCTGCTCTATCTGCTCGGCATCATGATGCATCCGGCCAACGAGCGGCAGCCGATGCCTATCATCCTGACCGGCCCGAAAGAGAGCGCCGACTACTTCCGTGCCATCGACGACTTCATCAAGGCGACCCTCGGTGAACCGGCGACCAAGCTCTACCGGATCATTGTCGGTGATGCGCCGGAAGTGGCCCGAGTGATGAAAGAGGCGATGCCGAAAATCCGCGAATACCGCAAATCGGTCGGCGATGCCTACTCCTTCAACTGGTCCCTCAAGATTGAGCCGGAGTTCCAGCTCCCCTTCGAGCCGGATCACGCCAGCATGGCCAGTCTGGATCTGCACCGCAACCAGCCGCCCCAGTTGCTGGCCGCCAACCTGCGTCGAGCCTTCTCCGGTATCGTCGCCGGCAACGTCAAGGAAGGGGGCATTCGCGCCATCGAGAAGAAGGGCCCCTTCAAGTTGCACGGCGACAAGGAGCTGATGCACCTGATGGACAAACTGCTGGAAAGCTTCGTCAAGCAGCAGCGGATGAAGCTGCCGGGCAGCCAGTATGTGCCCTGCTACGAAATCGTCCGCTAGGGTACAGATACATCATCGACAGAGGGGCGCATCAACGCCCCTCTTTATTGGCTCAATGCCTTCCCAACCGCCATCAATCCCCCATAAGGCAAGCGGTTTGTTACAATGGGGCGTCCCGACCGCCAAGAGTGCCCCATGTCAACTATCCGGCCACACCTGCTCATCATCGATGCCCTCAACCTCATTCGCCGTCTGCACGCGGTACAGGCCCAGCAGGCACTGCCCCCTGCCCAGGCGCTGGTTGCAACCCGCGCCAACCTTATCAATACCTGCCGCAAGCTGCTGGCCAATAGCGAGCCGACCCATGTCATTGCCGTGTTTGATGGCGAGGTGCATAGCTGGCGCAAGGAGGTCTATCCGGCCTACAAGGAGGGGCGAACCCCCATGCCCCTCGAACTGCGTGAGGGGTTGACGACCCTGCAGGACGCCTTCTGGGAGTGCGGTGTCGATGCACTGCTCTCCGAGACCGATGAAGCGGATGACCTTATCGCCACCCTCGCCAGTGGCATCGCCAGCCATGGCCATCAGGCGACCATCATCTCCACCGACAAGGGGTTCTGCCAACTGCTCTGCCCACAGATCCGGGTGCGCGACTACTTCAACAAACGCTGGCTGGATGCGGCCTTCGTCCAGCAGCAATATGGGGTAGCCCCTGCTCAGCTGGTCGACTTCTGGGCCCTGACCGGTATCAGCGGTTCCAATATCAAGGGGGTTCCGGGGATCGGCCCCAAGACCGCCACCCAGCTGTTGCAGCAATATGGCAATCTGGCAGCCATGCTCGAAGCCTGTCAGCAAGAGGACGCCGCCAAGCCACTGCTCAAGCTGCGCCAACATAAGGATGAAGCCCTGCTGGCCCAGCGGCTGGTGCACTTGCAGCGGGATATTCCGCTGGGATTCAACCTGCGGGACATCCGCTACCCGCCCCAGCCAGACTAAAGTGCCGAACAAAAATGCAGGCAAGGGCGTGAACCATGACGAGACTCACCCTCGCTGTTGATAAAAGTGAGTAGAATGTAAAGGAATGTGGTTGGTTTGCTGAGTAAATGCTATAAAGCAGCCCCATCCTCCCCTATACCCTGGAAGTGGAACCCTCTCATGTCCAAAAGAAAAATTACCGTGATCCCCGGCGACGGCATCGGCCCCAGCATTATTGAATCAGCCATCCAGATCCTGACCCATGCGGGCTGTGATTTTGAGTACGAATACGCTGATGCAGGTCTGGTTGCCCTCGAGAAGCATGGCGAGCTGCTGCCCCAGGCTACCCTGGATCTGATTGAGAAGAACAAGGTGAGCCTGAAAGGGCCATTGACCACACCGGTCGGCGGCGGTTTTACCTCCATCAACGTCTCCCTGCGCAAGAAGTTCAACCTCTACGCCAACGTGCGTCCGGTCATCTCCTTCAAGGGCACCAGAAGCCGTTACGACAACATCGACATCATCACGGTGCGTGAAAACACCGAAGGGATGTACTCGGGTGCAGGTCAGAAGCGCAGCGATGACAACAAGAGTGCCGAGGCGATGAGCATCATCACCCGCGAAGGGGCCGAGCGCATCGTCAAGTTCGCCTTCGAGCTGGCTCGTCAGGAAGGGCGCAAGAAGGTCACCATCATCCACAAGGCCAACATCCTCAAATCGACCTCCGGCCTGTTCCTCGAAGTGGCACGTGAAATCGCCAGCCACTACCCGGATATCCAGAGCGAAGAGATGATCGTCGATGCCGCCTGCATGAACCTGGTGATGTACCCGGAGCGTTTCGATGTCATGGTCACCACCAACCTGTTCGGCGACATTCTCTCGGATCTTTGCGCCGGTCTGGTCGGCGGCCTTGGCATGGCACCCGGCGCCAACATCGGCGATGGCGCGGCCATCTTCGAAGCGGTCCACGGCTCTGCGCCTGACATAGCTGGCAAGAATATCGCCAACCCGACCTCGGTGATCCTTGCCTCCATTCAGATGCTGGAGTACCTCGGCATGCAGGATAAAGCAGAGCGGATCCGCGAGGCGGTACGAGCTACCATCGAATCTGGTGATCGGGTCACCCGCGATCTGGGCGGCACGGCTTCCACCAGCGAATTCACCCAGGCCATCATCGATCGCTTGTGAGTTAATTCATTGATTTTAAAAGGGAGCTTCGGCTCCCTTTTTTATGTTTCCGAATCCTTTGCCACTCCCCAAACAGCAACTATGTTCAATAGAGAAGAAGAACAGGGAGTGTTTTTCATGAAGGGATACGGGTGCTATCTGGTGTCGGGTCTGATGCTGGTTTGTGGCACTGCCAGTGCCTTCGAACAGGCCCAATCAACCCAAATCGCCAAACTGCCACAGCAGGAAAAACGGACTGCCACCGAGGTATGGCGTTCAAGCCTGGATACCAACGACCTGCTCAAGGCCCCCAAACCCCTGTCGTTTGGTATTGAAGTCTCCACCGACAACTTTGGTAATCAAAAGATCACCTCCTACCCGCAGCTTAATCTGACCCCGGAAAAGAGCGTCAGTCTGTCGGTCGAACGCTTCAGACCCAAGGTCAAGTTTAAGGCTGGCGGAATGAACACCGCCCTCAGGCTGAGAGGAGACGGGATAAAGATGCAATTCAATCCGGTCGACAAAACCATCCCGCTGCAGATAGAGATCAAGGTGACCGACGACGAATCTTCCCTGCGCCTCGATTACCGTTTCTGATTTTTCGAGCCCTGAATAGCAAAAGACCGGCAGGGTTCCCTGTCGGTCTTGGTTTTTATCGTACGGGCTGAACGGCTACATCACGCCTTGGGCTCGAGTTTGGAGACCCAGTACTTGTTGTAAACATGCACGGTGATCTCTTCTCGATCGTGATAGAGCTGCTTGGCCTGGATCACGAACGCGTTGTCGATCTCCTTGAGCATCTCGCGCAGCACCTCGATATTGTGCACCGACTCGGCATAACGCTTCTTCATCGGCAGCTTGAGGTTGAACATCGCCTCCTGGCAGTCACCCTCACGGAACCAGTCCGCAATCATGTGAACGACCCGCGCCGGTTTATCGACCATGTCGCACACCAGCCAGTAGGTGTTCTTCTTGCTCGGACGCCAGACGAAACCGTCATCCCGGATATGCTTGACCTGACCGGTATCCATCAGGGATTGGGCCATCATACCGTTGTCGACCGCCGTCACCATCATGCCACGGCGCACCAACTGATAGGTCCAGCCACCCGGGCAGGCGCCCAGATCCACCGCCTTCATGCCTGAACAGAGACGCACATCCCACTCTTCCCGCGGCACGAACACGTAAAACGCCTCCTCCAGCTTGAGGCTGGAGCGGCTCGGTGCATCGGCCGGGAAGCGCAGGCGCGGGATCCCCATGTGGAATCCGGAGTTGTTGAACGAGTAGGAGTAACCCAGCAACACGTGATCATTGGCCATGAAGAAGGCGTGGAACACCGGACGGTTTGGCGTCTCCTTCTTGGTCAGGATCTCGTTGCTGCGCAGCGCCTGACGAAGCGGCACGGTGAACTTGCGGCAGAAGGCCGACAGCTCTTTCGCTTCGTTGGTATCCGCGGTTTCGACCCGCAGATCGCCGCAAATGGTGTAGTCACTCACCGCCTCAAGGATCGGGGAGATCCTGTCCGCGACATCCAGATCCTTCAGCTCATGGGTGACCACCAGCATCTGGCGGATGAAGATGAGCTCCCGGAACGGCAGCTTGCGAGCCAGCAGGTCCGCCTGCTCCTCGTCATACAGTTCGAAGATCACATAACCGCTGTCGTCCTTGACCCGGGCGAAACCGTAGCACTGCATGTTACCGGCACGCTCGGTGATCTCTGCTGCCGCCTCTTTCTCAAAACCGGGGCGGCAATAAAGCAGCAGATTATTCATTTTTTCCTCCAAGACGACAGCCAGCCCAGATCAGGGCCGCCCATCCCAACATAAAACAGAGGCCACCGGCCGGAGTAATCAACCCCAGCCCCTTGCTGCCAAGCAGCACCATGGCGTAAATACTGCCGGAGAATCCGATGATCCCCAGCACAAAAGCGGTGCCAGCCAGGTGGATCACCTTGCTGCGCACACCACACCAGCCCAGAACCAGCAGGGCCAATGCGTGAAAAAACTGATATTGCACGGCGGTATTGAATGCCGCCAGACGCTCGGGCGTAATGCCGGTCGCCGCCAATCCATGGGCGCCATAAGCCCCCAGCATGGTGGCCGTCAACCCGAAGAGACCGGCCAGTATCAGCCAATGTCGATGGATCTGCATCCTCACTCTCCCTCTCTCATCGAGGCTGGCAATAAAGCCAACCCTCTCGTGCTATCCATGCCGGGCCACAAAATGGCTGATGGCCGCCGCTGCATGCTGCATATTATCCTGCTCACTCACGCCACTGGCTTTACGCGGTTTGAAACCATGATCACCATCGGTCAACCAATGGACCGATACGGCGGGTGAGAAGGGGAAATCGGCCAGTTCGGCGCGACTACCGAAGGTATCGCGCTCCCCCTGCAACAGCAGGGTTGGTACTGCAATATGCTTGAGTACCTCGCCTCGCCAGCTGTCGGGCTTGGCCGGAGGGTGGAAAGGATACCCGAGAATGAGCAATCCTGCAGCATTCATCTCACCCTCGCCTTCACGATAGAGTTCCGCCGCCATCCGCCCCCCCATCGACTTGCCCGCCAGAAACAGCCGTGGATGGGCAAACTCGCGGATCATGTCGCGCCAATGGGCGAGCAGCACAGGCGCCCTGTCAGGCGGGCGGCGCTTGCCATCCTGTACTCGCCTAGTCATGTAGGGAAAGTTGAAGCGCACCACTTCGATGTCGGGGCCAGCCAGCAGGCGTGACAACTCGGCAAGAAAAACATGATCCATCCCCGCGCCTGCCCCGTGGGCCAGCAAAATGCGAACGGGGGCATCAATTGCCCCCTCGCGGATCACATCAGGCATCGGCGAGCCTTGCCCTGCGACGCGCCTCTTCCTGCTCCACCAGCTCCAGCATCCAGTCGCGGAAGGCAACGATCTTGCCCTGATCCGACTGTTGCTCCTGGCACACCAGATAGAAAGCATTTTTGCTCACCAGCACCTGTTCGAACGGGCAGATAAGGCGGCCGGCCTCAATCTCGGGTTGTGCCAGCACGCTGTGGCCAAGCGCCACCCCCTGGCCGTGGATCGCCGCCTGGATCACCATGGTGGAGTGGCTGAAGATGGGCCCCTGATTGACGTTGGGTGCATCGATATCGAGCTGGCGGAACCAGGCCTTCCAGTCGCGGCGGGAGGTATCGTGCAGCAGGGTATGAAGAGTCAAATCTTGCGGCGTACGCAGTGGCTTGGGCCCGGTCAGCAGCAAGGGGGAGCAGACCGGGATCAGGTATTCGGTATGCAGCTTGTCCGAGCGCAGACCCGGCCAGTTGCCGCGCCCGTAGTAGATCGCCACATCCACATCGTCGGTAAGCGACCCTTCATCGAGGTCGACCGCCTTGATCCGTACATCGATATCGGGGTGGCGCTCGCTGAACTTGACCAGCCGCGGCACCAGCCACTGGATGGCGAAACTCGGCTGCAAACTGACAGTCAACGCCCCCTTGGCACTACGGGCCAGCAGCTTATCGGTCGCCTCAGAGATGGAGGCAAAGATGTCCTTGATATCCAGGAAATAGCCCTGCCCCTCTTCGGTCAGCAACAAGGAGCGGTTTTTGCGGCGGAACAGCTTGATGCCAAGATACTCCTCCAGCGCCTTGATCTGGTGACTGATGGCAGCCTGAGTCACAAACAACTCTTCTGCTGCGCGGGTAAAGCTTAAGTGACGAGCCGCTGCTTCAAAGGCCTTGAGGGCATTGAGCGGGGGTAAACGACGAGACATGACACCAGCCGACGATGAGTTTTTCTAATGGGGCGCATTATAATTTGTCGGTTGCGGGCCGACCAGTGAATAAACATAATTCGCCCAGCAATCAGTCGTCATATGGCTCACATTTTCTACTACGTGTTGGTTTACATGTGTTTTTAGTGAGTCTTTCGACTGCGATTGTGGTGTTGTGTTTCTTCCTCTGCGGGAAGAGGGGCTCAAATCTCACCGGTTTGACCCAGTCTGTCATCTGAATGTGTTTGGCGCCTCCAGCTGGATGGCGCCTTTTTTCATCCCTTCTATACCTTGAACTGCCCCACCAGCTGCTGCTGTTTGTCCGCCAGCGCAGAGAGCTCGCGACCATTTTCGGCGGAGGTCGCCGCCTCGGCCCGGATGGTGTGGCTCACATCGCGAATGTTGCTGACGTTGCGGTTGATCTCATCCGCCACCCGGCTCTGCTCCTGTGCCGCCCGGGCAATCTGCTCGTTCATCTGATGGATGGTGGAGACCGACTGGATAATCTGCTCCAGCACCTGCACCGAGAGATCCACCTTGGCGAGGGTCTCGTCAGCCTGTCCATGACCATCGCGAATCGCCTTGACCACGGCGCCGGTACCGGATTGCAGTTGGCTGATCAGAGTCTGGATCTCGACGATGGCATTCTGGGTGCGACCCGCCAGATTGCGCACCTCATCAGCCACCACGGCAAAGCCACGGCCCTGCTCACCGGCCCGCGCCGCTTCAATAGCCGCATTCAGCGCAAGCAAGTTGGTCTGCTCGGCAATTCCCTGGATCACGATGAGGATGTCATTAATGTTGTCGCTGTTGGCGGAGAGTCGCTCCACCACCGGCTGGGCATCGTTGATGATGGTCATCAGCTTGCGCATCGCCTCCTGGGTATCGGCAACGACATATTTACCCTCTTGCGCCGCGGCATCAGTGGTGTTGGCGGCAGCCACCGCCGAGCCGGCATTACCGGAGACCTGCAACGCCGTGGCGCTCAGCTCCTCAAATGCCGTCGCCACCAGATCGATCTCCTGATACTGGGCCTGCATGCCACTGCTGGTGCGCTCGGCCACTTGCGCGGCTCGCTCGGCACTGTTGCGCGTACCGGAGACGGTATCAATCACCTGACTGATGGTGGATTGCAACTTGTTGAGGAAGCTGTTGAACCACTTGGCCAGCTCGCCGATCTCGTCTTGCCGCTGGATCTCGATACGCTGGGTCAAATCCCCCTCACCACTGGCGATATCCTTGAGGCGGGCAACTACAGCGCGGATGGGTGCCACAATCTGGCGCGCCATCAACCAGATAAAACTCAGGGCAACCAGCGAGATCAGCACTCCGATCGACAGCTGCGAGACCACGCTGCGATTGGCTTCACTGGCCAGCTCATCTTGCAATTGCTGGGCCGAGGCCAGCACTACGGCCCGTGGCAATTCAATGTAGATGCCCCATTTACGGTCGGTGCCACGCATGGATACCGGGACAAAGGTCTGCAACAGGGTGCCATCGCTGCTCCAACGAGTCAGCTCCTGACCCTGACTGAGCCAGCCTTTCAGCTCGCTGGCCAGCCCCTGATACTTCTGATCCAGCCCACGCCCCATGGTCACATCGAACTCATCGGCTCCCGCCACGCGCCCCTCGTGACTGACCAGCAAGATTCTGCCCTTGCCCTCATAGAGCTCCTTGTCCATGGTGCTGACCAGACTCTGCAAAGTGGCCAGCGAGATATCGACCCCGACCATCCCCAGCAAGGTCTCCTGCTCCAGCAGCGGGACCGTCACCGAGGTCATCAATATCTGTTTATCGCCCACATCGTCCAGATAGGGCTCCAGCAGGCAGAGGGCACGGGTGCGAATGCTGCAGCGATACCACTCGTTTTCGATTCCACCTGCCTCGGTCGGGCTCTCATCGGCCAGTACATCCTCATTCTGCACTTCCGGTTCTATCTTGCCGTTGTCATAGGCCCAGTAACTGGAAAAACGCCCCTTGTCGTTGGAACCCAGCGCCGTTGAGCCCTGATAATTGCTGTCTTCCCCATCCAGCTGGTCAGGCTCGAACACCGCATAGACACCAAGCAGATTGGTCGATGAGGCAACGGCATCGTGCAGCTGCTGATTGACGGCGCTGCGCAGCGCCTCCGAATGGACAAAGTTCTCGGCCGCATTCTTGCGCTGGAACAACACGCTCTCTGCCAGCAAACTGGCGCGGAAATAGGCCTCATCGAGATAGCTGGTTACCTTGGCCGCCTGCTCCGAGCCCATCGCCTTCATCCAGTTTTCGGCAGACTGCTGCGCCTCGTGCATGGTGGCTTGCCGCACCTGCTGTTGCATCTTGTTCGCGTTGTAAATCGAAGAGGCAACCAGAGCGGCGGCTGTCACCAACAGACAGCAACCGGCGATCAGGGTAATCCGACCCTGGACAGAAAGAGCGCTCATGCCAATATTCCTACGTCATACAGATATGGATAGATTATCGACTTTATAAACAAAAACTTAACTCTCTCACAGCAAATCCAGCGAGAGTTGATTAACTTCACCCTCTCTTGGCAAACCCACCACCAAGCCCAGCAGGCGAACCGAACGCCCTTGCGCCCGCTGTAACCCCTCTTTGAGCAGGGGAACGAACAAGGCTGGCTGATAGCCACCCTGACTGCGATAGACGGTGGTCTGGTGGAAGTCGGCAAACTTGAGTTTAATCCCCTGCCCCATCACTTGCTCGGCAGGGCACGCCAGCTGAAATCGCCGCTCCAGCTCCGGCAGCAGTTGCTGCAATACCGTCAGGCAGGCGGCTTCGTCACAAACATCGCTCGCCAAAGTGGTCTCCACCCCGATGGTTTTGCGGATCCGGTGCGCCTGCACCGGCTGTTCATCCAGCCCCCAGATCCGGGTCGTCAGCATCTCCCCCAGCTTGCCAAAACGGCTGCACAGCTCTTGTGCCGACAAGGCCCGCGCATCCTCACAGGTGTAGAGCCCCTGCGCCTCCAGCCGCTCGGCAGTCTTGCGCCCCACCCCGGGCAGTTTGCCGAGGGGCAACTGGCAGACAAATTCGGCCACTTCGTCGGGACGAATGACAAACAGACCATCAGGCTTGCGCTGCTCCGAGGCGAGCTTGGCGAGAAACTTGTTGGGGGCCACTCCGGCCGAGGCGGTCAATCCCAGTTCGGAGACGATGGCTTGCCGGATCTCTTGTGCCATCAGGGTGGCGCTACCGCCACAACAGCGACTGTGGGTCACGTCGAGGTAAGCCTCGTCCAGTGACAGCGGTTCAACCTGATCGGTATAGCGCAGGAAAATGGCCCTGAGCTGACGGGAGATATCCTTGTACACCGCCATTCGCCCAGGGATCAGTACCAACGGCGGGCAGAGTTTTTTCGCCAGCGCGCTCGGCATGGCGGAGCGCACCCCGAACCGGCGCGCCACATAGTTGCAGGTCGAGATGACGCCGCGCCGCTCGGAGGCCCCACCGATGGCGAGCGGCACCTCCCGCAACGCCGGATTGTCCCGCATCTCCACCGCGGCAAAAAAGCAGTCCATGTCGATATGGATGATCTTGCGCATACCACTGTATAAATAAACAGACATGGCATCATCTTACCCCAAGGATAACCGCAGCTCTATCTCTCTCGTTGCGGCTAAAATAGTAGACTCCAAGGAGACCTTTACTACCACAATGACAAGGAGCGTTCGGGATGAAATATCTTTGGCTGGGACTCTGTTTGCTGCCGTTGACCGGCATCGGCAAGAACAACCCGACGGCAGAGTGCCGCTGGCTGTACGACCGGATTGAGATACTGGAACAGGCCATCAAGAAAGGGGACACACTCGGCACAGAGCAAGAGTTGTCACGCTGGCGTGAAGAGTTTCGCAAGAAGAAGTGCAAACAGTACGACTACTGAGCCGGACAAGATGGCGTGACCGACAACGGCAGATAACAAGCGGGCCCCGATCAAGATGACCGGGGCCCGTTTTCAAAGCATGACCAGCTTAATTCTGCAGCAGAGTGCGCTCAAGGCAGCACCATAGGGCCAGCGACAGTGGCCGCCACCTCATCCCCACGCAGCATCCGGATCAGTTCAAGCGCAAACTCGATTGCACTGCCCGGCCCCTGACTGGTGATAAGGCGATGAGCCTCATCCCTGACTACCCGCTCACTTGACAGCTGCGATGTCGGTAGTCGGGACTGAAAGCCGGGATGACAGGTGACGATGGCATCACCCAGCAGAGCATGATGTTGCAACACCACCACAGGGGCGGCGCAGATGGCAGCGCGCCAGCGACCAAGAGCGGCCTGCTCTTTGAGCAGATCAATGGCCAGCGGGGTATCGCGGATCACTTCGCTGCCGGGCAGACCACCGGGTACCACGATGGCTTCAAAGTCCCGACGGGTCAGTTCGTCGATATGACAATCGGCCACCAGCTGTACCCCGCGTGACGCTTTTACCTGCCGGGATCCGGCAGGGCAGCAAGAGGCCAGCACCACCTCAATACTTGCGCGCATCAGGGTATCGACAATCGCGACCGTCTCTATCTCTTCCGACCCGGGGGCCACCAGCACCAGTACACTCACGTTCGCCTCCTTGCTGCTTGCTCTACCATGTAAAAGATCAGACGGCCTGACTCTTCTCTTTGATCGCCTGATAGAGACCCTGATTGACCGGTACGGCAATGCCATGCCGGGCAGCCTTGGCCAGCAGGAAGCCGGTGATGGCCTCAATCTCGGTCTCGCGTCCCAGCTCCATATCCTGATGCATGGAGGAGTAATTGTCAGCGGTCAGCTCCACCACTGTCAGCACCCGACGCTGCAACTCCTCTGCCGCGGTCGCAATCCCTTCGGCGCACATCACATCCGCCACTTCCACGCAGATCTGCTGCAGGGCATCGGCAAAACGGGGGCCCGCCAGCTCGCCATTTTTCAGCTTGTAGAGGGCCGTCAGGGGATTGATGGCACAGTTGATGGCCAGCTTTTGCCACTGGCGCGTCAATACCTGTTCATCCCAACCAGCCTGACCCAGTGCCAGCGCCAGCTCGTCCGCGAGCGCGGCATGGGCCTTGGCGGCATCGTTGATCGGGCCAAGCCAGGTTTCACCCTTGCCAGTATGACGGAAGACAAAATGGCCGCACTGCATGGCACCATGGCTGGTGACACCGGCAATCACCGGATTGTGCGGGAACATCTCGACCACCTGCTCGGCAATGCCCATCCCGTTGTGCAGCAGCACGATCGGCACGCCGGCATCCAGCTTACCCACCAGCGGCGTCAGTGCGGCAATCACCTGACTGGCCTTGGTCATCACCAGCAGACGCTGGATCTTGCCGGGTTTGCTGACAAATCCGCGCTCGATATTGAGCAACTGAACATGCCCCTCCAGCGAGGTGAAATCGATCCCCGGATGGAGCGTGGACTTATGATGTTCGCGCAACAAGACACGGGTGGATTGACCACTCTGGGTCAGCAGGGAGGCAAAAACGCCGCCGAGGGCGCCACAACCCAACAGTGACCACTTCGGAGTAACGGGTGGAATAACGGGCTGTCGGGAATTTTTTAATCCGCTTGGCATGGTGTGACTCTGTCAGGGTAAGGGTTGCAATCCTCTCAACCTGTTACCGGGGATAAGTGAAGATGTCGCTGGTGGACACTAACGGGTCCACCCGTCCTGTGCGCAGGGGATTCTAGCAGAGCAACCCCATCAAAATCAGCAAATTTGCCCGTTTTCTGGTAGATTTGCCCCCCGATAACGCAACATGAGGAGCTCCGGCTATGCCGTCATTCGATATTATCTCTGAAGTCAAAATGAACGAGGTGTTGAACGCAGTCGACAACGCCAATCGTGAACTGGCCACCCGTTTCGATTTTCGTGGGGTAGAAGCCAGCTTCGAGTTGAACAAGGAAGAGGTAAAGCTGGAAGCCGATGCTGATTTCCAGCTCAAGCAGATGGTCGAAATCCTGCGCGGCGCCCTGCTCAAGCGCAACATCGAAAACAGCTCCATGGAAGTGGGTGACTCCGTTCACTCCGGCAAGCGTTTCCACCTGACCGTCAAATTCAAGCAGGGGATCGAGAAAGAGATCGCCAAGAAGCTGGTCAAGCTGATCAAGGACTCCAAAATCAAGGTACAGGTCGCCATCCAGGGTGATGAAGTACGTGTCACCGGCAAGAAGCGTGACGATCTGCAAGAGACCATGGCACTGGTCCGTGGCGCCGAACTGGGTCAACCGATGCAGTTCCAGAACTTCCGCGACTGATTTATCCACTCAGCCGTGGCGCACTTGATGACTCGCGCCACGCTATCTAAATCGCGGCCATAAAAAAACCGGAGCAGATGCTCCGGTTTTTTGTACCCCAAGTTTTATTAGAACTTGTAGGTAACGTCGAAGTAGTGACCGAAGCCTGTAGTTTTCAGGTGCAAATCAGGCTTGTCTGTCGGGTCAGGCTGGTAACCATTTTTGATGCCGTACACATCATGGAAGTATTTCAGACCATAGCCAACAGCAAAGCGGTCATTGTGCCAGTAGATACCGTTAAACATGTTGGTACCAGTACTGGAGCTGTCTTTGGCATCAAACAGGTGATCCAAGTAACCCTGATAGGCAACAAAGCTGCCGTTGGAGAAGGTGTAGAAAGGCTTGAACCAGTTCACGGAGAACTGATAGCCATTCCAGCCTTGCTCACCGCTACCTTCATTAACATGACGAGCGTAAAGGTTCATGCCCATCTTGCCGAACCAAGGTACCATCACATCAGCGCCCAGACCGGTCATAGCTTCAAACTGGCCATCTGCACCGCCAACGTTAATAAGGTTAGCTACGTACAACTCTTGAACCGGACCAAACGAGAGATCTTTACCAGTCATACCATCGATAGAGATACGCGGAGCGAACTTGATAAACATGTTTTCGCCGTTGTGCTTATCGCTATGGCTGCTCTGGAAAATATCGAATACATCGACATAACCATACAGATCAAAAATACCGGAACGACCACCAAACTCCATTTCAAAATAAGTGTCGTTGAAATCTTGTCCATCAGCATGCGGCATCTGATCGATGGTATGCATGACGTTGAACTGGAACCATTTGAAGTCATTCTTGTGGATATCACCGCTGTAGTCAGCAGCGAAGGCCGGGGTAGCGGCAGCAGCCAGCAGACCGGCAGCGATCAGAGTCTTGGTAAATTTGGCCATTTTATTGGTCTCTTGTGCGTTAGTTGAGGTTTTCCGTAGCCTGCCCACAAGGAGCGAGAGGGATTCTAATCAAATAAAATTGGGGGTGAAACAACTTCTCGGGAACTTTATCCGGAAGTGTGAATCTAATCACCCCCGATTCTACGCAAACGCTTGCTATTTGTCAGCCGTTGAGAGCAACTCACTCCCTTTTCTGGCGACCAGCACAATCAACAACAACACGGGCAAGCCCAATAAACTGGTTCCGACAAAGAAGGCACTGTAGCCAATCTGCTCCACAACCTGTCCGGAAAAACCGGCCAGCAACTTGGGTAGCAGCAACATTACCGAGCTGAACAGGGCGTACTGAGTGGCCGAAAATGCCACATTGGTCAGGCTGGAGAGATAGGTCACGAAGGCCGCGGTCGCGATACCGGCACTGAGGTTGTCGAGGGAAATGATCAGGGTCAGCAGCTCCAGGTTGTGACCAACCTGATTGAGCAGGGCAAACAGCAGGTTGGTGCTGGCAGTGAGCAGCGCCCCCAAGAACAGGATGCGCAGCGTACCGAAGCGCATCACCAGCACGCCCCCCAGCGCCGCCCCCACTAGCGTCATGATGACGCCAAACACCTTGGTAATGGTCGCAACCTCGGTCTTGCTGAACTGCATATCCACATAGAAGCTGTTGGACATCACCCCCATCACCACATCGGCAACCCGATAGCAGGCGATCAGAGCCAGGATCAGCAGCGCCGAGCTGCCATAGCGACGAAAGAAGTCGGCAAACGGACACCAGACCGCCTCATAGCCCCAGGCCCCCGCACTCGCCAGCAGCGCAGGCCACCCTTTTTCCAGGAGCTGCGCCTTGCGTTCGGCCTGTTGTTTGCCCTGCTCGGCCAGATCGATTTCCGGCTCGTGGCAAAACAGCGTGGTGATGACCCCGAGTGACATCAGACCCGCCATCACCAGATAGGTAATCTGCCAGCCACGATAGTCATAGCCACTATTGCTGCCAAACCAGGCTGCCAGCGCCAGCGCACCGGCCCCCGCCATGATCATCGCCAGTCGGTAGCCGGTCATGTAAGAAGCAGCCATCGCCGCCTGTAGCCGCTCGGGAGCGGATTCGATGCGATAGGCGTCGATGACGATATCCTGCGTGGCCGAGGCAAAGGCCACCAGCAGGGCAAACATCGCCAGCTGGGCCAGCTCGGTCTTGGGATCGCAGAACGCCATGCCGACCAGCGCGGCGGCAATCAACAGCTGGGAGAAGAACATCCAGCTGCGGCGACGCCCCAGCAGCGTGGAGAGCAACGGCAGCGGCATGCGATCCACCAACGGTGACCACAGCCATTTAAAGCCATAGGCGAGCGCCACCCAGCTCATATAGCCGATATCGGTCAGGCTGACATCGGCCTCGCGCAACCAGAATGAGAGGGTACCGAACACCAGCAGCAGCGGCAGACCCGATGAAAAACCCATGGCAAAGAGAATAAATACCCGAAATTCGAGATAAACGGCGAGGGACTCTCTCCAGCTTGGTTTGCGGATCATGTTCAACTACCTGACGACTTTGGAAAAGTGCGTCATTTTGGCAGGTTGATGGCAGATAGCCAAGGCAAGCAAAGAGATAGGCAAAAGAAGCCCGGATAGAGAAAAGGCCCATCCCGAACGGGATGAGCCTTGTATTGTGACCTGACGAGGCGAGGTGACGAACCGGGTCCGGCGAGAGTTACTTGCCCGCTTTCTTGTCGACTTTCTTGTCTGCCGGAGTTTCTGCCAACAAGACCACCTTCTTCAGAATGATGGGACTGGTCGGCACATCGTTGGCGCGCAGAATGGGGCTGTAACCGGTCTGTACCTGAGCCAGCTTGTCCAACACTTCCATCCCCTGAACCACCTGACCGAACACGGTATAACCCGCGGCGCCACCGGCGTTGAGGTTATTGTTGTCGACCAGATTGAAGTAGAACTGGCGAGTAGCGCTGTCGACCGCCTGGGTGCGGGCCATGGCGATGGAGCCACGTTTGTTGGGCAGACCGCCGCGCGACTCGTTGACCACAGGCTCATAAGTCGGCAGTTGCTGGAACTGCTGGTTGTAGCCCCCACCCTGCACCACGAAATCCTGGATCACCCGGTGGAAGATACTGCCGTCATAGCTGCCATCAGCCACGTAACGCAGGAAGTTCTTCACCGTCTGGGGCGCCTGCTTGGACGCCAGCTCCACCACGATATTGCCGTGGTTGGTCTCCATTCTGACTTTCGGGCCCGCGAACGCCAGCGGGGCGATCAGCATGGCCAGCAACCAGAGTTTTTTCATCATCAGACCCCTGCACCGTTCGGTTGACCTTTCAGGTAACCGCGCAGCGCATCATCCGCCATGATCTGCTGCAGCACGCTACCCAGTTGCAGGTTCAGTGTAGACTCCAGATCGGCCATGCTTGGCTCGCTCGGGCTCTCCTTGCTGGAGGACATGTTGAACTGCTTGGTCAGACGGTTGCCCTGGAAATCGGCGATCACCTGCAGGCTGACGCGGGACTTGGTGACATAGGTAAAGGTCTTCTCTTCCACATTGACTGCGGCGTTGGAGATCACCAGCGTCAGGTTGGTGGTGCCACTGTTGCCCACTTCGAGACCCTGGCTGCGCAGCCCTTCGGCCAGCCGCTCGGCCATCAGCAGGTTGAGCGGACGCTCGCTGTTGACCAGCACGGGGGCTTTCTCTTTATGTTTGATGGAGAAGACGTAGGCAGCCTCACGCTTGTCTACCCCTTCCATGGTGATGCGATTGCCAGAGTAGTATTGCTGGTTGGCGGGGATCACCTGCGGATTGAGCAGCGCCGTCTCCGGCCAATGAGTGGCACACCCGCCCAGCATCAGGGCGGCCAGCAGCAAGAGTGACTTTTTCATCATGGTTTCCTTTGGCTTTAGCGTTTGATGGCTTTCAAAATAACGAATTTGCTGTTCGACGCAACGACTTGTGCGTTGGCAAACAAGCGCTTGAGTTTGTTGTGATAGTCCAGATGACGGTTGCCTACTATCCAGAGTTCACCCCCTTGAGGCAACACCCGGTGCGCATCGCTGAACATCTGCCAGGCGATATGATCGGTGATCGCCTGCAGCTGATGGAAAGGAGGGTTGCAGAGGATCCGATCCGCCGAGCCGACCGCCACCCCGTCGAGACAGTTATTGACCATAAAGTGGGCGCGCGGCAGTGCATCGGGCAGATTGTGCTCGACGTTGAGCTGTGCCGAGGCAACCGCCATATAGGATTCATCGATAAAGGTCACCTCCACCTCGCTGTCTTTGGCGAGCAGCGACAGACCCAGCACCCCGTTGCCGCAGCCCAGATCGATCACCTTGCGGGCACTGTGGATGGGCAGGTTGTCCAGCATAAAACGGGCACCAATATCGAGACTGGTGCGCGAGAAGACGTTGGCATGGTTATGGATGAGCATGCCACTCCCCTCCAGCGGCCAGACAGTCGGGAAGGGGTTGGCCAGCGCGGGTTGCCCGGCCTGCGGCTCGCAGTGAATGAGACGCGCCTTTTTCCAGGCCAGCGAGGTACGGGTAGGCCCCAGATACTTCTCGAACAACTTGAGGGTGGAGGTATGAATATCCTTCGCCTTGCCGGCAGCGATAACGCGGGTTGCCGGTGTTACCACCTCCCGCAACGCCAGCAGTTGCTGCTCCAATAGAGCCTGATATTTGGAGACCTTGATCACTACCAGCGCAGGGGCATCGGGCAGCGGCGCCAGCGCATCCTGCAAGCAGATCCCGCCTGCATCCAGTCCGTTTTCGGCCAGATTGGCCAGGGTCGCCCGCTCACTGATGTAAGAGTCGGTGACGCAGCAGGGGGAGTGCGGATGCAGATAGGCGGCCAGCGCGCCAAAGCCATCATTCATGATGATGACGGGGCCCGTCTGCTCGAGGGGAGACTCCGCCAGGGTGTTGATCAGGTATTCGTCAGCCGCATCCCAGGCTTGCAGGGTCTCCTGACTCTGGCGCGGATAGCGGTAGAGCGTGAGCTGGCAATGGGGAGTGTCGAGAAGGGTTTGCATAGGAAGAGTCCAACCTCGGCTTGATTCGTGTATACAGGCGCCAGGGGCGACGCAAAGTGGCGCTATTCTAGCGAGGAGCAGGAATTTCACCAGTTCGATGCGCATCAAGGGGGCAACTGACGGGTGATTTCCCTCTTACGGGGGCTTATTCCATCCCGCGACTGCCGATAGAATGGCCCGACATTCACTCTGGAAGCCGATCCGATGACCATCCAACAACTGATTGAAGCCAAGCTGACCGTAGCCCTCTCCCCCTCCGTGCTGGAGGTAATCAACGAGAGCCACATGCACCGTGTGGAACCGGGATCTGAGAGCCACTTCAAGGTGGTGATCGTCAGCGAGCAATTTGCAGGGCTGCGGCTGCTGGCACGACATCGTCAGGTCAACGCGGTGCTGGCCGACGAGCTGGCCGGTGCCGTTCATGCACTGGCGCTGCATACCTACACAGAGACCGAGTGGCAGGAAAAAGGCCACGCCCCGCGCACCCCGAGCTGCGTTGGCAAACCGTCACTCTCCTGAAAGCGGTTGTACCACAGGATTCCCCTCGAGAACCTGCCAACAAAAATTAAACATATTTCCCCCATTGGCCCCGAAAAGGCTACATCCAAGGGGGTATATTTCGGCATCAAGGCTTTTTGCTGATAGTGGAGACAACGGTAAATACCCCCATCGAGGTATCAAAATAAAAAAACCTTTAAAACCACTACTTACAAGGTGTCGGGGGCTTATTCATTGCAGGTTAATTTTGTGATGGCACGGGGATTTTGCCCATTTGGCATGGCAGAAAATGCACCTTAAGTGGTAAACTCAAGCGCTTTTGAGTGAGCCTGTATGTTGAATAATTGTTGAGCCTGCCCACCTGGCACAACCACAACATCGACTCATTCAACCACCCGTCGTGATGTATTTCTCGGCGCTAACCAACCTCTCCCGTAACGGTAGTGCAAGTAAGTATGATTACAATCAAAAGAGGACTGGACATCCCCGTGCTGGGTGCGCCAGAGCAAGTAATCTACGATGGCCCCGCCATCACCCGTGTTGCGACACTGGGCGAGGAGTTTGTGGGGATGCGACCTACTATGTTCGTCAAAGTAGGTGATCGCGTCATCAAAGGTCAGGATCTTTTTGAAGACAAGAAGAATCCGGGCGTTAAATTCACAGCTCCTGCCACCGGTGTGGTTTCAGAGATCAACCGTGGTGCCAAACGTGTTCTCCAGTCTGTGGTCATCGACCTGGACGGTTCCGATGAACAGGTGACGTTTGAGCATTTTGCCTCTGCCGAGCTGGCCAAGCTCGAGCGCAGCAAGGTGCAAGAGATCCTGGTCGCATCAGGTCAGTGGACTGCGTTGCGTACCCGTCCGTTCAGCAAAGTCCCCGCGGTAGCGTCTGCCCCGCGCGCTATCTTTGTGACTGCAATGGACACCAACCCGCTGGCTGCCGATGCCGAGCTGATTATCAAGGAACAGCCGCAGGCCTTCCTCGATGGTCTGGCTGTATTGACCCGCCTGACCGACGGCGCCGTCTACGTCTGTAAAGGCGAAGGCAGTCTGCCCCACTCTCCGCTGGCTCAGGTCAAGGAAGAGATCTTCGTTGGTCCGCATCCTGCCGGTCTGCCGGGTACCCATATCCACTTCCTGGATCCGGTCAGCAGCACCAAGGTGCAGTGGCACATCAACTATCAGGATGTGATTGCATTCGGCAAGCTGTTCACCACCGGTCAGATCTGCACTGACAAGGTGATCGCGCTGGCTGGCCCGAACGTGCTCAAGCCGCGTCTGCTGCGTACCCGTCTGGGCGCCTGCATCAGCCAGCTCACCAATAATGAGCTGCGTGCCGACGAAAACCGTATCATCTCCGGTTCTATCCTGAGTGGTGCCAAAGCCGAAGGTGTTCACGACTACCTGGGCCGCTACCACAATCAGGTTTGCGTGCTGGGTGAAGGTCGCGAGAAAGAGTTCCTGGGCTGGATCAACCCCAGCGCCAACAAGTTCTCTATCACCCGTACCACCCTCTCTCATCTGATGAAGGGCAAGCTGATCAACTTCACCACCACTACCAACGGTAGTGACCGTTCCATGGTGCCTATCGGCAACTATGAGCGGGTGATGCCACTCGACATCCTGCCGACCCTGCTGCTGCGGGACATGGTCTCCGGCGATACCGACGGTGCACAAGCACTGGGCTGCCTGGAGCTGGATGAGGAAGATTTGGCGCTCTGTACCTTTGTCTGCCCTGGCAAGACAGAGTACGGCCCGATCTTGCGTGAGTGCCTGACCAAGATTGAACTGGAAGGTTAAGCGATGAGTTTCAAGCAACTTCTTGAAAATATGGAACACCACTTCGAACCGGGTGGAAAGTACGCCAAGTACTATGCCCTGTTCGAAGCGGCGTACACCCTGTTCTACACCCCGGGTAGCGTTACCCGCAACGCCTCCCACGTTCGTGATGCGCTCGATCTGAAGCGCATGATGATCATGGTGTGGCTGGCCGTGTTCCCGGCCATGTTCTGGGGCATGTACAACGTTGGTAACCAGGCGATTGCCGCCATTGCCCACATGGGCTCGGCTGCTGGTGCCAGCAGCTGGCAATATGCCCTGGCTACCATGCTGGGCGCCTCCCTCGATCCGGCTGTTGCCGGTATCGGCAGCAAGATGCTGATTGGCGCCACCCACTTCTTCCCAATCTATATCACCGTCTTCTTTGTCGGTGGTTTCTGGGAAGTGCTGTTCGCCATGGTGCGCAAACACGAGATCAACGAAGGCTTCTTCGTGACCTCCATCCTGTTTGCCCTGATCGTGCCGCCCGAGCTGCCCCTGTGGCAAGCTGCGCTGGGTATCACCTTCGGTGTGGTGATGGCCAAAGAGGTGTTCGGTGGTACCGGCAAGAACTTCCTGAACCCGGCGCTCGCTGGTCGTGCGTTCCTGTTCTTCGCCTACCCGGGCCAGATCTCCGGTGACGCCGTGTGGGTTGCCGTTGACGGTTTCTCCGGCGCGACTGCCCTGAGCCAGTGGGCCCAAGGCGGCCAAATGGCGCTGATCAACGGTGCAACCGGCCAGGCTATCAGCTGGATGGACGCTTTCCTGGGTAACCTGCCGGGTTCCATCGGTGAAGTCTCTACCCTGATGATCCTGCTGGGTGCCGCCATGATCGTCTACATGCGCATCGCCTCCTGGCGCATCATCGCCGGCGTGATGATCGGTATGATCGCCACCTCCCTGCTGTTCAACGTCATCGGTTCCGATACCAACCCCATGTTCAACATGCCGTGGCACTGGCATCTGGTACTGGGTGGCTTCGCCTTCGGTATGGCCTTCATGGCAACCGACCCTGTCTCCGCAGCCTTTACCAACAAAGGCAAGTGGTGGTATGGCGCCCTGATCGGCGTAATGGTCGTGCTGGTTCGCGTGGTCAACCCTGCGTTCCCGGAAGGCATGATGCTGGCCATTCTGTTTGCGAACCTGTTTGCTCCCCTGTTTGACCACTTCGTCGCTCAGGCAAACATCAAGCGGAGGATTGCTCGTGGCGTTTAATAAAGATTCAACCCTCGGCACCGTCAGCGTGGTCACCGGCCTCTGTCTGGCCTGTTCCATCGTGGTATCCGTTGCCGCTGTGGGCCTGCGTTCTACCCAGCAGGAAAACAAGGCGCTGGACAAGCAGAGCAACATTCTCGCCGTAGCCGGTGTGGATGTGAGCGAAGTGGCCAAGCGCGACCTGGCCAAACTGTACGGCGAGAAGATCGAAGCCCGTCTGGTGGATCTGGCGACCGGTGACTTTGTTGACGGTGATGCCGACAACTTCGACACCAAGCAGGCTGCCAAAGATCCGGCCCGCAGCATCCGTCTTGCCGCCGCTGACGACAAGGCCAGCCTGCGTCAGATCTCCAAGCAGATCCCGGTATTCTTCGCCAAGGATGCCGAAGGCAAGATCGACAGCATCATCCTGCCCATCTATGGTCAGGGTCTGTGGTCGACCATGTATGCTTTCGTCGCCGTTGCCGCTGATGGCCAGACTATCAAAGGCATCACCTACTACGACCACGGTGAAACCCCGGGTCTGGGTGGCGAGATCGAAAACCCGGCCTGGCAGGCGCTGTTCAAGGACAAGAAACTGTTCGACCAGAATGGCATGCCGGCGCTGCGCGTCATCAAGGGCCATGCTCCGGCGGGCTCCGAGCACGAGATCGATGGTCTCTCCGGTGCCACTCTGACCGGTAACGGCGTACAGCATACCTTCGACTTCTGGATGGGTCCCAAGGGCTTCGGTCCTTTCCTGGCCAAGGTTCGTGCAGGAGAAATCAACAATGGCTGACAAGAGCGAAATGAAGAAGTTGCTGTTGACGCCTGTGCTGGGCAACAACCCCATCGCCTTGCAGGTGCTGGGTGTCTGTTCTGCACTGGCGGTTACCAGCCAGATGAAAACTGCGTTTGTAATGACCCTCGCGGTCATGGCGGTCACCGCCTTCTCAAACCTGTTCATCTCCCTGATCCGCAACCAGATCCCGAACAGCGTCCGGATCATCGTGCAGATGGCGATCATCGCCTCACTGGTTATCGTGGTTGACCAGGTGCTCAAGGCGTATGCCTATGACATCTCCAAGCAACTGTCGGTCTTCGTGGGTCTGATCATCACCAACTGTATCGTAATGGGCCGCGCTGAAGCGTACGCCATGAAGAGTGCCCCGCTGCCCTCCTTCCTGGATGGTATCGGCAACGGTCTGGGCTATGGTGCCATTCTGCTGAGTGTCGCGACCGTGCGTGAACTGCTGGGCTCCGGCACCTGGTTCGGCATCGAGCTGCTGCCGCTGGTGAATAACGGTGGCTGGTATGTGCCCAACGGCCTGCTGCTGCTGCCGCCGAGTGCATTCTTCATCATTGGTCTGATCATTTGGGGCGTGCGCACCAAGGATCCCAAGCAGGTGGAGGCGAAGGATTAAGGTATGGAACACTATCTGAGTCTGTTAATTAAATCGATCTTCATCGAAAACCTGGCACTCTCCTTCTTCCTGGGGATGTGTACCTTCCTGGCGGTGTCCAAGAAGGTAAAGACCTCCATGGGTCTGGGTATTGCCGTTATTGTGGTGCAGACCATCGCGGTTCCTGCCAACAACCTGATCTACAACTACGTGCTTAAAGATGGCGCTCTGGTATCCGGTCTGGATCTGAGCTTCCTGAGCTTCATCACCTTCATCGGTGTGATTGCAGCACTGGTACAGATCCTGGAGATGGCGCTGGACAAGTACTTCCCGGCACTCTACAACGCGCTGGGTATCTTCCTGCCGCTCATCACCGTGAACTGCGCCATCTTCGGTGGCGTCTCCTTCATGGTGCAGCGTGACTACAACTTCATGGAGTCTGTGGTCTACGGTGTGGGTTCAGGGGCAGGCTGGATGCTGGCGATCGTTGCGCTGGCGGGTATCCGCGAGAAGATGAAGTACTCCGATGTTCCGGAAGGCCTGCGCGGTCTGGGCATCACCTTCATCACCGCCGGTCTGATGGCGCTGGGCTTCATGTCCTTCTCTGGTATCTCCCTGTAATCGGCTTTCCTGCAATCAGAAAGGAACGATAGATGGAAATTATTTTGGGTGTGGTCATGTTTACCGTGATCCTGCTGGCTCTGGTGGCAGTCATTCTGTTCGCCAAGTCCAAGCTGGTGACCGCGGGCGACGTGACAATCAGCATCAATGGTGACCCGGCCAAGGCTGTGACCAGCCCGGCCGGTGGCAAGCTGCTCGGCGTGCTGGCTGGCAGCGGTATCTTCGTCTCCTCCGCCTGTGGCGGCGGTGGCTCCTGCGGCCAGTGCAAGGTACGGGTGAAATCCGGTGGCGGCGACATTCTGCCGACCGAACTGGATCACATCAGCAAGGGCGAAGCCCGTCATGGCGAGCGTCTGGCCTGTCAGGTTACCGTTCGCTCCGACATGGATATCGAACTGCCGGAAGAGATCTTCGGGGTGAAGAAGTGGGAATGTACTGTTATCTCCAACGATAACAAGGCCACCTTCATCAAGGAGCTCAAGCTGCAGATCCCCGATGGCGAGAGCGTACCGTTCCGCGCCGGTGGTTATATCCAGATTGAAGCCCCGGCTCACCACGTGCACTACAAGAACTTCGATATTCCCGAGGAGTATCGCGGTGACTGGGATCGCTTCAAGATCTTTGAGCTGGAGTCCAAGGTCGATGAGCCAATCATCCGTGCCTACTCCATGGCCAACTATCCGGAAGAGTTCGGCATCATCATGCTGAACGTGCGTATCGCAACCCCGCCGCCCAGCAACTGGACTGCCCCTCCGGGACAGATGTCCTCCTATATCTTCAGCCTGAAGGCTGGCGACAAAGTGACTATCTCCGGCCCGTTCGGTGAGTTCTTCGCCAAGGACACCGATGCCGAAATGGTATTCATCGGTGGTGGTGCGGGTATGGCGCCGATGCGTTCCCATATCTTCGACCAGCTGCGTCGCCTGAAGTCCAAGCGCAAGATGAGCTTCTGGTACGGTGCCCGTTCCAAGCGCGAAATGTTCTATGTCGAAGACTTTGACATGCTCGCCGCCGAGAACGAGAACTTCACCTGGAACGTCGCCCTGTCTGATCCGCAACCGGAAGACAACTGGGACGGCTACACCGGCTTCATCCACAACGTGCTCTACGAGAACTATCTCAAGAACCACGAAGCACCGGAAGATTGCGAGTTCTACATGTGTGGACCTCCGGTGATGAACGCTGCCGTCATCAACATGCTCAAAGACTTGGGCGTTGAAGACGAAAACATCCTGTTGGATGACTTTGGTGGTTAATCCATGCACAGTGTTGTAAAGACCTGGCTAGCCTTCGGGCTAGCCTTTTTCTTGACTGGGTGCGGTCAGGAGACGGTCCAATCCAAACCGGAGATCCACATCACCGGCAGCACCATGGGCACTTATTACTCCATCAAGGTGGCGGACAGCGCCATCAGCGATCCGGCCAAACTTCAAGCTGAGGTGGATGTGTTGCTGGAGCGGGTCAACGACCAGATGTCGACCTATCGCCCCGATTCCGAACTGTCGCGCTTCAACCAGAGCCGTGACAACAAACCGGTAGTGGTCTCCCGCGATACCGCACGGGTCGTCACAGAGGCCATTCACATTGGCCGTGAGAGCCAGGGGGCGCTGGACGTCACCGTTGGCCCCTTGGTCAATCTGTGGGGCTTTGGCCCGGACAAGAAGCCGACCAAGGTCCCTTCCGACGAGCTGATCACCCAGACTCGCCAGAAGACCGGTCTGGGCAACCTGCACGTCATCACCTCGGTGGATGCCGACACCCTGCAAAAAGACATTCCGGATCTTTACGTCGATCTCTCCGCCATCGCCAAGGGCTTTGGTGTGGACAAGGTAGCCGAGTATCTGGAGTCACTGGGTGCGCGTAACTATCTGGTGGAGATTGGCGGCGAGCTGCGGATCAATGGCGTCAACGGCAAGGGTCACCCCTGGCGCGTGGCCATCGAGAAGCCCACCGCAGGCACCGGCACGGTGCAAGAGGTGATCGTGCCCGGTGACAACGGGGTGGCCACCTCTGGCGATTACCGCAACTACTATGAACTGGATGGTCAGCGCTTCTCCCACACCATAGATCCGCGCAGCGGCAAGCCGATCCAGCACCGTCTGGTGTCGGTCACCGTGATCCATCCCTCCTGCATGACTGCAGACGGGTTGGCCACCGTGTTTATGGTGATGGGGACCGAGAAAAGCCTGGCCTATGCCAACGAGCGCGGCCTGGCGATCTTCGTGATCACCAAGACGGACAACGGCTTTGAAGAGGCTTACTCCGATGCCTTCAAGCCCTATCTGGTCAAGAAGTAAGAGGTAGAGATGCAGATTTTTCTGATCACCTTCGGGGTATTCATGCTGGTGATAGCCGCCATGGCTATCGGTTACATCTTCCAGAAGAAGACCATCTCCGGCTCCTGTGGCGGTCTGGGTAGCGTCGGCATCGAGAAAGAGTGCGATTGCCCGGAACCCTGCGACAACCGCAAGAAGAAGATGGCCAAGGAAGAGGCCCGTCGCAAGATGCTAGAAGAGAACCGCATCATCTGATGACTCTGGTTTTTCGGTAAACAAAAGCGCGCCATCGGCGCGCTTTTTACTGGCCGTTATCTTGCGTTAACGGTCAGGGCTGACGTTCGATATAGAGGATCACTTCACCCAGATGGATACCGAACTTGCTGATCTCGGCACGATTGATCAGACGATCTTCGTCCAGCAGGTACATCCAGTCATCGAAGCTCACCCGCACAACCTCGCCATCCGGTAGCGCCAGATCAAGCTGATAGCGCCAGTTGAGGGCAAACCCTTGGCTTTTACCGATCGCCTCGCCCACCACATCGGAAGCAGTACCGCGCCAATGACCATAATCGCCCTTGCTCAGATACCAGGTACGGGTCTGCTGGCGGCCATCGTCAAAGTAGAACAGCTCGAACAGCTCTCCCTTGCCATCTTTCCAACTACCCACCATCTCAACCCGAAAGCGACTGGTCACTTCGCCGCTGCGGTCGGTCACCAGGCCGTGAGCCACCAATTTGCCGTTGAAGAAACGAGCGAGATCCCAGTTTGGCCCCTGCCCACGATAGTCATCGAGACTGGCACCACAGCCACTCAGCAGCAAAAAGGGGAGCAACAGCAACCAGCGGTATGCACGATAGAAAGGCATCAGAGACTCCATGTTCAGGGTTGGCCACGCAGGCGGCGGGTCAGGGCAGGATCGCGGCTGTTGTCAGCCAGCCAGATGGCGAGAAAAGCGGCCGAGAATTGTGGATCGGCCAGGGTACCTAGGGGCTTCTCCTGCCACCAGAAGTGGCCTACCCCGCCCTTGTCGACATAGAAGGTGAGCTTGTCGCCTGCCTGCACATCGGGCCAGAGTGCAGCGAGCTGGCCGAGCCAGCGCTGACGTTCGGCGTCGGAGCCAAGACCGAGCCGCTGCCACTCCGCGGCAGTAGCGCTCAGCAGATCTTCCCGCTCGATGGCTCTGGCATAGGTGAGGGTCAGGGCCTGCGGATAGTGACCGGGCTGATAGCGCCCGCTCGCACTGTAGAGGGTGGCATCGTAGAGCTTGAACCAGAGCCAGTTCATCTCCCCCTGCCCGACCGGGCGCAACTGCTGCCAGGGGGCGGCAGAAGCCTGCACTGCGGTTGCAGCCAAGAGCGTAAACGCCAGCAGTAGCGGGTTAATTCCACCCCATATGCCAGTGGTTGGGGTCTTCCAGTTCATGCCAGTCCATCTCCTGTTCCTGCAGGGTGTTGATATCCTGCATCACCACCTGCACCAGCTGCCCCTGCGCATCCCGCTGGCAGGCAACCACCAGATAGAAGCGATCAGTGAGCTCATGCTGGCTCTCTTTGGTCCATTTGGAAAAAAGCAACGAGTCGGTCGAAAAGGTGTTTGTCATGACTCACCCTCCAGCTTGACCATTACCCACAGGAGTACGGGTAACCACCACATCCAGATCACAGCCAGCAGCGCCGTGCTGATCCAGATGCCCCAGGGTAAGTTTACTGCCCCCATGGCAGCCCCCGCCACATAGGAGGAAGCACCGCCAAACACGCCAAACAGCGCCTGCTGCCAGCGAGGCAAGCGCAGCAGCCAGCGCATACCGTGGGCCAGCGTCAGGGCAAAACCGAGCCAGAGCAGCACCAGCCAGAGGGGAAAACCGGACGGGAACCGGAACAGGCCGAGCTGCCAGAGCAGGGCATCCAGCAGACAGCCGACGACCGCGATGGGAAGCAGCCGCCAGTCACGCTGACGGCTGGGTGAGAAGAGAAAGTGCAGCAGCAACATTGCCAGCAGCGGGCCCGGCTGCTGCCACTTCACCGCCAGCAACCAGTAGAGGTTAAACCCCAGCAGGTGAGCCCACTGCCACATTGTTAGTGACCGCTTACTGGCACATCACCCGACCAGCCAGCGGGCCCCGGCTTGGCGGCCTCCAGCTGCACCAGACTGATGCTGCGCTCCCAGAATCCCCCTTCGCAATAGGCAAAGTAGAAGTGCCACAACCGGATGAAATCTTGGCTGTAACCGAGCTTGGGCAGCTCGGGCGCCAGCGCCAGAAAACGCTCGCACCAGTGAGCCAGGGTGCGCGCATAGTGATGACCATGATCGTGCAACCGCACCAGCTGCATGTCGGTCTCCCGCGCCAGCAGCCCCGCCATCTGGGAGACGCTCGGCAGGCAGCCACCGGGGAAGATGTAGCGCTGGATGAAATCGACTCCGCGCAGATACTGGGCATGGCGCTGATCGGCGATGGTGATGGCCTGGATGAGCAGGCGACCACCGGGTTTGAGCAGCCGCGACAGCTGGCGGAAATAGTCGGGCAGGAAGGCATGCCCCACCGCCTCGATCATCTCGATGGAGACCAGCTTGTCATAGGTGCCCTCCAGCTTGCGGTAATCCTCCAGCAGCAAGGTGATGCGATCCCCCAGCCCCTCCCGCGCAATCCACTCCTTGGCATAATCATGCTGGGCCCGGGAGATGGTAGTGGTCGTCACCCGGCAGCCATAGTGGCGGGCGGCATAGACGGCGAGGCCGCCCCAGCCGGTGCCGATCTCCAACAGATGATCGTCAGGCCCCAGCGCCAGCCGCTCGCAGATGGTGCGCAGCTTGGCCTGCTGTCCCTCTTCCAGCGTGGCCTCGGCACTCGGATAGATGGCGCTCGAGTACTGCATATGGCTGTCGAGAAACCCCTGATAGAGGGTATTGCCGAGATCGTAGTGGGCGGCGATGTTGGAGCGCGAACCTGTCAGGGTATTGCGGTTGAGCCAGTGGCGCACCTTGTTGAACGGGAAACTGAGCCAGCCAAGGCGCCGCTCGAGGGAGTCGAGCAGGGTCAGATTCCGGGCCAGCAGCCGCACCAGCGCCACCGGGTCCGGGCTGGTCCAGAGCCCCTCCACCCAGGTTTCCCCGGCGGCAATGCTGCCCCCCAGCAACAGGCGACGATAGAAGGCAGGATCTTGCACCACCAGTTCGGCATGCAGATCGGTACCCGCGACGCCAAAGCTGTGGCGCTCACCGCCATCCCGCAGCAGCAGCTGGCCATGTTCGAGGCGACCCAGCAGATTGAGCAGCATTTGTCTTGCCCCCTTGTCGATGAAAGAGGCAGAGAGGGTTGATTGAGCAAGTTCCATTAGCGGCTCTCCGGATGGGTAAAAATCGGGGTTCGTTTGATAAATAGACGCAGGGCCTGCCAGTAGATCCCGAGCAGCACCTTCATGGTCATCCATGGCCAGCGGGCCAGCAGGGCCACCAACCCCTTGCGCGACAAGGGTTCGCGAGTGAGCGCCAGGGTGGCGTCAAACAGCTTGGCTTCACCGGATACGGGATGGCTCTCGATATGGATCAGAGTCTCCTGCGCGGGCGGCCTGATGCGCCAGTGATAACGCATCGCCAGCCCCATAAAGGGGGAGACGTGAAAATCCTTGTCATGGGGTGCCAGCGCCGCCAGATCGAGCAGGTAGTAGTGACGCTCGTTCCAGGGGGTGTTCGACACCTCTGCCAGCAGATAGCGCGCCTCGCCCTGCCGGTAGCAGAAGTAGAAGTTGACCGGGCTGAAGTAGAACCCCAGACAGCGCACATTGCCGAGCAGCAGTACCCGCCCCTCGGGCTCGGCATCGCCACCCAGCTCGCTCACCTTCTGCCACACCGCCTGCTTGAGGCTTCCCTCACTCCCCTTGAGATAGTCATGGCGGTGAAACGAGAGCAGCCCAGCCCGCTCAACCCCGAACCAGCGCCCCTGATCGAGCTGTGGCAGCTCGTCGAGATCCAGTCCCAGCATAAAGAGGCTGTAGGAGAAGGTGTGAGCCCGCGGTGCAAAACGGCGGTGGCGCACCGAGCCCTGCCAGATGGCGCTGATGACGCCAGCCAGTTCGTCTGTACGCTCATGTTCGGTGGCCACGGTGGCGCCGTTCATAGCTCGGCTCCGAAGCGCCTGGCGACATCCAGCGCGCTGCGCACCCCATCCTCATGGAAGCCGTTGTACCAGTAGGCACCACAGAAGTGGGTGTGCTGCTGGCCGCAGATCTCCGCGCGCCGCTGCTGGGCGGCGATGGAGGCCTGATTGAACACTGGATGGTGGTAGACGAAGCGGCGCAGTACCTTGCTCTCATCCACCTTGCCCTTGGGATTGAGGCTGACGCAGAAGGGCTCCGGCGAGTTCACCCCCTGCAGGATGTTCATGTTGTAGCTCACCAGCGGCCGCGCCTCATCGTTGCCATCGAGCTGATAGTTCCAGCTGGCCCATGCCTTGCGGCGGGTGGGCAGGCAGCGAGCATCGGTATGGAGCCAGACATCGTTGGCCTGATAGGGCATGTCGCCTAGGATGGCCTGCTCCCGCTCGCCGGGATCCGCCAGCAGCGCCAGCGCCTGATCGCTGTGGCAGGCGAATATCACCTCATCAAACCGCTCCTCGCCGTAACTGCTCTGGATCACCACGCCGTCCGCGTCCCGCCGTACGCTCTGCACCGGACAGGCGAGTCGGATCTGCGACTGCCAACCCGCGGTAAGGGGGCCGATATATTCCCGCGAGCCACCCGGGATCACATACCACTGGGGGCGATTGGCCACATCGAGCAGGCCGTGGTTGGCAAAAAAACGCAGGAAGAAGCCAAGGGGGAAGGCACGCATATCGGCCAGGGTCGATGACCAGATCGCAGCTCCCATCGGCAAGATGTAGTGGCGGGCGAAGTAGTCGCTAAACTCCCCCGCCAGCAGAAAGTCTCCCAGCGTCAGCTCGGGGCCAGCACCCTGATGTTGACTATTCGCCAGCCAGGCCCGCGCCTCCCGGTTGAAGCGCAAAATCTCCGCGACAAAACCGTAGAAACGGGGGCTCAACAGATTGCTGCGCTGGGCAAACAGTGTGTCGAGGTTGTGACCGTTATACTCCAGCCCCTCCGGGCTCTTCACCGAGAAGCTCATCTCGGCCGGTTGCCGTGCCATGCCGATCCGCGCCAGCAACTTCAAGAAGTTGGGATAGGTGCGATCATTGAAGACGATAAAACCGGTGTCGATGGCATAGCTGCGGCCAGCCTGATTCACATCAACGGTCGCAGTATGCCCCCCCAGAGTCGGCGCCGCCTCAAACAGGGTAATGTCATGGAGTTTGTGGAGCAGAAAACCGGCGGTGAGCCCCGAGATCCCTGAACCGACGATGGCGATCTTTTTCTTCATGAATGGCTTCCTTTCGATACGAGTGCGCGGCCAAGGCGCAGCCAGAGCCCCACCGGCAGCGCACCAAGCAGGCGCAGCAACCAGATGAAACGGCGGGGAAAGTGGATCTGGTGACGACCAGCGGTCAGCCCGTCCATGATGGCGCGGGAGGCCTGCTCCACCGTCACCAGACAGGGCATGGGAAAATCATTTTTGGCGGTGAGCGGCGTCTGGACAAAGCCGGGGCGGATCAGGGTCACCCCGATCCCTTTGCTGGCCAAATCGAGGCGCAAGGTATCCGCCAGATAGTCGAGGGCCGCCTTTGAGGCGCCATAGGCCTCGGCTCGTGGCAACGGCAGCCAGCTCACCGACGAGCTGACGATGGCCAGCCGTGACCCAGCCCCGAGCAACGGCAAGAAGGCGGCCAGCGCATGGCCGGTAGCGGTCAGATTTGTGTCGATGACACGGGCAAACAGCTCGCCGTCAAACCCCTCAGCCACATCCATGTACTCGCAGTTGCCTGCGTTGAGGATCAGCAGATCGAGGGATGGCAGCGTAGCAGCCACCCCGCTCATAGCGGCCAGTTCCCGGGCATCGAACTGCAGCGGTGTGACGCCATCCAGCCCCAGCGCCTGCAGCCGTTCGCCATCGCGGCCACAACCCCAAACCTGCCAGCCTGCCCGCCGGTAATCCAGCGCCAACTGGCGACCGATACCGGAAGTCGCGCCTGTAATAAGCACCCGGCCGCTCATGCGCCAAGCCTCATCTTGATAGTGCGCACCACGGGCCCGAGCAGCGGCAACTGCTCGTAGAGCATGGCGCCCAGGTCAAAATAGTCCCTGTGCTGGCACACCTTGCCCGCCTCGTCGAATTCGAGGCGGGTGGCCCCTTCCACCGTCACCGGCTCACCACCACGCAATCTGGGGTGAGAGAAGGTCATGGTCCAGCCGAGCCAGGCCTGCTGCCCTTGCTGCTGCTGACTAGTGATGACGAAACGGCAGTAGGCGAGGCGCTGATAGAGGGCGGCAAAATAGTCGCCAAGGGCCGCCAGCCCCTCAATACGGTGGGCCGGATCGGTAAAGACCACCTGTTCGGCATAGACCTCGGGCAAGCGGTGCAACTGCTGTTTGTCCAGTTGCTGATAGAGGCCAATAAAGCGGGCCAGCGGCTCGTTCATCCTATTTCTCCAGAGAGCGAAACATCTCGATGGCTCTCACCCGGGCAACGGCGTGATCCACCATGGGTGCCGGATAATCCTGTCGTCCCTTGAGCCGCAGCCAGTCGTGGGGCTGATGCACATAAGCGGCGGGAATATCGGCAAGTTCAGTTACCCAGGTACGGATAAACTCCCCTTGTGGATCAAATCGTTGCCCCTGAGTGGTGGGGTTGAAGACCCGAAAGTAGGGGGCCGCATCGGCGCCGGTACCCGCTGCCCACTGCCAGCCGCCGTTGTTGGCCGCCAGATCCCCATCGATGAGCCGACTCATAAAGTAATCCTCCCCGAGCCGCCAGTGGATATGGAGATCCTTGGTGAGAAAGCTCGCCACTATCATCCGCAGCCGGTTGTGCATCCAGCCGGTGGCGTTGAGGCAGCGCATCGCTGCATCGACGATGGGGTAGCCGGTCCGCCCCTCGCTCCAGGCGGCGAAGGCATCCGGATCCCAGCTCCACGGCAAGGCCGCCGTCTCGGGTTTGAAGGGGCGATTCATCGAAAGAGTCGGGATCAGCACCAACAGGTGGCGATAGAACTCGCGCCAGACCAGCTCATTGAGCCAGACAAAGCCGGGCTGGGCCTTGGACTGGGGCCGATAGCCAAGCCGCTGCTGGATCGCCGCCACGCACTGACGGGGGCTGATGATGCCCGCCGCCAGATAGGGGGAGAGCACGGACGTGCCCGCTATGGCAGGAAAATCCCGGGTCTCGCCATAGTCGAGCACCGCCTGCTCCAGAAAAATGTTCAAACGACGCAGAGCTTCTGCCTCCCCCACTGGCCAACGCGGATCAACCGTCAGCTCGCCGAGCGCTTCATCAACCCACGCCCGCTCAGCCAGCGGCTGCCAAGGCAAAGGCTCGCCACGCGGTGTTGGCGCCCGATGAATGACAAACCCCTCCTCGTCGAGTGCCTTGAGCCAGGCGCGGCTGAAAGGGGTGAACACCTTGAACATCTCACCCGAGCCGGTCAGCACCCGCCCCGGCGGCAATACGCAACAGCCGTTGAGCCAGTGACAGCTCACCGCCTGCTCTGCCAGTGCGGCGCTGACGGCGTGATCGCGGCGCTGCTCATCAATCTCGATAGCCTGATTGGCATAGAGCTGGGTCACGCCCTGCTCGTGGCAGAGGTTTGCCAACGCAACGGGCACCTCGGCAAAAGTCTCCACTCGCAGCAGATGGAGCGGGATGCCGAGCGCTGCCAGCTCGCGGCCCAATTCATCTACCTGCGCCAACATAAAGCGCTGACGAATGGGGGCCATTTTGTGCTGCCGCCACTGGGTGGGGGAGATGATAAAGAGCGCGGCCACCGGTTCATCACCGGCGCAGGCATGCCGCAGTGCCGGGTTGTCGGCAAGGCGCAGATCATTGCGAAACCAGACCAGTTTCATGATTTTTTCCTCCCGCGTCCGCTGGTGCCAGCAGCATCTGGGGCATCCGCAATCAGCTCGGCAAGGCTCGCCTGCCAGCCATAGGCTTTAAGCCACTCATCGTCGTAGAGGCGCCCCAGCTCACCAAACAGGCGTGTGCCTGCGGGCCACCCGGCGGCCAGCTCCTGCTTGCCGAGCCCGGCACCCAGCAGTACCAGCCAGGGGGTAACGGCACGCCCCTCCAGCAAGCTGGCATGGCTCGTCTCGACCGCCCCCAGCAGTTGCACCTCATAGCCCTGACCGATCAACTCGTAGGCGGCCCAGACCAGATCGAGGGGGCCGACTTGTCCCCAGCTCGCCAAGGTGATCGGCACGCCTTTCTCCTGCTCGATCAGGTGACGGGCGAAGCGGGTATGGAGCCAGCCCAGCCACACCTGTTGCAGCAGCTCGCCATCGGGCCGCTCGCGCCACAGCCCCAGCAGCTGCTCCACCAGCGGTTGCAGTATCCGGCTGCGCACCAGCTCGAACGGGTAGCTCGCCAGCAGATCGTTGAGTTCAGCCTCCGCCTTGCGCTGGTTGAAGGCGAGCAGCGCCTGACTGAACTGCTCCAGGGTTTGCTGCCAGTGATCGCTCACCGGCGCGGAATGAGGTTCGCTCAAGAGCCCCTTCACCTGCCCGATACTCACTCCCCGCTCCAGCCAGCTCAGGATCTCGCCGATCTGGCGAATATCCTGCTCGCTGTAGAGGCGGTGGCCCTTTTCGGTGCGGGCCGGTTGCACCAGACCATAGCGGCGCTGCCAGGCGCGCAGGGTCACGGCGTTGACACCGGTGAGACGGGAGACCTCGCGAATGGGGTAGATCCCCTCATCAGCCAGAGGAGCAACTTCTTGCGATAAATCAGACATGACAACGTCCATCAAACAAAGGAGTAAGGCTACCCGGCGCAAACCATGCGCCGGGGCAACAGAACGGATTCAGAGCCCGTAACGCAATTTGAGCGTATCGGGGTGCGGATTGAGATAAACCTGCTCGGCGAGGTAGGGATTGGGGTACTCGCGCAGGTAGTGACGGATCAGGGTGAGCGGCACCAGCAAGGGGAATATGCCGGTGCGGTACTTGTCGATGGTATCGGCAAGCTCCTGCTTCTGGGCCGGGGTCAGCACCCGCTTGAAGTAGCCCTGCAGGTGCATCAGCACATTGGTGTGACTGCGGCGGTTGGCTCGCAGTGTCAGCGCCGTCATCAATCCCTTGATGTAGTTGTCGGCCACCTCCTGCAAGTTGGTGGACTTGCCCAGATTGCCGAGCAGCTTGCCAAGCGCCCGATAGTGGGTGGTGGCGTGGGAGAGCACCAGATACTTGTAACGGGAGTGGAAGCGGATCAGCGCAGAGGCGGTAATGCCGCGGGCGCAGAGCTGCTGCCAGTCGTGGTAGGCGAAGACCCGCAGCACGAAGTTCTCCCGCAGGATGGGGTCGCACAGGCGACCATCCTCTTCCACCGGCAGCAGGGGGTTGGCCTCCATCAACGCCTTGGCAAACAAGCCAATCCCCTCCTTGGCACTCCCCTCGTTGTTGGCGCCATAGACCTTGACCCGCTCCATGCCACAGCTGGGTGATTTGGCACAGAGGATATAGCCGGAGATAAAGTCGAGCTGGCGCGCTTTCTGCTCGCTAAAGGCAATCAGCTTTTCGGTGACATCGAAGCTACCGTTGCTCGCCTCGGCGCGGATCTCGCCGTTGCGCTTGACCAGCCGGATGGCGGCGCGAGGCGCCCCTAAACCAATGGCCATCTCGGGACAGACGGGGTGGTAGTCAAAGTGAGCGCCAAGATCTCGTTCACAGAAGCTGGAGCGCTTGTGGCCCCCATCGAAACGTACCTCTTGTCCCAGCAGGCAGGCACTGATACCGACTTTAATCTTGTACATGATGACGCTCCTTGTATAAGCATTGATTCAGTTATAGCAGTTATACAAAAAAATGAAAGTTGTATAACTATTTGCGACTGATACGACACAAGGAGAAAAAAGGGATCACCGGAAAAAGAAAAAACCCATGGCAAACGCCATGGGTAAAAAACAAGACACTACGGACTACGGGAAGGGGGATTAGAAGCTGTACTTCACACCCAGGCTGGAGATGGAACCTTTTTGCAGATCCCAATTGCGATAGGTGTAATCGGCAGTCAGCGCCCAGTTCTGGTTGAGCTTGTAGGCACCGCCCACCTTGAAGTCGTGCATATCGTCGGTCATGTTGGCGTAGCGGTAGGCAGTGGAGAGCTCGACATTGCCGATGTCGTAGCGCAGACCGACTTCACCGTACATGCTGCCGCTATCTTTGCGAGCAACAGCATCCCACCCTTTGTTAGCGATATCGCTGGCAAGTTCACGCTCCAGCATGTAGCCGGTCACACCGGTTTCACCGTAGAGGTTCAGACCTGTGCTGAGCGGGGTAAAGACACCGACACCAATGCTGGAGATCGACATGCTGTCGTTGCCGTTGCTGCGAGAGGTGTATTCAGTGCTGCCGCGACCATAGAAATTGGAGCCGAAGCTCTTGGAGAGATCCAGGCTCAGACCGCCAAAATCACGGGTTCCTTTGCTGTCATTGCTGAAGGTACCGCTGAGATAGTCGGATTTGGTGTGCGCCCAGGTGGCGGAACCCTTGGCGTAGCTGAAGGCATCCTGCGCCATGACGGAAGTAGAGGCAAACCCGGCCAGAACCAGAAGAGAGACAGTTGCTTTTTTCATGATGATAACTCCATGTGATTGGGCCCGTTGCTAGCGAGCTGGTATGGAGTCATTGTGCGATCAGGTTCCCGGCTTGCCGAGCTGCAAGCTGTTGCAGAACCATGTCAGATGTAAGCAGATATTGCAGGGGGTGTCAGCGGCAACAAGTTGCCGGCCCACACGGTTTGCATGGGCCGGAACAACGCCAAATCAGCGGAAGACCACCTCGTCAATTTCAACCCGCACCAGCGGCTGACCGGTCAATCCGGCAGGACGGGGGATCTCGAGGGCCAGTGACGGACGGGCTTGCCCCTTGCGCAGATAGGTTTCCGGCAGGCGGTTCTCGGCAACCCAGAAGCGGGCCTCCTGACGGCTCAGCTGCACCCCGTCAGCACTGAACAGGGTCACCATGCCACGCACCCCGACTACATTGCGGGTGCCGGTATTGCTCACCATAAAGGTCAGCACCAGCGGGTCAGATCCCGCGATCTTGTCCAGCTTGACCACCACACCGTCACGCGCCATCTGGGCAAGCAGTTCCGGATTGGCCTTGGCCTGATCGGTCAGCACCGGAGCAGCGACGGCAACCACGGCCCCAGCCTTCCCATCAGCAGCCACGCCCTTTACGGACTCGGCCGGTTTGACCACCAGATACTCCCAGGTGAAGTCGTCGTTGAGCTGAACCTGCCGACCATCGGGCAGCGTCACCTGAGAAAGAGGGGCAGCCTGCGCCAATACGGGGGAGAGGCACAGGGCAATCAGCAGACGGGAGAAGGGTTTCATTGGGCGAAGCTCGGTAACGGGTGAAAGGGCGACAGTATAAACAGTCCCGTCGCCCCTTGCCTATGACGGCACTCACGTTCTGGCACCCGCATCGCTTGCCCGCAGGCTAGATGGCGAGATCGTGCCGCTCTTTCTGTGCCATATCCAGGGTCACCAGATCGAACTTGCTCCCCTTGAGGGCGGACAAAATATCCGATTGCATATCAAAGGCCTGCGCACGCTGATGCTCCGGCAGACGCACCCGGGCCAGGGTGGTGGAGCAGTCGCACAGGGTATGGAAAAAGACCTGTGCCTCGTCCAGCCCCATGTCGGCCAGCATCTGCTCTGCCTGATCCACCATTCGCAGATAACGCTGCTCAAGCTGCCGTGGATTGGTGAAGCGATTGCTGAGGCAACCGTTGCTCCCCTTGCCCCAACGACCGAGCTGACGCTTGTTGAAGCCGTAACGATAATCGCGGCGCATCAATCCGTTGTCGGCAAAAAACCAGATGGAGTTGGCAGGCAGAGACCCGAACTGGGCAAGATAATCATCACGCTCCTCCACCGCTGCCGGAACCAGTAACGGCAGATGAGTCCATTCCGGACGAGTCTGCACATACTCACCAATGCGGCGAACCGGGTCGATCAGCCCTTCAATATTTGGCAGGCGATCGCAAAAGACGATCTCGTCACTCTTGATGACCCAGTGATCGATGCCATAACGCTGGCAATAACGGCGGGCTCGGGCCACTTCACTGCGACTGCGGGTCGGATTATCGAGGGTAATTGCGTGGATTTTCACACCGGCAGCGCGGCACAACTCGATGCTGTAGCAGGATTCCAACCGTCCCGAAAAAGAGACAACCAGCTCGTCAAAACTTGCCAGTCGCTCAATCAGCAGCTGTTCCCTGGCTTGAAAAGAGTGATCATATCCCTGATTCAGTACAACTACATTGGCACCCATTAAACAGCTCCGGATGATGAACAGGTGCAGTATTGTGCGGCAAACAAACTGAATAGACCCTTAAAGAGTCTGGTTAAAATTAAAACTTGATGATTATTTCCTGTGATTCTGCTGCTAAATCTTCATTTTGGGCGTCATAAATTCGTAATCTTGCTTGGTGAACCCGATGGGCTCGCAAGAAACCCTGCGCCTGATCCAGCGAGGTGAAGGTCAGGCGCCCTCCCTCACTGTCGGTCAGGCAGAGGCACTCCCCTTCTGCCTCAACACAGAGCTGATAACCGCTGCCATCCTTGCAGGCGATGATCAGGGTCGCCTCGGGATAGTGACTGAGCCAATTGCGAAACCGGCCATGCTCCATAGTGCTCCTAAAGGGGCATCACCCCCTGCCGGTGGCGGGCAAACAGCCCAGCTCACCCAGTTGCTGACGACAACTCGCCGCGTCGGTAAAGACGATCCCCCTGATACCGAGGGCCTCGGCGGCCGCAATGTTGGCGGGACTGTCATCGATGAAGAGACACTCTGCCGGTTTCAGATCGAACGACACCAGCAGATAGCGGTAGATATCCGGCTCCGGCTTCATCATCCGCACCCGCGCCGAGACCACCTTGCCGCTGAAGAAGCGCCAGAAATCCTGATGCTGCTCCAACCAGTCGATGCTGGCATGACCCATGTTGGAGAGGGCATACAGAGTGTGCCCCGCCCCGTGCAGCTCGGCTATCAGGGTTAGCATAGCGGGATCTGGCAGCAGGGAGGCGGGAACTGCCTGTAAAATGGCCAGATTCTGTGCCGCCGAAAGGCCGGTGCGCGCTTGCGCTTCCCGGGCCATGGTGTGGAGCGACATGGTGCCTCTGTCCACCTCCAGCCAATCCGAGTGGTTAAAGAGCTGCTCGGCCAACTGTTCAGCCCCTTGCGGGCCACGCACCGAACGCACTATGCCTACCGGATCCCAGCTCACCACCACCCGTCCCAGATCGAAAATGATCGCCATCGTCTTTACCTCCCCCACTGGGTTTCAGTCATCAAAACAGAGTCTATAGAACATCGCTCATACGCCATTTTCTTAACCGGATACCCTGCCCCCATCCCCGCCTGCGGGCAAGTTTTACTTGCATCAGACCGGCAAATCCCTTAATGGTTATGACGTTACTTCAAGGACACACCTATGCACGCACCATTCTTCTTTGCTTTCTCGTTTATCCGGCCCGCTTGAGGGAAGGCCTGTCGTCGTGTGAACAGAAAGCAAAGACGAATCTAGCCTCCCCTAGCGGAGGCTTTTTTTTGCATTAATATCAATCGATTACTTGGATAGGGAACAATCATGGCAACGCTCGACGAGATCAGACAAGACATCACCCGGTTGGATCAGGAGCTGCTTGCCCTGCTGGCGAAACGCAAGACCCTCAGCATCGAGGTCGCCCGTGCCAAGCAAGCCAACCCGCGCCCCATTCGTGACCACCAGCGGGAGCAGGAGCTGCTGGTCGCCCTGATCCAGAAAGGGCGCGTGCTTGGGTTGGATGCCCAGTACATCACTCGCATCTATCACACCATCATCGAAGACTCTGTGCTCTCCCAGCAGGCCTATCTGCAGAGCCTGCTCAACCCGGAGCAGCAGGAGCCGATGACCAGCGTCGCCTATCTGGGGCCGCGCGGTTCCTACTCCAGCCTGGCCGCCCGCAAATATCTGGCGCGCTACAAGGATCAGGTGATCGAGGTGAACTGCCAGAACTTCCGCGAAGTGCTGGATGCGGTGGAGTCAGGCCGCGCCGCCTTCGGTGTGCTGCCCATCGAGAACACCAGCTCGGGCTCCATCAACGAAGTCTATGACGTGATGCAGCACACCAGCCTCTCCATCGTCGGCGAGCTCACCTACCCCATCGAGCACTGCATCCTCACCGCCGTACCGACCGAGCTTGGCCGCATCAAGACCTTCTATGCCCACCCGCAGGTGTTCCAGCAGTGCTCCCACTATCTGAGCAAGCTGGAAGGGGCGCGTCACGAGATCTGCGACTCCTCCTCCAGCGCCATGATGAAGGTGAAAGAGCTGGCCAGCCCGGAGGCCGCCGCCATCGGCAGCGCCGCCGGTGGCGAACTGTATGGCTTGGACGTGCTGGCAGAGCAGCTCGCCAACCAGAAAGAGAACTACAGCCGCTTCATCGTGGTGGCGCGCAAACCCATCGACGTGGCACCGCAGATCCCGGCCAAGACCACCCTCATCATGTCCACCTCCCAGAAGCCGGGTTCGCTGGTCGAGGCGCTGCTGGTACTACGCAGCCACGAGATCAACATGACTAAGCTGGAGTCCCGTCCGGTGCAGGGCAACCCGTGGGAAGAGATGTTCTACCTCGATGTCTCCGCCAACCTGCAGACCCCGGCGATGCAGGCCGCACTGGTGGAACTGACCAAGATCACCCGCTATATCAAGGTGCTGGGCTGCTACCCGAGCGAGGATGTGAAACCTACCGCAGTGCCGCCGGTGCTGATGGGGAGCTAACCAGCCCACGACGACAAAAGGCGAGCACCCTGCTCGCCTTTTGTTTTGATGCCGGTTTTCACGGCAAGCCCATCAACTCAGAACTGACCGGCCATCAGCTGGTTGATGTTGTAGAGGGCACGGGTATCGAGCTCCATCTCGGTGGCATAGGTATTGCCGCGCGGATAGGAGGCAACCACCCGGGCACCACGCACCACACCGGCGACCGACACATCCAGCGAGTTGGAGGTCTGGGTCAGGTCACGATAGCTGCTCTGGCCGCGCACCTGCTGACCATTGAGCTGCTCGGCCAGCTCGCGATATGCATCCATCTTGGAAGCGCGAATGGCTTGCAGCATCTTCTCCGACTGGGAGGGGCCGGGCTGGATGTCGATCACCGCATACCCCACCGCCTTGAGCACCGGAAAATCATCGGGTTTGCCACCCTGGGTGTAATCCACCACCCGGTTGCCGCTGCAACCGGTGAGCAAGAGTGCCAACAGGCAACCAAACAGGATCTTCATGACTCGCTCCTCACGGGGTCAGGTTGACCAGATGACCACCCGGCCGGGCCTGACTGTCACGCATCAGATAACCGCGATTGATCGATGCCCGACCAAACGAGTTGTTGGCACCGAACAGATATTTTTGCGGGATCAGGCTCTGGGCCGTGGTCTCCACCATCTTGGTGCGCATGTCGATAACGCGGGCATTGACCAGGATCCCCTTGCTATTGCGGCTGAAGGTGCCGACCAGAATGCGGGAGATCGGCAAACGGGAAGAGAGCTCCTTATAGTTGCGGCTCAGCACGAAGTCCCCCTGCGGCGTCACCTTGATGCTACCGGTCAGCTTGAAGTCCACCACCACCTCGCCGCGGCGGTTGAGCTCGTAGATAAAGCTCTCCTCAATCTGCTGCCCCATCCAGTTGGTATCCTGCAGGGTGTCGAGATCAACGAAAGAGGCCACCGCGATGGGCTCGGTCAGGGTGGTCAGCGATTTGCGCTCCATCAGCTGGTCGGTCATACGCGCCACCAGCCAGTTGAGCTCCATCCCCTGCGCCGCCTGGCGGGGGTCACCCTGATCCCGATTGATAGGGTCGGAGCCGCACCCGGTCAATGCCAGGGCGAGCGCCAACGCCGTGATGAGTTTGTTCATGGATACCTTTCCTGTATCTGCACCTGACTTATTATCGGACGCGCCGGACAAAGCTTGAGCCGGGAATGAGGCATGATTCTTGCTTTTTTAATGGTCAGCGCCAACGTGCGCTACCACTTGGAACGTGTTGTGATCCATGTCGGTCAGCAGGCGCCATTTCCTCAACATGGCTCGGCTGCCCGCCAACTCAAGGTATCTGCTATGAAATTACCGCTGCTGTTGACCCTGCTGCTGGCCAGCCTGAGCGCCCGAGCCGAGCTTATCGAAGCGCAGGGCAGCGCCGCCATTCTGGGGGGTGATGAGGTCTATGCCCGCGAGCAGGCGACCCGCGACGCCCTACGTCAAGCCTTGCTAGCCAGCGGCGCGGCCGTTTCCAGCGTGCAGCGTCTGGAAAATGGCAGCCTGCGATCCGAGCAGATCCAGATCCGCTCCGGCGGCGACATTCGCCAGTACCGGCTCAAGCGGGAAGAGGTGCGCAACGGCCGCATGTACATCACGCTAGTGGCCGACATTCAGGCCGAACGCCAGATCTGCCAGACCCAGCACTTCGCCAAGGATTTGACACTGGTGAGGCTGCGGATGCGCTATCCAGATCAAGCAAGCTATGGCGCCATGGACGACATGCCTGAGAACCTCTCGCGACGACTGTTCGAAACCCTCGCCAACGCGCCGCAAGGGGTCGCGGTGCGCCAGTGGCTGGATGAAAACCTGCGCATCGACCCGCTGCATCTGCAACAGGGGGATCGCAGTGCCCTCGAAGAGATCAAGGCGCTCAGCCTGCGTACCGACAGCCAGTATCTGGTGCTCGGCAGCATCGACGATCTCTCCATCGAGCCGCAGGGCAACCAGCTGACCAGCTGGTATGAGGATCCCGTACGCAACTTTCGCATGCAGCTCTACCTGTTCGATGGCATCAACGGCAGTCTGGTCAACCGCAAGGCCTACGAAGGGCGCGCCACCTGGACCTTTGGCAAGCGGGAGCAAGTGGGCAGCAGCAGCGGCCAGTTCTGGCAGTCAAGTTATGGCCAGGAGGTCAACTACCAGTTGCAACAGGCGGCTCAGGATCTGGTAGCCCAGCTCACCTGTGCCCCGGTCACCGCAAGAGTGGTCGGCCAGAACGAACGCGGCCCCTACATCAATCTGGGACGGCGCAACGGTGTCAAGCTCGGCGACCAGTTCCGCATCCAGCACAACGCCGACTTCATCGACCCCTACGGCAAGTCGCGCATGATGCGCAACCCGGCCGACGGCCTGTTCGAAGTGGTGCAGGTATTCGACGATGGCGCCATCATCAGCAGCCAGAACAAATATTCGCCGTTTAACATCCAGAATGGGGATTTGGCAGTATTGGAATAAGAATCAAGGGTTTAAAAGGGAGTTGCTTCTTGTATAATGCCCGCCACACAGCTCCCGTAGCTCAGCAGGATAGAGCGGTCCCCTCCTAAGAGACAGGCCACTGGTTCGACTCCAGTCGGGAGCGCCATACAAAACAAGGGGTTGGCATCTTCACGATGCTAACCTCTTGGTCGTTTTTGGCGACAATGAATCCGACCATCCAACCGTAATGACCCTCTCCTTTCTGCGTTCAGAGCATGCGCTCTCTGATAGACTGCTTCTCTTCGGCTTGTCTTTGAGGCCAAGCCCTGTTTCATCTTGCAAAGGAGTGTTGGATGTCCGGATGTTCTTGGTGGGATAGATCCACCGGTTTTGCACTGCTGACCATTGTGCTATGGGCCTCGCTGGCGGCGCTGACGTCACGGGTCACCAGCGTGTCACCGCTGGTGCTGGTCGGGCTGGTGCTGTTTTTCTGCGGGGTTGGGGCCTTGCCGTTTTGGCGCCAGTGGCGTGCTCGTCCCATTACCTGGCTGGTGACGGTTACGGCATTGCTGCTCTACCATCTGCTGCTCTTTATGAGCTTTCGCCACGCCCCCGTGCTGGAGGCCAACCTCATCAACTACCTCTGGCCGCTCTGCATCATTCTGTTTACCCCGCTGTTGTTGCCCGGCCATCCACTCCATGCCCGTCATCTGCTGGCTGGCGCCTTTGGTCTGGCGGGTTCCATGCTGGTGATGGTCAATGGCGAGCTGCAACTGCAACAGACCTATCTGCCGGGATACCTGTTGGCGCTCGGTGCAGCTATCGTCTGGGGGGCCTATTCGGTGCTATCACGCCGTCTGCCGCCAGCCCCTGCCGTGGTCACTGCGGCAGCCTGCCTGCCCGCAGGTTTGCTGGCGCTGCTGCTTGCCCGTCTGCTGGAGGGGCCCCTGCTGCTCGCGCAGATCCCCACCAGGGACTGGAGCCTCATCATCGGGCTGGCGCTGGGCCCCATGGGGGCGGCCTTTGTGACCTGGTATCTGGCACTGCGAGACGGCGATCCACGCCGGATCGGTGCCCTTGCCTACCTGACACCGCTGCTGAGTACTTTGCTGTTAGTGGCATTGAACGGAGAAGAGCTGACCTCGCGCCATCTGCTGGCCGGTGCACTTATCATGGGAGGCGCCCTGCTCGGTATGCTGGGCCAACGCAACAGCGCTCAGGTATCCCCAACCAGTTAAGCCGGCAAGATAGGGCTACCTGACCGTGCTGTCATAAAAACGCCATCATCCCTGTTTAGGCTCTGGCCACGCTCCCCCATGGTCTGTGCTGACAGGAATTACCCCGTGAAAATCGCCCATTACGCCACCCTATCCTCCCTTGTTTTGTTACTGGTTGCGGGAGGACAGGCGCTGGCCCTCTACCACGGCTGGCAACAGCTTGCCCATACCAATCAGGCCCAGCATCAGCACGAGACGCTGCAACAACTGGTGACGGTGACCCTGCAAAACAGCCTGCGTGACTACCTCAACAGCGGCGATCCGCAACAACTGACAGCAGCGGAGAAGATCCGCCAGCAAGCGCTCTCCTCGCTGGCCGCTCAGGATGATGCCGTGGCAGCCCCGCTCAGACAGCAACTCGAGCAGATGGCGCAGCGCATCGCGCACGACTATCAGGCCGCAGGCAAGCTCTCGGGCAACAGTCAGCTGCTGCTGCAAAATGCGGAGAGTGAGCTGGGCAGCCAGGCCATGGCGCTGATCCGCTATGGGGAGCAAGGCGCCAGCACGGAACAATCTGCCGCAGCACAGCAATATCGCAGCGGCGCAGCCGAGATCCTCGCGAGCCTGCCGCGCCTCGCCCATTTGCGCCAAAGCTATATGGAACAGGGCAATGAGAAGCTGCTCGAAGGGATCCGCTTCGTGCTGGAGGAACTGCAAAAACAGGCCCAAGCGCTGCAAGCCTTGCCGCTGCTCGGCCTGTATGAAGAGGCGCCCGCCGATGAGTTCACGCTGGGGGACCCGGTACGAAAGGAGCTGGGAGATCAACCGCGCAGCGAATTACGCTCGCTGCTGGGCCGCTATCCACAGGAGCTGGCCAACAGCCGCACGGCGCTACAACAGCAACAGGCTGGCCGCCAGACCGTGCAGCAAGACATCATGGCCATGTTGCAAGCGACCAGACAGATGGGGGAACAACTTGCCCGCGAACGGCAAGCCGTCAATCAGGAGCTGGCCACCATCCTCGGCACGCTAGCGCTCTGTCTGGTGATAGTCGCCCTGCTGTTTGCGCTGGTGCAACGACGTTGGCTGCTCACCCCCTTGTTGCGACTGCGCGGAGCTTTTATGCAACTCGATCAGACGGGGCAGGCCGAGCCGTTGCCTACCGGGCGCGATCGCAACGAGCTGGCCGATATTGTTGCCAGCTACAATCGGCTGATCGGTCGCCTGCAACTGGACCAACAACAAAAAGAGGGGCAGCTGTCAGCGGTATCCCTCAGCCTGCAAGGGATGGTCAGTCAGGTTGACGAGATCCACCACAGCACCCGCACCACCGAACAGGTGGTCGACGAGAGCGGCCAGATGATGGATGAGCTGAACCAGCTGGCCGGAGAGGTCCATCAGGTCGCCGCCGACATCGCCCAGCATGCCCACCATAACGAACAGGCGATGAGCCAGAGCGAAGATCTGGTGGGGAGCATGCTGCACGCCACTCATCAGACAGGACTGGCGATTGACGAGAGCGATGAGGCGCTGCAAGCCCTCACCCGCTCGGTTGCCGATGTGACGGCCATTGTCGATGTGATCGGTCATATCGCTCAGCAGACCAACTTGCTGGCCCTCAACGCCGCCATCGAAGCGGCCCGCGCAGGGGAACAGGGACGCGGTTTTGCGGTGGTCGCCGATGAGGTGCGCCACCTCTCGGCCAATACCCAGCAATCCCTCAACCAGATCACCGATATTCTGGGGCGCCTGACCCAATCCGGCGAACAACTTGGCACTGTACTGAACCGGATCACCAGCGAATCAAGCCGCCAGCGGGCGCAGGCGGAACAACTGCGCCAGACTACCCAGGCAGTGAGGGAGATCGCCCGCAACACCGCAGTGATCGCCCTGCAGGGCGCCGACAACGCCAAAAGTCAGGAGCACAAACTGGCCAGTTTTGCCGATCTGATCACCCGTATCCATCAGCATGCCCGTCAGGTGAGTCAGCTCTCGGTCCAGGTCTCCTCCCATATCCACCATCAGGCGCAGCAGATCCCCCGCATCCTCGGCCAGCAAGGCTGAACCCTATTCGCCCCAAATCTTTGCCAGCTCACTTTCCCTCGACCAGAGGGAAAGTTTTTTTGTAGCACAAAATTATCTGTTACCGACTGGTTAACTGGCAGCGCTTCGCCCGTACCGGAGGAAAAACCGCACCAGTGCTGGCGGCGACACCAAGAAAACGCTCTCATCACCGTGATACCTGCCATGAGGCTGTTTACGACCTTGCCCATGATTATTTGCACTCGGTCATACTTTTGAAACGTTGAGGGAACTTTTCATTGATATTTCGCACCGCGAACGTACTCTTGGGGTTGTCCGATAGCCAAGAATCGGAACATAAAAAAACAACATGTGATGATCAGGACTGCCAACTACAGATGTGCCAAGACATCCGGGTTTGCAGGTAGCCAAGACAAGATTTTTTGCCCTTCGGGGTGTTGATTGCAATACCGATAATCGAGCGGAAGGCACACAGCCAACTGCCGAAAAAAAGCTAAGTCCATAAAATCAGGAGCTATCTTATGTTCAATAAATCCGCACTGGCTGTTGTCATTGCTTCAGCTTTCGCACTGCCTGCTCATGCAGATATCAAGAATGTCGACATCTATGGCCAGATCGCAATCTCTGCCTGGACTGGTGCTGACTGGGCAACCGTTGATGCCAATGGCGGATACGAGAACCCCATCAAGATCGAAAATGAATCTCGCATCGGTTTCCGTGGCAGCAAGGATTTTGCCAACGGCCCCAAGTTTATCTGGCAAATCGAATCCGGTAACGTCGGTGAGTCTGGCGGTGACGGCAAGCTGGGGGTGCGCGATACCTTCGGTGGTTTCGAGTGGGAAGGGATAGGTAAAGTTCGCGCAGGCCGTATGCTAACACCGCTCTATGAAGTGCTTGACTGGCCGTACAGCAGTATCTCTACCGGTAAAGTGATGGACTGGCGCGGCGACATCATCGGTGGTGGTAACTACGATCGTCAATCCAACATGATCCGCTTTGACTCCGCCAACCATAGTGGCTTCAGCTACAACCTGGCGCTGGGCCGTGGTAACAATACCAATGATGCCAGCTCCAACTTCTATGGCCTGGGCGCTCACTACAATACCGGCCCGCTGACCCTGCACGCGACCTATGAAAAAGGTACTGACCGCAAAATCGAAGAGGGCCATTTTTATGGAACGCAGAAGACCGCTGAAGCTAAAACTGATGAACTCCTGACGCATAGTAAAGGAACAGGCGACTCAAATGCCTATCTGCTGGGCTTCGAGCTGAACTTTGACAATGGCCTCGGTTTCTATGGTGCCTATAAGCGCCTGACCGCCGATTATACCGACATGGACTTGGATGTTAGCGGTGTAGGCACCTCACAACTGAACGGCATGTCACAAGATAGCTACACCTTGGCCACGATATACAACACAGGTCTGTGGCAGTTCAAACTCGCCTATGCCGCCAACCTGAAGCCTGAATTTGAAACTGCCGCTGGCGACTTTAAGGTGAGCGAGTTCAGCGACTCCATCATCTCCGGTCAGGTCATGTACTTCCTGGATGACTCGGCCGTTGCCTATGTTCGTCCTTACTATCTGCAGCGCCGTGGTCTGTCAGTGGTACAAGATGGTGATAAAGAGTTTGGTCTGGGCATGGGCGTAGAATACTACTTCTAAACCCTGGCTTGTGTTCCCTGTATTTAATGCCTACTTGGCGGGCCCTTACAGGGCCCGCCTTTTTAGTTGTGATGAAGACAAGAGGTAAACCAGAAATGAAAAAGACCATTATGGCAGCATTAATCGCCACACTACCCTCTGTCAGTCAGGCTGCAGTCAATCTGGAAATAGGCAGAGGGGTAGAACTCGTTGCGGTCAATGGTATTCCGGTTGACTCCCCGCTGTTTATTGGCAAGGTAGACAATCAATCTTTGCCCGACGGAGACAATCAAATTGCGATTAAAATCTCTCAATTAGTCAAAGATAAAAACAATACAAAAAAATATAACTCTCATGTACATGTATTGACATTTAATGCTGCAAACCAAGCGATATCGGTAGAAGCACCGAGGTTGCAAACATGGGAACGAGGAGAGGCGTTTGACAAACAACCACAATGGAAACTCTCGTCATCCGGCAACACCGTTTCATACAAACTTGGTGAGCTGGTCTCTATGACCAATATGTCCGTGCTTCGTAATTTTGGCGAAGAGCTTGACGCATTTAACCGTAGCAACCAACCAGCGGCGCTACCTCAACTGGCAGGAGCAATGCAGGGTAATGTGAAAAACGTATATGACTTGCCGACACAAGGCAGCAACGTGATTCCCGCAGCAGTAGCCACAAAACCCATTCAGCCTTCCGATATCAGTGGCTCAGCTTCCCAACAAGCGCGATTCTGGTTTGACAAAATGACCCCAACCGAGAAACGCGATTTTATCTCTTGGGCAGCGCAAAACCTGTAAGAAGTACTGTTTATCACACTTAGCCCGCTTTTATGCGGGCTTTTGTTTCATGTATCCTCAAGCGATACATCGCATAGAGATTTCCCATCATGCCCCGTTTTGTTCTGATCACCGGTTGTTCCAGCGGTATTGGCCTCGCCGCCGCACAGGCGCTGGGGCAGCACGGTTTTACCGTGATCGCCTCGGCGCGCAAGGCGGAAGATGTGGCCCGTTTGCAGCAACAGGGATTGCTGGCAGTTCAGCTGGATCTGGCGGACCCTGCTTCCATCGAGCTGGGTGCCAGTGCGGCGCTCCATCTGGCAGGCGGGCACCTCTATGGCCTGTTCAACAATGGCGCTTATGGCCAACCCGGAGCACTGGAAGATCTGCCCACCGAAGCGCTCAGGGAGCAGTTCAATACCAACCTGTTTGGCTGGCACCATCTGATCCGTCAGGTGCTGCCGCCGATGCTGGAGGCCAAAGAGGGGCGGATAGTGCAGAACAGCTCGGTGCTGGGACTGGTTGTCATGAAGTATCGCGGCGCCTACAACGCCAGCAAATTTGCGCTGGAAGGCTATAGCGATACCCTGCGCCTCGAACTGGCGGGTAGCGGGGTACATATCAGCCTGATTGAACCGGGCCCCATCGATACCCGTTTTCGTGCCAATGCCCGCAGCGCCTTCTTGCGCCACATCGACCCGGCCCAGAGCCGTCATCAATCGGCCTACCGCCAGACCCTGACGCGGCTGGAAAAAGAGGGGGCCACCAGCGGCTTTACCCTCCCAAGCGAAGCCTGCATCCCGCCGCTGCTCCATGCGCTGACCCACGCCCATCCCAAGGCACGCTATCCGGTGACCACTCCGACCCGGCTGTTTGCCTTCTTGCGACGGGTATTGCCCACTCGCTGGCTCGATAAACTGCTGGCCAAATCGGCCTGATCCCGTGATTGGCGACAAGCATCCTGCCGCCCAAGTGGCGTTAGCCGGGTAGCGGCGTCACCCGTCCCGCCAACCTGGTTTGTCCCTCTCTTCAATAGTGCTCGCCATTGCTGTAGTAGGCGCTCTTGACCAGAGGGATCACCTGCACCACCACATAGGTCTGCTCCCCCAGCACCCGTTTCAAATGGCGCGTGATAAGGTGCGCGGCCGCGTCCTGCATCTCTTGTGGCCGCTCGAACCAGTGCAGCTCAACAAACGGAAAACCCGTCTCTGGCTCGCCGTTGCGGATCCAGCAGCTCTCCACCTGCTCCATGGTGACAAACTCCGGCTTGCCGCCGGTCAGCTCGCAAAGCTCGGCCAGCAGCGGGCCGCTCACCTGTTGCAGGGTATCGAGCGTCACGGCGCGAAAACGAAGATGGGGCATGGCAAACCTCTTGGTTATCTGAAATGAGGACTTATCATAGGGGTTATGTCAGCAAGAGAAGTCACCCGGCGCATATTAAGGATCCCCATGAGATTTCATCGCACCCTCTTTGCCTTCCTGCTCTGCCTGCTGCTACCGCTGCACGCCTTTGCCGATCCCGCCTTCTATCGGGTGAGCAAGGGCAACCAGCAACACTGGCTGCTGGGCTCCATCCATGCGGGCAAACCAGCCCTCTATCCTCTGCCCGAGTCAGTGGAGCGTGCCTGGCTGCAGAGTCGCGCACTGGTGATGGAGGTGGACATGAACAGCATCACGCCGGATCAGTGGCAACAGACCGGCTCCCTCACCCGACTGGTGGATGGCAAACCGCTCAAGGATCATCTGCCTGCCGAGCTCTATCAACGCACCCTGATGGCGGGTGCCCGCTATGGCATCGACGAGGCGACCCTCGCCACCCTGCGCCCATGGTTTGCCGCCATTACCCTGACCCAGGCCGCCATGGCCCGCTCCGACTTCAAGAGTGAACTCGGGATAGACCAGCACTTTGCCGTCCGGGCCGCCAAAGAGGGCAAACCGGTGGTGGGCTTTGAAACCCTGCTGGAGCAGCTCGGTTATCTGGCTAGCGTGGGTGACAACCAGACCCTGATGCTCGCCAGCACCCTTGATGAGCTACCGATGCTGGAGAGTGGTTTCGCCGCCGTGATGAAGGCGTGGCAGCAGGGAGATGAGGCGACGCTGATCAATCTGCTCAAGGAGGAGATGGCTCCCCCCGCGCTACAAAGCTGGATGGAGCAGACCCTGCTGGCCGAGCGCAACCATAACTGGCTGAAAAAATGGTCCACCCTGCCCAACGAGAGCTTTATCGTGGTAGGCGCCCTGCACCTTTACGGCGAACAGGGGTTGCTGGCGTTGCTGGAGCAGCAAGGGTGGCGCATTACCCCGCTCACCACACCGGGCCCTGTGCAGGCTCGGTAGCAAGGAGTCCAGTGAGAATGATCACAGAACACACTGGTTATTAAACAACCTGCAAGGGAGTTGATCGGGATCATCCCGGACGGGGCAAAGAGGTATTTATCATGCCTGTCATCAACCGGGTGACAGGAGCAATAAAATGGACTTTTGGCTGGACCTGATGTTTGGCAACAGCGTGGGATTGATGTCGATGCTGGTGATTATCGGCACCTTCTTGCTGATCAGCTCTTACGCGGCCTACTTCATCTACAAGGTGATGCACTCGCAACCGCCTCATTCACAGCAACCCCATTCTCAACAACCCAAAGAGGGCAAATAATCCTCTGACCACAGGCGGCAGCTCACACTGACCGCCTGTGCTGTTTTATGGTTCGCGACTGTGATTCCCGGGCCAGACTGCACCAGTGTCCATGCTGGGCGCCCCTTATCACCTGCCCCTTTCCCCGTTTTCTGTGCCGGTTGCGGCCGTTATAATGGCCCCCACTTTTTCTTATGGGGAGCCTGCCGTGTCTCATAACGACGAACTCTCGCTATTTATGAATGAAGTGGCCGACGTACGGCCCATTCGCAGCGACAACATCCATCCCCATGCGGCCAAATCCGCCCCGACCGAGGCGCAGCTCGCTCGCCGCCAGGCTGCCACTGCCGAACAACTCGCCCTCGACCACCTCACCATGGAGGCCATCGAGATGCGCGATCCGCACGAAATCGTCGGCTTCAAACGCGATGGGGTGCAGGAGGGGGTCTACAAGAAGCTGCGGCTCGGCAAATATGAGCTGCAGGCAAGTCTGGACTTGCACCAGAAAACCCTCAATGAGGCGCGCCAGACGCTGGTGCAGTTCATTGCGGATTGTGAAGTCCGGGATATCCGCTGCCTGCTGATCCTGCACGGCAAGGGGGAGCGCAGCACCCCGCGCGCCCTGCTGAAAAGCTATGTCAGCGCCTGGTTGCCGCAACTGCCCGCCGTCATGGCGATCCACAGTGCCGAGCGTCGCCACGGCGGCAGCGGTGCTCTATACGTGCTGCTGCGTAAAAGCGAACGCAAAAAAGCGGAAAACCGCGAACGGCACCAGAAGCGGCTCGGCTAATCCGCCTCTCGCCACCATACCTTTGGCCCGCCAGCATGAAGGTGGTCAACTATACAGCGGCGGTGTTAGCATCGAACGGCCCCGATCATGCCAGGTACGGGGCGGCATACCATCAGGGACGATAACAAGGACAATCCCATGTCATATCAAAAGCTTGAACAACATCAGCAGCAGATCCACCGCTTTAGCCACCTCGCCGCCATCTGCGGCTGGGATCAGGCAGCCATGATGCCGGAAGGGGGCAACAATGCCCGCGCCGAAGCGATGGCCGAACTCGGTCTGCTGATCCACCAGAAGCGCACCGCTCCCGAGCTGGGCGACTGGATTGCCAGGGCCGAGAGCGAACCGCTCGATGAAGTGCAACGTGCCAACCTCGGCGAGATCAAGCGCCAGTGGCAAGATGCAAGCCTGCTGCCCGGTGAGCTGGTCGAAGCGCTGTCGCTCGCTGGCAGCAAGTGCGAGCACGCCTGGCGCAGCCAGCGCAAGAACAACGACTGGGCCGGTTTTGCCCCCAATCTCGAGGAGGTGGTGAAACTCTCCCGTGAAGTGGCGCAGCTGCGGGCCGATGCGCTTGGCGTGCGCCCCTACGACGCCATGCTGGCGCTCTATGAGCCGGGCATGACCAGCGCGCGGCTCGATCAGATCTTCGGCGATCTGGCCAGCTGGCTGCCGGCTCTTATCCAGACCGTGAGTGAACAGCAGAAGGGCGATGCCCTGCTACTGCCGCAAGGCCCCTTCCCCATCCCGACCCAGCAAGCGCTCGGTCAGGAGGTGATGGGACTGCTCGGCTTTGATTTCGCACACGGCCGCCTCGATGTGAGCAGTCACCCCTTCTGTGGCGGCGTGCCGACCGATGTGCGGATCACCACCCGCTACAACGAGCAGGAGTTTGTCTCCAGCCTGATGGGCATAGTTCACGAGACCGGCCACGCCCGTTACGAGCAGGGGCTGCCGCGCCATCTGCTGGGCCAGCCGGTGGCCGAGGCCCGCTCCATGGCGATCCACGAGAGCCAGAGCCTGTTTTGCGAGATGCAGCTGGGGCATCATCCGACCTTCCTCGCGCTGCTGGCGCCACGTATTCGTCACCACTTCGGCGAGCAGGCGGCATTTGCGCCGGACAATCTGGCCAAGCTCTACAGCCGGGTCGAGCCGGGCTTTATCCGGGTCGATGCCGACGAGGTGACCTATCCGGCCCACGTTATCCTGCGCTACGAGCTGGAGCGCGATCTGGTGGAAGGGAAGATCGAGGTGGCCGACATCCCCGAGCTGTGGGACGCCAAGATGCAGCAGTGGCTGGGGCTCTCCACCAAGGGCAACTACCGCAATGGCTGCATGCAGGATATTCACTGGACCGACGGCTCGTTTGGCTATTTCCCGAGTTACACCCTGGGTGCCATGTATGCCGCCCAGCTGCGTTTTGCCCTCGAAAAAGAGCTGGGCAGCATGGGTGAGGTGATCGCGGCGGGCCGCCTGCCGGAGATCTTCGGCTGGCTCGGACGCAACATCTGGTCACAGGGGAGTCTGCACAGCACCGACGAGCTGGTGCGCCGCGCCACCGGTGAAGCGCTCAACCCACACTGGCTGCGCCAGCATCTGGAACAGCGCTACCTGAAGTAATGAGCGCAGTAAGCTAACAGCAGAGCGGGGCCCTTTTTAGTTGACCACTACAGGGCCCCGTTTTTATGGCGGTGCATGGCACAGCAGGCCGCCACCACCATGCTGTCAAAAGAGAAAATTCAGAGAGGATCAGGGGAACCCAGCAACTCGCGCAGTTGCAGGATATTGCCCTCCGGATCGAAGGCGTTGCGCACCACAAAGCCGGGCCCTGTCCACTGCTGTGGCAGCAAACCGCCGCCGAGATCCGCCGCCTTCGCTTCCGCCCAGGCGAGGCTGGATACGGTGAAGAACAGCTTGATGGCCCCCTCTTCCCGCAGTGCTGGCGGCCGCTTGATAACAACTTGCCCGGCATAAGGCTCGGGAATGGCGTGGATCAGCAGCTGGATATCGCTGTTTTCCAGCACCACCAGCTGCTCATCCTGACTGCAGACCACCATCTGCAGCAATGTACGGTAAAAGTGGGTCAGCAGGCCCGGATCCTTGGCATAGATCAGGGCACCGGCGCGAGCGGGGCCTGGCATGGAGCTCTCCTCAACAGTGAATGGCTGGGTGGACAGATCTCCACCTTCTCACAGTTGCGCGCCCCGTTCGATCCTTTTTAGCGGCTCGCCAGCCTCACTGCACAAAGTGCCACTGCCGCAGCGCCAGTGTCGGCGGCGGCCCCTGATCGTCCCCCAGATCTGCCATGCCCAGCGCCTCGTCATAGTGCACACCGCCCGCGCCACTCTCGGTCAGGTATTTTGCCCGCACCGCCCCGTACAGACCGCCACTTCCGCTGATCTGCATCTCGGTCAGCGGGGCATAGAGGGCGGCATAGAGCGGGGTATTGCCCGACAGCTTGATCCCATCCTTGCCGCTATAGGCGGAATAGATGGAGATAGCAGGCGTACCGCCAGCGGTCAGCCCCTGCTTGGCTGCCGTCACCTCAGCACCGGCCCCAAGATCGACCTTGCCGCTGACGATCAGGGTCAGACTACTGCCCTCGCTCACCGTCAACTTGTTGCTGCCAGTCATGGTGAAATCCTTGTCGATCAGCAGCACCACATCCCCCTTGATGGTGAGACTGGCATCGGCCCCCATATTGAGACTGTCGAGCTTGTAAACGGTCTGCTCCTTGCCAAACAACTCCCCCTTGCCGGGTAGCGGCAGCCCGGGCTTATGCTGGTTGTTGCTGGTGACCGAGCCAGTGGCAGGATCCGTGGTCAGCACCATCTGCTGGGTGGCCCCGAGCGTCAGCGGGCCATTGATGGGCAGCGTTGCAGGAGGGAACGATTTGGGCAGCGCGGCCACATTGAGCGGGTCACACACCTGCCCGGCTACCGGTGGCAGCTTGGGATGAGTGCGGTATTGGGGATCCAGATACTTCTGATGCTTGGCATCAAGGAATGCCCCGTTCCCACCATAGTTCAACTTGTCGCCAGCAATGCTTGTGCCATGACCCATAGAGACATCACCATTGATTGCAACAGCTCCGGCAATATGCCCCCCTTGCAAGGCAAAATTTCCACTCCCGTTTACGCTGCCCTCAACCCTGACGACCCCATCAGAGGGAGAAATGGTGATATCGCCGCCAGCAAGTACATTACCTGCAACAGGTGAAGAGCCGTTCAAGGTCACCGAGCCGGTCGCCCGCACATCACCCCAGATGGGGGAGTGCCCGGCGAGCACTACATTGGCCTTGTCGCTGACAGTCGCCACCTTGGCGTTTTGCCCCTGATTAAGAGTCCCGGAAACAGACTCCTTGTACGCCCCCTTGCGCGAATCGTAGCTGTCGATAAAACCGCTACCGGAGAGGCTTAGCCCTTCACACGCCACCACCGAATCCTGAAAGATGAGATTACCCGGCTCGCGCTTAAGGGCAAACAGCGCGTTGAGGCTGGCATTCCCCTCCAGATAGCGGCCATGGCTCTGCAACGCCAGCTTGCTGCCGGCGGAGGCATCAAGCTGCTCGATGCGAAAGCGGCTGCCCGCCATGGCTCCTTCGCCATTGCTTGGCACCTTCTGCACCAGTTGAGCCCACTCTATCCTAGGTTCGGCGCCAAGGGCCTGATGCAGGGCGCGATAACTGTCGTTCATCCCCTGCTCGGCACTGAGCTGCGCATTGATCTTCTTGTGAAAATTGCCGCTCAGGCGAGTCTGCAACTGGTTCTCCTGAATGCTGGTAAACACCAGCAGACTCGACAGCAGGCTCACCACCAGCACCACCAGCAGTACGGCTCCCCGCTGCCCCTGCAATCCCTTGTTCATCCCGCTCCCCCTGCTGTGGCGTTGGCACCGGATGTGGCCAACGCTGCCTCCCAGACCGCCTTACGGCGGGCCACCTGCACCTCTACTCCCGGTGCCAGATAGCTCGGCAGCCCTTCGGGCAAGATGCGGATATTGACCACTGCCCCCTGCTGGACGAATTCAAGATCCTGAAGATGGGCCAGCAACAGGCGCGGGCCATCTCCGTCATCGCAACTGAGTACTGGCGGCGTGAAGCGGTACTGCTCGGTAAAATCGGCGGTTTTCTGGTTGCCAAGGCAGGATAGCACCGGACTGCCCCCCTCTACCTTGAAGGCCAGCGTCAGGCGCTCAGGGGTCACTGCTATCAGCTGATCCGCCTGCTTGATGCTGTTGGTAAAGGTGAGAGTGGCAAAGCGCAGCACTTCGTTCGCCTGCTCCAACGCCTTGCTCTGCTCGACCGTGCTCTTGATCGGGGCGTAACCGGCAAAAATCGCCAGCATCAGCATCAGACCGAGCACCATGGAGATCATCAGCTCGACGAGACTGACACCTCGTTGCCGTGAGGGGACGCTCAGCATAAGGGCGGAAATCCTGCGTTCAGCTCCACCCGCTTGGCGCCGGAGACCCGCTCATCCTGCCACTCGATAGCGACCACAAAGTTGTCGCTATAACGGTTCGGTAGCACCAACCGGTGGCCATCCTGCAGGGTGAAGCGGGCAAGAAAATCGGCCTGGGTGAACCGCTCGGGCTTGCGCTGCACTTCACACAGCGAGCTCCAGATCTGCTCCACGCTGTTGCTCGCCTCGATCGTGGCCAGCGTGCTCTGCAAGCTGTAATGCGCCTGCTGCAACGAGACCACCTGCCCCTTGGCGAGACCGAGAAACACCATCACCGCCAACACCATGGAGACCATGATCTCCACCAGATTGAAGCCCTGCTGGCGGGCAAGTGCAGCGTGTCTCATGAACAGCTCCCTTGCAGCAGCTGGCCGCTCGGGGCCACGCAGAGCACCCGCTGCTCACCGAGGCGATTGGCCAGAATGATCTCGGCGTGGCTGCTGCTGCCGGTTGGCGCGATCTGGATGGGGTCAAACGGCTTGATCACCACTCCGCCAGCAGGTGCTGCCGCCTGACGCAGCAACTTGCTGTCAGCCATCACCTCCCAGCCACCGTTCTCGGTGCCCTGCAGTACCACCGGCAGGGTCAGCTTGACCGCTTCGCTGCGGGCAAAGCGGTAGGCTGACGCGAGTTCGGTCGCACTGCGATCGAGCCGTTCGGCCGCGAGGCGCTGACTCATGGAGGGCAACCCGACCAATAGCAAAATGGCGGCGATGCCGACCGTGATCATCAACTCAATCAGAGTAAATCCGCGCACGTTCATCTTATGATCCCCAGCAGTCATGGCGATTGGCCGCGCGATAACCGGTTTGATCGAGGGTCAGAGTGCCGCACTCATCCTGTTGTCGCGTCGTTGGAATGGCTTTGAGCAGGTAGTCGCCAGCATCTTGCTGGCTGTAGCTGAACTGGTAGAAATCCGTGTTGGAATGGGTATCAAACGTGTCTGGATAACGGCCCTGTTGGGTATAGATACGTTCAAGGGCGAGCGCCTGCTCCAGCAATTGTTGCTGCGCTTCGTAACGACGTCCCTGTTGCAGATAACCCTGATACGCTGGCAACGCGATGGCCGCGAGAATGCTGACAACCGTCATGGCGATCAACAACTCGATCAGACTAAACCCACGGCAATGGGGCCATGCCTTACAGTCGTTCACTTATCATCCTTGGCAAGTGTTGTTGTTATTGGTCGGCCTAAGGCCGCAGATGTGATGACTTAATAATCATCAAAAATTAACTAACTCGATTGAACAACACAAAATCACCACACTCAATGTAAAAAAGATAGTTATGTGATCTGTTATTAATTTTTAAGCAGTTTTCGCCGCCACTAATCTCGCTAAGCAAATAAAGCTAGGCCAATCGTGCCTACGACCCGTCCGTTATGCCCCCTTCTGTCGAGCCGCGACATATGAATAGCAGCGTGACGAAGAGTGAAACCCGGCCGTGCAATGAAAGAGCAAAAAAACCTTTGGCCAATTTTTGCTATCCCTGTCCGTTTCTGGCTAGTCACAGCCCCCGAGCCCCCTTACTCTCTTGCTATCTATTCCAGCAAAGCCGCCAACACCATGAATGCAAAGCCCAGCCCAGAGTCGTCACCGGATGAGGTGATCAACACCCTCAGCCGCGAGCAGTGTCACGCCGCACGGCTCGCCCGCGATTCTCGCTTCGATGGCCGCTTCTTTACCGGCGTGCTCTCGACCGGCATCTACTGCCGGCCGGTCTGCCCGGCACGGCCACCGCACGAGCACAATGTGCGCTACTTCCAAAGCGCCGCGGCCGCCGAGCAGTATGGGCTGCGACCCTGCCTGCGCTGCCGCCCTGAGCTGGCCCCCGCCGCCCGTGGCGATCTGCCGGTTGAACTGGCACGTCTGCTGGCACGCATCGATCGCGGCGAGCTGGCGGAGGGCACGCTCGCCAAACTGGCCACTGAGGCCGGGATCAGCGAACGCACCCTGCGCCGCCAGTTCGAGCAACATCTCGGCGCCTCACCAAAACAGGTGGAGCAGACGCGCCGCCTGCTGCTCGCAAAAAGGCTGCTGACTGAAACCGGGCTGCCCATCACCGACATCGCGTTTGCCGCCGGCTTTGCCAGCATCCGCCGCTTCAATGACGCCTGGCTCAACGCCTACGGACTGGCCCCGCGCACCCTGCGCCAACAAGAGGATCATGCGCCAGAGCACATGAGCGCGCAGCCCCGCGGCGCCCCCCTGACCCTGCAACTGCCCTATCGCCCCCCATATGACGTGGCGGCCATGCTGGCGTTCTATCGGCTACGGGCGATCCCCGGACTGGAGCGGGTAGATGGCGAGGTGTATGAGCGGCGCTACCGAGTCGGCGATCAGGTCGCGCTAGTGCGTATCGCGCAGGGCAAGGGGCACAGCCTGCAGCTTACCGTCCATGATCTGCCGCTCGCGGCGCTGCCCGATCTGCTCTATCGGGTGCGCCGGATGTGGGATCTCGATGCCGACATGCAGCGGATCGGTGATCTGCTCGGTCAGGACCCGCTGCTCGCCCGCTTGCAGGCGTGCTGGCCCGGTGTACGGCTGCCGGGTGGCTGGGACGAATACGAGGTGATGCTGCGCGCCATCGTCGGCCAGCAGGTGTCGGTCAAGGGAGCCATCACCATACTCGGGCGACTGGTAGCCCGTACCGAGGCGCAATTCGGGGTGGCGCAACTACCGACCCCCGCCCAGTTGTGCGAACTCGATCTCGACGGTATCGGCATGCCCGGCAGCCGCATTCGCACCCTGCGGGGCGTGGCACAGGCGCTGGCCAGTGGCGAGCTGACCCTCACGACAGCCAGTGACGAGCAGTTGCTGGCACTACCGGGCATAGGCCCCTGGACGGTCTCTTACTGGCGGCTGCGCTGCGGGATGGATACCGATGCCTTCCCCGCTTCCGATCTGGTGCTGCAAAAGGCACTCGGAGGCGGCACCAAGCTGCCGGTGAAAGAGGTGTTGGCGCAAAGTGCGGCGTGGCAACCGTGGCGCAGCTATGCGGCCAGCTGGCTGTGGCACGCCATGAGCGAAGCGCCCGATTTGCTACTCCGTGCCACTGGCAACGAACAACAGCCAGATACCCAACAACAGGAGATAACACCATGATCCGCTACGATATCCTGCCGACCCGCTGCGGCGATCTGCTGGTCGCCATCAATGAATCCGGTCTGGTGCACGTGGACTTTGTGACGGGCCTGCGGGCACTGCCCGATATGAGTAGCTGGCAGCAAGATCACGAAGCGCTGGCTCCCTTCCTCGCCGAATTTGACGCCTATTTTGCCGGTCGCTTGCAGCGCTTCTCCCTGCCCCTTGCCGCCCGTGGCACCGCCTTTCAGCAGGCAGTATGGCAAGCGTTGTGCGACATCCCCTACGGCGAGACCCGCAGCTACAGCGATATCGCTCGCACCATCGGCAAACCCGATGCGGTGCGGGCAGTGGGCGCGGCGAATGGCCGCAATCCGCTCTCGATCATCGTCCCCTGCCATCGGGTGATCGGCCAAAACGGCAGCCTGACCGGCTATGCGGGGGGATTGGAGATTAAAAAAACGCTGCTGGCGCTGGAGAGGGACAATTAAAGGAGGGTAGGCAGAGAACCTGCGATAAAAATTGCCCCTTTCCGGATGGAGAAAGGGGCTCATTGATCAGCGTTTCAGGCTGCCCATCACATGCATTTCGCAGCGGTTACAGTCAAAACGCAGGCGGAAGGTGTCTTTACCCATCTTGAGCTCCAGCGGCTCGGCCTTGAGACCGGGCACCTCGTTCGGGCAGAGGTTCTGGCTATAGCGGATGCAGTGCTTGGTGATCATCAGCACCACTTCCCGCTCCTCCTTGTTCGCCTCATAGGCGGGAGCGATGCGCTCCACCCCGTGTTCGCGGAAGAACTGCTCGGCGGCGCTGTTCAGCACGTTGCCAAGGTAGGAGAGGCGGTGCTGGGGATAGCTGATATCCCGCAGGGCGATGCGTCGCTCGGGGCGCTGGTAGCTGGCCACTCGCGCCACCTCCAGCGCGGCGATGCCCTCCCGGCGCAAACCGTTGAGCTGTGATGCGGCGATAAATAGCGGGTGAGTAAATGCCAACTCAATCTTGCGCGCCACAAACAGGGTATTGCCGAGTTTGCCGAGCTGGTCACGCGCCTGTTGCAGCGCCCGCTCCGGGTTGTCGGCAGGCTGTTTGTCACAAGGCAGGGTCACTGCGGCACTGATGCCTTGTTCGTCGGTGAGCGTGAGGCTCACGCCCTCATCGCATTCTGCCAGCACCATATCGACCCGGATGCGGCGATCTGCGCTCGCCTTCTCCAGCATCTTGCTGAACGCCTGATCGTGGTTGCGGTAGATTTCGGTCCCCACCTTCAGCCCCGGCATGCGTTCAGACAGGAGTAACTGCTTACCTTCGACCTTGTTGAGACGCATCCCCACCAGCTCGTTATTCGGCTTGAAGAAGCCCAGACCGTCGCCGTTGTTGAGGGTGACCTGTTTGCCATCGATCTCGATACCGTCACGGGTCACCCTGGTGACCCGCCCCAGCGGCTCGCCCACATATTTCGGGCTTTTGGTGGAGTCGATACCCTGATGACGGCCATGGAGGAAGTAATCGGTGCTGCCGCGGTTGAAACTTTTCTTGGGGTCAGGCGTGAAGCTGTAGCTGCAACGACCCGCCGAGGCGGCCACCAGATCGGAGCGGCTATCCAGAATGGCGTCGAGCTTCTGGCGATACCAGGCGGTAACGTTCTTGACGTAGTCGAGCCCCTTGAGGCGCCCTTCAATCTTGAAGGAGCGGATCCCCGCCTCGATCAAGGCCTCCAGGTTGTCGGTCTGATCCATATCCTTGAGCGACAGCAGGTGGCTGTCGGCCACCAGCACTTCACCGTCCGGCTTTTGCAACGAGCAGGGCAAGCGACAGAGCTGGGCACACTCGCCACGGTTGGCACTGCGGCCGGTACGGGCATGGCTGATATTGCACTGGCCGCTGTAGGAGACACAGAGCGCACCGTGGATAAAGAACTCCAGCTGCACATTGGTCGCCACGCTGATCTCGCGGATCTGCGCAAGGGACAGTTCGCGCGCCAGCACCACCTGAGAGAAACCCACATCCTGCAGAAACTTCACCTTCTCCGGCGTGCGGTTGTCGGTCTGGGTACTGGCATGGAGCGCGATGGGAGGCAAATCCAGCGCCAGCAGTCCCATATCCTGCACGATGAGCGCATCGGCACCGGCTTCGTAGATCTGGTGGGTCAGCCGCCGGGCCTGCTCCAGCTCATGATCATGCAGCAGGGTGTTGAAGGCGACAAAGACCTGGGCGCCGAAACGGTGGGCGTGACGTGCCAGCGCTTCGATATCCTCGATGGAGTTGCCCGCCGCACTGCGGGCGCCAAAGGCAGGACCGCCCATGTAGATGGCATCGGCACCATGGTTGATGGCTTCGATGCCGTAGGCGAGGTTCTTGGCCGGAGCCAGCAGCTCCAACCGGTTGTTGTGGCTTAACGGGTGCTTGTTCTGGTGCATGGTCTCGGGATCAGGGCGGACAGCAAATGGGCGCTACTCTAGCCCATTCACCACCCGCATGCCTTGATCCCGCTTAAGGTATCCGCAAAATGCAGGATTAGATAACCACCTTGAGTGCCAGCCCGAGCAGCACCAGCCCGCTCACCTTATCGATCACAAAGGATTTGGCTTTAAGCCATGCCAGCACAGGCCCGCGCGAGAGCACCAGCGCCACCAGCACGTACCAGACGGCATCGATCCCGCCCGCGGTGAGCATCATGATGCCACCTTCGCTCCAGCCGGTATCGGCCCGCACAAACTGGCTAAACAGGGCGATGAAGAAGACCGCCAGCTGGGGATTGAGAAAGGCCACCATAAAACCTTCAAAGGCTCCCTGCCGACCACGCAGCTGGTGCACCTCTTCACTCGCTTCACCACTGGCTGGTTTTGCCAGCAGGGCTTTCGCCCCAAGCCAGGCAAGAAACGCAGCACCGCCGTAGCGGATCAGATCAAACAGGATTGGGGTCTGGGTGATCAAAATGGAGAGGCCGAGCGCGGTGACCAGCGCATAGATACCAACCCCGAGGCCGTGGCCGAGCGCAGTGGCGACACCATGCCCCTGCCCGCCCTGCACCGTGTTGCGGATGATCAGCGCCAGACTCGGCCCCGGGCTGATGGCCCCCATCACGCAGATTGCGGCCAGTGCCAGCCAACTCGTCAGTTCCATGCATTTCCTCTTTATATGCTCGATATGATGACCTGCATTCAGGGTACGGGCTGAGCCATTATGCCAGTAGTGAAAGTTATGAATAGATTCCATAACCAATGGCTATGGCACCACACAACTGACTGCGGCTAACCGCCGAGACCGAGCAGCTTGCGACTCTCGCCGACGGTACGTTGCAGGTGATCCCGCAGGAATGGGTAGGCCAGCTCGCGAAACCAGCGGTGGGCCGGATCCTGATGGTGGCGCTGATGCCACAGCAGATGATACTGCTGGTCGCGGGTAGCAAATGGCAGATCGACAAAGGTGAGCTCATGGCCGCAGGAGAGCTGCCAGGCGATATGGGCCGGGGTTGTCATCAGGCAATCGGTGCGCAGCAACACCTCCACTGCCGCCTGAAAGAAGGGTACTCTGGCAAACCAGCGCCGACTCAGTCCCTGCGGCGCCAATACCTGCTCCACCGGGCTGTCCTTGTCGCCACCGCCACTCACCTGCAGGTGAGGCCAGGCGAGATAGTCATCGAGATTAAGCGTCTTGCCTGCCAGCGGGTGGTGACATCCCATCAGCACCGCCAGCCGATCTTCCCCCTGATGCAGACCACGGATCTGCTCCGGTACCTGCTCGGTGATGGTAGAGACCAGATCGAGCTCGGACTGCCACAGCTGCGGCAGCAGACGCTTGTCCCACAGGCTGTACTCCAGCGCCGCCAACGGCGCCTCTTTGGCGAGCGCGGCACAGATATCGGGCAGGATATGCTGGGCAACATAATCAGAAGAGGCGAGTCGAAATACCCGCTCGCAGCGGCTCGGGTCAAATCCGGGCGCCTCGTAGAGCCGCTCCAGCGCACCGAGAGAAGCCGCCAGCTGGGCGGCCAACAGTTCGGCCCGTGGCGTCAGCAGCCAGCGTTGCCCCTCCCGCACCAGCAACTCGTCGTCAAACTCGCTGCGCAACTGGGCAAGTTGCTTGCTGATGGAGGGCTGACTCAGGTGCAACAGCTCGGCGGCGCGGCTGATATTGCGGGTATCCAGCAGCACCTTGAGGGTCGGCAACAAGTTGAGATTGGCTCTGAGCAAGGAGATACCCTCATCGGTGGGGAAACGCCTATCTTAGGGCAGAGGAGTCCCGCGTTTTAAGCAAAATTTCCTGCCATGTTCAGCACGTTGCAGCCCTTTGCGACCAGATGACACAGCGGATCCCCCCGCACATAACCATGACCACAAGATGACAGTGGTTGTCTCGTACGGCATAATTGCACGATTTTCCGCCCGCGGGCGATCCACTTTGAGAAGCGGTAACAAGATGAAATACGCCAATATCACCGGCTGGGGCAAATGCCTGCCTCCCTCTGTGCTGACCAACGACGACCTCAGCACCATCATGGATACGTCAGACGAGTGGATCTATCCGCGCACCGGCATCAAGGCCCGCCGGATCTCCCATGTCAGCACCTCGGATCTCGCCACCCTGGCCGGTCGCCGTGCACTGGCCTGCGCAGGTCTGGAAGCGAGCGATCTCGATGGCATCATCCTGGCGACCGCCACCCCGGACAACCTGCTGCCAAGTGCCGCCTCTGCGGTGCAGAAGAAGCTGGGCGCCGTCAATGCCGCCGTGTTTGACCTCAACGCGGCCTGCACCGGTTTCGTCTACTCTCTCTCGGTCGCCACCTCGCTGGTGCAGACCGGCATGATGAAGAAGGTGCTGGTGATTGGTGCCGAGCGCCTCACCTACCTGCTGGACTGGGCGCGCCGCGATACCGCCGTGCTGTTTGGCGATGGTGCCGGTGCCGTGGTAATCGAGGCGAGCGAGCAGGAGTGTGGCCTGATCGCCAACAAGCTCGGCTGCGACAGCGAAGCGCGGGAGATCCTGCACGTACCGAACTTCGGTACCGATCGGGTGCGTTTTGCCGATATCGATGGGCTGTTCACCTTCAACTTCGAAGGGCCGGAGATCTTCAAACGCGCCGTGCGCGGCATGGGGGAAGCCACCAGCACTGTATTGGCGCAGGCTGGCATTGCGCCGGAGCAGGTCGACCTGATCGTCCCCCATCAGGCCAACATCCGCATCATCGAAACCCTCGCCAAGCGGATGAACGCGCCGATGGAGAAGGTAATGGTCAACATCGAAAACTACGGCAACACCTCCGCCGCCACCGTGCCCATCGCCCTGTGCGAAGCGCTGGAACAGGGCCGCGTCAAGCCGAACTCCTATCTGCTGACCGCAGCCTTCGGTGCCGGTCTGACCTGGGGCGCCGCCATCATCAAGTGGGGCGATCGCGTCACCCCTATCAAGGCGTGCGATGCCGAACTGCCCCCGTGTGACAAGAGCGCGCTGGAACTGATTGCCCACGCAGTTGAAGGTTGCCAGAAGGCTCACGCCAACGAGGCTTGATCCTCATCAGGAGCCTGAATCCTCAGGCTCCTTCTCTCCTTTTCATCCCCACCTAGCTCTGCCCCCCCACCTCGCAAGCCGCTTGATACGGCAATCGCTGATACAAACAACTCCGATTTGCAGCCAATTAATTTTTTTCCGCTAACCTTATTGTGCCAACTATAAATAAAGAAAAGAGCGTCAAGGGGCACCATGACTGTTTCGGTCCTGCGCCTTTACCTCTTACCAAATAATTGCACAGGGATAAGCTACGTATGGCACAACACAAAAGTGGCGTGAACACACCGCTTTGGGAACCGGTTTGCTGGATTTGCTGCATCGGTCTTGCTCTGCTGAGCTGCCTGTTGCTGCAGCTTGCCGATGCGCTGTCACCTCTCTATCTGCTGCTCAATGTGCTGGTTGCCATTGCCGCCGCGCTCTGGACATCGAGTCACTTCCACCAGCACACACTCCGATATCGTGCAGGAGAGGAACAAACCGTCGCAACCGATCCTCTCGCCCACTCCATCATCGGGCTCGAACAGGTGTGCGAGAAGGCACTCCCCATCTGGTCCCAGCAAATTGAAAGCTCTCGTCAACAAACCGAAGCCGCGATGATTGACCTGACTCAACGCTTCAGCGGCTTGGCCAACAAGCTGGAAGAAGCAGTCAATGCTTCTCATCTGGCAGCCGGAGAATTGGGTGATGCCAATTCTCGTGGCATGGCTGGAGTCTTGAGCGAGAGCCAGCAGCAGCTCAATGAAGTGGTTGCCATCCTGCATTCCGCCCAGGCCAATCGGGACGCCATGCTGGGTGAGATAAAAAGCCTGACCACCTACACCATAGAGCTCAATACCATGGCCATGGATGTGGCCAAAATCGCCTCCCAGACCAACCTGCTGGCCCTCAACGCCGCCATTGAAGCGGCTCGTGCAGGGGAAGCAGGCCGTGGCTTTGCTGTGGTCGCTGATGAAGTGCGCAACCTCTCCCGCCTCTCCAGCGAAACCGCCCAGAAGATGACCGACAAGGTAGACACCATCAATACTGCTATCGGCCGCGCATTCCAGATTGCCGAAAATGCTGCCGCACGGGATCACGCCTCAGCGCTCAATTCGGAGCAGACAATCGAACAGGTGCTGGCCCGTTTTCGCCATGCCACTGACAGCCTGGCGGAATCCGCCTCCCTGCTGCAAAACGAGAGCACAGATATCCATCGCGAAATCTCCAGCGTCATTGTCTCGCTGCAATTTCAAGACAGGGTCAGCCAGATCCTCAGCCACGTCAGACAAAACATGGAGAGCCTCTCAAGCCATCTGGTTGCTTCAGAGCAGAGCAGCAATGCGACAGGGCCAATCCAGATCGATGCCAATCGCTGGCTGGCAGAGATGGAGCTCTCATACGCCACCGACGAACAGCGCAATATTCACCATGGTCGCACCACCCGTTCTGTCAACGCGCAACCAAGCAGCGCCGACATCACATTTTTCTAGGAGAGAGATATGGGCAAAACGATCCTGATCGTGGATGACTCGGCAACTATTCGCCAAGTCGTGGGCATGACCCTCAAGGGAGCCGGTTATGAGGTCATGGAAGCCTCTGACGGCAAAGATGCGCTCAACAAACTAGATGGCAAGAAGATCAACCTGATCATCAGTGACGTCAATATGCCGAACATGGATGGCATCACCTTCGTCAAAGAGGCCAAAAAGCTGGCCAACTACAAATTTACCCCTGTCATCATGCTGACCACCGAGTCTCAGGACAGCAAGAAGCAGGAGGGACAAGCCGCGGGAGCCAAAGCCTGGGTGGTCAAACCCTTCCAGCCCGAACAGATGCTGGCCGCAGTCGCCAAGCTCATCATGCCGTGATCCGGAGCGCATCATGCAACTACAGAGTGAGCGGCTCGACAACAAGGTGGTGGTGACCCTGCCGGACGAGATCACCATCTATACGGTCAGCGAGCTGAAAGAGGCCCTTTCGCCCTTATTGCATCAGGGGCGCGAACTGGAGCTGAATCTGGCGGCGGTATCCGAGATAGACAGCGCCGGGCTGCAACTGCTGCTGGCGGCAAAGAAAACCGCACTGCAGCAAGGCACCTCCCTGGCGCTGGTCTGGCATAGCCATGTTGTGCTTGAACTGCTGGAGCTGTGCCAGCTCTCGGCCTTTTTTGGCGACCCCACCCTCATCACCCATGGCGAACGGCCCTGAGCCAGCATGACAAGGAGTCACCGTGAGCATCGATCTTGATCAGGCTTTACAAACCTATATCGCCGAGGCACGCGAGTTGCTCGAAGAGATGGAGTCAGCGCTGCTCTCACTGGAGGCTGACCCTGACAATAGCGAGCTGATTGGTGCCATCTTCCGGGCTGCTCACACCATCAAAGGATCGGCTGGCCTGTTTGGTCTGCAGCCCATCGTCGGGTTTACCCATATCGTCGAGGATCTGCTCGACCAGATCCGCAATCAGCAGCTCACCGTCACCTCTTCTCTGATCAAGGATCTGCTGGAGAGCTGTGACCACATCCAGACGCTCATCAGTGTCGTTGCGGAACAGGGCAGCACGTTGAGTGATGACGATGCCAAACAGGATGAACGGCTGAGGCTCGCCCTCACCCGTCATCAGTGCCCCCCCATACCACGCTGCCAGATACGGTGCATACACCTGAACCAAAAATCGAAAAAGAGGGAGGGATTACTAGCGCAGCCTCCTTGTGGCATATCTCCCTGCGTTTTGGTCCAGATGTACTGCGCAACGGCATGGATCCCGCCGCATTTCTGCGCTATCTCGGCACACTCGGAACCCTCTGCTCAGTGGAAACCATCCATCAAGGACTACCGGATTGGGAGCAGTTCGATCCTGAGAATTGCTACCTCGGATACGAGATAGACTTCGACTCGCAGGCAGACAAGGCAGCCATCAGCGATGTCTTTGAATTTGTTAGAGATGACTGCCAGATCACCATTTTGCCGCCCCACAGCAAGATCGCCGAGTTCATCAACCTGATCGAGTCGCTGCCGGAAGATAGCTCCATGCTGGGGCAGTTGCTGGTCAACACCGGCGCGTTAACCGCAGAGGAGTTGGCAAACGGTCTGCAGGCACAGCAAGCGACCCCGGCTGAGCAAGCGCCCAAACTCGGGGAGATCCTGATTGCGCAGGGTGCCGTCAATGAAGCCGTAGTCGATGCCGCCCTGAAAAAGCAGAACCAGACCAAGGAGAGCAAGAGCAAAGAAGGTCGTTACGTCAGGGTGCATGCCGACAAGCTGGACGACCTGATCAATCTGGTCGGTGAGCTGGTGGTCGCCAGTTCAGGGGCCAATCTGCTGGCCCAACGCACCCGAGAAAGCCAGCTACAGGAAGCCACCTCGGTCATTGCCATGCTGGTGGAAGAGATCCGCGACAGCGCGCTGCGCCTGCGAATGGTGCCTATCGGCGATACCTTCAACCGCTTCCAGCGGGTAGTGCGCGATGTCAGCCAAGAGCTGAATAAGGATATCACTCTGGTGATCTCCGGAGCCGAGACCGAACTGGACAAGTCGGTGGTAGAGAAGATCGGCGATCCGCTGATGCATCTGGTCAGAAACTCGATGGATCACGGTATCGAATCGGCAGAACAACGGCTGCTGGCAGGCAAATCCCCCCGCGGCACCCTGAATCTCAACGCTTATCACGACTCCAACAGTATCGTCATCGAAATTCGGGATGACGGCGCCGGTCTCAACAAAGCCAGGATCCAGCAAAAAGCCATCGAACGCGGTCTGATCAGCGCAACCACCACGCTGACGGATCAGGAAATATACAACCTGATCTTCGAGCCGGGGTTCTCCACCGCCGAGGCGATCACCAACCTCTCCGGTCGCGGGGTGGGCATGGATGTCGTCAAACGCAACATAACTGCCCTGCGCGGCACGGTCGATCTCGACAGCATCCCTGGAAAAGGCACCCGTGTGCAGATCCGCCTGCCGCTGACCCTCGCCATCATCGACGGCTTCCTTGTGCGAGTCTGCGATACCCATTACGTCATTCCACTCGATATGGTGATCGAGTGCGTTGAATTGACCCAGAGTTCACTGGCCGACACCCAGGGGCGCAATTACATCAATTTGCGTGGCGAGGTGCTGCCCTTTATCCGCCTGCAACACTACTTCGATACCAATGGCAGCAAGGGGCGGCGTGAGAACATTGTCGTGGTCAGCCATGCAGGCAAAAAATCCGGACTGGTGGTGGATGAACTGCTGGGAGAATTCCAGACCGTCATCAAACCGTTGGGGAAATTGTTCCAGCGCCTGCAGGGCATCAGTGGCTCCACCATTCTGGGGGGAGGAGAGGTCGCCCTGATCCTCGACATTCCCTCGCTCATCCAGCACGCGATCACCCTGGAATCCTGTCAGCTCAACAACTTGACGGTGTCGCGCAACCAACCTCAATCCAGCCTCAACTGAGGGGGCCATCATGTTTAAAAACTCCACCATCAAATTGCGCCTCATCGTGCTGCTCTGCCTGCTCTGCCTGCTGTTGCTGGCCGTTGGCGGCCTCGGGTTATACAACATGCAGAGCAGCAATACCGGGCTACAGCGCGTGTACAACGACAGGGTGGTTCCTCTCAAGCAGCTGAAGACCATCTCCGACAGCTATGCCGTCTCGATCATCGACAACCTCAACAAGGCTAATGCGGGGCTGATCCCGGCAGAAGAGGCGTTGAATCAGATAAAACAGGCCCAGCAGACCATCAAGAGCGAGTGGCAGCACTACCAATCCACCACTCTCACCCCGGAGGAGCAGCGCTTGTCAGCCGAGGCGAGCACCCTGTTCAACGCGGCCGATACCGATATTGGCAAACTGGAGAAATTCCTCGCCACCCAGCATGGCATGATTGCCGGCATGCTGAACAATTTTGACGGTACCCTCTATGGCTCCATCGACCCGATAGGCAACAAGATCACCGAGCTGGTCAACCTGCAGCTCAATGTGGCCAAGTCGGAATATACCGCGGCGCAATCCTGGTATGACGTGATGTTGATAACCATGGCGGTGGTTATCGCGGTCGGCATCGTGCTCGCCGCCTGGTTTGGCACCCTGCTGATTAAAAGCATCATTACTCCCATTGAGCAGGCCCTGCGCGTGGCCAATAGTCTGGCCGATGGCAATCTGGATGTATCGATCAAGATAGAATCCAACGATGAAGCGGGTCAGCTCTTGATGGCGATGAACAACATGGTCAAGAAGCTGGGGGCCTTGATCACGGATATCGAGACCCTGGTCACCGCCGCCGTCGAGCAGGGAGACTTCAGCCACAAGATTGCACTGGAGGATCGCCAGGGCTACATCAAACGGGTATCCGAGCTGTTGAATCGCCTCTCCCATGTCACAGATACCAGCCTGGAAGATGTGATGCGCATCGCCACCGCGCTCTCCAAGGGTGATCTGACCCAACGGATCGATGAGCCCTACCCAGGTATTTTCGGCCAGACCAAAGACGGCCTCAACCGGACCATCACTGCGCTGACCAATATCATCGAAGAGGTACGCAACGCCGCCGACAACCTGACCAATGCCTCCAATCAGGTGAGCAACACGGCGCAGGCATTGAGCCAGGCCACCAGTGAGCAAGCAGCCAGTGTTGAAGAGACCAGCGCCTCTATCGAGCAGATGAGCGCCAGCATCAATCAGAACACCGAGAACGCCAAGATCACCGACAGCATGGCCAGCAACTCGGTGTTGGAGGCCACCGAAGGGGGCCAATCCGTTCAACAGACGGTGACCGCCATGCAGCAAATCGCCAAGAAAGTCAGCATCATCGACGACATTGCCTACCAGACCAACCTGCTTGCCCTCAACGCCGCCATCGAGGCGGCTCGCGCCGGAGAGCATGGCAAAGGCTTCGCGGTGGTTGCTGCCGAGGTGAGAAAACTGGCAGAACGCAGCCAGATCGCTGCGCAGGAGATTGGCGAGCTCTCCTCCGACAGCGTCAGCAAGGCAGAGAGGGCTGGCAACCTGCTGGAGAGGATCGTCCCCTCCATTCGCAAAACCTCTGATCTGGTACAAGAGATCAATGCCGCCTCAGGTGAACAGGCCAGCGCAGCCAACCAGATTAGTCTGGCCATGAACCAGCTTAATCAAGTGACACAGCAGAATGCGGCCAGTAGCGAGGAGCTGGCGGCCACGGCCGAAGAGATGAGCTCGCAAGCCAGCGAACTGCAGCAAACCATGGCCTTTTTTGCTCTGGAGAAAAGTGCGCAGCTCAACACTAGGTCCAATGAAACCGGCCACAAGGGCATGCCTCCCAGAGGCAGTTTCATCGCCCCCCCACAACGGGCCAGCCAGCCCAATCAACCATCATCCCATTCCATTGATGACGCGGATTTTGTCCGCTTTTAACCGGAGGCGACCATGCATACATCCACCGACATCACGGTGCCATCAGCGGCCGCTGACGAGAGCAGTGGCGATGCCCAGTACCTGACATTTCTGATCAACAACGAGATGTTCGCCATCAATATTCTGGGGGTCAAAGAGATCATCGAATACGGCAATATCACTCCGGTTCCGATGATGCCGGGTTTTATTCGCGGCGTAATCAACCTCAGAGGAGCGGTAGTGTCGGTCGTAGACTTGAATGCCCGCTTTGGCAATGCACCTTCGGTCATCACTCGACGCAGTTGCATCGTCATTATTGAGGGGGTGGCCCCGCAGGGCGATGAACCTGTAGGTCAGGATATTGGCGTTGTGGTCGATTCCGTATCGGAAGTACTGGGTATCCCACAAGCAGATATCGAGCCCCCACCCAGTTTTGGTGCCCGCATCCGGGCCGATTTCATCAGTGGCATGGGCAAGGTCAACGGCAAATTCGTCATCCTCATCGATACCGGAAAAGTGTTGTCACTCGATGAGATGGCTCAACTCAACGAACTGGCCCAGCCACAGGCAAGGTTGCCACAAGGCAACCTGCAACCCTCCTGAACAGGCCTCCATACTCCACGACATGCAGCATAAGGAAACGCTCATGACCCAATCACTCTTAGGAAAACTCTTCGGAGACAATGCCACCGAAGTGAGGCAGCGGACCCAGTTACTCGACGCAATCGGCCAGCTGCAACACGCAGTCCTGGCAGAGCAGGTTCCAGCACCACTCGATCTTTCCGGTATGGACAGTCCCTTTCGTGAAGTAGGACATGCCATCAACGAGGTGGTCACCTTGCTCAGCGACAAGCTGGAACAGAGCCGCAACGACATTAAAAAGAATCAGATGTTGCTCCATGAGAACCAGCTGGTTCGCAAAGCACTCGACTGCGCCAGCACCAACGTGATGATTGCCGATACCAACCTCGACATTATCTATATGAATGAGGCAGTGACCGGCATGCTCAATCAGGCTGAGACCGACATCAAGAAAGAGCTATACAGCTTCAACGCCAATCAGCTGATGGGCGCCAACATCGACAGCTTTCATAAAAATCCCGGCCATCAGCGCGCCATGCTGGCCAAACTCAACAGCACCTACCGTACCCAGATCCAGCTGGGGGGGCGCACCTTCTCCCTGATCGCCAATCCGGTCTTCAACGATACCGGTGAACGGTTGGGGTCCGTGGTCGAATGGGCCGACAGAACCAAGGAGGTGATGATAGAGAAAGAGATGTCCGACATTGTGCAGGCCGTGATCAATGGCGAGCTGCACCGCAGGATGGAACTTGCTGGCAAGAGCGGCTTCTTTCAGGCGATGGGAGAAGGGATCAACCAGATTGCCGAAGTGATCGACAGCACCCTCAACGACGTCATCCGGGTCGTACAATGTTTGGCAAAAGGTGATCTGACCCAACAGATTGAGGCGGACTATCCCGGCGTGTTTGGCACCACCAAGGATGCACTCAACAAGACCATCGCATCGCTCACCAACATCGTCACCGAAGTGCGCGGCGCCTCTGACAACCTATCCAGTGCCGCCGAGCAGGTAAGCGCGACCGCCCAGTCGATCAGCCAATCCAGCAGTGAACAGGCCTCCAGCATGGAGGAGACCAGCGCTTCCATCGAGCAGATGAGCGCCAGCATCAACCAGAATACCGACAATGCCCAGGTCACCGATGGCATGGCCAGCAAGGCAGCCAAAGAGGCCGTAGAGGGAGGAGAAGCGGTCAAACTGACTGTGGATGCCATGAAACAGATCGCCAGACGGATTGGCATCATCGATGACATCGCCTACCAGACCAATCTGCTGGCACTCAACGCAGCCATCGAAGCGGCGCGGGCAGGCGATCACGGCAAAGGCTTTGCCGTAGTGGCGGCGGAGGTGCGCAAACTGGCCGAACGCAGCCAGGTGGCAGCACAGGAGATTGGCGAGCTGGCCTCCAGCAGTGTCGAGATGGCGGAAAAAGCAGGTCGTTTGCTGGATCAGATGGTTCCTTCAATCAACAAGACCTCGGAACTGGTTCAGGAGATCAGTGCCGCTTCGGTTGAGCAATCCACCGGTGTCAGCCAGATCAATCAGGCCATGAACCAGTTGAGTCAGGTTACCCAGCAGAATGCCTCTTGCAGCGAAGAGCTGGCTGCCACTGCAGAAGAGATGAGCAGCCAGGCTGAACAGCTGCAGCTGGCCATGGAGTTCTTTACCCTCGAGGCCCATGCCAAAGAAGGTAAAGCAGCCACCTCGCATCTTCACCCCAATACCCGAGGCCGCTTCATGAACGAGAGCAATGCCAACAGTCGGGAACGAGCCGCCACAGTCCAACGCCCCACGGGCGATGGCGATTTTGTCCGGTTCTAGTCACGGGAGAGGCGTTGCCTCTCCCGTCTCCGACCACACAGGTAGAGGGACTGTTTTTTGTATCAAACCCAGCTGCATGATGATGAGTTCTCCCGTTTCCAACGCTGGCTTCATCAAACGGCGGGGATAGAGCTGTCTCCGGCCAAAAAGGCGCTGGTAGCCAGCCGACTGGCGAAACGCCTCTGCCACTATGAGCTGGATAGTTATGACGACTACTTCCAGCTCATCATGAACGATCGCAGCAGCGAACTGCAGCTGGCGCTCGATCTCCTTACCACCAACGAAACCTACTTTTTCAGGGAGCCCAAACACTTCGAGTTTCTGACGCGGGAGATAGTCTCAGCGCTCCCGCCCGAGCAATCGCTGCGGGTCTGGAGCGCTGCCAGCTCATCCGGCGAGGAGCCCTACAGTCTGGCCATGACCCTCGCGGAAAAACGCAGCACCTTCAACTGGGAGATCCTGGCCTCCGATATCTCGTCCCGGGTGCTGGAACAGGCGATGAGCGGTCGCTACCCCATCGAGCGGGCGCAAAATATTCCACTGCCCTTTTTGATGAAATATTGCCTCAAGGGTGTGGGCCTGCAGGAGGGCATCTTCATCATCGATCGCAAGTTGCGGGATAAGGTGCAGTTCATGCAGATCAACCTCAATCAGGATCTGCCGGACATTGGCATGTTTGACGTCATCTTCATCAGAAACGTGATGATCTACTTCAACAAGGAGACCAAAGGGCAAGTATTGCAGCGGCTGGTACCCAGACTCAAACCCGGTGGCTACCTGCTGGTGAGCCACGCCGAGAGCCTGCATGGCCTGCACCACGGCCTGCAGCTTGTCTCTCCTTCCATCTATCAGAAGAGATAAGTCATGGCACGGGAGGTGATCCTGCAACCGGGAGAGCTCTTTTTTGGCAAGGAGGATGTGGTGGTCAGAACCGTACTGGGCTCCTGTATTGCCATCACCTTGTGGCATCCGGAGCAGAAACAGGGAGGAATGTGTCACTACATGCTGCCAAGTCGGCGCAATCCCTCTGCCAAGCTGGATGGGCGCTATGCCGATGAAGCCCTCGCCTTGCTGCTGCAAGCGGCCAGTCACTATCCCGCCCCCATCCATGAATATGAGGCCAAGTTGTTCGGGGGTGGCAACATGTTTACCGAGCCTCAATACGCACAGAGCGACAACAATGTCGCCACCAAAAATATTCAGGCAGCCTGGCAGCTGACCCGACACCTTGGCCTTGATATCAAGGCTCATCATCTTGGCCATAGCGGCCACCGAAGCTTGCTCTTTGAGCTCAGCAACGGCAGTGTCTGGCTCCGCCATCATCGTCTGCCACATCAACGGGAGTCGCGAGAATGAAGCAGATCCGGGTCATGCTGGTGGATGATTCCGCCGTGGTCAGACAGGTATTGCAAGCGGTGCTGGAGCAGGAGCCTGATATCCGGGTGATAGCCACGGCATCGGATCCCCTGTTTGCCCAGGAAAAACTGAAGAAAGAGTGGCCTGACGTCATCGTGCTCGATGTGGAGATGCCCCGTATGGATGGCATCACTTTTCTCTCCAAGATCATGGCAGAGCATCCAACCCCGGTGGTGATCTGCTCCTCCCTCACCGAAAAGGGGGCCGAGACCACCTTGCAGGCAATGGCTGCCGGCGCGGTGGACATCATCACCAAACCGACCATGGGGATAAAAAGCTTTCTGCAAGAATCTGCCCACGACCTGGCCATGGCGGTACGTGCCGCGGCCCAAGCCAACCTCAAGCGCGTGGGCAAGCCCTCCTCTGTGCCGGTCAGCACCAAACTCAACGCAGATGCCATGCTGGCGCCCAACCAGCACGCCATGGCACAAACCACCGAGCGGCTCATCGCCATCGGCACCTCGACCGGCGGCACCCAGGCGCTGGAAGCCGTGCTGACAGCCTTGCCCCGAGTCAGCCCCGGCATTGTCATCGTGCAGCACATGCCAGAGAAATTTACCGCCATGTTTGCAGAACGCCTGAACGGGGTCTGCCAGATAGAAGTGCGGGAGGCGAAGAACAATGACCGGGTGATCCCGGGGCTGGCGCTGATTGCCCCCGGAGGCAAGCATATGCTGCTCAAACGCAGCGGTGCCTACTATCACGTCGAGGTAGTCGACGGGCCGCTTATCAACCGCCATCGCCCTTCGGTGGATGTGCTGTTTCGCTCCGTCGCCAAATATGCCGGCAAGAATGCCACCGGCATCATCATGACCGGCATGGGGGATGACGGTGCCCGGGGATTGCGCGAGATGCTGGATGCGGGTGCCAACACCTATGCCCAGGATGAGGCATCCTGCGTGGTCTTTGGCATGCCCAAGGAGGCGATCAAGCTGGGAGCCGCCCGACATGTGCTCCCCTTACAAGAGATGCAGTACGCCATCCTCGGCAAATAATCCCTTATCGCGCGTTTTGCCCATAAAAAAGTCCGGCTCCCATTGGGGAGCCGGACTTTTTACATCAACCGGAACCAATCCGGTATCAGGCGAGTAGATTACTCTGCAGCAGGCGCTTCTTCAGCGGCCGGAGCGGCGTCAGCAGCAGGTGCAGCTGCTTCGGTCGGGGCGTTCGCTTCCTTGATGGAGAGACGTACACGGCCCTGACGGTCCACTTCCAGTACCTTCACCTTGACCACGTCACCGATTGTCAGGTGGTCAGCCACGTTCTGCACGCGAGCGTCGGTGATCTGGGAGATGTGTACCAGACCATCTTTGCCCGGCAGAATGTTGACGAATGCACCGAAATCGGCCAGACGAACAACTTTACCTTCATAGATGCGGTTCACTTCGATCTCGGCAGTGATGGCCTCGATGCGACGGATCGCTTCCATGGCGGCTTCGTTGGCCACGGCGGAGATACGAACAGTACCGTCATCATCCAGCTCGATGTTGGTGCCGGTCTCTTCGGTCAGCGCACGGATCACGGAACCACCCTTACCGATCACGTCCTTGATCTTCTCGGGATTGATCTTGATGGTGTGGATACGCGGTGCGAAATCGGAGATCTGGGCACGGGGAGCCTGGATAGCTTCGTCCATCACTTTCAGGATGTGCAGACGAGCGCCACGAGCTTGCTTCAGCGCAATCTCCATGATCTCTTTGGTGATGCCTTCGATCTTGATGTCCATCTGCAGCGCGGTCACACCTTCGCTGGTACCGGCTACTTTGAAGTCCATGTCGCCCAGGTGATCTTCGTCACCCAGAATGTCGGACAGTACGACGAAACCTTCTTCTTCCTTCACCAGACCCATGGCGATACCGGCAACGGAGGCCTTGATCGGCACACCGGCATCCATCAGCGCCAGAGAGGAACCACAGACAGACGCCATGGAGGAGGAGCCGTTGGATTCGGTGATTTCAGAGACCACGCGCACCACGTACGGGAACTCGGCGGCGCTCGGCATCACGGCAGCAACGCCGCGCTTGGCCAGACGGCCGTGACCAATTTCACGACGCTTCGGGCTACCCATCATGCCAGTCTCACCGACACAGTATGGCGGGAAGTTGTAGTGCAGCATGAAGCGATCGGCACGGTTGCCGGTCAGCTCGTCGATGTTCTGGGCGTCACGCTCGGTACCCAGAGTGGCAACCACGATGGCCTGAGTTTCACCACGGGTGAACAGGGCAGAGCCGTGAGCACGGGGCAGAATACCGGTACCTACGCTCAGGGCGCGGATCATTTCCGGATCGCGACCATCGATACGCGGCTCACCACGTACTACGCGACCACGAACGATGCGGCTTTCCAGGCTGTGGAACTCTTCGCCGATCTTCTTGGCATCTTCTTCCACGCCGGAAGCGATAACTTGCTCAACCACACGACCCTTGATGGCCGCGATGGTTTCGTAACGAACTGCCTTCTCGGTGATGCGGTAGGCTTCACCCAGTTCGGCGCTCGCCAGCTCGGCAACCTTGGCTTTCAGCGCTTCGTTGACGGCAGGCGGAGTCCAGTCCCACGGCTTGGTGCCGACGGCAGCGGCAAACTCGTTGATCGCATTGATCACGGTCTGCATCTGCTCATGACCGTATACCACGGCGCCCAGCATCACTTCTTCGGAAAGGATGGCCGCTTCGGACTCAACCATCAGCACGGCGTTGGCAGTACCGGCAACTACCAGATCCAGATCGCTCTGCGGCAGTTCGGTGGTGGTCGGGTTCAGCACATACTGACCGTTCATGTAACCCACGCGAGCAGCACCGATCGGGCCGCCAAACGGGATACCGGAGATGGCCAGTGCAGCAGAGGCACCGATCATGGCAACGATGTCGGGGGATACGGCCGGATTCACGGACATTACGGTCGCAACGACCTGAACCTCATTGAGGAAGCCTTCCGGGAACAGCGGACGAATAGGGCGGTCGATCAGACGGGAGATGAGGGTCTCGCCTTCGCTCGGACGGCCTTCACGACGGAAGAAACCCCCCGGGATACGACCAGCAGCATAGGTGCGCTCCTGGTAGTTGACGGTCAGCGGGAAGAAATCACGGCCGTGATCGGCCTCTTTCTTGCCGACTACGGTCACAAATACGCAGGTATCGTCCATGCTGACCATAACGGCCGCAGTGGCTTGACGGGCCATCACACCGGTTTCCAGAGTGACGGTGTGCTGACCGTACTGGAATGACTTTACAATAGGATTCACGTGAATTTCCTTTTTACAATTTGGCTCTTTAAATTCGCGCACAAGTATACTTGATTCGATGCAAAAGGTAAGCGGCGACGCGAATTCTGTGAGGCAGGCAACGGCTTGAAGAGCAATAAAAAAGGGGAACCTGACGGTTCCCCTTTTTCGCGAAATCTGATGGTCGATTAACGACGCAGACCCAGCTTGGCGATCAGAGCAGCATAACGCTCGGAATCTTTACGCTTCAGGTAGTCCAGCAGCTTACGACGCTGGGAAACCATGCGCAGCAGACCGCGACGACCGTGGTGGTCCTTGGAGTGCTCTTTGAAGTGACCTTGCAGATGGTTGATCTGGGCAGTCAGCAGGGCAACTTGCACTTCGGGGGAACCGGTGTCGTTGGCGCAACGAGCGTTGTCAGCAACGATTTGAGCTTTGATCTCAGCATTTAGAGACATGGTAATACTCCAGTAGAGTGTTTAAAGGTTCACAGCCAATCTCTAATTCAGCCGTGAAATGAGGGCGGTATCATAATCGTCCCCGCCCCTTTTCGCAACGATAAAGAGGCGAAACGGGAAAGACGCGCTGATACCGCCTGAGGATCACTCCTCGTCGTGATAACGCACCAGTCGCTTGGGAGCGACGCGGCCATCATCATCAATCTCGCCAACCCCGATGAACTCGCGCTCCGGGCCGACCGTCATGCGAACCTGACCGCTTTGCGGCGCACCCGCTACCTGCACCGCCTGGCCCTGATTCACATAGGCAGCCACAACCGCCAGCATGTTCACCTCGGGCAAGCTTGCCACGGCGGTATCCATCGGCAACAACAGCGGATCCAGCTGCTCACGCGGCGGGATGCTCTCGGCCTTGGCCTGCTCGAAGATGCACTCGAGTTGCTCCAGCGTCAGCATCCGCTCGTACGGATAGCTGGCCACCTGGGTACGGCGCAACTGGGTCACGTGGGCGCCACAACCCAGCGCTTCACCCAGATCATCCACCAGAGAGCGGATGTAGGTGCCCTTGCTGCAGTGCACTTCAAGGCGCACTTCATCACCTTCAAAGCTCAGCAGTTTGAGCTCGAATACGGTGATGGGACGGGCTTCTCGCTCGATCTCGATGCCTTCACGGGCATATTCGTAGAGCGGACGGCCGTTGTGCTTGAGCGCGGAGTACATGGACGGCACCTGCATGATGGGGCCGCGGAACTGATCCAGCGCCTCGATCAGGGTACCGACAGCCACGTTCACCGGACGAGTAGAGACAACCTCACCATCGGAGTCGCTGGTGTTGGTGCGCTCGCCCAGTTTGGCGGTCACCTCATAGCGTTTGTCCGCTTCCAGCAAATACTGGGAGAACTTGGTGGCCTCGCCGAGGCAGATCGGCAGCATGCCGGTCGCCAGCGGATCCAGTGCGCCGGTGTGACCGGCCTTGGCGGCGTTGTAAATGCGCTTGACCTTCTGCAACACATCGTTGGAGGTCAGGCCGGTCGGCTTGTCCAGCAGCAGAATGCCGTGCACATCACGGCCCTTGAAACGACGTCTTCGGGTCATCTCAGGCTTTATCCTCTGTCGTGTCATCCGGTGCGGATTCAGCTTCTTCGTCACGGCCGGATTCGGCCATGCGACGCTTGTCTTCACGCACAGTGTTGGTCACCAGGTTGGAGAGACGCATCCCCTCGACCAGGGTCTGGTCGTAGTAGAAACGCAGCTCGGGCACCACGCGCAGACGCATGGCACTGCCCAGCAGACTACGGATATATCCGGCTGCTTCGGTCAGACCCTGCAAGCCTTCCTTGATGCGCTCTGCATCATTTTCCAGCTGCAAGAAGGTGACGTAAATCTTGGCATAGTTGAGGTCACGGGACACTTCCACATCGGAAACGGTCACCATGCCGATGCGCGGGTCTTTCACCTCGCGCTGCAGGATCAGCGCAATTTCACGCTGGATCTGCTGTCCGACCCGACGGGTCCGGCTGAATTCTCTGGCCATATTCTATCCTGCGATAAAAGGGGGCCGCGGCCCCCTATTTTGTCTAACTCTCGGCTTACAGAGTCCGTTGGATTTCAACAGTCTCGTAAACTTCGATCTGGTCGCCTTCGCGCACGTCGTTGTAGTTCTTGACCGCGATACCACACTCGTAGCCGTTGCGAACTTCGTTGACGTCATCCTTGAAGCGGCGCAGGGATTCCAGCTCGCCTTCATAGATAACCACGTTGTCACGCAGAACGCGGATACGGTTGGAACGCTTGACCACACCTTCGGTAACCATACAGCCGGCAACGGCGCCGAACTTCGGAGACTTGAAGACGCTACGCACTTCAGCCAGACCGATGATTTCCTGACGATACTCAGGGGCCAGCTTGCCGCTCATGGCCTGCTTCACTTCGTCGATCAGGTCATAGATGACGGAGTAGTAACGCAGATCCAGGCTCTCGGATTCGATGACCTTGCGCGCAGATGCGTCGGCACGGACGTTGAAACCAACCAGGATGGCGCTGGAAGCAGCAGCCAGGGTCGCGTCGGTTTCGGTGATACCACCTACGCCGGAACCCACGATCTTCACCTTCACTTCGTCGGTGGAGAGTTTGACCAGCGCATCGCAGATCGCTTCCACAGAACCTTGTACGTCGGCCTTGATCACCACGTTCACTTCGGACACTTCGCCCTCGGTCATGTTGGCGAACATGTTTTCCAGCTTGGCCTTCTGCTGGCGAGCCAGCTTGACTTCGCGGAACTTGCCCTGACGATAGAGCGCCACTTCACGGGCTTTCTTCTCGTCACGGACAACGGTGGCTTCGTCACCGGCAGAGGGAACGCCGGACAGACCCAGAATTTCCACCGGCAGGGACGGACCCGCTTCCTTGATCTCGCGACCCAGTTCGTCACGCATGGCGCGAACACGGCCGTACTCGAGACCACACAGAACGATGTCGCCCTGACGCAGAGTACCTTCTTGCACCAGTACGGTCGCAACCGGACCACGACCTTTATCCAGGAAGGATTCGATCACGACGCCGTTGGCCATGCCATCAACCACCGCTTTCAGCTCCAGTACTTCAGCCTGGATCAGGATGGCCTCCAGCAGGTCGTCGATGCCTTCGCCAGACTTGGCGGACACGTGCACGAACTGGCAGTCTCCACCCCAATCTTCGGACATGACGTTGTAACGGGCCAGTTCGGTCTTGACGCGATCCGGATCCGCTTCAGGCTTGTCGATCTTGTTGACCGCAACAACCAGCGGCACACCGGCAGCCTTGGCGTGCTGGATAGCTTCGATGGTTTGCGGCATCACGCCGTCGTCAGCTGCAACAACCAGAACAACGATATCGGTCGCCTTGGCACCACGAGCACGCATGGAGGTAAACGCCGCGTGACCCGGAGTATCCAGGAAGGTGATCATGCCACTGTCGGTCTGGACGTGGTAAGCACCGATATGCTGGGTAATACCACCGGCTTCGCCAGCAGCAACCTTGGCTTTACGAATGTAGTCGAGCAGCGAGGTCTTACCGTGGTCAACGTGACCCATGATGGTCACGACAGGTGCGCGCGGCTTGGCTTCGGAGGTCTCGTCACGATCGGACAGTACCGCCTCTTCCAGCTCGTTCTCACGACGCAACACAACCTTGTGACCCATCTCCTCGGCGACCAGCTGAGCGGTCTCCTGGTCGATCACCTGGTTGATGGTGGCCATGGCACCCATCTTCATCATCACCTTGATGACTTCAACGCCCTTGACGGCCATCTTGTTGGCCAGCTCGGCCACGGTGATGGTCTCGCCGATGACGACGTCGCGGTTCACCACGGCAGCCGGCTTGTTGAAACCGTGCTTCATGGCGTTCGGCATGGCGACCTTGCCGCGCTTGCCTTTGCGGGCACGCGGGTTGCGAGAGTCGCGATCATCTTCACGACGACCGGCTTTCTTCGGTGCCTTGGCAGCTGCGGCAGTGCGGCGGCTGGTCTCTTCTTTCCGATCCAACTCGTCTTCTGCGGCTTGCGCATGCTTGTTGGTGGTCAGATGGTAGTCGCTGCTCTCTTTGGCGCGAGCGGCCTCTTCTTCAGCCCAGCGGGCTGCGTTCTGTTCCGCCATGAGACGAGCCTCTTCGGCTTTCTTCGCGGCAAGTTCTTCAGCTTTTTTCAAAGCTGTTTGTTCCTGTTGGCGCTTCAGTTCTTCTGCTTCGCGCTTGGCCATCTTTTCTGCCTCTTGCTGAGCTGTGCTACTGGCTGCTTTGGCGGGCTGTGAAGCCTGTCGAGCCTTTGATTGTGCCTCGATCCGCGCCTTTTCCTCAGCTTCACGACGAGCCTGCTCAGCCTCACGGCGAGCCTTCTCTTCAGCTTCGAGACGGGCCTTCTCTTCGGCCTCGCGACGAGCTTTTTCTTCTGCTTCCAAACGCGCTGTTTCCTCGGCTTCCGCCTGACGCTGTTCATCTTCCAGCGCCGAGCGTCTTACATAGGTGCGAGACTTGCGCACTTCTACCTGCACTTCCTTGTTCTTGCCGCCAGTCCCCTGAACACTGATGGTGCTCTTGGTCTTGCGCTGCAAGGTCATGCGGGCAGGAGCGGCGACCTCGTCACCTCCATGCTGTTTCTTCAGGTGTGCCAGCAGAGCCTGTTTCTCAGACTCGCTGACCATGTCGTCGGCCTTGCTCTTGCTGATACCGGCATCGACAAACTGCTGGAGAAGACGATCAACCGGTGTGTCGATGTCAGTGGCAAGTTGTTTGACTGATACTTCTGCCATTCATTTTCCTCCGTTTGATCTTACTCGGACTGCTCTTCTCCGAACCAACAGATATTGCGAGCAGCCATAATGAGCTCACCTGCCTTCTCGGCAGTCAGCCCTTCAATATCAGCAAGGTCATCGATACCTTGCTCAGCCAAATCTTCCAGGGTGCCCACGCCACGGCCCGCCAGAGCGTAAGCCAGTTCGCGGCTCAGACCGTTCAGATTGAGCAGCTCTTCGGACGGCTCAACGCCATCGAAAGACTCTTCTTTTGCCAGTGCCTTGGTAGTCAGGGCATCTTTGGCGCGCTTGCGCAGCTCTTCGACCATGTCTTCATCCAGACCGTCGATAGCCAGCAGCTCGTTGACCGGTACAAAGGCGATCTCTTCCAGGGTAGAGAAGCCCTCTTCCATCAGCAGACCGGCGAAATCGTCGTCGATGTCCAGGGTGCTGGTGAACAGGTTCATGATGCGGTCGTTTTCGGCCTGGTGCTTGGCACGCATGTCCTCAACGGTCATCACGTTCAGCTCCCAACCGGTCAGCTGGGAGGCCAGACGCACGTTCTGACCATTGCGACCGATGGCCTGAGCCAGGTTGGCAGCTTCCACGGCGATATCCATGGTGTGATTGTCTTCATCAACGATGATGGAGGCCACATCGGCAGGTGCCATGGCATTGATCACGTACTGGGCCGGGTTGTCATCGTACAGCACGATGTCGGCGCGCTCACCGCTCAGCTCGGCGGAGACAGCTTGCACACGGGCACCACGCATACCGATACAGGCACCAATCGGGTCGATACGACGATCGTTGGTCTTCACCGCGATCTTGGCGCGGGAACCCGGATCACGGGCAGCGCCCATGATTTCGATCATCTCTTCACCGATCTCCGGTACTTCGATACGGAACAGCTCTTTCAGGAAGTCCGGGCTGGAACGGCTGACAAACAGCTGGGAACCACGGGCTTCCGGACGCACTGCATACAGCAGACCACGGACACGGTCGCCCGGGCGGAAGGTTTCACGCGGCAGCATGTCATCACGGAAGATCACGGCTTCAGCATTGCTGCCCAGATCCAGGATGACGTTGTCACGGTTGCTCTTCTTGACCACACCACTGATGATGGTGCCTTCTTTATCTTTAAACTGATCAACTACTTGTGAACGCTCGGCTTCGCGCACTTTCTGCACGATAACCTGCTTGGCGGTCTGGGTAGTGATACGGTCGAAGGTCACAGAGTCGATCTGGTCTTCAACATACTCACCGATCTGGATTTCCGGCTGATCAATCTGCGCTGCTTCCAGGGTGATTTCAGCATAGGGGTTTTCCATCGCGGCTTGATCCGCAATGACTACCCAGCGGCGATAAGTGTCGTAGTCACCGGTCTTGCGATCGATTTCGACCCGAACTTCAATTTCGCCTTCATATTTCTTCTTGGTCGCAGTCGCCAGCGCGGTTTCCAGAGCCTGGAAGATCTTCTCGCGGGGTACCGCTTTCTCGTTGGATACTGCGTCAACGACCAGCAAAATCTCTTTATTCATATCCGATAGCCTCGTTAACCAAAGTTCGGCACTATGTTCGCTTTTTGGATATTGGTGAAAGCCAACACGTCGTCCTTACCATCTACTGTCAGGGTGATCATGTCGCCCTGCACAGCTTTGATTACGCCTTTGAACTTGCGGCGGTTGTTTGTTGCCATCCGAAGCGTTACCGCCGCCTCTTGGCCAACGTATTTTTCGAAATGGGCAACCTTGAACAGGGGACGATCCAGGCCGGGGGAGGATACCTCGAGGTAATACTCCTCGGTGATGGGATCTTCGACGTCCATGATGGCGCCAACCTGATGGCTGACCTCAGCACAGTTCTCGACAGTCACACCCTGCTCGCCGTCGATATAGACACGCAAGGTGGAGTGTTTACCCGCACGGATAAACTCAATACCCCAAAGTTCAAAACCCAAGGCAACGACCGGAGCCTCGAGCAGATCGGTCAAACGTTGTTCCAACGTAGCCAAAGTCACCCTCCGAAAAACAAAAAAAGGGCATAAAGCCCAGATAGATATCGATTCAGAGTAAATTGCACATAACAAAAAGCCCCGATGTCAAATCGGGGCTTGGCGCTTTACCCTGATTGTCGCCTCGCAGCGACCGCCTTCCTGAGCGTAGGAAATGCGTGAAATTTGGTTGCGGGGGCCGGATTTGAACCGACGACCTTCGGGTTATGAGCCCGACGAGCTACCATGCTGCTCCACCCCGCGTCCGAAATCGTGCGAGATTATAGCCACTTCACTCTCTCGATACAAGACTGACTGGCTATAATACACTCGGTTTCCCGAGCTCACTGCTTAATTGGTGCCGTGGGCGGGACTCGAACCCGCACACCCTAGAGCACTACCCCCTCAAGATAGCGTGTCTACCAATTCCACCACCACGGCAAAACTCTTACTCGGGAACGTCAGTATCTTTCTTCACTGGCGCTTTGGTCTGCTCAACCTGTTGGGTTTGTTGCAGATTCTCCCACTCACTACCATGCTTGACCTTGTTGCTGGACATAGAGCCGAGCACCAAGCTGATAACAAAAAACAAAGTAGCCAAAATTGCTGTTGTTCGGGTCAGGAAACTGCCTGAACCACCGGAGCCGAATACTGTGTTCGATGCCCCTGCGCCGAAGGAGGCGCCCATATCAGCCCCTTTACCTTGCTGAATCATCACCAGACCAATCAGAGCCAGTGAAACCAGCAGATAAACGACTAAAAGAATCTCGTACATTTAACTTGCACCCTTTGCCGCTTCAACAATTCCTAAAAACGCATCGCTATCGAGGCTTGCTCCGCCAATCAGTCCGCCATCAATGTCGGGCTGTGCAAACAAATCTCTCGCGTTGCTCGGCGTTACGCTCCCACCATAGATGATTCTAACTTTCTCACCTATTACCGGAGTATCCTCCGCCAAGCGACCACGTATAAAGGAATGAACCTCTTGTGCCTGCTCGGGTGTGGCGCATTTACCTGTACCTACAGCCCAAATCGGCTCGTAGGCGATGATAGCATTATCGAAAGCCATCGCGCCATTTTTCTCTATGACGATATCCAGCTCTTCAGCGATCACCTCGAAGGCTCTTCTCGCCTGCCTCGCCGCACCTGATTCACCTAAACAGAGGATGGGAATCAAGCCTGCCGCTCTGGCTGCCGCAAACTTCTCTGCGACGATAAAACTGGTCTCACCAAAGAGACGCCTGCGCTCGGAGTGCCCTACCAATACATAACGACACCCTGCCTCAACCAGCATCTGACACGAGATTTCTCCAGTGTAAGCGCCAGTAGCGTGCTGACTCACATTCTGAGCCCCCAACTTTATTACTTTCTGCTCGTTGAGCAGTGAAGCGGTAAAGTCGAGATGCACATGGGAAGGACAGAGAACCACATCTACTTTTCCGTCAACGCCCTTCAGACACTGACTCGTAAACTGCTCTAACTGCGACCTACTACCGTGCAACTTCCAGTTGGCTGCTACAAACGGCTTGCGATGTCCCATCGGCAACTCCCTTGCGAAAGCGGGGCTGATAATATCCAGAGGATGCTCAGCTGACAAGTGCTATTTTTAAATTTTTGAATCGTTTGAACAAGATACAACCAGGGCGACTAAAAAGCCGCCCTGGTTGTTCATTAAAGCGCCGATTCAACCTGTTTGGCGATGCGCTGAGCCATGTCACGAACCTGCTGTTCATGCTCCCCTTCGACCATGACCCGGATCAGCGGTTCGGTACCTGATTTACGCAACAGTACGCGACCACGACCAGCCAGCTCCTGTTCCACCTTGGCAACCTCAGCCATGACAGCATCTGCGGCCAGCGGATCCTTGCCTTCGGCAAAGCGAACATTCACCAGCACCTGCGGGAACTTGCTCATGCCGGAGCGCAACTTGGCCAGCGGCATCTCGGCACTGCGCATGGCGGTAAGCACCTGCAAGGCAGCCACGATGCCATCACCCGTAGTGGTTTGATCAAGACAGATAATGTGGCCGGAGTTCTCGCCACCGATACGCCAGCCCTTCTCTTCCATCATCTCCAGCACATAGCGGTCACCTACCTTGGCACGGGCAAACGGAATACCCAGGGTTTGCAGCGCCAGCTCCAGACCCATGTTGGCCATCAGGGTGCCGACGACACCGCCTTTGAGGCGACCATTGCGCAGGGCATCGCGCGCGATGATATAGAGCACTTCATCACCGTCGATGAGATAGCCGGTATGGTCAACCATGATCAGACGGTCACCATCACCATCAAAGGCAACCCCCAGATCGGCCTTGCACTCCAGCACCTTGGCAACCAGTGCATCAGGTGCAGTCGAACCAACACCATCGTTGATGTTGAGACCATCCGGGGCACAGCCCATGGTGATCACTTCAGCACCCAGCTCGCGGAAAACCGACGGCGCAATGTGGTAAGTAGCGCCGTGGCCACAGTCGACCACCATTTTCACCCCATCCAGATTCATGTGAGAGGGGAAGGTGCTCTTGCAGAATTCGATATAGCGACCGGCGGCATCATCAATGCGCACCGCTTTGCCAAGTTCGGCCGACTCGACACACTTGAGCTCGTGATCCAGCTCGGCTTCGATAGCCAGCTCGACATCATCGGGCAGCTTGGTGCCGTCGGCGGAGAAGAACTTGATGCCGTTGTCGTAGAAGGGATTGTGGGAAGCGCTGATGACGATGCCAGCTTCGGCACGGAAAGTGCGAGTCAGGTAGGCAACCGCCGGCGTGGGCATCGGTCCCATCAGAATGGCCTTGAGGCCTGCCGCAGAGAGCCCCGCTTCCAGCGCGGATTCCAGCATGTAACCGGAGATGCGGGTATCTTTGCCAATCAGCACCTTTTTGGTGCCCTTCTTGGAGAGCACCTTGCCGGCAGCCCAACCTAATTTCATTACAAAATCAGGGGTGATCGGGTATTCGCCAACCTTGCCGCGCACACCATCGGTACCGAAATACTTTCTTGCCATTGTCTGTTCTCTTTATTATCTGGAAATAAAATCTTGTCCCGTCATTGCCAGCCAACCGACGCGCAATGCGTCCATGGTCTCCCGTACATCATGTACCCTGATGATGCGGGCCCCATGCTGCATGCCGATAAGGGCGCATGCCAGACTGCCCGCCAGACGCTCATCCACCGGACGGCCCAGCAGGTTGCCTATCATAGACTTTCGCGACATCCCCACCAATAGCGGCAAGCCATAATCAAGCAGTTCCTTTTGAGCCGCCAACAGCTGATAGTTGTGTGCAAGGGTTTTGCCAAAGCCATATCCCGGATCCAGCAACAGCTCTTCACGACGGATCCCGACCGCCAGACAAGCCGCAATACGCTCATCAAAGAAGGCGCGCACCTCCCCGATCAGGTCGTCATAGTGCGGCTCGACTTGCATGGTTCTCGGCTGCCCCTGCATATGCATCAGACAGACCGGAACCCGCGCTTCGGCCGCGGCTTGCAGTGCTCCCGGCTCTTGCAGTGCCCGCACATCGTTGATCAGATGGGCTCCCGCCTTGCAACCCTCCCGCATCACAGCCGCTTTGGAGGTATCGAGGGAGATCATCACATCCAGCTCACGGGCCATCTGCTCCACGACAGGAATGACCCTGTCCAGCTCCTCCTGCTCGTTCACATCGGGCGCACCAGGGCGGGTTGACTCGCCACCGATATCGATAAGGGTCGCCCCATCCGCCACCATTTGACGGGCATGGGCCATTGCCCGTTCAAACTGGTTGAAATTACCGCCATCGGAGAAGGAGTCGGGCGTCACATTGAGGATCCCCATCACATGGGGACGATCGAGGGAGAGGCTGAGCCCCTTGCTGGTTAACTGCATTTTCACGTCCATCTGATAAAGAAAAACCCCGGGCAAGCCCGGGGTTTGGAGAGTCACAATTATTTAGCCGGCGCGTCATTGGCTTTGTCGATAGTGACATCCGCCACCGGTGCAGCCTCATCGGCAGGCTTGGCCTCGGCAGCCACAGTGGAACCGCCTTGCGGGGTATCACCATGCTCGTCATGCCAGTTGCTCGGAGCACGAACCTCGCGACGGGCCATCAGATCATCGATCTGTTTGGCGTCGATGGTTTCGTACTTCATCAGCGCATCTTTCATGCTGTGCAACACGTCCATATTATCCAGCAGGATCTGCTTGGAACGGGCGTAGTTGCGGTCGATGACCTGCTTGACCTCTGCATCGATCACGCGAGCGGTATCGTCGGACATATGCTTGGCCTTGGCCATGCTGCGACCGAGGAACACCTCGCCATCTTCTTCCGCATAGAGCATCGGGCCGAGACGCTCGGACATACCCCACTGGGTCACCATCTTGCGTGCAATCTCGGTGGCACGCTCGATATCGTTGGATGCACCGGTCGATACCTTCTCGGCACCGTAGATCAGCTCTTCTGCCAGACGACCGCCATACAGACTGGAGATCATCGACTCCAGATGCTGCTTGGAGTGGCTCCAGCGATCCTGCTCCGGCAGATACATGGTCACACCCAGCGCACGACCGCGCGGAATGATGGAGACCTTGTAAACCGGGTCATGGTCAGGAACGAGACGACCAATGATGGCGTGACCAGCTTCATGATACGCAGTCATCTCTTTCTCGGACTCTTTCATCACCATGGAGCGACGTTCTGCGCCCATCATGATCTTGTCCTTCGCCTTCTCGAACTCAGCCATGGAGACCACACGGCGACTTTCGCGAGCGGAGAAGAGCGCAGCTTCGTTGACCAGGTTAGCAAGGTCAGCGCCGGAGAAGCCGGGCGTGCCGCGGGCAATCAGCGCCGGGTTGACATCATCTGCCAACGGAACCTTGCGCATGTGTACTTTCAGGATCTGCTCGCGACCACGGACATCCGGCAGACCGACCACAACCTGACGGTCGAAACGGCCCGGACGCAGCAGTGCCGGATCCAGTACGTCAGGACGGTTGGTGGCAGCAATGACGATGATGCCTTCATTGCCTTCAAAACCATCCATCTCGACCAGCATCTGGTTAAGAGTCTGCTCACGCTCATCATGACCACCGCCCAGACCGGCGCCACGCTGACGACCGACGGCGTCGATTTCATCGATGAAGATGATGCAGGGAGAGGATTTCTTGGCCTGCTCGAACATGTCGCGTACCCGGGAGGCACCGACACCGACGAACATCTCCACGAAATCGGAACCCGAGATGGTGAAGAACGGCACCTTGGCCTCACCCGCAATGGCCTTGGCCAGCAGAGTTTTACCGGTACCGGGAGGACCAACCAGCAGTACGCCAGTCGGGATCTTGCCACCCAGTTTCTGGAATTTGCTCGGGTCGCGCAGATAGTCGACCAGCTCCTTCACCTCTTCCTTGGCTTCATCGCAACCTGCAACATCGGCAAAGGTAGTCTTGATCTGATCTTCGCTCATCAGGCGAGCCTTGCTCTTGCCGAACGACATGGCACCTTTGCCACCGCCGCCCTGCATCTGACGCATGAAGAAGACCCAGACACCGATCAGCAGCAGCATCGGGAACCAGGAGATGAAGATAGAGGTCAACAGAGACGGCTCTTCCGGCTTCTCGCCCATCACTTTGACATTGTGATTGAGCATGTCGTTGAGCAGCTGGGGATCCGGCGCAGGGATGATGGTGGTGAATCGTTCACCAGTACGCTTGACGCCATTAATGACCTTACCGTCCATCCGCACTTCACGGATCTGCTCTTGGGTCACCTCTTTAACGAAGCTGGAATAGTCCAGCTGGCGACTGGTGGTATCGCTGGGGCTGAAGCTATTGAACACCGACATCAAAACGACGGCGATGACCAGCCACAGGATTAAGTTTTTCGCCATGTCACTCAAATCAGTAACCTCGCAGACTGACAGTTAACGATGAAGGTTAGGGTACTACAGTTTAAAACCGGTAGCCACAATGTAGACTTCCCGTGATCTGGCGCGGGATGAGTCTGGTTTACGAATTTTGACAGCGGAGAAAAGTTTACGAATTTCATTGAGATAGGCATCAAAGCCCTCTCCCTGAAACACCTTCACTACGAAACTGCCGTCACTACGCAATACCTGATTGCACATGTCCAGCGCCAGCTCGACCAGATACATGGCGCGAGCCTGATCCACCTGCTGGGTACCGCTCATGTTGGGCGCCATATCAGACATCACGACATCGACCTTGTCGGGACCCACTCGCTCCAGCAAAGCGCCGAGTACAGTTTCCTCCCGAAAGTCCCCTTGCAGGAAATCGACACCAGCAATGGGATCCATCGGCAAAATGTCACATGCGATGACGCGACCCGAATCACCAACCTGTTCAACCGCGAACTGGGACCAACCACCGGGGGCTGCTCCCAAATCCACTACGGTCATGCCATGTTTCAGCAAGCGATCCTTGCCCTGGATCTCGTCAATCTTGAAAACAGCACGAGAACGCAGGCCCATTTTCTGGGCTTTTTTGACGTATTGATCGTCGAAATGTTCTTTTAACCAGCGAGTTGAACTGGGGGAACGTTTTTTCTGGGTCATGATAATCGACTTTAAAAAACCACAAGGGTTATTAGTATTAAGGGCTAAGTGGGGGTAGAATACGCCCCTTTCAACCCTGACTTATGAAGAAATTGCGATGATTCTCAACAATAAACAGAAACAGTACCTCAAGGGCCTTGCCCATAGCCTCAAGCCTGTCGTCCTGCTGGGTCAGCATGGTCTGACCGAAGGTGTACTGGCCGAGATCGATCTGGCACTGAACCATCACGAGCTGATCAAGGTTAAGGTTGCCTCTGAAGATCGCGAAATGAAACAACTGGTTATGGATGCTATCGTCCGTGAAACCGGTTCAATCAAGGTGCAAAGCATGGGTCATGTGCTGACCATTTATCGTCAAGCCAACGAACCCAAAATCCAGCTGCCCCGCAAGTAAAAGGAAAGAGCATCGCTCTTTCCTTATTCCACTTCTTCCCGAGTCGCTTGCCAAAGTAGTCGCAAAGCCCTTAACCTGCGATGAATACTTCCGGACACGCATTATGGCTCACCATCCTATTCTGACCGACGATGAGCTGGCCATGCTGCGGGACTTGGGGAGCAATCAGGACACCCATGTTCTGAGTGGTCACCTCGATGCCCCCATGCTTGGCTTGCTGCAAAAAGCCGAACACCTTGTACTCGAAGCCCGCTTCGCTGGCCATCAGCTGCGTTTTCCCCTGAGCTTTACCCAAGGGGAAGATGGCTTCGTCGAGCCCCGGTTATCTGCACCGGTCATCAGGGAGCTGGGATTTGCGCAACCGCGCGCCTGGCGTCTCACACAAAAAGCCAAACTTTGCAGCGAGCTGGGCCTGTTTCAGGTACTCAGCCTCTCCCTCAACGGCCTCATCGTGGAAAATTTGCCAATCGACATGGTGGCCGATACTCCCATCAACGGCGAGCTCTGCATCGAGCAAGAGGACCCTCTTCCACTGCAGGGACGACTGGTAAGGCGCATCAAAGCCAATGCCGACCATGCCACCTGGGCACTGAGCTTTCAGATGAGCGAGAACAACATCGAACGGCTGCGCCACTGGTTGTTTCAGCGCCATCAGGACGCCTTTACCGAGGCGTATCTGTCCTGATTTTAATCAATAATCACATAGATAAAGACAAACAGGGGAGCGCAAGCCCCCCTGTTTCATCGTCTGTAGCATTCGCTTAGATATAAGCGACTTCCAGTACTTCGTATTCCACATCGCCAGCAGGGGTCTTGACGATTGCGACATCGTCCACTTCTTTGCCAATCAGGGCGCGAGCAATGGGGGAGTTGACAGAGATGAGGTTCTGTTTGATATCAGCCTCATCATCACCCACGATGCGGTAAACCACCTCTTCCTCTGTCTCGCTCTTGAGCAGAGTCACAGTCGCGCCAAAAATAACGCGGCCGTTGTTGGTCATCTTGGTGACGTCGATCACCTGAGCATTGGAGAGCTTGGCTTCAATCTCCTGAATGCGACCTTCACAGAACCCCTGCTGCTCGCGAGCGGCATGGTATTCGGCGTTTTCCTTCAGATCGCCGTGCTCACGGGCATCGGCAATCGCTTCGATAATCTGGGGACGAAGCTCGGTCTTGAGATAATCGAGCTCTTCGCGCAGCTTCTCAGCGCCGCGAACAGTCATCGGAGTATGATTCATAGTCGAAACCTGGGTTGCTTGAAAATAGAAACTGCGGCCATCTGCAAGGAGGCCGCAGCAATCGGTTCGGATGAGGCATCTTAATATGAAGCCAACACAAAATCCACGTCAGCCCCCTGATGCAGATCCCACTTGCGTCATCGGCATTCCCTTCGCTTACTTCCCTTCCGGTACGGAAATGGGGGCCGAAACGGTCGGTTTGCCCTGCATGATGGCGATCTCCACCCGCCGGTTCATCCGACGATTTTCCGGGGTGGTATTGGGCACCAATGGCTGGGAATCCGCCATCCCCTGCACCACCAGCCGCCCCTGATCAAAACCGGGGACCTTCAGCATCTGGTGCGCCACCGCCACCGCCCGTTGCGACGACAGCTCCCAGTTGGACTGGAACAGCTCATCTTCGGTCGCCACGTTGTCGGTGTGACCGGAGATGGTGATTTCACCCGGCACATCCTTGAGCAGGGTCGCTACCTTGCGAATGACCGGCCAGAACTGTGGCTGCAGAAATGCCGAACCGGCCGGGAAAGACGCTTTTTCCCTGATCCGGATGATGATCTGCTGGCCCAGCGCCTCAATTTCGATGGCGCCATCCTGGATCTGATCTTTCATCTGCTCGGCGAGGGCTTTGGCCAGGGTATTGGACTGTTCTTGCGCCTTCTTCGCATCCTGCGCGGTATCGCCCCCCGTCTGTTTGCCATCACTCTTGTCCTGACCACCTGCCTGATCCGACTCGCCGGGCAGAAACTCCAGTTCGGTCTGGGTCAGATCGATGGTCTGCTGCATCACGGTATCAATTGGCGTGGGTTCCGGGCGACCGGGCCTGAACTCCTGGGCAATCACCGAGGTCCCCTTGGGAATATCTTTCACCTCAAGGATGTTCTGTACCCCGAATGCCTTGTCCATGGAACCGGCTATCTGCTTGAACTTCTGCACATCCATCTCGGCAAAGGAGAGCAACAGCACGAAGAAGCACATCAGCAACGACATCAGGTCGGCAAAGGTTCCCATGTAACCAGGGAGCCCTGGTGGCGGGCACTTGCAATCAGACATAACGCCCCCTATTCGGTGCCGGTATTACGTTTGGACTGGTTCAGATAGTTTTGCAGCATGGACTGGATCACCCGAGGATTCTGACCATCCTGAATCCCCATAATGGCATCAAGGATCAGGGTACGACTGAGCTTCTCCTCCCCGCTGCGCAGCTCCAGCTTGTCGGCAATCGGGATCGCCAACATATTGGCCTCTATCGCACCGTACAGGGTGGTAAGCAAGGCCACCGCCATCGCCGGCCCGATCGACTTGGGGTCACTCATGTTGGCCAGCATGGCCACCAGACCCACCAACGTACCTATCATCCCCATGGCAGGGCCCAGATCCCCAAGGGTACGGAAGACCTTGATGGCAATGACATGGCGCTCGGCTGTCAGGTCGATATCCTTTTCCATCACGGCACGCACCACTTCGGCATCGTGACCATCCACCAGCATGTCGATCCCTTTTTTCATAAATGCATTGGGGATCTCTGCGGCCTCCAGCGCCAAAAAGCCCCCTTTGCGAGCCGCGTCAGCCAGCTCGACGGCTTTGGTAATCAGGTCTTCAAGCTTGTCGCCCTTGTACATAAAGGCTTTGCCCGCCACCTTGAATGCCATCAGGAACTGGCCAAGGTTGAACTTCATCATGGCGATGAAGATTGAGCCCAATACAGTGATGTAGACCGATGGCATATCCACATACATGCTCATGGGGCCACCCAGCAGCATGCCGTACACCACCACCCCGAAACCCAGCACTATCCCTATCAGACTGCCTAGATCCACGTCCCTACTCCTGTCACCGGTTCTTATGTCTATTTATAGTCTGTTGAATTTTCTGCTATTGCGACCCATGCGGCAAGCATGCATCCACTGAGAATGATGGCTCATTATCGGCCAGTTTAGCGAGAGTTTGAGGGGGCGATGCTTTTCTGCCTCCCCCCTGTGGGCGGTCGATGTTAATATAAGCCGTTTTTTTCAATCCCCGAGGATGGACATGGCCAGTAAAAAAATCGACCGTCTGAGTTTTGATGCCACTCTGGAAGAGCTGGAAACCATCGTTCATCAGCTGGAACAAGGTTCCCTACCCCTGGAAGAGGCACTCAAGCAGTTCGAGCAGGGCGTTCATCTGGTGGGCCGGTCAGCAGAAGCTGGAACTGGCCGAACAGAAGATCCAGATCCTGCTCAGTCAAGCCGATGGCAGTGACCAGCTCGCCCCCTTCCAGCCAGAACAAGGAGAGGAGTGAGTGGCGCTGGACCATTTTTCCCGTCTGCATCGTCAGCGTATTGACGACTGTCTGTCAGCACAACTTGAATCCTTGCCCGCCATGGCGCCACGCCTGCGCGATGCCATGAGTTATGGCCTGCTGCTGGGCGGCAAGCGGGTTCGCCCGTTTCTGGTCTACGCGGTCGGCGAGATGCTGGGCGTCAAGAGCGAACTGCTGGATGGCCCCGCGGCTGCCGTGGAGTGCATCCACGCCTACTCCCTGCTGCACGATGACCTGCCCGCCATGGATAACGACGACCTGCGTCGTGGTCAGCCAACCGTTCACAAGGCGTTTGACGAAGGAACCGCCATTCTGGCCGGTGATGCGCTGCAGACCCTGGCGTTCTCCATTCTGGCCGACCATCCCATGCCCGATACCTTGATGGCCAACCGGGTGCGGATGCTGAGTACCCTCGCCCGCGCCTCCGGCTATCTCGGTATGTGTGGCGGTCAGGCGCTGGATCTGCAGGCCGAAGGGCGCCAGATCTCGCTCGCCGAGCTGGAGCAGGTACACCGTCACAAGACCGGTGCGCTGATTGAATGTGCCGTGGCACTCGGCGCCCTGTGCAAAGCCGATGTTGACGAAACCACCCTGGCTGCACTGCAAACCTACGCCGCTGCGATTGGCCTCGCCTTCCAGGTGCAGGATGACATCCTCGACATCACAGGTGATACCGCCACCCTGGGCAAGCCGCAAGGTTCTGACCTGGCGCTGGAGAAAAGTACCTATCCGGCCCTGCTCGGACTCGAAAACGCTCGTGAGCTGGCTCGCGAACTGCATGGGAAAGCCTTAACAGCCCTGCAATCCTTGCCCTACAATACCGACATTCTGGAAGCGTTTGCCGATTACATCATCGAGCGAACCCACTAAACGCTGGATAACAGTAACAATATGAGCGTTGATATTAGCAATTTCCCCAACCTGGCCCTCGCGGACACTCCGGTCGAGCTGCGTTCCTTGCCCAAAGATCGGCTGCCGGTGCTGTGCAACGAGCTGCGCGAATATCTGCTGCGCTCTGTCAGCCGCTCCAGCGGACACTTTGCCTCCGGTCTCGGCACGGTCGAACTGACCATAGCCCTGCACTACGTCTACAACACCCCGTTCGATCGGCTGATCTGGGACGTGGGCCATCAGGCCTATCCCCACAAGATCCTGACCGGGCGCCGTGATCAAATCCACACCATCCGCCAGAAGGATGGTCTGCACCCCTTCCCCTGGCGTGGCGAGAGCGAGTACGACGTGCTCTCCGTCGGCCACTCCAGCACCTCCATCGGTGCCGCCCTCGGCATGGCGGTCGCCGCCGAGAGCGAAGGGCTGGGTCGCAAGGTGGTCGCGGTGATCGGTGACGGTGCCATTACCGCAGGGATGGCGTTTGAAGCGCTCAACCACGCCGGCGATGTTCACAAGGACATGCTGGTGATCCTCAACGACAACGAGATGTCCATCTCCGAGAATGTCGGCGCGCTCAACAACCATCTGGCCCGGGTCATGTCCGGCAAGCTCTACACCACCATCCGCGAAGGTGGCAAGAAGGTGCTGGCCGGTCTGCCGCCGGTCAAGGAGCTGGCCAAGCGGGCCGAAGAGCACCTCAAGGGGATGGTGGTGCCCGGCACCCTGTTCGAGGAGTTTGGCTTCAACTATATCGGCCCCATCGACGGTCACGATATCGAGGCGCTGGTCGAGACCCTGCGCAACATGCGCAACCTCAAGGGGCCGCAACTGCTGCACGTCAAGACCAAGAAGGGCAAGGGATACGAGCCGGCGGAGAAAGACCCCATTGGTTATCACGCGGTACCCAAGTTCAATCCGGACGAGTGCGCCCTGCCCAAGGCGAGCAGCGCCAAACCCACCTTCTCCGCCATCTTTGGCCAATGGCTGTGCGACATGGCCGCCAAAGACGAAAAGCTGGTCGGCATCACCCCCGCCATGCGCGAAGGCTCGGGGCTGGTAAAATTCAGCCAGCAATATCCGGATCGCTACTTCGATGTGGCCATTGCAGAGCAGCATGCGGTCACGTTCGCCGCGGGTCTTGCCATCGCCGACAAGAAGCCTGTGGTGGCCATCTATTCGAGCTTCCTGCAGCGCGCCTACGATCAGGTGATCCACGACGTAGCGCTGCAAGATCTGCCGGTGCTATTCGCCATCGACCGGGCCGGTCTGGTGGGCGCCGATGGCCCGACCCATCAGGGGGCGTTCGACATCAGCTTCCTGCGCACCGTGCCCAACATGGTAGTGATGACGCCATCTGATGAGAATGAGTGCCGCCAGATGCTCTATACCGGCTATCTCCATCAGGGCCCTGCCGCAGTGCGCTACCCCCGCGGCAGCAGCCTGAGCGACGCCCCCATCTCGTCAGAAATGCAGGCACTGGAGCTCGGCAAGGGACGAATCCTGCGAGAGGGCAAGGGCACTGCCATTCTGGCGTTTGGCACCTTGCTGCACCACGCGAAAGCGGCCGCCGAAGCACTGGATGCCACCCTGGTGGACATGCGCTTTGTCAAACCGATGGATGAGGCGCTGGTGCTGTCGCTGGCGGCCAGCCACGATCACTTCGTCACCATCGAAGACAACGCCATCATGGGCGGCGCCGGTTCGGCGGTGAACGAACTGCTGATGCGCAGCAAGCAGTGCAAGCCGGTGCTCAACCTCGGCTTGCCGGATCGCTTCGTGGAACAGGGTACCCAGCAGGAGATCTATGCCCTGCTCGGTCTGGACGATGCAGGCATCCAGCGCAGCATCGAAAGCTGGCTGCAAGCCTGATAAATATCTTTATTGCTAATGTGTAATGCCCGTCGAGTCACTACGACGGGCATTTCTACATAGCCCCCACCATCCTCAGAGTTCCGTTCTTCACAAAGTGTATCCTCGCCTTTCAGCAACGCCTCGTTATAAGTAGATAGACTCTCTGAAATTTTATCTCATGATGATGGTTAGCTATTTGATGAGCTCACCACGGTCAATATCTAACCTATCAATATAATCCCCTCTTGATATGAACAAATAAAGGCATGACAGGAAAACGTTTTACGTTAATTTAGTGTGCGGTAGTTCAAAGGTACAGCAGTTGTTTATTTTCATTCCTAACGTTATGTCTAAAATCTCTCCACTCCTGTTCGCTACGGAATCAACAGGACAATAACAATATGGGACTCTTACCAATGAAAAAGACACTACTAGCCGTCACTATCTCTTTATCTCTGTTTGGGCTAACAGCCTGCGATTCTGAAAATACCAGTAAAGAGCATATTCCTCTGGAACTGACTGTTGCCCATATCAATGATACCCATGCTCACCTAGATCCGACTGAAAACGCCTTGGCTATTCAACCGACAGGGCAACAACTGTTCAAGTTCAATGCCCAGCTGGGTGGTTATCCCCGTCTGAAATTCAAACTGGATGAACTGCGTGAGCAGGCTCGCAAAGATGGTCGTCACTTCCTGACCTTGTTTGGCGGTGATGCCTTCCAGGGCACTCTCTATTTCACAAAATTCGAGGGAGAGGAAGAATCACGCCTTCTATCTGAGATGGGGATTGATGCTGCGACCTTGGGCAACCATGAATTTGATCTCGGCAATACCCCCCTCAACAACTATGCAACCAAGGTCAACTACCCTATCGTGGCAGCCAACCTGGTCAAATCAAGCAGCAATGTTTTGAAAGACAACACGAATATTTACGAATATATCATTAAAGAAATCAATGGCGAAAGTGTCGGCATATTTGGCCTAAATAGCTGTTCCGAATAGTAGATCTCTGGAGGAAGGGAACTCAGTCCAGTTTGTGCGATCTCATTAGTCGCCAAACAAAACAAGCCACACCCAAAGGACTGAGTTGATGCCTATCCTACCACCCCTGCCACGACCACAACGGCGCCGCATTCACAAAATCATCCATGCCACGCGTGATAAAGGGCATGCTCGTCGCTTGATGGCCATCTTGCTGTTACATGAAGGCCGCACGATCACTGATGTTCATCACCTTACCGGCGCTGCTCGTTCGACCATCGGCCGTTGGCTTCGGTGGTATCGGGATGAAGGTGTGGGGGCGCTAGAAGCCTTACCGGCTGGCCGTGCCCCGGTCTTACCTGTCGCCAAGATTGTCACCTTACTGGTGCTGCTCATGCAGTTTTCTCCGCAAGATTTTGGTTATCAGCGCAGCCGCTGGTGTACCGAACTATTGGCTATCAAAATCAATCGGTTAACAGGCCTCAATATGGCAGCCTCCACACTCCGCCGATGGTTACCTCGTATGGGTATTGTCTGGCGAAGACCCGTGCCGACCTTGCGGATAAAAGACCCAGCCTATCAGGAGAAAATGGCGGATATCGACGCGGCGCTGGCCCGCTGTGATGCCGATCATCCGGTGTTTTATGAGGATGAAGTTGATATAGACCTCAATCCCAAATTAGGGGCCGACTGGATGTTCAGAGCGCAGCAAAAGCGGGTTGTCACACCGGGACAGAACGCGAAACATTACCTGGCAGGTGTTCTCCATGCAGGCAACGGAAGAGTGCTTTACGTCAGCGGGATAAAGAAAAACTCATCCCTGTTTATCGCCATGCTGGAAAAGCTGCGTCGCCACTACCGACGAGCCAAAACCATCACGTTGATCCTCGATAACTACATCATTCACAAAAGCAAACAGACCGAGCGATGGTTGAAGAAGAATCCCAAGTTCTGCCTGGTATTCCAGCCAGTTTACAGTCCTTGGGTTAATCACATCGAACGGCTGTGGCACAAGTTACATGAAACCATCACACGCAATCATCAATGCAGAGGAATGGCCAACCTGCTGGCTCGAGTGAAACACTTCATGGATACCGTGTCTCCTTTCCCCGGGAATAGCTATGGCACAGCGAAGGTGTAGCACTATTGGGATCAGTTATTTAGTGCTCGACAATATGCACGATATATCTTCACCAGATAAAGATACCCAGTTCCAGCCGATGATTGCATCCGCACAACGCACTGTTGATACCTTGAAGAAAAAGGGGGTCAATAAAGTCATCATGGTAACCCATATCGGCCTGCAAAATGACCAAGCTGTCGCCAAGGCTGTCAACGGTATCGACCTGATCGTCGGCGGTCACTCCCAAACATTCCTTGGCGATATCAATGAGATAAAATCCATCGGTTATAGCCAGCATAACCAGAATGAAAGCGATGATAATAGGTACGCCCAGCTGATCACCAATCCGGATGGTGGCAAAACCTGTATTGTTCAAGCCGGTGAGTGGGCCAAAGGCTATGGCTTGGTCAATGTTTCCCTGACTAAAGAAGGCACTATCACCAAGTGTGAAGGACGTAATACCCTGATGAGTGCTGACAACTTCACCAAGGAAGTAAACAAGAAGAAAGTTCCCGTGACAGACGCCGAGCAGACCAACGTTGTCGATTTTTTTGCCAAGTCGCCCATCATCGAGATAGTGCCGGAAAACCAGGCCATGCGCGATGTAATCAACACCGAATACAAACCCGCAGTTGAGGCATTGGAGAAACAGGTCATCGCCGATGTGCCCACCGAACTGAAGTGGGCAAGGATTCCGACTTCCGAAGGCTCTGATGGTGCCAGCCAAATTACCCCACTTGTAGCAGAGGGGCTGTACTGGAAATTAAATCAACTGGCAGACAACGGCCAACAAAAAATGCGCGTTGACTTCACTCTGCAAAACGCAGGCGGTGTCAGAACTAACGTTAATGCAGGCAGTCTGACCGTTGGTTATGTCATGGGGACACTGTTGCCATTTGGCAATAAGATCGCTGTTTTCAATATCAAAGGAAAAGATGTTCGAGATGCCATAGAATCAGCTGTTGATTACGCAGACTCATCAAGTGGGGCATTCCCCTATGTAGGCCACCTGAGTTACACGTATGATGGCAAACTTGCCAAAGGTTCCCGCCTTACCAAACTGGAAGTGATGGATGCCAACGGCCAATGGGCTCCATTAGATGATGCGAAAATCTACCGGATCGGTGCAAACACCTATATTGCTGCAGGCAAAGATGGCTATAGCGGTCTGCTAAAACGTTCCGAACTGCCGTTGGAGGGTGACTATATTGACTCTGGTGTCGGTGAGAACGAGATGTTTATGGATTACGCAAAAGATAAAGGAACACTCACTGCACTGCCCTATCCAACTGTTACCTACTACAAGAAGCCCTAATAAGCTTGCAGATAAATACAACGGCGCCTTAGGGCGCCGTTTTTATGGCATACTCCCTCCCCCATGCCCGAGGAGAGAGTTGATGGCCAAGTACGACAAGATTTCCCCTGAGACCCAGCAGGAGGCGATGAAAATTGCCCGTGCCAACCAGAAGCCGGGGCAGAGCAAGGAACAGACCCAGCTTATCGCGCAAGGGATCCAGAAAGGCATCGACGAATACAAGAAACAGATGAAGGCGCGGGCCCGTGAAGCGAGCCGCCAGAAAAAATTGCAGGCCAAAGCCAGGCAGCCACAGGGCGCGCCCCAAACCGAAGAACAAGACGATCAGCTGGAGCTGGTTGAAGTAAGCCATCAGCATCCCCTGCCCTGGATCTTGCTGGTGCTGAGCTGGCTGGGATTTGCTGCAGCCTGGCTCTGGTTGCACTAAGACGCGCTAGCAAACCTTTATCCGGGATCCTCTTCACAGCCCGGGCCTGGGCTGCTGGTGATTACCTGCGAAGAGTGGTTAAATCGCGCGCCTCTTGCACCGGACTCCCTGTTTTTTGACGATCAGTTTTCAGGAAAGATGTTATGAACCCCGCTCCGCTCTATCTGCTGGCCCCTTTTGTTCTGTTCCTTGTGACCATGCTGCTCTATCGCATTTCGCCGCTGCGGGCGGTCGCCGCCGGTGGGGTACGCTGGTTTATCCTGCCGGCCTTCACCCTGTTTATTTTGCTGATCATCATCAATGGAGCCGCCGATCCCGCCCTGCGCGATCCGGCATTCCACTGGTTGATGCCGGGGCTTGGCTTTGCCCTGAGCCTGTTTCCGGCCCTGCCCAAGGCGCTGGTGCCACGGCTCGCCATCAAGGAGGGGGCCTTTGCCGCCCTCGGTCTGATGCTGATGAGCCTGGCCATGGTCTACTGACCAACCGGCCACATGATGCAAGGGGCGCTCTGTGACGGGCGCCCCTTGTACAAACAATGGCCTGCAGGCATCTTGGTGACAGGATAACCAGCAAGGAGGCCAAATGGACAATCCGCCCGATTTCATGGCGCTGTGGGATTATCAGGATCCCGCCGCCAGCGCCCTGCGTTTTCACACCCTTCTTCCCGAAGCGCGCGCCGCCGCCGACCTGCAGCTCGAACTGGAGTTGCTGACCCAAATTGCCCGCACCCATTCGCTGCAGCGCCAGTTTGCCGACGCCCATCAGCTGCTCGACGAGATAGAGCCCCGCCTCACCGACACAACCCCCAGAGCGCGGATCCGGGCCCTGCTGGAACGAGGCCGCACCTTTAACTCGGCGGGCGACAAAGCCAGCGCCAAACCGCTGTTTGAACAAGCCTGGCAGTGGGGACTCAAGGAGAAGGAGACCTATCTCGCCATCGACGCCGCTCACATGATCGCCATCGCCGCACCACTTGAAGAGCAGAGCCGCTGGCATCAACTGGCGATGGAGCTGGCGGAACGCAGCAGTGACGAGAAGGTGCGTGGCTGGCTGGCCCCCCTTTACAACAATCAGGGCTGGACCCTGTTCGAATTGGGCCGCTTTGAGGAGGCGAAAATCCAGCAGCAGAAGTGTCTGGCCTGGCATCTACAACATAACCAGCCGGCCAAGGCGTTTATCGCTCGCTGGAGTCTGGCTCGCCTGACCCGGGCCCAGGGTCAGCACCAGCAGGCGCTGGCAGAGCTGCACCAGCTCAAGGCCGATATGGCCGAGGCTGGCGAACCAGAGGATGGTTATCTGTTCGAGGAGCTGGGGGAGAATGCCTTGGTGCTGGACGATCCGCTGGCCGCGGAATACTTCTCCCGTGCCTGGTTTCTGCTGTCGCAGGACCGCTGGTTCAGCGCCAACGAGGGGGAGCGACTGGCCCGCCTCAAGCGCCTCGCCAAACTCTGATCCTCAAAATAGAAAGGGCGGCACGCTAACCGCCCTCTCTGCTGGCAAGATGGTTCAGGCCCGATTGGACTCTTCCCACCCCTGCTTTTTACGGTAAATGGTGGAGGGGCTGATCTCGAGCAGGGCCGCCGCCTTGGGAATATTGCCGTCACAGCTGGCGATGGCCTGTTCGATCACCTCTTTCTCCACCAGCCAGAGCGGACGAATTGGCCCGTTAGCCACGCCGGTGGCGGCCGGAGCCGATACCACCGCTGCCGCAATCGCAGCCGGCAGCTGGGGACGAACCCCATTGAGCGGTGGCGGAAGAATATCCGGGCTCACCAACTCCTTATCGTTGAGCACCACGATATTGCGCACCACGTTTTGCAGCTCGCGTACGTTGCCAGGCCAGGGGTAGTCGAGCAGCACTCGCGCCGCCTCGACATCGAAATCCTTGAAGCGTTTGTTCTCCTCCTTGGCGTAGCTCTGCAACAGGGTACGCGCCAGCAGCAGGATATCCTCGCCCCGCTCCCGCAGCGGCGGCAGGGTGAGGGGAATGACGTGGAGCCGATAGTAGAGATCCTCGCGAAAACGGCCTGCTTTCACCTCCACCAGCGGATCACGGTTGGTGGCGCAGATAAAACGCACATCCACCGTCTCGAGCTTGCCGCTGCCGACTCGCTGCACTGTGCCGGTCTGGATAAAGCGCAGCAGCTTGCTCTGCAGATCCAGGTCCATCTCGCAGATCTCGTCGAGAAACAGGGTGCCACCATCAGCCAGACTGGCCGCCCCTTTGCGATCCCCCTGGGCGCCGGTAAAAGAGCCCTTCACATGACCGAAGATCTCGCTCTCCATCAGATCGTGGGGAATGGCGGCGCAGTTGAGGGCAATAAAGGGCTGTTCGCTGCGGGGACTGCACTGGTGAATCGCCTCGGCACACACCTCTTTGCCGGTGCCGCTCTCGCCAGTGATAAAGACGGTCGCCTTGCTGGGCGCAGCGCTCTCGATGATGCGATAGACCGCCTGCATCGACATGGAGGCACCGATAAAACCGAAGAAGGAGCTGCGTTCGAAATTCTCCCGATAGTGGGCAACCAGCGAGCTCAACTGCTGGTGTTTCAAGGCATTGCGAACGGTGGCGCAGAGTCGCTTGCTGTCAAACGGCTTGGTCAGAAAATCGAAGGCACCGAGGCGCATCGCCTCCACCGCCACATCCACCGAACCGTGGGCGGTGATCACCACCACAGAGCAGGGCAACTGCTGTTCGGTGATCATCTGCAGAATATCCATACCGGACATATCCGGCAGCTCCAGATCCAGCAGCACCACGGGGGGAGGACTTGCCAGCAACTGCGCCAACGCCTGCTGACCACAGTCGGCCAGCACTACCTCGTACCCCTCCTGGCGCAGGTACTGTTCATAGACCACCGCCAGACTACGGGTATCTTCCACCAGCAGGACACGCGATTTATTTTCAGCCACTGGACTCATCCTTGTATTTGATTCTGCGATCTATTTTGCCTTATTTTCGCGTGCAAACCCAACGCCAAGACAGCTCTGTTATCCCGCGATTGCAGGGAATACACAAGTAAAAACGGCTCCTTAAGGAGCCGTTTTTAACTACAAGAAGGGATTACTTCTTGGCGTCGTCAGCAGTAGGCTTCTCGATAGCCAGCAGCTCAACGTCAAACACCAGCACGGCATTCGCCGGGATGGAGCCTGCACCGTGCTCGCCATAGGCCAGCTTGGACGGCAGGAAGAACTTGAACTTGGAGCCAACCGGCATCAGCTGAACACCTTCGGTCCAACCCGGGATAACCTGGTTGAGCGGGAAGGTAGCCGGCTCGCCGCGATCGACGGAGCTGTCGAACTTGGTGCCGTCGGTCAGGGTACCGGTGTAGTGAACCTTGACGATGTCGGTAGATTTCGGCTTGGCGCCAGTGCCCATCTTCTCGACCACGTACTGCAGGCCGGATTCAGTGCTCTTCACACCCTCTTTCTTGGCGTTGGCAGCCAGGAACTCTTCGCCCTTCTTCAGATTCTCAACGGCGTCTTTCTCGGCCTTGGCCTTGGTCAGCTCGTTGATCTTGGCGTCGTAATCCTGCAGTACCTTCTGGATCTCTTCATCAGTCATCTTGGCTTCTTTGCCCAGACCGTCAGTCACCCCTTTCAGGATCACGGCGTTGTCCAGTTTGATGCCCAGTTCCTGCTGACGCTCCAGGGTATTGGCGATGTAACGACCCATGGAGAGGCCAATTGCGTAGCCAGATTGCTCTTCAAAGCTCTTGGCTTCGGCCTTGGTCGCCTCTGCCGGCTTGCTGGCTTCTGCCTTCACTTCGGCGGTATTGGCCGCAGCAGGCTTCTCGTCTTTTTGGCAAGCAGTCAGACCGACGGCAACGGCCGCCGCCAACAGGGACACCTTCAGAAATTTGTTCATCAGTTTCTCCAAACTCCAAATACCGCTCTCGGTTCCATCGTGAAATGAGAGGTTTATCGTGATAAGCGCCTTATACTAACGCCGTGATCGCAGGTAACAAAAGCGTGAGACCGCAAAAATGATAAAAAGTGCCATTTATCTGGTGAGCCTCTGTTTAATGCTCTCCGGTTGCGAGCAGAGCTCCCAACCCAACCAGCAAATGCCCCTCGCCAGCACGGGTCTGCTGACCGCAGATCTCTCCAGTGATGGCAAGCAGGCCATCGTCTCCAGCATCAGCCAAGGCATCATCGTCTGGGATCTGGAACAGAACCGTCAACGCTGGCGCTGGAAGCAATCCGACTCGGCGGATGATCTGGTATTCATTACCCGTTTTTCCGAAGGCAACAGCCATGCCGTCACCGCCACCCCAGACACCTTTGCAACCTGGCGGCTGAGCGACGGGCAATCACAAGGCTACTACTCACTTCCTGAATCCAGGCTGAGGGACATCGCGCTCTCTGCCGACGGTCGTTATGTGCTGATCGGGCGAGAAGATGGCAAAGCCGAGTGGCTCGATACCCGAAGCGGTCGTCGTCTGCAGTTTATGGGGCACACCGAACAGGTCAATACGGTGGATCTCTCCGCTAACGGTCGCTACGCCCTGACCGGCGGCAACGACTACAGCGCCTATCTGTGGGATACCCGTAGCGGGCAGGTGATTTGGCGCTTCAACCATGGTGGCCGGGTGATCATGGCCAGACTGGAGCCGAGCGGCCGCTACGCCTTCACCGCCGACAGCAGCCGGGCCAGCATCTGGGATCTGAAAACCGGCAAAGAGGTGAGTCAGCTGCAATATGATCACCGCTTCGAGGTCTACACCAGCGCCCGCTTTGCCAACGATGGCAAGTGGCTGATCACTGGCGCCCCTTCCCGTCAGCTCTCCCTGTGGCAAGTGAGCGATGGTGCCCTGCTGCAGAGCTGGCGCGTCTCGCCGCAACCCAAGGTGAAACCGCCCAGCGCAGTGGTCTACGGCGTCGCTTTGCGCGACAATAGCCACCTTGTCAGTGCCAGCTCCAGTGGTCTGGCCGAAATCTGGACAATCAAGTAAGGACCCGAAGGCCCATGAGTCAGCAACTTAACGATCGCATCGAAACCCTGGAAACCCGTCTCGCCTATGCGGAGTACACCATAGAGCAGCTCAACGACGAGGTAACCACCCAGGGCCGTGAACTCGATCGACTCAAATACCAGATCCAGCTGCTGATCGACAAACTGCAAAGCGTACAGCCCAGCCAGATTGCCAGCATGGCCGAAGAGACCCCGCCGCCGCACTACTGATGGGTGTGCAATCAACAAGCTGTCTGCTCAAGACCAATAAAAATCCGAAACCGGCCAAACCGGTTTCGGATTTTTTATCCAAATGACCTGATAGCTGCGACTCGGCGCCTCAGAATCAGCCCGCGTTAACCTTTGTAGATCTTGGGGTTAAACACATCCCGCAACCAGTCACCCAGCAGGTTGATGACCAGCACCAGCACCACCAGACAGATGCCCGGGAAGGCGGTGATCCACCAGGAGCCGGAGAAGATGTAGTTGAAGCCGACGCTGATAAGCGAACCGAGCGAGGGCTGATCAACCGGCATCCCCAGACCGAGGAAGGAGAGCGCCGCTTCGCTCATGATGGCGTTGGCCACCTGCACGGTGGATATCACCAGAATGGGCGACAAACAGTTGGGCAGAATGTGGCGGAACATGATGCGCGGTGCGCGGAACCCCATCACCTTGGCCGCTTCCACATACTCCTTCTTCTTCTCCGCCAGCACAGAGGCGCGCACGGTACGGGCATACTGCGGCCACTCTGCAATACCGATGATCACCACCAGCATCATGATGGCAAACTTCGAGTAAAACTCGGAGCCAAATGTTGCCTGAAAGATGGCGGAGATGATGATCGCCACCATCATGGTGGAGAACGACAACTGCACGTCGGCAAAGCGCATCAGTAGGTTGTCGATGCGGCCACCGAAGTAACCGGCAATCAGACCGATGACGATACCCAGCACCAGCTGCAGCGCCACCGCAAACAGGCCGATGGTGAGAGAGATACGGGCGCCATAGAGAATGGTGCTCCAGATATCCCGCCCCTGGTTATCGGTACCAAGCCAGAAGCGCTCCTCGCCGCCTTCGAGCCAAGAGGGGGGCAACTCGGCATCCATCAGATCAAAACTGGTCTGGTCATAGACGTTGTGCGGGGCGAGCCAGGGCGCCAGCAGCGCCGCCAGCACGAACACCACAAACACCGCAAAGCTGAACATGGCTACCTTGTCCCGCAGGAAGTAGTAGACGATGTCAGAGTTCTTGAATCGTGCCCAACGGCTTGGGCTTGCAGTTACAGCGTTACTCATGCTTACCCCTTGGCAGTCAGGTTAACGGTCGGGTTAATCAACCCGTAGAGCAGGTCGACCAGGGTATTGGTCACCACGAAGATCAGTCCCACGAAGATGACGTAGGCGGTGATGAGGGGCGTATCGACCCGGTGGATCGCCTCGAGGAACAGGAAGCCGGTACCCGGCCACTGGAACACGCTCTCGGTCAGGATGGTGTAAGCCACCATGGTGCCGATCTGCACCCCGCCGACGGTAATGACCGGCAGCATGGTGTTCTTCAGAGCGTGCTGATAGTAGACCTTGTTGTTATCCAGCCCCTTGGCGCGGGCGAATTTGACATACTCGGAGGAGAGCTGCTCCAGCATCTCGGAGCGCACCAGTCGGATAAACAGCGGCAACATGATGGAGGAGAGAGACACCGCCGGCAGGATCAGGTGCAGGATGCCGTCCCAGGTAAAGAAGCCCGACTCCCAGCCCAGCAGGTTACGGGTCTCGCCGCGGCCATAGGCCGGCAGCCAGCCCAGCTGGATGGAGAAGAGATACATCAGCATGATGGCGGTCAGGAACACCGGGATCGAAATGCCGATACTGCTCCCCGCCATGATGATCTTGGTGGGAATGCTGCGCGGGCGGATCGCCGAATAGACACCGAGTGGAATGGAGACCACCACGATGATGAGCGCGGCGGCAAACACCAGCTCAAGGGTAGCTACCAGCTTGTCGAGGATCACCTCAAGAGCCGGTCGCTTGAAAAAGTAGGAAGTACCCAGATCCCCGTGCACCGCATTTTTCAAAAAGCGGCTGTATTTGACGAGGAAGGGATCGTTGAGGCCCATCTTCTCGCGCAATTCGTGGCGCTGGGCTTCGGAGACGGATTGTCCCACCAGCTCGCGCAACGGATCCCCCAGGTTGTCCTGGATGGAGAAGGCGACCAGGCTGATGACGAACATCACTATCACGGCCTGATAGAACCGTTTCAGCAGGAATGTAAACATGCTTGTCCTTCTACGTGGCCTGTGTCGTGGCACAGGCTTCTGTTAGTGGGCGGAGTGGCCAGCTGACCACCCCGCCCCGTCCTTCCTTAGCGCTTCTCTTACTTGCTGACCACCAGGTCACCCAGGTAAGGGAAGTTCATCACGTTGACCACCGGCTTGATGTCGACGTTCTTCTTGGCGCCATAGGCCAGATCTTCCCAGTGCAACGGCACGTAGGCAGCATCTTCGATCAGCATGGCTTCGACCTTCTTCAGCATCTCGGCACGCTTGGCCGGATCGGTCTCGGCGTTGGCATCCATCACCAGCTTGTCAGCTTCGGCGTTGGCGTAACCGGCGCAGTTGTACTGGCCCATACCGGTCTTGGCATCCTTGGTGAAGGTCAGGAACTCGAAGAAGTTCGCGGTATCTTCAGTGTCGGAGTGCCAGCCGATCAGCTGCATGTCTGCGGCGCACTTGTCAAACTCGGGCCAGTACTGGGCCACCGGCATGGTCTTCAGATCCACCTTGATGTTGATCTTGGCCAGCATGGCGGAGACAGCCTGGGCAATCTTGACGTCGTTGACGTAGCGGGCAGCCGGGGAGATGAAGGTCATCTTGAAGCCTTTCTCGTAACCGGCCTCCTTCATCAGCTCCTTGGCCTTGGCCAGATCATACTGAGGCACCAGCGCCTCGTTGTGACCGGCATAACCTTTCGGACTCAGCTGGCCAGCAGGGGTACCGAAGCCCTTGTTGATCTTCTCGACAATGCCCACCTGGTTGATGGCGTAGTTGATCGCCTGACGCACGCGCTTGTCTTTCAGTGCCGGGTTGGTGTTCTGGTTCAGCTCGATGATGATGGCGCGGGTACCGGACAGGGTGACCAGCTGGGAGTCCTTGCCATTCTTCACGCGCTCCAGATCGTTCGGCGCAACCGGATAGATCATGTCCACGTCGCCACCCAGCAGGGCTGCAACACGGGTCGCATCTTCCTTGATGGGCACCACGGTCAGGTTCTCAACGTTACCCTTGGAGGCCTTGTCCCAGTAGTTGGCGTTGCGGGCATAATCCAGCTTCACACCCTGCTCGCGGAACTTGACGGTGAACGGGCCAGTACCGGAGACGTGGGTAGAGGCATAGGAGTCGCCGTTTTTGACGATCTCGGCCTTGTCTTTGCCCGCTTCGGTCTTGCCGGTGTAGAACTTGGAGTCCATCGGGAAGATGTAGGTGACGGTCTGCAGCACCAGCGGGAACGGCTTGGCGGTGATCAGATCGACGGTGTAGTCATCGACCTTCTTCACTTCGCTGATGGGATCGAAGATCGCCTTGAAGTCGACGGAGGATTTAAGGCGGTTAACGGTCCACACCACGTCGTCTGCGGTGAAGTCGTTACCGGAGTGGAACTTGACCCCTTTGCGCAGGTGGAAGCGGACGGTCTTGTCATCGACACGCTCGAACTTCTCGGCCAGACGGGGCTCGAACTGCAGGTCCTGGGTGTAACGCATCAGGGGATCGAATACCAGGTGCGACATCTCCAGGGTCTGACCGGAGAGCTGCTCCTGCGGATCCAGCGAAGTGGCGTCAGAAGCGACACCCACCTTGATATCAGCGGCTGAGACACTGAAGGCGAAACCGGCGGCAAACAGCGCCAGGGCAATCTTGGACAATCCTTTCTTCATCTTGTTCTCCATGCTTTTGGCTTTCTTATGACACTTTTTTTGACAAGCAGACCGGCGCACCGGCGCTCTCCTAGCTTGCGATTTCCAGCCCCTCGCGGGACATTCCCTTGAACTCCGGCATGAGGGAGATCAGCTTGCGGCTGTACTCATGCTCGGCATTGGTAAAGAGTTTCTCGGTCTCGGCCACTTCCACCAAATGGCCGTGCTGCATCACTCCGATGCGGTCGCACATCTGGCGGATCACCGGCAGATCGTGGCTGATAAACAGCATGGTGAGCTTGAGCTCCTGCTGCAGATCCTTGAGCAGGTTGAGGATCTGGGCCTGCACCGACACATCCAGCGCCGAGGTCGGCTCGTCGCAGATGAGGAAGCGCGGGCGAGTGGCCAGGGCGCGTGCAATGGAGATGCGCTGGCGCTGACCGCCGGAGAACTCGTGGGGATACTTGACCCCGGCACCACGACCGAGACCCACGTGATCCAGCAGATCGCCGACAATCCCCTCAATCTGGCTCTCGCTGCTCGCCAGCTGATGGAAGCGGATCGGCTCGGCAATGATGTCGCGCACCTTCATCCGCGGGTTCATCGACGAATAGGGGTTCTGGAACACCATCTGCATCTGGCGACGCAACGGGCGACGCTCGCGCTCGCTCTTGAGAGCGGTCAGATCGATCCCCTCGAAGAAGATTTTGCCGGTATCAGGCGGATAGAGACCGGTGATGGCGCGGGCAATGGTCGATTTGCCGGAGCCCGACTCCCCCACCAGACCGAAGGTCTCCCCTTCGAAGATCTCGAAGCTGATGTTGTTGCAGGCGCGCACATACTGGCGGCGGCTCGGGAAGATGGAGTCCTTGGTGACGAACTTCAGATCGACGTTCTCCACCCGCAGCAGCGCCCCTTCATAGGCACGCTCGTCCTGACTCTGGCCGAGCCAGTGGGTCTTGAGGTCGATATTGGTATCCGGCGCACTGGCATCCTCGATATAGGAGACCAGCGGGAAACGCACCAGCTTAACGTCGGAGCGGGGTACCGCCGAGATGAGGCTGCGGGTATAGGGGTGATTGGGGCTGCCCAGTACCTGTTCGGTCAGGCCGAACTCCACCAGATCGCCGCGATACATCACCGCCACCTTGTCGGTAACGTTGGAGACAACGCCCATGTCGTGGGTCACCAGCATGCAGCCCACCTGACGCTCTTTGCAGAGGGCGCGGATAAGCTGGAGGATCTGATCCTGAATGGAGACGTCGAGCGCCGTGGTCGGCTAATCGGCGATGATCAGCTCAGGATCGCAGGAGAGCGCAATGGCGATAACCACCCGCTGACGCATGCCACCGGAGAACTGGTGCGGATACTGCTTGATGCGCAGCTCCGGCTGCGGAATACCCACAGCCCCCATCAGCTCCAATGCCTTGGCAAAAGCGGCTTCGCGAGAGAGGTCGGTATTGGCCAGAATGGTCTCCACCAGCTGATGCTCAACGGTGAACAACGGGTTGAGGGAGGTCATGGGGTCCTGGAAGATGAACCCGATACGGGAGCCACGGATGGCCCGCATCTCATTCTGGCTCTTGCCGGAGATGAGTTCGCCATTGAGATAGATATCGCCACGGGCGATGCGACCCGGCGGGCTCAGGAGATCGATAACGGCGTTGCCGATGGTGGACTTGCCGGCGCCGGATTCACCGACCACTCCGACAATCTCACCCTTTTCGATAGAGAAAGAGAGATCCTTCACCGCGGCCAGCACCCCGTAGCGGGAGGGGTACTCGATCCGCAAGTTCTTTACTTCGAGCAAGGACATGGTTACCTCTGCGGGGGACATCCGTCCCAAATAATTCGTCCGTAAATCAGCCGCAGATGCCGGTTGTTACCTTGGGCAATATTTGCTCAATCCATGAGGCAGCGAAACCAGCGATCCGGGCGGGTTTTTTGCATTTTTTTGGAATAACCCGCGAGTAACTTAGACGGTTTGACCACGGGTGTAAATGATTGAGTTATACAATTCCGCAATGTTTTGTGCAGATAACCACCAATCCAGCAGAGATAAATGATGATTTTCATCACACAAATGGCCGGTGCGTCCGTACATCTATTGGTATCATTACTTTAATTTCAACAACAACGCAACAAGCAGCATTTATCACTATTTCCAAAACGATCACCAGCCCCGAATGAGTAGTGAATATTTATGTGAAATGGATGATAAACGGCAGCATATGCCGATGAATGAAAATTAAGCAGATATAAATCGGGGGATGCCAGAACGGTCATCCCCCGGAAGATGACTATCAACCGAGCCAGAATGCCAGTAATTGCATACAAAACAGGGCGAACAGGCCGGCGATCAGATCGTCCAGCATGATGCCCAGACCACCGTGGATCCGGCGATCAAACCAGGAGATGGGCCAGGGCTTGAGCACATCAAACAACCGGAACAGCGCGAAGCCCGCCACCACCCACTCCCAGCCGGCTGGCGCTGCGATCATGGTGACGCCAAAGCCGATCACCTCGTCCCAGACGATGGCGCCGTGATCCGGCATACCGATGGCATCGGTGGCGCTCTGACAGATACGAATACCGACCACAAACCCCACCGCCAGCAAGGCGATAAACCAGTGGGTCGGCAGCCCGCTCACCAGCAGGTAGAGCGGAATGGCCGCCAGGGTGCCCATGGTGCCCGGCGCTTTGGGGCTGAGACCGGAACCAAACCCCACCGCCAAAAAGTGAAGCGGATTTTTCAGATCCAGTCGTGTCAGCTCGGGCTTTATCCTGAACAAACTCATGCGAAGTGATCCCACCCTTTCAGTTGCAACTCGACCGCCTGGTCGCCACGCAGGTAGTCGATGCCCGGCTCGCCCGCCACAATGCGGCCAATGCGGCTGAACTTGACCCCGCTGTGGGCCAGCGCCGTATCGAGCGCGCCGCGGTGCTCCTCCGGTACGGTAAAACAGAGCTCGTAGTCATCGCCACCGGCCAGCGCCAGTTGCCACGCCTCCTGCTCGCTCACCGCATCCTGCAACACTGGCGAGAGTGGCAGCAGATCGAGATCGATATGGGCCCGCACGCCGGAGGCCTTGAGGATATGGCCGAGATCCGATGCCAGCCCGTCGGAGAGATCCAGCGCACTGCCCGCCAGCCCGCGCAGCGCCTGACCGGCCAGAATGCGGGGATGGGGGTGGTCGAGCCGTGGCAGCACCGCGGCCAGCTGGTTCTCGTTGAGGGTGCGTTTGCCCAGCAGGTGGGAAAGCGCCAGCGCGGCATCCCCCAGGGTGCCGGTGACATAGATGCCGTCACCGGCTTTGGCGCCGCTGCGCATCAGGGCGCGACCGGCAGGCACCGCTCCCTTCACCGAGATGGTGATGGAGAGCGGCCCGCGGGTCATGTCTCCGCCCACCAGCGCCACATTGTAGTACTCGGCCAGCTCCAGAAACCCTTCGGCAAAACCGGCGACCCAACCTTCGTTAATGGCAGGCAGGGTCAGCGCCAGCGACACCCAGCGCGGCTCGGCCCCCATGGCGGCGAGATCGGAGAGATTGACCGCCAGCGCCTTGTAGCCGAGATCCACCGGATCCATGTCGGGAAAGAAGTGTACGCCGCTCACCAGAGTGTCGGTGCTCACCGCCAGCTGGGTATCGGGGGGCAGGGTCAGCAGGGCACAGTCATCTCCAGGGCCCATCACCACGTCCTTGCGGGCGTGGGGGACCTTGAAGTACTTATCAATCAGCTCAAATTCACCCATACAGTAAAAAGCCAGCAATAAGCTGGCTCCTCTCTTAGATGCTGACGGACAGCAGGATCAACGCTTGTTCAGCGACTTGATCACCTTGTCCAGTACACCGTTGACAAACTTGTGGCTGTCATCGGCAGCAAAAGCTTTGGCCAGCTCGATCGCTTCGTTGATGACCACGCGCGGCGGTACATCATCACGACGGGTCAGCTCGTAGGTCGCCAGACGCAGGATCGCCTTGTCCACCATGTCCACTTCTTCCAGCGGACGGGAGAGGAAAGGTGCAAACACCTTGTCCAGCTCGCTGCAGTGGAGGGCTACCCCGAACAGCAGATCGCGGAAATAGTTCAGGTCTACACCCTTGGTGTCCTGATCGATCTTGAACTGCTCTTCGATGTCACTCACGTTAGCCTTGGTCATCTGCCACTGGTAGATGGCCTGGGTGGCGCAATGGCGGGCTTTACGGCGCTCAGACGGTTTCAATGTACTTCTCCTCGTTACACGTCCAGTTCTTTCAGGACGTTGATCATTTCGAGCGCTGCCAGTGCAGCCTCTGCACCCTTGTTACCCGCCTTGGTACCTGCACGCTCGATGGCTTGTTCAATGTTTTCAGTGGTCAGCACACCGAAGGCAACGGGAATTTCATATTCCATCATTACCTGGGCCATGCCCTTGCTGTTCTCGTTTGCCACCAGGTCGAAGTGGTAGGTGCCGCCACGGATGACAGTACCGACCGCCACGATGGCGTCGTATTGACCACTCTTGGCCAGCTTCTTGATGACCAATGGCATTTCAACCGCGCCCGGCACTTTTACCAGTGTCAGGTTGCTGTCCTGCACTTGACCTTGACGCTTCAGTACGTCCACCGCGCCGTTCACCAGACTGTCGTTGATGAAGCTGTTGAAACGGGCAACAACAATAGCAACGCGCGCCTCAGGAGCGGCGATATTTCCTTCGATAACCTTCATTGGAAATCCTGTATCTGTGCAATCAAAAGGGCCGGAGTCAAAAGTGCGCACATTCTAGCACAACAGACCCACGACAAAAACCATGGCCGCAATAGACGGCCATGATCGCGATGTAACCAGTCCGGCGCGCTTACTCGCCGGTAAATTCCACGACTTCCAGACCGAAACCGCCCGGAAGGGGATGGTACTTCTCTGGTAGTACGTTACTCGCCGATGTACTCAACCACTTCCAGACCGAAACCACCGAGGGCATGGTACTTCTTCGGCGAGCTCAGCAGACGCATCTTGCTCACGCCGAGCGCCTTGAGGATCTGGGAACCCACGCCAACACGGCGCGAGGTGCCCTGCCACTTGGCTCCTTCCGGTGCTAGCCCCTTGTCGGCGGCTTCAAAACCCTTGACCCGGGCCAACAGCTCGGCGCCGTGGGCTTCCGCCCCCAAAATCACCAGCACCCCGCCTTCGTCAGCGATGCGGGCCATGGATTTGGGCAGCGGCCAGCTGCGGGCGGCGTGGCGGTCGGTCAGCAGCAGATCGCTCAGCACATCGTGCAGATGGACGCGCACCAGGGTCGGCTGGTCGGCCTGCACCTCACCCTTTTTCAGGGCGAAGTGAACCTGATTGTCGATGGTGTCGCGGAAGGTGATGAGGTCGAATTCGCCAAACTCGGTCGGCAACTTGCACTCGGCCACCTTCTCGACCGTGGTCTCGTGCTGGTTGCGGTACTCGATAAGGTCGGCGATGGTGCCGAGCTTGATGCCGTGCTCCTCGGCGAACACCTCCAGATCCGGACGGCGCGCCATGGTGCCATCTTCGTTGAGGATCTCGACGATAACGGCGGCAGGCTCGAAACCGGCCAGACGGGCCAGATCGCAGCCCGCTTCGGTGTGACCGGCACGGGTCAGCACGCCGCCATCCTGCGCCATCAGCGGGAAGATGTGGCCCGGCTGCACCAGATCGGCCGCCTTGGCATTGGGCGCCACAGCGGCCTGCACGGTCACCGCACGATCGGCGGCGGAGATACCTGTGGTCACCCCTTCCGCCGCCTCGATGGAGACGGTAAAGGCGGTGGAGAACTGGGCATTGTTGCGATCCACCATCAGCGGCAGCGCCAATTGCTTGCAGCGATCCCGGGTCAGGGTCAGGCAGATGAGGCCACGGCCGTAGCGGGCCATGAAGTTGATATCCTCCGGACGGACGCAGGAGGCGGCCATGATGAGGTCCCCTTCGTTCTCCCTGTCTTCGTCATCCATCAGGATCACCATCTTGCCAGCCTTGATATCGGCAATGATTTCCTGGGTTGTGCTCAGCGCCATGGGCTACTCCATCAGTGTGCTTGGGGGTTGAGCCCGCAGGCTCAACGCAAATGCGAGTGTATGTTGCTCTAGATTGGGGCGCATGGCCCCATTTCAATCGGAGCGGGATCACAGAAAATCGTTTTGGTGGCCAGATTCAGCGCACACCGTCAGAGAAAACCGGCCTTGGCCAGTGTCTCCATGGTCAGGGTCGAGGCGCTGCTCTCCTGACTCTTGCCCATCATCAACCGCTCCAGATAACGGGCGATCTGATCGACCTCGAGGTTGACCTTGTGGCCCGGCTTCCAGCTGGCGATGGTGGTCTCCTGCGCGGTGTGGGGCACGATAGTCAGGCGGAAAAGGTCCCCCTGCACCGCGTTGACGGTGAGGCTGATGCCATCCACCGCAATGGAGCCCTTCTCGGCGATATACCGGGAGAGCTCGCCCGGCGCCTTGATCCAGTACTCGATGGCGCGGCCGCTGCTGGAGACGCTTTTCACCTCCCCTACCCCATCCACATGGCCGGAGACCAGATGGCCGCCGAGGCGGGAGGTGGGCATCAGCGCCTTCTCGAGGTTGACCCGATCGCCCACTCTGGCGGCGGCAAAACCGGTACGGGAGAGGGTTTCCAGCGACACATCGGCGGTATAGCTCTTGTCGCCCAGCGCCACGACGGTGAGGCAGACGCCGTTGGTAGCGATGGAGTCGCCCAGCTTGACGTCGCTAAAATCCAGGCCTGGAGCGTGGACGGTGAGGGCCATGTCATCGCCCTGACGACGCAGTTCGGCCAGGGTCCCCACCGCTTCGATAATTCCGGTAAACATGCAGATCACCTTGCTGATGATGGGGGCAGCTGCTGCCCCCCTTGAACATTGAAAGATCAGGCTATTTTGGCGGTAATGCGAATATCTGGCCCCACCATGCGCACATCCTTGATGGCGAGCTTGGGTGCCTGGAACAGCCGAGTCAGGCCCGGCAGATGGAACAGGCCACGCCCCTCGTCCCCCATCAATTTGGGCGCCTGGTAGAGCACCAGCTCATCCACCAACCCCTTCTCCAGCAGGGCGCCACACAGCCGTGGGCCCGCCTCGACCAGCACCGAGTTGACGTTCTGCTTGGCCAGCAGCATGAAGAGGCTGACCAGATCCAGCTTGCCATCCAGCAGTGGCAGCTCCAGCTGCTGCACCCGCTCGGGCCACTCGCCGGACGCCTTGTGACGGGCCAGCAGCACCGGGCTCTCGCTCTGGAACAGAGGCAAGTCGGGTGTGAGGCGGTTTTGCGAATCGACGATAACCCGCAGCGGCTGGCGCAGGGTCTCTTTGGGATAACTCGCCTTGACCGAGGGGGGCAGCTCGTCCCAGCGCACGGTCAGGGAAGCGCCATCGGCCAGCACGGTTTCGGAGCTGGAGAGCACCGCATCGTGGCGGGCCCGCAGCCGTTGCACGTCACGGCGCGCATCCGGGGAGGTGATCCACTGGCTCTCGCCGCTCGCCATGGCGGTGCGGCCATCGAGGCTGGCCCCCAGCTTGACGGTCACCCGCGGGAAGGCGGTACGCATCCGCTTGAAAAAGCCCGGGTTGAGCGCTTCGGCTTCACTCGCCAGCAGGCCGAAATCGGTCTTGATCCCCGCTTCGGAGAGCATCCGCAGGCCGCGCCCGCCCACCTGGGGATTGGGATCGACCATAGCCGCCACCACCCGGGCCACACCGGCGTTGATCAGCGCTTCGGCGCAGGGGGGAGTACGACCGTGGTGGGAGCAGGGTTCGAGGGTCACATAGGCGGTGGCGCCGCGGGCGTTGTCACCGGCGGCGCGCAGGGCGTAGACCTCAGCATGGGGTTCGCCCGCTTTCTGATGCCACCCTTCGCCAACTACCACGCCATCCTTGACCAGCACGGCGCCGACGCAGGGGTTGGGGGCCGTGGTGTAGCGGCCGCGGCGGGCCAGTTCGAGGGCCCGACTCATCCATTGGTAATCATCTTGACTAAACATTCGGGCTCCTTTGACAACACATCTCGGCTTTACGCAGTATCGTAGGTTCGATTAGCGCAGCGTAATCGGACGCGGCAACATGGGTAAGAATGGCGGTTTACTTCTCCAGCTTGGCGATCTCTTCGCCGAACTCGCGAATATCTTCGTGTCCTGAGGTAGAGAGGGGCGAAGTGGATATTCACTTGCCCATCCGATACCATCATTTCTCCAATTTGGCGATCTCTTCACCAAACTCGCGAATATCTTCGTGTCCTGAGGTAGAGAGGGGCGAAGCGGATATCCACTTGCCAATCCGATACCATCATTTCTCCAATTTGGCGATCTCTTCGCCGAACTCGCGAATATCTTCGAAGCTGCGATAGACGGAGGCAAAGCGGATATAGGCCACCTTGTCCAGACTCTTGAGCTCATCCATCACCAGATTGCCCACCAACTCGGAGGCGACTTCACGCTCGCCGGTGGCACGCAGACGGGATTTGATATGGTTAACCGCCTTTTCGATGGCCTCCATGCTCACCGGGCGCTTCTCCAGCGCCCGCAGGATGCCGGCGCGCAGCTTGTCTTCGTTGAACGGCTCGCGGGAACCGTTGGACTTGATGACGCGGGGCATCACCAGCTCGGCCATCTCGAAGGTGGTAAAACGCTCGTGACAGAGCAGACACTCACGACGGCGGCGCACCTGATGGCCTTCTGCCACCAGACGGGAATCGATCACCTTGGTATCAACCGCACTACAGAATGGGCAATGCATCGGACCTCCGGCGTTAATGGAACAGGGACCGGCCCGGCGGGCCAGGATCTAGGTCGGCCAGTGTAGCACGGCCATCCAAAACCGGTAAAAGCCAGAAAAAACAATGCCACCCGCAGGTGGCATTGGTCTCAAACCGAACGGTCTGACTTATCAGCCATAGACCGGGAAGCGGCGGCAGATATCCAGCACCTTCTCGCGTACAGTGGCCAGCACGGCATCGTTGTCGTGGTTGTCCAGTACGTCGCAGATCCAGTGGGTCAGCTCGATGGACTCGGCTTCCTTGAAACCGCGGCGGGTAATGGCCGGGGTACCGATCCGCACACCGGAGGTGACGAACGGGGAGCGCGGGTCGTTGGGCACGGAGTTCTTGTTGACGGTGATGTTGGCTTTGCCCAACGCAGCATCAGCATCCTTACCGGTCAGCTCGCGGCCGATCAGGTCAACCAGCATCAGATGGTTGTCGGTACCGCCGGAGACGATCTTGTAACCGCGCTCGATAAAGGTGGCAGCCATCGCCTTGGCGTTTTTCACGACCTGAGCCTGATAGGTCTTGAACTCCGGCTCCAGCGCCTCTTTGAAGGCCACGGCTTTACCGGCGATGACGTGCATCAGCGGGCCACCCTGACCCCCCGGGAAGACGGCAGAGTTGAGCTTCTTGTAGAGCTCCTCGTCGTCAGCGGCGGAGAGGATCAGACCACCGCGCGGACCGGCCAGGGTCTTGTGAGTGGTGGAGGTGACCACGTGAGCGTGGGGAACCGGGTTCGGGTAGACGCCAGCGGCAATCAGACCAGCCACGTGAGCCATGTCGACAAACAGGTAGGCACCGACCTTGTCGGCGATTTCGCGCATGCGGGCCCAGTCAACGATGCCGGAGTAGGCAGAGAAGCCACCGATCATCATCTTCGGCTTGTGCTCGACAGCCTGACGTTCCATGTCGTCGTAGTCGATCTTGCCGGACTCATCGATACCGTAAGGCACGATGTTGTAAAGCTTGCCGGAGAAGTTGACCGGAGAGCCGTGGGTCAGGTGACCGCCGTGGGCCAGGTTCATGCCCAGTACGGTGTCGCCCGGCTGCAGCAGAGCCATGTAAACGGCGCTGTTGGCCTGAGAGCCGGAGTGCGGCTGCACGTTGGCGTAAGTGGCACCGAACAGCTCTTTGGCACGCTCGATAGCCAGGGTTTCGACCACATCCACATACTCGCAACCACCGTAGTAACGCTTGGAGGGGTAACCTTCGGCGTACTTGTTGGTCAGCTGGGAGCCCTGGGCTTCCATGACACGGGGGCTGGTGTAGTTCTCAGACGCAATCAGCTCGATATGCTCTTCCTGACGACGGGTTTCGTCTGTGATGGCCTGCCACAATTGCGGATCATAATTGGCGATGGTCATGTCACGTTTCAACATCCGTTTCTCTCCTGAAAATCGTTTGCGCGTTAGGTGAAGTGGGCGCGGGCATTGTAACGTGAGCTGGATCAAAGAGACAGTCCAACCACCTAAAAAAATGTTGAATTTATGTTGTAAAAAACAAGATTCCCTCCCCGTTCAATACCCTGGCCGCTCCGCCAAACAACACATTTTTCATCCCGCTGCGGACAGGCAAAACCCGAAGGGGATCACAACGCCCTCTTTATCCATCCTGTAACATATTCATTCGAAACAAATTTAATGATGATGGAGCTGATTGCAGCCATGCATCCGAGGGGCTGCACCTAACCGGAGGAGTTCAAGATGGACCATCTGCTGACATTCGTGATCCTGGCTGTCTTTTTTCTGTTCTACTGGGTCTACTACACCAGCCAACGCAAACATCTCCCCACCACCTCGTGGGAGCAGCTCCCCACCAAAGCCGACTATCTGGCGGCCCACCCTGAATCAGTCGATGGCGACATCATCTTCTGTTATCACTGCGGCCACCACGAGTTGCTGGAGGTGGGCATGGTGCACCTGACCGATTTTCGCCGGGAATGGGTCTGTGCCAAGTGCAAGCAGGTGCTGTTTCGCGAGATCGAATAACGGCGCAGGGGCTGGCCACCCTCCCTAAACCCCGTACATAGCCAGCAGGGATCAGAACGGCGCATCCCTGTTGGCCGTCAGCCACTGCTGCAACCCGCTCACCGCCGCGTCAAATTGCGCCCCGATTGTCGCAGGCTCCCCGCCTCCCGCCTCAAGAGCCGCACAGTGGCTGGCAAATTCGGTCAACCCAAGCGCCAGCGCACTCCCCTTGAGCTTGTGCGCCAGCTGACGTTGCTCACTTCCCTCACCCTGAGCCAACTTATCCACCAACACCCGCCCTTGCGACTCAAACAGCGCGACCAGCTGGCGGATCCGCGCCATGCCGAGCAGGGGCAGATCGGCGTCCAGCACCGGATTGGAGAACTCGGGTCTAGTAGTAGAGACGGCGACAGATAATGGCACTGGCGACGCTATGGGCGACGCATCCTGCCGAAACAGCTGTTCGATGGCATTGGCCAGCACCGCCAGCCGCACCGGCTTGCCAACAAAATCGACAAACCCGGCGGCGAGACAGTGGCGGATATCCTCCGGATACATCTGTGCCGAGATGGCGATGGCGGGTAGCGGCCGCTCATGCACCTCCTCGCTGATGGCGGTCAGATCCTCGCGCAGGGTCATCCCGTCCATGTCGGGCAGATTGATATCGAGCAGCGCCAGCTCGAAGGGGCGTTCGGTCACCAGCGCCAGCGCACTGCGACCATCTTCCGCCAGGGTGATGCGGTGGCCGAGGCGAGTCAGCATGCCGTGCGCCACCAGCCGGTTGATCTCGTTATCCTCCACCAACAGGATGTCGCGGGACTGACCAAGGTGCAGCGGCTGCGCCTCGGCGGGCAGTTGGGCGCTCGAGCGCTGCAACGGCAAGCTAAAGCTGAATTCACACCCCTTGCCCGATTCGCTGGCAAGATGCAGCTCGCCCCCCATGGCGGCCACCAGCTTGCGGCTGATTGCCAGCCCCAGTCCAGTGCCGCCCTGATGGCCCACGTCCCGCGTACGCTGGCGAAACGCCTCAAACACCGCCTCCTGCTCATCGACCGGAATGCCGGGGCCGGTATCGCGCACCACGAAGCGGATACAGGGCTCGGCGCAAGGGCCGTGGCAGACAAGAGGCGCCACCGTCAGGGTAATCTGGCCACGGGCGGTAAACTTGACCGCATTGCCGAGCAAGTTGCCGAGCACCTGGCGCAGCTTGCCCAGATCCCCCTCGACCACAGGCGCCAGCTCGGGCGCATATTCCAGCGCCAAAGTGACCCCCTTGGCCGCAGCCTTTGGCCGAAACAACGCGCTGAGCTCATCCACCAGCTGGAACAGGGGGAAGGGCTCACGGCGCGCCTCCACATGGCCCGCCTCGATCTTGGAGTAGTCGAGAATGTCGTTGAGGATCTCCAGCAGGGATTCGCCGCTGTGTTCGATGGCGGCCAGATAGCGCTGCTGGGTATCGCTCAGGTGGGTATCTTCCAGCAGTGTCAGGCCCCCGAGAATGCCGTTCATAGGGGTGCGGATCTCGTGGCTCATGGTGGCGAGAAACACCGACTTGGCGCGGTTGGCCTGTTCTGCCTCGGCGCGGGCCTGCCGCTGCTTCTCCACCTCCTCATTGAGCCGCTCGTTGGCGTGGCTGAGCTGGCCGGTGCGCTCCTCGACCCGCGACTCCAGCTCGCGCTGATAACGGCCCAGCTCAACCGCATTGTCACGAAACACCTGCAAGGCCCGGCCCAGCTCCGCCAGCTCATCGCGCCCGGTACTGGCGATCGGCTCAAGAGGGGCCAGATCCCCGCGCGCCAACCGGCTCATCCCCGCCACCGCCCGTTGCAGCGGCCAGACGATCCGGCCGTAGACCATGCGCCACATCAACAGCATCAGCAGTAGCAGCGTAAGCAGGCCAATGCCCATCAACGCCTGCTCCAGCAGCCTGAGGCGCTGACTTAGCGCCTGCTGGCTCTGCCCCAGCGAATCGCGGGCACGGCTGACCAGCTCACCGACCTGCTGATTGAGGCTGCTCATCAGGGCGTCGTTGGCGCTGGCCAGCACCCGCAGTGCCTCCCCCTTGCCGAGCCAGTCGCTGCGCAGTTGCACCAGCTTGTCGCTTTGCGCCAGCACGGTCAGCGCCTGCTCCACCGCCTGACGGCGAGCCGGATCGGTCACCGCCCCGGCTCGCAGTTGCAAGATGGCCAGCTCCCGCTGCCCCTCTTGCAATAGCGTTTGCAACTGTTCCTGCCGTTCGCTGCGCCACATCTCTTCGATGCGCTGCTGCTGCATCAGGGTGCGATGACGCAGCTCGGTCATCTGCTCCAGCCAGTCGAGATCCTGCTCCAGCAGGCGATCCAGCGTCCGGGCCGCCTGCGCGCCTTGCTGTTGGTAGAGGGAACCCAATCCCGCCACCATCACGGTTTCGGCGTTCTCCATCTGGCTGCGCGCCAGCTCGGCGATCTGTCCGGCCGCCGCCACCAGACGGGCACGCTGCGCCTCACCCTGCGCCATCAGGGTCAACCGCTCCCCCACCAGCCAGCCCTGCTGACCCAGATTGCCGATGATGCTCTGACTGAGCTGATCGAGGCTTGTTGAACCCTGCCCACGGCCAAGTTGCGCCAGTACCTGTTGTAGCTGTTGCCCTTGCAGAGTGAGCAAGCGCCCCTGATGCTCCCGCTCCTGCTCGCTGGTTGCGGTGGCCAACAGCCGTGACGCGCTCTGGATCTCGCCGCTGAGGCGAGAGAGCGTGCGGGCCAGCTCCTGATCGGCCAGAGTCTGCTGCACCCCTTGCTCCAGCTGGCGCAGATGGCTAAGCCCCACCCAGCCCAGCAGGGAGGCACTCAGGGTCAGCAACGCCATCAAGGAGAAGGCCAGCAGCAACTTGCCACCCAGGCCGGAAAAGATTCTCACGGGAAGTCCCTTGGTTGTGGTCGGCTTTGACCGGATAATATGGCCCAACACTTTAACAAAACCCCTGGCCATGCGAAGCGTCTATCTCTCCCCGTTGTTGCTGATCTGGTTGCTAATGCTTCCCAGCGCCGCCCTCGCCTTTGCGGTCGATATCTGGCCCAGCGGCGAATTCAGCGGCCAGCCGGTGCGCCAGCAGTGGCCGGAACCCGCTGCCGCAACCAAACCGCTGACCCTCTGTGCCCTCTACCCCCATCTGCGCGACGCCTACTGGCTTTCGGTCAATCAGGGCATGGTGGACGAAGCGAAGCGGCTGGGAGTCAAGTTGCAGATCCACGAAGCGGGGGGCTATGGCGCCCTCGTCGAGCAGCGCCAGCAGTTGCAGCGCTGCGTGCAGGAAGGGAGCGACGCCATCTTGCTCGGCGCGGTGAGCTATCAGGGCTTGCGCGAGGCCATCAAGGTCACGCCGCTGCCGGTCTTTGGGCTGGTCAACGATCTGCCCAGCGGTCTGGTGCAGGCGAAGGTGGGGGTCTCCTGGTACCAGATGGGCTGGCAGATTGGCCACTGGCTGGCGCAGCGCCACCCCGCCGGCAGCAAGCCGGTCTCGGTCGCCCTCTTCCCCGGCCCGCAGGCAAGCGGCGGCAACAACTTCGTCGAGCCGGGCTTTGCCGACGCCATCAAGGGGAGCGCCATCAAGCTAGTCACCACCGAGCGCGGCGACAACAGCCGGGAAATCCAGCGCACGCTGGTGCAGCAGACGCTGGCCCGCTATCCCGACCTCGACTATCTGGTGGGCGGTGCCATCGCCGCCGAAGTGGCGGTCAACGAGCTGGCGCAGCGCCATCTCGACCGGCCCCAGGTGCTGAGCACCTACTTCAGCCACGGGGTACAGCGTGGCCTGCGCCGAGGCAAGGTCCTGGCCGCCAACAGCGATCAGATGCGGCTGCAGGGGCGCCTTGCGGTCGCTCAGGCGGTCTGCCTGCTGCAACACCCTGATGCCAGTGCCGAGCAGTGCCCGCGGGTGATGGGCCCCCCCATTCTGACGCTATCTGCACCGCTGGCCGACCCCGCCGATTCCCTCTCGGATGGCGCTTTTCGTCCCGTCTATCGGGTCGAATAGCCGTTCCAAATCCGATCAGCCCACTCAAGGAGAAGAGATGAAAGAGTTACATGCCAGCTGCCTGTGCGGCGCCATCGCCCTGACCCTGCCGGATCAGTTCGACTATATGGGGAACTGCCACTGCAGCGAATGCCGCAAGTTTTCGGGGGGAGATTACGCCTCGGTCGGCGGACTGGATGGCAGCAAGGTCACCATAGTGAAGGGCATTGATGCCATCAGCCGCTACCAGAAATCGGCAGAGACTACCCTGGCCTTCTGTCGTCACTGCGGCTCCAGCCTGTTCAGCCAGAAGAGCAGTAGCGGCAAGATCAACCTGCGCCTCGGGGTACTGGACGACGTGCCGAGCCAGCGGCCCGCGTTTCACATCTTCGTTGGCTCCAAGGCGCCCTGGCACCAGATTGGCGACGACTGCCCGCAATTTGATACCCGCCCGCCGGTCTGATACCCGGTCAAACAGGTCAAGTCCATTGCAACGGGGTCAGGAGGCTATCTCGCCGGCAAACAGATAGCCTTCACCATGGACGGTGACAAACAGCTGGGGATCCCGCGGATCCGCTTCCATCTTGCCGCGCAGCCGTCGGATCAACACGTCTATGGTGCGATCGCTCGGGCCATCGCCGCGATGGCTGATGAGGGTCAGGATCCGCTCCCGGCTGAGCACCCGCCCGGCATGGGCGACAAAGGCCACCAGCACTTCATATTCGGCCTTGGTCAGACGCACCGGCACCCCGTCCTTGCTGAGCTGGCGGCGGGGAATGTCAAAACGCCAGGGGCCAAAGCGCACCGCATCGTCAGCCACCGCAGGCTCGCTCGGCGCGGCGGCCGCCAGCGAGATCCGCCACAGCAGATTTTTTACCCGCACCAGCAACTCCCGCAGCTCGAACGGCTTGGTGACATAGTCGTCGGCCCCCATCTCGAGGCCGACAATCCGGTCCACCGCATCGCTGCGGCCGGTGACCAGAATGATCCCCACCGTGCTGCGCGCCCGCAGTTCACGGGTCAGCAGCAGACCATCTTCCCCCGGCAGGTTGATATCCAGCATCACCAGATCGACCGTTTGTTCCGCCAGCACGGCGCGCATCTCCTGGCCGTTTTCGACCGCCGTCACCCGATAGCCCTCCCGCTCGAAATAGCCGGTCAGCTTCTCGCGGGTAACCGCATCATCTTCAACAACCAGAATGTGGTAGCTCATGGGCAGGATTCACGATGGTCGACAAGGGAGGATTATTCTATTCACATTTTGTCATAAATACCCCTATTTCATTAATTTGTGGCGGCAGCCCTGTTCACAACGCCTCCCTATCATGGCTCCCATCAAAAAAGTGATGTGAGAGAGCATGATGAAAAAACTGTGGCACTTCCTGCGCACCCCCAGCCGTCGCTGGTCGGTACTGGCGCTGCTTCTGGTGGGCGTCGGCGTCACCCTCGCGGGCACCGTCGGTCTGCACTATGGCTTTGAGAAAACCAGCAGCCTCGAATTCTGTATCTCCTGCCACTCCATGAAAGACACCGTCTATCCGGAGTACAAGGAGTCCATCCACTTCAAGAATGCCTCCGGGGTACAGGCGGTCTGTACCGACTGTCATCAGCCGAAGGATTTCGTCGGCAAGGTGGCCCGCAAGATGGAGGCGGCCAACGACCTCTATCAGGAGTACATAGGCCACAGCATCGACACCCAGGAGAAGTTCGAGGACCGGCGCCTGCATCTGGCCGAGAAGGTGTGGGCGCGGATGAGCAGCCAGAACTCCAAGACCTGCAAGTCCTGCCACAACTACGACAACATGGATCACGCCAAGCAGTCCCCGGCGGCTGCGCTGGCGATGAAAGATGCGGCGGCGAAGAACATGAACTGCATCGAGTGCCACAAAGGCATCGCCCACGAACTGCCCAACATGGCGGGCGGCTTCCGGGCCACTTACGCCACCCTGGTCAACGACGCGCAAGAGGCGCCAGCCGCCGAGACCCTCTACAACCTGGGTGAAAAAGATCTCTATGCCAGCGAACAGAGCAGCGACCCGGTCGGCAAACTGCTGCCAGCCTCCCGCATCGACGTCGTAGACCGCAGCGGCGATCGCCTCAAGGTGACCATCGAAGGGTGGCGCGAGAGCGACGGCAAGGGCCGGGTGCTGAGCGAATACATGGGCAAGCGGGTCTTCGTCGCCACCATCCGTGACGAACTGAAAGCGAGCGAGAAAGTGCTCAAGCAGGAGACCGACAGCGCCACCCATATCAAGTGGGAGCAGGTTCAGGTGCAGGCCTGGGTCGATGGAAAGGGCTTTGAGTCCTCGCTCAAACCGATCTGGGATTACGCTGGCGAGATGTACAAATCCACCTGCAACTCCTGCCACGGCGCGCCGGCTCCCGCTCACTTCACTGCCAACGGCTGGATCTCGGGGCTCAAGGCGATGTCTGCCTACTATCGCCTGAGCAAGGAAGAGGAGCGCACCCTGCTCAAATACCTGCAAAACCATGCCGCCGATACCGGTGGTCAGGGCAGCCACTAAGTCCGGATTCGAAAGAGGAATAACAAGATGATCAATATTTCCCGTCGTGGTTTTCTGGGTGGCTTGCTGGCCAGCGGTGCCTCTGCCCTGATCGGCCCCTCCCTGCTCGGTCGCGCCGTGATGGCCGCCGAGTCCGGCGAAAAACTGGTGCAGTCCGGCTCCCACTGGGGCGCCTTCCGTGCCCGGGTGGTCGATGGCCGCTGGGTCGGGACCCTGCCGTTCGAGCATGACAAGCACCCCACCGACATGCTCAAGGCCTTGAGTGAGGTGGTCTACAACCCCTCCCGCATCCGCTATCCCATGGTGCGGCTGGACTGGCTGCGCAAGGGCCACCAGTCCGACACCAGCGAACGCGGCCAGAACCGCTTCGTGCGGGTCACCTGGTCTCAGGCGCTCGATTTTTTCTATCACGAGCTGGAGCGGGTGCAGAAGACCTATGGCCCGAGCGCCCTCTATGCCGGTCACTCCGGCTGGCAGTCGGTGGGCAAGTTGCACTCCGCTGGTGCCATGTTGGGGCGTGCCATGAACCTGCACGGCACCTATCTGGCCAAGGCTGGTGACTACTCCACCGGTGCCGCCCAGGTGATCCTGCCCCACGTGGCGGGCGCCATGGAGGTATACGAGCAGCAGACCTCCTGGCCGCTGGTGCTGGAACACAGCAAGACCATCGTTATCTGGGGCTCCGATCCCATCAAGAACCTGCAGGTGGGCTGGCTGGTGCCGGATCACAGCGTCTACGACTACTGGGCGCAGTTGAAAGAGAAGGTGGCCAAAGGCGAGATCCGGGTGATCAGTGTCGATCCGGTCAAATCCAAGACCCAGAAGTACCTCAATTGCGATCAGGTGACCCTGAATCCGCAGACCGACGTACCGCTGATGCTGGGCATCGCACACACCCTCTACAGCGAGAAGCGCCACGACGAGGCGTTCCTGAAGAACTACACCACCGGCTTTGACAAGTTCCTGCCCTACCTGCTGGGCACCAGCGATGGTCAGGTGAAGGACGCCGAGTGGGCCGCCACCATCTGTGGCGTACCAGCCGAGACCATCCGCGAGCTGGCCCGCACCATGAGCAGCGGCCGTACCCAGCTTATCGGCGGCTGGTGCGTGCAGCGTATGCACCACGGCGAGCAGTACGCCTGGATGCTGGTGGTACTGGCTTCGATGATTGGCCAGATCGGCCTGCCGGGGGGTGGTTACGGCTTTGGCTGGCACTACAACGGAGCGGGCACCATCACCTCCAGCGGCCCCATCATGTCCGGTTTCAGCTCAGTCATTCCCGGGGTCAAGCCGATCCATGATGGCGACTGGAAGGGCTACTCCAAATTCATTCCGGTGGCCCGTTTCGTCGACTGCATTCTCAATCCGGGCAAGCAGATCGCCTTCAACGGCCAGACCATCACCTACCCCCACATGAAGATGGCAGTGTTCTGCGGCAACAACCCGTTCCACCACCAGCAGGATCGCAACAAGATGGTTGCGGCCTGGCGCAAGCTGGAAACCGTGGTCAGCATCGATCACCAGTGGACCGCCAGCTGCCGCTTCGCCGATATCGTGCTGCCCGCCACCACCACTTATGAGCGGGATGACATCGAGCAGTGGGGTTCTCATTCCAACGCGGGCATTCTGGCCATGTACAAGGTGGTGGAGCCGCTGTTCGAGGCGCGGGATGACTATGACATCTTCGCCGATCTTTGCCGTCGCTTCGGTCGCGAGGCCGAGTTCACCGGCGGCAAGAGCAAGCTGGAGTGGATCCAGAGCATCTATGACGACGCCCGCCTGCAGGGCCGCGGCATCGGCATTCGTCTGCCCCGTTTCAGCCAGTTCTGGCACGGCGAGGGCTTCGTCACCTTCCCGGCGGGCCAACCCTGGGTGCGCCACGAGTCGTTCCGTCAGGAGCCGGATCTGGAACCCCTCGGTACCCCATCTGGCCTTATCGAGATCTACTCCAAGACCATCGCCGACTACGGCTATGGGGATTGCCCGGGCCACCCGGTCTGGATTGAACCCTACGAGCGCTCCCACGGCGGGCCGGGCAGCAAACAGTACCCGCTGCACCTGCAATCCTGCCACCCGGACAAGCGGCTGCACAGCCAACTCTGCTCCTCCGACAACTACCGCGCCACCTACACGGTACAGGGTCGCGAACCTGTCTATATGAATCCGCAGGATGCCAAATCCCGCGGCCTCAAGGACGGCGATCTGGTGCGGGTGTTCAACGGACGCGGTCAGGTGTTGGCCGGGCTGGTGGTAAGCGATGACTACGCCCCCGGCGTAGTCCGGATACAGGAAGGTGCCTGGTATGGCCCGCAAGAGGGCGGCAAGGTGGGGACGCTCTGTACCTACGGCGATCCCAACGTGCTGACCGCCGACATCGGCTCCTCCAGCCTGGCGCAGGCCACCACGGCCCATACCGCGCTGGTGGAGATCGAGAAGTTCCACGGACAGGCACCTGCCGTCACTGCCTTCGGCGCGCCGGAATCGGCAAAGGGCATCGACCCCATGTTCCCGGCACTCTGACCCCGGGGGGACGAAAGCGCCCCCTTGAGTTTCCTTTATTTTTAAAGTCGTTAGAATCGGGAGCCATCAAGGCTCCCGATTGCCATCCACGGAGGAAAAATGCAGGAATTTATGGCTACCAGCGAACGCCGGGCCGAACTCTACTGGTGGTTCTCCACCCTGTTCGCCGCCGAACTCAGTGATGAGCAGATCGCCGAATATGACACCTATGATGTGCGAAGCTTCCTGAAAAGCCTCTCGACCCTCGACCCGATGCGCGAGGCCGTGGCCGAACTCAACGAGGCTATCGCCCGCCTGCTGGTGCGCCCGGATCGCCAACTCGAACTCGCTGCCGACTTCGCCGGGCTGTTTCTGGTGGATCCCAAACAGGGCGCCCTGCCCTACGAATCGCTCTACCGTGGCGAGGCCAAGCTGCTGATGCAGGCCCCGATGACCGAGATGCAGGCCCGCCTCGATCGCCTCGGCATCAATGTCAGCGACAAATACAAAGAGCCTGCGGATCATCTGGCCATCGAGCTGGATCTGATGGGCAATCTCATCATCCGTGCGGCGGAAGCAAAGAGCGCTGCCGAGCGGGAAAGCTGGCTCGACGAACAGGAAGCGCTGCTGCACGGCCATCTGTTGGGCTGGTTCGACAAGTTCGAAAGCGCCTGTCGCGCCGCCGACCGGTTTGGCTTCTACGGCGCCAGTGCCCGTCTGCTGGGGGTCTTCCTCAAGATGGATGCCAACTACCTGACTCTGGTCAAGCCGGCCCAGGCCAGCTAAGGCGATGAAAACAGCCCTGCTTCTCATTGCATGCTGGCTGTTGGCTCTGATCCCGCTGGATCAGGGCATTACTCCCCTGATCGCGCTGCTGTTCAACCCGGATCGCGAGCTTTACGGCACCGCCCAGCTCACCGGCTTTGCCGGCATCCTGCTCACCCTCTACCTTGCCAATCTCGGCGTCGAGGTAGTGTTGCGCCGCCGCTTCCAGATCGCCGGCATGCTGGCGCTGCTGGCCGCCTGGATCGACTTCATCAACAGCAGCGGCAGCGAGTCGCACTTCCTGCTGCTCTATCTGCTTGCCCTCCCCTTTCATCTGCTCGGCTGGCTGGTACTGGTGCGGGGCATTCAGGCGTTTGGTCGCCAGAAGGGATAACCACTCGCCCCCTTTCTCCCTCCTTTTTATCAGGTTTTTCTGCCTATTCTTGCCGTCAAAACAACCAGATAACTCCGCTTGACTCCCAGCCAAAAAGTTCGTGCCATACTGACAACTGATGCAAGTGATAAAACAATCAATGCCGAGGTCATCATGGATGGGAAGCTTTTCAACGCCGACACCGAGGCAATGTTGACCCAGCTGTCAGATCACACCGTCCTGGAACAGCTGATGGATAATGCCCCTCTGGGCATCGGCGTCTTTGACTGCGAATTTCGCTACCGTAAAGTCAATCGGGTGCTGGCTGACATCAATGGCAAGAGCATCGAGGAGCATCAGGGCAAGCACCTCAGAGAGGTGGTTCCCAAGCTGGCACCAACTCTGGAGCCCATGTTTCAGCAGATCATGCGCAGCGGCCTGCCCTACGTGGATATCGCCATCACGGGCCAAACCGCGGCGTACGACAACAGCTCACGCCGCTTTCAGGCCACCTACAGCCCGATGCGTGATGAGAAGGGAGAGCTGAACGGCATCCTCGCCATCGTGCGGGACATCACCGAGCAGTACGAAACCGAACAACGGCTGCAACTGGCAATGCGAGCGGCCCAAATCGGGGTGTGGGAGTGGCACGTAGCGGAGGACAGATTACTGTTCGACGGTCAAATTGAGCCGCTGCTGGGCATCGAGGCCAACCAATTCCACGGCGGGCTGCAAGCGTTCGTCGACTGTTTTGAACCGGAATCCGGCAGCCAGCTCAAGGCCGCCCTGCAAAGTCATGACCCCATCCATCTCACCCTGAGCTACCTCACCGCGCTCAACGAGCGCCACTGGGTCGATATTCATGCCGACCATGTCCCCGCCACCGAGTCGGTCGGCCACCGGGTCATGGGGGTCATTCACAATGCCACCGCCCGCCGCCGTCAAGAGGAGCGGCTCCATCAGGCCAACGTGGTATTCGATACCACGGCCGAGGGGATCATCATCCTCGACAGCGAGCACCATATTCTGTCGGTCAACCCGGCCTTCACCATGCTGACCCAATACAATGCCGAGGAGGTGATTGGCCGCACCCCGGATATCATCATGCATCCCAGGCGCTACACCGACCTCGACTATCCCTGGTATCACCTGCGCCCCGGCAACAACGCCTGGCATGGCGAGATGGTTTGTCTGCGCAAGGATGGCAGCTACTTCTCCTCCTGGCAGCAGATCAGCGCTGTCTATGACAACTTCAACAACACTACTCACTATGTGATCGCCCTATCCGACATCAGCGCCATTCGCAAGGTGGAGGCCGAACTGAATCACCTTGCCTATCACGATCCCCTGACCGAGCTGGGCAATCGTCATCTGTTGCAGGAGCGGCTAGCCCTTGAGCTGAAAACCGCGCAGCTCAATCGCAAACGGTTGGGGCTGCTCTTTATCGATCTGGATGGCTTCAAGCTGATCAACGACAGCCTGGGCCACGGAGTTGGCGATGAGCTGCTCAAGCGGCTGGCAGAGAGGATCCGCAGCTGCCTGCAGCACAACGATCTGGCGACCCGCCTCGGGGGAGACGAGTTTCTGGTGCTGATCCCCTATCTGGAGGAGCCTGACGAGCTGGCAACCCTGGCCAATACCCTGCTGACCGTGTTGCGTGAACCGGTTGAGCTGGCCCATGAGCTGGTGGCGATCTCGGCAAGTATCGGTATCGCCATCTATCCGGATCATGCAGACAGCCCGGAAACCCTGGTCAGCGCCGCCGACAGCGCCATGTACGAGGCGAAAAGTCAGGGGCGCAACGGATTCCAGTTCTATACCCCCTGCATGGCGGCTCGAGCCCGCGAGCGAATGCAGATTGAGCAGGGTCTGCTCAAGGCCCTGGAGCTCGAACAGCTCTGCATTTTCTATCAACCCATGACCAATCTGGCCAACGGCCACCTGAGTGGACTGGAAGCCCTGCTGCGCTGGCAGCATCCCAATGAGGGGATGATAGCGCCGACCCGTTTTATTCCGGTGGCGGAGGAGTGCGGCCTGATCGAGAAAATTGGGGAGTGGGTGATGCGCAACGCCTGCGAGCAGGGACAAAACTGGCTGGCCGCCGGACTGCCGGTGCCTCGCTTGTCAGTCAACGTCTCGGTGCGGGAGATGCGCTCCCCGGGCTACGTTGAACGGGTCGCCGCCATTCTGGCCGAGACCGGATTTCCGCCAGAACGGCTGGAGATAGAGGTGACGGAGAGCATCATCCAGCGGGTCGAACAGAGTCTGGATCTCTTTACCCGCCTGAAAAATCTCGGCGTGCAGATTGCCATCGATGACTTTGGTACCGGCTTCTCGTCATTGAGTCTGCTCAAGACCCTGCCGATCGATCGCATCAAGATCGACCGGGCGTTTGTGCAGGCATTACCGGAAGACAAGAACAGTCGGGAGCTCTGCCGCACCATCATCAATCTGGCCGACAGTCTGGATATGGAGGTCACCGCCGAAGGGATTGAAACCAAGGCACAACACGCCTTCTTGCAGTCACTCAACTGCGGCGAAGGACAGGGTTATCTGTTCAGCAAACCACTGCATGTCGAACATATGGGAGATCGCCTGCATCAACGCTACGTCTCATAGCGGCAGGCAATCATCATCACCAGCCGGTCGGCATCCGCCTCCTGGCTGCCGACCGGATTACCACTCGATCTGCAAGCGGGATTCCCTACCATCATCACGATCATTGAGCATGCGCGTCAACGGTGATTCGCCAGCATAACGGGGAGCTGGATCGCTGAAGGTGAGTCTGGTACCGGGCTCCTTGGCCTGCCATGCATGACCAAGCTGATCGGCCACCCGATCCCGCAGCGCAGGTGAAGCCTCCTGATGGGTGATCGCAAACTCTTTCGGAGGTTCGCCAGCGGGCACTGGCGCATCAAACTGCCAGAGGGATGCACAGAGCAACAGAGAAAACATCATGACCTCCAATTAATCGACACGGCCCCCTTTTACTCAACCACCGATTAATTGTCACTCTTTGTCCTGTAACCAACTGTTGCCGCCTATCCAAAAGTCTAATTGCCCCCCGCAACCAAAGGTATAAGTTGTTAAGAAACCATTAAAAGATCTATTCAAAGGAGTGAGTGATGAGCGAGAGCAAGGTCTACCCGGTCAAACCCCACATCAGCAGCAATGCACTGCTCGACAAGGGCGACTATGCCGCCATGTATCAGGCTTCCGTCGAGGATCCCGATACCTTCTGGGGAGAGCAGGGAAAAATTCTCGACTGGATGAAACCCTATACCAAGGTCAAGAACACCTCCTACGATCCGGGCCATGTCTCCATCAAATGGTTTGAAGATGGCCAGCTCAACGTCTCGGCCAACTGTCTCGATCGCCATCTCGCCGAACGGGGTGACAAGGTCGCCATCATCTGGGAAGGGGACAACCCTGCCGAAGATCGCAAACTCACCTACCGCGAATTGCACAGCGAAGTGTGCAAGTTTGCCAACGTCTTGAAAGCCCAAGGGGTGCACCGCGGCGACGTGGTCTGCCTCTATATGCCCATGGTGCCGGAAGCCGCCATCGCCATGCTGGCCTGTACCCGCATCGGCGCGGTACACAGCATCGTCTTCGGCGGCTTCTCGCCGGAAGCACTGGCCGGCCGCATCATCGACTCGGGCTCGCGCATCGTAATCACCGCCGACGAAGGGCTGCGTGGTGGCCGTCCGGTGCCGCTCAAGAAGAATGTGGATGAAGCGCTCACCAACCCGGAAACCCAGGTCAACAAGGTGATCGTGCTCAAGCGCACCGGCGGCAATGTCGCCTGGCACAACCACCGCGATGTGTGGTGGCACGAAGCGACCGCCACCGTCAGCAGCGACTGCCCGCCCGAGGCGATGAACGCCGAAGATCCGCTCTTTATCCTCTATACCTCCGGCTCCACCGGCAAACCCAAGGGGGTGCTGCACACCACTGGCGGCTATCTGGTTTATGCCACCCTCACCTTCAAATATGTGTTCGACTACCACGAAGAGGATATCTACTGGTGTACCGCCGATGTGGGCTGGGTAACCGGTCACTCCTATCTGGTCTACGGGCCGCTTGCCAACGGTGCCACCACCATCATGTTCGAAGGGGTGCCCAACTACCCGGCCACCAACCGCATGAGTCAGGTGGTGGACAAGCACCAGGTCACCATCCTCTATACCGCCCCTACCGCCATCCGCGCCCTGATGGCCAAAGGCAACGAAGCGGTCACCGGCACCTCGCGCCAGAGCCTGCGCATCATGGGCTCGGTGGGTGAACCCATCAACCCGGAAGCCTGGGAGTGGTACTACCGCACCATTGGCGATGAGCGCTGCCCCATCGTCGATACCTGGTGGCAGACCGAGACCGGCGGCATCCTGATTACGCCGCTGCCCGGCGTCACCGACCTGAAACCGGGCTCGGCTACCCGCCCCTTCTTCGGGGTGCAACCGGCGCTGGTGGACAACATGGGCGAGCCGCTGGAGGGAGCCACCGAGGGCAACCTGGTGATCACTGACTCCTGGCCGGGCCAGATGCGCACCGTGTTCGGCGATCACGAGCGGTTCGAGCAGACCTACTTCTCCACCTTCCCGGGCCGCTACTTCACTGGCGACGGTGCCCGTCGCGACGAGGACGGCTACTACTGGATCACAGGTCGGGTGGATGATGTACTGAACGTCTCCGGCCACCGCATGGGTACCGCCGAAATTGAATCGGCACTGGTGGCCCATCCCAAGATCGCTGAAGCCGCGGTGGTGGGGGTTCCTCACGAGATCAAGGGTCAGGGTATCTATGCCTATGTCACCCTGATCTCCGGGGAAGAGCCGAGCCGTGAGCTGCACAAAGAGGTGAAGGAGTGGGTGCGCAAGGAGATCGGTGCCATCGCCACGCCGGATGTCATTCACTGGGCGGAGGGGTTGCCGAAGACCCGTTCCGGCAAGATCATGCGCCGCATCTTGCGCAAGATCGCCACCGGCGAAACCGACAGCTTGGGGGATATCTCCACCCTCGCGGATCCGGGCGTAGTAGACAAACTCATTCGCGAGAAGTCGGAAGCTGCCTGATCCCGCTTCGTTTGTTGCTCAATAAAGCCGGCCCTGTGCCGGCTTTGTCGTTTCTCATCCGCCAGCAAACAGCAAGGTGGCAGCGACGAAGTATCTCAGGCCGAAGCGTGCAATAAATAGCCAAATGTAGAGATTAGACCAGTAAAATGCTGCTAATTTTCACGAAATCAATATAATTGCGAAATCTGTGTGCCAGGGCACACCGATTTGCGCAGAAAATGGCTAGATTTCTGGTAGTCCACAAGATAGCTGATAGATAGCAGCATTATCATCGAGGATGTACTCAATATGTCGCAAAATCACCGAATTCTCCTGCTCAACGGACCAAACCTGAATCTGCTGGGCAAACGGGAACCGGGTATCTACGGCAGCAAGACGCTTGATGAGATCGTCGCCGATCTGAAGCTTAACGCCAGCGAACTCGGTGTCACTCTGGAACATCTGCAATCCAACGCCGAACATGAGTTGGTCAGCTGCATCCATCAGGCCATGGGCCAGGTGGATTTTATCATCATCAATCCAGCCGCCTTCACCCACACCAGCGTCGCCATTCGCGATGCGCTGCTGGGTGTAGCCATCCCTTTTATCGAGGTTCACCTGTCAAATGTCCATGCCAGGGAGCCGTTCCGTCATCACTCCTATCTGTCTGATGTCGCCAAAGGGGTCATTTGTGGTCTGGGGGCCGATGGCTACCAATTCGCTTTAACCGCGGCCGTGCACCATCTGCGCGCGGCTTGATAATCACTGATCAGATAAAGAAGAAAGAGAATGCTAATGGATATCCGCAAAATCAAGAAGCTGATTGAACTGGTTGAAGAGTCCGGCATCGCCGAACTGGAGATCTCCGAAGGTGAAGAGTCCGTTCGCATCAGCCGCAACTTCTCCGGTCAGGTGACCACCGCCATGCCGCAGATGATGATGCAGCAAGCCGCTCCGGTTGCCGCACCTGCCGCTGCCGCCCCGGTTGCCGCCGCACCGGCCGCAGATGCCGCCCCGAGCGGTCACCTGATGCGCTCCCCGATGGTTGGCTCCTTCTACCGCTCCTCCAGCCCGGATGCCAAGCCGTTCGCGGAAGTGGGTCAGCAAGTCAATGTCGGCGACACCCTGTGCATCGTCGAAGCCATGAAAATGATGAACCAAATCGAGTCTGACAAGGCCGGTGTGATCAAAGCGATCCTGGTTGAAAATGGTCAGGCCGTCGAATTTGACGAGCCGCTGTTCATCATCGAATAAGGGAAATCGCCACCCATGTTGGACAAAGTAGTCATCGCCAACCGCGGTGAAATTGCCCTGCGGATCCTGCGCGCCTGTAAAGAGCTCGGGATCAAGACAGTGGCCGTTCACTCCACCGCCGACCGGGAGCTCAAACATGTGCTGCTGGCCGACGAATCCATCTGTATCGGCAGACCGGCCAGTACTGAATCCTACCTCAACGTCCCGGCCATCATCGCCGCTGCCGAGGTAACCGGTGCCGTGGCCATCCACCCGGGTTACGGCTTCCTCTCCGAGAACGCCGATTTCGCCGAAGTGGTCGAAAAATCCGGCTTCATCTTCATCGGCCCGCGCGCCGAGACCATTCGCCTGATGGGTGACAAGGTCTCCGCCATCGAAGCGATGAAGAAAGCGGGCGTACCGTGTGTACCGGGCTCTGACGGCCCCGTCGACAACGACGCCAAGCACAACGCCGCCATTGCCAAGCGCATCGGCTATCCGGTGATCATCAAGGCCGCCGGTGGCGGTGGTGGTCGCGGTATGCGTGTGGTGCGCAATGAAGCGGAACTGGCGGGCGCCATCGCCCTGACCAAATCCGAAGCAGGCCAGTTCTTCAAGAACGACATGGTCTACATGGAGAAGTACCTGGAAAACCCGCGCCACATCGAAATTCAGGTGTTGGCAGACGGCCAGGGCAACGCCCTCTATCTGGGCGAGCGTGACTGCTCCATGCAGCGTCGCCACCAGAAAGTGGTGGAAGAGGCGCCGGCACCGGGCATCACCGCCGAAATGCGCAAGTTCATCGGTGAGCGCTGTGTGCGTGCCTGTATCGAGATCGGCTACCGCGGTGCGGGTACTTTCGAGTTCCTGTACGAGAACGGCGAGTTCTATTTCATCGAAATGAACACCCGTATTCAGGTTGAGCATCCGGTCACCGAGATGGTCACCGGTATCGATCTGATCAAGGAGCAACTGCGCATCGCCGCCGGCCAGCCCCTGTCAATCACCCAGCAGGATATCCGCATCCGTGGCCATGCCATCGAGTGCCGGATCAACGCCGAAGATCCGGCCACCTTCATGCCCTCTCCGGGTCTGGTGCAGCGCTTCCACGCGCCGGGTGGTCTGGGCGTGCGTTGGGACTCCCACATCTATGCCGGTTACAAGGTACCGCCCCACTACGATTCAATGATCGGCAAGCTGATCTGCTACGGCGAGAATCGTGACATTGCCATCGCCCGCATGCGCCATGCGCTGGACGAGCTGGTGGTAGAAGGGATCAAGACCAACGTACCGTTGCAAAAAGAGATCATGAAAGACGAAAACTTCCAGCACGGTGGCACCAATATCCACTATCTGCACAAGAAGTTGGGTCTGTAAGATCTCGCAGGCAGAACAATCACTTCTGGCCGGATAGCAGCCAGCTGTTTATCTGCAATCCAGCCGGAAGTTGGCTCCGTAAGGGGCCTCTGCTGAAAAAGGGCCATGGCGACATGGCCCTTTTTTGTTATCCTTGCGCCCCTCAAATTTGTCGGAGGCCAAGGTGAACCGTTTTGCTCTCGCCCGCCGGGAAGCAGCTTTCTGCCTGCTGCTGACCCTGTTCTACTTCTTTGCCTGGTATGGCACCGCCTATTTTATCCCGCTCCAGCTGGAGTTGTGGGGGCTGCCGCTGTGGTTCCTGCTCAGTTGCATGGTGATGCCGCTGCTGTTCATTCTGCTCTGCGCCCTGATGGTGAACCGGCTGTTTGTGGAGATCCCCCTCGATACCCACACCCCTTCCGGCAAGGAGTCATCCCATGAATCTTGAGCTGATGCTGCCGCTCGTCATCTATCTGGTACTGGTGCTGGGGGTGGGTTTCTGGGCCAGCCGCCATCGCGCAGAAGGCAACTTCGTGCAGGAGTACTTCATCGGCAACCGCAGCATGGGCGGGCTGGTGCTGGCGATGACGCTAGTGGCTACCTACACCTCGGCCTCCTCCTTTATCGGTGGGCCGGGCGCGGCCTACAAGATCGGTCTGGGCTGGGTGTTGCTGGCGATGATCCAGCTGCCCACCGTCTGGCTCACTCTGGGGGTACTGGGCAAGAAGTTCGCCATCATCGCCCGCCGGGTCAATGCGGTGACCATCAACGATATGCTGTGGGCCCGCTACCAGAGCAAGGCGGTGGTGATCCTCGGCTCCGTTACTATCATCCTCGCCTTTATCGCGACCATGGTGGTGCAATTCATCGGCGGCGCCCGCCTGCTGGAGACCGCCACCGGCCTCTCCTACCAGCAGGGCTTGATGCTGTTTGCCAGCTGCGTACTGCTCTACACCATCATCGGCGGCTTTCGCGCGGTGGTGATGACCGATGCCCTGCAGGGGATCATCATGCTGATCGGCACCGGCGCCTTGCTGGCGGGGATTTTAATTGCCGGTGACGGCCTGCCGAACCTTATCCACCAGCTCAGGGAGATCGACCCCAAGCTGGTGAGCCCGCAGGGGGCCGGCGACATGTTGACCCAGCCCTTTATGCTGAGCTTCTGGATCCTGGTCTGTGTCGGGGTGGTGGGGCTGCCCCACTCGGCATTGCGCTGCTTTGGCTATCGCGACAGCAAGGCGCTCCATCGCGGCATTCTGATCGGCACAGTGGTCAGCGCCCTGCTGATGTTCGGCATGCATCTGGCGGGTGCCCTTGGCCGCGCCATCCTGCCGGGCATGGACAGCCCAGACAAGATCATGCCCTCCCTGATGATGGAAGTGCTGCCCCCCTGGCTGGCCGGGGTCTTTCTGGCGGCGCCGATGGCGGCCATCATGTCCACCATCGACTCCCAGCTGATCCAGGCTTCCGCCACTCTGGTGAAAGATCTCTATCTCAACTATCTGAGTCCAAAGCAGGAGAAGCTGGAAGTGCGCATTCCGCGCCTCTCCCTGCTCTGCACCCTGATCTTGGGCACCCTGGTACTGCTGGCGGCGCTGCAACCGCCCGAGATGATCATCTGGCTCAACCTGCTCGCCTTTGGCGGTCTGCAGGCGGTGTTCCTCTGGCCGCTGGTGCTCGGCCTCTACTGGTCACGGGCCAACGGCCCGGGCGCGCTGGCCAGCATGGTCAGCGGCATCGTCAGCTATGGGGCACTGAGTCAGTGGGGGATCAAGCTGGCTGGTCTGCACGCCATCGTGCCAAGCCTCACGCTGGCGCTGGTGGTCTTTATCACGGTCAGCTTGCTGACGGCACCGCCCTCGCGGGAAGTGCGCGAGCTTTTCGGGCAGAAATAATAAAAATATAAATTAGGGGTTCCAAAACTATCCCCAAATAGGTGTTTTCCGGTTAAACTGTGCGCCAAGTCACAGAACGTAGCCGCTGTATGCCCGTTAAAGCCACTCGACAAGTCGTTACTCAAGCCCTGCAGCGGCTCGGTTATGCCCTGCTGCTGCCCGTCTCCATCCTGCCGATGGCGGCGCTGATATACCGGCTTGGTCAACCCGACGTGCTCGATTTGGCGGTGCTCTCCCTCACCGGTCAGGCGATCTTCAGCCAGATGCCGCTTATCTATGCGGTGGCGATCGCCTTTGGCCTGAGTCGGCAAGAGCTGGGCGGACAGACATTAGCGGGTGCGGTCAACTTCCTGCTGCTCAGCACCGCTTTCAATACGCTGGCCCCCAACCTGCACGCCGACATGATCTGCGGTCTGCTGGCGGGGCTCACCACTGCCATCATCTACCCCTGGGTTCACCAACAAACACTGCCCCGCTGGCTGCAGATCGCCAAGGGGGAGTTTCCCAGCCTGCTGGTGTCGGCCTTGGCCTGCCTGCTGATCGCCATCCCCCTCTCGCTGCTGTGGCCGCCGCTGGAGCGCGGGCTGACCCTGCTCACCTCCGAGCTGCTTACCACGCCGTTTGGCGCCTTCTGCTACGGCACCCTCAACCGGCTGCTGATCCCGCTCGGGCTCCATCAGGTATTGGGCAGCGTCATCGGCCTTGGCGAGAGCAACCTGCAGGCGCTGGCCACCGCCCAACCCCTTCATGAAGGGTATGTGGCCGGTCTCTACCCCATCATCATGTTCGGCCTGCCGGGCGCCTGTTTTGCCATCTGGCTGCACCGCCAGCGGATGCAGCGGCTGCCACAGGGCGGGCTGCTGCTGACCCTGGCGCTCACCTCGGCACTGGTGGGTATCACAGAGCCCATCGAGTTTCTGTTCGCCTTTACTGCCCCTTGGCTGTTTCTCGCCCACGCCCTGTTGACCGGGCTATCGCTCGCTGTCTGTAGCGGGCTGGGGATCAAGGTGGGCAGTTACTTCTCCGCCGGTCTGCTGGATCTGGTGCTGAGCTATCAGGCAGGGGAGCACAGCTTCTGGCTCATCCCGGTCGGTATCCTGTTTTTCGTCGCCTACACCCTGCTCTTTTACCAACTGCTGGAGCGTGCGCCCCTCAGCATGCCGAGCAAGCCCATCGCGGTGGAGCATCCGCGCCTTGCCAGCGTTGCCCCCTCCGACCCGCAGATGCTGGCGATCCAGTACCTCAAGGTGCTGGGCGGGATGGACAATCTGGTGGCGATGAGCGTCTGTATCACCCGCCTCAGCCTGCGGGTGCGCGATATTTCACTGGTGGATGAATCTCGCCTGCTCGGCCTGGGCTGCCTCTCCTGGATCCAGCTCAACGACCACCAGCTGGTGCTGGTGCTGGGCCCCAGCGCCAGCCTGATTGAAGGGCAGATCCGCATGCTGGCGGAGCGCCAGTCGGTCCCCCTCGGCCTCAAACCCAATCAGGAGTCGGCCAGCCAGAGCAGCTGGTAACTCAGGCAAACGGCAACCGCTCGGCCACGAAATCCATCAGGGTGCGCAGAGCGGGGGCCAGATACTCCCGACTCGGATAGATAAGGTAAAACGGGTTGGCCGGAATGGGCTGATCCGGCAACACCTTCTGCAGCCACCCCGCCGCCAAATCCCCTTCACAGACATGGTGGGGCAACAGGGCAATCCCCCCGTCATGAAGCGCCATCTCCCGCAGCGCCAGCAAGCTGTTGCTGACACAGGCCCCCTGCGGCCGCCAGCCACCGTCCTGCAATGGCCACACCGGCATGGCCGAGTGCACCAGACAGGCATAACGACCCAGCTCGCTCAGCTGTTGCGGCATGCCGTGGGCAGCCAGATAGGCGGGCGCCGCCACCAGATGGCGCGCCACCTCACCGATACGCCGACAGATGAGGCTGGAGTCTTTCAGCGGCGCCGCCCGCAGCGCCAAATCATAACCTTCCCCCACCAGATCGAGCTGTTCATCGCTCAGGGTCAGTTCCAGCACCACCTCGGGATAGAGGGCGCGAAACTCGGCGAGGATCCGGCCAAGCAATAGAGTACCGGTCGCCTCGGGGGCGGTGATCCGCACCCGCCCCGCCGGGGCCGAGCGCAGCCGTGCCATCGCCAGATTGGCACTGCGGGCCAGTGCCAGCAGCCCCTGACAGTGCTCCACATAGAGCTCCCCCTGCGGGGTCAGGCTCAACCTGCGGGTGGTGCGCTGCAACAGCCGCACCCCGAGCTGGGATTCGAGCCGCGAGATCTTCTGGCTCACCGACGACTTGGGCATACCAAGCAGCTCGGCGGCCCGGGTAAAGCTCCCCTGCTCCACCACGGTGGCAAACAGCCCCATCAACTCCAGATCGACATTGTTCATATATTCAAACAGTCTTTACCGATTACCCATCTTAATCTTGATAATCAACCAGACTAGAGTGAGTGGCAATCCCGAACACAGCGATTTGAAAGGAAAAACCATGAAAGCCATTGCCCTGACTCACTATCTGCCAAGCGACCACCCCGACTGCTTCATCGCCGCCAACCTGCCCGATCCGGTTCCGGGTCCGCGGGATCTGCTGGTGCGGGTCACCGCCACCTCCGTCAATCCGGTGGATACCAAGGTGCGTTCCCCCAAGGCCAAAATTGAAAGCTCGCCCCGGGTACTCGGCTGGGATGCGGTGGGGGAAGTGATCGCCACCGGCAGCGAAGTCACCCTGTTCAAGACGGGCGACCGGGTCTGGTATGCCGGTGATATCAGCCGCCCGGGCAGCAACAGCGCCCTGCAACTGGTGGATGAGCGCATCGCCGCCATCGCCCCCACCAGCTTGAGCGATGTGGAGGCCGCCGCCCTGCCGCTCACCGCCATCACCGCCTGGGAGACCCTGTTCGAGCGCTTTGCCCTCGCCCGCGAGAGCAGTGGCAAACTGCTGATCATCGGCGGCGCCGGTGGCGTTGGCTCCATCGCCATCCAGCTGGCCCGCCAACTCACCGGTATGGAGGTGATTGCGACCGCCTCCCGCCCCGAGAGCCGCGAGTGGTGCCTCGAGATGGGCGCCCATCAGGTCGTGAACCATCACAAGTTGCAGGAGGAGCTGACCGCCCTTGGCATCACTCAGGTCGATGCCATCTTCTGCACCAACGCCACCGCCGAGCACTGGGCCACCATGGCAGGGCTGATCCGCCCGTTTGGCCATATCTGCACCATCGCCGAATCGAGCGAGCCGTGGGATCTCTCCCTGCTCAAGAGCAAGAGCGTCACCTTCAGCCAGGAGTTCATGTTCACCCGCTCCCTGTTCCAGACGCCGGACATGATCGAGCAGCACCGCCTGCTCGGCCGGGTGGCGGTACTGGTCGATGAAGGGGTATTGCAGACCACCCTGACCAGAACCATCCCGTCACTGACCCCGGTCACGCTGGCTCAGGCCCATGCCGAGGTGGAAGCAGGCCGCATGGTAGGCAAGCTGGTGATCGACATGAGCGGCTTTGCCAACTAAGCCTTCAAACGCACCATGATGGGATAAGTTCACCAAGGAGATGCCCCAAACGGGCACAACCAGCGGCACTCATGACTGCCTGTGGCAGGCCAACGTCCGACAATCAGCCAAAAAAGAGGCCATTTCGCGAGAAATGGCCTGAATACCTGAACATTGGGGTAACAATCACACACATATCCTTATGCAGGACATATTAGTCTTTGCATCTGGCGTGCCAACAGCAGCATGAATGCGCCAAAACGGCGCTAGCCCGTCCTTGAGCAAGGTGCCAACCTTGCTCTTTTTTTGTCTGGCAGACTGTTTACTAGGCAAACAAGTGCAGATAAAAAAATGCCACCCGAGGGTGGCAGTGAAAGATGACGGAACTTGAGCAAAGCGTTCAGCGAAAACCGGTCGTCTTCGCCTGCATAGTGCAATACAGGAACCGTGCCAATCCGGCAAAAGCCCCCGTATCCCTCCACGTCATGGGCAAACCACGACAGCACTGCCCCATGATGGTAGAATCTCGCGGTTTCACATTTATGAAGAGTCGACGCCATGCCCTGGATACAAATTCGAATCAACGCCACTGCCAAGACCGCAGACAAGGTGAGCAACATGCTGCTGGGGCGTGGAGCCCAGGCTGTGACCTTTATGGATGCCAAGGATGTGCCCGTCTACGAACCCATGCCCGGTGAAACCCCGCTCTGGGGCGAGACCGAAGTGATGGGTCTGTTCGATGCCGAAACCGATCCGGCTCCCACCATCGCCTTCTTCCAGCAGATCTTCGGCGAAAATGTCGGCTACAAGGTCGAGCAGCTGGAAGACAAGGATTGGGTGCGCGAGTGGATGGATCACTTCCACCCCATGCAGTTTGGCGAGCGCCTCTGGATCTGCCCGAGCTGGCGCGACGTGCCGAATCCCGATGCGGTCAACGTCATGCTGGATCCGGGCCTGGCCTTCGGTACCGGTACCCACCCCACCACGGCACTTTGCCTGCAGTGGCTGGACGGGCTGGATCTGACCGGTAAAACCGTGGTCGATTTTGGTTGCGGCTCCGGCATTCTCGGCATCGCCGCCCTGAAACTGGGTGCCGCCCGCGTCATCGGCATCGACATCGACCCGCAGGCCATTCAGGCCAGCCGCGACAACGCCGCGCGCAACGGCGTCGCCGACCAGATTGAGCTCTATCTGCCAGCCGACCAGCCACAAGACGTCGAAGCGGACGTAGTGGTCGCCAACATCCTGGCCGGCCCGCTGCGCGAACTGGCTCCGCTGATCGCCGGCCACGGCAAAGCGGGCAGCCTGATGGCCCTCTCCGGCGTGCTGGAAAGTCAGGCCCCGGAGCTGGAAACTATCTACGGCCAGTGGTTCGAGATGGACCCGACCGCCGTCAAGGAGGAGTGGTGCCGCCTCTCCGGCCGCAAGCACGGCTAAACATAGCTCCCGCTCTCAAGGCGGCAAGTCAGCATCTTTATTAAACAAGAGCACCCGCGGGTGCTCTTGTTGTTTCTCCCTCCTTTCCCACTCTGGGGGACGGTTCACGCTTCTCTGGCCAATGAGGGATTAACATCGTTCTTCCACATCATTGGGGCCCTGCCATGATCGAATACCAGAAGATGATTTGCAGCCAACCGTACAACTGCATGGCACCCGAGCTGGCCCAGTTGCGCCGGGAGGCGGCACGGCGCTATCGCCGTTTCAATCAGGCGGAAGAGGAAGCAGAGCAGCGGGCACTACTGGCGGAGCTGATTGGTGAACTGGCAGAGAACGCCTTTATCTGCCCGCCCCTCTACTGCACCTATGGCCGACACATCCACCTGGGCAAGGACTCCTACATCAATATGGGAGCGACCCTGCTGGACAATGCCCCCATCCGCATCGGAGCCAACGTGATGATTGGGCCAAACGTGCAGATCTATACCGCAGCCCATGCACTGGAGGCCGACGAACGGATTCAGGGCACAGAGACGGCACTGCCGGTCACCATTGAAGACAAGGTCTGGATTGGGGGCGGCGCCATCTTGCTGCCCGGCGTCACCATAGGGCGGGAGGCGATCGTCGGCGCGGGCGCCGTAGTCACCAGAGATGTACCGGCCGGAGCTCGGGTAGTCGGCAATCCAGCCCGGATCCTGCCAGCCAAAAATAGGGCATAAGGCTGCCAACCGGGCCGTATGACGATGCCGCCATCAGTTCACAACAGCCCCGACACCCCATAAAAAATAAAGCCCAATGTCACGAAGACGTTGGGCTGTTAAAAGGTGCTACGGAATTGCGACTCTCATCGCAGAAAAATTAGAAGGAGTACCCTTCTAAACTGGCAGTGAGATATTAGCGAATGCGCAAACGTTTTACATAGTGAAATACAACAGGATTGCGAGGTACATCGCACTATTTAAATAATTACCTGCTATGGTGCGCGAAGCCTCTTTGACCCATTTATTTTCCCCAATCACTCTGGTTACTATTCACGGTTAAACAGAAAAGCCCCGATATCTCGAGGCTTTGCTTCTCTTAACCGCAACGTGGCCGAAAAGTCAGAAACGGCGGACAAACTCATCGAGCGGCAGTTCGCGCAGTTTGCGTGCTTCCAGCATGGGGGTACCGAGATAGAGGAAACCCACCAGCTGATCCTCTGCCGCCAGTCCCAATCCCTTGTTGATCTGCTCATCGAAGATAAACCAGCCGGAGCGCCAGATACCGTTGAAGCCCTGTGCCTGCGCCGCCATCTGCATCGCCATCAGGGCACAACCGGCAGAGAGCTCCTGCTCCAGTTTCGGCACCTTGGGGTGATCCTGATAACGGGTTGCCACGGCGACGACCAAGGGCGCCCGCAGTGGCGCTTCGCTGCACTTCTTGATGCTCTCTTCATCTTCGCCACGGGCACGGGCCGCCTCGGCCAGCAGTTTGCCCAGCCGCTCGCGCCCCTCTCCTTCAAACAGAATGAACTGCCAGGGAGTCAGGGTGCCGTGATCCGGCGCGCGCAGGCCCGCCTTGAGGATATTGTCGAGCACCTCACCGCTCGGGGCGGGCTCGGCGAGACGGCCACAGGAGTGGCGGTTGAGCAACAGGGTGAGGGCATCCATAGGCAATTCCTTCTCTGGGGCAATGATGGCGCTACCTTAGCACAGCACCGAATGAAGAAAACCCCTGAGGCTCAGGGGTTTATCGCACTATAAAGGACAAGAGGGCACAGTTGGCTAGATGACCGCAGCCAGTTCGGCGCCCTGTCTGATCGCTCGCTTGGCATCCAGCTCGGCAGCCACGTCGGCTCCGCCGATGATATGCACCGGCTTGCCTGCCGCCTGCAACCCGGCCTGCAGCTCCTTGAGGGGCTCCTGCCCGGCGCAGACGATCACCTGATCCACCGGTAGACACTGCTTACTCTCGCCCACCTGAATGTGCAAGCCCTCGTCATCGATCCCCAGATATTGCACCCCGGAGAGCATCTGCACCTTGCGGTTCTTGAGCACGGTACGGTGGATCCAGCCGGTGGTCTTGCCAAGTCCGTCACCCACCTTGCTCTCCTTGCGCTGGAGCAGCCAGATCTGGCGCTCGGGGGCGTCGATTTCAGGAGCCGTGAGGCCACCGCGCTCGCCAAGCTGTTTGTCGATGCCCCACTCCTTGAGCCAGTGATCACGGTGCCCATCGGCATCCGTCTCCACCTTCTTCTCTACCCTTTTCTCCACAAGGAATTCGGCCACATCGAAGCCGATGCCGCCTGCACCGATCACCGCCACCTTCTGGCCGACCGGTTTGTGATCCCGCAATACGTCGAGATAACTCATCACCTTGGGATGTTCGATCCCCGGAATATTGGGGGTGCGCGGACGAATACCGGTAGCGAGGATCACCTCGTCAAAACCACCGCCGAGCAGGCTCTCGGCACTCTGGCGCTGGCCGAGATAGAGCTCGACGCCGCACTTCTCCAGCCGTTTGGCGAAGTAGCGCAGGGTTTCGTGAAACTCCTCCTTGCCCGGGATCTGCTTGGCGAAGTTGAACTGGCCGCCGATTTCGCTGGCCTGATCGAACAGGCTCACCTGATGACCGCGCTCGGCAGCGTAACAGGCGAACGCCAGGCCAGCCGGGCCCGCCCCCACTACCGCCAGCTTCTTGGGCTGGGGCACGCGGCCAAAAGTCAGCTCGGTCTCGAAACAGGCGCGAGGATTGACCAGACAGGAGGCTCGCTTCTGCTTGAACACATGGTCGAGGCAAGCCTGATTGCAGGCGATGCAGGTGTTGATCTCGTCCGCACGGTTCTCGGCCGCCTTGATGACAAACTCGGGATCCGCCAGGAAGGGGCGCGCCATGGAGACCATATCCGCCTCGCCACCCGCCAGAATCCGCTCGGCCACCTCCGGGGTGTTAATCCGGTTGGTAGTGATAAGCGGCACCTTGAGATGCTTTTTCAGCTCGGCGGTCACCCAGCTGAAGGCACCGCGCGGCACGCTGGTGGCGATGGTGGGAATACGCGCTTCGTGCCAACCGATACCGGTGTTGATGAGGGTCACCCCCACCGCTTCCAGCGCTTTGCCAAGGGCGATCACCTCTTCCAGGGTCGAGCCCTGCTCCACCAGATCCAGCATGGAGAGGCGGAAGATAATGATGAAGTCGGTGCCGACCCGCTCGCGGATGGCGCGGACAATCTCCACCGGGAAGCGCATGCGGTTTTCGCTGCTGCCGCCCCAGCCATCGGTGCGCTTGTTGGTGCGCTCGCAGATGAACTGGTTGATGAGATAGCCTTCCGAGCCCATCACCTCGACGCCGTCATAACCGGCCGCCTTGGCCAGCGCTGCTGTTGCAGCGAAGTCGCGGATGGTGCCGCGGATCTGCCGCTCGCTCATGGCACGCGGTTTGAACGGGGAGATGGGGGCCTTGAGGGCGCTCGGGGCCAGACTGAAGGGATGGTAGGCGTAACGACCGGCATGGAGGATCTGCAGCGCTATCTTGCCCCCCTCCTGATGCACGGCGCTGGTCACCTTCTTGTGCTTGCTCACCTGCCAGGGAAAGCTCAGCTGGGAGCCGTGAGGCACCAGCCGACCGCGCAGATTGGGGGCAATGCCGCCGGTGACGATAAGGCCAACACCACCACGGGCGCGCTCAGCATAAAAGGCGGCCAGCTTGTCAAAACCGCCCTTCTCCTCTTCGAGGCCGGTATGCATGGAGCCCATCAACACACGGTTGCGCAGCTGGGTAAAACCAAGGTCGAGCGGGGTCAGCAGGGTCGGATAGCGGCTCACGATGCCTCCAGTTAATTTTTTGTTATCAAACTGAGGCTAGAGTAAAGAATCGAAAATTCTTTTTCAAACAAATGTTTGGACAATTTTTCAGCGAACAGCCGTGCCCTGAACGAAGATAGGCGGGATCCGCCAGTCGGAAATGGCAATTTCGCCCGCAACTGGTTAATAATGGCTCTTCTCTACCCATTAACAGGGCGATAACGCGACTATGTCTATTTTCAAAGGTCTGGGTTGGTTGTTCCGCAGCCTGTGGCGCCTGCTCAATTTCACCCGGCTGATGCTGGTCAATCTGCTGTTTCTCATCGTAGTGCTGGTCATCGTCTTCAGCATCAGCCAGAAAGAGGCCCCCAAGGCGCCCATCGAAGGGGCGCTGACCCTCAATCTCAACGGCGTGCTGGTGGAGCAACGCTCCCAGACAGATCCCACCGTACAACTGCTGCGCCAGATGGACAGCAGCGACGAGCAGCCGAGCGAGATCGTTCTCTCCGACCTGCTATGGGCCATCAAGAGTGCCAAGGATGACGAGCGCATCAAGGCGTTGGTGATCAAGCCACAAGGGCTGCAGGGAGCAAACTTCACCAAACTGCAGGAGGTGGCGAGCGCCATCGACCAGTTCAAGGAGAGCGGCAAACCGGTGATCGCCATGGCTGACTTTTACACTCAGGGGCAATACCTGCTGGCGGCCCACGCCGATCACGTGCTGCTCAACCAGAGCGGCGCCGTGGTGATCGAGGGGCTCGGTGTCTACCAGACCTACTTCAAGTCGGCGCTGGAGAAGCTCAACATCACCCCGCACGTATTCAAGGTCGGCACCTACAAATCCTTCGTCGAGCCCTATACCCGCGACGAGATGTCCCCCGAGAGCAAGGAGGCGAACCAGCGCTGGCTGGATCAGCTGTGGCAATCCTATGTGGCTGACGTAGCCGAGCAGCGGGAGATCGAACCCGATGCGGTCGCGCCGGGCAAGGATCGCTTCCTCGAGCTGCTGCGCAAGGCCGGTGGCAATGCCGCCAACTACGCCCTCGACAACGGGCTGGTGGATCAGCTGGCTACCCGCGACGAGATGACCCAGGCGGTCATTAAAGAGGTGGGTGAAGCGGACGACCACGGCTGGAAAGGGGTCGGCCTGAAAGAGTATCTGGCTGCCATTCCGGAACAATATCCCCAGAGCGGCAAGGATGAGGTGGGTCTGGTGGTCGCAAGCGGCGCCATCATGGATGGCGTCCAGCCTGCCGGCACCATCGGCGGCGACAGCCTCTCCGACCTGCTGGCCGATGCCCGTCGCGATGACAAGGTTAAAGCCGTGGTCCTGCGGGTCGACAGCCCCGGCGGCAGCGCCTTCGCCGCCGAGCAGATCCGCGCCGAGCTGCTGGCACTGAAACAGGCTGGCAAGCCGGTAGTGGTCTCCATGGGCAGCTATGCCGCATCCGGTGGCTACTGGATCTCCGCCGATGCGGACAAGATCTTCGCCTCCCCGACCACCCTCACCGGTTCCATCGGGGTGTTCGGCATGTTTGCCACCATCGACAAGGCGTTGGCCCAGTTCGGGGTGCATACCGACGGGGTCGGCACCACAGATTACGTTGGCGTCGGCCCGACCCGCGCCCTGCCGGATCACGTCGGTCAGGCAATCCAGCTGAGCGTGGAAGATACCTACCAGCGCTTCATCGGTCTGGTCAGCAAGGGCCGTGGTCTGAGCCCGGAAGAGGCCGAGAAAGCGGCCGAAGGGCGAGTCTGGACCGGCGAAGATGCCAAGGCCCTGGGGCTGGTGGACGAGTTCGGCAATCTGGATGACGCCATCAAGGCCGCCGCCGACCTCGCCAACCTCAAGGAGTGGCAGGTCACCCCCATCGAGCAGGAGGAGTCCACCAAGGACAAGTTCCTGCGCCAGCTGTTTGACAGCAGTGCCCAAGTGCTGGCCCCCCAGTTGCAAAGCTGGCTGCCGGCAGGATTTGGCAAGGCATTGGTGGAAGTGAACCGCAGTCTCGACCCGCTCACCCGCTTCAACGATCCGCAAGGCACCTACGCCTTCTGCCCGGTCTGCGTGCAGTGAGCAAGCGGTGACTCTCCCCATAAAAAACGGCGACCATCTGGTCGCCGTTTTCTTTATTCAGCCAGTGCGCGCGGCACCGCCAACTTGCTCAATCAGGGATTGAGGCGGGTCGGCATACCGGTACGCTGTTCCAGCACCTGCTTGACCACGTTGGAGTCAGACTCGGCGTGAGCGATGAAGCGGGTGATGGCCGGTGTCATCGGGAGCGGCACGGAGGCGGTGGAGTTGAACTCCTCCTCGGTGCGCGACAGCGGCTCGTGTACTTCCATGTAGCGACCGCCATCCGGCTCGACCGTGGTCTTGACCGGCTGGTTGACGAACTGGACGCGGGTGCCGACCGGCACGTTGTCGAACAGATACTTGATGTCGTCAGCGCGCAAACGCACGCAACCGCTGCTCACCCGCAGACCGATACCGAAGGTGGCGTTGGTGCCGTGGATGGCATAGAGGTTGCCGATATAGAGGGCGTGCAGACCCATGGGGTTATCCGGACCGGCTGGCCATACTGCCGGCAGAGTCTTGCCCTGGGCGGCATAGCGACGACGGATGTTCTCGGTCGGGGTCCAGGTCGGGTTGGCGCGCTTGCGCTCTACCTTGGTGATCCAATTCTCCGGGGTGTTGACCCCCAGCTGACCGATGCCGATGGGCAGCACTTCCACCACGTTCTTCCCTTTCGGGTAGTAGTAGAGACGCATCTCGGCAACGTTGATGACGATCCCTTCGCGGGGCGCGTTGGGCAGGATCAGCTGATGAGGGATGATCAGAGTGCTACCCGCTTTCGGCAGATAGGGATCAACGCCCGGGTTGGCTTCCATGATGTTGGTCAGACCCAGCTGGAAGTCAGCAGCGATCTGCTCCAGCGGACGGTTGTCCGCAGGCACCACGTATTCCTGGTTTTCACCGATCAGGCGGCTATTGGCCGCAGGCAGACGGTACTCGACGGCGGCAGCCTGCTGGCTGACCAGCGCAAGTGTGCATAAAAGGGCCGAAGCGGCAGTGCGAAGGGGATTCATAAAATTCCTGTGTGGTTTCCTGTACCAAATGGGCCGGGGGCCGTCTCATCCTCGGTCTGCCGGTGGCGGGTCAACCTGCCCCACGACGCCAATAACCGAGCGCGCATTCTTTCCTGAGTCGGCCAAAATTTCAACTTCCATATGTTGCTTTTCTTGTTAAAAGTAGCCGTTTTCGATGTGACGCTTATCAACAGGGCAAAAGCCACACTGGCAAGTCGCAGCTGAGTGAAAGATGAATGGCACTGCCCGCCAGTCAGCGAGCCACCCAAGCCCCCGTCAACCACAGCGCAGCGCCACCTTGTGTCACGGTTGCAGCCCTAGCTAAAACGTTTGTCGCATCCGGGGAAACAAGCCAATGCTGACGGTGGCAGCTTAATTGGCGTGAAAGATGGCACGTTACCCTTCCAACCATGATTATTTGATTGATCTAGTTTGGGCTTATGTTTACCAATAATCAGCAGCACGATGCGTGCCATACACCGGATGTGACTAGCTGCAACAGAACAACACAAGGACGAGGTTCCACCATGCTGTCGTATTTCCTACGCCGGATGCTTTTGATCATCCCGACGTTTCTCGGTATCACCCTGCTCGTCTTCAGCATCACCCGTTTCGTGCCGGGTGGACCGGTCGAACGCATGCTGCTGCAAGCCCAGGTTTCCCAGAATGAATCCGGCCGCTCCAGTGGCAGCAAGGGGGCACAGGCCCTCTCCGATGAACAGATCGAGGAGCTCAAGGCCTTCTATGGCCTCGACAAGCCCATGCTGGTCGCCTACTGGGAGTGGCTGCAGAAGCTGGCGGTGATGGATCTGGGCGAATCGACCCGCTACTACGAGCCGGTGTGGGATCTCATCAAGGAGCGACTCCCCGTCACCGCCTTCTTCGGGCTGGCGACCTTTCTGCTGAGCTATGCGGTCTCCATTCCGCTAGGTGTGGCGAAGGCGCTCAGGCACAACAGCCGCTTCGACTCGTTAAGCTCCATGCTTATCTACATGGCCTATGCCCTGCCAGCCTACGTGGTGGGGATCTTCCTCATCACCGTCTTCGCCTTCCATCTGGAGTGGCTGCCGATGGGTGGTTTTCCGGGGGACGACTTTGAATACATGGAGAGCAGCTGGGATCAGATCCGCACCGTCTTTGCCCACGCCCTGCTGCCGCTTATCGCCTACGCCATCGGCGATTTCGCCATCCTCACCATGACCATGAAAAACAGCCTGATGGAGAACCTGTCGGCCGATTATGTGCGTACTGCGGTGGCCAAGGGGTTGCCGTTTCGCAAGGCGGTCACCGACCATGCCATGCGCAACAGCCTGATCCCCATCGCCAGTCACCTGGGGTCTGTGCTCACCGTTTTCTTTGGCGGCTCCTTCCTCATCGAGACCATCTTCAACATCGACGGCATCGGCCTGCTCGGTTACGAGGCGATCGTCGAGCGGGATTACCCCACCGTCATGGGCATTCTGGCCATCACCTCCATGCTGATGCTGATTGGCAATATCGTCTCCGATATCTGCGTGGCCCTGGTTGATCCGCGCGTACGGTTTGGAGATTGACCATGAACCAGACCTCTATTGCCATGCCGATGCTGATATCACGCCATATCGTCTCCGATATCTGTGTTGCACCCTCTGTTGACCCCCGCGTGCGGTTTGGAGACTGACCATGAAGCTCAATCCGGTTACCTTGAAAAAACTCAAGCGCTTCAAGTCGATCAAGCGCGGTTACTACTCCTTCATCATCTTCACCACCCTGGTGCTGCTCTCCCTGCTGGCGGAGCTGCTGGTCAACAGCCGGGCACTGATGGTGAGCTATCAGGGACAGTTGCACTTCCCCACCTATGGCGATGTGATCCCCGGCCAGCAGTTCGGGCTCGATTACGAGTACGAAACCAACTACCGCCAGCTCAAGGCCAAGTTTGCCGCAGAGGGCCAGGGCGACTGGGTGCTGCTGCCGCCGGTACCCTGGAACCCCTACGAGCAGGATTTCAAGGAGGATGCCTACCCGCCCTACGCCCCCAGCGCGGCCGAGCGCCACTTCCTCGGCACCGACACCAGCGGCCGCGACGTGCTGGCTCGGCTGGTTTACGGCTTTCGCATCGCCATCGGCTTTGCCTTTATCGCGCTGGCGGCCAGTTATGCAATCGGGGTCACCATCGGCTGCCTGATGGGCTTTCTCGGCGGCCGCTTTGACCTCATTCTGCAACGCTTTATCGAGATCTGGTCCCAGGTGCCGTTTCTCTACGTCATCATGATCCTGGTGTCGCTGGCCAAGCCCAACTTTGGCCTGTTTGTCGCCATCAACGTGCTGTTCGGCTGGATGGGGATCACCTGGTATATGCGCACCCTCACCTACAAGGAGCGGGCACGGGACTATGTGATGGCGGCGCGGGCACAAGGGGCGACCACCGGGCGGATCATCTTCAACCACATCCTGCCCAACACCCTGATGATGATCGTCACTCTGGCGCCGTTCGCCGTGGTGGGCAATATCTCCACCCTGACAGCACTCGACTATCTGGGCTTCGGGCTGGCACCGCCGACCCCGAGCTGGGGGGAGCTGCTCTCCCAGGGCATCAACAATCTGGATGCCATCTGGATCGTCAGCTCAGTGGTGGCAGCGGTGAGTCTGGTGCTGATCATGGTCTCCTTTATCGGTGAGGCGATCCGCGAGGCGTTCGATCCGCGCAAATTTACCCGTTACCAATAAGCCAGACGATGCCAGCGCATCGGCAGGCGCCGGATAACGAACAGTGATTAATGAAGGACGGGCCGCCGCCATCGGCGGTCCCGGGAGCAAGGGATAATCCCGTTATCAATCAAGACCCCCAGTGCAGGGGCCAGACCTGGAAGTCAAACATGAAAAATAAAATCAAATGGATAGGTGCTCTCTTTGTGCTGGTAAACGGATCCTGGGTCTGGGCGGCCAGCCTGCCCGCGGATCTCAAATGGGAGACCAACGACACGGATCCGGTGTTCGCCTCCCCCAAGGCGCTGCCGGGCGGCAGCCTCAATATGTTTGTGGACAGCTTTCCGCTGACGTTTCGCACCGTGGGGCCGGACTCCAACGGTTCGTTCCGCTCCTTTATTCTCGATAACCAGCTGCGGCTCATCAGCTTCCACCCCAATACCGGCAACCCCATTCCCTCGCTGGCGACCCACTGGGCCATCGCGCCAGACAGCCAGACCGTCTACTTCAAGCTGGATCCCCGCGCCAAATGGTCGGATGGCAAGCCGGTCAATGCAGACGACTACACCTTCGGCTACGAGATGATGCGCTCCAAGCACATCAAGGGGCCCTGGTTCAACAACTACTACACCACTGAAGTGGTCGCGGTAGAGAAGATCGATGATCACACCATTATGGTCAAAGCGGGCAACCGCAAGGCCAAGATGGACCTGCTCAACACCACCGAGCTGTGGCCCCAGCCCAAGCACTACTACAAGCTGACCCCCAACTGGGTGAAGCAGTACAACTGGGCCGTGGTGCCCACCACAGGCCCCTACGTGATCAGCAACGTCAAGAAGGGCAAGTCGGTCACCTTCAGAAAGCAGAAGGATTGGTGGGCAAAAGACGATCGCTACAACCAGCACAGATTCAACATCGACACCATCAAGGTGCAAGTGATCCGCGACCACAACATCGCCTTCCGCCACTTCCTGAAAGGGGAGATCGATACCTTCGAGATGATCCTGCCCAACTGGTGGCATGAAAAAGCGGTCACCCCGGAGTACAAAAAAGGCTACGTGCAGAAAGTGATGGCCATGACCGATACCAAACAGGGCGGACAGGGGGTTCACCTCAATGTGGCCAACCCCAAGCTGGCGGACGTGAACGTGCGGCTCGGCATCCAGCACGCCTTCAACATCGACAAGATGATTAAAACCGTGCTGCGCGGCGACTATGACAGAGCCACCACCTTTGACTCGGGCTTTGGCGCGTTCACTGACATCACGCTGCCACAGCGGGCTTATGACATTGGCAAGGCGCGGGAGTACTTTGCCAAGGGCGGCTACAACAAGCCGGGGCCGGACGGCATCCTGCAAAATGAGAAGGGGGAGCGGCTGACGCTGGCACTCACCTACACCAGTCAGGAGCACTCCAAGCGCCTGACCGTGCTGAAAGAGGAGGCCAAGAAGGCGGGTCTGGATCTGGAGCTCAATCTGGTGGATGGGGCCACCGGCTTCAAGGTGATGCTGGAGAAGAAACACGAAGCGGCCTGGCTCGGTTGGGGCGGCGGCGGTCTCTATCCGCAATATTGGGAGTTTTTCCACTCCGCCAACGCCAACAAACCGCAGACCAACAACCTGTTCAACGTAGCGGACAAGGAGCTGGACGCGCTGATCGATGCCTACAACGTCGAATTCGACATGGCCAAACGGGCCAAGCTCTCCCAGCAGATCCAGCAGCGCATCTATGACCTCGCCATCTTCGTGCCCGGGGTGCAGCTCAACTATGTGCGGGCCAGCAGCTGGCGTTATGTGATGCTGCCGGAGGTGCCTGCCACCAAGAACACGCCGGATCTGCTCTACTGGCCGATGGACGGTTATCCTCACAGTAGTGGCGGTCTGCTCTGGCTCGATCCCAAGGTGAAGGAAGAGAGCCGCAACGCCAAGGAGGCAGGGGAGGCGCTGGCGCCCATCAACCTGCTCGACAAGACCTATGCACGTCATTGATATTCAGGCCATTGCGAAGGGAGCAGCCGTTATGCCCAACACTCAGGCCCCCATTCTTGACGTACCGGATAACGGGGGGGAGTTCGCCGCTGATAACGGCCAGCACCAGGCCCCAATCCTCGAAGTACGCGATCTCGAGGTGGAGTTCGCCGTCGACGACGGCAAGATCAAGGTGCTCGACGGGGTCAGCTTCAAGGTGGCCCCGGGTCAGACGCTGGGGATCGTCGGCGAGTCTGGCTGTGGCAAGAGCGTTACCTCACTCGCCATCATGGGGCTCTTGCCCAAGCCCCATGGTCAGGTGGTAGCAGGCTCCATCCGCTTTCAGGGGGAGGAGCTGCTGTCGCTTGCACCAGATCAGATGTACAAGGTGCGCGGCAACCGCATCTCGATGATCTTTCAGGAGCCGATGACGGCCCTCAACCCGGTGCAGACGGTCGGTGAGCAGCTGATGGAGGTGTTTCGCCTCCACCGCCCCGAGTATGACAAGGCCCAGCGCAAAGCCGCAGCCATCGCCATGCTGCAGAAGGTGGGTATCCCGGAACCGGCCCAGCGCTTTGCGGTCTATCCCCACAACCTCTCCGGCGGTATGCGCCAACGGGTGATGATCGCCATGGCGCTCTCCTGCGAGCCTGACCTGCTTATCTGCGACGAGCCGACCACGGCGCTGGATGTCACCATTCAGGCCCAGATCCTCGAACTGATGAAAGAGCTGCAAACCCAGACCGGGATGGCCATCATCTTTATCACCCACGATCTGGGGGTGGTTGCAGAGCTGTGCGACGAAGTGGTGGTGATGTACGCCGGCCGCGCGGTGGAGCAGGCCGACGTGTTCGAGCTGTTTGACCACCCCCGTCACCCCTATACCCACGGCTTGATGAGCTCGATCCCTCGCCTCGAGGATCAGCCCAAGAGCCTGCTCAAGACCATCAAGGGACAGGTACCAGCCCTGCACGAAATGCCCGCTGGCTGCCGTTTCTCCAACCGTTGCCCCCATGCGACCGACCTCTGTGTCAGCGCCATTCCGGCGGTGGAGCAACTCAATCCGCGCCACCATGTCGCCTGTCACTACTGGAAGGAGTTGACCCCATGAGCACTCTGTTATCGGTCAGGGATCTGAAACAGCACTTCCGGCTGGGAGGCGGGTTCCTGCGCAAGCAATATACGGTTCACGCGGTGGATGGCATCAGCTTCGACCTGAAACAGGGGGAGACGCTGGGGCTGGTGGGTGAATCGGGCTGCGGCAAGTCCACCCTCGGACGCAGCCTGCTCAAGCTGTTCGAGCCGACCGCGGGCACAATCACCTTCGAGGGGCGCGACATCACCGCCCTCAGCCCGAAGGAGATGCGATCCCTGCGTCAGGAGATGCAGATGGTGTTTCAGGACCCTGCAGAATCCCTCAACAGCCGCCACACCGTGGGCCAGATTTTGGAGGAGCCCTTTATCATCCACGGTAAAGGCAACACTGAACAGCGGCGCGGCTGGGTGCAGGAGCTGCTGGCAAAAGTGGGCCTGTCGGGCAGCGCGGTGGATCGCTACCCCCACGAGTTCTCCGGCGGTCAGCGCCAGCGGATCGGCATCGCCCGCGCCATCGCCCTCAAGCCCAAGCTGCTGGTGTGCGACGAGGCGGTCTCGGCCCTCGATGTCTCGGTGCAGTCGCAGATCGTCAACCTGCTGCTCAGCCTGCAGCGGGAGATGAACCTCTCCATCATTTTCATCGCCCACGATCTGTCGGTGGTCAAACACATCTCGGATCGGATTGCGGTGATGTATCTGGGACGGATCGTCGAGCTGGCGGATGCCCAGTCGCTCTATCTGGCGCCACGCCACCCTTACACCCAGGCGCTGATCTCTGCCATTCCGGTACCGGACCCGCGCAGGCGCAGCCAGCGCATTCTGCTGACCGGCGATGTGCCCTCCCCCATCTCGCCGCCAAGCGGCTGCCACTTCCACCAGCGCTGCCCCCATGCGACCGCGTTGTGCAAAAGCAAGGCACCCAAGCTTGAGGCGTGTGATGAGTCCCATCATCAAGTGGCCTGCCACACCCCGCTCGCAGCTGATGATCACGCCATCAGTGGCAGCGCGATCAATGGCAACGCCATGAGCGGCGACAGCAGGCTGGAACAGGCAAGCTAGGCGCAGCGAACAAACACCAAGGGAGAAACAGACGAGGCGGCCATCAGGCCGCCTCGTGCTATCGGGTCACTCTTGTCTTATCGCGTCACGGCTGCCGCTCGTCAGGCAATCTGGTAGCGGCCCGGCTTATGGTTGAGTGTCAACACCAGATTACAGATGACCGCCGCCACGATGGAGAGCGCCAGGATCCAGGGCTGCACCACGAAAAACGAGGCGACAACAATGGCACAATCGAGCCCCATCTGCAGCTTGCCCGCCCGAATGCCAAAGCGATCCTGAATAAAGAGCGCCAGAATGTTGAAGCCCCCCAGACTCGACTTGTGACGGAACATGATGAGCAGCCCCATGCCAATCAGGGTACCGCCGATCAGCGCCGCATAGAGGGGCTCTATCTTTCCGATCTGCAACACCCCGTTGAGGTGATCGGTCATGTAGGAGACCGCCGCCACCGAGACGAAGGTGTTGAAGGTAAAACGTGGCCCCATCCGCAGCCATGCCAGCGCATAGAAGGGCAGGTTGATGCCGAAAAACAGCAGGCCGAAGCTGATGCCGGTCACCTTTTGCAACAACAGCGCCAGCCCGGCAGTCCCGCCGGTGAGCAGGCCAACCTGATGAAACAGAAAGATGCCGAGGGAAACAAAGCCGGCCGCCGTCAGCAGGGCCAGCACATCCTCATAAATAGGATGAGCAGTGCGAATCGAGGTGTTGTCCATAACCTGTATCCAAGCGAAGTAAAGAGAGAGTGTCTGTCGCCTGCCGTTGCGGGCGGGCTGCGAGCCCTGTCCACAGGGCTTCGTTATGGGGTCCAGTCTATTTTTTGTGAAAAGGATCACAACAGTCAGGCTGAACGCCCCATTCTGGTGCCTGTCATCTGGCATTGACACCCGCTGCACCAAGATGCAGCATGCCGCGGTTTAAGCACGCCATCCCCCCATTCACAGCACGAGGCACTTTTCATGAAGGTCACCATTTTTGGCACAGGCTATGTCGGGCTGGTGCAGGCCGCCGTTCTGGCCGAGGTGGGCCATCAGGTCTGCTGCGTGGATGTGGATGACGAGCGGATCGCCGCCCTCAGGCTGGGGCAGATCCCCTTCTATGAGCCGGGGCTGGCCCCGCTGGTCGAGAGCCATCTGGCCAGCGGCCGCCTGAATTTTACGGCCAATCCCGCCATTGCCGTGGCACACGCCGACCTGCTGCTGATCGCCGTGGGCACCCCGGCTGACGAGGATGGCTCGGCCGATCTGCAACATGTGCTGGCGGTGGCCGACACCATAGGCCGACTGATGAACAGCCCCAAGCTGGTGGTGACCAAAAGCACTGTGCCGGTCGGCACGGCGCAGCAAGTAAGAGAACACATTGAGCAGCAGTTGGCCGTGCGTGGGCTGCCCCTCGCCTGCGAGGTGGCGGCCAATCCCGAGTTTCTCAAGGAGGGAGCTGCGGTCAACGACTGCATGCGGCCGGACCGCATCATCATCGGCTGTGACAGCGAGCGGGCGCTTGAGCAGTTGCGCACCCTCTACGCCCCCTTCAACCGTAATCACGACCGGATCGTGGTGATGGATCTGCGCAGCGCAGAGCTCACCAAATACGCCGCCAACGCCATGCTGGCCACCAAGATCTCCTTTATGAACGAGATGGCTGCCCTCGCCGAGCAGCTGGGTGCCGATATCGAGGCAGTACGCCAGGGGATGGGGGCAGATCCCCGCATCGGTTACCACTTTATCTACCCGGGCTGCGGCTACGGCGGCTCCTGCTTCCCCAAAGATATCAAGTCGTTGCGTCATACCGCGGCGAGTGTCGGCTGCGATGCCCCGCTTTTAGCGGCGGTAGAGCAGGTCAACCAGCGCCAGCAACAGAAGATGGCGCAAACCCTGCTGACCCGCTTCGGGCCGGATCTGCGCGGCCGCACCTTCGCCCTGTGGGGGCTGGCGTTCAAACCCGGCACCGACGATATGCGCGATGCGCCGAGCCGCCCGCTGCTGGCCGCCATCTGGGCAGCCGGTGGCCGGGTGCAGGCCTTTGATCCCAAGGCGATGGAGCGCGCCCACCAGCTCTACGGCCAGCGGCCGGATCTGCTGCTCTGCCCGACTCAGGAGGCGGCACTGGAAGGGGCCGATGCCCTGCTCATCTGCACCGAGTGGCAGGCGTTTCGCGCCCCCGATTTCCAGCAGCTAAAGGCCCTGCTCAACCAGCCCGTCATCATCGATGGTCGCAACCTCTATGACCCCCGCCAGCTCTGCGAGCTCGGGCTTGACTATCACGCCATCGGGCGGCCACATCTTCCCGCCAAAAAGCAGCCTGCCAACACCAGCTGCAACCCGGAGATTCAACCATGATCTATCTGGTCACCGGCGTCGCCGGTTTTATCGGCTTTCATGTGGCCAGCCAGCTCTGTGCGGCAGGCCATCAGGTGGTGGGGATCGACAACCTCAACGACTACTACGAGGTGAGTCTGAAAGAGGCACGGCTGGCCCAACTGGCCAGTTTCCCCCATTTTCGCTTCGAGCGGCTGGATCTGGCGGATCGCGAGGCGATGGCGGCTCTCTTTGCCCACCATCGCTTCGAGCGGGTGATCCATCTGGGGGCGCAGGCGGGGGTGCGCTACTCCATCGACAATCCGTTCGCCTATGCCGACAGCAACCTCACCGGTATGCTGACGGTGCTGGAGGGGTGTCGTCACCACGGGATCGAACACCTCATCTACGCCTCCTCCAGCTCGGTCTATGGCATGGGGGATCAGATGCCCTACTCCACCGCGCAGCAGGTGGATCACCCGGTCTCCCTCTACGCCGCCACCAAGAAGAGTGGCGAGCTGATGGCCCACGCCTACTCGGCGCTCTATGGCCTGCCCACCACAGGGCTGCGCTTCTTTACCGTCTACGGCCCCTGGGGCCGCCCCGACATGGCCATCATCAAGTTCACCCGCGCCATCCTCGCGGGAGAGCCTATCGACGTCTATAACCACGGCGATCTCAGCCGCGACTTCACCTACATAGATGACATCGTCACGGGGATCCTCGCCGTGGCCGACCAGCCGCCCCGCCCCAATTCCGATTGGCACGCCAGCGAGCAGAGCGCGACCGAGAGTGCCGCCCCCTACCGCATCCTCAATATTGGCAACGGCCAGCCAGTACGGCTGCTCGATTTTATCGAGGCGCTGGAGGAGGCCATCGACAAACCCGCCATCAAGCGGATGCTGCCGATGCAGGCAGGTGACATGCACGCCACCTGGGCCGATAGTGAGCCGCTACACACCCTCACCGGCCTGCGCCCCGCTACGCCCCTCAAGCAGGGGGTTGCCGAGTTTGTCCGCTGGTATCTCGACTACTATCGGCCCGGCCGCTGACGAGCGCGGGTAGCCCCTCGGTCATTGATGAGTTAATCAGATACCACTGATGCCCCGCGGGTTTTAGGATGGCTGAACGCACTGTCTGCGCACCATAGCGAGGATTTGAGATGCAACAACAGGAACAGGGTCTGATCGATGGACTGTTCGACCGCCTCAAGCAAGCGCAAGCCAGGGATTGCAAGCGAGACCCACAAGCGGATCAGCTGATCCGCCAGCATCTGGCAGAACTGCCCGATGCCCCCTACTACATGACCCAGGCGCTGCTAATTCAGCAGGCAGCCCTTACTCGCCTCAACGAGCGAGTCAAGGAGCTGGAGGCAAACCAACGCAGTTCGAGCGGCGGTAGTTTTCTCTCCGGCCTGTTTGTTAGCGAAAGCAGCCCGCCCCCGCGCTTTACGCCACCACCGGCAACCGCTCCTGCCCAGCCAGCATCCCGTGCCAGCTCCTTTTTGGGCGGCGCCCTGCAAACCGCCGCCGGTGTGGCCGGTGGCGTGATGCTGGCCGATATGATCGGCGGACTGTTTCACAACAACCGCCCCGAGGAGATCATCGACATCATAGAGCCAGCGCCCATCGCCAATCCGGTCGATGCGGAACCGGTACGCTGGGACGGCTGGGATTCACCTCCCGATGCTGGCAGTAATTTTCTCGACGACGATAGCCAGAGTAGCGGCTGGGCCGACAGTGACGATAACAACGGCGGTTTCTTCTGACCGTCAAACCATTACTGGCCCCGCATCTGGCGGGGCTCAACTCGATACGAACCCCATGACTATGGAAAGTGTGATGACACCACGGATCGGCAGCGGCATGACGCGATATACTCAGCGCGCTTCGTGCCACCCGGGAGACACTCCCGACCCCAGGCGCTCTGTCCGTGGCCACGCAACACCCCCATGACGACAAGGAGCCACCTCATGATCCGAACCCTTCTCCTGATTGGCGCCGCCATTGCGGCCTATGCCCTGACCCAGAACCACACCCTGCTTCCCCTTATCAGCATGTTGATCCTGCTTTCGCTCTGGGTTGTCAGCGAAATTGGCAGCTTCTATCGCGCGCTTCCTCCCGCCGACCTGGATGAGCATGAGTATCACCACGACTTCTAACCCGATGAAAAATGGTATGAAACTCTCGCAATGCCGTTAGTTCCATACCATTTTGCTCTCTGAAATCCCCCCGCTATAACAACAGGATCCACTGCTTTCATGGCGATGGCAGCCATGTTCCTCTATATCTTCTCTACTCAAGCAGGAGATAAACGATGGGGAAGATCAGCGAAAACGGACTGTTTTTGCTGCTTTTTTTGTCGTCGCTACTGGCGGGCATTCCGCAGACGGCACAGGGCAGGGATTTCAGACAAGCCCCCAGGGCAATGACGGCACTCAGGCAGGGGCAGGCAGCCCAGCACAGCGGCAATCTGCAAAAGGCGATAGCCCTCTACTGCGTAGCCGCCAGCACCGGCAATCCCGAAGGTTACTTCCGGATCGGGCGTCTGCTCGCCACCGGCCCTGCCTCGGTACGCAGCGCAAAGCTGGCCAACAGCTACCTCGCCATGGCAATGCGCCTTGGTAACCGACAGGCAGCCCGCTACTACAACGCCCGCATCGGCAATGCTCCCATGGGTGATCAGTGCGGCATCGGGATCCGTGGCGGTCAGGGTGGCTATCTGGCCGGGCTCCCCTCCACCCCCTTCAATGTCGACTCCTGGGTTGCCCGCCAACCCCCCGCCAAGCAAAAGTTGGTCACCATGCTCCGTCACGCCGCCAAACACCATAAGGTGGATGCCCGGCTGGTACTGGCGATTGCCATCGCCGAATCCAATCTCAACAGCCGCGCCGTTTCACCCAAGAATGCTCAGGGGCTGATGCAGCTGATCCCCGAAACCCAGCAACGGTTCGGGGTAACCCGACCATTCGATCCGGCCCAGAACATCAAGGGCGGCGTCAGTTATCTCAAATGGCTGGATCGCCGCTTCGATGGCGACTGGGTACTGATCTCGGCAGCCTACAATGCCGGGGAAAAAGCGGTGGAACGCTATGGCGGGATCCCACCCTATGACGAGACGCAGGAGTATGTGAAACGGGTGCTCTACTTCGCTGGCCACAAACAGCCCTGAGCGGAAAATCAGAAGCTCGCCCGATCGGAAGGCGGCACACGCCTCTTTCTGCGGCCACTGTGGCGGCCACGCCCCCAATAGTCGAAGCCATAGTGACGGTAGTAACCCACCAGATTGCTGACCAGAAACATCCCCTCCATCAGCGCGGCGACCGGAGAGCCCACCAGCAGGTTGTTGACCAGCCAGCAGAGGGTGCCAAGCAACATCCAGCGCCGCAGTTGGCGATCATCCGGGCAAAACGCGGCCCGGGTTTGCAGCAGGCTAGCCAGCAGCCCGATCAATGAGAGCAGGCCCTGATAGGTCGCCAGCGCCGCTGCACAGGCCAACCCCATGAAAAGCCACATCAAGATGCGGTGAACCAGCCAGATACTCACAACAAAGCGCACGCTGGCCAGCAGCAACAGGCTGGCGGCTGACCACTGCCCGAGCAGGGCAAAGTGACCGGCATTGAGGGCGCAGGAGAGGGCCAGACAGGCCAGGATCCTGCGGCGATCCCGCAACTGAAACGACAACAGATCGAGCAGCAAGGCCAGGCTCACCACCAGCTGCGACCACAGAAACAGCGACATCATCCACACCTCATCCGTCATTTGGATGGCGCAGCATGAGGGGATGGTCGGAGAGCGGCATTAACCCGTGTTAATGCGCCTGCGGATCCGTGACAGGGTGACCGGGCTGATGCCGATGTAGTTGGCGAGCTGCACCTGAGTGAGCCGCGCAGGCCAGTGGGGGAAGGTGTGGCAGAGCTCCCGATAACGCTCTTCGGGGGAGTGGAGCAGCAAAAACGCCTCCTTGCGCTCCTTGTAACCGAGCTGCTGGCGTAGCAGGGCCATGCAAACCGGCTGCCAGGTGGGCTCATCCAGCAGGGTGAGCGGTACCCGCACCACCTGCAGCGCCGTCAGCGCCTCCAGCTGGTAGCGGGCGAGCGATCCCGTGAGCCAGCTGTCATAGAGCAGGCAGAGCTCCCCTTCGAAGTAGAACTCCTTGCAGCGCTCCTGTCCGTCCCGGGTGTAGTGGCTGGCGCGAGCGATGCCCGCTTCGATATAGAAGGCAGCGTCCTGCTCTGCCCCTTGCGCCAACAGTGCCTGACCGGCGCGCAACGTCAGCCGTGGCAAGCGCAGGCTGATGGCTTCACTCAGGGCAGCGTCCAATCCCATTGTGCAGAGAAAGGCGGCCAGTGAGGGGGCTTGAGGAGATGGGTTCATGAGGGCTCCGGAACAAAACGGCAGCCCACATCATGCCCAAATTGCACGGCTGATGCAGCAAGGCGTGACCGCTGCGGCAAAGGGGGGACATAGCCGGGTGCCACCTTTGCCCCCCCTCGTCCGTTGGTTTACAATCGACGGGTTTTTTGGAACCCGGTTGACCTGTGTCGACCTGGCCCCACCACGACATCAGTCTGTTAATGCCAAGACATTAACCTGCTGAAAAGGAAGAGAATTAGCCAATGGCTCAATTTATTTACACCATGAACCGGGTCGGCAAGGTAGTGCCGCCCAAGCGTCATATTCTCAAGAACATCTCCTTGAGCTTCTTCCCGGGCGCCAAGATCGGCGTGCTGGGTCTGAACGGCGCCGGTAAATCGACCCTGCTGCGCATCATGGCGGGCATCGACACCGAGATCGAAGGGGAAGCCCGTCCGCAGCCCGGCATCAAGATCGGCTACCTGCCACAGGAGCCGAAGCTTGAGCCGGAGCAGACCGTACGCGAAGCGGTCGAAGAGGCCGTTGGCGAAGTGAAACGCGCCATGGCCCGTCTGGACGAGGTCTATGCTGCCTACGCCGACCCGGATGCCGACTTTGACAAGCTGGCCCGCGAACAGGGCGAGCTGGAAGCCATCATCCAGGCTCAGGGTGGCCACAACATGGAAAACCAGCTGGAGCGTGCGGCCGATGCCCTGCGCCTGCCGGCCTGGGATGCCAAAATCAAGCACCTCTCCGGTGGTGAGCGCCGCCGTGTGGCACTGTGCCGTCTGCTGCTGGAAAAGCCGGACATGCTGCTGCTGGACGAACCGACCAACCACCTGGATGCGGAATCCGTGGCCTGGCTGGAGCGCTTCCTGCACGACTACGAAGGCACTGTAGTGGCGATCACCCACGACCGTTACTTCCTCGACAACGTGGCAGGCTGGATCCTGGAGCTGGACCGCGGCGAAGGTATCCCGTGGGAAGGCAACTACTCTTCTTGGCTGGAGCAGAAGGACGCCCGTCTGGCGCAGGAAGCCAGTTCCGAAGCGGCCCGTCGCAAGTCCATCGAGAAAGAGCTGGAGTGGGTTCGTCAAAACCCGAAAGGCCGTCAGGCCAAGTCCAAGGCCCGTATGGCTCGCTTCGAAGAACTCAACACCAACGACTACCAGAAGCGCAACGAGACCAACGAGCTGTTCATTCCGCCCGGACCGCGCCTCGGCGACAAGGTGGTGGAAGTGGCCAACCTGCGCAAATCCTACGGTGATCGGGTGCTGATCGACGATCTGTCGTTTGCCATTCCGAAGGGTGCCATCGTCGGCATCATCGGCCCGAACGGTGCCGGTAAGTCGACCCTGTTCCGCATGATGTCGGGTCAGGAGCAGCCGGATTCCGGCGCCATCACCCTGGGTGAAACCGTGGTGCTGGCCTCTGTCGATCAGTTCCGCGACAGCATGGATGACAAGAAGACGGTATTCGAAGAGGTCGCTGATGGTCAGGATATTCTGCGCATCGGCAACTACGAGTTCCCGAGCCGCGCCTACATCGGCCGCTTCAACTTCAAGGGTTCCGACCAGCAGAAGCGGGTTGGCGAACTCTCCGGTGGTGAACGTGGTCGTCTGCATCTGGCCAAGCTGCTGCAGACCGGCGGCAACGTGCTGCTGCTGGATGAACCGACCAACGATCTGGATATCGAAACCCTGCGCGCCCTCGAGAACGCCCTGCTGGAGTTCCCGGGTTGTGCCATGGTCATCTCCCACGACCGCTGGTTCCTCGACCGTATCGCCACTCACATCCTGGACTATCAGGATGAGGGCAAGATCGAGTTCTTCGAAGGTAACTTTACCGAATACGAAGAGTGGAAGAAGAAGACCTACGGCGCCGAGGCTATCCAACCGCACCGCGCTAAATATAAGCGTATCGCCAAATAAGGCTGACTGCGTGTTGAGGGGAGCTTCGGCTCCCCTTTCTCTTGCCTTTTGACTTACAATCCTAGACGGATGCCTTTGCATGGATGTAGCACGATGACGACCCCCATAGAGAAAAAACTCACCATCCAGATCCGGGTTGAACCGGGTTGCCTCGGGCCGGATGGCAAGGAGCACATAGAGACCTTCTGTGCCGCTGCCGCCAAGATTTTTGCCGCCGTGGAGCCCGAGCTGGTGAGCTGGGTGCTGATCCCCCGCTACGACAAACAGTTGCCGGAGCAGGAGTTCTTTATCGAGGGGCGCAAGCTAACCGAAGAGCAAGCAAGCCTCTTTCTGCGCCGCTTCGGCCGCGAGCTGGGTGAGTTACAAGACCGGCTCGACTCGGTGCTGGCCCAGCTGGTGGAGCGCTACTTCAAAACCCTGTAAGCCCCCAATTTTCGATAAGGGGTTCTCTGCTGAGAACCTTTTTTCATGCTCAAAAAGCAAACGTTTGAATTTTTACTCTATTCATTGATCTGCTTCGCAGATCCGGGGTTTGTAAACGGCGCCGCCTGTGTAAAAATGTGCGCGCTGTCACGGTATCAGGACGAGTCTGGTTACTTAACCGCCAGAAACAGGGCAATTTACCCCGCATGGATGGGATAGCCCGTTCCCCTGCTGCTTATTTCACGTCACCTATTGGAATCCAACATGAATCAACCACAACAGGCCCCCACACAGGCTGCCGGGCAAGGATTGCTTGAGCGTCTGTTTGCCCTGAAGGGCCATGGCACCAACGCCCGCACCGAACTGATCGCCGGCATCACTACCTTCCTGACCATGGTCTATATCGTGTTCGTCAACCCGCAGATCCTCTCTGCGGCAGGCATGGACACCCAGGCAGTCTTTGTCACCACCTGCCTCATCGCCGGTATCGGCAGCATCCTGATGGGTCTGCTCGCCAACCTGCCCATCGCGCTGGCACCCGCCATGGGCCTCAACGCCTTCTTCGCCTTCGTGGTCGTGGCCGGTATGGGCTACTCCTGGCAAGTGGGTATGGGCACCATCTTCTGGGGCGCCATGGGTCTGTTGATCCTCACCCTGCTGCGGGTGCGTTATTGGCTGATCGGCAACATTCCGCTCACCCTGCGGGTCGGTATCACCGCCGGTATCGGTCTGCTGATCGCCCTGCTCGGTCTGCACAATGCCGGGATCGTCGTGGCCAGCCCCGCGACTATGGTGACCGTGGGCAACCTCACCTCCCTGCCTTGCCTGCTGGGTCTGCTCGGCTTCTTCCTGATCTGCATCTTCTCCGCCCGCGGCGTCCACTCCGCCGTGCTGATCGCCATCGTGGTCACTACGGCGCTGGGCTGGCTGTTTGGTGATGTCACCTTCAAGGGCTTCGTCTCCATGCCCCCCAGCATCGAGCCGGTGTTCGGCCAGCTGGATCTGATGGGTTCGCTCGACATCAGCCTCGCCGGGATCATCTTCTCCTTTATGCTGGTCAACCTGTTCGACTCCTCCGGCACCCTGATCGGCGTCACCAACCGCGCCAAGCTGGCCGATGACAAGGGCCACTTCCCGCGCATGAAGCAGGCACTGCTGGTCGATAGCGTGAGCTCGGTCGGCGGCGCCTTTATGGGCACCTCCTCGGTCACCGCCTTCATCGAGAGCAGCTCCGGCGTTGCCGTCGGCGGCCGTACCGGTCTGACCGCCATCGTGGTCGGCATCCTGTTCCTGCTGGCGATCTTCTTCTCTCCGGTCGCCGCCATGGTGCCGGCCTACGCCGCCGCTGGTGCTCTCATCTATGTGGGCGTGCTGATGTGCTCCGAGCTGACCCGGGTGAAGTGGGAAGATCTGACCGAAGCGGTACCGGCCTTCATGACTGCGGTGATGATGCCGTTCAGCTTCTCCATCACCGAGGGGATCGCCGTGGGCTTCATCTCCTACTGCGTGATGAAAGCGGGCACCGGCCGCTGGCGCGAAATCAACCCCTGCGTGCTGGTCGTAGCCCTGCTGTTCGTCCTCAAGTTCGTCTGGGTCGACAGCCACTAAGCGGCACTCTGTCCCAATAAAAATGCCAGTCAGCTGACTGGCATTTTTTTATCCAAAGTATTTTCGACCTGTGCGCTGGCCATAAAAAAATCCGAAACCAGTGGTTTCGGATTTTTGCTATTCAGTATGTGGCAAAGCGGGGTAATCCCCTCGTCTGCCACATCGGCAGCACTTACTCGGCAGCCATGCGGGCTTCGATGTAAGCCAGTGCGCGGTCGATACGAGCGAGAACACGCTCTTTACCTACCAACGCCATTACCGCGTCGATAGCAGGAGACTGACCCAGACCGGTGACGGCTACGCGCAGCGGCATACCAACCTTGCCCATACCCTGACCCAGTTCGGCGGCGGTCGCTTCAATCAGCTCGTGCAGCGCTTCGGTGGTCCAGCTATCCAGTGCAGCCAGCTTGGTCTTGGCCAGAGCCAGCGGCTCGGCAGCGACGCCACGCAGGTGCTTCTTGGCAGCCGCTTCGTCGATCGCCTCAAAATCTTCGAACAGGTAGCGGCTCTGAGCGGCCATCTCTACCAGGGTGTTGCAGCGCTCGGCCAGCAGGGTGACTACCTCGGCCAGCGCCGGCCCATTGTTGGTGTCGATCTTCTGGTTTTCCATGTGCCATGCCAGATGCTTGGCAACATAAGCAGGATCCAGGCTGCGCATGTAGTGGTTGTTCAGCCACAGCAGCTTGTCGGTGTTGAAGGCAGAGGCGGACTTGGAGATAGCATCCAGACTGAACAGCTTGATCATCTCGTCGAGGGTGAAGATCTCCTGATCGCCGTGGGACCAGCCCAGACGCACCAGATAGTTCAGCAGCGCTTCCGGCAGGTAGCCGTCGTCGCGGTACTGCATCACGGAGACAGCACCGTGGCGCTTGGAGAGCTTGGCGCCGTCGTCACCCAGGATCATGGAGACGTGGGCAAATTCCGGCACCGGCGCGTTCAGCGCCTTGTAGATGTTGATCTGGCGCGGGGTGTTGTTGATGTGGTCTTCACCACGCACCACGTGGGTGATCTCCATATCCCAGTCATCGACCACTACGCAGAAGTTGTAGGTCGGGGCGCCGTCGGTACGGCGGATGATCAGATCGTCCAGCTCGGTGTTGGCGAACTCGATGCGGCCACGGACGTGGTCATCGAACACCACTGAGCCTTCGGTCGGGTTGCGGAAGCGAATCACGTGCGGCGCATCGGCCGGGTGATCATGGGCGTGGTCGCGGCACTTGCCGTCATAACGGGGCTTCTCACCGTTGGCCATCTGTCCTTCGCGCAGCGCTTCGAGACGCTCTTTGGAGCAGTAGCACTTGTAGGCGCGGCCATCGGCCAGCATCTCGTCGATCAGACCGTTGTAACGGTCAAAGCGTTTGGTCTGGTAGTAGGGACCCTCATCCCAGTTCAGCTCCAGCCATTCCATGCCCTCAATGATGGCGTCGATCGCCTCCTGAGTGGAACGTTCCAGGTCGGTATCCTCAATACGCAGCACGAACTCACCGCCCTGGTTCTTTGCAAACAACCAGGAATAGAGTGCGGTACGGGCACCGCCGACATGCAAAAAGCCGGTCGGGCTGGGAGCAAAACGGGTTTTGACTTTCATCTTTAAGCCTTGTGTAGAGGGCCTTGGGCCAATTCGTTAGAAAAAACCGTCGCATTTTAGCACCGACAATCACGGATGGGAAAACCATGACGCCATGGCGGGCTAAAGTAGGGGATTAAATCTGTCGCCATTTGCATCTGTAGCCCGATATTTGAAGAGGATCGCAAAACAGAAGCCCCGTTTCCGATTTGCTATGCACAATGCTGGAGAGCTGCCTCCTCCGGTCGATACCCAAACAACGCTCACCACACTTCTCACGAACAAGGAAGAGACGATGCAGTTCCGTTCTATCCAGAATCGCATTCTAGTGATGGCCGGGATCGCCATGACCGCAGCCCTGGTCATTCTGATCCTGCTCAACCAATATTCCGGCCAACAGACCCAACAACTCACCATCAGCTCCAGCCGTGAAGCGCTGCAGCAGGAGGCATGGCAGAAGGTCAGCGCCAATGCCCGCGCCGAGGCGGCCACCATCACCCAACTGCTGCAAAAAGGGCTCTCCTACACCCAGCAGATGGCCAGCGCCCTCGCCCTGCAACAACAGGGCAAACTGCCGCTGGATCGCCAGCAGGCCACCGACCTGCTCAAAGCACAGTTGGCGTTGGAGCCCCAGCTCTATGGCGCCTTTGCCGGCTTCGAGCCCAACGGTTTCGACGGTCAGGATGCCAGCTTTGCTGGCCAGAGTGCGCTGGGCAGTGACGACAAGGGGCGCTTCGTGCCCTACTTCTATCGCGACAAGGAGCAAATCGGTACCGATCTGCTGCTCTCCATCGAAAAAACCGACCCGGACGAATTCGGCAATCCCGCCAACGACTACTACGCCTGCCCGAAACGGGAAGGACGCTCTTGCCTCATCGATCCCTTCAAGGTGGATATCAACGGCCAACAGGTGCTGGTGAGCACTATCACCACCCCCATCATGGTGGATGGTCAGTTCAAGGGGATCGCCGCGCTGGATCTGGCGGTGGACTCCATCAGTCGTCAGGCCAAGAGCCTCAACAGCAACATCTATGACGGCAAGGGCGAAACCCTGATCGTCAGCGCCGCCGGTGTCATCACAGGCACCAGCGGCGATGCCAGCCTGCTCGGTAGCAGCGCAAGTAAGGTGCTGGGCAACCAGTGGCAGCAGTACCTGAAACCGGAAGTTCAGCGTCAGGAGCTGGACGAGTCATTCCGTATTTCCGTCCCCATCATGGTGCCGGGAATGAGCCGCAACTGGGCCATCATCGTCACCCTGCCCTACAAGGTGGTACTAGCGGGGGCCGATCAGCTGGAGAGCCAGCTCAATGAGATGAACCGGGCCGCGGTGACCCAGCAATTGGTGGGCGCCGTTATCGTACTGGTACTGGCGCTGGCCACCATGCTGGTGATTGCCCGCAGCATCACCGGCCCCATCCGTCAGATGGTCAGCCTGGTGGATGACATCGCCGATGGTGAAGGGGATCTCACCAAACGTCTCGCAACCCGCTCGGTGGATGAGCTGGGGGATCTCGCCAAGGGGATCAACCGCTTTATCGACAAGCTGCAAGGGCTGCTCGGGGATGTGCTCAAGACTGCCAGCGAGGTGAACCGTTATGCCGGTGATACCGACCGCATCGCCGGTCAGACCGACAACAACCTGCAGCACCATCAAGCGGAGATGGAGCAGATGCTGACCGCGGTACAGGAGATGTCCTACGTCAGTCAGGAGGTCGCCACCCACGCCAACAATACCGCCGACTCGGCCAAACAGGCGCAAAGCGCTGCCGATCAGGGCAAGGAGCGCTTCCAGCAGGTGATCCAGTCGATGCACAAGGTCGCGGCAGAAGCCGGTAAAGGGGCCGAAGTGGTGGAAGGGCTGGCTCACGACAGCGCCCAGATCACCAGCATCCTCACCGTCATTCAGGGGATTGCCGATCAGACCAACCTGCTGGCCCTCAACGCCGCCATCGAGGCAGCGCGGGCCGGTGAGCAGGGGCGCGGTTTCGCGGTGGTCGCCGACGAGGTGCGCAAACTGGCGGGCAATACCCAGCAGGCGGTGCAGAACACCCAGGAGTTGATCGAGAAGATCCGCCTCAGCTCCACCAATGCAGTCAACGCCATCACCCAGAGCCAGCAGCTGACCCATCAGGCGGTGGGCGAGGCGGATCTGGCGGAAGAGGCGCTCGGCAGCATCTACCAGGCCATCTCCACCATCAACGACATGACCTATCAGATCGCCTCCGCCGCCGAAGAGCAGAGCTCGGTCTCAGAAACCGTCTCCGGCAACCTGTCAAAAACCAACGCACTGGCCAACGACATTGCTCAGGATGCGACCGAAACGGCCAAAGCCAGTCAGGCTTTGCGTCAGGCGGCCGACAAATTGCAGCAATTATTGGGTCAATTTCGTCTCAGCTGATAATTTTCCGCTTCAGGACTCTCCCCCTCGGGGGCGAGTCCGTTTACCATAGGCGATGAATTTGCCTGATGGCAGGCAATGTAGTGAGAGGTAAATGCCGTGCCCACCCCGGACCGTCGCCCACGAGGCCATAACAGACGAGCCCAGCAGCGTCGCCAAGACGAATCACAAGGATCCCTGCTCCATCGCATCAATGCCGCGACCCTGTCCCTGCGCCAACGTTTTGGCCAAGGGATGAGCAAACTCGGCCAACGCCGCCAGGATGCCAAAGCAGGCAAATTCAAGCTGTCCAGCCCGCTGCCCCGCAAAAACACCATAGGTCTGCTGATCCTGATCCCGCTCTGGTTGCTGGTACTGGCCTGGGAGCCGGCACCATCTGCACCCAAAGCCGCCCCTTCCGGCTCGCTGGAAGTGCCGCTGGCCGTACCTGCTCAAGCTCTAACTGTCGGTAATGGCGCGGCAGGTAGTGCTCCCGCGGCAGCCAAACCAGTCGAAGAGAAGGTCAACGGTACCTGGCTGCAACACGATGTGCAGGCGGGTGAAACCCTCTACTCCATCTGGCGTAAATTCGAGTTGCCGGGTGCCGAGCTGAGCCGCCTGATCGCCATTGAGGGGCCGGATCGCCCCCTGACCCGCCTGCAATCGGGCCGCTCTATCTTCATCCTGGTGGACGACACCCGCCGCATCCAGCGGGTGGAGATCCGCTCCTACGGTCAGGCAGTCTACCGCTACGACCGGCAGGGCGAAGGGTTCGCCCTCAAGGAATAACAAAAACGGGAGGCGCTGGCTTCCCGTTTTTTTCAGTCAAATATCTTCAAATAAGCTACTGACTTCACAATATTTTTAGCTTGTTCAAAAAACGAAAGGGGTCAAATTGACAAGGATCGGCGCTAACGTACAATCGTTTGTGCTTTAGACAGGGATTGTTCTACGTGCTACTGGGACAAAGAGACGTGGTCAGTCATGAGCCAACCCCTGATTGCAAGGCAAATGCAGCCCAGCACGGGCTTAGTTTCATTTTGTTATTGATAGGATTTAGCACATGTCTGACATTCGCACCGGCCAGGTAAAATGGTTCAACGAAACCAAGGGTTTTGGCTTTATTGAACAATCCCAAGGTCCGGACGTATTCGTTCACTTCTCCTCCATCCAGAGCACCGGTTTCAAAACCCTGGCTGAAGGTCAAAAAGTCCAGTTCACTGTGACCCAGGGCAAAAAAGGCCCTCAGGCTGAGAACGTTACTCTGGTCTAAGCCCGCGCCAGTGAATCATGCAGGAGGAGCCAAGGCCCCTCCTCTTTTTTGCCCGCAATTCTCGCCTTCCACCACCTGTCACAACCGCTTGCCTCGATCAGCCCACAGAGTCCCCCCCCTGTTTGCAGAAGGCGGCTGAGACACGCTGAGTAAACGCCAGATACGACAAAGCATCGCAGCGCGATGTGAAGGGCAATTCAAAGGGATTATGAAAACTTCGAAGAGAGATTGGAGCGGGAAACGAGACTCGAACTCGCGACCCCGACCTTGGCAAGGTCGTGCTCTACCAACTGAGCTATTCCCGCAACAGAATGTCATTTACAAGTGATTGGAGCGGGAAACGAGACTCGAACTCGCGACCCCGACCTTGGCAAGGTCGTGCTCTACCAACTGAGCTATTCCCGCAACGGAATGTCACTTACAAATGTTTGGAGCGGGAAACGAGACTCGAACTCGCGACCCCGACCTTGGCAAGGTCGTGCTCTACCAACTGAGCTATTCCCGCAACAGAATGTCATTTACAAGTGATTGGAGCGGGAAACGAGACTCGAACTCGCGACCCCGACCTTGGCAAGGTCGTGCTCTACCAACTGAGCTATTCCCGCATCGGAATATCACTTACAAATTTTTTGGAGCGGGAAACGAGACTCGAACTCGCGACCCCGACCTTGGCAAGGTCGTGCTCTACCAACTGAGCTATTCCCGCAACAATTTGGTTGTCTTGAGGCTGGCTGATGATTGGAGCGGGAAACGAGACTCGAACTCGCGACCCCGACCTTGGCAAGGTCGTGCTCTACCAACTGAGCTATTCCCGCATCGGGCTGGTTTGCACCAGTGTCATCATCAGATTTTTGGAGCGGGAAACGAGACTCGAACTCGCGACCCCGACCTTGGCAAGGTCGTGCTCTACCAACTGAGCTATTCCCGCAACTACCTTAAAACAGGCCGTACAGCATTTGGTTGCTTGCGCTACTGTACGGGAGCCGAATTATAAGAGCAGTCATTCCAATTGCAAGGGCTTTTTTGTCTGGTTGCGCGCGTTCGCTCAAAAGCTGGCCGAACTGTCGATTTTAGCAGCCAGAGTATGACAACCCCTTGCCGGGGAATCAGATCTTGAAGACGTGGCTGCGATAGAACTGCAGCTCGGCGATGGATTCGCGGATGTCGTCCAGCGCCTGGTGGGTGCCGCTCTTCTTGAACTGATCCAGCAGTTCCGGCTGCCAGCGGCGTACCAGCTCCTTGATGGTGCTGACGTCGACGTTGCGGTAGTGGAAGAAGGCTTCCAGCTCGGCCATGTGCTTGACCATGAAGCGGCGATCCTGACCGATGCTGTTGCCGCACAGCGGGCTGGTGCGCTCCGGCACCCACTGGCGAATGAAGTCGAGGGTCTCGGCAATGGCTTTCGCCTCATCGTGCTGACTCGCCTTGACCCGGGCCACCAGACCGCTCTTGGTATGAGTGTTGACGTTCCAGTCGTCCATCTTGGCCAGCTCTTCATCACTCTGATGAATGGCGATAACCGGCCCTTCGGCCAGTACATTCAGATCCTTGTCGGTGACTATGGTGGCAATCTCCAGTACCACGTTCTCTTCGGGGTCGAGACCCGTCATCTCCATGTCGATCCATACCAGGTTCTGCGCGCTGACTGTCATGATTGCTCTCTCTATTGGGAGGAATGGCGGAATTTTGCCAATTTGCATGTATCATACTGGCTTTGGATCTGTTCATAAACTGGCGAATCGAGTGGCAAAGAAAGCAAAACTCAATCTGGGTCAACAAAGGCGCGTCCAGGCCAACCGCGAACGGCGGCTGCAAAAAGATCACACCACAGTGGTGGATGACACCCTGTTTGGCCCCGCCATCGAAGGGGTGGTGATCAGCCGTTTTGGTCAGCACGCAGACGTGGAAGCGGTCGATGGCACCATCCACCGCAGCAACCTGCGGCGCAGCAGCATCAGCAGTCTGGTCTGTGGCGACAAGGTAGTGTGGCGTCCCGGCCTCAATGCCGCGACAGCGGGCGTCATCGAGGCGGTGCATCCGCGCCACTCGGTACTAACCCGGCCGGACTTCTACGACGGGGTCAAACCCATCGCAGCCAACATCGACCAGATCATCATCGTCTCGGCGGTGATGCCCGAGTTCTCCACCAACATCGTCGACCGCTATCTGGTAGCTGCCGAGGATGTGGAGATCCGCCCCCTCATCGTGCTGAACAAGGTCGACATGCTCGATGATGCCGCCAGAGCGCGCATCGAAAGCCAGCTCGAAACCTACCGCAAGCTCAATTACGAGGTGCTGCTGGTGAGCTGCGAGAGCGGCGAAGGGCTGGATGAACTCAAGGCAGCCCTGACCGACAAGATCAGCATCTTCGTCGGCCAGTCCGGGGTGGGCAAGTCGTCGCTCACCAACGCCCTGATGCCGGGGCTGGATGTACTGACCGGCGAGATCTCCGAAAACTCGGGGCTCGGCCAGCACACCACCACCACGGCGCGACTCTACCACTTCCCAAGCGGTGGCGATCTCATCGACTCCCCCGGGATCCGCGAGTTCGCCCTCTGGCATCTGGAGGCCGACCGCATCACCTGGTGCTTCGTCGAGTTTCGCGACTACCTGGGTGGCTGCAAGTTCCGCGACTGTACCCACAAGGACGATCCCGGCTGTGCCCTGCGCGCCGCAGTCGACGCGGGCGCCATCAGCGCCGATCGCTTCCACAACTATCACCGCATCCTGGAAACCATGCAGGAAGCCCGTCACGGTCGCCAGCAAGCGCGCCTGTGACCCTAATAAACCTACGTTGATGATGAACATGAGCATTACTGACAACCTGAAAATTGCCGGTCAATACTGTCTGCCCAAGCACGCCCTCTCCCGTCTGATCGGCAAGTTTGCCGCCGCCGAAGCGGGCAACATCACCACCAAAGTGATCGAGGCCTTTATCAAGCAGTATCAGGTCGACATGAGCGAGGCGCTGCACGAGAGCCCGGCCCACTACAAGAGCTTCAACGAGTTCTTCACTCGCGAGCTCAAGCCCGGTATCCGTCCCGTGGTAGAAGATGCCATGACTCTGGCGCTGCCGGTGGATGGCACCGTCAGCCAGCTTGGCCCGATCCTGCAGGGTCGCATCATCCAGGCCAAGGGCCACGACTACAGCGCCCGCGAACTGCTGGGCGGCTATGAGGATCTGGTGGCGCCGTTCAAGGATGGCGACTTTGCCACCATCTATCTGGCGCCCAAGGATTATCACCGCATCCACATGCCGCTGGACGGTGTGCTGGAGAGCATGGTGTTCGTGCCGGGGGATCTCTTCTCCGTCAACCCGCTCACCGCCGAGAACGTGCCCAACCTGTTTGCCCGCAACGAGCGGGTGGTCGCCACCTTCCGCACTCCGCACGGCCCGATGGCGCTGGTGCTGGTCGGTGCCACTATCGTGGCCAGCATCGAGACCATCTGGGCCGGCAACATTGCGCCGACCAAAGAGAAGAAGGTGGTGCGCTGGGACTATACCGGCGACGAGGCCATTACCCTGCAGAAAGGCGCCGAAATGGGCCTGTTCAAGCTGGGCAGCACCGTGGTCTGCCTGTTTGGCCCGGGCATGCTGGCCGGTTTCGAACCCCATCTGGCTAATGGCGTCACCACCCGCATGGGTCAGCCCTTTGCCAAGCTGGCGGAGCAGGCATGAGCGAGCAACCGAACGCCTCGCAGAAGAACAACCCGCTGCACGGGCTGACGCTGGAAGCCATCGTCACCGCGCTGGTCGAACACTACGGCTGGGAAGAGCTGGGGCAGCAGATCAATATCCGCTGCTTCACCGATAATCCCAGCATCAAGTCCAGCCTGAAGTTCTTGCGCAAGACCCCCTGGGCTAGGGAGAAGGTCGAAAGCCTCTATCTCTACGTCCAGCGCAAGCAAGCCAAATCGAAGAAGGAAGGGCAAGATGGCCTTTAAGATTACGTACACCTATAAAAAACAGGCCAAAGAGATCGGCTACGCGAACGACAAGTTCCGCAGCATCTACGACGCCATCGCTGCTGCCGAAGGGCTGGATCTCACCAGTTTTCACGCCATGGAGGCCCAGCTGGCTCAGGTTTGTCGCCGTGACAAGAAAAGCGTGAAGGATTACCAGGAGAACTACTTCAAAGAGTTGGGATTCTCCAACATCGTCATCGAACGGGATCTGCAGGAGTAACCATGCGCACCTTGACCCTGATGGCCGCCTCTCTACTGCTGGCGGCTTGCAGTACACCGGAACAACATCTGGTGGGCGGCGATCGCGACAGCCACGGCTGTATCGGCAGTGCGGGCTATCAGTGGTCAGCACTGACAGGCAAATGTGTGCGCCTGTTTGAAGAGGGTATCCGGCTCAATCCAACCGATGCCAGCCAGACCAGCAGCGCCTTCGTGCTGTTTAATGCCGATCAGACGCAGGCCGAACTGCATCTACCAAGCGGCGAGCTGCTTGCGCTGACCCGTCAAGGTGCAGAGGGCAACTGGTCGTGGCAGGGTAGCGGCTACACCCTCTTCATCTGGAAGGGTTATGTGCTCAAATCAGGTGACAAGGCGCTCTATCACGGGGAATAACCCCGAGGAATAGCGCACGGCGTGGTATCGGCGCGATGCCAGCGAAAAAAATGCCGACCCTGTGGTCGGCATTTTTGTTTTTGCAACAGCCTGTTATCAGGCACGGCTGAGGTAATCGGCCTGCCCTACCCACTTGTAGCTGGTGAGCTCGGTGAGCCCCATGGGGCCACGGGCATGCAGCATCTGGGTCGACACCGCCACTTCAGCCCCCAGACCAAATTGGCCACCATCAGTGAAACGGGTGGAGGCGTTGACATAGACAGCCGCCGAACCGGCTCCATTGACGAAACGCTCGGCGTTGGCCAGATCGTTGGTCAGGATGGCATCGGAGTGGCCGGCGTTATGCTCGCGCATATGGGCCAGCGCTTCGTTCACATCCGCCACCAGCTTGACCCCCAGGGTCAGCCCGAGCCACTCGGTATCGAAATCCTCCGGCCCTGCCTCGCACAGGTTGTCCGCGCCAGTCAGCAACGCCATGGCATTGGGCGCGGCCACCAGCGTCACCTTGCGCTCGTTCATCAGCGTCACCAGCTGCGGCAGGAAGGTAGCAGCCACCTTCTCGTGTACCAGCAGGGTATCGAGGGCGTTGCAGGCGGAGGGGCGCTGCACCTTGGCGTTGTCGATAACAGCCAGAGAGCGCACCAGATCGGCACTCTCGTCGACGAAAATATGGCTGATACCGAACCCGCCGATGATGACCGGGATGGAGCTGTTCTCCTTGCACATCTTGTGCAGGCCGGCACCGCCACGGGGGATGATCATGTCCACATAGCGGTCGAGGCGCAGCAGCTCGCCGACCAGCGCCCGATCCGGGTTGTCGATGTACTGCACCGCCGCCTCGGGCAGACCGGAGGCCGCCAAGGCATGCTGGATCACCCGCACCAGCTCCAGATTGGAGTGGAAGGTCTCGCGCCCGCCACGCAATATGCTGGCGTTGCCGGTCTTGAGGCAGAGGCTGGCGATATCGATGGTGACGTTGGGGCGCGCCTCGTAGATGACGCCGATAACCCCGATGGGCACCCGACGACGGGAGAGACGCAGGCCATTTTCCAGCACCCGGCTATCCATTTCGGCGCCGACCGGATCGTCCAGCGTGATCACCTTGCGCACATCTGCCACGATACCGGCCAGCCGGGCCGGATTGAGCAGCAGGCGATCCAGCATCGCCTCTGACAAGCCTGCCTCACGGCCGGCGGCGATATCTTTCGCGTTGGCGGCGAGGATCTGCTCACTGCGCGCCTCCAGCTCGTCGGCGATGGCGGCCAGCGCCCGATTCTTCTGCGCCGTGCTGATGGTAGCCAGCTGATAGGCGGCTTCACGGGCCGCCTGCCCCATTTTCTCCAGACTCATCTCATTTCCCTTTGTTCATGCCGTGCCGCCCTGATTAGAGCAGCACCATATCGTCTCGATGGATGGCTACTGAACCATATCCATAGCCCAGTACCTGCTCAATCTGATCCGAGTGGACGCCACGCAACTTCTCCAGCTCCAGATGGTCGTAACGGCAGATACCGCGCGCCAGCTCGGCGCCCTTGGGATCAAGAATTCGCACCACATCGCCCCGAATAAAGTCGCCCCTGACCGCTACGATCCCCTTGGGCAGCAGGCTGGAGCCTTTCTCCTTCATGGCGGCCACTGCGCCCTGATCCACATGCACTTCGCCGTGAGGAGGTGGACCTGCCAGGATCCAGCTCTTGCGTCCTTCCAGCGGGGACGCCAGCGCGGGAAACAGGGTGCCAATCCGCTCACCCTTGGCAAGACGGCCAATCACCTCCGGCATCTGGCCGGTCGCGATCACCACGTTGACACCAGCTCGACGGGCCACATCGGCGGCCTGCAGCTTGGTAGCCATGCCGCCGGTGCCGAGGCCGCTGACGCTGTCACCCGCCAGCGAGCGCAGGGTATCGTCGATGGTCTGCACCTCTTCAATGAGCTGGGCGTCGGGATTGGTGCGCGGATCGGCGGTAAAGAGCCCCTTCTGGTCAGTCAGCAGGATCAGCAGGTCAGCATCCGCCAGAATGGCGGCCCGTGCGGAGAGGTTGTCGTTGTCGCCGACCTTGATCTCGGCGGTCGCCACCGCATCGTTTTCGTTGATGACCGGAATAATGCGGTGATCGAGCAGGGTGCGCATGGTGTCGCGGGCGTTGAGGTAGCGCTCCCTATCTTCCAGATCGGCGCGGGTCAGCAGCATCTGGCCGATATGCAGACCGTAGAGGTTGAACAGATCCTGCCATACCCGAATCAGCTGGGTCTGACCAACCGCCGCCAGCATCTGCTTGTTGGGCAGGGTTGGCGCCAGTGGCGGGTGACCCAGATGTTCACGCCCGGCGGCGATAGCTCCTGATGTGACGACCACGACCCGATGGCCGTGACGGTGCAAGGCCGCACACTGTCTGACCAGCTCGACCATATGGGCACGATTGAGCTGGGAAGACCCCCCTGTGAGCACGCTGGTGCCCAACTTGACGACTATGGTTCTGTTTTCCATGGGAGCATAAAGGCTAAAAAGTAAGGAATATCTTTATACCCACGGCCATGGAGCCCTGCAAGGCAATTAACGCCGGGGTGAGGAGATGAAGCAAATGCCCAGATGATTGCGGGCGGAAGGGGAGATGGCTGACTGATGGCCCGGCAAACAGCGGGATGCTGCTCGCCAGGCATCAGGGATCAAGCAGCGGTCACGGTCAACTCATTGGTGACCTGATCCGCTGGCGCTAACTGGCACTCCAGAGCCGTCAGTTTGTCGCTGATGAGCTTGTAGAAACGGTTGAGGGTCCGCTCCACTTCTACCTGGTGCTTCTTGGGGATCGGCTTGTCCAGCCACTCGCCATCAGCATTGTAGAAACCAAGCTGATAGTGGTAACGGAAATGGTGATCGTCCTGCTCCAACACCAGCCACCAGCCCCAGAACTCCCGTTTGTCCGGCGCCGGCTTGGCGCTGACACAGACCGACAAACAGTCGAAACGATAACGCCCCTCTTCGCAGAGATCTTCGCGCAAATAGGGGCCAATGGCAGCAAACTGCCTCAGCAGTCGCTTGTAGGTCACTCTTTCAGACATGTTAACCTCCCTGTTAAACAAGCCGCGCCACCTCGGGATGGCGTCAGTTCTTTAGCGCAATATCAGGTACACAAATGCTGTTTCAGCCACTCGACGATTTCGTCCAGTGCCTTGTCATACACCTCCAGCAAAGGCTGTTTGTCGAAAACGATGGCCTTGCCGTTACGACTGGCCGCCGCCAATGCCCGTACATCCTGCTCGGGACAAATAAAATCTCGCTTGTGTCCAATACTCAATATCGGCACAGAGGTGCGAGTCCCCAGTAATCCTTGCGTTTTAAGTGAAAATACCTGGCACTTGGTACGCATGCCGTCCCACTGCGCCGCATCCGCCCCCAACCGGTTGGCCAGACTGTCCCGCATCATGCGCGGGCACTTGGCAAACAGCTCCTGATTGGTAAACACCTGATTGACCCCGGCGCCGACACAGACCACGGTGCGCAGCTTGAAGGGTTCGATAAAGGCCAGTCTGGCTGCGATATTGCCCGCCAGACGCATCCCCACCATGGCGATACGCTGATGATCGACCCAGGCCACTTCGGAGAGATAATGGAGCACCGCCTGATGGAGACGGCTGGTATCCTGCACCAGCGGCCAATGCTCGGCATAGCCAACCCCGGGCATATCGAGGGAGAGCATGCCGATACCGTTGGGCTCGAGCCGTTTGAGATAGAAGTTGAGGAAATCGAGCTGCAAGGAGTCGATCCCGCCGCTGATGATCACCAGCGGCACCGGTTTTTCGGTCGTCGGCAGGTGGAGATAACCCTGAATATGCTTGCCGCGAAAAGGCACCTGGATCTCTTTGAGCGGCACCTTGAACAGGCGACCCGCCTCGCGATAGGCCATGTTGCCAAGCAGCTGGGCCTGATCCGCCAGCTCGTCATCCTTGAGATGGGGATAGCTGGCGATGGAGTAGTAGCGCACCGCCTTGAGCAGCTGTTTCAAGGCGCCAGAAGGATCACCCTTCTCGCGCAGTTCGCGGCCCTGCTTGAAATAGTTGCCAGCCACCTGGCTCCACTCGTAGATCCAGTTGCCGGGCACATAGCCCTTGATGGTATCGAGATAGCAATCGTGGGTGCGCTCGCCGGTCGCCATGGCGATACGGGCCAGGGTCTGCTCCACTTCGATGGGATCAGCCCCCTGCCAGGTCCAGGAGGGGCGGCGCAGCAAGCGATACCAGCTCTTTGACATGGATCCGTCGATAAACATCTCGTCTGACTCGGCTTGCGCCAGATCAGCCGCACTGGAGTTGGAGATCTCGGATGTTTCCAATACCTTCTTGACGCGGGTAAAGAGCTGTTCGGTCAGGTTTAGGTCTTCGTTCAAGTCCAAGATAGTGTCCCATTCATATCAGGCAATAGCTCATCTTAACCACTTTTACTGCCCATCAGCCACCCTGCAACAGATTGATACACAAAAAAACAGGGCTCCAAATTGGAGCCCTGTGAAACCATTATTGCCGGTTGCGACCAATGGACGCAGCGAGCGTCACATCCCGATCCTGTTACTTTTCGTCGCAGATCGGTGTGGCGAACTCCAGTGCCATATCCCACGGCTGTTCGATCCAGGTATCCTGCGGGATCGCCACTTCGAAATCGTCCAGCAGCGCTTCGCCCATCGGCTTGGCGAAAATCGCGATGAACTTGGCTTTCGGGTAGAGCTCGCGGATCGCCTTGGCGGTAGTGCCGGTGTCCACCAGATCTTCCACCACCAGCCAGCCTTCGCCGTCACCGGCGGTGGTGGCAGCCTTCACGACCACCAACTCGCGCTGGCTGTCATGGTCATAGCTGGAGATGCAGAGGGTTTCCACATTACGAATGCCAAGTTCACGGGCCATCAGGGCTGCGGGCACCAGGCCACCACGGCTGACCGCGATGATACCTTTCCACTGGCTGACAGGCAGCTGACGACGGGCCAGACGGCGAGCTTCACGTTGCAGGTTGTCCCACGACACATAGAACTTTTTCGGCATGTTATCGATCTCGAATAGTTATTTAAAAACAATTACTTAAAATCACAACATCCGCAATTATCCCTGCGGATGCCACTAAATGGCGGCCCTTGCCCGACTGAATTCAGATTGCACTTCGGCTGCCTCAGGGCTAAGCCTCGGCAGCAAATCTGATAACAATGGAAGCAAGATGGGCTTATCCGGCGATCGGTTAGATGAAGTGTCCAAACCGCGGACAGGCTGTTGGGCCGATATGATAGCACCGTTTGCAGAGAAAATGCCTGGCAAACGTATGCCAAAAACAGGAAAAATCGGCATCACCCTCTCCATTCGGCACATCTCGAGCGCCAAACGACTAACCTGTCATCCCTGCTGCCGAGTCCTAATGGGCTATGCGGCAAATCGCAGATAAAAAAATAGCAGGGGGAGGATTTACCTCACGCACCTGCTGCTTTCTCGCCTCTGCCTGGTTGGGCAGCTCGTCTTAGCGACGAGTGACGAAGGGGTTAGGGTAGCTGAAACCCTGGGTATACAAAGAGGGGGCAAACCAATAGGTTGAGTTGCTGCCTGGCATATTGAAACTCCTGATTGCTTAACAAGTTACGTACCTTTATGCGGGCTCAAATCCTTGAACGAACACTCGGTTCCATGGAGGCGCACTTGCTTTGCTTCGGTTCCCTGGAGGCTTTCATCGTCATCCTGACGGGTGGCGAACCACGGGAGCTAATTTACCAGTCGGTGCATTAAATTCAATATTTTTGTGAGGTCGGTCACACATTTTCTTTTCTATCGGTCAGCGTCGTCCGAACCTGACGATCGTACTGCCTGGTTGCCATTAGCCAGCACAAGCTGCCTGCGATTTGCGCTGATTGCTCACATTTTTGTGTGATTGACTGTATTATCGTTATCCTCTTCCCCGGCCCGCTGATGGGGCCCTGTTAATTCCGTGCTGGTAAGGAGTCCCGACGTGGCACAGCTTAGCTCTCTCTCTCCCAAACTGATTTGGCATTTCTTCGAACAGATCTGCTCCATCCCCCACCCTTCCAAACATGAAGCCAAACTGAGCGCCTGGATCATCCAATGGGCTCAGGGAGAAGGTCTGGCGGTCAAGCAGGACAAGGTCGGCAACATCATCATCAAGAAACCGGCCACCCCGGGGATGGAAAACCGCAAAGCCGTGGTACTGCAGGCCCACATCGACATGGTGCCGCAGGCCAACGCCGACACCAAACACGACTTCGCCAACGATCCCATCGATGCCTATGTCGATGGCGAGTGGGTCACGGCCCGTGGCACCACCCTGGGTGCCGACAACGGCATCGGCATGGCCGGTTGTCTGGCTGTGCTGGCTGACAAGACCATCAAGCACGGCCCGCTGGAAGTGCTGCTGACCACCGACGAAGAGACCGGCATGACCGGCGCATTCGGTCTGGAAGCGGGCTGGCTGGAGGGCGAAATTCTGCTCAACACCGACTCCGAAGAGGATGGCGAAGTCTATATGGGCTGCGCTGGCGGTGTAGATGCCAATATCCGCTTCCCGCTCGAGCTGGTTGACGCCAGCGAAGGCGAAGCGTTCGAGCTGGCCGTGAAAGGGCTGCGTGGCGGCCACTCCGGTTGCGATATCCATCGCGGCCGTGGCAACGCTAACAAGCTGCTGGTACGTCTGCTCAAAGCAGCCGAGCCGCTGGGTGTTCGTCTGGCCGAGATCCACGGCGGCACTCTGCGCAACGCCATCCCGCGCGAAGCCCGTGCCACCCTGCTGGTGCCCGCTGCCAGCGTGAACGAGTTCAAGGCGCTGGTTGACCGCTACACCGGGATCTACCAGACCGAACTGGCCGCCACCGAGCCGAACCTGACCGTGCTGGTCAACAGCGCCGCCAAACCGGCCAAGCTGATGAGCGTCTCCCTGCAGCAGCGCCTGCTGGATGCCCTGATGGCCTGCCCGAACGGCGTGATGCGCATGAGCGATGCCATGCCCGGCGTGACCGAAACCTCGACCAATCTGGGGGTCATCAAGACTCAGGATGGCGAAGTGTACGTCCAGTGCCTGATCCGTTCCCTGATTGACTCCGGCCGCGAGAGCATCGAGCAGATGACCCGCTCCCTGTTCACCCTGGCAGGCGCCAGCTGCGAATTCACCGGTGCCTACCCGGGTTGGGCACCGAACGTGGACTCCCCCGTCATGGCGCTGGTACGTAATAGCTACCAGACCCTGTTCGGCACCATGCCCAACGTCATGGTGATCCACGCCGGCCTCGAGTGCGGTCTGTTCAAGAGCGCCTATCCGGAGTGGGACATGGTCTCCTTCGGCCCGACCATCCGCGGGGCCCACTCCCCTGACGAGAAGGTACATATCCCGGCGGTCGAGCGTTTCTGGCAACTGCTGGTGCACGTGCTGGAAGCGATTCCGGCCAAGTAAGCCAGCCCGGATAAAACAACAAAACAAAGCCCCGCACTGCTGCGTAATGCCAGTCAGTTAAGCCTGACTGGCATTGTTTTTATTGGCTTTTTGCACCGCATACTTTTGCGGTCTTGCCTTCACACTGCGGGGGTAACTCCGCTCCCTTCGCTCCGGTAATACAAACTGCCCCGCCTGTTTCTCCAGCTCTGCCACCCGCTTCGGGATGCTCCCCGGTGACAGGTACGGCATGCAGCTCAGTTCATGGATGAGATAGACCGACGCCATGTGAAAACTCAGTTGGCTCGCCGTGTATCCCTTCAGACTCGCCGCCATCTTTACCATCTGGCTGCGCAGCAGGTTATACGCCAGCAGCACGCCCCACAGCTCTTGCCGTATCCCCGCCGCCTTCTTGCTGCGCAGGGTCAGCCGGTGCTGTTGCAGGCTGTGCTTCATCTCCCGATAGCCCAACTCGATTTCCCAACGATGACCATACAAGTCGACGATATCGGCGCCCACAAAGCGCATCGGGTCGACCATCGAGGTCAGCACTTGCCGCTCTTTGCCGTTGATGGTGCGGGTCAGTAAGCGGGCTTCTAGTGTCTCTGGCAGGTGCGGCCACTTCTTCCTCGCCTGTGGACTGGTTTTGAGACGCACTAGCACATCCTGACGCCCCAGCTTGCGCACCACTTCGTATTGCGTGCCCTTTTTGAGTGGCAGCAGCCAGTGGCGCTCGCTGCCAGTGGTTTGCCAGGCGTGGAGCAAACCGAGCGAGTAAAACCCCTTGTCGAACAGGGTGAGCGAGTGGTCCGGTGTACGCGCGATGAGTTGCTCGGCCAACACCATCTCGTTGACGGCGCAGCTCTCCATGACAGCCTGAACAAGCAGGTGGCTGGTCAGCTCCATCTGGCAGAGCATGCGTACCTGCGGATAGGCGGTCTCCCCATGTTGAGTACCGGGTTTGGCAAACGCAGCGGCATTGTCCGGGGTATCGGGGGTGCGCCACATCACGCCATCGACGGCAAGCAGTTGCAGCCCGGCCCAACCGGGATGATTGGCCTGCTGGTGCCAGAGAGAGGCGGTCTCGTGAAACAGCCGCTCGATGCTCTTGTCCCCCAGTTTTTGGCGAGCTTGCAGAAAGGCGTTGGGAGCAACAAAGGGGCGGTCGCCGGGCAACAGGATATCGAGCTGATTGACCAGCTGAGTCATGGGGACGTGGCGGAAGATGGCCATGCCGATGATGGCCCAGACTAGTCGCTCCATGGGCATACGGCGACGGCGCAGGGTAGCGACATCCTCTTCGGCGAGCAGAGTGGTGATGAGCTCAGGAGCAATGAGGTCTGAGAGTGACTCAAACTGGGCAGCATTGCTGGCGTGGAGGAAGTCGAGAGCGTGAGCGATACGCATAAAAAATCCGAAACCAATCAACAGGCTTCGGATTTTCACACAACAGAAGGATCGGTCAATGGATCCTTAACTGATCAGCATTACGCACTGCTGCGGGGCTTTTTATTGTCTGTTCCAACCTGACGTTGGCGCTTACCGGATGCCGCGGGCCTCGCGGATCCACTCCCAGGCTTGCTGGATCTCCTGGGTCTTCTCCTTGGCCATCTCCATCATCTCCGGCGGCAACCCTTTGGCGGCCAGCTTGTCCGGGTGATGTTTGCTCATCTCCTTGCGGTAGGCGCGCTTGATATCCTGATCGCTGTCGCTCTCGCTCACCCCCAGCAACTGGTAAGCATTCTTGAGGCGCTCCGCAGAGGGTGCCGCCTGCCGATACTGCTGGCCACCGGAATGGCCCCCCTGATACTGGCCATGGGCCTGATTGAAGAAGTTCATCTGCGCTTCGGCCATCGCCAGAATGCGGGCCAGCTCGATGCGGCTGAAGCCCAGTTCGTCGGCAATGGTGTGCAGAATGGCGCGCTCGCCCTCCTCTACCCGCCCGTCGGCAAAGGCCGCCTGCAGTTGTACCTCGAGGAAGAAGCGCAGAATGTCGCGCTGGCCGAGACTGGCACGGCGGAACTCGGCCAGGGTCTCGCGCAGCGGGAAGTCGGCCTCTTTACCGAGACGAAATGACTCCTGTGCCCGAGCACGCTGTTCACCCGCCAGCCGCATCCGATCCATCAGGTTGGAGGCAACCCGGATCTCCTGTTCGGTCACCTGACCGCTGGACTTGGCGATGTGACCCATCACCGAGAAGGTGGCGTGGAAGAAGACGGCTTGCTGCTCCTGACTCGGACCGCGACGAAACGCCCCCTGCAGCCCCATGCCACGGTCGAAACGGTGGCCGATCCAGAGGCCAATCAGGGCGCCGATGATATTGCCGAGCAGAAAACCGAAGAAGGCGCCCAGCACCTTACCCCAAATACGCATGGTTCAAGACCTCTTGAAGTTAATGAGTGCGGGCCTGGAGCTGGTCATCCAGCTCGCGCAGACGGTCGACCGTGCCGATATCGCGCCACTCGCCAGCGAGCAGGCTGCCGCCCACCCGCCCTTGCGCCATCCAGTCACGGAGCAGGGGTGCCAGTTTGCGGGCGCCGCCCGCGAGACCGGCAAAGGCCGCCGGATCATATAGTCCGACCCCGCTGAAGGTAAACGCTGGCGTATCCACGACTCGCCCTTCTTGCAGGGCAAAGTCCCCGTTCGGGTGCTGAGGCGGATTGGGCGCCAGCCAAAGGTGGGCCAAATCATCGCCAAGGGGCTGGCTGACCAGAGTGTGATAATCAAGATCGAGCCAGGTATCGCCGTTGATCACCAAAAAGGGGTCAGAGCCCAGCAACGGCAGCGCCTGCACAATGCCGCCCGCGGTCTCCAGTGCGCTCTCCTCGGCTGACCAGTGGATGGTCACGCCAAGCGCACGGCCATCACCAAGGCTCTCAACCAGCTTGTGGCCAAGCCAGGCGTGGTTGATGACCAACTCGGTCACGCCAGCGGCTTTGAGTTTTTCGATGTGATGAACGATGAGCGGCTTGCCCCCCACCGCCAGCAGCGGCTTGGGCAGCAGGTCGGTCAGCGGGCGCATCCGCTCGCCACGGCCAGCGGCCAGGATCATCGCCTTCATGATTTAACTCCAGCATTGGCGATCCCCGGCAACACCACCTGCTCCAGCCACTGACCAAAACGGGCCAATACCGGATAGGCGCTACCGTGAGTGCGACAGACATCCACCACGTAGCCAAGGGTACGGGGAATATCCTTGAGATAGCAGGACTTGCCGTCGCGATGATAGAGCCGGGTGAAGATTCCGGCCGCTTTGAGGTGTCGCTGCATGCCGGTCAGGTCGGCATCACGACGGAAACTGGCATAATCTAGCTCGCCAAGCAGACCCGCCTGTTGCAGGGTGGCAAAGCCGTGACGCATCCCTTCATCGATCACCTCGTCCGGCCAGCGCACGTAGCAATCTTTCAGCAGGGAAACCAAGTCATAGGTAAGCGGCCCGATGACCATATCCTGAAAATCGATGATGGCGAGTTCGCTGCTATCAGGAGTGTCTCCACCGCACACCATCAGGTTGCGACTGTGGAAGTCACGGTGCATCACCCCTTGCGGCTGAGACAGATTACAGGCAGTGAGACAGGCAAAAGTCTCATCGAGCAACTGCTGCTCTTCGTCGCTCAGGGTCAGTTGCAGATGATGGCCAAGCAGCCACTCGGGGAAAATGCTGTTCTCCCGCGCCATAAAGGCGGCATCGAAGGGCTCAAGCGCCAGTTCAACCGCCCCCAGGCGGGGCAGCAAATCAATCGCCTTGCCATACCAGGCCAGCACGTTGTGCTCGTTCAGGCAGCTGATCAGCTGGGTATCGCCCAGATCACTGACCGCCAGCAGCCCCTGTTCGTAGTCCACCGCCTTCACCTCTGGCGCCAACAGCTGACGCGCCTGCAAGGCCGCCGCGTTACGAACAAATTCATGATTTTTTTCGGTTTTCGGATTGGCATCCACCCACACCAGACCACCACCACGAGAGTAGCGGCGGAAGCTGGCATCACCGGAAATGAGGGTCAACTGAAGATTGGCATCACCGGAAATACGGCGTGCCCACTGCAATAGCAGGGAATCGCGATCGTGCATAAGTAGAGGACCAAGGTGGAAAGCAGCACTTGGCTGTTAGCCCTGGCCGCAATAATGCTTTATCATTGCCGGCTAACATAAAGCAATGACATGCAATGTCAACTCGATGAAACCTGTCGTAAAATGCATGCCTTGGATCAACCGTATCTATCACGGATTGCACGAGTCTTTCACATGACAAAATGGACACTGGGGTACCGCTATCCCATCGCCCTGACTATCAGCCTGGCCCCCGCACTCACCCCTATGATGGTGCAGGCGGCTCCGTTCGAAGCGCCGCCAGCCACCGGCATTCTCGATAGTCTCTGCTATGACTATGTTCCCAAGATAGAGAAGCCTGCATCGGATCAGGATGCCAACGCACAGCCGGTCGAGGTTGATGCTGACCGTCTCGAGGCCAAACAGGGCGGCACCGCCGTCTATGAAGGTGACGTCAAGGTTCGTCAGGGTGTTCGCAAGTTTGACTCCGACTATGCCCAGCTCGACCAGAAGAGCCGGGATGTCATCGCCATCGGCAACATCTATTACAACGACGGTCAGGTAACCGTCACCAGCGACAAGACACTCAAATCCAACCTGGATACCAAGAACTCCGAGCTGGAAGAGGGCAAGTATCAGGTGCATGGCTCACCGGTGCGCGGCTTTGCCAAGCGCGTGGTGATGACCAACAACAACCAGAACATCACCATGGAGGGGGCCCAGTACACCACCTGCCCCCCCGGTCAGGAAGTGTGGACCCTCAAGGCAGGCAGCATCGACATCGACCAGAAAGAGGTGTTCGGCGAAGCCTGGAACGCCAGCCTCTGGCTCTATGACTACCCGGTGTTCTACTTCCCCTATATCAACTTCCCCATCAAGGATGAGCGGAAGACCGGTCTGCTCTACCCGGGCTACAAGCAGAGCTCCAGCAACGGCATGGATATCACCCAGCCCTTCTACTGGAACATAGCTCCCAACTACGATGCCACCATCACCTCCCGTTTTATGGATAAACGCGGCCTGATGGAACAGGTGGAGTTCCGCTACATGCCGGACCCCGCCCACACCGGCACCCTCTATTTTGAAAATCTGGCGGATGACAAGCAGTACAGCCCGAGCAATCCGAGTCTGGCTGGCCTGTCCGATGGACATCGCTACCTGATGAACGTCCGTCACGGCTCCGCCCTGATGGATGGCAGCCTGCGTTTTGGTATCGACTACACCCAGGTGCGCGACAAGGATTACAACTACTTCAACGACTTCAGCCCGCAAGTGGGCACTCAGGTCGACAGCCAGTTGCAGCAATCCTTTACCGCCGGCTATTACCAGCCTAACTGGAACCTCACCTCCGAGGTGCGCCGCTACCAGATCCTGAGCCCATATGCGCTGCTGCCCCACGAGATGCTGCCGCGTATCGACTACAACTACTATCAGCAAGGCAAGTGGTTCGATCTGGCCTGGAACAGTGAACTGACCAAGTTTGGCTATGACAGTGGCAGTGCCGCCACTCTGCAAGCAGGTGAGCGCTATACCGCTACCCGCCTGCATCTGGCGCCAACCCTGACCGTGCCCCTGGTGGATGCACCGGGTTACTACCTGACCAGTCAGTACAAACTGATGTTTACCTCCTACAACCAGGAGGTACCCGATAATCTGGTTAGCCAGGACCGCAGCCGCTTCACCGATGCAGACAGCAAACAGCTGACCCTGAAAGAGGGCACCATTACCCGTACTCTGCCCTCCTTCCGCCTCAAGGGGGGCGTCAACTTCGATCGGCCGCTCGACTGGTATGATGGCAAGGGCACCCAGACCCTGGAGCCTGAGTTTCAGTATCTCTATATCCCTTATAAAAACCAGGACGAGATCGGGATCTACGACTCCACCACCACCCGTCAGGATTACTACAGCCTGTTCAGTGACCGCCGCTTTGCCGGTCTCGACCGCATCAGCGATGCCAACCGGGTCACCGTTGGCCTGACCAGCCGGGTCTATGACAATGTGGGTGATGAACGGTTGCGTCTGGCGGTGGCCCAGGCCTTCGAAATGACACCACCCAAGGTGCGCCTCTACCCTTCAAATCCGGAAAGCACCAACGCCCGCTCCCTGCTCTCGTTCGAGGGGGATGCCCGGATCACCGATGAGTGGTTTGCCCACGCGGGGACCCAGTACGATACCTCCGAGGGTGAATTTACGGCTGGCAACGGTGCAGTCGAGTACCGGGCCGGCAAGCTGACCACTCAGGTCAACTACCGCTACATCAAGGATGGCAACCTGGACTATCGCTATCCGACCAACACGGCGCTGGCAGAAGATCTGAGCCAGGCGGGTCTGGTGATGATGGCGCCGATCGCCGATCAGTGGCAGATGTATGGCGGTTACTACCGTGACATCAAGCAGGATGTGAACATTGACCGCAAGATCGGTGTCAAATACGACTCCTGCTGCTGGAGCATCAACATGAGCCTGGAGTGGCACAATCAGCCGGACAACGTCACCCTGAAGCCCACTTCGGAAAAAGTCATTGGTCTGCAGTTTGAAATGAAGGGACTTGGCAGCGTGGGTACCGGTGGCCGCAGCGTCACCCTGGATACCGAGCTGTTGCCCTATGTTCGCCCGTTTAATCTGAAAGGCCAGCAATGATGCTGGCCCAGCCTTGAGAGATGGATATGAAAAAGACCCTGATTGCCCTGCTGACCGCGGGAATGTTCGGTGCCATGAGCCAGGCCGCACTGGCTGCGCCCGAGCTGATGGACAAGGTGCTGGCCGTGGTCAACAAGGACGTGGTGCTGTCCAGCCAACAGGACGCACTGGTCAACAAGGTAAAACTCTCCGCCCAGGAGAGCGGCCAGTCCCTGCCTGACGATGCCACCCTGCGCAAACAGGCGCTGGACCGCCTGATCCAGGAGAGCCTGCAACTGCAACTGGCGGATCGCCAGGGGTTGAAGATCAGTGATACCCAGCTGGAACAGGCTATTCAGGGCATCGCTGCCGACAACAAGATGACCCTGGATCAGCTGCGGGCCCAGCTCGCCCGTGAAGGGATGACCTATGCCCAATATCGGGAAGAGGTTCGCCGCGAGATCCTGATGAACGAGGTACGCCGTAATCAGGTACGTCGTCGCATCAACATCTCCGATCAGGAGGTGAAGCAGGTGGTCGAGATCCTGAAAAAACAGGGTCAGCAACAGAACGAGTACCACGTCGGTCATATCCAGATTGCGCTGCCGGACAACCCCACCGCCGCCCAGCTGGATGCCGCCAAGAGCAAGATCGAACGCATTCTGACTGCCCTCAAGCAGGGAGCCGACTTCCGCAAGTTGGCTATTGCCGAGAGTAACGGTCCCAAGGCGCTGGAGGGGGGGACTGGGGTTGGATGAGCCCGCAAGAGATGCCGACCCTGATGGCAGAAGCGGTACAGGGCGCCAAGAAGGGCGACATCGTCGGCCCGCTGCGCTCCGGCGCCGGCCTGCACATCGTCAAGGTGTTTGACACCAAGGGGCAGCAGCAGGTGATGCAGACCGAGGTGAAGGCTCGCCACATCCTGATCAAGCCCTCCATCATCCTGAGCGAAGAGAAAGCCAAGGGGATGCTGGACGGCATTCTGCACGATATCAAGAGCGGCAAGGCCAGCTTCGCCAGCATGGCGGAGAAGTACTCCGAAGATCCGGGCTCTGCGGTGCAGGGTGGCGAACTGGGCTGGTCTGATCCCAACGTCTATGTGCCCGAGTTCCGCGACATGGTCAACCGCCTGCAACCGGGCCAGCTCAGTGCCCCGTTCCGTACCAGCCATGGCTGGCACATCGTGCAGGTGGAAGATCGCCGCAGCCAGGACGCCACCGACAAGGCCCAGGAGCAGCGCGCCTACCAGCTCATTTACAACCGTCGTTTCGTGGAAGAGTCCCAAGCATGGCTGGACGAGCTGCGTGACGAGGCCTACATCCGCATCGAAGGCGCCGGTAGCTGATGAACTGCCGTCGTCTTGCCGTCACCCCGGGCGAACCGGCCGGGATTGGGCCTGATCTGGTTCTGCAGATTGCCCAGCAGGATTGGCCGCACCAGTTGGTGGTGATCGCCGATCCAGCTTTGCTGCGCGAGCGGGCGGCCCTGCTGGGGCTGCCCATCGAGCTTGAGCCCTATGATGCCAGTCAACCGGCACAACCGCAGCGCGCCGGCACCCTGACGGTATGTTCTGTCTCTCTCGGTACCTCTGTGGTAGCGGGCGAGCTGAACGAAGGCAACGGCGCCTATGTGCTGGCGACCCTGCAGCGCGCCTGCGATGGCAACATGAGCGGCGAATTTGCCGCCGTGGTGACAGGGCCGGTACACAAGGGGATCATCAATCAGGCCGGTGTCTCGTTTAGCGGCCATACCGAGTTCTTCGCCCAGCAGTCGGGCACCGCCGATGTGGTGATGATGCTGGCAACCGAGGGACTGCGAGTTGCGCTGGCGACCACCCATATCCCCCTTGCCTATGTGGCGATGGCGATCACGGAAGATCGCCTCGGCAAGGTGATCCGCATCCTCAATGCGGATCTCGCCACCAAGTTTGGCATCGCCAAACCCCGAATTTACGTCTGCGGCCTCAATCCCCATGCAGGGGAAGGCGGCCACCTCGGACGTGAAGAGATTGACGTGATCGAACCTACTCTGGCCAGTTTGCGCCAGGAGGGGATCGATCTGGTCGGCCCGTTGCCGGCCGACACCCTGTTCCAGGAGAAATACCTCAAGGATGCGGATGCGGTACTCGCCATGTACCACGACCAGGGACTGCCCGTGCTCAAATACAAAGGCTTTGGCAGTTCGGTCAATATCACTCTGGGGCTTCCCTTCATCCGCACTTCGGTGGATCACGGCACCGCACTGGATCTGGCAGGCAAGGGCCTGGCGGATCCGGGCAGCCTTGTCACCGCGATTAACCACGCCATCAAGATGGTAGAGAAAAAAAGATATGAGCAGTAAGGTGCACATGGGCCACACGGCCCGTAAACGTTTCGGTCAGAACTTCTTGCACGACCGCTACGTGATCGACCAGATCGTGGCCGCCATCAATCCGCAACCGGGCCAAAACCTGGTGGAGATCGGCCCGGGTCTGGCCGCGCTGACCGAACCGGTTGCCGCCCAGATGGACAAGATGACCGTGGTCGAGCTGGACCGGGATCTGGCGGCGCGCCTGCGCGAGCACCCGACACTGAAGGAGAAGCTCACCGTCATCGAAGCCGATGCCATGCGCTTCGACTTCAGCACCCTGATGGGTGAAGGCAAGGGGCCGCTACGTATCTTCGGCAACCTGCCCTATAACATCTCCACCCCGCTTATCTTCCACCTGTGCGAGTTCGCCGATCGGGTAGAAGACATGCACTTCATGCTGCAAAAGGAAGTGGTGTTGCGTCTGGCCGCCGGCCCGGGCAGCAAGGCTTACGGCCGTCTTAGCGTGATGACCCAGTACTACTGCCAGGTGGTGCCGGTGCTGGAAGTGGGCCCGGGCGCCTTCAAGCCGGCACCGAAAGTGGACTCTGCCGTGGTGCGTCTGATCCCGCACAAGAACCCGACTATCGTCGCGAAAGATATACGTTGTCTGAATCGCGTCTGCACCGAGGGCTTTGGCCAGCGTCGCAAGACCATCCGCAACAGCTTCTCCAACTTCATCACCGACGCCCAGCTGACCGAGCTTGGCATCGATGGCAACCTGCGCCCGGAGAACCTCTCCCTCGAGCAGTTTGTCATGATTGCCAACTGGCTGGCGGATCAGCAACAGGCCTGATCCTGTGGCACCCCCGCACATCGTTGTCCGCCCATACCCCTCGTATGTGGCGGATAGCAAAGACCCCTACCAGTTTCACTATCTGATCGAGATTGAGAATCTGGGGCCCGGCCCGGTGCAACTGCTGCACCGGCGCTGGCTCATCACCGATGCCAATGGCAAGATGCTGGAGGTGGCAGGTCCGGGCGTGGTCGGGGAGCAACCCGTCATTGCCGAAGGTGAGACCTACAGCTACCAGAGCGGCGTGCCGCTGGCGACCCCGCTTGGGGTGATGGAAGGGAGCTATACCCTGCAAGATGGCTCTGGCCAGCAGTTTGAGGCGCCCATCGCCCCCTTCACGCTGGCCATCCCCAATATTATCAACTGAGGTTTCATGACGAACTGTTTTGTCGGTGACATCCAGGGCTGTTACGACGACTTGCGCCGTCTGCTGGATCTTGCCGCGTTCGATCCCGATCAAGACGTGCTCTGGCTCTGTGGCGACCTGGTCGCCCGCGGCCCGGACTCCCTCAATACCCTGCGTTTTGTCAAAGGGTTGGGCAACCGTGCCGTCACCGTGCTCGGCAACCACGATCTGCACCTGTTGGCGGTCGCCAATGGCGTGGCACCGCTCAAGAAGAAAGACAAGCTGCAAAGCCTGATCGATGCCCCGGATCGGGACGAACTGCTGGAGTGGCTGCGCCACCGCCCGCTGCTGGCCGAGCACCCCGACCTGCCCATCATGATGGTGCATGCCGGTATCTCCCCGGCGTGGGATGCCCGCACCGCCCGCAACTGCGCCCGCGAGGTAGAGAGCCTGCTGCGCGGTGACCAGTACAGCTGGCTGCTGCACCACATGTACGGCGACCAGCCCGATGGCTGGAAAGATGATCTGGTCGGGATCGACCGCTACCGCTACATCATCAACACCTTCACCCGGATGCGCTTCTGCTACTTCGATGGCCGGCTCGACTTCAAATGCAAGAAGGGGCCCAAGGAGTCGACCCCGGGCCTGCGCCCCTGGTTCGAGCAGCGCGAGCATCACGTGGACGACCCCATCCTGGTGTTCGGCCACTGGGCAGCGCTGATGGGCAACACCGGCAAGAGCGACATCAAGGCGCTCGATACTGGCTGTGTTTGGGGCAACAGCCTCACCCTGTGGCGCTATGAGGATGATGCCCTCTTTGCCACTCCCTGTCCGGTTCACGCCAGCTAGGGGGGACGCAGCAATCTGGCGGTCGCTGCCGCACGAATGGCCACAACCCGCTCCAATCACAAAGCCCGGCAATCTGCCGGGCTTGCTGTTTTAGGCTTCCTGTTTTCCGGCGAATGAAGTTACAACTTGCGCCCCAGCCGCTTCTCGATCTGGCGCCGCTCCCACTCGGGGCCAAACAGCTTGAAGGGCTGAAACACCCGAACAGCATGGGAGGCAAGTCCCAGCCCCCATCCCAGGGTTGGCCACCAGGCCCAGATGTACTCCGGATTGCTCAGGTAGTTGATGACAAACAGCCCGCAGATCACCACCACGTAGCTGGCGACATGGTGATAGAAGCCCTTGAGCTCCTCCACATAGCGCATTGCCGCCCGTTCCTCTGCCGATACCTGCACCGCATCCTGACCCATAGTGTCACTTCCTCTCATCTCGCGCTCCTGTTGCTCTGATCCATCCAGTTGAGCCACATCGAGTTCAAAGACGGCGGCCAGGGCCTTGAGAGATTCCAGTCCGGGTTGCTGCCCCTGCTCGATCCGCTGGATAGTGCGGACACTCAAACCAGTCAACGTTGCCAACTGATCCTGAGACCAACCCCGTTGCAATCTCAACTTCCTGACGATCATCTCGAACTCCTTGTGGTAATTGACAGGGCCAGCATAGGGCTTGCGCCACGAAAGGTGACACGACAGATGGCCGACATACATCTGACAGTCCTTTAAAATCAGATGGTTAAGATTTTGATCTTGTCAGTCAGCCGCTCGTTCCCCCAGATATTGCACAAACCGTAACAGATAACCATCGGGATCCTGCAGCAAAAATTCGCGCTGCCCGGCCAGCATCTCGCCCACTGGATACCAGACCTCAGTGGGCTGCCGGAAAAGTGCAATCCCGGCAGCCTGCAAGCGGTCGAGTAGCGGCTGGATCTCGGTCAGCTCCATCTGCAGATTGATTCCCCGACCGAACGGTGGCTCCAACGCCCCGACCTGCCAACCCGCTAGATGAACCTGTTCCAGCATCAGCTGTACCTGTTGCTGCTCCAGATAAGCAAAAGGAGGGTCATCGCGCCGATAGCGAACTGAGAAGCCCAGCAAGCCGGTGTAGAACGCCAGAGAGCGAGCCAGATCGGTGACAGACAGCTCCGGTACCATGGGATTCCAATACGGCCTATCCACCGCGACAGCAGGGTTCGTCATGGCTTACAGGCTCTGCATCAGCTCGGCGGCAATTTCAAAGGAGCGCAGTCGGGCCTGATGATCGACGATGGGGCCATTGAACATCAGCTCATCGGCACGGGTTTCCGCCAGCAGCGCCTTGAGGCCGTGGCGGATCTGCTCCGGCTCGCCCACTAGCGAGCGAGCCAGGGTCTGCTCCATCGCCATCAGCTCCCGGGGTGCCCACTCGTCGCCAAGCTGGACGACCGGCGCGGGCAGCTTGCCCGCATCACCGCGATGGAGGCGCAAGAACTGCTGCTGCACGGTAGTGAACTGGAAGCGGGCCTCCCGCTCACTGTCGGCGGCAATCATGTTGATGCAGACCACCGCATGGGGCTTGGGCCAGCGAGCAGAGGGGCGATACTGGCTACGATAGATCTCCAGCGCCTGCAGCAACATGGCGGGAGCAAAATGGGAGGCAAACCCGAACGGCAAACCCATCGCCGCCGCCAGTTGCGCGCTGTAAAGGCTGGAACCCAGCAGCCAGATGGGCAGATGCAGCCCCTGGCCGGGCACCGCCTGCACCGCGCCGATCTCGTCGCCAAAGTAGCTCATCAGCTCACGCACATCGGCCGGGAAATCATCCACCTCGCCACTGCGCATACGCCGCAGCGCCCGCATGGTGCGCTGATCGGTCCCGGGGGCGCGGCCAAGGCCAAGGTCGATGCGGTCGGGATAGAGAGAAGCCAAGGTGCCAAACTGTTCGGCAATCACCAGCGGCGAGTGGTTCGGCAGCATGATGCCACCCGCGCCGATCCGCAGAGTGGTGGTGGCTTCGGCCAGATGGCCGATCAGCACCGAGGTGGCGGCACTGGCAATGCCCGGCATGTTGTGATGTTCGGCCAGCCAGTAGCGCAGGTAACCCCAACCCTCGGCATGGCGGGCAAGATCCCGTGAACGGCGAAACGACTCGGCAGGCACGGAACCTTCGGCAACAGGCACCAGATCGAGCACGGAATAGGGGATGGCAGACATGGGTCACTCCATTGATTTACAGGCCAGTAACAAGTGGGGCAATGTAGCACGGGATACCTGAATGAATCACTATCTCCTGCCACACTCTGCCTGCCAAGCGGCAGCAATCGAACGGAACAAATCTCAGGCAAGTATTGTTTGAACGCTCATCCTGCTGGCCGCGCAAGCCCGGGGGGGATCATATTTTCTTACATTTGCGGGCTGGCCTGAGCGCCCCCGGCTGGTTATAACGGTGCCCCTATAGCGAAGGGGGAGCAACAGACTCCCCCTCACTCTTTGTCACACCACACTGTTCAGGTTATCTATGTCAAAACATCTCGTTCTGCTGGGCGCACTGACGCTCTCCGGTTGCGCCCTGTTGTCTCCCCCCGCCCCTACCGTCACCCCGGTGCACCTTGCCGATCCCAGCCAGCGCGGCTTCTACATCGAGTGCAGCAGCATGAAAGCCTGCTTCCAGCAGGCCAACCAGACCTGCCCGCAAGGTTACAAGGAGACCGATCGTCGCCAGCAGACGCTCTACAGCACCCAGTATCTGGGGGGAAGCTATGACGACGAAAAGAAGGTCTACAAGGCAGCCAAGCCCTATCGTATCGCCAACACGGTCCACTCCCTGACTATCCAGTGTTCCGTCACTACAGGCTGAGCCAACCGAAGGGGGACTTTCTCCCGTTACTGCGAAAAAGAAAACGGTCAACCGAGGTTGACCGTTTTTCACTGCGCTGCGCCCTTAGAACAGCAGGTGTGCCACCCCGGCAATAACCGGCAAGGTAACCAGAGTGCGCAGCAGGAAGATAACGAACAGTTCCCACAGCTTGACCGGGATCTTGCTGCCCAGCAGCAGGGCGCCCACTTCCGACATATAGATCAGCTGGGTTACCGACATCGCGGCAATCACGAAGCGGGTCATGTCGCTCTCGATGGTCGAGGCCAGCACCGCCGGAATGAACATGTCGGCAAAACCGACCATGATGGTCTTGGAGGCCGCTTCCGCCTCCGGCAGTTGCAGCAGCTCCAGCAAGGGGACGAACGGGGCGCCAAGCCAGTTGAAGATAGGGGTATGTTCGGCCAGCATCAGGGCACAGGTACCGATCGCCATCACAACCGGCAGCACGCCAAACACCATATCCAGTGCATTCTTCACCCCTTCCCGCGCGACTGCGCCGAGATCAGTCATGCTGTCAGCCTTGGTCAGGGCACGCTCGAAACCATAGCTCATTACGCTGTGCTGGTGCGGCACTGCTTCCTGCTTGCGGCACAGGGGAGTGCCATCGGCATAGATGTCCTTCTTCCAACAGAGCGGTGGCAGACGCGGCACCACGATGGCGGCAACCACACCCGCCAGACAGACGGTCAGATAAAAGGGGACAAACATGTGCTCCAGCTTCACCTGGGAGATCACCACCAGACAGAAGGTGATGGAGACCGCAGAGAAAGTGGTGCCAATCACCGCGGCTTCACGCTGGGTATAGAACTTCCCTTCGTACTGCTTGCTGGTCAGCAGGATGCCGACGCTGCCATCGCCGAGCCAAGAGGCAAAGCAGTCCACTGCGGAGCGACCCGGCAACCGGAACACCGGACGCATGATGCGGGTCATCATGGTGCCGACAAATTCCAGCAACCCAAAATCGAGCAGCAACGGCAGCAGCAGGCCGGCAAAAATGAAGACCGAAAACAGCACCGGCAGCAGATCGTTGAGCACCAGTCCACCGGTTGCGCCGGAGTAAAGCACCTCTGGCCCCACCTGGAAGAAGGTCAGCAGCACGAAGATACCGCCCAATACCCGCACGCAGGCCCAGAAAGGGGAGACACTGAACAAACTGTTGAGGAAAGGACGACGCACCAGAATCGCCGGCTTGAACAACCAGGCAATCAGCGTCATCAGCATGGTGGTGGTGATCACCGCACTGACCATGGCGACCAGATAATCGGCCAAAACACGCTGTACCAGCTTGGCCAGCACGGCCACCGGGATGGTGACGTTACCGTCATAGACGACCGGCGTCATGAACAGTAGGATCCCGATGAGTGACGGAACCAGAAACATCAACAAATTACGGCGAGTATTGACCGCAGGTGCTTCGAGACTCTTTTCCAACATGATATGACTGCCCTAATGTTACTTTTCCCTAGCCCGGCCAACCTGCGTATTCATGCATTAATCGGCAAAACGGGCGCAAGAATACTCTAAAAAAATGCACAAACAAGCCCTTAAGGCAGAAATCTGCGCATAAATATTTTCACAGGTAAACCTTCCATTAAAACAATAAGATAGAGCGGCGCATATCGATTCAATCGACATCGCCAGATTATTGTTTCGTTATTGTTAATTTTGGTGGGCAGTATAATCGGTTATCAGTGGCAGGCAATAAGTGACATCACAAATATACCTAATGAGTTGCTGCTCGATAGATATAAAAAAACCGGAGCCTGTTCAGGCTCCGGTTTTCAATGAGAGTGACGGGGATCAGTCACGGACGTAGATGACTTCAACGCCATCATCTTCGTCGTCATCCCAATCGTCATCATCAAGTCCTTCATCGAAGGCAAGAGAGGCAGCCAGTGCTTCCGCTTCAGCCTTGGCCAACTGGTTCTTGTGGTAGTCGTCCCACTTGAACTCCACCTTCTCGATGGCGTCTTTGGCATCTTCCGCCAGCTGACGGGGCATGGTATCCAGCAGATCCAGAATATCGTAGCAGACCTTCTTGGTGCCTTCCTTGCTGATGGCAGTGATGGCATAGACCGGACCTTCGTGGTTCAGGGCCGCCTTGACGCGATCCATCACCTCCTGGGCTTCCTCTTCCAGGATCAGATCCATCTTGTTAAACACCAACCAGCGCGGCTTGCCAGCCAGTTCCGGGCTGTACTTCTCCAGCTCCTTGACGATGGTCACGGCATTTTCAGCAGGATCGGAGCCATCAACCGGGCAGATATCCACCAGGTGGATCAGCACGCGGCAACGCTCGAGGTGTTTCAGGAAGCGGATACCCAAACCTGCACCTTCGGCAGCGCCTTCGATCAGACCCGGGATATCGGCGATCACGAAGGAGCGGGAGTTTTCACCACGCACCACACCCAGGTTCGGTACCAGGGTAGTGAAGGGGTAATCAGCCACTTTCGGGCGAGCCGCAGAAACGGCGCGAATAAAGGTAGACTTGCCTGCGTTGGGCAGACCCAGCATGCCGACATCGGCCAGCAGCAGCAGCTCCAGCTTCAGGGTACGCACTTCACCCGGAGTACCATTACTCTTCTGGCGGGGAGCACGGTTGACGGAGCTCTTGAAGCGGGTGTTGCCCAGACCATGGAAACCACCTTTGGCAACCAGCAGCTTCTGCTCGTGGTGGGTCAGGTCCCCCAGCAGTTCACCGGTATCTTCATCGGTCGCCCGGGTACCGACAGGCACACGCAGGATCTTGTCCTTGCCGCGGCGACCGGTACAGTTGGCGCTCTGGCCATTCTCACCGCGCTCGGCAGCATGGAAACGCTCGAAACGGTAGTCGATCAGGGTATTGAGGTTCTCGTCGGCGATCAGATATACGTCGCCACCATCACCGCCGTCACCGCCGTCCGGACCACCGTTGGGAATATATTTTTCACGGCGAAAGCTTACACAACCGTTACCACCGTCACCGGCATCGACTCGAATCTGGACTTCATCAACAAACTTCATAGGTAACCGTCACCTTAATTCGAAAAACCGATACGCAATTATAGTGGTACAGACCCCTGCGGGCGATACGCATCTTGCCAATCATGCCCGTCAGAGCCAAAGTCAGCTGCGTTCCGTTTTTTCGTCAACGACATCAGAAAGACGTCAGAAAAACAAAAGCCCCGCCTGTTGGCGGGGCTTCGGATCCTTGCGGTCCGTAATTACTCAGCAACAATGCTAACGTACTTACGATTCAGCGGACCTTTAACTTCGAACAGGATTTTACCAGTCGCGGTAGCGAACAGGGTGTGATCCTTGCCCAGACCAACGTTGGTGCCAGCGTGGAACTTGGTACCACGTTGACGAACGATGATGCTGCCAGCCAGAACTGTTTCGCCGCCGAAACGCTTCACGCCCAGGCGTTTAGCTTCAGAATCGCGACCGTTGCGGGATGAACCGCCAGCTTTTTTGTGTGCCATTTATCGGACTCCTCTAATTAAGCGCTGATGCCAGTGATTTTGACTTCAGTGAACCACTGACGGTGGCCCGCTTGCTTACGATGGTGCTTACGACGACGGAACTTGACGATAGTCACTTTCTCGCCACGGCCGTGAGCCACAACTTCAGCTACAACCTTGCCACCTTCAACGAAAGGAGCACCTACTTTAAAAGTGTCGCCTGCAGCAACCATCAGAACTTCGTTGAAGTCGATGGTAGCGCCAGTCTCAACGTTCAGCTTTTCCAGACGAACGATTTGACCTTCGGCCACACGGTGTTGTTTTCCGCCGCTTTGGAATACCGCGTACATTTGATTAACTCCGTAAAGGCATGTCTTTTGCTCAAGGCTAGACATGCGCAAAAACCTATAACAATGGGCGGGTATTCTACGCAAATCGATCTGCTCAGGCAAGGCCAATTTAGCAAAAAGTTTATTTTGTGCGCATATCTGCCGCCGTGGATAAACGCCTAACTGTAACCCATTGTGAAATCGTGTAGAATCCCTGCCATTACTAAAATCGCAGTTATTGCTGCTGTCACGTTACGAGACTTATGGACCAACAGACTATCCGTGCGCTCTGTGCCGCCGACATGACGGCGGTCAATGAACTGATCCTGGCCCGACTCCAGTCCGACGTTAGTCTGATTAATCAGCTGGGTTTCTACATTGTCAGCGCCGGCGGGAAACGGATGCGCCCCATGCTGACCGTGATGGCTGCGCGTGCGCTGGGCTATGAGGGTGAGGATCACCTGAAACTGGCCGCCATCATCGAATTCATTCACACCTCTACCCTGCTGCATGACGACGTGGTCGACGAATCCGACCTGCGCCGCGGCCGGGAGACCGCCAACGCCATGTTTGGCAATGCCGCCAGCGTGCTGGTCGGTGACTACCTCTATAGCCGCTCCTTCCAGATGATGGCCGAACTCTCCAACCTGCGGGTGATGGAGATCCTCTCGGATGCCACCAACACCATCGCCGAAGGAGAAGTGTTGCAGCTGATGAACTGCAACGACCCGGATACCACCGAAGAGAGCTACATGACGGTCATCTACTGCAAGACCGCCAAGCTGTTCGAGGCCGCCACTCGCCTTGCCGCCGTGCTGACTCATCAGCCCGAGCCCGTCGAACAGGCCATGACCGATTACGGCAAGTATCTGGGCACCGCGTTCCAGATCATCGATGACGTGATGGACTACTGCTCCCAGAGCGAAGAGATGGGCAAGAACGTCGGCGACGATCTGGCCGAAGGCAAACCGACCCTGCCGCTGCTGCGCGCCATGGAAGTGGGTACGCCGGAAGAGCGCCAGCTGGTGCGCGATGCCATCGAGCACCGCAACGGCATGGAGCATCTTGAGCAGATCCTCGGCATTCTCGACCGCACTGGCGCGCTGGAGTACTCCCGCATGCGTGCCAGAAAAGAGGCCGACAAGGCCATTGCCGCCCTCGCCATCCTGCCGGACTCCCCGCACAAACAGGCGCTGGAAACACTGGCCCACATGGCCGTGCAGCGCAGTGCCTGAGTAAACGACATGGATGAAAAAAGAGGCCTTCGGCCTCTTTTTTATTGTCTGCTATCTGCTGGACAGTGCATTGCGCCAGACTCAGCGACTCAGCATCCAGAGGATCACGCTACCCGCAACCACTAACGAGCCGCCGATACGGCGCAACTGCTCCGGTGGCTGATCGCTCAGCAGCCGCAACATCTGCTGCCATGCCCTGGGCATCAACAACGGGCCTAGCCCCTCGAACAACAGCAGCAATCCCAACCCCATCAGCATGGATGTCAGCATCCGACCTCCTTCAATGCAACCAGCCCCCCGGGTCGACGGCTGGCATTGGCACCAAAAACAAAAGGGTCTGACAATGCAGACCCTTTGAATGTGACCTCGTGGCGATTACTGCTTGGTGCCGTGAGGAGACTTGAGGTAACGGAAGAACTCGCTGTCCGGCTTCAACACCATCAGGTCGTTGCCACCGGCAAAGCTCTTGCGATAGGCCTCCATGCTACGCACGAAGCTGAAAAACTCGGGGTCTTTCTTGTAGCTGTCGGCATAGATCTTGGCGGCTTCCGCATCCCCTTCACCGCGCAGTTGGCGAGCGTTACTCTCGGCGTCGGCGATCATGACGGTCACCTTGCGGTCGATATCGGCACGCAGGATTTCAGCCTTCTCGCGACCCTGAGAGCGGTGCTCACGGGCAACTGCGGTACGCTCGGCGCGCATCCGCTGGTAGATGGAGTTGGAGACTTCCACTGGCAGGTTGATCTGCTTGATCCGCACATCCACCACCTTGATACCGAGCTCGGAGGAGCGCGCCATCTTCTTCAGGGCATCTTCCATCACGGTACTGCGCTCACCGGAGACGATGTCCTTGATGGTGCGGTTACCGATCTCGGAACGCAGACCGTTATTGATCTTGCGTTTGAGCAGATCTTCAGCCTGCAGCTTGTTGCCACCACCGGTTGCCAGGTAGTACTTGGAGAAGTCCTCGATCTTCCACTTCACGTAGGAGTCGATGATCAGGTCTTTCTTCTCGGAGGTGACAAAACGGTCGGCCTGGCTGTCAATGGTCTGGATGCGGGCATCCATCTTGCGAACCTGGTCGATGAGCGGCACCTTGAAGTGCAGGCCCGGCTCATAGAGGCGGGGTTCACCGGAGTCAACCCGCTTCACCTTGCCAAACTGCACCACAATCCCCTTCTGACCTTCATCAACGATAAAGACAGAGGAGAAGCAGACCATGGCCGCGACAGCGATTGCACCAATAGCTAGCTTTTTCATCTATCAGTTTCTCCCTGAGCTGAAGCGGTCACCGCTACGCAGCGGCATTGTCGGGGTAGAGTTGGCACCCTCGTTGGAAACGGGGACCTGCTCTGTGACCGGGGCGACAGTGGCACGATCAGACTGGGCAGCCTTCGGCTTGCCGGACAGCTTGTCGAGCGGCAGGTAGATCATGCTGTTGTTGCCAGCCGGCATGTCGACCACCACCTTGTTGGCCTGCTGATAGAGCTCTTCCATGGTTTCCAGATAGATACGCTCACGGGTCAGCTCGGGGGCAGCCAGATACTGGGGCAGCAGCTCGTTGAAGCGAGCAACTTCACCCTGGGCTTTCAACACGATCTGGGATTTGTAAGCTTCCGCTTCCTGCTCCAGACGCTTCACCTGGCCACGGGCCTTGGGCTCCACTTCACGGGCATAGGCTTCTGCTTCACGAATGAAACGCTGTTCATCTTCCTGAGCGGAGATGGCGTCATCAAACGCGTCTTTCACCTCTTCCGGCGGACGCGCCGGCAGGAAGTTGACATCGACGATCTGCAGACCCATCTGGTAGGGCTCGATGATGCCATCGATCACCTGCCAGGTCTCCTGACGCACTTTCTCACGACCGGTTGTCAGCACGTCATCCATCCGGGTATGACCCACCACGTAGCGCAGGGCGCTATCGGTGGCCTGGCCCAGACTCTCGTCGGCATTGGTCACGCTGAACAGATACTGCTCGGGATTGACCACACGGTACTGCACGTCCATCTCGACCCGTACCACGTTCTCATCCTGAGTCAGCATGAAACCGGAGGCAGGCAGGGAGCGCACGGACTCGACGTCCACCGGGATCACCTGATCGATAAAGGTCGGCTTCCAGCGCAGGCCCGGCTCGACAATATGGGAAAACTTGCCAAACCGCAGCACGGCACCACGCTCCGCTTCGCGAATGGTGTAGAAGCCGCTGACGACCCACACCACCACAGCCACAACCAGCGCGATGGAGATACCAAAGCGACCTACATCGCCGCCAGATTTGCCGCCACCAAACAAGCCACCGAAACGGCGACTCACTTTGCGCAGCATTTCATCCAGATCAGGGGGTCCCTGATTCTTGCCGTTATTCCCCCAAGGGTCACGGTCTTTGCCGTTGTTACCAGGCTCATTCCAAGCCATCAGCGTCTCCATTAATACATGCGGATGGATATCATCTCTATCGGGCCATCATACGTTGAGAAGCCCCTAAGGGTTCACCTTCATCGACGAATCAATGCCTGATAAAGCGTTGTAAACTCTCACCTTCCTGTTTCACGAGGCGGTTCCAGTCGGCCACTTGCAAGCGGACTTCCAGCACGAAATCACCCTCCTCGCTAAAACCTTCCTGCTCAATCCCTTTCAGCTGATAGAGCGCACTGCGCAATCTCGCGGCAGAAGGAGGCAACTGCAGGGTGTGATGCACCATGGAGCCAGCCAGCAATTCGGTCAGCGCCGTAAACAGATGCTCACAACCTTCACCAGTCTGGGCCGACAACCAGACGCGCAACGGGCGCCCCTCGTCATCTCGCTCCAGACCTGCCGGACGATCCGCCAGCTTGTCGATCTTGTTGCAGATCATCAGCTGGGGCCTGTCATCGGCTTCGATCTCGGCCAATACCTGCTGCACGGAGTCGATATTCTCCTGCATCTGCTCATCGGCACAGTCCACCACATGCAGCAGCAGATCCGCTTCACGGGTCTCCTGCAGGGTCGCCTTGAAGGCCGCGACCAGATCATGGGGCAAGTGTCGAATAAATCCAACTGTATCCGCCAAAATCACATCACCCACATCCCGGATCACCAGTTTACGCAGGGTGGGATCCAGAGTTGCGAACAATTGGTCGGCAGCATACACGCTGGCAGCTGTAAGTTGGTTGAACAAAGTGGACTTTCCGGCGTTGGTATAACCAACCAGTGACACCGTCGGCACTTCGTTGCGGTTGCGGGCGCGGCGTCCCTGCTCCCGCTGCTTGGCCACCTTGTCGAGCCGACGCAAAATCGCCTTGATGCGTTCCCGCAGCAGACGTCGGTCAGTTTCAAGCTGGGTTTCACCCGGGCCACGCAGACCGATCCCGCCCTTTTGACGCTCAAGGTGGGTCCAGCCTCGCACCAGACGAGTGGAAAGATGGCGCAACTGGGCCAGTTCGACCTGCAGTTTACCTTCGTGGGTTCGGGCGCGCTGGGCAAAGATATCGAGGATCAAGCCGGTTCGATCCACCACCCGGCACTGGAACAAACGCTCCAGGTTGCGCTCCTGGGCAGGGGTCAGGGCATGGTTGAAGATGACGACGTCGGCATCCAGCATCTGGACTTGGGACGCGATCTCTTCAGCCTTGCCACTGCCGACAAAAAATTTGGCACTGGGCGCACTGCGACTGGTGGTAATTACCCCCAGCGCATTGACTCCGGCCGAGCTCACCAACATCTTGAGCTCTTCCAGATCCTCCCGCTCCCCCTCATCACTGAAGTTGACATGCACCAGAACGGCCTGTTCGCCAGCTTCATAACGGTCAAACAAGCGCTTGCTCCTTAACAGGAATCATGATGAATCTGAGTTGGCGAGTCGACTCGCCCAGGGATATCACGCCTCGGCATCACCCTGTTCATCAGCCGCGCCACCCGGAGTGGGCTGGTGATGATTGACGGCACGGGCCGGTACGACAGTCGAGATGGCGTGCTTGTAAACCATCTGGCTCACGGTGTTTTTCAGCAGGATAACAAACTGGTCAAAAGACTCGATCTGACCTTGCAGTTTGATGCCGTTCACCAAATAGATAGAAACAGGAATCCGCTCACGGCGCAGCGCATTCAAAAACGGGTCTTGGAGAGATTGCCCCTTAGCCATTTTTCTTTTCCTTATAGTTTGTTGTTTTTAAACACCGAATATCAATATAACAACCTGATTATACAGGGAGTGTCAAGCCGCACCAGCGCGAGCAAGCACGCGGTCGAGATTGCCAGACTCACCAGATTCCAACCAGGTCACATCGGGCCAGCCGCGCAACCAGGTCATCTGTCGTTTTGCCAATTGGCGTGTGGCAACAATGCCACGATAACGCATCTCATCATACCCCACTTCACCGCACAGGTAGTCCCACATTTGGCGATAACCCACACAGCGAATGGAGGGGAGATCCGGGTGCAGATCGCCGCGCGCCATCAGCGCACGAACCTCCTGTTCAAAGCCGCCTTGCAGCATCTTGTCAAAGCGCTGTTCGATCCGCTGATGCAGCACGGCACGATCGCTCGGGGCGATGGCAAACTGCTGCACCCGATAGGGCAAACCCTCCCCCTGCACCTGGGTCAGCTCGGTAAGGGTCTTGCCGCTGATGCGGTAAACCTCCAGCGCTCGGGAAAGCCGCTGCGGGTCATTGGGGTGGATCCGCGCCCCGGCCACCGGGTCAATGCGCACCAGCTCGTCATGCAGCGCCTGCCAACCGAGGCGGGCAGCCTCTTCCTCAATCCCGGCACGAATGGCGGGATCGGCGGAGGGCAATGGGGACAATCCCTCCAGCAGCGCCTTGAAATAGAGCATGGTGCCGCCCACCAGCAGCGGAATGCGGCTGCGATCGGCGATCTCTTTCATCTCTCGCAGGGCATCCTTGCAAAAATCGGCTGCCGAATAGCTCATGGCGGGGTCAAGAATGTCGATCAGCCGGTGCGGGGCACGTGCCAGTTCATCGGCGGTCGGCTTGGCCGTACCGATATCCATGCCGCGATAGATCAGCGCCGAATCGACGCTGATGATGTCGCAGGGCAGCGCCTGGCACAGTTCAATGGCGAGATCCGTCTTGCCGGAGGCCGTCGGCCCCATCAGAAAAATTGCGGTCGGCAAGTCACTCGCCATGTTCAAACTCCTCCAGCACGGTCGCCAACGAAAGCGGGCGCACCATACGCATGTCACCAAGCTGGTCACTGAAATCGGTCACAAGTTCCGTCAGCAGACGACTGGCAGTTGAAAAATCGTATATCTTCTCGCGGCTTATCCCCTGCTCCACCAGCCATTGGCATAATACTTCAGCCTGCTGACCAGCATCACTGTCAGATCCGCCCTCGATAATTTGCAGCAATTCGGGTAACAGACGCACCAGATCGGTCTGGCGCAGCAGAGCCGGCACCCGAGTCAGGATCATGGTGTCGCGCCCCCCGCTTTTCAACTCCAGCCCCATCCGTTTCAGCAAACGTTCCTGCTCGGTCACCAGCGCGATCAAATTCTTCGGCAGCTTGAAGGAGACCGGCAGCAACAGTGGCTGGGCCGCCAGCCCCTGACCCCAGGTCTCCAGCAGCCAGTGGCGCAGCAGCACCCGCTCGGCGCGTACCAGCGAAAGCAGCGCCAGCTGATTATCCCGCTCGATCAACAGGTAGGCCTGCTCCACCAGTGTCAGGGCGCGACATCCCCCCTGTTTGGGTGACGGCACTGGCTCAGTGGGCTGCGCAGGAGCAGCCTCAGTTGCGATAGGCAGCGTAGTGAGCAGAGCGCCCATGCCGCGCATCGCCTCCCGGCTTGGGGGCTCGGGCGGTTGATAATTGCTGGCTCGGCCAGCCCCACCGCCTCCCTCCCGCACCTGTGCAGGTGCCCGGTAGCTGTGCTCGGCACCGTACCACTCCGGGCGTGGCGCCTGACCGGGATATTCGATCTGCGGACTGACCGGCAACTCGACCAGAGTTTCGGCCAGCGGCGCGTCCTGATGAGCGGCGCTGACTCCTTCGCGGCGCAGCGCAGTAAACAACGCCTGAAAGATAAAGTCGTGGATCAGCCGCGCCTGATGGAAGCGCACCTCATGCTTGGCCGGGTGGACGTTGACATCCACCTGACGGGGATCCAGCTCGATATAGAGCACATAGGCGGCGAAGCGGTCGGGAGGCAACAACTCGTCATAGGCCTGACGAATAGCGTGATTGATGAGCTTGTCGCGCATCATCCGGCCGTTTACGTAGGTGTATTGCAGATCGTTTTGCGGTCTTGCCCCCTCCGGAGTCGCCAGCCAGCCCCACAGCCGCACGTCACTGTGTTCGCTCTCCACCGCCAGCGCATGGTGCATGAAGGGGGTGCCGCAAACGGCGGCGAGACGTCGCTCCTGCTCCGGCACGGTATTGGCGGCCTTGTACTGGCGCACTACCTTGCCATTGTGGCGCAGGATCAGGGTGGCGTCGAAGCGAGAGAGCGCGATGCGGCGCACCAGCTCGTCGATATGGGCAAACTCGGTCTTTTCGCTGCGCATGAACTTGCGCCGCGCCGGAGTATTGAAGAAGAGATCCACCACCTCCACCGTGGTGCCCACCGGATGGGCCGCCGGCTTGATGGTGACGCTCATCTCGCGCCCTTCCGCCTGGGCTTGCCAAGCTTCGGACTGCTCTGCAGTACGGGAGGTGAAGGTGAGACGGGAGACCGAGCTGATGGAGGCGAGCGCCTCGCCACGAAAACCGAGGCTGTTGATCCCTTCCAGATCATCCAGCGTGGCCACCTTGGAGGTTGCATGACGCGACAGCGCCAGTACCAGCTCATCTTTGGCGACACCGCAGCCGTTGTCACGGATGCGGATCAGCTTGGCGCCCCCCTTGTCGATGTCGATCTCGACCCGGTCGGCCCCCGCATCCAGGCTGTTCTCCACCAGCTCTTTCACCACAGAAGAGGGCCGCTCCACCACCTCTCCGGCTGCAATCTGGTTGGCCAGAATGGGTGGCAAAATACGGATCGGCATCATTTACTCCTGAATTTCTATCTTGCGGATGGTCAGTCTCTTAAGGCTCCAGGAGGGCCGCTCCACCACCTCTCCACCAACCGGAATCTGGTTGGCAAGGATAGGGGGCAATATACGGATCGGCATCGCTGACTCCTGAATTTCAATCTTGCTGATGGTATTCGCTAACAGCGGGAGCGGCATCGCCCGCTCCCGCGCGTCAGTTTTGCGGAATGTAGAGCACCTGCCCTACCTGAATATTCCGCGACTTGAGCTTGTTGATCTCTACCAGCCGAGCCTGACTCACCCCATGTTTCTCGGCAAGGCGGGAGAGACTCTCGCCCCGCTTGACCACATGGCGGATCATCTGCGACTTGTCATCACTGCGAACGGGGGCGGCACTGCGGCTCTGCCCTTGCTGGGGAATATAAATTGTTTGACCAATCTGTATATCCCGGCTGCGCAGCTGGTTGATCTCCACCAGAGTGGACTGACTCACCCCATGCTTCTCGGCAAGGCGAGAGAGGCTCTCGCCCCGTTTGACCACATGGCGGAGCATCCGCGATTTGTCATAGTCGCCCACACTGCTGACCGGCGCACCGCTCTCTTGCGCTGCCGCCGAGTAAGGCTTGATCACCCCGACTCCGGAGCCGCTCCCAGCACCGCCGTCGCGGGCAGTGGCGGGCATCTTGTTGGTCACCACCGGCTGCGACTGTGTCTGCCTGGGCTGGCTCACCGGCTGCCGGGCTACCGGTGCGGGGCGAGTAGCGGCAGGTTGGCTCACCTGCCCCTTGCCGGTCAGCATGGCCCCCTTGGTCGGGTGGGCGCGGTAGTAGTTGCGGATCCCCTCGAAGATGGCGCGGGCCAGCTGGTCCTGATAGCTGGCGGTAGCCAGCAGCTTCTCTTCCGCATGGTTGGAGATAAAACCGGTCTCCACCAGCACCGAGGGAATATCCGGCGCCTTCAGCACCGCCAGACTGGCGTGTTCCGGCGCCTTCTTGTGCAGTCGGGCGACCTTGCCCATGGAGCGCAGGATCTGGCGGCTGACGTCATACCCTTCGGCACGGGACTTGTCCATGGAGAGGTCGAGGAAGGTCTGCGCCAGATAGGGGTTGGGATCAGATTCCGCCAACACCTTGCCGACACCGCCAAGCAGCTCGCCCTGCTTCTCCTGCTTCTCCAGCCAGCTGCCCATCTCGCGGTTGGCACGGTTGGTCGAGAGGACCCAGACCGAGGCGCCGCGCGGGGTCGAGTTATGAAAACTGTCTGCATGGATAGAGACCAGCAGATCCGCCTTGGCCTTGCGGGCGATCTCGGAGCGCTTGTTGAGATCGACGAAGTAGTCGCCACGACGGGTCATCACGGCGCGCATCCCCGGTTCACGGTCGATCAGTGCCGCCAGCTTCTGGGAGACCGCCAGCGTGACCCGCTTCTCGTAGGTACGACGCGGGCCGATGGAGCCCGGGTCTTCCCCGCCGTGGCCAGGGTCGATGGCAATCACCACCCCCTTGCCCTTGCCACCGACAGGCGTGGATTGCACTGCTGCCGCCGAGCGCTTCTCTTCATAAGGCAGGTCGATGACCAGACGGTGACCATAGGGCCCGGCTGGCGCCAGCGGAAAGACCACCGGCTTGATGGCGGAGCTGAGATCCATCACCAGCCGCAGACCGCCCTTCTCCAGCGGTGTACTCTGGCGGATCTTGCGCACCAGTTCGCTGTTGTTCTCGATCCGCGCCAGATTGGCGGCGTTGCTCGCCCCTTTCAGGTCGATCACCAGCCGATCCGGGCCGGTGAGGGTGAAATAGTTGAAGTTGGGGGCGCTGCTCATATCGAGCACCACCCGGGTATTATCCGGTGATGGCCAGATTCGTACGCTCTTGAGCTGATTCGCCCAGGAGGGTAACGCCATCAAAGAGAGAGCAATAACAAGGATCAAGCGCACGTAGATGACAACCGTTCCAGAATGGCTTCGCCAATAGCAGTGCGAGCCTCTATCAGAACCTCGCGCTGCTCGCCTACATAGGTGAGGGTAATTTCCAGGTCGGGAGCCGGTAACCAGCCCTCGCCCTTCTCGGACCACTCCACCAGACAGAGAGTGTTGGCGGCAAAATAGTCCCGAATGCCCATGAATTCCAGCTCTTCCGGATCTGCCAGGCGATAGAGATCGAAATGGTAGACCTGCCAGCCATCGAGCTCATAGGGTTCGACCAGGGTGTAAGTCGGGCTTTTTACCTTGCCCTGATGGCCAAGGCCCTGCACCCAGCCGCGGGTCAGGGTGGTTTTACCGGCGCCAAGCGTGCCATGCAAAAACACTGTGGTCGCCTGCTGGCAGGCCTGTGCCAGACGGCCACCCAGTGCCACGGTTGCTGCCTCGTCCGGCAGTGTCATCATCAACTGTTTTGCCATGTTCTTCTTTTTAACTTGTAATGGTGTCGGGATTAACCAGTTTGCGGATCAGCGGCAGCAGATCTGACGCCAGCATGCCCCGCTCGCCGTCAGCGGCGGCCTGATCTGCAGCCTCGCCATGGATCACGGCGCCCAGCCAGCTTGCCATGGTGGCAGACCAGCCCTGGGCCAAAAGGGCGGCGATTATACCAGATAACAGATCACCCATGCCGCCACTTGCCATGCCGGGATTGCCTTCACAACAAAGAGCGACCCGCTCGCCGTCATAAATAAGTGTTCCCGCCCCTTTTAACAACACCACACCGCCATAACGCCGCTGCAGCGCCTGCACGGCGGCAAACCGATCGGTTTCAATCTCGGCAATGGAGCATCCCAGCAGGCGCGCAGCTTCACCGGGATGGGGCGTGAGCACCCAATTATCCTGATGGCGGGGAGATTGCGCCAGCCAATTCAATCCATCGGCGTCCAAAACCAGTGGCTGCCGTTCGGTGAGATAACGGGCGATTTGTGCTCTTCCCCACTCATCCTGACCGAGCCCGGGGCCAATGACCCGCACCGACGCCCACCCCTCGTCATCTGCGGTAGTGAGACTCATCAGTTCGGGTTGATAGAGGCTGACCGGCGGATGTTCCGGATGCTGACATACCCGCACCAGCCCGGCCCCCGCCCGCAGGCAGGCGCGGGCAGCCAGCACGATGGCCCCCTGCATGCCGCGATTGCCCCCCACCAGCAGTACCTTGCCATAAGAGCCCTTGTGGGAAGCGCACGGGCGTGGGGTCAGTTGCGTGCTGAGCAGCGGATAATCGATACGCCAGGCGGCGGGCAGCATAGTGTCATCAGGCGTCACGCCAAGGGGATCACAATCGAGCAGGCCGACGCAATCCACCCCGTCGCCGGTGAGCATCCCCTGCTTGATACCGATAAAGGTGAGGGTGCGAGTGGCCTGCACCATGGCCCCCATGGCACGGCCGGTATCGCCGTTGAGGCCGGAGGGGAGATCCACCGCCAGCACGGGCACAGCCAAGCCATTGATTGTTGCGACGATCTTTGTCAGTAGTGGCGAGAGGGAGGTGTTGACGCCGGTGCCAAGCAGGGCATCGACCACCAGATCCGGGGTGGAGTGCTGGTCCTTATCAAATTGCTCGGCCAGCCAGACCCGGCCACCGGCCGCCAGCCACTCATCGGCGGCCCGTCTGGCATCCCCCTTCAGCTGGTCGGGTGCCCTGGCGGCAATCACCACCACCTCGATGCCAATCTGGCGGGCAAGGCGGGCCAGCACATAGCCATCACCGCCGTTATTACCGGGGCCGACGAAAATCCACCAGCAGCGACTGTCGGGCCAATGCAGGGTGGCATAAGTACGCAGCGCGGCACCGGCTCGCTCCATCAGGGCATAGAGAGGTTGCCCCTCACGCGCGGCCCAGTTGCGCTCCAGTGCGCGGATCTGTTCAGTCTGCCACAGCCCCTGTGGTAAACTGCCCCCCTCTTTTGTGCCCAACGCGCCCCTGATGATCTCTACCATGACGGCTCCCGCCTCTTATCAATCGACCCACGCCAGCAAACGCCGGCCAGGCCAAGCCACATGAGCGCACCTGACTTCCACCAGCTGGCCCACGATATCAAGCTCTGGGCACGGGAGCTAGGATTTGACCAGGCGGGCATCACCGACACCGACCTGCGTATCGAAGAGCCGAGATTGCAGGCCTGGCTGGATGCGGGCTATCACGGCAGCATGGATTACATGGCGCGCCACGGCATGATGCGCGCGCGCGCCCACGAGCTGCTGCCGGGCACGGTGCGGGTGTTGTCGGTGCGGATGAACTACCTGCCGTTCGAGGCGGGTTTTGCCGCCACCCTGCGCGATCCGACCCTCGGCTATATCAGCCGCTATGCCCTCGGCCGCGACTACCACAAGGTGCTGCGCAACCGGCTCAAACAGCTGGGTGATCGCATCGAAGCGCGCTGCGCCGAACTGTTTCAAGGCACTGAAGAGACCTTGGGTGAGTGGCGCCCCTTCGTCGACTCCGCCCCCATCCTCGAGCGGCCACTGGCAGCCAAGGCGGGCCTCGGCTGGGTTGGCAAACACTCACTGCTGCTCAACGAATCGGCCGGCTCCTTCTTCTTTCTCGGTGAGCTGTTGCTCAACCTGCCGCTGCCGCTCGACCAGCCAGTGGAGAAGGAGCAGTGCGGCAAGTGCGTCGCCTGCATCAACATCTGCCCGACCGGCGCCATTGTCGCCCCCTATGTGGTGGATGGCCGCCGCTGCATCTCCTATCTCACCATCGAGAATGACGGCCCTATTCCGGAAGAGTTCCGGCCCCTGATGGGCAACCGCATCTACGGCTGCGATGACTGCCAGCTTATCTGCCCCTGGAATCGCTACGCAGATGCCAGCCCGGAACCCGATTTTAGCCCCCGCCCCAGCTTGCACCGCCCGCCCCTGCTGGCGCTGTGGCGCTGGAGCGAGAGCGATTTTCTCAAGCAGACCGAAGGGAGCCCGATCCGCCGCATCGGCTATCAACGCTGGCGCCGCAATCTGGCGGTCGCCCTCGGCAATGGCTCGGCAACCCCCGAGGTGATCGCCGCCCTGCAACAGGGGCTGACCACAGCAGAGCCTATGGTGGCCGAACATATCGAATGGGCGCTGGCCACCCTTGCCCGGCGTCAGGATGAAGAGAACAAGAAGACCCGTTTGCTGATCCGCTGCATCGAAAAAGGTCTGTCAGATCACGCATAAGTGATCTGCCCCTTGCCGGATTGCAGCACTTTTTTCATGCTCTGCCGACCTGCAGTGCCCATAACAGCGTGGTCACTGCAAACTGGTCGGCACACAACAAGGACAACACAGATGCATATGTTGGGAGTGGATATTGGAGGCTCAGGGATCAAGGGCTGTCTGGTCGATACCAAAACCGGCGAATTGATTGGCGAGCGCCATCGCATTGCCACACCGCAACCGGCCACCCCGGCCGCCATCGCCCATACCCTCAAGGCGCTGGTCGAACATTTCGACTGGAAAGGACCGGTAGGCTGTGGCTTTCCCGCCACCATCCACAACGGGGTTGCCAAGAGTGCCGCCAACATCGACAAGAGCTGGATCGAAACCGATGCCGAGCATCTGTTTGCCGATGTCACCGGCAAGCCCTGCTATGTGCTGAATGATGCCGATGCCGCCGGTCTGGCCGAGATGCGCTTTGGCGCCGGCAAGGATCGCAAGGGGGTCATCATCCTCATCACGGTCGGCACCGGCATCGGCACCGCCATCTTCGTCAACGGCCATCTGCTGCCCAACACCGAGCTGGGCCATCTGATGCTGGAAGGAATGGTCGCCGAGCACTACTGCTCCGATGCGGCGCGCAAACGGGAAGATCTCTCCTGGAACCGCTGGGGCAAGCGCTTCAACAAATATCTGGCGCGCCTCGAGTTTCTCTTCTCCCCCGACCTCTTCATTCTGGGGGGCGGCAGCGCAGCCAAGCTGGATAAGTTTGTCGATCGCATCGAGACCCGGGCGCCGCTTATTCCGGCGGCCAGCCTCAATCAGGCGGGTATTATCGGGGCCGCGCTCTACGCGGCCGAGCAGCAGGGCTAACCGACGCTCACTGCAAGTCAGCAGATACCAATGGAAAGGGCCCGGCACTGCTGCCGGGCCCTTTTGTTTGGCCGTCATCTTGCGTGTTTGGCGCTTATCACCCGTTACATGTCGTCGAGTCGATGCACCCCGTGCACCAGTCGGGTCAGGCGGGTCTGCTCCAGCCCGGCCAGATTCTCGAGCAAAGCGGTGGTGGCCGGTGTCGGGCACTCCCGGGCCAGATGACTCAGCTCGCCCACCAGCTGCTCTTCCCAGCGGCATACCTGAGTGACGATATCCTGAGTCTGGACTGATGCCGGCAGCTCGAAGCGGGTAATGGCAGGCAGCATATCCTCGCTGAAACTCTGGTTCAGCCAGGTCTCCCTGACCGCCTCTCCCAGTTGAGCGGCATATTCGTGCAGATGGGCACTGGCCGCATCCTCACGCCCTTGCAGATAGACCAGCAACATCCGGCTGCGTTCGCTGTCCACCTGACTGGTCAAACGCCCGTAACAGAGTCCGAGCTGGTGATGAACCTGCTCAAGATAGTGCAGCAACTCTTTGATCTGTTGGAATCTCATCGCACTGCCCTCCATGCTTGTCGACATCATCAGTATAAAAAACCGGCGCCACCGACCCAATCCCTATCCGAGCCCCCCTTGCGCTGCATCAAGGTTGACGCCGACAAAGTGGCGATCAGGTGATCCGGTCACGAATAGGGAACGATTTGTGCAGCAATTTGTGTAACGATGGAGGAGCATCAGGCTCGACAGCAGATGTGAACAGAAACGGGCTGACACACTAATAAAACCAGCATTTACCCGATATAAACCATCTTTAATTCGGTTATCTGCCGCAGGGACGAAACAGGATCTGGAAGAGCAACAATACCATCCTGATCGTTATCCGCCTGACAGAAATCCTTATCACTTTTTTAGACGTCTAGACGTAAAAACATGCGTTGACATGGCCATCCAGACATCTTAGCATCATCCTCCATGATGACAGAGTAACCCAGTGGAACCTCTGCCCAATTTCCCCGCCTGTAGCGCCCTGTGCTTTAAGGCTGTTAGCACGGAAGAATCCATGATTAAGTTGATCGGTCTCAACAAAGTCTACGGTACAGGCAGTGACGCCGTGCACGCCCTGCGTGATGTGAGTCTGCATGTACCCCAAGGCAAAATTTTCGGGGTGATCGGTGCCTCCGGTGCCGGCAAGAGTACCCTCATTCGTTGTGTCAACCTGCTGGAGCGCCCGACAGAGGGTCAAGTCATCGTTGATGGCCAGGATCTGGTCGCCCTGAGCGAACGGGATCTGACCCAGGCTCGCCGCCAGATCGGGATGATTTTCCAGCACTTCAACTTGCTTGCCTCCCGTACCGTGTTTGCCAACATCGCCTTTCCGCTGGAGCTGGCAGGCTGGAGCAAAGAGAAGATCCAGCAACGGGTTGCCGAACTGCTGGCGCTGGTCGGGCTGGAAGCCCGTGCTCAGGCCTATCCGTCCGAGCTTTCCGGCGGTCAGAAACAGCGCGTCGCCATTGCCCGCGCACTGGCACCGGCCCCCAAGGTACTGCTCTGTGACGAGGCCACCTCGGCCCTCGACCCGCAGACCACCCGCTCGATCCTGACCCTGCTCAAGGAGATCAACGTCAAGCTGGGGCTCACCATCCTGCTCATTACCCACGAGATGGATGTGGTGAAAGGGATCTGTGACGAAGTGGCCATCATCAGCGATGGTCGCCTGATCGAGCAGGGGGAAGTGGCCTGGTTCTTCAGCAACGCCAAGACCCAGCTGGCCCGTGACTTCATCCACTCCACCATCCATCTGGAGGTACCGCAGGAGTATCAGGATCGGATGAGCAGTGAGCGGGTGCCGGGCAGCTACCCGCTGGTGAAGCTTGGCTTTACCGGCAGCACGGTCGATACACCGCTGATCTCCGAGGCGAGCCGCCGTTTCAATATCGACATCAGCATTCTGAGCGCAGACATCGAGTACGCCGGTGGCGTCAAATTCGGTTTCCTGCTGGCCGAGCTGTTCGGGGATGAAGCCCAGTGCGAGGCGACCCAGCAGTTCCTTATCGACAACCACATTCAGCTGGAGGTAATGGGTTATGTCCGAAGCCATGATTAATCTGCTCATCACGGCCCTGGGCGACACCCTGATCATGGTGTTTGCCTCCGCTCTGTTCGGCTGCCTGCTGGGTCTGCCGCTCGGCGTAGCACTGCATGTGACCAAGGCTGGCCAGATCCTGGCCAACCCCTTGCTCAACCGTACTCTGGGTATGGTAGTCAACGTGGGTCGCTCGGTGCCCTTTATCATCCTGCTGGTCGCCATCATTCCGCTAACCCGGCTGATTGTCGGCACCAGTATCGGCACCATCGCCGCCATCGTGCCGCTGACTGTCGGCTGCATCCCTTTCATTGCTCGTCTGGTGGAAGGGGCTCTGATGGAGGTGCCGGACGGCCTGCTGGAAGCGGCCAAGGCGATGGGCGCCAAGCCGCTGCAAATTATCACCAAGGTGCTGCTGCCCGAGGCTCTGCCCGGCATCCTCAACAGTGTCACCATTACCCTCGTCACTCTGGTGAACTACTCGGCCATGGCCGGGGCCATCGGTGGCGGTGGTCTGGGGGATTTGGGTATTCGTTATGGTTATCAGCGCTTTGACCCGACCGTCATGCTGGTGACCGTGGTTATCCTGGTAGTACTGGTTCAACTTATCCAGAGCGCGGGTGAGCGCCTGGTCAACAAATGTGATCATCGTTAATCGTCGATTTCTGACAGGAGGTTTTATGAAATTTGGCATCAAATCCGTTGCGGCTGCGCTGCTGGCTGGTCTGGTTCTGGCCGGTTGCGGTCAAAAAGAAGAGAGCAAGGTTCTGAAAGTGGGCGCTATTGCCGGCCCGGAGACCGAACTGGTTGAAGTGGCTGCCAAGGTAGCCAAAGAGAAATACGGTCTGACAGTCGAGGTGGTCAACTTCTCCGACTACGTCACCCCGAACGTGGCGCTGAACGATGGCAGCATCGACGTCAACGCCTTCCAGCACAAACCCTATCTGGATGCGCAGGTGCGTGATCGCGGCTTCAAGCTGGTGCCGGTTGGCAACACCTTCGTCTACCCGATTGCCGGTTACTCGAAGAAGATCAAGGCACTGAGCGAGCTGCAAGATGGCGCCCAGATCGCGGTACCGAACGATCCGACCAACCTGGGTCGCTCCCTGATCCTGCTGGCCAAACAGGGTCTGATCACCCTGAAGGATGGCGCCGGTCTGGAAGCGACCGTGTTGGATATCGCCAGCAACCCGCGCAACTTCAAGATTGTCGAGCTGGAAGCAGCCCAGCTGCCGCGCTCACTGGAAGACGTGGACTTGGCCATCATCAACAACACCTTCGCCGGCCAGATTGGCCTGACTCCGACTGAAAACGGCCTGTTTGTTGAGGACAAAGAGTCCCCGTACGTCAACCTGATCGTCGCCCGCGACAACAACAAGGATGACGAGAAGGTCAAACAGTTCGTACAAGCTTTCCAGACCGATGATGTTTACAAGAAAGGTCTCGAGCTGTTCAAAGGCGGCCTGGTAAAAGGTTGGTAATTGCTCACTTGGCAAAAAAGGCCACGCAATGCGTGGCCTTTTTTATTGGCGCCGCTATCATATCCGCGAGCACGGCAACACGAACATACTCATAACATGAAAAAATGGTATCTGGCCTACTGCAAGCCAAAAGAAGAGGCCCGCGCCCGCGCCCACCTCGATGCCCAGGGTATCGAATCCTATTACCCCATGGTGGAGATCGAGAAGCTGCGCCGGGGCAAGCGAGTTCCGGTACGGGAACCCATGTTTCCCAACTATCTGTTTATCTTCGTTGATTTGGAAGAGGTGACACCGGTCACCCTGAAATCGACCCGCGGCATCAGCCGGATCATCCACTTTGGCAGTGAATGGACCCCCATCAGCAGCAAGCTGGTCTATCAGCTGATGAGCCGCGATGATAGCGACGAGGCGAGAGCCAGCTACGCTAGCCTGCCCTGCTCGGGCGACAAGGTGCTGATTGAAGAGGGGCCACTTGCCGGCTTCGAAGCCATCTATATGGAGCCGGATGGAGAGAAACGGGCAATTTTGCTGGTCAGCCTGCTCAACCGGGAGACCACCAGCAGCTTCGACAACCACACCTTCAGACGTCTGGACTAAACCCACGGGCCAGACGGCCCGGTGAATGGCAATAGCAATGGCGGGATAATCCCGCCATCTCACGCATCAAGATCAAAGCGGGCGATGACCGCCTGCAGCTTGCCGGTATCGCCAGCCAGTCTGGCTACGATCTCCTCCCCCTGCTGACTACGCTGACAAGATTGCCGACTGAGCGCGGCAATGTCGTCGACCGTCCCGGATACCTCGGCGGCCACCCGCGACTGCTGCTCGGTTGCCACCGAAATGGCCTCCAGCTGGCCTGACAGCGACTGCACCAGCTGGTTCATGGCTCTCAGGGTATCTGTCACCAATCCGACTGCATCCCGCCCTTGCTCTACCAACCGGGTACCGCTGCTGACGGTACTTACCGTCTGGCGAGTCTGCTGGGAGATGGCCGCAATAGTCTGGCTGATCTCGGCGGTGGATTGATGGGTACGGGTCGCCAGCTGGCGTACCTCGTCGGCCACCACCGCAAAACCGCGCCCCTGCTCGCCTGCCCGCGCCGCTTCTATCGCCGCATTGAGTGCCAGCAGATTGGTCTGCTCGGCTATAGTGGCGATCACCTCGGTGATCTGCCCCACCTGTTCACTCTGATGCTCCAGCAGCCCCATGGCTTCGTTGGCCTGCCCAATCATGGCGGCAATCTGCTGCATGGTATCGCTCATTCGCGCCAGCGCGGCCTCTCCCTGACGGGTCTGCTGCCGCACCTGATGGGCTCCATCCGCCACACCGGCAATGTTGCCAGCCACATCACGAGCACTCACTGACATCTGATCGATAGCCGCCGCCACCGCATCGACCCGCTGATCCTGCTCCGTCAGGTCCGCCACTATGGCTCTGGTAGTGCTGCCCACATCGAGACAGGCCACCTCGACCTGCCCCACAGCCCCCTGCAACTCCCCGACCAGATGATGTAACTGGGCAGACATCCGGTTGATGGAACCGGTCAATTCTCCCAACTCATCCTGCCCTGTGATTGGCAAGGGCTCGGCCGCCAGCCGGCCATCCGCAACCTGCCCCGCCCGGGTCACCAGACAGGCAATGTCACGGGTCAGACGGCGACTAAAGAGCCATGCGACCAGCATGCCAAGCACGATGGCACTGCCGGTAGCCAACAGCAGTGTCTGGTTGATGGCCCTCCCGGCTCCGGTCATCTGCGCCGAAATCTGATCCACCTCGGCACGGGTTTTCCCCACCTGCTTGACCAGCTGCTCGCTGAGGCTGGACTGCATCGGCTCGATGTCGGTGGCCATCAGGTAGTTTGCCTGATCCCAATCCGGCGCCTGGCGCTTCTCGATCACCTGCCCCACCAGCTCGGAGAAAGGGGTCGCCATCTCTTCAAACAGCTGCCAGAGGCTCTGCTGGGTGTCGGTAAAGAGCGCGGCTTGCTGTTTAACCTCAGCCACACGCTGCTGATGAAACTGGTAGTAATCCTGATACTTGCTGTGGTATTCGGGGTCGCCTGAGATAAGAAAATCCCGCAGGGCTGAGAGAGCGTTGGCGAGGCTGTTATAGGCATCCCCCACCTGTTTGAGCAGCATGCGGCGATCGCCGGAGAGTTGAGCCTGCGGAGTACCAACTTCTTCATTGGCAAAGGATTGCAGCTGATCGAGCGCAGCCTCCGCCAGCGGCCCCGCCTCCTGCAGCATCAGAGTGTGAGCGGGCAGATTCTCTTCACTCTGGGCGATGGTCCACACCTTCTCCTGATGGCTTTTGAAGGTCTCGAGAGACTTGGCGAGCGCCGGACTGAACGCCTGATGGGCGATGGCCTGCCAGGCCGACTCCCACTCCTGCTTGAGACGGGAAGCCTGAGCCGGATCCTTGCCGAGGATCAGATAGCCACGCAAGGCAGAAACGGTGGCAACCAGTGCCTTCTGGCTCGCCTCATCCCGCTGCAAAGCGGGCAGCGCCTGCTCCAGCAGGGTGTGTTGGGCCTGATTGATCTGGGTCAGCCGGTAATAGACCAGCGTAGAGGAGAGCAGGATCAGCAGGTTGATAAAACCGAAGCTGAGCAGCAACTTGCTTGAGATTTTCATGAACATCCTTGTTCAAACGGAGGGATCCAGCCAACAGAATCAGATAGATATCAGTGTAGGCAATCTATCTTGCCAAGTCCGGTGCCAATTAGCCAATTCACTGCGTGGCATCGGGCGGGCAGAGAAAAATCCCTGACAAAGGTCGCAACCGAGTTGGGCCAGTACTCGCCAGGTCGCCTCATCTTCTACCCCTTCCGCCACCGACTTCAGCCCCAGCTTGCGGGCCAACTCGATACTGGACTCGATGATAGCCAAACGTGACGGATCGGCATGGCAGCGATCGACAAAGGAGCGATCCAGCTTGAGTTCGGTGAACGGCAACAGTGCCAGCTGCTGCATTGAGGAGTAGCCGGTACCAAAATCATCGATGGAGAGGCCAAAGCCATGCATCCTTAGCCGGGTCAGCACCTCCAGAGACTTGCCCAGATCCTGTACGAATGCGCTCTCGGTCACCTCCAGAGTGATAAGCTCCGGATTGATACTCCAGCGCTTGCACTGATCAATCAATAAGTTGCAAAGATCCCCTTCAATGAGTGAGGTGGTAGAGAGGTTCATCGACAGATTGAGTGACAACCCGGTTTCCTCCCATAAATGACCATCACTCAGAGATTTGCTGATGATCACCTCGGTCAACGGATCGATAAGCCCGTTGCTCTCCGCCAGTGAAATAAAACGCCCGGGCGGGATCAGGCCAAACTCGGGGTGTTGCCAGCGGGCCAACGCCTCCATCCCGACCCACTCGCCAGATGCAAAATTCACCTTGGGCTGATACCAGGGCAGCAGTTGATCTTGCTCGATCGCCCGACGCAACTCATCGAGTCCTATTCTGTGCCCCTCTTCTTCTCTGACTGGTTCCTGCCGGGGTGACCAAGCCTGGATAAGCCGCTGGAGCTGCTGCGGCGTTGAGGGTTTCTCTATGCGACCGAGCACCTGCAAGCCATAAGCGGTACTCATACGCAACACGGCTTCGACCACATCCCCCTCAAGCGCGCTGGAGAGGATAATGCCGCCCTGAAAACCACCCAGCGACAGGCGGCGCAACAGCGCCATACCATCCATTCCGGGCATTCGCAGATCACAAAACAGGATATCGACGTTGTGTTGCTGGCTAAGCGCCAACGCCTCGACACCATCAACCGCTTCCAGCAGATTCTGGTAACCCAGGCTGCGGATCTGGTGCAGCAGCGCCTTGCGCTGAAATCCATGGTCTTCCACGACCATGATGACCAACTCATGTTGTGCTTTTTTCATCGAGCCATAATCCAATGTCGTGGGCAATCGCCGTCATCAACCTCTGCACAGTGCTGACCAGATCGTCGAGTTCGTCGAGCCGCTTCAATCGCGCTGCCGATTCCAGCATGGCGGCCTGACTGGCAAGCTCCTCCAACCCGACCATTCGGGCAGCCCCCTTGATCCGGTGGGCTGTCTCGACCAAGGCGCTGGCATCATGACAAATCAGTGCTGCCATCATGGCCTCGCCATCCTGCCGATTGGAATCGAGATACTCCACCGCCATGGCTCGCGCAGTCAGCTCGTCACCAAACAGCGCCAACCAGCGCTCAGCCTGAGTGCCTGTAGCCCCATCAACTGGAGCAACCGCGTTTCTGGTTGGCGTCCTCTCTGCCAGCCAATGGGCCAGCATCTGGCGCAAGATATCCAGCGGGTAGGGCTTCAGTAACATGTCACTCATGCCAGCCTCTACCATACGAGCACTCGCCTCTTCCGACGTATCTGCCGTTACCCCAATGATGGGGGCCGTCACTCCCGCAGCCCGCAACGCCTTGGTCAGAGCATAACCATCCATCACAGGCATATGGCAATCAGTCAAAAGCAGAGAGAATTGCTGTCCCTGCCAGGCCCGTAGAGCCTTCTCGCCATCTTCCACAACCTGAGCCTCGATACCAAGAATGGCCAACTGCCGTGCCAGCAAGGCACGATTGACCGGATGATCATCGGCCACCAATACTTTGCCACCCAGCTTCTCTGCAAGCGCAGGGAGGATTGGTGTGACCCGCTCCTGTAGTAATTCGTGGCAACTCTCCAGCAGAAGATCCGGATAGAGAGGAGATAGACCCAGGCGCCACCATTTCTGTTCACCAATCCGACCCCGTAACGCCTCATCGGGTGACGCTATGATCCCCTTCAGCGCAGAGTGTTGCAGCCAGCTTTGCCATTCCCCCCCAAGCGCTTGCTCAAGCCACCGTTGATCGGCCAACAGCAACCCGTCCAGTGAGCGACTGAGCTCATTGGCCCCCAAGTACCTGAGCTTGGCCCCCTGCCGTACCATGGCCGCTTCGAGGTTGGTGTCATCGCTGAAAAACCACCATTCTGTGTCAGCCAGAGCAGGGGGATCCCACTGCGGATTGGTTAGCGGCACGGTGAAGCGGAAGCAGGAGCCCTCTCCTGCCTGGCTGGTCAGTGTCAGTGCCCCACCCATTTTGCATACCAGCTGCTCACAGATTGCCAACCCCAGTCCGGTGCCACCAAAACGACGGTTGATATCTGACTCCACCTGCTCAAAAGGCGTGAACAGCAGCGCCTGCTTCTCTTCGGCGATCCCGATACCGGTGTCACTGACACTGATGGTCAGTTGCTCGCTCAGGTAGCTGACCCGAATCGTAATCCCCCCTTGTTCGGTAAACTTCACCGCATTATTGAGCAGGTTGGAGATGACCTGACCGATACGCACCCCATCGATGTCGGCCCAATCCGGCACATGATGCTCCCACTCCAGCACCACGTTGAGACCCTTGTTATGAGCCAGTGCCGCGTGGCCACGAATGGCATCGCAGATCACCGTTTGCAACCGGCTGCTCTGGTAATTCAACTGCAACTGACCCGCTTCTATCTTGGAGAAATCGAGGATGTCATTGACCAGATAGAGCAGGTTATTGGTCGAGGTGACCACATTGCGCACCATAAAACGCTGGTCGTCGTTGAGCTCGCTCATTTGCAGCAATTCGAGCATGCCATGCATGCCTGAAATGGGAGTGCGCAGCTCATGGCTCATGGTTGCCAAAAAGCGGCTGCGAGCCTGCATCGCCTGCTCGGCATAGGCGCGAGCTTCGCGCAGCTCATATTCCTGTTGCTTGAGGGCAGTGATGTCCTGAATCACCCCGTTAAGGATCAATGCCTGCTGCTCCTGTCTGACAAAGTTGCCACGTACTTGCAGATAGCGATCTCCATCAGGTCGCTCCACCTTGACCTCCAGATCGAGGGGCGCCAGAGTCTCGGCATGATTGGCCACCTTGCTGACAAAATCCTGCAGCGCTTCTTCGGTAAAGCCAAATACCTCACCACCCGATTCGGCATTGAACAGATCCTGCCGGGAAGCCCCGAGGATCTCGCGGGCCCCCTGAGAGGCATACAAAAACCGCCCCTTGCCGGGTCCTTGCCACAAATACTGATAGACCACCCCAGGCATGCTGTCGGTAATCTGAGTAAGGCGATTTTCAGCCTGACGGGCGCGCTCCTCCGCCTCCTTGATCCGGCTGACATCGGTCAGTACTGTCAACACCCCCAGCATATTGCCATCGGGATCGCGATAAGGGCGTTTGGCATAGATAACATGGCAGGGCGTACCATCAGCTCGCAGGTTACTGCCTGCCCCCTCCAGATCCTGTCCGGTCTGCCACACCAAACGCTCTTCTTCCAACACACTGTTTCTGAGTGTCTCTGGCATGTTTTGCAGCTCCTCACTGCTACTGCCAGCACCGAGGAAAGCATCGCGATAGGCCTGATTGCACAAGGTGATCCGCTGCTCGCTATCACGTAGCGCCACCATGGTTGGCAGTGAGTTGAGCAAGGTCTGCACAAACAGCAACTGTTCGTTCAGCTTGTCCTCTGCGATTTTACGCTGCGCAATCTGGCGACGCAAACTGCGAGCCCAGAACATCACCAGCAAACCGCTGACGAGCAAGGCGCCCCCCCCTATGGCCAACCATTTGTAAATCAGGGTGTAATCAGACTCGATATTGACCGACACATTGAGCCAGCGTCGTTCCAGCAGTTGCCACTCCTCATCCGTGATGGTCAGCAGCAACTTGTCCATGATTCGGAGCAACTCGGGCTGAGCATTGTCGACGGCCATACTGATAGGTACGGAAAATTCGGGAGAGCTCAGCACCACCTGATACTTATCATTGAACCCCTTCATCGCCTGCTGTCCCAGATTGGTCATGGTCAACAGCACATATTCGGCTCGCCCAGTATCAAGCAAGGTCAGTAAATCGGCATCTTTGCCTCCTTCGATAATATTGGCGCCCAGCGCGTGAATGAGAGAGGCTTCGTAAGAGCCCGTCACACCACCAATCAGACGCCCTTTCAGCTCGACCAACGACTTCAGCGGGCGAGCACCGTGTCTGGCTACAACATAGCTGTCTAACTTCAGATAGGAGGAGGTAAAAGAGGCAAAGGACTGACGATCCTTGAGCGGTGTCATCAAGGGAATAAGGTCCACTTTGTGCTCTTTCAGCATTTTAAGTGACTCCTGCCAGGTATTTGTCGACGCCAGCTCAAAGCGGATCCCGGAGCGCAGACTCAATAACTTCATCAGGTCTGCCGTATAGCCATGCAATTCACCTTCGTCATCGATTTCACTGATGCCGGCAAATCTGGGGGCAACGGCGAACTTGATGACCTTGTTTCTCTGCTTCAGCCAACTAGCCTCATCTGGTTCCAGCAACAGACCAGCGTTGGCGCGTTCATCTTCCTGATGCAACCGTAATCGTGAGTCTGCAACGGGTATCCGTTGATATGCCTGCCAAAGCTTCTCACTCAGTTCTGGCTGGAGGGAACTGGTCGCCATCGTCAACGTGCTGCCAGAAAGCCACCCAGGAGCGACAACCCCCATTGACGCTGGCATTCTCTCCATCTTGAGGGTAACAATTGGCCCCAACTCAAGATATGCATCGACAGCGCCCAGCTTGACCATATAGGTCGCCTCAGTGCGGCTCTCCAGCTCAGTTACATCAGAGATCCCCAAACGCGCCAATTCATTACAACTGCCAAACCCGCGAATACAGACCCAGCGTAACTTGCGCGCCTGCTCCAGGGTCAATTGCTGATCCGGGGTATGCATTAAAATGGAGCGGGCATATGAACCGATACTGCCGATATGGTTTATCCCCTTCAATTCAAGAGCATTACGTTCGACCCCGATTAATGCATCGATCTGGCCACCTTGGAGAGCAATCTGGGCATCTACGTAGGAGTTGTAGGGGATATAACGCAATGACACGCCCATTTCGGCTGCAATACGCGAGGCCAGCTCCTTGAGCGGACCGGCATAACGCAGGTTGGGGAGTTGATAGATGAAAGGGGGATAACCACCACGGGGAACCCCGACCAGCAGCTCCTTTTGTGCAGAAATTTCGTTACTTGTGCTCTCATCTTGCGGCTGGGGAGCCGCAACAGCCAACATGCCTGAAAACAACAGCAAAATGGGAAGAAAAAGCTGACGAAGAAGTGGCATAAGGTCTTGTCCTGATAAGTAAAACAGATAGGGCTGCCACCTCTAATCTTGCAGATCCTGACGACGCAAGGCGAGAAAACAATCACAGCTGTTACAAAGAGGGCATAGAGGATAATACTGAGTCACCAACATGTGAACCTGGAATCAACCATAATATGGAAAAATGGCAGGCGGGCAGCCTGCCATTTCACTAGCGAGGGGGATCTTATTCTCCCCCTCGCGATCAGGTTATTCGATTCCCGAGGCGGAAGCCGGTTTGATACTCCCGCTCGCGAACGAGGGCGATTTGACCCTGATATCCTTCCAGCCCGATATCCCTGAGCAGGGCGGGTGACAGATTGACCTGCACGAGACGACGCTCGACCCGGGCAATCCTTCTCTGGACCAGGGATTCAACACTGCGCAGTAAAACCAGTTCGATAGACATGACATTCTCCAGTTGAACATGCGGTTCTCCCGGAGAAAGTGGATATCACCCTGCGGGACGAACCGCGGGTGATAAAAAGACAGGGGTTACCTGTTTACGCCACGCGGTAAAAGAGCACGAGATTTCACGCCGCACGCAGTGCCGCGAGAGAATGCAATATTGAGCATCAGATGTTGCATATTCGTCTCCTTACAGGATAAAAGTTGAACAGGTTGCAGAAGTCTAAAAAATATCCGAATTTAAAACAAGCCTCTTGCGACTCCTTTTTAAACGTTTTTACGGCATTTTATGCTGCCCGAAGGGGAGCTTGGGACATCAGATCCCCGAGAGTAGCCGGTACTCCTCCAGCACGTAGGTATCCGTCATGCCGCTGACATAATCGAGCAGCAACCGCACCCGGTAATACCACTCTTGCTCATGCTTACAGGCAAAACGTGGATCCGGGGTGGCGATCGCCAATCGATAGGCCTTGAGGTGACGAGCCGAGAGGCGGTGATAGAGGCGGCGCGCAAAGAAAAGCGCCTGACTCCCCTCCCCGGCCAGCAGACGGGCAAACTGTGGCGCTGGCAGCGCCAACAGGCAGGCATAACTGGTGAGCACCCCGCGCAGCGCCGCATACCCCTCCAGCTCAAGCGCTTCCACCTCGGGACGCATAAAGACCAGCTCGCGGGCCACCTGCTTGAGGATATCGAGCACCCGCGCCGCCGGCGCCTGACCGTGCAGCAGCGCTTGCGGATAGGATCCCTGCAAAATGGCCTGATGTTCGCTGACATAGCTCTGCGCCGCCAACGCCACCAGATCCCGGGTCAACAGCTGGCGAAAATGGGGGAAAAAGCCCCGACCAGAGGCCAGCGCCTCATCCAGCAAGGTGCCCACGTAGTCACTCTGGTCAGCAGCTCGCAGCGCCGCCAGCAGTTCACCCTGAGTCAGGATCCGCCGGTCTACCGCATCTTCCAGATCGGCGATGCAGTAGGAGATGTCATCGGCCGCCTCCATGATGTAGACCAGCGGATGGCGACAGCCGGGGGCCAATCCCAGACTCTGGCCGAGGGCACTGTAGAGCGGCTGCTCGCTAAAGAAGATGCCTCGTTTGCTGCTCCAGCCATGATGCTGGCCATAGCTCACCCCGGGTTGCGGCTGCTGCGGGTATTTGCAGAGCGCCGCCAGTTGTCCGAGCGTCAGGTTGAGCTCGTGCAAGCTGTGCACCAGCCGCAGACTCTGGGCGTTGCCATCAAACAGTTGCAGGTCCTGACGCAATTCCGCCCACTGGGCCGAGGGGGGCTGCGCCAGCGCCTGCTGATAGAGGAGATCGAGCATCTCGCCGAGCCACTGGCTCATCACCTGCTCGCCAAAGTGGCCAAACGGCGGGTTGCCCACGTCATGAAGCAGGCAGGACATCTCCACCAGATTGATAAAGGCCCCTTCACAGACCATCCCGGCAGGCAAGGCGGCCAAAATGCGGCGGCTGATCTGGCGACCGGTCTCCTGCACCTCCAGCGAGTGGGTGAGGCGACTGCGCACCGAGGCCTTCACATCGAGCGGAAAGACCTGGGTCTTCTGCTGCAACCGGCGCACCGGCGCGGCCTGCACGATACGGGCGCGATCCTGCTCGGTCGCCTCCAGCAGATCCTCGTCCCCCCAAGGGTGGATGCGCGCAGGGGTAATCAAACGGCTATACATCTTGCAGCTCCTTGCCAGCAACTTCCATCAGACTCAAGACAACCTCCAGCCTCAAGACAGCAACCAGCGCCGCAGACGGGCGATATCGCCCGGATATTCCCGGCGCAGCGTCTCAATCCAGTCTTCCACGTTTTCCCACCAGGCGGGATGATCCGGGCTCTGGATCAGCTGGGCCGTCTGCTGCAATCGGCGCAGGCCAATGGAGCCTGCCGCCCCTTTTATCTTGTGTGCCTCTTCCACCACCCCAGCTTGATCCTTGGCAATCATGTTGGAGTCGAGCACAGCCATGTAGTCCGGCATCATCTTCTCGAACAGATCAACGCTGGAGAGCAGCACCTGCTTTCCCACGGTATCGGCATAATCGGTGAGGAAGGGGATATCCAGCAGGGCATCCTGATTGCCCGCATCAGCCTGCTCGTCCGCTTCATCCTCGGCCAGATCGGCAAACAGGTGACCAATCACCTCCCGCACCGCTTTGGAGCCAAGCGGCTTGTTAATGACATCCTGCATGCCGTGATCCCGGTAGTACTGGCGATCGCCGGTGGAGTTGGCGGTGAGCGCCACCATGGGTGGCAGGCTGTCGCCATAACGCTCCAGCAGGGTTTTCGCCACATCGAAGCCGGTCATGTCCGGCAGCTGGATATCGAGCAAAATGAGGTCGAAATCATCCGGGTTGGCCATCGCCAACGCCTGGGTGCCGTCCCGTGCCACCTGCACCTGATGACCCAGCTTGTTGAGCAAGGCGCAGGCCACCGTCACGTTAAGCTCCACATCCTCCACCAGCAGGATATCGAGGGAGGGCATCTCCTCCTCCGGCTCTGGCAACACAGGCTCGGCGCAAGCCACTTCCAGCTCGGCGGTGAAGCAGGAGCCTTCGCCCGGATCGCTGTCCACATAGAGCTGGCCGCCCATCGCCTGCACAAGCTGACGGGAGACCGCGAGCCCAATGCCGGTGCCGGTGGCGTGCTTCTTGCCCTGCACCTGATAGTACATGGCGAAGATCTTCTCCTGCTGGGCGCGCGGGATGCCGATGCCGGTATCCTCCACCTCGAAGTGCAGGGCCAGCTTGCCCGGCTCGTCGGCTGGATGGGAGAGACAACGCACGGTGACGCCCCCCTCATCGGTAAACTTGACCGCGTTGCCCACCAGATTCCACAGCACCTGACGCAGGCGGGTACCGTCAGCCATCACAAATTGCGGCATGTCGCCATCGCGATCGAAATGGAGATAGAGCCCCTTCTGCTCCGCCTGAATGCGCGACAGGGTCTCCAGCTCGTCGAGGAAGGCAGGCAGGTCGATACGGGTTGGCGCAATTTCGAGGCGACGGCGATCCAGTTTGTCCAAGTCGATGATGTCGTTGAAGATATTGCCAAGGGTCACCGCACTCAGGTGAATGGTCTTGAGCTGCTGATGCTGTTTGGGATCGAGGGGGGTATCCATCAGCATCCGGCTTAAGCCCACAATGCCGTTGAGCGGGGTGCGCAACTCGTGGCTGATGGTGGAGATAAAGGTGGTCTTGTCACGGCTCGCCTTCTCCAGCTTGTCCTGATACTGCTTGCGCTCGGTGATGTCGCGGCCAAAACCGAGCAGGCCGAGTCGCTTGCCGAAGCGGTCGAAGAAGGGCACCTTGCGCAGCTCGAAGTAAGCCTTGCGGCCATCGGGATACTCCAGCCACTGCTCGTAGGTGAGCGGCTCGTTGCTGGCAAAGACCTGCTTGTCGGTCTCCACCACCTTGTTGGCGATCTCCTGCTTGTAGACATCGAACGGGGTCAGACCGATCAGCTCGGCCTCCACCTTGCCGGTCAGCTCTTCCATGGCGCGGTTGCAGCCGGAGAACTGCTCATCCTCGTTGCGGTAGTAGACCAGATCGGGGGAGCAGTCGATAAAGGAGCGCAGCAGCGCGGTGCGCTCCCCCAGATGGAGCTGGGCTTTCTCCCGCTGGAACACCTCGTTCTCGAGATCCTCGATGGCCTGCAGACGCAGGCTCTCGGCCCGATTGGTTTCGGCAATCTGGGCGTTGAGACGGCTGATGTTCTCCTGCAGCTGGGTATTGAGCTCCAGATCCCGCTCGCGCATATCTTGCAGCTTGCGCACCATCCGGCTCAGTCGTTGACGGGAATCCTCCAGCTGATCCACCACGATGGAGAGAAAATAGACCGCCCAGGGAGTCACCAGCAGGCCAAAGAAGACCGAGCGAACGAAGTCGATCACATCGATATTGCCGCGCAGGAACAGGGTCACCCCCATCTGGATGGCAACCGCCAGCACGATAATGCCCGCCGCCAGGAACATGCTAAAGCGCACCAGTCCCAGCTTGGTCATCAGATCGACATAATATTGCGCCCAGGATTTAATCTGTTTCATCTTATTGTTTTCCCCCGATATTCGCGGTACAGAATACCAGCACAACCGAGTGAACTCTTCTTAATCTCGCACAATTAATTAACGATTCGCCGAATGAAATGAGTGGGTTAGGATAATTGGCAATATTGAGTCAGTTGCCATTAAGGTTTTTTCTTTATACTCACCGGCTGAAATAATTCACAACCATTTAATTTAGGAGTTATCCGATGCGCAATACCACCTTGCTGGGCCTGGGCCTGCTGGTCGCAAATAGTGCTTATGCTGATTTGGGTGAAATTCCCAAGGAGTCTGGCTGGTCCGGTTTCCTGCTTGGCGGGGTCAGTGTCATCAATTACGAATCGAATTTTTATAGTGGTGATGATGAAAACCGCCGCCTGAGCGGACTGGGCAGTGCCGAGAGCAGCTCCGCCGTTGCCCCGCTGCTCAACGCCGATATCCGCTACACCTTTGCCGATACCCGCACCCAGGTCTTCCTCGGTAACCTGATCCAGGATGCCATCCGTTTCGACTTCACCCAGCAGCTCGGTATCCGTCAGGAGATGAGCGACAAGGGCATCGTAGCTGGCTCCGTGGTCTTTAATGCCATGCCGACCGAGCAGTGGAGCGATCCCTTCGCCGTAGGCGTTGATCGCCAGTCGACCGATATCAAGTCAAAAGGGGTGCGCTTCGCCTGGGACAGCATCTGGGGTAGCAACTTCAATGGCAGCCTGACCACCCGCAACATCGAGGTGGATGAGGAACGCAGCGGCCAGCAATACGATAAGGATAACCAGACAAACTATGCAGCCAAGCTGGATCGCAACGGCAAGATCCACGCCCTCGACCTCTCCTACAAATGGCAGCTGGCACCCGGTCAAATTCTGGAGCCAGCCTTTATCTACCGCCAAGCCGATCTGGACGGCAGCGCCCAAAGCTACAAGAGCAACGGCCTCCAGTTGACCTACGGCATGCGCGCTTCCCAGTGGTCTTTCGTCAGCAACGCCTATCTGGGCCAGACCAAATATGATGAAGCCAACCCCATCTTTGGCCAAAACGCCGACTCCGACGAGTTTGCCCTGACCGGTACCTTCTTCTGGCACCGCCTGTTCGGTATCGCGCCGCTCTCGGCGACCTTTACCGCTGGCTACGCCAAGTCCGACTCCGACGTCAACTTCTACGATTCTGAATCCGTGATGTTCAACACCGGCCTGCTCTACAACTTCTAACAACGGTTATGCGTACCGATACAACAAGGCCACCCGAAGGTGGCCTTGTTGTTATCCGGCGATTGACTCAAATACCCAGAGAGTCGAGCAGATCGTCGTGATCGTTGGCAACCGGGGCAGCAGCCTGAGCCGGCTTGGCGGCATCCTGCTTGGCCTGTGCGATCAGCGCATCGGGATCCAGCTCTTCATGCTCCATTCCCTCATTGTGGATGCGGATGAACTCGGTTTTGTCCATCGCCAGCTCCAGATAGAAGATATTGTTGCGGGCGGTGAAGAAGGTGACGCGGCGGGACTCCGGGCTGTCGAGATTGGTATCGACGCTCAGCATCACCTGCTTGTTTAGCGCCAGCATCTTCGGCTGGTTCTGGGTGATGTGAGTCTGCAGATCGCGGCCCACCTTGACGGTAAAGCTACCGACGATCTGGTTCATCAGCTCGCCCATCACGTTGCTCACCTCGTCAGAGGTGTGGGAGATGGCGAGATCCTCTTTGGAGAGCCCCATGCTGAGCATGTAGCTCTCGTACAGCTCCATGGCGGCGGCGGCGGAGAAGTTGATCACCACCAGACCGGAAAAACCGCCATCGAACAGCACGAAGCAACCGATATCCGGCTTGAGGCAGGTCTTGCTGATCCGCTGCACCATGCCGGAAAACCGCACCTGACTCATGGTCGCGGCACTCAAAACGTCCGTCACCGAGTTGCACAGGCTGAGCAGCACATCCTCTGTGGTCAATACGGCATCGTCATCGGATCTTGTCACTATCATGGGACCTTCCTGAACATCGAAAATGGGCTTATCTATACCATAACTCTAACAGATGGCGCGGCTCGGAGACTGAAATAGCGACATGCCTCTCAGTTGACTCCGTTATCAGCAGCCACTGGGGTGAAACCGCTCAGCTTGGCGAGCCGGGCACGCCATATATCGGCCTGCTGGACCAAAACTTGTGGCTCATAAGGCACGACCGGATGAGCCCCCCAGATGGGGCCGGGCCAGGCGCGATCCGTCGCAAAGCGGGCGACATGGTGAAGGTGGAGTTGCGGCACCAGATTACCCAGCGCCCCAATGTTGATCTTGTCCGGGCTGAGGGCCTTCTCCATCAGGGCGGCGACGGCGCAGGACTCCTGCATCAGCTGTTGCTGCTGCTCCGGCGCCAGATGGTGAATTTCCCGCAGGTTGGCTACTCGCGGTACCAGGATCAGCCAGGGATACTGGCAGTCTTTGGCCAGCAAGACCCGGCAGAGGGGCAGATCCCCGAGCCACCGGGTATCTGCCTGCAGGCGGGAATGCAATTCAAACATGAACACCTCGTTGAGTACGATGAAGAGGGCATCCGACAGGGATGCCCACGTTACTGCAACGGGCGACAAACTTAAAGCTGTGGCACGGCCCAGCTGATAAAGCGCTTGCGAAGGGCGGGGTCTGCCTTGAGGAACAGCTGCTGCAACTGCCCTTCCAGCTCGCTGGCTGCCACAACGGGTTGCGCCCCACCGGAGAGCGTAGCCGTTGGTTGTGTAGTAACAGCGGCGGCCGTCAGCGCCGCCTTGCCGCCGCTGCGGTTGTATTCAGCCAGTTTGCCGTTCCAATCCACCCCAAGCAGCATGCCACTGGCCACCAGCGCGTCCTGCTGGATGGCAAGCGCGCGGCCATTCTCCTGCAACGCCACCACCGGATCCTTGGCATACGCCTGCATCCCCCGCTCGTCTCCCGGTACGCTGGCCGTCAGCTGCAAATGCTGATTGCTGCCCTGATAGCGCACCACCTGCGGCTCGGAGCGTACCTGCCGATCATTCTCGCTGCTGCTGCGACTGGGGATCACCCCCTCGAAGCGCACCAGCAGTTGCTGCTCGCCATCCGCCAGGGTGGCATGCTGCTCATCCTGCAAGGTACCGTTGCTCACCGCGAGAATGCGGAAATTCTCCGGCACCTTCACGTCCACCATGGCCTGCACACTGCCTGCCCCCAACACTGCACAGAGCAGCACAAAACCGGTCAACCCTCTATTACTCTTCATTCCCGCTGATCTTCCTGATGCCGATGATGGGCGCAGGGTAGCAGCCGAAGATGACAGAAAAATAACGCCGCTCAGAGCAGGTAGTGGGGTCGCTCGGCAAACCACTGGGCCAGCACCTGCTTGAACAGCCGGATCTTGCGTGGCACCCGCCGCTGCTGGGCATGCAGCACATGAAGCTGATGCAAGCCGCTCTGCCACTCATCGAGCACGGTCACCAGCTCTCCTGCCATCAGCTGCGACTCCACCAGCATCAGCGGACACTTGGCATAGCCCATACCGGCGCGCGCCAATTGCAACACGGTACTGTAGTGGTTGGTCCGCACCTTGCCCTGCACCAGAATGTGGGCCTCCTCCCCCTCACGGATAAAGTGCCACTGCTCCCAGGCCGGATTGTGTCCCTGCAACAGGCAGCTGCGCCCGCTCAGCTCATAGGGAGTGGCAGGACGCCCCTCTCGCGCCACCAGCGCGGGGCTGGCCACCACCACATCCTTGAGCCGCCCCAGCGGCAGGGCCACCAGATTGTCCGGCACCTCGCTTATGGCGCGCAGGGCGATGTCGTTTTCTCCCTGACTCATGTCGACCATCTGGTTGGTGAAATTGAGTTCCACCTCCACTCCCGGGCAGAGCGCGGCAAAGCTGGTCAGCAGTTCGCTCACCATGCGGTCACCGGTGCTGACCGGGCAGGTAAAGCGCAGTCGTCCGCAATCCTCTTCGGTCAGCGCCTGAATATCCTGCTCCGCCTGCCGAGCCAGCGCGAAGATCTCCCCCGCCTGCTGATAGAGGGTCTTGCCCGCCTCGGTCAGACTGAGGCGGCGGGTGGTGCGCTGCAACAGTTGTGCATTGAGGGAGGTCTCCAGCGCGCTGACATGGCGGCTCAGCATCCCCTTGCTCACTCCCAGCGTATCGGCAGCAGCCGAGAAACTGCCGCGCAGCACCACTTCGTAAAAGCTGGCCAGATGGGCGATATCCATCATTAGCTCCAATATGGAAACAATGGGTTTATTTTACGCGCTTTTTCGCATTTTCTGTTGCGCTAGAATCGATACATCCCAACCAGGAGTGATGCAGATGAAAATTGTGATTGTGGGTGCCTCCGGCACCGTCGGCTCCGCGGTCAGTGAACTGCTTGCCAAAGATCATCAGGTGATCCGGGTCGGCCACAGCCGTGGCGATGCCACGGTCGACATGCGCGATCCCGCCTCCATCAAGGCGCTGTTTGCCCAAGTAGGCCAGTTTGATGCGCTGGTGGTGGCCAGCGGCAGCGTGGCCTTCAACGGCCTGACCGAGATGACCGACGAGCAGTGGCAGGTGGGACTGGAGAGCAAGCTGATGGGCCAGATCAACCTGACCCGAGCCGCCATTCCCTATCTGACTGACAAGGGTTCCATCACTTTGATCAGCGGTATTCTGAGCGAGGAGCCGATCAACTGGGGCGTGAGCGCCAGCACAGTCAACGGCGCCATCGATCACTTTGTGAAAGCGGCCGCCTGCGAGCTACCCAGAGGCCTTCGCATCAACGTGGTGAGCCCCACCGTGCTGGCGGAGTCGATGGACAAATACGCCGACTTCTTCCCGGGCTTCGTGCCGGTGCCCGCCGCCAAGGTGGCGCAGGCTTACAAGAAGTCGGTGCTGGGCATCCAGACCGGTCAGGTGTTCAGAGTGAACGGCTAAGCGCCGCTCGCTTACCGCCAGACCAGCAATAAAAACGGGCCCCGCAACGGGGCCCGTCTGTTTCTCTGCCTATCTCCTTTGCTGCCGGCAAACGTTTGTTTGTTGGCGACAAAAAAAGAGCACCCTTAGTCGATCAGACCGTACTGCTCGCGCAGCACCTCGATGATCTCCTGCTTGGGATTTGCAGAACGCGCCAGCTTGTGGCCGATGATCTTCTCGGCGATCCCGACGTAGGTGTTGGAGATATCCATCATCACTTCGGTCGGCAGCTTGTTGTCGCGGGCCAGGGCGAAACGTTCCGGCATGCGGTTCTTGTTGAGCAGGATGTCCGGATCCGGGAAGTGGTTGAGCAGCCACTGACGGAAACCCTCTTTGGACTTCTCGACAATCTGACCGTCGCGCAGGGCCGCGCCATCCCAGATACGGGAGCTGTCGGGGGTGCCCACTTCATCCATGTAGATCAGCTTCTCGTTGCCGGCGGCATCGTGGACGTAACCAAACTCGAACTTGGTATCGACGAAGATCTGATCCAGCCCGGCCAGCGCGTCGCTGATGACGTTGAAGCCCTCTTTGAGCAGCACTTCGTAGCGGTCGATGTCGGCCGGTTTGCTGAAGTTGAAGCCTTTATAGTGGCGCTCGATATCGGCACGGGAGACATTGACGTCATCGGCTTCCGGCACGCCATCCAGCCCTTTCAGCACGCCCTTGGTAGACGGGGTGATGAGGATTTCCGGCAGCTTTTGATCTTTTTTGAGCCCTTCCGGCAGGGTGATGCCGCAGAACTCGCGCTCGCCATCCTTGTAGGCACGCCACATGGAGCCGGTGATGTACTGGCGGGCAATCGCCTCGATCATCACCGGACGGGCTTTTTGCACGATCCAGACGAAGGGGTGCGGAATATCCAGAATGTGGCTGTCAGCCAGTCCCTTCTCCTTGAACAGCTTGAACCAGTGGCTGGAGATGGCGTTGAGCGCCGCCCCTTTGCCCGGTACGCCGTTCAGGCCATCCACACCTTGCCAGATGCAATCGAAAGCCGAGATGCGATCGCTGATCACCATGAGGGCGAGGGGCGCATCGGCCGGCACATCATAGCCTTTCTCTTTTATGAGCCGGGCACTGTCTTCGGGGGTCAACCAGTAGACGCTGCGCACTTTGCCGGAATGGACAGGTTTATCGGTACGGATCGGCAAATCGTCATTCACCGCCAATACTTGATCTGCAAGACTCATGGCTAATAACACTTCCTGTTTGTGGGGGGTAAACATCGCGAGTTCCTCACCTGCGCGCTCTGTTTGCAACGGGCTGGCAAGGGGGCTCGCATCATCGAAAACCACTCGGAATCCCCGCGTTTTCAGGGGGATTCCGATAACAAAACAGGGGCACAAGGCCCCTGTATTTATTCTGCTTTTGCTGCTGCCTGATCGGCCAGCCCCTTGGCGAACGCCTCGGACAGGCTGATATACATCTGGGAGATAACCCCGGACGATACCGGCTTCTTGTCCTTGTCGAACAGGGTGATGGAGGTCTTGCCTCCCGCCATTTCACCAAGCTGGAAGCGGTATTTCTCCTCCTCCAGTTTGAACGGCTCGCTCCCTTTCGCCTTCCAGAACTCGGCACCCGGCTCTTCGTACTCGACGTCGATCCAGCCCAGAGACTGCTGGGTATCCTTGATGGTGAAACCGTAAGCAGGCAGTACCTGGTTGAGGCGACGCCACACCTGATCAAAGGAACCTTCGGCAATCCAGGCGCTCAGCTCGTTGTTGTCCAGACCCAGTTGCAGACCCATGCCATCGTTGGACTTGTGCTGCTCGCGGGCTTTCAGCTGGCTGTCGTAATAGAGAGAGAACTGGTTCAGCACTCGTGCGGCATAGCGCTGGGCATCGGCAGGGGTCAGCTTGTTGCTGGTCTCGCCGTCGATGGTCTCTTCGTGATCCAGTACCCGGACCGACATGTTGACGGCGTGGCGCTGGGCGTCGTTGCGTACGGTGAACTGGTAACGCTGACGGATTTTGAAGTCTTCGTCATCTTCACCCCAGCCATCGAGGGCTACCGTGTTGTCAAACCAGCCGGTCTGCAATACGCCATCCTGCTGATCCAGCTTCTCGGTGGTGACCTTGTATTTGGCCAGGAAGTTCATCAGGAACGACCAGGTATCGCGCTCCACGCTCTGGCTGGTGCTCAGGGCATAGAAGGCAACGGTCGGTTCGGTTGCGCTCTGCACCACCTGGCTGCCCGGTACCACGGTCAGCAGTTGAGCGGGTGGGCGCACATCAACCTGGGCGCCGAGGGCACCTTCACGGCTGCTCTCGGGAAGCGGCGGAATATCGTACTGGCTGTTGAAGGTGGGGGCACTCAATCCTGCGGGGATCAAGAACGCGCGGCCCTCGAGGCGGGCATCTTCATAACCGAAGTCGCGGTTGGCCATTTTGCGATCCTGGGGGGTGCTGCAACCGGCCAAGACGGCCACAGTCGCAACGCTCAGCACCAGACGGGCTCTATTTCCCTTTCCATTAGATTTAAACACTCGCCATCAACTCCGCTGTGGTCAGTGCTCGCGCCATCTGCTGTTCGCCCTCGGGGGTGAGGTCAACCAGCGGCAGGCGCAAGGTGGCTGTTGCAATCAACCCCAGTTGGGCACAGGCCCATTTCACCGGGGTGGGACTCGGTTCGCAGAACAGAGTCTTGTGCAACGGCATCAAGAGATTGTTGATGTCATGCGCCTGCCCGGCATCACCGGCCAGCGCAGCACGACACATGTCGGCCATCTGGGCCGCCGCAATATTGGTGGTGACCGAAATCACGCCATCGCCACCTTGCAGCATAAAATCACAACCAGTGGCATCGTCGCCACTGTAAAGGGCAAACTCCGGCCCGCACAGCTCGCGCAGCAGCGGGGTGCGGCTCAAATCGCCGGTTGCCTCTTTCAAACCAATAATGCCGGGAACCTTGGCCAGACGGGCCACGGTCTCCGGTTTGAGATCGCAACAGGTGCGACCGGGCACATTATAAAGAATTTGGGGCAGACCACTAGCCTCGGCGATCGCACAATAGTGGCGATAGAGACCTTCCTGAGTGGGCTTGTTGTAGTAAGGAGTCACCGAGAGACCCGCCACCACGCCGGTTTTGGCCAGTCGCTTTGCCAATTCAATGGCATGGGCAGTATTGTTGGAGCCGCAACCGGCGATGACGGGAATGCGTCCGGCGGCATACTCAACGGTCTTTTCAACGACGGCGATATGCTCCTGCTCGCTCAGGGTCACCGATTCCCCTGTGGTGCCCACCGCAACAATGGCGCTGGTCCCGGCGCTGACATGAAAGTCGACCAGTTTGGCCAGACTGGCCCAATCGACTTCACCCGAAGCCTGCATGGGGGTAACGAGCGCAACAATACTACCGCGTAACATGGACTTTTCTCCCGATTTTCAGGGGCGTAATGGTAAAGCTGCCCCCTTTGAAAAACAAGGGAGAGAGGGGGCAAGCCGTGATACCATCCGGAACAAAAAGTAATGGACGAAAGTCGGCAGCGTCCCTCAGGGAGTGGTCATCAGGGCCGGAGGGTTGGCTTGCCAGCGCGGCTTTCGCAACGAAATAACGGACGAGAGAAGATTTATGACTCACTACCTGGTCGTAACGGCCATCGGCACGGACAGGCCTGGCATCGTCAATGAAGTGACCCGCCACGTCAGTGGCTGTGGTTGCAACATTGTAGACAGCCGCCTTGGCATCTTCGGCAATGAATTTACCTTTATCATGCTGCTCTCGGGCGACTGGAACAGCATGATGCAACTCGAAATCAGCCTGCCCCTGCGTAGCCAGGAGTGGGATCTCATCACCATGATGAAACGCACCGAGCGCCACCAGTCCCTGCAGTATGACGTCCGCGCCAGTGCCGACCTGTTGATCCGCGACGAGCCCGGCATCGTAAGCCAGTGCACCCAGTTCTTCAGCGAACATGGCTGGAATATCCAGGCGATGCAATCCATGACTCTGGAACAGCAGCCGTTCAACCTGCTGAAGATCAGTTTTCAGCTCAATCTGGCCAGAGAGGGTGAAGTGGAAGGTTCGCAAACCGCCTTCGCCGAATTCTGTCGTCAACTGGGTGCCGAATCGTTCGAGTTTATCGTCAATCGCAAACACGCCTGAGGGCGTTTTACCCGAGGAGACCCCATGCAACCACTACAAGCTGGCAGCCCCGCCCCCGATTTCTCCCTGCCCGACCAGAATGGCAATCAGGTCAGCCTCGCTGGCCTGCGCGGCAAGAAGGTGCTGGTCTATTTCTACCCCAAGGCGATGACTCCCGGCTGCACCACCCAGGCCTGCAGCCTGCGCGATGTGAACGCCGAGCTGGCCGCCCTCAATGTGGTGGTGCTTGGCATCAGCCCGGATCCGGCCAAACGTCTGAAAAAGTTCGAAGAGCGGGACCAGCTCAACTTCACCCTGCTGGCTGATGAAGACCACGCCGTCGCCGATGCCTTTGGCGTCTGGGGCCCGAAGAAGTTCATGGGCAAGGAGTATGACGGCATTCACCGCCAGAGCTTCCTCATCGACCAAGAGGGCAAGATTGCCCACCACTTCGACAAGTTCAAAACCAGCGATCACCATCAGGTGGTGCTGGATTTCCTCAAGGGATAATTTTCCCCCTTCATCCTTGAAAGGCCTGCCACGCAGGCCTTTTTTGTCTGGCCAGCCGCCCCTTGCCAGCGGATTTTTCTCACCAACTCCCCCGCCCCAGATCAAAAAATTCATTTTATATATGAGTTAACGTGGCTCCAGAGTCATCTTCCAGCGAGATATCCCATGAACATGAGCAACACAGAGCGTTTGATCCTGAGCAACCAGTACGAAATTCTGGCGAAACTCAATCCGGAGAAAGCGGGCTTCTACCAGCGTGCCAGCACCATTATCGAGCGCGGCTACTGCCTGCAGATCCTCGAACTGGAGAAGAGCTTCGGCCATCTGGATCTGGCTACCTGCCAGGAGGTAATCGACACCCTAGAGCTGCACCACGCACTGGCCATCTCATGGGGCAATCTGGATGCCGCCGATCAGGGCGAGATCAACGCCAGCCGTCTGGAGTTCAACGGCTACAGCCGCAGCCAGGAGCGTGAACTGGCTGACTACGTCTGCTTCCTGCTGGAGGTGGACAAGCGCTTCCCCGAGCTCAAGTGCCCGTGCGACGAGCTCTCCAGCGACATCGCCATGCGCGACAAGTACCAGCGGATGCTAACTGTATGGCGCCAGTGTCCCCGTCAGTACAAGCTCTCCATTCAGGAGATCCGCAAGGTACTGGCAGCGTGATCCGCACACCGGCCGCAACAAAAAAGGCGCCACTGGCGCCTTTTTGCATCTGAAACGGGTTATTCGTAGAGAAAGGATTTATCGAGCTGCTGGAAGGCGGCCTTGAGGGTATCGGCCAGCTCTTCATAGCGCGGCTGAGACACCAGCTGACGACGGCCACCCTGCTCGTTCATCTTGCCGTTGATCTCCCGATACCAGCTCGCCAGCGACGGGGGTAAACGGGTGTCGGCACGCTGGCCGAGCCAGTAGTAGCCCTGCAGCGGCAAGCTGAGCAGAAACAGCACGGATGTGATGACGGAGGGCCAGTAGTGCAGCTCGCCAAACTGGAACTGCAGCATCACGCTCAGCACCGCCAGCGCGGGGATCACCTTGAGGGCGAACTCGGTCGCCTTGATCACCCGATTTTCAGGAAACATCGAATTGAGCTCGGGACGGCGCGGCCAAAGCGTCATATAATGGCGGCCTTGCTGTAACTTAGTTCCAAAAATGTTCATGCTCATACTACCTCCGAGCGCTTTTTGAACGTACTAACGGCAAAACCTCGACAAAATTTGATGCAAAGTAACAAAGGTTGAGGATGACTTTGTTATTTTTCAACAATCGGGTTATCCTTTGTACGCCCATTTTTGCGTCAAAAGCTTCTTGCTATTGACCTGTCAGGGACGTCTGGATTTCGGGTCTTGTATCACTATACAAGGGGCAAGCAACAGATTGCCAACCCTCATAAGGATAAGTTGAAAGTTTTTGGCCGCACCGCGTCCAACGCATCCGCCTACACAACCCAATCTGCGATAGGATTTATTCATGAGTAAGCTGGTTCTTGTTCTTAACTGTGGCAGCTCTTCCCTGAAGTTTGCCGTCATTGACGCAACCACCGGTGATGACCTGCTGTCCGGCCTGGCCGAGTGCTTCAACCTCGACGATGCCCGCATCAAGTGGAAACTGAATGGCGAGAAAGGCAGTGCCGATCTGGGCGCGGGTGCCGCTCACCAGGAAGCGCTGGACTTCATCGTCAACAAGATCCTGCCGCTCAATCCGGAACTGTCCAAGAACCTGATCGCCATCGGTCACCGTGTTGTTCACGGTGGCGAGCGCTTCACCTCTTCCGTTGTCATCTGCGAAGACGTGATTGCCGGCATCGAAGCTGCTGTTCCGTACGCACCTCTGCACAACCCGGCTCACCTGATCGGTATCCGTGAAGCTCGCCGCGTATTCCCGGCGCTGGCTGACAAGAACGTGGCCGTATTCGATACCGCGTTCCACCAGACCATGCCGGAAGAAGCCTTCCTGTACGCCCTGCCGTACAAGCTCTACAAAGAGAACGGCATCCGTCGCTACGGCGCTCACGGCACCAGCCACTACTACATCAGCCTGGAAGCTGCCAAGCAGCTGAACAAGCCGGTTGAAGAGCTGAACATCATCAACTGCCACTTGGGCAACGGCGGTTCCGTCTGCGCTATCAAGAACGGCAAATCTGTTGATACCTCCATGGGTCTGACCCCGCTGGAAGGTCTGGTGATGGGTACCCGCTCCGGCGATCTGGACCCGGCCATCATCTTCTTCCTGCACGACAAGCTGGGCATGAGCGTGGCCGATATCAACACCATGCTGACCAAAGAGTCCGGCCTGCAGGGTCTGACCGAAGTGACCTCCGACTGCCGTTTCGTTGAAGACAACTACGACAGCAAAGAAGAAGCCAAGCGTGCTATGGACGTTTACTGCTATCGCCTGGCCAAGTACATCGGCGCCTACGCTGCCGCCATGGACGGTCGTCTGGACGCCGTTGTTTTCACCGGTGGTATCGGTGAAAACTCCGCCCCGATCCGTGAAATCACCCTGAACAAGCTGGGTCTGCTGGGCTTTGACGTTGATCACGACGCCAACCTGAAGGCTCGTTTCGGCAAGGGTGGCGAGATCACCAAGGCTGGTTCTACCAAGGCCCTGGTTATCCCGACCAACGAAGAGTGGGTTATCGCCCACGACGCGCTGGAACTGGTCGGCGCTTAATTGACGCAGTAACTCGAGGCCGCCCACCAGGGCGGCCTTTTCCTGATCCCAAAAAATGAACAAGGGGTATAAAGTGGCACGCACTATTATGCTTATCCCGGTCGGCACTGGTGTCGGCGTAACTTCCGTGAGTCTGGGCGTTGTTCGCGCCATGGAGCGTCACGGTGTCAATGTCAGCTTCTTCAAACCGGTTGCCCAGCCGCGTCCGGGTGAAACCGGTGCCGAGCGCTCAACCGCCGTTATCCGCGCTGCTGCCAACATCAACCCGCCCGAGCCCTTCACCCTCTCCTACGCCGAGAACATGATCAGCTCCAGCAACACCGATATCCTGCTGGAAGAGATCGTTGCCCGCTTCGAAGAGCACGTGAAATCCAGTGGTGCCGAAGTGCTGGTTGTCGAAGGTATGGTGCCGACCGACAAGCAGCCCTTTGCCAACAAGCTGAACTACGACGTTGCCAAGGCGCTGGACGCTGACATGGTATTCGTGACCCACCCGGGCCATGACTCCAGCCAGAAGCTGAAAGAGCGCATCGAACTGGCCTGCTCCAACTTCGGTGGTGTCAACAACCCCCGCATCGTTGGCTGCGTGATCAACAAGGTTGGCGCGCCGGTTGACGAGCATGGCGTAACCCGCCCTGACCTGACCGAGATGTTCGAAGCCCATCACCACGCTTCTGACGCAGCTCACAACCTGGAAGTGCTGCAAGTGTTTGGCAAGAGCCCGCTGCGCATCCTGGGTTGCATCCCCTGGAACACCCAGCTGATCGCCCCGCGCGCCAAGGATCTCGCCAAGCATCTGGCCGCCAAGATCCTGCACAAGGGCGAGCTGGACAGCCGCCGCCTGCAGACCGTGACCTTCTGTGCCCGCTCCATCCACAACATGGTCGAGCACTTCCGTCCGGGCAGCCTGCTGGTGACCTCCGGCGACCGCTCTGACGTTATCGTCTCCGCCTGCCTCTCCGCCATGAACGGCGTCAAGCTGGGCGCCCTGCTGCTGACCGGTAACTATCATCCGGAGCCGCAGGTCATGGCGCTGTGCCAACAGGCTATGGCCACCGGCCTGCCGATCATGATGACCGGTACCAACACCTGGCAGACCGCCGTCAGCCTGCAGAACTTCAACGTCGATATTCCGGAAGATGACCGCGAGCGTATCGAGCTGGTGCAGGACTATGTGGCTGGCCACATCGACAAGCACTGGATCGAGTCGCTGACCGTCAGCTCTACCCGTTCCCGTCGTCTCAGCCCGCCGGCATTCCGTTATCAGCTGACCGAGCTGGCCCGTCAGGCCAACAAGCGTGTCGTGCTGCCGGAAGGCGACGAGCCGCGCACCATCAAGGCTGCCGCCATCTGTGCCGAGCGTGGCATTGCCCGCCCAGTGCTGCTGGGTAACCCGGAAGAGATCCGTCGTGTTGCCGAGCAGCAGGGTGTAGTTCTGACCGATCGCGTCGAAATCATCGATCCGGCCGTTGTGCGCGAGCGCTATGTGCCGCGTCTGGTCGAGCTGCGCAAGAACAAGGGCATGACCGAAGTGGTTGCCCGCGAGCAGCTGGAAGACAACGTGGTACTGGGTACCATGATGCTGGAGCGCAACGAAGTGGACGGCCTGGTATCCGGCGCGGTGCACACCACTGCCAACACCATCCGTCCGCCGATGCAGATCATCAAGACCGCTCCGGGCTCTTCCCTGATCTCCTCCATCTTCTTCATGCTGCTGCCTGACCAGGTGCTGGTCTACGGTGACTGCGCGATCAACCCGGATCCGACTGCCGAGCAGCTGGCCGAGATCGCTATCCAGTCCGCCGACTCTGCTGCCGCGTTCGGCATCGAGCCGCGCGTCGCCATGATCTCCTACTCCACCGGTACCTCTGGCGCCGGTGCCGATGTAGAGAAAGTGCGTGAAGCGACCGAGCTGGCCAAGGCCAAGCGCCCCGACCTCATCATCGACGGCCCGCTGCAGTACGATGCGGCCATCATGGAGAACGTGGCCAAGTCCAAGGCACCGAACTCACCGGTTGCCGGTAAAGCCACCGTGTTCGTGTTCCCGGATCTGAACACAGGTAACACCACCTACAAGGCGGTGCAGCGTTCCGCTGACCTGGTCTCCATCGGCCCGATGCTGCAAGGCATGCGCAAGCCGGTCAACGACCTCTCCCGTGGTGCCCTGGTTGACGACATCGTCTACACCATCGCCCTGACCGGTATCCAGGCTGCCCAGGCTGACGAACAAGCTTAATCAGCTCTAGCCTGAAAAAACCGATCACAAAGGCTGCTCACCCCAGGTGAGCAGCCTTTTTTCTTAGTTCTCTTTTGAAGACCAGTGAAACATGCCATCAGCGCAGTGTTGCACAGAATAATGCCATGTGATGTGCCAGAAATGTCTCGAGCGTAGCGCCGCGGGAAAGCGTGCCCGCCACCTTAAAGATGTATCTAAAATAGATTCAAGATCATAAGGTTGGATATATGAAGGCATTCATAGCGAAGCGCTTATAGCAAATATTTCGCCATCGGCATGAGGATTTGACCTGTTAGAAATAGCAGTGAAAAAGACCCGTTCGATACGCTATTCATCAATGTGCCACTCGGCAATATCCACATCATGGAGGAATGGAAATGCTGATGAAGAAGCTCTCTGCAGTTATGCTGCTGGCCTGCTTGCCCCTGTTCAGCCAACCTGTGCTGGCCGTAGATAAGGCAGCGCCCAAGCAAACAACCACAGCCGAGGTCGCCAAGGAGTCCGGCAAGCTGAATATCAATACGGCCACCCTTGCCGAACTCACCAGCCTGAAAGGGATTGGCGACAAGAAGGCACAAGCCATCGTCGACTATCGGGAAAAACAGGGAAAGTTCACCTCGGTCGATCAGCTGGCAGATGTCAATGGCATTGGCCCAGCCACGCTGGAAGCCAACCGTGACATGATCATCGTCAAATAACGTCCGAGCTCTGCATATACGAATGGGGTAGCCTGTGGCTGCCCCATTTTTCTTGGAGTATCATGGCCACACTTTAATCCCGCTGGATAGTTTTCCATGAAAAAGACTCCTCTGACAGTTCGCAAGGCCGTGCTCCCGGTAGCCGGTCTGGGTACCCGTATGCTGCCAGCCACCAAGGCCATCCCGAAAGAGATGTTGCCGGTGGTCGACAAACCGCTGATCCAGTACGTAGTGCGCGAAGCCATCGCCGCCGGGATCAAAGAGATCGTGCTGGTCACCCACTCGAGCAAGAACTCCATCGAAAACCACTTCGACAAGAGTTTCGAACTGGAAGCTACCCTAGAGAAGCGGGTCAAGCGTCAACTGCTGGAAGAGGTGCAACAGATCTGCCCGAAAGACGTCACCATCATGCACGTCCGTCAGGGTGAGGCCAAAGGTCTGGGCCACGCGGTGCTCTGCGCCCGCCCGCTGATCGGTGACAACCCCTTCGCCGTGCTGCTGCCGGATGTACTGATTGATGAAGTGGCCAGCGACCCGAAAAAAGACAACCTGGCCGAGATGGTACACATGTTCGAAGAGAACCAGATCAGCCAGATCATGGTGGAAGCGGTTCCCGAAAGCGAAGTGGACAAGTACGGCATCGCCGACATCAAGGGCGAGGCCCTGAGCGAGGGGATGTCCCTGCCGATGCAGGCCATTGTCGAGAAGCCACCCCGTGACGAAGCCCCCTCCAATCTGGCGGTGGTGGGTCGTTATGTCCTCTCCTCCAATATCTGGCCGCTGCTGGAGAAGACCCCGGCCGGTGCCGGTGACGAGATCCAGCTGACCGATGCCATCGCCATGCTGATGGAGCAGGAGCAGGTCAACGCCTACTTCATGAAGGGCAAGAGCCACGATTGCGGCAGCAAGCTCGGCTACATGAAAGCCAATGTGGAATATGGTGTGCGCCATCACGAGCTGAATGGTGAATTCATCGGCTGGCTGAAGCAGTTCGTCAAGCAGTTGTAATCGCTGATAAATCTGTTTTTTATAGACGTATTTAAGGAGCATCAAATGATGCTCCTTTTTCATTTTTGCAACAAAAAATCAATCAAGAGTAAATAAACTCTCAGCAAATCATAATGTTGTAATTTATTCACACATGCTCTATAAGGATTGAGGCGTGTTTCTCGCCCTTGCATAAAAAACTCAAATAAATATAAGACACAGGTGGAAGTTCCAATGAATAACCCGTCAAAAGGGACCTTTTTAGGTCACCCTAAAGGGCTTTTTTTGCTCTTTAGTACCGAACTGTGGGAGAGATTCTCCTATTACGGCATGCGTGCCGTGCTGGTGCTCTATCTGACCGACCTGACTGCCAACGGCGGTCTGGGCTGGAGTCAGGCAGATGCCCTCAAACTCTACGGTATCTATACCGGTCTGGTTTATATCACTCCGCTGATCGGCGGCTGGCTGGCTGACACCTTCCTGGGTCAACGTCGCGCCATCCTGATCGGTGCCGTACTGATGGCCGCAGGTCAGTTCACTCTGGCACTGCCCCACGCCATGTTCCCGGATATGGTCAACACCATGTTCTACGCGGGCCTCGCGCTGCTGATCGTGGGTAACGGCCTGTTCAAACCGAACATCTCCACCATGGTGGGTGACCTCTATGAAGAGGGCGATCACCGCCGTGATGGTGCTTTCACCATCTTCTACATGGGCATCAACCTGGGTTCCCTGCTGGCAGGTGTGATCTGTGGTGCTGCTGCCACCGCCTACGGCTGGCAAGCAGCCTTCGTCGGCGCCGGTATCGGTATGCTGCTCTCTCTGGTGATCCAGGCCACCATGGCCCAACGTTTCCTGGGTGACATCGGTCGTGTCACTGCCGCCCAGCGCGCAGCAGCCCTGCGTACTACCGAGCAGAAAGCACCGCTGACCAAGCAGGAAGTGGATCGCATCAAGGTTATTCTGGTACTGGGTCTGTTCACCATCATCTTCTGGGCCGGTTTCGAGCAGGCCGGTGGTCTGATGAACCTCTACACCCAGGAGTATACCGACCGCATGATCGGCAGCTTCGAAGTGCCGACCGCTTGGTTCCAGTCCCTGAACCCCTTCTTCATTATCACCCTGGCACCGGTCGTTGCGGCCATCTGGATCAAGCTAGGCAAGAAAGAGCCGAACTCTCCGGTGAAATTCGCCATGGGTCTGCTGTTCCTGGCTATCGGCTTCCTGTTCATGGTTGGTGCCGTGCTGCAGCAAGGTGGTGACAACACCGTCAAGACCTCCATGTTCTGGCTGGTTGGCGCATACCTGTTCCACACCCTGGGCGAGCTCTGCCTCTCCCCGATTGGCCTCTCCATGGTGACCAAGCTGGCTCCGCTGCGTCTGGCCTCCCTGATGATGGGTGCCTGGTTTGGCTTCGTTGCCTTGGCCAACTACGCTGCGGGCTTTATCGGCTCCTTCGTAGGTGAAGCCGGTCCGATCGCCATCTTCGGTGGCATCGCCCTGGCTGCGATACTGAGCGCCCTGATCCTGCTGACCATGGCCAACCGCCTGGTTTACTGGATGCACGGTGCCGAAGGCCCGGCCAAAGAGCCGCAAGCGCAAGAGAAAAAACTGCATTCCGCCACCGTCTAAACGGTCAGGATTGCAAACAACAAACAGGGCGCCCATCGGCGCCCTGTTTGTTTTAGCCTGTTTATCAGGCGGCATCAGTGATGACGAACCTGCACATCCAGCGAGCCGCCGCTGTCGCTGCGAAACTGCAGGGCGAACGGTTCATGCCAGCTACGTTTGTGCAGGGCGTAGTGGCTACTGCGCATCAGGCCAAGGGGCAAGCCACCGGAGCGCATCAGCCAATGGGGAGAAGTGAGCCCTGCGTTGGCAAACACCAGCCCATCATGCTGATCAAACAGCAGCGCCGCCATGGCAAAAGAGTGGCGAAGCCCGGACGCCATCAACTGATGGTTGAGGTAGTCGAGCAACCGGTGCGGCTGGCTCAGCAACCGGCTCTCGTTCTGCTGAAACTGGCGGTAGGGGACATTCATCAAGGATCGCACCAGCGCACCACAAAATGCCGCATCCGTCCCCATGATCGGCAGCTCCATCACCAGCACCAGCAGCTTATCTTCCACCTTAAAGGTATCGGGAATAAACAGCTGCCCCAGCCCCTTGAACGTGACCTGCCAGGGGCCCCACTCCTGCAAGCCCGGCGGCTTGAGCCCCGCCAGCAGACGGCTGGCCGCCTTGTCGTGGACACTGAAATAGTCGATGTGATCCATCAGCTCCAGCTGCTGCGCCCGGTTGGCGCTGCCGTTGAGACACTGTTCGATACTGCGCTCGACCAGCGCGTAATCCTCAAGGGGTTTGAGCAGATAGTCCCGCGCACCGGCACGCAAGGCGCTGGCGACTGCCTCCATGGTGCTCTGGGCCGAAATGACGATAACCGGAATATGGGGATAGCGCGCAGAGAGGCAGGCGATCACCTCGTGGCCATCCATATTGGGCATATTGAGATCGCAGAGCACCACATCAGGATGGTAGAGGGCCGCCGCCGATAGCCCCTCAATACCATCTTCGGCCTGAAACACCGTTGCCCCGTCCCGTGCGAGGTAACTCACTAACGAGTGGCGAAAAACGGCCTCGTCCTCCACCACCAGGATCCGTAGCCCGGCTTTTGACATCTTGATAAAGCTCTTATTAGTCAATTGGTTATTTAGGTATTAAGACTAGCTCAAAAGTGTGGTCAGCGCGGAAACCCTGCGTCAAAAGTAGACCTCGATCATACGATGGCATCAAGAGAACCCTATCTGCCCGCGCAGCTCTATTCGCTCGGGTGGCCCCACGACTACGACCGCCATCCGAATTGTGCAAGTGGGCGCCATAAGGGATAATGCCCCCCACTCCAGCTCATAAAGAAGACCATGACCCCAGCCGAATACAGTGCCCTTGCCCACCCAAGATTGTCCCATCCGGCCCGCAGTCTCTATACCCTGCAGCTGCGCCGACTGGTGCTGGAAAATCAGGCGGCAAGGCTCAACTATCCCGAGCTGGGTCGGGCGCTGGCAGTGGTCGATCCGGGAGATCCCTGCGGCTTTTCGTTTCAGGTCAATGCCCGCCAGCTCACCGAGCTGTTCGATGAACTGATGGAGGCGGGCCTGCTGCAAGTCGAGGCTCAGCCCGAGAGTGAGCACTACCATCAGTGCCCGTTCCAGTTGCCACTGCTGACCCAGAAATTGCGCAGCCCGCTGCCGGAGCGCCCCTTCCAGATGCATCTGCAATGGCGTCCGGACGAAGAGCTGCCCGCCCTCGCCCGTCTGTGCGGGGTGATCGATGCCAGCTATAGCGAAGAGGATCTGGGGGAGTTTATCGCCTACTGGCTGGGGCGCCCCGAGGTGTTCGACTCCCAGCATCAATGGATGCTCAAGTTTATTCGCGCCCTCAAGACCCGCCGCTATACCCGTCGCAAACCGATGGAGGTGCAGGGCTACCAGCAGGTGACGCCGGCACCGGCAGAGTCGGGCCCCAGCAAACGGGCCCAACAGATGATTGAAGAGGCCAAGCGACTGGCCCAACAGCAGACGCAAGAACCCGCAGCGCAGCAGGAGCCGGATAATGATTGATAGCGGCCCCCGCCTGCAGGCAGAATCAACCCCTTGTCTACCCATCCCTGATCGAGCAGAAGGAGCATTCCATGACTGACCCGCAAGATCCCCTGCGCCAGGAGCTGGAAGAGATCGAAGCCAAGCGCCAGAAGATCGCCAAGGCCAAGCAGGATCACCGCATTCACGACCCGGAATTGAGCCGCCATGTGGGTGGCCTGCTGGAGCGCATTCGTCGCCTGCAACAAGAGACCGGTGGCGGCCAGTATGACTACGAGACCCTGCGCAAGGAGTACGACGCCAAGGCCAACGCCGAGGTGCGCGAGCTGCAGAAGGCAGCCCGTCAGGAGCGGATCCAGAAGCTGATCGCCCAGGCCGACCTCAACCCTGACTGGGTATTTGACAAGATGGATGCCGGTGACCCGGCGCTGCAATACCCCATCGAAACAGCCCGTTACTTTATCAGCGGCTTCGAGCACTGGGAGAAGAGCGGTGGCGGCTGCATGCTGATCTACGGCGACTACGGCACCGGCAAGTCAACGCTGGCGGGAGCGGTGGCGCATGAGCTGATCGCCCGTCACCAGAAATCGGTGATCTTCCAGCAGTGGGCCTCCATCGTCGATCGGCTGTTCTTCAACGTCATCCCCGACCAGGATGAGCGCAACCAGTACCGCCGCGCGCTGGAAGAGGTGGATCTGCTGATCATCGATGAGGTATCGGCCAACCGCGCCAAGATGGCGGAGAGCCAGTCCAGCTTCCTCGGCCACCTGCTGCGCCGCCGTCGCAACCTGTCAAAGAGCGTCATCATCATCACCAACCACACGCCCCAGACCCTGCATCAGGCGATCGGTGATTTCAGCTATGAAGCGATCAAGGCATTCAATCCGGTGGATATCCACCTGAGCGGTCCCAGCCGTCGCCCCGGCATCGGCAACTACAACGGCTGATCCCTCTCAAAGAGTGCGAGTCGCTGGCGGCTCGCACTCTCTCCTCCCTGTCAGCTCACAAATAGAAACAACTCTCATTTACAGCAAGCGAACAAGCCACTAGGCTAGCCCCTTTTGCCAAGGGAGCTCATCTATGCCAACCACACTGATTTTCGGAGCCAGCCGCGGGCTCGGCCGCGCCTTTACTTATCACGCCCTGAGCCAGGGTCACCGGGTCGTTGCGCTGGTGCGCAGCCCCGAGATGGCCATGGAACTGAGTGCGCTGGGAGTTGAGGTGATCGAAGGGGATGCGCTGGATCCGGCTGCGGTGCAGCAGGCATGTGCTCTGGCAGGGCAAGATGCACAGGTCGTATCTACACTGGGCAGCTTCCGTCAGGCCGCGCCGGTGGACTATCAGGGCAACCGTCATGTGATCGATGCCATGGAGCAGGCAGGCCTGAAACGGCTGCTGCTGGTCACCTCCCTCGGCTGTGGCGACAGCTGGCAATATCTGCCGCAGCGGGCCCGCGCCGCCTTCGGTCACGAGGTGCGTCTCAAGAGTCTGGCGGAGAGCTGGCTGCAGACCAGCGCCCTCGCATGGACCATTCTGCGCCCGGCGGGCCTGCAGGATGGCGACGCCACCAGCCGCGCCGAGCTGAGTCAGGGCAAGGAGGTACACGGACTAGTACGCCGCGCCGATGTGGCCACCCAAGGGCTGCGTCTGCTGGCGGATGAGCCTGCGGTGGGGCAGATCTACGCCATCGGGGATCCCACGCTCCAGCGTGGCTAAAACAGCAGTACAACTGCTTAACCCCACCACATAACAAAACGGTCAGCCCAAGGGCTGACCGTTTTCGCTTTACCGCACACGCCATCTCACGGGCGCTTGCCCTATCCCGCTTAACCGGCGGTTGTTTCACCCTGCGCGACTGACGGGCGAGCAACCGGCAGCGACTGCTGCCGCCAACGCAGCAGCAGGCAGGCCAGCGCGCCGTAGAGCAGCGCCAGTCCCCACAGTTGCCACCAGTAACGGGAGACCTGCGCAAAGTCGGCCTCCATCTGGTTGAGGCGCAGAAAACCCTCGATGGCGGGGATAGTGGGCACCCACTGAGCCAGCCAGTTGAGAGGCGCCGGGATCAGCTCGAGCGGCCAGATAAAGCCCGCCAGAAAAACCAGCGGCAGGGAGGAGATCAGCACCACCTGAGTCGGCAGATCCCGCCGGGTAAATATCGCGCCGAGCACCACGCCAAACCAGCAGGTCGCCAGCAGGAATGGCAGGGCGAACAGCCACAGCTCCAGCGGATCGGCATGACGAGCGATGTTGTAGTGATCGAAGCAGAAGCCGAGGAAGTAGCTCACCGGCAGCAGGAACAACCCCGCCAGCACCAGGGTTCTGGCCAGCAGCAGCGGCAACACCGGCGCGCTTTGCCAGTAACCATGCTCGCCGCGGCAACAGCGCTGGTTCTGGGTCGCCCCCAGGATCCCCGCCCCCATCAGCAACACCTGATGGAGGATCAGCACGAACACCGCCGGCACCACGTAGTTCACATAGCCCATGGTGGGGTTGAACACCGGCACCACGTTGAGGGCCACCGCATTCCAGCCCATGGCCGCTTGTGGCAGCGCCTCGCCGTGGCTCAACAGCCGCACCACCTTCACCTGCGCGGCGAGAGTGCCACCGGCCTGCGCCAACCCCTCGGCAATGGTGCCGTAGACCAGAAAGTAGGAGGCATCACCGGCATAGCTCAGGGTGACGCTCTTGCCCAGCATCAGATCCCGATAGAAGTGGTTGGGAATATGCAGGATCCCGCTCGCCTTCCCGGCCATCATCAGCTGCCGCGCTTCATCCAGCGAATTGGCCCGCGCTACCAGCTTCACCTGCGGCGTGGCATCGGCCATAAACTCCAGCTGACGGGACAACTGACTGCCATCCTCGTTGACCACCACCACCGCCTCTTCCCGCGGCAGCTGATGCAGATAGGGCTGGGGATAGAGAAACGAGTAGAAGATCACCCCGCCAAACAGGGTCAGCATGATGGCGCGATCCGCCAGCAGGGTGCGCAGCTCTAGGCGCAACAGATCGACAAATCCCAGCATCACTCAGGCTCCTTTTCGGCGCTCGCCACTGCGGCTGATTGACGGGCCAGCTCGGCCTGCTGCTTGTAACGGCGTACCACCAGCAGCAGGGGGAGCAGAAACAGCAGCTGCGCCCCCAGTTGCGGCAACGCCGATGCGAGAGGCAGACCGTAGTTGCTCTGACCAATCTGCAGCTCCACATAGTGAGAGACCGGCAACAGGCTGCGCCAGAAGCGGGCGAAATCTCCCATGGCACTCACCGGAAAGGTGACCCCCATAAAGGCGAAACCGGGCGCAGTGTAAGCCCCCGCCAGCGACAGGGCGCGCGCCGGATCCCGGATGATGCCGTAGAAAAAGGCCCCCATGGTGACGCAGGCTGCCGAGGCGAGCCCCAGACCCACCACCAGCACCAGCCATCTGCCGTGCATGGGGTAGGAGAAGCCCTTGAACAGCAGCAGCGTCCAGACAATCCCCCACACCCAGCCAATCAGCACGTGGGGCAGCAGGGTGCGCCAGAGACCAAACCAGACCCCGCGAGTAGTCCAGTCCAGCCCCAGCCGATCGGTACGGGCCAGTGCATTGAGGCCAAACAGCACCACCAGGATCTGCCACACCGCAGGCAGAATGGCGCTCAGCAGAAACTGGGCGTAGCTGGAGTTGAGGTTATAGATCGCCGTCACCTGACTGCTGATGGGCACCGACTGCCCGAGTGCGCCGGGCAGCGCCTTGCCATCGGCCATCGCCTCCAGCACACCGACCTGACCGTTGAGAGTGCCTACCACCTGCGCCAGCGCCGAGTTGACCAGCTTGGCGATGAGGATGAACTGGCCGTTGTTGAACACCGTCACCTGCGGCTGGGTGCCCTGACGGGCATCCCGCTCCAGATGGTTGGGGATCACCACCAGCGCATAGATGTCGCCACCGCGCAGGGCGTGGGCACCGGCATCGATGGAGTCGAACTGTTGCGCCACCTTGAGCCCCGCTGAGCCATCCAGCGAGAAGGCGAGCTGGCGCGAGAGCATGCTGTGGTCGAGATCCACCAGCCCCACCTTGAGGTCGCGGGCCAATCCTGCCGAGAAGATCCAGCAGAGGATCCCCATCAGCAGCAACGGCACCCAGCTCATCAGGGCACGACTGAAGGGATCCTGCCACAGCAGCCGAAATTCACGTCCCATCAGAGTTCAACCAGCACACTCATGCCAACCCGCAGCCCCTCAACCGGTTGCAGCGGGCGAGCCTCCACCTGGAAGCTCTTCATATCGAAACCCTGACGGGTATCGGTGGCACGCCAGGTGGCAAAATCCCCCATCACGGCCACATGGGTCACCTTGAAGCGCACCATCTGATCGCCAAGGCCCGGGATGCGGGCATCGAACTCGGTACCCACCGGGAAGCGGGGCAGCAGATCCTCGCGCACGTGGAACTGGGCCCAGGCATCGCTCATATCGAGCAGGGTCACAACCGGGAAGCCTTGCGGCGCCAGCTCGCCGCTACGCAGCAACACCTGACTCACTTCACCATTGTGGGGACTGGTGATGCGGGTGTCGGCCAGATAGGCCTCAACCTCGGCCACGGAACCCGCCGCCATCTTGGCCTTCTCGCGAGCGGCGATCTTGGTCTCTTCCCGCGCCCCTTCCAACGCCATCTGGTACTGTTGCCACGCCATCCCTTCGCTGTAGCGTGCAGCTTGCCAGGCAGTCCAGGCCTCATCGCGCTTTTGCAGCGGCATTACGCCGTCGCGGTGCAGGCTGGCAACCCGCTCATAGGTCTTGCCACGCAGCTGGGCGGCAGCCTTGGCTTTTTGCCACTGATCCTTGGCGGCAGCGATCTGTTGGGCACGGGCCCCCTTCTCCGCCTCTTGCGCCAGCGCACCCGCAGCGGCCTCACCGGCCTTGGCCTGGCTCAGCTTGGCTTCAATCTCGGGGCTCGCCAGGGTAAAGACCAGTTGATCCTTGGTCAGCTGATCGCCCTTTTTAACCAGCACCTCGTCGATGCGGCCCGGCACCTTGGAGGAGACCGAATATTGCTGCGCTTCAATCTGCCCTTGCAGATGCACCGGCTCGGGCTGATAAGCGAGCCAGAAGCGCCAGCCGAGCCACACCACCAGGATCACCAGCGCCAGCGGCAACAACAGCGGTTTACCCTGGCTCATCTTCTTTTTGATGGGGGGATGGCTAATCACTTCACCTCGACAAACGGGCGACCCTTGGCGGTCGAAACAGAGATAGAAAAAGGAACGGACTGGAGTGCGATCATGAGTTCACCTCGATCACCTGACCGTGCTGATATTGATTGAAACTGTTCATCTGGCCGGAGAGCGCCAGCAGACGGGCCAGCGACACCACATATTGATAGGCCGCCGCTGCGCGCTGGGTCTTGACCCCCGCCAGCTGGTTTTGGGCATCCACCACATCAAGGGAGGTAGAGAGCCCCTGACCGAAGGCCTTGTCCCGCAGTAACACGTTCTCCTCTGCCAACGCCTGAGTGGAAGAGAGGGATTGATACTCCTCCAGCCCCTGCGCCGCTTCGCGCCAGGTCTTCTCTACCAGCAACTCCAGATCCTGGCGGGTCTTGGCCTGCAGCAGATTGACTTGCAGCTCGGCGCTCTTGGCTGCCTGCACCGTCTCGGATCGGCCATCGCGGCTCACCAGCGGCATGCTGACACCCACCCCCACCAGCCAGTCCGGCGCGGTCTTGGCGGCCAGTGAATCATCTTCATAGAGGTTGTAGTTGCCGAACAGGAATACTTCGGGGGCATATTTGCCCTTCTCCATCCGGATCATCCCCTTGGCCTGCTCTTTCTTGGCGTTGAGCAGCTTGAGGCCGGGGTGCACCTCGAGGGTCTGGCTCACCAGCCCCTCGAGGCGCGGCAGCTCCTGGTTGACGAACAGGCCGCTGTCGGGCTCGGCGCGGGACAGCTTGAGCATATGGCCGAGGGCCAGCTCGGCGATCTCGAGGCCACGGCGTGACTTCTGGGTATCGATGCGGGCCCGATCATAGGCCGACTGGGCGGAGAGCCGCTCCACCCTGGCGATCTGGCCCTGAGCTTCAAGCTTCTTGGCGTGATCCAGATGGTGGGCCAGCCCCTCTTCGATCTCCTGCTTGGTCTGCACTACCTGAGCGGCCAGCACGACGCCGAAATAGGTCTGGGAGAGGCTCTCGAAAGTGGCTTGCTGTTTGAGCACCAGCAGCTGCTGCGCCTCGCTCACCTGCGCCTGGCGGATATCTTGCGCCGCATCGATGCGGCCACCGGCAAACAGCGGCCACAGCATCTTGACCGAGCTGGTCACCACGTTCTGTTTGGTCAGCGGGGTAACGAAGTCATTGGGACTGAGGTTAGCCCCCCTCCCAGCCAAAATTTTGCTGAGTTTCTCACCCAGCTCTGGATGGCTGGCGATGGGGTTGAGATCCATCAGATCAAGTTCCATCGGCTGATCGAGGTGGGTATAGCTGGCCCCCAGATCCAACTTGGGCAGATACATATCCTTGGCCGCCTCGCGCAGCTGTTTGGCCCGATCGACCCCGGCCTGCTCGGCAGCCAACCCTTCATCCTGCTGGATGACCCGGGTCCAGGCTTCGCCAAAACTGATGGTTTGCGCCTGCGCCGACCCCAGCATGGCCCCCATCAGACACGGCCAGAGTGATTTAATGAACCTTGACGTCATAGATCCCCAATCCGCTTTTGTTGCATAAATGTTTGGAGCATTTGCTCGACTTAAGCCCGCTATCATAACGCAAAGCGGGCCTGCAAGTGGACTGACAATTATGCAGGCGTCCGACCCGAATGGTACAGCGATCAGTCTCCGGCAATCTGGCCGTTTTTCAATAACTCCAGAATTTGCAAGCCTTGGCGCGACGTTTTTTTCAGAAAAAAATGGCTGACGCTCAAATACTAACCTTTTCTCCTGCCTAAAAAATGCGTAATATACGCCGCCCTAAGCCGATGGTAACCGTGGAATGCAGATAGGTCCCCACACGCTTGAAACTCCCTTGATTGTGGCTCCCATGGCCGGTGTAACTGACCGACCATTCCGTGAACTTTGTTTGCGATTGGGGGCTGGCATGGCCGTTTCCGAGATGCTGCTGGCCAACCCGGATGTCTGGGATACCCAGAAAACCCGGATGAGGATGGATCACTCTGCAGAAGGCGGATTGCGATCGGTCCAGATTGCCGGAGCCGACCCCGAGATGATGGCGTTTGCTGCCCGCTACAACGTGGAGCAGGGCGCACAGATCGTCGACATCAACATGGGATGTCCGGCAAAAAAAGTGAATAAGAAGTTGGCAGGTTCTGCCCTGCTGCGTGCCCCCGATCAGGTCAAAGCAATTTGCCGGGCCGTGGTTGATGCAGTGGAGGTGCCTGTCACCTTGAAGATCCGCACAGGATGGGATCCGGATAACCGCAATGGCGTGGAGATCGCCCGAATCGCCGAAGATTGCGGTATCGCGGCCCTTGCCGTGCATGGTCGTACCCGTGCCTGCCTCTACAAGGGCGAAGCGGAGTACGACACGATCAGGGCGATTAAGCAGGCCGTATCGATTCCTGTTGTCGCCAATGGTGACATCAACAGTCCGGAAAAAGCCCGGTATGTCCTCGACTATACCGGTGTCGACGCCGTGATGATCGGCCGAGCTGCGCAAGGACGACCCTGGATTTTCCGGGAAATCCGTCATTTTCTTGAGACGGGCACCAAGCTGCCGCCTCCCGAGAGGGAAGAGGTTCGCACCCTGATGAACGAGCATGTAACCAACCTGCACCGGTTTTATGGTGCATATCTGGGAGCGCGCATAGCCCGTAAACACGTGGGCTGGTATCTGGATGAAGAAGAGACGGGCCGAGAATTCCGTAAGCACTTCAATGCCCTGGATTGCGCAGACGCGCAACTTGAGGCACTCGAAGCGTATTTCGATGGATTAGGTTAACAAGATAACTAAAGAGCCGACCGAATATGTTCGAACAAACCCTGACTTCTGATGCATTGGTAACAACTACTCACAATCACGCTGCCGAGCCGACCCAGCGCCCCCTGCGTGACTCTGTGCAACAGGCCCTGCGTAACTACCTGGCCCAGTTGAACGGTCAGGAAGTGATTGATCTGTACGATATGGTTCTCTCCGAAGTCGAAGCGCCGATGCTGGACGTGATCATGCAGTACACCCGTGGTAACCAGACTCGCGCTGCCGTGATGATGGGTATCAACCGTGGCACCCTGCGCAAGAAGCTCAAGCGTTACGGCATGAACTGATTGCTGGCCGCGAGCCGCGACGGCGGTTCAAGGCAGATGCGAAAGGCGTCAGGTAGCAATACCTGGCGCCTTTCCTTTATGCTTTCCCCTCCATTTCACCATGACGACCCCGATGAACCGCACTCCCCTGCTGCTGATGGTACTGGTCACCCTGCTGGCCGCTGCCGGCTGGCTCTTCTCGAAAGAGGCAATCCGCGAACTGCCCCCCGCCGCCTTTATCGGCAGCCGCTTTCTGCTGGCGGCGCTGCTTTTGCTGCCCTTGGCCTGGTTGCGCGAGCCACCGCCGACTCGCGCCCAACTGCTGCGCGCCGCCGGCTGCGGCACATTGCTCGGCGCCAGCCTGCTGCTGTGGGTCACCGCCATCAGCCAGAGCGATGCACTGGGCAGCGGCGCCTTTATCATGAGCGTCGCCACTCTGATGGCCCCGCTGGCCGCCTGGGGAGCCTTTCGGGCCAAGCCCGGCCGCCACTACTGGCTCACCCTGCCCATCGCCATCGCCGGTTTGCTGCTGCTCTCCAGCAGTACCCACTGGGGCGTGTCGCTCTCGCTGTTCTGGTTTCTGGCGGCTGCCACTACCCTCGGTATCCAGCTTGCCGTCCATCGCCACTTTGCCCAATCCATCGCCCCCACCTGGCTCACCTGCATCCAGCTGGCGATGACCGGCCTGCTCGGCACCCTGCTCTCACTGCTGACCGAACAGTGGCCCGAGGCTGGAGTCAGCCACGGCATCTGGGGCTGGTTTGTGGCGAGCGTCTTGATCGCCACCACATTGCGCTACTGGCTGCTCACCAATGCATTGAGCAAGATGACCACCGCCCACGCCGCCCTGATGATGCTGATGGAACCGGTCTGGACTCTGCTGCTGAGCACCTTCTTCTACAACGAACCCCTCGGCAGCGCCAAACTGGCCGGTGCCGGACTGGTGCTCGGCGCCCTGGTGCTTTACCAACTGCCCCTGCTGCTACGTAGTCGCACGCTGAAACCGGCACGCTAGCTGCCCACTGCAAACGCCTCTATGCGGATGAAACAACCAACGAAAAGGGGCCTGCAGTTGCCTGCCCCTTTTGTTGCATTGCCACAGCGAACTGCTTGGGCCATGTTCTCGGCTCGACCTCATGCGTCTGATCCCTTCTTGAACATCCCCTGGCCGCCAGTTAGCGACTGGAAAGCGCGAGCTTGATCCCGAGCCCGACAAACAGGGTGCCGATGCCCCGGTTGAGCCAGCGGCCGAGACGCTGTGACAGCCGTACCCTGTGGCTGGCATAGACGGTGGTAAAGACCAGCAAGTGACACCAGATGATGCCGCCCAGATTGAAGATGCAGCCAAGCAGAATAAAGGCGAGCGCCTTGTCGGGGGCATCCGGCGCGATGAACTGGGGCACGAAGGCGAGGAAAAAGAGCGCGACCTTGGGGTTGAGCACATTGGTCAGCACACCCTGCCGGTAAATCTGGCCATAGGATAGGGCGGGCAAGGTGATCCCTCTCTCCATTGCACCCGTAACCTGCTGGCGCAGCAGGGAGAACCCCAGATAGATGAGGTAGATGGCACCAGCCAGCTTGATAAGGGCAAACAACTCGGCCGAGGCGCTGAGCAGGGCCGACAGACCAAGGGCCGCCGCCAACACATGCACCATAACACCAGTGCCGATGCCAAGGGTCGCGACCGAACCGGCACGCCACCCTTGCGAGCCGCTACGCAGCATGACCAGCAGGGAGTCGGGTCCCGGCATGATATTGAGCAGCAGCCCCGAGACCATAAACAGTGCGAGATCATGAATACCGAACATCATCCCTCCCCTCGTAAAGCAAAACCAAACAAAGAGGGCTCCGCAGAGCCCTCTTTCCTTTCACTCTGCGGCAGCTAACGTGTCATCAGCTGTCCCGCCAGCCATCAGGGCCGCAGCGCCTTGTCCGCCCGCGAGATGCCGCAGACGCCGGAGCGCACCACTTCGATGATCTCGTTGGTCTGGGCGGCAGTCTTGATAAAGGCATCCAGCTTCTCGCTCGTGCCCACCAACTGTACCGTGTACTGCTCGGGGGTGACGTCGACGATCTGGCCACGGAAGATATCCGCCAACCGTTTCAGCTCATCACGGGCCCCACCGGCGGCGCGCGCCTTGACCAGCGCGATCTCCCGCTCGATATGCTCCCCTTCACTCAGGTCGCACACCTTGAGCACATCCACCAGCTTGTGCAGCTGCTTCTGGATCTGCTCCAGCACCCGCTCGTCACCCATGGTGACTATGGTCATGCGCGACAGGGTGGGATCCTCGGTCGGCGCCACCGTCAGGGTCTCGATGTTGTAGCCGCGCTGGGAGAAGAGGCCCACCACACGGCTCAGGGCGCCAGATTCGTTCTCCAGCAGTACTGAAATGATGTGTCTCATCAGGTTCTCTCCGTCTTGCTCAGCCACATCTCGTCCATGGCACCAAACTTGATCTGCATCGGATAGACGTGCTCATCCGGGTCGACCGAGATATCCATGAACACCAGCCGATCCTTCATGGCGAAGGCCTTCTCCATGGCGCTCTCCAGCTCCGCCGGATCGCTCACCGCGATACCGACGTGGCCGTAGGCTTCCGCCAGTTTGACGAAGTCCGGCAGGGACTCCATGTAGGAGTGGCTGTGACGGCCGCCGTAGAACATCTTCTGCCACTGCTTGACCATGCCCAGTGCACGGTTGTTGATGGAGATGATCTTGATGGGCACCCCGTACTGCATGCAGGTAGAGAGCTCCTGAATGTTCATCTGCACCGAGCCATCCCCGGTGACGCAGCAGACCACCGCATCAGGGTTGGCAAACTGGGCCCCCATGGCGGCCGGAATACCAAAGCCCATGGTGCCGAGGCCCCCTGAGTTGATCCACTGGCGCGGTTTGGCAAACGGGTAGTAGAGGGCAGCAAACATCTGGTGCTGACCGACGTCGGAGGCGACGAACGCCTGACCCTGAGTCACTTTGTAAAGGGTCTCGATAACCTGTTGCGGCTTGATCTGGGTAGCCGACTTTTCGTAGGCCAGACAGTGACGGGAGCGCCACTGGTTGATCTGGCTCCACCAGTCCGCCAGCGCCTCCTTGTCGTTATCGAAGCCACACTCGCGGATCACTTCCAACATCTGCTCCAGCACGGTTTCCACCGAGCCGACGATGGGCACATGGGCCTGCACCGTCTTGGAGATGGAGGTGGGGTCGATATCGATATGAACCACGGTGGCATTGGGGCAGAACTTGGCCACGTTGTTGGTGACGCGGTCATCGAAGCGGGCACCCACGGCGAAGATGAGATCCGCGTTGTGCATGGTCTTGTTGGCTTCGAAGGTGCCGTGCATCCCCAGCATACCGATAAATTGCGGATGGACACCAGAGAAGGCCCCCAGCCCCATCAGGGTGGTGGTCACCGGCAGGTTCAGCAGCTCCGCCAGTTTGGTCACCAGATGGTCCGCATTGGCGTTGATGGCGCCACCGCCCACGTACATCACCGGGCGCTGGGCATCCACCAGCAGCTTGGCTGCCCGCTTGATCTGCCCTTTATGGCCAGACTTGGTCGGGTTGTAGGAGCGCAGGGAGACCGTCTCGGGATACTGGTAGGGGAATTTTTCTTTCGGGTTCTGCACATCTTTGGGCAGATCCACCACCACCGGCCCCGGGCGGCCGCTGGCGGCAATGTAGTAGGCCTTCTTGATGGCCTCAGGGATATCGCTCGCCTTCTTGCACAGGAAGCTGTGCTTCACCACCGGGCGGGAGATACCGATCATGTCGGTCTCCTGGAACGCATCCTCACCGATCATGCTGGTCGGCACCTGGCCGGAGAGGATCACCAGCGGAATGGAATCCATATAGGCGGTGGCAATACCGGTAATGCAGTTGGTCGCTCCCGGGCCTGACGTTACCAGCACAGTCCCCACCTTGCCGGTGGAACGGGCATAACCGTCAGCCATGTGAACCGCGGCTTGCTCGTGCCGCACCAAGACATGCTCCATCTTGCCGTTTTCGAAGAGAGCGTCATAGATGTCGAGCACTGAGCCACCAGGGTAGCCGAAGACGTGCTCAACTCCCTGATCTTCCAGCGCTCTAACCACCATCTGGGCGCCTGATAACATCTCCATGATAAAGCCCTCCAGGCTTTGCTCCGTTTAGCGAATCCCGCCGACGATACCGTGCTTCCCGGCACGGCCCGATCCGTTTCTTGTTGTTATCTGAATGCAGATCGGCCCAATTCAGCCCCGTCGGCAGTAGAAAAAAAGGATTTTTCCGTCATTCACCCGAAAATAGGGTGAAAAACCAACTTAACCCGCTTCATAACGCTTGTCCACGGCTTTATCTGACCAGAACAGTCATACATTTCAACCGGCTATTAACATTCAATGACTTGCCGCAGCGACCATAAGACAAAAGGGAAGGAAGTCGGGGAATGGCCAGCGGATCATTCCGCAGAGGGGAAAAACAGCCACAAAAAAGCCCACCGCTCAGCGGTGGGCTTGATGCCGAATGATGAATCAGTTGTCCTGATCCGGCTCCGCCAGCCAGATCTGCTGATCCGGATCGGTCTCTTCACTGACCGAAATGCTGACACCCATATCGAGCAACTCGTGCAGGGTGAGATTGTCAGCCAGGTTCATGACTTCGCCGTTTTCATTGGTAAAGCGCATTTGCTCCATCCTCTCCTTGGTGGGATCGCCTTTCAGTCTAGTCAACAACGCTCACTTGCGATAACCAGCAACTGGATAAACAGTCGCCGCCATCAAGCTCGCTCAGGCGATCACTCACCTCCTCCGGAAACAGGGTGCGCGCCCAGAGCCGGCGCGACAGAGAGGCCACGCTCTCGTCAGCTCCCGCCGCCAGCCAGCGGGCCAGCTCCCCCGCTACATCGGGGTAGCAAACCGCCCCCGGCGAGGCGCTGTCGAGCCAGGTACGCACCAGATTGGCATCGAGCACATCCATCAGGGTCGCCAGCCCCATCATCTCGAGGGTCTTGCCATTGGTCAGCTGCTCGAACTGGCCGCCGAGGGGTTTAACCAGCAGCTTCTTGCCGAGGGTGAGCGCCTCGGAAGCCAGCTCGAAACCCGCGTTGGAGATGACGCCGCGACAACCGGCCAGTACGGCGATAAACCCGTGCCGTGACGGCGGCTCGAAGCGCAGGTTGCGCCATTGGCTCGAGGTGCGAATGGCGGGATGAAAGCAGACGAAGCGTTGCTGACCAAAGCGCGACAACAGGGCGGCGATCGCCTCGGTCTGCTCGAACGGCAGATAGACCAGGATCTCGCCGTTATCCGGCGCGGCGGCGATAGGGTCGATCACCGGCGGCAGCAAGGGGTGACCGAAGTGAAACCAGTGCAGCCCGAGCGGCTGATCCACAGGAGCAAAGTGGCGCATCAGCTGGCGGCTGACCCCATCCTCCCCCCAGCGCGGGATGGGCCAGTTGAAGCTGGCCTGATGGCTGACGGTGAGGCTCGGCTTGCCATAGCGGCGGGCGGCGTGGGCGGTCAACGGCTCAAAATCGCTCACCACCAGATCGTATTCGCTGCAATCGAGAGCCCGCAGATCCCGCCAGAAGGTGAGCGGCGATGCGGCTTGCAGGGTGCGCCACGGAGAAACTCGCCCCTCGTGACTGACAAAAGTGAGGCCTGGAAAGGCGCGGTAGGCGCCAAACTCCTCCATGTCGAAATAGCGGTCGGCGGGGCGGCCGCTAAAGAGATAATCCACCTCGACCCCTGCCGTGCGCAGCGCCCGCGCCAAAGTGCGACTGCGACTGATATGACCGTTGCCGGTGCCTTGCACCCCAAACAGTATCCTCATGAGTGGCTCCAGCCGAGCGCCAGCACGGCGCAACCGCCACCCAGCAGGGCACCGGCTACCAGATCGCTCAGGTAGTGTACCCCGAGCAACAACCGGGATGCCCCCACCAGCGCAGCCCAGCCAAACAGCAGGGGCGCCCAGAGCGGAAAGCCGGTGGCCAGTATGGTGGCCATCAGAAAAGCGGCGGCGGTGTGGCCGGAGGGGAGACTGTAACGATCGGAAGGAGTGATAAAGACCGGCAAGCCGACCGGCCGTTGCCGTTTCAGGCTGTTTTTCAGCAACAGATAGAGGGGCAATTCGATGGCGAAGGCGAGCAGCGCCAGTCGTACCAGCTCCCGCTCTGCCTCCCCCTGCCACCAGAGCAGGGCGGCCAGCACGGCGTAAAGCGGGCCATCGCCGGTGCGGGAAATGAGACGACTCACCCTCGCCTGCTGCCGGTTGTAGCCGTGAAGCAGGCAGACCCGGCACACCTGCAGGTCCCATTGCTGGATCTTGTTCATATCCCCTCCTTCCCTGAATTCTGCTTGCAGAGTAAGAAAGCGGGATGACGTTACGTTGAACAAGGGATAACAGATTTATGAAAAAAGGGCCGAATGGCCCTTTTTAATCTCGATGTTGCGGCAAAATCAGTGGCTGCCGCGCAGACCGGTCTCCATCAGACGGCAGTTGTGGTCCGCCAGACGGGCCATGAAGTGCTCATCCACTTTCAGGCCAAACACCTGCTCGTAGAGATCTTTCATCACGAATGGCTGCCACATCATGCTGAGGAAGGAGATCTTCAGCATGTCGGGATCCAGGTTGTCACCCAGCTCGCCGTTGGACTTCATGGTTTCCAGCAGGGCATCGAACTGCGGCAGCTGGCGTTCCAGCAGGCGGTTCAGCACAAAATCCCGGCCCGGGCTCTTCTCGGTCGACAATGCGCTGGAGATGGCAGAGGTCAGCTCGCTGTTGGGCGCCATCACCTGATAGTAGGTGTTGAGCAGCTCGTTGAGGCTGTGATTGCTGTGTTCATCTTGCCAGGCATGGTCGAGGGGCTCGGCGACATCGCCCAACACCGCTTTGTAAAGACCCTCTTTACTGCCGAAGTAGTAGTGGATCATTGCCAGATTGGAGCCAGCAAGCTCCGCGATTTCGCGTGTAGTCACCTTGCTATAGGGAGTATTGAGAAAACGCTCACGGGCGGCAGCAAGCAACTTGTCACGAATGTCAGAACGTCCGACCGGACGACCAGGTCTACGTTTTTCCATTTAACACCTCAGATAATTCAGCCAATGCTGATAAGTCGATCTGGTTGTGCAGAGAATAGAGCACAGCAGGAATGACCAGATAATCGGTCATGGGCCGAATATGGGACAAGGAAATTTGCAATCCTTTACAATCCGATTAAATACGTCAGCAGATTGCCCCTGACCTTCCGTGTTGACACAGCATAAAAATCTCGATATTGGTAAAAGCGTTATCGACTGGAAGGAATAACAACGTCATGCGTATCGCCACCCCGCTACTACTAATCTCCCTAATCGCGTTAACTCGCGCGGGATCCTTGTAGCCGGGCTAAGGCATAGCCGGAATTTACAAAAACCCGTGCACCCTGCACGGGTTTTTTTATGCCGCCGCAGGATGCACGTTACCGAACTTAGGAAGAGGGAAGTCACATGTCAGATCGGGTCATCATATTCGACACCACCTTGCGTGATGGTGAGCAGGCCCTGGCGGCCAGTTTGACAGTCAAGGAGAAGCTGCAGATCGCCCAGGCGCTGGAGCGGCTCGGTGTCGACGTCATGGAGGTGGGCTTCCCGGTCTCCTCTCCCGGCGATTTTCAATCGGTGCAGACCATAGCCCGCCACATCAAGAACAGCCGGGTCTGCGCCCTCGCCCGCGCCCTGCCAAAAGATATCGATGCCGCCGGTGAAGCCTTGCGGGTCGCCGAGGCGTTTCGCATCCACACCTTTATCTCCACCTCCTCCATCCATGTGGAGAGCAAGCTGAAAAAGAGCTTCGAGGATGTGCTGGAGATGGGGGTCGGCGCCATCAAGCACGCGCTGCGCTACACCGATGATGTGGAGTTCTCCTGCGAGGATGCAGGCCGCACCCCCATCGATAACCTCTGCCGCATGGTGGAGGCCGCCATCAAGGCGGGGGCCCGTACCATCAATATCCCCGATACCGTGGGCTACACGGTGCCGACAGAGTTCTCCGGCATCATCCACACCCTGTTCAACCGGGTCCCCAACATCGACAAGGCGATCATCTCGGTCCACTGCCACGATGATCTGGGGCTCTCGGTGGCCAACTCCATCGGCGCGGTGCAGATGGGGGCCCGCCAGATCGAGTGCACCATCAACGGCATCGGCGAACGGGCGGGCAACTGCTCGCTGGAAGAGGTGGCGATGATCCTCAAAACCCGCGCCGACCTGCTCGGGGTGCAAACCAATATCCGCCACAACGAAATTCATCGCACCAGCACGCTGGTCAGCCAGCTGTGCAACATGCCGGTGCAGCCCAACAAGGCGATCGTCGGGGCCAACGCTTTCTCCCATAGCTCCGGCATCCATCAGGATGGGGTGCTCAAGGCGAAAAATACCTACGAAATCATCACTCCCGAGAGCATTGGCCTGACCCAGAACAACCTCAACATGACCTCCCGCTCCGGCCGTCACGTCATCAAGCACCGGATGGAGTCCATGGGCTACGCCGAGAGCAGCTACGACCTCGACCACCTCTACGGCAAGTTCCTGACCCTGGCCGACAAGAAGGGGCAGGTATTCGACTACGACCTCGAAGCGCTGGCCTTCTTCAGCCAGATCCACGAGGAGCCGGAGCACTTCAAGCTGGAGTATCTCGGGGTACAAAGCGGCAGCTCGGTACTCGCCACCGCCTCGGTCAAATTGAAGGTAGGACAGGATCTGATCTGTGAAGCGGCCACCGGCAATGGCCCAGTGGATGCGGTCTACCAGTGCATCAACCGCATCACCGGCTATGAGATCCGCATCGACAAATATGCCCTCAAGAGCAAGGGCGAAGGGGAAGATGCCCTCGGTCAGGTCGATATCGTCGCCGAGTACAAGGGGCGCAAATTCCACGGCATGGGGCTGGCCACCGACATCATCGAATCCTCGGCCCACGCCCTGCTCCATGTGATCAACAGCATCTGGCGCGCCGATCAGGTGGCCGAGCAGATGGAACGCAATAACAGCATCAAATCAGAAACCGTCTGAACAGGGCTCGGAACCAAACAGACGGCATGGAATGACAACATCAGGACGGGGAACGTCTGAACCGGGAACCGCGCGCAGCGTTGGGAAAAACGGGCAGAGGGATCTCAAAGACAATATCAGGATGGAGAGTGTATGAGCAGTTATCGGATCGCAGTATTGCCGGGTGACGGCATTGGCCCAGAAGTGATGGCCGAGGCCGTCAAGGTGCTGGAGAAGGTGCAGGCCAGGTTCGGCCTCGCCTTCGAGTATGATCGCCATGACGTGGGCGGCATCGCCATCGACAACCACGGCACCCCGCTGCCGCAAAGCACGATCAAAGGTTGTGAAGCGGCCGATGCCGTGCTGTTTGGCTCGGTGGGCGGCCCGAAATGGGAACATCTGCCCCCCAACGATCAGCCGGAACGTGGCGCCCTGCTGCCCCTGCGCGCCCACTTCAAGCTGTTCTGCAACCTGCGTCCGGCCCGTATCTATACCGGTCTGGAACAGTTCTCCCCGCTGCGAGCCGACATCTCCGATCGCGGTTTTGACATCGCCTGTGTGCGCGAGCTGACCGGTGGCATCTACTTCGGCCAGCCCAAGGGGCGCGAGGGAGAAGGGGCGAACGAGAAGGCGTTCGACACCGAGGTGTACCATCGCTTCGAAATTGAGCGCATCGCCAAGATTGCCTTTGAGTCGGCGCGTGTGCGCCGTGGCAAGGTCACCTCCATCGACAAGGCCAACGTGCTCGCCTCCTCCATCCTGTGGCGCGAGGTGGTGACGCAAGTCGCCAAGTCCTATCCGGATGTGGCGCTGAGCCATATGTATATCGACAACGCCACCATGCAGCTCATCAAGGATCCGTCCCAGTTCGACGTGCTGCTCTGCTCCAACCTGTTCGGTGACATCCTCTCCGACGAGTGCGCCATGATCACCGGCTCCATGGGCCTGCTCCCCTCTGCCAGCCTCAACGAATCGGGTTTCGGCCTGTTCGAACCGGCCGGTGGTTCGGCCCCGGATATCGCCGGCAAGGGTATTGCGAATCCCATTGCCCAGATCCTCTCCGCCGCCCTGATGCTGCGCTACAGCCTGGGCCAGGAAGCCGCAGCTCAAGCCATCGAGCAGGCCGTGGCCCAGACCCTGGCCGAGGGTTACTTCACCGCCGACCTGCATCAGGCCAGCGCCCGCCATCCGGTGCAGAGCACGTCCGAGATGGGTAGCCAGATCGCCGCCCGGATCTGAGCCGCATAACAGAGAACAAGGAAGAGAGAAGCAATGGCCAAGACCCTCTATCAGAAAGTATTCGACGCCCACGTGGTACGGGAAGTGGAAGGGGAGACCCCCCTCATCTACATCGACCGCCATCTGGTGCATGAAGTGACCAGCCCGCAGGCATTCGACGGCCTGCGCGCCATGAATCGCCAGCTGCGCCGCCCGGATCTGACCTGGGCCACCATGGATCACAATGTCTCCACCACCACCAAGGACATCGCCGCCTCCGGCGAGATGGCCCGCATCCAGATGGAGACGCTGGCCGACAACTGCAAAGAGTTCGGGGTTCGCCTCTACGATCTCAACCACAAATATCAGGGGATCGTCCACGTGATGGGCCCCGAGCTCGGCATTACCCTGCCCGGCACCACCATCGTCTGCGGCGACTCCCACACTGCCACCCACGGCGCCTTCGGCTCGCTGGCGTTCGGCATCGGCACCTCCGAGGTAGAACATGTGATGGCGACCCAGACCCTGAAACAGGGCCGGGCCAAGACCATGCGCATTTCGGTCAACGGCAAACTGGCCGCAGGCATCAGTGCCAAGGACGTGGTGCTGGCCATTATCGGCAAGGTCGGCCACGCCGGTGGTACCGGCTACGTGGTGGAGTTTGCTGGCGAGGCCATTGCGAGCCTCTCCATGGAAGGGCGGATGACGGTGTGCAACATGGCCATCGAGCTCGGCGCCAAGGCGGGGATGATTGCCCCCGACCAGACCACCATCGACTACATTCGCGGCAAGGAGTTCGCCCCCAAAGGCGAGGCGCTGGAGCAGGCCATCGCTTACTGGCAGAGCCTCAAGAGCGATGAAGGTGCCCGTTTCGATGCCGAGGTGGTGCTGGACGCCGCTGATATCGCCCCGCAGGTCACTTGGGGTACCAACCCGGGGCAGGTGATTGCCGTTAATGAACCCATTCCGGCGCCGGAATCCTTCAGCGATCTGATGGAGCAGCAGTCAGCCCGCAAGGCGCTCGCCTATATGGACTTGCAACCGGGTCAGAAGCTCTCCGACGTTGCCATCGACAAAGTATTTATCGGGTCGTGCACCAACAGCCGCATCGAGGATCTGCGCGCCGCCGCCGCCATCGCTCGCGGTCGCAAGGTAGCCGCTGGCGTGCAGGCGCTGGTGGTGCCGGGTTCCGAGCAGGTGAAGGCGCAGGCCGAAGCCGAGGGTCTGGACAAGATCTTCATCGAGGCCGGTTTTGAGTGGCGCCTGCCCGGCTGCTCCATGTGTCTGGCAATGAACAACGACCGGCTGCAACCGGGAGAGCGCTGCGCCTCCACCAGCAACCGCAACTTCGAAGGGCGTCAGGGCCGCGCCGGCCGCACCCATCTGGTGAGCCCGGCCATGGCCGCCGCTGCCGCCGTCACCGGCCGCTTCGCCGATATTCGCGCACTGTAAGAGGACATTTCGATGACAGGATTCAAACAGCATAAAGGGATCGTCGTCCCACTCGACAGCGCCAACGTCGACACCGACGCCATCATTCCCAAACAGTTTTTGCAAAAAGTAAACCGCATTGGTTTTGGCAAGCACCTGTTCCACGACTGGCGCTTTCTGGACGATGCCGGCCAGCAGCCAAACCCCGAGTTTGTACTGAACCAGCCGCAATTCGCCGGTGCCAGCATTCTGCTGGCCCGCGAGAACTTCGGCTGCGGGTCTAGTCGCGAGCACGCCCCCTGGGCGCTGGCCGACTACGGCTTCAAGACCATCATAGCCCCGAGCTTTGCCGACATTTTCTACGGCAACGCCATCAACAATGGCATGGTGCCGGTGCGCCTGAAGGAGAAGGAGGTCGATACCCTGTTCCAGCTGGTGGCCGCCAAACCAGGCATCGAGATCGAGGTGGATCTGGAGGCCAATCAGGTACGTGCAGGTAGCCTCTGCTTCGGTTTCGAGATCGATGAATTCCGCCGTTACTGTCTGCTCAACGGCTTGGATGCCATCGGTCTGACCCTGCAGCACGAGGCCGCCATCAGCGCTTTTGAGGCGAAGCAGCCGAGCTGGATTTAACGCGCCAGTTGCAAAAAAACGAGTAGAATCAACAGGGAGCTTCGGCTCCCTGTTTTACTGTCCGCGATACTTCCCACTTTGGGCCACCGGAACTGGCCCGTGCCACAGGAAAGGATGATGAAGAGACCGACGGCAATTCCTCTGCTCTGTGCCCTGCTGCTTGCCCTGCCTGCGGGTGCCAGCCAAACCAGCTTCAACAACAGCCTCGGCCAGATCAGCGTCGGCTGGCAAGATAGCGAAGGCAAACCCCAACAGCTCACCTACCGGCTCGAACAGGGCAAGTTGCCGCCCCTCATCGCCTATCGTCCGGCGAGAATGCAGGAGGAGGTGTTGCAGGTGTTGCTGCGGGAGGTGCGCCAGAACTACCCCGAGGTGCAGTTCACCCTCGCCCGTCCCTCGCTGGAGCTGCATCTGAAAAGCCGCAATCAGGACAAGGCGCGCGAGGCGATGGCCTTTCTGCAGTCCAAGCGGAGCAAAGAGGAGCAGGCGTGGCTGACCAAACACTACTTCCAGTACTTCACCCCCCCTGACGGGCAGCTGGCAGTGAAGCAGGATCATGTGCGCATCGCGCTGGAGAGTCGCAGCGGGCTGGCTCCGCTGGCGGATCAACTCAAGCAGCAGGGCAGCACAGAAACGGAAGCTCGCCAGAAGACCGTGGCCCATATGCTCACCTTTATCCAGAGCATCCCCTATCAGCAACTCGATAGCCTGAACGGAAGGCAGGGCAAAGGCTTTCTCCCACCCCGTCAGGTGCTGGAGCAGAACCGGGGTGATTGCGACAGCAAGGTAACCCTGATGGCCGCCATGCTGGCCCAGCTCTTTCCCGAGCTGAAACAGGCCATGGTGTTCGTCCCCGGCCATGCGCTGCTGGCCGTTGACCTGCCCGCCAAGCCGGGGGATGTGACCCTCAACTGGCAAGGACAGAACTACCTGCTGCTCGAACCCACCGGCCCCGCCACCTTGCCTGTGGGCCAAATAGCATCGACCAGCAAAACGCTGGTCGATAGCAAGCAGTTGAGTGTGCAGCCGGTTCAGGAAAAAGGGTAATCCCCTCCCTCTGCCGATGGGGAGAGAGGATTAACCCTGAGGCAGAAACTCTACCGCCAGCAACAACCCGCTCTCCTCCTCCAGCACCCGGATAATACGGGCATGGGCTTCAAAGGGAGGCAACAGATTGTTGTTGGTGGCAAGACTGATCCGGATGGGCTGATTGATGTCGAGCTGGTGTTCAGAGACCGCAATCCCCATGCCGTTGGCACTGAGATCCCGGCAGATCCCCTCCAGCACCAGCTGCTGCTGATAGACGGTGACCGGAGCATTGATGACCATGCGCGCAAAGGCACGCCTTTCCTTGGTATTGGTAAGCACGCGAACATCCTCTGTTGGGTGGGCGTCATCTCATGGGTATTGCACAATTGTGCTGGTCTACCCAAAAGAACGTTAATACAATGCGGTTCGTTTCTCAAACGGGGTGCGGTTTACCGCTGAGATTATACCCGTGTACCTGATCCAGATAATGCTGGCGGAGGAATTTGAGGCATGGCGCTCATTTTTTGCGCCCTCACCCGCTGGCACCTCGTTATTAACAAGTAATAGGGAGTGCCACCCATGAAGACCCTGCTGCTGGTCACCACCGGCCTGCTGTCGGCCAATGTGTTCGCCGCCGACACCCTCACCGTCTACACCTACAGCTCTTTCACTGCCGAGTGGGGTCCGGGACCCAAGATCAAACAGGCCTTCGAGAAAGAGTGCGGCTGCACCCTCAATCTGGTTCCCCTCGAAGATGGGGTAGCCATCCTCAACCGGCTGCGGCTGGAGGGCAACCACAGCAAGGCCGATCTGGTGCTGGGGCTCGACGATGCCCTCATCAGCGAAGCCAAGCAGAGCGGCCTGTTCGCCCCCCATCCCGCCAAGCTGGATGGCATCAAGGTGCCGGGTGGCTGGCAGGATGACACCTTCGTCCCCTACGACTACGGCTACTTCGCCTTCGTCTATGACAAAGACAAACTCAAGCAGCCGCCCAAGAGCCTGAAAGATCTGGTGGAGCGTCCCGACCTCAAAGTGATCTATCAGGATCCCCGCACCTCCACCCCGGGGCAGGGGCTGATGCTGTGGATGAAGTCTGTTTATGGCGACAAGGCGCCTGCCGCCTGGGCCAAGCTGGCCAAGAAAACGGTCACCGTCACCAAGGGGTGGTCAGAGGCCTATGGCATGTTCCTCGATGGCGAAGCGGACATGGTGCTCTCCTACACCACCTCTCCGGCCTATCACCTGATTGCCGAGAACAAGCCCCAGTATCAGGCTGCCGCCTTCGAGGAGGGTCACTACCGCCAGGTAGAAGTGGCCGCCAAGCTGAAGAGAGCCAAACAGGGGAAGCTGGCTGACCAGTTCCTGCAATTTATGGTGAGCCCCGCCTTCCAGCAGGAAATCCCGACCGGCAACTGGATGTATCCCGTTATCGACACGCCGCTGCCCAAGGGCTTCGAGCAGATGATCACCGTAGCCAAGCCGCTCGCCTTCAGCAGCGATGAGGTGGCCGCCAATCGCAAAGGGTGGATCCGCGAGTGGCTGCAAGCCGTCACCCAGTGAGCCGTTATCTGAAACCACAGGCTCGTCCCCTCTGGTGGTTGCCGGGCAGTGCAGCCACCCTGTTGATCCTGCTGTTATCCCTCGGGCCGCTCGCGGCCCTGTTGTGGCAGGCCGGTTCGCTGGCCCCCCGCCCCCTGCTCGCAGACTCTTATCTGCGTCATGTGCTGGGCTTCAGTCTGGGACAGGCACTACTCTCCACCCTGCTCAGTCTCGGGCTGGCCATTCCGGTGGCCCGCGCGCTGGCGCGGCGCCGTTTCGTTGGCCGAACCCTGCTGATCAAGATGTTCGGTCTCTCGCTGGTGCTGCCGGTCATCATCGCCATCTTCGGCATAGTAGCGGTACACGGCAAACAGGGGTGGCTGCCGCAACTGTTGCGCTCATTGGGGCTGGATCCCGGCAATTATCTCTACGGCCTGTTCGGTATCCTGCTGGCCCACGTCTTCTTCAACATGCCGCTGGCGGCCCGCCTGATGCTGCAGAGCATAGAGAGCATCCCCGAATCGAGCTGGCGCCTCGCCAGCCAGCTCGGCATGCGCTCATCCCATATCTTCCGGCTGCTGGAGTGGCCGCTGATCCGCGGCATATTGCCGGGGCTGGCCAGCCTCATCTTTATGCTCTGCTTCACCAGCTTCACTACCGTACTGGCGCTGGGGGGCGGGCCGAAATCGACCACTCTGGAGGTGGCTGTCTATCAGGCGCTGCGCTTTGATTTCGATCTCGCCACCGCGGGCGGATTGGCGCTGGTGCAGCTGATCCTGACCGCCACCCTGCTGCTCCTGCAGCACAAGCTGCAGACTACCCCGGCCAGTCGGGTGACGCCTCGTCGTCCCTGTCTGCGGCCAGATCGCCATCAGCCAGGCACGGCCGTGGTGGATCTGCTCTCGCTCGGTATCGGGCTCGCCATCTTTCTGCCACCGCTGCTGGCCATCGTGGTGGCGGGCCTTCACCCCGGCCTGCTGACGGCGCTCACGTCCAGCAAGCTGTGGCAGGCGAGCGGTCAGTCGCTGCTGATTGCGCTGGCGGCAGGCACCCTGGCGACCCTGCTCGGCAGCGGCCTGCTGCTCACCAGCCGTCACCTAAAGGTGCGCACCCGCCAGCGGCGGGCTGCCGCCCTGTGGGAGGCAAGCGGCTCGATGATTCTGATGATCCCGGCGGTGGTGCTCTCTACCGGTCTCTTCATCCTGTTTATGCCCTTTGCCGATGTATTCGCACTCGGCCCCTGGCTGGTGGTGCTGGTCAACGCCCTGATGGCGCTACCCTACGTGCTGCGCACCCTCTCCGCCCCCATGCAGCTGGTGGTGCGTCAGTATGACCGGCTGGCGGATAGCCTGGGGGTACGTGGCCTGCATCGCCTGCGGCTGGTGGAGTGGCCACTGCTGCGCCGCCCGCTGGCACTGGCGATGGCGCTGTCGATGATCCTCTCGCTGGGGGATCTCGGCGCCATCGCCATGTTTGGCAGTCAGGAGCTCACCACCCTGCCCTGGCTGCTCTACCAGCAGCTCGGCAGCTACCGATTGACCGAGGCTGCAGCCACCGCTCTGCTGCTGCTGACGCTCTGTTTCTCCCTGTTCTGGCTGGTGGAACGGGGGCTTGGAGGAAAACATGCTGAACATTGATACGCTGGTAACCAGCTACCCCGACTGGCGCGTCAGCTTCAGCGCGACCCTGCCCAAGGGAGAGATCACCGCACTGATCGGCCCAAGCGGCGCAGGTAAATCGACCCTGCTCGGGATGATCGCCGGATTCGTGCAGGTGGAGTCGGGCCGCCTCAGCTTCGATGGCGAAGATCTGCTGCCGCTGGGCCCGGCCGAGCGACCAGTCACCACCCTGTTTCAGGATCACAACCTGTTCCTCCACCTGTCGGTGTTCGACAATATCGCCATCGGCTTGCACCCGGGTCTGCGCCTGAGTGCCGCCCAGCGGGCACAGGTGATCGATGCAGCCGAGCGGGTTGGCCTTGGCGAGATGTTAAACCGCCTGCCGGAGCAGCTCTCCGGCGGCCAGCAGCAGCGAGTCGGGCTGGCTCGCGCGCTGGTGCGCGGCAAACCGCTGCTGCTGCTGGATCAGCCCTTCTCTGCCCTCGATCCCGCCCTGCGCCGGGAGATGCTGGCCGAAGTGGCGCGCCTCGCCTGCGAACAGGGCATTACCGTACTGATGGTCTCCCACAATCCGGAAGATGCTCAGCTGATTGCCGATCAGGTGCTCTTTGTCGACGAGGGGCGCATCGCCCTGCAAGGCAAGCCGGATATTCTGCAAAACAGCGACCACCCGGGGCTGCTGCGCTACCTTGGACAGTGACCCAAGGACACTGAACTGGTGACGGGATCAAAAAAGGGAAGCCAAGTGGCTTCCCTTTTTCATATGAAGATAGTCAGCTAAATCAGAGATTTTCCTCGGCGAACGAAGCCAGTCGGCTGCGCACCACGCCATTGAGGAAGATGTTGGCACTGCCGTCAAAATCCTTGAAACGCTCGACGATGTAGGTGAGACCCGAGGTCACAGGGCTCAGATAGTTGGAGTCGATCTGGGCCAGGTTACCGGAGCAGACGATCTTGGTACCCTCGCCGCAGCGGGTGATGATGGTCTTGATCTGGGACGCGGTCAGGTTCTGGCACTCATCCAGCAGTACGAAGGTGTTCTGGATGCTGCGCCCGCGCATAAAGTTGACCGATTTGAACTGGATATTGGCCTTCTCCATGATGTAGCTGAGCGAGCCGCTCATGTTCTCGTCCTGCTTGTGCAGCACCTCCAGGGTGTCGGTCACCGCCGCCAGCCAGGGCATCATCTTCTCCTCTTCGGTGCCGGGCAGGAAGCCGATGCTTTCGGCAATTTCCGGGGTATTACGGGTGACGATCACCTTCTCGTAAATGCCCTTCTCAATCACCAGCTCCAAGGCCGCCGCCATTGCCAGCAAGGTTTTGCCGCAACCCGCCGGGCCGGTCAGGATCACCAGATCGATGTGCGGATCGAGCAGTGCATCCAGCGCCATCCCCTGATAGACATTCTTGGGATGGACGCCCCACGCCTTGCGGGACATCAGCCGCTCACGGCCCAGATCCTTGATGCGGATCTTCTGGCCATCGTGGCTGAGCACCCGGGCGGCAAAGAAATTCTCTTCATCCACCAGATACTGGTTTACGTGAACCCCCTCCAGCAGGTTGGCATCAATCACATGGATGGTGTCGCGGCCATGGGTCTCGCTCTCGCACTCGCCAACCCGCTCCCAGAAGCTGCCGGGCACCACCTGAAAGCCTTTGGCCAGCAGGCGGATATCGTCGATCAGCTGGTCGCTACGGTAATCTTCAACGTGAGCCAGCCCGGCCCCCTTGGCCTTGAGGCGCATGTTGATGTCTTTGGTGACCAGCACCACCTGACGCTTCAACTCATGCTTTTGCAGATAGAGGGCCGCGTTGATGATGCGGTTGTCGGCCTCCTTGTCGGTAAACACCTCGGCATCCTGCGGCAGATGGTGATCGCTGAAGATGCAGATATTGCCGCTCGCTTCGCCAGCCAGCGGCACGCCCTGGGTGATCTGATCCGGGGTTGCATCGCGGAACACATCTTCCAGCGCACGAATGGCCACCCGCGCGTCGCGGCTGACATCCTTGTTGCGATCCTTGATGTTATCGAGCTCTTCCAGCACCGTCATGGGGATCAGCACGTCGTGCTCTTTGAAGGAGTAGATAGCGAGGGGTTCGTGAAGCAGAACGTTGGTATCCAGGATAAACAGCTTTCGGTCCGTATTGTCCATAAGCATCCTCCTTGGCACTGAAGGGCCACGTGTGTGAATCTCAGATGTCATTGAAACCACACGGCCGTGACAGTTTTATTACCCTCAACGCTACGCCCGATTTTACTATCGCGCAACAAATCACTTGGCCGCCTGATTTGATTGAGCATAAAAACAGCAATAAAAAGACCGACGCTATGGCCGGTCTTTTTTCTATCGTTCAACTACTTGGGCATGTCTGTCAGCCGCACTTGGAGTCGCCGCAGTTGAGGCAGGTCATGCAGCCATCCTTCAGCACCAGCGCCTTGGTGTGGCACTTGTAGCAGAGCGCGGCATTGGCCGGAAAACCACTGCTCGCCTGCTGCTCTTCAGCCTCCTGAGCGGCTTTCAACTCGGCCTGCTTCTCGGCCAGAAATGCCTGCTGATGCTCGTCCAGCCCCGGCGCCTTGAGCATGCCTATCTCGGTGAGATGGCTCTCGATCACGTTGCCAATTTCGGCGATCAGCGACGGCACATACTTGCCCTTGTTCCAGTAGCCGCCCTTGGGATCGAATACTGAACGCAGCTCCTCGACCAGGAAGGTGACATCCCCACCCTTGCGGAATACCGCCGAGATGATGCGGGTCAGCGCCACGATCCACTGGTAGTGCTCCAGACTCTTGGAGTTGATGAAGATCTCGAACGGACGGCGAGTTTCGTGCACCGTGCCCTCGTTGAGAATGATGTCGTTGATGGTGATGAACAGCGAGTGCTCGGAGACATGTTCCGGCGTCTTCAGCTTGTAGGTGGTACCCATCAGCCGCTCCGGGCGCAGCACGGTTTCGTGCATGTGCACCACGTCATCCTGCGCAGAGAGATCTTCTTGCGGCTGATCCTTGGTACGCACCTTGTAGGCGACGATTTTCTTGTCGATCTTCTTGACCATAATGTCGTTCTCAGAATTTACCGTAATAGCCTTCTTTCAAGGCGTCGTAGAGGTTGGCGGCAGTGTGCAGCTCACCATCGTATTCGATCTCTTCGTTCCCCTTGACGGAGATGACGGAGCCATCCTCCAGAGTAAACTCATAGAGGGTGTTCTCCAGATCCTTCTCCTTCACCAGCACGCCCTGGAAGGCCTCCGGATTGAAGCGGAAGGTGGTGCACCCCTTGAGACCGGAGTCCGAGGCATACATGTAGATGTCCTTGAACTGCTCGAACGGGAAATCGGTCGGCACGTTGGCAGTCTTGGAGATGGAGGAGTCAATCCAGCGCTGGGCTGCAGCCTGAATATCCACATGCTGCGCCGGGCTGATGTCGTCAGCAGTAATGAAATATTCCGGCAGACGGCTCGCCTCATCATCGGCATAGGGCATGGCGGCCGGATTCACCAACTCGCGATAGGCCAGCAGCTCGAAGGAGTAGACGTCGACGCTCTCCTTGCTCTTCTTGCCCGGCTTGATGACGTTGCGGCTGTAGTGGTGAGCAAAGCTCGGCTCGATGCCGTTGCTGGCGTTGTTGGCCAGTGACAGCGAGATGGTGCCGGTGGGCGCAATACTGCTGTGGTGAGTGAAACGCCCACCCACTTCGGCCAGCTCGGCGACCAGCGCAGGATCCACTTCGGCAACCTGCTGCATATAGCGGCTATAACGCGCATGCAGCACCTTGCCCTTCACCTTGTCACCCACCTTGATGCCATCAGCCGCCATTTCCGGGCGCAGACGCAGCATCTTGCCAGTCACTTCAAACTCCTGCTCCATGATGGGGGCAGAGCCTTTCTCCTTGGCCAGACGCAGGGACTCCTGCCAGCCGGTCATCGCCAGCTCCTGGGATACCTGCTCGGTAAAAGCGACGGACGCGGCAGAACCGTACTTGATCTGCAGCATGGTGAGGGTCGAACCAAGCCCCAGGAAACCCATGCCGTGACGGCGCTTGGCTTTAATCTCCTCGCGCTGTTTGGCCAGCGGCAGTTGGTTTATCTCCACCACGTTGTCGAGCATGCGGGTGAAGATGGCCACCACCTTGCGAAACGCCTGCCAATCGAACGCCGCGTTTTCAGTAAACGGGTCGCGCACAAACTTGGTCAGATTGACCGAGCCCAGCAGACAGGCACCGTAGGGCGGCAACGGCTGCTCGCCACAGGGGTTGGTCGCGCGGATCTCTTCACAGAACCAGTTGTTGTTCATCTGGTTGACCTTGTCGATCAGGATGAAGCCGGGCTCAGCATAGTCATAGGTGGAGGTCATGATAACGTTCCAGAGCTTGCGTGCAGGCAGGGTCTTGTAGACCTTGCAGGCGACCTGCCCCAGCTCGTTGAATACAACCCCTTCCTTGTTGGGCCAGTCGGCCCATAGCACCTGAGCGGGATCGTCCAGCGCAATGCCATCCTGCTCCACCTCTTTGGCGGTGTAGGGGAAGATCAGCGACCAAGGGGCATCCTCTTTCACCGCCTTGACGAAATCTTCGGTGATGAGCAGGGAGAGGTTGAACTGACGCAGGCGGCCATCTTCACGCTTGGCCTGAATAAACTCGATCACATCGGGATGGCGGATATCCATGGTGCCCATCTGGGCGCCGCGACGGCCACCGGCTGACGAGACGGTGAAACACATCTTGTCATAGATATCCATAAAGGAGAGCGGGCCGGAGGTGTAAGCACCGGCACCGGAGACAAAGGCACCGCGCGGGCGCAGGGTCGAGAAGTCATAGCCGATACCGCAACCGGCTTTCAGGGTCAGACCAGCCTCGTGCACCTTGCCGAGGATATCGTCCATCGAATCTTCGATGGTGCCAGAAACAGTACAGTTGATGGTTGAAGTGGCAGGCTTGTGCTCAAACGCCCCGGCATTGGAGGTGATGCGGCCCGCCGGAATGGCACCATTGCGCAGCGCCCACAGGAACGGCTCATACCAGGCCTCAGGCTCCAGCTCCTGCTCTGCCAACGCACGGGCTACCCGCTGGTAGGTCTCATCGATAGAGCTGTCGATGGGAGTACCATCCTTGCTCTTGAGGCGATACTTGCTATCCCAGATCTCGAGGGACGTTTCCTGCATGGGGATAAGGCGGGAGCCAAGCTCACTCTCCAGCACCGGGTTCGATTTAGCCATTTTCAATCAACCTTATATGAATGCATCAACATCATGACAACAGCAGAAAACACAACTTATGGCACCATCCAAAATTAATGGCACAACATATAGTACACCTGATGCCATGAGGGCGCCGATTCTAACCTAAAAAAATGCCCCGGCCAGCAGATTTCTGGGCCGAGGCACTTAACTGATTAATTTTCTGAGAGATTTAGTATGCATGAGCAAATCGAGCAGGCAACAACGGACATTGACATAGAGAGGTACATAGGAATGGGATAAATCAGGTCAATTATCAGGCGACTTACTGAATTTCAGCCAATAAAAAACCCCGCTCGATGAGCGGGGTTTCTTGTATTGGTGCCTGGCAGTGTCCTACTCTCGCATGGCGAATGCCACACTACCATCGGCGCTACCGCGTTTCACTTCTGAGTTCGGCATGGGATCAGGTGGTTCCACGGCGCTATGGCCGCCAGGCAAATTCTTAATCTAGAAAGCTGACGTGAGTAGTGATGTTGCGCTTGGCTTGTCACTATCACTGAATTTGAGTATTTCGTTCTATTTGCTACAAGCCTTAGAACACTTCTTGGGTGTTGTATGGTTAAGCCTCACGGGTAATTAGTATGGGTTAGCTCAACACGTCGCCGCGCTTACACACCCCACCTATCAACGTTGTGGTCTCCAACGGCCCTTTAGGACCCTCAAGGGGTCAGGGATGACTTATCTCAGGGCTCGCTTCCCGCTTAGATGCTTTCAGCGGTTATCGATTCCGAACTTAGCTACCGGGCAGTGCCACTGGCGTGACAACCCGAACACCAGAGGTTCGTTCACTCCGGTCCTCTCGTACTAGGAGCAACTCCCTTCAATCATCCAACGCCCACGGCAGATAGGGACCGAACTGTCTCACGACGTTCTGAACCCAGCTCGCGTACCACTTTAAATGGCGAACAGCCATACCCTTGGGACCGACTTCAGCCCCAGGATGTGATGAGCCGACATCGAGGTGCCAAACACCGCCGTCGATATGAACTCTTGGGCGGTATCAGCCTGTTATCCCCGGAGTACCTTTTATCCGTTGAGCGATGGCCCTTCCATTCAGAACCACCGGATCACTATGACCTACTTTCGTACCTGCTCGACCTGTCCGTCTCGCAGTTAAGCTGGCTTATGCCATTGCACTAACCTCCTGATGTCCGACCAGGATTAGCCAACCTTCGTGCTCCTCCGTTACTCTTTGGGAGGAGACCGCCCCAGTCAAACTACCCACCAGGCACTGTCCGCGGCCCAGATTCATGGGCCTGCGTTAGAACATCAAACATACAAGGGTGGTATTTCAAGGACGGCTCCAGCGCAACTGGCGTCACGCCTTCAAAGCCTCCCACCTATCCTACACATGTAGGTTCAATGTTCAGTGCCAAGCTGTAGTAAAGGTTCACGGGGTCTTTCCGTCTAGCCGCGGGTACACCGCATCTTCACGGCGAATTCGATTTCACTGAGTCTCGGGTGGAGACAGCATGGCCATGGTTACACCATTCGTGCA
>NZ_JBQBEO010000002.1:450000-702500 GCF_051919525.1 Aeromonas sp. 6P | reverse complement strand
ATTCACACACATTTGCAGATCAACCATACCAAGCTGGTGCCACTGATAGAGCTGCTCACAAGCGGTGTTCAGCACCCAGCTGCCAACCCGTTCGGCAAGCTGGAACTCCTCAGCCACCATAATCACTTCGTTTGGCGGAATGAAACCGAGCTCAGGATGCCGCCAGCGCAGCAGAGCCTCGACAGCTTCGCAGCGGCCACTCTCGAGATTGACGATGGGTTGGTAATAGAGTTCCAACGCATTGTGTTCCAGCGCCATGATCATGTCCGACGCCAGATGTTTGCGCCGCGCCGTCTCGTTGAGCAGGGAGTTATCGTAAATCACATAGGGGACATGGGTCTTGCGACTATGGAACAGGGCTTGTTCCGCACGACTCAACAGCTCCTGAGTCTTGTCGCTGTCCATCGGATAGAAGGCAATCCCGATCCCGACTTCAAGCCGGAAGGGATAGTTGTCATAGACAATATCTTGCTTCAGCGCATGCAGCAGTCGTGCTACCAGCCCCCTGACCTGACGCAGATCGCTGCTGCCACGCTGGATAATGGCAAATTGATCCCCCCCAAGACGTCCGCTCCACTCTCCCTCTTCGCAGAGCACTCGGATCCGGGTGGCAAACTCACAAAGCAGATAATCACCAGTGTCATAGCCAAACTTGCTGTTGATATCCCTGAAGTCGTTGATATCGACCAGCACCAGTCCAAACGGCACTTCCTGTGTGGCGTACAGCTCCATCCGCTCCAGCAAGGCAACCCGATTGGACAACCCGGTCAGCGGATCCCGTCTGGCCGCTCTGAAATGACGACGCCCTTCATATATAAGCAGCATGCTGAGCAGCAGCACTGACATGACCAAACCGGAGACCATCAGCAACAAGGCATTGCGCAACTGCCCAAAATGACGATCGTTCTCGGAATAGACGTTAATGTTCTTCTGCATCACAGAAGCGAGGGAGTAGGAGAGCGGCTCTTGCAGCGGGGCAAGGCGCATCATGATCTGCTGATAGTCAGATGCCCCGCTTTGCAACTTGGTGATGTCGGGCTCTATTTGGCGAATATTGGTTTCAATCAGCTGCACCAGACGCAAGGTTTTCTGCTTGTCCTGCATGCTCTTGCGCAACTGGCCGCTCAACAGGATGGGCGTTCTGCTCCAGAGAATGTCATAACGCAACATCAAAGTGTCATGATCAATCCCGCCATAGTGATAGACCTCTACCGCATTGAGGAAACGCCCGAGCTCCAGCTGCAACTGCATCAGCGCCCAGGAGACATCATAGGTGTATTTCTCCATCGCTCTGGTCGCATTCTGGATCTGCATCAGGCAATAGAGGGTGCTCCCGGTAAACGACAGGATGGATACATACAGAATGACGAGCAGTGGCCACGCCCTGGTCTTTCCTTTCACCCCATGCTCCCGTGCGGTTTTTATCAGTGCTGAATGTCTATCAAATCCAGCTGCCAGATCATCATGTCGGTATATTCGGATCGCTTCAATTCCGGATATTGATCAAGAGGCAGCATAAACCAGACCGGCCCCTTGTCACGCACCCGCATGACAGCCCCATTGTCTTCCCATGCAAGAATGGGCTCGTATTTGGCAACCTTGTCCCATTCAATGCGGATCTGGAAACTGTTCAGTGCCGTCAACGTAATGGTCTTGCCATCCGCACCGACTGCAGCCAATACATCGGCCAGTTTTGGGCCTCTGTAGGTGTGCGGCTTATCCACCCACGGGTTGCCGGTCACGATCTCATGTTGCGGCAGAGCCTGCAGTTTGGCCAGATCAAACAACACCTTGCCATCAACTTCGTCTGCCGACCTGATGTTACCACCGACTTTCAGGATCACCGGCCCAGTCAGCGCCTCAGCAGCCATCACCGGCATGATGACTAATGAACACAGTAGTGTCAGCCAACCAAACATTTTCATATCGCCCCCAGATTTGCTGTCTCAACAGACTCAGTTTAGCCAGATATAAAAAAACGGCTCGCCTTGAGCGAGCCGTTTGTCAAACAGAACAAGGGGGATGATTACATCATGCCCATGCCACCCATGCCGCCCATATCAGGCATCGCAGGGGTATCTTTCTTCGGCAGTTCGGTGACCATGCACTCGGTGGTAATCATCAGACCGGCGATGGAAGAGGCAAACTGCAGGGCGGAACGGGTTACCTTGGTCGGATCCAGGATACCCATGGCCAGCATGTCGCCATACTGTTCGCTGTAAGCGTTGTAACCGAAGTTGCCTTCGCCGTTCTTCACTGCGTTGGCAATGACGGAGGCTTCCTCACCGGCGTTGATGACGATTTGACGCAGCGGGGCTTCCATGGCGCGCAGGGCAACCTTGATACCGACATTCTGGTCTTCGTTGTCACCGCGCAGACCAGCCAGTTTGGCTGCAACGCGAACCAGCGCGACACCACCACCGGCAACCACACCTTCTTCAACCGCGGCGCGGGTAGCGTGCAGGGCATCTTCCACGCGGGCTTTTTTCTCTTTCATCTCGACTTCGGTGGCTGCGCCAACCTTGATCACGGCAACACCGCCAGCCAGCTTGGCTACGCGCTCTTGCAGCTTCTCACGATCGTAGTCGGAAGAGGTCTCTTCGATCTGCTGACGGATCTGGGCAACACGGCCTTCGATCACACCGGCATCACCCACGCCATCGATGATGGTGGTATTCTCTTTGGTGATGACGATGCGCTTGGCACGACCCAGATCTTCCAGAGTCGCTTTTTCCAGCTCCATGCCAACTTCTTCAGAGATGACGGTACCGCCAGTCAGTACGGCGATATCCTGCAGCATGGCTTTGCGACGGTCACCGAAGCCAGGCGCCTTGACGGCAGCCACTTTCACGATACCGCGCATGGTGTTGACCACCAGAGTCGCCAGGGCTTCGCCTTCTACGTCTTCAGCAACAATCAGCAGCGGCTTGCCAGCTTTGGCAACGCCTTCCAGCACCGGCAGCATTTCGCGGATGTTGGAGACTTTCTTGTCAACCAGCAGGATGAACGGGTCGTCCAGTTCAACGGAACCGGTCTCTTGCTTGTTGATGAAGTAGGGGGACAGGTAGCCGCGGTCGAACTGCATACCTTCAACAACTGCCAGCTCATCTTCCAGACCCTGACCATCTTCAACTGTGATGACGCCATCGCGACCCACTTTGTCCATGGCTTCAGCAATCAGCTTGCCCACTTTCTCGTCGGAGTTGGCGGAGATGGTGCCCACCTGAGCGATGGCATTGCTGTCAGCGCACGGCTGGGACAGCGCTTGCAGCTCGGCAACAGCAGCCACAACGGCTTTGTCGATACCGCGCTTCAGATCCATCGGGTTCATACCGGCGGCAACGGCTTTCAGACCTTCGTTGACGATGGCCTGAGCCAGAACGGTTGCAGTAGTGGTACCGTCACCGGCGGCATCGTTCGCCTTGGAAGCCACTTCCTTGACCATCTGGGCGCCCATGTTCTGGAACTTGTCTTCCAGCTCGATTTCGCGCGCAACAGACACACCATCTTTAGTAATGGTCGGGGCGCCGAAGGACTTGTCCAGCACCACGTTGCGGCCTTTCGGGCCCAGAGTCACCTTGACGGCATCAGCCAGGATGTTTACGCCTTCCAGCATCTTGATGCGGGCTTCGTTACCAAACTTAACGTCTTTAGCTGCCATTTTTCTTCAATCCTTAAATCAATTCGGGGAAAAGGAGGATGGATTACTCTTCGACAATCGCCAGGATGTCGGTTTCGGAGAGGATCAGGACGTCCTGACCATCCAGCTTCTCGGTCTTAACACCGTAGCCTTCGTTGAAGATAACCTTGTCACCAACCTTCACGGCCAGCGCTTTGACTTCGCCATTATCCAGGATGCGACCAGTCCCCACGGCAAGCACTTCACCACGGGTGGACTTCTGGGCCGCAGTACCAGTCAAGACGATACCGCCGGCAGATTTGGCTTCAGCTTCGATGCGCTTGATGATGACGCGGTCGTGCAGTGGACGAATTTTCATCGATAACTCTCCCAAAATGAGTCTCATTGTTGCTTTGAGGAATGGCCGTTCCAGGCCAAATTAGATATGTCACTGATGTGGGGCAGAGTTGCTAACCCTTCAAGGGCAAATACAAAAAAAATTTTTTCACGTACTATAAACATCTTCGATGGTTCAGCCATGTCCGCACTCTGGAGCAAGGTCGGTTCAAGCCGCCCGGTTTCCATGCCAGAACCTTCAAAGCCAGCTGTAGAGACGAGCCCTTGACCCGCACCAACCCCATGCTGACAGCCCCTATTCCGGTCGTACTGCGCCAGATGACGGGCCCCATGATCTTCGGCATTATCGCCATTCTGGCCTTCAATCTGGTCGATACCTTTTTTATCGGTATGCTGGGCACCGAAGCTCTGGCCGCCATCAGTTTTACCTTTCCTGTCACTTTTGTGGTTACCTCGCTGGCGATGGGATTGGGCGCCGGATTGTCAGCGGTGATCGGTCATACCCTGGGGCAGGGCAAACACGATGAGGCGGCCCATCTCGCCACCGACAGTCTGTTTCTGGCGGTGATCATGGTAGCCCTGCTCTCCGCGGGGGGCGCTCTCACCATCAAACCCCTGTTTACCCTGTTGGGGGCCAGTGCCGAGCTTATCTCTCTCATCCATGACTACATGCTGATCTGGTATCTCACCGTCCCCATGCTGGTGCTGCCCATGGTGGGCAATGCCGCCATACGGGCGACCGGCGATACCAAAACCCCCAGTCTGGTGATGGCAGTAGCTGGGTTGGTCAACGGGGTGCTGGATCCTCTGTTGATCTTCGGCATCGGCCCCTTTCCCGAATGGGGGATCCGTGGGGCCGCCATCGCCACCTCTCTCTCCTGGTTGATGGCGATGCTGGTCAGCCTCTATATCCTGCGTCATCGGGAAGGCTTGCTGCTGTGGCGCCTCTCGCCGCGGGCTCGGTTGCTGACCCACTGGCGGGCCTTGCTCCATGTCGCCGTCCCCGCCTCTTTTACCAATATGCTCAACCCGCTGGCCAACGCAGTGCTGATGACGATTTTCGCCGGTCTTGGTACTGAAGTGGTGGCGGCTTACGGCGCCGCGTCGCGGGTCGAGGCACTGCTGCTGATTGTGATGATGGCCCTCGCCTCCGTACTGGCTCCTTTCATCTCGCAAAACTGCGGCGCTGGCAATCCTGCCCGCGCCAAGGCTGCACTACAAAGCTGCATGGGGTTTGCGTTGCTGTTCCAGCTCGCCATCTATGGCCTGACCTGGCTACTGGCGCCACTCATCGCCAACCTGTTCAGCGATCATCCGCAGGTCATTCGCCTCATCATTCTCTATCTGCATCTGGTGCCGATCGGTTACGGCTTTCAGGGCATGGTGATGCTGCTGGCATCGGCACTCAATGGCGTGCGGGCATCCAGTATTTCTTTCTTGTTCAACGGATTGCGGCTGTTTGGTTTTCTATTGCCAGGAGCCTGGCTGGGGGCAAAGCTGGGGGGAGAACAGGGGATATATCTGGGGATCTTGCTGGCCAATCTGGCGGCGGGCACCCTCGCATGGTGGTATGCCCGACACCGCTTCGAGACCTTGTGCCATCAGGGCAAACCCTGATTCAGTCACTCACCTCGGGTTTTCGTCTCGTCGATTACTCTTTGCGCTCACTCTTTGCGCTCAAATTCGCCTTCGATGGTGGTGCCGCCCTGCTTGGCGTTCCCCAGATGATCATCGGACGGTGCGTTGCCAAACGGCGATTGAGTCGGCTGGAAACCGCCCATCTGCATCCGGAACTGGCTGCTGCCGATCAGCTTGTCAGCCAGTTTGTTGCGCAGCCAGGGTTGCAGCAACAGCACACCGAAAATGTCGGTCACGAAACCCGGGATAATCAGCAGCAAGCCGGCCAACGCCAGCATCATGCCCCCCATCACCTCGCGGCCCGGCATCTCGCCCATCTGCATCTTTTGCTGGGCGCTGAACAGGGTTTTGATCCCTTCACTGCGCACCAGCGAGGAGCCCAATACCGCAGTCAGGATGAGCAAGCCGACAGTCGGCAGCGCCCCGATTACCGAGCCGACCTCGATCATCACGGTGAGCTCCAGCACAACCAGACCCACCAACAACAAAAACAACTTGCCCATATCCACTCCAGCACCGGTAAATTGAGAAAAAGTGGCGCCTATCCAACGATGGTCAAAGGCGATTTTGCCGCCCCGTCATCACCACTTTCTGCCCTGAATAAATGGGGGCAACCCCCCTCTTTTCAAGTTGGCCAACTGACCCCTACGTCATCAGCAATCTAAAAAACCAGCAAAAAGTCACAAAAATTTATAAAAATCATCATGATAAAAACTTCATAACATATGTGTACTTTCCTCAAAGTAATTTGAAAATGTCGCAAATTTAGTGATCCACCTCTAATAACCGATACCTCAATTGGAGTAGTATATTGATTAGTTTTTCGGGAGGTCATTCTCCCAACCGCCCCACTCGATGTGTGGTGCTTCAGGATGAGCTGTGCGCAAGGAACTCGCGACCACTCGGTGAGGATTTTTCCATTTATCTGATTTCTGAGGCATTACAATGAGCGACATCAAGAACGTCCGCATTGAAGAAGACCTGCTGGGCACCAAAGAAGTTTCCAATGATCTCTACTACGGTGTGCACACCCTGCGCGCTGTCGAGAACTTCAAGATCAGCTCTCAGAAGATTTCTGACGTTCCGGAATTCGTCCGCGGTATGGTGCTGACCAAGAAGGCCGCTGCGCTGGCAAACGGTGAATTGGGTACCATCCGTCCTGAAATTGCTGACAAGATCGTAGAAGCCTGCGACCTGATGCTGAACACCGGCAAATGCTTCGACCAGTTCCCGGTCGACGTTTACCAGGGTGGTGCCGGCACCTCCGTCAACATGAACACCAACGAAGTACTGGCTAACATCGCCCTGGAAATCATGGGTCTGGAGAAAGGCCGTTACGACGTCATCAACCCGAACGACCACGTCAACAAGTGCCAGTCCACCAACGATGCCTACCCCACCGGTTTCCGCGTTGCTGTTGTGAACAGCACCGACGTGACTCTGCACGCGCTGGAGCACCTGATCGCGGCATTCGATGCCAAAGCGAAAGAGTTCAAAAACATCCTGAAGATGGGCCGTACCCAGCTGCAAGATGCAGTTCCGATGACCCTGGGTCAGGAGTTCCACGCGTTCGCCGTGACCCTGCGTGAAGAGATCAAGTCCATCAAGCGTTGCCAGGAGCTGCTGCTGGAAGTGAACCTGGGCGCGACCGCCATCGGTACCGGTCTAAACACTCCGCCCGAGTACTCTGCACTGGCCATCAAGCGTCTGGCCGAGATCACCGGTCGTGCCTATGTGCCGGCAGAAGATCTGATCGAAGCGACCTCCGACTGTGGCGCCTACGTCATGCTGCACGGCGCCATCAAGCGTCTGGCCATGAAGCTGTCCAAGATCTGTAATGACCTGCGTCTGCTCTCCTCCGGCCCGCGCACTGCACTGAAAGAGATCAACCTGCCGGAAATGCAGGCGGGTTCCTCCATCATGCCGGCCAAGGTCAACCCGGTTATCCCGGAAGTGGTCAACCAATCCTGCTTCAAGGTATTCGGTAACGACATCACCATCACCTTCGCCGCCGAAGCCGGTCAGCTGCAGCTGAACGTCATGGAGCCGGTGATTGGTCAGGCGATGTTCGAATCCCTGAGCCTGATGGAAAAAGCCTGTATTTCCCTGCGCGAGAAGTGCGTGGAAGGTATCACCGCCAACCCGGAAATCTGCATGAATCACGTGCTGAACTCCATCGGTATCGTGACCTACCTGAACCCTTTCATCGGTCACCACGAAGGGGATATCGTCGGCAAGATCTGTGCCCAGACCGGCAAGAACGTCCGCGAAGTCGTTCTTGAGCGCGGTCTGCTGAGTGCCGAGCAGCTGGACGAAATTCTCTCCATCGAGAACCTGATGAACCCGCAATACAAAGCTAAGCGTTTCACTCGCGAAGCTGCCGTATAAGCGAGTGTGGGCCGGGATCTTCCCGGCCCATAAAGTCAGTTCCCGATTGGTCTTTATCCCCAGCCCGATCGGGAATTGGCTTTTTGCCAAATAAAAACCAAAAACTAAAAAATGGAGTTATCGCTATGATTGGAATCGAGTTACTTGTCGTGCTCGCCGCTATCTATCTGGGGGCCCGGATAGGCAGCATCGGCATCGGCTTTGCCGGTGGTCTGGGGGTACTGGTATTGACGTGGGGTCTGGGCATGCCCATCCCGAGCGATCAACTGGTCAGCTACATCCCTTGGGATGTGATCATGATCATCGCATCCGTCATCTGTGCCATCGCCTGTATGCAACTGGCTGGCGGGATGGACTACCTGGTCTTCCTGGCAGAAAAAGCGCTGCGCAAGAACCCCAAATACATCACCTTCGCCGCCCCGGTGGTCACCTACCTGATGACCATGCTGGCCGGTACCGGTCATACCGCCTTCTCCACCCTGCCAGTGATCGCTGAAGTGGCCAAAGAGCAAGGGATCCGCCCATCCCGTCCGCTCTCCATCGCGGTTGTCGCCTCCCAGATCGCCATCACAGCTTCCCCGATCTCTGCCGCTGTGGTTGCCTTCTCCGGCATGCTCGAGCCGTTTGGTGTTGACTACCTGACCCTGCTGGCCATCTGTATCCCCTCTACCTTCCTGGCCTGTATCCTGGGTGCCTTCATTGCCAACATGATGGGCAAGCCGCTGGAGCAAGACGAAGTCTATCTGGAGCGTAAAGCCAAGGGCCTGATCAAACTGCGTGGTACTACCAAGCTCGAGATCAAGCCGTACGCCAAACTCTCCGTGTGGATCTTTATCGCAGCCATCGTAGCGGTCATGGCCTATGCCACTGCTATCTCCGGTAAAGTGGGTCTGATCACCAACCCGCCGATCCCCCGTGACGGCGCCATCATGGGCATCATGCTGGCCGCGGCCACCATCATGACCCTGGTGTGCAAACTGGACGCCACCCAAGTGACCAACATGCCGACCTTCAAGTCCGGTATGTCCGCCTGTATCTGCGTACTGGGTGTCGCCTGGCTGGGTAACGTCTTCGTAAAAGGCAACATGGACACCATCCAGCTGATCGCTGGCGACCTGCTGAACCAGTACTCTTGGCTGCTGGCCGTGGTGCTGTTCTTCGCTGCCATGCTGCTCTATTCACAAGGCGCCACCACCAAAGCGTTGATGCCTGCCGCACTGGCACTGGGTGTCAGCCCGCTGACTGCGATTGCCTCTTTCGCAGCCGTGAGCGCCCTGTTCGTACTGCCGACCTACCCGACCCTGCTGGCTGCGGTAGAGATGGACGACACCGGCTCCACCCGTATCGGTAAGGCGGTCTTCAACCACCCCTTCTTCGTACCGGGCACCGCCACCATCGCCATCGCCGTGGCGCTGGGCTTCTTCTTCGGCGGCATCCTGCTGTAATCCTGTCGCCTGCCGATAGCCAAACAAAAATCCCCGCCAGTTGGCGGGGATTTTTTTATCTCTTTACTCTGTACTTGGCTTGGCTGTCTGGCAGCGAGAGACCTGACGTATTATCCGGATGGCTCAACCACGGCGACAGCAGACACCACCACAGCGTGCCAGCGGCGCTATAACCACCGCTGCCGGATTGCCGGAGTAGTAGGCCACCATGGTACTCACCACCACGCCAGAAGGCGGGATCCTTCGGATCAGACCGGATCCAGGGTATCCAGCGGCCAGCGCGGCACGGCTTTAACAACCAGCGGCTCAAACACGCCTGCTTTAAGGCGCTGCATACCGGCGTAAGCGATCATGGCGCCGTTATCGGTGCAATATTCAGTGCGCGGATAGAACACCTCGCCCTTGAGGCTCTCCATCAGCTCGGCCAGTTGGGCGCGCAGATGACGGTTGGCACTGACGCCGCCAGCAACCACCAGACGCGTGAGACCTGTCTCTTTCAAGGCACGACGGCACTTGATGGCCAGGGTATCAACCACCGCATCTTCAAACGCCCGAGCGATATCGGCACGGGTCTGCTCATCATCACCATTGGCGGCAATGGTGTTGGCGGTGAAGGTCTTGAGGCCGGAGAAGCTCATGTCGAGCCCGGGACGGTCAGTCATGGGACGGGGGAAGTGGAAGCGCCCGGTGGTGCCCTTCTCGGCCAGACGGGAGAGCAGCGGACCACCCGGATAGTCCAGCCCCATCAGCTTGGCGGTCTTGTCGAACGCTTCGCCAGCGGCATCATCGATGGATTCCCCCAGCAGCTTATAGCTGCCGATGCCATCAACCCGCACCAGCATGGAGTGACCACCGGAGACCAGCAGCGCCACGAAGGGGAACTCGGGGGCTTTCTCTTCCAGCATGGGAGCCAGCAGGTGCCCTTCCATATGGTGGACAGCGATAGCAGGCTTGTTCCATGCCATCGCCAGCGAACGACCAATAGTGGCGCCTACCAGAATGGCGCCAACCAGACCCGGACCCGCGGTATACGCGATGCCGTCGATGTCATCTTTGCCCAGTCCCGCCTCTTGCAATGCGGCCTGGATCAACGGGATCGTCTTGCGAACATGATCCCGGCTGGCGAGTTCGGGGACGACGCCACCGTAGTCCGCATGCAGCTTGACCTGGCTGTATAACTGATGGGAAAGGATCCCTTTTTGATCGTCGAAGATCGCGATCCCGGTTTCGTCACAGGATGTCTCTATGCCCAATACACGCATTGCTAAAAAATTTCACTGCTAAAATGAGACGGCTATGGTAACCTTCGCGGGTTTTTTAAACCAGAGCGATCTCTGCGGGTTTACTTTCATTCCCTGTCCAGAGTATAATTTCGCACCATTTTAAGACATGCTGATCGATTGAAGATCAGCTAACAATTTATCACTGAGGTGAAAGGCACATGCCAGTAATCAAAGTCCGTGAAAATGAGCCGTTTGACGTTGCTCTGCGTCGTTTCAAGCGTTCTTGCGAAAAAGCCGGTATCCTGTCCGAAGTTCGTAGCCGTGAGTTCTACGAGAAGCCGACTACCATTCGTAAGCGCGCCAAAGCGTCTGCTGTCAAGCGTCACGCCAAGAAGCTGTCTCGCGAAAACGCACGTCGTATCCGCCTGTACTAATCGGGAGATATTGCCGTGTCTCTGAAGGATCAACTCAAGGATCAGCAAAAACTTGCCATGCTTGCCAAAGATAAGGCACGTCTGGGAGCGATCCGCTTGTTGATGGCAGAAATCAAGCAACGTGAAGTCGATACCCGTATCGAGCTGAATGATGAGGATATCCTCGCTGTCGTGACCAAAATGGTCAAACAGCGCCGCGATTCCATCAGCCAATTTGAAGCTGCCGGTCGCCAGGATCTCGCCGACAAAGAGTCCGCCGAGATCGTTGTGTTGCAGGAATTCCTGCCGCAACAGCTGACCGCAGATGAAATTGCTGCCCTGATCGAGCAAGCCATCACTGAAAGTGGTGCTGCCGTCATGGCTGATAGGCAAGGTCATGGCTGTCTTGAAGCCGAAAATTCAGGGGCGTGCCGATGTCGGCGCCGTCAGTGCTCAGGTGAAAACCCGCTTGGCGTAACAGGCAACTCTCTTGTTTGGTCGAAGAAGCCGTGCTTCCCTTGGAATGCGCGGCTTTTTTATTTTCTCCGCAATGAAACAGGACGGTTATGGCAGGCAGGATCCCCCAATCCTTTATCGACGATCTGCTCGTACGCACAGACATAGTCGAGCTGATCGACTCGCGAGTGCGGCTGAAAAAAGCCGGTAAGAACTACCAGGCTTGCTGCCCTTTTCATAACGAAAAAAGCCCCTCTTTTACCGTTAGCCAGGAGAAGCAGTTCTACCACTGTTTCGGTTGTGGCGCCCACGGCAACGCCATCGGCTTTGTCATGGAGTACGACGGGCTCGAATTTCCCGATGCCATCGAAGAGCTCGCCAGCATGCAAGGCATGCAGGTGCCTCGCGAGCAGAGCATCGGTGGTTCGGCCAATAGCCAGCCCGCCGTCAGCAAGGATCTGTTCGAGCTGATGAACCAGATCGCCCGCTTCTACGAAAGCAACCTCAAGAGTGCTCCCCATGCGGTGGAGTACCTCAAAGGGCGCGGTCTGACCGGTGAAGTGGTCAAGCGCTTCAATATTGGCTATGCACCTAGCGATTGGGATCAAGTGCGTCGTCGCTTCGGCGCCAGCCGGGATCACGAACAGTTGCTTATCTCGGGGGGCATGCTGATCACCCGTGACAATGGCCCGGGGAGTTATGATCGTTTCCGCGATCGCATCATGTTCCCGATCCGCGACAAGCGTGGCCGGGTCATCGGCTTCGGTGGCCGGGTGCTCGGTGATGGCACACCCAAGTATCTGAACTCGCCGGAGACCCCCATCTTCCATAAAGGGAGGGAGCTGTTCGGTCTCTACGAGGTGAAGCAGGCACACAAGGATCCACGCCGGATCCTGGTGGTGGAAGGCTACATGGATGTGGTGGCACTCGGTCAGTACGACATCGACTATGCGGTGGCGGCGCTGGGTACTGCAACGACCAGCGACCATATCCACACCCTGTTTCGCACCACTGCCGAGGTAGTCTGCTGCTACGACGGTGACAACGCCGGTCGTGAAGCCGCCTGGCGCGCGCTGGATAATGCCCTCCCTCATCTGCAGGATGGCCGCGAGCTGAAGTTCGTGTTTCTGCCCGATGGCGAGGATCCCGACTCGCTGGTACGCCAGATCGGCAAGGAGGGCTTTGAAGCCCTGCTCGATCAAGCCCAACCGTTCGCCGACTTCATGTTCGAGCGTCTCGGCCGGGATGCGGCCCTCTCCGGTGAGGCAGGCAAGTTCGAAGTGGCCAACAAGGCCGCCGAGCTTATTCGTCGCGTTCCGGAAGGGTTTACCCGCGAAGGGCTGATCACTCGTCTCTCCAGCATGATGCGTTGGGGCGAGAACAAGCAGCGCATCGCCGAGCTCTTTGCCCGCAACAGTCAGCCCAAGGCCGAGGTCAACAAACCCAAGGCAGCCAAGCTGACGCCACTGCGGCGTGCGCTGGCACTGATGGTGCAATATCCGGCAGTAACGGCTGAGCTTCCCCCCATGCCGGAATTGGCCGGGCTACGCGTACAGGGCATCAAGTTCCTGCTGCAACTGCACCAGCAAATCCTGGCACAGCCCGGTATCACAACCGGTATCCTGCTGGAACACTGGCGTGGTACCAAGGAGGGAGAGATCCTTGCTCAGCTGGCCATGCACGACCTGTTCGAGGAGATCAAACTCGATCAAGAGCCGGATATTCTGGGAGAATTGCAGGACACCTTCGTCGGCTTCATCAACCAGTTTCTGAAACAGCGGATCGAAGAATTGCAGGCCAAAGTGGCTCAGGAAGGACTAAGCTCCGAAGAAACCCAAGAGCTGATGATGCTGATAAGAGAGGTGCAAATTGAGAAAAGAAATGAGAGTGGGGCTTGATATTTGAGTGATTAGTCCCAATATGGATAACGTTGCCCGAATCGACGGGATGAAAAGCAAAAATTTTATAACCGCCTGGCCCCGACAATACTGCGGGCAGGGGTTTCTCATGACCGACGCCGCAACCAGACATAGCATGTCTGGCGGTTTTCTATTAGAATTGGCTATTTGCGCAGCAGCGCACTGTACGCGCAACCTAGCAACACCAACCGGATGAGTTCTATGGAGCAAACCCCGCAGTCTCAGCTTAAACTCCTCGTTGCCAAAGGTAAAGAACAGGGCTACCTGACCTATGCCGAGGTGAACGATCACCTCCCGCAAGACATTGTCGATTCAGACCAGATCGAAGACATCATTCAGATGATCAACGATATGGGCATTCAAGTGGTTGAAAACGCTCCGGATGCCGATGACCTTATCATGGCTGAAGGTGGTACCGCCGATGAGGACGCTGCCGAAGCAGCGGCCCAGGCTCTGGCATCTGTTGAATCTGAGATTGGTCGCACGACCGATCCCGTCCGCATGTACATGCGGGAAATGGGTACCGTCGAACTGCTGACCCGTGAAGGCGAAATCGACATCGCCAAGCGGATCGAAGACGGTATCAACCAGGTACAAAGCTCCGTAGCCGAGTACCCTGAAGCAATTACTTACCTGCTCGAACAGTACGACAAGTACGAAGCCGAGCAGCTGCGTCTCTCTGACATCATCTCTGGCTTTATTGACCCGAACGAAACTGAAGATATGGCGCCTACCGCCACGCATATCGGTTCCGAGCTCGGCGAAGACGATCTGGCCGACGAAGATGAAGAAGACGAAGAAGACGAAGACGAAGATGGCGACAGCTCTGACGACGACGGTGACGGTGGTCCGGATCCGGAAGTCGCTCGCGAGAAGTTTGGTGAACTGCGTGCCCAGTATGAAGTGACCCGCCTCTCCATTCAGAAGAATGGTCGCGCGCACGAAGATACCCAGGCCGCCATCGCCCAGCTGGCCGATGTATTCCGTCAATTCCGCCTGATGCCCAAGCAGTTCGATCGCTTGGTCAACAACATGCGTGAAATGATGGAGCGCGTCCGCGTGCAGGAACGCATCATCATGAAGCTCTGCGTTGAGCAGGCCAAGATGCCGAAGAAAACCTTCGTCGCGGCCTTCACCAACAACGAGTGTGAAACTGCCTGGTTCGAATACCAGAAGCAGGCTGGCAAAGCCTGGTCTCCTCGTCTGGTTGAAATGGACGAGGATATCCAGCGCGCCATCGGCAAGCTGCAGCAGATTGAAGAAGAGACCGGTCTGTCGATTGCCCAGATCAAGGATATCAACCGTCGCATGAGCATCGGTGAGGCCAAAGCCCGCCGTGCGAAGAAAGAGATGGTTGAGGCCAACTTGCGTCTGGTTATCTCTATCGCCAAGAAGTACACCAACCGCGGTCTACAGTTCCTGGATCTGATCCAGGAGGGCAACATCGGTCTGATGAAGGCGGTAGACAAGTTTGAATACCGTCGTGGCTACAAGTTCTCGACCTATGCTACCTGGTGGATCCGTCAGGCCATTACCCGCTCCATCGCGGATCAGGCCCGTACCATCCGTATCCCGGTACACATGATCGAGACCATCAACAAGCTCAACCGTATCTCCCGTCAGATGCTGCAGGAGATGGGGCGCGAACCGAACCCGGAAGAGCTGGCCATGCGCATGGGCATGCCGGAAGACAAGATCCGCAAGGTACTGAAAATCGCCAAAGAGCCTATCTCCATGGAGACGCCCATCGGTGATGATGAAGATTCCCACTTGGGCGACTTTATCGAAGATACCACCCTGGCTCTGCCAGCGGATGCGGCGACCAGCGAAAGCCTGCGCAACGCCACCCGCGAAGTGCTGGCTGGCCTGACCGCCCGTGAAGCCAAGGTACTGCGGATGCGTTTCGGTATCGACATGAACACTGACCACACCCTAGAGGAAGTGGGCAAACAGTTCGACGTTACCCGTGAGCGTATTCGTCAGATCGAAGCCAAGGCACTGCGCAAACTGCGCCACCCGAGCCGCTCGGAAGTGCTGCGCAGCTTCCTGGACGAATAGTCCTGACCCTGTGTCAAACTGCTCTGCCAAAGCCCCGCCATGCGGGGCTTTGTTTTGTCTGGCATTTACCCTTGCGACCGGCTCTTCCCCCTCTATCGACCTGGACAATTAGTCGCCAAGTGGTTGATATGCCTATAGACTGCCCTTTCCTCTTCCCCTATAATCCACGCCGCTAAACGCACAATTTGGCCCCTTAGCTCAGTTGGTCAGAGCAGTCGACTCATAATCGATTGGTCGTGGGTTCAAGTCCCCCAGGGGCCACCAAATTGAAAAAGGCCGCTCATGATGAGCGGCCTTTTTGCATCTGCGGATCGAGCAATGTCCCGTGATAAGCTCGAGGAGGCCATAGAAAAGACCCGCCATGGGCGGGTCTGGGCAGGGTCCGGATCAGGCGCCTCACTCAGAGACAAGGAGCCTAATGCTGAGCCTCAGATTTGCTCGTTGCTGCCGCTCTGGATGGATGAGCGACGCTCGGCGGGTAGCATCCGGGTAACCAGATTGCTGCGCTGACGCCAGGAGGTGAAGACGATGGCCAGCAGGTGCAGACCAATCAGCCCCTGCAGCGCCACCACGCACCACTCATGCCACTCGTCAGCCCCCAGTTCAAATCCCGCCTCGGTATTTTGAAACCAGCCGCTGCCTGCTGTCGCCAGCACGACCAGCCAGAGCGCCCACACAGCCAGCTTGCCGCTGCCGTGATGACCCGGTGCCGGAGGCTGCCGCTCACGCATCTCGCGCGCCTGCTGGCGAAAGTCCTCACCGCTAGGAATGAGGGCACCAAGGCGGGCGTAGCCACGGGCAAAAGTGAGCCCCCAGAGCAGACGCAAGGAGACCAGCCCAATGGCGCCGTAACCCAGCCACTCGTGCCACTCCTCCCCCGCTTCGTTAACCCAGAGGTTGCCGATGCAGACCGCCGCCAAGCCCCAGTGGGTCAGGCGAACCAGCGGATCCCAGCGAAAGGGCTCACCCTTTTTGCTTGGCATATTTGTGGTACTCCTTCTTCAGGTCGTTGACCTTGGCCAGATGTTCGCGCGCCTTGGCCTCATCACCCGCCTTGAGTGCGGCCAGGCTGGCGTCCAGCTCGGCCTGTACCTCGTTCATCCCTTCAAGGAATTTCTCTTTCTTGGCGGCCGGCATGTTCTTCTGCTTGGCCACATCAAGCTGGGCCTTCATCTCGTTGATGTGCTTCTCCATGGTGGCTGCATCATCAGCCTTGACGGCCTGCTTGTAGTTGAAGCCAATCTTCTTCATCGGCTGTTCCAGATCACCCGCCACGGCAGGCAGGGTCATCAGGCCAAACATCAGGGGCAGCAGCAGGGGGCGGACGGTTTTCAACATGGGATTTCCTTATATAACGACATGCTCGAATTGTTAGGGGTACTTATGAATCCAAACAAGAATTCATCACCAGCATGATGCCATGACTCATGGTGAAACGTTTGTGAAAAATGCTGTTTTTTGTGGCAAATAGTGACAGATATGCCGCGCTTGTTTGCGCTTGGTAACTGACTGAACGGCGGTGACGCGCAGCATGAGGATGGTTGAAAGCGGTAAACAGGGACAAAAAACCCCGCCGTAGCGGGGTCTGAATCAGCTGGCCAATGGCTTGCGTCAGTTACTCCTGTTCGCGAGCAATGGCGCGCCAGCCTATATCCTTGCGGTAGAAGACGCCATCCCACTTGATGCGGCCAGCGAGCTGATAGGCACGCTGCTGGGCTTCTGCCACAGTATGGCCGAGGGCGGTTGCGCACAACACGCGGCCGCCAGCGGTCAGGCTGGTATCGCCCTCCAGGCGGGTACCGGCATGGAACACCTTCTCACCCGCCACTTCATCCACCGGCAAGCCGCTGATGGGGTGGTTGGTGCTGTAATCGCCAGGATAGCCTCCCGCCGCCAACACCACGCCGATAGCGGCGCGGGGATCATAAATGGCCTCTTTCTGATCCAGCTTGCCTGCGCAAGCGGCCAGACAGAGCTCCACCAGATCGGATTGCATCCGCAGCATGATGGGCTGGGTCTCGGGATCACCAAAGCGGCAGTTGAACTCGATCACCTTGGGATTGCCTGCGCCGTCGATCATCAGACCGGCGTAGAGGAAACCGGTGTAGACGTTGCCTTCGGCCGCCATGCCGCGCACGGTCGGCATGATCACCTGCTCCATCACGCGTCGATGTACCTCGGCGGTCACCACAGGCGCCGGGGAGTATGCCCCCATGCCGCCGGTGTTGAGGCCGGTATCACCGTCGCCAACCCGCTTGTGATCCTGACTGGTGGCCATCGGCAGCACGTGCTCGCCATCGACCATGACGATGAAGCTCGCCTCTTCACCCTCCAGAAACTCCTCAATCACCACCCGGGAGCCCGCTTCGCCAAAGGCATTGCCGGAGAGCATGTCGCGCACCGCGTCTTCCGCTTCTTGCAAGGTCATGGCGACAATCACCCCCTTGCCTGCCGCCAGACCATCGGCCTTGATGACGATGGGGGCGCCCTTCTCACGCAAGTAGGCGAGTGCTGGCTCCACTTCGGTGAAGTTCTGGTACTCGGCGGTCGGAATGGCGTGACGGGCCAGGAAATCCTTGGTGAAAGCCTTGGAGCCTTCCAGCTGGGCAGCGGCAGCGGTCGGGCCAAAGATGGGCTGACCGGCAGCGCGGAAGGCATCCACCACCCCTTTCACCAGCGGCGCTTCCGGCCCGACGATGGTGAGGCCGACCTGCTTCTCTTTGGCAAAGGCCAGCAGCCCTTCGATATCGGTCGCCTCGATGGCGACGTTCTCGACACCCGGCTCAAGCTGGGTGCCCGCATTGCCCGGCGCCACAAAAACGTGACGTACCAGTGGGGAGTGTTTGGCCTTCCAGGCCAGAGCGTGTTCGCGGCCACCGTTGCCAATGATCAGTACTTTCATCGTATCGCTCGCTTCTATTTGTGGTCACTGGACGGCCACCCGGGCCGTCAGTCAGTGGAAATAGTCAGTTGAAAAGAGACAACAAAAGGGCCGCCATCGGCAGCCCCTGACCCATCAATGACGGAAATGGCGCATGTTGGTGAAGACCATACACATACCGTGTTCGTCGGCGGCATCGATCACCTCCTGATCGCGCATCGAGCCACCCGGCTGGATCACGCAGGAGATACCGGCCTGCGCGGCAGCATCGATACCGTCGCGGAACGGGAAGAAGGCATCGGAGGCCATCACGGAGCCCGCCACGGTCAGCCCTTCGTCCGCCGCCTTGATACCGGCGATTTTGGCCGAATAAACACGGCTGATCTGGCCGGCACCGACGCCGATGGTCTGGCCATCTTTGGCGTAGACGATGGCATTGGATTTGACGAACTTGGCCACTTTCCAGCAAAACAGCAGATCCTGCAGCTCGGCCTCGGTCGGCTGGCGCTTGCTGACCACGGTCAGGTCACCCAGCGTCACCATGCCGAGATCCCGCTCCTGTACCAGCAGGCCGCCGTTGACGCGCTTGAGGTCAAACCCTTGCGCCGGAGCCGTCCACTGACCGCATTCGAGCAGACGCACGTTCTGCTTGGCGGCGACCGCATCGCGGGCCTCCTGGCTGACGCTCGGGGCGATGATCACCTCAACAAACTGGCGGGCCACGATGGCTGCCGCAGTGGCGCCATCCAGCTCACGGTTGAAGGCGATGATGCCGCCGAAGGCAGAGGTGGGGTCGGTCTGGTAAGCGCGATCGTAGGCACTCAGCAGGTCGTTACCGATGGCCACGCCGCAGGGGTTGGCATGCTTGACGATGACGCAGGCCGGCTCGTCGAACTCCTTCACACACTCCAGCGCAGCATCGGTATCGGCGATGTTGTTGTAGGAGAGCGCCTTGCCCTGCAGCTGGATAGCGCTGGAGACGGAACCCGGCGCGGCATGCTCCTCGGCATAGAAAGCGGCAGCCTGATGGCTGTTCTCGCCGTAGCGCATGTCCTGCTTCTTGATGAACTGGCTATTGAAGGTGCGCGGGAAGCGGGACTCCTCGTCACCCTCCTTGTTGTCACCGTAGGAAGGAACCATGGTGCCGAAGTAGTTGGCGATCATGCCATCGTAGGCGGCGGTGTGCTCGAATGCCGCGATGGCCAGATCGAAACGGGTCGCCAGTTTCAGGCTGTTGCCGTTGGCATCCATTTCGCGAATAACCCGATCATAGTCGGCAGCTTTGACGACGATAGCGACATCTTTATGGTTTTTGGCGGCAGAACGCACCATGGTCGGGCCGCCGATGTCGATGTTCTCGACCGCATCCGCCAGGGTGCAGCCCGCTTTGGCCACGGTGGCGGCGAAAGGGTAAAGGTTGACGACGACCATGTCGATGGGGGAGATAGCGTGCTGAGCCATGATGGCATCATCCTGATCCCGACGACCAAGGATGCCGCCATGAACCTTGGGATGCAGGGTCTTGACCCGGCCATCCATCATTTCAGGGAAACCCGTGTAGTCGGAGACCTCGGTCACCGGCAGACCCGCCTCGCCAAGCAGCTTGGCGGTACCGCCCGTGGAGAGCAGGGCAACACCACGCTCGTTGAGTGCCTTGGCAAATTCCAGAATGCCAGTTTTGTCAGACACACTCAGCAGTGCACGGCGAATGGGTCGAGCTTGTTCCATCACACTATCGTCCTCAACATAACGGGGACCGTTCCATGGGAGGCGAGGCTCAACACAGAGAGTCCCCAAATAAATGGAAGTGGGGGATTTCGCAAACCACTCTCGCCCCGACATCCGGCAAAAGCGTTTTAGGAAATGCCCGCTTGGTGCGGCGCTCTGTTATGGGCGCGTATTCTACACAAAAAATGTGACCTGTGGTGGATTTTTTGAAACAGCAAAGCCTTATTTGGCGCGGCGTTAAACGTTTTCCACTTGATTTTCTCGAAACGTTTGCACTTTCAGTGTTTTATGGGAAAAAGGGTCGCCAGGAGATGTTTATCTGCCCCTTTTATGCCCTTGGCTGGCAATCCATGGGCAAAGGGGTGATAGTGGATTCCGGTTTTTGTGGCGGCATACATTCAAGGGGAGAGAGAGCATGTATCGGATCGGTGAACTGGCCAAGGCGTGCGGGGTCAAGGCAGATACCCTGCGTTTTTACGAGAAGAACGGGCTGATCTCACCGGGGATCCGCAACGAATCCGGCTACCGCCTCTACAGCGAACAGGACAAGCGGCGGCTGGAGTTTATTATCCGCGCCAAGTCGGTGGGATTCTCGCTGGCCGATATTGGCGAGCTGCTCGACCTCGATACCAACAAGGCCAAAGTCACCTGTCAGGAGGTAAAAGCGGTAGCCGACACCAAGCTGGCCCAGGTGGAGCAGAAGATCATCGAACTGACCCGCTTTCGCGACAACCTACGCGAGCTCTCCAATATCTGCTGCGGCGGGCCGCGCTCGGCGGAGCACTGCGCCATCCTCGAGACGCTGGAATCTGGCGCCCCGGCCCATCACGAGCATCACAGCCACGACCAGCATGACCCGGTTCACGGCTGACATGGTATGCCTGACTGAGCTTGCCTGGCTCAGTGTGACTGACTCGGCACGCCCGACGCATTGCTCCGGCGGCGATTTGGTGACAAAATCGCCGCATTTTTAACCTCTTCCGCAATCAAAATTGGGGGCTTTGCCAAACGCGAAGTCTCTATAACTAAATTTCACGAGATAAAAAGATGAATTATCAAGCTTATCAGTTGGCTCAGTCTGCAATTGCTGATTTAAAAAGTGCAGTTTATTTAGCCCTTGAGGCGTCAGGGGATGCTGGACTCACGAATGCGGAGCTGGGTCGTTCGTTAGGTATTTATGGCGGGCATGTGGGTCATGAAGGCCACATTTCAAGAACGTTACTGGGGCTATTAGAAAATGAAGGGGTAGTAGTTCAAGTGGCAGACACTAAACGCTGGTTTTTGAAGAAGTATAAGTAGGCAAAACCAATGAGGACTAGTTGTGATTAAGCACAGAAATAAACATATGAATGAAATTCCCGATATCACCTATGCCCATCAGCGCGGCGAGATAAAGGATAACCATCTGCATGCCCTGCTCTCCGATCCCCTGTTTCGCAGCCGGGTCGAGCGCAACAAGAAGGGCAAGGGGAGTTACCAGCGCAAGGCCAAATTCGGCAAGCGGTGGGAGCCCGGCCAACAGCAGATGATCCGCGTCTGCTGCTGATCGGGTTTCTACCGACCATAAACAATCAGGGCGCCATTGGCGCCCTGATTGTTTTGACAGAAGAAGCGATTTGGCAACGCCAACTCACCACCTCAAAGTTGCGCCTCAACAGGCCACTCACTCATCCATAAAGAGTTCGAGCAGCACGTTGAGATAGCGATGACCGAGGGAAGTAAGCTGCCAGCTATCCCCCAGATCCTCGATCAGCTCCTTGCTCTGGGCGATGGCGAGCACCGTCTCCACCCGCTCCAACTCCAGACCTGTGTATGCCTCGAACTCCGCCTTGGGGGCCGGTTCAAACAGGCGGAAGCGGTTCATAAAGTATTCGAGCGGCAGATCGTCTGCCGTCACCTGCCACTGCTCGTCCAGATAGGGGCGACTCTTGTCCAGATACCCTTTCGGATGCTTCACCTTGGCGGTGCGCAGGATCTGCTGATTCACGAGATCGGTCACCTTGCCGTGGGCGCCACAGCCGATCCCCAGATAGTCACCAAAGCGCCAGTAGTTGAGATTGTGATGGCACTGGTAGCCCTCTTTGGCATAAGCCGAGATCTCGTACTGGCGATAACCGCTGGCGGTGAGCATGGCGTGGCCCTGCTCGTAGATGTCCCACAGGGTGTCATCTTCCGGCAGTTTGGGCGGTTTGGAGGCAAATGCCGTATTCGGCTCTATGGTGAGCTGATACCAGGAGAGGTGCGGTGGTGCACAGTCGATAGCCTGCTGCAGGTCATAAAGGGCGTCATCCAGACTCTGATCCGGCAGACCGTGCATCAGATCCAGATTGAAGGTGGGCAACTTGATGGCGTGGGCCAGAGCGGCGGCCTTGCGCGCCTCTTCCGGGCCGTGAATGCGGCCGAGGCGGGTCAGCTTCTCCTGCTGGAAGCTCTGCACCCCGATGGAGATACGGTTGATGCCGGCGCGCTGGAAACCGGCGAACTTGTCCGCCTCCACCGTGCCCGGATTCGCTTCCATGGTGATCTCGCAATCCGCGGTGAGCGGAATGCGGGCCCGCACCCCGTCCAGCAAGGTTTGCATCGCCTCCACCGTCAACAGGCTGGGAGTGCCACCGCCGATAAAGATCGAGGAGAGCGGCCGTCCCTGCGCCCACTTCCGATCCTGATCCAGATCCTCCAGCAGGGCGGCGACATATTCGAGGTGAGGCAACTCCCCCTTCTGGGCATGGGAGTTGAAGTCACAGTAAGGGCACTTCTGGACGCACCAGGGCACATGAATATAGAGAGAGAGCGGCGGCAGTTGCAGCATGGGACTTCCAATAAAACGGGGGCTCAAGGCCCCCATTGTAGATGACTATGTGTAATTGACCGTGTGTAACCGACAAGGTGGCGAAGTGGCTTAGTGCGCCGCAGCCAGCGCCGCTTTTAACTTGGCCAGCGCCTGACCGCGATGACTCAGCTGGTTTTTCAGCTCGGCGGGCATCTGGGCGGCGGTGCAGTCGTGATCCGGCACGAAGAAGACCGGGTCATAGCCGAAACCGTGCTGACCGCGCGGCTCGTCGATGATCATCCCTTCCCAGCTCGCCTGACAGATGATGGGAGTGGGATCGTCAGCGTGGCGCATATAGACCAGCACACACCAGAAGCGGGCGCTCTTCAGGTACTCGGGGGCACCTTGCAGCTCGCCGAGCAGCTTCTCGATGTTGGCCTTGTCGCCGGCACCCACACCGGCAAAGCGGGCGGAGTAGACGCCGGGGCGCCCTTGCAGCAGATCGACTTCCAGACCGGAGTCATCGGCCACGGCGGGCAGACCGGTAATGCGGGCGGCGTGGCGGGCCTTGATGATGGCATTCTCGACGAAGGTGGTGCCGGTCTCATCGGCATCGGAGACCGCAAACTCGCTCTGTGGGATCACCTGGATCTTCATATCGGCCAGCATGGCGGCCAATTCCTTCACCTTTTTCTGGTTACCTGTTGCCAGGACAAGCTTGTTCATCGAGCACCTCCGCAAAAATAATCTGCGCATTCTATGCGGCGCAAGCGTTTAGTAAAAGCGTCAATTACACCCGCTGTGATGGGGTTACGGGGGATTTGCCGCCATCGAATAACCAGCTTTTTAATACATGTTTCCATAATGGAATAACCAAAGTGATTAAATACCATTTCTATTCATTACTGTGAGTCAGTAGACTCGCGCCCCAATTCATTAACCTGGCTGACTAAAGAGGTGACAGATGCCATTGATACTTTTACTCGTACTACTGGTGCTGTTCAGTCCGCTGGCTATCGACATCTACCTGCCCGCCATTCCGCAGATGGCCGAGCAGCTGGGCGCCGAAGTAACCCTGATGCAGGGCACCATCACCTGGTTCCTGTTCAGCATGGGGCTGGGGCAACTGCTTGTTGGCCCGCTGGCCGATCGCTACGGTCGCAAGCCCATCGCGCTGGGCGGCGTGCTGCTCTATGGCCTGAGCGCGCTGGGGGCCGGTTTTGCCGCCAGCCTCGGCGAATTGATGCTGGCGCGAGTGCTGCAAGGCTTCGGCGCCTGCGCCACCTCGGTCGCCGCCTTCTCGGTGGTACGTGACAGCTACGGCCCGAAAAAGAGCGGCCAGATGATCTCCTATCTCAATGGCGCCATCTGCTTTATTCCTGCGCTGGCCCCCCTGCTCGGTGGCTGGCTCACCGCCAAGGCGGGTTGGTCTGCCAACTTCTGGTTTATGGCCGGTTATGCGCTCATCGTCGGCAGCTGGCTGATGTGGCGGATGCCGGAGACCCGCCCGGAGGAGACCCGCAGCGAAGGGGCCCTCATCAGCTGGTCCCGCTACAGCCCGGTGCTGCGCTCCCCCAGCTTCCTGTTCAACGCGGCGCTGTGCATGCTGGCGATGGCGGTGATCCTCGCTTATGTCACCGCCGCACCGGTGCAGCTGATGGTGAAACTGGGGCTGGACATGAGCGGCTTTAGCTACTGGTTTACCGCCAACGCCGCGCTCAACATTCTGGCCTGCTTCATGGCGCCGCGCTTTATCGCCAAGGTGGGGCCAAGACGCACCCTGCGCATCGGGCTGCTGGTGTTGATGCTCTCGGCCATCACCCTGACTTTGGCCATGCACATCGAGCATCCGCTGGCGATGATGGGGCCGGTGTTCCTCTCCAGCATCGGCTTTGCCATGATTCTGGGCTCGGCTGCCGGGATGGCGCTGGCACCGTTCGGCCACTGCGCCGGTACCGCCGCCGCTCTGCTCGGCCTGTTCCAGATGAGCGGCTCCGGCGCCCTCGTTGGCTTGACCGGTGCCCTGATGCACGATCCGCTCAGCCAGCTGGCGCTGCATATGTGGCTGCTGCTGCCGCCTCTGGTGATGCTGATGACCCGGCGCGGTCGCCGCTTGTGTTTGCAATAAATCCTGTGCTCTGATGGGCACACTCAGGGGGCCATCGGCCCCCTTCTCGTTTGTATCGCCTTTACAACGAATGGCCATCCGGCAGAGAGCCTGTGATGGCGACCCCACTCACTCGATGTCAGCGGAGAACCCTCGATGAGCCACACTCTCAACGCAGCCCTGGTGGGCTATGGCTTTGCAGGCAAGACCTTCCACGCCCCCTTCCTCTCCACCACCTCGGGCTTGTCCCTGAGCTGGGTGGTAAGCCGCGATGCCGCCAAGGTGCAGGCCGATCTGCCCGACTGCCGGGTCGGCTCACTGGAGGAGGTGCTAAGCGATGAGACCGTCGATCTGGTGGTGATCGCCACCCCCAACGACACCCACGCTCCTCTGGCCCGCCAGGCGCTGCTGGCAGGCAAACATGTGGTGATCGACAAGCCCTTTACACTGGATCTGGCAGAAGCGAAAGCACTGGTCGAACTGGCCGAAAAGCAGCAGCGACTGCTCAGTATCTTCCACAACCGCCGTTGGGACGGGGATTTCCTTACCGTGCGCCGTTTGATTGCCGAGGGGACGCTGGGGCAGATCGCCCAGTTCGAATCCCACTTCGATCGCTATCGCCCCGAAGTGCGCCAGCGCTGGCGCGAAGCGGGTGGCCCGGGTTCCGGCCTCTGGTTCGATCTCGGCCCCCATGTACTGGATCAGGCGCTGCAGCTGTTCGGCCAGCCGGACTGGCTGCAGGCCGATCTGGCCGAGCAACGCCCCGGCGCACTGGCGGACGACTACTTCCATGTGGTGCTGGGTTACGGTGCTCTGCGGGTTATTCTGCATGGCAGCTGTCTGGTCTCGGCCACCATGCCGCGCTTTGTCATTCACGGCAGCCAGGGTTCGTTCGTGAAATTCGGTATGGATGTGCAGGAAGATCAGCTCAAGCAGGGCTTGCGGCCACCGGCGGCGGATTGGGGCATGGATAGCGAACCCGGTCAGCTCACCCGCATTGTCGACGGTCAGTTACAGCAGCAGAGCTTGGTGGGTGAGGCGGGGGATTATGGCGCCTACTATCGCGGTGTCTGCGCCGCCATCAAGGGCGAAGGGAGCAACCCGGTGCCAGCAAGTGAAGCGCTGGCGGTGATGGCGCTGCTGGATCTGGCCCGTCAGAGCCACCTTGAGGGAAAACGGCTGCCCTGTCAGAAGCTGTCTGACTAAGGTGTGGGCCATCGGCCGCGCTTGAGCAACCTTGACCTTGTTAAACCGCCACAAGATGGCAGCAATGTGGTGTTTTATTGTGCAATCAGCACTATTTGACGGCATCTTGTATTGATATCAGTCGTTGCAGTGGAGCTTTTTATCAACGGCACGAAAAAATGTCATTGTGATATCCGTTTTCATCGGTAACTAATGGGGCTATATTGCGCCCGCCTGCTGCCTCCCGGCTTCTTGTTTCAATACCGGGCAACGGTGGGCGCTGTGATGGTTGCACAGACCATCTCTCCATATTTATTTGAGGGAATGCACATGAACAAAGTACTGGTAGCCGGTATCCTGGGTCTGATGTTGACTGCTTGCGGTCAGAAAGAAGAAAAAGCTGCCGCTCCTGCTGCTGCTCCGGCCGCCGAAGTTGCTGCCACTGTAGAAAAAGCCGCTAGCGAAGCCACCTCTACCGTAGAGAAGGCCACCTCCGAAGCGACTGCAACCGTAGAAAAAGCTGCTACCGAAGCCGCTACCAAGGTTGAAGCTGCAGTGAGCGATGCCAAGGCCAACTAAGCCTGCACCTCATTCGAAGACGGGTCCGAAGGCAACTTCGGGCCCGTTTTTTTATCTGTCGCTCAGGGCGCCGGATTAATCAGCGAGGTGAGGATGTGATCCTCCCAGCGGCCATTGATCATCAGATACGCCCGTGCAAACCCCTCCCGCTCGAAGCCGAGCCGCTCCAGCAAGGCGCCACTGCGCTGATTGGCTGGCATATAGCAAGCCATGATGCGATGCAGATCGTGCTCGCGAAACAGGTAGTCGATGGCGGCTGACAACACCTCTCCCATCACCCCCTGCCCCTGATGCTGCTGGTCGATGGCATAGCCCAGATGACACGCCTTGAAGACCCCCATCAGGATATTGCTGAAGTTGCAGGTGGCGATCACCCGCTCGCCAGCCGGATCGAGGGCCACCAGATTGACGCCGGTGCCGTTGAAGAACTGGCTGTAGCTGTCCTGCAGCCGGGCATGCCAGTAAGAGAGGCTGTAAAAGTGCTCGTCCCGAAGCGGCTCCCAGGGGGCGAGATGGGCACGGTTGCGCCGGTAGAAGTCGAGCATCATGGGGGCCTGATCCGGCGACAGTATGGTCAGGTGGGTGCGGGCCGTCTTGATATGTGGCAGCGCCATCAGGACTCCCTCTGCCTTAACCACTCATCGCGCAGCAAGCTGTAGTGGGCATGGTCCACAATCCGGTTGCCCAGCCGCTCTGCGCGCCGGGTCACCCCCTCAAGCTGCATCCCGAGCCGTTCACAAACAGCCCTGCTGGGCTCGTTATCGGTGGCGGCGCTGATCTCCACCTTCTCCATCCCCATCTCCTCGAAGGCGTGGTGGATCAGGGCCTGACAGGCACGGGTGATGATACCGTTACCCTGCCAGCGCTCCGCCAGCCAGTAACCGATGACCACCTTGCCAAGATCGTGATCGATGCTGTTGTAACCTATGACCCCCACCACCTCCCCCTGATACTCGATGGCAGTGGTGAGCCCCTCGCCGCGGGCGAACTTCTCGATGGCACTGCGAATGAAGAGGGCGCTGTCAACGGGGCGCTGGATCAGTGGCGGCCAGGGTAGCCACTGGGAGAGGTACTCCCGGTTGTCATTGCAGAGGGCAAACAGTTCGCTCGCCATATCGGGCTGCAAGAAGAGCAGCGCAAGCTCGTCGTCCAACTGCCATGAAAACATGGGATTCTCCTTTCAAATCAGTGATCAAATCGAAAGCCAGCACCCAATGTAGCCAATCGCCACTGGCCGCGCCAGCCACTTTTACGGCCCTCATCCGGCAGGCTTCGCAGAGGGTGACAGCGCACGAACTCTCCTCCCTCAAAAGAGGAGGGTGGGTGTCTGAAACCGGATAATGCTCTCCACATGGCGCCGACGAATGCCCACAAACGGCACTTTGGCAGATCCTGCTACCCCTTTGTGCTGCGCTGTCACTTTTGACAGGGGGCACTTTCCCCCACCGGCACTAGCTTCAAAACGCCCGACCTTCGGTCGGTTTATCAACCTCATCGATTTAAGGAAAGAAGAGATGAATAAAATTTATCTGGCCGTTGCGCTGGCCTGCTGGGGAAGCGCCGCACTGGCGGCGCAAGAGGTAGAGATCAACGTAACGGCAAACGGCATCCGGGCCATGACAGGCCTCAGTGCCGCGAGTGGTTCCTTGCAGCTGGAAGATGGCGAGTTTCGTCAGGTGCGGGTGGTCAAGCTGCCCAACGGCCAGCAGCGGATCCGCTACGAGCAGGTCTGGAACGGCATCCCGGTAATGGGTCAGGTGGTGGTGGCTGACAAGAGCCTGAACGGCCAGCTGCAACAGGCCAGCGGGCGCATGCTGCGCCAGATCGATCAGGATGTGGCAAGCCCGGCCGCCACCCTATCTCCACAGGATGCCGCCAGCAAGGCCAAGGCGGGCAGCAAGGGGAGCAACGAGCAGGTCAAACTCTACGTGATGCAGGATGAGAACGGGCTAGCCCGGCTGGTTTATCAGGTCTCCTTCATCGCCGAAGGTGACAAGCCAAGCCGCCCCTTCGTCATACTTGATGCCCAGAGCGGTGAGGAGCTCAAACGCTGGGAGGGGATCAACCACAAGGACGCCACCGGCCCGGGGGGCAACATCAAGACCGGCAAATACGTCTACGGCACCGACTTTGGCCCGCTCATCGTGGATGACAACTGCCGGATGACCAGCCCCAACGTCGATACCATCAACCTCAACCACGCCACCTCAGGCGGTGCCATCCACCAGTTCACCTGCCCGGAGAACCGGGTCAAGGAGATCAACGGCGCCTACTCGCCCCTCAACGACGCCCACTACTTCGGCAACGTGGTGTTCGACATGTACCGCAACTGGTACAACACAGCGCCCCTCACCTTCAAACTGAAGATGCGGGTTCACTACAGCAAGAATTACGAGAACGCCTTCTGGGATGGCAGCCAGATGACCTTCGGTGACGGCGCCACCACCTTCCACCCGCTGGTGAGCCTCGATGTGGCGGCCCACGAGGTGAGCCACGGCTTTACCGAGCAGAACTCCGGATTGGTCTATTCGGGACAATCCGGCGGCATCAACGAGGCCTTCTCCGATATGGCGGGGGAAGCGGCAGAGTTCTACATGAAGGGAAGCAACGACTGGCTGGTCGGCGCCCAGATCTTCAAGGGCAACGGCTCCCTGCGCTACTTCGAGGATCCGACCCGGGATGGCAGATCCATCGGCCATGCGGAGGATTATCAGGAGGGGATGGATGTACACCACAGCTCCGGGGTCTATAACCGCGCCTTCTACCTGCTCGCCACCAGCAGTGGCTGGAACACCCGCAAGGCATTTGAAGTGTTCCTGCTGGCCAACCGCCTCTACTGGGGCGCCAACACCAACTACCAGCAAGGGGCCTGCGGCGTCAGCCGGGCGACCGCCGATCTGGGTTACAGTCAGGCGGATGTGGCACGCGCCTTCCAGACCGTCGGGGTCGATGCCAGCTGCGGCACCACGCCGCCACCAAGCGACAACGTACTGCAAAACGGCGTGCCGGTGAGCAACCTCGCCGCCAGCAAGGGTGGCAAGCTCAACTACACCCTGAACGTACCTGCGGGCACCAGGTCGCTGCAGATCAGCAGCAGTGGCGGCACCGGAGATGCCGACCTCTACGTCCGTTTTGGCAGCGCCCCCACCAGCAGCAGTTACGACTGCCGTCCCTACAAGGGGGGCAATAACGAAAGCTGCTCGTTCATCAATCCCAAGGCGGGCACCTGGCATGTGCAGCTGTCAGGGTTTTCCGCGTTCAGTGGCGTGACCCTCAAGGCCAGCTACTGATCCACCCGGTGCGGGCCTTGTCCCGCATCGCTCTACTCATTGCGCCACCGTTTCGCCAGCGTGCGGGCGGTGGCCAACACGGTTTCCCGGGCCGGATTGGGCCGCTTGCCACCTCGCCACGCCATCATCACATCCCAATGCTCTTGCGGCAGATTGCGCACATCGAGCCTGACCAGCCGCCCCACCTCCAGATCCCGCTTGATGGCCAGCTCCGGCATCAGGGTGATAAACCCGTGTTCCAGCGCCAGATCCCGCGCCGCACTGGCGGGCTGCACCGCATGCAGGGGGCTGGCGGCCCGCCGCAGCCGCCGCAACTGCTGGATAAAGACGTCACACCCCGGTCCCCACACCTGAGGCGCCAGCCGCTGGTCGGCAATATCCTCCAGGGTGAGGCCGTGACAACCGGCCAGCGGATGCAATGGCGAGGCGATAGCGATAATGGGGGAGCAGCAAAGCAGCTCCATCTGCAGGCCCGCAACCGGCGGGCGCTTGAGCACAAAGCCGATATCGGCCTCGCCGGTCAGCAGCGACTGCATGATCTCGCCGGAGTGATCCGTGGTGCAGCGGATTTCGAACGGCTCATCCACCAGCTCCATCAATAGCGAGCCAAACACCACCGAAGTAAGAGATGGCAGGCTGGAGAGACGGATACATGGCAGTGCTGGCGCCCCCTGCAGTGCCAGTCGCCCTTCGCTCAGAGTGGCCAGCACCGAGCGGGCGGCAGGGAGAAACTCCTCGCAGGCACGGGTCGGCGTCACCCCGCGCCGATGACGCTGAAACAGCGGCGCCCCGAGGCTCTCCTCCAGCTGGGCAATCCGCTGGCTCACCAGCGGCTGTGACCAGCCACGAATGGCCGCCGCCTGACTGAAGCTGCCCAGCTCGGCCACATCCAGCAGCAGTTGCAGATCGTCCAGATCCATAGACATAAATAATCCTGATATGAAATATAGGTAGTTGTCGTCTACCACTATATCTAAACCCTCTCCAGAATGAAGGTATCTGTGAATGAGAGGGCGTTATGGTCGATAGGGCGAGGTTTTGGGGACGCTGGTTTCTGGCGCTGGATACCACACTGGTGATCCTGGGTTTCTTTGTGGTGATGCCGATGATCAGCCTGCGCTTCGTCGATCAACTCGGCTGGGCGGCCGGTCTGGTGGGGCTGGCCCTCGGCCTGCGCCAGCTGACCCAGCAGGGGCTGGGGATTTTCGGCGGCTCGCTGGCCGACCGCTTCGGCGCCCGCCCGCTCATCGTCACCGGCATGCTGCTGCGGGCCATCGGCTTCGCTACACTGGCCTGGGCCGACAGCGGCGCCATGCTGATCTTCTCCTGCTTCCTCTCCGGACTGGGCGGTTGCCTGTTTGACCCCCCCCGGGCTGCGCTGGTGATCAAATTCACCCGTCCCCATGAACGGGGCCGTTTCATCTCCCTGCTGATGATGCTGGAGAGCGCGGGAGCCGTCACCGGTGCGCTGCTCGGCAGCTGGCTGCTGCGCTTTGACTTCACCTACGTCTGTCTGCTGGGGGCCGGGCTCTTCACCCTGGCGGCTCTATGCAACTGGACCCTGCTGCCCGCCTACCGCCTCTCGGTCAAACCGACCCCGATGCGGGAAGGGTTGGGACAGGTGCTGGCGGATCGCGCCTTCTGCCGACTGGTACTGATCCTGAGCGGCTACTACATGCTGTGGGTACAGGTGATGCTGATTTTCCCCATTCTGGTCAAGCAGCTCTCCGGCACAACCACGGCAGTAGGCTGGATGTACAGCCTGGAAACGGCGCTATCGCTGGCGCTGCTCTACCCTATCGCCCGTTTCAGCGAACGGCGCTATCGCCTCGAGAATCGCCTGCTGGCAGGCATCCTGATGATGACGGTGGGGATAGGTCTGGTCGCTTTCGTCAGCACCCTCTCCGGCATCTTCGTACTGCTGGCCTGCTTCTATCTGGGGATCATCATCTGTGAACCGGCCCGGGAGACCCTGATGACCCGGCTGGCCAACCCCACAGCCCGCGGCAGCTACATGGGCTTCAGCCGCCTCGGACTGGCGCTGGGGGGCATGACCGGCTATGTGGGCGGCGGCTCCCTCTATGACTTCTCGCTGCAACAGGGACAACCGGCCCTCCCCTGGCTGGTGCTGGGCACCATAGGCGTCGCCACCATGTTGCTGCTCGCCCGCTGCTTCTCACGCCGCCCGGAGCTGGCCATCAGAGCCGCCGCCTGACGAGCATCCTGCGGCAGCCCAATCAACGGGGCTGCCGCTCACCCCATATTCTGCAAGTCATCACAGCAAAAGGTTGCGAATTACAACTTTTACGCTATTTTAGTTGTCATGCACAACTAAACAGGAAACCACGATATGGATCCCCGTCCCCTGCGCGCCCTGTCGCGCGATCTGGTTCGCGAACTCGGCATGCTCTCCCAGCAGTGCGGCAATCTGGCCCTCACCCCCATCGAGGCTCACCTGCTAATCGAGCTGGAAAACGCCCCGGCCACCAATCAGCAGCTGGCAGAAAAGCTGCACATCGACAAATCCAACGCCAGTCGTCCGCTGGCCCGCCTCGCCGAGCGGGAGCTCATCAGCTGGCACCCGCACCCCTCCGACGGGCGCAGCAAGGAGGCCCGCCTCACCGTCAACGGTCAGGGGATGCTGCTGGAGTTGCACCGGGAGATGGACGGGGCGATGGAGGAGATGCTGGCGCAGCTGAGCCTGCCCGAGCGGGAGCAGCTGTGGCAAGGGCTGCGGCTCTATCGCAGCGCCCTCTCCCGCGCCCGTCGCCAGCGGGGTTACCAGATCCGCCCCATCACGGCGGCGGACAATGCCCAGATCGCCTTGGTGATCCGCGCCGTATCAGCCGAATATGGCCTCACCTCAGACAAGGGCTATGGGGTCTCGGATCCCAATCTCGACACCCTCTCCCAGAGCTATCAGGGGGAGAAGAGCCGCTACTGGGTTATCGAAGGGCCAGACGGTTCCATCCTCGGCGGTGGTGGTATCGCGCCATTGGCAGGAGAAGAGGGAGTCTGCGAGCTGCAGAAGATGTACTTTATGCCCGCCCTGCGCGGACTGGGCCTTGGCAAACGGCTGGTATTGCAAGCGCTGGATGCCGCTCGTGGTTTGGGCTATCGCCGCTGCTATCTGGAGACCACTGAGGTACTGCGCGAGGCCACCAGCCTCTACGAATCACTGGGCTTTGAACACCTGCCCGGCCCCCTTGGCTGCACCGGCCACGGGGATTGCGAGATCTGCATGGTACTGCCACTGGGGTAGCCCCCTCATCCCCAACCCTTCTCCCGCAAGGGGAGAAGGGGGCAAAACACTTCCGCGATCTTTCAGGCAGACCTCTGATGGTTCCCTCTCCCTCTGGGAGAGGGCTAGGGTGAGGGCTGCTTGCGACTGGTATATGCTGAACAATTCCCCCCTGCATCCCTCCTTAAACAGACAAAACGGCACAAAACAAGAGACCTCGCCGAAGCGGGGTCTCTTTGATTATCTGCCAACAGGCAAACAAACCGTTATCAGTGCTCGCGAGTCTGGCGGAACTCCACGTCCGGGTGGCGCTCCTGTGCCAGGCGCAGGTTGACCATGGTCGGTGCGATATAGGTGAGGTTGTCACCGCCATCGAGGGCCAGGTTGACCTCGTTCTTGCGCTTGAACTCTTCAAACTTCTTGACGTCGGTCCCTTCCACCCAGCGGGCGGTGGAGACGTTGACCGCCTCGTAGATGGCCTCGACGTTGTACTCGCTCTTGAGGCGCGAAACCACCACGTCAAACTGCAGCACACCGACCGCACCAACGATGAGATCGTTGCTGATCAGCGGACGGAACACCTGCACCGCACCCTCTTCAGAGAGCTGGACCAGCCCCTTGAGCAGCTGCTTCTGCTTGAGCGGGTCGCGCAGGCGGATGCGGCGGAACAGTTCCGGTGCAAAGTTCGGGATACCGGTGAACTTGAGATCTTCACCCTGGGTGAAGGTGTCACCGATCTGGATGGTGCCGTGGTTGTGCAGACCGATGATGTCACCGGCGAAGGCGTCTTCCGCCTGCTCACGGTCACCGGCCATAAAGGTCACCGCGTCGGAGATGTTCACATCCTTGCCGATACGCACGTGGCGCATCTTCATGCCCTTGCTGTAGGTGCCTGATACGATACGCATAAAGGCGATACGGTCGCGGTGTTTCGGATCCATGTTTGCCTGGATCTTGAACACGAAACCGGAGAACTTCTCCTCGGTCGCCACCACTTCGCGGCTCTCGGCCTTGCGCGGCATGGGAGACGGCGCCCAGTCAGTCAGGCCATCCAGCATGTGGTCAACACCGAAGTTACCCAGTGCAGTACCGAAGAAGACCGGGGTCATCTCGCCAGCGATAAAGGCATCATGATCGAACTCGGGGGAGGCGCCCTGCACCAGCTCCAGCTCGTCACGCAGTTGCTGAGCCAGATCTTCGCCGACGGCAGCATCCAGATCCGGGTTGTTCAGCCCCTTGACCACCCGCTTCTCCTGGATGGTGTGGCCCTGACCGCTCTGATAGAGATAGGTCTCATCCTTGTAGAGGTGATAGACACCCTTGAAGGATTTGCCGCAGCCGATAGGCCAGGTGATGGGGGCGCACATGATCTTCAGCTCGCGCTCCACCTCGTCCATCACTTCCATCGGATCGCGCACTTCGCGGTCCAGCTTGTTCATAAAGGTGAGGATGGGGGTATCACGCAGACGGGTCACTTCCATCAGCTTGCGGGTCCGGTCTTCAACACCCTTGGCGGCGTCGATGACCATCAGGCAGCAGTCGACCGCCGTCAGGGTACGGTAGGTATCTTCGGAGAAGTCCTCGTGACCCGGGGTGTCGAGCAGGTTGACCAGACAATCGGCATAGGGGAACTGCATCACCGAGGTAGTGATGGAGATACCACGCTGCTTCTCCATCTCCATCCAGTCGGATTTGGCGTGCTGGCCCGAGCCACGGCCCTTGACGGTACCGGCGCGCTGAATGGCCTGTCCGAACAGCAGGACTTTTTCAGTGATGGTGGTTTTACCCGCATCCGGGTGCGAAATGATCGCAAAAGTGCGTCTCTTGGAGACTTCACTCAGAAATTCAGCTGACATAATTCAACGTTCTTCTATTGAGCGGTGGCATCAGCCACCGTGGGAATAAATCCGGAATGCCGCTCACGGCACATGTATACGCAACGAAAGCCACGCCAGCAGGCGTATTGCCAACCTGGTGGAGAGAGGGAGGAGGGTTGCGTTACATGGGTCTTCTCGCCTGAGTCAAAGCAAAATTGCGCGACATTATACCCGCGCGAGTGAAAAATACCCAGCCTGACAAGAGATGATAATTTGGCCGCTCCTCCGTTCCACAGGTTCCAACTGAACAGAAAATCAAACACTCCGAATCGGATGGCAGCATCCGGACCACGTGGACTTGGCCCCCTCCTCATGCCAGCAACAACCACTCTTGATAAATTTTCATACTTGGACTTTCCCTACCCAGCTACAAATATGTAAATCGTATCTACATAATGGAGAGGTCATTACATGAAACATTCCACCCTGCACAATCAACAGATCGTCATTATCGGTGGTACCTCGGGTCTTGGCCTGGCCACCGCCCAACAAGCGATCGAGCAAGGCGCCAAGGTCATTATCGGCGGTTCCAGCCGTGAGCAGCTTGACACTGCACTGGCTGAATTGGGCCCAAATGCCAGTGGCCATCAACTGGATATTCTCGACGTCGACTCCGTCAATCACTTTTTCAGCCAGCTGGATTCGCTGGATCATCTCGTCATCACCGCCGCCGTCATGCGACCAGGCAGCTTTCTCACCGCAGCCATCGAGGATTTGAAAATCAACATGGACAGCCGATTTTGGGGAAGTGTTCATGCGATCCGCGCCGCAGCACCCAAACTGTCCGAACGCGGCTCCATCGTGCTCACGTCCGGGATGGTGACGCGCCGCCCACAACTAGGTAAAGCACTCCCTGCCGTTGCAGCTGGCGCGGTTGAAACGCTGGCTCACAGTCTGGTTACCGAGCTGACCCCCCGTCGGATCAACGTCATCAACCCGGGCCCCATGCGCACTCCCATGTTGCTTAAAGCGCTGGGCAATGACCCACAAAAAGTGGCTGCCGTGGCGCAAAGCCTGCCGTTGAAACGCTTGGGAGAGGGAGAAGATTATGCGCAGGCCGCACTGTTCCTGATGAGCAACAACAACATGAATGGTGAAGTGCTTCACCTTAATGGTGGCAGCGCCTGGGCATAACGCCCTTCTGACGGTCTTCTGCGCTCGCGCTTGCCAATCTGTCATCGCAGGCAAGAACGAGCGCAGGGGACGAGCATCATCGCCGTATCAGTGTGCTCCCCAATGGCGATGACATCCTGCTGAGTGACAATACCCAGCCCGTCACTCGTCTGTCTCCACCCGGTTGCGCCCCGCCTCTTTCGCACGATACAGCGCATTGTCTGCACGCTGGATCAAGGCCGCCAGATCCTGATCATCGTCTCGCAGAGAGGCACACCCGATACTGATAGTTACCGGGTACGACATGCCGGGCAGCGCCCGGTTGGCGACCGAGTGACGGATCCGCTCAGCCACCCGGCACGCTTCTTCAAGGCTGGTATCCGGCAGCAGGATCAAGAACTCCTCTCCGCCGGTACGCCCCAACTGATCCTGGTGTCGCAGCTGACGATCTGCCGCCCGAGAGACCCATTGCAGCACCCTGTCTCCTTGATGATGGCCCAGGGTATCGTTGATCTGCTTGAAGTGATCGATATCGAACACCAGCAGACAAAATGGCGAGCCCTGCCTGCGAGCCAGCGCCAGCATATCGCTGCCCTGTCGCAGCACCCGACGGCGGTTGTTGATGCCGGTCAGCTCATCGGTAAAGGCCAGACGGCGCATCCGACGGTTGCGATCAAGCAGCCACCCCATCGTCAGCAGCGCCAGTACCCCGCAGAGCACCATCACCACCAGCAGCCAGAACCGACGCTCCTTGACCTGCTCCAGCTCCTGCTGCTGCAGTCGCTGCTCGACTCGCAGTCGCTCGTTCTCCCCCTCCTGACGGGCCAGTTCGAACTCGCCGCGAACCCAGGCCGTGCTCTGTTCCCGTAACAGCTGATCGAGCCGCTGCTCCTGCACCAGATGCTCCCGCAATGCAGCCAGCGCAGCCGGATAGTCGCCTTGCAACTCGAGCGCCCGACTGCGTACCCAGTAGAGCTCGAGCAAAAAGCGTACGTGCCCTTCCACCTTCAAAATCGGCTCAATCTTCTCAAGCGCACGCAAGGCTGGCGCCGGTTCCTGCTCTTCGACTCTCAACCTCGCCCGCACCAGCTCGAGATGCGCATGGAGGATGGGGTCAACATCGGGAGAGAGCACCTTCGCCGCTTGTGCCAACAAGCGTCCGGCATCAGCGGGGCGATCCAGCCCGAGCAGAGCCTCGGCCTGCATCACCATGCGTTCGGCATGCTCAATCAGATATTGAGGCTGATTATAAAAGGCCGCACTGCGTTCAAGCTCGCCCAGCGCATCCTGATAACGCCCGGTCTGCAGATAGACCATCGCCAGTTGATCACTGAGCCTTGCCGAGCCAAACCCGTCGTGACTTCTGGCAAAATGCTCGCTCAACCGGTTGAGGGTGGCGAGCGCTTCGGCATAGAGGCCCATACGACGAAATGTGGCTGCAATCTCGAGCTGCGCCTGGTGATACCAGGTGGGCAACCCCAGCTGCTCATAGATATTGTGCGCCTTGGTGAGATCCATCAGCCCCTGGCCTGAGACCCCCTGAAAAGACAGCATGGCCCCCCGGCGGGCCAGCGCCAGCGCCTCCAGCTTTGGCACGGCGGCCTCCCTTGCCAGCCGCAGCCCCTCATCGTAATCGTGACGAGCCTTCGCTACCTCGCCGAGCAGCTGATTGAACCAGCCGCGGCAAATCGTCAGCTCCGCCACGGCGGTGTCATTCCCCTGCTCGCGCGCAACGATCAGCATCCGCTCCGCATTGGCGATGGCGGTTCGGGATTCCTGCATGTCATCGGCCGATTGGGCCCAGCAAGCCAGACGACTGATCCGCATCTGCTGCGACGGCGGATAGGCGTTGCCGTCCCGCTGCAAACGGGCAACGCGCTCCCGCAGCAACTCGATCGGCTGATAGACCCGCTCCATCCCTCCCAGTTCATTTTCCAACTGTTCGGGGGACAAGGGTTTGGCTGCCAGCCCGAACACCGCCAGCAACAGCAGCAAGGCAAGTCGGCTCATACATACTCCGGATCAATGGGAAAGATCATCGGGCAAGCCGATGCCGGAAAATCACCATCTTTCCCCTGTAACAATGGTTGTAAAGGCTATCACCCGGACAGAGAGCCCGAATGGCAGGCTAGTCACATTTTACTGCGATATCATCGTGTTGGAATGAAAGCGGGGACGCACAGCGAAAAAGAGGGGCGGGATAACAACTCAAGAGGGGTTGCCCCCTCCCGGTCACTAGTGATGCTGCCAGCGCCGCAGCAGCCGGCCGCGCAGGCCGCAATCGAGCAGCCAGCTGTTGTCAAATACCCGCAGCAGCGCCTGCTTGGCGTGGCGGGACATGGCGACGGCGTGAAAACGGGTCTGGCGCTGGCGATAGCGGTTCATCTGATCGAGCAGGGGATGAGGCAGGCTCTGGGCGATAAAGTCGGAGATGACCAGCACATCCGCCTTGGCAAAGGCGGGATCATCGAGCTTGGCCAGCGCTTTTTCCAAGCAGGGCACCAGATCGGTACCGCCGTGAAAGCTCATGGAGAGGAAGCGCTCCGCCTTGTCCAGCCCGGTATCTGCAGTGATCTCGAGGGCCGCCACCTCGGTGGAGAAGAGCATCAGATAGCAGCCGCGCTTCTCATCCATCGCCACCTTGAGCAGCGCCAGAAACAGCGCCTTGGCACACTCCTCGGGATAACCACCCATGGATCCGGAGGTATCGACGCAGACGATAAAGGGGCCTCGCTGCTGCAACTGCTGCCCCCCCTGCTCCGGGGTGCGCAGCATGATGCGCTGGCGCGGCAAGGTGCCACGTGACTGGTAGCTGAGCAGACGCCGCTCCAGATAGCGACGATAGAACTCCAGCTCCAGCTCGGGCAAGCCCAGCATCACCGCCTCGCTTGGCAGCAGCCGCATCAGATCGTTAGCCTGATGAATGCCCACCAGATCGTCCGGCACATCGTCGCTGGGGGCGGATTCCAGCTCCAGCACCTGAACCGGCGGCACAGGTTGCTCCTGCGCCCGCCGATCCCGCTCGCTGCGCCCGAGCAGGCCGGCAATCTCCGCCAGCAAGGGCTCGCGCTGCAACATGCGGGCATACTGCTTGACCAGCACCAGACTGCGCTTGTGCCAGTGTCCCTGCGCCAGATCCCAAAGACCACCAGCGGAGATCTGGTTGGGATCGAGGGCATCGGCCAGGGTGCGGCTCGCCAGCAGCTGATCTTCAATCTCCTGACGCTGCTTCTCCCGTTCCGCTTCGGCTATCTGCTGCTGCAGTTGCAGCAGGCTCCCCACCAGACTGGCGCGCCACTTGTCGATAAAGAGCTGGCGCAGCCCCTCGGTGGGGTGGGCCGTCAGCTGACGCACCAAGGATCGTGCCTCACCGGCGAAGGGGCTGTACTGCTCCAGCGACTCCAGCAAGCCGGGCAGGCGACCAATCAGCTCGGTCATCGGCAGTTGCCGATGCGCCTGATAGAGCAGGTACTCCTGCTCCAGTGCCACCGGCACCGGCTTGTGGCGGATCTCCTCGCCAAGCTGCTCACCCCAGCTCTGCAGGCGCTTTTTCAGCAGCTTGCCCTGTAGCGGGGAGCGTTTGATAAATTCGGAAATCTTGGGCGAGGCCGCCAGCAACGCCACCACCTCTCCCGCCAGCTCACCCTCTCCCATGAGAAGACCCAGATCCAGCATGCCTATCTCAAGCATGAGCGCTCCTTACTCGTCCAGCCTTGGCAACCGCTCGCGCCACTGGGTCAGCTCGTTGCGCAGCAGTTCGAGATCCCGGTTCAGCACAAAGAAGCTGTCTTCCACCTGCTGCAGCCAGCGCTGGGCGATAAAGAGGTGTTGCTGGTGACGCTCGAACAGGCTGCGCTGCTGTTTGAGCTCCTGCATCACCTTGCCGACCTGAACCAGCTGCTCGTCGAGCGACTGCAACCAGGGCGCCAGCACCACCTCGGGGATGGCGTTGCGCTCCATCAAAACCAGCGGGATCTGCTGGCGCTGGATATCGAGCACCTGCAGCCGCAGCTCATCGTCCAGTACCAGCTCGTAATGCCCCTCTTTCGGGTTGCCAAACTCATAACCTACCAGCGCCTCACCGGTCGGATGCCAATGGGAAAGAAGGGTGCGATCGAACACCAGGGTGCGGGTAAGACGCTCGGGATCGCTGCCATCCAGCGGCGCCGGGGTGAGCAGATGGAAATGCACCTGCTTGCCAAAGGGTCTGGCATTAGCAAGCGGGATCTCGATACCCCGGGCCCGCCGGCCAAACCACTGCTTGCGTTGGCGGGCCTTTGTGCAAAGGCGCTGGGCCACGCTCTGTTTGAGCTGTTTGAACTGATCCCGCAACGCCAGCAGCTGACGGGTCATCGCCAGTTGCTGATAGCCGTAAAGGCGGGAAAACTCGGTCATCATCTCCAGCAGGGCGGTGCGGGACTCCTCGTCATGCCAGAGACAATCCTTGAACAGCAGCAGATCTACCGGTGCGACTTCATCGCGGCCATTGAAGAAGGCGCTCGCCTTGATAGCCGTACCGCCTTCTTCCAGCGACGATCCGACACATAGCAGCGGTGGGCCAGCTGGCTGTCGAGCTGCTGGCGCAGCTGATAGATGAGCTCGAAACAGGCATCCGGCAGGCGCACCTGTTCAATCTGGCTCTGCCACTGCTCGTACTCATCCCCCCGGATCTGCAGGGATTCCGGCAGATTCTGGTGGGCGTGACCATCGCTGGCCAGCATGGATTGAAAGTTGGCTTTCTCCTGCACCCGGTCCATCCAAATCCGCACCAACATCCGGTCGTAGAGCGCTTCCAGCCCGCTGTCCGGCGCCGGCAGCTCGTTGGAGGCAGTCACCAGCAAGCGCATCGGGATGGGGTGCTGGCTGTCGCCGTTGCGAAACTGCCGCTCGTTGATGGCGGTGAGAAGGGTGTTGAGGATGGCAGGGCCCGCCTTCCAGATCTCGTCGAGGAACACCACCTCGGCCTCCGGCAGATAACCTGTGGTGAGGCGCAGGTATTTGCCATCCTCTTTCAGCGCCTGAATGGAGAGGGGGCCAAACACCTCCTCCGGCGTACTGAAACGGGTCATCAGGTATTCAAAGTGGCGGGCGTCGTGAAAGGCCAGCTTGAGGCGGCGGGCAATCAGGCTCTTGGCAATACCGGGTGGCCCCAGCAAGAAGACACTCTCGCCACTGAGGGCAGCCAGCAGACCGAGGCGCAAGGCATCCTGCCGTTCGTAAAGTCCCTCACCGAGGGCGGCCAGCAGCCGGGGCAAGCGCTCCTGGATGGGAATAAGACGCGCAGGGTTCTGGGCTTGAGCTAAAGACGACATAGAGAGTGTTCCGAAGCTGGGATGATGTTAGCCCCAAGGCGCGATATCCATTTGCTCGACCTTGGGTTTTGTCTTGTTATGATGTTTATTCTGGTATCTCTTGCCGCACAATACCCGCCTCTGGCAGGAAAAAACGCAAGGGCAGTGCGATACCGTATCGGCAGCGTACTGCGCCCATGCATAGCCAGTGTCGTGATGAGTACCATGCCCGCATGCGCCAGATGATGCGTTGCAAAGGGTGCAGCAAAAGCGGTTCGAGTGTACCCTGCGCAACACAATTTTCCCCAATGCAGATCAAGAGTGAGTCGCCTCAAATGCAAGATCCCGTTCGTCAGAGCATGTTGGCCCGCATGGGCATTCAAAGCTGGCAACTGCGTCGTCCGGCATTGCTGGGCGCAGCACCCGCTCCCGAGCTTGAGCAAGATGCCGTGCAGCCCGACCAGACGGCACCGGCCACCCGCGCTCCGCTGCCCAGCGGCAAACTCTGGTTGCTGGCGCCTCAGCTGCCTGCCACCACGCTGCTGGCGGATATCTGCCAGTTGCTCGGCATGACCCCCGACGAGGTCTCACTGCTCAGCGAGCTGCCGCCTGCCGACCTGCAAGCGGCGGATACCTCCCCCCTGCTCTGGCTGACAGAGGCCAACCCCGCGCGGCCTGATGCGCTGATCTGCCCGCTCACCCCCAGCGCCGCGCAAAAGCGCGCCCTGTGGCAACAGCTGCGCCAACACCTTGCAGCCAACGCGGCGTGATCCTGCATCATGCCGCCAAGACCCACTGTGATGCCGCTCTTTTTACCTGATTTTACAAATGCCACCTCTGCCAACCCCAGTGCCCAACATCTTGCCATCCGGAGCCCCCATGCCTGAGTTTCGTCCCCTGCTCGAGAGCGATTTCGACCTTGTCTACCCCATCGAGCAAGCCGCTCACAAGGAGCCGTGGAGTGAGGCCAACCTGCTCTCCTGCTTCGGCCCTCGCTATCTCAACGGCTTGATGCTGGTCGATGGTTCCCCGGCGGGCTTCTATATCTCGGATCTGGTGGCCGGTGACAGCTCGCTGATGAACATCTGTGTGCATCCGGCGTTTCAGGGCAAGGGGTTGGGACGAGCGCTGTTGCAGGCCTATCTGGCGCGCAGCAAGCAAGCCGGGGCAGAGGCCTGGTTTCTCGAGGTGCGGGCCGGTAACCAGACCGCCATCAACCTCTACGAGAGCGCCGGTTTTGCCGAGTATTGCCGCCGCGCCGACTACTACGGCACCGGCAACGACAGGGAAGATGCGGTGCTGATGTCGCGACTGTTCGATTTCGGCTGATCCAGCCTGTTCGTCGCGCCCAAACCTTTTGTCCCCCCTCAATCGAGGGGGGCATTGTCCAGTGCGGGGTCCTGCAAAGCCAGGGTGGTATGCACCACCGCCTCGAATCCGGCCCCGGAGAGCGGCATATAGAAGCCACGCTGCCAGGTTTTCCCCGGCATCCAGATCTGGTCGATATCCACCACTATCTTGATGGGTCTGAGGGGCTGGCCCGGCTGCTGGATATAGATGCCGGGCGGCGTGGCGACTTTGGGAAAGCGGCGCAGGATCTGCTCGCTGCCATCCCCCTTGCCCGGGTTGAGCCGCACTTTCACCAACCGGGCAAGCGGGCCAGCCATCTCCTTGCTCTGCCAGAATTTCTTCTCCAGATCGCCGCAGCGGCGGCACTTGGGGGTCTCCAGCACATAGAGCAGCGGATAGCCCAACGCCAGCGCCTGTTGCTGCGCCTGCTGATACCCCTCGGCCCCCTGATACCAGGGATTGGCGGGCCCCTGTGATGACGTTCCGGCAAAGAACCAAAACGCAGCGCCCCCCACCACCATCAGCCCGACCGCGGCCAACGCCCCTTTCACCCACAGATTCATATCGTTAACCCTCTCTCTGCCTCCTAGCAGTATCGGCCAGTCTGCGCAAAGGGAGAGCTATTTGCGCTCTTTGTGATCCAAGACAAACGGCGAACACTTGTAAGCTGTAATGTTGGAGTTTAAACTCTAGCCCGATTTTTAGTGCCCTCGCGGGCGTACAACTGTAATTAAAGGATGTTTAACTGATGCCGAAGCTTCATCTGGTTCGACTGATGCGTGAACGTATTGCCCAGCTTGGCAACAAGGCTGCCCTGCGGGTTCAGCAAGATGGCCAGTGGCGCGCCATCGGCTGGCGTACTCTGGGCCAGGCCATGGACTACTGCGCACAGGCGCTGATCCGTGCCGACCACCAGCCAACCGAAATGGTCGGCATCTATGCCCGCAACATGCCGGAGTGGACCCAGGCCGATCTCGGCATCCTTGCTGCCCGCGGTGTCAGCGTCCCTATCTACCCCACCAGCACGCTCGATCAGCTGCGCTACATCGTCAAAGATGCCGGCATCAAGGTACTGTTCGTTGGCGAGCAACCCCAGTTCGATCAGGCGCTGACCCTGCTGCAAAACGGCGAAATTCGTCAGATCGTCGCTCTCGATGGCAACGTCAATCTGCGCGGCTGCGAGCAGGCGAGTCACTTCCAGACATTTCTGGTCTCCGGCAACCATCAGCCCAGCGAGCAGGAGCTGCGCGAGCGGGAAACCCAGTACCGGATGGATGATCTGCTGACCCTGATCTACACCTCCGGCACCACAGGCGAGCCCAAGGGAGTCATGCTCGATTTTGCCAACATCGCCGCCTGTTTCGAGATGCACAACAGCCGCCTCGACCTCAATCAGCAGGATGTGTCGCTCTGCATGCTGCCGCTCAGCCACGTGTTCGAGCGGGCCTGGAGCTATTACGTGCTCTACTGCGGCGCCGAGAACGTCTATATCCGCGATCCGCAGAAGGTGATGGATGTGATTGGCGAGGTGCAGCCGACCGTGATGTGCGCCGTGCCGCGCCTCTACGAGAAGGCCTATGCCATGATCCAGGCCAAGGTTGCTCAGGCTCCTGCTCTGCGTCGCGCCCTGTTTGGCTGGGCGACCCGGGTCGGCAAGCAGATGGTTGCCACCCGTCAGGCGGGCAAGTCCGCCTCCCCCTGCTCTACGGCCAGCTCTGGATCGCCGAGCGACTGGTGTTTCGCAAGCTGCGTGCCCGCTTTGGCGGCCGCACCCGCTTCCTGCCGGTGGCTGGCGCCCGTCTGGCCGACGATGTGAACCTCTTCTTCCAGGCGATGGGGCTCAACCTCAAGTACGGCTACGGCATGACCGAAACCACCGCCACCGTCTGCTGCTACGAAGACAGCCAGTTCAAGTTGGGCTCCATCGGCACGGCACTGAACGGCATCGAGGTGAAGCTGGGTGAGAACAACGAGCTGCTGGTGCGCTCCCCCACCGTGATGCGCGGCTACTACAACAAGCCGGACGCCACCGCAGAAGTGATGACCGAGGATGGCTTCCTGCGTACCGGCGATGCCGGTGAGCTCGACAGCCAGGGCAATATCTACTTCACCGAGCGCCTCAAGGAGCTGATGAAGACCTCCAACGGCAAGTACGTAGCGCCGCAACTGGTCGAGGGGACCATCGGCAAGGATCGCTTCATCGAACAGATCGCCATCGTCGCCGATGCCCGCCACTTCGTCTCGGCGCTGATCGTCCCCTGCTTCGAGTCGCTTGAGGAGTACGCCAGCTCCATCAACCTGCAGTATCAGTGCAAGACCGAGCTGCTGCGCCACTCCCGGGTGATGGAGTTCTTCGAAGCCCGCATCGCCGACTTGCAAAAAGAGCTGGCCAAGTTCGAGCAGGTGAAGAAGTTCACCCTGCTGCCGAGCGCCTTCTCCATGGAGCTGGGTGAGCTGACCCCCACCATGAAGCTGCGCCGCAAGATCATCGAGGCCAAGTACCAGAGCGAAATCGAGGCCATGTATAACCACGTCTGATATCGCTCAGGTTCAGAGGAATAAAAAAGCCGCTCACTCGAGCGGCTTTTTGTTGGCACTTTGGTCGGTACGAACCCGCCTTCAGGCCGTGGTGGTAGTGGTACCGAAGTAGTCGGCCAGGAAGTCATCGAACGACAGACTGTCGCTGCGCTCGCGTTCGCGCTGCTTGGCCAGCGAATCCTTCGCCTCACCGGCAAAGTAGGCTTCATCCCAATATTGCAGCTCCCCTGCCAGCAGCTCCTCGCGATAGCGGGTCGCCAGCTTGTCACCGTAGCAGCCGTTGTCCTTGCCGCTCTCCAGCAGTTCCCTGAGCATGCGGGCGGAGTAGGTGAGCTCGGGGTTGAGCAGCTTCTCGCGGTGCATCGCCAGCGTCTCGCGATAGCGGTTGCGGCCACAGCAGCGATCCAGCAAGTCGGCCACCTGAGCCAGTTCGTCAAACAGTTTGAGGCCGTACTCTTTGAGGCCAATGGCATTGCCCTGCTCATCTTCAAGCATCAGGCCGGGACGACGTCCTTCCAGCACCACCTTGTTCTGGTTGCGGCGGTTGCGGGCAATCTCTTCATCACTCAGCACCGGAGAGGGGCGCAGCAGGCACCAGACCAGGAACAGATCGAAGAAGCGGATCTGGTCGGCATCGATACCGAGCGGGGTGAAGGGGTTGACGTCCACGGTGCGCAGCTCGATGTATTCGATGCCGCGCTGATCCAGCGCATCCGAGGGCTTCTCGCCACTGCGCGGGGTGCGCTTGGGGCGGATTGGGGCGTATAGCTCATTCTCCAGCTGCAACACGTTGTCGTTAAGCTGACGATACTCCCCATCCACCTTGACCCCGATCTTGGCAAAGTCGGGATTGTGGGTGTTGATGGCGCGGCGCAGGCTGCTGACATAGGCCGGCAGATTGTCGTGGCTGATCTTGAGCCCAGCCTGGGCGCTGTTGGTATAACCCAGATCAGAGAGACGCAGCGCGGTGGCGTAAGGCAGATAGAGGGTGCCCTGGCCGGTCTTCTCGAACGGCAGGTTGCTCTTGCGCCCTTTGAGGAAGGATTCGCAGATGGCCGGGGAGGCGCCAAACAGATAGGGCACCAGCCAGCCGAAGCGGTAGACGTTGCGAATAAGCCCCATGTACTTGTCGGAGATAAAGCGCTGGCTGCAGCACCCTTCGCACACCAGATCCTGCCACTCGCTCCAGAAGCTGTCGGGCATGGAGAAGTTAAAGTGCACCCCGGCGATCACCTGCATCAGGCTGCCGTAGCGGTTCTTCAAGCCCTGACGGTAGAGGGTCTTCATCCGGCCGATATTGGAGCTGCCGTACTGGGCCAGCCGGATGCTCTCTTCCCCACCGACGAAGCAGGGCATGGAGAGCGGCCAAATCCGCTCGTCACCCAGATGCTGAATCACATGGTGATGGATGTCGCCCAGTTGCTCCATCAGGCTGTCGATGGAGTCGGTGGCCGGGGTGATGAACTCCAGCAGGCTCTCCGAGTAGTCGGTGGTGATATTGGGATGGGTCAGGGCCGAGCCCAGCGCCCGGGGATGGTCACTCTGGGCGAGTCGGCCATCCGGCGTGATGCGCAGGCATTCACGTTCGATCCCGCGCCGGATCCCCTTGAGCGCGGTGAGGCGCTCCGGTGATCCCAACGCATTCAGCAACTCGGTGAGCGACAAGCTTGTTGTAGTCATATTCACGGCTCATGTGAGGCCGCCCCATCCGGGGCGGCTCTTGATTTTTATAAAGCGTCAGTTACGGCAACTGCAGCGGATAGATGGGAAGATGAAGCTCCTTCAGGGGTTTTTCAAGCTTTTGCTTGTCTCCCACCACCACGATCACCATGTCGGCCGGATTGAGCCAACGGGCCGCACTGGCTTTCAGCGCCTCGGGCGACACCGTTTTGATCAGGTTGTTCTGGGCCTGCACATAGTCCGGTTTCAGGTCATACATCACCATCTGCAGCAGGAAGCCCGCCTTCTGGCCCAAGGTCTCGTAAGAGAGGGCATCCTGCTGGGAGACCGCGCTGCGCATATAGGCCAGCTCCACCGGGGTCGGGCCGCTCTTGCGGTAGTTGTCCATCTCCTTGAGGAACTGGCGGATGGCATCCACAGTCGCATCGGCCCGCACATTGGCGCCGGTGGCGAAGGTGCCTACCTCGCGGTTGGCGGAGAAACCGGAGCTGGCGCCGTAGGTGTAACCCTTGTCTTCCCGCAGGTTGAGGTTGATGCGGCTGTTGAAGTTGCCACCCAGGTTGAAGTTCATCAGCCCGGCGGTGAAGTAATCCCCCGTGGTATCGAACGGCATGGCGCGACGACCGATGCGGATCACCGACTGGGGCGCCCCCGGCTTGTCGACCAGATAGATGCCCGGCTTGGCCTGCTCACCCTTGAGCTTGAGATCCCCCAGAGTCGGCGTGGCCCCCTTCCACTCGGTCAGGAAGCCAAGTTGCTCCTCGATCTGCTTCTGGCCCACATCACCGACCACCACCACTTTGGCGTTAGTGGGGTTGTAGTAGGCCTGATAGAAGTGCTTCACGTCCGCCAGGGTCAGCTTGGCCACATCGGCCGCCACCCCATCGGTAGGTTGACCGAGGCGGTTTTGCTTGCCGTAGACCAGCTCGCGGAACGCCTGCCCGGCCAGCCACTCGGGCTGCTGCTGGGCCTGTTGCATCCCTTGCAGCAGCTGCGCCTTGACCCGCTCGAAGTCAGCCTCCCGCATGCCCGGGCGCTCCAGCACCTCGCGCACCAGCGCCAGGGTCTGGGGCAGCTTGTCCGCCAGCGAGCTGACGGTGATGAGGTTGTTGTACTGGGCGCTGGAGACATCGATGGAAGATCCCAGCTTTTGCAGCTCGTCGCTCAGCTGAGCCTCGGTCAGGCGCACCGTGCCCTGCCCCATCATGGCAGCGGTCAGATTGGCCAGCCCCAGTTGCCCCTTATCTTCGGCACGAATGCCGCCCGGCAGGGCGATCATGATGGAGACCGCGGGGATCTCGTCACTCTTGGTGCCGATGATCTCGATGTTCTTGTCGAGCTTGCCGTGCCAGATGGCAGGCACCTTGACGCTCACCGCCTCGCTCGCCTTGGGCTGCACGCTGCGCTCGAAATTGTCTTTTACCGGTCGTTCGGCCAGCGCTTCGTCATGCTTGCTGTAATCCGGCAACTCGCGCTTGGCGGGGGTAAAGTTCGGGGTGGCGACCTGCCACTCGGTCTTGCCCTTGGGCACCACGCTCAGCACCACCGCCGGCTTGCCGGCGATGAACTTGTCGTAGGCGGCCTTCACCTGCTCCGGTGTCACCTTGCCGATGGCATCGAGAGTCTTGAACACATAGTTGGGATCCTGGGCAAACACCTGACCCATGGCGAGCTGGCTCACCTTGCCGGAGACGCTGTCCAGACCCCAGATGGCGGAGGCGCGGTACTTGGCGATCGCCTTCTCCAGATCTTCCGGCTTGAGGCCGCGCTGGGCGAACTCGCCGATCACCTTGTCCACCTCCCCCTTGAGGGTCTTGAGGCTGCCATCCTGCGACGGGTTGGGATAGGCGTAGACCGTCAGGGTACAGGCCAACTCTTCGCAGTAGTGGGACGCCCCCACATCGATCGCCTTGCCGGTTTTCACCAGCGACTGGTAGAGCATGGAGCTGGCGGAACCGCCCAGCACGTCGGCAAACATGTCGAGCGCAGGCTCCTGCGGGTCACCAAGGGATACGGTGGGGTAGCTGATATAGAGCAGCGGCAGGTGCACCTTGTCCTGCAACGTCACGTAGCGGGTCTCGGGCAGAGTCACCGGCTTTGGCGTCGGCTCGGCCACGTCCGGGCCGCGCGGGATGGAGCCGAAGTACTTCTCGATCCACTCGAGGGCCTGCTTGCTGTCAAAGTCACCGCCCAGGGTCAGGGTGGCGTTGTTGGGGCCATACCAGCGCAGGAAGAACTGCTTGAGGTCGTTCACATCGACCCGGTCGAGATCTTCCACGTAACCGATAGGCTGCCAGGAGTAGGGGTGAGTACGCGGATAGAGCGCCTCCCCCACCTTCTCGCTCACCAGCCCGTACGGCTGGTTGTCGACCCGCTGGGCCCGCTCGTTCTTGACGGTGGCACGCTGGATCTCGAACTTCTTCTGGCTCACCGCATCGAGCAGGAAGCCCATCCGATCCGCCTCCAGCCAGAGCACTTTTTCCAGCTGGTTGGCCGGCACAGTCTCGTAGTAGTTGGTGCGGTCCTTGTTGGTGGTGCCATTCATGTCGCCACCGGCTTCGTTGATGATCCGCATATGCTCCTGATCACCGACGTGTTTCGAGCCCTGGAACATCATGTGCTCGAAGAAGTGGGCAAAACCGGACTTGCCGACCGTCTCGCGGGATGAGCCGACGTGATAGGTCACATCGAGGTGTACCAGCGGATCGGAGCGGTCGGGGGCCAGGATCACGGTCAGGCCGTTGTCCAGCTTGTACATCTGGTAGGGGATGGCGAGCTTGCCCTCCTCCTTGCCCTGTTCGGCGATCAGGGTCGGTGCCGCCAGCACCGGCAGGGTGAAGCCCAGCAGAAGCGTTAAAGGTATGACTTTGTTCACGGTAACCTCGTGAGTGACAAAAACAGGCTAGAAAATGTGACTGGCCAGCAGAAAAACCAGGGCATAACGGAACAATTTGCCGAGCCCGATCAGAATGAGAGAGCGCCAGAAGGAGAGGCGCAGCCAACCGGCCAACAGACAGAGACCATCACCGACCACCGGCGTCCAGGCAAGCAGCAGACACCAGTGACCATGTTGTTTGAGCCAGCCTAAGGCTTTTTGTTCCCCACGGCCTTGAAAATCTTCCGGTTTTTTCTTGAAGGTGGCGAGCCATCCAAGCCACCAGGTGGTCATGGAGCCGAGGGTATTGCCCAGCGTCGCCCACAGCAGCAGGCTCGCCATGCTCCACTCCCCCTTGGCCGCCATGGCCCCCAGCAGCACTTCGGAGCTGCCGGGCAACAGGGTGGCTGAGGTAAAGGCGCTTAAAAAGAGCCACCCCAGCCCCATCTCCATCATCTCGCTCATCCGGGATAGCCGTCGGCCGCAGGCATCCGCAGCAGCAGCTTGCCGCGTACATGGCCCCCTTCGATGGCCTGATGGGCCAGCGCCCCCTCGGCCAGGGGGAATTCACCGGCGAGGGTGACCTTCACCTCCCCCTGACGCAGCAGCATCAACATCTGACCCAGCTGCTTCTGGTCGGGGTGAACCAGCATGCCGACCACCTCGATCCCCACCGCAGCCCCAGCATCCTTGATCTGCTGGGCAGTGATGGTGGGTACCGTCACCAAGCGGCCACCCGGCTTGACACAGGCCAGCGCCGCCTTGCCGCTCTCGCCGCCTACCAGATCCAGCACCAGATCGACCAGGCCGACCTCTGCCACCACCTGAGCTGGCCAGTTCGCATCATGGTAATCCACCATCCAGCGCGCCCCCAAAGCATGGAGGAAGCCATGGTTGTCGGGGCTGGCGGTGGCCACCACCTCGGCGCCATAGGCGCTGGCAAACTGCACCGCCAGATGGCCGACACCGCCGGCACCGGCGAGGATCAATACCCGCTGACCGCTCTTGAGGCCGCCATGCTCAAGCAGCCCCTGCCAGGCGGTAAGACCGGCCAGCGGCAACGCCGCCCCCTGCTGCAGGCTCACCCCGTCGAGCTTGACCAACTCACTCTCGCTTGCCACCACAGACTCCCCGTAGCCACCGGCGGTAAGGGGAAAACCGACCATGCCGCACACCCGATCCCCCTCGACCAGCGAGGTTACGCCGGGGCCCACTTTCTCTACCACACCGGAGACGTCATAACCCGGTGTCCAGGGCAGCTTGTCCTTGTTCTGGGCCGCCGCCCAGCCAAGACCTGCGCGAGTTTTGGCATCGATGGGATTGACCCCCGCAAAGCAGATGCGTACCCGCACTTCGCCATCGGCTGGCACCTTATCGAGGGAAGGGTTGAGCTTGAGTACCGAGGGGTCACCGAATGCGGTAATCTGTAGTTGCGTCATTGCACAATCCATCCTGTTGATTGATCAAGGGTCAACAGAATAACAGCGAGGACACCATGGCTCGAATGTTTCTTATTCCTCTGTTGCTGGCACTGGGGTGGTGGGCGTTTCTGCTCTACTTCCGCATCCCGCTCAAACAGGGGGCCAAGGGGTTTTACTGGATCATCGGCACCGGTGGCGGACTGGCCGCCTTCCTCAGCCTGATGATGGTGCTGACTCACTGAGTACAACAGCCACTCGATAACGAAAAAGGCCACCGAGTTTCGGTGGCCTTCTCACTATCCGGGTTGCTGCTCCAGCGCCGGATTGAGGTAGTAGTGTCGATTGCTCCCCTGCCCCAGCACCCCTTGCGACAGCAGATGGTGGAACACCCGGTCCACCTCCTCCAGCGAGAGTGACAGCGCCTGTGCCACCGAGCGCTTGCTGCACTTGAGCTCACCGCTCACCAGCGCACCGCGCACCTGCGCCAGCACTTCGGGAGCGGGCTCGGGGGGCATGATGGGCTCGGGCTGTGCTGCCATCGCCAACGCCTCCTGCGCCTCTCTGCGAGCTTGCTCCTGCTGCCAGCGCCATATCCGGCGAAAGCGGTTCTCCTCGCCGATCAGGCTGACGAAGAAGGCACCGAACACATCGAGCAGCACCGAGAGGAAGCAGACCAGCAGGAACTGCACCTGACTGATGCTCATCCCCACCCCGTCCGCCAGACTGCTCATCAGCCCCAACATGGAGGATTGTTCGTTGACCGGCTTGGCATCGCGCTGCTGGCGCAGCTCATCCTGCTGCAAGCGCAGCTTGGTGTTGGCGTGCTGCAACGAGGAGACGCCACTGGAGATGCGCTCCAGCTCGATATATTTGCGGGCCGCCTCCTCGTTGAGCTGGATCTGCCGCTCGATGCTGGCGATCTGCTCGTCGAAACGGGCCAGTTCCCGTTCGTGGCGAGCCTGCTGGCTCAGTACCGTATTGGTGGCGCTGTTGATGCCACCGATACTGCCGCCGATGGAGATGGCCGCCAGCACGCTGTAGAACAACAGCGACCAGAAAGCGCCACTCAGATCCCGCCGCGCCTTGCGCTCGCCGTACTCGTACCAGACGTAAAACTTGCCCAGCTCGAAGATGATGGCCAAGCCGCCGAACAGCCACTTCATCAGCGGGTTGTCATCGATGGAGAGGAACAGCAGCAGGGAGAAGATAATGGAAGCCAGAATGGCCAACCCGGTGAAACTGTATACCGTCGTCAGAGCAAACCACCCCTTGGGGTAGCGCAATGTAGATGAGTCCTGTGTGGTCATGATGAAGGGGTGTGCTGTGCAGGAAAAGTTGGCTGCCGATTATAGTCGCCAGACTCGCCCAGAGAAGGGCAAATGACTGAATTCCTTCAGATTGGCAACCAGCTGCCCAGAGTGCGACCAAAACGGACAAATCGGCAGCAGAAAAGCGATACAATCCCTCCCTGACTTGATCATGTAGTGAGATGGGGAACAGTTCCGCCCGGGTTCAGCTCCGGTCTGTACACTCATCCACCGTTGCAATTATCCGAGGCCATCATGAACAGTAAGACCACTTTGCTACTCTCCCTTCTTCTGGTTACCGGCAGCGCCGCAGCGACCCAGCAATATCAAGAGAGCAGTGGCTCCGAATTCTCCGTCGATGAGCTTAAATTCAACCTGGACTGGGATGACAAGCAGTTCGGCTGGACCCAGAACGACTGCCTCGACTTGGGGGTCGGCGAAACCGCCCCGGCCGACTGCAGGGCAGTCAAATTCAATCTGGAAGATGAAGAGAACCGCAACCAGCCGCCGCAAACCAACCAGCTCCCTGCCAACTCGCAGAGTGGCCAATAACGACAGGAGTCCCCTTGCGATGACCCAAGCCAAACACAACCCCGTTATCCGGCGCGGTGCCCTGCTGCTCTCCCTGCTGATGGCACATGGCATCGCGGTTGCGGCGCCGCCAGGCAAAAATGGCGATGGCATCAAGATCTCCGGTGATGACATCAAGATCAATCTCGACTGGGATGACAAAGAGTACGACTGGTGGCAGGACAACTGCCTGGATCTTGGCATTGGCGACAGCCGGATCAAACTCAACTGCGACAAGATGGATGGCAAGTACCGGGATCACTACAACCGCAGCATCCACAGCGGCAATAACCCCGGGCAAGGTCACGACAAACAGAAGGATAAAAACAAGGGCAACGGCAAGAAGAACTGAACGCCCTCTCCAGATGCAGCAGGGGCCTGGCGCCCCTGTGCTGATTGTTTACCAATAATTCTCCGCACTGATATTGCCCGGCGCCCGCCGCAGGTTCTTGGCCAACCCCAGTGCCAGCAAGGTCTGCTGGGTCTCTTTCACCATCTCCGGATTGCCGCAGATCAGCACCTGACTCAGCTCGGGTGAGAACTCCAACCCCACTCGATCCTGCAACTGACCATTGGCAATCGCCGCCGGGATCCGCCCTGCCATTGCATCGGGCCAGAGCTCGCGGCTGACAAAGGGGACATAGCGAAAGCGCGCGCCATATTGCTCGGCAAAGCTGGCGATCAAATCCTGATAGCTCAGCTCTTCGCCTTTGCGCACCCCGTGCACCAACACCAAATTCTCGAAACGGTTGAAGGCCTCGCCATCGGCCAGCATGGAGAGGAAGGGGCCGATGGCAGTGCCGGTCGAGAGCAGCCAGAGATCGCACCCGGCGGGCACCTCATCCAGCGTCAGAAAGCCGGTGGCCTGGGATTGCACCAGCAGGGTATCGCCTGCTTGCAACGAGCCGAGGGACGGAGTCAGCTCACCGCTCGGGATCTCGACCAGATAGAACTCGTGATATGGCGCAGAGGGGGGATTGACGAAGGAGTAGGCCCGCTGGATGCGGCGATCGCCCTGAACAAGGGCCAGTTTGGTAAATTGCCCTGCCTTGTAGGGGGCCAGCTCGGCCGCTACCCGCAGGGAGAACAGGGTGGGTGTCCATTCGATGCGTTCGATGACGCGGCCTTCTACCCAAGCCATAAGGATCTCCTCCTGTGGAACAGACCTTCACTCTACCCCCGGGCCGGAAAATAAAAAACCCGCGCAAAAGCGCGGGTTTTCTCTGCAAAAGCGAATCGCTATTACAGGGCAACAACCTGGATCTGTACGGTTGCTTTAACGTCAGCGTGCAGCTGAACAGCAACTTCGTAGTCACCGGTGTTACGCAGAACGTTGCCCATGCGGACTTCGCTCTTGGCAACGGCTACGCCAGCAGCAGTGATGGCTTCAGCCACATCACGGGTACCGATGGAACCGAACAGCTTGCCTTCGTCGCCAGACTTGGAAGCGATAACCACGGTAGCCAGTTCGGCCAGCTTGGCAGCACGCTCTTCAGCAGCAGCTTTGTTGGCAGCCAGTTTGGCTTCCAGCTCAGCGCGACGAGCACCGAAAGCTTCGATGTTGGCCTTGGTGGCCATAACAGCTTTGCCTTGCGGGATCAGGTAGTTACGGGCATAACCAGATTTCACGGAAACTTGGTCACCCAGACCGCCCAGTTTGGCGATTTTGTCGAGCAGGATAACTTGCATTACCTTTCCTCTATAAATTTCGTTGAGTTAGGCTTAAGTGCCGGGCCGATTCTTACTTGTTGTGCAGATCGGTGTACGGCAGCAGAGCCAGGTAACGAGCACGCTTGATGGCGCGTGCCAGCTGACGCTGATACTTGGCGCGGGTACCGGTGATACGGCTCGGTACGATCTTGCCAGATTCAGTGATGTAGTTTTTCAGAGTAACGATATCTTTGTAGTCGATCTCGGTAACGTTCTCGGCGGTGAAGCGGCAGAACTTACGACGACGGAAATAACGTGCCATGGCCTTTATCCTCTAGTCAGTGATCCAGAATTACTCTTCGGAAGCAGCTTCAGTAGCTTCTTCGCGGCGCTCGTCGTCACGACGGGTGAAGCGCTCTTCTTTGGCCTTGGCCATCGGAGAAACTTCAGTCACGGCGTGCTTGGTGCGCATGATCATGTTGCGGATAACGGCATCGTTGAAGCGGAAGTTGGTTTCCAGCTCATCGATAACGGCTTGCTCTGCTTCTACGTTCATCAGAACGTAGTGGGCTTTGTGCAGTTTGTCGATCGGGTAAGCCAGCTGACGGCGGCCCCAATCTTCCAGGCGATGAATGGTACCACCGGAGGTGGTGATGGCGCCGGTGTAACGCTCGATCATGCCGGGAACTTGCTCGCTCTGGTCCGGATGAACCATGAAGACGATTTCGTAATGACGCATTTTAGCTCCTTACGGATTAATTCAGCCTCCGCCCAGGTGCAGCCAGACCTCGGAGGCAAGGAACATAAAGGTGTTTAGTCGCTGCTTTTCTAGGGCGGCGTATTGTACGAAATCACATCCCTCACTGCAACTGACCGCCTCAAATGTTTTTCCCGATGGAAATCATCAGAAACAACAATTGATAATGATTATCACTTAGATCTATTCTCTCTCCATATCCTTATGGAGGGTGATGCCATGCAACCCGCACTGACGACTACGATTCCAGCCCGCAAATTCAAACTGACCCTGCTCGGGCCTGCCTTTATCGCCGCCATCGGCTATATCGATCCGGGCAACTTCGCCACCAATATTCAGGCGGGCTCTACCTTTGGCTACCAACTGCTCTGGGTGGTGGTATGGGCCAACCTGATGGCCATGCTGGTGCAGACCCTCTCGGCCAAACTTGGTATCGTCACCGGCAAGAATCTGGCGGAGCACATCCGCGACCGACTGCCAAAACCGGCGGTCTGGGCCTACTGGGTACAGGCAGAGATCATCGCCATGGCCACCGATCTCGCCGAATTTATCGGCGCCGCAGTCGGCTTCAAGCTGCTGCTTGGCGTGACCTTGCTTGAAGGAGCCTGTATCACCGCCGTAGTGACCTGGGGGATCCTGATGCTGCAATCCCGTGGTCAGAAACCGCTGGAGTTCGTGGTCGGTGGCCTGCTGCTGTTTGTCGCGGCGGCCTACATCGTCGAGCTGATCTTCTCCCGCCCCCATCTGCCCAGCCTGCTGGAGGGCGCCCTCTTCCCCGGTCTGCCCAACAGCGATGCCGTCTATCTGGCCGCCGGTGTACTCGGTGCCACCGTGATGCCCCACGTTATCTACCTGCACTCGGCACTGACCCAGCACACGCAGGATCAGGGTTCAGTCAGCCAGCGGCTGCACACCACCCGGGTCGATGTGGCGATTGCCATGACCATCGCCGGCTTCGTCAATCTGGCGATGATGGCGATGGCGGCCGCTGCGTTCCACAGCTCGGGCCACCAGCAGGTAGCGGAGCTGGAATCCGCCTACCAGACCCTCACTCCGCTGCTGGGTCAGGCAGCAGCCACCCTGTTTGGCCTCTCGCTGGTCGCATCTGGCATCAGCTCTACCGTGGTAGGGACCCTGGCCGGGCAAGTGGTGATGCAGGGCTTTGTCCGCTTTACCATCCCGCTCTGGCTGCGTCGCGCCATCACCATGGCTCCCGCCTTCGTGGTAATCGCTATGGGGCTCAACACCACCGAAATTCTGGTGTTGAGTCAGGTAATCCTGAGCTTTGGCATCGCGCTGGCCCTGATCCCGCTGTTGATGCTGACCGGCGATCGGGCACTGATGGGACAACATCGTAACCACCCCGTCACCCAGGCGGTAGGACGCCTTATCGTTGCGCTGGTGATCGGGCTCAACGCCTATCTGCTGGTTGCCATGATCTAGCGAACCGTAAAACCGAGAAGAGGGGCTCATTAACACTGGTTAATGAGCCCTTTCGCACTTTGGCGTATGCTGCCGCTTTCTCTTCTCATTTATCGTTGCGGGAGCCTTGCCATGGAACATACCCGAGCCAGCTTCGTACTGGGCCATCATCAGGAGCAGGCCAGCGTGGTCTGCTGCCAGCGCGGTGACACCACGCTGCTGGTCACCGACCTCACCCCTTTTCATCCCCAGAGCCACCTCTGGCCCGATCAGCCGGGGGATGTGGGCCATGCTCGCTGGGAAGGGGGCGAAGCAACCATTGGCCCTTGCCGAATGGGGGCCATCAGCCCGGATGGCGAGCTGTTCGTCGATACTGCCATTCCGGTCAAGCGGGGCGCAGAGGGGTGGCGTTTCGTGGTGGTCCATCCAATGACCGGAGACCACGCGCTAGCCATTGGCAGCCAGGTCGAATTACAAGTAGATAGCGCTGCCCGCCACGCCCTGAGTCTGGGCCATAGCGGCTGCCATCTGGCGGCACTAGCCCTCAACCGGGTACTCATCCCCTACTGGCGCAAGGAGGTAAGCGAGTGTGATGCACTGGGCCAGCCCGACTTCGACCGCCTGGCTATTCAAAGCTCTCGGGTCGAGCCTTGCGGATCACGGGAGCAGTACCGCATCGGCAAGAGCCTGCGCAAGAAGGGGGTCAACAGCGAGGCGCTGCTGGCAGATTTGGCGGTGATTGAAGAGAAGGTCAACCAGCAACTGGCCGACTGGATCGCAGCAGGGAGCGAAATCCGCCGCAGCCGCGCTGGTGAGGCGATCATCGATTCCCGTTACTGGCACTGCATGCTGGAAGGCAAGGAGGTGACCATTCCCTGTGGCGGCACCCATGTTGCCTCGCTCGCCGAGTTGGGAGAGGTCAAGGTAGAGCTCACTCTGGTGGAAGAGGGCTTTGCCATGCTGACCCGGGTCACGCCAACCGACGCCTGAGTCGCAGACTTGACCACTCAGGGCTAACGCCCAAATTGGCAATGAAGTATCGCAAAGAGGGGCATCATCATGCCCCTCAACGCCAGTCATGACGGACCGATGCTTCTCTTTTAACCACTCCCTGATTAGAATGCGCCTCCCACAGGAGGCACATCACCCATGAGTAGTACCCAACTACGCACCACCCCGGATCGACTTCGTTATCTGGTTCTCTACGAAGGCATAGGGCTGGCACTGGTCGCACCGCTGATCAGCCAGCTGTTCGGTCAGGGCGTCGCCGAGGTCGGTTCGCTGGCCATCTTCTTCTCCATCGTCGCCACCGCCTGGACCTATGGCTGGAACCTGTTGTTCGACAAGGGGTTGCTCAAACTTTGCGGGCGCACCAACAAGCGACCACTGGACCGCTTCCTGCACGCGTTTGGCTATGAGGCAAGCTTTATGATGCTCTCCCTCCCCTGCGTCATGTTCTGGCTCGATTTGGGGGTGTGGGACGCCCTGATGCTGGATCTCGGCTTCGTCGCCTTCTACCTCGTCTACATCATGGTCTTTACCTGGGCCTATGAGCGGATCTGGCCGCTGCCATCCAACCCGCAGACGGCATAAGGCCTTAGCCACAACGAGGCCGACAGAAGGAAAAGTCAGGAAGGACTAATAGGAAGGATGGGAGAATCCCATAAAAACAATGCCAGTCAGCGAGCTGACTGGCATTGGACAAAACAGACTTTCGGACTTACTTGACGGCGTCTTTCAGAGCCTTGCCAGCCACGAATGAAGGCACGTTGGCAGCAGCAATCTGGATCTCTTTACCAGTTTGCGGGTTACGACCGGTGCGGCCTGCGCGGTGGGTGACCTTGAAGGTGCCAAAACCGACCAGTTGCACAGCATCGCCTTCTTTCAAGCTCTGGGTAATACCATTGATGATCTCTTCCAGAGCCACTTTGGCCTGAGCTTTGCTCAGATCTGCTTTGGCGGCAATCGCATCGACAAGTTGAGCTTTGTTCATAACATTTCCTTTATGATCTGGCATTTAGCGCTGGGTCACTCTATGCAAAAAAAAACGCACAGGCAAAGCCTTTATCGAGCCGAACGCGTCAAACGCTGGGGTTTTCATCAAGATCTGCGGAAATAGTCACATTCCACACGCGAAAAACCGTGAGCAGGCCTGAAACCTGCTAGCACGCAGACACAATCCGCTGACTATTTCTTCGCCACTTAACATTATCCCCCCATGGCTATTGACGCTTGCCCAGATTTTCCCTAGTTATAGGTTGTGTCACTGCTCAAACGGCTCGGAATACCGAACAATCGGCCAGCCTTTGCCCCACGGAGGGATAGGGATTATGTTGACGAAACTGGAACAGACCAAGCAGGCGCTGGCAGGCAAGCATAAGGCTATCGACGACTGGCTGGATGCAAGGCAAGCGTTGCTGGTTGGATACATGCAGCTGGCAGGCCTCACTCCGGCGCGGACCAAGCAACGCAGCCTGCCCAAAACAGAAGAGCTGCATCAGTTTTGCGACCGGCTGGTCGACTATGTCAGCGCGGGCCATTTCGAAATCTACCACCACGTCGTCACCGCCTTCGAGCAAGCCAGCGGCGAAACACTGGAGCTGGCCAAGCGCATCTATCCCCATATTCGTAACAGCACTGAATTCGCCCTCGAGTTCAACGATAAATACAGTGATGCCGACGAGGCCCAATTGCTGCTGCTGGATGATGATCTCAATGAGTTGGGTCCGGTTCTGGAAGAGCGGTTCAAACAGGAGGACCGCCTGGTCAAGGCGCTTCATGTGGTGGAATCCTTGAGTACCCAGCAAGCCTGAATGCCATTTTCGGAGCAAGTTCAAGATACTGGCAACCAAGGTGGATTACACTCAGAGCAATGACCCTAGCGTCCACACTTATTGCATACAGGAGATGAGCATGTCTGAGCGCCGCCGTTTTGCACGGATCCTCTACTTGACCATGGCAGAACTCACCCAGGGGGAACAGAAGTGGCAGACCCAGCTTGTCGACGTCTCCTTGCAGGGGGCCCTGCTGATCCGCCCCGACGACTGGGAGAGCCGTGACAACAAGGAGTACCAGCTCAGCTTTATCCTGAGCGGTAGCGATATCGAGATCAAAATGCAGGTCGAGCTGACCCACGAAGCCAGCAAGAAGCTGGGTTTCTACTGCCACCACATCGATATCGACAGCGCCACCCACCTCAAGCGGATGATCGAGCTCAACGTCGGTGACGAAGAGCTGCTCCACCGCGAGCTGGAACAACTGCTGAGCGAACATCTGGAACATAGCCAGCCCTGATGGCAGGTGCCAGCCCATAAAAAAGAGCGCCGAGGCGCTCTTTTTCCGTTGTGCTGTTGTCTCGATTGCAATGCTGAGAGATTACAGCGCCTCGAGTGCCTCAGACAGCTTCTTGACCGGCACTACCTCCATCCCTTCGATCGGGTGCTTGGGGGCATTGGCGTGCGGCACGATGGCGCGACGGAAGCCATGCTTGGCCGCCTCCTGCAACCGCTCCTGGCCGGACGGCACCGGACGAATTTCACCGGAAAGGCCCACTTCGCCGAACACCACCAGATCCTTGGGCAGCGCCTGGTCCCGGAAGCTGGAGACCATCGCCAGCAGCAGCGCCAGATCCGCGCTGGTCTCCTCGACCTTGACCCCGCCGACCACGTTGATGAAGACATCCTGATCCGCCATCTGCAGCCCGCCGTGACGGTGCAGCACCGCCAGCAACATGGCAAGCCGGTTGTGATCCATCCCCACCGCCACCCTGCGCGGGTTGGAGAGCTGAGAGTAGTCCACCAGCGCCTGCAACTCCACCAGCAGCGGCCGGGTGCCCTCCCAGATCACCATGACGATGGAACCGGGCGCCTGCTCCTGCCCTCGGCTGAGGAAGATGGCGGAGGGGTTGCTCACCTCGCGCATCCCCTGCTCGGTCATGGCAAAAACCCCCAGCTCGTTGACCGCACCGAAGCGGTTCTTGTGAGAGCGCAGGGTACGAAAACGGGAGTCATGGCCACCATCAAGCAGCACAGAGCAGTCGATGCAGTGCTCCAGCACCTTGGGGCCCGCCAGACTGCCATCCTTGGTCACATGACCCACCATGAAGATGGCCACATGATTCTGCTTGGCATAGCGGGTCAGCAGCGCCGCCGCTTCGCGCACCTGCGAGACAGAACCGGGGGACGATTGCACATCCGCCACATGCATCACCTGAATGGAGTCAATCACCATGATCTGCGGCTGCTCCTGCTGGGCAATCAGACAGATCTGCTCGACGCTGGTCTCGGAGAGCATCCGCAGCTTGTCGGTGGGCAGCCCAAGGCGGTTGGCCCGCATCGCCACCTGCTGCAGCGACTCCTCACCAGTGACATAGAGGGTTTTCATCCGTTCAGCGAGACCACACATGGTTTGCAGCAGCAAGGTCGACTTGCCCGCCCCCGGGTTGCCGCCGATCAGAATGGCCGAGCCTGGCACCACACCGCCACCAAGCACCCGATCCAGCTCCTTGAAACCTGAGGTAAAACGGGGAATTTCGGTGGTGGCAATCTCTGCCAGTGTCTGTACCTGACTGCCGACCGCGCCGGCATAACCGGTGTAACGGGCACTCTTGCCAGCGGGGCTCACCGAGCCGAGGCGCACCTCGGTGATGGTATTCCACTCCTTGCACTCGCTGCATTGACCTTGCCAGCGTGTGAAGTCGGCACCACATTCGGAACAAACATAAGCAGTTTTATTTTTGGCCATTGATAACTCGGGGACAGGATGAATTCCTGCTTGATATACTTGTTTGCGACCGACAGATCAAACCCAGAATCGGAAAAGTGACTTTCCGTGGCAGGAACAAATGGATTCAGAACACCAGCAACATCTGATTGAACAACTCGTCCCCTTGCTGCGGGAGAAAGATTTCGAGGAGATCTTCAACCGCATGACCCAGGAGGAAAACAGCAACAGCCGTTTTCTGATCAAGATGGAGCTCAAGCGCAAGTGCTCCCCCTGCCGCAGGGTCATCGACATGCGCGATGAGCTGGAGGATGAGTGCCTGGTGCATGAGTTCGACGGCATCACTCACTTCATGCCCGCCGATGCGATTGCCCTGTTCCAGTCCCAGTGCTATCTCTACCGCGATATCTATACCCTCGGTGTCTACGAGGCGCTGCAACAGTGGCAAAAACAGCACCACAACGCCCGCGTGGATGGTCAGCTGTCGCCGCCTGCCAGTCCCTTCCGGCAATATGATGTCAACACCATCGCCTTTGCCAGCTACTACGGCCGCCGCCAGGAGCGGATGCACTTCAGCTCGCCGGTGCTGATCAAGTTTCAGGACGGAGAGAAGCTGTTCGCCAAGAGTTCAGATCTCTCGCTGGGTGGCATGCGGGTCTCGGTTCCCTATCTGCCGAGCTATCACACCGGCGCCCAAGTGGAGGTCTTCTTTACCGGACTGGAGCGGGACACCCCCAATCCGGTGCTGCACCAGCCGGTCGGCTATCAGATCCTCGGCGAAGAGAGCAAAGAGGGGAAATACTGGCTGCGACTGGTGCGCTCCGGCGAACAGCCAGCCTTTGATGCCTTCCTCAGCGACTTTATCGACGCCAACAAGATCCGCTATCGGGTCAGCGTCGACTATCTGCTCTCCGCCGCCATCATCAAGGGGTATGAGCAGTTCTACCTGCCGCGGATGACCGGCATGCCGCTCTTCTTCGGCACCGGCGACAGCCCCAATCTCGAGATAGCCCTGCGTACGGAAAACAACCAGCACCTGCTGGAGTATTGGCGCGATGAAAAAAATCGCGATGCCCTCGCGGGGCTTTTCAGCGCAGAGCGGATGAAACGGCTCTGCCCGGCCCCCGGCACCACCACCGAGACCATCATCTACTGCTTTACCCACACGGTACGCAGCCACATCTACTTCTTCTCCGCCACCGCAGAGGAGCTGCGCCAGAGTGGCCTCACCGCCCTCTTCTTCCAGGTGGGCTCACGCCGGCCCAGCTGGCGTGTCTACAAGTTCACGCTGGAGGCATGCGATCTGGTCGAGGCGGATGTGGGGCAACTGCAGGGGCAGGACAACCCGCAGTTGCAAGATATCTTGCTGCTCGAGCGGCTCAAGCAGATCGGCTACTGCGGCCTGCTGCAGGAGATCGGCCTGGAGTCCCAGCGGGAAGAGTTCCATCAGGAAGGGGTCAGCAACAACGCCAACGAGCTGCAACGCTTTGGTCACGAGCAGGGGGTTGCCCCGTTCGAGATCGAGACCCTGCACTATGTTCAGCTTCGTAAGGAGTCGCGCTACATCCACAAGACCGCGGTCGCCATCCATCACAACGGCAAATCCTGGATCGGCTGGACCCGCGACATCTCGACTCACGGCCTGCAAATCGAGCTGGAAGATGCCTTTATCGGCGAGAAAAACGATGTGGTGACCATCGCCCTGCCCCGCTTGCAGGAGCTTTCCAAGAGCATGGATCTGCAGCGCCTCTCCTACCGGCTGGTCAGCCTCAACATGACCCGCACCGTGCTGCACCTCTGCATCGAAGGAGATTCGGATCGCCATACCGGCCGCCAGTTCTTCAGCCTGCTGATCGAGAGCAACCAGAACAAGCTCAAGGCGGCGCAGGAGCAGCGTCGCTATCGCGGGCTGGCGCGGGCACTGCGCAACATCTACACCCACCACCTGTTCAACTCGCCGGTCTACGTCAACAAGCTGAAAGGCGCGCCCAAACCGGCCTCCATCGGCAAATCCCTGCAACCGCGCAGTCTGCAGCGGTTGCTGCAAGCCTGTGCAGAGCTGCCGGAGCAGGAGAACCTCTATCCGCTGTTTCAGGGGGAGCTGCTCAAGGAGCTGCTGATGAACCCGCTGCGCGCCATCGAGCGGGAGGACAAACCGAGAGAGGACGAGGTCTATATCGCCAGCATCCAGACCAAGGCCGGCCTGCCCATCTTCAGCAGCCGGCTAGCCAGCAGCTTTGCCAACGTCAAAGAGAAGCGTCAGTTCATCGAGCTGGCGCAGCAACAGGGGGAGTTCTACTCGGTGCTGGTCGGCATCTCCCGTACCGGACGGCCCGACACCAACTTCATCGCCAACGAGCTGGACTACATCGCCAAGTTCGCCATCCACAAGGCGCGCAAGCTGGAAGAGGAGCTCTGGAGCGTGGTGGGGGTAGGAGAACTGACCGATACCACCCAGGCCACCCTGTTCCGCTTTGGCATCACGCCGCCACTGAACTGATGATCCGGAACAGACAGAAATGAAACAGGGCGCTCGAGGCGCCCTGTTTTTTGTCATGCCGCCTGCGGGTTGAGCAGCCAGTCGAGGATCTGGGGAAAGTGATCCTCCTGGGCCTGCGGGGCGGTCAGCATATTGATGTGGTCATAATCGAGGCGGTTGCCGTTATCCCGCCCCAATCGGGTGTGACGCGTGGCCGATCCCATCTCGTCGCTGAAGCGGCGCACATCGGTCGGGTGACCCAGAACCTTGTCCGCTTTGGCCGAAATCATCCAGAGCGGTGGCCAGTTGACCCGTGCCGCCGCCTCGTCATAGGCAAAACCGTCGTGAGGATCCTGCCAAGGGCCGCACTTGACCCAGGGGATGGTCTCCTGCAGATAGCGCAGCGGCTCGTCGTCAGCACCGATCTTCAGAGTGCGAGCAGCCAGAAACCCACGGCGGCGGGCCAGCCAGGGGGCCAGCCGATTCCAGATCAGATCCACCTTCAGCCAACGCTCGGGATTGTGCACCGACACGCCGCGCTTGGTGCCAAAAAACAGCAGGCTGGCCACCTGCTCCGCCAGCTCGGGGAAGCGCACCAGGGTCGAGGCCATAATGACACCGCCCCAGGAGTGGGCCACCCAATGAACCTTGAAGCCATGATGGCGCTCGGCAATCCAGCGCTGCAGGGCGGGCAGATCCTCGGTGATCAGCTCATGCTGACCGTGCTCTGCCTGCTCGGCTATAGCCGGAGTGCTGAGCCCCCGCCCCCGCAGATCAGCCACATAGACCTGATAGCCGTGACGGGCCAGAAAGCAGGCCAGCCCCTTGCCCGATTCGGTATAGAAGATCCGCCCATTCTCGATGGCGCCGTGCACCATCAGGATCGGCTCTCCATGCACGGCGACCCGGGGTTTGATGTGGCGCACATGCAATTGATGGCCACCACAGGGGATAAACAGAGACTGCTGCAACAATTCCATTTTAATGGGTTTCCTCCTTGAAACACTGTCAGCGCTTGTCCCAGCGTTGCTCGCTACAGGCCCGCGCCGCCAGCAGGCAGATCACCCCCTCCAGATCGTGATGATTGAGGGTGGCCGCCGCCTGCGCCCGCACCAGCGGCTTGGCGTGAATGGCGATGCCAAGGCCCGCGATCCCCATCATTTTGAGATCGTTGGCACCATCGCCGATGGCCACGGTCTGAGCGGCAGCAATGCCGTACTCCTGAGCAAGCTGCTGCAACACCTTGGCCTTGACGCTGGCATCAACGATGCGCCCGCTCACCTTGCCGCTCAGCTGGCCCCCCTCCACCGCCAGCTCGTTGGCGAAGATGGCATCGAGCCCCAGATCGCGCTGCAACTGGCCAGCAAAACGGGTAAAACCGCCGGAGGCGATGGCCACCTTCCAACCCGCCCCTTTGAGGGTATCGACCATCAGCTGCAAGCCCGGCATCCAGGGCATCCATGCCGCCACCTCGTCGAGAATGGTGACCGGCGCCCCTGCCAGCAGGGCCACCCGATTGCGCAGGCTGTCGGAAAACTCCAGCTTGCCCTGCATGGCTGCGGCCGTCACTGCCGCCACCTGCTCGCCGACCCCGGCAAGCCGGGCAATCTCGTCGATGCACTCGATGAGGATCGCGGTGGAGTCCATGTCCATCACCAGCAGGCCGGGCTCCTTCAGGGTCGGTAGCGCGGGCAGATGGCAGAGATCGATCTCCCACTCACCGTTCTTGAGCTCGGCCACCAGCTCGGAAGAGAAGCGATCGCAGCCAAGCAGCAGCAACGGCACGCCCGCCACCTCGGCGGGAGGATAGAGGGTGGCCGCCAACCCCTGTGCAGCCAACAAAGGTGACAGACACGCCAGATGGGATGCGCCCAGCCCCTTGCCAAACAGCACCAACCAGCCGCCAGCCTGCGGAGTCTCTGTCGGTTGCAACGCATCTGCGTGGAGCTGCCAACAGGGTGAGCCGGACAACAACGCGGGCCAATCGGATAACAGAGGGGGGAGCCGGGACAACAACATAAGGGATACGCCTTCCTTGGTGATCAGGGGATTAACAATGCTGGCCCAGAGTAGCGTATTGCTTTTTGTACAGGCAAGCGCCAAGATCCCGCCACTCCTTGTTACCATGAGGTCTCGCGCTTGCAGCGTCATCTTCCCATCAAACGTGTTCTCAGCCTGGGTGCCGGTATCCTGCTCGGATGCTGGGTGCTCGGTGTGCTTATTCATATGCAGGGTGAAAGCCAAGCCTCGCTGCACAGCGAAGCGCGCAACCGGGCGCAGGCGCTGGTCGCCTATGCCGCCCGAGACATGAAGCGCTGGATCAAGGAGGAGAAGAGCAGCGAGCTGGAGCGGCTGGCGCGGGATCTGGCGGCGGAGCCGGAGATCCTCGATGCCACCCTCTACGACGGACGCGGCATTCCCCTCGCCCAGTCTGAGCAGGCGGTGCCGCTGGAGAGCCTGCTGCCCATCGGCAGCGATAACAAGTCGCTGCCGGAGCAGGGCAAGGGGCGGATCCAGTTCGTGCAGGAGATCCGGGATGGCGAGCAGACCATCGGCTTCCTGCGCATCACCCTGGAAGAGCAGCAGATGCTGGCAGACAAGGACACCCGGCTCAAGGTGGTGCAGGAGAAACAGCGGCTGATGCTGCTGGTCGCCCTGCTGGCCGGAGTGCTCATCTCCTACGGCGTGCGCCGTAACTACATGCGGGTGCGCAAGCACAAGAAAAAGAGTACGCCCCCCGCGCCGCCTCCGGAAAATTGATGGCACAACCAGTGAGCAGATACAAAAACGGCGGCCAGAAGGCCGCCGTTTCTTATTCGCAAGGGAATTACTTGTCGCCCAGCAGGACGGAGTCCAGTGCGATTTCGATCATGTCGTTGAAGGTCAGCTGACGCTCTTCAGAGGTGGTCTGCTCACCGGTACGGATATGGTCGGAGACGGTGCAGATGGTCAGTGCCTTGGCACCGTACTCTGCGGCCACGCCGTAGATACCGGCGGCTTCCATCTCGACACCCAGGATGCCGTATTTTTCCATGACGTCGAACATGGAGGGGTCCGGAGTGTAGAACAGGTCGGTCGAACATGGAGGGGTCCGGAGAGAAGATGTTACCGACGCGCACGGCAACGCCCTTGTTCTTGGCGGCCTGCACGGCATTGGCAACCAGGTCGAAGTCGGCGATGGCAGCGAAGTCGTGATCCTTGAAGCGCAGACGGTTTACTTTGGAATCGGTGCAGGCACCCATACCGATCACCACGTCACGCAGTTTCACGTCTTCACGCACAGCGCCACAGGAGCCCACGCGGATCAGGGTCTTCACACCGTAATCGGTGATCAGCTCTTTGGCGTAGATGGAGCAGGACGGGATACCCATGCCGTGGCCCATCACGGAGATACGACGGCCCTTGTAGGTACCAGTAAAGCCGAACATGTTGCGCACGTCGCAGATCTGCTCGACGTTCTCCAGGAAAGTTTCAGCGATGTACTTGGCGCGCAGGGGGTCGCCCGGCATCAGTACGGTATCAGCAAAGGCGCCATCTTTCGCATTGATATGAGGAGTTGCCATTCTCTTGATTCCTTCACACTAGGTTGAGTTTTATTGTTTTATGAATTGCCCGCCGCCGAAGTGGCGGGCGGGTAAATTACAGGAAGCTGGTACCGTACGCCAGTTTCGGCAGGCCGTGGTAAGCCGCGATGCTCTGGCCGATATCGGCAAAGGTCTCGCGACGACCGACGGAGCCAGCCTTGACCGGCTTGCCGAAGAACAGCACCGGAATGTATTCGCGGGTGTGGTCGGTGCCACCCCAGGTCGGGTCGCAACCGTGGTCAGCGGTCAGCACCACCACGTCGCCATCTTGCAGCAGCTCAAACAACTCCGGCAGGCGGGAATCGAAATACTCCAGCGCACCGGCATAACCGGCAACATCACGGCGGTGGCCGTAGGAGGAGTCGAAGTCCACAAAGTTGGTGAAGACGATGGTGTTGTCACCGGCCGCTTTCACCTCTTCCAGCGTGCGATCCCACAACTCGGTCAGACCGGTCCCTTTCACCTGCTTGGTGATGCCCTGCTGGGCATAGATGTCGGCAATCTTGCCGATGGAGACCACCTGACCGCCCGCATCTTTCATGTAATCCAGCACGGTCGGCGCCGGCGGCAGCACTGAGTAGTCGTGACGGTTGCCGGTGCGCTTGAAGTTGCCCTTGCCAGTACCTACGAACGGACGCGCAATCACGCGGCCGATGTTGTAGGGCTCCAGCAGCTCGCGCACGATGTGGCACAGCTCATAGAGCTTCTCGAGGCCGTAGGTCTCTTCGTGGCAGGCAATCTGGAACACGGAGTCGGCAGAGGTGTAGAGGATCGGCTTGCCGGTCTTCATGTGCTCTTCGCCCAGATCGTCCAGCACTTGGGTACCGGAAGCGTGGCAGTTACCCAGATAGCCAGGCAGACCGGCCTTCTCGACGATGGCGTCCAGCAGCTCCTGCGGGAAGCTGTTGTGGTGATCCTTGAAGTAGCCCCACTCGAACAGTACGGGCACACCGGCGATCTCCCAGTGACCGGACGGGGTATCCTTGCCGGAGGAGAGCTCCTGCGCAAAGCCGTAGGCACCGACCACCTCGATATCTTTCTTCAGCCCTTCCGGGAAGTAGCCGGAGGCCTGCTCGCAAGCGTGGCCCAGACCCAGCTTGTTGAGGTTGGGCAGATTGAGGGCACCGCGGCCTTCAATTTCACCTGCCGCACACGCCTTGGCGATATGGCCAAGGGTGTTGGCGCCCACATCTCCGAACTTGTCGGCATCGGCAGCAGCGCCAATACCGAAAGAGTCCATCATCAGAATAAAGGTACGTTTCATGGGTCTTCCCCTTGTTACAAATCGGCCAGGGTGATACGGCGGTACACTTCAGGCAGTGCTTCCGGCCGCTCGCCACCAATCCGGACAGCCGCCTGCACCATGCTGGCAGCCTGAGCATATTGCTCTTCAGTCTGAGCGTGGATCATCGCGATCGGCTTGTCAGCATCGACGTTTTGACCCAAGCGGATAAAGTCGGTCAGACCGACCGCATAATCAAGTTTGTCACCGGCAGCGCGGCGACCACCGCCCATCGCCACCACGGCCAGACCCAGCTCGCGGGTATCCATGGCGGTCACGAATCCGCTGTTGGCCGCGAAAACCGGGCGTACGATGGCTGCCTTGGGCAGGTAAGCGTCGTAACGCTCCATGAAATCGGCCGGGCCACCGAGACCTGTTACCATCCGACCGAATATCTCGGCCGCCTTGCCGTTATCCAGCACCGCCTGCAGCTTGGCGCGGGCATCGCGCTCGTCGCTGGCCAAGCCTGCAGAGATAAGCATCTCGGCACACAGCGCCATGGTCACTTCGTGGATGCGCGGGTTGCGGTATTCACCGGTCAGGTAACGCACCGCTTCACGTACTTCCACCGCGTTACCGGCGCTGGAGGCCAGCACCTGGTTCATATCGGTCAAGAGCGCAGAGGTGCGGCAGCCGGCACCGTTGGCCACGGCCACAATGCTCTTGGCCAGCTCTTCGGAGGCTTCAAAAGTCGGCATAAAGGCGCCGGAGCCCACTTTCACATCCATCACCAGTGCTTCCAGCCCGGAGGCGAGCTTCTTGGAGAGGATGGAGCCGGTGATCATCGCGACAGATTCGACGGTGGCGGTGATGTCCCGTACTGCATAGATACGCTTGTCAGCGGGGGCGAGATCGCCGGTCTGGCCGATGATGGCGACACCCGCCTCTTTCACCACTTTCAGGAAACGATCGTTGTCGACCGAGGTCTGGTAGCCGGGAATGGCGTCCAGCTTGTCGAGGGTACCACCGGTGTGGCCCAGGCCACGGCCGGAGATCATCGGCACGAAACCGCCGCACGCAGCGACCATCGGGCCAAGCATCAGGGAGACAACGTCCCCCACCCCGCCGGTGGAGTGCTTGTCGACAATCGGGCCACCCAGATTGAGGTGATCCCAGGTCAGCACCATGCCGGAGTCGCGCATGGCGCAGGTCAGGGCAACCCGCTCATCCATGGTCATGTCTTTGAAGTAGACCGCCATCGCCAGCGCGGCAATCTGCCCCTCACCGATGGTATTGTTGGTAATGCCCTGAACGAAGAATTGAATTTCTTGGGTACTGAGCGCTTCACCGTTGCGCTTCTTGCGAATAATTTCTTGAGGCAAAAACATCTTTCATTCCCTCCGCCATTGCTGGCGTTACACAAGCCTGAATCCTTGCCCGCACACCGCATGGTGGGGGCTAACAGGGCGGACAGCAGTCCGCCCTCTCATCAACCTATTAGTAACCGCTGGTGTTGGCTGGCTTGTCGCCATGCCCCAGAGTGGCCAGCAGACTGGCCAGCAGGCTGGATGCACCAAAGCGGAAGGTACGGGCGGACACCCAGTCGTTGCCGAGGATCTCTTCGGCCATGGCCAGGTACTGACCGGCAACGGCGGCATCTTTCACGCCTCCAGCAGGCTTGAAGCCGACTTTCGAATTCTTGGCCTTGATCACTTCCATCATGATGCGTGCCGCTTCTGGGGTCGCATTGACCGGCACCTTGCCGGTGGAGGTCTTGATGAAGTCGGCACCGGCATCGATACAGATTTCTGAAGCGCGACGGATCAGCGCCTCTTCTTTCAGCTCGCCGGTTTCGATGATCACTTTCAGCAGCACGTTGGCACCGCAGGCCTCTTTACAGGCTTTGACCAGATCAAAACCGATCTGTTCATTACCAGCCATGAAGGCGCGGTACGGGAACACCACGTCCACTTCGTCAGCACCGTAGGCGACAGCGGCACGGGTCTCGGCCACGGCGATCTCGATGTCGTCGTTGCCGTGGGGGAAGTTGGTCACGGTCGCAATGCGTACGTCGGCTGCGCCGATCTCACGCAGGGTTTTGCGAGCGATAGGGATAAAACGGGGGTAGATGCAGACGGCGGCGGTCAGGCCAGCCGGTGACTTGGCCTTATGGCACAGGTCGATCACCTTCTGATCGGTGTCGTCATCGTTCAGGGTGGTCAGGTCCATCAGGTTCAGGGCGCGCTGAGCGGCCACTTTCAGATCAGTCATTCTGTTCTCCAAAGTCTCGATTTAATCCAGATAACCGGGCACCACCAGACCATCCAGCGATGGATGCACAGGCAGTATCCCCAGCTATACGGGAATGGAATTACAGTGCGAAGGCACCGGCACTATCGGGATGCTATTCAAAACACCCTGCAGGCACTGCGACTGTAAATAAGGCAAGAGCCCTGTCACTTTCTTACAAAAGTGCGGACTTGGTTCCATGAAGACTTGAGAAAGGCCGACAACATCTGACCCGACTTCCCAATCAATTCCATTTGACCGCCAACACCCGATTTCATCGAGTATTAGTCATTGCCAGCACCCTGCTGGCAACGCCTATTTCAGCCGAGATACCCCCTGTTTGCAAGCCGGATTTGCCAATTTCAGAGGTACCTCACATCTGGCAAATCCAGGTCTAAAAAAGCCTTACGAAAAGAAACGGGTCAGGATCCATGAGTAGGCCAATCCCCCCAGATAGACCCCGACGATCCCCATTACCCCGGACAAAACGGGAGGCGCCGGGATCGGCAATTTGAGGAAAGAAAACAACAAACCAACTATAAAGCCGGCCACCATCGCCAGTAGCACTTCATTCATATAACCTCCGATTTGACTCATTTTATTATTAGTTTAGATAGGAAAACGGTTGTCACCGCTCCATACGCGAACGCCACGGCAGATGCCGTGGCGTTCGTGTTTATACCCTGTCAGTCAGGCGGCGATTACATGCCGGACAGTGCCAGGAAGAAGCCTGCGATAGTGGCAGACATCAGGTTGGACAGAGAGCCAGCCAGTACGGCTTTCAGACCAAAGCGTGCAATGGTGCCGCGGCGGTTCGGCGCCATGGACCCCAGACCACCCAGCAGGATGGCAACAGAGGAGAGGTTGGCAAAACCACACAGCGCGAAGGAGATGATCGCTTTGGTGTGATCGGACATGGCCACACCGTTGATCAGCACTTCGTCTTTCAGGTACGGAGCGAAGTTCAGGTAAGCCACGAACTCGTTCACTACCAGCTTCTGACCGATGAAGGAACCGGCAACCACGGCTTCATTCCAAGGCACACCGATCAGGAAGGCCAGCGGGGAGAAGATCCAGCCCAGCAGCAGCTCCAGAGAGAGTTGCGGATAACCGAACCAGCCACCCACACCGGAGAAGATGCCGTTGATCATGGCGATCAGACCGATGAAGGCCAGCAGCATGGCGCCGACGTTCAGGGCCAGTTGCATACCGGCAGAAGCGCCAGCTGCAGCAGCGTCAATGACGTTGGCAGGCTTGTCATCCAGCTCGGCATCGGCAGAGCTTTCGTCGTAGTTCGGGGTCTCGGTCTCGGGAACCAGCAGCTTGGCGAACAGCAGACCACCCGGTGCAGCCATGAAGGAGGCAGCAATCAGGTACTCCATCTTCACGCCCATGGAGGCGTAACCGGCCAGTACGGAACCGGCAACGGAAGCCAGACCACCACACATGACGGCGAACAGCTCGGAGTCAGTCATCTTGGCGATGTAAGGACGAACCACCAGTGGCGCTTCGGTCTGACCGACGAAGATGTTGGCAGTTGCAGAGAGGGATTCGGTGCGGGAAGTACCCAGTACTTTCTGCAGACCGCCGCCCAGCAACTTGATGACCATCTGCATGATGCCCAGGTAGTAGAGCACTGCAATCAGGGAAGAGAAGAAGATGATGACCGGCAGAACACGGAAGGCAAAGACAAAGCCGCCGCCACCGAACACTTCAAACATCTTGTTGCTGACCAGACCGCCAAACAGGAAGTCGATCCCGTTCTGGCCGTAGCTGATCACGCTGGATACCGCATCGGACACGCCGACCAGGATATCGCGACCAACCGGAACATAGAGAACAAACGCCCCCAGACCGGCTTGAATAGCGAACGCACCGACAACGGTACGCACGTTGATTGCCTTGCGATTGCTGGAGAACAGCACCGCGATAAGGACGAGCGTCGCCATCCCTACCAGACCCATGAACAAATTCATTATTATCTTCCTCTAGTAGCACCTGACTTGTTAGTGAGTTGTTATTAAACCCAACTAATCAAGGGGAGCGCATTATACTAATTAAAGTCCGATAAAATAGAATGCTGGTCACATTTTATCGTTATCAAAATGTCCAAGTGTCACAAAATTAGACAGCAAACGATTTTTACGCTCATTTTTTTTCCTGACAACTAAATCAGGTGTTGCGAAATTGTTTCATAGCAATTGGTCGTGATGGAAAATATGCCGGGCAGTTTCAAATAACACCTTGGCAACATCTGCCGATGCTTCATCCCGCAATGTCATCAATATTTCCGCTATTTTCGGCAGCGCTTCCGGGGTATTCCGGGTGCCTTGCTCACCTTGTAAGGGCATATCGGGCGAATCGGTTTCCAGCACCAGAGCCTCGAGCGGCATGGCCCGAAATACCTCTCGCGTCTTGTTCGCCCGTTCAAAACTGATCACCCCGCCCACCCCGAGTCGAAAGCCCAGTTGCCAGAAGGCCTCCGCCTGCTGCAACGAACCGCTGAAAGCATGGATCACCCCGCCACGAGGCGGCTTGAAGCGGCGCAACAGCTTGGCCACAGTGTCATTGGCACGCACCGAGTGGATCATCAGGGGGAGCCCGGCATCTGCAGCCAGCCGGATCTGAGCCTCAAACAGCGCAAACTGCCCCTCTTGCGGCACGTGAGAACGGAGGTCCAGCCCACTCTCGCCTATGGCCACCAGCCCGGCAGGCTGGCTCATTACCAGCGTTCGCAGCCGCTCCATCACCCCCTCCCGCTGCTCACCGGCATACCAGGGATGAACGCCCAGACCATAAAAGAGGCCGTCATGTTGCTCTGCCAGTGCCATCACACGAGTCCAGTTATCCTCAGCGATGGCAGGAATGATATACTCCGTCACCCCTAATGCCCGACAACGGGCCAGCAGCGCCTCCCTGTCCTGGTCAAACACCGGAAAGTCGAGATGGCAATGGGTATCTATCAGCTGCATATCACTCACACCTGTTTGCGGTATTTAATGGGTCATTGAACATGATGAACAACAGAAACAACGGCTTTACCCTGATTGAACTGGTGTTGGTGATCATAGTGCTGGGGATCCTGGCCGTCACCGCCCTGCCCCGCTTTATCAATATCAAGGATGATGCCCTGAAAAGCACGGTCTCGGCGACCGCAGGCAGCTTTGCCAGTGCAGTTCAGCTGGCTCATGCTGGCTGGGCAGTGAAAGTACAGGGGCAAGCGATCGCGCTCTACAACCTGAGCAGCTTTGGTAAAGGCGATGTGGATATCAATCGATATGGTTGGCCAACGGGCTCGAAGGAAGACCAAGGGAGTGCGGGAAGCGATAAACCATATCAGCCGGGCTCAGGTAACCATATATCGGTCAACAATGATGATGACTGTGAATTGCTATTCAATGACCTGCTTGATGGAGACCAAACGGTCACCCCCATAACTCCCAACGCTGTGAATATCCCAGAAGGGTTTGATTATCTATCCACACAAGTCGGTTCAGGCCATCAAGATGAGGATGAAGGCAACGAGAAACACTTCAACTGCCGCTATATCCTGCGCGACTCAATCAACCGCTTCCAGACCAACCCGGATTATCGAAACGGCCTCGGCTTCGAGTACAACAGCGTTACCGGTGCCGTGACCCGCAATTTTGATTGAGCTCAGCCTCTTCTGCGCAAGCTCGCTTTTTGGTTGAATCATCATCATAACGAACCGGCGTGCAGCAGCGCCGGTTCTCCTGGGTGAGCCCCCACTCCTCGCACCACGCGTCGTAACGGGCCAGCCAACGCAGCAATATCCCTTTCATCGTCACACCTCCGCCAACGGATTCGGTTCAAAAACCATCCTAATCAGAGTCGGCAAGGTGAGCAAGCCATCCCCACTATGGCGGTCGGGCGAGATAAAAAAGAGCCGGTCAACATGGCTGACCGGCTCTTTTAACATTTCCTGAAGAGGTTATCCGATGAGCGACAGCTCATCAGCCTCACAGACTCTTCAGCTTCTCTTCCGGCAGGGCCAACTCGTCGTTGTGGTTGACGCCGATACCGCGCTCCAGCACATGACGGGCGATGGCGTGCGCCTCTTCCAGCGAGTGCATGCTGTAGGTGCCGCACTGATACTCGTTCAGCTCGGGGATCTTGGCCTGCTCCTGCACGGTCAGCACGTCGCTCATGGCTGCCTGCCAGGCTGCGCCAACACGGGCTTCGTCCGGCGCGCCGATCAGGCTCATGTAGAAGCCGGTACGGCAACCCATAGGGGAGATGTCGATGATCTCCACGCCATTGCCGTTCAGGTGATCACGCATAAAACCGGCGAACAGGTGCTCCAGCGTATGGATACCGCGCTCGGAGAGGATCTCCTGATTCGGTACGCAGAAACGCAGGTCGAACACGGTAATAGTGTCCTTGTTCGGGGTCTGCATGGTCTTGGCCACACGCACCGCTGGCGCTTCCATACGGGTGTGGTCAACGGTAAAACTGTCCAATAACGGCATTTCTGACTCCTGATTTGGTTACCAGAACCAGCCCCCACGGGAGAGCTGATCCTTGCATTGACGGTACTGGGCGCCGTAGCGCTGGGCGCGAGCCTCTACCTTGCGAGAGGTCTTCATCAACCACCCCTTGCTGCGATAGCTGCCACGCCGGTAGCCACCCCACCCTTCGTGATAGTTGAGGTACTGGCCATAGGCATCCCACTTGGAGGTGCCATTTAGCCGCTGGGCTTTGTTAGTGTACCAACCCATAAAATCGATGGCGTCGGCAAAATCATCGCGGTCACTCCAGCTGTTGCCGGTTTCTCGCTGGTAATCGGCCCAGGTTTCATCTTTGACCTGAGCATAACCATAAGCCGAACTGGCACGCCCGGTCGGGATGAAGAGGAAATACTGCATCGGCGGCTGGGCATCATGTACGTAAGAGGACTCCTGATACATCATGGCCATCACCACATGAATTGGCGTCCCCCACTTCTCGTTCATCTTGAGCGCGGCCTTGTGCCACTCCGGCTTCTCGCGAAAGATCTGGCACAGATTCTCCGGCTGGGCCGGCGGCCGGGTACTGCAGGCGGTCAGACCGGCCAGCAGGCCGGCCACCGCAACGAGACGCATCCAGGACATCAGCGGGATCGAGTCTCCATTCGTTGGCTCATCACGAGGCACGGCAATCTCATCAGATCGCGTCTTCGTTCTCTTCGCCGGTACGGATACGAATGACACGCTCCACCTCGCAGACGAAGATTTTGCCATCACCAATCTTGCCGGTGCGAGCGGTATTCTGGATCGCTTCCAGACAGGCATCGAGATCCTCGTCCTGCACCACCAGCTCCACCTTCACTTTCGGCAGGAAGTCGACCATATATTCGGCGCCGCGATAGAGCTCGGTATGGCCCTTCTGGCGGCCGAAGCCTTTGACTTCGGATACGGTCATGCCGTTGATGCCGATCTCGGCCAGGGCCTCGCGCACATCGTCCAGCTTGAACGGTTTGATGATGGCTTCAATCTTCTTCATGGTGACTCCTTACCAGTTCTGTTTGCCGAACCCGGATGTAATGGGGTAACGGCGATCCTTACCAAAGTTGCGAGCCGTAATGCGGGGCCCGACCGCCGCCTGACGGCGCTTGTATTCGTTGAGATCCACCAGCCGAATCACCTTGCGCACCACCGCTTCCTCGAAGCCTTCTGCCACCATGTCGGCGACCGAGGCATCCTCTTCCACGTAACGCTTGAGGATGGCATCCAAGATGTCGTACGGGGGCAGACTGTCCTGATCCACCTGATCCGGCGCCAATTCTGCCGAAGGGGGGCGGTCGATAACCCGCTGCGGGATCACATAGTCAACTGAGTTGCGATATTCGCACAGCTTGAAGACCAGCGTTTTGGGCACATCTTTCAGCACGTCGAAGCCACCGGCCATGTCACCGTACAGCGTGGCATAGCCGACCGCCATCTCGCTCTTGTTACCGGTGGTCAGCACGATACGACGACGCTTGTTAGAGAGCGCCATCAGCAGCACGCCGCGGCAGCGGGCCTGCAGGTTCTCTTCGGTGGTATCGCGGGCGGTACCTTCAAACAGCGGCGCCAGCTGGGCCATAAACCCTTCGAACATCGGCTCGATGGAGATGATGTTGAACTCAACCCCCATCCGCTCGGCCTGCTCCTTGGCATCCTCCACGCTCATCTGGGCGGTATAGCGGAACGGCATCATCACCGCCTGCACCTTGTCGGCACCGATGGCATCGGCCGCGATGGCCAGCGTCAGCGCCGAGTCGATGCCGCCGGACAGGCCCAGCACAGCCCCATGGAAACCGTTCTTGGTGACATAGTCGCGCACTGCCAGCACCAGCGCCTGATAGGTCTCGGCCAACGGCTCCAGCGGCGCAGCGGGTTCCCGCTCCTTCACCGGCTGACCATCGGCAAAGCGCACCAGCGCCAGCTCTTCGGCAAACGGGGCGAGCTTGTGGGTCAACTCGCCCTGGCTGCTGAACACCTTGGAGCAGCCGTCGAAAATCAGCTCATCCTGACCGCACACCTGATTGAGGTAGACCAGCGGCAGACCGGTCTGATCGCAGCGTTCGGCCATCAGCTCGCGGCGGATCCAGGGTTTTTCCTGATCATAGGGCGAGGCGTTGATGGTGAGCAGCAGCTCGGCCCCCGCCGCCTTGGCGGCCAGCGCCGGACCTGGCTGCCACAAATCTTCGCAGATGAGTAGGCCCAGCTGGTGACCACGGAACGGCACCACGCAGGTCTTGGTCGCCGCGGTGAAGTAGCGCTTCTCATCAAACACACCGTAGTTGGGCAAGTCCTGCTTGAAGTAACGAGCAATCAGCTTGCCCTGCTCATAGAGGGAGGCGGCGTTATAGAGTGACTCCCCTTCACGCCAGGGATGCCCGACCAAAATGGCGCAGTTGCCCTGCCATTCGGCAACACGAGCCAACGCGGCTTCGACCCGCATCATCAGATCGGCGCGCAGCAGCAGATCTTCCGGTGGATAACCGGTCAGGGCCAGCTCGGAACAGACCAGCAGATCGGCACCTTGCTGTTCGGCCTGAGCCGCCGCAGCGAGCACTTTGTCAGTGTTATCTTCGATGGCGCCTACCGTCAGATTCAACTGGGCAAGCATCAGAGAGAGGGCTTTTGCCATGGCGATGCATCTTGAATTCGAAAATGATGGGGAATGATAAAGAAAAGGGGGGCAATCTGCCAGTTCAAGACAGGCGTAACCGTGTGACAGCAACCAGCGGGAAGGATAAGCTGTAGATAGTCACGGAACGACAGGCCTTCGCAGATATGAAAAACGCCGGATTTACCCTGATGGAGTTGATGATAGCCATTGCGCTAGGCGTCATTCTGTTGGGGATTGGTATTCCTTCCCTCTCTAACCTGCTTGGCAGTAATAATTTGGCGACCCAAGAAAAAAGCCTTCTAAACCACTTAAACTATGCCAGACAACAGGCTATCTCTAACCAGCAAACGGTTACTCTCTGCCTGACCACTATCAATAATTCTGTAGAAGAGTGCATTAGTGCCAATCAAAATGGAGCGACCCGGCAGATCGCTTTTATCGATACTAATAGCGATCAGAAGCTCAATGGCAGCGAAACAACTCTGACGGCAAGTCCCGAGTTTCCTGCAGAACTGGCCATTTCTGCAGATGCACAGGCGCTGCGCTTCACCCCAGATGGCACCATTACGTCTGACAGCGAGGTCATCTTTTCACTCTGTGTAAGCGGCGAAAAGGGCGTTCAGATTGAAGTTATGCCTGCCGGGCGTGCCCATAGCCAAGCAAGTGGTGCTGTATGTCCATGACCAGCATTAACTACAGCGAAACACACACGAGCACAAAAGGATCCATTTCAATCCAATAGCTATGCTTAGAGTCTCCTTTGAATAGGGACTCATACGCTATGGCACGAAATGGATTTACCCTGCTTGAGTTTTTAATATCTGCAAGCCTGACAACCATCCTGCTGACCTTGGGACTGCCGTCATTGGCAAATCTGCTGACATCTACCGACAGCGACATCTACACAAGAAACTTGCAGGACCACCTGATCTTCGGCCAACGGCAAGCCATCACACAGCAGCAACCCGTCACAGCATGTCTTGCCATGCCTGTCAGAAACTCCACAAAAGAAGGCTGTGTACTCGCAAATCAAACCGGCGCCCAGCGCATGCTTGTCTTTATCGACACCAATCAGGATCGCCAATTCGATATTGCAAGTGGCGATATCTTGTTATCAGCAACAGAACCCTTTCTTGAAAAACATACCGTGACGGCCAATCGACAATTTGTGCGATTTAGTCCAGATGGCACTGCGATTGGCACCAACATGACACTCCGGTTTTGTATCGACCAAGCACCTCGAGTCGATATCATCGTTTCCCCATCCGGCAGAAGCAGAAGCGAAAAAAAGGGGCTGAATTGTTCTTAGCCCCTTTACCCTACTCAATAACCAACGTTATCTGGGTTGGATTTCATCTTGTTTCTTTGCATCAGCCAGCGAAAAGGTGGCCGCCAAAGGAACGCACTCGATTACCTCTGTGACAAGATGCACCACCCCATCAATCTCATAACCTTTCTGTTTAAACACCCTGACCAGATTTGCCTTGCTCGTATCAGTTACCGGTTGCTGCAACACCATCTGCACGCCACCTTCCAGAGTGACATAACATTTTATGTCTTCCGTTTGAGCCTGAACCAACAAGGGTAAGCCCAAACACCAGAGCAGCATGCGTTTCATCCCTGTTCTCCTTCATAGAGATAAATTTTCTTGGGAGACATATCCATTTTTGCCTCCTCCGCACCTTGTGAGCACTCACCTTCATCAGTACAGCGCTCAGGCTCTCCCTTCCCATCATCTTTGAGGATGACCTCCTTGCCCGGAGCACCACCTATAATCCTGATCCGGCCATCATCCCCACCATGAATAACCAGATCATCAGCAACCTTATTTTGCACCTCTACGTAACGCTGAATAACTTCCTGATTGTTGCTATCCAGTACATATTTGAAAGAAGTGCCATAGTGCATATCAATCATATATTGGCGCATTGCACCGATGGATTGGATCGTACACTGCTGGAAGTTCTGAACCTGGGGCAAGAAGGAGGTGAAATAGAGCTTGCCTTGCAGAACCAAACCAGCCCCCATGGATTTTTCGCCGCTTTCATTGAGCCAGAATTTCCATCCTAGCTTGCTGGTCAACGCCTTGGTGGTGTTTACAATCTGCTCTTCATTCAAACCCGTAAAAGGATCGCTGGTCACATCGTAGAGGTCGTCCAACGTGATACTTGATGGTACGTCTGGTTCAGATGTTGCCCCAAACAAGGTCGGATTGACATGGTAGTCACGTAGCATCACATAGACATTTTTGGTGGTTGCCTCCGAGGAGGGACGGTTACGATCACCAGATCCAATCAATACCGCATCAAACGGGCGCTCACCATAATTGTATTCACTATTTTGACTATTCCACGACCACCCTTTATTCAGAGTTCGCACCAATACCGGCTGAGTAAAGAAGCGACGGTCGTCTACCAGCTTCTTATCATCTCCACTTAAATGGGCATTACCCAAACTGGCAAACTTGATGGCCGTCCACTCGGACTTCTTTGTCCCCTTCATATCGATACGCCAGATCTGACCACCGGTATCACCGGCATAGATCCGGTCTGAAATACCATCCCCATCGCTATCCAACACGGAGACAGAGCCTGGCATGCTATAAACCATGGCCGCCACTTGCTTGTGATTTACATTATTTTCATCAGCATCAGGAGTAAAGCTGAACAATAGAGAGCCCGTCTCAGCATCAACAATATAAACCCCTAATCCTTCACTATCCTCAGTCCCCTGCCCCAAGGAGCTTTTTGCCTGAGCGTAGCCACCCGAGAAAATCAAAACCGGCTTGTATATCATTTTTCCACTAGCATCAGTTATATGATGGCCAGGAATAAATGCCACTTCTGGAATAGACCAAGTCTCGCCCAGTTTTCCGAAACCGGAACTATTTTTATCCAACTTCCACATTAGCGAAGGGGAATCCGGATTTGATATATTTAAGGCATAATATGCCTTGCCACCGCCACGCAACCCGGTAAATAACCAAACCTTGTCACCTTGTGACGACTGGATATGACCATCTTTGACTTGCTCATTGACCAACACAGTGGGCGATGCATCCACACCATAGAGATGCACTGATGATTCAAGATTTTCCTGCAAGGCTTTCTGATTGGCGATAAATTGATAGGGCATAACGGCCCAGCTTTCATCAATCGTGGTGCCGCTGTCTTTAAACATATGCAAGAAGCCGGCATTACTTCCCATCACAATGCGCAAGTCAGGTGTACATGTAGTCTGTCCTGTCGATTTTGTACAACCGTAGTTGATCACTAATGGCCGTGAATGCAGAGGGTCACCAAGAATATGCTCCCGATTATCTGTTTTATCACCATCCTGATTCTCATCAAACGCATCAATCCCCTTGGTCCAATTAAGCAGGTCATCCATGCTATCAGCACTATCAAGTTTCATGACAGTGCGTAGCTGCGTCGCCCCGCCTGCCATACCCTCAAGAGCAGACTTGCTAAAGGGGGTTAATGTATTAGTGGAAGGGGGAATAATATAAAGATTGCGATTGGTTTTAGCTGCCAGCATCTCTTGTACGCCCCCCTCGGCAACCTTGTTACCATCACTGGTGGATGACCAATAGGTTCTTGCTGACTCAAGAATTGTTCCATCACTGGATATCGCAGGTAAGCCACTCTGATCGACTACATAACCCTTATCTGGATTCAGAACCAGCTTTTTAAGATTGCCCTTCCATCGTGGACCAGAACCAGGCTCAAACATTGCGTAATAAATATTATTCAGACTGCGAGTACGGTCAAAGTTATTAGTGGCAATCGCGGGAGAGACCAGCGAGGTATTCATCTTCAAGATGGCCAGCAATGATGACTTTAACGCCTCATTAAGCTGAGTTGCATCGGTGGCGGGATAATATTTACCGCCACCACGACTGGCAGTTTTTGCCAGCAACTCCCCAGCACCTTTAATCGCTTCATCTCCAAAGCCAACGGTGAATGTTGTGACTGTTTGCTTGCCATCTGCAGATTTATTGACATCACTATTTTTCATATAACTAGCAAGTGCAGCAAGGTAGCTTGTTTCTTTTCCTGTTCCATAAGGGACTGGGTCTTTATCTTTAATATTTGCTGGCAAAAAATTCTTATCTTCAAGTAACTTTTTCACCAACTCATCAGCAGCTTTATCATTTGTTGGAGCACCATCAGTCATGTATATGATATAACCATTACTGGAACACTTATCATAGGGGGATTTATAAATACCTGCTGGCGACTCTGAATTTGGATCACGTTTTGGATTTCGATTAGAATCATCATTCCCAAAATCAACACCCGCGCCACCAAAATAACGGTATGCCTCATACAAGGTTTCGCACAAAGGCGTCCATCCCTCCGCCGTAAGGCTATTTGACTTGTCAATAAGATCCTGTTCGCCTGTTTTGCCGCCAGCCAAGATAGCGTCATTACCCATTATGTGCCTAATAATACGACCACCATTTTTATTGGTGCTGCCGTCACCATCATTTTGGTTAAACACTGCAAGGCCAAAATCTACCGCTGGCGTAGAGCGAACCAACTCCCTCAGCGCCTGTTTGGCTACACTTAGTCTCGATGCGGGAATAGCGGAAGGGGCATAGTACCAACGCAAATAGTTGGCGGTATATATGGTCAGCACTTCTGCCCCCCCCGTATTCGGGGCGACAGGTGTAGCACTATCATCCCATGGAATATTAACGCCAGTATTATTATATCTATTTACTGGGTAACCCTTAGTTGTTCCAGAGATAGACTTATATGACCCGGTAAAACCGCTATTATCATTGTTTTTTGCTGAAATATCCTGTTGGCAATCCACTATATTGGTTGTATTGGACGCATAGTTTTTTAATGGCTTCCACTCCCCTTTCTTGCCAGACACCTCATAATTCCAATAGATAGATGAAAACAGTCCAATTTGGTTAAGAGGTTCCGAGATGTGGCACAAGCATTTTTATTCGTTGCGAATCGTCTGCTATTGTTACTGTCTAGTTTTTGCGGAGGCGTTCCGCCCGTTGAATAGTACAAAAAACTATTACTGCCATCATCATTTTTCGCCAACTTGGGATAGGAAAATTCAGGGTCATACTCTTCCTTTCCTAGCAAAGTTTTTTCGCCCATACTGCCTGAAGTATCGAATATAAAGAGCACCTTTGGCCGAAAATCCCCCGCCTTGGCAAAGTCATAAATAAACAACTCGGTATCATCTGAATAACCAGTGCCCACAGCCATAGATGTGCTGGATATTCCACTACACAACACCAGCAAGCTTGTCAGTAAACAGTTCCTTATGTTCATCACACGCCCCCTAATTGGCACTGAGCAGGGGCTGTTCTACCCCGGCAGTAAAGGTCATTTGGCTATTCACCTTGCCATAAGCACTGGATGTGGTGGCTTCAGCATAACGACAAGCTGGCGTTACATTCTGGCTACTGGCTTCAAATTTACGTTTACATACACTCTCTGTATTGACTGTCAGGGTCGTCGATGGAGTAGTCGTGCCTATTGCAGCTGAAACCCCAATTGCCTGTGTAGCAATTTGTGTTGAGAGAGAAGTATCGCTCAATGCAGACTCCAGAGTACCTTCAACTTCGTGCTCTGCCCGTTGCAAACTGGCACTGGAACCCGCCATCTTCAGACTCATACCACTGGATTGCATGACAACTACCGCAATCAGAGTCAAAGGAACCAGAATAACCAGTGCGACTATCAGTGCAATCCCTTGCTGTTGTTGAAACGATCTCATGTGCCACTCCGAGTAACAATTTGCGGGTTACGCAATGCGATGCTGCTTTCCAGCAATAGGCGGCGATAGCCATCGCCATTGCCTTTTATCGGGGGCAGATTGCCAAGTTGATAGGTGTTATTATTTTTGTAACGTGCAGACTCTTTCGCCGCTCTAATTAATAAAAATAACCGCACCCCCAATACCCGACCTTCATTCCAGAGCTGGGTGGTCATCTGGTCTGCTGAGAGATATCTGTCGATCCGCCCATCAGGGATAACAGAGTCATCGACACCGAACATCAGCACCATATTCTCTACCCCTTCAGCCATAGCGCCTCCAATCTCGAAAGAGCCACTATTAGCCGTCAAGTAACGTTTGCGCAGAACCGGAATACCATTATCTTGTGACAGGTAATAGATATAGTGCTGATATTCCCAAAGCTGACTTTCATTATTGGCCCCAAAGATCGGTCTGGTATTGCTCCCCTTAATACCGCGAATAACTCTCGCCTCTTGGCTATTGGTCGCCATATAAAAACGATTTTCATCCAAATTTTCGGTCTCAGGAATAGGTCGCCCAACCAGCCGCTTTATACTGATCACGTCCGAATTAGCTACTCGGTCAGCCTCTTTAATACAGGTGAGTCCCTCTAGCGATTTGGTGGCCGAGACCCGACTCACCCATAGTCCCCTGATGGGCGCTTTATTTGATGGTAAGCTGCCAACGTCACGTTCATCCAAGCAGTCATCATCGTCATCAATTACAATGTCATTTCTTAAAGAAGGGCCAATCTGTACAGGCTGGCCGGTATAAGCTCCAAAAAAGCCAGCCCATTTGATATCCTGGCTGATCAACCGAATGGCCAATCGACCATTTTCCTGTAATTCACTTTGATCAAAGGCATCTTCAGAGCTGGAGCGAGACATCACAAAAACTGTGAATACCCCCGCCAACAAAAATAGACCGAGCAGCATAGCGACTAGCCACTCTACCAGCGTGAAACCGCGAGAATTCATAAAGTCGTCGTCAGAATAAACTGGCGCCTCGAAAGATTATTTGCTGTCGAGAGTTGACACTCATTGATCAGCGTTGCTGCGGCGGCAGCAGCCCCCCCATCAGATATCTCTTGCTTGCCAGCCCAGAATATCCCGACAGCCAATACATTATTGGCCCGCCGCACCACGCAACCTATCGGTGAATTCAAGGAAGATGCAGCCCCCGACACACTGGCCCCAAGCAAGGCTTGTTGCCAGTAGTGAAGGTCGGCATTACGTAAATCTGCAGCACTGCAATTACTGATAGTGCCATCTTCCGATGCGCAAGTCGGTCGAGTTAAATTAGAGGCAAGACCTACCGCTGCAGAGCTTTCTTCACTCCAGCTGTCCCTGTTGATCCGCACCCGCTCGACCATATCGTTAGCCAGCCAGCTGGCAATCGTGCGCTGACGAGCTTCATAACTGGCAAATTTGGAATGGGTTTGCAAAGCAACCAGACCAAGCAGCCCCAACGACAGGATTACTGCGGTGATCATCACCTCCAGCAGGCTGAATCCTCTCTCATGTGATGAAACATGAATGGCCATGGCTATTCCCAACAGCTATTGCTAGCTGCACCAGAGGCACTTTTGACGCCCAACTGATTAATGGAAAACACTGTGCAATCGGTATCGTTAGCTTGGGCTGTCGTCGCGCCAGCACTGGCTGACAAGGTGTAGGTGTTACCTGATACGGCAATGGATAATTGATACAGACCATTCTCAGATGCACTACTGATACCAAGAGCAGCAGCAGAGGATGCATACTGATTGAAATCCATAAAATAGGTTTCTTGCCGATTGGCCGCATTGAGCAGCATGCTCTTGGCTTCGACACGATGACTGGTCAGCACATATTGCTGATAGGCGGGATAAGCGATGGTGCCAAGAATCGCCACGATGGCGATGACAATCATCAACTCAATAAGAGAAAAGCCACGAAAGTATCCAATCATATCCCATCCTTGGTGACAGACTGCTTCATAAGTTTAACGCCGAGCCTGTCTCTTGAACAAACCCGGCGCCATTATCAACACACTTTATTCTTAAGCCTTCCTGGCTGCACTCAAATTATTCTAAGTTCGGGAGGAACCTCAAAGACTACGTTCTCTTCACGGCCAGGATGCTCGGCGACCACCTTGCCTCCCAGCTCCCGCAGGCGGGCAATCACGTTTTGCACCAGCACCTCGGGGGCGGATGCACCTGCAGTGACGCCGATCGCCTTCACGCCTTCCAGCCAGCTCGCCTCGATCATCGACGCATCGTCGATAAGATAGGCTCTGGCGCCCACCTTCTCGGCCAGCTCGCGCAGACGGTTGGAGTTGGAGGAGTTACGAGACCCCACCACCAGCATGGCGTCCACCAGCCCCGCCATCTCCCGCACCGCATCCTGACGGTTTTGGGTGGCGTAGCAGATATCGTCCTTGCGCGGCCCCTGGATCTTGGGGAAGTGCTTGCGCAGCGCATCGATGACGTCAGAGGTCTCATCCACGCTCAGGGTGGTCTGGGTGACGAAGCAGAGGTCATCCGGATTCTTTACCTTGAGCTTGGCCACATCTTCCGGTGTTTCTACCAGATACATGCCGCCTTCGCGATTCTCGTACTGCCCCATGGTCCCGATCACCTCGGGGTGACCGGCGTGGCCGATGAGCACAGCCTCGGAGCCCTTGCGGCTGGCGCGATGGACTTCCATGTGAACCTTGGTCACTAGCGGACAGGTGGCATCAAATACCTTGAGGGCGCGGGACTTGGCCATCTCGCGCACTGTCTTGGCCACGCCGTGAGCAGAAAAGATGACGATGCTGTCGTCCGGCACCTCGTCGAGCTCCTCGACGAAGACTGCGCCAGCCTCTTTCAGCTTGTTCACCACATACCGGTTATGCACCACTTCGTGGCGGACATAGATGGGGGCACCGAACTTCTCCAGCGCGCTCTCGACAATGCTGATGGCGCGATCAACACCGGCGCAAAAACCGCGAGGGTTAGCGAGCAGAATATCCATTAATGCACCTTCTCCTCATCATCAACGCCCAGGATCTCCACCTCGAAGGTGACGGTATGACCGGCCAGCGGGTGGTTGAAATCGACCGTCACCGACATCCCGGCTACCGCCCGGATAATGCCCGGCAGCTCGCTGCCATTGGGCTGATCGAACAGGATGATGGTGCCGACTTTTGGCTCCACATCGGCGCCAAATTTGGCACGGTCGAGATGGTAGATATTGTCGGGATTGGAGAGACCAAAGGCCTCTTCCGGCGCCAGAGTAAAACTCTTGCTCTCCCCTTCGCACAGGCCCAGCAGACACTGCTCGAAGGTGGGGGTCAGGCTGCCATCGCCCATCCGCAGGCGGGCTGGTTTGCCGTGCAGCGCCGTGCTGTCGGCAACCGAGCCATCTTCCAGCTTGATGGAGAAGTGGAACAGCACGCTGCTGTTAGCGGTGATCTGCTGGCTCATGCCTGCTCCTTTTTCTCACCACGGAAACCGTCCAGCACAATCATGGCGGCCCCGATAAAGATAAAGCTGTCGGCCAGGTTGAACGCAGGCCAGTGAGCGGAACCCCAGTAGAAATCGAGAAAATCGACCACATGGCCCAACACCAGTCGATCAAAGACGTTGCCGAGGGCGCCGCCGATGATGAATGAATAGGCGATACCGCTCCAACGCTGGGTCACCGACTGCTTGTGCAGCCAGTGGATCAGCAATCCACAGATGGCAAAAGCCAGCACCGCGAAGAACCAGCGCTGCCAGCCCCCCTGATCAGCCAGAAAGCTGAATGCGGCGCCCTTGTTGTAGACGTGAACCAGATTGAAGAAGGGGGTGATCTCCACCCCCGGGTAACCAAATGGCAGCAACTTGACCACGGCAAGCTTGCTCGCCTGGTCCAGTACAAAGGCCAGCACTGCCAGCCACAGCCAACGCAGGCCGCTTTTATGTTGAGTCATGTTCATCAGGCAAATTGACGCGTTTCGCCGTCACCCTCGACGTTGGTGACGCAGCGGCCACAGATCTCTTCGTGACCGGCTATGGTGCCCACATCTTCGACATGGTGCCAGCAGCGGTCGCACTTGGCGGCGGCAGACTGGGCCACGCTCAGCCACAGGTCATCACGTTCGGTCGCCACAGAGCCTTCCGGCGCAGTATCAACCACGACCACCTTGGCCTTGGAGGTGAGCAGCACGAAACGCAGCTCATCGGCCAGGGCATTCAGGCGTGCAGCCAGCTCCGGCTTGGCGAACAGGGTCAGTTCGGCCTGCAGGGAGCCTCCGATACGCTTCTCGCCACGGGCCACTTCCAGCGCCTTGTTCACTTCACCACGCACGGTGAGGATCTCGGCCCAGAAATCGTCGTTCAGCACTTCGCCCGCTTCCAGCCCGAACAGGCCGTCGTACCACTCTTCAGTGAAGACGAACTCGCCGCGCTCACCCGGCAGCAGGGCCCAGATTTCATCGGCGGTGAAGCTCATGATCGGCGCCATCCAGCGCACCATGGCCTCGGCGATGTGATAGAGGGCGGTCTGGCAGGAGCGACGGGCCAGGCTGTCAGCCTTGGCGGTGTACTGACGATCCTTGATGACATCCAGATAGAAGGAGCCCATCTCGATGGAGCAGAACTGCATCAGCTTCTGTGTCACGCCGTGGAAGTTGTACTCGTCGAATGCGGCCACGATCTCGGCCTGTACTGCTTTGGCACGGCCCACAGCCCAGCGATCCACTACCACCATGTCGGCAGGAGCCACCATGTCGGTCGCCGGATTGAAGCCGTTCAGGTTGGCCAGCAGGAAGCGGGCGGTGTTGCGGATACGACGATAGGCATCGGCAGAGCGCTTGAGGATCTCGTCGGAGACGGTCATCTCGCCGGTGTAGTCAGTGCTCGCTACCCACAGACGCAGGATGTCTGCACCCAGCTTGTTCATTACGTCCTGCGGGCTCACCACGTTGCCGATGGACTTGGACATCTTGCGACCCTGACCATCCACGGTGAAGCCGTGAGTCAGCACCTGGTTGTAGGGAGCCTTGTCCTTCATGGCCACACCGATCATCAGGGAGGACATGAACCAGCCACGGTGCTGGTCAGAACCTTCCAGATACATGTCGGCTGGCTTGCCGTTGAACTCGGGACGGGCATCGACCACGGAGGCGTGGGTAGAACCGGAGTCAAACCAGACGTCGAGGGTGTCAGGCACCTTGTCGTACATGTCGGCGTCGCTACCCAGCAGCTCAGCCTTGTCCAGATCCCACCATGCCTGAATGCCGGACTGCTCGACCCGCTTGGCTACTTCGTGCATCAGGCGCACGGATTCCGGATGCAGTTCCTGGGTCTCTTTATGGACGAACAGGGAGATGGGCACACCCCAAGTACGCTGACGGGAGATACACCAGTCAGGGCGGTTCTCAACCATCGCCTGAATGCGGTTTTTACCCCAGGCCGGTACCCAGCCGCTCTGGCCTTGCTGGGCAATGCCGTCCTTCTCGATGCGCTCGATCTCTTCCAGCGCGCGCTTGCGCAGACCCTTCTGCTCCATGCTGATGAACCACTGCGGGGTGGCACGGAAGATGATCGGGGTCTTGTGACGCCAGCAGTGCGGATAGGAGTGGTTGAACACCTTGTGATGCAGCAAGGCGCCGCGCTCGGTCAGCACTTCGATCACGGAGGCATTGGCCTTGAACACATGCTGGCCAGCAAACAGTTCGGTATCCGGCAGGTAAACACCGTTGCTGCCAACCGGGTTGGCCACTTCCAGACCGTATTTCTGGCCGACCACGAAGTCTTCCTGACCGTGGCCTGGGGCAGTGTGTACGGCGCCGGTACCGGCATCCAGGGTGACGTGGTCACCCAGTACCACCGGCACGTCGAAGCTGTAGAAGGGGTGGTTGAATCGCAGCAACTCAAGCGCGGCGCCCTTGGCGTAACCCAGATTGTGGAACTTCTCGATACCGGCGCGATCCATCACATCCTTGACCAGCTCGGCGGCCAGGATCAGACGCTCGGGATGCTCACCTTCAACCTGCACCAGTGCGTAATCCAGATCGGCGTGCATGGCGATGGCGCGGTTGGCTGGCAGGGTCCACGGAGTGGTGGTCCAGATCACCGCAGAGATCGGGCCCTTGCCGGTGTGGCCTTCGGCGCAGTCAAACTTGGCGGCAACGGTCGCCTCATCAACGGCCTTGAAGCGCACATCGATGGAGGGAGAGTTCTTGTCGTAGTACTCCACTTCGGCTTCAGCCAGCGCGGAGCCGCAATCGGTACACCAGTGCACCGGCTTGGAACCTTTGTGCAGGTGACCGTTTTCAACGATCTTGGCCATGGAGCGGATGATGTTGGCTTCGGTGCCAAAATCCATGGTCAGGTAGGGGTGTTCCCAGTCACCCAGCACACCCAGACGGATGAAGTCGGTCTTCTGCGCTTCGATCTGGGTCTTGGCGTATTTGCGGCACTCGGCGCGGAATTCGGCAGCGGAAACCTTCTCGCCCGGCTTGCCGACCATGCCTTCTACTTTCAGTTCGATAGGCAGACCGTGGCAATCCCAACCCGGCACATAGGGGGAATCGAAACCGGAGAGGCCCTTGGACTTGATGATGATGTCTTTGAGGATCTTGTTGACCGAGTGACCGATGTGAATGTTGCCGTTCGCATAGGGGGGGCCATCATGCAGAATGAAAGAAGGCTTGCCCGCTTTGGCGCGGCGAATAGCGCCGTAGAGATCCTGATCGTACCAACGTTTCAGCATGTTGGGTTCGCGCTTGGCCAGATCGCCACGCATCGGAAACTCGGTTTCCGGAAGATTCAGGGTGTGTTTATAGTCGCTCATCAGTCCTGGGTTCCCTTCTTTTCTAAAAGAGTGCTGGGTAAATTGAATTGTGGCAGCCCGAACCAGGCTCGGGCCGCCAGGGCATCTCGTTCGATCTGCTCTTTCAAGGCAGTGAAAGAGGCAAACTTCTGCTCTTCGCGCAGCTTGTGGCGAAGCAGCACCTTGACCTGCTGACCATATAGATCACCAGAAAAATCAAATAGATGTACTTCCAATCTGGCTTGTGTACCGCTCAAGGTCGGCCGTACACCCACATTGGCTACACCGGGGAAGGTCTTGCCGGAACATATCACTTCCACCGCAAACACGCCACCGACCGGGATCACCTGACGCTTGAGGGCCAGATTGGCAGTGGGAAAACCTATGGTGCGCCCCAGCTTGTCGCCGTGGGCCACCCGGCCGCTGATGATGTAGGGACGGCCAAGCATCAGCTCCACCTCCGCCATCCTGCCCGCTTTCAAGGCCTCACGTACTAGTGTGCTGCTGACCCGCTGCCGTTCGAGCTGGAAGCTCTGGGTACTGATCACCTCGAAGCCGAAGCGATGGCCCGCCTCCTCCAGCAGGTGGAAATCCCCTTCCCGCCCCTTGCCGAAGCGAAAATCATCGCCGACCACCAGATAGCGCACTCCGAGCTTCTCCACCAGCAACTGCTCGATGAATGTCGAGGCCGCCTGCTCGGCAAAGCGGTAGCTGAAGCGCACACAGAGCATGCGGTCGATATGCAGCCCCTGCAGTGCTTCGTACTTTTCCCGCAACCGGCTCAGCCGGGCGGGCGCAGCTGTGCCGGCAAACAGCTCCAGCGGCTGCGGCTCAAACAGCATGACGCAGGCGGGCAATCCCAGCTGGGCCGCTTTCTCCTTGAGACGTGCCAATACCGCATGGTGACCCTGATGAACCCCATCAAAGTTGCCAATGGTTAATACACATCCCCGGTGACGGGGCTTGAGATTGTGAATGCCGCGAATAAGCTCCATCAGTGCCTTGTGCGTTGCTGCCATGGAAATCGGCGGATTATATATCAGGCAGCAGGCAGGGTCAGCCCTCATAGCCTGATTTCAACTATCCGGGCCCAATCCCGCCCCTTGGCGGCGCCATGAGACACTATCCCCATGACACCGCAGGATCACGGCTACTGCTGCCCCGATTTAAGGTGACGCGGCCGAATGCCCAGCAGCAGCAACACCACGGCATAGACCGCAGCCCCCAGCGACAGCAGCATGGTCAGCTGCAAACTGGCCTTACCCATGCTCCATGCGCCCCACTGGGCCAGATCCGGCGACAGATAGGCGAGCACGCCGCCCATCAGCACGCTGGCGACCAGCAGCTTGAGGCAGAATACGCCAGTATGGCGGGAGGGACGATAGACGCTCTGCTGGTACAACCCCTTGAACAGCAAGGCCGCATTCAGAGTGCCCGAGCAGGCGGTCGAGAGCGCCAGCCCCACGTAACCGAGCGGGTAGATGAAGATGAGGTTGCAGACCATGTTGGCAATCATCGACATCACCCCGATCCGCACCGGAGTTTTGGTGTCCTGACGGGCGTAGTAACCGGGTGCCAGTACCTTGATCAGCATCAGGGAGAGCAGACCGGTAGTGGAGGCCAGCAGGCTCGCGCTCGACATGCTCACTTCATGCAGGCCGAACTCGCCGCGCATGAACAGCACCCGCAAAATGGGCTCGCGCATCACCGCAATGCCTATCATGGCGGGCAGGCCGAGCAGCATCACCATCCGCACCCCCCAATCCATGGTGCGGGAGAAGTCCGCCGGATCGGCATCCACATGCTTCTTAGCCAGCGCAGGCAGGATCACGGTACTGATGGCTACCGCAAACAGCCCGAGGGGGAACTCCAGCAGGCGATCCGAGTAGTAAAGATAGCTGATGGCACCGGTCGCGAGGAAAGAAGCCAGCATAGTGTTGACCAGCAGGTTGATCTGGCTGACCGAGACCCCGAACAGGGCTGGGATCATCAGTGTGCGGATCTTCACCACCCCAGGGTGATTCCATCCCCACTTGGGCCATACCAGCATGTTGATTTGGCGCAAAAAGGGGTACTGGAACAAAAACTGCACCAAACCGCCCAAAAAGACACCAATCGCCAGCGAGATCTCAGGTTTGTCCATCAGCGGCGCAATCCACCAGGCCGCCGCAATCATGGTGATGTTGAGAAACACCGGCGTAAACGACGAGACTGCAAAGCGGCCGAAGGTGTTGAGGATGGCCCCCGCCATGGCGGTAAAAGTGATAAACCAGAGGTAAGGGAAGGTGATTTTGAGCATCAGACTGGCGAGCTCGAACTTCTCGGCCGCAGGGCCGCCATGCAGCCAGTCCCAGAACCAGCCCCAGCCAAACAGCGCGGTCAGCACACCAGACCCCAGCACACCGAGCAGGGTGACCACAGTCACTATCCCCCCCAGCGTGCCCGCCACTGCGGCCAGCAATTCACGCACTTCCCCCTCGTCGCCATTTTTCTTGTACTCCGTCATCACGGGAACAAAGGCCTGGTTGAAGGCACCTTCGGCGAACAGGCGACGCAGAAAGTTGGGAATGCGATTGGCAAAAAAGAAGACGTCGGCGGCCACCCCGGCACCGAGCAGATTTGCGATAACCACATCGCGAACCAAGCCCATTACTCGGGATGCCAGCGTCATTCCGGACACTATCATGCCGGATTTGATCAATTTCTTACTCAAGACGAGGCCTCTGGAACTGTCAGAATGAAAAGAATGCTGCTAGAATCGGCCGACAGTTTAACCGTCTCCCTACTGACACACCACCGGGAGGCGGTGTTTATTTGCACAAATCATTTGACAATATGTGGTTGGAAGGGCATATTTCCGGGCCTTTTCAATACACTCGCTAAGACAGTTTTAGGAGTTTTACCTTGGCTAACATCAAATCTGCTAAGAAGCGCGCTCTTCAGTCAGAAAAACGCCGTCAGCACAACGCCAGCCGTCGTTCCATGACCCGTACCTACCTGAAGAAAGTCATTGCTGCTATCGCCTCTGGCGACAAAGCTGCTGCGACTGCCGCTTTCGCTGTTGCTCAGCCGATCATGGATCGTATGGCGACCAAAGGCCTGATCCACAAGAACAAAGCTGCTCGTCACAAGAGCCGCCTGTCTGCCCAGATCAAAGCTATGGCTTAATCAGCTTCTGCTGATCAAAGCTGAAAAAACCGGCCTTAGTGCCGGTTTTTTATTTATCTGCGCTGCAATAAAGTCGATGCAGCAAACTGATCATTTCACGCACCTCATGGCTGCGCAGCGAATAGTAGACCGTCTGGGCCTCTTTGCGCGTTGTCACCAGCTCATCCCGCCGCAGCAGCGCAAGATGCTGTGACAAGGCCGACTGACTCAATCCCAATCGCTCGTTGAGCTCCCCCACCGACAGTTCGCGCTCCAGCAACTGGCACAGAATAAACAGCCGCCGTTCGTTGGCCAGCGCCTTGAGCAAGGCCACCGCTTTACTCGCATTGGCTTCCATCTCTTCAAGTTGCATCATATCTCTCCTCTACCACTGATCGCCGATGATACGTGGTGACGGGTCGTTTTAAAACGACAGGGTGGCCGGCTGGATGGCGGAGAAGTTCTCCTGGCCGGAAAAGAGAAAGGTAAAATCGCTCTCGCAGACCCGCTTCACCGCCGGATGCTGGATCATTCGCTCGGCGAAGATGACGTAATACTCCTCCATCAGATCCTGGGTTTCCCCGATCAGCATCACCCCCTCCCCCTCAAGGATCTCCTCCCGATAGATGGTGGGAGCCATGAAGATGCCCTGATTGAAGAAGCCAAACGCCTTCATCAAGGCGGCATCATCAAACTCGCCAAGAATGCTGGGAGAAACCCCCTGCTGCTCGAACCACTGGGTCAGCTGACGCCCCATGGCAGTACGGCGACCGGGGATCAACAGCTTGCGCTCCTCCAGACAGGCGGGAAATGGCTTTTCGGGCAATGGCGCCTTGCAGAAGAAGCTGACGCCACAGCCGCCCAGCCGTTTGGAGAGCAATCCAGCATGCTGGCTGGAATCTACCGGGCAGTCGGAGAGGATCATATCGAGCTTGTGCTCGCTCAGCTGCTCCAGCAGTAGTTCGTGGGTCGATTCGAAGCAGCGCAGGTGGATGGAGCCATCATTGGGGATGACAGAGAGCAGCACGCGGCTGGCAAGGCGCTTGGAGAGGGCATCGGCGATGCCGACGTCGAACAGGATCTGGCTCTCCTTGCGGTAGTTGACGATATCGAGCATCTCGTAGGAGAGGCTGAACATCTTGTCGGCATAACGAAACACCAGCTGACCCAGCTCGGTCGCCTCAAGAGAGCGCCCCTTGCGTTTGAGCAGCTTGCCCCCGAGGCGCTGCTCCAGCAGCTTGATCTGACCGGTGACGGTTTGCGGGGTCAAAAAAAGGGCTTCTGCTGCCTGGGTAACGGAGCCCTTCTTCTGAGTCATCCAGAAATAGTAGAGATGGTTGTAGTTAAGGTGTGACATAACGGCTGAATCCCTTGATTTTCAGGCTATCAACGGGGAATAAGGGGCAATAAAGGCGAATAATCCTAAGCTGTGCCGCCATTTTGCCGCCACATCTCCAACGGGTTTAATCGGGCGGCCTCTTCCAAATGGTCGGGGGCAAAGTGGGCATAACGCATCGTGTCACGAATGTTCGCATGGCCCAGTATCTTTTGTAGAACCAAGATATTTCCGCCATTCATCATGAAGTGGCTGGCGAACGAGTGACGCAAGACATGGGTCAGCTGGCCATCAGGCAATTCAATGCCGGTTGTTTTCAGTGCCCTGCCGAAGTCCAGATAGCAGGGCTGAAACAGCTGGCCGCTCTTGTTACCCGTCAGCAGCTCATCATAAAGCGCTTTGCTGATCGGCACCGTCCGGTTTTTGTTGCCCTTGGTGTTTGTATAAGTGATGCGGTACGGGGTGACCTGCGATGTGGTCAATGATTCCGCCTCACGCCAGCGCGCGCCGGTCGCCAGACAGATTTTTATAATGAGCGCCAAATCAGGGTTAGGGTATCGCTGCGCCGCCGAGAGCAGATCGGCGATCTGCCACTGCTGCAGAAAGGTCATCTCTGGATCGGGGGTCTTTACTGCGGCGGCGGTCTGCAATGGGTGCGGGTGCAGCCATTCACCCAAGCGGATCAGCTCACCAAACACCGCCTTTAGGAAGGCCAGTTCCTGATTAACCGTTCGCGCCGTGATGGCCTTTTTTGCTCCAACATTCCAACCGTTGTCGATTTCACCCGCCATTCGCTTGGCGCGGTAATGAGCCCACATTTTAGGGGTGACGTCGATCGCCTTCGGGTTTCCCATGCCGTTGCAGATGATCTGCAACTTGGCCAGCCTGACCTGCTGACGCTTAAGGGTCTGACCATGCAGCTTGAACCAGAGATCGATAAGATCTTGCAAGGTGCGATGCTCTTTCACCTCTTGCCCTAGCCAGGGCTTGGCCTGATGCTCATCCAGGGTGAAGCGCTCCCATGCCAAGGCTTCGCCTTTGGTGGCGAAGCGCTTGCGTTTGCGGGGTCCTTCACGGCCTTGGGGATAGACCTCGGCAAGCCAGAGCTTGGGCTTGCCATCGTCAAGTTTTCGGACGGTCATTGGTAAATAGGTAGCGAGAGTGCATCTATAGGATGAATATCCTGTCTAAAGACATTATCAATTCAATAACTTTTTAAGGTCATCAGGATTAACAATTTTTAGAGAAACATTTTTGAATTCTATAAATTCGCTAAGAGAGGCAGTATCTATAACTTTTAACGATACGTTTACGTCTGCTTTATCTGTAGTGACAGAGGTAACATCTAATGAGATATATGTGGGGTGCTTAGCGGAAAGCACATAGCTTTTTTTATCCCAAGTACAGCTTACATTTATAGAAAGGTCGCTTTTTGATTGTGACTGTATTGAAAATCCGGTGTTGAAATTTTCCTTCGGCACAGTTAAATCACAGTAATTTTCATCATCTTTACCGAAGTAAATAGATGAAGCGGGTTTCTCTGAAATGGTGAAGCCATCAGAAACAAACATCGTTGATAGCGGAGCATCTGCGGCAATGCTTGGCCGTACCTCATCGCCGCAGCCAGTGAGGAAGAAAGGCAGCAACATGGTAAGAAGAGATAAGTTGACGTGAGATTTCATAACGTATCCAGTCAGTCTATGGAAAATCATCGCCACCACCAGGTGGCTGGCAGCGATAAATTCTGTTAAGAGTCATCCGCCAGCCAACTAAAAATCCATATTTGCGTAAGGCTAGCAGTGCATATTCAGAACAAGAAGGATTGAAGCGACAACTGCTGCGAAGTGACTTAGGTGCAACAGCTCGGTAAAAATAAATCGCTCGAATACTTAAACAAACAAGCATTAGACGGGCTTGCGGAACGTGATGACATAATAAGAGGTGACGCCTGCTTTCTTACCAGACAAGGCACCAAAGCAACCAGGTTGAACATCAACTGCAAAAGAATCTACTCGCTGAAACTCCCAACCATCTACGGCCTGAGCGTTTACCGTGTGTTGTAAATAACTTGCCGCCGCGCCTTGAGCGTTATCTTTGCCAGTGATGGCAATAGTTGGGGGCACTTGGATCATTTTATAGGTGTACATAACGCGTCCTTATCGTTTTCTAAAAATACGGTGTTCAACCATCACGCCGATGATCTCGATATGCTGCCGGTCGGAATACATGGGCGGGTAATCGTCGTTGAGGGGAACCAGCTCAAACACCTCTTGCCCGTGCTCATCGATGCCACGAGGCCTGTACTTTTTGAAGGTGGCCTCGTCACTGCCGTTTTTAGCCACCACGAAATCACCCGGGCGTGGCTGTTCGTCAGGGTCAACGATCACCAAATCACCTTCGTTGAATTGCGGTGCCATCGAGTTGCCACGCAACCAGAGACCAAAACCACGGGGGCCGATGTCCACACTGGCCGTCACATACTCCACATTGCCATCAAAGCCCGTGGCCTGTTCGCATATCTCCCGCCAGTTGCCTGCCTGCACATAGCTGAGGATCGGTACTCGTCCACCCTGCGGGATGACCGCAGGCTCTACGTTGCGGTAACCAGGGAACGGAGACTCCGCCACGCCAGTGCTGCCTTCTTCTTTGCCGGTCAGCAGCCAATCGACAGACACGCCAAGCGCAGCCGCTAAGTCGTTGAGATAGCGGCCTTTTGGCTGGTTCAGCCCTGATTCCCATTTACCTACCGAAACACCGCTTATGCCAATCGCCTTGGCTAGTGCGGTTTTGGAAAGGCCGAGAGCAGTTCTTCTACTGAGTATTCGATCTGAGATGTGCATTAATCTAGCTTAACTTTCGAGACCAAACCTTAAGGTTAAATAATTCAAACCTTAAGCTTGCTTATGATTAAACCCTAAGTTAGGATTGCCATCATTGAAACTTAAGGTTTGAGAGGTGTATATGAAAAAAGCAGATGCCATCAACTACTTCGGGTCAGCGGCTGAGCTGGCGAAGAAGCTGAACATTTCAGAAGCAGCAATTTCCCAATGGGGAGAAACCATCCCACAAGGACGCGCCTACCAGATTGAGGTTCTGACCGGCGGCAAGTTGAAGGCCGATCCCATCAAGCCAACCCCTGATAACAACGCACAGTAAGGGCATCGCCATGACGCCAAACATCACTGTTTATACCTTTCCGGTTTGTTCAAAAGAGAAGTTCGCCGAGCTGGCCGGGTTCAGCGAAGACTACGTCCAGACCCTGCTTGAAGATGGCCGTTTGCCAACCCTGCCAAAAACCGGTCGGCGTCAGAAGGTGATCATCAATCTCGAAGCACTGCGCGAGCAGTGCCAAAAAGAGGCGCTGGTTTCACGTTGAGTTGCCTGGCAGCCAGCTAACCATAGCGAACTTTGGAGAGGAATCAGAGTGTCAAATAAGCCCGAAAATTCACACGGCCACTTTGTCAGTGCCTGCGAGCGTTTCAAGGAGAGGCATAACATCAGCCAGTTGGAACGCACCCTCGGCATGAAAAGCGGCGTGCTACACAACAAGCTCAACCAGGCATGCGAAAACCACAAACCGACAGCCATCGATCTTATCGCGCTGTACCACGCCACCGAAGGGGACGAAACCCTGATCGACGGCATGCTGATGGAATGCGGGCTGACCGCCATCGCCATCCCATCAGCGGAACGGGCGCCATCCCTCCCCCATCAAGCAATCGACCTCAATGCCAAGGTGGCCAGCATTGGCCAGCGGGCGCTGGAGCTGGCCGAGCGGGGACGTGTGTCGCGCACAGAACGCAACACCATCGTCAGTGTGGCTACCTCTGCAATGGGGTCGTTGGCACTGCTTATCCACGACATCGAAGCCCGCTTTCAGGCTGTGCCGACTGTCGCCTGCGCATCAGACCTCCTGATGCAAACCATGACCATGTAAGGGGAAACCCATGCAACAGCAACACATCAACCATGAAGAACGCAATCTGGCTGGCCTGACGCCAACAGAGCAAGTGGCCATGAACACCGCGGGCTGCATGCTGCTGCGCGAGATGTTCGGCAAGACCCGCAGCAGTCTGGACACAGACTGGCTGGCCATCAGCGCCGCCAAAAAAGCGGCCATCTGCACCATCGCCCGCCAGCCACGCGGCCAACTGATGACCGCAACCCTGTCAGCCCTGCCCCATGCGCAGCGCGAGGCGATCCGCCTGGCCGTGCTGGAGCTGGATTATCAGGGGGAGTTTCGCTGCGGCTGTGACAGCAAGGTATGGCATCCGGCACCGGTGACCACCCCAACAGGAGATATCGAAAGACTGAAAAAGGAACGGGCAGCACGGCTGCAACAACGGCGCGCCATTGCGGCGGGCATCGCGATCAGCCAACAAGGCCCGCGAGCGATCGGGCAATAAAAAGCCCGCTTAACGGAGCGGTAACTCCAAGCGGGCCTTCAGTAATCAATCCATAGGAAGAATCGACATGCAAACTTTAGCGATCCCCTGCGCTATGCGCAACCTTCGCATTCAACAACGTAAGCTTGCGGGCCGTTATGGCTCCCGTCTTAGCCAACATCCGGACGGTGTGGCGCTTATCGAGCGCTCCACTGCGCTGGCATGGGCCTCCCTGTTCAGTTGCATCACCCCCTGCACCACTTCACAAGGAGCCTGACATGAACGCGCCTATGACCGAGATCAATCTGCTGAACCACCGCGCCGCCAAGCGCCTGCGCCAGTTGCGGGAGCAGCTGAACCTGAGCCGCCCGAAGTTTGCCGACCTGCTGGGCATTCCGCCCACCACGCTCAAGAACTACGAGCTGGGATACCGCGAGATCGGCGGTGGCCTGCTTCTGCTGATCGCCAACCACCCAGGGCTGACCCAGTACACGGGCTGGCTGATGACTGGCATCAATGCCAACTGGCAACAGGGGGCATAACCATGGCCGCCGTTATCACTCGCCACACCGTTCCAAACATCAAGGCCGCCAGCGCCTATCTGGTGCAACAGGGTTACACCAACTGCGGCACAACTTGGCTGCGAGGACAGAACGGGTATGCCCGTATGGAGCGCCTGACCTCTGGCTCTATCCGAATCATCGAGGGGGTGGCATGAGCATCGATGCAATCCATATCGCCAAGCGCGCCGAGCTAGCCGTGCTGCCGCTGCTAACCGAGCTGTTGGCCAGTGGCGAACAGGAAAACCGGATCGCCCTGGGCGATCTCTACTCGGGGGATGAGTACATCCAGGTGCAACTGGTCGTAACCAGCCGCCCTGCAGATCTACTCGATGACGACTCCGTGATGGGGGATGAGGAATGAGCCAAGACCTGATGTTCCTTCGCTTGTTTAACGAGTTCGCGGCCGCAAACCCACAGGCTGCGGATGAATGGCTGTTCGCTGAGGGGCGAAGCGGTTTTACGTGGGATCTCGAAGAGGAGCGGCTGGTATTTCAGCCGCAAGACGATGCCGCTCAGGAGCCGGTTGATGACCTGCTGCCGTTTATGGATAACCCGTTCTTTATTGGCGTTGATATAGCCTCTGGCCCTGATGAAACCGTGTTTAACAAGCCAGTGGCCAATGAGCCGATCCGCCCTAATCGCCTGAGCGTTATCCGCATTAGCTTCTTTGTGCTGTGTCAGGACTGCCTGCGCCTCTCTATCTACTCCAGAGAGAAGCACGGCGAGCAAGAGTTCTGCCAGTGCGGAGGCCAGTGGTGCGGCTGTGAAAACTGCAATGAACAAGCGCTCCTACTGCTTCGCGGCGAGCGAGATCAAAACAAGCTGGGCCTGCAAGTCCCCATCTCAAGCTGGTCACCTGTGAACGGCTGCACTGTTGTAGGGGGTGCAGCATGAGCGACCTGTTTGAACTTGAGCCGCCAATTGATGAGCTGGGCAACTGCGAAGCAGGCCCTGCGCATCTGCAAGCTCCTGCGCCGGTAAGCCAGCTGACCAAGCACTGGGAAGTTGCCCAGGGCGAATTCATCAGCGCTGGTAGCGATGTCATGCGCAACCGCCAAGTGACCAAGGAGCTGCTGGCTCTGGGGGCCATCCGCGCCGTGTATTGGCTGGCCGTCGCCAGTGCCGAGCTGGCACTGGCCAAAGAGATCGCCGAGTGGTGGGCCGAATGCGAACCGCTCCACGGACTTGGGGAGACCATCAAATGAGCGCCATCAAACCGGAACGCCTCACGCTTGAAGCTGAAATCAAGGCTGACATTGCAACCATGTCAGACATTGCCGAGGTCTCACTGAGAACGCTTTGCCAGTACCAGTCCCTGCTCGTCACCATGCGGCGGGAAAATCATCCCTGCCCGCGTTGGGCCCGCCAGCGCCTGCTGTTTGAATGCAGAGAGGCGCGCACCGCATACCAAGAGGCATCAGAGACCATCGCGATTGAACGGCAGGAGTTGGTAGATCTGCGGCTTGATCGGGAGGGCCGTGCATGAGCTACCACCTGATCTCCGAGCTGCAAACCCGCGTCGATAAGTGGCGCGAAACCATGCTTGATGACGCCGCCCGCCTGCGCTACTACCAGCGCAACCTGCTGGAGATGCGCCGTTTCTCCCCGCGTCCGCATAACAGCATCACCCTGACCCTGCGCCAGTGCGCCGCAGCCAGGAAGATGATGAATCATGCCAGCAGAGCGCTGGCGTCCTGCAGAAGCAACATCAAAGAACTGTCGGGTAACAATCTCCAATGACCAACCAGAACGACAAAGGGCCAGCCGCCGAGGCTGGCCAACTTGGTTTTGCCATCTCTCGCCTACCAACGCCAAAGCGCAACCAGCTACCGCTGTCTAAAAAGGCCCTGCGGTCGCGCATCGATGCGCTCGCCAACTCGATGCCGGGCACCAAGCTGGAGGCCGCCTTTGTCGGCGCTCCTGGTGAATACGATCTGGTCTGGGCTGTGCAACTGCTCGATGGCCTACCCCCGCAGTTTACCCAGGTGCTGTTCAAGCAGTACGTGCGCCGCCGCAAAGATGGCACCGCCCGCAATTGCCGCAGCGCCAACATCTGGTTACGGGAGAGGGTGAAATGGGTTCGCTCTCTGGTGATGGCGCTGCCGGTCGATGCCCAGCAGCTGCGCGATGATGACGGCCGCAAGCGGGTCGCTCACCAGTTCGCCAACCAGACCGCGGCCATCTGGAAAAACATCGAGCAGAGCACCACCAAAGGTGAAGGGGATCTGATGGCGACATGGGAAGCCATCAAGCAGCCTGCCGACCAGTGGGCATTCATCGGCAAGATGCCGGACTTCAAAACCATCGAGGCGCGGAATAACTGGATCCTGAGCGTGATGGTGCGCCTGCTCTCTGCCAAGTGGTGGGAAAAGCGGGTAAACCGCTGCTGGGATCGGCTGCAGGAGCACATCGCCATTCTGCTGGGCAAGGTACGCAAGGGCGTCTCTGCCTACGTCTCGAACGCCACCATGAAAGTGGTGCGCGAGCGCAAGCGGGCCATGATGCGCTGGCTGGCCGAGTCGGAAGTGATGAACAGCCAGCACGATCTGGTGATATCGATGAAGGATTGCTGGGAGGCCAGCGTCTCCAACCCGGTCAACCGCCGCGCCGAAATGATGACCCGCATGCGCGGCTTTGAAGATTACGCCGAAGACCAGGGGCACGTCGGGGTGTTCTTCACCTGGACAGCCCCGAGCCGCTTTCACGCCTGGAAGACCGCCAGCAATGGCAAAACCATCGAAAACGACAAGTACCAGGGCGCCACCCCGCGCGAAACTTGCGCCTATTTGGGCAAGCTGTGGAGCCGTGCCCGCTCATATATGAAGCGCTGGGGGATGCCTGTCTATGGCTTCCGAGTTTGCGAGCCGCACCATGACGGAACCCCGCACTGGCACATGCTGCTATTTATGCGCAAATGCGACCGGAATGGGGTGATCGACACCCTGCAGCGTTATGCCCTGACCGATGATCGGCAGGAGCTGGAGCGTAGTAATCAGGGCGCTCCATTCACCGACTTCACTCCGCGTTTCGATTGGAAGGAAATCGATCCATCCAAGGGCGATGCCACCGGCTACATCGCTGCCTATATCGCCAAGAACATCGACGGTGAGCATGTGGATGGTGATGACGAGGCGGGAACCAAGGCTGACCAAGGCGCCCAGCATGCCTGCGCGTGGGCCAGTTGGTGGGGGATCCGCACCTTTCAACAGATCGGCGGTGCGCCTGTAGGCATCTGGCGCGAGCTGCGCCGCATCAGCAACGCCAAGAAGAATGGCGAACTGGTGGGGCCACCCAAGCCGGTGTTGCAAGACCCGCGCTTTGAGGCGGCCCGATATGCCGCCGATAACGCCATCTTTCGTTGCTACATCGAAGCCATGGGCGGCGCACTGGCTACCCGTGCCGAGCACCCCATCAAGCTGGCCCACCTCATCGAGGAGCAGGCCAACAGCTACGGCGAAGACATCAAACGCCTGATGGGGCTGCACTCCGCGCACTTGGGTATCAAGACCCGCCTGCAAGGATGGGAAGTGGTACCAGCAGGCACCTATGAGGCCGCCAAAGCCGCAGGGGCTGCCGGTGTGGGTGTGGGTTTAGGTGTTGCAGTTCAGTCGGGCGACAGCCCGGCTCCTTGGAGCTCTGACAATAACTGTACGCAGCCGGATCCAGAGGCGTTTGCGGATCAGTTAATGGCAGAGCAATGGGGTTTATCGCCCTTCTCCATAGGTCGTTTGCGCTCAGGCGCCAGCGTCAGCGTGGACGGTTTCAGCCTCTGGCTTGAGAACGGTCAGGTGCAATCGGGCCGAGCGATCCCGAGCGAGCCGGATTGGCAGCCAGAGGGCCAGCGGCCAGCCGAACAGGGCCAGCCGGATGAGTACGCGCTGCCGGAAGGCGATGAGGACTGGCCGATGCTGGTTGAGCTGTGCGGCAAGGTTTACCAGGCACAGGGCCATGCCGGGGCGTTCCGCTGGATCGAGATGCTGCCGGAGCCCTACCAGTCACACATGTGGGCAGAACTGGAGAAGCTGGACACACCGGAGTGGCTGCAAGAACAGAACGACTACAGCGAACAGGAGTGGGAAGCATCATGCCTGCGAGCGTGATGGTTTCGCATAGCTCCACATATAACGGCATGAGCTCCACACATAGCGAACAGAGCTCCACATATAACGGGGATAACGTGATGAAAACCACAGTAAGCCGCGAAGAGTACCGCCGCCTGGATAATCGGGTGACCTGCATTCTCCAGCAGCGCTGGCCAGCCAACGAGATCAGTCAGTGGGTGGGGATGCTCAAGGGCAAACAGCAGTCCATAGCCTGCGCCATCCTACGCCGCCGGCACCCTCGCCCCGCGCAGCTGGCTCTGCCGGCCATCGCCGACGAGGTACCGAACCCGTTTCAGGCCAGCACCAACCGACCCACTGTGCCGGTGCGATCAGCCGATGGCCGCACTGTTGGCCGCCGCCATATCGTGGACGGGCTCACCCCAGTGGCCATCGACCAGAGCGGCACCATCCGCTGCGCCGTCACTGGCCGCACCCTCTTTATCGCACCGGGCAGCCCCATCGACCGAGCCAACCCGGGCGCCGCCGAACATCTCAACAAAACATACCAGCCAACCCTGCACCAGGTAGTGGCTGACCATCGTCAAATCGAAGCAGGAGAGTAACCATGAATAACGTAATGCTGGATCTGGAATCCATGGGCAAAGGTCCCAGCGCGGCCATCGTCACCATCGGGGCCGTGTTCTTTGACCCGATGACCGGTGAACTGGGCGCCGAGTTCGAGGCGCATATCGACCTGCGCGACAGCGCCCAGTTCGGGGAGATCGACCCAGACACAGTGCTGTGGTGGTTGGGGCAGAGTGATGAGGCACGCAAGGCCATTGCCTATAACGTGGACGGCGAAAAACGGATGGCGCTGATTCAGGCGCTGCAAAAGTTTCAGGCATGGCTGCTGGCCAACGGGCAAGGGGACAAGCGCCCTTATGTGTGGGGTAATGGCGCGGGATTTGACTGCACCATCATGGCCAACGCCTATACAGCCGTGAACAAAAGGCACTTTGTTGGCTACTGGAACGGATTTAAGGATCGGGACGTGCGCACCGTTGTTGATATGGGGCGTGACCTGCTGGGCTTTGACCCCAAGAAAGATATGCCATTCGAGGGAGTGGCCCATCGCGCGCTGGATGACGCCAAGCATCAGGCTCGCTACGTCAGCGCCATCTATCAGCGGATGCAGGCAGCAGTGAACGGGTGCACGGTGGTAGGGGGTGCGGCATGAGAGACCCACGCAAATGGCCGAAGCCGGGTGATGTGATCACCCGCTTCGGTGTCACCAGGCTTGTGACAGCCACCAAGATGAACCGGCGCGGCACCCTCACCCATGTGGAGTATCGCCATCCGGAGTTTGACCTGCCAAAGAGAGAGGTCACCATCGCTAGCTGGCGGGCATGGGCCAAGCAGGATGCCATTGTGGTAAGGGCGGTGTGGCAATGAGCGACCACATCGACCCGCTCGGCATCATATGGCTGATCGGCCACGTGCTGTTTTATCTGATCGTCATTCCGGACTTGTGGCGCCGTTGCAGATGGGGAAGACAGAAGGGGGCAAGGGATGAATGACGCTACCAAGCGCAAGCAGGCCCAGCGGGCAAGACGGGCGGCTCTCGGTATCAAGCGGGTGGAGGTGGCGCTCTCAGAACGGGAGCGCCAGCAGCTGGACCACCTGCGTATCGCCAGGGCTGGCAGCGGTGAGCCATATTCAGCAGATGAGTACATCAGCACCCTGATCAGGCGAGACTGGGAGAAGTGGCTGGAGCAGGAGGCCGAACTGAAAACGAAGACCTGCCAGCACTGCGACTGTAAATTGCCGACCGGATGCGGCGGTACATTCAAGGGACAAGCATCGTGCTGGCACACCCAGGGCGACAAGACACTGGCCTTGTAATGGCGAAAATCGCGAAATGTGTCCGGTCACGCGCCAAGGAAGGTGCTGCTTTGATAGCATACCGTTTCAACCCCAAACGAGAACAATGATATGAAACGCGTTGCTGCAGCCAGCCTGTTGTTGCTGGCCACCTATGCCATGGCCATCAGTGCTACCGAAAAAACAGCGGTCATCGATCGCTGTAAAGACCAGATGAACCAATACGGTGCCACAATGGTGAAAGCATGTGTGGACCAGGATCTGGAAGCATATGAGCTGTTAAATGCCAATTACCAGCCCCATGAGAAGATCGTCAAGTTCTGCGTCAGAACAACCAAGCAATTCGGCTGGAATATGGTCAAAGCCTGTGCCGACCAGAATATTGAAGCGAGGCAGGCTATAGTGAGCAATCAAGAGAAATACGCAAAGTACGAAAAGATTCTGGACTCCTGCGCAGACAGGATGGGAAAGATAGGGGGGTGGGTCATGATCAAGGCCTGTACCGATCAAGATATCGAAGCCGAGCAGGCCCTCTCTCAATACTGAGCTTTTATACCAAGGCTTAGATAAAAATGTCGCAGCGGCCAGCCAAACACTAATACATCACCAGAAACAAAGAGGGCGCTATTGCGCCCTCAATCCGTTCAGTACCATTTGCCGCCCCTCTGGCGTGAGTGAACCAACAAGGTTCAGTACCAACTGGCTCGCCGTTCTCGATGAAGGGCTCAGGGGATGCGAATAAGAGAGGCACGCAACCCATGTGTGGCCGCACTCTGCATCTGTGCACTGACAATAAAGGTCAGAAACATCAGGGCTGAGCTTGTTGGTCTTGGTAATGCGACCACGTTGGCCACACTCTTTGCAATACACCCGCATCACATCCCCCTTTCTCTTATAAATCAACGATCTATTATGCCATGACATACTGTTTATTTATACAGAAGAACCGATAGTTTCCCGAAAATCGACCCACAGCGCGCGGGGCAGCCCGGCACTGTTGATGGAGTCCTTGATCAGTTCGCACAGTGGCAGCACCTCGTTGCGGGCATAGGTAGCGTCATACTTATCAGGGTCACCCAAGCCGCCGCCGCCATTGGTCGGGATGATACCGGCCAGCGCAGGCGGGTACCGGTGCGCCGTCAGCACATCCTGGGCGGTGATCCCCTTGATGGCTGCGAACTCGTCTTTGGTCGCGATATCCCCAACCGGGATCAGCTTGATGCCATCCGGCTTGCCTTCAGGGATGTTCACGAACATCGAGCGGAAGTTACCAACCCCCTTGGAGTTGGCGATCATCTGCTTCATCTCCTCCTCAGTTTCATCGTCCATGTTCGGGTCGGTGGTGTAGAAGATGAACCCCATGTGGGCGCCGTTGAGGAAGTATTTGCGGCGGAACAGGGTGGCATCCTGGTTGAGCAGGGCTGACTGCAAGCCGCCCAGATAGTCGGGCATGCCATAGACCTGCTGCTCTGGGTCATACTGGGCCAACCAAATCACATCCTCCGGCCGATAAACAAGATTAGGCTTGCCCTGCTGCAGATAGACAAAGCACCCGTCAGCCCGGCGGCGCAGATAGACGCTGGAAAGCGGGTGCAGCCCAACAACCTGGCCAAAGCCGTTGCGCAGCTTGAGCAGGCCGCCGTCACCAAATTGCACGTAGTTGTGCACATAGGCGGTGATGACATTGCGCTGGGTGGTGAAGCGACCCGCCACCATGTTCCGCCGCGCCATAAGGATCGCCCCGTGGTGAGCATTGGCCCGCGCCACCTTGGCCAGCCCCTTGCGGTCGATGGGAGGCTGGTAATATTCCCCATAGGGGTTGAAGAATACCCCGGTGTAATCGGTCATCCAGGCCGTGGGGTCGATGGCCTCCGCCGTGCTGAACATCACAGATGGACGAGGGGATGAGGTGGCCACCTGCTGGGCCGGTTTTTGCTGTCGTTTGGTCATGCTGCCTTCTTCTGCTGGCTGGTTACCCAGGTGGATTTACGTTTGCGGTTGGTATCGAGCGGCTCGTTGGCCACGGCGTGGGCGATGGCAAAAAACACGTCAGCGTGTCCGGTCACGTTGTCCCGAGCGGCGCGGAACGTCATCTGGCCGCCGCCGGTGGTGCTGCGCTTGATGGCGAGGAATGCCAGCGGGATATCCCGATCCGAGCCGTCCCACTCGATGCGGTTCGCCTCCACCACATCGATCATCTTGAGTACCAGCCGCGATTTGCTCTCGATGCTGTAGTTGATGGGGTGGCATACCCCTTTGAAGGTGGGCTTCAACAGGTCAAACACCCCGGAGCCGATGCCGGACACATCGACCCCTAGATAGGTGACCCTGAACTTCTTGGCGATGCGCACGATCTCCTGCGCCTGAAACTGGAAGTTGAGCCCGCGCCAGTAGTGCTTCTCCAACACACGGAACCGCTCACCGGCGACCATGGGCGGGGCAACCACCACAAGGGTGGCGTTGTCGCGGGTGCGGCTCGGGTCGTAGCCCATCCACACCTCGCGCCGTCCGAACGGGTCAGGCCGCCCGGGCTTGTAGTCCTCCCACCGGCTCGGGTCCACCCCTGCCCGCTCCATATCCTGGAACTTGAAAACCGACAGGGCATCATCGATAAACCGGCACATGTAGAGGCGATCGAACACCTCTTCGGGGTACTCGTCCTTGAGCTCCTCGATGTCGATGAGGTTGCAGCCAAGGCGAATGGCATCCTCGATGGTGATGACGTAACGCCACTGCCGATCGGGGCAGATGCGGCCGCCGTCGCGCAGCTCATCTTCACCAGGGAAATCGATGGCCACCCGGCTCGGGCGTTGCCCCTTCCAGCGATCCCCCGTCCAGAACCGGTACGCTTCGTGCACCTTGCTCGATGGCGTTGAAAAGTAGGTCTTGCGCCAGCGGCTCTGGGTCGCCATGGCGCTGGCCACGTCCGACAACTTCTCGAAGTTGGGGATCCAAAAATACTCATCGATGTAGACGTTGCCGGAACGGGACTGGGCGCTGTTGGAGTTGGTCGAGCAGAAGTGCAGCTCGGCCCCGTTCGACAGCACAATGGGGTTACCGGTCAGGGTTACGCCGAGGAAGGTCTGGGCAATCTTGCAGATGTAGGAGCGGAACACCTCTGCCTGGGCGCGGGTGGCTGACAGGAATATCTGATTGCCGCCGGTCAGTACCGCATCCTCCAGCGCCTCACCGGCGAAGTAGTAGGTCATGCCGATCTGGCGTGACTTCAATATGTTGCGGGTGCGAGGAAGTGCCGGGTCGTTCTTGGCCTCGCGGCAGCGCAGCTGATAGCCGAACAAGGTACCAAGCCACTCGGCAAAGTCTGCCTCGGTGAGGTGGCCGATCTCGTTCTTGGCCTTCTTGCCGCCCTTCCCTTTGCGGCCACCGCCATCCTGCCCGCCCCTGCTGCGCGGGGAACGGTCGGGGGAAGGCTCGTCACCGGATTCACGGCGGGCGGTCAGCGCCTGCTGGCGCTCGGCCAACTTGAGTGCCTTCTCTTTCAGGCTGACATGGTGCCCGACCAGTCGGTCGATTTCGTCGAGTTCTTCGGGGGTTTTCTTCTCTCGGCCCAGCAGAGAGTGCAGGCGGCGGGCAATGGCATCCTCCACCGCCTCTTCGGTCAGCAGGTCACGCCAGCCGTACTTCTCGGCCCAGAAGTAGACTACCCTGCAGGAGTTCAGGCCAAGTTCGTCCTTGATCTCCTGGGGTGTCCAGCGCTTAAGATAAAGCCCCCGCGCAGCATTGCGGATCTCTTCGGGATACGCCACGGCGCCTCCATCTTGTGAATGATGGCGCCATCATAGCCAGCCCCCCGCCCCCACTTATCGCCCTGATGTTCCAAGCAATTCGGATATCCCCATGGATCCGAATCGCCTTGAACACAACCGGATGAATACCCCTTGCCGACCCGATAGCCTGAGCCCGTATCAATTGGGAGCAGGCATGAACACATCAACCTTGAGAACTGGCTGGGTCTGCATCGCCACCGAAGGCACAACCGTCGATGGTCGGGAGATTACCGCCGCTTGGCTGACTGACATGGCCGAGACCTACGATCCGGAATACTACACCGCACTGATTTGGCCTGATCATGACCGCTGGTCGAACTTCGGCTATGTACAGGAACTGAAGACAGAAGTCGTGGATGGCAAGCTCAAGCTGTTCGCTATCCTGAGCCCGACCCGTGATCTGGTTTATTACAACCAGGTTGGCCAATACCAATTCTGTTCCATCGAGCCGCAAGAGCAATTTGCCGATCTGGGCCGCACCTACCTGCGCGGCCTCGGCGTTACCGATGAACCAGCCAGCACCGGCACCACCCACCTGAAGTTCAAAGACAAGAGTGGCAAATCTCGCCTGATTGGCACTAGTGAGCCGCTGGATCTCTCCACCTTCAAACTGCCAAAGAACGAAAAAGCCGACGGTCTGATCACCAAGTTTTTCAGCTTCTTGGCCAGCCATGGTGAACAGGAAACCAAACCAACCCCCAGCCATCCAGAGGATGAGGAAATGACCAAAGAACAGTTCGACCAGTTGCTGGGAGCCGTCAACGGCCTTGGCTCCAAGATCGAAGGATTTAGCGCAAAGCTGGAAGCAAAGCCGGAGGTAACGACCGATCCGGTGACTGAACCGAAAGAAGAAGACGACAAGTTCAGCAAGCTGAACGAGACCATCACGGGTCTGGCAGCCACCGTCGGCGAGCTGAAAGGCCAGATCGACAAGTTCTCCGTTGAAGTGGATGGCCAGCGCCCGAGTCCACTGGGCGGTGACGACTCCACCTATCAAGTTTGCTAAGGAGCATTCAGTGAGCCAAACCCTGACCGTTCAGGCCGAACAGCGCCTGAACAAATACTGCGATGCCCTGGCTAAAGCCTATGGCATCGACATCACCAAGCTGGGCAAACAGTTCAGCGTCACCGGGCCGGTTGAGACGACCCTGCGCTCTGCCCTGCTCGCCTCCGTCGAGTTCCTCGGCATGATCACCTGTCTGGACGTAGACCAGATCAAGGGCCAAGTGGTGCAGGTCGGCGTCGGCAAGCTCTATACAGGTCGTAAAAAAGGCGGGCGCTTCAAGGGCAAGGTCGGCGTGGATGGCAACACCTACGAGCTGACCGAGACCGACTCCTGCGCATCTCTGGACTGGTCAACCCTGTGCACCTGGGCAAATGCCGGTAGCGAAGGCGAGTTCATCAAGCTGGTTGGCGAGTTCGTCAACACTGCATTCGCTCTCGATATGTTGCGCGTTGGTTGGAACGGCGTCTCTGCCGAAGAGAACACCGACCCTGATGCGCACCCGCTGGGTGAAGACGTCAACAAGGGTTGGCACCAGATCGCCCGCGAGTGGAACGGTGGCAGCCAGATCATCAAGGCGGAAGCGGGCAAGAAGATCTACTTCGACCCGGACGGCAAGGGCGATTACAAGACCCTGGACGAGATGGCCTCCGACCTTATCAACACCACTATCGATCCGCTGTTCCAGCAAGACCCGCGTCTGGTGGTGCTGGTAGGTACCGATCTGGTGGCGGCAGCTCAGGCCAAGCTCTACAGCGAAGCCACCAAGCCGAGCGAACAGATCGCCGCCCAGCAACTGGCCAAGTCCATTGCCGGTCGCAAGGCGATGATCCCGCCGTTCTTCCCGGGCAAGCGGATGGTGGTCACCACCCTGGACAACCTGCATTGCTACACCCAGCGCGGTACCCGCAAGCGCAAGGCAGAAGATAACCAGGACAGCAAGAGCTTCGATAACCAGTACTGGCGAATGGAAGGCTATGCCCTGGGCGAGCACAAAGCCTACGGCGGCTTTGAAGAGGCAGACATCGTGATCGGTGCCGATCCGGCAGCGGTTGCAGCACTCGCCGCGCCTGCGCAAGAGCCCGGGGCGTAAACCATGAGCTCACCCGGCCAACGCCACAAGCAGCGAGTGCATGCCATGCAGGGGGCCGAACAGGCCGCCTGCACTGGCGTGGCCACCGGTGCGGTGGCTGACAGCCTGCACCTGCAAATGATTGCCCTGGAACAGGACATCGTTCGCTTGCGCAAGCTGGCCCGCATTGGGGATCGGGTGAACATGAAACGCGACGAGCTGATGCCCAAATACCGCCCCTATGTGGAGCGGTATCTGGCCAGCGTGGCCGAGTCCGGCCAGTCCTACCAGAACGAGCTGTTTCAAAGGCTGGTGATCTGGGCCTTTGATGTGGGCGACTTCGACACCGGCATCGCCTGGGCAGAGCTCGCCATCAAGCAGGGACAGCGCACCCCGAACAACTTCAAGCGCGACTGGGCCACCTTCGTGGCAGACACCGTGCTGGAGTGGGCCGAGAAGAACGCCGCCGAAGGCCATGCCGTCGAGCCCTGGTTCTCCAGGGTATTCGACAAGGTGCGCAACGAGTGGCGCCTCAACGAAAAGCTGACTGCCAAGTGGTTCAAGGCGGCGGGTTGCCTGCTGCTGCGCGACCAGGACGGCCAGCCACGACCGAGTGCAGTGGGTGACAGCGCCACCCTGGAACAAGCAGCCCACTGGCTGCTCCAGGCCGAGAAGCTGCACCGCAAAGCAGGGGTTAACACCCTGCTGCTCAAAATTGCCATGCGCCTGCGGGCGCTCAATCCGGAGCAATAAGACTCTCCGCGCCACCGCACCCCGGCGGGGAGGATAGGCAAGCCGCAAGGCCACCGCCGAATCCTGTGATCCGTGGCTTCAGGGGTGCACCTATTCAACCAGCGAGGTCACTGATGTTTGCAGGCAAGGATATCGACTACAGCGCCGCCACTATCCGCAATGACGGGTTCTGGCCAGATGTGGCCGTGGCCGACTTCGAGCGCCGCCGCGCCCTGCCTGCAGACCTCGACCAACAGACCACAAGCGCCGCCCTGCTGGCTGCCGTCTCTGAAATAAACCTGCAACTGGCGATGCGTCAGGCCGCGCTGATGGCCGAGGGCTACGCCAGCGCCGCCAAGGTGCCGGGGCCGATCCTTGAGGGCGGCACCAATGCCCTGACAGAGCAGTATCTGGCTGCAGTGTTTGCCCGTGCCAAAGCAGCCTTGCTGCCGGAGTTCGCCAGCGTCACCGAACGGGCCGCCGCAAACAACCAAGTAGAGCGATCCCCAGACCAACGCGCCCAACTTCTGGCCGAGAGTCAGCAACTGGTGCGCAGCATCAAGGGCAAGCGCCGTGCGGGGGTGTCGTTGATATGAGTGACGGCATGAACGAACAGCAGGCACAGGGCTATTTCCTCCACGCTCTCCACGCCGAGATCCTGCGGGTGCTGCCAGCCAAGTGCCACAAGCATCTGGATAGCTGGATGGAGAACGGCACCATCCGGCTGGAGCCAAAGAACATGGGCCCCACCGGATTTGATGTGGCATGGCTCACCTATCAGGCGGTGTTCACCGTCGAGCAACTGCCGTTTCGCGAGCTGGATCCGGCCATCGTGCTGGCCTCGGTGGCCGCCTGGGTGCAGGAGCATGACGATTTTCGCGAGCAGTTCGAGCTGGCCGATCCCGAATACGCCGTCACCCCGAACGATGAGAAGACCGCCGATCTCGAGATCCAGCTCGCCTTTACCGAGCCGCTGCGCCTGATCGAACACCCCAAGGGCCCCATCAACTGGATGGGCAAGAGCTGGAACGTGGCCCCGTATGAAATCTGGGTGGCAGACCATATCGACCTGAACGTCGGTGACACCGGCCATCACCAGATCGGTGACCCGTCATGATCACCGTATCCCTAGATTACAAAGGGGTAAAAGAGCAGCTCAAATTGCTGGCGTTGCCACCAAAAAAACGGCAGCGCTTGGTGTGGCGGGCCGCAGAGTCTCTCAAGAAGTTAGCTGCTCGCAATGTACGCCAGCAGAAAAGCCCTGACGGCACCAGCTGGGCCCCACGAAAAAGGGGTAAACGCAAGCTATTGCAGGGCCTACCAAAGTCATTGGTCATCCATGAACCAAGTGCAGTTTGGCCAGAGCTATTCATCCGTTTTGGCAAAGGGAACTACAAAACCACCGGAGGTAAAGCGATTCATGCCGGAGTGGTTGCCGCCAGCCATCAACATGGTTTCTCTCAAACAGTCAGCGCTGAAAGCAGAAAAAAAATTGCGCCGAATGAGGCTAGCAGAGGCAAGCCAGCTACCAAGGCACAAGCTCGCAAGCTACGGGAACTGGGGTTCAAGCGGCCGGGCAAGCGCAAAGGCAAATACCGCTCAGCCTCCATTGGCTGGATAACCGAGAACATCAATTACCCCCAAGCGGGGTTGTTGATCAAGAAGCTCAAGGGCGACCCCAGAAAGCAAAGCTGGAATATCACGGTTCCTGCCCGCCCGTTCCTCGGCGCCAATACCAAGCAACGAGAGCAAGCCTTTGCCCGCGCCCTGCAAAGCATCAACTACGGCTGGGACGTCAACAAGCAAGAGATGAAGAGGAAATAACGCCATGTGGCCTTATGTACAGATCAACAACTTGAACCAGATGCAGGGGCCCGTGACGGAAGTCGAGCGCCACCTGCTGTTCATCGGCACCGCGCCGACCAACACCGGCAAGCTGCTTTCGCTCAACACCCAGAGCGACTTCGACAAGCTGCTGGGCGAGGCCGACAGCGAGCTGAAAACCAACCTTCAAGCCGCCATGGTCAACGCCGGTCAGAACTGGACGGCTGCCGCCTTTGTGCTGCCCACCGACATGGACTGGAAAGATGCCGTCCGTGAGGCCCAGAAAACCCAATCCTTCGAAGGGTGCGTGGTACTGGGTCAGGAGTGGGACGAAGCGAAAATCAACGCCGCCCACGCACTCAACCAGGAGCTGATCGCCAAGTGGGGGCGCTGGCAGTTCATGCTGCTGGTCGTGGCGGGCATCGTCACTACCCTCGAAGGCGGCCAGGACTGGAGCGAATACGAGGCCAAACTGGTCGCGCTGCAAGATGGCATCAAGGCGGAATCCGTCACCCTGCTGCCGCAGCTGTGGCCGAACCTCGCTGGCGCCTATGCCGGTCGCCTGTGCAACCGTGCGGTGAGCATCGCCGACAGCCCCGCCCGGGTGAAAACCGGCGCCATGGTGGGCCTTGGCAACAAGCCGAAGGATAAAGAGGGCACCGAGCTGCCGCTGGCCACCCTGCAAACCCTGGAACAGAACCGCTATTCGGTACCGATGTGGTACCCGGACTATGACGGTATCTATTGGGCAGATGGCCGCACCCTGGACGGCGAAGGCGGCGACTACCAGGTGATCGAAAACCTGCGGGTGGTCTACAAGGTAGCCCGCCGGATGCGCCTGCGCGCCATTGCCCGCGTCGCCGATCGCTCCTTCAACTCCACCCCTGGCAGCACCGCCGCCGCCATCATGTACTTCGGCAAAGACCTGCGCGAGATGGCCAAGGCCGTCACCATCAACGGCCAGCTGTTCCCGGGCGATATCGCCTCACCCAAGGATGGCGATATCACCATCAAGTGGACGGCCAAGAACTTGGTCTCCATCTACGTGGTGGTGCGCACCGTGGACTGCCCCAAGGGGATCACCGTCAACATCATGCTCGATTTGAGCCTCAACAACGGGGAGGGCTAACCCATGACCAGACGCATTTCAGGCCAGAGCTTCGATACCGAACTGATGGGCGCCATGGTGCACGTCGAGAAGGCCAGCCTCACCATCACCGACAACAGCGCAGTGGCGCAAACCCGTGGCATCCCTGACGGCTATGTCGATGGTGACGTGGCGGCCGAGTGTGAGTTCGAGCTCGATTCAAAGAACTTCACCCTGCTGTGCGATGCGGCCAAGCGGGCCGGTAGCTGGCGCGGGATGAAGCCTGACGATGTGCTGTTCTACGCCGACACCGGTGACGAAACCATGAAGGTAGAGGCCTTCGGCGTGAAGCTGCAGATCTCTGACCTGCTGGATGTAGACCCCAAGGGGGGCAGCAAGGGGGTGCACAAGATCAAGGGTTTCGTCACCTCCCCCGACTTCGTTCACATCAATGGCGTGCCGTACCTCTCCGAAGACGACACCCGCCACATGAAGGGCTAACGGATGGATCTGATCGACCGTGCCACCCAACACGCCGAGCGGATGCTGGCGGCCCAGTTGGATAACCAGCTCGGCCGCAGTCATCACCAGGGCGAGAGCCTGTACCACTGCGAGGAGTGCGGTGATCCGATCCCGGAAGCGCGCCGCCTGCATGTGCCGGGTGTGCGCCTGTGTGTCAGTTGCAAGAGCCGCGCAGAACGGCGCGGGCAATAACGAGAACGGGATATGAACCCTATGCCAAACAAAGACCCCACCCTCTGGGCCGCCCTGCTGGCCTGGTTGATGGATAACTGGCCCGCCGTTTCCGGGGCTCTGCTGGCGTTGAGCATTTCATTTATGCGCATCACCTATGACGGCGGCAGCGGGCGCCGCCGCCTGATCGAATCAACCATGTGCGGCCTGATCACCTTGGCCGCCGCATCCGGTACCACCCTGCTCGGCGTCCCCTATGAGGCGGCCCCGTTTATCGGCGGTGTGGTGGGGCTGCTCGGGGTAGACATCATCCGCGAGCGGGCCAAGTTGGTGTTCAACAAGAAGGAGGAGGGATGATGGCTCTGCGCTGGATTAACGAGGCTCGCAAGTTCTTGGGCCTGAAAGAAATCAAAGGGTCGAAGCATGCTCAGGAAATTCTGGACATGTGGAAAGCCATCAAACGGGGCGGCATCCGAGACGATGAAACCCCGTGGTGCGCCGCTTTCGTGGGCGCTTGCCTGGAACGGGTTGGCATCCAGTCTACCCGCTTCGAGAGCGCCAAAAGCTATCTGGGTTGGGGCGAAAAACTGGATCGCCCGGTGCTCGGCTGTGTGGTCGTGTTCAGCCGTGACGGCGGCGGCCATGTGGGCTTCGTGGTCGGAAAGTCACCCTCTGGCAACTTGCTGGTGCTGGGTGGCAACCAAGACGATGCCGTGAACGTGAGAGAGTTTCCGCTCAGCAGAAAGCCAAGTTATCGCTGGCCGCTCAATGAGCAGCTGCCAGTGGGTGATCTGCCTGTTGGCACTCCGGCCCAGCTGTCGATGGGTGAAGCATGAACATCATCAAGGAGTTGTTCTCCAACGTGCTGTTCGTACTGGTGCTGGTCCTGCTGGTAACCATACGAGCAGGCTATGGGGTGCTAAAAGAACGCACCAAGGCGCTGGCTGATGCCGACAGCACCATCAGCACATTGCAGTTGGCTAACCAGTTGATGGCCGAAGACCTCGAAACTCTTTCGAAGAAGGAATCGGGCTTGCGCGCCCTGCTTGAACACCAGAACGCCGCCTTGGCCGATCTCGACCAACAGAACAGGAAGACCGCCGATGAACTGCAACAAGCCTTGGCCACGCCACCGGAAGGCCGCCCGAACTGCGCTAGTGAGCCTCTGCCTGTTGGCGCTCTGCGCCTGCTCCAGCCAGCCACAGACCGTAGTGCAAACCAAGGTGGTCAAGCGGCTACCGCCGCCGGGGCTGGTGCCAAACTGCCCGGAACCTGAATTCATGGGGAGCACCTACGGCGATGCCGTGCGATTTATCCCCACCATGCAGACGGCTATGCGCCGCTGCCAAACCCAAATCAACACCCTGAACCACTGGATTGAACAAGAGGAAACCAACCAATGAGCAAGAAAATCGTCCTGACCGTTGCCGGTACCGACATCAGCTTTGAGCCGACCATGGTGGCCTACAACGGCTTTATCAACGACATGATGCCGAGCGACAAGGTGGCACCGGCTCACAACTACCTGAAAAAGATCGTCTGCCAGGAAAGCAAAGAGGCGCTCGATGAGCTGCTCAAGCGCCCGGGTGCTGCGTTGCAGCTGGCTGGCGCCATTAACCAGCAGTTCGCCCCTGATCTGGAAATCACAGTAAAAAACTGACGGCGCGCGCCGAGGCCATCGAGCGCAACCAACTGGAGCAGGTGCTGGCGCTGCGGCGCCACTACCTGCCCCACGAAGATGACGATATCGACAGCCTTGCCCGCGCCATCTGGTTAGACAAAAACGCAAGAGAGTCCAACGCCGCCGCCGTGGCCGAGGGCATCGCCAAAGCATTCAACGGATAACGACCTATGGCCTGGATGGAAAAATTGATGATGCAGGTGGCTTTGGTGGATCAAGTCACCAAGCCCCTTGCTGGCATCAATGCCCAGATGGACAAGGTCAGCAAGGCAGGCCGTCAGGGCTGGAGTAGCATGGCAATGGGGGCCACCACGGTGGCCGCCGGTGGCATGGCGATCCAGTCTGCTCTGGGCCCAGCCATCGAAATGGATCGGGCGCTGGGTGAAGTAGCCTCGCTCGATGTGAAAAAGGATGTGCTCGGGGCGTTGGGGCGCGAAGCACTAGCCCTATCGGTAAAGTACGGCGAATCGGCAACCGAGATTGTCCGTTCCTCCTACGATATCCAGTCGGCGATCGCGGGGCTGGAGGGCAACGAGTTGCCCGCCTTTACCCGCGCCTCCACCACGCTCGCCAAGGCGACCAAGGCCGACACCGCCACCATCACCAACTACATGGGCACCATGTACGGCATCTTCGAGCAGCAGGCCAAAATGATGGGTAAGGCCAACTGGGTGGAAGACTTGGCAGGCAAGACCGCCACTGCGGTGCAGATGTTCAAGACCACCGGCCAGGGCATGGCCGATGCGTTCGGGGCAATCGGGGCAAACGCTACAGCCGCTAATGTCTCAATGGATGAACAGTTCGCCGTGCTCGGCATGCTGCAATCAACCATGAGCGGTGGCGAAGCGGGCACAAAATTCAAGGCTTTCTTGGCTGGGGTGGGCAACGCCCAGAAGACCCTCGGCATGCAGTTCACAGACTCGGCGGGCAACATGCTGCCGGTGCTCACCGTGCTGGAGAAACTAAAGGCTCGCTATGGCGAAACCATGAGCGTGGCAGAGGGGGACGAGCTCAAGAAGGCATTTGGTTCTGATGAAGCGGTCAGCATGGTCAAACTGTTGATGACCAACACCAAAGGGCTGGCCACCAACATCAACGCGCTGGCAAACACCCATGGTATGGGCAAGGCAGAGCAGATGGCCGCCGCCATGACAGACCAGTGGCAGCGGGTAGAACAGGCGTGGTTCGCCATCCGCGCCGCTGCGTTCGGGGTGGTGCTGCCCGCCATCAATGCCGTGGTGGGCACCTTTGCCGATGGCGCCAACGATGTGCTGCGCTGGACACACCTCTTCCCGAACCTGACCAAGCTGATCAGCTATGCCGCGCTGGCCATCGTGGGTTTGAGCATGGTGACCGGAACTTGGATGCTGGTTGCCGGGGTAGCCAAGCTGGCCACGCTGGGGCTGGGTATTGCCTGGTCAATCATCATTGCCCCGCTCAACCTGCTGAAAGCGGGCCTTGTGAGTTTTAGGGCGATCTTGTTCGCGGTGAATCTAATGATGGCCGCTAATCCCGCTGTGTTGCTTGCCTATGTAGTTGGGACTGTATTGGTAGCAGCCATTGGAGCGGTCATCTACTACTGGGACGACCTGAAAAAGACCTTCTCTGACTGGGGCGTGTTCCAACTGCTCGGCAAATCCATCGACTGGCTGATCGACAAGCTGAACATGATCCCGGGCGTCAACATCGAAGCGGGCTCTATGCCTGATCTGAACCTGCCGAACCCTGCCAATATCAACGCCCCGCTCGCTCGCTATCGCGAAGGGAGCAATGGCTCAGGAATTCCGTCCGGTGGGCTTGGCCAGCAGCTGATCCAGGCCAACGCAGCCGCCACCACCGCCAACCAGAAACCGGCAAAAGCCCTGAGCATCGGGGAAGTTCATAACCACTTCCAGAACCCGATGACCCCTGAGCAGATGGCCGAAAACGCATGGCTGGAGACCCCGTGATGAGTGATGCCAAGTACATCGATATCTGGGTAGTAGACGGGGCATGGCAGCTGGATGCCGGTGGCCAACCCCGTTACACCCAAGACCGCCACAGCATCGGTCAGGACATCAAGCACCGGATCATGGAGTCAGGGCTGGCCAGCAAGCTGATCGGCGAGCGCAGCCCCACCCTGCGAGCCGATGTGATGACCGAAATCGAGCTGCTGGTCGAGAACGACACCCGGCTGATCCCCGGCACCATCGTGATCAGCGAAGAGGCACCCGACCGCATCCTGGTCACCGCCCGCACTTATGAATTTGGCGATCTGGAGGTAACCCTGTGAACCTGCGCCCAACCGTGGATTTTATGGCCCTGCTGGCAAAAAGCGGGGTACCGACAACCGAAGAGGCCATGGAGGTCGAGCTCAAGAAGGAAGTCGAGGCCGCCGGGTCGCTCATCACCAACGACAGCGATGTGAGCCCCTTCTGGCGGCTGGTGCGCGCCGTGGTGATTACCCCGGCGCTATGGCTGATCCGCACTCTGTTGGCGGGCCATGTGCTGCCTGCCGCCTTTGCCGCGACCGCCAGCGGCAAGTACCTCGACCTCAAGGCGTGGGATGTGGATCTCACCCGCAAGGCCGCCCAGAAGACCCGCGGGGTGATCAGCTTCACCAAGACCAATCCGGCCGCCGCTGTCACCATTCCGGATGATGTGTGGGTGACCACCGAGCGCAACAACGGCACCATCTACCGCCTCAAGCCTGTGCAGGCCGTGGTGAGCCCAGCCGGTGAGGCGGTTGCCAAGGTGATCTGTGAGGCCGAGTTCGCCGGGGTGGCCTGGAATCTGGCCCCCGGCTACTACAATCTGCTGAGTCAGCCGATCGACGGCATCCTGTCGGCCCGCAACTCGGAACGGGAGTGGATCACCACCCCGGGCGCCGATGAAGAGAGCAACGATGCGCTGGCGCTGCGCATCCAGAACCAGTTCTCGGCCACCGGTCGCTATCACATCGATGCCATCTATCGCTCCATGCTGGCCAGCGTGGCGGGCATCAGTGCCGATCACATCGTGTTCGAGCATGACGCCCCTCGCGGCCCAGGCACCGCCAACGCCTACATCATGCTGGAAGTGGGAACCACCCCAGCAAGTCTGGTGGAGCGGCTCAACGACTACGTGGCCAACCAGGGCAACCACGGCCATGGGGATGATCTGCTGGTGATGGCGATGCCGGAGGTCGAGCACGACCTGCATCTGCAGTTGTGGCCGGTGGCGAACCTGTCGGACGAGCAGCGGGCCGATCTGCTGGCCGGTGTCAAGGCGCTGATCCGGGCGGCATTCCGCCAGTCGGCTGATTATCCGCAAGTGACCCGCACCTGGCCGCAGTCGCGTTTCTCCCTGAGCCAGCTGGGCCGCGAGCTGCACCAGGCATTCCCGCAGATTGCAAGCCTCGACTTTGCCGAGCGCGACATTGTCGCAGGTCTCGAGATCCCGCGTCTGGCCGAGCTGGAGGTGCTGCTCAATGACTAAGCAAGGCAAGCCGTTCAATCACCAGCAGGAGGCGCCGCAGCTGCCGCCCGCCTCCGCGCCGTGGTGGGAGGATGGTCAGACCATCGCTGACGGGGTGCGGGAACCCGCATTTCTGGCCCGGGGGATCATGGCCTTCTGGCAGAGGATGCGCGGCTGGCTGCTGCAGCCACTCACCCAACAGGACGCGCTGACCTGCTCCGAGTCCATGCTGGCCCTGCTGGCGTGGGAGCGGGATATCAAGCGCTTCAAGGGGGAGCCGCTTTCCCTCTATCGCAAGCGGGTCAAATACGCCTTCGTCAATGCCCGCGATGCGGGCGAGGTGGCCGGATTCAAGCGCATTTTCGAGCGGCTCGGCATCGGTTGGTGCGAGCTGCACGAACGCCAGGAAGGCGAACCATGGGACGTGATCACCATCGAGGTGGCTGACAGCGACCTGACCGAAAACCAGACATTGATGGAGACCCTGATCCAGCACTACGGCCGCACCTGCCGCCGCTACCGCTTCCAGGTGCTCTATCCGGCGACAGCTTATCTGCACTCATCCCGTATCGAGATGGGGCAAGAGGTGTTCGCCGCAACCCTCAATAAACCCGCCTGCAAGCGCTACGTGCGAGCAGGAAAGATTGACTTCATTCAACACGTTTACGGGGCCACCCTGCCCCGCAAGGAGACTGCGCGATCAGCCAGGTAATCACCAATGCATTCGAAAACTACTGGCAGAGCTGCCTGACTGCTGAACAGCCCGTCGTGCTGGATGAAGTTCATCCTCGCCGACATCCCCAATCTGGATATCACCTCCCCCATCGACCCGGATACCGGCCTGCCGCCGGAAAGTCAGATTGTGCATCGCCAGAACGTGGACCAGCGCGGCCGCATCAACAACAACGCGGTGGCCTACACCATCGTGATGGATACCACGGTGGGCGACTTCTCGTTCAACGCCATGTACCTGCGCAACAAGCAGAACGGCGTGATCGGGATGATTGTCTACAAAGGGCGCGAGACCAAGCTCAAGACCGACCAGACCACTGGCCAGACTGGCAACTCCCTGGTCAAGTCGATGCTGATGGGTTACGACCAGGCGGCCGAGGCCACTCTCACCCATGTGGATGCAGGTACTTGGCAGATTGACTATGCCGCCCGCCTGCGCGGGATGGATGAAGATATCCGCCAGTTGCAGGCCGATCTCTATGGCCATCACACCTTTGTCGGTGATGGCTTCAAGGTGGTCGAGAAAGATGGTGCCTATCAGGTAAGCCAGGGCGTGGCCATCATCGGCGGCCTGCGGGTCGAGCTGAAGGCGCCGGAGGTCATCCACCCGGGCACCAAGCCGATCGGCGTCTGGGTCGATGTGCATCGCGCCGGTTCGCTGCTCTCCGAACACCAGAACCACTTCACCATCATCACCAGCGTGGCGGATCTGGCTGACCATGTTGACAGCAACGGCTATCAGCACTATGTGGCCCAGCTGGGCACAATACTGGCTGACAGTACCATCGAGGATGGGCGTTCACAAAACAGTCAAGGTCAGTGGTTAGAGCAAGGGGATGTGGTATTACGTAGAGAACTTTCACTACCGTCTGGAGCCAGCCTTATTGGTGGGGTCATCACGCCGATCACCTCAAAATTCCTCGCAGGAGGAGCTATAGACGGCAAGGATTCCACGGCGGCGATTACAGCAGCTGGAGAGATTGGTGGAACTTACTATGTGCCAAAAGGTACATATATCATAGAAAGCGCCATGATCTCGAAAGATACTACATTCATTTTTGAGGTTGGAGCATCATTTAAACGCGCTAGCGGATTAGACATAAGGAAGAGTTATTGGGATGAAGGTGTCCCAATGATTGACGCCATAGCTGATGGGCTAACCATCACGTTCATTGAACCAACGTTCGATGGAAACAAGCTTAATCAGCCAGTGGTGCAAGTAGGTTACGCTGATCAAGGTGCCACGACTGAGCCGGCCGGTTGGACGTTCAGATATACACCAGTAAACGCTGATAGCGCGAATAATTGCCGCTTTAACTTCATTAGGCCGACATTTAAAAATGGAACGTCTGGTTATTTGCTAGTGCGGGGGGATGACGTCAGACGTAGGTTTAAAACAGAAGTTGTACTGCAAGACCCGAAGTTCACAGACACAATTTATGGTTACGGAAAGGGAGATCCTGAGACACCGACAGCACTTGGATGGAACTCGGATTATGTTACTGCTTACGACTATGTGGACATCTACACAAGTAACCTAGATATGGAATACAGCGCGGTGCCAACACCGGTAGGCCGCTACGCACCAGTGGGCATTCGCTGTACATTCTATGGATCAGATGTGACCAAAGCTGGCGGCGTCTCTATCTATGCTGTTGGTAAAACAACGCTTAAAGGTCTTGGTCGCAAATCACAAAGCTGGGATGGGTCTGACTTCAAGAACAGTAATGGCATAGGAGCTATCGATGGATACGGAGATTGTCGCAATTTCTACTTTGATGCTGTTGCAGCGGATGATTGTGAGAACGTGCCACTGCGAGCTAAGGCGACAATTTCAAATTATTATGTTAACAGCGCTGTATTAAGAAACTGTCGGCGCGGTTTGCAGGTGTCTCCAGCCGCCTCTGGAGTCATCGAAGGAAATATATGCGTAGGCAGTGTTGAAGCTTACGGTGGATGGAACCCGCAATTAGAATTTGTTGGGAATACGCCTTCAGATAAACTGAATAGTGTCAAAATAGGTAGTGCAGTGATATCAGGGGGGGTTAATGGAGAGGGTGCCACAGGTAATATAGGAGGGGTGGTTGTACGTAATGCAAAGACATTGATGGCACTGCTTGAAATTAAAGATCAGGATAATACCGGATTCTATTTTAATTCCTGTGATTTCTTTGACGTTAACGTGCGCACAGAAAATACAGCTGCAACAGGTGTAACTGGGTTAATTGCAGAGCCGTGTAATGGGACTATAAATTCGATAGTTAAAAAATGTGTCGGTTATGGCATGACAATTATGGGGGAATGTAGCAGCCTGCTAGTTTCTGCGGATGTAGATGGTGCAACTGATTATGGATCATACGTTGCCACGAATAAAGGTAATGTAGTAATTGACAGGTCATCTTCAAAGAATATATCAGGTCTTGGAAGGGGTTATTATCTTGGTCCGTCACATGGAACTATATCTAACAGCTCAGTAGACCAAAGCATTGTAAATCCTGTGGCAGCTGCTGATTTAGGGCAGGTGGTACAGAGTAACAACTCTTGGAATGCAAGGAGCAACATATTCAAGGCTGGAATAGGTGCACCGACAACAGGCAAGTTTAGAAAGGGGGATATGATTTATGTACCTCCTGTATCAAGTGGTTATATTGGATGGGTATGCTCTGTAGCTGGTGATGCCGGTAGTACAGCTGTTTTTAAACGTTTTGGTTCAATAGAGGCTTAACTATGGCGATTAAAAAAATTGTGAATGACATAGTGGGTAGAGAGCTTGAGCTTTATATTAGGCTTAACTCAGTTGAGGTGAGTAATCACGGAGTGGCAAGTAGTTTTCTATTTAGAGGGTTCGAGAGTCGAGAACATTTTGTTAATGGTTATGGATTCTTGTGGGAGTATGAGGTTACTGCGGTGATTGATGTTTCTGGGAATATATGGGAGCAAGCATATGCATTGATAAAAGACGATAGGTCTGTAGATGTTTAGTGGCAAGCTGTTCAAATGTTGGCAATGGTAGAGCTGTTCTTGGGGATTTGTCTGTATTAACAGGAATGAAGCAAGTCAAGTTGAAGGACCGAGCTGATGCGCTTTGGTGGTAATTTAAAAATTGAAGGTGTTGATTTAATGGCTCAGCGGAAAGAATTGGATACATTAGCCGTCGCTAGCAGTTTTATCACTGTCATTGCATATAAAAATGGCATAGGCCAGCACACAATAGCAGCAACAATAGCCATCAAATCAATGGCTGCCAAACTACATGACGGGGCAGATCCCCATCTTCCTGCTGGCCAACTTCATGCCGTAGCATGGATGGTAACAGCGAATAGTGAACAGGAACTGGCTGCCAAGTTGGCCGAGGTATGCGCAGTGCTGCCGCTGCCTGAGTGGTGCGCCACCCTGCGCCGCCTCACCGCCGAGAACGACCTGATGGCACAACCAGCGGCGGCCATGGTGCCGCGCTGGAAGGCGGGCGACCCGCTGATCTGGGATCCGCTGCGCCGTAACTTGCTGGTCTCTGCCGCTCGAGCCGCCTTGCAGCAGAGTGAGGACAATTCGCCATCACCGGAGGCCACCCGCGCCAAGCTGGCCGCGCTGACCAGCAAGCGCACCGCCCGCATCGCAGAACTGGACGCCGAGCTGGCCGCTAAGCCGAGTTTGGCTGGCAAGATGTGGAGCTGGCACGGCTATGGCGATCCGGCGAGCCTTGCCGCCCAGTTGCAGGGGAGCGATCACCCTGACCACAGCCATGCCGTTGGCGCCCTGCTGCTCTCACCAGAGCCGCTCACCTACTGGCAGGAGTTAACCAAATGAGCCGAACAGCAATGCTCACCCTGGACGGTGAGCCCATTGTGATGAAGTCGATGCGGATCTCGGCATCGATGCAGTTTCAGGACAAGGACAACAGCGGCCAAACCAGCTCGACCAGCAGCTCGGAGCAGGGGGAGAAGGCCAAGGAGCTCGATGTATCTGGTTTGGTGCCGTTCAACGATGAGCAGACCCTGAACAGGCTGTTTGAACTGGCCGCCGCCAAGCAAGACGGCGGCCAGCGCCATATCTATCGGGTCGGTTCGCTGCTGGCCAAAGGCGTGAAGGTGCGCCAGGCCAAGTTCGCGGGGCGCATCACTGCCAGCGAACAGGAGGGGCTGCTGGCGTGGCAGGTGCAATTCACCTTGCGCGAACATAACTCGGTACCGGAGAAGCGCGAGCAGCGCCAGCCCAAGCCAAAAGTGACTGTCGGCCAGGGAGCCGAGAACGCATCGACAGCCAATACAGCCAGCCCAGCCGCCGCCACTACAGAGCAAGAGCAGTTGAGCTCCTGGGAAAGGATGGTCAAGGGGCTGGATGACAAGCTGGGAGATGTAATGGCGTGAAACTTGCGACCAATATGACGGTAGGTGGCGAGCAGCGTCACCTGGTAGACCATGACATTGTGCTGGACTTGTCAGCCGGTGGCCGCGCCTCGATGACCATTGACGGGGCCGCGTGCAAGGGGCAGGTGATGACCGTGGACATTGGCTATAACAGCCAGCTGCGCCGCTGGTTCACCGGCTATGTCTATGATGTGCAACCAGCCGCCAACGGGGCCAGCAAGCTGATGTGTCGTGAACTGGCGGGGGTATTGGGTAGCCGGTTCCCTATCAGCATCCAGCACCCCACCTTGCGCAGTGTGCTGGCGTGGTTGTCTGAACAAACCAGCCTAACCTTCCTGCTGCCTGATGGGGTGGACTACACCGACACCCAGATCCCCAACTTCACCAGCGCGGGCACCGGTTATCAGTTGCTGAACAACGCGGGCCGCGCATTCTCGGTACCGGATTTCATCTGGCATCAACAGCCGGATGGCGCCATCTTCGTGGGCAGTCATGCCCATAGCCGTTGGGCGGGTCGGCCGGTCGAGCTTGATCCGGCCTTCTCTGCCCGTCAGGCTGGCAACACCATCACCACAGCACCGATCCCGGCCATGCGCCCGGGGGCCATCGTCAACGGTCAGCGGGTGGTGAGGGTGCGCCTCAAGGGTGATGAGATGACGCTCACCACCGCTACCCCGGATAAACCGGTTAAGTCGCCAGAGCGCCGCAAGATGGAGGGGGAGTTCCCCGAGCTGGCCGACCAGATGCACCTGCCAAAGTTCGGCCGGGTCGAGACAATCAGCGACAGGGCGGCCGCTGGCCAGCTCAATGATCCATTTCGCCCGCGCTATGCGGTGGATGTGCAACTGTTGGGCGAGGATGGCAAGCCGGATGAACAGACGCCGCTCTATCGCGCCGTGCCGCTGCCTGTGATGTTCGGCGGGCCTGAGCAGGGGCTGCTGCAGTTCCCTGTCGAGGGGACGCTGGTCGAGCTGGGGTTCGCCTTCGGTCGCGCCGATCGCCCATTTATCCGTACTATCCTGGGCACTGGCTGGGCGCTGCCGGATATTGAGCCGGGCGAGCAGCTGCAACAGCAACGGGCCGAGGTGTTCAGCCGCACCGATACCGTGGGCAACCAAACCCGCCACACTGACCGCAGCCAGCACGACAAGGCACTGCGGATGATCCGCGAGGCAGACGAGTACCAGGGCGAGTTCGGCCAGCACCAGCTGACTGTCTTGGCCAACAGCGTGGAAGATATTGGGGCCATGAAGCGCATTGAGGCGCTCGGGGATATCGAGCTGCTGACAGCCGAGGATATGATCCTGGGCAGCGCTGGCGACATGAGCACCACCACAGGCGGCAATCTGGAGGAGGATATCGCGCTGGTTCGCCGGGCACTGGCCGGTGAGCTCCAGCACTTCGAAGCGCCAAAGTCGTGGATGGGCACCGAGGGAACCAACATCTTCCGGCTGCTAAACCAACTGATGACAGTAGTGGAGCAGTTGGCCGCCACTGCCGCGAGCCACAACCACGGCGGGCCAGGGCCAACCAATGCCGAGACATTCACAGGCCAGAGCCAGCAGGCTGGGCAACTGGCCGGCACCCTCGCCCCCATCATCGAGTAACCAACCCAGCAACCAAGCAAAGAAGGCCCCGCATCTGCGGGGCCTTCTTCTATCTGCCTGACAGCGCCTGAGCATGGCCAGGGAAGGGCGCCGCATGTTAGGGGCACCATCAGGCAGGCGCACAGCATACGTGAAGCACAGGGCCGCGCACAGCCGACAGCGCGTGGCGGAGAAGCCCACGGCGGCGTCTGCGTCACGGAATCCGCGCTCTTCCGCTCCCGCCTGCGCGGCTCATCAAATAAATTTTTTGCAAAAGTGGATTACCGCAAAACCATATGCCCAGGCCGCGCCAGACAAAGGATCTGGGGTGCGCTGAGGATCTGCAAAGAAGGATCTTTTTTTCACTGTTTTGCAGTTATCGCCACCGGATTTCAGCAGGCGAAAAAATGTAAGTTGTTGATTTTGCTGTGGTGTGCGTGTTTTCCGTGGGGATTGGGACGATCTCGGGGGATCTCGTTGCGCGCGGCATTCATTGCTAAATCTCTTTTGTTTCAGTTAGTTGGGCTCATATTGAGGGATTATGGAAACTGAAATTTTGAAACGGCACTGAGCAGGGAGGGAGCTGTGGCAAGTGCGCCACGGAAAAGAGGTTTTTTATTGTTTGTGTCCGGTCACGCGAGGACGGGCGAACACTGAAGGAAACCGATCACCAGAATCGCAGTCGCCATCAAGGGGGAGAAGGTAAGCCTATTTCCCAGACGCCGGGAGGGTGGTCGGCAGATATCGAGCGAGGAACAAAGTGGCGGCAAAGCCAAAACCCCGCCGCCATTTTGCCGCCACAAACTGAAATAACAACCACAAGTCATTGAATTTAAAAAACAATAAATCAATTAAACACTAGAGATGGTTGTAGTTAAGGTGTGACATCCGATGGGGTTCCCGCTTGACGCGGACTCCGGTAGCAGCTGAGTTCAACCGCCAGAATGTCATACATGTCGCTAACCGAGTCAACCTTGTTCGCGCCAAACTGCTCCATCAGACTGGCCTTGAGGCGTGCCTTGTCCGGCATCCGGTCAGCGCAATAACGCTTGTTGGAGCGCTTGACCATCTCGCCAGCCCGGCTGCTTAGCGCCCGCTCGGAGAAGGTCTCGCCAAAGCGCGCCTTGGCCTGCTTGTCCCCCAGCAGCAGGGCACTGTCTACCACTCCGTTCAGATAGGCAGAGCAGTTCGCCGAAGCGGCGTCCTGCTTGCAATCCTCCAGCCCGCCGGCCCAGGCCGCGGGGCTCAACAACAGCATCAACAACCCTGTATGCAGCTTCATAGTCCCTCCGTACTCTGTTCCCCTTCTCCCTTGGGAAGGGCCATGCGCAAGGCCAGATAGCCGACTACCGCCGCCATGGTGGAGCCCACCAGGATCCCGAGGCGAGAGTAGCTGCCGTAATCCAGCCCACCGTGCTCGAAGGCGAGCGACGCGATAAACATCGACATGGTGAACCCGATGCCACAGAGGATGCTGACCGCAAAAATCTGCTTGAAGTTGACCCCGGGCGGCAACTGGGCGATGCCCAGCTTGACCGACAGCCAGCTGATGGTGAACACCCCGAGCGGCTTGCCGATAAACAGCCCCAGCATGATCCCCATGGGTACCGGACTCAGCAGGGAGGAGAGACCAATCCCTTCCAGCGATACCCCTGCGTTGGCAAAGGCAAACAGAGGTAGGATCAGATAGGCACTCCAGGGGTGCAGTTGATGCTCCAGATACTTGAGTGGCGAGGCGTAACGCTTGCCGTTAAGCGGAACCATAAAGCCCACCACCACACCGGCCAACGTCGCATGGACACCAGACTTGAGCACCGCAACCCAGAGCACCAGACCAACCAGCATGTAAAGGCTGATCCTGTCCTCACCACGACGATTCATCCAAAGCAGGGTGAGGGTTGCCAGAATACCGATGGCCAGCGCCTCCAGCGACAGTTGCTGGGTATAGAAGAGCGCGATGATGATGATGACACCGAGGTCATCCATGATGGCCAGTGCCAACAGGAATACCTTGAGGCTCACCGGAACCCGCTTGCCAAGCAGCGCCATCACCCCGAGGGCAAAGGCGATGTCGGTCGCAGCCGGGATCGCCCAGCCAGCACGCGCCACTTCATCCGAATAGTTGAAAAAGGCGTAGATCAAGGCCGGAGCCAGCATGCCGCCCACCGCCGCAATAGCAGGGAAGGTCGCCTGAACCCGGGTCGAGAGCGCCCCTTCCAGCATCTCTCGTTTCACTTCCAAGCCAACCAGCAGGAAGAAGATCGCCATAAAGCCATCGTTGATCCAGAGCAGCAGCGGCTTGTTGATGTCGAGGGCCGCAATGCGCACCTGCACCGGCGTGTCGAGAAACGCCTGATACCCGCCAGCCAGCGCGGTATTGGCTAAAATCATTGCCAGCATGGCAGCCATGATCAGAATAATTCCGGAGGCGGCCTCCAGCTTCAGGAACTTTTTGATTACGTCACTCATGGTTAAATTTTCCACCGTATTGCTTTGGTTTGAGTCTATCTCCTGCAACAACCAATGGAAAATCGTTTCTTGCTGCTCAATACAACGAAAAAACCGAAGGCAAAATAGAACATACCTGCTATAAGCAGGTTTTTCCTCGTCTCTGGCTACCGTCTTATTAATCAATAAAATGAATTTTCAATTATTTAACTGCATAAAAAAGGCGCCCTGAGGCGCCTTGCTATCAGATGGCGACGGGCGCCTTGATGCCGGGATGGGGGTCATAACCCTCGATCTCGAAATCCTCGAACTTGTAATCGAAGATGGAGTCAGGTTTGCGCTTGATCATCAGGGTCGGCAGCGGGCGCGGCTCGCGGGATAGCTGCAGCGCAGTCTGCTCCATGTGGTTGGAGTAGAGGTGCACATCACCACCGGTCCAGACGAAGTCACCCACTTCCAGATCGCACTGCTGGGCCATCATGTGGGTCAGCAGGGCATAGCTGGCGATGTTGAACGGCAGGCCGAGGAACACATCACAGCTGCGCTGGTAAAGCTGGCAGGAGAGCTTACCGTCCGCCACATAACTGGAAGAAGGCGTGGCAGGGAGCCAGCGCCATCTTGTCCAGCTCGCCCACGTTCCAGGCGGATACGATGATACGGCGCGAATCCGGGTTGTGCTTGATGTCATCCACCGCCTTCTGGATCTGGTCGATGACAGAGCCGTCGGCCGCAGACCAGGAGCGCCACTGCGCGCCGTAAACCGGCCCCAGATCGCCATTCTCGTCGGCCCACTCATCCCAGATGCTGACGCCATTTTCCTTCAGATAGGCGGTATTGGTATCGCCATTGAGGAACCAGAGCAGCTCGTGAATGATGGAGCGCAGGTGGCACTTCTTGGTGGTCACCAGCGGGAAACCTTCCGCCAGATTGAAGCGCATCTGATGGCCGAACAGGGAGACAGTACCGGTGCCGGTACGGTCTGACTTGACGGTGCCCTCATCGAGGATTTTCTGCATCAGGTCGAGATAAGCTCGCATTATTTCACCTCCTTCACGGCATTACCGAACAACTGCGGACGCTTGTAGGCAACCCAAATCATCAGGGCACCGGCGATAATCATCGGGGTGGAGAGGATCTGGCCCATGCTAATTTCCTGGAAGTAGAGACCGAGCTGGCTGTCCGGCTGGCGCACAAACTCCACCAGGAAGCGGAACAGGCCGTAGAACAGCAGGAACATGCCGGAGATGGCACCACGGGGCGGATTCTTGCGCCAGAACAGGTTGAGGATGATGAACAGCACCACCCCTTCCAGTGCGAACTGGTAGAGCTGGGAGGGATGACGCGGCTCGGGGCCCGCCTCCGGGAAGATGATGGCCCAGGGCACATCGGTGACCCGGCCCCACAGCTCGCCGTTGAGGAAGTTGCCGATCCGGCCAACGCCGAGACCAAACGGAATGAGCGGTGCCACAAAGTCGGCCACGGTGAAGAAGTGGCGCTTGGTCTTGTGGGCAAACCAGATCATCGCGGTGATCACCCCGATCAGACCACCGTGGAACGACATACCGCCGGTCCAGATCTTGAACAGATAGGTGGGATCCGCGAGGAAGAGATCGAAGTTGTAGAACAGCACGTAACCGACACGGCCACCGAGGATCACCCCGAGGAAACCGTAGAACAGCAGATCCGACACCTCGTTGCGGGTCCAGCCGCTATTCGGTGTATCGGCGCGACGGCCGGCAAGCCACATGGCAAACGCAAAACCGAACAGGTACATGAGACCATACCAGCGTACCGATAGTGGTCCCAAACTGAATGCTACGGGATCAATCTGCGAGAAAACCCAATATCCATCGTGCTGCATATGCGGCCCCAGTCAAAATAAAAGCCGCATTTTCCGATCATTCGTCAGCAGGGACAAGGCATGATTATCAATCACTCTGTTTCGATTTATGACCGGCTCGCAGCAAACCGCCCAAACCATGCTCCTCCAGATAGCGGGCAAACAGGCCGCGCAGTACGTGGGGGTTGTCATGTTTGAGGCCATCGGCCATCAGTTCGGTCAACTCGCTCAGGGTGGATTGACGCAGCACGTACTTGATCCGGGCGATGTTGTGGGTATTCATACTGAAGCGGCGATAACCCATGGCCAGCAGCAGCAATACACCGACCGGATCACCGGCCAGCTCGCCACACACCGACACCGGCTTCTGGTAGCGATGGGAAGCATCAACCAGCTGTTGCAGGGCGCGGATCACCGCAGGATGGAAGGCATCGTAGATGTTGGCAACGCGGGAGTTGTTGCGATCCACCGCCAGCAGGTACTGGGTAAGGTCGTTACTGCCCACAGACCAGAAGTCGATGAGCGGCGCCATCTCCGGCAAGATAAAGAGGGCTGAGGGCACCTCGATCATCACCCCTAGGCTGGGGTAGCGGATCACTGCATCGCGGCTCGCCGCCTCTTCCGACACCTCTCGCCACGCCTGATCCAGCAGACGACGGGAGGCTTTGATTTCGCTGACGCTGCTGATCATCGGCAGCATGATGGCCAGATTGTCCAGCCCTTCACTAGCCCTCAGCATCGCTTTGAGCTGCACCAGAAACAGTTCGGGGTGATCCAGGGTGATCCGGATCCCCCGCCAGCCAAGGAAGGGGTTTTCCTCGACGATGGGGAAATAGGGTAACGGCTTGTCGCCGCCCACATCCAGCGTCCGCATGCAGACCGGTCGGTTGCGGTAGGTCTCCAGAATGCCGCGATAGCGGGCAGTCTGCTCCCACTCGGAGGGGAAGCTCTCCTGCAGCATGAAGGGGATCTCGGTGCGATAGAGCCCGACCCCGTCCGCCAGCTGGTTGAGGGAGATCTCGGTATCGGCGCTGAGACCGGCGTTGAGCAACAGGGAGACCTTGGTGCCGTCGGCCGTCTCGGATGGCAGGTTGTCGACGCTGCGCACCAGGGTATCGAGCGCCCGCTCTTCGCTCAGCAGCTGACGATACTCGGTCAGGATCACCTGATTGGGCTCGATGAAGAGATCGCCGCTGTAGCCATCGACGACCAGCATGCGACCGCCTATGTCACCAAGGGGCAGATCGACCCCCATGATGGCGGCCACCCCCATGGCGCGGGCCAGAATGGCCGCATGGGAGTTGGTTCCCCCCTTGAGCGAGACCACCCCGGTCAGATACTCGCGGGGCACTTCCGCCAGAATGGTGGCTGTCACCTCGTCGGCAACCAGCACCACCGGCTCGCCGATGGAGATATGTTCCGGTTCATTCTGCACCAGTCGGCTGATCAGCCGCTGGGCAATATCCTTCACGTCGGTGGAGCGCTCCTGCAGGTAGGGATCCTTCATCCCCTTGAACTGCTCGATCAAGCGATCGCTAATCAGCTTGACCGCAGAGACCGCAGTCCAGTGCTCCTTGCTCACCTTGTTGCGAATGGGCTTGATGTAGCCGGGATCGCTGAGCAGATGGAGATAGATATCGAAGATCGCCACCGAATCCTGGCTGTAGCTCTCGCGAAAACGCAGCGCCAGACTCTCCAGATCGTGGCGCACCTCCTCAACCGCCAGCTCCAGCCGCGCCAGCTGGCTGGCATGGTCTTCATCCTTGCGCGGGGTAATGGACGAGAGCGCCTTACGGGGCCGCCACACCCAGGCCTTGGCCATGGCGATGCCGCTGGCACCGGCAATACCACGCAGCGGCTTGCTCCAGTCGGTCTTCTGCAACCACCCCTTGGCTTGCGCCTGGGCGATCCGCGCCGCCAGCTGGGCCGCCAGGGTGACCATGAAGGACTCTTCCCCCTCATCGAAGCGGCGGCTCTCCTTCTGCTGCACCACCAGAATGCCGACTACCTGACGCTGATGCATGATGGGAGCGCCGAGGAAGGAGCGGAACGCCTCTTCGGCAACATCGGGCAGGAATTTGAAACTGGGGTGCGCGGGGGCATCAGCCAGGTTGATCAACTCTTCCCGCTGACCCACCAGACCGACGATGCCTTGCTCGTAAGGCAGAGTCACCTTGCCGACTGCGGACGGGGCCAAGCCGTCGGTAGCCGCCAAGCGATAGCGGCGCACCTCGGGTTCCGAGACATAGACGGAGCAGCAGTCCACTGCCATGGCGTGCCGGGTCTGGCTCACCAATGCCTGCAAGGCCTGCTCGAGGGTATTGGCCTCGGCCATGCTCTCGACGATACGTCTCAGTTCCGTTAACAACTAATCTGTGCTCCTTAACGGGCGCGGTTGCGCCGCCCATCCTTCTTGTTGACCTGCACTACCGGCACTGGCATCGCCAGCGGGGCAAACTCTTTCATGACCCGGCGGTAAACCTCCCGCTTGAACGAGACGACCTGACGCACCGGATACCAGAAGCTGACCCAGCGCCAGTCGTCAAATTCGGGATGGCCATGACAACCGAACTGGATCCGCGACTCCTTGCCCGAATTCAGCTGTAACAGGAACCATTTTTGTTTTTGGCCAATACAGACCGGTGAACTGTCCCAGCGGACAAGACGTTTGGGTAAACGGTACTTTAGCCAGTTACGACTGGTGGCCATGATGGTCACATCTTCGGGCTTGAGGCCAATCTCCTCATACAGCTCTCGATACATGGCCTGCTCTGGCGTTTCACCATCATCAACCCCCCCCTGCGGAAACTGCCAGGAGTGCTGCCCATAGCGTTTAGCCCACAACACTTGTCCTTCACGGTTACAGATCACGATACCGACATTGGGACGAAATCCGTCGCCATCAATCACGTGATCACCTTATAAAGGCTGAATCTATAAGGAGATTGTTCCACATTCACTCCGTGGCAGCAAACAAGGAGTGAATCCCCTGTTTCATGAATAACTTTCGATTTCAAACATACTTATAAACAAATCCAAGGATCCGCGCCCCCAAGTTGCCCACCCAGGCTGTGCATAAAGCTGTTAGCAAACGGGTATATACAGTACTTTTTAACTGTACGCGAAAAGTGCCCCTCCGTATCACCACGCGACATAAAATATAAAAAATCATTATTTTTTATAAACTTGAGATAAGGCAACTGGATCTAGGTCCATGTTCCCCCAAGAGTCAGATCCATGATCCGGATTGTGAACAAGTTCAACTGCTCAAAGATCCACCGCGGCGAAATTATCCACAGGAGTGGCACAATATCTACCCCGTTTACCCTGTAAAAATGGGGTGGCATTCACAATTTTTTGTAACATATCAGCGACTCCAATCACTTTCATCCACTTATCCAAGATTTCTGTGGATAACTGTGTGTAACATCATGCACAAACCCTTGGACAACTATTTCGAGGTCAAACCAGACCTGGCTTACTGCTCGATAAAACAGACAAAATCCTTTAAAATCATAATGATGAACTGATAGCCCCCAAATTCTCTGCATTTGATCTTATCCACTCAGGATCGGTTATAAAAACAGCGATCCTTCTCGGGATCCTCCCCTGTTAGAATATGGCGAGCAAGATGGAGCCAACTATGCCAAGCAATCCCCAATCCGAGCAGGAGTTATTGAGCCGCGCCTATGCCATGGCCGGCTTCACGCTGGCGCAGCTGGCCGCCGAGGCTGGTGTTGCGGTGCCCAAAGACCTGCGCCGTGACAAGGGGTGGGTCGGTCAGTTGATCGAGCTGCAACTGGGAGCCAGCGCAGGGAGCAAGCCGGAGCAGGACTTCCCGGAGCTGGGGATCGAACTCAAGACGATCCCCGTGGATCCTCAAGGCAAACCGCTGGAGACCACCTTCGTCTGCGTCGCCCCGCTGATCGGCGTCAGCGGCCAGCGCTGGGAGGAGTCCAACGTACGCAACAAGCTCTCCCGGGTGCTCTGGATCCCGGTGGAAGGCAGTCGGGAGATCCCGGTTGGCGAGCGGCGAGTCGGCATGCCGCTGATGTGGAGCCCGAATGAAGAGGAAGATCGGCTACTGCGTCAGGACTGGGAGGAGCTAATGGACATGATAGTGCTGGGAGAAGTGGAGCAGATCAGCGCACGCCACGGCCAGGTGATGCAACTGCGGCCCAAGGCGGCCAACAACAAGGCGCTGACTCGCGCCATCGGCCGCGATGGTCAACCCATCATGACCCTGCCCCGCGGCTTCTATCTCAAGATCGACTTTACCCACAGTTTGCTGCAACGCTATTTTGCCTTGCCGACTTGATCTGCCTTATCAACATCTTTGTCATATGGTGGTATAAAAATAGACAGGAGCCATTTTTAACTCACAGACAAGGAGGCGTCATGCCACTGATCAAACAGTTTTTAAAGTCCAAGCCCGAGGTCAAGGTGACCTTTGCCGTAGAGAAAGAGGCAGCAGCAGGGGCGGAACAGGTGATGCTGATCGGCGAGTTCACCCAGTGGCAACCGGTCGAGCTGAAGCGCATGAAGAGCGGCGAGTTCAAAGCCACCCTCAATCTGCCGACCGACGGCCCGGGTTACTTCGAATATTGCTACCAGCTCATCACCCCGGCAGGGGAAACCCTCTACGAGAATGACTGGGCAGCGGATGACTATGTGCCAGGCCCCTTCGGGCGAGACAACTCGGTAGTTCGGGTCATCCAGTAACGGCTCCCAGATAGCCAATAGACGGATACAAAAAAGGCTCGCCATTGGCGAGCCTTTTCACTACCTGTCGAGCTATTTGCCGACATACCGACACCAATTCGAATCGAATTAGTTGAGCTTCTCTTTGATACGAGCAGCTTTGCCGGACAGGTTGCGCAGGTAGTACAGTTTGGCGCGGCGAACATCACCACGACGCTTCAGTTCTACACTGTGGATCAGCGGAGAGTGAGTCTGGAATACACGCTCAACACCTTCGCCGTTGGAGATCTTGCGAACGGTGAAAGCAGAGTGCAGACCGCGGTTACGCTTGGCAATAACGATGCCTTCGAAAGCCTGCAGACGCTCTTTACCACCTTCTTTAACACGAACTTGAACACGTACAGTGTCGCCCTGGGCAAAAGCCGGGATGTCGGTACGCAGTTGCTCTTGTTCAAGCTGCTGAATAATCTTGCTCATTGTCTTTCCTTACCTAGGATAAACTGAAAACTCTACTTAACGCTGTCACGCACTTCGCGGACATACTCGGCAAGAAGTGATTCTTGCTCGTCAGTCAGAGCTAGGTTGTTAATAAGTTCCGGCCTTCTTTGCCAGGTTCGTCCGAGCGACTGCTTGAGACGCCAGCGTCGAATCACTTCGTGATTGCCGCTTGTCAGCGCCTCGGGCACCACCAATCCATCCAACACCTCCGGCCGAGTGTAGTGGGGATGATCCAGCAAGCCATCCGTGAAGGAGTCTTGCTCGGCACTGGCCTGATCACCCAAAACCCCCGGGACCAGACGCGAAACCGCATCGATCAGGGTCATGGCAGGCAACTCGCCACCACTTAACACGTAATCCCCGATAGACCACTCTTCGTCGACTTCGGTTTGTATCACGCGTTCATCGATACCTTCGTATCGACCGGCTACCAGAATCAGTTTCTGATTCGTCGCCAACTCGGTTACGCCCGCTTGAGTCAGCTTGCGTCCCTGAGGAGAGAGATAGATGACTTTCGCCCCGTCTCCCGCCGCTTGCTTGGCTGCATGAATCGCGTCACGCAGCGGCTGAACCATCATTAACATGCCGGGCCCACCACCATAAGGACGATCATCGACCGTACGGTGTTTATCGTGGGTAAACTCCCGGGGGTTCCAGCACTCAATCTGCAGCAGGCCACTCTTGACGGCCCGACCCGTTACCCCGTGCTCGGTAATGGCTCGGAACATTTCAGGGAAGAGGCTAATAACCCCAATCCACATAAGAAACCTCCGGCACCCGTGTTAGCGCGGGAAACTAGAAACCAGGATCCCAATCAACTTCGATTGTTCGAGCAGTCAGATCAATATTCTTGATCACCTGCTCTTCCAAGAACGGAATCAACCGCTCCTTTGCACCAAAGGCATCTTTTACATTGGCCTCAACCACCAACACATCGTTGGAGCCGGTTTCCATCAATTCGGTCACCTTGCCCAGGTCGTATCCCTTGGTGGTCACCACGGAGCAACCAATCAGGTCACGCCAGTAGAACTCACCTTCAGGCAACGCAGGCAACAGATCGGCGGGTACGCCAATCTCGACATTGGTCAATGCCAGGGCATCTTCGCGCACATCGATACCATCGAGTTTGCAGATCAGACCCTTGTTGTGACGTTTCCAGGATGAAACCCGGATTTCACGCCACGCCCCGTTCTGACTAATCAGCCAGGGGTTGTAATCGAAAATCGCTTCGGCAACATCGGTGAAGGAGTTCACTTTAAGCCAGCCCTTGATGCCATAAACGGTACCCAGGGTGCCCAGAACTACAGGTTTTTCCACCTTAACTCCTTACCGTTGGGCTGATTAAGCAGCTTTTTTAGCGTCTTTGATCAGCTTGGCAACGCGGTCAGAAACAGCGGCACCAGTAGCAACCCAATGCTCGATACGAGCCAGGTCCAGGTTCAGCTTTTCAGCTTGACCAGCAGCAACCGGGTTGAAGAAACCAACGCGCTCGATGAAGCGACCGTCACGGGCGCAACGGCTGTCAGAAACTACTACCTGGTAGAACGGACGCTTTTTCGCGCCACCACGTTGTAAACGAATGGTTACCATATCGTCCTCATTAACATCTAATGAACAAGGCCCGCAAACACGCGGACCCTAGCTTAAAATAAGCCGCGTAATTCTACTTGGATTCGTAATAATTGCAACCAAGCCAGCCATTTTTTGCGCAGAGCGGCAATGAAAAGGGGCCTGCAACTGCAGACCCCCATCAACACGCAGGCCGGATCAGAACGGGCCGCGACCGCCACCGAAACCGGGGGGCATCATGTTCTTCATCTGGCTGATCATCTTGCGCATGCCGCCTTTACCGGACATTTTCTTCATCATGCGCTGCATCTCGGTGAACTGCTTGAGCAGCTTGTTCACATCCTGTACCTGCATGCCGGAACCTGCGGCGATACGGCGTTTGCGGGACCCCTTGATAAGATCGGGATGGGCGCGCTCCTTGGGCGTCATGGAGCTGATGATCGCCTCCATTCGCACGGTGAGCTTGTCATCCATCTGATCTTTCACGTTATCCGGCAGACCGGACATGCCGGGCAGCTTGTCGAGCATCCCCATCATACCGCCCATGTTGCGCATCTGGGCCAGCTGCTCGCGGAAATCTTCCAGATCGAAACCCTTGCCACTCTTGACCTTGCTGGCCAGCTTGGCCGCTTTCTCTTTATCGACGTTGCGCTCGACTTCCTCGATCAGAGAGAGCACATCGCCCATACCGAGGATACGGGAGGCGAGACGATCCGGGTGGAACGGCTCCAGCGCATCGGTCTTTTCACCCATACCGATAAACTTGACCGGCTTGCCGGTGATGTGACGCACCGACAGGGCGGCACCACCACGGGCATCGCCGTCCGCCTTGGTAAGGATGACACCGGTGAGCGGCAGCGCTTCATTGAACGCCTTGGCGGTGTTGGCGGCATCCTGACCGGTCATGGCATCCACCACGAACAGGGTCTCGACCGGCTTGATGGTGGCATGCAGATCCTGGATCTCGGCCATCATCTCGCTGTCTACGTGCAGACGACCGGCAGTATCGACGATCACCACGTCATAGAATTTCTTGCGCGCCTGATCGATGGCGGCGGTGGCGATATCGACCGGCTTCTGGCTGGCATCGCTCGGGAAGAAGTCGACACCGATGTCATTGGCCAAGGTTTCAAGCTGTTTGATCGCCGCCGGACGATAGACGTCGGCACTAACTACCAGCACCTTCTTCTTGCTGCGCTCTTTGAGCAGCTTGGCCAGTTTGCCAACTGTGGTGGTCTTACCGGCCCCCTGCAGACCGGCCATCAGGATGATCGCAGGCGGCTGGGCAGCCAGGTTGAGCTGTTCGTTGGCCTCCCCCATTACGGTGACCAGTTCACCGTGCACAATCTTGATGAATGCCTGGCCCGGGCTCAGGGATTTGGCCACTTCCTGCCCGACTGCGCGCTCTTTGACACGCGCCACGAAATCACGCACGACCGGCAGGGCGACATCCGCCTCGAGCAGCGCCATGCGGACTTCACGCAGGGTTTCCTTGATATTGTCTTCGGTCAGGCGACCACGGCCACTGACATTGCGCAAGGTGCGCGAGAGTCGTTCAGTCAAATTCTCAAACATGACGGATTCCGGTTCTTGGCGTAATAAATTGGGGGCATTATAACCCAGAGCGGGCGCGAGGACGATTATTCACCGCACCGCAGCAGCAGGGAGCTTCTCCCTATATATGGGCAGATCGGCCGTTGCACAACTGGCGAGCACTTCTCGTGCAAGGTATACTGCCCCTCTTACCCTCAAAAGCTTGTGCAACAACGACCTGGTTATGATCGTAATCTCTGTTCTGGCCCTGGCGTTTTATCTGCTGGCCATCATCGCCTCCCTGCATCTGTTACTGAGCGCCAAGCCGGTGGGACAGCGCTCCCTGTTTGCCTGTATCGGATTGGCCCTGATCGCCCACGCCAGCGCCCTCGGTTCAGAGGTATTGCAGAGTTACGGCCAGAACCTGAGCATGCTCAACGTTGCCTCGCTGGTCAGCCTTATTATCAGTTGCTTCATGACTTGCGTAACCCGCCGCTTCAACGGCTGGATCCTGCTGCCGGTGGTCTACAGCTTCTCGGCCCTGTTGCTGGCTGCCAGCGCCTTGATCCCGGGTCGCTACATAACCCATCTGGAGGCCCATCCCCAGCTGTTGCTGCACATCGGCCTCGCCCTGATGGCCTACTCGGTATTGATGATCGCCTGTCTGTTTGCGCTGCAGCTCGCCTGTCTGGACAAACAGCTTAAATCTCGAAAAATCAGCAACCTGCCAGCCATGCCGCCACTGATGACGGTGGAGAAACGACTGTTTCAGTTGATCTCTGCAGGGGTGCTGCTACTTACACTCTCCATCGCCTCCGGCCTCTTCTTCCTCGAAGATATGTTCGCCCAGGGCAAGTCTCACAAGGCAGTGCTCTCCATCCTGGCATGGTGTGTTTACGTGTTGCTGCTGTGGGGTCATCACACCTATGGCTGGCGCGGCCGCAAAGTCATCACGCTCAGTCTGATTGGCAGCTTCATCCTGACTCTTGCCTACTTTGGCAGCCGCTTCGTCAAAGAAGTGCTGTTGAGCTGACACCTATACTCTTTTAGCCATACCATCCAACAGGAGCCCTTTTTGGACAGCATCTCAACGAGTACATTACTGATTGTTCTCGTTATCTTGATCCTTCTTTCCGCCTTTTTCTCCAGTGCCGAAACCGGTCTGATGTCCATCAACCGCTACAAACTGCGGCATCTGGCACAGACCAAACACAAAGCCGCACGTCGCGTTGAGCAACTGCTCGCCCGCCCCGATCGCCTGCTGGGGCTGATCCTGATCGGCAACAATCTGGTCAATATCCTCGCCTCCGCCATCGCCACCATCGTCTGTATCCGGCTGTTTGGTGATCTCGGGGTCGCCATCGCCACCTTCGGGCTGACCCTGGTGGTACTGGTATTCGGTGAAGTGACCCCCAAGACCCTGGCCGCCATGTTTCCGGAGAAGATCGCCTATCCCGCCTCCTGGATCCTCAAGGGGCTGATGGTGCCGCTCTCACCGCTGGTCTGGCTGATCAACGGCATCACCAGCGGCCTGCTCAAGATGCTGAAGATCAATCCCAACAAGGATGACTCCCTCAACACCGAGGAACTGCGCACCATCGTCAATGAGGCGGGTAACCTGATCCCCCAGCGTCATCAGGAGATGCTGCTGAGCATTCTGGATCTCGACAAGATGCTGGTCGAGGACATCATGGTGCCACGCAGCGATATCTACGCCATCGACATCAACGATGACTGGAAGAGCATCCAGCGCCAGCTGGCCCACTGCGCACACACCAAAATCCTCCTCTATCGCGACAATATCGACGACGTTGTCGGCTTTTTGCACGCGCGCGATGCCCTGCGGCTGGTAGCCAGGGATCTGTTCAACAAATCGAGTCTGTTGCGGGAAGTGGACGAGATTTACTTCATTCCGGAAGGAACGCCGCTCAACGTGCAGCTGGCCAAATTCCAGCGCAACAAGGAGCGAATTGGCCTTATCGTCGACGAATACGGCGATATTCAAGGTCTAATCACTCTGGACGACATTCTGGAAGAGATCGTGGGCGACTTCACCACCTCCATGACGCCAGCGCCGAGCGACGAGATCCATCCCCAGTCAGATGGTTCTTATCTGGTCGAAGGCTCAGCCAATATTCGTGAGCTGAACAAGGAGATGAACTGGCACCTGCCCATCGACGGCCCGCGTACCCTCAACGGCCTGATCCTCGAATATCTGGAGGAGATCCCCCAGCCCAACATCGGGATCCGGCTGGCCGGTTATCCTATCGAAATCCTCGATGTGGAGAACAACATGGTAAAGATGGCGCGGATCATGCCGGCATCGTACCGAGCGGAGTCGGATTCGCAAGATTGAAAAAGGGCTGCCAGTGGCAGCCCTTTTCTATTGCTCATCGTCATTGCTCATCTTCATCATCCGGCTCCAGCACCAGCGTCGGGATCAACTCGCCAAACACCCTCTGTAGCTCGTCACGGTTGGCCAGCAGGTCTTGCAGCGTATAGCTGTCCATCACCGCCAGAAACGCATCCATCGCCTCTTTCAGCGCACTCTTGAGCAGACAGACAGAGACGATGTGGCAAGCGGGCGAGCCGCAGTCAATGCCGTCCAGATTACCTTCCAGCGCCCTGATCACCTGCCCGATATTGATGGTGGCGGGATCGCAAGCCATGCGAATACCACCATTCTTGCCCCGCTGGGATTGCAGATAGCCCAGCTTCACCAGCTGATTGACCACCTTCACCATGTGGTTGCGGGAAACGCCATACAGGGCCGATACCTTGGCAACGCTCGACAACTCCCCTTCCGGCAGGGTGGCAAGATAGAGCAGGGCTCTCAATCCAAAATCTGTATAACTGGTTAGTCTCATAAAACCTGATTAGCGCGATGCGAAAAGTGGAGTATTGATTCAAATCAAATAAACATCTAGGATGCCACTTATTAAATGACATTTTATATGTTTAATTAGAACGAGGCCCTATGCTAGATCAAACCACCGTTGCCGTCATCAAAAGCACCATTCCGCTGCTCGAATCGGCAGGCCCTGCCCTCACCCAGCACTTCTACCAGCGGATGTTCAGCCATAACCCTGAGCTGAAAGATATCTTCAACCTGGCCCACCAACGCAGTGGCGGCCAGCCGCTGGCCCTGTTCAATGCAGTCGCCGCGTATGCAAAGAATATCGACAATCTGGGAGCGCTCGCCGGTGCGGTCGAGCGGATTGCGCACAAACATACCGGATTCCTGATCCAGCCGGAACAATATCACATTGTAGGTAGTCATCTCTTGGCCACGCTCAAAGAATTGGGCGGAAGTGCGGTCACCGACGAGGTGCTGGAGGCATGGGGCAAGGCGTATGGCGTGCTGGCCGACATCTTCATCGGCCGCGAGCAGGAGATCTATCAGGAGAAGGCCAATCAGGATGGCGGCTGGCAAGGTACCCGCACCTTCATCATCAAGGAGAAGCGAGCCGAGAGCGACCTCATCACCTCCTTCCTGCTGGCGCCGGAAGATGGCAAGCAGGTACTGACCTTCAAACCGGGCCAATACCTCAGCATCAAGCTGGTTCACCCCGAGCTGGAATATCAGGAGATCCGCCAGTACTCCCTCTCCGATGCCCCCAACGGGCAGGATTACCGCATCAGCGTCAAGCGTGAGCCGCTGGGCCAGGTCTCCAACCTGCTGCACGATCACCTGCAGGCGGGTGACAAGATCGAGGTGATGCCCCCTACCGGCGATTTCTACCTGACAGCCGACAGCCAGACCCCGGTGGTACTGCTCTCAGCCGGTGTCGGCGTGACGCCGATGATGAGCATACTCAACCAGCTGCTGGCGAGCGGCCATCAGGCCGAGATCACCTGGCTGCACGCCTGCGAACAGGGCGCTGTACACGCCTTCCGGGAGGATATTCAGCAAAAATCCCGCCAGCATCCCAACTTGCTGAGCCGGGTCTGGTATAGGGAGCCGGAGGCCAGTGATGTGCAGAGCGAAGATTACGACCTGGCCGGCACCATGGATCTGACTGCCGTGAAGGAGCGCATCACGCCGCAGGCCCACTACTACTTCTGTGGCCCTGTCGGCTTCATGCAAGAGATCAAGCGGCAGCTGCTGGCTGCTGGGGTACCAACGGGGCAGCTCCATTACGAAGTTTTTGGCCCCCATCAAGATCTCTAAGGCGCGGGCAGCCATATAACAGAGGGAGGTTCCGGCCTGTCATGGCACGGCGGCTGGAACCGGACCCACAGGTGCAGACCTGTGGGTCATTTTTTTGGATCAGTGCATCGCCTTGGCGCGGGCCACCACGTTGGCCGGCATCCGGTTGCCAAGACGGTTGAGCAGAGTCGCCGCCTTCTGGTGCAGCGCCTTGTCACCTATGACGGAGCCATGGAGCCAGCGATAGGCGTCCTCATAATCGAGCGGACTGCCCATCCCCTGCAACAGCATCTCGACCCACTCGATGCGGGCCCGCAGAAAACCGAGGCTGGCCGCCTCGCGCATCAGGGTCTCGGCTCGCACCAAATCCTTCTGCACCAAAGTTCCTTTCCAGTAGTAGCGACCCAGCTGCTCCAGCGCCGGCGCCAACCCCTGATTGGCCGCCTCCCACATATATTGCACCCCGAGCTCGGCGTTGGACTTGGTACAGACCCCCCACGCCAGCATATCCCCCCAGAGGAATTGATAGGCCGGGATCTTCATCACCGAGGCGCGCGCTTCGATATCCTGAGTCAGCTGACAGCGATCCTGCTTCACCTGAGTGAGGTGGCGCCCCTGCTCAATCCAGTTGAGCAGCTCGTCCTGACGATAGAGCGGCACCGCCTGCAACTCGCCTGCGGCCAGAGGTGCGGGAGGAGCAACCACAGCAGCAGGTTCAGCCGGTTTTGGCAGCGGCGCGGCCCCCTCGCCACTGCTGGCAACGGGCGTGACCGGCTCAGCCGGAAGCAAGACGGGGGCAGCCTCAGAGGGAGTGGGAGTGGCCGTAGCGGCAGAGACAGGGGCCGTTGCCACCGCAGCACTGCTTGCTGTCGGTGCCGATGCACTTGCTGCAGGCGCATCGCTCGATACGGCAGCCGATACCGCCTCGGCGCCATAAAGGGGCGCGGTGAATGCACCGACAAGAACGAGAAGGGTAAGGGGTTTCATCATAAGGATCTCCTGCTGCACTCTGTTATCGGCACCAAGCCCCATCCCCTTAGCCTGCTGGGCGGATCTCATCAATACAAAAGGGAGCCGAAGCTCCCTTGTTGGCACGGTTGACCCGCTTACTTGACGAAATCGACACCCAGCTGGATATCGGCTTTCAGGGTAGCCAGCATGCCTTCCATCGCTTCCTGCTCGAACGCGCTCAGCTTGCCGTAATCCAGTACGGTTTCGACACCGTTCTTGCCCAGCAGTACCGGCTGCGCGAAGAAGGTGGCGTGCTCGCCGTTGCCTTCCACGTAGGCGCACTCAACAACGTTGGCTTCGCCCTGCAGACCCTTGATAAGGGAGAGACCAAAACGGCAAGCCGCCTGACCCATGGAGAGGGTCGCAGAACCGCCACCGGCTTTGGCTTCCACCACTTCGGTACCGGCATTCTGGATGCGCTTGGTCATGGCTGCCACTTCTTCAGCGGTGAAGGAGGCGCCTTCAATCTGGGAGAGCAGCGGCAGAATGGTGACGCCACTGTGACCACCGATCACGTTGACGCGTACCTTGTCGATGTTCAACCCTTTGGCAGCGGCCACGAAGGTCTCGGCGCGGATCACGTCCAGAGTGGTGACACCGAACAGGCGACGCTTGTCATAGACACCGGCTTTCTTCAGCACTTCGGCGGCGATAGCCACAGTGGTGTTGACCGGGTTGGTGATGATGCCGATCAGTGCTTTCGGGCAAGTGGCCGCGCACTTCTCGACCAAATTCTTGACGATACCGGCGTTGATATTGAACAGGTCGGAGCGATCCATCCCCGGCTTGCGTGCCACACCGGCGGAGATCAGCACCACATCGGCCCCAACCAGCGCAGGAGTCGGATCTTCACCGCAGAAGCCCTTGATGGCGACGTCGGTAGGAATATGACTGAGGTCAACGGCCACACCCGGGGTAACCGGGGCGATGTCATACAGGCTCAGCTCGGAGCCAGCCGGCAGACGGTTTTTCAACAGCAGAGCGAGGGCTTGACCGATGCCACCAGCGGCACCCAGAACGGCAACTTTCATGATCAACTCCATGTTTAAGCGTAGGTTTAAGGTTGTTTGTTGTTGTGCGCCCAACCTTAATGGATCCCCCCATAAAAAACAATCTGATAACAGTTGCAGTCACGGGTTCTGTGAGCCACGAAACATGCGGGAGCAAAAATTGGAGGGAAATACAAAAAGTTGGAGGAGAAGCACAGTTTTTCTGCACTTCTCCTTACCATAAAGAGGTAGATTTGAAGGTCTCAGGATTGGAATGCCAGCGCCCGTTTTTCACACCAGCGAAAACCAATTGTTAACAATCCGTTCATCGCCAGATAAAGCCCGCCAGCCACCCCGAACACCGCCAGGGTATCGTAGGTCTGGGCGTTCAACCCCTGCGCCAGCCCCATGATGTCCATGATGGTGATGGTACTGGCGAGGGAGCTCCCCTTGAGCACCAGGATCACCTCGTTGGAGTAGGCAGGCACCAGATGACGGGCGGCGTGGCGCACCTTCATCCACAAGGTCTGGCGGCCATTAAAACCAAGCGCACGACACGCCTCCACCTCACCAGCTGGGATGGCATCGAGCGCCCCCTTGAACAACCGGGTGGAATAGGCCGCCGTGTTTAGGCCCAGCGCCAGCACGGCGCAGAACCAGGGCTGCTTGAGCAACGGCCAGAGCGGGCTGGCTTTCAGCCACTCGAACTGGCCCGGCCCATAGTAAATCAGGAAGATCTGAATGAGCAGCGGCGTCCCGGTAAAGAGCAGCACCCACAGTTGCACCAGCTGGGTCGCCACCGGCAGGCGCAGCTCCAACACCCAGGTCATCAGGGCTGCCAACACAATCCCCAGCAGCAGGCTGAACAGGGTCAGCTCCAGCGTGGTGACAAGACCGCCCAGCAACGTAACGAGATACTCTTGCATCAGTTAGCCTCCGTAGCGGCGGGTGTAGCGGGCAGCCAGCCCGAGGCCATATTCACTCACCAGACTGATGGCCAGATAGATGAGGGCGGCGGCGGCATACCAGGTGAACGGCTCATAGGTACTGGCCGAGGCCATCTGGGCCTGACGCATCATCTCGTTGACCCCGATAAGCGACACCAGCGCGGTATCTTTCAGCAATACCAACCACTGGTTGCCGAGACCCGGCAAGGCATGACGCCACGCCTGCGGCAACACGATGCGAAAGAAGATGTGGCTCTTGCTCAAACCCAGCGCCAGCGCCGCCAGCCGTTGACCTGAAGGCACCGCATTGAGCGCCGCCCGCAGGGTCTGGGTCGCATAGCTGGCGAACAGCAGGGAGAGCGCCAGCACGCCACAGGCGAACGGGCTGAACTCCACATACTCGCCAGTGATGAGGAACAGCACCTGGGTCGAGCCGAAGTAGATGAACAGCACCACCAGCAACTCGGGCAGACCACGGATCAGCGTGGTCAGAGTGGCCACCGGCCACACCAGCGCACGCTGCTTGCTGAGCTCGGCGGCACTGAACGCCAGTGCCAATACCATGCCCCCGACCAGTGATGCCAAGGCCAGCCCGAGGGTCATCCAGGCTGCATCCAACAACAGGCTCAACATGGCTTACTGCGCGAAGTATTTGTCGAAGATTTTCTGATAGGTGCCGTTGGCCTTGATCTCGGCCAGCCCCTTGTTCAGCTGGGTCAGCAGCTCCTGATTGCCCTTGGCGACCGCGATGCCAAAGCCGGTACCGAAGTACTTGGCATCGGTCACTGGCGCACCCACCACCGCATACTCCTTGTGCTGCTTCAGCCAATCGGCAGCAACTGCAGTATCGGCAAAGACACCGTCGGTACGGCCATTCATCATGTCGAGGAAGGCGCTCTGGTAGCTGGCGTACGGCACGGTCAGCAGGCCCTTGCTCACCCAGTTATCCACCAGATAGGACTGGTGAGAGGTACCGTTCTGCACGCCGACAGTCTTGTCTACCATCTCTTCCGGCCCCTTGAAGGCCCCTTTCTTGGCGACGAATACTGCCGAGTTCTCGTAGTAGATGTCAGAGAAATCGACCTGCGCGGAGCGCTCAGGGGTTACGTCCATGGCGGCGATGGCAGCATCGTAGCGACGGAATTTGAGGCTGGGGATCAGGCTGTCAAAGGCCTGGTTGTGGAAGCTGCACTCCAGCTTGGCCTGCTCGCAGATGGCGCGGGCCAGATCGATGTCAAAACCCTGAAACTCGTTCTTGTCATCCAGATATTCGAACGGTGCGTAGGTGGCTTCGGTGGCGAACTTGATCTCTTTGGCCATGACGGAGGTACTCAACAGACCCATGGCAGCAACCAACAACAGACTCTTTTTCATGACAGCTTCCTTATCGATTCAATATCAATGCATCAAGAATTCGGCAAACCGGCTGGTTTGCGGGGATTGGAAAATGGCAGCGGTGCCGGATTCGATGATCCGCCCCTTCTCCAGATAAATCACCTGGCTGGCTACCTTGCGGGCAAAGTCGACCTCGTGGGTCACCACCACCTGGGTAATGCCGGTCTGGCTCAGGTTACGGATGATCTCGGCCACCTCCTTGGTGATCTCGGGATCGAGGGCGGCGGTCGGCTCGTCAAACAGCAGCACTTCCGGGTCCATCATCAGGGTACGGGCAATGGCCACCCGCTGCTGCTGGCCGCCGGAGAGACGTGCCGGCCAGGCATCGCGCTTGTCGGCCAGTTGCAGCTGGGCCAGCAGATAGGCCCCCTTCTCGATAGCGGCCTCCTTGCTCATGCCAAGCACCTTGACCGGCGCTTCAATCAGATTCTCCATCACAGTGAGATGTGGCCAGAGATTGTACTGCTGGAACACCATGCCCACCTTGCGACGCAGCAGTTGGGACTGGCGGTTGAATTCGGCAGCAGAGAGGGAGTTCGGGAAAGAAAATTCACTTTCACCAATCCGCAGAACACCCGCATCCGGGGTATCAAGCAGGTTCATCATCCGTAGCAGGGAACTCTTGCCAGCACCGCTCGGGCCCAGCAACACCAAGGTTTCACCGGGAGATGTTCGAAAGCTGACCTGTTGCAGAACCGGCACCTTGTGCCAGGACTTCTCGATACCTATTAATTCAATACCCATACAGCCCAATTGAATAAGTTTTCAAAATTTCATCCCGATTCTATCCCGAATAAAGGTTGATGCAAGCCATTTTTGAATCAATATGCAGAACAAGCGCCGCTTCCTTGCAAAAAACGGCATATGAATGCAAAATGGCCCCGCTGTTCGTATCTGCCGCCTGTATCGCACAGGCCGCCACACCTCCTCATTCGTGAGACCAAGATGAAACACAACGACAAGCAAGAAAAACTGGCCAAGGCCTTTAAAGCCTTGCTGAAAGAAGAGCGCTTTGGCTCCCAGGCAGAAATCGTCACCGCCCTGCAAGAGCTGGGCTTCGAGAACATCAACCAGTCCAAGGTATCGCGCATGCTGAGCCGCTTCGGCGCCGTTCGCACTCGCAATGCCAAGATGGAGATGGTCTACTGCCTGCCGGTGGAACTGGGCGTGCCCACCACCTCCAGCCCGCTCAAGAATCTGGTGCTGGACGTCGATCACAACGGCGCACTGGTGGTGATCCACACCAGCCCGGGCGCAGCCCAGCTGATCGCCCGCCTGCTCGACTCCCTCGGCAAGGCAGAGGGGATCCTCGGTACCATCGCCGGTGATGACACCATCTTCATCACCCCGACCAGCGACACCGATATCGAAGAGCTCTATCTCTCCGCCCTCGAGCTGTTCGAACAGACTCCGTAATGGCCGCTACCGCGTCATCGCGGTCAAGCCTGAACGAAAAATCCCGGCCAAGGCCGGGATTTTTGTTTTCTGAGTCTTCGTCAGGCGGGCTTATTTGCCCTGCGCCATCAGAAAACCCTCCGATGGGGCGAAGAAAGCCGCGCCGGTCACTGCCTTGGTGAAGCGCAGCAGGTGATCGAAGTGGCTGCCCTCTCCCTTGTACATGCTGGCCAGCATGGCGTTGAAGTGCTGCGGTGTGCGGCAGCAGGAGATGAAGTAGAGCCCCTGCTCGGTCATGGTGCCCCAGGGCATACTCTGGCGCAGGATCTCCATGGACTCCCCTTTCGGCGTCTTGAGATTGACCCGCTTGATGTGGGCGGTCAGCGGCTTGGCGGCAGATTCATACTCGATGTTGTCGGGCTTGGTGCGACCGATAATGTCTTCCTGCTCTTTTTGCGCCAGCTTCTCCCAGTCGCTCATGGCGTGTACCCAGCGCTGGACATGAATGTAGGAGCCACCGGCAAACTCGCCATCGGCCACCAGCGCCACTTCGGCACGGTGTTCATCCTGCGGGTTCTCGGTGCCGTCAACGAAACCGGTCAGGTCACGGAAATCCAGATTGCGGAAGCCACGCACCTCTTCGGCCAGCTCGACCAGTCCGGCCAGCAGCGCCATCACACGGTGACCGGCGTGGTGCAGCACATCCACCCGATCGGCGCGCAGCTGAATAAAGAGATCAAACGGGGTGTTGGGAGCTTCCTGACCGTTGGCGGATTGCGCCATAAAGCTGCGGAACTGGGGCGGACGGGCGGCAGGGTAGAGACCATCCCAGGCGTCGGCGCCAACAGCAACCAGACCGCTGAAACCGGCATCGGGGAAATCGGCGGCGACCGCCTGCCACAGGGCGGGCAGTTTGGCCAAACGGCCGACCAGTTCGGCGGCATCGCCGGTGCGATTGAACATCAGATAGAGGGCGTGCAGATTCGGCTCTGCGCAGATCCCGGCTTGGGCTTTCATATATCTCTCCCCTGAGTAGGCGTTAGCGTTACGGGCTATTTGCGTTGCGCGATTATAAACCAGAGTGGATCCAGTTCTTTGATTTCACGACGATATCACGCGTTCAGGGCAAAGGGTCAAACAACACCAATCCATGGGGGGCAACCTTGATCCGTGCCCGCATCCCATCAAGGGGCTCGCCAATGCTCGCCTCCAGCTGCAGATCGCCACACTCGAACAGCACCCGGCAGTGGTGGCCGAGGAACTGCTGCTCCACCACCTTGAGCTCGCCATCTGCGGCGCTCTCCAGCAGCAGTTGCTGGGGTCGAAGCATCAGCTGCAACTGCTCACCCACTGCGCGGCCATGGGGCTCGCTGCCACAAATGACCCCGAGCGCCGTCTGTACGCAGTGGCTGTCCACCACCTCGGCAGCCAGATAGTTGACCCCACCGAGAAACTCCGCCACGAAGCGGTTTTGCGGACGGCGATAGAGCTGCTCCGGCTGGCCCACCTGTTCGATGTGACCGGCACGAAACAGCGCCAGCCGATCGGCGAAGGCAAACGCCTCCTCCTTGCTGTGGCTGACGAAGATGGCGCCAATCCCTTGCTGCTTGAGCAGGGCGCGGATCTCGAGGATCAACTTCATCCGCACCTGGGTGTCGATGTTGGAGAAGGGTTCATCCAGCAGCATCAGCCGCGGCTTGCACACCAGCGCCCTGGCGATGGCTACCCGCTGCTGCTGGCCGCCGGAGAGCTGGTGCGGATAGCGATCCCCCAGCCCCTGCAGATTGACCAGCGCCAGCGCCTCGTCCACCTGCTGCTGGCGGGCACGGCGCTCGAGTTTGGTCAGACCGAAGCCGACGTTGTCGGCCACCGTCAGGTGGGGAAAGAGGGCGTAATCCTGAAAGATCATCCCGATATTGCGCGCCTCGGGCGGCATGCTGGCACCCGACCCGTCGAGCAGGGTATCGCCGAGGCGGATCGTCCCCTCTGCCAGCGGCAGCAGGCCGGCGATGGCCTTGAGCAGCGTGGTTTTGCCGCAGCCACTCGCTCCCAGCAGGCAGACGATCTCGTTGTCTGCCACAGTCAGGGACAAATGTTCCAGCACATTGCGGCCGTTGTAACGGCAGCTGACATTTTCAACCTGCAAACAGGACAAGGCTGACTTCCTCTCGTTTCTGGCGGCGCGCAGCCTTTCGGTTCAGCGCACCGCATGCAATTTCATTGGCCGACGTGGCGACTCAGTGGCCGGGACTATCCAGAGTGCGGTTGACCCAGATCAGCGGCAACAGCCCCACCAGCACGATGACGATGGCCCCCAGCGCGCCGCGCTCCAGCATTTCGTCCGAGACGAACTGGTAGACGTGGGTCGCCAAAGTATCGAAGTTGAACGGCCGCAGCAGCAGGGCGGCGGGCAGCTCCTTCATGGATTCGATAAACACCAGCATGGCACCGGCAAACAGACCCCGGCGCACCAGCGGCAGATGAACCCGCCGCAGCATGCCGCCATCCCCTTGCCCCAGAGAGCGGGCCGCCATGTCGAGGCTGGGGGAGATCTTGCCCATGCTGCTCTCCACCGAGCCGATGGCGATGGCCACGAAGCGCACCAGATAGCCGAACACGATGGCGGTGATGGTACCGGTCAGCAGCAAGCCCGGCCCCTGACGCCCGAGCCATTCGGCCAGATCGTTGATGGCAAAGTCGAGGGCGGTGAGCGGGACCAGCACCCCGATGGCGAGCACGGTGCCCGGCATGGCGTAACCCATGGCGGCGATGCGCAGGGGCAGCAAACTCTTGAACCCGCCATCGAGACGGCGGAAGAAGCCGAGCAGCAGGGCGATGCCCATCGCCAGCAGAGCGGTCAGCGCCGAGATAGCCAAGCTGTTGCCGGCGAAGCGGACAAACTCCGGCGTCCACGACAACTCGAAGTAGCGCACCCCGTAGTCCAGCAGGATGACGAATGGCAGGCCGAAACCGGCCAGCACCAGCCCCCAGCACCAGAGACCGGCCAGAGCGCGACTCATCCCCTTGAGAGGATAGCGCAGCGGCTGCTCATGGCCCATGGACTTCTGGAACACCTGCTGCCTGCTGCGCGAGCGGCGCTCCAGCGCGATCAGCAGCACCACCGCCAGCAGCATCAGGCAGGAGAGCTTGGCCGCGGTGGCCAGACTGCCATAGCCGAGCCAGGTGTCGTAGACCGCCGTGGTCAGGGTGTTGATGGCAAAGAAGTGGACGGTGGCGAAATCGGCCAGCGTCTCCATGGCCACCAGCGATACCGCCACCATGATGGCGGGGCGTGCCAGCGGCAGACTGAGGCGGCGAAAACTCTGCCACGGGGTACAGCCGAGCAGGCGGCTGGAGTGGATCAGGCTGACTGACTGCTCGAGAAAAGAGGCGCGGGTCAGCAAATAGACATAGGGGAACAGCACCAGCGCCAGCACCCAGGAGGCGCCGCCAAGGGAGCGAATGGCCGGAAACCAGTAATCGGCTGGACTGTTCCAGCTAAAGAGCGCTCGCAACTCGGCTTGTAGCGGGCCCGAGTAATCGAGCAAGTCGGTATAGACGTAGGCGACGATATAGGAGGGCATGGCCATTGGCAGCATCAAGGCCCACTGCAGGGCTCGGCGCCCCGGCACCTGACACATGGCCACCAGCCAGGCGGTGGGCACGCCAAATAGCAGGCTTAGCAATACTACGCCGACCACCAGCCCCAGGGTATTGCCCAAATAATCGAGCAGCACGGTATCGGCGAGGTGGCGAAAGAGCTCTCCCTCAGCCGAGAAGGCAGAGAAAAGCAGGGCTATAACCGGTAAACCCAGCAGCAGGGCGATGGCCCAGCTGCCGGTCATCCATCCAAAATTTTTCATGAGACCACAGATGTTGATGGGGCCGTTGGCCCCATCTAATTACAAGTCGAACTTCACTTCATCCAGCAACTGCAAGGCGTCCTTGCGGTGCTTGGCGTAATCGCTGACCGGTAGTGCGTCAGACTTGAAACTGCCCCAGGACTTGACCATGGCGGAAGGCTCGACTCCGGCCTTGACCGGATATTCGGCGTTCACGTCCGCATACATGTGCTGGGCGGTATCACCAGCCAGAAACTCCATCAGCTTCTGGGCCTCGGCCTTGTTCTTGGCATACTTGGTCATGGCCACGCCGCTCACGTTGACGTGGGCACCGCGGTCAGCCTGGTTCGGGAAGTTGATATAGACTGCATCCGCCCAGGACTTCTGCGCCGGATCTTTCAACATGGCGCCCAGATAGTAGCTGTTGCCGAGCGACACGTCACAGATACCATCCTTGATCGCCTTGACCTGATCCCGGTCGTTGCCCTGCGGCTTGCGCGCCAGGTTGGCCTTGACCCCTTCCAGCCAGGTTTTGGTCTCGGCCATGCCGTGATGGGCAATCATAGAGGAGACCAGCGCCACATTGTACTCATGCTTGCCGCTGCGGGTGCAGATTTTTCCTTTGAATTCAGGCTTGGCCAAGTCTTCGTAGCTGATGGTGTCGAGCTTGCCGAGGCGATCCTTGCTGGAGTAGATGGCGCGCACCCGGGTGGTCAGGGCGAACCAGCGATTCTCCGGATCACGATAGATGGCGGGGATGTTCTCCTGCAGGATCTTGCTGTCCACCGGCTGCACCAGCCCCTTGTCCACCAGATCGGTCAGACGGCTGATATCAACGGTCAGCATCAGGTCGGCCGGAGAGAGCTTGCCTTCCCGCTCCAGACGCTCGTTCAACCCCTCTTTGGCGAACACCACGTTCACCTTGATGCCAGATTCCTTCTCGAACTGCTGGATGATGGGCTTGATCAGCTCATCCTGCCGGTTGGAGTAGACATTCACTTCCCCGGCCGCCAATGCCGACTGAGCTGCCAACGCAGAGAAAGCCAGTGCCAACATCTTCATTTTCATCATCCATTCCTTGATTAGCTATACAGAGTGATAACGATTTCCGTTTGCATTCTGCATACATCTTATAAGCGGATCAAGAAAGCTCGCCGTCGCCACATCACATATTTAATCGCCCATAAATGAAAAGGGCCGGATGGAATCCCATTCGGCCTCTTCTGAGCAAAACGTTATGTTGATCAGGCTTCAATAAGCGCTCACTCCATCGGGATTCCCCGAGATCGGGAGGTCAACAGATCTGTACGTCACTGATGCGGTTCATCACAGCGCCTCGTCGTCACTCTCGCCGGTGCGGATGCGCACCGCTTGCAGCAAGTCGTAGACAAAAATCTTGCCGTCGCCGATCTTGCCGGTATAGGCCGCCTTGCAGATCGCCTCGATCACCCCTTCCACGTTATCATCGGCGGTAGCAATCTCCAGCTTCACCTTGGGCAGGAAGTCGACCTGATACTCGGCTCCCCGGTATAATTCGGTGTGTCCCTTCTGGCGGCCAAATCCCTTGACCTCGGACACGGTCAGCCCTTCCACCCCCAGGTTGGCAATAGCCTCGCGGACATCGTCCAACTTGAACGGTTTGATAATCGCACTAATCAGCTTCATCTGGTTGCTCCCAATCCATGGTGTGTCATGAATCGGGTTTCAATTCTTATGCCAAGTATTTTTATTGTTTTATTTCATATAGATAGAGTTTAATGTCGGCGCCATTCGCCAGGTACATCCCCATAACTGGCCAGCACGCCCCATAATGAGGCACCATGCTGCAGCGGTCAGCGGGTATGCACCAAACAAGAGCAAAACAGCATGTTAGTTATCTCCAACAGCGTCACAATTCCCTGGCATGAGCTGCAATTTCAGACCATGCGGGCACAGGGCAACGGTGGACAGCACGTCAACAAGACCGACTCCGCCGTCTGGTTGCGCTTCGATTACCGCAACTCTCCCAGCCTGACGCCCCTCTACAAGGAGGGTCTCGACAAGCTGAGCGACAGCCGGGTACACGATGGCTTTGTACTGATCCGGGTCGAGAGCCATCGCAGCCAGGACATGAACCGCAAGGAGGCGATGAGCCGTCTGGTGGAGTTGCTGAAAAAAGCAGCCTGGCGCCCCAAGGCTCGTCATGCCACCAAGCCGACCCGCAGCTCCCAGCGCAAACGGGTCGATGCCAAAAAGCGCAAGGGGGATATCAAGTCCGCCCGCGGCAAACCGGTTCTGGACTGAGCCCCCCCGACCCCCAAAGGATGTCAGCCGATGAGATACAGTTTTTGCGACAGCGCCCGCGGCCCGCTGCTCATTGCCATCAATCAGGATGGTCTGCGCTATGTGGAGTTCGTGCGGGGGGAGCAGCCGGTAACTCCGACCGATGAGTGGCAGCGTGATGACCTGGCTCTTGCTCCTTTCGTCGAGCAGTTCACCGCCTATTTTGCCGGAAAATTGCAGCAGTTCGATCTGCCCATGGCAGCGAAGGGCACTCCGTTTCAGCAAACGGTATGGAACGCTTTGTGTGATATCCCCTATGGCGAGACCGTGAGCTATCTCGAGATTGCCCAGGCTATCGGCAATCCCAAGGCGGTACGGGCGGTAGGCGCTGCCAATGGCCGCAATCCGCTGAGCATCATAGTGCCCTGCCATCGAGTGATCGGACGTAGCGGCGAGCTGACCGGCTATGCTGGCGGCATTCCCATCAAGCGCTGGTTGCTGGCACTGGAACAGGCAGGCACAACATTCGAGCTGGCCCCATGACACGATGACCACCCCGGAGAGGGACGGGACAATATCGTGACCAGCATGAAAAGGCTTTCAGCCAGTGGCCACGCTTTGCTGACAAGATGAACAGAAAATGAAGAATCGCCTCAGAACTACTTCAGATTGAGCTTGGCATGATGGCTCCATACTTGAATGGCACGGCTCATTCGCTGATTCAAGTAGCACCCATGTGACGCTTCCAATCTGTCTTTTTCCCCGCGCCTCCTCTGAGGCGCTTTTTTTGTGCCAACACAACAGGCCACCACCCGGGTTGAGTGGCCTGAGCGCCACAAAATCTACATCCGCCCAAAAACCAAGAGGCGAAGGATCATCCTTCGCCTCTGACGTAACAGCGGGCTACTCGCTCTGGGGCAGGAACTGCAGCTCCGGCGCCGAGGAGGTCAGCACATCGGCGCAATAATCCCAGGTCGAGATGCGATAGTGCTGCAGATCTTCATCCAGATGCAGACCGTCCGACTCCTGATGGAACCAGCTGGCAAAACGGGATGGGGTGATGAGCTGGATCTGCTCTTCGATGGCATGACTATCCTTCCCCTCGGCCAGATCGCAATCTTCGATAACCCGCAGGGCGTAGATATGGCGAAAATAGACCCGGCAGAGGATTTGCGGGGGCAGATCGATGCTGCGTGCCCGCCCCAGCATGATAGTCAGAGAGTCGCTCCAGAGATCCTGATGCAGCTCGGCCACAACCAGACCGGGCGGTAGCTGGCGGGACGGAGCCCAAGGGACGGCAACCTGCCGAATGGCATTTTTCTGTTCCATATTCACCTCACGACGACTCGCTCCCTGTCTTGAGTCTATCTGAACCACATAGTCCCGGCGAAGGCAATCGATGGACAATAAAAACGGCAATAAAAAAGCCGACGTATCAAACGTCGGCGAATAAAAAGTGCTTACAACAGAGGATTCACATATTCAGACCCGCGGGTCGAAAGATTGGTTCCCTCTTTTTGTAATTAATTTTCGGCGCGTTTAAACATCAGGGTATTGGCGTCCGACTCTTCCGGCACAAAGTAGTAGCCCTCGGCGTTGAAACCAGTCAGCTGCTCCACCTCGGTCAGACGGTGCTTGATGATGTGGCGAGCCATCATGCCGCGCGCCTTCTTGGCGTAGAAGCTGATGATCTTGAACTGGCCGTTCTTCTCATCCTTGAACACCGGTGTGACAATCCGCCCTTTCAGGCTCTTGGGGCGTACCGACTTGAAATACTCGTCGGAGGCCAGATTGATCAACACTTCATCCCCCTGAGCGGCCAGCGCGTCGTTGAGATGGTGAGTGATCACCTCCCCCCAGAACTGGTAAAGATCCTTGCCGCGATCGTTGTCGAGTTTGGTCCCCATCTCTAGCCGATAGGGCATCATCAGATCGAGGGGGCGAAGCACGCCGTAGAGGCCGGAGAGCATCCGCAGGTGTGCCTGAGCGAAGTCAAAATCGGCCTCGCTGAAATCCTCTACCGCCAAACCGGTGTAGACATCCCCCTTGAAAGCCAGCAGCGCCTGACGGGCGTTGGCGAGGGTGAAATCTGGCTGCCACTCGGCAAAACGGGCGGCATTGAGACCGGCCAGCTTGTCGCTGATCTTCATCAGAGTGGCGATCTGGTCAGGGCTCAGTTGGCGGGCCCGGCTAATCAGTTCGGCGGAGTGATCCAGCAGCTCGGGTTGGGTGAAACGGGGTGTCACCAGCGGTGACTCGTAATCCAGCGTCTTGGCCGGGGAAACCACAATCAGCATAACGTTCCTTTATGGCGAGGGGCCGAACGGCAGAGCGGCCCCATGATTCATTCATCCAGCGTCACATTGTCCAGCGTGCCGGTGCCGAGCCGTTCGCGACCGGAGAGCTTGATCAGCAGTCGCAGGTCGTTGGCCGAGTCGGCGTGGGCGAGTGCCTCACTGTAGCCAATCTGGCCGGCGCAGAACAGGCTGAAAAGCGCCTGATCGAAGGTCTGCATACCCAGCTCGGTGGATTTGGTCATCACCTCCTTGAGGCGATGCATCTCTCCCTTGCGGATAATGTCGGTGATGAGCGGGGTATTGAGCAGGATCTCGAACGCAGCGCAGCGCCGCTTGCCATCCATACTCGGCACCAACTGCTGGGCGACGATGGCCTTGAGGTTGAAAGAGAGATCGAACAGGAACTGGCGGTGTTTGTCCTGCGGCACCAGATGGAGGATGCGATCCAGCGCCTGGTTGGCATTGTTGGCATGCAAAGTGGCGAGACAAAGGTGTCCCGTCTCGGCGAACTGCAGGGCAAATTCCATGGTCTCCTGACTTCGGATCTCGCCGATCAGGATCACGTCCGGCGCCTGACGCAGCGAGCTTTTTAGCGCCACATCGAACGACTCGGTGTCGATCCCCACCTCTCGCTGGGTCACCAGACTGCGACCATGCTGATGGACGAACTCCACCGGATCTTCCACCGTCAGAATGTGACCATCGGCATGCTGGTTGCGATAGCCGATCATCGCCGCCTGGGTGGTCGATTTGCCCGCCCCGGTAGCGCCGACAAACAGCACCAGTCCCCGCTTGGCCATCGCCACCTCTTGCAGGATCTTGGGTAGCTGCAAATCTTCAAAGGTGGGAATGCGGGTCTCGATACGTCGCACCACCATGCCGGGCAGCTCCTGCTGCCAGAAGGCGCTGACCCGAAAACGGCCAAGCGCCTCGCGATAGATCGCGTAGTTGGCCTCCTTGGTGCGGATATAACGCTCGAAGTGATCGCTGCTGAGGGTATCCCTGACCAGCGTCAGCGCACCCTTCTTGTCGAGGGCTTCGCCTCCCAGCGACACCAGATGGCCATTCACCTTGAGGGTGGGCGGCAAGCCCACCGTCACAAACAGATCCGATCCCTTTCGCTCGACCAGCTCGCTCAGCAGATCATCCAGATTCATCATCTATCCCTCCCTGGGTGCGAGTCTCTTAAATGCTGTTGGGATCAACAGCCTTGGCCTTGGCATCGAGGGATGCCACCACGCCACGACTCACCAGCTGCTTGAGGCTCTGATCCATGGTCTGCATGCCGTGGGTCATCCCGGTCTGGATCACCGAGTAGAGCTGGGCAATCTTGTCCTCCCGGATGAGGTTACGCACCGCTGGAATGCCCATCATGATCTCGTGGGCCGCCACCCGACCGCCACCGATACGCTTGAGCAGGGTCTGGGAGATGACCGCCCGCAGGGATTCGGAGAGCATGGAGCGCACCATGTCCTTCTCCGCGCCGGGGAAGACGTCGATGATACGGTCGATGGTCTTGGCCGCCGACGAGGTGTGCAGGGTGCCAAACACCAGATGGCCAGTTTCGGCGGCGGTCATGGCCAAACGAATGGTCTCAAGGTCACGCATCTCGCCCACCAGAATGATGTCCGGGTCTTCCCGCAGTGCTGAGCGCAAAGCGTTGCTGAAGCTCTTGGTATCGCGGTGCACTTCCCGCTGGTTCACCAGACAGCGCTTGTTCTCGTGGACGAATTCGATGGGGTCTTCGATGGTGAGGATATGGTGATGGAAGTTCTCGTTGATGTAGTTGACCATGGCCGCCAGGGTGGTCGATTTACCGGAACCGGTCGGGCCGGTCACCAACACCAAACCCCGCGGGAACTCGGCGATCTTGCGGAAGATCTCCGGCGCATCGAGATCCTCGAGGCTCAGCACAGTGCTGGGGATGGTACGAAATACCGCGCCCGAGCCGCGCGCCTGCTGGAAGGCGTTAACCCGGAAACGGGCCAGATTGGGTACCTCGAACGAGAAGTCGACCTCGAAGTTCTCCTCCAGCTCCTTGCGCTGATGGTCGTTCATGATGTCGTAAATGAGGGCATGCACTTCCCGGTGTTCCAGGGCGGGCAAATTGATCTTGCGAACCTCACCATCAACCCTGATCATCGGGGGAACCCCGGCCGAGAGGTGTAGATCCGAGGCTTTATGCTTTACACTGAAAGCCAATAACTCTGTGATATCCATAGACTTGTCATTCTCCCATCACAAGATCACTAACGAAATATGAACCAGATTGCCCAGCACCTGTTTCAGGTAAAGGAACGTATTGCCCAGGGCGCCGAACGGGCGAGCCGCAACCTGCAGCAGATCCGCCTGCTGGCAGTGAGCAAGACCAAACCTGTCGAGGCCATCATGGCTGCCCATGCCGCAGGTCAGCGCTGCTTTGGCGAATCCTACGCCCAGGAAGCAGCGGCCAAGATCGATACCTTGCGCCAGCAGCCGGAATATAGCGACATAGAGTGGCACTTTATCGGCCCTTTGCAATCGAACAAATCCAAACTGGTTGCCGAACGGTTTGACTGGGTGCAGAGCGTGGATCGGGACAAGCTGATCGACCGCCTCAACAACCAGCGCCCAACTACAATGGCACCGCTAAATGTTTGTCTGCAAATCAATATTAGCGGAGAGAGCAGCAAATCCGGAACGTCGGAACAAGAGATTTTCCGCCTTGCCGAGCTGGTCTCTCAAAGTGAGCGACTGGTGCTGCGGGGGCTGATGGCCATTCCCGAGCACACCAGTGACGAGAGCGTACTGGCTGCCCAAATGACCCGTATGCAGACTCTGTTCACCGAGCTTGCGCGACAATACCCCACGGTGGATACCCTCTCGATGGGGATGACCGAGGATCTTGAACTGGCGATAGCCCACGGCAGCACCATGGTGCGGGTGGGCACCGCCATCTTCGGCGCCCGTGACTACTCATAGGCAAGGCCAGCGGATAACCCATACGTCCGCCTCTTGCCCGACTTCATCAACAGGAGCGTTTGATGGAACACCGAATTCTGGCGTCAGGTGGTGCAGGCAGCGCCAACCCCGCCGCGACCCCATGTGCTACAGGAGCATCTGATGCAGCATAGAACGCTGGCCTTTATCGGCGCGGGCAACATGAGCCGCAGCATCATCGCCGGACTGGTCAAGGCGGGTTATCCCGCCGGGCAGATCACGGCTGCCAACCCCAGTCTGCCCAAGCTGGAGGCGCTGGCGAGCGACTACGGCATTCGCATCACCCAGAGTAATGCCGAGGCGGCCCGTGACGCCGAAGTGATCGTGCTGGCGGTCAAGCCGCAGTTGATGGCCGGCATGCTGGCAGCACTGGTTGAAGAGCTGGGCTCCCTTGAAGGCAAGCTGCTCATCTCCATCGCGGCCGGTATCAAGGTTGCGCGCCTTGGCGAGATGGCCGGTGGCCACGACCGCATCATCCGCACCATGCCCAATACCGCGGCCCTGCTGGGTCTGGGCATGACCGGTCTCTACGCGCCCGTGCATATTGGAGCCAGTGATCGCAACTTTGCCGAGCAGATGATGCAGGCGGTCGGCAAGACCCTCTGGGTGGAGCAGGAGTCTGGCATCAACGGCGTCATCGCTGCTGCGGGCAGTGCTCCGGCCTACTTCTTCCTCTTTATGCAGGCGATCGCCGAAGAGGCGGAGGCACTGGGCTTCTCGCCCGATCAGGCACGCCTGCTGGTGCAGCAGACCGCGCTGGGCGCAGCCGCCATGGTGGAGCAAAACCCGGAGCTGTCGCTGCAAACCCTGCGTGAGCAGGTCACCAGCAAGGGCGGCACCACAGCCGAAGCCATCAAGACATTCCAGCAGCAGGGGCTGATGCCGCTGACTGCGCAAGCCATGCAGGCGGCCGTTGCTCGCGCCACCGAAATGGAAACCCTCTTCTAACAGGAGCCCAGATGAACACTGCTTACTTTCTGATTAACACCGTTTTCGATCTCTACCTGATGGTGATCCTGCTGCGCGTCTGGCTGCAGTGGGCCCGTGCCGACTTCTACAACCCGATCAGCCAGATGGTGGTCAAACTGACTAATCCGCTGGTGATCCCGCTGCGCCGCGTTATCCCGGGCTTTGGCGGCATCGATCTCGCTTCCGTGGTGCTGGCGCTGGCCATCGCCTTCGCCAAGCTGGCCCTGCTCAAGAGCATGAACGTGCTGCTGGCGGACTGGCTCAGCATCTGCCTGTTTGCCGCGCTGACCGTGCTGAAGAAAGCGGGCTCGATGATCTTCTGGGTACTGCTGATCCGCGCCATCCTGAGCTGGGTCAGCCAGGGCCGCAACCCCATCGAATACGTGATGCATCAGCTGACCGAGCCCTTCCTCGCCCCTATCCGCCGCGTACTGCCGGCACTGGGCGGGCTGGATCTCTCGGTGCTGGTCGCCTTTATCGGCCTGCAAGCCATCAACTACCTGCTGGGTGACCTGTTTGGCCAGCTGTGGTGGATGATTTGATGCCAGCCGTCCTGCAACAAGGGGATGAACTGGTACTGCATCTGGTGATCCAGCCCAAGGCGAGTCGGGATCAGATCATCGGATTGCATGGCGAAGAGCTGAAAGTGGCCATCACGGCGCCGCCGGTCGATGGCCAGGCCAACAGCCATCTGATCAAGTTTCTAGCCAAGCAGTTCAAGGTGGCCAAGGGACAGATCACCATAGTGCGGGGCGAGCTGGGGCGACACAAAACCGTCGCCATCGACAGCCCCAAACAGTTGCCGCAAGAAGTGAGTGCGCTGCTGAATGACACGCAAGGCTGAATGAATCGGCCTGCGCCAACCGTAGATATGAGAGGGATGACAGATGAAAACGGCCTGGATGAGTGGCCTGCTGGCACTGCTGATGACTCTGCCGCTCAAGGCAGAACAGATGAAGGAGCTGGGGCCCTGGCTGGTGCACTACAACGCCTTCAACTCCAGCTTCCTCACACCCGAGGTCGCCAAGGCGTATGGACTGGAGCGCAGCCGCTACAACGCCATCATCAATATCGCGGTACAGGACAAGCAGAAAGTGGCGCAAGCCGTGGGGATCACCGGTGAGGCCAAAAACCTGACCGGCACCATCCGCAACCTCAGCTTCCAGGAGGTAAAAGAGGGCGATGCCATCTACTATCTGGCGACCCTCCCCTACCGCAACGAAGATACCTATCAGTTCACCCTGAAGATCATGGGCGGTGGGCAGCAACAGAACCTCAGCTTCCAGCAGACCTTCTACGTCGACTGAGCAGCAACAAGAAGCCCCGAACAAGGCCGGGGCTTCATTTTATCCATATGACAAGGGCGCCATCAGGGCGCCCTTGTTGCATCTATTCCGTACCGCAGCGGTTACAGGGCGAGAAACAGACCGGCCAGACAGGCGCTCATCAGGTTCGCCAGCACGCCGGAGAGAATGGCGCGCATGCCGTAACGGGCGATGAAGGATTTGCGCTCCGGCACCATGGAGCCCAGACCACCGATCAGGATCGCCATGGAGGAGATGTTGGCAAAGCCGCACAGGGCGAAGGTCACGATGGCCTTGCTCGACTCGCTCAGGGTCTGATCCTGCACCAGACCGATGAAGGCGACGAACTCGTTGACCACGATCTTGGTACCGATCAGGGCGCCAGCGGCTTGCGCCTGATCCCAGGGCACACCGATCAGCCAGGAGACGGGGGCAAACAGCCAGCCCAGAATGATTTGGAAGCTCAGATCCAGCCCCACCAGACCACCAGCCCAGCCGAGCAGACCATTGAGCATGGCGATCACGCCAACGAAGGCCAGCAGGGTGGCACCGACCGCCACCGCGATATTGAGGCCGGACATGGCGCCATCGGCCGCCGCTTCAATCACGTTGGTAGCGCGGGGGATCTCCACATCCTGATGGTGATCCACCTCTTCAACACTCGGCGGAACCAGGATCTTGGCCATCGCCAGACCGGCAGGGGCTGACATGAAGGCGGCAGCGATCAGGTATTTCAACTCAACCCCGAGGCTGGCATAGCCCACCAGGGTGCCACCGGCGACGGAAGCGAGACCACAGCTCATCACCGCGAAGAACTGGGAATCGGACATCTTGGAGAGGTAGGGTTTGACCACCAGCGGCGCTTCCACCATGCCGACGAAGATGTTGGCGGTCGCGGAGAGGCTCTCGGCGCGGCCGGTGCCCAGCAATTTCTGCAAGCCACCACCCAGCAGGGCGATCACCCGCGGCATGATGCCGATATGGTAGAGGATGGCGATCACCGCGGAGAAGAAGATGATGACCGGCAACACGTTGAAGGCAAAGATGAAGCCCAGCTTGAACTTGGCCAGATCACCGAACAGGAAGGCGATCCCCTCCTGACCGTAACCAATCACGCTGCTTACGCTCTCGCTGACCCCGTTCAGCACATGCTGACCGGCAGGCAGCCAGAGCACCAGACCGGCAAACATGATTTGCAGGCAGAGGGCAAGGCCAACTGTTCGCAACGGGATACGACGACGATTATCAGAGCAGATGACGGCAAGCGCCAGGATACTCAGGATGCCGAGCAGGGCAATCATAGGGACTCCATCAGGTGGGGCAAAAGATGGGCGCGGATTCTGCGCCTCTCCCCCTGTCACTGCAAGTCCGCTTGGTTACAAGCCTGTTAGAAAAAACGTTTGCACGATATCGGTTGCGCCAACTGGCTGATTTGGTTCGATTTTAGTATCAGGAGAAATCGAGAGTTCTTATATGGAAACAATTATTCCTCACCGCCGGACAATTTACCCCCGAGCCAGGGGGCCAGTCGCTGCTCCCAATAGGGTTCGGGGCCAAAGCGGGCCTTGAGGAAATCGATGAAGAGACGGATCTTGGGATCCAGATGTTCGCGCCGGGCATAAACGGCGTGTACCGCCATCTGCTGGTTCGGTCGCCACCCTGGCAACACAGGGATTAGCTTGCCGCTCTGTAACTCCTTGTCCAGCAAGTAGTTGGCGATATAGGCGATGCCGAGCCCGGCCAGTGCCGCATCGCGTACCGCCTCCGCCATATCCACCCGATAGTTGCCCGCCACCTGCACCGTCTGGCGCTCCTTGCCCTGGCGAAACGACCACTGGTGATAGCGCCGCTCCCGACTCTGGTAAGTGATGCAGTTGTGCTGGGCCAGATCCTTGGGATGAAGCGGCGTGCCGTGGCTCAGCAGGTAATCCGGCGAAGCCGCCACCACGAAGCCAATGTCGGCCAGCCGCTGTCCCACCAGCCCTTCCGGCTTGTCCTCATAGGTGGTGAGCCAGAGATCCAGCCCCTCATCCACCAGATTGGTTCTGTGGTCGAACAGCGAGACTTCCAGCTCCAGCTCGGGATAGCGATCCTGAAACGCCTTGAGATGAGGAATGACGTGCAAGCGGCCAAAAGATTGGCCCACACCGAGATGGAGCACGCCGCTCACCTTGCCGCGCCGCTCGGCGATCATGGAGTCCGCCTCCTGCGCCACCGCCACCAGCGCATGGCAGTGACGGGCATACTCCTGACCCAGCTCGGTCAGGACGAAGCGGCGGGTGGTGCGCTGGACCAGCTGGGCGCCAAGGGTGGTCTCCAGCAACGCCAGCTGCTTGCTGATATGGGATTTGGAGACCCCGAGACGACGGGCGGCGGCAGAGATCCCCTGCTCGCGCACCAGCGCATCGAAGATCACCATTTGAGGAAGACGTTGCAGCACAAGATAACCGGATTGAGTGGCGGGAGCCCATTATTCCAGAGCCGCCCGCCAAGGGGTAGGGTCAGAGCCCCAGCGCCCGGGTGATCTGCAGTTTGAGGGGGTCGTCAGCCGGATTCTGGTTAGCGCCGTAGCTGGCGATCAGCTTGCCATCGCGCCCCACCAGATACTTGTGGAAGTTCCAGTTCGGCTCATCCCCATCAGCGGCCGCCGCCAGCCCCTTGAACAGTGGCACAGCATCGGGGCCCCGCACCGCTACCCGATTGAACATCGGGAAGGTGACGCCATAGTCGCGGCGGCATACCTCGGCGGTCTTGGTCTCGTTGCCCGCCTCCTGCCAGAAATCGTTGGAGGGGAAACCCAGAATAATCAGCCCTTTATCCTTGTAGCTCTGGTAGAGCTGCTCCAGATCGCGGAACTGGCCGCTGTAGCCGCAGTAGGAGGCGGTATTGACCACCAGCACCACCTTGCCCTCGGTCAGCTGACAGAGGTTGTGGCGCTGGGCATTGTTGAGTTCCCGCATCTCCACATTGAAATAATCGGGGCACGCCGCAGAGGCCGCGCCGGTCCCCAATAACAGCAACAGAGTGAACCATTTCATCGCCAAGACTCCTTTTGTTTTGTCCATCATACGCGGTTACCAGAGCCGCAGTTCACTCTCAATGCAATGGAATGCCGGTCAGCCAGCCGTGGCCCCAGAACACCAGCAGCGCGGTGGCAACCAGGCCCGCCCCGACGCTGATGCCGGTGCCCGTCCAGTTGGCCGCCGGGCGGGGATATCGCTGCCAATCCCGCACCGAACTCCAGACCATGCTCACCAGCGCCCACAGCCCGATACCGCCAAACAGCACCAAAGATCGCGCCTCGCTGTTGACCAGCAGATGGGCCACCGCCCAGAGCAGGGTACCGAGCAGTTGGGGATGCACCAGCCAACGGCGCAGATGGTTGGGCCCCTGGCCGGAGAAGAACAGGATCAGCGCAAAGGGCATCATCACCGTCATGGTCATCGGCCCCCACTCCGGCAGGAAGTAGAGCGGCAGCGAGCTGGCCGACCGCCAACCGGCAATGATGCAGGCGATGGCGACAAACACCAGCAGGGAGAAGAGCCCCTTGTAGCGATTCTCACCCAGCCGCTCGCGCAGTCGCGCCCGATGGGCCACCGCAAAACAGGGGTAGAGATGGATCAGGGTAAACAGCGCAACCCCCAGGGTCAGCAGGAACATGAGTCTCTCCTTGTACTTGGTACGACCACTATGCCGTAAAGGGAGATTTGCGCCTATCAAAACCGCGCTGACCCATGGAGTCAAAAGTGTGGCAAGACAAAGGAACGGAAAGAAAAGAGCCGATCACGATGGATCGGCAAATAAGTGCCAGGGCAGTCAGACATCTCGCGGGATAGGAGATGCCCCAAACGGGGATATTGAGTGGCCGATGGCGCCCATCGGCCGAACCGGATCAGCCCTTGAGCTGATAGAGCGCCGCTACGTTGCGCGCAGTGAGTTGAATATTGGTGCTGGCGCTCTCCAGCGCCTCCGGCAGAGACATGGCGCGGTTGACCACGGCGAATACCGCGTCCAGCCCGTGATCATGTACCACACCGCAATCGTCGGTCAGGCAACCGGAGATACCGATCACCGGCTTGCCGAACTGCTTGGCGCAACGTGCGACACCGATTGGCGTCTTGCCATGGATGGTCTGGCTGTCGATGCGCCCTTCGCCGGTGATGATCAGATCCGCATCGGCCACTTCCTCGGCCAGTTTCAGCGCTTCGATGACGATCTGGATGCCGGGCTTGAGCTCGGCACCAAGCAGACCGACCAGCGCGGCCCCCATGCCACCGGCGGCACCCGCCCCCGGAATATCCTTCACCTGCTTGCCAACGGCCTGCTCAATGCAGTCGGCATAACGGGAGAGGTTGGCATCGAGTTGCACCACCATCTCTGGAGTCGCCCCCTTCTGCGGGCCAAACACCGCAGAGGCGCCTTTCGGGCCGCAGAGCGGGTTGTTCACATCGCACGCTACCTCGATAACCAGATCGCTCAGACGCGGATCCAGACCGCTCAGATCGATGGTTGTGAGCTCACTGAGACCCGCGCCACCCAGCTCGATGGCTGAGCCATCGGCTTTGAGCAGCTTGCCGCCGAGCGCCTGGATCATGCCGGCACCGCCGTCATTGGTGGCGCTGCCGCCGATACCGAGGATCAGATGTTTCACCCCCATCTCCAGCGCAGCCAGGATCAGCTCGCCAGTGCCGAAGCTGGAGGTGAGCAGCGGATTGCGCTGCTCGGGCGCCACCAGATGGATACCGGAGGCGGCGGCCATCTCGATGACGGCGCGCTCGCCATCGCCCAGCAGGCCGACGAAGCCCTGCACCTTGTTGCCTAGGGGCGCGGTCACTTCGACCGGCAGGATCCGGCCACCGGTGGCATCGACCAGCGATTGCACCGTGCCTTCACCGCCATCGGCCATCGGCAATTTGACGTAGGTGGCGTTCGGCAGCACCTGCTTGAAACCGGCCTCGATGGCATCAGCCACCGCCATGGCGCTCAGACTCTCCTTGAATGAATCGGGGGCAATAACAATTTTCATATCAATTCCTTAGGCGAGGCCAAACACGCCAAACATCAGGGTGGAGACAGTGGCAATGGTCAGACCGACTGCAGTTTCGTAAGGGATAAGTTTCAGGCGCTCCCCCACCCCCATGTGGACGCTGCCACCGGTGGCATGGAAAAAAGAGCCGTGGGGCATGTGGTCAAACACAGTGGCACCGGCATGGATCATGGCCGCTCCGGCCAGACTGCTGATCCCCAGTTCAATCAGGGTGGAGCTGAATACGTTGGAGGCCACCACGGTACCGGCGGTGGTCGAGGCAGTCGCCAGCGACATCAGGGCACCGGAGATCGGCGCCAGCAGGTAAGAAGGCAGACCGGAGGCGGTCAGGCCGCTGATCAGCACATCTTTCAGGCCGGAGTTGGCGATGATGCCCGCCAGGGTACCGGTACCCAGCAGCATGATGGCGACCGGCGCCATACGAGCGAGGCCGGAGACCGCAAACTGGTTCACCTTGCTGAATTTACCCATCATCAAGGCGCCGACCAGACCACCGAGGGGCAGTGCAATCAGCGGATCCACCACGATACCGGCGACCGGACGCAGGGCCAGCAACAGGATGGCGACCAGCGGCGCGCTGATGGCGGCGGCAAAGCCCGGCAGTTTGGTGCCCTCGAAGCTCACTACCTCGTCGGCGGCAACCTTGCTGCCCTTGTTGTTCAGACGCTTGGCCAGCCAGTAGGCCATCACCAGACCGAACAAACCCGGGATGATGCCCGCCGCCATCACAGAGGTGAGGGGCAGATGGAAGGCATCAGCCGCGGCAATGGCGTTGGGGTTGGGGGACATGACGTTACCCGCCTTGCCGCCGCCGATCATCGCCAGCAGGATGGCCGCCTTGGAGAGGTCGGCACGGCGGGCGATGGCCAGCGCGATGGGGGCGACCGTGATAACGGCCACATCCACGAATACGCCGACCGCAGTCAGGATCAAGGTTGCCAGCGCCAGCGCCAGCAGGGCGCGGGTTTCACCCAGCTTCTTGACGATAGTCTCGGCGATAGTGGTGGCCGCACCCGATTCGATCAGCACGCCCGCCAGTACACCGGCCGCCAGGATCCGCATCACCGCAGTGGTGATCCCCTGGGCACCGCCGATCATCAGGGCAACGGTCTGGGTCAGATCGGCACCGCCGATCAGGCCGCCAGCGAGCGCGCCGACGATCATGCCGTAAGCAGGCGGAACCTTCTTCAGAATGAGGAAGATGGCGATGGAGAGCGCCGCGATGGCGCCAAGGGCAGTAACCGGGATCATGACGGACACCTTCAATGGGAGTGAATGGCCGCCATTATGGAGATCTGCAATCAGAATGCTTTGGCTTAAAAACCAAAAATTGCGTCATTTAAACGTGGTTTTTTGTCAAATCTCACAATCACAAGTCGAGATTAAGGCCGAGATAGAGCAAAAATTTGTCGTCTAACTTGTTGAAATTCAACCCGGTTATCTGCTCGATCCTGCTTAGTCGGTAACGCAGGGTATTGGGGTGAATGAACAGGGCTTCGGCGCAGCGATGCAGATCACAATCCTGCAAGAAATAGTGGCGCAGGGTCTTCTGCAGCGCCCCTTTGCCATCTTCCCGGGCCAGTTTCTGCAGCGGTGTGCGCAGCTGATCCGCTTGCCAGGAGTCCGCCAGACTCCCCAGCAGCACCGGCAAACGGTAGTCCTCGAAGAAGTAGACCTGTTTGCGCGGCGCCTGCCGCATGCCACGGCGCAGGGTATCGCGCGCCGTCTGGTAAGAGCGCGCCAGCCCGTCGATCCCGGCGAAGTAATCGCCCACCGCGATATGCACCTTGAAGTGGGGAATGCGCGCCAGCAACTGCTTGATCCGGCTGCGCTCCTGCGCCGATTGCCAGACGCCCTCACTCAATTGCGCCGGTTTGAGCACCACTATCTCGTCGAGCCCGTTGATGGCGACCAGATTGTCCCGCTCCGGATTTTCCAGCTGATGAACCAGCTCCCGCAGACGCGCCGGATCCGCCTCCTCCAGCGCCAGCACGGCTACCACCCGAGGCTGGGCCAACTCCAGTCCGAGAAAACGGGCCGCCTGCTGCAATTGATCGACTCGCCCCTCACCACGAATGAGCTGCAACACCAGCTCCTCCTTGTGGCGCTTGTCCCACTGCAACTGCTCGGTGAGCGCCGCCTGCTCCAGGATCAGTTCTGCCGTCATTCGCACCAGCTCGGCGTAAGCACGCACTTCCTCCGGATCGCCGGAGATGCCGATCACCCCGATCAGCTCCCCCTGATAGGAGATGGGCAAATTGATGCCTGGTCGCACCCCTTTGAGCTGCAAGGCAGTCGCTTCGCTGATCTCCACCACCCGGTTTTCGGTGAGCGCCAGCACGGCCCCTTCGTGGCGCTGATGGATCCGCTCCGGATTGCCGGACGCAATGATGAGACCGTGTTCGTCCATCACGTTGACCGAGAACGACAGGATCTTCATCGCCCGTGCGACGATCTGGCGGGCAAGATTATCGTTTAACTGCATAACATCTCCGGACAAGGGGCTGATCTGGCTACGCCACCACGGGCCGATTCAGGGCACATGGGCGCAAAGATGCCACATCATCAAGACAAGCGAGAGGGGGATCGCTAGAATAGGCCACTTTACCCGATGTGTGCCCCGCCATGGAGCAGGAATTGCGTGCTTGCACCCGCCTGCCCGTGATGGCCCATCCCTCCGATCTGGACTGTGCTATGGATTATGAATTTCGCCGCGACCCGTTTGGTGGCTATCGCGCCCGGTTCTCCATGGGCCATGAAGCCATCGGTCAGTGGCTGATCGACGAGGTTGGCAAGGATGAGGAGAAGCTCGATGAGCTCTTCTCCATCATTGATCAGCTCTCCAACCGCACCCGAGTCGAATACCGGCTCAACGGCGGTGACTACTCCCTGCTGCTGACCCATGAAGAGGCGGAGGTGAAAGCCAACGCCCTCAATATCGAGCTGGGTGAGGATCTTGACGATCTCGCCTACTACGATGATGAACAGCTGGCCATGTGCGGGCTGGAAGATTTTGCCCAGGTGCTCGGCTCCTGGCGAGCCTTTATCCGTAACGAGGATATGGGCTGATTGACCCAATGTCGGATTACTATGTCGGGCAAACGTGCCCTTTTGCCTAACTCAACAGGATTGACTATGTCTATTTACGATTTTGATGACGAACTGCCGGAAGACGAAGAACAGGAATCCACCAAGAAAGCGGCTGCACCTGCCAAGAAGAAAGGCAAGCAGGTGATGAACACCCAGGTCAACCTGAGCCCGCGCGATGCCAGCCGTCTGAACGGCATGCACGTTGAAGCGATCGCCACACTGGACGACGTCAGCCTGCCGAAGAACATCATCTTCAAGGCTGGCCTGATCGCCCTGGGCGAACTGGAAGCCAGCAAGCGCGCCGATATCATCGCCCGCGTGATTGCCGAATCAGGCCGCTAATCGCCTCTGAAACAATTAAAGAAAGCCGGAGCCACTGCTCCGGCTTTTTGTTTTCCGGCCGTGCACCCTCAACGGCAATCGATCCCCTTTCCGGCTCGGGAGACCAGTTGGTCATAGCGACCATCGGCACGGGCGGCAGCCAGAGCATGATTGAAGCGCTCAAGCAGGTTGGCGGCCTCAGGGTACTGCCGTGAAATGATCAGGTAAAAGGTGTCGCTCTGACGAAAGTGGGGCAATGCCTGCAGATGGCAGGGATCGCCAAACAGCTGACGGCTGGCATCCCGGGTCACCGTCTCGTTCATCGGCAGCAGATCGATCCGTTTGCGATCCAGCAATTGCAGACATTGTGCCAGGGTCTTGGGGCGCTGCAGATCCAGCCCGAAACTCTTGATCACCCCGTCGGCATGGCTGGTACTCCACCCCAGCGGAATACAGACACGCAACCCTTGCCAGCGGCCAGCCTGAATGACCTCGCTCCCCCGATAGGTGAACCAGGAGAGGCGATCAATGTGAATGGGAGCGCTGTAGTGGAAGAGCTTGGCCCGCTCGGCAGTCCAGGCGTAGGGGAAGGTGGCCGCGACCAACCCATTGCGGGTCAACTGATAGCCGCGGGGCCAGGGCAGGTAGTCGACCTGGAGCTCTCGATACCCGGCCTCTTGCAGCAGGGTCGTCACCAGCCGGGTGCTCTCGCCACCTTCAGGCAGGGCCTTGCCGGTATAGGGGGTGAACTCACCGGTCACCAGCAGCAAGGGTGCGGCCTGCAGCCAGACACACCAACAACACAACAACCACAGACAATGCTTCATCAGCTGCTCTCCCTTTACCCTGTTGATGAGTATAGAGAAGGGATCCGACCACCTCCTGCGCGGTTGTCCTGCTGACGCCCACTTGTTAAGGTTGCCGCCTGCCTCGATCAAGGAGATCCAATGTTACCCCCTCCCGACTCATTTATCTGGGGCGCGCTGGCACTGGCAGTGCTGCTTGCCCTCTTCCGCCAACGTCTTCCCGCCTTTGCTCTGCTGGGACTCTCCCTGCTGCTGGCACTGTGGCTTGACCGAATGACGCTACCCGCCCTGCTGGTCTCGGTCGCAGGATTACTGCTGGCGTGGCGTGCGCCAACCCTCCCCGCCCGCTGGGCGATGGTGACCAGAGTGGTGCTGATCCTCTGGGCGATTGCGCTGACCCTGCACCTAATCCCCGGCTTCAACAATCTCAAGGCGCTGGATCAGGCGCTGGCAGGCCCCGCCAGCGTGCCGTTCAACATGTATCTGAACCTCGACAAACCGCTGCTGCTCTTTGGCTTGCTGCTGGCCTGCCCGATGCTGCTGGGCAAGGGGGGCGCAATCCGCTGGCGCCCGCTGGCCCTGTTACTGCTGCCGCTGGGAGCCCTGCTGGTCATCGCCTGGCAGTTGGGGGCACTGAAACCGGAAGTGGGTCTGCCCCACTGGTGGTGGCTGTTTGCACTCAACAATCTGCTGTTCACCTGCGTGGCAGAAGAGGCGCTGTTTCGCGGCGCGATCCAGCAGGAGCTGACCGAGCGTTACCGCCCCTGGATTGGCATCGTCGTGGCTGCGCTACTGTTCGGAGCCATCCACCTGCCCGGTGGCCCGCTGCTGGCGCTGTTTGCGACCCTGGCAGGCTGCTGCTATGGCCTGGCATTCCAGCTCAGCGGGCGACTCTCCGTAGCCATCCTGATCCACTTCGCCTTCAACTTCGCCCATCTGGCACTGTTTACCTACCCGCTGGCCCACCGCTAACTCCTGAAGTGAAGGCGCCCGACACGGGCGCCTTCACTCGCTCTTCCCTCTCTCTTTAAGCGTGCTGCCTTGCTCGCTTTACACCTCCATAAAGCCCCAAACAAAACCAATTCATTTACTTGTAACCAAAATGTAAACAAACTGACCTCTGCATTCGCCATAACAGTCACTTTCCATTGCCCTGCAACCAAAAGGATCCTGTGATGCAGAAAACCCTCAGTTATGCCGCCCTGCTGCTGGTCAGCCAGTTCCCGCAACTGGCACTGGCCGATACCGATGTCTATCTCACCAACAACAGTCCTGAACCGCTTCAGATCGACATCCGCCAAAGCGGCAGTGGCCAGTTGCAACCCGGCAGTCAGTGGAGCCAGCACCGCACCGAGCTGGGCCCGTGGGAGAGCGCCATGGTACTCAGCTTCAATCGCTATGAGGGGATAAAAGCGGGCAAGAGCTATCTGTTCGAAACCCGCGTGACCACAGCGGGTGGCGACGTCTATCGGCTCAACCAGCTGATGGAGGGAACCTGGTGGAACACCACCTTGCAGCACGGTGGCGAGACGCCGACCAGCGCATCCGGCTGGCAAAACGATCGGGCGATCCATCGCGTGGCGGGGCCACAAGAGCTGGCCTTTGCCGCCAAGTTCACCGGCCGCTACGACGATCTGCACTATATGATCACGCCACCCCAAAAACGGGAGCAGCCGGAACCGACAGAAAACAGGCTCAAGGTGGCCAGCTACAACGTCTGGGCGCTGCCGGTCATCGCCTCCAGCATCGGTGAGCGGCTGGCTCTGCTGCCAGAGCATCTCAAGGGCTATGACGCCCTGCTGCTGCAAGAGGTATTCGATGGCCGCCGCGAGGGCTTTTTGCAGGCGCTGGCGAAAGAGTACCCCTACCAGACCAAGGTACTCGACAAGCCCGGGGTCAACGTCCACGACGGCGGCGTGGTGATCGTCAGCCGCTATCCCATAGTGCGGGAGGCACAGCTGGTCTATCCCCAATGCACCGGCACCGACTGCTTCGCCGACAAGGGGGTGATGTACGCCGAGGTGATCAAAGGGGGCAAGGCGTGGCACCTGTTCGCCACCCACACCGCCAGCTTCGACACCGACGAGGCGCGCAAGCTGCGCCAGATCCAGTTCGGCCAGATCCGCTCTCTGGCTGCCAGCCTGAAGATCCCCACCAGCGACACCGTCATCTATGGCGGCGACTTCAACGTCAACAAACGCAAATTTGCCGATGACTACGCCAACATGCTGGCCAATCTGAACGCTCATGAACCTGCCTATGGCGGCTATACCGAAGCCACCTTCGATCCCAGGATCAACCCCTATGCCGGTGGCCCACTCTCCGGTGGCGCCAACGTCGAGTATCTGGACTATCTGGTAGTGAGTCGGGAGTACGGCAACGCCAGCCACAACCTCAACACGATCTGGATCCCGCGCAGCAGCGATGGCAGCCTCTGGCCCGCCAGCAACCTCTCAGACCACTTCCCGGTCAAGGGAGAGATCAGCCGATGACTCGCCGTTACGGGATACTGGCGCTGGCTATCCTGACCCTTTTGCTGGTGAATCTAGGCTGGCAGGAAGAGCAGTCCCCGATATCGCCAGAACGGTCGGCGACGCCTTCTCCGGCCGATGTGCAGTTGCCAGCAGAACCGGGGAGCCGCCTTCCCGCATGTCAAACGCTGAGGGGATGGATGGCAAAAGCAAAGAAGTGCCCAGCAGCTGGCAGGCGATGCCGGATGAACTGATCAACCAGCTTGCCAGCGAGATCAGCGACAGCGAGTTGCCGCTGGCGCAGCGTGTGAGCAATCTGGAAGCAACAGAGGCCGGGTGGCTGAGCAAGGGTGAGAGCCTGATCCGGCTACAGGGGCGCTATGCCCTGGCGCTGGATCAGTTGGCGCAAGAGAGCGAGCAGTTACCGCTGGCCGAGCGGCTGAACGCCCTCACCCATTTGCAGGATCGGTGGGTGGCGGATCATCCGGATTTGGCGGTGGAGCTGTTCAACCCGGATGCCCGCCTGCAGCAAGCTCGTCAGCTGTGGGGAGATGAGGAGCTGGCCACCCTGGCCCATCACTTCCTGCCCGCAGAGAAGGCCGAAGCCACGCTGGCGTTTGCCGGAGCGCGCCAGCAACAGCTCGATCAACGCAGCCGCTACCAGCGAGAGCTGGCCGAGCTGGAGCAGCAACTGGCGGCCAGCCAACAGCAGATGGATCCTGCGCTATGGCAACAACACAAGGAGGAGGTGTTGAGCCAGTGGCGTCGTGACTTCTTCGCGCGGGAGCAAGGCAAACCCTGAGGTCAGCGCTTGCCCTTGAACTGCTTGACGCTGCGCTTGGCCTGAGTACGGCGATTGGCCTGCTTGTCACGAGGGGGGCGCTTGCCCTCTCCGCTGGCAGGCTGGTCGGTGACCGGGAATCCGGCCAGATCCCCCAGCGGCAGCTCGCGGCCGGTCAGGGTGCGAATGGCTTGCAACATGTCACTCTCGCCATGACAAACCAGCGAGATGGCCAGCCCCTCGCGGCCAGCCCGGGCGGTACGACCGATGCGGTGTACATAGACAGGGGCGCTGGCGGGCAAGTCCAGATTGATCACTACCGGCAGCGCCTCCACATGGATGCCACGCGCCATCAGGTCAGTGGCCACCAGCACCCGAATTTTGCCCTCTTTGAAATCGCTGAGCGCCTGCTCGCGCACCGCCTGTTCTTTTTCGCCATGGAGGGCAGCCACCGCAATGCCCGCCTTGGCCAGCTTTCTGGCCACCCCGTCGGCATCATCCCGCGCACTGAGAAAGACCAGCACCTGCGGCCACGCCTGCTCCTTGAGCAAGCTGATGAGCGCCGGCACCTTGCTGCTCTTGTTGACCAGATAGAGTCGCTCTTCGATCTCGTTTACCACGCTGTTAAGGGGGTTGGCCTCGATACGGGTAGGCGCGCGCAGCAGGCCGTTGGCAAGCACCTCCAGCTCGGCAGGCAAGGTGGCGGAGAAGAGCAGGGTCTGGCGATCCGCCGGAATAAAGCCGAGCAGCGCCTTGATGTCGGGAGCAAAGCCCATCTCCAGCAGGCGATCCGCCTCATCCAGCACCAAGAGTTGTAAACCATCCAGCCCCAGCACCTGTTGGGTCAGCAGATCCCGCAACCGCCCCGGCGTGGCCACCAGCAGTTGTGGCCCCTGCGCCAGTTCGGCCTGTTGCCGCTCCTGCGCAACGCCCCCACACAACGTCACGATACGCAGCCCCAGCGCCTCGGCGCCCTCTTCAAGCGCGGCAGTGACCTGAATCGCCAGCTCGCGGGTCGGCACCAGCACCAGACCCTGCACCTGGCTGGAGGCAGGCTCCAACCGTTGCAGCAGCGGCAAGCCAAACGCCAGCGTCTTGCCGCTGCCGGTCTGGGCCAGCGCCAGCAGATCCTGCCCCGCCAGCGCCGCTGGAATGGCCAGCTGCTGGATGCGGGTCGGCGTCTGCAAGGTGGCGGGCAAAGAGGCAAGCAGAGCAGGATGAAGGGCAAGTTCGCTAAAGGTCATGGCGCTACGTCAACAAAGAAGTGGGAGGCGAAGTCTAGTGAGCGGGGGCCGAGAAGTAAAACCCTATCCATGATGGTTTGGCCAAGGGGCGCTGACGACGGGCTGACTACACTTTAGCTGACCCATCACCAAGAGAGACTCGCCATGACCAGACACATCCCCCTTCTGCTGCTCGTGGTCACCCTGCTCGGCAGCGCCACCCTCGGCCTGTCGCAGACTCCGGAGAACGACGCTGCCCCCGAGCCGCCTAAACCGATGCGCATCCTCAATGCCCACCTTGGCGAGCTTCCGGGGCTGATCAATGCCGACAAGACAGGCCCCTTTGTCGATCTGGTACACGCCATCGATGACCTCTACCCCGATGTAACCATCAAGATCACCATCTACCCCATCGCCCGTGCCATGGCTGGGGTGATCTCCGGCAAGGCTGATCTGGGGCTGCCCGCCATCCGCAACCTCAAGGATATCGATATGCTGGCTTATCGTTTCAGTACCCGCAGTTTTGGCAAGGTTGCCCATGTGATTTACAGCAATACCGCCAATCCGGTCACCACGGATATGGCCTATGCATAGTGCCCACCAAACGGGATCTGCTGATCGAGGCCGTTCCCGACTATATGCCCTTCCCGGTGCAGCGCTCGATGAGTATCGAGCAGTCACTGCGCAAGCTCTCACGCGGCCGTATCGACGCCTTTGTCTGGGCACAAGAGGAGGCCGACCTGATGCTCAAGCAGCTGGGGCAGACCAATATCAGGCGAGAATTTTTCGGGGATTTCGAGGATGTCTTCATCATCCAGAAAGGGACAGCTGGTGATGAGATGGACGAATTTCTCCGCCAAGCCATTGATCAGCTGGCAGCCACCGGCAAACTGGCCGAGATTTACGAGAAGATCCACCGCCCCTATGTGGAGTGGCAACCCTTCCCAGCCGCCAAGGTTGAACCGGCAACCACCCCGCCTACTACACCCTGAACAGACAATTCCCGCATAAAAAATCCCGCCGAAGCGGGATTTTTCATGGCTTGCAGCCTTACAGCACGGCCAGCGCCGCAGCGTAGTTCGGCTCGTCGGCCACTTCGGCGACCAGCTCGCTGTGCAGCACCTTGTTGTCACCATCCAGCACCACGATGGCGCGAGCGGTCAGACCGACCAGCGGACCGGAAGAGAAGGCAACGCCGTAATCTTCCATAAAGGCCGCACCGCGCAGGGTAGAGAGGGTCACTACCTTGTCCAGACCTTCGGCGCCGCAGAAGCGGGACTGGGCGAACGGCAGATCGGCGGAGATGCACAGCACGACAGTGTTCTCCAGCGCGCTGGCCTGCTCGTTGAACTTGCGCACAGAGGTCGCGCAGGTCGGGGTATCGACGCTCGGGAAGATGTTCAGGATTTTGCGCTGACCGGCAAAGCTTGCCAGGGTCACGTCGGAGAGATCCTTGGCCACCAGGGAGAAGGGCTTGGCTTGCTCACCGGCGACCGGGAAGTGACCAGCGACGGAAACCGGGTTGCCTTGCAGAGTGACTGAGTTGCTCATGTGTTATGTCCTTTATTGGTGTAGTAAAAATCCGAGTGATCAGTATAGGGGCGGCGGGACCAGACAAACACCCGCGAAGACAAGGGATATAAAGGGGTTGACCTTGGACTTAACACCAAGGTTTAGACTCCTCCTCGGTAATCAGGGATCTCGCAGGGGCGGGATCCATCAAGAGGGACTTATCATGAGCAAATCCTGCTGCAATCATCAGCACGCCGCCCCCATCAAGGCCGTCAGCAAGGCGGCCCCCGGCCAGAGTGAGCATCACCACGATAGCCACTGCTGCGACAACACCACGCCCGTCAGTTGCTGTTCAAGCCCGACGCCTCATGAGCACGCATCCCGTGACGGCAATGAATCCCCCGGGGATGAAGAGCCTCCCCGAGGAAGCTGTCACGATCAAGCTTGCTGCAGCGCCCCCTTATCGCCAGCTCACGATCATAAGCATGAGCATGAGCACGATATGCCCCCTGCCGACCCGCTAGTTGCGCCGGAGCAAGGTAACAGTCGTCACAGCTGGCAGGTGTTGGGGATGGATTGCCCCAGCTGCGCCCGCAAGATCGAGACCGCCGTCAGCCGGGTGAGCGGCGTGCAACAGGCGCGCGTATTGTTTGCCACCGAGAAGCTGGTGGTGGATCTGGCCCCCGGTCTCTCCCCCGATCCCGTCACCGCCGCCGTGCTGGCCGCCGGTTTCCAGCTCAAGGGGGAAAGTGCTGACAAGCAGGCAGCTGGCCGTAAGCAAGCTTCACAACAGCCCCTGCAAGGCAATCTATTCGGTAACTTTTTGGGCAAATATTGGCAGCCCCTGTCATTGGCCGGCCTGATGCTGGTCGCCGCCCTGCTGCCGAAAGAGCTCGGTCAGCCACTCTTTACCCTGGCGACCCTCTGGGGTCTGTGGCCTATCTCCCGCAAGGCGTGGGCGCTGACCAAAAGCGGCTCCCCCTTCGCCATCGAGACCCTGATGACGGTGGCCGCCCTAGGCGCCCTGTTCCTCGGCGAAACCGCCGAAGCGGCCATGGTACTGCTGCTCTTTATGCTGGGGGAACATCTGGAGGCCTACGCCGCCGGGCGCGCCCGGGCCGGGGTGACCGCCCTGATGGCGCTGGTACCCGACAAGGCGCTGCGCATCCGTACCACTGCCGAGGACGAGGTGCGGGAAGAGGTAGCTGCCGATGAGCTGCGTCCCGGCGATATCATCGAAATCGCCCCGGGTGCCCGTCTACCTGCCGACGCCCGCCTACTCGATGAACTCGGTACGTTTGACGAGAGCGCCCTGACTGGCGAATCCATTCCGGTGGAACGCCGTCAGGGGGACAAGGTGCCTGCCGGCAGTCTGGCTGCCGATCGGGTGCTGCGCCTTGAAGTCGTCTCCGAGCCTGGCAACAACGCCATCGACCGCATTCTGCACCTAATCGAAGAGGCCGAAAGCCAGCGCGCCCCCATCGAGCGCTTTATCGACCGCTTCAGCCTCTGGTATACCCCGGCCATGATGCTGGTTGCCCTGCTGGTGGTGCTGGTGCCGCCCCTTGCCTTCAGCCAGAGCTGGGACGAGTGGATCTATCGCGGACTGGCGCTGCTGCTGATCGGCTGCCCCTGCGCGCTGGTCATCTCCACCCCGGCAGCTGTTACCTCGACGCTGGCCGCCGCTACCCGTCAGGGGGCGCTAATCAAGGGTGGGGCTGCACTGGAGCGATTGGCCCATATCGACACCGTCGCCTTTGACAAGACCGGCACCCTGACCCTGGGCAAGCCGCAACTGACCGAGCTGGTGAGCCTCAATGGCCAACCGGAGACCGAGTTGCTGGCACTGGCGGCTGCCATCGAGCAGGGCTCCCACCACCCGCTGGCCCGCGCCGTGGTCGCCAACGCGACCGAACAGGGGCTGACGCTGGCGGAGGCCCGCGACCTGCGCGCACTGCCGGGCATGGGGGTTGAGGGACGCATCAACGGTGAACTGTGGCAACTGCTGGCACCGAGCCGGGTGGCGATCCTGAATATGGAACAGCAAACCCGGATTGCTTCGCTGGAGCGGCAGGGCAAGACCGTCGTGGTGCTCTGCCAGAGCAGCGGCGACCAAGCGCTGCCGGTCGCCCTGCTGGCGCTGCGGGATCAGATCCGGCCGGAGGCGGCAGCCGCGCTGCAAGAACTCAACCGGCTCGGGCTCAACAGCATCATGTTAACCGGGGATAACCCCCGTGCCGCCGAGGCGATCGCCACCGAGCTGGGCATGGGCTGGCGCGCCGGCCTGTTGCCGGAGGGCAAGGTCGATGAAATTGCCAAGCTCGCCAGCTCGCAGAAAGTCGCGATGATCGGCGATGGTATCAACGATGCCCCCGCCATGAAGCGGGCCAGTATCGGCATCGCCATGGGGGGCGGCACCGATGTGGCGCTGGAGACCGCAGATGCGGCGCTGACCCACAACCAGCTCGGCGGTATTGCCGCGATGATCCGGTTGTCGCGGGCGGCACTGGCCAATATTCACCAGAATATTGCGCTGGCGCTGGGGCTTAAAGCCATCTTCCTGGTCACCAGCCTGCTCGGCATCACCGGCCTGTGGATTGCAGTGCTGGCCGATACCGGCGCCACCGCGCTGGTGACCGCCAACGCCCTGCGGCTGCTGCGCAAGCGTTAAGCCAGCCAATGGCATCCCAGCCAAAAGCCGTCCCCCAACCGGGACGGCTTTTCTTTTTCCTCTCACTGCACCCCGTAAAAGAAAAAGCGCGCCTGCCGGTCGGCAGTCGCGCTTTGCTTACTCTCTCGGAGTTATCCCACCCTTGGCAAGGTGGAATTCAACCCGGGGGCGCCGAGCCATCCCCCGGACTCAATGGCTTGCTTACTTGACGCTGCACTCCTGAATGACGGCAGTACCCGCTTTGACGCCAGCCGGGTCAACCTTCACCAGCACACTCCACAGCCCCTGCGGCAGGGTGATGCTGTTATTGGCACTGCCACCCTTGGAGAAGGCGAACGAATAGCCGGTTTCAGCGTTCACCGCGCCGCCACCGTTGAGCAGGTACTCCTTGCTCCAGTCCTCGTTGGCGACCTTGAACTCGGTGCTGCCGGCGTAGTTGAACGCCGCCTGATAGATGGCGAGATCGCCGTCCATCCCCTTGTAGCTCAGCTGGTACTGAGGTTGGGATCCCCAGCCGGAGAGCTCACCCTTGACGAACAGGTTGTAGCCGAGCGGATTGCCCGCCACCGTATCCAGCACCTTGCAGCTCTGCACCGGCTCGGTGAAGCTGACGCTCAGGGTCGGTTTGTCCTTGTTCATGGCGGTAAAGACAAACTTGTAGCTGCCTGCCTTGGCCAGATCGACACCGATATTGCCAGTTTCTCCCCCCTTGCAAAGGGTCAGCGGAGTGCCGACCACCAGCTTGTCACCAGCGTTGCAACTGCCGTAGTTAATGCTCCAGCCAGAGTCCGCCACCTTCAATTCGGTGTTACCAAGCTGCTCCGCCGTCACTTCTGCGCTGAACTCGTACATGAAGTTACTGGTAAATGTCAGCGGATTCTTGTCGCCAAAACTGGGGTCCAAGAAACCCTTCAGATAAACATCGGTGTTGCCAAACGGTGGCAGCGTGCTCAGGTCGGTCTTCTTGCTGACCGGCAGGCCCGCGCCCTGTGCACCAGACTGCGGCTTGACGAACACGGCGGCAGACCAGGCCCCCAGCGTCAGCTGGCCGTTATCATAGGCGGCGCCGCTGGCGATGCTGTCGACTGCGCGATGCTTGCTGCCAAGCACCATACCGCTCAGATCGATGGGCTGATCGTTGCCGTCACGGAAGTCGCCGATGCTCTGGCTCTGGTTGCTGGCGTTGATCATCACCACCAGACCGTCGATGGCCGGATCCAGATCCGCCCCGGCACTGACGCCATCATCCACCGTCATGACGATAAGGCCGGGCACCTGATCCGGGCCGGTGTTGCGGAAGTCGACCCGCTTGATCACCTCGGCGCCGCTGCCCAGACGCAGCAGGCGGGAAGAGTTGCGCAGCTCCGCCAGCTCCTGATAGAAGCTCACCATCTGCGCCATCTCGGCCGAGCCCGGCTTGGCATGCTTGCCGAGCACCTGCTCGATCAGCGGATAGTTGTCGCCATCCTTGTCCTTGCGCGGCAACCCCTTGTCGAAGTTGTTGTCGCCCAGGGTGTAGTCGACCTTGTTGTACCAGTCGCCCGAGTCATAGCTGTCCCGCTCCATGGATTTGGAACGCAGCAGCTCGACACCGGCGTGGGTGAAGGGAATACCCTGACCCAGCATGGCAGTCGCCAGCGAGACCCCCTGCATCCGCACCAGATCGGCTCCGGCAGGCGCCTTGTAGATCAGGTTGTCGAACAGGGTCTGGTTGTCGTGCTTGTCGACGTAGTTCTGCACTTCCACCGGATCCTGGGCATAACCGGCGCTCTGACCGTTGTAGTCGATCTCGGCGCCTTTTTTCGGCATGCCATCCTTGTCGGTCAGCACGAACTCCTTGAGGTTGCCCGCCATGCCGAGGCGCACCAGATCGGACTGGTGCAAGGCCGTAGCCAGATCCACCTTGCTCATTTCGTTAGGATCGACGAAAGCACCGTTGCCAAAGCCCTGGGTCTTGCGAATGGTATCGCCGCCGTCGAACGGACTGCCGCCGCGCACCGCATCGCGCAAGCGATCCGAGAAGGAGCCGATACCGGTACCGCCCAGATGCTTCTGGGTCGCCTGCACGAAGCGCTTGTCATCCTGCACTTCGCCGAAGTTCCACCCCTCGCCGTAGAAGTACATCTCGGGATTGACCTTCTTCACCGCGGCCAGCGCCTGCACCATCTGATCTTTCGGATGGTGGCCCATCAGGTCGAAGCGGAAGGCGTCGATCTTGTAGTCGCGCGCCCAGGTGACCAAGGAGTCATCCATCAGCTTGGCGAACATGGCGTGTTCCGGCGCCGTGTTGGAGCAGCAGGTGGAGTTCTCCACCGAGCCGGTCTCCGGATTGAGGCGCTGATAGTACCAGGGCACTATCTTGTCGAGCACCGACTTGGGGCCGAGCCCGGATTCGTTGGTGTGGTTGTAGACCACGTCCATCACCACGTTCATGCCGATGTTCTGCTTGATGGCCTTGACCATCTCGCGGAACTCCAGAATACGTTTGGTGCCCTCGGCGTTGGTGGCGTAGGAGCCTTCCGGCGTGGTGTAGTGGTAGGGATCATAACCCCAGTTGAAGGAGTCGACGCCGCGCAGATAGCCGGAGAGCTCCTGCACCTGCGGATTATCCTTGCTGTCGCCCCCTTGCAGGTCGGCCAGCACATCTCCCACGGTCTGACCGCCACCGCAATAGCCACCAAATTTGGATGTTTTCACATCCGGATTGACCTGACAGAGCTTGCTGAAGTCATCGCCGAGATTGGCCACCTTGGCCGGATCCTCGTTGACGGTAGCGATATCGAACACCGGCAGCAGGTGCAGGTGGCTGACGCCGCTTTTGGCCAGCGCTTTCAGATGGTTGACCGGTACAGAGTCGGGCTGGGTCAGACCGACAAACTTGCCGCGCTTCTCTTCATCGGTGGAGGCGTCGTTGCCGGTCAGGTCACGAATATGGGCCTCATAGATGGTGATGTCGGCGGGGTTCTGCTGGCTGTGTGGCGCCTTCAGGCTATCCCACCCCTCCGGTTTCAACGCTGGATCGTCGAGATCCACCACCTGACTGAACTCGGAGTTCATCGCGAGGCTCAGGGAGTAGGGATCGGTCACCTCGTAGTGCTCGACCTTGCGGCTCAGCGGGTGGTAAACCTCCATGTCGTAGCGGTAGAACTGGCCGATCAGCTCGCTGCACCCTTCGTAACTCCAGCTGCCGCTGGCGCTGTCAAAGGTCATCGCCACCTTGCGACGTTTCTTGTGATTGGCATTGTAGAGAGCCAGCTTGACCGACTTGGCAGTCGGCGCCCAGAGGCGGAAGGTCACCCGATTACCATCTACCACGGCGCCATAGCTGAGCTTGGTTGCCTCGGTCGCATAGAGGGCATCAAGGGCGCCGGCGCTCTGCACCAGAGTTGCTCCCTGCAAAATACCGTCAGCATCGGTACCGATAGCCACCAGCTCCCCCTTGAGCAGGGGCTTGAGATCCTTGCCAGCTGGCAGGGCAAAGGCAGCCGCATCCTTGAGGTGCGGATATTTGGCCTGCTGCTCGGCGCTCAGAGTGGTAGGAGTCAGTTTGATATAGGGGAAATCAAATACCCCCTTGTTATTCGCTGTGATCTGCCCTGATGCTGCGTAGTAGAGGCGAACATGGGGCTTGTCCTTGCCCCCTTGCCAAATCAGGGTGTTGCCATCGATCAGATGAGCGCTGGCCCCCGCCACGCCAAACGCGGCGGTGAAGGCGTCGGCGCGGCTGCCAAACACCTCCTTCTTGCCCGCCACAATAGCCACGGTGCGATCCGGATGATCCTTGAAGATCACCTTCATATCGCTGCCGGTCAGGTTGGCCAGATCGCCGTTGCGAGCGATAAAGTTGATACACCCTTCCACCTTGTTGAGCGGCACGACCCAGGCCGGACCAAAGCTGTCGACCGCAGCAGGAGTCTTGTTCTTGTCATCCCACCCGGTATTCAGGCCGCTATCAGCGGTGGCGTTACAGGCATCGTTGTTCCACAGATGTAGGCTGTGGCTGTCAAACGGTGCCTTGGCCCCCTTGGCTGCCGACTGGGTATCCACCAGCGCAATGACTACCTCGTTGGGGCCTGCTTGCAGCAGCTCCTTGGGGGGATCCATCTTGGGCAAGCGAGCGACAGGTCCATCAGAAGGTTCAGGTGTAGAAGTAGATGTGCTGTTGTCATTACAACCAGACAAAAGCGCGAGCAGTGAGGCTGTTACCAGCGCCACTTTGGTCTTTTCATATCCATATTTTTATAATTCCCGCTGTAGTTAGTCTCGATAGTCGAGCACCCGGTCATTGCCAGGCGGAGCCATATTAATCAGCGGAAATCGATTCAAATGTGAGCGGAAAGGCAAAAAAGCCACCAAGTTTCAACAAGATAACGTTTTCAGACTGAAACTTCGATCCGGCTCACAGACCTCGCGGCCATTTGGCCTCATATCTGGAAAATGGCAGTCACGAGGTCAGAAAAGTCATGTCTGATCAAGTGGATAGACAAGGAGTAAACAATGAAACGGATTGAAGAGCAGGCAAGACGACTCGATCAGGAGTATCAGGCGATCGGGCAGCTGTTCGACCAGTTCTGCCAGCAGGCTGGCACCCTGGCCGAGCAGTATCACTTCTTCAACTGGCCCGATTATGAAGACTCGCCCCCGCTGAGCCGCGCCTTCACCCTGCTGGGGGAACCCCGCGAACTGCGGCTGCGCTGTCAGCCCGGTGAGCGATCCGCCCTCAATGGCCTGATCCAGGTGGTCTCGGAGGATGGCACCATAGATGCCAGCCTCGGATTTCGCGCCGATGGTCAGCTGCTGCTGGAGTCCGGCAAGCTGCTGGACAACCCGCCCGGACTGCTGCTCAAGTTGCTGCTCGGCGCTGTGTGGCAACACAAGCCCCAGGATGAGATCACCGTGCAGCCGCACTGACATCAGAGTGCCAACAGCACTGAAACCAAGGGGGCCAACGGCCCCCGTTATTTATCCTGTTCGCTGGCGATCTCGATGGTCACATGCACCAGCTCTTCATGGATCGCCAGCCGCTCGCGGATCTGCTGCGCCGGTAGCGGATTGACCATCAGCAAAGAGAGCACGCAGGCATACTGCTGCTGCCCTACCCGCCAGACGTGAAGATCGCGGATATCAGTGCCCGGCAGCTCGGCGATGACCTCGCGGATCTCCGCCACCAGCGGGGTATCCATCTCGGCATCCAGCAGCACCCGACCGGAGTCGCGCAACAGGCCCCAAGCCCATACAGCAACCAGCCCTGCACCCACTATGCCCATCAGCGGATCCAGCCAGTCGGCCCCCCACAACATACCCCCAGTCAGCGCCAGAATCGCCAGCACGGAAGTGGCCGCATCCGCCAGCACGTGGATATAGGCGGCGCGCAGGTTGAGATCCTGATGGCCGTGGTGATCATCATGGTCATGATGATGATCGTGGTCGTGATGCTCATGACGGTGGTCATGCCCATGGTGATGGTGGCCGTGATCATCCTTGAGCAGCCAGGCACAGGCGAGGTTTACCAGCAACCCCACCAGCGCGATAGCGATCGCCTGTTGATAGTGGATCGGGCTGGGATCGAGCAGCCGGAACACAGACTCGAACAGCATCAACCCAGCCACTCCCACCAGCAAGAGAGCGCTGGTGAAGCCACCCAGCACCTCGATCTTCCAGGTGCCGAAGCTGAATCTGTGGTCGCGGGCGAAGTGGCGGGCGGCGCGGTAGGCCAGCACAGAGAGACCGAGCGCCAACGCGTGGGAGCTCATGTGCCAGCCATCGGCCAGCAGCGCCATGGAGTTGTAGAACCAGCCGCCGCCAATCTCCGCCACCATCATGATGACTGTGAGCAGCACGGCCCAGCGGGTCTTCTGTTCGGCCAGCGGACTGCCCTCGTGGATGACGGGTTGATGGCAGTGGGATTGAGCGAGGGATGACATGGATTTCTCCTGAGAGCGATGATGCAATATACTATACCCCAGTATAGTTTTATTGATCGAGAGGATCCGTCATGTCCCACACCATTCACGACAAAAAGAAGCTGCTGGCACGGGTGCGCCGCATCAAGGGACAGGCCGGTGCGCTGGAGAGCGCGCTGGAGCAGGAGAGCGACTGCACCGCAATTTTGCAGCAGATCGCCGCCATCCGCGGTGCCGTCAACGGCCTGATGCTGGAGGTGCTGGAGGGACATATGCGCGAGCATCTCGGCGCCGCCGATGTCACCCCGGCAGAGCGGCTGGAGGATCTGGATCAGGTGGTCAGCGTCCTGCGATCCTATTTGAAGTAAGCAGGATGGCGGCACCATCCCTTCAGGCTAGACCAGCGTCAGGCTTGAGCCACCGCCAGCTTTGCGCCATGATGTCCAGCCCGGCTGACCGCCGGTTTTACTGGACAGTCAATTTCAAGGATCCCCCATGTTTGAACACGTCGATGCCTATGCTGGCGACCCCATCCTGACGCTAGTCGAGACCTTCCACAAAGACACCCGCGAGCAGAAGGTGAACCTGGGGATTGGCCTCTATTACGACGAGCAGGGGCGCATTCCGCTGCTGCCGTCGGTGCAGCAGGCCGAAGCCCAGCGCGCCGCCGCCCCGGCGCCGCGCCCCTACCAGCCTATGGAAGGCGCCGCCAACTACCGCACCGCAGTGCAACATCTGCTGTTTGGTGCCGACCATGAAGCGGTCAAGGCGGGACGTATCGCCACTATCCAGACCATCGGTGGCTCCGGCGCGCTGAAGATCGGCGCCGATCTGCTCAAGCGCTACTTCCCGACCTCCGAGGTGTGGGTCAGCAATCCCACCTGGGACAACCACAAGGCGATGTTCGAGGGCGCCGGCATCAAGGTGCACGACTACCCCTACTACGATGCGGCCACCGGCGGCGTGCAGTTTGACGCCATGATCGACTGCCTGAGCACTCTGCCGGCGAAGAGCATCGTGCTGCTGCACCCCTGCTGCCACAACCCGACCGGAGTGGATCTCTCCCGCGCCCAGTGGGATCGGGTGATCGCGCTGGTGGTCGATAAGAACCTGATCCCCTTTATGGATATCGCCTATCAGGGCTTCGGTGACGGACTGGAAGAGGACGCCTACGCCATCCGCGCCATGGTAGCCGCCGGTGTCAGCTTCTTCGTCAGCAACTCGTTTTCCAAGAACCTCTCCTTCTACGGCGAGCGCTGTGGTGGCCTGTCGGTCATCTGCCAGGATGTCGAAGAGGCCAGCCGGGTGCTGGGCCAGATGAAGGCCACCGTGCGCCGCAACTACTCCAGCCCTCCCACCCACGGTGGCCAGATCACCGCGGCTGTGATGAGCCAGCCCGAACTGCACGCCATGTGGGTCGATGAAGTGACCGAGATGCGCACCCGCATCAAGGCGATGCGCCAGAAGCTCTACGAGGTGTTGAGCGCCAAGGTGCCGGGCCGCGATTTCAGCTACTTCATCAACCAGCGCGGCATGTTCAGCTACACCGGCTTCACCCCGGAGCAGGTAGATCGCCTGCGCGAGGAGTTCGCCGTCTATCTGGTACGCTCCGGCCGCATGTGCGTGGCGGGCCTCAATAGCCGCAACGTCGACTATGTGGCTGACGCCATGGCGGCGGTGCTCAAGGGCTAATCCGCATCAGCCCCGCTTTGGCGGGGCTTTTTGTCTGTTGCGTTCGCAGTCACCTCTTGAGGAGTCTGCTCACCCTCCCCCTGCTGTGAGAGAATGCCAGCAGGTCACGTTGAATCTTTCTGATTCCAAGCCTGTTTATCTTCATCAATTTCAGGAGCCACTATGGATCTGATCGCTCTCTCTCGGCTGGGAGGTCGCCATCTGGTCACCCTGCACCTGTTGCTCGACAACCAGAGCGTCACCCGCACCGCCGAGCGGCTCTGCACCACGCCTTCCACCGTCAGCAAAACCCTCAACCAACTGCGGGATCTGCTGGGGGATCAACTGCTCTACCGTCAGGGTAACCAGTTGCTGCTCACCCCCATGGCCGAGCGACTGGCTCCCACCCTGCATCGACTACTGGGGGAGCTGAACGGCCTCACTCGCCAGAACGCCTTCAACCCGCAGCAGTGGCAGGGCACATTGCGGCTGGGATTGCGCGAGAGCGTGATGACCTGGCCGGTGGGCCCCATTCTGGGTCAGCTGATGAAAGAGGTGCCGGGCATGGTGCCGGAGATCTGGAACAAGGATGAACAGGGGCTGGAGGCGCTGGCAGCGGGCAAACTCGACTTCGTGATCCTGCCCCATGACCAGAGCCAGCCGTTGCCGCGCCAGCCCGGGCTGGTGTGGGAGACCCTGCGGGAAGAAAAACTGGTCTGCCTGCTGCGCAAAGACCACCCCGCGCTGGCCAAACCCTGGGATCTCGATGCCTACCTGAGCTGGCGCCACATCGCCATCCGGGATCAGGAGCTGGCCAACCCCTTCTTCGAGCAGAGCCTGGCCCAGCAGCAGGTGCGTCGCCAGATTGGCGCCACCCTGCCCGATTTTGCCAGCGCGGCGGCTCTGCTGCCTCAAACCGACCTGATCCTCACCGCCATCGGTGGCTGGGCGGCCTGCATGGCCAGTCAGCCGGATCTGGTGATGCGTCCGGCACCGTTCGATTACGGCAAGGTGAGTCACAGTCTGGTCTGGTATGGCCCGGCCGGTGATGGCTCGGCCCGTCACTGGTTCCGCCAGCGGATCCTGCAACTGGGTCGCGAATTGATTGAGCCCTGAGCCGGACGACAGCGAGCAGAGATTGATGTTTCACCGCGGTGAAACATCAACGGCAAGCAGGGACTAGGGACGTTTGGTATAGATGGGGCTGGGGAAGGAGGCAACGTTGCTGCCCAGATCCGTGATGCGAGCTGCCCCCTGCTTTTTCACCTGATCGATGCGCAGCACCTGATGCATGGGAATAAGGGTCTGGCGCACATCGGCAAATTCGCTCTTGAGCTTCTCGTGACTGGGATCGACGATAAGCGCCGTATGGTTATCCCAAACAAAATCGGCGATCTCGATAAAACCAAACAGTTGGCCCTGATTGACTTCGCGCACATAAACTTCGTAGCGCTCGCTGTGGCAAATAAACTGAACCCGATATAACGCCTTGCTTTCACTCATGATTATCTGTCATTGAGGGGGTAAGAAGATGGCCATTATTCTAGCCGCCGTTCTCGCCCCCTCCAATAGACAGAAATCACAGTTGCGGCCTTTCCATGCCACACCTCACGCCATGACGGTCACCGGATGACGCAGCCACTCAGCCCATCAAGGCAGGCAGTGAGACCGGCCCCAATCCCGCTGCACGCAAACGGCTGGCCAGCTGTTCCAGCTCGGTTTGGTGAGCCTCTGGCCATTGCGCCGCCTCCCCCCGCACCCCGTGGTGGCGAAAGCCGTTGAGGCGAATGGGCACAGCGCCGAGCTGGCGCAGAAAATCGGCGAGACCGCGATCGAGCCTCCCCTCTGCGTCCAGAAAATCGCTCTTGCCCGGCACATGGAGCAGCCGCAGTTCGGTCAGCTTGCCGTGGCGTGCCAGCAGTTGCAGCGATGCCAGCACCCGCTCGCGACCATAGCCGGTCAGGGTGTGATGCACCGAGTCACGCCACCCCTTGAGATCGAGCATGGCGCCGTCGAGCACCGGCAGCAGCCGCTGCCAGCCGGTTTCGGCCAGCGAACCGTTGCTGTCGAGCAGGCAAGTGAGATGGGCCAGATCCGGCGCGGCCTTGATGGCGGTAAAGAGCGCAACCACAAAGGGGAGCCGGGTGGTCGCCTCGCCGCCGGAGACGGTAATCCCGCTCAGCAGTGGGCCGTAGCGGCGCAGCAGGGCCAACACGTCGGCCACCGTCATGGTGGCAGTCTTGGGATTGGCACTGCGCGGGCAGACATCCAGACAGGCGTCGCAATCGGTACAGAGCGCCGCCTGCCATTGTATCTTGCCTTCGCTCAAGGTGAGGGCACCGCTTGGGCAGACCGCAAGGCAGTCACCGCAATCGTCACACAGCCCTATGGTGTGCGGGTTGTGGCAGCCGGGGCAGCGAAAGTTGCACCCTTGCAGAAACAGCACCAGCCGGTTGCCCGGCCCGTCGACACAGGAGAACGGCAGCACCCTGCTCACCAGGGCGCTGCGTGTTGGCAAGGCGTCAGCCATCAGGTTCGAGCTCAATACTTGCAGATGGTCGATTCGTGGGCGACCACCCGCGGTGCCCGCTGCCGGATGGCAGTCACTTCACTCGCCTCGGCACCAAGACAGGTGGTCTGCAAGCGCGACCCCTCGGCTGCGAAGCGGGCCACGTCGCTCTTGCGGATCATGTAGCCGGTCACCCGCACCAGATCGCTGTCGGCCACGTTGGCGGTGAACTCGCGCATACCGATAGCGAGCGCCCCTTTGCAGAGCTGCAACAGCGCCTGCGGGTTCTGGCGGATGGTGGGATCCAGCGTCAGGATCTCGCTGATCCCCGAATGGTAATAAGTGTGGTGCGGTGCCAGTGCCAGCACATGGCTGGCCGGATCCGGCTCATGCCCGTAGGGAATGCGCACCCCGGGGGTAACAGCCACATCGATGCTGAGGCCACCTTGCGAGTGCAATAAAGCGCGGCCACCCCAGGCATGGGTCTGCGGGGTCGTGGTCACATAGGCGGAGAGTTGGGCCGAGATGCGATAGCCAAGCTGGTTCGCCTCCTCGCCATGGCCGTAGCGATCCGGCAGATTCTCTTTATCCATCAAGATATTGACCGCTTCCGCCATGCCGTAGATACCGAACATGGGGACGAAACGATCCTCATCCAGCAGCCCCTCTTTCACCAGAAAGCTGTCGAAGAAACCGGACTCATCATGGAGGAAAGCAGCCCGCGCTTCGATCAGCTGAGAGGCCAAGCGGCAGTAATGGGGCAGCAGGCAACCGAGGAAGTCATCGATCCCCTGACACTGCTCGGCGACCCGCTTGAGGGAGATGCGCACCAGGGTATTGGCGCCACCGGCCTGCGGCAGGGCGTTGTAGCAGCTGACGATGCCAAAACCACGCTGGTCAAAGGTATCGCGATGGATCGGGTAGTTGGCGATGTGCGGCTTGCTGCACTCGGCGATGTTCTTCACCGCCTGCAACAGCAGGCTGTCCGGGGTCTGCTCCGGATCGTGGAAAAAGGTGAGGTTCGGCGCCACCTGCTTGAGCTCGTTGTCGATGCGCAGGATCAGGCGGCAGATGCGGTTGTCATCCGGCCCGATGTTGACGTGCATGAAGGCATCCGGCAGCACCCGATCCAGATAGATCCAGAACCCCTTCAGCTTGCGATAGAGGGTCTCGTCATCCAGTTCGCCGACAAACGGCAACAGCAGATGGTCGAGCCGCCCCAGCCAGACCGGCATGCCGGTGACGGAGGGGACATGGTGATAGAGGATGCGCAGGGCGTTGAGCGCCTCGTCGAAATCCTGCGGCGCCGCCAGCTCCAGCCAGGCAGAGCCCTGAGTCAGGAATTTTTCATAGTCCGGCAGCACATAACGTGGCTTGTAGGGGGCGTGCCCTTCGAACATGTCGCAGATAAATCCCTGCTCCATCGCCTCGGCGACTGCGGCAGGCAGGTCGGGGTAGGGCAACGCATTCTCGGCGGCCAGCGCCAGCGCGTGGCTCTTCTGGGCAGCGGAGAGATGGGGATCGCGCACGATGCGCTGACAGGTTTCGATCAAAGACATGGGACACTCCTTCACGGATAGAGCCCATATCCTCACCATTTGCAGGCTTTTTTTGAAGTGACATTCACAACAATACGAATGTCTCAAAAAGACATCCGTGAGAGAGGATCACACCCCAAACAGAACGGGGGCCTTGTCTGCCGACAAGGCCCCCGTTGTGCGGATCAGGGTTCGATGACGATGGGCGTACCCGGATCAATCGCGTCCCACACCTCATCCAGCTCGTGATTGAGCATGGCGATACAGCCGTTGGTCCAGTTGGAAGGCTGAACCCTGCGGTTGCCAATGCTGTTGCGCTGGCCGTGGATCATGATCATGCCACCCGGACGAACACCCAGCTCATTGGCACGCTTGATGTCATCCAGGTTCGGATAGTTGATATGGATGGCTTTGTAGTAGCCGGAATTGGTCTTCTTGTAGTCGAGGGTGTAGCGTCCTTCCGGCGTACGCTGATCCCCTTCCTGCTGCTTGTGCCCCTTGGGCGCCGGGCCCAGAGCAATCCAGTAGCGCTTCAGTTCTTTGCCATCCTTCATCAGGGTCAGGCTATAGGTCGACTTCTTGACCACCACCAAATCGGCTTTTTCGGTAAAGGCAAAACTCAATGCGGGCCAAAGCCCCAACAAACACAGTAATACGGCTCTCATTCCATCCCTCGACAAGCCTCTGGTGCGGGCTTTTCTTGTTACCAGATCATCTGAACGATGCCCGCCGAGCGGCGAGCGAGCGCCATGATATTGGATCGCCATCAATACTCAATATGCCCGGCAAAACATATCTTGCCGCAGCCAAGCCATCTTCCTTGAACGCCGTCATTTGGCATTGGTAATTAACAGTTAAAACAACAAGATACAAAAAATTATCGCGCTGGCACCCGGGGCAACGATCGGCGAAGATAACACTCCACTCCCCGACAGGATCATGCCATGCGCTCTTCGTGCCGCCTCGCCACCCTGCTGTTCTCGCCACTTCTGCTCTGGCTGCCTGCCAGTGTCGCCGCCGATGCACTCTGGCTGCGCGAGCCCGCCCTCTCCCCCGATGGCAAGCAGCTTGCCTTCACCTGGCAGGGGCGCATTTTTGTCGCCAGTGCCGAGGGTGGCCCCGCCACGGCACTCACCGGCAGCGACTACCTGAGCCAGCGGCCAATCTGGTCGCCGGATGGCAAACAGCTCGCCTTTGCCGCCAATCTCTACGGCAACGAAGATGTGTTCGTGGTACCCGCCAACGGCGGCGAGATGGTGCGCCTCACTCGCGATTCACGCACCGACCTGCCGCAAGCCTTCAGCGCCGATGGCAAACGGCTGTTGCTGAGCAGCCAGCGCCTGGGGGCGCCCGATGCCGACCATTTTGTCGCGGAAGGCTACCAATGGGGCGAGCTCTACTGGACCCCGATCACCGGCGGCACCTTGCAGGCCAATCTGCCGCTGCCTGCGACCCTGGCCCGCCCCCACGGGGAGCGGCTCGTCTACCAGATGCCCGCGGCGGATCAACCCTTTCGCAAGCATCAGCACTCGTTTGCGGTGCCCCGCCTCTGGCTGTTTGATGGCAAGCAGCACAAGCAGCTGACCGAAGATCGGGTGGCGGCCACCGATCCGGTCTGGAGCGACAAGGGAGATGCTCTCTTTTACCTGAGCGAGCGCAGCGGTGATTTCAACGTCTGGCGCCGGGATCTCGCCAGCGGCAAGGAGCAACAGCTGACCCACTATCAGGGCCATCCGGTGCGGGGGCTCAGCGCCTCTCGCAATGGCGATCTGGTCTGGTCATGGCTGGGGGAACTCTATCGCCTTGATGCCGGTAGCAGCGAGCCACGCAAGCTGACCCTCACCCCGCAAGTGGCCAGCGCGCCGGATGAGGCGAGCGAGGCCCTGACCCTGGCAGACGAAGCGCTGGTCAGCGAAGAGGCGGATGAGCTGATCCTGGTGAGCGAGGGCAACCTGTTTGCCGTCGACCCCGAGCGGGAGCGGGTGCGCCAGCTGACCCGAGATCCGAGCGAGCAGTCCAGCCCCCTCTTCGCCGAGCAGGGCCGTGCCCTCATCTATCTGTCGGAGCAGCAGGGGCACGCTGCCCTCTATCGCCTGCGCAGGGGGGATCCGGATCTGCTGTTCAGCGATCCCGGCACTCTGACCGAGAGTCTGCTGCTGGCCATTCCCGACAAGGGGATCAGCCGTCCGGTGCTATCCCCCGACGGCAAGCAGCTCGCCTTCGTGGTGGATGGCCAGGCCATCCACCTGCTGGATCTGGCGAGCAACAAGCAGCGGGAGCTGGTGCCTGCCAGCTTCAACCCGTCGCGCCACGAGGTGCATCTCGCCTTTGCCCCCGACTCCCGCCATCTGGCGCTCACCTTCCGCCCCGATGCGGCAGAGCAGGAGATCGCGGTGATCGACACGGCCAATTCCAAGGCCAAACCGGTCAATGTCAGCCTCAACGGCTATCAGGATGGGCAACCGGGCTGGAGCCAGGATGGCGCCATCCTCTACTGGCAATCGACCCGATTTGGCGCACTGGGGCCCGATGGCGAGCCCCTCGTCACCAACCTGCTCGGCATTTACAGCAGCCGCGCCGCCAGAGCCGATGCGATTGCCGAGCTGGAGCCGCCGAAAGGGGGATACGGCTTTGAGAGCGATCGTCTCAACCATAGAGAAGCACTGCTGCTACAACCCACCGGCACCCTGCTCGCCAGCCGCATCATCGGCGACCAGCTGATCTATCTGGTGGAGGAGATGGGGGTCAACAGCGAGAGCGAGATCAAGGGCTACAGCCAGGATCTGCGCAAAGGCAAAACCAGCGAACTGTTTGGCGAGCAGCCCGGCCCAGCGCTGGCAAGCCTCAACCAGCAGGGCACCCTGGCTACCCTGGTGCGGGATGGGGAGATAACCCGGATCCACCTCGACTCCGGCGAGGCCACCAGCGCCCCCTTCGCCTTGCAACCCAGCAGCCGCTGGCAGGCACGCATGACCGCCGCCTTCGATCAGATCGCCCGGCTCACCCGGGACGAGTTCTATCTGGACGATATGAACGGGGTGAACTGGGATAGCTATGTCGCCGCTTACCGCCGCCTGCTGCCGGGCATCGGCAACCCGCGGGACTTTGGCAACCTGTTGGCAGAGCTGGCTGGCGAGCTCAATGTCTCCCACACCTGGGGCAGCGGCCCCGCCCCCTTCCCGCGCATGGCGGACGAGACCGCCAGCCTTGGCGGCTACTGGCAGGATGGCGAGCAGGGGGTGATGCTCACCGCCCTGCTCTCCGGCGGCCCGCTGGATCAGGAGAGCGATATCGCCCCGGGCGCCCGCCTGCTCGCCATCAACGGCATCCCGATTGCCAATCTGGCCGAGCTGGATCGGGCCCTCAACCATCAGGCCAGTGCCCGGCTTGCCCTCACCTTCCAGCAGGAGGGCAACAAGCAAACTGACGAGGTGGTGCTCACCGCCATCAACAAGCAGCAGGAGTACCAGCTGCAACAGGATCGCTGGATTGAGAAACGGCGGGAGCTGGTGGCCAGCCTGAGCGGAGGACGGGTCGGCTACGTCTATCTGCCGGCAATGAATAGCGAGGTCTACGATGCGGTGGTGGCGGATGCCCTCGGCAGACAGCGCAATCGCGATGCGCTGATCGTCGATGTCCGCTTCAACAGCGGTGGCTATCTCGCCAATACCCTGGTGGAGTTTCTGACCGGCAGCGGCAGCGCCAAGGGGATGGCCAGCAGCTGGCCCCGTCAGGGCAAGGGGGAAACCGATGCCGCCACTCGCCAGTGGACCAAGCCTTCGGTGGTGCTGGTGAACGCTGGCAGCTACTCGGAAGGCTCCGCCTTCCCCGAGTACTACCGTGCCCTCAAGGTCGGCCCCATCGTCGGCGATCCGGTGCCCGGCACCGGCACCATGGTCTACAGCCACGACTCCCGGCTGATCCCGGGACTCTCCTACGGCATTCCGACCCTGGGGCTGCGCAAACCGGACGGTACCTTCTACGAGAATCAGGAGCTGATCCCGGACCAGCAGGTGCCCCTCACTCCGGCTGACATGGTGGCTGGACGCGACCCGCAGCTGGAGGCGGCGGTACAAGCCGCCCTCAAGCAGTTGCCAGCCAGCGCCAAATAACGGCGCCCATCGAGCTCAACGAAAGCGAAACAGCTCGCGATGCAGATGCCCGTCCGGCAACAGCCGGGTCAGGGCATCTGCCATCCCCTCCGGCCCGCAAAACCACACCTTCTCGGGCGCATCCTGCGCGATGCGGATCAGATCCAGCCGCCCGGCTGTCTTGTCCAGATGCAGCTGATAGCGCACGCCGGTGCGATGACAGAGCTCGGCCAACCGTCGGTTGTAGACAGCTCCCGCCAGATCCGGCGCGCACTGGATCAGGGTGATCCCCTCGCCCCGCTCCCCACGGGCAGCCAGCCCCTCCAGCCAGGCGACGAACGGCGTGATACCTATCCCGGCCCCCAGCCAGAGGGCTCTACCCCCCCCTTGCGGGGCGACAAAGGCGCCATAGGGCCCGGTCACCACCACCCCATCCCCGATGCGCGCCTCTGCCACCAGCTGACGGGTATGATCCCCGAGCGCCCGCACCGCGATCACCAGCTGGCGCCGATCCGCCGACACCCGCACCAGGGTAAAGGGGTGCGGCCCCTCTTTGGCGTCAAATTCGAAAAAGGCAAACTGACCCGGGCGGTAATGGGCGAGCGGCCTCTCCAGCTGCATGGTCAGCTCGCAGGTCTGATCCGCCAGCCCCCGCACCGCAATGACCCGGCCAGGATGGCGATCCCGCGCTCCCACTTGTCCCAACAGGGAGTCGAGGGCCCCGATAGCACCGATCCCGCCGATCAACCAGATCGATACCCCCACGGGAGTCATGGCCCCAATCTGAGGCAACAGGCAGAGCCCGTGCCCCCAACCCGCCAAATAGATGAGCGGCGCCAGCCGGTGGATCAGCCGAAAGCGACCATAACTCACCAGCGCCAGCAAGCTCACCACCACCAGCGCGATCAGCAGATAGAAACTCCACTCACCCAGGGTATTGCCAAGGGCATGAAGCGAGATGCCATTGCCTGCGCCAGCACCCACTCCGGCACCGCTGGCCCCACGCCGGGCGGGACGACTCAGCCAACCTGCCGAGACCGCCCACTTGGGCGCTTCTACCAACAGCCAGTGGGCGGTCAGCGCCAATGCACCGCCGATGGCCATCTGGCGGTGCAATCGCAACATCCGGTCCAGACCGCCACACCACACCTCCAGCTGCCGCAAGCGCAATGCCAGCAACAACGAAATCGCCATATAGGTCATCCCCAGCAGGCCGGTCAGTAACAACATCTCATGGCGCCAGGGCCACACCCCGTTGGCATCCCCCGCATAACCGAGCCACCAGACCCCGACCGCCAGCAGCGGCAACAGCCACCACATCCATTTGTTCGTCATAACATGCTCCCTGGTTCCATCGCGGCAGGGCCTCATCTCCCTGCTCATGGAGCCATTACACACCCGTCTGGTCACAAGACTTTGCCAGAGGGGGAAGCTTGTGTGGCAATGTGTGACAAACGGAAACAAAATAGGTGCCGAATGCCCCCTTATGATCACGTTTGTTGGCTCGCCCCTCTTCATAGGAGATGGCGCACAATCCACCTCCGCTGTGATTGACGACCTGCCAGAAAAAGGAATCAAATGGGGACGTTACATATCTGCGGCGGAAAACCTGCTGCCCACTCTTCTGCACAAGGAGTCCCCCCTTGCTTTCATCCACTGAACAACGCGTCAGCCCGAGTTGTCAGCGCGAGACCAACCATGTCGTGGTGCTGGTCGACAAATCCTTTGGCAAACAGCCGACACCGGAGCAAAAACGAACAGCATTTATCAAAGACTTCATTACCGGCTGGGCCGCAGGCCCCTTTCTGGCCAACATGGATCGCTTTGAACGACATGCCATCTGTGAAAATTGCGGAAATAAAGTTATTGATGAATGAAAAATTAGGGGCAAAACGACTGGTTTTGGGAGTGTCGGCGACATCGCTATGGCAAACCGGCCCGAAAAAAACGCTCCGGGTACCCCGCCCACTTCGCAGTGTTTGATCGGTGATAAAAAGTGAGGGGCCGACCGGCCCCTCATGATTACGGCGCTTTTGAGTCCGTTCATTTGCCCACCAAGCGGTGCAGCAGCCTGTTGTATTTTGCCCAGGAGTGGATCAGCAGGAAGATGCCGAACAGCAGGGCAAGAAACAGTTGTCCCACTTCGATGGCATCCAGCGAGCCGATAAAGCTCTCATCCTCCTCCGCCTCCAGATAGTTGAGCCAGGGTTGCAGGGCCAGAAAAATCCAGCCGACCCAGGTCACCAGCAGGATCAGCAGATCCCGCAGCCGATACTTCCAGCTGCGCCGGGTACCGTTGCTGATGATCATCTCCTTCGCCAGCTTATGTTTTGTCACGGAACGACTCCCCCCTGTCAGGACTCTCCCACACCGCCAGCTGGCCACGACGACGCAGGATCGCCTTGGGCACCGCCACCACCACGGTCACCAGATTGAGCAGCCAGTAGATGAGCGGATACCAGACGCACCAGATAAAGCTGCGGGCCATGCTCTTGTCGTAGTGGTTGTCGATAAAGATGCTGACCCCGAACTGCACCAGACAAATCGCGGTCATCATCACCCCGGTCCACTGGAACAGATGACCCACTGCCAGTCCGCTCACGTCAGGCTCAATCAGCCAGATCAGCGCCAGCAGCAACATGCTGTAGCACCAGGCCACGCTGGAGAGATACTCCAGCAGCAGCAGCCAGAAGCGGCGGTTGCGCCAGCGCATCGCCAGCAAGCCGTAGCGCAGAAACACCTCGGCGCCCCCCTGTGCCCAGCGCAACCGCTGCTTGTAGAGACCGCGTACCGTCTCCGGCATCAGCACCCAGCAGAGCGCCTGGGGCTGATAGTGGATGAGCCAGCCGGCCAGCTGCAGCTTCCAGCTGATGTCGATATCCTCAGTCACCATGTCATTGCTCCAGCCACCGACCGCCTCGACCGCCTGCTTGCGAAAGGCCACCACCACCCCGGAGACGGTAAAGACAGTGCCGTAGATCCGCTGGGCCCGCTTGATGAGGCCGATGATGGAGCTGAACTCGCCGGTCTGAATCTTGCCGATGATGGTGGAGCGGGTGCGTACCCGCGGATTGCCGGTGACCGCTCCGACCCTCGGGCTCTCGATGAAGTGCTTCACCATCCAGCGCACCGCGTCATAGTCGAGCACCGCATCGCCGTCGATGCCGACCAGGATCTCCCCGCTGGCCACAGCCAGCCCGTTGTTGAGCGCCATCGCCTTGCCCTGATTGTGCTGGTGGAGCACGGTCAGGCGCGGATCCTGCTGTGCCAGCCGATCCAGCCGCGCGCCTGTGTCGTCCTTGCTGCCGTCGTTGATGGCCAGCACCTCGAAATCGGGATAGCGCTGGCGCAGCAGGTGGCCGATGGTCTCCTCGACGTTGGCCCCCTCGTTGTAGCAGGGCACCATCAAGGTCACTCTGGGGTAATAGGGGAGCTCCAGCCCCCGCTTGGCCAGCGCGATATCCCTTCGCTCCCACTGGAAGTAGTAATAGAGACCACCACAAACCCACACCATGGCCATCAGACTGGGATAGGCCAACGTAAAGATGGCTATCCCTTCCAGAAGATCCTTCACCGCATCGCCTCCCCTTGGGTGGCTTTAGCGGCACTGACTGCGACCGGTGTCACCGGCAGCTGGGTCGGCTGAGGCTGGGTCTGCACCGAGAAGACTGGCTTGAGCACGGCCGGATCCGGCTGGTTGTTGTGAAAATCATCCGGGTAGTAGCCAAAGTTGGTCACCCCCTTGCGCTGGATGATCTGCATCCAGCGCACCAGCTCGGCATCGGGGATAGGCTGGTCGGTGCGCCAGTTGCGGCTCTGCAGTTCGAACACCAGCCGATTGGCCGGCACCTGTGCCAGTGAATCCTCCGCCAGCCTGGCCAGCCACTCATCGGGGTTTTCTGCCTGCTCCATATAGGGCATCGCCATCACGGCGGTGTAGTCATAGGCCTTGGCAAACGCCGCCATGCTCTGGGCAAACCACTGCTGGGATTGCGGCTCTGTCACCAACGCCGCATAGATGTTGCGGGCAGTCTTGAGACCGTCGGCGCCCCCTTGCCGGTAGCGGGCGGCGGCATCGCGCAGCGCCATGGTGAAGTCGATCAGCAAATCGGTCTTCTGCTCCCCCTGCGCCTGCAGCGCATTCGGGGTGCGAGCCAGCGACATCGGCCCCTCGTAGTCGCTGAGGAACGCATCGTCATGGAACAGCAGGCCATCGAACTTGGTGTAAAAACCGAGATCCTCATAGATATCCAGCAGCAGCTGACGGCTGGCAGGATCCCAGGGCGAAAGGCGTAGATACTGCCCCTTGGCGGGGGCGCCGGTACGACTGTCGGTGACATAGGCGTGGTTCGGCCCCATGTCGTAGGCCATCACCGGCATCCAGGCGAACACCTTGACCCCGGCACGGGTCTTGAGCTGCCAGGACACCCGGTTGAAGAGATCCGCCTTGACCGGCATATGACGGTTGGGGAAATAGAGCGCCTCCGCCACCCCGTCGCCGTTGTCATCGGCATAGGCCTGCAGATAGACGGTGGTGATGCCGTAACCCTTGATCCGATCCAGCAGCATGTCGATGTTCTTGTTCATCTGCTGCGGATCCTTGTCGTAGACATAGTCCAGATCCACGTGCACCAAGCGCTCCACCTGCCGCTCCCAGGTATTGCCCCCCATGATCTCGTCCAGAGTTTCGAGGCTGGTGTCCTCCTCCAGCAGATAGCGGCGCACCGTGCTGCCCGAGTCACTCAGCTTGTTGAGCCCTTCCGCTAGGGTGAAGGTGTAGGGCATCCCCGCCGCACTGGCCAGCTCCAGCGCCGTCTGGTTGAAGGCGCCGTAGGGCCAGACCAGGATCCGTGGTGCCCGACCGGTCTGCTCCCTGAGCTGGCTGGCCGATGCGTCGAAGTCCGCTTTTATACGGGCCCGATAGTCGGCCATGCTCTCGTAGCCATTCTGGCTCCAGCCTGCGGTGGTGACCGCCGGCTGCACGTTGCCCTGCGGATTGGCGAGCAGCCCGTAGTGGGAGGTGAAAGTGTGGGAAGCCAGCTCCACCAGTCCGGAGTCCTGCATCTCGCGGATCTGCGGCCAGCCGACGAAGTAGCTGCGCGGCAGTTTGTCATTGCCGTAGGGGACCATCTTGTCATTGGCCACATCCAGCCAGCTGCCCACCAGCGCAAAGACCGCCGGATAGTTGTAGAGCTTGAGCAGCGGATAGACCAGCCGGTAGAAGCTCTCGTAGCCGTCATCGAAGCTGAGCAGGATCGCCTTCTCCGGCAGCGGTGCCTTGCCCGCTTTGGCATCCAGGATCTGCTGGAAGCTGACCGGGTGATAGCCCTGCTGTTTGATCCAGTTGAAGTGGCGGATCAGGGTGTCGCGCCGGATGGTCTGGGGATAGAGCTTGAGGTTGGGGGTCAATTTCAGATCGACGATATCGTGGTAGCAGAGCACCACATAGTCATCGGGTTGCCGGGCCGCCTGCGTCAGCGAAGGCAGCAGTGCAAGCAGCAAAACGAAAGGAGCAAGCCAGCGTTTCATCACATGAAACTCCATTGCAGATTGGCGAAGATGAAATTTCCGAACTCGGGGTTACCGTCATAGATGGCCTGACGGCGGCCCAAGCCATAGCCCAGGCTGAGAGCGGGAGAGAGGATCCAGTCATGGCGATAGCTGAGCTGCCACCCCTGATCGCTGCCATAGCCCTGCTGCCAGTAGTTGTTACCACTCATGGTCAGGCTCTGCAGCAAAGAGCGACGCCCGTCCAGCGGCAGCCGGTAGCGCCCCGCCAGCTCCAGCTCCAGATTGCGATCCTGCAGGGGGTTGAAGTAGTCGACCTCCACCGCCTCGTTGCGGGAGGTGGCACCGCGCAAGGTGGTATCGAACCACCAGCGATCCCGGCGCCAGAGATCCTGACGCAGCCAACCGGAGGCCGTCAGCCGCCGGTTGCCATCGCTGATATCCATCTGCTCCAGTCGCAGTGACCCCTCGCGGGTCTCATCCTGACGCCAGCCCAGATCGAGCTGGTATTGATCGGCGTAGTTGCCGCGCGCCAATGCCCGCAGCGGGGTGTCGGCACTGTTGAGGTTGATGGCCGTGCCCAGCGTCCAGTGATCATCCAGCCGCCAATCGAGGCGACTCCAGAGATAGCCTTTGTGGTTGAGCTCGCTGCCGGTGCCCCCCTCCAGCGTCAGTTGCAGCGGGTAGAAAAAGATCTCGGCCCCCAGCCCGGTATAGGCCGCGCGCTCGGGCTGCTGGTCGAACTCGCCAAAGCTGCCCTGACGGCGGACAAACAGCCGATCGCCGCCATCGCTGCGAGCGCTGTAGAGGCGGCTGTCGTAGCTCCAGTCACGACTAGCCTGCACCGAGCCCCCTTCGTTGCGACCATGAGTCAGGTCAGTGACAAATTGCGGGGCCTGCTCCAGAGTCAGCCGCTGCTGCAGTTCCTGACGATCCCGGGTCAGGTTGCCAAGGGTGCGCACGGCCTGCGGCGTGCCCTGCCAGTCGCCCTTGTCGAGCCGGGCATTGAGGCGACCCGGCTCGGCCAGCACGGTGCGTCCTGCTGGCAGCCAGCGCACAGCCTGCTGATAGGCCTGCTCGGCTTCATCGGGATGACCCCGCCAGCGGCGGATATCCCCCAGTTGCAGCCAGAGCCAGGGATTGGCAGGCGCGGTTTTCAGCCATCCTTCCAGCTGCCGCTCTGCCGCGCCCGCCTCACCACGCCAGGCCTGCAGCAAGGTTTTAAGCTGCAACACCTTCTCGTAGTCGTCGTTGGCCATCCGCATGTTGCCGGTGAAATCCCAGCGAGTCGGCGGCTCCTGCCAACCGGCCAGCAGCCCCTGCGCCGCGCCATAGCGCTCTCCATCCGAATAGGCATAGAAGCGCTTCTCCAGCAGGCGTTTGTCTTTGGCCCGTGCAGGGGTCGCCAGTTGCTGGTAAATCACGGAGGCCTCATCCACCCGCCCCAGCCCGGCCAGTGCATCGGCGCGCGCCTCCAGCACATAGTCAGGCAATGGCCCCTCGGCCTGCAGCGTAGCGGACTCCCGTTCGGCTCGGGCAAACTCGCCAAGGGCCACCAGCGTCACCACGACATCTCGGCGGGCACTGATATAGAGCACATGATCGTGGGGGGCGCGGGCCAGGATCCGTTCTTGCAGCACAAGAGTGCGGGTCAGGGAGCGGCGGGCCAGCGCCGGATCTTCGGTCTGGGCCGAGATCCGCAGCAGATTGACCGCCTGGTAGTAGTCGAGCCAGAGCCGGTCGACCGGTTTGAACAGCTTGGGGTAACGGCCCATCAGGTCTGCTGCCGCAGGCCCCGCCCCCAGGCTCACGGCTACCCGATAGAGTGCCAGCACCTGTTCGTGGTTATCCGGCTCCAGCTCCAGCCACTGCTGGCGGGCCAGCAGCTCGCCCATGGGATCTTCACCCTGGCGGGCGGCATAGATGCGGGCTTCGAGGATCGCTTGGTCGCGGCCAAAGTTGACCTCATATTCACCCGCTGCGCGGCGGGCCAGCTCGCGGTTGCCCTGATCACTGGCAGTGAGAAACAGCCCGAGCCAGCCATTGCGGTTGGCCGGATCGCGTCCCTGCAGGATGCGGTAATAGCTGATCGCCTCGGAGTAGCGCTTCTCGTCGCGGGCGGCACGGGCCACCTCTTCCAGCGTACTGTTGCTGATGGGGTTGAGCTCGCACGGCTCACAGGCGGCCAGCGCCCCCTTGCGATCACCCCGCCACAGCTGCACGGCGATCAGATCATCGAGCACCTTGCCATCACCACTTTGTCGATAGAGAGCATCCAGCCCATGCGCTGCCGCATCCAGCTCTCCCGCCCGAGCCTTGATCACCCAGGCTTCACGCACTCTGTCCACCTCACTGGCACACACCAGCAGGGGCAACAGCGCCAACATCAAAAAGATGCGATTCATTCGCAACATACCACCCATAACAAACGCTGGTCATATCGTCCCTGCACGACCATACGGATATACACACCCGTCCGCTCCTGCCTGATGAGCAAGAGGGCTTCCTGACTTGTGTGCTGATTTCGAGGGTGAAAGGCGGGCAACGGCCACACCTTTCCTATGTGCGGCCCAGCCATCTCCGGGCGGAGATCTGAGGCTTTCCGAACCCGATTCACATCGGGAGTGGCAAGGTGGGCGATTTTGCAGCTGTGGACAATTTAGTCAATCCAGCAAGATGGGAATGGTTCTCAAAAAGATGAATAGATCAATCTTTATGCACAAAGGTGAGTGCAAAAAACACTATTAACAAAACAGACATAACAGCGTGAATCACCGAATCTATTACCTTGCCGCTCACTGTTCACGCTCATCTTCATATGAATACATATTTGATGGGAAAATCGCGGACACTATTGCCAAAGCGACACCTGGTGTCGTACCCATCCCTAGTGAGGTATCCCCCACTACAGCTGTAACAAGGGATAGCCATAAGGCGCCGTGCTCCCGGCATGCTCACCGGGAGCACTGTGGTTTACGCGGCTGACGCTCGTCGGTAATGATCAACGATCCACGCCTCGAAGTCGGCCAGCATGCGGGTTTCCGACTCGCTGTTGTCGGCGATAAGCTCGGCGCCATGTACCACCCGGATATGAGCATCGAGCGGGCTTCCCTCACCCGCCGCGGGGCGCTGCTGCGCGGCGGCCATGCAGGCTTGCGCCTGTTGCCAGGCTTCGGCGGCGCTCAGGTTGCATGCCTCGGCCAGCGGCACCGCGCTAAATCCCTCGCCGGTCAGGCTGCGCAGGGTCTCATCGTGACTCATGCCGTTGCCAGGCCCCCAGTAGTGGGCGGCCAGATCCGGCCCGATACGCGGATTGTCGGTGAGGTAGCCATCACGCTTGAGGAAATAGGCGCGGGTCTGCTCCACCGCCATCAGCGCCAGCAGGTAGCCGTGATAGGCGCAGGCCGACTCCTGATTAAGGAGGTGCGGAATGGCCAGCAGCGGGCGCGGGCTCTCGACCCCGACAATCTTGCGCTCCCACTGGCGGGCCAGCGCCAGCACGGCGGCCGGGGTGCGATCGCCGTCGGCCATGGCGTAAAGATCCCGCTCGAAGTAGGCCACCAGCGCGATCTGGCGTTCGTTGAAGGCACGAAACGGTTGACGGGCGGCGATCATCTCCTTGATGAGGGCGTCGGGAACAGCCTCTCCCGCCGCATTTCTGGCGTAGCGTTTGAGCCAGTCGGCATCGTCCAGCAGGCTGTCGCAGAACATCGACTGGGTCTCGGCATAAGCCATGGAGGTGGGCGGGAACTCCTGTGAGAAACAGGGGGCATTGCCGGTGACATTGGCAAAGTGCGCGGCGTGACCCCCCTCGTGGAACAGGGTGTTGAGGCCACTCCAGCCGCTGCCCACCTGCGCCGGATCGGCCAGGCTGGTGAAGTTGACCACAGCCGGCACCCACTCCCCCTGCTGGAAGAAGCTCGGTACCGGGCCATGGCAGAAGCCGTTCTCGTATTTCCCCTCCCGGGTCAGCAAATCCAGCGTCAGGGTCGCCCCGCGATACTGGATGCCGAGCCGGCGGAAGCTCTCGACCCAATCCCGCAGCGCCCGCGAGAAGGGCACGTAAGGATCGAGCTGGCGGGTCACATCGCCGCTCACGCTGTAACGCAGGTTGTGAGGCAGCAGTGCCGCCTCGCCCTTGGCGGCCTTCAGCTCGACCAGACTCTGCTGCAACCGGGCGTCGGTGCGGGCAATAAAGTCGTCGAGGATGGCGAAAAGCTGCTCCGGGCTGATCTGCTCGTTCTTGCGCACCTTGTAGTCGAAGTAGTCGCGATAGCCCATGGCGCGGGCAAAGCGGTTGCGGATCGCCACCACCTCGAGAAAACCGTTGCCGACCACCCACTGCTCCAGAGTGTGGAACATGGCGAGCGCGCTCTGGCGCACCGCCTCGTTCGGGCTGGCGGCGAGCGAGGTACTGGCGGCGGGCAGGCTGCCTGCGACCTGCTGGCCCTGCTCATCCAGCAGGGTCAGTTTCAGCCCCTTGCGGCGGGCGAACAGCTCCGCCTCGGCGGCTACCAGCTCATCCATCAGGGCGGCAGCGGCGGGATCTTCAATCACATTGCACTCGAAGAAGGCGATCCAGCCTTGCAGACCGCGCTTGAGGTCATCCTCGTCGGCCTGCACCAACATCTCCCGCAATTCGGGCAGACGGGCCGGATTGGCACAAAAGGCCTTGTAGGCCTGCTCGGCCGCGGTGAAACCGGCCTGATCATCGCTGGTGCCCATATAGGTGGACCAGAAGAGATCCTCCTTACGCCTGTGCACCTGCAGGTAGTCGGCGTTGAGCTGGTTGAAGTAATTCCTGGCAATGGAACTCATAAATTCCCTCTTGTTATGGGGTCACCCGCAGCGGGGCCCACTCCTTTTTTTGAAGAAATGCCAAACCATTCACACTCTTTGGCAAAAATTGCGCAGGGATGCGCATCAACACGCTACCAAAAAGTGGGGGTTGCTGTCTGCTGACTATACTGATGTTAAAACGCTCATTTGAGAAAGCTCGGCAAGAGACTGAAAGTAAATGAGTTGTTAACTCTTACGAACTGGCTGCCGCGGTACAGAGCCACATAAAATCAACAGGGAAATGAGGGTTTAGTCATGTTCAAGCTCGGTGATATTACCGTGAGCCGCAAATTGATTTTGCTGCTCGCACTGGCGTTTGTCGGTTTTGTCTCGCTGCTGCTTATCTCGGCCAGCGCGCTCCAGCGCAATCTGATGAGCGAGCGAGAAGCGCGGCTCAATGCGGTACTGGAGCAGGCCATGAGCCAGATCCAGTTTCTGGCCAGCACCCTGCCAGCAGAGCAGGCCCAGCAGGAGGCGCGCAAGCTGCTGACCAACACCCGCTTTGATGGCAACAACTACCTGTTCGTCATCGACGAGAACCGCACCATGGTGGTTCACCCTATCCGCCCCGAACTGGTCGGCCAGAAGATGGGTGAAGGAGGCGCCGCCACCGCCGGGCAGTTCTGGTATCAGATGGTGGATATCGCCAAAGGGGGCAAACAGGGCACTCTGCAATATGTGTGGGTCGGCCCGTCGGGTGAAACCGCCGACAAGCTCTCCATGGTATCCGGCTATCAGCCCTGGGGCTGGATCCTCGGTTCCGGCATGCTGCTGCAAGATATTCAGCAGACCATCTGGGCCCAGTACATGAAGATGGGTACCGCCACCGCCATCGTGATCCTGCTGATGGGGCTGCTGGGCTGGCGCATCACCCACTCCATCGTCTCTCCCCTCAGCCAGATCAACCACGCTATGCAACGAGTCGCCAAGGGGGATCTGGTGGTAAGCATCCCGGTACAGGGCAAGGATGAGCTGGGAGTGGTCGCCCGCTGCACCAACCAGAGTCTCGATGCCATCCGTCACGCCCTGCTGGAAGCCAGCCAGGGGGCCCGCAACGTGGCGGATGCCGCCCTGCGCATCGCCGCCTCTGCCGAGCAGACCAATCAGGCGGTGACCAGCCAACGAGATCAGCTGGCCCAGCTAGCTACCGCCATGAACGAGATGAGCACCACCATCTCCGATGTGGCCGGACACGCCGAAAATACCGCGCGGGATACCCAGGAAGCGACCGGAGAAGCCGGGCTCGGCAACCGCGACGTTCACGCCAGCGTGCACGGCATCAAGGCGCTGGCCACCGAGGTGGAGCAGGCCACCCAGCAGGTCAACCAGCTCAAGGAGGGGGTGATGCAGATCAGCGAAGTGACCGCTGTCATCAGCGCCATTTCGGAGCAGACCAACCTGCTGGCCCTCAACGCCGCCTCGAGGCAGCCCGTGCCGGTGAGCAGGGCCGTGGCTTTGCCGTGGTAGCCGACGAGGTGCGCCAGCTGGCCAGCCGGACTCGCCAATCCACCGAGGAGATCCAGAGCACCATTGCCCAGCTGCAGCAACGGGCCGTCACCGCCGCCAATGCCATGGACACCAGCCGCAAACTGGCAGAGAGCAGCGTCAATCAATCCCAGCAGGCGGGGCAGGATCTCACCCTGATCGTCAACCACATCCAGCATGTGAGCGACATGGCGACCCAGATCGCCACCGCTGCCGAGCAGCAGAGCATGGTGGCCGAGGATATGAACCGCAACGTCAGCGGCATCAATGACTCGGCGCTCGAGATGTCCCAGTCCGCCTCGCAACTGGCGCAGGAGAGCGAGTTGCTGGCCGGTCTCTCCCGCAGCCTGGATGAGCGGCTTGCGGTTTTCAAACTGGGCAAGGAGTCCTCCACTGCGCCAATGATGGCGCCCCTGTCTCCCCCCTCCGGCGAGCAGCACGCCCGCCATTGATGGCGTCAATCTGTGTCGCCTTGTCACCCGACCTGCCAGCTCAGCTGGCAGGTTTTTTTACGCCGCAAAACACGCGGCGAGCATGCATCTTATTGGTATGTTCAACGGTATTCGACGCTATTCACAAATAAGAGAACAATTTAAAAACAGCTAGTTAGAATGATTTGCGCGCCATTGGATGATGCGTTTAAACATTCAACTTCAAATAACGAATCAATGCAGTGCACAATGCTGATGGCCGAACATTTGGCCCATCACTAATCATCTAGTCATTTGGCAAACTGACCGAAAGGTCGGGACGCAAAGCCTCCGGTCTACAGACGTTTTGTCCAGGATAGCGGGGTTGCCACACGCAAGTGTGTATCGGGGAATCCCCAGGCCAACTGACTGCCCACATCTGTCGAACAGAGGAATGTATGGCAGCAAAAATCCAACTCAATCACATCGCAGCGGTGCTGGCTCTGCTGGCCAGCGGCAGCGCCCTGGCTCATGGCTACATCAGCCAGCCAGAGAGCCGCAACTATCTGTGCAAAACCGGCGGCAACAGCCAGTGTGGCGGCGTGCAGTGGGAACCCCAGAGCGTGGAGGGCCCTTCCGGCTTCCCGCAGAGCGGCCCGCAGGATGGTCAAATCGCCTCGGCGGGCAGCCCGCGCTGGAGCGAGCTGAACATCCAGACCAGCGACCGCTGGACCAAACGTGAAGTACAGCCCGGCCCCTTCGCCATCAGCTGGACATTCACCGCAAACCACGTCACCCGCAACTGGCGCTACTACCTCACCAAGCAGGACTGGAACCCCAACCAGCCGCTCACCCGCGCCTCGTTCGACCTGACCCCCTTCTGCGTCATCGACGGCAACATGGTGCAGCCGCCCAAGCAGGTGACCCACAACTGTGTCCTGCCGGAGCGCACCGGTTATCAGGTGATCCTCGGCGTGTGGGAAGTGGGCGATACCAGCAACAGCTTCTACAACATCATCGATGCCAAGTTCAAAGATGGCAGCCAGCCGCCGCTGGAGTGGAGCCAGGCAGGCACCATCTACCCCTCCATCGACCTCGCGGTGGGTGACAAGGCGATGACCCGGGTATTCGATGCCAACGGCGAGCGCCCCGATCTGCAGACCGTGCTGACCATCACCACCGCCGACCAGGGCCAGAAGAACAGCTGGGCTCATGCCCTCGCCAGCAAGATCAACGCCGAACAGAGCCTGATCCGCGCCGGTCAGCAAGGAGCCGATGGCCAGTTCAATCCGATCTACGGTATGAACCCCGTCTATCTGCATCGAGACAGCAAACTGGATCGAGTCGAGATTGACCTGCAGCAGCTGCAGCCGCCGGTAGTGGACAGCATCAGCGTCAGCGGTCTGGCCAGCGACTATGTGCTGGACAACGGCAAGGCAACCCTCGATTTCACCGTCACCGCACAGGGCGATCTGGCCGTCACCAACACCCTCTATGACCACGGCGGCGTCGCCAAGGGGGAAAGCAGTGCCGACATCAGGGACAGCAGCCACACCTTCACCATGGCGCTGGAAGGGCTCAAGGCGGGTCACCACCAGCTGGTGATCAAGGCCACTCCGAAAGCGGGCGGCGAGACCATCCAGCAGACCATGGATCTGATGTTCAAGGAGCAGAGCAGCGGCGAATACGACTTCGTCTTCCCGAACTCGCTCAAATCCTATGCCGCCGGCACCAAGGTGCAGCAGCCAAAAAATGGCAAGGTCTATCAGTGCAAGCCCTTCCCCTACAGCGGCTACTGCCAGCAGTGGACCACCACCGCCACCCAGTACGAGCCGGGCATCGGCTCCCACTGGCAGATGGCGTGGGATGAAGTGAAGTAACTCGCCACCGGATAGCAAAAGGGGAGCCATTGGCTCCCCTTCTGTCATCTCTTCCGATTCAAATCTGGAAGTCGAGGGCGGGCTCGCTGCCCATGGCGCGGGCCTGAATATCCGCCAGCGCCAGCTCGGGGTTGCAGAGCTGGATAAACTGCCAGGCAAAGTTGTGCTGGAACTGCCCCTGCTTGAGGCCAATCCAGGCGGTGTGAGGGGCAAACAGATGGCTGCCATCAAGCTGCACCAGCCCCTGATCGCGCTGGGTGTCGAACGCCATGTCGGCCAGTATGCCGACCCCCATCTCCAGCTCGACATAGGTCTTGATGACATCGGAGTCCTGCGCCGTCAGCAGGATCTGCGGCTCGATGCCAGCCGCAGCAAAGGCTTCATCCACCCGCACCCGCCCGGTCAACCCGGCTTGATAGGTGACGATGGGCCAGTTGGCCAGCGCCGCCAGCGTCAGATCCCGCTCGCCTGCCAGCGGATGTTGCTCGGGCACCACGATATTGTGGTGCCAGCGGTAGTAGGGAAATGCCACCACCCCTTCGCTCTTGTCGAGCTGCTCGCTGCTGATGCCGATATCCACCTCGCCGGTCTGCACCAGCCGCACTATCTCCTCCGGGCTGCCCTGACGCAGCTCCAGCTGCACCAGCGGAAACTGCTCGCGAAACGCCTTCACCACCCGCGGCAAGGCATAGCGGGCCTGGGTATGGGTGGTCGCCACCAGCAAGCGGCCCGAGTCGCGGTTGGCAAAGGTGCTGGCCAGTTTGCGGATGTTGTTGGCGTCATTGAGAATGCGCTCGGCAATCACCAGCAGCTCCTTGCCAGGCTCGGTCATACCGAGCAGCCGCTTGCCGTAGCGGATAAATAGTTCGATACCGAGCTCCTCTTCCAGCTCGCGGATATGGCGACTCACCCCGGATTGCGAGGTAAAAAGGGCGTTGGCCACCTCGGTCAGGTTGTAATCCCGCCGCGCTGCCTCCCGGATAATGCGTAACTGCTGAAAATTCACTTTGTCGCCTCCTGCGAAGAGTGGGCGACACAATCTGCTCGCCCCTCTCATTTTTGTTATTTGGCCGGATCATGCCCCGGCAGAGCGCCTGAACCGGGCGGCCACACCGCCTGCAACACAGCATCAAATCTGATAATCGGGATAGAACTGCGCCTGTCTGGCCACCAGCTTCACCCCCTGACCCGGGGCAAACAGCTTGGCCGCCTCCTTGCTCAGCTCCGCCTCATAGTGAGCCCCTTTGGTCTCACCGTCACCACGCAGCTCCACCCGAATGCGTGGCCCCATGGGCAGCAGACGGGTAATGGTGGCGCGGATCCCGCCCGGCGCATCGGCTGGCAAGATCTCCAGTTCATGGGGGCGGACATAGGCGATGGCGGCACTGCCGTGAGCCAGATGGGAAGCCGACGGCCCGCCGAGCAGCTGCTCGCCGACACCGAATCCCTGCTCCGCCACCCGACCGCGGAACTGGTTCACACTGCCGAGGAAGCTGTGGACGAAGGAGCTGGCGGGCTGGTCGTAGACCTCGGCCGGGGTGCCGATCTGCTCGACCCGTCCGGCATTCATCAGCACCACCCGATCCGCTACCTCCAGCGCCTCCTCCTGATCGTGAGTCACGAACAGACTGGTGACGTGCAGCTCGTCGTGCAGCTCGCGCAGCCAGCGACGCAGCTCCTTGCGCACCTGCGCATCGAGGGCACCGAAGGGCTTATCCAAGAGCAGTACCTTGGGCTGCACCGCCAGCGCGCGAGCCAGCGCGACCCGCTGACGCTGACCGCCGGAGAGCTGGGTCGGATAACGTTCGGCCACGTGGCTGAGCTGCACCAGATCCAGCAACTCCTTGACCCGGGCGCGAATGGCCGCCTCAGCCGGGCGTTCACTGCGCGGTTTGACCCTAAGGCCAAACGCCACGTTCTCGAAGACTGTCATATGGCGAAACAGGGCGTAGTGCTGGAACACGAAGCCGACATTGCGCTCGCGCACATGGAGATCCGAGGCATCCTCACCACGAATGATGACGTGGCCACTGTCGGCTTGCTCCAGCCCGGCGATGATCCGCAGCAGGGTGGTCTTGCCACAGCCGGAGGGGCCGAGCAGCGCCACCAGCTCACCGTCATGAAAGTCGAGGTTGATGTCTGCCAGCGCCGCGTACTGATTGAAATGCTTGTTGAGTTGTTGAACCTGAATGCTCATGGCTGCCTCTTTAAAACGGTAATTCAGTGAGATTTGGTGGGCTGGACACGCAGCCGGGCCAACAGGGTTTCCCCCAGCAGGGTGAAGATCCCGAACAGAGCCAAGAGGCTTGCCACTGCAAAGGCGGCGCCGGTCTGGTACTCGTTGTAGAGGATCTCGATATGCAGCGGCAGGGTATTGGTCTGGCCGCGAATATGGCCGGAAACTACCGACACAGCGCCAAACTCCCCCACCGCGCGGGCGGTACAGAGCAGCAGGCCGTACATCAGGCTCCAGCGAATGCCGGGAAGGGTGACGCGCCAGAACATCTGCAGGCCGCTCGCCCCCAGCATGATGGCCGCCTCTTCCTCTTCCGGGCCACGCGCCTCCATCTGGGGCAGCAGCTCGCGCACCACGAAGGGCACGGTAATGAAGGTGGTGGCCAGGATGATCCCCGGGGTGGCGAAGATGATCTTGATGTCGTGTTCGCTCAGCCAGTCACCGAACCAGCCGCGGCTGCCGAACATCAACACCAGCATCAGACCGGCGATCACCGGCGACACCGAGAAGGGCAGATCGATGATGGTGATGAGCAGCTGCCGACCGGGGAAGCGGAAACGGGCGATGGCCCAGGCCGCAGCAATCCCGAACAGCAGATTGAGGGGAACGGCGCAGAGGGTCACCAGTGCGGTCAGACCGAGGGCGCTCAGGGCATCCGGCTCGCTGATGGCGTGCCAGAAGAAGACCAGCCCAGGGCTCAGCGCCTGAATAAAGACGGTGGCCAACGGCAGCAGCAACAGGGCGGCAAACCAACCGAGACCCACCGTGATGAGCAGCCATTTGACCCACTGGGGCTCGCGGATCACGGCCGGAGCCTTGCGAGCGGGGGTCGCCTCCACAGAGGCCGCCTCAATGGCGATAGCAGATGAACTCATATCCGGCTCCCTCCGATGCGAGACCAGCTCCAGGCCTGCAACTTGTTGATTAGCAGTAACAAAATGAACGAAATCAGCAGCATCACCACGGCGATGGCAGAGGCACCGGCATAGTCATACTCCTCCAGGTGGCTCATGATCATCAGTGGCGCGATTTCCGAGACCATCGGCAGGTTGCCGGCGATAAAGATGACCGAACCGTACTCCCCTACCCCGCGGGCAAACGCCAGCGCAAAGCCGGTCAGCAGGGCCGGGATCAGGGTCGGCCAGAGCACCCGCATAAAGGTCTGCCAGCGATCGGCGCCGAGGCTGGCGGCCGCCTCCTCCTGTTCAGTTTCAGACTCCCGCAGCACCGGCTGCAGGGTACGCACCACAAACGGCAATCCGATAAAGGTGAGTGCGATGACCACCCCGATAGGGTTGTAGGCGAGCTGGATGCCGAGCGGCGCCAGCAACTGGCCGATCCAGCCGTTGGGGGCGAAGATGGCGCACAGGGCGATGCCGGAAACGGCGGTCGGCATGGCGAATGGCAGGTCGATCAGCGCATCCACCAGACGACGACCGGGGAAGGTGTAGCGCACCAGGATCCAGGCCAGGATCAGGCCAAATAGGCTGTTGAGCAGCGCCGCGACAAAGGCCGCACCGAAGCTCAGGCGAAAAGAGGCGAGCACCCGGGGTGAACCGATCACCTGCCAGAACTCGGCGGCGGTCAGGTTGTTGATCGCAAACAGTACCAGGGCCGAGAGCGGCAACAGCACCAGCAGGCCCAGATAGAGCAGGCTGAACCCCAAGGTGGGGCCAAAACCGGGCAGGACAGAATAAGAACCAAATCGCATAACACATCCATCTGTTATGAAGAATTTTCGATATGGTGATTCTGCGCACTCCCCTCATCGGCAACAAACATCAATTGCGACTTTGCTAATCACTTTTTTGTCTAACCGCAGAGTCACAAGGCTCTTGGCGCACTCCAAATAAAAAAAGGTCTTTTATATAAATAAAAGACCTAAGAAATGGAGCAATACGGAGCGGAGCATTCAAAGAACGGGGGCATGGAGTAGCCAGCGAACAGCGCGCCCGACAACCCTCCAACCACTTCACAGATACCTAGCGAAAGCCCAATACGACCGGCCGGGTCGATGCGGTCTTGACCGGTGCCACTACCAGCTCACCACGGCGGTAGAGTGCCCCCAGCAAATGCAGCCCCTGATGCCAGTCCCCATGACCTGACTGGGCATTGATATGGCCCGCCTCACCGGCATCGAACAGCGGCACCTGCCACTGACGGCTCCAGTATTCGGCCCGTTCAAAGCTCATCCAGGGATCATTGCGGCTGGCCACCAGCTGGGCGGAGACTTGCAACGGCCCTTCCAGCCGCTCATCGACAATCCCGAAACGGGCTGGGTCAGCCGGTGCCACCAGAAAGAGCGAGGCAACCTTCTCCGGCTGCAATCTGGCTGCCGCGATGGCGGTCAGGGCACCGAAAGAGTGGGCCACCAGATGGACCCGACTGCGGCGACTTCTCAACTTGCTCGCCAGCTTGGCACTCCAGACCGTGAGATCCGGTTTCTCCCATGGCAGACCCGTCATCCGTTGCCAGTAGGGAAAATGCTCGTGCCAGCGGCTCTGCCAGTGATCCGGCCCACTGTTGTGCAGACCGGGAACCAGGAGGATCTTGTTCATCTTGGTGCTCCTATCGGCTGGCACAGGGGCCAGTTCAGTGATGGATAACGAAGCTATCAACGACCCGGCTGATAGATCTGGTCAAACAGACCGCCCTGGGCGAAGTGTTTCTTCTGGGCTTTCTCCCAATCCCCTTCCAGATCCTTGACGGTAAAGAAGGTAAGCTGCGGGAACTGGGCTGCCGTCTCCTTCAGGATCGCCGGGTTGCTGGGGCGATAGTGATGTTTGGTGACGATATGCTGCCCCTCGTCGGAGTAGAGATAATCGAGATAGGCCTTGGCCACCGTTTCAGTGCCGTGCTTCTTGGCCACCTTGTCCACCACCGCGACCGGCGGCTCAGCCAATATGGAGACCGAAGGCACCACCAGCTCGAACTTGTCGCTGGCACCGGGCTGACCCAGTACCAGCAGGGCTTCGTTCTCCCATGCCAGCAGCACATCACCAAGGCCACGCTCGATAAAGCTGGTGGTGGCACCGCGGGCGCCTGAGTCCAGCACCTTCACGTTCTTGAAGAGATCGCCAACAAACTGCTTGGCCCCCTCTTCACTGCCGCTCTTCTTCAGGGCATAGCCCCAGGCGGCCAGATAGTTCCAGCGTGCCCCGCCGGAGGTCTTGGGGTTGGGAGTCACGATGGCCACATCCTTGCGCACCAGGTCGCCCCAATCCTTGATCTGCTTGGGATTACCCTTGCGTACCAGGAAGACGATGGTCGAGGTGTAGGGCGCTGCATTATTGGCCAGACGGTTCTGCCAATCCGCTGCGATAAGACCTTGCTTGGCAACGGCGTTGACGTCGTAGGCAAGCGCCAGCGAGACCACGTCAGCTTCCAGCCCGTCCACAACGGCGCGAGCCTGCTTGCCGGAGCCACCGTGAGACTGCCTCACCACCACGTCGTCGCCGGTTTTGGCCTTCCACTCCTTGGCAAAGGCGGCGTTGTACTCCTGAAACAGCTCGCGGGTCGGATCGTAAGAGACGTTGAGCAGGCGGATCTCGGCGGCATTGGCCTGACCAAATGCCAGCAGAGAGAGCAGGGTCAGGGCGGTCATTCGCAGTTTCATGGTGATTCTCCATATCTTGTTGGGTTGAGAACAGCATGCCGTGGAGTTGTTATGCCCAGAAGAAAGAAATAACTCTTTGCTTATCTCTTTTGCTCATATCAACTCAGCCACCCGCACCGGAAGCCGGACGCAGACTCTGTGAGCCATGCCCCTCTGGCCCCTTGCTCGCTGTGCCATCATGGGAACAAGGCAGGCAGATGACGAAAAGGAAGTCGTTATGTGGATCAATGCAGAACCGGTCAACGGAGCCCTGGTCTCGCTGGCCATCGGCCTGATCATCGGGCTGGAGCGGGGCTGGCAGGTGCGCCAGCTGGGGGATAACCAGCGCATCGCCGGGATGCGTACCTACGGCCTCATTGGCCTGCTCGGCGGGGTGTGCGGTTTGCTGCTGCCCACTCTGGGCCCCTGGCTGCCGCTGCTCGGCCTGCTGGCGGTGGTGATCGGCTGCGGCCTCTCGGTCTGGCTGGCCCAGCGCTGGCAGGGGGAGTTCGGCCTCACCAGCTCGGTGGCCATGCTGCTCACCTATCTGCTGGGGCTGATGTCGGTGCTGCTGAGCCCGAGCGAGGCGGTCGCCTGCGCCGTGCTGGCCGCCCTGTTGATGGGGCTCAAGGGCAAGATCCAGCAGGGGATGCTGTTTCTGAGCGAAACCGAATTCCACGCCACCCTGCGCTTTCTGCTTATCTCGCTGGTGCTGCTGCCGGTACTGCCCAACGAGGAGATGGGCCCTCTCGATGCCTTCAACCCCTTCAAGATCTGGCTGATGGTGGTGGTGATCGCCGGCATCTCGTTTTGTGGCCACTTCGCGGTACGCCTGCTCGGCACCCGCGCCGGACTGGTGCTCACCAGCATACTGGCGGGATTGGCCTCCTCCACCGCCCTTACCCTGCAGTTCGCCCGTCTCAACAAGGAGCAGGGCGGGCTGGAGCGACTGCTGGCCACCGGCATCCTGCTGGCAGGGGCCACCATGTGGCTGCGGCTGCTGGTACTGGTGCTGCTGATTCACAGCGAGCTGGCGATGCGCCTCGCCGCCCCGCTCGTGTTGCTGGCGACCACGGTGTACGGCTTTGCCTTCTGGTTCTGGCGCCAGCGCGAGGAGCTGACAGACGGCCCGGTACAGCCGGAAACCAGCAACCCGCTCGATCTGGCCACCGCCATCAAGTTCGGCCTGCTGCTGGCGTTGATCGGCTTTATGGCAACGCTGCTGCAAGACAAGGTAGGCAACTCGGGGGTCTATCTGCTGTCGCTGGTCTCGGGGATCACCGACGTGGACGCCATCACCTTGTCGCTCTCCCAGCTTTCCCACAAGGAGCTGGCGCTGGAGGTGGCGGCCCGCGGCATCCTGCTGGCCGGGCTGGTCAACTCGCTGGTGAAGGGGCTGCTGGCCCTTGGCATCGGCGGTCGCAGTCTCGGGCTGCGGGTATTGCTCCCCTACTTCGTCTCGGCCCTGTTGATCCTGCCCCTCGTCTGGCCCGCAGGTTGACGAGGATCACCTGCAACAAGTGACAGACTGACGGCGCCCCTGACAGTCACGTATACTGCCTGCTCTTGCAGCATGAGGAGGTAGCAATGGCGAGCGACTGGGACAAGGTACTGGCAGGCGGGGCCCTGGATAGCCAGAGCGAGGAGATAGCGAACGACCGGATCCGCGGTCAGGCGCTGCTGGCCAAGCTCAACGGTTCATCGGCGGGCGATGCTCCTCTGCGCCAGCAGATCTGCCGCGAACTGTTTGGCCACTGCCCCGACTCCTGCTGGATCAGCACGCCGTTTACCTGCGAGTTTGGCCGCAACATTCATATCGGCGAGAAGACCTTCTTCAACTTCAACGTCACCATTCTCGACGTGGGCGAAGTGCGCATCGGCAGCCATGTGCTGCTGGCCCCCAACGTGCAGATCTACACCGCTACCCACACCATGAACTATCTGGAACGACGCAACTGGACCGCCTACAACAAGCCGGTGCGGATCGGCGATGACTGCTGGATCGGCGGCGGCGCCATCATCTGCCCCGGCGTCACCATAGGGCCGCGCTCCATCATTGGCGCCGGCGCCGTGGTCACCCGCGACATCCCGGCCGACTCGGTGGCGGTGGGAAATCCGGCCAGAGTGATCCGCACTCTCAAGCAGGACGAGGAGCGCTGCTGGGAGCTGGCCCAGTGATGGCGCTGGCACTGCTGCCACTGGGCGCCGCCCTCTGGCTCGGCCTCGGCGAGCAGCAGTGGTGGCCGCTGGCCGTGTTGCTCACCATGAGCCTGCTCACGGTGGCCGCCTACGCCTGGGACAAGCGGCAGGCGGTACGGGGTGAGTGGCGCATTCCCGAATCTCGCCTGCACCTGCTGGAGCTGTGCGGCGGCTGGCCGGGCGCACTGGTGGCCCGCCAGTGGCTGCGTCACAAGACCCAGAAGCGCAGCTACCGGCTGGTCTTCTGGTTTATCGTGCTGCTGCACCTCACCCTGTGGGCGCTCTGGGTCGGGCGGCCACTCTGGCAGCAATAGCCAACTGCATCACAAAGGCGAAACGGGACCCATTGCGGCCAATTGGCGGCTGTGAGAAAACAGAACAGATCCCATCAGCGTTTTCGCCGTTTATAGACGACAAGGAGTCGTGACATGACCATGTGGACAGGCATAGTCCTGATCGTATTTATCAGCCTATTGTTCGGATACCTCGGCAAGCGAGCTCGCTACCAGATGGGGGATGCACGCATCACCGACCGCCTCGGCAAGCAGGATATGATCATCAGAGAATTGCAGGAGCGGATCGCCAATCTGGAGGCGATCGTCATCGAAGAGGAGAAGCGGCGCCCGTTTCGGGAGCTGTGATTTTTCGCCATCAGGCGTCAGATAACCAAAATTCAAATCAAAGATAGAGGGCGGCATGATGCAGCCCTCTATCGTTTCAGCAAATTCAGATTGCCAACGGCAGCAACTCGGCATAGTCGCGGATCGCCGGAAAAGCGGTAATGCTCTGCTCCGGCTTGCAGCTATCCGGATTCTGGATCGCCAGCTGATAGACGATACCATAGTCGGCGGCAGCCCGCAGGATCCGCTCGCTATCATCCACAAACAGGGTGCGGGCCGGATCGAACGCCAGCCGCTCGGCCAGTGCCTGCCAGCAGTGCTGGCTCTCCTTCGACCAACCCAGTTCGTGGGTACTCACCATCAGATCCAGATGGTCGCTCAGCCCCAGCTGCGCATCCTTCACCGACAGGCTGGCGGGGTGGGCATTGGTGAAAAGCACCAGCTGTTTGCCCGCGGCACGCAGCTCGGCCAGAAAGGGGATGGCGTGGGGGCGCCACTGGATCTTCGCCAGCAGCTCCTGCTTGAGGGCACGAATATCGAGCCCCAGGGTCTCGCTCCAGTAATCCACGCAGTACCAGTTGAGGGTGCCGTTGACGGCGTGATAGTGGACGTCGATCTGCGCTTTGGCTTCATCCAGCGGCAGACCGAGCCGCTCGGCGTAACGCTCCGGCACCAGCTGCTGCCAGAGGTGGTTGTCAAAATGCAGATCGATCAGGGTGCCATCCATATCGAGCAAGACGGTGTCTATCTGGTGCCAGGGCAAGGTGGTAGCGCGGGAGTGTGGCATCGGGTCTCTTGATCTCGGTGTCGCGAAAGAAATGGAGCGGCAGTATAACGGATTTTTCCTCCCCCTTTCCCCTCCCTGCCCCGTGGTGTTCGGTGTGGGAGTCGTTTACTCTTGAAGCACGATTTTTTAACGAGCCGTCACCCCTGATGAGTGAGCACCACAAAAGCCCCCCCGAACAGATTTCGATCGACCAGCTGGAGCAGGAGAAGAGCAAGCCGGAGATCCTCAAGGCCGAGATCGTGGCCGAGAGCCGGCTGTTCAGAGTGGAATCCCTCCACCTCAAATTCTCCAACGGTGAGGAGCGAGTCTACGAGCGGATGCGCGGCGGCAATCGTGGCGCCGTCATGGTGGTGCCGCTGTTCGATGAGCAGACCCTGCTGCTGGTGCGCGAATATGCCGCCGGCACCCACTCCTACGAGCTGGGCTTTCCCAAGGGGCTGATCGACCCGGGCGAAGATGCCTTCGAGGCAGGCAACCGGGAGCTGATGGAAGAGGCAGGCTTTGGCGCCAACAGCCTGACCCTGCTCAAACAGGTGTCGCTGGCGCCCGGTTACTTCTCCAGCCGGATGGACATTTTGCTGGCCCGGGATCTCTTCCCCGAACAGCGGATCGGCGACGAACCCGAACCGCTGGAGGTGATCCCCTGGCCACTCAACCGGATCGATGAATTGCTGGCGCGGCCCGACTTCACCGAGTCGCGCAGCATCAGTGCCCTGCTCTTGGCCCAAAAGTGGCTGGCGGAGCAGACAAAGTAGCCCGCAGACGGGCAGTTAACAGACAGAGGATAACGAGATGCAGGAGTTGTTGGCCTGGGTGCCGGGGGTCAAGGAGATTGCCCGCGAAGCCGGAAGGATCCTTCACGACATCTATCACGGCGGTCAGTTCGAGCGTCAGCTGAAGGAGGATGCGACCCCGGTCACCAGTGCCGATCTTGCTGCCGATGCCTACCTCAAACAGGCGCTCTCGGCGCTCACCCCCCATGTGCCGGTGCTGACCGAAGAGGCGGCCGACATCCCCTTCAGCCAGCGATCCAACTGGCGGCAATACTGGCTGGTGGATCCCCTCGACGGCACTGGCGAATTTATCGCAGGCAGCGGCGATTTCGCCACCCTGATCGCCTTGGTGCGGGACAACGTGCCGGTGCTCGGGGTCATCTACGCCCCCGAGTCTGACGTGCTCTACTGGGCTGTGCGCGGCTACGGCGCCTTCAAGGAAGTGAACGGCGAGGTGTTGCCCATCAGCGCCATGCACCACGAGCATGACCAGCCCGACTCGCTGGTGGTAGCCATCAGCCGCCGCCAGAAGCTGGAGAAGCTCACCCGCCGCCTCAACCCGGCCATCAACTACGAGCTGATCCCGCTCGGCTCCAGCTCCCTCAAATCCTGTCTGGTGGCGGAAGGGGCGGCCGATTGCTACGTGCGGCTCGGCCCCACCGGCGAGTGGGACACCGCCGCCGCCCAGTGCATCGTCGAGGCGGCAGGTGGCCGCATCCTCAGCCTGGCGTTGCAGCCACTCAGTTACAACGAAACCGAGTCGCTGGAGAACCCTGACTTTATCGTGATGGGGGATCCGGATCTCGCCTGGGGCAACATTCTGGCCCACTAAACGGATAGCGATATCATCACACCAGACAAGCAGGCGGCCCGATGGCCGCCTGCTTTGTCAGGGAAGTTGCCCCGAGTAATGGCCGGAGTGATCCTCTGGTCAAGGCGCTCTTGAACAGCGTGATACGCTGGCAAAGAAGCGAAATGATAGTGAAACATCACAATCGGTCGGCGAGAAATGGTGCGATTTTCACGTAATTCTGAAAACACCTGATTAGCCAAAATAAAAAAACGAGCGCAGATCAAATTTTGGTTTTATATTTCACAAAAATCACCATTGTCAGTTTTGTTTCATTCTGTGACCCAGATTCAATTCCCAATCTCGCTGGCTAAACCCCGCAATGGCAGTGATATGTTTCAGTCTCGCTTTTTGAGAATTAAATCCCGATAAACCACAATGAACTCAGATTAAAACACTAACAAAAAGTGAATTAGTAATGAGTTTATCTGTAGAGGCTACCAAGGAGCTATCCGGTTCCTGCTCCACCACTGCCAGCATCACCCGCTGGCGCCGTCACGACACCCACTGGGTTATCAGCCTGTTTGGCACCGCCGTTGGCGCCGGCATCCTGTTCCTGCCCATCAATCTGGGTCTGGGCGGGATCTGGCCTCTCGTCATCGTCGCGGTACTGGCAGGCCCCATGACCTTCCTGGCCCACCGCGGGCTGGCGCGCTTCGTGCTCTCCTCGTCACGCCCCCACGCCGACTTCACCGAAGTGGCGGAGGAGCACTTCGGCAAAATGGCCGGTCGCCTCATCTCGGCGCTCTATTTCCTCTCCATCTTCCCGATCCTGCTCATCTACGGGGTCGGGCTGACCAACACGGTGGAGAGCTTTATGGTCAACCAGCTCGGCATGGCGACCCCGGATCGGGTGATGCTCTCCGGCCTGCTGGTGTTCGCCATGATCGCTGTGATGCTGGCGGGTGAGAAAGCGATGCTGCGCGCCTTCGCCTTTATGGTCTATCCGCTGGCGGCCATTCTGGCGGCGCTCTCCTGCTACCTGATCCCTCAGTGGCAATGGCCGGAAGTGACCGCGTTTGAGGGAGTCAGCTTCCTCAATACCGTCTGGCTGGCGCTGCCGGTCACCGTGTTCGCCTTCAGCCACGCCGCCGCCATCTCCGGCTTTGCCAACGTGCAGCGCCGTGAATATGGCGAGCAGGCGGAAGCCAAGAGCAGCCTGATCCTGCGCAACACCACAGTAATGCTGGTGGGCTTCGTGCTCTTCTTCGTCTTCTCCTGCGTGCTGAGCCTCTCGCCAGCCCAGCTGGCTGAAGCCAAGGCCCAGAACGTCTCTGTGCTCTCCTATCTCGCCAACATCACCGACAACCCGGTGATCGTGACTCTGGGGCCGCTCATCGCCTTTATCGCTATCAGCTCCTCCTTCCTCGGCCACTTCCTCGGTGCCCGCGAAAGCCTGAAAAGCCTGATCGCCAAGCCCACCGGTCTGCCGCTGGCCAAGGCGGACAAACTGGGTATCGCCCTGATGTTCTTCGCCATCTGGGGTGCCGCCGTCATCAACCCGGGCATTCTGGGACTGATAGAGACCCTCTCCGGCCCGGTCATCGCCATGATCCTGTTCATCATGCCGGTGATTGCGATCTACAGGTGGAGGCGCTGGCCCGCTTCCGTCACGGCTGGACCAACGGCTTTATCCTGCTGACCGGGTCGCTGGCGGTATCGGCGCTGATCTTCAGCCTGTTGAAGTAACGACTCGCAGCAGAAAACAAAAAGAGAGGCGACCCCGGGGTCGCCTCTCTTGTCTCTGTTCGGGTGTGAACTCAGCCCAGCTTGGCGCCGTTCTCCACCGCCCGCTCAGGGATAGCCATCACCACGGCGCCATCTGGCCGGTAGAAACCAGTCAGCAGAAATTCAGACTGAAACGGCCCTATCTGTTTGGTCGGGAAGTTGACTACGGCGATGATCTGGCGGCCCACCAGCTGCTCTGGCTGGTATAGCGCGGTGATCTGGGCACTGCTCTTGCGTATCCCCAGTTCGGGGCCAAAATCCGCCCACACCTTGTAGGCCGGTTTGCGCGCCTCGGGGAACGGCTCAACCCGCACCAGGGTGCCCACCCGGAGCTCCACCATATCGAAATCCTGCCAGCTAATCGTCTCCATTTCGGCTCCTGTTTATCGTGCACCTTGCATGACCCGCAGCATGGCCCAAAGAGAGCATCCCGTCTTCGGCGATCAGCCGTTTCGTTGCGGCAGGTGGCCGTTTTGCTGGCGCCAGAGGGACGGTGTGAGCCCGGCCTCGGCCAGGAAGCGCTCGCCGAAGGCCCCCTGATTCTGGTAACCGCAGCGGCTGGCAATCTCGCCAACGGGCAGTTGCGTACCGGCAAGCAGGGTGCGCGCCAGCGCCATGCGTCGACTGCGAATGTAGTGGGAGACGCTCACCCCCAACTGCTGGCGAAAGGCGAGCTTGAACTGACTCTGGCCAAGGCAGGCGATGGCGGCGAGTTGCTGATTGGTCAGCGGGGCCGCGAGGTTGGCCTCGATATGGCGCTGCACCTTGAGGATGCGGGCGGCAAGGCGCGGTGTGGCAGCGCTCTGCATCCCCAGCCCTTCCGCCAGCAGGGAGAGCCACACCTGCTCCATGCCAGCCACCTGCCGCCCCTCGGCCACCATGCGGTGCAGAAAAGCGAGGTAGTGGCGCTGGGGCTGATCCAGCTCGATAAAGGGGCGGGCCGCCAAATCGCCGGGTAACCAGTCGCTCTCCTGCACCAGAAACGAAAGCGCCGGATCGGCGGCGTAGTCGTGTCGCTCGCCGGGAGCGATGATGCAGGCAGAACCGGGGGCAAGCCTGCGCCCCCGGCCCTGCACCTCGATCTCGAGGGGGCCGTCGAGGGGGATCACCAGCTGGGCAAAGTCGTGGCTATGGCTGCAGACGTGGTGGTGATAGTGGCGCAGGCTGAAGCGGGACATGGCAGATAGCAATGACGCGGCCAGGGCCGCGTCATTGGGGGTTATTCCTTGTCGAAATCTTCGATCTCTTTGCCCAGCGCTTCCATGATGGCGCGCGCTTCGGCCGGGACACTGTCCGGTTGATCCTTGCGCAAGTCTTCGTCGCAAGGGAGCGGCTGGCCGGTGAAAGCGTGCAGGAAGGCTTCACAGAGCAGCTCGCTGTTGGTCGCATGACGCAGGTTGTTCACCTGACGGCGGGTGCGCTCATCGGTCAACACTTTCAACACCTTGAGCGGGATCGAGACGGTAATCTTCTTGACCTGTTCGCTCTTCTTACCGTGTTCCGCGTAGGGGCTGACGTAGTCGCCGTTCCACTCTGTTCCCATGACTCACCTGTTCTCATTTAGCCGTGAGCGCGGATTTTAACCCTTAAGGAAATTAATGGCAATCCAACAGCAAAGCCATTTAGACGTCTGGAAGTGTTGACGGCTTTTTTAAGCTGGCGTAGTGTGGTTGACCATGAGCCCGCAATGGCGGGATGGCGCGTGGCAGCAAGATGCCGGCGTGTGAAAAGACATCAAGGAGAGTGATATGACCCACAAGGCCACCCTGGCGGTTCGCACCGGGATTGAGACAGACACACAGCACGGTGCCGTGGTGCCCCCCATCTACCTCTCCAGCAACTACACCTTTGCCGACTTTGGCGAGCCCCGTCAATACGATTATGCCCGCTCCGGCAATCCGACCCGCACCAATCTGGCGGACGCGCTGGCGGCGCTGGAAGGGGGCGCAGGCGCCGTGGTTACCGGCACCGGCATGGGGGCCGTCCATCTGGTCACCACAGCACTGCTCAAGGCGGGGGATCTGCTGCTCGCCCCCCACGACTGCTACGGCGGCACCTGGCGTCTGTTTGAGTATCTGGCGGCCAAGGGCCACTACCGGGTGCAGTTTGTCGATCAGGGTGACGAGGCCGCACTGGCCGCCGCACTGGCGCAAAAGCCTGCGCTGGTATGGGTCGAGACCCCCTCCAACCCGCTGCTGCGGGTGGTGGATATCAGCGCCATTGCCAGCGCCGCCCACGAGGTGGGTGCACAGGTGGTGGTGGACAACACCTTCCTCTCCCCCCTGCTGCAACAGCCGCTCGCACTTGGTGCCGACGTGGTAGTGCACTCCACCACCAAGTACATCAACGGTCACTCCGACGTGGTGGGCGGAGTGGCGATTGCCAAGGAGGCAGCACTGGCCGAGTCGCTGGTGTGGTGGGCCAACTGTCTGGGGCTCACCTCCGGGGCGTTCGATTCCTACCTCACCCTGCGCGGCCTGCGCACTCTGGCCCCCAGATTGCGCACCCATCAGGAGAATACCGATCGCATCCTCACCTTCCTGCAACAGCAGCCACTGGTGAAACGCATCTATCACCCCAGCCTGCCGAGCCATCCGGGCCACGATATTGCGCGCCGTCAACAGTCCGGCTTCGGCGCCATGCTAAGTTTTGAACTCGATTGCAGCGAGGCAGGCATTCGCGCCTTCCTCGCGGCCCTCACCCTCTTCTCGGTGGCCGAGTCCCTCGGCGGGGTGGAGAGTCTGGTGGCCCATCCGGCCAGCATGACCCACAGAGCCATGACCCCGGCGGCGCAGCAGGCAGCAGGCATCAGCGCCCAACTGCTGCGGTTGTCGGTCGGTATTGAACACGGTGAAGACCTGGTGGCCGATCTGGCTCAGGCTTTTGAACAGGCGCAGCAGGCAGAACAGGTAGCGAAGTAATGGAACAGCAGCAACAAGGAGAGATCGCGGTGGCAGCAGAAGCAGGATTGAAGCGGCGTCACGTCCACAAGTTTGGTGGCAGCAGTCTGGCGGATCCGGTCTGTTATCGCCGGGTCGCCAGTATCGTTGAACAACAGGTGGGCGGGGATGAACTGATCGTGGTCTCCGCCGCCGGCAAGACCACCAACCGGCTGATCCAGCTGGTGGAGCTGGCCGAAGCGGGGGACGAAGCCGCCGGTGAAGCCATCTCTGCCCTTCAGGCCTATCAGCAGAGCCTGATCGACGGCTTGCTGGAGGGTGAACTGCAGCTCGACCTGAGCAAGCAGCTGGCCGACGACATGCAGCTGATCGCCAAAACGCTGGAGGGACAGTTTGACCGCTTCGCCCGCAACGGCCTGCTCGCCTTTGGCGAAGTGTGGTCGGCGCGCCTGCTGGCTGCCCTGCTTACCAGTCGCGGCGACAAGGCCATCTGGCTCGATGCCCGCAGCTTCCTGCGCGCCGAGGATGGCGCTCTGGTCAAGGTGGATACCGCCCTCTCCAGCGAACTGCTCAAGGCGCGACTGGCGGAGCATGCCGGTCGCATCGTGGTAACCGGCTTTATCGCCGCCGACATGGAGGGGCGCTCCCTGCTGCTCGGTCGCAACGGATCTGACTACAGCGCCAGCCTGTTGGCGCTGCTGGCGGACGGCGAATCCACCACCATCTGGAGCGACGTGGCCGGTGTCTACAGCGCCGACCCGCGCCGGGTGAAGGAGGCACGCCTGCTGGAGCGCCTGAGCCTCGCCGAAGCCAACGAGCTGGCCCGCCTCGGCTCGTCGGTCTTGCACTCGCGCACCCTGCAACCAGTGGCCGACAGCCGCCAGCGCCTCACTTTGCGCTGCAGCTACAACCCGGATGAGGGCTGCACCCATATCCTGCGCCGCGCCCCCCGCTCCGGCGGCGCCCGCATCGTCTCCTCGGTGGATCAGATCGCCCTCATCGAGCTGAAGGTGCTGCCGCAGACCAACTATGAGCAGACGGTGGCCACCATCGAGGCCCATCTAGCCCGCCACCGCCTCAACCCGCTCACCCTGCAGCGCCAGCCGGATCGCCGGATCCTGCGCCTCGCCTACACCCTCGAGGTGGCACAAGGCGCCTTCGAGCTGCTGCGCGACTTCCAGCTGCAAGGGAGCTTCACCGGTCTCATCCAGAAAGAGGGGTTCAGTCTGGTGGCGCTGGTCGGCGCCGGTGTCACCGACAACGCGGAGCAGTGTCACCGCTTCTATCAGCTGCTGGCAGATCAACCGCTGGAGTTCGTACAGGTGGCCCGAGATGGTCTGAGTCTGGTGGCCGTGCTGCGTCAGGTAGTGCTGGAGCCGCTGCTCATCGCCCTGCACAGCGCCCTCTTCAGCCGCCCGACCCGGGTCGGGCTGGTGGTGTTCGGCAAGGGCAATATCGGCGGCCACTGGCTGAGCCTCTATGCCCGCGAAAAGGCACGGCTGGAACATGAGCTCAATCTGGCGCTCACCCTCTACGGGGTGTTCAGCTCGGAAGGGGGCCTGCTGGATGAAGAGGGACTCAACCCCCTCAAGGTACAGGACAACTTCAATCCCAAGCCGCTGATCTGGCCGGAGTTGCTCTCCCAGCTTGAACAGCACGGCTTCGATGCGCTGGTTGCGCTGGACATGACCGCCAGCGAAACGGTGAGTCGCTACTATCCGGATTTTGCCCAACTCGGCATTCACATCATCGCCGCCAACAAGTTTGCCGGTGCCGCCGACAGCGAGTTCTACCAGCGCATCAAGCAGACCTGTCGCGACCATCAGGTGCAGTGGCGCTACAACGCAACCGTGGGCGCAGGGCTGCCAATCCAGTCCAGCATCCAGATGCTGCGCCAGAGCGGCGACCGCATTCAGGGGGTCTCCGGCATCTTCTCCGGCACCCTCTCCTGGCTGTTCCAGCAGTATGACGGCACCCGCCCCTTCTCCGAGCTGGTGGACGAGGCGTGGCAGCACGGTCTGACCGAACCGGATCCCCGCGAAGATCTCTCCGGTCAGGATGTGCGGCGCAAGCTGCTTATTCTGGCGCGGGAAGCAGGCTTCGAGCTCGACTCCGCCGATATCGAGCTGGAGAATCTGGTGCCCGTTACGCTGCGCAAGGTGACCGCCGATCAGTTCATGGACAGACTGAAAGAGCTGGATGGCCCGATCCAGACCGCCTTTGAAGGGGCCAAGCGCCTCGGCAAGGTGCTGCGCTACGTGGCCCGCTTCGAGCATGACGGCAAGGCGCGGGTCGGACTGGAGGCGCTGGAGCCCCACCACCCGTTTGCCAACCTCTTGCCGTGCGACAACATCTTCGCCATCGAGAGCGACAGCTATCGCACCAACCCGCTGGTGATCCAGGGGCCGGGGGCGGGTCGGGAAGTGACCGCCGCCGCTATCCAGTACGATCTGTGGCAGATCTGCGCCAGCCTCTAAGGCAGATTGCAAAGGGAGCAGCACCTCTCTCCCGCGCACAATAAAAAAGCCCGAGTCGATGACTCGGGCTTTTTGCTGAATGCCGCTTCGATTAGGAGAAGCAGGCTTGCAGCACGTAGAAGATGGCGATAGCCAGAATGGCACCGGCAGGCAGGGTGATGATCCAGGAGACCACGATGTTGCGCAGTACCCCCAGGTTCAGCGCCGCAATGCCGCGCGCCAGACCGACACCCATCACAGCACCGACCAAGGTCTGGGTGGTGGAGATGGGCAGACCGGTACCGGAGGCAATCACTACGGTCGCGGCAGTCGCCAGCTGGGCAGCAAAACCACGGCTCGGGGTCAGGTGAGTGATGCCGGTACCGACCGTCGCCATCACCTTCTCGCCCATGGTCGCCAGACCGATCACGATACCGATACCGCCAAGGGGCAGGATCCACCAGGCAATGGCTGCCTGACTGGAAATCTCACCACCGGAAGCCACGATAGAGGCCACTGCAGAGAGCGGGCCGATGGCGTTGGCCACATCGTTGGAGCCGTGGGCAAAGGCCATGGCACAGGCAGTGATCACCATCAGGATGCCGAACACCTTCTCCACGTTGGCGAAGTGCATCTTGCTGTCATCCTGCGGGTTGTACTTCTGGCCGCGAATGTAGATCCAGCCGGCAAACGCCACTGCGATGGAGATGGCGATGGAGAGCAGAATGCCCTCACCATCGCTCAGGTGCAGACCGACGTGGGTCAGCCCCTTCTTGATGGTCACCAGACAGATCACCAGCGCAGTCAGGAACATGTAGAACGGCACATAGCGCTTGGCGTTGTTCAGGGGGTCATCGGTGTTGAAGATAAGCTTCTGCACGCTGATGAACATGAAGTAGGCGATGACACCTGAGATGGCCGGGGTGATGACCCAGGAGCCGACGATGCCGCCAAACTTGCTCCACTGCACCGCTTCCGGGCCAATGCTCACCACCGCAAAACCGACGATGGCGCCGATGATGGAGTGAGTGGTGGAAACAGGCCAGCCGAAGTAGGAGGCGAGGATCAACCAGGCGCCTGCCGCCAGCAGGGAGGCGATCATGCCGAGCACCAGCAGGTCCGGGCTATCGACAAACGCATTGCTGTCGATGATGCCGTTACGGATGGTGGCCGTCACTTCGCCACCGGCCAGATAGGCGCCGGCAAATTCGAAGATCATGGCAATGATGATCGCCTGACGGATGGTCAGGGATTTGGTGCCGACCGATGTTCCCATGGCGTTGGCCACGTCATTCGCGCCAATGCCCCAAGCCATCAAAAAGCCGAACAAGGCCGCCACGAGCACCAGAGTGGTGCCGTAATTCGCGATAATGTCCATTAATAGTGTTTACCCAGTCAGTCGATTACGAACGAGCCAGCATCAGTTCCAGACGGGCGCCTACGCGCTCGGCCTGATCTGCCAGGTCACCTACCCATTCGAGGATCTTGTAAAGGAACATCACATCGATCGGATTATAATTGTGCTCAACCGCTTGCAGCTGTTGGCGCAGTCCGATCTGCATGGTGTCTGTATCGTCCTCGATCAGATCCAGCTGGTGGATCATCTCGGCAACCATTTCCACTTCCCGTCCTTTGAAGCCGGTCTCGAGCAGCTCGTCGAGCTCCCCGATCGCTTTCTCGGCCTGAGCGGTCGCATCAATACAACGTTTGAGGTAAGCCATGAAATCCGTCCGCATTTCGGCGGGGAACTCCATGCGACGGCCAAGCATGCGGCCGGAGATATCCTTGGCACGGTTGGCAATCTTGTCTTGCTGGGTCAACAGCTCCAGCAGGTCGGTACGTGCAACCGGCAGGAACAGGCCGCGAGGCAGTTTCAGACGGATTTCACGCTTGAGGGTATCTGCCTCTTTTTCCAGTTGGGCGATCTGCTGCCGGATCTTCTCGGCATCTTCCCAACGGTCTTCGGCAACGGCGTCAAAGAAGGGAACCAACTGCTGGGAGCACTGGTGAACCTTGACGATATGCTTCTGCAGCGGCTTGATGGGGGACTTGGCAAAAAGCCCCAAAATAGTATTTACTGGCATGGCCAAACCTGTGTCGGTGAAAAAACACTCGATACGATTTTATGAGGCGCGCATGGTAACCGAACTGCGCCCTCAATTAAACCGCGAATTAATCTAGTCGTCTCGCGGGCATTATATCCCCGCGACCCGAATCCTGCCCCCCAAAGTTGCCTGCCAGCCCGGAATGACTATGCAAACTGAGATCGAGATAAAGTTTTTTGTCGCCCGCGACATTCAAGCCGAGTTATCCAACCTGCTGAATTATCTTGAGATTAAAGAATCATCACAACAGCAGCTCGGCAACGTCTATTTCGACACGCCGACCCTTGCCCTGCGTCGTCTGGACATGGGGCTGCGCATTCGCCGCTGCGATGCCTTCGCCGAGCAGACCATCAAATGCCGTGGCCAGGTGGTGGGCGGCCTGCATGCCAGACCCGAGTACAACGCTCCCGTGAGCGGCGATCTACCGACCCTCTCGGCCTTTCCCGATGAGATTTGGCCGACTCTGACCGAGCGCGACCACATTCAGCAACAGCTGGTCGCTCAGTTTCGCACCGACTTCCTGCGCCGCCATTGGCTGATCGCCTTCGAGGGGGCCGAGATTGAGCTGGCCTGGGATCAGGGAGAGATAGTCGGCAGTCAAGGCAGCACCACCATCAACGAGCTGGAGCTGGAGCTCAAATCCGGCACGACCGCGGCGCTATTTGCACTGGCCCAACGCCTCGCCAAGCTTTATGGACTACGTCTCGGCGCCCAATCCAAGGCCCAGCGCGGCTATCGACTGGCTGGTCTTGGCAAACCGCTGGCCCTGCAGGCGCTGGTCGAACATGAAGGTATGGATGGCACAACGGGGGTAAGCGAGGGGCTGCGCCACTGGCAGCATCACGAGCAGCTCTGGCTGGAGCATCCTCAGGATAAAGGCATTCAACAGCAGGCACTCGCAGCCCTGTGCCAAGGGATCGATCTGGTCGCCCGCACTGCGGCCACGCTGCCACAACCCGCACCTTGGCTGCCAGCACTGACCAGCCTGCACGCCCATCTGCAAGCCCAGTCGGGCGAGCAAAACGAGTGGCCTGCCGAGCTGACCGAGCTCTTCCTCTATCCGGCGTATGTCGAGTTGCAGCTGGACATCGCAGCCTGGCTGCATCACGCAGCCTGAGCGTGGCCATACCGGTACTAAAGGTCGGAAATAAAGACCGGAAACAAAAGCCGAAAACAAAACGGGTGAGCCTTGGCTCACCCGTTTTGCACTACAGCAGGTTGAGCTGCTGCATGGCGCTGCGAATGCGCTCGCGGGTTGCTTCCGACAGCGGCATCACCGGCAGACGACACTCCTCGCTGCAGAAACCGAGCAGGGAAGCGGCATATTTGGCACCGGCCGGGCTCGGCTCGGCAAACATCGCCTGATGGAGCGGAATCAGCTGATCTTGCAGTTCACGCGCTTCTTGCCACTTGCCGGCCAGCGTGAGGTTCTGCACCTCGGCCACCAGCTTGGGCGCCACGTTGGCGGTCACAGAGATACAGCCCTGACCGCCGCCGATGTTGTAAGCAACCGCAGTGGCATCCTCACCGGAGAGCCAGGCGAAGGGCTTTTTGATCAGCTGGCGCTCGGTCCAGGGGCGGGCCAGATCGCCGGTGGCATCTTTTACCCCGGCAATGCGCGGCAGTTCAGCCAGACGGGCCAGGGTCGCTGGTTGCACGTCAACGATGGCGCGCGGTGGAATGTTGTAGACGATGATCGGCTTGGCGGTGGCATCGTGTACCGCCTTGAAGTGGTAGTAGAGCCCCTCCTGATTGGGACGGTTGTAGTAACCGGCTACATGCAGAGTGGCATCAGCCCCCACCCGCTCTGCATGGAGGGTATATTCGATTGCTTCGACCGGATTGTTGGAGCCCGCTCCGGCAATCACCGGAATACGGCCAGCGACCTGTTTGACCACCAGCTCCACCACCCGGCAGTGCTCGTCATGGGTCAGGGTCGGACTTTCCCCCGTGGTGCCCACCGGCACAATGCCGTGAGTGCCCTGCTCGATATGCCACTCCACCAGACGCAGCAGCGCCTCTTCATCCAGCTTTCCCTGTCGAAACGGGGTGATCAACGCAACGATTGAACCTTGAAACATGGGATCTCCTTCTCCTAAATGACGCGCATATGGCAATAAAAAACCCCGGTACGATGTGCGCAACCGGGGTTTGAAGCTTCTCAGGGATGAGAGGTTACGCGCGAACGTCGGCAGGCCCGAATTTCAGGCTTTTTTTGTGCTTTCGTTTCAACCCGTTGAACCGCATTTCGTCATCTCTGGTCAAAAAATGGTGTCTGGGCATATTTCGGGAACACGGCATAAATGTCAAGGCGAAAGGGGCTATGTATAATGGCCGCCCAAAATTGCGTGGAGAGACCCGATGAGCAGCCCAATCAGTGCCGTCAGCCAGATGCTGGAACGAAACCAAGCCCTCTTTGTCGGCAAGCGGCTACTTGTCTGTGGCGCGCTGGAGGATGACTACCCCCGCCAGCTGGCGAGCCTGGCCCGGACCCTGACCGTCTTTACCACCGATTACTGCTACTACCGCAGCCAGCAGGCCGCCCTCGGCGAGGCTATCCTGTTCGACCACCAGCTCGGTGGAGCCCCGCGATTCGATGCCCTGTTGCTGCTGATGCCCAAGGCCAAGGCCGAGGCACAATATCTGCTGGCCATGATGACCCCCTTGCTGGAAGCGGGTGCCGATCTGTTCCTCGCCGGTGAAAACCGCGGCGGCATCAATGGCGCCGACAAGCTGCTGGCCCCCTATGGCGAAAAGCCGATCAAACGTGACTCGGCCCGCCGCTGCTCGCTCTATCATGGTGAGCTGAGCAAACCGGTCGCCCCGTTCGATCTGGATAGCTGGTTTGGCCGCTATCAGTGCAAGGCCGGTGATACCGAGCTGACCGTGCTGGCACTGCCCGGCGTCTTCAGCGCCGCCGAGCTGGATCTCGGCACCCAGATGCTGCTGGCTGCTGTGCCACCGATGAAGGGCGAGCTGCTCGATTTTGGCTGCGGCGCCGGGGTAATTGGGTCTGTACTGGCCAAGCGCAATCCGGATCTGCGGGTCAACATGGTGGATATCAGCGCGCTGGCGCTCGAATCGAGCCGGCGTACCCTGGCGATCAACGGTCTGCAGGGCAAGGTCACCGCTTCCGATGTCTATTCGGATGTCTCCACCCGTTTCCAGCACATCGTCTCCAACCCGCCATTCCATGCGGGTCTCAAAACCTTCTATGCGGCAACCGAGCAGTTCCTGGCCAAGGCACCTGAATTTTTGCTGCCAAATGGTTCGCTGACCATTGTTGCCAACGCCTTCTTGCGCTACCAGCCTATACTGGAGACACACTTCAAACGGACTGAAGTGATCAGCAGTGATGCCAAATTCAAGGTCTATCTGAGCAAAATGTAAATAAGTGTAAGCAGCACAATAAAACAGCTAGAGAGCGCCATCCGGCATCTGATAAGGTATTAAGCACACGATAAAAACCACCCCTTTAGGGGTGTTTTTATACCGAACATTGAAAACCTTTTCATGTTGCTAATTCAGGGAGAGAAATACGATGGCAGGCATTTTGACCATGATCCTGGCTGGTGGCGAAGGTACTCGCCTACAGCCTCTGACCACCACCCGCAGCAAGCCTTCCGTCCCCTTCGGTGGCAGCTACCGGCTGATCGACTTTGTCCTCAACAACTTCGTCAACGCCGACTTTCTGCGCATCTATGTACTGACCCAATTCAAATCCCAGTCCCTCTACCTGCATATGAAGAAGGGCTGGAATATCGTCGGCATCACCGACCGCTTTATCGATCCCATCCCGGCCCAGATGCGGATGGGCAAACGCTGGTATGACGGCACCGCCGACGCCATTTACCAGAACCTAGGCTTTATCGAGCGGGCCGAACCGGATCACGTCTGCATCTTCGGCTCCGACCACATCTACAAGATGGATGTGAGCCAGATGGTCACCTTCCACAAGCAGAAGAACGCCGCCATGACGGTCGCGGCACTTCGCATGCCCATCGAAGAAGCGAGCGCCTTCGGGGTGATCGAGGTCGATACCGAAGGGCGGATGATCGGCTTTCAGGAAAAACCAAAGCAGCCCAAGCACATTCCCGGCGATCCGACCCAGGCGCTGGTCTCCATGGGCAACTACATCTTCGAGACCGATGCCCTCTGCCGCGAGTTGAAGCGGGATGCCGCCGAGGAGAACTCCAGCCACGACTTTGGCAAGGATGTGATCCCGAGCCTCTACCCACGTGCCCCCGTCTATGTCTATGACTACAGCACCAACGTCATCCCCGGCGAGAAACCGCACGTCTACTGGCGGGATGTGGGCACCCTCGACTCTTATTGGCAAGCGCACATGGACCTGGTGGCCGACAATCCCCCCTTCTCCCTCTATAACCGCAAGTGGCCCCTGCACACCCACTATCCGGCGCTGCCACCTGCTACCTTCATCGACAGCGACGAGTGCAAGGTGAAGATCGCCAACTCCCTGATCTCCGCCGGTTGCTTCATTCAGGGCAGCCAGATCCAGCGATCCATCCTCGGTTTCCGCTGCAATATCGGCGCGTGCAGCCATATCAGTGAGTCCGTGCTGCTGGGGGATGTGAAGATTGGTGAAGGGTGCTCCATCCGGCGCGCGATTATAGATAAAAATGTTGAAATTGCGCCCGGCACCGTTATCGGTGAAAATCTGGACCACGATAGAGAGCGATTTACCGTATCCGAAGGCGGTATCGTGGTGGTACCTAAGGGAGCAAGAGTTGGCTATTAACCCACTGAAAATCCTGTTTGTTGCCTCGGAAGTTGAGGGGCTGGTCAAGACCGGGGGCCTGGCCGATGTCGCCAGAGCCCTGCCGATGTACCTGGCCCAGAAGGGGCATGATGTCAGGATCATGTTGCCCTTCTACAAGACGATAAAGCGACGGGATGAGGCCAGACTGGTGGCGTCACGCTGGTTGCCAACCCACCCCGGGCTGCCGGATATCGGTTATCGCATCTACCAGATGGAGCTGGATGACGTCTGCGTCTATCTGCTCGACTGCCCGCAATATTTCGATCGTCCCCAACTCTACGCCGAGAACAATCAGGCCTATCCGGATAATGGCGAGCGCTTTGCCTTCTTCTCGGCCGCGGCCCTCCATGCCTGCGAGCAGCTTGGCTTTGCCCCGGATATCGCCCACTGCAATGACTGGCACACAGGCCTGCTGCCACTGCTGCTGAAAACCCGTCACGCCCACAACCCCTTCTTCCAGCAGACCCGCAGCGTGATCAGCATTCACAACGCGGCGTTTCAGGGAGTGTTTGGCCGCGAGCAGTTCTGGGCCATGCCCGAGATCGCCGACTACGAGCGCCGCATAAACTACGACTACGGCCACGTCAATCTGCTCAAATGCGGGGTGCTCTACGCCGACAAGATCAATGCGGTCAGCCCCAACTATGCCCAGGAGCTGCTGACTCACCTTGGCGCCCACGGCATGGCGCATATCTTCCAGCAACGGGCGGCGGATCTCTGTGGCATCCTCAACGGTTGCGACTACAAGGACTGGGATCCGGAGTTCGACGAATTCCTGCCTGCGACCTACAGCATCGACAACATGGCTGGCAAACAGATCTGCAAACAGAGCCTGCAGCAGGAAGCGGGGCTGGCCGTGGCGGACTTGCCCATCTACGGCATGGTTTGCCGCCTGACCGAGCAGAAGGGCGTTCCCCTGCTGCTCCCTGCGCTGGAGAAATTCCTCCACCATCAGGTACAAGTGGTGATCGTCGGCTCTGGCGATCCTGCGCTCGCCACGCAACTGCAAACCATGGCCCGGGATTATCCGGGCAAGCTCGCCTTCATCAACACCTATGACGATCGGCTGGCTTATCTGGTCGAAGCCGGTGCTGACTTCTTCCTGATGCCCTCTCTGTTCGAGCCTTGCGGCCTCAACCAGATGTACAGTCTCGCCTATGGCACCCTGCCACTGGTGCGGGCCGTGGGTGGTCTGAAAGATACCGTGGTGGATTGGGATGCCGATCCCGAGCATGCCACCGGCTTCTGTTTTAACGATCCGACTGCAGCCATCCTGCTCGATACCATGCGCCGCAGCCTGCTCTATTTCCTGCAGGACAAAGAGCGTTTTACCAAGGTACAGCGCAATGCCATGAGCACCCGCTTCAACTGGCCTGACTCGGTCACCCAGTATGAACGGATGTATCAGAGCGCATTGGGCCGTTACTGAACGCCAAACGTCAGCTGATTGCTGAAGTTTTGTACCCTTGGCGCCACTTTGAGCGTCAACAGCGAAAAAAGTCCCCTTTGGCTGTTGACGCTCCCCCAAAACTCTATAGAATCCCCCTCCGCAGTGATGCGAAGGTGGCGGAATTGGTAGACGCGCTAGCTTCAGGTGTTAGTGTCCCACGGATGTGAGGGTTCGAGTCCCTCTCTTCGCACCAATACTGCCATGCTGATTCAGCAGCATGTAAATCCAACTAGAAAACCCGAATGTGCGAAGGTGGCGGAATTGGTAGACGCGCTAGCTTCAGGTGTTAGTGCCCCCCGGGTGTGAGGGTTCGAGTCCCTCTCTTCGCACCATGCTTCTCCAGACAGCATGTAAATCAAAACTGGTAACACAATGTGCGAAGGTGGCGGAATTGGTAGACGCGCTAGCTTCAGGTGTTAGTGTCCCACGGATGTGAGGGTTCGAGTCCCTCTCTTCGCACCATGCTTTATCCAGACAGCATGTAAATCCAGACTGGAAACCCGAATGTGCGAAGGTGGCGGAATTGGTAGACGCGCTAGCTTCAGGTGTTAGTGCCCCCCGGGTGTGAGGGTTCGAGTCCCTCTCTTCGCACCATGTTTCTGACATGTAAAAACAGAGCAATGCGTTCCAACCGCATTTAAAAACCAGCTGGAGAAAATCAGTGTGCGAAGGTGGCGGAATTGGTAGACGCGCTAGCTTCAGGTGTTAGTGTCCCACGGATGTGAGGGTTCGAGTCCCTCTCTTCGCACCATTAATTACGCAAAAGGCCCATCACGAAAGTGATGGGCCTTTTGTTTTTACTCCTTGTTATGGCTATGCTTTTGACGACTCACCGCTCATCGTCATGCCAAGGAACGCATATGATACTGGATACCGACATTCACAACTTTTACGAACATCTGGTGCTCAAGGAGATTGAGAAACAGGGGCTGCAGCAAAAGCTCAACAGCGATCAGATGGCCGACCTCTGCTGCCTCACCCTCAACCAGCTTCCGGCCCACTATATTCGCCACAATGTCGACATGATCTACTTCCTGACCGACGCCAAGCGCACCGAAATGGAAAAGCTGGTGGTCGAATCGCTCAAGGTGGCACAGCAGAAGATCAAGCAGGCTCCCGTCAAAAGCTCATAACCAGGGCTGCTGCCAGAGCAGGGTAACGATACCGGTCAACCCGGCCACTGGCAGCAAGATCAAGGCGGGCCGCAATCCGGGCTCCAGCATCACCCAGGCAGCCAGCAGAAAACCGGCACTCCAGGTGCCGTACTCTTTATCCTGACCCCATGCGAGTACGGCCACCGCCACCAGCAACATCATACCCCGCAATATCCAGCGCATTGTTTTCTCCCCAACCAACAATTGATAATAATTATCATCTTCATCTACTGGGGATGCAAGTGGCGTCACGGGCAAGCTTCGTATGTGGCCCTTTGTGTCAACAGGCCGCTCAAAAACGGGTTATGAGATCAACTAATTTGTGATTTTTTCAATCAAATGTGCATTTTTGCCAATTTGATGGGGCTTTAACCCGCCGGGTTTGTGGTAGATTGCGGCCTCTTTTTGGGTTGCCTCCTCGGGATCGATGTATCCACAGGACGAGAGGGAGTGACCTTGGCGAGCAAGAGTTTAGGAAGTATCTATGCAAAACCAACAAAACCACATCCGACTACCGGGCATGGCACAGGTGTTTGCCTGTCTGGCCATTTTCCTGGCCCTGGCATTCTCGTTCACCAGCGTGCTCGATCTGCCGATCCAGCTGGCGCTGTTCATCGCCTGGTTCGTCATCATGGGACTTGGCATCAAACTCGGCCACGATTACAAATCCCTGGAGCAGGCTGCCGTTGACGGCGTTGCCAAGGGGATGGGGGCCATCCTGATCCTGGTCTCCGTCGGTGCTCTGGTCGGCACCTGGATTGCCGGCGGCATTGTTCCCAGCATCATCTACTTCGGCCTCAAGGTGATCCATCCGTCCATCTTCCTGCTGGCAACCCTGATCATCTGCTCCCTGACCTCGCTGGCCACCGGCACCTCCTGGGGCTCTGCCGCCACCGCCGGTATCGCCATGATGGGGATCGGCCACAGTCTCGGCGTGCCTGCGCCGCTGGTCGCCGGTGCCGTGCTCTCCGGCGTCTACTTCGGTGACAAGCTATCTCCGCTCTCCGACTCAGTAGTGCTGGCGTCCACCATGTCCAACGTCGATGTGGTGGAGCATATCAAGGGGATGCTGCCCATCAGCCTGCTCTCCTATGTCATCACCGCCGTGCTGTTCACCGTGGTGGGCATGCAGTATTCAGGCAACGTCAGCCTAGAGCAGGTCAATCTGGTGATGGAGGCCCTCGACAACCAGTTCAACATCACCCCGCTGGCCATAGTGCCGGTGGTGCTGGTGCTGGGCCTGTTGGCCAATCGCAAGCCCGCCTTCCCAGTGATCAGCTTCGGCGCCCTGCTGGGCCTGATCTGGGCCATCGCCTTCCAGGGCATGGATCCGGTCAAGGCGATGCACTCGGCTTATAGTCCGTTTGCCATCACCTCCGGCATCGATTTTATCGACAACATTCTCGGTCGCGGCGGCATGGAGTCCATGCTGGGCTCGGTCGCGGTCATCATCTTCGGTCTCGGGTTTGGCGGTCTGCTGGAGAAGGTCGGCATTCTGGAAGTGATCGCCAGCGCCTTCGAGAAGCGCATCAATAGCGTCGGCAGCCTGACCAGCCACACCATCGGCACTGCGTTTCTGGCCAACGTGTTTGGCTCGGCCATGTATGTGTCGCTGATCCTGACCCCCAAGATCATGGCCAAAAACTACGACCGACTGGGACTGGCGCGCAAGAACCTCTCTCGCAACGCCGAGTTTGGCGGCACCCTCACCTGCGGCATGGTGCCCTGGAGCGACAACGGCATCTTCATGGCCGGGGTTCTGGGGGTGGCAACCCTCGACTACCTGCCTTACATGTGGCTGAGCTTCACCTGCATCATTGTGACCATCACCCTCGCCTACATGGGCAAGGCAGTGAACCGGGTCCCGCTGGTCGCGGCGGCAAGCTCCCGCTAAGCCATCCTGCAAACAACAAAGGCGCCATCGAGGCGCCTTTGTTGTTTGAGAGAAATGCTGTTTGATGGAGGCACTGAGCACCACAAACAAAAACAGCCCTCGTTGCCGAGAGCCGTTTCATCAGACCGATATGTCGATCAGATGGAGAAGCTGGAGCCACAGCCACAGGTCGTGGTGGCATTGGGGTTGGTCACGGTAAAGCGTGAACCCTCCAGGCCCTCGGTGTAATCCACGCTGCCGCCTACCAGATATTGCAGGCTCATGGGATCGATCACCATGGTGACGCCATTCTTCTCGACTACGGTGTCCCCGTCGTTGATCTTCTCATCAAAGGTAAAGCCATACTGGAAACCGGAGCAGCCCCCACCCGTGATGTATACCCGCAGCTTCAGCTCGGGATTCTCTTCCTCGGTGATCAGGTTCTTCACCTTGTTGGCCGCCGCATCCGTCATCTGGATGGGCAGCGGGGCTTCTGCTACTGCACTCATTACTGACCTCACAACCATTAGATCCACAAACATGGAAACCGCGAAATTATCCAATACCCGACCATTCAGTTCAAGTATTCACCACGTTTAACCGGCCGCGGGAACCGGAGCAGGCGGCGCGGCGACCAGCGGCTTGATCACCTCGCCCCACTCAACCAGCAGCTCTTGCGCCGGTTGCCTGCCATCCTTGTTGATGGTGACACGGATTCGATCCGGCACAAAGCCTTCCGGCAACTGCCAATTCCCTTCCAGCAGCTGGAAATAACGCAGGGCATAACGCCACTCGCTCACCTTCATTCCGAGATCGCGACCGGTCAGCGTCTTCGGCTTGTCGGCCAGGCTCCCCTCGACCCGGATCTGCACCTGACCACGGAACAGCTCCCGCTTTTTGGCGGGCTGGGTCAGGGCGAGACGATAGTGGTAGCGACCGGGAATGCTGGTCTCCTGCAGAGTCAGGTTGTCGATCACTACCCCCACCTGTTCGCCGGTGGGGCGCATGATCCGCTCGAAAAAGGCCAGCTGGCGTTTGAGCTCCTGCACCTGCGCCTCCTGACTCTTCAGGGTGGTCTGCAACTGCTCAAAGGCCGCTTTCTGGGTCGCCAGCTGGGTATCTTTCACCCCCAATTCGGTCTTGAGCTGGCCGATGGCCTTGCCCTGACGATCCAGCGTCTCCTGCTGTACCACCAACAGACTGCTCTGGGCCAGCTCCTGACGGTTACCGACAAAGTAACCGATGAGCCCGCCAACGGCTAACACGACCAATAACTTCAATAGATTGGACATAGCCCCTCATCCCGTTATCACGCCATTTACGGCAGCGCCTCTCCCTTCACTATACCGCCCTGACCGGGGTCACAGGCGATAAAGGGAAAAATTAACTGGCCGTGGCGCTGCCATCACCCCGCTTTTGACGCGCGGCGAGCCGTAAAGTTCGCTCCAGGATCTGGGAATAGATGGGTCGGCCACCCAGCCACTGGGCAACCAGAGTCGCACCGACCGTGGTGATCATCATCGGCAGGATCAGCTGATAGTTGTCGGTCATCTCGGTGACCAGCACGATGCCCGTGATGGGAGCACGCACTGTGGCAGCAAACAGCGCCCCCATCCCTGCAATGGCAAAAGCGCCGGGCTCGATGCCAAGCTCCGGAAACGCCGCATGAAACAGATGGCCAAACACCACGCCAAACAGGGTGCCCAACGCCAGGGTCGGTGCAAATACCCCGCCCGGGGCACCGGAGCAGAAGCAGATGAGGGTCGCAACCAGCCGCACCGAAAAGATGAGGAACAGGGTCGCCATCGCATACTCATCCCCCATCAGATGGGGAATAAGCTCTGTGCCGCCCCCCGTCACCGCGGGAGCAAACAGCGACAGTACACCGAACGTTCCGGCGATCAGCATGCCGATGGCCACGAAACGGTGGCGCTTGTTCTGGTGCAACGCCAGATAGCCATCCTGACAGGCCAGCACCAGCTTGTTGAAGACAAAACCGAGCACCCCGAAGGTGGCCCCCATAAAGAGGAACAGCCAGAGCGCCTTGAGGGCGGGCGCATCGTAGTGGGGCAAGGTGATCACCGCCCCCTGCCCTTTCATGTTCTGCAACATCAAGGTCGCCATGATGGCGGAGATCCCCACCGCCTTGATGGCCAGAAAGGAGTAGCGAAACTGCGGTCGCATCTCCTCCATCACGAACAGGATACCTGCCAACGGCGCATTGAAGGCTGCCGCCAGACCGCCCGCCGCACCGGCGGCCAGCAGGGCATGGCCATGCTCCTTGGGCAGCCGGAAGATATCCGCCACCATCTTGCCGAGGTTGCCGCCGATCTGTACCGAAGGCCCCTCCCGCCCCAACACCATACCGGAGCTCAGGGTACAGATGCCGCCGAAGAACTTGACCGGCAACACTCGCCACCACCGCACCGGGCGCAGATCGTCCATCGCCCCCTCGATCTCGGGAATGCCGGAACCACCCGCTTCCGGGGCAAAGGTATGAGTGAGGAAGTAACCGACAAATCCCAACAAGGCGCTGAAGCCAAAGCCGAGCAGACCGAGCTGCCACCAGGGACGGTCTGCCAGCAAGGCGATACGTTGTTCTGCCAGCCAGTGGACTCCTGATTCGAACAGGCCGCACACCAGTCCGGCCAGGGTGCCGACCAGCGCCGCCAGCAGCAGCACCAGCAAGGGCATCTTGTCTTGCCGGATAATGCGGGAAAGCGGCCCCCGTGCAGAGGTATCGGCTTCAGAGGAGAGAGCTTGTTGCGCCATCTTGTTACACCAACTTGGAAAAACCATATCGTCAGCTAGCTGAGATCAGGATCACCCGGCGCGTTGCTCGGCTGCCCAGGGCTGGGGCTTTCTGCTATAGTCGGCCCGTTAAATTTTTGTCACGGGAGCAGACCGAGAGTCCGGGTGGCGAGAGCGCAAAGCATACTCCTGATGCTCCGACCTGCCGAGTCTCAATCGGCTGCAATCCCTTGTGTGACGACCAAAATCCCATTAAGGATGATCCATGTCAAAATCAGATCAGCTGTTTGAACAGGCCCGCCAGACCATTCCGGGTGGCGTCAACTCACCGGTCCGCGCCTTCAATGGGGTCGGCGGCACGCCCCGCTTCATCGATCACGCCGATGGCGCCTATCTCTATGATGTGGATGGTCAGGCCTACGTGGATTACATCGGCTCCTGGGGCCCCATGCTGCTGGGTCACAACCACCCGGCCATCAAGGCCGCCGTCATCAAGGCCGTTGAGAAGGGGCTGAGCTACGGTGCGCCGACCGAGATCGAAGTGCTGATGGCCGAGAAAGTCCGCCAGATCGTCCCCTCCATGGAGCAGGTGCGGATGGTCAACTCCGGCACCGAAGCCACCATGAGCGCCATCCGTCTGGCCCGTGGCTACACCGGCCGCGACAAGATCGTCAAATTCGAGGGCTGCTACCACGGCCACGCCGACTCCCTGCTGGTCAAGGCAGGTTCCGGCGCCCTGACCCTGGGTCAACCCAACAGCCCGGGCGTTCCAGCCGATTTCGCCAAACACACCTTGACCTGCGTCTTCAACGATCTGGATTCGGTGCGTGAAGCCTTCACCCAGTACGGCAGCGAGATCGCCTGTATCATCGTCGAGCCGGTCGCAGGCAACATGAACTGCATCCCGCCAGTGCCGGGCTTCCTGGAAGGTCTGCGCGCCATCTGTGACGAGTTCGGCGCCCTGCTGATCCTGGACGAGGTGATGACCGGCTTCCGCGTCTCCCTGCGCGGCGCTCAGGGCCACTACAACATCGACCCGGATCTCACCACCCTTGGCAAGATCATCGGTGCCGGCATGCCGGTGGGCGCCTTCGGCGGCAAGAAGAAGGTGATGCAACACATCGCACCGACCGGCCCTGTCTATCAGGCGGGTACTCTCTCCGGTAACCCGGTGGCCATGGCAGCCGGTCTGACCATGCTGGATCTGCTGCTGGAGCCGGGTCTCTATGAGCAGCTGAGCGCCAAAACAGCTCGTGTTGCCGAGGGACTGAAGGCGGCCGCCGCCAAACACGGTATCCCGCTCGCCATCAACTATGTGGGCGGCATGTTCGGCTTCTTCTTCACCGAAGAGAACGAAATCACCCGCTACGAGCAGGTCACTCGCTGCGATATGGAACGTTTCAAGCGCTTCTACCATCTCATGCTGGAAGAGGGCGTCTATCTGGCGCCGAGCGCCTACGAGGCAGGCTTCCTGTCGCTGGCTCACGGCGACAAGGAGATCGAACATACCCTGGCTGCCGCCGAGCGCAGCTTCGCCAAGCTGGCTGGCTAAATCGCTACTGCTTGTCGCAAAGGGCCCGTCATGGGCCCTTTTCTATTACAGAGACTCCATCACCACACAGGGCGGCAATACGCCCATTTCTGGTGCATTACCCCCTCGTCATCCACCGATTTGTCATTCTCTGGTGCAACTTACCCCGCCATCCCTGTCATAAAGCAGGCCCACTATTTGCACATTCACCACAAGAGCCCACGTCACCGAGGTCCATATGGCAGAGATGAGCCCCATCGATGTGCTGCGGCGCTATCAGGAGTATCAGGAGGAGTTGACCCCGCTACTGCAGGGGCTACTCAGCGCCCCCCTTGTCTCGCTCAAGGGGTATCCCTTTGTCGTCAGCATTGACCACTATCAGGGGCCGATGTGCATCCAGCCTGCGGCACCGGCCGCCCATAACCGGTTGCACCTTATCGTGCAGGGACAAGGACGGGAGATCACCGTCTGTCTGAATCAGCTGATTGGCTGGTTGATGGGAGACAGGGAGCGCCGCCGCGCCATGCCCTGGTTCAAGGCGGTCTATGTGGTGCTCAGCATGGCGCTGTTTCTCATCGTCGTGACGCTCATCTGGCACGGGCTGGAGCAGCTCTACCAGCTATTGTGCGGCGAGCAGCAGAACCAGCTCGGCGCCTTTAGCGCCATCATCTTCCTGACGCTGGCACTGGCGGTGTTCGATCTGGGCAAGACCATTCTGGAAGAGGAGGTACTGCTGCATAAGGATATCTTCCGCCACAGCGCCATTCGCCGCACCATCACCCGCTTTATCGCCGCCATTCTGATCGCGGTCTCCATCGAGGGGTTGTTGCTGCTGTTCAAGGGTTCGCTCGGCCAGAGCGAGCTGCTCTGGCCAGCGGTCGGAGTGATGGGGTGTGCGGTGGGTTTACTGCTGGCGCTGGGTCTCTATGTTTTTCTTGGGGCCAAGGCCGAAGCGGCACTGGTACAGGCTAGCCTGCGCTCTCCAACGTTAGCTGCACAGGGGAGCGACGCGCCGCCCGCCAAGAAGCGTACATGGTCCAGGAGGTATAGATGACGATAAAGGCAACCAGCCACTTCAGCATCTTCATATCCATGGATTTGACCAGCATGGCGGCCAGCACCACACCGATGGGGCCAAAGATGGCTACCGCCAGCACCGCCTTGGCATCGAATGCCCCTTTACGGATAAAGGTGCCTGCGGAGAAAACGCTAAGCACGGCGGTGGAGCCCATCATGATCGGAAACGCCGCCAGCGGATTCATCCCCAGCAGATAAACCAGCGTCATGCAGGGAGCAAACAGGCCGATACCGACATTCATCAGCACCCCGAAGATGAAATTGCCAAGCAGGGCGATCGCCAGCTTGTAGCCGCTGAGCCCCATCGCATCGCCGCCTACAGGGAAAAGCCCCAGCAGACCGGCAAAGATAAGCCCTGCAACGACCAGCAAGGAGATAGCCATCACCAACCGGATGGTTTGCCGATCAAACGAGGCCACATGACGAGCGCCCCAGGCCGCGCCAGCTGCGGCGGCCATCATCATGCTGATCAGCGTCAGCGGCTCCACTGCTACTGCGCCGACGAAGATCAGCGACTGAGTCACGGTTGGCAGCACGCACTGCCCATTTAGGGTACCCGGCAGCACCCGATCATCGATCAGCTTGAACTGCTTGTAGCAGGCGGTCTTTACCGCAAAGCTGCCCACCCCCAGGGTATCGAGGAAGTTGGCAACCCCACCGATCAACGCCACCGGCCAGAAGGGGGTCGCCTCAAAGGATCCACTCTGCTTCTTCCGCCAGCAAGCTTGCACCAGCATAAAGATGAATACGAGGCCTCCGGCTATAAAAACAAGCCGTAAAATATCAACTAACATAGGGATTTCTCCTGCAACGGGCGGCGATTCTAAGGCAAGCAGCAGAAAAAATCTTGACCGGAATTAAGCAATGCTCACGACACGCCTCTGCAAGGTGAAATATTTATCAATAGACTCCGAACGACTCTGCTAATACTTGTTACTGAGGCCAACAGGCCGGGTCCTGAGCACGTTGTTATGGTCCTTTCGCGACGACCACTTGTGCCAAAGGACATAATAAAAAAGAGGGCCGGTAGTGATACCGACCCTCTTTCTGTATCTGGCCGGGGCGCTGGGCCCTCGACCATGACAACCGCTTATTGAATGCTCTTGCCGGCGCGCACGTCCTTGATAAACCCCTTCAGGCTGGCCAAATCACGGGGGGCACCGCGCAGGATCTGATCACCGATGATGAAGGCCGGGGTACCGGAGATACCGAGCGCTTCAGCCAGCGCACGGTTGGTACCGAGGTTCTGGTCAATGCTGCCATCCTTGATCTTGGCCTCCACCTTGCTCCAGTCCACACCGGCCGCCACAGCCAACTGCTTGACCTGTGCTTCATCAGCGAGCGGGCCCTGATGGGTATAGAGCTTCTCGTGGAACGCTTGGTACTTGTCAGGCTGCCCCAGCTGGACCGCCAGCGCAGCACGAGCTGCGAAGTAGGAGGACTCGCTCAGAATGGGGAACTGCTTGTAGATGTACCGGATGTCTTTGTCTTCCGCCATCAGCTGCTTGACCAGCGGATGGGCCCGCTTGCAGTAACCGCAGTTGTAATCGAAAAACTCCACAATGGTCAGAGATGCCTTCGGATTCCCCATCTCGGGATCCTGATTGGCATAAAGCTGCTTGGAGTGAGCCTTGATCAGCGCCTTGTCACTCTCGGCCTGCTGGCTCTCCTGCTTGGCACGCAGGGCATTGGACATCTCGACCAGGATCTCGGGATTCTTGACCAGATAGTCGCGAACGATTTGCTCGACATCGCTTTTGGTCAGCTCACTTGCATGTACCGGCGTCGCCAGCAGGGTCACGCCAGCCAGCGCGCAAAACAGGGCATTTTTAATAGTCATAACGTTATCTTGCAGAGGATATGATAGAGGCCACTATAGTGGTTGAGTCTGTTTTCAAGTCAAGTTATCTGGCCAAAAAAGCGCTTGATGCACCCTGATTGCCACTTTTTCATGTCGTTTCGTGCAATTAACCAGCAATCGAACCGGACGGGGATTTACAAGCCGGATCAGCATGGTAATATTCGCCGCACTGCTGCGGAGGGGTGGCAGAGCGGCTGAATGCACCGGTCTTGAAAACCGGCGATGGGCGACCATCCGTGGGTTCAAATCCCACCTCCTCCGCCATTTATACCGAGCCCATGCAACCACGTTGCGTGGGCTTTTTATTTGCCTGCGATTTGCCACTCCTCATAGAGCTCAACACATTAGCCTTCTTCAGCCCCCCCATTAATTTTCCCACCTGCAGGCTCAAAAGCCACCACAAGATCCCCTATCAACATAGAACCTCTGCGCTCTAGCGCGTATCCCTTCCCATTTCCTTATTACCCCAAACAACAAGGACCCAAAGCAGCAACCACTGCGCCTGCGTGTTAGCACAGCCAACACACTCTCTGGCATAACGTCAGTGGGCGACTAACAAAATCATGGACAAGCAGAGGGCTCAAAAAGAAAGACTTCAGCTAACACAGGACACAGATGCCCAGGAAAGATCGCAAGCAAGAGATCGTAGCGTACAGGCGAGCATAGGATTCGTGGGTCATGACTACGCCAGAGCCGCCATACAGAGCGACAGCGGTTCAGTGAAGAAAGAGTACCAAGCGGAACATCAGGCTATTTGTGGAACCAGAAAGCAGCGGCGAGTAACAATAAGAACAGAGGAAAAGAGATAGGGCCGATCAAAAATCAGGCTACCTTCTGAGTTTCAGGCAATAAAAAACCCCGCTCGATGAGCGGGGTTTCTTGTATTGGTGCCTGGCAGTGTCCTACTCTCGCATGGCGAATGCCACACTACCATCGGCGCTACCGCGTTTCACTTCTGAGTTCGGCATGGGATCAGGTGGTTCCACGGCGCTATGGCCGCCAGGCAAATTCTTAATCTAGAAAGCTGACGTGAGTAGTGATGTTGCGCTTGGCTTGTCACTATCACTGAATTTGAGTAGTTCGTTCTATTTGCTACAAGCCTTAGAACACTTCTTGGGTGTTGTATGGTTAAGCCTCACGGGTAATTAGTATGGGTTAGCTCAACACGTCGCCGCGCTTACACACCCCACCTATCAACGTTGTGGTCTCCAACGGCCCTTTAGGACCCTCAAGGGGTCAGGGATGACTCATCTCAGGGCTCGCTTCCCGCTTAGATGCTTTCAGCGGTTATCGATTCCGAACTTAGCTACCGGGCAGTGCCACTGGCGTGACAACCCGAACACCAGAGGTTCGTTCACTCCGGTCCTCTCGTACTAGGAGCAACTCCCTTCAATCATCCAACGCCCACGGCAGATAGGGACCGAACTGTCTCACGACGTTCTGAACCCAGCTCGCGTACCACTTTAAATGGCGAACAGCCATACCCTTGGGACCGACTTCAGCCCCAGGATGTGATGAGCCGACATCGAGGTGCCAAACACCGCCGTCGATATGAACTCTTGGGCGGTATCAGCCTGTTATCCCCGGAGTACCTTTTATCCGTTGAGCGATGGCCCTTCCATTCAGAACCACCGGATCACTATGACCTACTTTCGTACCTGCTCGACCTGTCCGTCTCGCAGTTAAGCTGGCTTATGCCATTGCACTAACCTCCTGATGTCCGACCAGGATTAGCCAACCTTCGTGCTCCTCCGTTACTCTTTGGGAGGAGACCGCCCCAGTCAAACTACCCACCAGGCACTGTCCGCGGCCCAGATTCATGGGCCTGCGTTAGAACATCAAACATACAAGGGTGGTATTTCAAGGACGGCTCCAGCGCAACTGGCGTCACGCCTTCAAAGCCTCCCACCTATCCTACACATGTAGGTTCAATGTTCAGTGCCAAGCTGTAGTAAAGGTTCACGGGGTCTTTCCGTCTAGCCGCGGGTACACCGCATCTTCACGGCGAATTCGATTTCACTGAGTCTCGGGTGGAGACAGCATGGCCATGGTTACACCATTCGTGCAGGTCGGAACTTACCCGACAAGGAATTTCGCTACCTTAGGACCGTTATAGTTACGGCCGCCGTTTACCGGGGCTTCGATCAAGAGCTTCGCTTGCGCTAACCCCATCAATTAACCTTCCGGCACCGGGCAGGTGTCACACCCTATACGTCCACTTTCGTGTTTGCAGAGTGCTGTGTTTTTGATAAACAGTCCCAGCCATCTGGTCACTGCGACTCCCAACTGCTCCATCCGCAAGGGACTTCACTGTCAAGAGCGAACCTTCTCCCGAAGTTACGGTTCTATTTTGCCTAGTTCCTTCACCCGAGTTCTCTCAAGCGCCTTGGTATTCTCTACCCGACCACCTGTGTCGGTTTGGGGTACGATGACTTGTAATCTGAAGCTTAGAGGCTTTTCCTGGAAGCAGGGCATCAATGGCTTCCACACCGTAGTGTGTTCGTCTCGTGTCTCAGTGTTGTGTCTCCGGATTTGCCTAGAAACACCACCTACGCACTTTCACCAGGACAACCGTCGCCTGGCCCACCTAGCCTTCTCCGTCCCCCCATCGCAATTACAAGTCGTGCAGGAATATTAACCTGCTTCCCATCGACTACGCCTTTCGGCCTCGCCTTAGGGGTCGACTCACCCTGCCCCGATTAACGTTGGACAGGAACCCTTGGTCTTCCGGCGAGGAGGCTTTTCACCCCCTTTATCGTTACTTACGTCAGCATTCGCACTTCTGATATCTCCAGCATACCTCTCGATACACCTTCGCAGACTTACAGAACGCTCCCCTACCACTCACACATAAGTGTGAATCCGCGGCTTCGGTGCCTGGTTTGAGCCCCGTTACATCTTCCGCGCAGGCCGACTCGACTAGTGAGCTATTACGCTTTCTTTAAATGATGGCTGCTTCTAAGCCAACATCCTAGCTGTCTGAGCCTTCCCACATCGTTTCCCACTTAACCAGAACTTTGGGACCTTAGCCGGCGGTCTGGGTTGTTTCCCTCTTCACGACGGACGTTAGCACCCGCCGTGTGTCTCCCGGATATTACTTACTGGTATTCGGAGTTTGCATGGGGTTGGTAAGTCGGGATGACCCCCTAGCCCAAACAGTGCTCTACCCCCAGTAGTATTCGTCCGAGGCGCTACCTAAATAGCTTTCGGGGAGAACCAGCTATCTCCGAGTTTGATTGGCCTTTCACCCCCAGCCACAGGTCATCCCCTAACTTTGCAACGTTAGTGGGTTCGGTCCTCCAGTTGATGTTACTCAACCTTCAACCTGCCCATGGCTAGATCACCCGGTTTCGGGTCTACACCTTGCAACTAGACGCCCAGTTAAGACTCGGTTTCCCTACGGCTCCCCTATACGGTTAACCT
>NZ_JBQBEO010000002.1:302500-445000 GCF_051919525.1 Aeromonas sp. 6P | reverse complement strand
GTATCGGCCGACTGGATCGTATCGGTCAGCAGAATACCGTCGAGATCCACGTTCCCTACCTGGAAGGGACTGCCCAGCGCGCCCTGCAGCTCTGGTATCACGATGGTCTGGACGCGTTCGAGCAGACCTGCCCGACAGCTCGCCCGGTATTCGAAGCGGTACGTGAGGAGCTATTCGAGCTGCTGGCCGCCAACACCGGCGATCAGGCAGCCCTCGACGCCCTGCTGGTCAAGACCCGCGAACTGCACGAGCCGCTCAAGGCCCGACTGGAGCAGGGCCGCGATCGCCTGCTGGAGATCCACTCCAGCGGTGGCGCCGCCGCCCAGCAGCTGGTCGACAAGCTGGCCGCCGAAGATGACGACACTGGCATGATCTCCTTCGCTCTCAAGATGTTCGACGAGATCGGCGTCAATCAGGATGACCGTGGCGAGAACGCGCTGGTGCTGACCCCCGGGGATCACATGCTGGTTTCCAGCTTCCCGGGCCTGCCGCAAGACGGCATGACCATCACCTTCGATCGCAACACAGCCCTGTCGCGGGATGACATGGCGCTGCTCTCCTGGGATCACCCCATGATGCGCGGCGGTATCGACCTGATCCTGGGCTCCGAGATCGGTGCCACCTCGGTCGCACTGCTCAAGAACAAGGCGCTGCCCATCGGCTCCATCCTGCTTGAGCTGATCTTCGTTGCCGAGTCTGCGGCCCATCCCCAGCTCTACCGCTTCATGCCGCCGACGCCGATCCGTCTGCTGATGGACAAGAACGGCCAGAATCTGGGTGAGAAAGTGGCGTTCGATGCCTTCAACCGCCAGCTGACTCCGGTCAACCGCCACCTCGGCAGCAAGCTCGTGACTGCATCCCAACCGGTGATCCACGGTCTGATTGGCAAGGGCCAGGCCATTGCCGAAGAGCTGAAAGCCGGGATTGTCGACAAGGCCCGTGCCCAGATGGCGCAGACCCTGCAGCAGGATCTGGATCGTCTGGAAGCGCTCAAGGCGGTCAACCCGAACGTGCGAGACAGCGAACTGGATTATCTGCGCAATCTGCAGGCAGAATTGCACCACCTGATCGATCAGACCCAACTCAAGCTGGATGCCATCCGCTTTATCGTGGTCACCCATAACTGACAAGGTACCGACCGACAGCGGCCAGAACCAGCTCAAACTGGATACCCAAGGCCACTTTGTCGTGGTTACCCATAACTGATGGGGGCTTGCCCCCACCTTCTGATGCGAGACATTTATGTTTGAATACTCACCGCCTCTGGAACCCTGGCTCGATATCCTGTTCAAGGACAAGGACATCATGGTGGTCAACAAGCCCACTGGCCTGCTAAGCGTCCCCGGGCGCGGCCCCGAGAATGAAGACAGCGTCCTGCATCGGGTGAAACAGCAGCACCCCAAGGCGGCTGCTGCTCATCGCCTCGACATGTCCACCACTGGCGTCATTGTCATTCCCCTCAATCCCAACTCTCATCGGGAACTGAGCCGACAATTTCGCGAGCGGGAGACCGAGAAGCACTACCTCGCCTGGGTGTGGGGCGAGCCGGAAGCAGAGTCGGGGCAGGTTGACCTGCCGCTCTGCGTCGACTGGCCCAACCGCCCGAAGCAGAAGGTGGATCACGAGGAGGGGCGTCACGCTCTGACCCTGTGGCAGAAACTGAAAGTGGAGAACGGCAACAGCCTGATCAAGCTAACCCCCATCACAGGTCGTTCGCATCAGCTGCGCGTCCATATGCTGGAGCTGGGGCACCCGATCCTGGGTGACAACCTCTACGCCCATCCGGATGCGCTGGCGGCGGCACCGCACCTTTATCTGCATGCGGCCAGTCTGACCATCAGCCACCCCCGCAGCGGCGAGCGGATGACCTTCGAGGCGCCAGCCCCCTTCCCGCTCTGAGCGAAAGAGGCTCGCGCCAAATCGCAGAGATAAAAAAGCCCCCATCGCGAGATGGGGGCTTTTTCATTAGGGTCAGACGCGAATATCGATCTTGCTTCCCAGAGAAGCACTGGCCGATGTCGGTGCAACCGGCGCTGATTGCGCTGCGTTTTGCAGCAGCTTCAGCGCAGCTTCGCCCTCTTGGGTCTGCTGTTTCTTGGCCAGACTGGCCGTCATCAGAGCAGAACCAAACGACGCATTTGCAGAACTTGATATATCCATAGGGTTCCTCCTGCACTCAACAGTATCGGCCAAGCGGCCCCGAACATAAGCACTGAATGCAAAACAATCTGAAATTCGCTTTTCTATCAATCAGATAGCACTAGCATTCATGGCCCCTGTTCACTGCTGGATGGCGCCTTCAAGCTCCTGTGCCGTCATCGGCCGAAGCACCTTGCAAGGGTTGCCAGCCGCCACCACATTGGCGGGCACATCTTTGGTCACCACCGAGCCTGCGCCGATGACGCTGTTGTCACCGATAGTAACGCCGGGGCAGATGACGGCGCTGCCGCCAATCCAGACGTTGTGACCGATCCGCACCGGCTTGCCAAACTCCACCCCCTTGATACGTGGCGCCACCGCCACCGGGTGAGCGGCGGTGTAGATCTGCACCCCGGGCGCCAGCAGCACGTTGTCGCCGATGTGCACCTCGCAGACGTCGAGGATGGTGCAATTGACGTTGGCGTAGAAGTTCTCGCCGACGAAGATGTTGGCGCCATAGTCGCAAAAGAACGGCGGATTGATGGCGCACTCCTGGCAGCAGCTACCGAGCAGGTCGTGCAGCAAAGCATCCCGCGCCGGTTTCTCCTGCCAGCTGGTGTTGAAGGTGTGATAGAGCCGGCGGCAGCGCTCGCGCGCCGCTTTGAGCTCAGGGTCAGCCGCATCATAGGGCTCCCCCGCCACCATCTTCTGCCACTCGGTACCGCGCACCACCTTCTCCATTACCTACTCCATCAGCCAGATCAGGGATTCATAAGGGCGCAGCATACCCGATTGCGGTTGGGCCGGGCTATCGGGGTAGTTGCCGAGCAGCAGCCGACCTTGCCCGCTTTGTAGCTCGGCAGGCAAGGCAAACTCAACCGGCTCGCCGTAGAAGTTGCTCACCACCAGCAGGGTCTGACCGTTGGCACGGCGGGCATAGGCCCAGATCTGCGGGTGCCCGGTCAACAGCTCCTGATAATCCCCCTGAGTGAAGATGGGGTGCGCCTTGCGAAGGGCGATGAGATCCCGATAGTGCCAGAACACCGAGTTCTGGTCGGCCAGCACCGCCTCGGCATTGATCTCGGGATAGTTGGCGGCAGGCTTGAGCCAGGGCGTTCCTTGGGTGAAACCTGCATTGGCCGCTGCGCTCCACTGCATCGGCGTGCGCGAGTTGTCGCGGGACTTAGCGCCGAGAATGGCGAGGATCTCGGCCTCGCTCATCCCTTCCGCCTGCTTGATGGCGAAGATGTTGCGGCTCTCCACATCCTGATAGTCGTTGATGTGCTGATAGCCGGGGTTGGTCATGCCTATCTCCTCCCCCTGATAGATGTAGGGGGTGCCTTGCAGGCCATGCAGCGTGCTGGCCAGCATCTTGGCGGCGACCACCCTATGCTCACCCTCGTCACCGAAGCGGGAGACGATGCGCGGTTGGTCGTGATTGCACCAGAACAGCGCCGACCACCCCTTGCCGTGCATACCGCTCTGCCAGTGGTTGAAGATGCGCTTGAGTTCGAGGAAATCGAACGGCGCCTTGGTCCACTTGTCGCCGTTGGGGTAATCCACCTTCAGATGGTGGAAGTTGAACACCATGGAGAGCTCGGAGCCATCGAGGGCGCCATAGCGCTGGCAGTGTTCCAGACTGGTGGAGGACATCTCCCCCACCGTCATGGCGCCGACCGGGGCAAAGACATCGCGGCTCACATCCTGCAGGAATTCGTGGATGCGCGGCCCGTCGGTGTAGAAGCGGCGGCCATCGCCAATCTCGTCGTTCGGGAACGTCTGATCCTTGGAGATAAGGTTGATGACGTCGAGGCGGAAACCATCCACCCCCTTGTTCGCCCAGAAGTGGATGATCTTTTTGACCTCGGCGCGCACTGCAGGATTTTCCCAGTTGAGATCCGCCTGCTCGCGGGCAAACAGGTGCAGGTAGTACTGGCCGGTGGCGGGATCCAGCTCCCAGGCGCTACCACCAAACTTGGATTGCCAGTTGTTGGGCACGCCGCCATCTACCGGATCACGCCAGATGTAGTAGTCGCGGTAGGGGCTGTTCTTGTCCCCCAGCGCCGACTTGAACCAGGCATGCTCGGTGGAGGTGTGGTTCACAACTATATCCATCACGATACGGATGTCCCGCTCGTGAGCGGCAGCCAGCAGCTCCTCGAAATCTTCCATGGTGCCGTAGGCGGGGTCGATGGCGTAGTAATCGGCGATGTCGTAACCGTTATCCACCTGCGGGGAGACGTAGACCGGGGTCAGCCAGAGGGCATCGACCCCCAGCGTCTTGAGGTAGTCGAGGCGGGCCATGATCCCCTTGAGGTCGCCGGTGCCACGGGCCGCGGAATCCTGAAAGCTCTTGGGGTAAATCTGGTAAATCACGGCACTCTGCCACCAGGGTGTTTGGCTCATGGGTCTTTCTCTTGTCTCGAATAGAAAATGGAGAGGGCGACCCGCGGGTCGCCCTGATAATCAGTGTCAGGCGCTGGCTTGGGTCAACTTGCCAGCGGCTTGCTGGCGCTTGTAGACCAGCAAGGTCAGCACCACCGGCACCACAATGGCGACCAGCATGGCGATGGCAAACACCGCCCAATATTGCGGCTGGATGGAGAGGATGCCGGGCAGGCCGCCTACCCCGATGCCGTTTGCCATCACCCCGGCAAAGCCGCAGATGAGGGCCGCGAGGCTTGAGCCCACCATGGCGCACAGCATGGGGAACTTGTACTTGAGGTTGATGCCGTACATGGCCGGCTCGGTCACCCCGAGGTAAGCGGAGATGGCGGCAGGTACCGAGATCTCCCGTTCGTTCTCCTTGCGGCTAATCAGAATGATGCCGACGACCGCAGAAGCCTGGGCGATGTTGGAGAGGGCGATCAGCGGCCAAATCGGGGTGCCACCCATGCTCTGCATCAGTTGCAGATCCACCGCGTTGGTGGTGTGGTGGATGCCGGTGATGACCAGCGGCGCATAGAGGAAACCGAACAGGGCGGCACCGATAGGGGCGAAGGAGCCGGTCATGGCGGCCTTGGCAGCGAAGCCGACGCCCTCACCAATCCAGCGGCCGAACGGGCCGATAAAGGCGTGAGCCACGATCACCGCCAGCAGCAGCGAGACAAACGGCACAATCACCAGATAGAGATAGGCCGGAATGATCCGCTTGAGGTTGGTCTCTACCCATGCGAGGAAGACACCCGCCAGCAGCGCCGGAATGACCTGCGCCTGATAACCCACCTTCTGGATCACGAACAGACCGAAGTCCCACACCTCGGGAGTCTGCTGGCCGATGCCGTAGGCGTTCATCAACTGTGGCGACACCAGCGTGATACCGAGCACGATACCGAGGATCTCGGAGCCCCCCATCTTCTTCACCGCAGACCAGCAAACACCGACCGGCAGGAAGTGGAAGATCGCTTCGCCCAGCAGCCAGAGGAAGGCATGCACCTGAGCCCAGAACTGGCTGATCTCGGTGAGGGTGTGAGTGCCATCGTCGAACATCTTGATGTCGCCGATGACGTTGCGAAAGCCCAGGATCAAACCGCCGGTGATGATGGCGGGCAGCAGCGGCACGAAGATCTCCGCCAGATGGGAGATGCCCCGCTCCAGCGGATTCATGTTCTGGCGCGCCGCCTGCTTGGCGGTCTCCTTGCTACCACCGCTGACGCCGAGCTGCTCGGTCAGCGCCTTGTACCACTGCTCTACCTCGTTACCGATCACCACCTGGAACTGACCGCCCTGGGTGAAGCTTCCCTTCACCGCCGGGATGGTTTCGATAGCCTTGCTGTCGGCCTTGGCCGGATCGTTCAGGACGAAGCGCAACCGGGTCAGGCAGTGGCTGACGGTGGCGATGTTCTCCTTACCGCCGATCTTGTCGATCAGGGTGGCAAGCTGCTGTGCGTTGATCTTGGACATGGGTCTTCCCTCTGTGACGCCATTGAATAGTGGTCTGTATCGCCCTTTTGAGCCAGTCTGTCGGCCGGAGCGTTTTTGGTATCGTTCCCATTTAGCATGCCGACAATCTGGCCAGATCGAAATGGGAACGTTCCCAATTCGTGGCCAGCATCACAAAAAGCGCACTTTTTGTTCAGTCCGGAGTGATGGGGGTCACAGGGTTCGAGAGGGGGCGATAGTCACCAGCGGCGGCTGATCCTGCTCAATCTGGCCGAGCAGCTGACGCGCCGCCTGCTCCCCCGCCCCTTTGTAACCGAGATCGAGACTGAGGGCGTTGGGGAAGAGGAAACTGAGCATGGGATTGTTGCCAAGTCCGGTCACCAGCACCTCGCTACGCCCTTGTTCTTGCAGGTATTTTGCCGCACCGATGGCGAGGGTGTCGCTGGCGCAGACCAGCGCCTGGGTGGAGGGCGTCAACAGCTCGGCCGCCAGCCGGTAGCCGCTCTGCAGGCTGAGATCGCCGAGGGCGCTGCGCGGGCGCAACCCCTGCTCTGCGCAGTAAGCGAGATAGGCGTCGAGGCGGCGCTGGCCGGTGGTGAGATCCGAGGCATCCACCCCCAGATAGGCGATGTCGCGGGCGCCACGGCTTGCCAGTTGCGCCAGCATGGAGCGCACCGCACCGGCGTCGTCAAAGCAGACCGAGGAGAAACCGGGATATTCACGAGCGACCAGCACCAGCTTCTCTTTCAGCGGCGTCATGGCGGCATAGTCCAAGTCATTGAAGGCGAACAGGATAATGCCATCCACCCCGCGCCGCTCCAGCACCGCCAGATGCTCCTGCACCTTGGCGGGGGAGAACTTGCTCTCCATCAGCACGGCATCGTAGCCACGCTGGTAGAGGGTCTCCAGCATGCCGCGCACCGCCTGATTCTCCGAGCTGGAGTCGAGCCGCGAGACGATGATCCCCACCACCTGCTGGCTCTGGCTGCGCATGGCCCGCGCCGATTTGCTCGGCACGAAGCCGTGCTCGGCGATGACCTGCTCCACCCGCTCGCGGGTCTCCTGCTTCACCTTGGGATCCTGGTTGAGCACCCGGGAGACGGTCGACTTGCCGACGCCACTCAGTCTGGCGATATCGAGGATGGTCAGTTTCTTGTCCATGAATTGGCTCACAGGAGGCTAGGCGGTGGAATTGCCCACATTGTTGTGATTAACCCCTGTGAATACAAGCCCATGGCGTTAGAATGCCCTTTTTGCCCCGCCGTCAGGGTGTGTGGGTACAGCACAGGATGCCCATCATGGATCTGCTGGCCAGTCTGCTCTTCTCCCTCTCAATCACAGGCCCCATCTGCGTGGTGTTGCTGCTCGGCATCTTGCTCAAGCGGTGGGGGCTGCTGCCAGATCCCTTTACCGAATCCGCCTCGCGACTGGTATTTCAGGTCACCCTGCCCGCCCTGCTCTTTCTCAGTATTCTTGGCACCAACTTCGCCACCATGCCGAGCCTCTGGTTTATCGGCTATGGCCTGCTCGCCACCGTTATCAGCTATCTGGTGCTGGAGCTGCTGGCCGGACGTTTTATCGAGGAGCAGCGGCTGCGCGGCATCTTCGTGCAGGGGAGCTTTCGCGGCAACAGCGCCATTATCGGGCTCGCCTATGTGCAGAACGCCTACGGCCACGAGGGGTTGGGGGCGGCGGCCTTCTATGTCGGCGCGGTGACCGTGCTCTACAACATTCTCGCGGTGATCACCCTCACCCGCAGTCTCGGCGGTGCCACCGGCATTCGCCCCATTCTGCTCGGCATCATCAAGAATCCGTTGATCATCGCCATTGTGGCGGCGCTGCCCTTTACCCTGCTCGGTATCAAGATGCCGCAACTGCTGCTCACCACCGGCAGCTACTTCGCCAACATGACGTTGCCGCTGGCGCTGATCTGCACCGGCGCCTCTCTCAGCCTCGATGCCCTGCGTGGTGGTGCAGCCATTGCGGGCTGGGCCAGCATCATGCGGCTCTGTCTCATTCCGGCTGCGTTCACTCTGGGGGCGGCCCTGCTCGGCTTCAGCCATCTGGAGCTGGGCATTCTGTTTCTCATCAGCGCTACCCCGACTGCCGCCGCCAGCTATGTGATGACCCGTGCCATGGGGGGCGACAGCGTGCTGGCCGCAAACATCATCGCCACCACCACCCTCGGTTCTCTGGTCACTACCAGCCTCGGGGCAACTCTGATGAATTATCTCGGTCTTATGTACTGACCCTGCCCGAGGAAACTGCCAACCTCATCGCCACCACGAACCTTGGCTCCCATACACCGGCAGGGAGCCATCCTGATGAACTATCTGGGTCTTATGTACTGACGGCTTGACCTTGCCGGAGGCGGCAGCTTTAGGCTGGCGCTCATCAACAAAGGAGATATCCCATGACCATCGAACTCACAGTGTCCGGCATGTCCTGTGGTGGCTGCGCCGCCAGTCTGCAAAAAGCGCTGCTGGCCCAGCCTGCGGTCACCACCGCAACCGTCGATTTCGCCAGCAGCAAGGCCGTCATTGAGAGCGAGCTGAGCAAGGCCGAGCTGATCGCCCTGATCGAAGCCAAGGGTTTCTCTGCGAGTTAAATTATCTCCATAGAGGTATAAAACAGGTTAAAAATCTGTACTCACCTGTCTTTTGGTGAGTTTTATCACAGACCCGGGTTATTAAACGGGCAAACTTGCTGCGATTATTCCAACCACAAGGATTTGCAGCATGACCCTACCGATCCGCAAGACCCTGCTCGCCGCCGTCGTCAGCCTGACCCTCTCCCCCATGGCAATGGCCCTGCCCAACGTCCATATTCTGGCAACCGGCGGCACCATTGCCGGAGCTGGCCAGTCCGCTACCCAGTCCAACTACGAGGCTGGCAAGGTGGCCATCGAAACCCTGATCGCCGCCGTGCCCGAGATGAAGAACGTGGCCGATGTGCAGGGTGAGCAGGTGGTGAAGATCGGCTCCCAGGACATGAACGACGAGGTGTGGCTCAAGCTGGCCAAACGGGTCAACGAGCTGCTGGCCAAGGATGACGTGGATGGCATTGTCATCACCCACGGCACCGACACCATGGAAGAGACCGCCTACTTCCTCAATCTGACCGTCAAGAGCGACAAGCCGGTGGTATTGGTTGGCGCCATGCGTCCCTCCACCGCCATGAGTGCCGATGGCCCGCTCAACCTCTACAACGCCGTGGTGACCGCCTCCGACCCCGCCTCCAAGGGCCGTGGCGTGATGGTGGCGATGAACGACACAGTGCTGGATGCCCGCGACGTCACCAAGACCAACACCACCGGGGTGCAAACCTTCGCCTCCCCCAACTTTGGCCCGCTCGGCTACATCCACAACGGCAAGATCGACTATCAGCGCAGTCCGGCTCGCCTGCACACCAGCAAGACCCCGTTTGATGTGAGCAAGCTCGACAAGCTGCCACAGGTCGGCATCGTCTACAGCTACGCCAACGCCACCGATCTGCCGGCCAAGGCGATGGTGGATGCCAAGTTCGACGGCATCGTCAGCGCCGGGGTGGGCAACGGCAACCTCTACCACACCCTGTTCGACACCCTGGCTAAGGCGAGCAAGGACGGCATCCGGGTAGTGCGCTCCGCCCGCGTACCGACCGGCTCCACCACTCTGGATGCCGAGATCGATGATGCCAAGTACGGCTTCGTCGCCGCCGAGACCCTCAACCCGCAGAAGGCGCGGGTGCTGCTGATGCTCTCCCTGACCCAGAGCAAGGATCCGGCCCAGATCCAGCGCTGGTTCCAGCAGTTCTGATAAGGGTTGTCTGACAAGTGATAAGCAAGGGCGGGACTTCCCGCCCTTTTCACTCCTGCAATGCTGCCTCGCCCATTACGCCGTTTGGCGGGGTCGTCCCTCTCTTTTCCGGCCATCTTTTTCAGCCATCGCAAAGCGCTGTCATCAAATTAGCGAGCCGGATCACCCGCTTTCACAGCGCATCGCCGCCAAATTCATTACACTGCCAGCGATCTTATCCACTCAAGGAGTGCTGTTGCTGTATGGAAATATTGATCCTGCTGGGATTGATTTTGCTTAATGGCGTCTTCGCCATGTCAGAAATCGCCATCGTCACCGCACGCAAGGCTCGCCTCGGCAAGCTTGCCTCTGAAGGCAACCGCTCCGCCGCCATTGCCCTCAAACTGGGCGAAGACCCGACCCATTTTCTCTCTGCCGTCCAAATCGGCATTACCAGCATAGGTTTGCTCAACGGTATCTACGGCGAATCCCTGCTGGCCCAGCCCTTCTCGCTCTGGTTGCAGGAGTGGGGACTATCCCCCAAGAGCAGCGGCCTGATCGCCACCGTCATAGTAGTGGTGGTGGTTACTTACCTCTCCATCGTGGTGGGGGAGCTGGTGCCCAAGCGGCTCGGCCAGCTCAATGCCGAGCGCATCGCCTGTCTGGTCGCGCGCCCCATGCACTGGCTCGCCACCCTGACCCGCCCCTTCGTCTGGCTGCTGTCGGCCTCTACCAATGCCAGCCTGCGGCTGCTGCGGGTCAACCAGAACGGCAGCGCCAACGTTACCGAGGAGGAGATCCACGCCATGCTGGTGGAGGGCTCTGAAGCCGGGGTGATCGAGGATCATGAACACACCATGCTGCGCAACGTCTTCCGTCTCGACGAGCGCAGCCTCTCCTCCCTGATGGTGCCGCGCAGCGATATCTGCTATCTGGATCTGGCGCTGCCGCTGGAGACCAACCTGCAGCGGCTGGTGGAGTATCGCCACAGCTATTTTCCGGTCTGCGACGGCAACCTGTCAGAATTGGTGGGTATCATCAATGTCAGCAAGGTGCTGCACGCCTATATCAAGGGGGAGCCCATCGATCTGGTTGCCCTGACCCAGGAGGGCAGCCTGCTGCCCGAGACCCTCAACGGCGTCGAGCTGCTCAACCACTTCCGCACCCACAGCGAACAGATGGCGCTGGTGGTGGACGAATATGGCGAGTTGCAGGGACTGGTCACCCAGCAGGATCTGCTGGAGGCGCTGGCGGGGGATTTCCAGCAGGAGGATGGCGAGGACAACTGGGCATTCCGGCGCGCCGACGGCAGCTGGCTGCTCGATGGCCTGATCCCGCTGCCCGAGTTGAAGGACTGTCTGGAGCTGGTTCGTCTGCCAGAAGAAGAAAAACATCACTATCACACCCTCGGAGGGCTTATCATGCTGCTCCTTGGTCGTGTTCCACAAACCGGAGACCTGGTGACACTGGAACAGTGGCAACTGGAAATTGTTGACATGGATGGCCTGCGCATCGACAAGGTGCTCGCCATGCCCTTGACCGATCAACCCAGCTAACCTGCGGAGTTTGCAAGTATGGAGCAGTTTTACCAACTGGCTCACGCCTTTATGAATCACGATCTGAACACACTTTCCGATCCCAAGATGGCCTTCATGATCTGTGGTGTGATTCTGACGTTTCTGGTACTGGAAAACGGATTCATCCCTACCGCCTTTCTGCCCGGTGACAGCCTGCTGATCCTCACCGGCGTGCTCATCTATCAGGATGTATTGTCTCTCGGGGTGATCCCGCTGTTGATCATGGCTACCTTTGTCGGCACCTGGCTCGGTTACATGCAGGGGCGCTTTCTCGGCCACACCCAGCTCTACCACCGACTGATGTCCCATGTTGAAGAGCGACACCAGCAGAAGGTATACCATCTGCTGGACAAGTACGGGATCATCACCCTGATCACCGCTCGCTATATCGCCTTCGTGCGCACCGCCTACCCCTATATCGTCGGCGCCACCGAACTGCCCCAGGGACGTTTCCTCATCGTCAATCTGGTCAGCTCCATCATGTGGATCTGCCCGCTGGTCGGGTTTGGCTACTACCTTAGCCACACCAAGCTGGCCGCCGAATACCAGACCCAGTTCTTCAACATCATCATCTATCTGCCAGTGGCCCTGCTGGTGGGTGGCATGGTGGCGCTGGTCTGGCGCTGGATCAGCAAACGCAGGGCCGCGCAGCCGCGGGATTGACCCCTCGCCCAACGCCCGACCCGAAAGCCCTCGCCAGAGGGCTTTTTTGATCGCCAACTTTGCGCAAATAGCAGAAATAGTCCCGCTCGGCCCTTGTAAAGCCGGGGTAAAAATGAGTGAATCTAGCGCCTTTTTTTGGATGGGAATGGAGTCGGTTGTATGTGGTGTCGGATTCGCGCAGCAGCGCTGGTTGTCGGGTTGATGGGAATGCTGGGATTGCCTGCGGTCAGCGCGGCACCCAACCCTGCCAAACTGGAAGTACGCTCGAGCAGCGCCCTGGTCGTGGATGTAAAAACGGGCAAGACGCTCTACCAGAAGAATGCCACCAAGGTGCGTCCCATCGCCTCCCTCACCAAGCTGATGACGGCGCTGGTAGTGCTGGATGCCAAACAGAATCTCAACCAGGTCATCACGGTCGACAAGAACGATCTGGATCGGGTCAAACACACTCATTCCCGCATCCGCATGGGCACCAAGGTGACCCGCCGCGACGCCCTGCATCTGGCATTGATGTCCTCCGAAAACCGGATGGCCTCGGCACTGGCGCGTCACTATCCGGGCGGTCGCAGCGCCTTCGTGCGAGCCATGAACAACAAGGCCAGACAGCTGGGTATGCGTAATACCCACTTCTACGACTCCACAGGCCTCTCCACCCGCAACGTCTCTACCGCCCAGGATCTCGGCAAGCTGGCCGCCGCCGCCTATCGTCAGCCGCTGATCCGTCAGTTCACTCAGGATGAGAACCGGGAGATGCGCTTCAGCGCACCCGCCTACAGCCTGATGTTCAACAACACCAACCCGCTGGTGAAAAACCCGGATTGGGACGTGCGCCTCTCCAAGACCGGCTTCACTGACGAGGCAGGACGCTGTCTGGTGATGCGCGCCAAACCGGACAGCCGCGAGCTCGCCATCGTGCTGCTCAACTCGGTGGGCAAACGCACTCCCATCGGCGATGCCAACCGCATTCGCAAATGGCTGAAAAGCTGAGTCAATATCTCAACACAAAAGGATGCTGCGGCATCCTTTTTTATTGCCCGCAGAACGCCTAGGCAGGCTTTGCAGGATGTTGATAGCCAAACCCTGAGATGATGAGCTGCACGGCATCTGCCGTTGCAACAGCAGGCATACAGCCCGCTTGCAGATGAGGCAAAGGGTGGTGAGGCGGTGCAACGATCAGAAGAACTGTGCGCAATCACAGAAAGGGGAAGAAATGAGGACAAGAACAGCCTGGTAAACGGGCGATCCACCCGCAACAGCGCACGGGGATCCGCACCAAAAGCTAAATATCGCCCATAAAAAAAACAGCCCCGACCGAAGTCGAGGCTGTCTATATGGTGCGCCCGAGAGGATTCGAACCTCTGACCACCTGGTTCGTAGCCAGGTACTCTATCCAGCTGAGCTACGGGCGCTCATAAACTTTTGGTACTGCTTTAAATATGGTGCGCCCGAGAGGATTCGAACCTCTGACCACCTGGTTCGTAGCCAGGTACTCTATCCAGCTGAGCTACGGGCGCTCACAAACTTTTGTGTACTGCTTGAAAAATGGTGCGCCCGAGAGGATTCGAACCTCTGACCACCTGGTTCGTAGCCAGGTACTCTATCCAGCTGAGCTACGGGCGCAAATGGCGGAGAAGGGGGGATTCGAACCCCCGATGCGGGTATAAGCCGCATACTCCCTTAGCAGGGGAGCGCCTTCAGCCTCTCGGCCACCTCTCCGTTTGCGGGGCTGATAATACTTCACAGGGATTTTTAGTCAAACACTTTTTTGGAGAAAAAAGTGCGTTCGCTCAGCATTTGGTCAAAGCGTGGAATATTCAAACAATATCGGCACTTATCCCGCAGTTTCGCGCCCTGCAGGGCAATTTCAGGGGGCCGGAAAAACAAAAGGCGACACATGAGGTGTCGCCTTGTCACAGCCATGAAAGTGGCTTAGAAGCCCGGTTGGCCCGGAACTTTCTCGGCCTGGATGCGCTGGTAGATCTCTTCGCGGTGTACGGAGACCTCTTTCGGCGCGTTAACACCGATACGGACCTGGTTGCCTTTAACGCCCAGTACGGTGACAGTCACTTCATCACCAATCATCAGGGTTTCCCCAACACGACGAGTCAAAATAAGCATTCGCTTGCTCCTGTATCCTGTTTTGTTTTTATATCGATATGCGACATTATCTAACAAAGATACCGATATGGTAAATGGTTGAAACTAAATCAATCAGCGATTGTTAGCCCAAGGGCTGCTCTTGCGGTGCCTGATCCAACCCGAAAGCCGCGTGCAGGGCTCGCACCGCCAGCTCCAGATACTTCTCGTCAATCACCACAGAGATTTTGATTTCAGAGGTCGAGATCAACTGCATGTTGATCCCCTCCTCGCCCAATACCTTGAACATGGTGCGCGCAACACCGGGATGGTTCCACATGCCGACACCGACAATGGAAACCTTGGCAATTTCGCCATTTCCCTGCACGCAGGAGGCGCCTAGTTCGGTGGCGGTCTCCTCCAGCAGTGCCCGGGCACGGCGATAGTCGTCACGATTCACCGTGAAGGTGAAGTCGGCGGTGCCATCTCCCAGGGTGTTCTGCACAATCATGTCGACATCAATGTTGGCGTCGCTGATCGGATTCAGGATCTGCGCGGCAACGGTTGGTCTGTCCGGCACGCCCAGAATGGTCAGGCTGGCCTCGTTGCGGTTAAAAGCGATCCCGGATACCAGGGGAGCTTCCATCCTATCACCTCCATATGTGATTAAGGTTCCCTCTCCATCGATAAAGCTCGACAGCACCCGCAGCGGGACGCGGTACTTGCCCGCAAACTCCACCGAGCGGATCTGCAGCACCTTGGCGCCGAGACTGGCCATCTCCAGCATCTCCTCAAAGGTGATGGTGTCGAGACGACGAGCCTTGGGCTCGATGCGCGGATCCGTGGTGTATACCCCATCCACATCGGTAAAGATCTGGCACTCATCGGCCTTGATGGCCGCCGCCACGGCAACCGCCGTGGTATCCGAACCGCCGCGGCCCAGCGTCGTGATGGCGTTATGCTCGTCACGGCCCTGGAAACCGGCGATCACCACCACCTTGCCTGCAGCCAGTTCGGCATGAACCAGCTCGGTGTCGATGTGGGTGATGCGCGCCTTGCCATAGGCGGAATCGGTATGAATCCGTACCTGATCACCGGTCATCGAGACCGCAGGACAACCGCGTTTGTTCAACGCGATGGCCAGCAGCGCTATGGTGACCTGCTCACCGGTGGAGACCAGTACATCCATCTCGCGCCGGTTGGCATCAGGATCCAGTTGCTGGGCCATGCCCAGCAGCCGGTTGGTTTCGCCCGACATGGCGGAGACAACCACCACCACGTTGTGTCCCTGGGCGCGGGTCTGCTCGACCCGCTCAGCTACCGCCTCGATCCGCTCCAGTGTGCCGACCGAGGTGCCGCCGTACTTCTGTACATAGAGTGCCACAGATCACCTCGCCCGATTACAGGCGCTCTTCCAGCCAGGAATGAACGGATTGCAGCGCTGCCGGCACCGCCTCAGGCTGGGTACCACCCGCCTGTGCCATGTCCGGACGGCCACCGCCCTTGCCACCCACCTGCTGGGCAACCAGATTGACCAGCTCACCGGCCTTGACCTTGCCGGTCAGGTCGTTGGTGACACCCGCGATCAGGTTGACCTTGCCATCGGCACAGGTGGCCAGCAGCACGACACCAGACTTCATCTGGTTCTTCAGCTCGTCCAGCATGCCGCGCAGGGATTTCGGATCGGCCCCTTCCAGCGCTGCAACCAGCACCTTCTGACCGTTGATCTCGATTACCTGGCCCAGCAGGTCGTTACCGGCCTGAGCGGCCAGCTTGGCCTTAAGCTGCTCCAGCTCGCGCTCCATCATCTTGGCCTTGTCCAGCATCTGGCGAACCTTGTCGGCGATGCAGAACTGGTCACCTTTCACCAGAGCGGCAGCCTCTTCGATCTGCTCGCCAACCTGATGCATGAAGTCGATGGCCGCTTTGCCGGTCACCGCTTCGATACGGCGCACGCCAGCAGCGATACCGCTCTCGGCGATGATCTTGAAGAAGCCGATATCACCGGTGCGCTTGGCGTGAGTACCGCCGCACAGCTCGGTGGAGTAGTCCCCCATGCGCACAACACGCACGTCGTCTTCATATTTTTCACCAAACAGGGCCATGGCACCGGCGGACTTGGCCGCTTCCAGATCCATCAGCTGGGTGGTGATTTCGTGGTTGGCGCGGATCTGGTTGTTGACCAGCTCCTCGACCCGGCGAATGGTCGCCATGGTCAGCCCCTCGAAGTGGGAGAAGTCGAAACGCATGCGCTCGGCTCCAACCAGAGAACCTTTCTGGGTGACGTGCTCGCCCAGAGCCTGACGCAGAGCTGCGTGCAGCAGGTGAGTCACTGAGTGGTTCAGGGCGATGGCCTGACGACGGTCAGCGTCTACCACGGCCTCGACCTCGGCCCCTTTCTCCAGGGTGCCCAGCTCCATGTAGCCCTTGTGGATGATCGCCTTGCCCGCTTTCAGGGTATCGGTCACGGCAAAGATGCCGTCGTCCACTTTCAGGGTACCGCTGTCGCCAATCTGGCCGCCGGACTCGGCGTAGAAGGGGGTCTCTTCCAGCACGATGACTGCTTCGTCACCGGCGATCAGACCGCTCACCTCTTCCACACCCTTGTAGATGCCGACCACGCGAGTGCGCTCGCTCAGGGTCTTGTAACCGGTGAAGGGGGTCTCGAAGTCGAGCTTGAGCATCTCGTTGTAGTTCACGCCGAAGCTGGACGCTTCCTTGGCACGAGCACGCTGCTTCTCCATCTCGGCCTTGAAGCCCTCTTCGTCGATGCCGATCTCGCGCTCGCGCACCACGTCGGCAGTCAGGTCGGCCGGGAAGCCGTAAGTGTCATAGAGCTTGAACACCACTTCACCCGGAATAACCTTGGCATCGCCCAGGTTGGCCAGAGCGTCTTCCAGCAGCAGCAGACCGCGATCCAGCGTGCGGACGAACTGCTCCTCTTCGATGCGCAGCACGCGCTCGACCAGCGGCAGCTGGGCGATCAGCTCGGCAGCGACATCCTTCATCTGCACTGCCAGCTCGGCAGCCAGTTTGTAGAAGAAGACATCGGTAGCGCCCAGCTTGCGACCGTGACGCACGGCGCGGCGGATGATGCGGCGCAGCACATAGCCACGACCTTCGTTGGACGGCATCACGCCATCTGCCACCAGGAAGGCGCAGGAGCGGATGTGGTCAGCGATGACGCGCAGGGACTGGTTGCTCAGATCGGTGGTGCCGACAATCTCGGCCGCTTTCTTGATCAGCGCCTGGAAGATGTCGATTTCGTAGTTGGAGTGGACACCCTGCATGATGGCGGAGATACGCTCCAGACCCATGCCGGTATCCACGGACGGACGGGGCAGCGGCTCCATGGTGCCGTCAGCCTGACGGTTAAACTGCATGAAGACCACGTTCCAGATCTCGATGAAACGGTCGCCATCCTCTTCCGGTGAGCCGGGACGGCCACCCCAGATGTGATCGCCGTGGTCATAGAAGATCTCGGTGCAGGGACCGCACGGGCCGGTATCGCCCATCGCCCAGAAGTTGTCGGAAGCGTAAGGGGCCCCTTTGTTGTCACCGATGCGCACAATGCGATCGGCCGGGACACCGACCTCTTTTTCCCAGATATCGAAAGCTTCATCGTCAGTCGCGTAGACGGTCACCAGCAGGCGATCTTTCGGCAGCTGCAGCACCTCGGTCAGGAAGCCCCATGCAAACTTGATGGCATCCTGTTTGAAGTAGTCACCGAAGCTGAAGTTGCCCAGCATTTCGAAGAAGGTGTGGTGACGAGCGGTATAGCCGACGTTTTCCAGATCGTTGTGCTTACCACCGGCACGCACGCAACGCTGGGAAGTCGTCGCGCGATTGTAGGCACGCTTGTCTGCGCCAAGGAACACGTCCTTGAACTGGTTCATACCCGCGTTGGTAAACAACAGGGTCGGGTCGTTATGCGGTACCAGCGAGCTGGAGGAGACAACCTGGTGCCCCTGGGAACGGAAATACTCGAGAAACGCAGCGCGAATCTCTGACGTGGACATATACATGGAAAATCCTGCTTGATTCGAATACGGACTTTTAACCGCATTAATGTAAGTTTTCTGCGGGGTAAAGTAAAACGGACAGGGCCGCCACGGGCGAAAAAGCGCACATAAACGGGCCAGAAAAGAGCGCCACTGCCTACAGTGGCTTTTTTCACTGTCGAGAGGCAAAAAAGCAGCGCATAAAGAGGGATGAGATGAACAAAAGGCCGCTTTTTCGGGATTGTGCGCGCAAGCTACTGAACGGGCAGGAAAAACCTGCCATAAGGAGAGGTGAAACAACGTTTGCCACGCAGTGGCGTTACTCCTCCCGCTCCTGCAGGGCAGAGATGGCATAACGGGCCTGATCCTGGGTAAAGCCGCGCCCCAGCAGATACTTGAGCCACTTCATCCGCAGCTTGAAATCCGCCAGATCGGCCACCCGGGCGCGCCGTTCGAGCAGGGCAAACGCCAGTTCGAACCAGTCCAGCTCCGGCTGATCGAATGCGGCATCAATCTGCATATCGTCGAGCCCCTTGCGGCGCAGATCGAAACGGATCTTGATGGGGCCATGGCCCTTGGCGGCACCGGCCCGTACAGCCATACCGCCGTAACGTTCGTCATTGACCCAGTTGTAACCGCGGCAGTAGTCGACCACCGCCTCGATCACCTCTTCATTGAAGCCCTGCTGGCGCAGCCGGTTGGCCAGCTCTGACTCGGCACTCTCGCGACGGGCCAGACTGCGCATGGCATAAGCACGGGCAGCGGCCAGCTGCTCGGCAAAGGTCGGTTCGGCAGGCTCGACCGGTTCGGTAACGGATTCATCAACCATCATAAATAACAAGGCCGGGTATCTACCCGGCCTTCCTTTGTTCCTTATTCGAACTCTTGTTCGCTTTCGGCATCGAACTCGTCTGCCTCAACCGATGCAGCCTTGTCATCGACTGGCACGGCACCGGAGAGCAGCAGCTCGCGCAGACGGGCTTCCACTTCACCAGCCATCACCTTGTTCTCGGCGAACAGCTTCATCACGTTGGCCTTGCCCTGACCGATCTTCTCGCCGTTGTAGCTGTACCAGGCACCCGCCTTGTCGATCAGCTTGTGCTTGACGCCGAGATCCACCAGCTCGCCCTCTTTGGAGATACCGGCACCGTAGAAAATCTGGAATTCAGCCTGCTTGAAGGGCGGGGCAACTTTGTTCTTGACCACTTTGACGCGAGTCTCGTTACCGACCACTTCGTCACCTTCCTTGATAGCGCCGATACGACGGATATCCAGACGCACGGAGGCGTAGAACTTGAGCGCGTTACCACCGGTAGTGGTCTCCGGGCTACCGAACATGACGCCGATCTTCATCCGGATCTGGTTGATGAAGATGCACAGCAGTTGGCGTTCTTGATGTTGGCAGTCAGCTTGCGCAGCGCCTGGGACATCAGACGGGCCTGCAGGCCAACGTGGGAGTCACCCATCTCCCCTTCGATTTCCGCTTTCGGCGTCAGGGCCGCCACGGAGTCGACGATGATGACGTCAACCGCGTTGGAGCGCACCAACATGTCGCAGATCTCCAGCGCCTGTTCACCGGTATCCGGCTGGGAGATGAGCAGGTCGTCGACGTTGACGCCCAGCTTGGCAGCATAGATAGGATCCAGTGCGTGCTCCGCATCGACGAAGGCACAGGTTTTGCCCTTCTTCTGGGCTTCCGCGATCACCTGCAGGGTGAGGGTGGTTTTACCGGAAGATTCCGGGCCGTAGATTTCGACGATACGGCCACACGGCAGACCGCCGATCCCCAGCGCCACGTCCAGCGAGAGGGAACCGGTGGAGATGGCTTCGATATCCATGGTCTTGCTGTCGCCCAGACGCATGATGGAACCTTTGCCGAACTGCTTTTCAATCTGACCCAGCGCAGCCGCCAGTGCCTTCTGTTTGTTCTGATCCATGCCAATCTCCGCTGGAAATCGTGAGTAAAAAGTGAAGTTGGGCTAAGTATACTGTCTATTCATACAGTATCAAGCCCAATTTATCTGAGCAGGGCCAACAGACCCGACAAGGCCTGTCTCACCGCCTGCTGGCGCACCTGTCGGCGATCCCCGTCGAAGCGGGCGAGCAGGGAGTGGTGACGGCCGTTGCGGTCGGCCCAGGCGAACCAGACGGTGCCGACCGGCTTGCCCTCGGTGGCGCCGCCGGGGCCGGCGATGCCACTGATAGCAACGCTGATGGAGGCAGACGAGTGCGCCAGCGCGCCGCGGGCCATCTCCAGCACCACGGCTTCGCTCACCGCACCGTGCTGCTCAAGGCTCTCACTGCTCACCCCCAACATCTGCTGCTTGGCTTCGTTGGTGTAGGTGACAAATCCGCGATCGAACCAGCCGGAGCTGCCCGCGATGTCGGTGATGGCGCTGGCCACCCCGCCGCCGGTACAGGATTCGGCAGTCGCCGCCAGCCAGCCCCGCTGGCCAAGGGCCCGTCCCAGCTCGATGGCAAGGTGCTCTATCTCTGCATCCAGTTTCATCACGACTCCTTCTGATCCGCTCAAGGGGCACATTATGCGATCCCGCTAGCGCCGCCCGCAACCACGGCAGACCGCCATTGCCTGCCGCAATGTGAGGTGCTGCACCGGAGTCATACCTTCAATAGCGCAGAGCAGCTGCGCCCGGAACACCCGCTCCCCCGTCGCGGCGCTTATGTGTAGAATGGCGCCATCAAGCTCAAGGCTCATCACCGCAGACACTGGCCCGCAGAGGCCCCTTCTGGAACAGAACATGACCGCACAACACCAAGCCAGCGGCGCCACAAGCTCCGCTCCCGGCGCCAATCTGAGCGCCCACACGCCCATGATGCAGCAGTACCTTGGCCTCAAGGCCGAGAATCCGGAGATCCTGCTGTTCTACCGGATGGGCGACTTCTACGAGCTGTTCTATGACGATGCCCGCAAGGCCTCCCAGCTGCTCGATATCTCCCTGACCAAGCGCGGCCAGTCGGCCGGCAGCCCCATCCCGATGGCGGGGGTGCCTTATCACGCTATCGAGGGCTATCTGGCCAAACTGGTACAGCTCGGCGAGTCGGCCGCCATCTGCGAGCAGGTGGGGGATCCCGCCACCAGCAAGGGGCCGGTGGAGCGCAAGGTCATTCGCATCATCACCCCGGGTACCGTCTCCGACGAGGCGCTGCTCAGCGAGCGACAGGACAACCTGATCGCCGCCGTCTATCACGATGGCCGCCGCTTCGGCTACGGCACCATGGACATCGGCTCCGGCCGCTTCTTCATCAACCAGTTCGAGAAAGAAGAGACCCTGCTGGCAGAGCTGCAGCGCACCAATCCGGCCGAGCTGCTCTACCCGGAATCCTTCGAGTTCCTGCACCATATCGAGGGTCGCCGCGGCCTGCGTCGCCGCCCGGAGTGGGAGTTTGAGCTGGGCACCGCTCGCAAGCTGCTCTGCCAGCAGTTCGGCACCCAGGATCTGGTGGGCTTTGGCGTAGACAAGAGCGAGACCGCCCTGTGCGCCGCTGGCTGCCTGATGCAGTACGTCAAAGATACCCAGCGCACCGCCCTGCCCCACATCCGCAGCGTGCGCCTCGAGCAGCCGGATCACGCGGTCATCATGGATGCCGCCACCCGCCGCAATCTGGAGCTGACCCAGAATCTGGCCGGTGGCTATGAAAATACCCTGGCCGAGGTGCTGGATCGCACCGCCACCCCCATGGGCAGCCGGCTGCTCAAGCGCTGGATCCACCAGCCGATCCGCGATCGGGTGATCCTGAAAGGCCGCCAGAGCACCATCAAGGAGCTCATCGAGCAGAACCTCTACGACGAGTTGGGCAACCTGCTGCGTCAGGTGGGTGATGTGGAGCGGGTACTGGCCCGTCTCGCCCTGCGCTCGGCCCGCCCGCGCGACCTCACCCGACTGCGTCAGGCCTTCGCCCAGCTGCCCGAGTTGCAGCGCCTGCTGGCGGACAACGAGCACGAAGCGGTGCAACAGCTGGCCGAGCGGGCCAGCACCTTCCCCGAGCTGCTCGACCTGCTGGAGCGCGCGGTGATGGAAGTGCCGCCGGTGCTGATCCGCGATGGTGGCGTCATCCGTGACGGCTTCAATCAGGAGCTGGACGAGCTGCGGGATCTCGCCAACGGCGCCACCGCCAGCCTCGCCCGCATCGAAGAGCGGGAGAAGCTGCTGACCGGCATCAACACCCTCAAGGTGGGTTACAACAAGGTGCACGGCTTCTATATCGAGGTGAGCCGCGCCAACAGCCATCTGGTGCCTGCCCACTACATCCGCCGCCAGACCCTCAAGAACAACGAACGCTACATCATCGATGAGCTGAAAAAGTACGAGGACAAGGTACTCACCGCCCAGTCCCAGGCGCTGGCGCTGGAGAAACGGCTCTACGAAGAGCTGCTCGATGCCCTGCTGCCCCATCTCGGCGATCTGCAGGATTCCGCCGCCGCACTGGCGGAGCTGGACGTGCTGGCCAACCTGGCCGAGCGGGCCGAGACCCTCGACTACCGCTGCCCGACCCTCATCGATGAGGATCAGATCATCATCGAGGCGGGCCGCCATCCGGTGGTTGAGCAGGTGATGACAGACCCCTTTATCGCCAACCCCATCCGGCTGGAGCGGGAGCGGCGGATGCTGATCATCACCGGCCCCAACATGGGCGGTAAGTCCACCTACATGCGCCAGACTGCGCTCATCGTGCTGCTGGCCCATATCGGCGCCTTCGTCCCCGCCGACAGCGCCCGCATCGGCCCCATCGACCGCATCTTCACCCGCATCGGAGCGTCAGACGATCTCGCCTCCGGCCGCTCCACCTTTATGGTGGAGATGACCGAGACCGCCAATATCCTCAACAACGCCACCGCCCGCAGTCTGGTGCTGATGGACGAGATTGGCCGCGGCACCAGCACCTACGACGGCCTCTCGCTGGCGTGGGCCTGTGCCGAGCAGCTGGCGAGCAAGATCGGCGCCTACACCCTGTTCGCCACCCACTACTTCGAGCTGACCCGTCTGCCCGAGCTGATGAGCGGGCTGGCCAACGTCCACCTGGATGCGGTAGAACACGGCGACACCATCGCCTTTATGCACGCAGTGCAGGAAGGCGCGGCCAGCCGCTCCTACGGCCTGCAAGTGGCGGCGTTGGCTGGGGTGCCGAAATCGGTGATCCAGCAGGCCCGTCACAAACTGCATGAGCTGGAGAGCGCCACTCCGGTCCCCGCAGGTGAAAGCCGCCCGGCTCCGGTGACTCTCGCCCCGCAGCCTCATCCGGTGGTGGAAGAGCTGGAAGCGCTGCGCCCCGACGAGCTCACCCCCCGTCAGGCACTGGATCTGCTCTATCGCCTCAAGCAGATGCTGTAAGCACTGGCTGCCGTGCAAGCATGCAAAAGGGGAACCGCGAGGTTCCCCTTTTTATATTCAGCCCCCGGCAAACCAGTCAGGCCACCGCCCGCACCTCTCCACGGGACCGCAACAGACTCTGGCGCCCCTGCCAGTAGCCCTGCAGATAGCCAGACTCCAGCTTGACCGGGTCCTGGGTAAAACGGGAGACCATGAAATCGGCCGGTGGCGCGATCACCTCGATCTCGCAATCGGCAGGGGGATTGGCAATGAAATCGAGTGCCCGGTTGTAGGCGCGATCCCGCTCCAGCATGGCTTGTGCCAGTGCAGGCTGGGTTTTCAGCAAGGCTTTGACCATCCAGCAGAAACGGGCCGGCTTCTTGCGATATCCCCAGGGCTCCGACAGCACCACCGTCATCCGCCGCGCCCCGCGCCGATAGGCTTCGATCACCGGAATGGAGTCGCTGATGCCGCCATCGGCCATGGGGCGACCATCGACGCAGGGGGTGTCGTGCTGCACCACCGGCAGGGCGCAGGTAGCGGTCAGCACCTCATCCATGTTGTCGGGCCGCACCGGCAGATAGATGGCCTTGCCGCTCGCCACATCGGTCGCCACCGCGTAAAAGGGAATATCGCGGGCGCAGAAAGTGTCGAGATCGAGCGGGAAGCGATGGCGACTGGCCTGCCACAGCCAGCCGATGTCCACCAGGTCGCCCCCTTTGACGAAACGCAGGGGATCGAGAAAACGGGAGCTGCAAGCCAGCTCGGTGATGATGTGGTGACTGCGGCGCGGCTGCTCGCTCAGATATGAGACCAGATTGGTGGCACCGGCCGAGACGCCCATGACGAAATCGAACGGGTAGTGGTGACTTTCGACAAACGCATCGAGCACGCCGCTGGCAAAGATGCCGCGCATCGCGCCCCCTTCGACAATCAGGGCGTAAGAGTGGGGATTAAACATAACAAGGCTCCGTCAGCTGTAATACCTGCCGGGATCGATCCCGGCCCAGTGATGGACGCCTTCATGCAGAACATCAAGACGCCGCAGCAGGACGATTCAGGCTCACTCGCGCAAGCCAGAGGCGGGCAGGAGCAAACCTGAACCGTGAAGCGACCCCCAGTATATGCAGCGCACCAACCTTCAAAAAATGAATTTAAATAATAAAAAACATGCCCTTTTGGCATGATTTAGCACATCAGCAGATCCGGCCCTTTATCCGGTAACAGCCCCATCAGGATCAAGGCAGCCCGGGCCCGAACGTCCCGTCGACGGGGTTGTAGTGGTACGCCCGATAGTCAAAGTCCACCTTATCAAGGCGCGGATTGGCCAACTCGAACAACAGGCGCCTGGGGAGCTGCGCCTGCTCGAGGGAAGGTTTGAAGTGGCGCAGCCAGAGCTGTTGCAGCGAGCCATCCCGCCACGCCAGCTTGAGGCCGACCGAGAGGCGGCGGATGGCGGCCTGATTATCCTTGTGGGTGTAGAAGAGGTGGAGGAAGGGATAGTGCAGCGCCACTCGCCGATCCACGGTGAGGCCGGGCAGATCACTGTGCTGCTCCTGCTCGATAAAGAGCTCGTTGGCACCGCGGCAGAAGAGGTCGATGCGGCCACGGGCCACCAGCTTGAACAGCCGCTCGTAACCGTCGATCTCCTGGACCTTGAATCCCCCATGACGCAGGATCTCCGCATCCTGCCAACCACGCCCCTGCCCGTGCAGAAATTGCTGCAGCTCGGCCAGGGTATTGACCCTTGCCACCGCATCGGCCTGCTGCGGACTGACAAAGCAGATGCGATAACCGAGGATGCCCAGCTCCACCGGAAAACGGACGTAATCCAGCGCTCCGCTCTCCGCGGCCGGGCGCAGACTGTCGGCCACAAACAGATTGGGGTATTGCTGAGTCTGCACAATCTGTCGCATCCGGATACGGTTCATCGGCGGTGCGGTCCGCAGCTCGTAGTCACCGAAGCTATCGCGGGTCTTCTCCAGCGCCAGCTGCAACAGATCGCGAAAATAGAGGGTACGCAAGTCCCGATCGCTCTCGGGGCTGATATGAGTGATGACGTCGCTCGCCCGTAGGGGAGTGGCAAGGAGGGAAAGGCTGCACAACAGCAAGCAGGAAGCGAGGCGATGAAAGGTCATACTGCTCATCCCGGGAATACAGGCTCACTAGAGTGTAGCGCCGGGACGAGCAGCCTTCTAAAGGGAAGCCCAGCCTACCAGAACATCCGGCCCAGCAGGGGTGCCAGCAGCACGGTCACCATACCGGCGATCATCATCACCATACTGGAGACCACCCCCTCCTCATTACCCATCTGATAAGCCCTGGCAGTGCCGGCGCCGTGGGCCGAGGCACCAAACCCCGCCCCCTTGCCGAGACGGCTGCGAATGGCCAGCACGGTGAGCACGCTCTCCCCCACCGCCATGCCGATGACACCGGTCAGCACCACAAACAGCGCAGTGAGATCGCTCTGACCACCGATGGCGCGGGTCGCCTCCACCGCAAACGGCGTGGTGATGGAGCGCATCGCCAGACTGCGCTGCAGCATGTCGGAGAGATCGAGCCAGCGGGCCAGCAACACGGTACTCCCCACCGCCATGATGACCGAGGCGACCACTCCGACCGACAGCGACAGCCAGTGGCGACGAATGAGCTGGCGGTTCTCGTAGACCGGCACCGCGAAGGCGACAGTGGCCGGGCCCAGCAGCCAGAGCAGCCAGTGGGATTCCGCCATGTAGTCCTGATAGGGGATGTGGAACAGCAGCACCACGGCCACCAGCAGGGTCGGCGCCAGCAGCAGCGGCATCAGCGGCAGGATCCGCTTTTTGCCGTAGAGCCATTTGCTGGCGTAGTAGAAGAGCAGGGTGAGGGCGAAACAGATTAGCCCGAGCAGGGTATCAGACATGACGGCGACTCCGGCGGGCCAGTTTCAGTTCGAGGCGGTAAACCCGGTCCACCACCAGCGCCGTGGTGCCGAGCACCAGCGTAGTGCTCACCAGCAGCACCACCATGATGCGCCACCCCTCCTGCAACAGCAGATCCTGATAGTTGACCACCGCCACCACGGCGGGCACAAAGAAGAGCAGCATCTCGGCCAGCAACCAGCGAGCACCCGCGCTGAACCACTCGGCCTTAACCACCCCGAGCAGGATGCAGGCCAGCAGCAGCAACATACCGGTGAGGTTGGCGGGCAGCGGCAGATGGAGGGTACGCACCGCGGTATCGGCCAGCAGCCAGATGGCTGCCAGCAACACAATCTGGAAGGGAGTCTGTAACCAGCGCAAACAGAGGGCTTTCATGATCATCGTCTTTCTGTGAACCGGCTCACAGTATAGAGTTGAGCAAAACCTGCCAGAAATGAATTAAAATTATCAAATTCATGCCGCATAGGCATACTTCATCCCGTACCCGCCAACACGAGTCGAGAGAGTCCATGGATATTCGCGCCCTGCGCTATTTTGTCGAACTGGTGCGGGAAAAAAGCTTCACCCGCGCCTCTGAAAAGCTGTTCGTCACCCAGCCCACCATCAGCAAGATGATCCGCAATATCGAAGAGGAACTGGGCCAACCCCTGCTCAACCGGGAAGGACGCCGCTTCACCCTGACCGACAGCGGCCAGGTGCTGTTCAACCGGGCCCAGACCATCTTGGCAGAGATGCAGCAGCTGGAGGCCGAACTGGCGGATCTGCAGAGCCTGCAACATGGTCGCCTCACCCTCGGCATTCCCCCGATGGTGGGTCACGTCTATGCGGATCTGATCCGCGCCTACCGCACCCGCTATCCCAAGGTGGAGCTGACCCTGGTGGAGTACGGCGGCCGTCGCATCGAACAGGCGGTGCTGGAGGGGGAGCTGGATCTCGCCATCACCATGCTGCCGACCAAAGAGGGGGGCGCCCTCAGCGCGCTGGAGCTGGATCAATACCCGATCCAGGTGGTGCTGCCTGATCAACCCCGGTGGCATGGCGATGCGCCGCTGCGGCTGGAGTCCCTGCAGGAGGAGCCCTTCCTGCTCTATACCCGGGCGTTTACCCTGAGCGAGCGGTTGGAGCAGGCGTGTCAGGAGGCGGGCTTTGTGCCACAGGTGGCGGCGCGCAGCAGCCAGTGGGATTTTCTCACCGCCATGGTACGCAGCGGCATGGGGGTCGCCTTCTTGCCGGAGCCGGTCTGCAACCGGCTGACTCCGGATGGTCTGGTGCTGCGGCCACTGGAGCCCGAATTGAGCTGGCGACTCGGGGTGATCTGGCCGAGCGAGCGCTATCTGTCGCGCACCGCCGAGGCCTGGCTGGCCCTCTGCCGCCAGCGGCAGGCACCTCAGTAATCGCCGAAGCGATCGGTCTGCGGATTGTAGAAGTAGGGGCGGTAATCGAAGCTGATCCTGTCGAGGAAGGGGTTATCCAGTCGCAGCAGTCGGCGCTGGGAGAGCTTGGCAAAGGCGATGGCCGGGCCAAAGCTCTTGCGCCACAGAGCCTGTAGCGAGCCATCCTGCCACGCCAGCTGCAACCCCCGCTCGACCCGCTGCAGTGCCTCGCGATTGTTGGGATTGGTGTAGAAGACCCGGGGCAGCGGGTAGTAGATCAACAAGGCGTCATCCACCAGCAGATCCGTCATATCCTTGTGGGTAAGCTGCTCGCTGCGCAGCTCGCTCACCCCGCGGCAGAAGAGATCGAAGCGGCCCCGCGCCACCATCTTGAACAACTTCTCGTACCCCTCCACTTCCACCACCTCCATCCCGGCGTAACGCAGGATATCCACATCCAGCCACCCCTTGCCCTGACCGAAAGTGAACTGGCGCAGCCCCTTGAGGTCGGTCACTTTGCTCACCGCCGCCTTTTGCTGCGGACTGACAAAACAGATGCGGTAGCTGACGATGCCCAGATGGATGGGAAAACGGACATAGGCGAGCCCCAGATCCTCGCGGGTGCTGCTGTAGCTGTCCATCACAAAGAGGTTGGGATAGCTGTCGAGCTGCATGCTGAGCCGCTCGCGCGCCTTGGTCATGGGCGGCGCAGACTCCAGCAGATAATCGCCAAACTGGTCGCGGGTCTTGTCGAGGGCGAGCCGCAGCAGCTCCCGATCATAGGTGGTACGCGGATCCCGCTCGCTCTCCGGGCTGATATAGGTAAACCGGGTGGCCGCCTGTCCGGTCAGCGACAACATGCAGAGCAGAGCGGTGGCCAGCAGATGCAGGGGTGACATAAACCGCGCCTTGGCTGAAGGGGGTACTTTCAGTGTAGCCCTGAGCGTGGGCACTCGGCCCTGCCACCACCCCACGCTCTCCTCCCCTTTTCGGCCAGTCGCATCCATCAGCCTACTCCCCCACCGGAGGTGTGCTTCTGAGCGCTGTGGCATAACGCTGATAGGCAGCAGAGTCGCGCACCTGCTCGATGGTATCCCACACCTGCCGGCTTTGTCGGGGATGAGATTGATAAAAGCGGTGAGAGAAGACCAGATAGTAGGGCTTCTCCACCAGCACCGGCGACAGCCGCTCGATGCGAGTCTGCAACGCGGGATGGGCCGCCAGAATGCTGTCAGCCACCTCGGTCTGGATGGCGGTCGCCTGCGCCCGATCCATCACCAGCTTTTTCAACATGATCAGCGGGTCACGGCTGGAGTCATCCACCTCGGCTCCCGCAGCCTGCAACAAGTCGACGATGGAAAATCCTGACTGGGCCGCAACCACGCCATTGACCCTGAGGGTGGTGCCATCCCACTGGCTCTTGCCCCCCTTGAGTTGGTAGAGGCTGTAGCTCTCGGTCAGCAGCCGCTTGGCGGGGTCGGGTTTGCCCTCACGCATGGGATAAACCCCCACCCTGGTCGCCCGCTCGACGCTGTAACTCATCTTGATGGCCGCATCCATCTGGCCACTGCTCACCCGAGAGAGGCAGCGCTTCCACGGCAGCGGCGTCAGCACGATCTCGGCATCAAGAGCGGTAGCAACCGCCTTGAGGTGATACTGCACAACCCCCTCCCCCGATTGCAGCAGCCAAGGATAGGAATCACTGTTTTCAAAGCAGGTACGCAGCGTAAAGGCAGGGGCCGCACCGCCGGTCGCGGGCAGCAGCAACGCAATAAAGAGCAGATAGCGGGCAGATGCGCGCATGGGCCATATCCTTGGCGACAATGATCTCTCCCTTACTCTATCAGAGCCTGCGCACCTGATAATCCGGCTCAGGGTTGTGAACCGAAATCATCCGTCAGCGGGTTGTAAAGGTAGGGGCGATAGTCAAAACCGTCCTTGGGTAACTGCGGATTGCCGAGCCGGACAATCTGGCGAGCCCCCAGATTGGCAAACACCAGCGAGGGTTGGAAGTGATGGCGCCAGAGCCGTTTGAGCGAACCATCCTGCCAAGCCAGTTGCAGACCGCGCGCAAGGCGCTCGCGCTCCTGAACGTAGCGGGCATTGCTGTAGAACACATGGATCAGCGGATAGAAAAGGGCCAGATGGCGATCGACCGTCAAACCGGCCACCTTGCCCTGATGAGATTGCCACTCCGGCAGGATCTCGTTGGCCCCACGACAGAAGAGATCGATGCGCCCTCGTGCCACCATACGAAACAGCGACTCGTAGTTATCCACCTCATGTACCGTCAGCCCGCCGTTGCGCAGGATCACCGCATCCTGCCAGCCGGTGCCCACCCCTTGAGTGAAGTGGCGCAACTGATCCAGGGTGTTTACCCGCGCCAGCTCGGCAGCACGAGCCGAGCCGACAAAACAGACCCGATAGCCGAGGATCCCCATATCGATCGGGAACGGGATCGATGCCACCTGATCCGCCACCGCCTCCCCCTGATAAGGCCAGCTGTCGACAATAAAGAGGGCGTTTTTGCCCTGCTCCTGCACCTCGATCCGCATCCGCGCCTTGTTCATCGGCAGGGAGTCCAGCAACTCGTAGTCGCCATATTCGGGGCGAGTTTTCTCTAGCGCCAGCTGCATCACCTCACGGTAATAACGCATCCGCATGTCCTGACTGTTTTCAGGACTGAGCAGGGTAAAACGGGTGGCAGCCAGCAAGGCAGAGGGGAAGGATAAACAGAGGCAAAGCAACAGAAGTCGGTAAATCATGGCTGAACTCATACAACGGGGTTCACCCATTATAGACTGGCACGCACCCCGTTGAGCACAGGGCACGCGCCCGCTCACAGGTGGGGCTATCCGGGCCACCACAGGCCCGGATAGCAGGTTCACACCTTGCCCGGCACTACTCTTCGCCGATGGGAGCTGCGATCCACTTCATCAGCGTCAGCATATCCTGCGGCGCCACGCCGACCGAGAGGCCGCGCTTGCCGCCGCTCACCAGGATCTCGTCAAACTGCAGTGCCGACTCGTCGAGCACGGTGGGCAGCAGTTTCTTTTGGGCCAGCGGGCTGATGCCACCCACCTTGTAACCGGTCAGCTTCTCCGCTTCCGCCGGTTTCATCATCTCCACCTTCTTGAGGCCAGTCGCCTTGGCCAGCTGCTTCAGACTGCACATGCCGGATGAGGGAACGATGGCCACCACCGCCTGCTTGTCGTGATGGGCGACCAGGGTCTTGAACACCTGCGCCTCCGGCAGCCCGAGCTGGGTCGCGGCATGCTTGCCGAAATCGTCGTGGGCTTCGCACTCGTAGGGGTAGAGCTTGTGGGGGATTTTGAGCTTCTTCAGCAGGTTGATGGCAGGAGTCATGATGGTTGCCTTGAATCGAATCGCATAAAAACAAGGCCAAACAGTCTGCGCCTCACTCTGGGGTGATGCAAGGGGGATGGAAGTTGCAAGGGCCATTGACTGGCCGCCATGCCATGCACGCTTGTGGCGAGCGACCAGAACACTTGACCAAACAGAGTCCAAACGGGTATTGCTTTAACCCTTTGACGCCGCCACAACCCATACCGCAGGAGCCCATATGCAACTAACCCCACCCCAACCGCCTCAGGACGATGATGTTGAAGCGCTGCGCATTGGCCTGACGGGCTACAACGTAAGCCAGGCAGGCCCTCAACTGTACGAACTTCGGCGCGAGCGGATCGCCAGCTTTATCAAGGATAAAGAGGGCAAGGTACACGGCGGCATCATCGCCGACATCAAGTGGGGCTGGCTGCATGTCGACTGGCTCTGGATCGACGAAAGCATCCGCCGCGATGGCTGGGGCGGCCGCCTGCTGGGCGCCATGGAGCAGTACGCCCAAAGCAAGGGCATCACCAACTACCACTTGGAAACCACCAGTTTTCAGGCCCTCCCCTTCTACCAGAAGCAGGGTTACGAAGTCTTTGGCCAGCTGCCCGATATGCCGCCGGGGCATATCAGTTACTTTTTGAAGAAACAAGGTATTTGTAATGGATAAAATTTATAAGTACATGAAGTTTAGGTCTGATTTTTTCAATAACCCGAGCTTCAGGTTAAGCCAACGTTGTGTTCTCAATGACCCATTTGAACTTAGTCCTGACCAAGACACTCTAGATAATATATTAGAGAGTGAACATCGAGAGGATTTTTACCAACAAATAGCTGAATACGCAAGTGATGAAAGTTTTGATGACACGGGTGTAATATCCTTTACTGAAAGTTATAATAATTTATTAATGTGGTCCCATTATGCCGATGAACACAAGGGCATTGTGGTTGAATTTGATTACCATATTTTGAACGATCATTTCAATAAAAACCTTGATCTAAAAAAACCTATTGAACGTGTTTTATACAATAGAGAAAGGCATGAAACATTGCCGAGGTCTACATCCCCTAAAAGAAACCTACTAACTAAAAGCGATGACTGGATTTATGAAAAAGAACATAGGATAATAACTAAGGTATCTAATGCAGATTACTTTCTCCTTCATAAGGATGCCTATGAATACATGATTGAGTTTTATGATGAAGACTACATTGGATTACTTAACATAGAGAAATACAAAGAAAAAATAAAGATATCAATTAATAATCAAGCATGCGCTTTAATGGATCAACAAGAAAAAGATGGTAGTTCCACAGACGACATGGAAGAAATGAGATTCCCCCCAAGTAGTACTGTTTTGAATGAACTACTTTCATTTTGCGCTGCAACACCCGATTCCATTTTCTTATGTGACGTACCAATAGAATCCATCACTGGGGTATTTTTAGGTTGCAGGCTCTCAGAGACGGATAAATCAATATTACGGCAATCTATTTTTAATAATCCATGGCTTACACAGGTCCCATTCTATCAAGCAAGTCTAAGCTCACATCAATTTTCTTTATGTTTTAAAAAAACCAAAGTCTTATATGAGCTAGATTAGCAGCATAACTATGCATCGCATCGTAATAGTACCATGGTCTTCATGCCTGAGCTTAGGTGATATATAGCTATAATAGTTTAGCTCTCAGTCTTCTCAGCGTTAAGTGAAAACATCTTATCAAAAAGTCTAAAATTTAAAAATAACGCATTAATTGCTCTAAACATTATTACGTTATAAAAATTAGCCATCATTTGTCAGAAATGAATAACCCCATATTCAAAATAATACCCCATCAATTTCCACCAGAAATATACTTTATTGTTTTGGTATGTGACTCTTGGTTTTTGACAATATATTCAGCAGAAACTATTTTCTCCTTTTCTATTATTGATCTTACAGCCATGAACATGCATATAGGTGAAAACAAAAACACGTATAATATAAGTGCATCACCTATCCATTCCCTGAAGGAATTGGAATATAATGGAAGGATTGCCAAGAAGAAAAACACGCCATATTTAATGATATGGTAAGCCTTAGCTACAACACGGACTAATTTATACTTATACCATTTCTTATAATTTATCTTAACAAGAGATTTTTCAGAGTCAAACCATACGATTCCCTTTGCTAGTTTATAATTCCCCAGCGCCTTGCTTGGCTCCTTGAGGCTCAATATATAAGATACTTCACCTTCATTCACATGAGACTTACCTGCTATAGCTAAATACCCCTTTTCTCTGACAAATGGATGCATACTTGGATTTTTATCGAGATCAGAAAAGAATTCCCTTGCAAAACGATAGTCATCTTTTCGCTTACTATCTAAATCTAACAACCATTTTCTAATGATTGGAGCAACCCCTAATAATGCAATCAGAAATGAACCACTTTTAATTATAAGGTCGGAGTAATCAGTCAAAAAACTCAACATAGACACCTTCTATCTAGGAATCCTATACATCACTCTTATTTATCAACATACACAGACATTAACATTTAGTCTATTTAATTATAACTATACAATCAGTCACCATCTCGTTCATGGTCTCACTCAAACATTGGTGGTAACTGAACTCATACCACCAGACCTTTAAAACTAATATGGATGAATAATTGACACAGAAATCAACTTGCCTCCCTCATCACCGTATTGGATTACAGCCATTCAGGCCTCGCCTAGCAGGTGGCCGCACTGCTGAGTAACTATGGTTTTCTGCACTTAGGCTTCTTTCGGCTGAAGATCATGATGAGTTGGAATCACCGCCGCAAAGCCGTCTCCCTCGCCGCCAGAGCTACTTTTGAGTGCTAGGCCAAGAATCAACTTCTTCCTCCATCGACGGCTTCTTGATTCGAATATCTACGTCCTTTTCCCACAGACTGATCTCTGTAGCTATAGAAGGCACAGTATTGGCTCCCCCTCCAATCCACCGAGGGGAAGGAGCAAGGTCAGGAGCGCCATCAGGGATGATGGCGCAGACGCAGCCGGCACAGGGATGTGCCGTCTGCGGCGGTCCGTCCGACCTTGTTCCTGACCCGAGGGAAACCGCGTAGCGGTCGGATTGGCGGGGGAGAAGACCTTTGGTGACTTTGGGTCTTTCCAAAGTCACTCGCCCAAGCCCGAAGGGCGGGCGAAACCCCTTCGAGGCCAGCGGCCTCGCGTCCTGCACGGCGAAGCCGTGCCACCACACAACGGCTCCTGCCGCCAACGCCATACCTCGGAACGGACGATTACGCCTACCGGCTAATCGACCCTACGATTGCACGGCGCAGCCGTGCCTACTCGCCACAGGCACGGAGTCTGGCTGGACGCCGGATGTCACCGGCAAAGGGGGGGCGTGGCCGCCCCTATCGGCCCAAGAAGGGTTCCCAATCTTTAAACACCGGCTGCAACCCGGCCTGTCGCACGGCGGCGGCGACTTCACCTACCGGACGGTCATCGTGGATGGCGAACTGCTCCAGCTCCTCTTTATCCCCCTCGGCATAGCCACCCGGCTGGGTACGCGATTCGGCCGACATCTGGGTGATGCCAAGGCGCACCGCGCCGTTGCGAAACGTGGCCGACTCTCGGGTGGAGAGGGACAAGTCCAGCGTGGGCGAGAAGAGGCGCCAAGCGCAGATAAGCTGGGCCAGCTGACGATCCGACATGACCACGGCAGGCTCCAGCCCACCGGTGCAGGGGCGCAGGCGCGGGAAGGAGAGCGAGTAGCGGCTCTGCCAGTGGTGGCGCTCAAGCCAGCTCAGATGCTCGGCGACAAAGTAGCTGTCGGCACGCCAGTCCGAGGAGAGGCCGATCAGCGCCCCCAAGCCGATTTTGTCGATACCGGCGCGGCCGAGCCGATCCGGCGTGGCGAGGCGCCATGCGATGTCCCGCTTGTTGCCGCGCAGATGGTGGCGAGCGTAGGTGGGGGCGTGGTAGGTCTCCTGATAGACCATGACGGCGTCGAGGCCGAGGCTTTTCAGCTCGGCATAGTCGGCCTGCGAGAGGGGCTGCACCTCCATCCCAACCGTGCTGAAGTGGCGGCGGATGATGGGCATCACCTCGCGAAAATAGGCGAGCCCCACCTTGTGCTCGTGCTCGCCGGTCACCAGCAGCACGCTGTCAAAACCGCGCGCCTTGATGGCCAGACACTCACGCTCAATCTCCTCGCTATTCAAGGTCTTGCGCTTGAGGCGGTTGCTCATGGAGAAGCCGCAGTAGGTGCAGTCATTGGCGCAGAGGTTCGACAGATAGAGCGGTACATAGAAGCCGATGGTGTTGCCAAAGCGCTGGCGGGTCAGCCGCTCGGCCTCGGCCGCCATCTGTGGCAAATACGCCTCGGCGGCTGGGGAGATCAGCGCCATAAAATCGGCCAAGGTACGGCGGGGTGAACCCAGCGCCCGCTCTACATCGGCGGCGGTCTTGGCGCGGATCTGCATGCCGATATCGTCCCACTCCAGCTCCTGCCAGCGGTCGATAAAGGAAGGCTCCTTAGCCCTTACACCCAGTGCCCTCACCCCCAACCCCTCTCCCAGAGGGAGAGGGGAGCAAACCTCTGGCTGCCCTTGGGGCAAGGGGGAGATGTTCATGGTCGCCCCTGTTTCATGACTCATAACGCCCCCAGAAAATCGGTGAGCGGGCTGGAGGCTTGCGCCTGCAGGGCGCGGGCGCCAAGGCCTGCCTCATAGGCGCTGCGACCGGCAGTGCAGGCCAGCGCAAAGGCGCGGCCCATGGCGACCGGGTCGCCACTCACCGCGATGGCGGTGTTGACCAGCACGGCATCGGCGCCCAGTTCAAAGGCAGCGGCCGCATGGCTCGGCGCACCGATCCCCGCATCCACCACCACGGGCACATTGGCCTGCTCGACGATGATGGAGAGAAACTCCCGGGTCACCAGCCCCTGATTGGAACCGATGGGCGCGCCAAGCGGCATCACGGCGGCGCAGCCCACCTCTTCCAGCCGTTTGCAGAGCACGGGGTCGGCCCCGCAGTAGGGCAGCACCACAAAGCCCTCTTTCACCAATTGCTCGGCGGCTTTCAGCGTCTCGATGGGATCGGGCAGCAGATAGCGCGGGTCGGGGTGGATCTCCAGCTTGAGCCAGTTCGTCCCCAGCGCCTCGCGGGCGAGATGGGCGGCAAACACCGCCTCGGCAGCGGTCTTGGCGCCGGAGGTGTTGGGCAGCAGCTTGACCCCGAGTTGCAGCAAGGGGCTCAGGATATCGTCGTGGGCCTTGCCCGGTTCGAGCCGCTTGATGGCCATGGTGACCAGTTGGGAGCCACTCGCCTCGATGGCGGCGGCCATCAGATCCGGGCGGGCAAACTTGCCGGTGCCGGTAAAGAGGCGCGAAGAGAAAGTGTGATCGGCAATTTTCAGCATGTCAGCCTCCGGCCACAGTGGTAAGAAGAGATGAAGTTCCGCCGCAAGGCAGAACGCTCGAAGATGGGGCTGTGAGCATCATGGGTCAGCCTCCCGCAATGGCGGTAAAGAGGTGAAGTTCATCTCCGTCATTGAGACAGGTCTCGGCCCAGCGGCCACGGGGCAGCACGGCGCCGTTGAGGGCCACCGCTACGCCCTGTGGATTAACGTCTTGCGCCACCAGCAGGTCGGCCACGCTCTGCCCTGCCGCCAGCGGCTGGGCTTTATCGTTGAGTCGAATGGTCAAGGTCATGGGGTGATCTCCTTATCGTGTGTCGGGCATCGGCGCTGTCCGCAAACCGGGCAATCGGGATCGGGGGCCAGAGTGAGGGTCTGCCACTGATGGGTCAAAGCATCGAAGCGGCGCAGTGTGCCGGCGACCGGGCTTGGCATCCCGAGCAGCAGTTTCAGTGCCTCCAGCGCCTGCAAAGAGCCCATCACCCCGACCAGCGGGCCGGTGACGCCGCTGGTCTCGCAGCTCTGACTCACCTTGGTATCCAGCGGATAGAGGCAGGCGTAGCAGGCGTGCTCACTGCTGGTGCGCGCCATCAGCTGCCCCTGCCAACCCACTGCGGCGGCGGAGATCCAGGGCTTGCCCTGAGCCACGCAGGCGGCGTTGATGGCCTGGCGGGTGGCGAGGTTGTCGCAGCAGTCGATCACCAGATCTACCTCGGCCACAAACTCCGGCAGGCTGGCGGCATCGAGCCGCTGGTTGATGGCGATCAGCTCCACCAGCGGGTTGTGGGCCGCCAAGCGCTCGCGGGCCAGCTCCGCCTTGGAGTGGTTGACTGCCTCGCTATCGAACAGGATCTGGCGCGGCAGATTGCTGGAATCGACCGTATCGCCATCGGCCAGCCACAAGGTGCCCACCCCGGCCCCGGCGAGATAGAGGGCGAGCGGCGAGCCGAGCCCCCCGAGGCCGACGATCAGCACGGATTTATCCCTGAGCCGTGCCTGACCGGCCTCCCCCACTTCCGCCAGCATCAGCTGACGGCCGTATCGCAGATACTCTTTGTCACTAAGAGACGCCTCATCAGAGCGCATGTTCTGCCTCCCGTATAACGGTGGCCGAGCGTGGCTCATCCCCTGCCCCCACGGCCGCGAGCAGCCGTTCGGTCGCCCCCTGCCAGTCGTCGCTGGCAGTGATGGCCGAGACCAGCGCGATACTGCCGACCCCGCTTGCCTTGACCGCCGCCACCCGCTCCTCGCTGATGCCGCCGATGGCCACCGTCGGCCACTCCGCCATCAGGGCGTGGTAGCGATGCAGCCGCACCAGCCCCTGCGGGCGCGAAGGCATCGCCTTGGTGTTGGTCGGGAAGATATGACCCAGCGCAATATAGGAGGGCGCCAGCTCGCGGGCCCGCATCAGCTCGAAGTAGCCGTGGGTGGAGATGCCAAGGCGCAGTCCGGCGGCCTGAATGGCGGCGAGATCGGCGGTTTCCATATCCTCCTGCCCCAGATGCACGCCCCAGGCGCCCGCCTCGATGGCCTGTTGCCAGTAGTCGTTGATAAAGAGCCGCGCCCCATGGCGGCGACCAAGCTCTACCGCATCGCGAATGGCCGGTGCCACCTGAGCGGCGGGCAGATTCTTGATCCGCAGCTGAATGGTCTTGACCCCCTGCCCCAGCAGGCGGCGCAGCCACTTGACCGAATCGACCACCGGATAGAGACCGAGGTTGTGTTCAGTCGGCGCGAAGGGGCCCTGCGGCAGGCGGGCGCTGCTTGTCTCATAAAGGCCGAAACGACGATCGAGCATTGAGCCCGCCAGCACGGCACGGGGGAAGTGGGCCAGATCGGCTGGCCAGCCGAGATGGGCGATGGGCCCCGGGCCGGCCCCCACTCCCTGCGCCGCCGCCAGCCCCTGTTGCAGGTAGGCACGCGCCAGGGTGATGGCGTCCTCTACCGGATAGTCCTGCGCCACCACGGCGGCAATGGCGCTGGCGTAGCAGCAACCGGTGCCGTGACCGTGGCGGGTATCGAGGCGCGGCGCGGCGAGCCAGAATTCGCGGGTCTCATCCTGGTAGTAGTCCAGACACAGCTCCCCGCTCCACTCAAGATGGCCCCCCTTCACCAGCACGGCGCGGGCGCCGAGTTCGCGCAGGCGGCGGGCGGCGAGGCGCACCAGCACAGGGCTGGTCGCGGGAATGCCGGTCAGGGCTTCCAGTTCGGGGCTGTTGGGGGTGATGAGTGACAGACGCGGCAGCAGCTGTTCGCGCACCGCCTCCAGCATATTGGGCTCCGCCATCGGGGTACCGCTGCTGGCGATGGCCACCGGGTCGTAGACCACGAAGGGGGCCTTGATGGCCGCCAGTCGACGGGCCAGCACCTCCACATGGAGCCGGGTCGGCAGCAGGCCAATCTTGATGGCGGCGGGCGGCAGATCGACGCCGAGGGCGTCGATCTGGGCGGTGAAGGTCTGCATCAGCACGGGGTCGACCATCTTCACCGCCACCGAGTTCTGGGCAGTGATGGCGGAGATGACGGAGCAGCCGTGCACGCCGAGGTCGTGCAATGTGTGCAAGTCGGCCTGAATGCCGGCACCGCCGCCGGAGTCGGAACCGGCGATGGTCCAGACCACAGGTAGCGAGTCCGTCATGGGCAACAGATCGGCGGGGCTGACAGCCCCGCTTGCGCTGCTCACGCCTCCTCCCCTGCGGCCTGTTTCAGCGCCGCCGCCTGATGATAGATCTCGCCACCGGTCTCCTTGAAGGTTTCCGCCATGCGGGCCATGCCGCTCTCCACCTGAGCCACCACCTGCTCCTGCTGGCCGTCCATGCCGACCAGCTTGATCTCAACGGCTTCAAGCTTCGCCGCATAGTCACGCACGTCCTGGGTGATCTTCATGGAGCAGAACTTGGGCCCGCACATGGAGCAGAAGTGAGCCACCTTGCCGGACTCCTGCGGTAGGGTCTCGTCGTGATAGGCGCGGGCAGTGTCGGGGTCGAGGGCCAGATTGAACTGATCCTCCCAGCGGAACTCGAAGCGCGCCTTGGACATGGCGTTGTCGCGGATCTGGGCACCCGGATGACCCTTGGCCAGATCGGCGGCGTGGGCGGCGATCTTGTAGGTAATCAGCCCCTGTTTCACATCCTCCTTGTTGGGCAGGCCCAGGTGTTCCTTGGGGGTCACGTAGCAGAGCATGGCGCAGCCGTACCAGCCGATGAGCGCCGCACCGATGCCGGAGGTGAAGTGATCGTAACCCGGTGCGATGTCGGTAGTGAGCGGGCCCAGGGTGTAGAACGGTGCTTCGTGGCAATGCTCCAGCTGCTCAGTCATGTTGCGCTCGATCATGTGCATCGGCACGTGACCCGGCCCCTCGATCATCACCTGCACGTCGTACTCCCACGCGATTTTGGTCAGCTCACCCAGGGTGCGCAGCTCGGCGAACTGGGCCTCGTCGTTGGCGTCATAGACGGAGCCCGGACGCAGACCGTCGCCCAGCGACAGCGCCACGTCATAGGCGGCGCAAATCTCGCAGATTTCGCGGAAGTGCTGGTAGAGGAAGTTCTCCTTGTGGTGGGAGAGGCACCACTTGGCCATGATGCTGCCGCCGCGCGAAACGATGCCGGTGAGGCGCTTGGCGGTCATCGGCACGAAGCGCAGCAGGACGCCGGCATGGATGGTGAAGTAGTCCACCCCCTGCTCGGCCTGCTCCAGCAGGGTGTCGCGGAACAGCTCCCAGGTGAGGTCTTCGGCAATGCCGTTGGTCTTCTCCAGCGCCTGATAGATGGGCACGGTACCGATGGGCACCGGGCTATTGCGCAGGATCCACTCGCGGGTCTCGTGGATGTAGCGGCCAGTGGAGAGATCCATCACGGTGTCGGCGCCCCAGCGGGTGGACCAGACCAGCTTCTCTACCTCCTCCTCAATGCTGGAGGTGACCGCCGAGTTGCCGATGTTGGCGTTGATCTTCACCAAGAAGTTGCGGCCGATGATCATGGGCTCCGCTTCCGGGTGGTTGATGTTGCTGGGGATGATGGCGCGACCGGCCGCCACCTCATCGCGCACAAACTCGGGGGTGATGTTCTGGGGCAAACGGGCACCAAAATCGCGGCCCGGATGCTGGGTACGCAACAGTTCAGAGCGCACCCGCTCGCGGCCCATGTTCTCGCGAATGGCGATAAATTCCATCTCGGGGGTGACGATACCGGCGCGGGCGTAGTGGAGCTGGGTGACCCGGCGACCCGGCTTGGCGCGGCGCGGCTTGGGCAAGTGCTCGAAGCGCAGGTGATCCAGCCCCTCGTCGGCCAGACGCTCCTGGGTGAAGGTGGAGCTGAGCCCCGGCAGTTCGTCGGTGTCATCCCGCTCCAGCACCCAGTTTTCCCGCAGGCGCGGCAGGCCACGGCGCACGTCGATGGCGACCCCCTCCTCCCCGTAACGGCCAGAGGTGTCATAGACCGGCACCGGCTCGTTGGGCTCGAACTTGGGATCTTCTTTGGTGCCGCCGACGAAGGTGTCGGCCAGCTGGATCTCCCGCAGGGGAACACGAATATCGGGGCGGGAGCCTTCGATAAAAATGCGACGGGAGTTGGGGTGAGCCATCCCCTTGAGGCTGTCGATAAAGGCCTGAGCGCTGGAGCGCAGCTCGCGACGGCTGGATTTGGTGGTATCAGATACAGAAGTAGACATAGCAAAACTCACATTAACTGGTTGAAGTTATGGGTATTTGCTTGTCTGGAGTTCGAGGAGAAGATGAACTTGCGGCGGGGTGTTTATCTCAGGAGGGAGTGCGCGCGGGATGGATCTCCGCGCTGCTGTTCTGCCGCTTCCCGCTCTCTGCACGCTGTGGGCAAGGCGCCCCACGTGCTGGACAACCGGACGGGACAGACTCCCTCCTGTGCGCCCTGACCCATCAGGGTTACCCCTTCGATGAGCGGAAGAGGCTTGTTCCTCCTCCGGCGCGGTAACCCGCAAGTTACCCTTGTTCCCTTCGCAGGTTTTAACCTGATCAGGTTCCACGGATCCCGAATTAACGGTCTCAGCTTCGCGTCGTTCGACGGTCAGCACTCCGACAAGATGGCGCCAGTATAAGGGGGAAAATCTAAAGCACAAGCCGTTAACAATCTGGCCAACACGCCTCTTTCAACAAATGAGTGAACAATGCCTCGCTCACGGGGCCACCCCAAACAGAGGTCAAACCTGCCTTGGCATCACCTTGGCAAGCCATAGCTTCCCGCAGTGATCATTCAGGGAGAAGAGGAGAAAAAGAGGGAAAATCGAGGGACGCAGGGCAAATGCATCGTCTTGCGCGGAACAGAAACAGGCCCCTGTGAAAGGGGCCTGCGAGTGAGGTTATTGAACCGGAACTATGGTCAGGGATACGTTGCCAAACCCTTCGTTGGCAAGGGCCTCCTGATCCAGATCCACACCAGTCAGAGCCACACCTTCAGCAGAGGCGTTACGCAACTGAGCAGAGGCCGCGGAACGGGTCTGGGGCTGACCGATTTCGATATCGCCGGCAAACTGGCTCTCGGCATAGAAGTCACCGGTCACTGCCGAACGGATCGGGCGCAGCACACGACCCAGGTTATTCTGCATGGTCGACAAACCATACTCGCTGATGGTCCAGTTCCAGTCCCACCACTTCACTTCACCCGGGATATAACGCTTGTCCCACTGGTAGCGGATGCTGCTCGCCTTGTCGCGGAACGGGCCGACGGCAAAGGTGTGCTCCCAGGTGGGGCGATTCTCCGGATGGGTATACCAGGCATTGCCGCCCCAACGCAGGAAGCCCCTCATGGTCAGGTCATAATTGACCTCGGCCTTGAACTCGTAGGGGTAGGAGATGTTGGACTTGTAGAGGGCAACCCGCACCGGCAGGCTGGAGTGAGGTGGCACCGTGGGGCGCGCTTCAACCGAGACAGTCTCGGTGGTCGAGCCCCCGTGTTGGGAAGCCCAGCTCTGGCTCGCGGCGATCTCTATGGCCAGTTCGGTTTCCCCCACCAGCGGCCACTGAAACTTGTTCTTGGTGGTCACCTTCTCGCTCAGGCTGTAGGTGTCGGTCTTCGACCAGTTGGTGGCCTTGTCGTACTTCAGGGTCACCACCACCTGCTGGGGCAGATCCGTGTAGTTGGTCGCATTGGCCGTGATGGTCTTGACCAGCTGCTTGCCGCTCTCGGTGACCTGACCATGGCTGAAGGAGTCGGGTTCCAGGGTATATGAGAAGTTGCTTACCTTGATGGAACTCTTCTCCCCACAACGATATCCGGAGCAGCCGCCGTCATTATTTCCCTTTATCAGCCAGCCATCGCCAACCCGGGTAACATCCATATCTTCCCCGACATAGGGGCTATGATTTCCACCCACCCAGGCGTATCCCAAATAATGGGCGAGATAACTGACTGGCTTGATAAAATAATCATTGTCGTGGACAAGCCGCCATTGCACATCGACCTCATCACCCGCCGGAATATTCCAGTCAGAGAGTGTTGGTATTTCTCCGGAAACCGGTGAATTGGGATAGCACCAGGTTTCTCCGGCAGTGCCCTGTTTGATTTCACCATTATATCCCGGCCCCATAATCACCCAGCGATCAGCCAGCCCGGTTATCTGCCACTGCCCCATGCGGCTGACCAGATTACCCTTGATACTCATGGCTTCATCGCGGGTCAGAGGACGGTAACCACTGGCACAGACGCCCGTGCCAAGGCCCGCCCACTTGACCTGATCAGGGTAGACAGGTTCAGCCGCCTGCACCTGAGCGAGCATCAATGAAGACGCCAAAAACGCCAGATTGGCGGTAATTATTCTATTCATCATTTATCCCTCTTTCAGACATACGATAATTGTTATTGTGTAGAAATATCCTTTTTCATTTGACAGGTATGGACTCCGACAAAACCTGACACAAATAAAATAAACCACCAAAAAACATCCATGACAAACAAAATAATGGTGATACAGGAAAATAATTAGAGCGATGACTTTATTGAGGAATAAATCATAAATATTGTGGCAGCCATTATTTAATGGCTGCCACAATATGGTGAAGCTATATTAAATAAGAAGATGCTGAATTACTCTCCCGGATTGATCACTTCAATTCCCTGCAATATTCCATCCACCGAACGGATCAATACCAGCTCGCTCCCGGCATGCAGGTCGGCGGCCGAACCGTTGACCCAGCGCACCTGCGGATTGAGTCGCACAGTGCCCAGGGTGGCCAGCGTGAGCTGCCGATCATCGAAGGATTGCAGGCGATCTTGCGCCCGCTGCCAGGGCTGATTGGCCAGCGGAGCTCTGGCGGCCAGCAGCTCAATCCGGGTGGCAACGCCGTCAGCCACCAGCAGAGCGAGCTGGTCGCCGGGTTTGAGTGGCTGCGGCCAAATCTCCCCCTGCCGCCAAACGGCGGCACTGCCCTGCTCCACTTCGGCCCCCTGAAATTGCAGGCGGATGCCGTCGCTGTGCTCCAGCTCCACCAGCCACAATTCGTCGGCTCCCGCCTGCGCCGCCCAGAGCGGTACACCCAGCATCCATGCACACCACTTTCTCGATTGTTCCATCTTCGTTCGTCCCTGAACAAAAAGCCCATGCTGGACAAGCATGGGCTTCATTCGGGAGCATTTCTAATCGGAACGCAGAGATCGGATCAGTCATCCTCGCGGCAGCGGCTCAGGCGCATGCCGTCAAACTTGCACTCCAGCTCGAGCCAGCGCCCTTCAAACGGCGCCAGACTGTTATCCGAGGTGGTGTAGCCCCAGATCCGCCCCCCTTCCACCGGCCCCTCCAGATCCATTTCGTCCTTGTCATCTTCGTCGAGGGCCTCGACCTTGCGCACATAGCGCACGCCGTTCTCCACCACCCCCTTCATCTCGACCCAGGTACCGCCGAGGTCATCCTCGTTGAGCCAATCCTTGAAGCGAGTCTGGTCGTCGATCACGAACGGCATGCCGTTGACCATCAACTGGCCAAGCTGCCAGGTGGTGCGGCCGGTCAGTTTGAATTCGGTCGCCTGTGCGGTGCCAAGTGGCAACAAGATCAGCAACAGGAGGGCGCAGAGAGACTTCTTCATCAGGGATCCTCGGGGTTACACTGGCAAACAGGATGCCGAATCCGGTGTGAAAAGAGCGTGAAACGCTCGCCAACCAGGAGAGCAAAGCATGAAGATTTTGGTAGTGGAAGACAATCCTCAGGTGGCGGAAACCATCATGGATTATCTGGAGCTGGCCGGTCACCGCCTCGATTGTGCCTATCACGGTCAGGCGGCGCTGCAACTGCTGGAGGATCAGCGTTTCGACGTCATCATCATGGATGTGATGATGCCGCGCCTCGATGGCCTCAGCACAGTGGCGCGCCTGCGCGAGCAGGGGATTGCCACTCCCGTACTGTTTCTCACCGCCCGCGACAGCCTGGAAGACAAGCTGGCAGGCTTCAAGGCGGGAGGGGATGACTATCTGGTCAAGCCGTTCGCCATGGAGGAGCTGGAGGTGCGGCTGCAAGCCCTCAGTCTGCGCGGCCCGCGCGGCGATGTGGGGGCCATCAGCTTTGGCGATCTGACGGTCGATGTCGCCAGCGGCCGTGCCACCCGCGCCGGTGAACCCCTCAAGCTCGGCAAGATCCCGTTCCAGATCCTCGCCCTGCTGGCCCGCCGCGCCCCCGCCATCGTCAGCCGTCAGGAGGTGCTCGACACCGTCTGGGGCGATGAGGAGCCCGACTCCGATGCCCTGCGCAGCCATATCTACGCCCTGCGCAACGCGCTCGACAAGCCCTTCCCCACTCCCATGCTGGAGACCCTGCACGGTCAGGGCTATCGACTGGTGAGCGCATGAGCCTGCCGAGCCTGCGCCGCCGCCTGATCATGGCGCTCGGCGGCGCCGGGGTGGTGCTGCTGATCCTGCTCTCTGGCTTGATGCTGGTGGCCGAAGACAAGATGGAGGAGCTGAGCCTGCGCCACTGGCTGGAGGCGGAAGTGACCCGCTACAGCGATGACTGGCTGCGACTCGGCCCGGTGGCGGCCGCCCCGAGCCCCAGACAGTTCTCCAGCTACTGGACCGAGGCAGGCCGCTTGCCCAAGTGGTTGAAGCCCTACCAGACTCCCGGCTTTTTCGAGCATCAGCTGGGCAAGGAGGACAAACACTTTCTGGTGGCCCGTCACCCCTCCGGCGAGGGACTGCTCTATCTGGTCTTCAACGACGACGCCGACGACTACCTAGACCCCTACGAAGACAAGCTGCATCTGGCGACCCGGCTGATCGGGGTGACCCTGCTGCTGGGCTGCCTCGGCTTCGGCATCTGGCTGGTACGCCATATCACAGGGCCGCTGCAACGGCTGCAACAGAGGGTCGCCCACCTCACCCCGGATCAGGCGGATTTCGAGCCCGATGCCCCCTGGCAGGAGCTGCGGGACATCGAGCTGGCGCTGCTGGCCGGCAAGCAGGAGGTGAGTGCAGTGTTCGCCCGCGAGCAGGAGTTCAGCCGCTTCGCCAGCCACGAGCTGCGCACCCCCAACATGGTGATCCAGGGCTCGGCCGCGCTGCTTGGCAAGGTGACAGATCTGCCCGCACCGGCCGCCCGCGCCACCACCCGCATCCGCGCCGCCGCCGACGAGATGGCACTGCTCACCGAGACCTTCCTGCTGCTGGGCCGCAAGGAGGCAGTGGAGCGACCGCTGCAGCAGGTGACCCCGCTGATCCGTCAGGAGCTAGCCCGCCTCGCTCCGCTGTTGCAGCGGGAGGCCCTCGATATCCGGCTTAATCTGGACGAGAGCTGCGAAGTAAACACCCCCCTCTCCCTGCTCGCCATCGCCCTCGGCAACCTGCTGAAAAATGCCCTGAGCTATGCCGAGGGACATATCGACATCGAGCTGTGTGGCCCGGTGCTCACCATCAGCAACCCGACGGCGGCGGCACCGGACCAGATCCTCGGCTACGGCTGTGGCCTCACCATCATCCAGCGCATCTGCGAGAAACTCGGTTGGAAGATCGATACCCGGCTGAAGGACGGAATTTTCAGCGCCCGGCTGGCGATGATCACTGCCGAACAGTTCCCTCTCCCTTTGGGAGAGGGCTAGGGTGAGGGAACTGCGGCACCGCCAACCCACCAGCCAGATAGCAACAAGGCGCCCGAGGGCGCCCTGTTTCTATCTGACAGATGCAAGCCTGAGGCTCACTCCGCCGGTTTGTTCTTGCGGCTCGCCTTGAGTTCGAGGAACTCGATGATCTTGCCGGCCACATCCTTGCCGGAGGCGGCTTCCACCCCTTGCAGGCCGGGGGAGGAGTTGACCTCCAGCACCAGCGGGCCACGGGCGCTACGCAGGATATCGACCCCCGCTACATCCAGCCCCATGATCTTGGCGGCCTGTACGGCGGTCGCGCGCTCTTCCGGGGTGATCTTGATCGCCTCGGCGGTGCCGCCACGGTGCAGGTTGGAGCGAAACTCCCCCGGCTGGGCCTGACGGCGCATGGCGGCAACTACCTTGCCGTTGACCACCAGACAGCGGATATCGGCGCCATTGGCCTCGCGGATATACTCCTGCACCAGAATGTTGTTATTGGTCTGGATAAAGGCCTCGATCACGCTCTCGGCGGCTTTCTGGGTCTCGCAGAGCACCACGCCAATCCCCTGGGTTCCCTCCAGCAGCTTCACCACCAGCGGCGCCCCGCCCACCATGGTGATGAGGTCGGGCACGTCGTGGGTGCTGTGGGCATAGCCGGTGATGGGCAGGCCGATACCGTGGCGGGAGAGCAGCTGCATCGCCCGCAGCTTGTCGCGGGAGCGGCTGATGGCCACCGAGCTGTTGAGGGCCATGGTGTTCATCATCTCGAACTGGCGCAGCACGGCGGTGCCGTAGGCGGTAATGCTGGCACCGATCCGCGGGATCACGGCGTCATAACTTCCCAGCTCCCCACCCTCGTAGTGAATGGATGGGTTGTGGGAAGCGATATTCATATAGCAGCGCAGGGTGTCGAGCACCTCTACCTGATGACCGCGCGCCTGCGCCACCTCGACCAGACGGCGGGTGGAGTAGTTTTTCGGCTCACGGGATAAAATGGCGATCTTCATGACAATTCCGCTAGAAGGCTATGCCTGGGCAGGATGGGGCGGGAGAGTATAAGGTGCCACAGCGCCAAGACAACGCCAATTGTTTATCCTGACAACAAGACAAACCACACCAAACCGCACGCTACCACATCACTGTGACCAACAGGTTAAACGGCGGCTCTGCGCAGGTTGTTCAACCCGAGCAAGGATGCCGCCGTTTCTCGTTAAAGATCAACCGGTGTCACGCGGGAGTCAGTTCAGGTTTGGCCCCAGCCAGCGCTCGGCCTCTGCCAGCGTCATCCCCTTGCGGGCGGCGTAATCTTCCACCTGATCTTGCTGGATCTGCGCCACCGCGAAGTATTTGCTCTCGGGGTGGGAGAAGTACCAGCCCGACACCGCCGCCCCCGGCCACATGGCGTAGGATTCGGTGAGCTGCATGCCGATAGCCTGCTCCACCTCCAGCAGCTCCCAGATGCTCCCCTTCTCGGTGTGCTCCGGGCAGGCCGGATAACCGGGGGCCGGGCGGATGCCCTGATAGTTCTCGCGAATGAGCTCCTCGTTGCTGAGGGCCTCGTCGGGAGCATAACCCCAATGTACCTTGCGCACCTGCTCGTGCAGATACTCGGCAAAGGCTTCGGCCAGACGGTCGCACACCGCCTGAATAAGGATGGCGTTGTAGTCGTCGTGCTGCGCCTTGTAGGCCTTGGCGATGGCCTCCTCACCGATACCGCCGGTCACCGCGAAGGCGCCGATCCAGTCGGGCTTGCCACTCTCTTTCGGCGCCACATAGTCCGCCAGACAGTAGTTGGGGAAGCCCTGCTTCTCGCTCTGCTGGCGCAGGTGATGCAGCATCTTGATGACCTCGGTGCGCGACTCGTCGCTGTAGACCTCGATGCTGTCCCCCACCGCGTTGGCCGGGAACAGGCCGATGATGCCGGCGCAGCGCACGCTCTGATCCTTTTCCAGCTGATCCAGCATGGCGTTGGCATCGGCAAACAGCTTGGTCGCCTCCTCGCCGATGACCTCATCCTCAAGGATTCGCGGATACTTGCCAGCCAGCTCCCAGCTGAGGAAGAACGGCGTCCAGTCGATGTAGGGGCGCAGTACCGAAATGGCCACATCTTCGAACTTCTGCACCCCGAGCTCGCGGGGCTTAGGTGGCTGGTAGCCAACCCAGTCCAGCTGATGCCGGTTGGCGCGGGCGTGGGCCAGACTGACCGGACGGGAGCGCGGCTGCTTGCGGGCATGCTGATCCCGGGCGATCTCGTACTCCTTGTCGATGCGGGCGACAAACGCCTCCTTGAGATCCGGACTAAGCAGGCTCTGGGCCACCCCCACCGCGCGGGAGGCGTTGGAGACATAGACCACAGGCTCCGAGTAGTTCTGCTCGATCTTCACCGCAGTGTGGGCCTTGGAGGTGGTGGCACCGCCGATCAGCAGCGGCAGCTTGAAGCCCTGACGCTCCATCTCCTTGGCCACGTGCACCATCTCGTCCAGCGACGGGGTGATAAGACCCGACAACCCGATGATATCGGCGCCGACCTCCCGCGCAGTCTTGAGAATGGTCTCGCAGGAGACCATGACCCCGAGGTCGACAATCTCGAAGTTGTTGCACTGCAGCACTACCCCGACGATGTTCTTGCCGATGTCGTGCACATCACCCTTGACGGTGGCCAGCACGATTTTGCCATTGCTGGAGCCGCCCGATTTTTCCGCCTCGATATAGGGCTGCAGATAGGCCACCGCCCGCTTCATCACCCGGGCCGATTTCACCACCTGCGGCAGGAACATCTTGCCGGCGCCGAACAGGTCGCCGACCACGTTCATGCCATCCATCAGCGGCCCTTCGATGACGTGCAGCGGCTTCTCGGCACCGGCGCGCGCCTCTTCGGTATCCTCTTCGATAAAGTCGGTGATCCCCTTGACCAGTGCGTGCTCCAGCCGTTTGCCCACCGGCCAGCTGCGCCACTCCTGATCCCGCGGATCCTCAGCCTGTGCACCGGCACCGCGATACTTCTCGGCGATGGCCAGCAGCTCCTCGGTGGCGTTGTCATTGAGGTTGAGCACCACCGCCTCGACCTTCTCTTTCAGCTCCGCCGGAATGTCTTCATAGATGGCGAGCTGACCGGCGTTGACGATCCCCATGTCCATGCCGTTCTTGATGGCGTGGTAGAGGAAGACTGCGTGAATGGCTTCGCGCACCGGCTCGTTGCCGCGAAACGAAAACGAGACGTTGGAGACGCCGCCGGAGATCATGGCGTGGGGCAGGTGCGTCTTGATGTCCTTCACCGCCTCGATGAAGTCCACCGCGTAGTTGTTGTGCTCGTCGATGCCGGTCGCTACCGCGAAGATGTTGGGGTCGAAGATGATGTCTTCCGGCGGGAAACCGACCTGATCCACCAGGATCCGGTAGGCACGCTGGCAGATCTCGAACTTGCGGGCGCGGGTATCGGCCTGCCCCGCTTCATCGAACGCCATCACGATGACGGCGGCGCCGTAGCGGCGCAGCAGTTTCGCCTGCTGAATGAACTTCTCCTCCCCCTCTTTCATGGAGATGGAGTTGACCACCGGCTTGCCCTGCACGCACTTGAGGCCCGCTTCCAGCACCTCCCACTTGGAGGAGTCGATCATCACCGGCACCCGGGCGATATCCGGCTCACCGGCGATGAGGTTCAGGAAGCGCACCATGGCCGCTTCGGCGTCCAGCATCCCCTCGTCCATGTTGATGTCGATGATCTGGGCGCCGTTCTCCACCTGCTGCTTGGCAACATCGAGCGCCTCGTCGTAGAGCCCCTCCTTGATCAGCCGCTTGAACTTGGCCGAACCGGTAACGTTGGTGCGCTCCCCCACGTTCACGAACATGGATTCAGGGGTAATGATCAGCGGCTCAAGACCCGACAGGCGGCAGGCCACCGGCAGCTCGGGCAGCACACGCGGCTTGATGCCCGCCACGGCGTCGGCCATGGCGCGAATATGGGTCGGGGTGGTGCCGCAGCAACCGCCGACCAGGTTGAGGAAGCCGCTTTGGGCCCACTCGCGGATATGCTCTGCCATCTCACCCGCATCGAGGTCGTACTCGCCGAACGCATTGGGCAGACCGGCGTTGGGGTGGGCACTGACATGGGTCTCGCTGATGCGAGACAGCTCCTCCACATACTGGCGCAGCTCATCGGGCCCAAGCGCACAGTTGAGGCCGAACGAAACGGGTTTGACGTGGCGCAACGAATGGTAGAAGGCTTCGGTGGTCTGGCCGGAGAGGGTACGGCCGGAGGCATCGGTAATGGTGCCGGAGATCATCACCGGCAGGCTGTAGCCCAGCGCCTCGAACACCCCTTCCACCGCGAAGGCGGCGGCCTTGGCGTTGAGGGTATCGAAGATGGTCTCGATCAGGATGATGTCGGCGCCCCCCTCGATCAGGGCGTGGGTCGATTCGGTATAGGCGGCCACCAGCTGGTCATAGGTGACGTTGCGCTTGCCGGGATCATTCACATCCGGCGAGATGGAGGCGGTGCGGTTGGTGGGGCCCAACACCCCTGCTACAAAACGCGGCTTGGCGGGATCTTTTGCCGTCCACTCGTCTGCCACGGCGCGGGCCAGACGGGCGGCTTCCCGGTTGATCTCGGCCGAGAACTCTTCCATCTCGTAATCGGCCATGGCGATGCGAGTGGCGTTGAAGGTGTTGGTCTCGAGAATGTCGGCCCCGGCAGCGCAATACTGCTCGTGGATCTCGCGGATCACCGCCGGACGGGTCAGCACCAGCAGATCGTTGTTGCCCTTGATGTCGGTATGCCAGTCGGCAAACCGCTCACCCCGATAATCCGCTTCCCCCAGCTTGTAGCCCTGGATCATGGTGCCCATGGCCCCGTCGATGATCAGGATCCGCTCCCTGAGGCAGGCTTCCAGCTTCTTTGTTACGTCCGACTGCTTGCTCGGCTCTCTGCTCGACATTACGTTCGACACCGCGTGTTCCTCTTACATCCATGCAACTGCGTAAACAGCATCCTAACAGCAAACAAATAAAATGGAAATCTAGCCGTCTATCAGTCCAAATGCGCCACCATATACTCATTTATGGGTAATGAGTAACATAGGGCCCGAGAGTAACCTATGCCCGTCCTGCATAGGGATACGTGCTTGCTGTCTACCAACGAGAAAAAAATAACTATGAGCGTCTACTACACACTCTGTTTTCTGGCAGCGTTGGCGATTTTTATCGCCTTTGCCAACCAGTATGTTGTGAAGATCCAGACCACCATCGCCATTACTGCGGGCTCTATGCTGATCTCCGCACTGCTGGTGCTGTTTGGCAAACTGGGCTGGTTCAACCTGGAACCTCTTGCCGTCAAGACCATGGAGAGCATCGACTTCCAGAACTTCCTGCTGAAGGGGATTCTGGGCTTCCTGTTGTTCGCCGGTGGCCTTGGCATCAACCTCAAGGCGCTGCGTAGCCAGAAGTGGGAGATCACCATTCTGGCCATCATTGCCACCCTGCTCTCCACCTTCCTCATCGGCTACGGCTTCTGGTTTATCGCCAAGCTGCTGGGCTGGGAGTTGCCGCTGGTCTACTGCATGCTGTTCGGCGCGCTGATCTCCCCCACTGACCCGATTGCCGTACTGGCTATCGTCAAGAAGATGAAAGCGCCACCCCAGATCGCCATCCAGATCGAAGGGGAATCCCTGTTCAACGATGGTGTTGGCCTCGTCATCTTCGCTACCGTGTTTGCCGTCGCCTTTGGCGGTGTCGAGCCCACCTTCGGTAGCGTGGCCGGTCTGTTCCTGCACGAAGCCCTCGGTGGCATCCTGTTCGGCGCCGTGCTGGGCCTTATCGCCCACGTGATGATCAGCGCCACCGATGACGGTTCATTGGAGCTGCTGCTGACCCTCTGCATCCCGACCGCCGGTTTTGCCTTTGCCAACATGATCGGCGTCTCTGGCGCACTGGCCATGGTGGTCACCGGCATCATGATCGGCAACTGGACCCGTCACTCCGGCTTCTCCGAGCAGAGCAGCCATCACCTGGATCACTTCTGGGAGTTGATGGACCAGTTCCTCAACGCCCTGCTGTTCCTGCTGATCGGTCTGGCGCTGGTACTGCTGGATCTCGCCTGGCGTGACTGGATCCTGCTGGTCATTGCGGTGCCGCTCTGCCTGGGTGCCCGCTTTATCAGCGTGTCGCTGCCCTATGTGGCTTTCCGCCGATTCCGCAATTACAACACCTTCTCGGTGCGGATCCTCACCTGGGGTGGCCTGCGCGGTGGCCTGGCGATGGCGATGGCACTGGCACTCCCCTCCGGCGTCATGATGATCCCGGAACATGGCGTCGACCTGCGTCAGGTCATCCTGGTGATGACCTACTCGGTGGTGATGTTCTCCATCGTGGTGCAAGGCATGACCATCACCCCGATGATCACGGCTGCCAAGAAGGCCTGTGGCGACTACTGAGTCGGCCCACTGTGCTGATTGCAGAATGAGAGAGGGCTCCCGTCAGGAGCCCTCTTGTTATGGCGGATAGTTGCGAATATTTGCTGCTGATAGCGTCTTGATTACACAGAGGAAAAGCGTACTGACTTCAACATCGGCAAATTATTGTTTGTTTTTTATTCATTTCGAGGAGAGAATGCGCGTCGGCTAGTTAATCAGCCCTGTTTATGTTCGCAATGCTTCAACGTTAGATGAATCCTGCCAGTACACACATAACCTCCCTCTGATTTACTCGCCTTGAGAACCGTCAGGCTGTCTGCCTGCGTTGCCCGGCTCTCACGGTGCAGATCCGATCTGCCCACCCAATTTGATTTATGCATCAGCATATTCCTTGAAAGTGCAGACGCCCCTTAACCGGGCTGGGTATTCCTGCGCGCTTGTCGTTCACCCAATCGACCGCGCCCATTGACCTGACATTTGCCAATACAAGGAGCAAACACCTAATTTATATAGAGAAATACCATGATGAAAGCAGTACAAACACACAAGCCCCTGCGTCGCAGCAAACCCATCAACCTGCCTGTGCAAGAGCACGACAATGATGCGTTTCTGATCCAGTTCAGCACCCGCTTCAGCGGCGGTTTCGCCATCTCCTGTGATGGTATCGCTGGCGAGTTCTCCATCGAAGACCTCAACTGATCCTGCCTGCCCTCCGGCAGCGCCCGATGCAGATAGGCCGCAACTCACGGCGGCCTCTTTGCTTATCCCCCTCCGCCTTTAGCCAGCTCCAGTCTCTTGCTTGTCACTCAGCCTGACCGCTACCTCGCCATTCGCTTTTCAGCTCTCTGACCTTGATCACTGCTCCAGCAGCAGGCACTCATCGGCATCTTCGCTCAGCTTGACCAGCCGACTGCGCACCAGCCCCAGCTTGGCCAGCAGGCCGATGGATCGCTCGTTGCCCGGAGTGACGATGGCAACTACCTGCCCAATCCCCAACCGGCTTTTGCCATCGGCAAGGGCGGCCTGCGCCGCTTCAATAGCGTAGCCCTGACCGCGATATTGCGGCAGGAAGGCGTAACCGATATCGACCCGCTCCAGGGTGTCGCGCTTGATCAGACCGCAGATACCGAGGCTGGCACCGTCCTCCTTGCGCTCCACCAGATAGAGTCCGTGACCATAACGGGCATAGCTGACCGCCGGCCCCTGCTGGATATACTCCTGCGCCTGCTCCAGGGTGCGAATGCCCCGATCACCGATGTAACGATAAAAGTCGCCGTCATTGAGCAGCTCAAGGATGAAGGGGGCATCGGTGGCGATCATTTCGCGCAGGATCAGGCGGGAGGAGGCAATCATGGCAAGGGCTCTCAAACGGAAAGTGAAGGGCAAAGAGTGCCCCGTCACTCCCGGGCTGGCAAGCCTGTGGCACCATCGGCCATAAAAAAGGGGCCATATTGGCCCCTGATGAGATGGGATAAACGGGCTCAGGCAGCCAGTAACCCGGCGTAGCCATTACCCTGTTCGCGCAGCGCAGTAAACTGGGCGGCGCAATCGGCCCAGCTCAGCCCCAGCGCGTCTGCCACCTTGTGGGGCCACTCGGGTGGCGCCTCTTCACCCACATCGGATTGTGCTGCCAGTACGATCGCCAGATGGATCAACCCTGCCTCGGCGGAGAACTCCTTGGCCAGCATGGGGTTGTAGTGATACTCCACCGCATTGCTGATGGTCTCGGGGAACTTCCAGTAGCGTGCCATGGCCGCCCCGACCTGGGCATAGTTGAAGCCGACCACCAGCTCTTCCGCCTTGGCCCGTCCCTTGTGCAGCTCCAGATCGTGAATGTGGTGGACGGTGTTTTCCGGCAGGCCTACGTGCATCACCAAGCGGCCAAGATCGTAGAGCAGGGCGCAGGTAAAGACCTCATCCCCCTTCATCCCCTTCTTCACCGCCAGACGACGGGCCAGCTCGGCCACGTTGAAGACGCAACCCCAGAAATGTTTGAGGTCAATGCCGGGCACCGCAGTGACCGATTCGGTGAGCCCGCAGGCCAGCACCATGTTGCGCACCATCGCCATCCAAGCCGCACCGCGGCCTCATTGACGGTGCCGATCTGACGGCTGCTGCCGAATTTGGCCGAGTTGGCCAGACGCAGCAGCTTGGCGGAGATGACAGGGTCCTTGTTGATCAACTTGCTGATCTTGAGCAGATCCGGATCCTTTTCATTGAAGGTCTGGATCAAATCGCGCATCACTTCCGGGATCTGGGGCAGTAGCTTGGGCTCGGCCAGCAGGGAATCTATCGTGGGCATAGGCGTGTCCATCCATGTTATCTGTGTTCCAACCTGTTTGCCTTGGCAAACTCCTCCTAATTATGGGTAACAAATGGCCTCCCCATCGGATTGTTTATTCGCTGGTCATTCAAGGTGTTAGTCACATTCAGGCTATACTGGCCGCCACATTCACTGTTGCGGATATCCCATGAACGACACTCAGGAATTTTTTGATGAAGACGCGCTGCTGGAGATGGTGGAGAACCAGCTCAACGACGGTCACCCGCCCCATGTGAAGGCGACCCTGATGCGGCTGGTAATGAAGGGCACCCCGCGAGAAGAGGCGCTGCAATATATCGCCTGCGCCCTCGGTGCCGAGCTGATGGCGATGGAGGCAGATCAGGGCCCCTTCAATCTGACCCGTTACGGCGAGTTCCTCGACAGCCTGCCCGAGATGCCGTGGGCAGACGACTGACCCGAGCTGGATGACGGATGCAAAAAGGGCGGGTGCCAATGGCCCCGCCCTTTTGCATGGATCCGCTCCGGATCAGAACTGGGAGTTGACGATCACCTCTTCCCCCAGCGCCCCTGCCAACGGCAGTGGCCGATAGCTGGAGTTGGCGGCCCGCAGCAGACGAATGCCGCGAATGCCGACCTCCTGCGCCGCCTTGATATCCCCATCGGCGTCGCCGTAGAACAGCTTCATCTGCTTATCCTTGAGCCACTGCACCTTGGTGTTCTGACCCGGCTGATCACCCGCGAAGATCACCGGATTGAGCTGGTCGGCCGGAATATTCATGGTCTGCTGCAAGGTCTGGCTCACTGTTTCGGTCTTGGTGGCCGAGCGGCCGGTGACGAAATAGATGTGGTCTCCGCGTTTGAGGTGCATGGCGATGAGCGCCTTGCCCACCTCTTTCGGCATGCTGAACGCATCCCAGCCATTGTTCATCTTCTCCCAGAAGGCAGGGTTCTTCAGGTAGCTCTCGTCGTTGGGGGAGAACTCCTGCTTGCCGCGATAAAAACCCGGGCTGGAGAAGAGCAGGGTATCGTCGATATCAAACCCGACCGCCATCGGGGGCAGGCCATCCAGACTCTTGGCAATCTGCTCCACCGATACCCAGTGGATCGGCGCCTGCTGGGCCAGAGTGACGGTGGTGACACCGGCAGGGATCGGCTGAACGGTAGCAGCTTGACCCGCGACTGCAGGCAGAGAGAGGGCGGCAGCCAGCAAGGAGGCAAGCAGCGCCGGACGAGAGACGTGTTTCATAAGGCAGGTTGTCATCTTGAATCAAAAGAGGGGGCCAATAGTGCCCCCATCCTACCTCTCAAATCTGTGAATGCTCCTGCAAAAGGGAGCATTTGACGCCCGATAATTAATCCTTGATTGGCAGCAGATCGGTAAAGACAAAGCCGTCGCGCACCACTGTCTCGCCGACCCGAATGCCGAGCGGACGGGAGAACATGGGGCCATCATAGGCCAGGGTGTGAAACTCGCCGTTCTCGCCGCATGGGTCAACGCCCTCTGGCAGCGCCGCCAGCAGTGCCTCGTCAAAATTGTGCCCCCCCAGGCTGGCATCCAGCTTGTTCGGGTCGAGAGCACTGATCCGCGCCTTCAACCCAGCGGCCACCATCTGCGGTGCCAGTTCACGGGTATTGCTGCCCCACAGCGGGAACAGTGGTTCGATGCCGGTACCTGCCAGCTGCTTTTCACGGTAGGCGCGCACATCCTCAAGAAACAAGTCGCCAAAGGCCATATGGCGGATCCCCTGTGCCACCACATCGGCGATAAAGCCGGTCATGATGCGGGCGTAATCCTCGTTGCTGCAGGGCCAGGGCAGATCGATGGTGATGAGGGGCAGCCCGACGCAGGCGGCCTGCTCGGTCAACAGCTGCTTGCGCACCCCGTGCATCGCCACCCGCTCGAATGCCTGATTGAGGGTGGTAAACAGCCCCACCACCTCGATGGCGGGATCTTGCCGCAACTGATGCAGTGCCCATGCGCAATCCTTGCCGCTGCTCCAGGAGAGCAGTACCCGTTTCTTTTCCATCATTCCTCCGCCAGCGGGGCACTCGGATTGCCCCAAAAAGATGCAAGACAGTGTTGCGAATTGCGCGATTTACACACAAGAGGCAGGCAGCATACTCTCGATCACCTGTATATGCCCCTTGTCCGGGGTGACAATAACTAAAAAAACCGATGGGAAACATACGGATATGACCACAAGCACACAACAGCACGATCACGCCCGCCCCCTCAATCGACAGGATTACAAAACCCTGAGCCTGGCTGCCCTCGGCGGCGCGCTGGAGTTTTACGACTTCATCATCTTCGTCTTCTTCGCCGTGGTCATCGGCGAGCTGTTCTTCCCGGCAGATATTCCCGAGTGGCTGCGCCAGTTCCAGACCTTCGGCATCTTCGCAGCCGGTTATCTGGCCCGCCCGCTTGGCGGCATCATCATGGCACACTTTGGCGATCTCATCGGTCGCAAGCGGATGTTCACCCTCAGCATCATCATGATGGCGCTGCCGACCCTGTTGATCGGTCTGCTGCCCACCTATGCGGTGCTCGGTATCGGCGCCCCCATCGCCCTGCTGGGACTGCGGATCCTGCAAGGCGCCGCCATCGGCGGTGAAGTGCCGGGCGCCTGGGTGTTTGTCGCCGAGCACGTCCCTGCCCGTCGAGTCGGGGTCGCCTGCGGCACGCTCACGGCGGGATTGACGGCCGGCATCCTGCTTGGCTCCCTCATCGCCACTGCGGTCAACAAGAGCCTGACACCAGCCGAAGTGAGCGAGTGGGGCTGGCGAGTGCCCTTCCTGCTGGGCGGTATCTTCGGCATCGTCGCCATGTACCTGCGTCGCTGGTTGCACGAGACCCCGGTCTTCGCCGAGATGAAAGCCAACAAGACCCTGGCCGATGAGCTCCCCCTCAAGTCGGTACTGCGCAACCACAAGAGCAGCGTGGTGGTCTCCATGCTGCTCACCTGGCTGCTCTCCGCCGGTATCGTGGTGGTGATCCTGATGACCCCCACCTATCTGCAGAAGGTCTATGGCATCAGCCCGGCTGACGCCCTGACCGCCAACTCGCTGGCGATCGTTGCCCTGACCCTCGGCTGCATCGTCTATGGCCGACTGATCGACCTGCTGGGCAGCGGTCTCACCTTCATGTTCGGCTCCCTGCTGCTGGCGGGCTCCAGCTACGCCTTCTATCACGGTCTGGCGGCCGGTACGAGCCAGCTGGTGCCGCTCTATATGCTGGCAGGCTTTGCGGTCGGGATTGTCGGCGCCGTGCCTTACGTGATGGTCAACGCCTTCCCGCCGGTGGTGCGCTTCTCCGGTCTGTCGTTCTCCTACAACGTGGCCTACGCCATCTTCGGCGGCCTCACCCCGATGGCGGTGACCCTCTGGATGAAGAGCGACATGCTGGCCCCCTCCCACTATGTGGTGAGCCTGTCGGTGCTGGGTTTCGCCATCGGTCTCTGGCTCTGGTTCCAGCAACGGGCCATCCGGCAGCAGCAAGCGCCGCAAGCGGCCTGACCCGAACAACAAGCCCCGGTATCTGCCGGGGCTTTTTTGTACTGCTTATGTTCAGTTTCGCCAGCATAAGATAGCCTCCCTCTGGGGCCTGCCACCCGCATCGCCCCATGGCTCCCAACTCTTTATCCGAGGCTCAAGATGTTCTTTCAGGTCGTATTACTCACCTTGCTGGCGCTGCTGCCCATGGTCAACCCGCCCACCACGGCCACCCTGCTGCTGGGACTGAGCAAGGGGATGTCGCGCGAACACGTGCGCCGTCAGGTCAATCTGGCTGCCATCTATCTGTTCTGCACCCTCTGCATCACCTTCTTTATCGGATCCTCGATCCTGGATCTGTTCGGGATCTCCATTCCGGGCTTGCGCCTGGCCGGTGGCCTCATCATCGGCTTTATCGGCTTTCGCATGCTGTTCCCCGCCCCCAGCCAGCAGAGCGGGGTCGATATAAACCAGAGCATTGCCTTCGTACCGCTCACCATGCCCAGTATGTGCGGGCCGGGCACCATGGCGCTGGTAATAAGCGGAGCAGCCCAGATTGCCGAGCTGCCTGACGAGTACAACCGCCTCACCATCTACGCCGGTGTGGTAACGGCGTTTGCCCTGATGAGCCTGATCAGCTGGGGAGTATTGAAGCTGGCGGATCCGGTCTGCAAGATCCTGGGCGCCACCGGCATCGATGCCATGACCCGTATCATGGGCTTCCTGCTGGTCTGCATGGGTATGCAGTTTTGCATCAACGGCATCAAGGAAGTGGCACAGGATCCGGTATTCCACGGCGGCCAGACCGTGCAAACCGCACCGGCGCTCCCAAAGGCTTCCGGCACGTTTGATCAGTTGCCGCAAAAGCCCACCGGCTCTGATTGAAAACGGTATCAAAAAGTCCCTGACGATCTGCACTGATCTTGTTCCTGATCATGTTATTGACACACAAATGAGTTAGTTTGTTTTTCATACAGACTTTATTCAGATGGACGCTGATAGGTTTGTTGATGAATACCCACTCAACTTCAGGAGAGTATGCAGATGGACAAGATGCTGACCGAAATAGGGAGCCATAGCCTGTTTCACGAGTACCTGAACGTGGTTGGGATTGCGAGCCCATCCCTCGCCAAGATCGAGCAACGCTGGGAATATAAAGATCAAGAGCAGCTGGTAGCCAAAATCCAGATCGACAAACAGGGTAACGCTCGCTATTTCATCGACGCCCGCGCCATATCCGTCAACTGATACCGAATAACCCGCCAGCCCCGGTCCAACGACCGGGGCTTTTTGTTGCCTGTGGTTCCCTGAATAGCAAAACCCCGGCAAGAGCCGGGGTTTGAATGCGTCGGGTTACGCTGCTGCGCGGCTAACCCAACCTACGAAGTGCCACCTACGGTGAGCTGATCCAGTTTAAGGGTAGGTTGGCCGACACCGACCGGCACGCTCTGCCCCTCCTTGCCGCAGATGCCAACCCCGCGATCCAGCGCAAGATCGCTGCCCACCATGGAGACCTGGCTCATCGCCTCAGGGCCGTTGCCGATCAGGGTCGCGCCCTTGATGGGAGCGGTGATCTTGCCATCCTCGATGAGGTAAGCCTCGGAGGCAGAGAAGACAAACTTGCCGGAGGTGATGTCCACCTGACCGCCGCCGAAGTTGGGGGCATAGATCCCCTTCTTCACCGAGGCGATGATCTCGGCCGGATCATACTGACCCGCCAGCATATAGGTGTTGGTCATGCGTGGCATCGGCATGGCGGCGTAGGATTCGCGGCGCCCGTTGCCGGTGAGCGGTACCCCCATCAGACGGGCGTTCTGCTTGTCCTGCAGGTAACCCTTGAGAATGCCGTTCTCGATCAGCACGTTATAACCACCCGGTGTGCCCTCGTCATCGATGGAGACGGAGCCGCGCCGACCCGGCAGGGTGCCATCATCGACGATGGTACAGTGCTTGGAGGCCACCTGCTCGCCGATGCGGCCAGCAAATGCGGAAGATCCCTTGCGGTTGAAATCCCCCTCCAGACCGTGGCCCACCGCCTCGTGCAGCAGCACGCCGGGCCAGCCGGAGCCCAGCACCACCGGCATGGTGCCTGCTGGCGCGTCGATGGCTTCCAGATTGACCAGTGCCTGACGCACCGCTTCACGCACATAGCCAAAGGCGCGGCTCTCCAGCCCGTCCAGTTCGAGGAACCAGTCGTAACCAAAGCGGCCACCGCCACCGGCACTGCCACGCTCGCGGCGATCGCCCTTCTCGGCGATCACGGTCACAGACAGCCGCACCAGCGGACGCACATCCGCGGCCAGGGTGCCGTCGGTGGCGGCCACCAGCACCTCTTCGTAGACGCCGCTGATGGAGGCCATCACCTGATTGATTGCGGGATCCAGACTTCTGGCGAACTTGTCCATCTGCTCCAGCAGGGCGATCTTCTGATGCTTGTCGAGGGTCTGCAGCGGATCCATGGCCGGATAGAGCAGGTTCGCTTCGGTGCGCGCCCACGCCTTCACCTTGCCGTGAGCACCGGCTGCGGCGATGCCGCGAGCGGCAGTCACCGACTGTTGCAGCGCCAGCAGGCTCAGCTCGTCCGAGTAGGCGAAGCCAGTCTTCTCGCCGCTGACGGCGCGCACCCCGACCCCCTGATCGATGTTGTAGCTGCCATCCTTGACGATGCCATCTTCCAGCATCCAGGACTCGTGCCAGCTGCGCTGGAAATAGAGATCGCCGAACTCCACCTGATGGCTTATCAGGCTGCCGAGCAGCTGCTGCAGGCGCCCTTCGTCGAGGTCATTCGGGGCCAACAGGGAGGCACTAACCTGGCTCAATAGACTCAATCTTTTTCTCCACTCTCGTAACGAGCTGTTTTAAATCGTCTTGCCGACGGGTTGGCAACAAGCCGCACCATCACAACAAACGGGCATGCTCCAGCACGGGCAAACGGCTGCGTTTCAATTTTTCACCACACCATCAGAGCAAACGGGCGTGTTGCAGCACTGGCATGGTACATTTCAATTCATCGATAAGCCCGGGCTCCATCTGCGCCAGCACAGTGCCGCGCCCAGACTCTTTGCTCGCCAGCACCCGACCCCAGGGGTCGATCACCATGCTGTGGCCCCAGGTCTGGCGCCCTGTCTCATGAGTACCGCCCTGATTGGCAGCGACTACGTAGCACTGGTTTTCGATGGCGCGGGCCCGCAGCAGCGGCTCCCAGTGCGCCTCGCCGGTCACGGCGGTAAAGGCGGCAGGCACCAGCAGCACGCGGGCACCAGCACGGGCCAACTGGCGGTAGAGCTCGGGAAAGCGCAGATCATAACAGATCGAGAGGCCGAGGGGACCAAAGGGAGAGTCCACCAACACAGGCGCCTCCCCCGGGCTGAAGGTCTCCGACTCACGGTAGCGACCGTGATTGTCCGCCACATCCACGTCGAACAGGTGGATCTTGTGGTAGTGGCCCCTGAGCTCACCGCTTGGGTCAAACACCAGCGAGCTGGTATGGATATGGTCGGAACCTGCGATGGTGGTCGGCATAGCCCCGGCCACCAGCCAGATGCCATAATCGCGGGCCCATTCAGCCAGTTGCTGCTGGATCGGGCCCTCACCTATGGCCTCGGCCCCATCCAGATAACCCTGCCGTTCGCCAAACAGGGCGAAGTTCTCCGGCAGCAGCACCAGCAGCGGCCGCTCTTTGGGCAAGGCCGCCAGTTCGGCGGCGATCTGCTCCCGGTTATCCTGCCAGTGACGGCCAGATACCAGCTGTATTGCGGCTAACCACATGACGTTCTCCTTGTCGCTTGCCTTGCCTTGTAGATTGGACCATCAGACGGTGACAGCATCCCCCGCCTGCAGGGTGTAATCCAGCACTATGATGCGCTCCAGCAACGGACGGAAGATGGCCTTGAGGGCATCGTGATCAGGATGGGGCAGATAGCGTTGGCGAGCCGCTTCGTCGGCGAAGGTCATCAGTACGCTGTGGGTAAAGCCACCATCCCTCCCCTCCGGGCTGTCATTCTCCCCCCACTCTACGGCGGTCACGCCGCTGACCTGATGGGGAATGGCGAGAAAAGCGTTACGCACCGCATCTATCTGGGCAGGCTGGGTGCCCGGCTTGAAGGCGATCAGCAGGATATGTCGGATCATGGCTCACTCCTTGTGATGGTGCCGGGCCGCTCGTTCAGCGCTGAGCGGGCCCTGCGTGTTTGGGGCTCAGCAGGAAAGGGGTCACTTCTTGGGTCGGCAGGCCGGGGGCAACGGCGTCAACCGCCTCTTTCTGCTGCTGGTTGAGCTTGATGCGCGCGCGATCGCGCCCCCGCCTCGATCAGCTTGGGTGCGTCGAGCGGGCCCGAGATGCGAAAATCGATGCGGGTCACCACATCCACCACCGGCTCCAGCAGTTTGGAGAGGGCCAGCACATAGAGACCCGTGACCGGCGTGATGGAGAAGGCCGCCACCACCGGCAGGGTGCCCCCCAGATTGGGAGAGAAGCTCAGCTCGTAGTCGAGCCGCCAGCGCACCAGATCGGCGATCCCCTCGCCGCGCAGGTTGCCTGCCGCCCCCTTCATATAGAAATCATCGTTGCTGACCTGCCCCTGCTTGATGGTGGCAGAGGCGGACATGGATTCGAAGTAGAAGCCCTTGTCGAACACATCGCGAAAATCGAGCCGCAGCTTGCGCAGCAGGGAATCGAGGCTGAGCAGGGAGAGCAGTCGCGCCCCCTTATCGTTGACCTCCCGCAGGGTGCCGCCCTCCAGCTGATAGTTGGCACTTCCCCCCAGAGTCGGCAGGCTCGGGCGATAGGGCACATCCTGCCAGTTCAGATCAAAAGCGAGGGAGCCGGGGGCATCGCCGATGGGCGAGGTGTAGCCGAGCCGCTTGAGCAGCAGCTCGCTGTTGTTGCTGGTCAGCTTGCCACGGGCGCGGGTCTGCATCCGGTTGCCATCGGCCAGCCAGTCGACGCTGCCGGTGAGCTGACTCCCCGCCAGCCGCACATCCAGCCCCTTGAGGGTCACCTTGTTGGCGCCGGGCACCAGCTCCCCTTTCACTTCACCGAGCGGCAACGCGCCAAAGCGGCAATCGACACAGCTCACCTTCAACCAGGGGATGGATGCCATGATGGCGTTATCCTGCTTGGCATCGGGATCCGGGCTGAGATCCGAACTCTTGCCGGACCAGTAGATGCGGGCAAACTTGGCATCCACCGGGCGATTGGCCACTGCGGGCAGGCGGATCACCCCCATCACATCGGGGCTGTCGATCATCACTTCGGTCGCCTGATTGGTCGGCCCCACGGTGAAACGCGCCGCCTTGAGGGTGGCACTGCCGATATAGGCGCGAGCCAGCTGTCCATCCACCCACCACTCCTGCGGCAGGAAGGCGGGGCCAACCACCGCATTGCCAGTCTGGTTCTGCGCTGGCAGCCATTGCTTGAGTCGCGCCAGCCAGCCGCCCACATCGGCCTCCTGCTGGTTGATGGCGAGCAGCATGGGGGCATCGCGCATTACCCGGGCGCCCGGCTGACCCACATCGACCCGCACCCGACTGAGATAAGGCACCCCTTCGCCGTAGACCAGTCGGGTCTGCATATCCACATCAGCCCCCAGCACGGCGCGAATGTCGGCGCTGCCATCCCGGCCACGGGCGATCACCTTGAGCGGCAGCCGGCTGGCGCTGCTCTTGGCCAGCGGCAGCGGCAGATCCAGCCCCATCCCCTGCAGGTTGGAGTCGAGCGCCAGCTGGAAGCGCAGCGGCTTGCTCTCGGGCAGGGTCAACCCGAGCTTGCCGCCCCAGTTGCTGCGACCGTTGAGGATACCGTACGAAGAGATGGCAGTGGGCTGACGCCGGCTATCCCACTGCCCCTTGAAATCGAGGTCGACCTGATAGTGATCCGGATGCTGGCGCCCCTGATAGTCGAGGGTCAGCGGCTGGTTCCACAGGCTCGCCTTGAGGTTGCTGAAACGGGTCTGCTCGTTGTCATATTCGAGGCGCCCCTGCACCTTCTCCAGCGGCAGATCCAGACTGGCAACCCGCACCTTGTTGTTGCTGAAGGTGGCATCGCCGCTCGCCTTCACCTCGCTCTCGCCATCGAGAGGAATATCGAGCTTGACCGAACCGGCCATCGGGCCGCGGATCTCGATCTCCCGCAGCGCCTGACCTACCGAACTGCCCAGCGGGGAGTCCTGTAGGTAGTCGCTGATGGCCTTGCCTTCCCCCTGCACCTTGGCATCCACATAGAGATGGGCACCGGGGGAGAGATCCGGGATCCAGGCATGCACCGAGTCGGAGCTCGCCTTGCCGAGTTTGGTGGAACGGCTGCGCATATCGAGGCCAGCATTCTGGAACAAGAGATCGATCTGCAGGTCGGTAAGCGGTTGCCAACCGGGGAAGAACTCGTAGGTTGCCTGCTCCAGCGGCACCGCCACCTGGAAGATGCCCTTGCCGTTGTCGTAGGGAAAGTCCCTGAACTCGCCATACCAGAGCAGGTCGGCCCCCTTGGCCTTGCCCCCCTTGATGGCGCCGCTCAGGTAATCCACCAGCCCCTTGTCCATCGCCTGCAGCGGGAAGTAGCGATCCGCATGGCCCGCATTCTTCACATCGATGCGGCCGGTCAGGGCCAGGAAAGGGTGCTCGAACAGATCGAGGCGAAAACGGCTGGACAGGGTCAGATCCGGGTTATCCAGCGCGATATCCTGCCCGTAGAGCACCCAGCCCTGTTCCTCGCGCCACCAGTCGAGGCGGGCCGAGAAGTTGTCGACCGGGATCGGCATCTTGAAGTGACGGGCGGGATCCACCTTGTCGTTCGCCAGCGCCAATCTGGCACTACCGCCGGTCGGGGTAAGCCAGAACTCGCCGTTGAGATCCTGCATCCCGGGTATATCCTGCCACGCCTTGAGACGCACCTTGCTGAAGCGGCCACTGAGGGAGAGATCCTGCCAATCGGCATTGGCCAGCAGCGTCAGATCCTGCACCGAACCCTGCGGATTGGTCTGGCGCAGGGTCTCGCAGAGTGTGGGGTAGAGCGCCGAGACCAGCTGACTGATCTGGGTGATCTTGTCGAACTCTATGCTGGGCAGATAGCCCTGCACCCGATCCCCAATCCGCTCCAGCTGCAAGCGGCTCTGCAACCAGGGTTTGCCGTCCAGCTTGAAGTTGACGTTGTGGCTGGCCAGTTGCCAGTCGGTGCCCTCACGGCGCAGCTGGATCTTGCCACCATCGAGGCCGAAACGGTGCATATCCCCTTTCTTGGGATCCTTCCAGATCAGGTAATTGTTGCCAAACGCCAGCAGGGTATTGCCCAGCTTGCCGCTGTCAAACTCGCTCCAGAGCTGGAAGTCGAGCTGACCGGCAACCTTGGGTTCGCCCGCATGGATTTTGGCCAGGGTCGGGGTGATATCGAGCTGGCGGGCCCCCAGATAGAGTTGCCCCTTGAGGCGATCGAGCCGGGCAGTCGGGGCGTCCACATCCAGAATCAGATCGAGGGTGCTCTCGCCCACCCCGTTGATGAGGTAAGCCTTGCCGACCCCCTGATGGCGCTTGCCACGGTTCTGCCAGCGCAGTTGGGCGATGTCGAGGGCGCGCAGATCACCGAGGGAGGTGGTGACGCTGAGACGGGTGTTGTGCACATCGAAGGTAGAGAGCTGGGTCAGCAGAAAGCGCAGCAGGGCGCCCTGCTGAGGATCGCCGGAGGGGCTCTCGTCAGCCGGTTGGCGCAAGTCGATGGTGATATCGCCATCGCTCAGGATCAGCTCGCCAAACACCGGCTTGAGCTCGTTAATGGTGCGCCAGAAGTCGAGATGCACCCAGGCTTTGCCGAGCTGTACGGCAAAACGCCCCGAATCCGGGGCGATGGCGAGTTGCTGCAGTTCGAGGGCGGGCCCGGACTGTGTCCAGTCCAGCCCCACTTGCTCCACGCTGACCTTGAGTTGTGAATCGCCCAGCAGAGTGTGGATCAGACTCTCTCGGTATTGATTCAGCAAAGGGCCCCCGACCCGTACCAAGGTGACCAGCATGGCCATCAGTACGAACAGGACCCCCAGGGCCAACCAGCCCCGACTCAGCCAGCGATAGACCAATTACATCATCACCACGTCGAACTGCTCCTGACCACAGAGGGGTTCGCTCACTACCCGCACCTGCTTGCCGATGAACACTTCCAGCTCAGCCAGACTGTGGGACTCCTCGCCATGGAGGTAGTCGGCCACCGCAGGCGCGGCGTAGACGGTGAACTGATCCGCATCGTAGGCACGATTGACCCGGATGATCTCCCGCAGGATCTCGAAGCAGACCGACTCCACCGTCTTGACCCGGCCGCGCCCCTTGCACTCGGGGCACTCGGAGCAGAGCACATGCTCCAGACTCTCGCGGGTGCGTTTGCGGGTCATCTCCACCAGACCGAGCTGGGAGAAGCCGTTGACGTTGGTCTTGGCGCGATCCTTGGACAGCGCCTGCTCCAGGCTGTGCAGCACTCGGCGGCGGTGATCCTCGGACTGCATGTCGATGAAGTCGATGATGATAATGCCGCCGAGATTGCGCAGGCGCAGATGGCGGGCGATGGCCGCCGTCGCCTCGACGTTGGTGTTGAAGATGGTCTCTTCCAGATTGCGATGGCCGACAAAGGCGCCGGTGTTGATATCCACCGTGGTCATGGCTTCGGTCTGGTCGATGATGAGGTAGCCGCCGGATTTCAGCTCTACCTTGCGCTCCAGCGCCCGCTGGATCTCGTTCTCCACGTCGTAGAGATCGAAGATCGGCGACTCGCCTGGGTAGTACTCCAGCTTGCTGGCCAGCTCAGGCACGTACTCTTCGGTGAAGCGCTTGAGCTGATCGAAGCTCTGGCGGGAGTCAACGCGGATCTTGTCGAGCTCGGCACCGACGAAGTCGCGCACTACCCGGAATGCCAGACTGGGATCCTCGTAGAGGATCTTGCAGGGTGGATACTTCTGCTTGCGTTCGAGGATCTTGCGCCACAGCCGTTTCAGGAAGGCAGCATCCTGCTCCAGCTCCTGCTCCCCCACCCCTTCGGCAGCGGTGCGGATGATGTAGCCACCCAGCTCGTCCACATAGCCAGCTACGGTACGCTTGAGGCGCTCCCGCTCTGCTTCGGACTCGATACGTTGGGAGACACCGACGTGGGCACTGCCCGGCATAAAGACCAGATAGCGGGATGGCAAGGTGATATCGGTGGTGAGACGGGCACCCTTGGTACCCAGCGGATCTTTCACCACCTGCACCATGATGTCCTGCCCCTGACGCACCAGCTCGGCGATGTTGCCGACCTGAAACTGCTCCTTCTCCTTCACCGCCACACATTCGGTGTGCGGCACGATGTCGGAGGCATGGAGAAACGCCGCCTTGTCCATGCCGATATCGACGAATGCCGCCTGCATGCCGGGCAGCACCCGACTGATCTTGCCTTTGTAGATATTGCCCACGATGCCGCGTTTGGCCTGACGCTCTACATGCACTTCCTGCAGCAGACCGTTTTCGACCAGAGCGACCCGGGTTTCGGAGGGGGTAACGTTAACCAGCAGTTCTACCGACATAAGTAACCTTGCCTGTTCCAGTTTTGAATTCTATAGAGCCAATCCGGTACAACGCGCGCAAGGGAGAAACGCAGCAGAGCACAGCTGACGGGAAATTATTTGAGCTGTTCCAGATGATGCTTGATCAGCAGGTCTGTCTCCAGCAGGGGCAGGCCGACCACGGCGCTATAGCTCCCTTCGATGCGGCTGACAAACTTGCCCGCAATACCCTGAATGCCATAAGCCCCGGCCTTGTCACAGGGCTCACCGGTCTGCCAGTAGGCCTCGATCTCGGCCTCGTCCAGCTTGCGAAACGCCACGTTGGTGGTGACCAGACGCACGTCACAACGATCCTTGTTGGCCAGCGCCACCGCCGTCATCACCTGATGCACCTTGCCGGAGAGGGACTCCAGCATATCTTTGGCATCAAGCAGATCGGACGGTTTCTCCAGTACCCGGTCGCCCAGTACCACTATGGTGTCGGCACCCAGCACCGGCAACGCCGTCGGCGCACACGCCACGCCCGCCATCGCCTTGTCACGGGCGAGACGGCAGACGTAATCCTGCGCCTTTTCACCCTCTTCCCGCTGCTCGGGCACATCCAGTTTCAGCACCTCGAAGCGGTAGCCAATCTGGGTCAGCAGTTCACGGCGACGGGGAGAAGCCGAGGCGAGATAGAGTTGTGGTTCGTTGTTTTTGTTCATATTTACCTGATATTGAAGCGGCGCCGCACCTTGCGCAGCACCAGAAACACCCAGGGCCATATTAGCATCGTCGTCAACGTCGACCAAAAGTAGGAGAAGTTGAGACTGGCCTGGCTGAACAGATGCTCGGCCCAGAATACCGTCATTTTACCCACCAGCGAGAGGCCACCGATGATCAGTGCCTGCTGCCAGAGGGAGAAGTTGCGGATCTTCTGGAACTGGAAGGCCGCCAGATAGGTGGTAATGGCCATCGCCATCGCCCGCACGCCGAGGGTGCTGCCAAGCAGCACATCCAGCAGCAGGCCCGCCACCCAGGCGGTGCCAACGTTGGTCCGGTGCGGCAAGGCCAGCGCCCAGTAGATCAGCACCATGGCCAGCCAGTCCGGACGGAAGGGGTCAAATTCAAAAGGAAGCGGCAGGATCGACAGGCTCAAGGCCAGCAGGATCGAGATCCAGATCCAGATCCTGCCGCTGGCGGGTTCTAGCATCAGCGAGTGGCTCCTGCGGCGGACGCAGCGGGAGCCGCCCGTTCGCCATCCTCATCATGTACTTCAGGCTTCTTGTCGGTCCACAGCAGCAGCAGATAGCGCAGCCTGTCCAGCTCCACCAGCGGCTTGGCCTCGACCTGGGCGAAAGGCTTGCCTTCCACATACTCGGAGCGGGTCACTGTCGCCACCGGATAACCTTCCGGGAAGCGGCCACCCAGACCCGAGGTGACCAGCAGATCACCCACCTGAATATCGGTGTTGCGCGGCAGGTTGCGCAGCTCAAGCTTGTCGAGCTCGCCACTGCCGGAAGCGATGGCACGCAAATCGTTGCGCAGCACCCGCACCGGAATGCCGTGGCTGGAGTCGGTGATCAGCAGCACGCGACTGGTGGTGGAGCCCACATGGAGCACCTGACCAATCACACCCTGATCGTTGATCACTGCCTGACCGTTGTAGACGCCATCCAGTGCCCCCTTGTTGATCAGCACCTGATGGCTGAAGGGGTCGGAGTCCACCGACAGCAGCTCGGCCACCATCTTGCGGGACTCTTTGTGTACCGGCGAACCGAGCAACTCACGCAGCCGCTGGTTCTCGTGCTCCAGCTGATCCATTTTGAGCAGGCGGGCACGCAGGGTGAACAGTTGTTGCTCCTGCTGTTTGGTCTGCTCGATGAGATCGGCGCGGGTCTGCACCTGGGTCGACATGGTGTCGAGCAGGGTGCCGGGCGCATTGGCCATGTATTGCAGGGGACTGACTAACGAACTGAGGTAGACGCGGACATGGGTAAACACACCGAAGCGGGAATCCGCGACGATGGCAGCGATGGAGATGATGACGGCGAGAAACAACCGTAACTGAAGCGAAGGGCCTCTACCAAAAATGGGTTTCATGGGTCGTCAAAAAAGAGCCGGCACGCTGGCCGGCTTTGGGTCTTATTCGTAGTGGAACAGATCGCCACCGTGCATATCGATCAACTCCAGCGCCTTGCCGCCGCCACGGGCCACACAGGTGAGGGGATCTTCGGCCACGACGACAGGAATGCCGGTCTCTTCCATCAGCAGACGGTCGATATCTTTCAGCAGTGCGCCACCACCGGTCAGCACCATACCGCGCTCGGAGATGTCGGAAGCCAGCTCGGGCGGAGACTGCTCCAGCGCCACCATGACGGCAGCAACGATACCGGACAGCGGCTCTTGCAGCGCTTCCAGGATCTCGTTGGAGTTGAGAGTGAAGCTGCGCGGTACACCTTCAGCCAGGTTGCGGCCACGGACTTCAATCTCGCGCACCTCTTCGCCCGGATAGGCGGAGCCGATCTCGTGCTTGATGCGCTCGGCAGTCGCTTCACCGATCAGGCTGCCGTAGTTGCGACGGACGTAGCTGATGATCGCTTCGTCAAACTTGTCGCCACCGATACGGACTGACTGGGAGTAGACCACACCGTTCAGAGAGATAATGGCCACTTCAGTGGTACCACCACCGATATCAACCACCATGGAACCGGTCGCTTCGGATACCGGCAGGCCGGCACCGATGGCAGCAGCCATAGGCTCGTCGATCAGGTAGACCTCGCGGGCACCGGCGCCCAGTGCGGACTCCTTGATGGCGCGACGCTCAACCTGGGTGGAACCGCACGGTACACACACCAGCACACGCGGGCTGGGGCGGAAATAGTTGTTGTCGTGAACCTGTTTGATGAAGTGCTGCAGCATCTTCTCGGTCACGTAGAAATCGGCGATCACGCCATCTTTCATCGGGCGGATTGCGGAAATGTTGCCCGGGGTACGGCCCAGCATCTGCTTGGCGGCATGACCGACAGCAGCGACCGATTTGGCGTTCCCGCGCTCTTGGCGAATGGCGACAACTGAGGGTTCGTTAAGGACGATCCCTTGATCTTTTACATAGATCAGGGTGTTGGCAGTTCCCAAATCGATCGACAGATCGTTGGAAAAGACGCCTCTGAGCTTTTTGAACATGGCTACGGGAAATCCTAAGAATTTGGAGGTGCAGAAAACCGGCTAACTTTACCAATGCCCACCCCAATGGGCAAGCGCTCAAACTGTCGCCAATCAATCAGGCGCGACAAAAATGCGAGTCATCACTCACCCGCACACGCTTGCAAACACTAATAAACAAGGATTTAGGGGGATGCTGTTGAGCCAACCCCCCTTACACATCAATTACTGCAATACTTCGCGCCGATAAATAATTCTGTCATTACCCCGGCTGGAGCCGAAAATGGCCTCACCTTGCAGGTTGCCGTCATTGGCACTCGTTGGGTCAGACAACCAGAGTGGCGATGATGGCTGTTTTGCCAAATCGACCTTGTAGGGAATGCGCACCGAGATGTCCGGCTTGGCAAAGTGGAACAGGATCTCTCCGTCTTTCGCCAGTGCAGCATCCCCACCCGGTGCAGAACTACCCAACCCCAGCTTGATCTTGCGACCCGCCCCCAGATTCAGCTCGCGAGTCGCCGCATCAAAGGTGTGACTCGGATTGAGGAAAGTGAACCTCTGATTGGCCAAAGAGAGCTGGGTACATTGATCTTCCTTGTTTTGCAGCCAGTTGCCCCCTTCGTAATATTGCATCTGCAGTGGAATGGCCAGCGGCGCCGAGGCCAGGCCGGCCGCCGTACCAGCCTGCAAGCGGCCGTACAACAGTTTTTGAGTACCCAGCAGCACCGCATTACACCCCGATCCGGAACATGTCCCAGCGACAGCAGTATTCATATTTGAATTAGCCAACAGTGTATTCCCGCCATCCTTATCATCGACTTTGAGACCAAAGCTCAACGTGGCGAAAGGTGCTTCTGGACTCGCTGCACGATCAAAGCGGGTATTCAGCCCCAAAGGTGACTGCTGATTAACGCTCGCAATACCACTTGCCCAGCTGAGCGAGGGAGATAGTGTAATACGCTTGTCTCGCGCAACCCCATCCAGAGCATTGGCAGCCACCATCTCAGCAACCCCTTTAGCGAACGCCCCCTGATAGTTCTCTGTCGTCCCTTTCTGCAGATTGCGTGCAGTGAGAACAAAACCGCTGGCAAAGGGCTGGCTCATATATGTAAAGGCATTGCAGGCAGGCGTGATAAAACCATTACTCAAACTGTAATCCCAGGGTACGAAGCGGCCCACCGGCATGCTGCTGGCGGGAGGGATGGTGTAGCCGAAATAGCCCGTAGATATAGTGCTTCCTTCTGGCGACTTTGCCGCCGGTGGCGTCGCCGTCATCCGGAACACTCCCACCTCGCTCACGGTCTGGCTAACGTTATTGGCACTGTTGGCCGCAGCCACATGGCTATAGGCGGTAGTACCCAGCGTTGCATTGGTGCCCGGATTGGGTGCCACCAGCGTACTGCCCAGAGCAATATTGGGCAGGGCAAAGTTGGGCGTAGTCTGATTCCCTACGCAGATATCCCCATCATTGGCGGATTCCCAGGCCATCGCCTTGATATCTACCTGGAACGTTTCCCCCGCTTTTTTGAATACCGGACAGCTGCTGTCACCTGCCGCGCAGACCCCTTGCGGGGGCGTGATGCACAGACCGACCGGGCGAGCCACAAACGTGTCGGACCCCGTCATCACCAGACCCGCCGTCTCACCACTGCCATTATGACTGGCTGAAAACTGCATCTGACCCGCATCCGGGTAGGTCACTTTTTTCAAGGTCGCTTTACCCTGATTATCAAAAGTCAGGTTGAGGGTGGTTGGTGTTGGTGAAGGAACACTGGCGGCATAAGTTGCAATGGCGTTGCCATCGATGGAGATCTTGCTACCAAAGCTATTGGTATTTGGATTGTTGTACGTTCCCCAAAAGCCGACAGACCTCACGCCGGTAAATCCGGGCACACATTGCTTGGTAATATCGTCTTTTTTGACCGCACTGATAGTCACATCCTGAGGCTGGTTGGAATAAGTATCAGGCACATCAAAGAAGAAGCCGCTATCGGCAAAGTTCAGGGTACAGGCTGCCGCACTGGGCGTACCGGCCCCGGCCTTGCACAAGGTTTCACTGAGTGGTTTGACAGCAGGAACGGAATTGTTCACGCCCAACGTCACTTGGGTCTGAGTATTGTTACGCAACAAAACTTTGCCCGTTCCACCGGTAAAGGTCACCGTATTGCCACTCACATTGTTGGCACCAGACAGTGGGTACCAACCACCATCCTGGAGACTCTGTGGCAACAAGGAAACAGCAACTTGTTCGGTAATCAGCAGACTGCAATCTGGATTTGCACACGCCTTGATAGTGATCTCTTCCGGATTGCAGGTCAGAGGTTGACCCGAATACTGCAACTCGAAATGATCTACCTGAACGCCTACCTCTCTTGATTTCAGCGCACATATTTCTACGTTATCGAGTTCGTGAATATTGGTCAGGGCACCTGTAGAACCTGTCAATGACACATAAAAGTCTTGCGGTAACGGACTTTGCCCTAATGCAGGATCCAGCGCATCAAACGAATCGATAAGAGAGATAAACCCGCTTCCCGTATCACGCTCTACTTTGACCATCGCTCGCCCACTGGTTCGTGAATCAATCGTCAGACGGTAACGATGGTTGGCGCTACCGTTACCATCTACCTTTGGACTCAAGCAACTGGTATTAACATTGGTAGTTCCGTTATTACAGGTGCCTCGCAGATAGTTATATCCGGAAAAATTGGATCCCGAGCCACGCACGACAACCGATTGCGGGCGATAGCCCACACTTCCCCCCCCCCCCAAAGGATGAGAAGTTGCCATATTCATCCAAGCCAAATCCGAGCCAACCGCCAGCAAATCCAGGTGAGTTACTCGGTTGATAATGGCCATAACCCAAGGGCCCCCCCGCAGCACCTGGCTGTGGCGTCACCGACGCGTCAGAAAGCACAACGGTCATACCATCTGCACCAGTGCTCGTGCCACCATAGGCGTAGTGATTAAATGTCAGCGTCACCAGATTGCCAGCAGCAGGAAATAGCCGCTGATAAGTCGCAGAGGTTGCTTGTCCCGTGCTGGCTTGTGTCATCCGTAAACGTCGGTCTGCTGTAATGGATGGTATAAATCCTCCAGCACTCTGCTTGACGGCCCACCTATCACCGAGCGGCAGGGAGAAATCATCGGTCTCACAAATCAATGTCGAGCCACCACAGGGATGACGTTGACTATATAACTCAGCTATCTGAGTGTCAGACAGGGCCGAACCATAAATAGCAACCTCATCAATTCGGCCATTAAAGCTGCGACTATCAATATAATCTCGGCCAATCTCCAAATTTTGTGTATTTGCTCTTAACGAGTTTCCATCATTACCTCTAGCTGTATCAGCGACTCCATTGATATATATTTTTTGACGTTGATTGCCAGCAGCCATTGCATCATAGCGAATGACTATATGGGACCATGTATTTAACGGTATTTTGGTGTTTGTTGTCAGTGTCTGGTTCACGCCAGAACTTCTTTCCCAATACCAGAACACTCTGCCTTGACTATCCAGATGAAACTCATAGTTGCCATCTTTTGACACGATAGAATACAAATTACCAGCTGATGGCCGACTTACCGGATATACCCAAGCAGAAACAGTTAACTGATTGGAAAATGACAGACGAGCGTCATGTGGCACTTCAATATATTGATTACTGCTGCCAGTAAACTCACCATAACCACAAGTACCAAGATTATTCGCGTTTGCAGGTAATGCAGGCGACACAGTATTAGTTTTCGCGCCCCTCATTGCGCGACCATGTAGCACATCAGCAACAGCGTTTTTGACTTCTCCTGCAACACCAGTCCACTTACTCTCTTCAAGCTGATACAAGGCAACAGGTGCCGGGACACAAGCATTTACCGGATTTGACACTGGTAGGCAAGTACCAGTCACAGAGCTATTGTTGACATTCACCACCCCACCGGCATTATTTGTTGCAGCAGTCAGATTTCCATAAACCGTAGAATTGGTAACAGTGATATTATTTGATGTGGTCGAGATAATGACAGGACTTCCCTGAGATCCCAGTTGGCTACCTGTTGCATTAAAAGAGCTAGCCCCAGAGACACTTCCACTAGTCATATTAACTGAGTTGAACGTCACTGGATTATTTGAGCGCATGGTAATATTACCACTATAAGTTCCGCCAGATATCGTCAACGAACTATTTGCACTGATATCTCCTGATAACTGCACATTAGTCACACTGACAGAGTTACTACTGCTGGTGATATTTCCCTGAACAACTCCCGAGTTTAGCGACACGTTTCCACTGGTAGTAATACTTCCGTATAAGTAGATATTGTTCAGTGTAATATTTGAGCCACCAGCTAAAACATCACCATATATGGTGTTTTGATATCCTTGAGATACAATGCCACCAAAATTAGCCTTAAGGTTTATTCTACTTGAGGCACTGCCAATCTTGTTATTCGTGAGAGAAATCCCGGCATCTGCACTCAGCGTTGAATCTTGACTAGCGACAATCACATCACCGTCGTTTAATGTTACCTGACCATTACCACCAGTACAGGTGTAAACATTTCCTGACTTTTGCCATGTGGTATTACATGGTGGGTATTGATTGATGGATAAATTATATTGTTGCGCCACAGCTGTACCGCAGAAAAGTAATAAACCAACCAGCCATTTAAAATCCATCACTTTCCTCTCCACTTGTATCATCTGCCACAATATCGATCGTCAGTACAAAGTGCAGGCGAATGACTTGCACTGAAACAGCGATAACCACTCCAGCCAGAAGTGACTAACACAACCGACATCATCGCCATCACGATTCACGGCGCTCCTCCATCATAAGCTTCAACCATCAGGGTTCGGCTCACGGCAAAATCAGGGTTGGCACTGTTAAGGTCCGAGCTGCCACAGGTTCCGACACTCTCGAGACGATAGCCATTGGTCACAGATCCGTTATAGGTCACCGGCACCGTGGCGCAACGAACCACAGCCTGACAGTTGGTCAGCCCTGGATTGCTGGCAAAGCTCAGTGGGCTGCTTGCCAGGCAGACCGCAGGTGGGTTCGGTTGGGCAAGCGTGCGCTTGGGGAACAACCGATAGAGTGCCACTTCCAGACCGCTCTGGGCGGCCAGTAAGGCACGCACGCTGCGCACCTCCACGGTATTTTTCTCGCCGCTATCGACCAGAAAACGGCCCATTGCAGCCGCCAGCAGCGCCATCACCACAATCACAAACAGGGCGATCATCAAGGCACTGCCTCGCATCCGTCCGAAAGCCTGTGGATCAGGGCACATTGAACACCTCTATCTTGTGGTTGAAGGTGACCGACCCCCCCTTGCGCTCGAAGACAAAGCGCATGCCAAACTCCCCTTCGGCGTTAAACGCCGAGGTTTCCCTATAGAAGGTGCCAATACGAAGGGAGTCCGCCATCAACACGCCCTGTGCAGGTAAGGATGCTCCAATGGGGGCTGTGGCACGGGTCAGCGTGTTTCCTTCCACACAGTAGCGAACCTGCTGGTTGGCAAAGTAGACCCGGCTGCCGGGAGAGAGGCCAGTCAGACTCTCGGTGCTGGTATAGCGGATGGTTTGCGCTCCGGATACGGGCGTCAGCACATCCGTAACCTTGGCTACGCAGCGGCCATAATCGCAGCCTGCCGTAAGCGAACCGACATTTTTGTCCGGCACGGGGAATACTATCAGCTGATCGTCTTTTTTAACGGCGGTGGCATCCACATCCAGCGGATTGGCAGCAGAAGCCGGGGTCGCCATCACCAGCTCAAGGGTGGACGTGCTCCCAGACATGGCGCGGTTAAGCGCCAGATAGCGGCTCGAGGTGCTGATGGGCCAGAACCGCAAACAGGCACCGGTGTCGTCCCATGTCCCGCCAGTCGTCTCGATCCGCTCCGATCCCGGCACCGCATCGCGCAGTTCGCGGTTAAGCCGCTCCATAGCGAAGCGGGCATCGCTCATCAGCTGCTCACGGCTGCTGGCATCGCCATAAATCTGGGTACCGATACCGATAAACTGGCTGGTAAAGGTCGCCATTATCCCGAGTAGCAGGATCACCATCACCAGCTCGACCAGAGTAAAGCCACGGTTACCCCGAGGTTTGCGGTGGGTTCGATTAGCCGCCAGGCGTAATCTGGCGCCGGAGTTGGCTAGGGGCGCTGATATTCTGGTAGAGAGGCAACCCCCGACAGCGGAGCGATCCATCAGTAATTCCCCCGATAGAAGGAGAAGTCGAGCACGCTCTGATCCGGCAGTTTGATCTGCAGATCAATACGCTTGCCCACAGAGCAGGGGGCGGCACAACTCTTGACGGTGCCGTCGCTAAAATCGGCTCCGCTCACCGCAATTTTCACCTGATAGTTGCGATACTCCTCGCTGCTGATTCCCACCTCAGTTTGAGTCAGGGTGTTGGCATCCACCCAGTTACCTGCGGTATCGAAATCATCCACATCGTTATAGGCATAGGATGCGGGCTCGCCATCAGGGCCATAACTGGTGGAGCAGGAAGAGATGGTCACCCCTGCCACCTGCTCGCCACAACGATAACGACCACCGTTATGATCCGAATGTTCATCAAACGACTTTTGCAAGATCTCGCCGGAGAGGCGCTGGGCCAGCTGAGCGGCCCGCACCTGCTGCACCGGATCCACCGACTGCGGCGACTGATTGATGAGTAACCCAAGAATGCCGGTCAAGGCCACCGCCAGCAGCACTATGCCAACGATCAGCTCAATCAGGGTGAAACCGCGCTTAAGGGATCTCATGAATAAACCCCTCTGACTCAATCTTGATACGACTGGTCTCGCGACCATCACTCACCAGCAAGGTACAACCGTTGGCACAGTTGCCTAGCGGTCTGCCCATCTGATCGAAGCGCAGCACGAAGCGGTTGTTGTTATCTAGGGAGATGGAGATACCGGCAGAGGGCGTAACCAGTCGACCACGGGTCTCCAACTGGGGAGTCCAGCCACTATTGGTATCCAGATCATCGCTGGCGGGACACGCAGCATAAGTTCGGTGGGCAAAACGGGGAGAGGCAACCACCAGCTGGGTACAGCGGTTGGTGGGCTCATGCATATTGACGGTCTGTACCAGCCGCAGCCGGGTCAGCAGCTCGTCGCGCACGGTTTGAGTTTCAAAGCCGCCTTTGCCCAGCCATTTCGGCACGGCAAAGGCGGCCAGAATCCCGAGTAACAGGATCACCAGTACCAGTTCAATCAGGGTAAAGCCCTTATGAGTTGAATCGAACATATAAACAGAAAGGGCAGGAATTGACTCCCACCCTTCCCATCGTCCAATTACTTACAGCCAACCAAGCTGATAGTCGGCGTACCGCTAGAAACTGTCACTTGTTTATAAGTCACAGAACAGCTATCACCTTTACCATTCGGTACAAAAGTGATCGTGTTATTAGAAACAGCGCCGGACACTTGCCAGCCATCCAGGGACACCGCTTCACTGATTGTCGCAGCAGTCGGATACCCATATGCTACAGCAACTTTTTCGATTGGGGCTGCCATAGAGATCGGTCCAGCATTGGTCTCATATCCACTTAGTACCGCTTTGCTGTAAACCAAACCTGAAGCACTTTGCAATGCAGCTTGCACCCCCTGTGCAGCAGACTTACGAGCATCATCCTGCAGATTCAGGAACTTGGGTGCAGCGGTGACCGCCAGAATACCCAGAATGATGATCACGATAACCAGTTCGATCAGGGTAAAACCCGCCTGTTTTTTCATTTCACTTTCCTCTGTCAGTTAATATTGGTGGTCACCTGACCGGACGCCGGACGGTAACTGAAACTCATAAATGCATCAGTCTTGCCTTGCGGATCCTGATACTTGCCATCACTGCCCTTACTCAAACTATTGACCAAATAGTAACGGCAGACCGAATCCAGTCCATTACTGCTTACTGTGGCATAGTATTTCAGGTCATTGCCGCTACCGCGCACTTCATTGAAGCTGGCCGTAGCCTTGGGCGGGTTTTGCAGTAACCCCTCCCAAATATTGAGACAACGTTCGGCGGTCAGATTGGCCGGATCCACATCGGGATTACCGCTTGCAATGGTATCCATCGGATAGCCGGGCGACAGCTCGCCGTTGCTGACCTGGGTCTCGGTCGGTGTGGTCAGATAGAAGCGACTACCGTCATAGAACACGGTATTGAGACTGTCCTGTTTGGCGCGACCTTCCGCCTCCCATTGCGCCCGCACCAGCGAAACGCCGGTAGCAAAACCGCCAGAGACCCCTTCCACGCTGGCCTTTTTCGCTTCGTCAGTCACATCGAGAAAGCGCGGCAGTGCAGTCACCGCCAGGATCCCCAGGATCACGATAACGATCACCAGCTCAATGAGGGAAAAGCCGGCAGACTGTCTCCTCATCCCGTTTTCCGGCATTGTTGGTGCCATTGGTTTCATTGTCATGCTCCCTCCGTAATGCCCCACATTATTTCATGCAGGCCCAAAAAAATCATGTAGTTGGGTCATATGATTAGTTTCATTCAAGGCTTTTTCATCACCCGCCCGTCAGAAAACTGATAAACCAGCCAATAACCATCCCACCCCATCTCGCAGCCATTGCCATCGGGGCGGGCCAGAACCTGCAGGGGAGGCATGCCCCCCTTCGTCTCACCCATCAGAGCCAGCCACAACTGACGGCAATTTTCCGAAGGGGATTGCAGCGGCACCAGCCCCAGGGGCCACCCTCGGGCATCAAACTGCCACCCCTTGCCGGCGACATGCAGTGTCTGCGGACGCCGTTCATCGAGCCAAATGCCGTGCAAACGCTGTGCCCGCTCGGCAAATTGCTCCCCCAGTAAAGTGAGGGTGAGCTGCTGCGCCTCTTCCCGGTGGCCCTGATAGCTACGCACCAACGTAGCAACAATCATCATCAGCAGAATGATCACGGCGATCCGCCGATATCCGGTCAGCCAGCGATCATCTTGCTGCGTCTGTCTGCTCATCCAGCCCTCGACTCCACCGATCACTTGCCTCTTACAGCTCCCATCATGTCCCACCACTCAGGCGTGAAGATGCCGAGTTACTTGCCGCGAACTGCGCGCATCATGTCCCACATGGGGGTGAAGATACCCAGTGCCAGGATCAGTACCATCACCGCCACGATCCCGATCAGGATCGGCTCGATGCGGGCGGTGAGACTCTTGAGGTCATAATCCACCTCCCGCTCGTAATACTCGGCCGCTTCGTGCAGCAGGTCATCGACCTGACCGGTCTCCTCCCCCACGGCGATCATCTGCATCACCAGCGGAGTGAACAGGCCGCTGCTGCTGGCGGTGCGAAGCAGGCTCTCGCCCCGCTCGATACCGGCGCGCATATCCCGTACCCGCCCCGCCATATAAGCGTTATCTACTGCATCGGCCACCAGGGTCAGCGCCGTGTTCAGCGGCACCCCTGCCTTGAGCATCATGGAAAAACTGCGGGCAAAACGGGCCAGCAGGGAGCGCTCTATGATGGTGCCGACGATCGGCAACTTGAGCTGCCAGCGGTGCCAGGTCAGCTTGCCCTTGGTGGTGGCGACCCAGCGGCGCCAACCGAACACCATCCCAGCCAGAATGGCTAGCAGCAGCCACCAGTAGTTGACAAAAAAGTGCGAGGTGGCAAGCAGAATGCGGGTCGCCAGCGGCAACTCCACCCCGAATTTGGCGAACATGCCGGCAAACACCGGGATCACCATGATATTGAGGATCACCATGGCGATACCAATGGCGATCATCACGAAGCTGGGGTAGCGCATGGCGGTCTTGATCCGCTTGCGAGTCTCCAGCTCCAGCTCGAAATAGTTGGCGAGCTGCAAGAAGGCCTCTTCCAGCTGACCAGTGTTCTCACCCACATGGATGATGGCGACAAACAGGCTGCTGAATACCTTGGGGTGCGCCTGCATCGAGCTCGAAAGCGGGCGACCGTTGCCGAGATCTTCCCCCAGCGAATGAAGCGCCCGCTTGAGCGGCTTGCTGTGAGTGCTCTCCTCCAGCCCGGCGATGGCACGCAGGATCGGGATCCCGGCCCGGGTCAGGGCATACATCTGGCGGCTGAAGATCACCAGCTCATCCAGCTTGCCCCCCCCTTCCAGCAACAGTGACCAGTCGATGGCAGCGGATTTGGCCTTGCCCGGTTTGAGCTCGGTGGGCATCACGCCGCGGCGCATCAGCAGCTCGGCGGCGGCCATCTCGTTGGCCGCTTCGACCACGCCACTGGTGGCGTTGCCCTGGCTGTCACGCCCCTTGTAGGCAAAGTTAGCCATCGCTTACCCCAGATCCTCGGCCAGTCGCAGCACCTCATCCACCGAGGTGATTCCCTGACGGGCATAATCGAGGGCAGTGAGGGCAAGCGGCCGGTAGTGTTCGTGTTGACGGGCCGCTTTGGCGAACCCTTCCGCATCGTTGCGGCGCAGGGCATCCATCATCGGCTGATCCAGCTCCAGCAGCTCGTAGACCCCGATCCGGCCGGAATAACCGGTAAAGTTGCAGCTCTGGCAACCCCGGCCCTTGTGATAGGTGTGCTGGCCGGGCACCTCGCCGGAGAGCACGGTGAGCCAGGTGGCCTGCCCTTCGTCGGGCGCCTTCTCCTCGACGCAGTGCTCACATACCCGCCGCACCAGCCGCTGAGCGACCACCGCCCGCAGGGCGCTCGCCACCAGATAGCCGGGCGCCCCCATGTCGATAAGGCGCAAGGCACTGGTCACCGCATCGTTGGTGTGCAGTGTCGTCAGCACCAGGTGACCTGTGATGGCGCCACGCAGACCGATCTCCACCGTCTCGTTGTCCCGCATCTCACCCACCAGCAGGATGTCCGGATCCTGACGCAGGGTAGAGCGCAGCACGTTGGAGAAGGTGAGGCCGATCTTGGGGTTGACCTGCACCTGATTGACGCGAGAAAGACGGTATTCCACCGGGTCTTCTACCGTGATGATCTTGTTGCTGGACTGGTTGAGCTCGGAGAGTGCGCCATAAAGGGTGGTGGTCTTGCCGCTCCCGGTCGGGCCGGTCACCAGGATCATGCCGTGTGGCCGTTTGAGCTGGCGACGGAAACGGGTCAGGATCTCCGGCGGCATGCCGGTCTCGGTCAGCGACAGGATGCCGGAGGATTGATCCAGCAGACGCATCACCACCGACTCGCCATACTGCACCGGCATGGTGGACATCCGCACGTCCACATCACGGCCGCGCACCTTCATATTGAAACGGCCATCCTGCGGCAAGCGCTTCTCGGAGATATCGAGCCCCGCCACCAGCTTGAGGCGTAGCACCAGCGCCTGGGCGATGCGCACCTCGTTGAGGATATTTTCGTGGAGGATGCCGTCGATCCGCTGGCGAATGCGCAGCACCTTCTCGTCCGGTTCGATGTGGATATCTGATGCACCTACCTGCACCGCATCCTCGAACAGGGAGCGCAGCAGCTTGGCCACCGTCGCCTCTCCCTCGTCGTTAGCCCCCAGATTGCTGGAGCCCAACTCGAAGCCGGAGTCCTGATACTCCTCCTGCAGCTGTTCGGCGAAGCTCTCGATCTCGCGGGTACGGCGATAGAGGCGGTCGAAATACTCCAGCAGTTGCCCTTCCCGCGCCACCGCCAGCACCATGATGCGCGGGCTGAGCAGGGCGGCGATGGCATCCAGTGCGCTCAGATCCGCCGGATCCGACATGGCCACCGTCACCTTGTCGTCGGTGAGGTTGACCGCCAGCGCCCGATAGCGACGCGCCTGCACTTCGGGCAGCAGCGGCACCGCGGCGGCGTCGATGGTGAGGTTGTTGAGATCGAAGAAGGGCACATCCAGCTGGCGGGCGAGGAACTGCAACAGCTGCACCTCGCTGATAAAGCCGAGGTCGATGAGAGTGGTGCCCAGCTTGCGGCCGGTCTGACGCTGCTGCAGCAGGGCAAGCTGCAGCTGATCATCAGAGATGATCTGCTCTTGTACCAGCAGGTCGCCGAGGCGCATTTTCAGTCTGGGTTGTGCCATGTTTGCTCCGATCTCTGTTACTTCACACCCGTTGCCGCATCCGATTCCGCTTTGCTAATCGAACCTGCTGTTTATCAAGGGGTTAGTTGGCCAATTCGTTGTTCCAGCCAGTTGGTCGATGCCTCGCCGAGGTTGCCGTGCAGCAAGGCGTTGCGATAAGCATCGAGCGCCCGCTGGCTGTGACCCTGACCATCCTCGGCCACGCCGAGACCAAGCCACCAGCGGCCCTGATCCGGCTGCTGACGCAGCAGCTTCACATAGAGCGCCGCCGCATCGGCATTCTGGCCCAGCTCCTGAGTCAGCCCGGCCCAGGTGGCGTAATAGTCCATGTTGCTGGCGAGATCCGGCTGATAGCCGGACAGCCAGCCAAGCGCTTGCTGCTGCTGCCCCTCGCTGATGGCAAGGCGGGCCAGTAGCAGACGAAAATCGGCCTGTTGGGGATCGAGCCGGATCCCCTCTTCCAGCAGCTGACGCGCCTCGGTCAGGCGGCCCTCGCCGTAGAGCAGCCCCGCCAGCTGCTCGCGCGCCCCCTGATTGTAGGGATCGTGGGCCAGCACTTGATAGTAGTTGTCCTGCGCATCCCGCAGGCTTCCCTTGGCCATGGCGGTGGTCGCCTTGCGCTCCGCCAGTGCCGCCAGCTCCTTGGCCGACAGCTCGACCGTCTCGATCTTCAATACGCTCGGTTTGCGCGGCGCGCTGGCGACGGCCTGCTGCTCTGCCGCCAGTTCGGCGTAAAGCTCGGGCTGCAGCTCTTCATCGGTCGGCTCGGACTCGTCAACATCGCTGGAGGCATCAAAGGACGCACCATCGGCCATGCCATCCGAGTCACTCTCGCCTGCCTCATCATTCACCTCATCCTGGCTTGGCAGCGGCAGCGAGGCCGCAACCTCGACCGGCTCGGGCTGGCTGACTGGCGCGGCGGCCCTTGCCACCACATCGGGAGTCACCGCATCGGGAGCTAGCACTTCGCTGGCAGCCGAGACGATATGGGTCTGCTGCCAGTAGATCCAGGTTCGCCAACCAAGGATCCCCAGTGCCAGACCGCAGATCAGGGTCAGCAGCAACATCCACCATCCCTGCTGGCGCGCAGGGGCAATATAGACAGCAGCACCTTCGGATCCTTGCTGGCGCCGGTCCAGATCTTTCAGCATCTGGTTGATAACGCTCATGGCCAGACTCCATAAGCCAGGGCGCACCCCAGCAACAGTAACAGGGGCCACCAGCGCCGTGGCGCAAAGCGGCGTGCATCGTCGGTATCGCGAATGGCGAGCCGTACCAGACGGCTATCGACCTGACGCACACCCTGACCATAGGCCAGCATCAGGCACTTCTGCGCCAGGATATTGATCAGTCTCGGGATCCCTCGCGATGCGCGCCACAACAGACGCATGGCGCGACCTGCAAACAGCGGTGCCCCGCGGTAACCGGAGACCTGCAATCTGTGCTCCAGATAGGCGCGGGTCTCGTCAAAACGCAGCGGCCGCAGGCAGTAGGAGAAGCCAATCCGCTGGCGCAGTTGGCGCAGATGCGGCTTGCCCAGTCTGGCATCCAGCTCCAGCTGGCCGAACAGCACGATCTGCAGCAGCTTGCTCGATTCGGTCTCGAGATTGCCGAACAGGCGGACCGCCTCCAGCGTCTCGTCCGGCAGCGCTTGCGCCTCGTCGATCAGCACCACCACCCGGCTGCCCTGCTGGTGCAGGCTGATCAGGTGACGATGGATACGATCGGTCAGATCCAGCTCGCTCTGATCCCGTACCGCCAACCCCAGCTCCAGCGCCAGCGCGATGCGCAGCTCGGCCGGAGTGAGGTGGGGATTGGGCAACCAGGCAAGCCGCACCGGACGCGCTTCCGAGCCCAGCTCGCTGAGCAACTTGCGGCAGAGCAGGGTCTTGCCGGTACCCACCTCGCCGGTCACCTTGATAAAGCCCTCCCCCTGCGCCAGCGCCCAGTTCAGCACCTGCAGCGCCTCTTCGTGAGGCGGCAGGCCGTAGTAGAAGCCGGTATTGGGGGTGAGGCTGAACGGCGCCTCCTGCAGGCCGAAGTGGGTCAGGTACATGAGATCTCACCTGCCACGACAAGCAAGCAGCCTGTGCTGGCAAGGCAGCACAGGCCGTTCGGGATAAGGGTGACCGCATCTGGTGTCATGGGTCAGCCCTTGGCCGGATACCACTTGTCGAGCAGCTCGGAGGAGCGTTGCAGCTCGTTTTGCCAGGTATCTTTCTCCACCACGGTCGGTTTGAGCATGATCACCAGCTCCACCTTCTTGGTGCTCTCGCGACGATTGGTAAAGGCTTCACCCACCCAGGGGATATCCCCCAGCAACGGCACCTTGCTGACGGTCTCCTGCTTGTCGGTCTTCATCAGGCCGCCAATAACGATGATGTCACCGTTATTGGCCTGCACCACGGTATCGGATTCGCGGATCGAGCTTTTCGCCAACGGCAACACCAGCGTATCGCTGTCTGTCACCTTTATGGTCTTGGTTTGCTCTTCAGTATCGATAACGGAGGGATGGATATGCAGCAGCACCTTACCCTCTTCATCGATCTGTGGTGTTACATCCAAAGAGATACCTGAGAAGAAAGGGGTCAACTCTACATTGGGAGTTGTTCGGTCACCGCTCGTCGTGCTCACGGTTGTTGTCGATGCATTGGTGACAAAATATTCGTCCGTCCCCACCTTGATCACCGCCTTCTGGTTGTTGGTCGCGGTGACACGGGGGCTGGAGAGGGTATTCACATCGCCCTGGGTCTTGAGCAGGTTGACCGCCACATTGAAGTTGCCGTCAGAGACCTTGAAACCGGCGCCGCCACCCAGTGCAGTGAAGATCTGATTAGGGGTGGTGGGTAACTGGGTATTGGCCAGTGAACCGCCACCGGTAATCCCCTTGTTGCCATCCCAGCTGGCAGAGAGACCGCTCCAGTCCACCCCCTGCTCATACCCTTCGTTGAGGGCAACTTCGATGATCCGCGCCTCCAGCACCACCTGCCGCTTGAGGTGACTATCGGATTGATTCAGGAATTCACGCACTGCCTTGAGCTCTTTCGGGTAGGCGCGAATGGTGACCAGACCCGCCTGCGGGCTGGTGATCACGGCGCGACCATCACCCGTGCCAATCAGGGTCTGTAGAGAGTCGCGCAGATCGGTCCAGTAGTCGCTGTTGGTATCGGTCTCGATACGGGTGCCATTGCTGCTGTTGCCGTTCGAGTTGTTGCCGGAGGAGTTATTGGTGCTGTTGTTGTTCGATGCACTGTCAAAACTGCTGTCGCTGCTGTTATTGCTGTCATTGGCCGTCACCCCGCCGGTGCTGACCGAGGTGCGGGAGAGGCCACGACGGGACATCATCAGGTAGTTGACCGGGATGGTTTCGGTGCGCAGACCCGCCGGATAGATATGGAAGACATTGCCCTTGCGCTGCACGTCGAAGCCGTACATGTCGCCCACCACCGCCAGCACTTCCGGCAGAGTCACATCCTTGAGCTCGACGGAGACCAGCCCGGCCACCCCGGGGTGCACCGCCACGCTGTAGCGGGAGCCCTTGAACAGGGAACCGAAAAACTCCACCGCCTCCACGTCGTGAGCCGCGATACGCAGCCGCTTCTCCGGCATGCCGACCGGTATCTGCGGCCGGTTCAACTGCAGCAATTCACTTTGCACCGATTTGGGCAAGGCGGTCAGAGGGGCAGCCTGTTTCTGCTGTTCGTTCATGGCCTGTTTGAGAGCATCCTTCGCCTGGGTCGGCTCGGGGTGCTGATACGTGGTACAGCCTGCAGCCATCATGGCCACGGTGATCAGACAGAGACGGTGTTTTTTCATGTAATTAGGGCACCCTGACTTGCAATTAAACTCGATAAAGCCGATTCACCTCTCGAGAGGCAAGCACGACTCAAACCCGGATCTTGCTGGCAAACAGTGTTACCGCATGGCGTTTTCCCGCTTTTTCCAGCACCACGGCATCGGCATTGATGGCCACCAGCGTATAGCCGTCCACCTGTTGCCCGACCCGATAACTCTTGCCATTGAGTACCGCCAGTGCCGGGCCATTGCCCAGCACCACACTCTGCAGCTTCGGCAAACCGGCACTGCTCTCGCCGGTCGCACGGGCGCCAACCGCCACATCAGCCAGCGGCGCAGTGGGATCCTGCAATACCTCGACCTGCTCCGCCTGTACCAGCAAGCTGAACAGGCAACAGCACAACGCAAACACTCTAGCCACGGATAAACTCCTTGCTGGTACTCAGGGTGTAGATCTCCATCTCCACCACCGCGCCGGGATAGGCCTTGACCTGATAGTCGAACTGCTTCCAGTAGAAGTGACGCGGCAAGGCTTCTAGCGCTTTAAGATATTGATACACATCGAAATAGCCGCCTTCAAGCTGAAGCCGGATACCATGCTTGTAGAGATTGACCTTCTGCTCCCCCGCCATCAGCGGGGTCGGCTCCAGCGAACTGAGGGCCAGCATGTGAAGGTTGGCGGAGCGGGAGAGCAGCGCCTCCAGCACCAGTGGCATCTCGTGCGCCGGGATCAGATCGACGGTCTGTGCCTTCAGCTCATCGTCGATCCGGGCCAGATCCGCTTCGACCTGCGCCAGCTGGTCGCGAACTCCCTGATTGGGATCCCGCTTGAGCCGGGCCTGTTTGCCGAGGTTTTCCAGCTCCATGATCTCGAGGTCGCGCTCGGCGGCGCTCAGGGCCATGCGGTCCTGCTGCAGGCGGGTATCGGCGCCATCGAGCCAGCCGTAGAGTCCGGCCGCGCCCAGTAGCACCAGACCAGTCAGCAGGATCAACACCCGCTCCCGCTGGCTCAACACGGCGATACGCTGGCCCCATGCCTGCCATTGTGTTTTCAGGTGCATCAGGGTTTCTCCCGCGCAATGCCGCTCAACTGGAAGGTCAGGCGACCCTCCTTGTCACGGCCGAGGGTCAGTTCACCAAACTCCTTGCCTACCAGACTCGGGGTCTGCTTGAAGCGGTTGACCCAGGCCGGCACATCCTGACTGCGTCCGGCAAAGCCGGAGAGGTTGATCCGCCCTTCGTTGATCTCGATGCGCTGCAACGAGAGGTTGCTGTTGCGAATGCGGGAGAGATCCGCCATCACGCTGGCGTAGCCCTGGGATTTTTGCAGGGTCAGGCTGCCCAATTGGCGCATCAGCCCCTGCTTGGCCGTCAGCTCATCCTGCTTGTTGACCAGTTGCTGTTGCAGCCTGGGATCTGCCTGATGGCGCGCCAGCTCGGCATCGAGCCGCTGCGCCTCGCTGCGCTTGAGTTCCAGCTCGGCAGAGCGCTGCGCCAGCGCCCGGCTGACCTGCTGCTGCTGCCAGCTGTAACCAACACCCGTCAACAGGATCAGCAGCAGCGCAAAGCCCCATACCAGCGCCATCTGGTTGAGGCTGGCCCACTGCCGCTTGGGGCGAAACTCGGCGCCATAGAGGTTTATCTGACGTTTCATCACGCATCCTCCCCGATGGCGGCTGCGTAGGCAGAAAGGTATTCGACGCCAGCCAGCAACATTGTCTTGTTGACCATGGCAGCAAGGGGGAATAACACTCTCATTGATCATCCCCCAATGCGGCAGCATAAGCCGAGAGGTATTCGACGCCGGCCAGCACCGCCTTGTTGGCCATGGCGGAGACGGCAAAGCCGAAGGTCTGCTCCATGTGGCGCACCAGGGTACCGATAAAGGGCGAGGCGACGGCGAACTGCATCTGCCCCAGCTCGGGCAATTTCAGCTGGCCCGCCAGATAGTCGAGGGAGCGCTGGATCTCCAGCGCCAGTGAATCGAGCAGCATGCTGTCCGGCTCATGTTCGCCAGTCAGGCTGGTAAAACCGCGCAGCTGGCGGGAGAAGCAGAGCCCGCCCTGATGGAAGACCAGCAGTTGCAGATCCTGCCCCTTGGGCTGCCACAGCAGCATGCGCACCGTCTCGTCAGCATCGTAGAGAGAGGTGAGCGCCAATTCGTCGCTGATGATGGATTGCAGGGTCGCGATGCCGTTGATGGCATCGGCCAGCTGCTGCACCCGGCTCTTGGGCAAGCAGATCACATTGATGCGCGGGCGACCGGCAGGCGGGGTGGGCAAGTCCACATAATCCATCGCCAGTTGCAGCACGGGTTCGCTGACATAATCCTTGATGGCCCAGGGGAGCGCCCCCGCCATCTCGGCGTCAGGCACGGCAGGCTTGTCGATCTGGATCTGTTGATAAAGGCTGGCGGCGAGGGCCACCCGCACCGTAGACTTGGCCAGCCCATGACGGCTGAACAGCTCGTTCATGGCCACAGCCCACTCCTGTGGGCCGTTGATGGTGCGCGTCGCGAAGACGGGGGGATTGCCCACCGCAGCCAGCATGATCCTGTCATTGGCCAGCAAGAGCCCGACCTGGCGGCTTGGCGTCGACCGTCTGAACAGTTGTTTCATGTAAGCCCGCCCATCAATAGTGATTAAATGTATGAAATATTAACATAAACAGCAGATTAGCCTCCAGATTAAAAGACGGACTCACCATTGCAAGCCAGCCTTTCCGCCGACTCAGAGGGTCAAGCCATCCTCCCTTCCCCCTGCAACGCCTCCACCATCCGTTGCTGACCCGCTATGGTGTCGAGCTGTGGTGCAAGCGGGATGATCTGATCCATCCGGCCATCTCCGGCAACAAGTGGCGCAAGCTCAAGTACCACCTGCTGCATGCCAAAGAGCATGGCAAACGGCATCTGCTCTCGTTTGGCGGCGCCTACTCCAATCATATCCACGCGCTGGCGGCAGCGGGGTGCCAATCTGGTCTTCGTACTACCGGTATCATACGGGGCGAATATGACGCCGTCAGTAACTCTACCCTGCGGGATGCCCAGCGCTGGGGCATGGATCTCGTTTTTGTCGACCGCCAGAGTTACCGGCGACGGCAGGATCCCGCCTGGCTGGCCCAATTCGATGCCCCCGATACCCTGATCGTGCCGGAAGGGGGTAGCAGCCCGCTGGCCATCCCCGGCGTGGCGGAACTGGTCGGCGAAGTGCCCTTCTCGCCGGATCTCTGGGTACTGCCCTGCGCCAGCGGCGGCACTCTGGCGGGCCTGATCGCTGGCAAGCAGGATCGGGAGCAGATCCTCGCCATTGCGGTACTGAAAGGAGGCGGCTTTATCGCTGACGAGGTGTGTCGCCTCCATCCCGCGGCTGCCCATATCCCCGGCTGGCGCATCGCGCTCGATCACCACGATGGTGGCTACGCCAAATTCAGCCCGGCCCTCTGGCAGTGGGTGCAGGATTTCAGCGCCACGACCGATCTGCCCCTTGAGCCGATCTACAGCGGCAAGGCGATGTGGGGTCTGTTTCGCGAACTGGCGGCGGGCCGTATCGCCCCCGGCAGCAAAATCGTCTTTATCCACACTGGCGGCATGCAAGGGCTCGCCGGGCTGCGGGAGCAGGGGCGACTGTGATCCCTGCCTTACGGCAACCGCAAACAGCATCGCAAACAACAGAGGGTCGCCCCAAGGCGACCCTCTGTTGTTTATCTCAATCACCAGCCGGTTCCAGCACCAGACGCTGGGGCTCGGCAAACCAGGGCCCCTGCCCGGCATGCACCCCGAGGTGGCGCAACATCTTCCACTCGTCGCCACTCTCCACCCCCACTGCCAGCACACGGGTGCGGGTATTGGCGCAGCCCCCCACCAGACTGCGTACCGCCATCTGGTTGACCTGACGGGCATGGATTTCCCGTACCAGACTTGGGTGCAGCTTGAGGAAGTTGATCTCGAACTCCTTGATGTACTGGGTGCTCACCACATCCTGACCGGCATGATCAATGGCCAGCTGGCAACCCAGCATCCGCAAAGAGCGCAGCGGCCGCTTGAGCGCCTCGAAGTGGCGGGTCACCTGGGATTCCGAGAGTTGCAGGATCAACCGCTCGTTGGTGCTGCGCGGCAGCTGGAACAGTGCGAAGAAGAGCCAGCGCTGGAACTCGCGGTTGAGCAGGCTCTGGGCACTGAGGGTCAGGCTGATGGGGCAGCTCTGCTCGGAGCGCTGGCGCAGCAGGGCGAGGGTCTGCTCCGCCACCAGCCGATCCAGTTGCAGCAACAAGCCCACCTTATCCGCCATCGGCATGAAGATCCCCGCCTGCAAAGCCCGTCCCTGCTCGTCGTGCAGATAGGTAAGCAGCTCCTGCTGCAACACCACCTGCCCCCGATCCTGCTGGATCGGCTGAGTGTAAAATTCGATGCCGTGCTCTTCGAGACGGCGGCTGATCAGGGTGCGCCAACGTACCGTGCCCTTGCTGCTCTGCTCCTCATCCAGCTGCTTCTCGTAGAGGAACCAGCCGTTGTGCCCTTGCAGACGGGCGCTCTTGAGGGCCAGCTCCGCCTCCTCCTGCACCTTGAGCAGGCTGTCTTGTGCCTGATAACAGACGGCGCCGAGATAGACCGCAGTCTCGGGGTTGACCTCCTGCGGCCAGTGCAGCCGTTGCAGGCTCTTGAGCAGCTGGCTGGCGCTATCCACCATCTCGCTCTCGGACATATTGGGCAGCAATACCGCAAAAACCTGACCGGCATAGCGGGCCTGCAGGGCACCGTTGTGTTTGCGCACGAAGGCACCGATGGTGGCGCTCGCCTCCATCATCAAATCGTGCCCCAGCAACTCGAACTGATCAGCCTCCAGCTCCTCCAGACAGGCGAGATCGATCAGCAGCACGCCGCCGCTCATCACGCTCGCCTCCATGATGGCGCTCTCCAGCCGGTTGTCGAAAAACAGCCGGTTGCCGATGCCGGTCATCTTGTCGACGAAGGCGTTGCTGCGAATGAAGTTGTCGAAGCGGCTGCGTTCCTTGCGGGCATCCGCCAGCTCGGCGAGCAGATGATCGAGGGCCTGACTGGCGGCCACCGGCCACTCTTCGGCGGGGTCATGACTCAGTTTGGAGAGCTTGTCATCGAGGATCAGCTGGGCGCGAATGCCCAGCAGCTCGGCCCCGCGCAACTGCTGGCGCAGCCAGCGGATGGAGTACCAGAGACCGAACACCACGATAAAGATGCCCAGCGAGATGCCGGACATCGCCTTGATAGAGTATTCCGCCTCCTTGAAGGGGCGCTCCAGTTTGAAGTTGGCCTGCATGCCGGCCTGATGGGGCAGCGGGTGGCTGTATGGCACCAGCAGCTGCTCGTCGACCGGATTGCGCACATCGCGGAACCAGTAGACCCGCTGGTTATTCTGGCGCACCTCCAGCTCTACCACATGGGCAGCCCGCAGCAGGGTAGGCAGCCAGTGGCTCATATCTTCCATGTCGTGAGCAACATCGAGCTGCTTGTCGATCACTTCGACCAGCGCATCGACCTTCTTTTGCTGCAACTCCATGCCCAGCTCGCGAAAGCTGAACACCCCGCCAATCAGCACGGTCGCCATGGCTGCGATCACGCAAAGGGTGATAAATGAGACAAGCTGTGTAGTGAGTTTCATGCGCCTTTCCGTATGCCCAGCATCATCCATGTCGCCTCATGGTAGCAGCGGCGATCGGGCCACAGCTATGGATGAAGATCCCGCTTCTGCAATTTAAGCGGGCAAGCATAACCCAAAGCAGAGGGAGAATACCAAGGATGACGGGCTACAGATGCGGGACAGGGCGGGATGACAGACAGAAAAATGGTCCCTCAAAGGGGACCAAAAGGAACACTCATATCAAAACTAACACTCTGTGCTACTGACAAAAAACAGATACAGGAGTATTGAACACACGGTGAGTCAAACCGCAGGGCTACTCTAATGCAGTTCGGATAAGCTGAGCAATTGTCATTTATGACAGGTCAGCGATTGAATCTAGCCAAAGTTAATAATAAACACATTTAAAATCATGCAGTTAAAAAATCAATCAACAAGTGTGACAACTCGGACTCAAATTGATTGCACTAATGCTCTATGATGGCTAAGTCCATTTGTGTCTCATGAAACTGGCAGGTACTTCCTTTGCGTAAATCACCCGTCTGGATCGCTCTGTTGCTGTTCGTCCTGCCTGTCGTGGGCAGCCAGTTTCTCGGCCTGTGGTTTGCCAAGCCGATGGCCTTTCATCTGCTGGAAGAGAAGGTTGTCGAGCTCAAGGGAGCCATGGCCGTACGCCACCGGGAGCTGGATGCCGCCATCAACAAACAGCTGGCACAATTTGAGTTCAACTGCGGCGCCAAAGACATGGAGCTGCTGCGCGATCCGCGCTTCTACAGCGCTCATATCCGCCTGCAAGGGTTGGAGCTCGCTTCCGGCAACAGCTGCTCCAGCCTGGGGGTGGAGATCCCGCTGATCAAAGAGCTCCAGAATAGCGGGCAGAAGTTCGGCAAACTGGGGATCACCGCCACCGTGGCCAAATACAATACCGAACAGGAGCTGGTGGCCTTTTACCGATCCGGTGACAACCTCGCCTACTGGGTGCTGGATAACAGCTGGAGCCACGACCTGCTGCAACACCCCTGCAGCCACTGCTTCTATCTGGAGTTCAGCCGACAGGATAACGATGCAAGCACAGTCCACTTCCCCCGTGGCGACAAGGAGATCAAACAGGAAGAGAGCAATATCAGCCTCAGTTTCTTCGATCCCAATGAACTCACCAAACAGACGGTCTGGGCGGGAAAAGCGCTGGAGCAATATGCCCATGATCAACTCAATCACTACGGTCTCTGGTTCGGTATCGCGCTCGGCGCCCTGTTAAGCGTCACATACTGGCTGCTGCGCAGCTATCGGCGCTCCCTCAAGGGACTGCTGCAAACAGGGTTGATACGCAAGGAATTTATTCCCCTCTACCAGCCGATAGTGGATGCCCGTACCCACCAAGTGGTGGGATTCGAGGCGCTGCTGCGCTGGCAGCGGGGAAACGAGCTGATCCCCCCGGGTACCTTTATCGAATATGCAGAGGAGCAGGGACTGATCCTGCCGATGACCGAACAGTTGCTGGAGCAGGTGATCACTGACCTGCCGCAGCTGGCACCGGAGCAGTGGGTCAGCGTCAATCTGGTGGCGGCCCATATCGAGCAACCCCTGCTGCGCACCCTGCTCGCTCACAGCCAAAACCCCTCACCCACCCGGCTCACCTTCGAGCTGACGGAGCGCAAGCCGATCCTCGACATCAAGGCGGCCACCGAGGAGATCACCCTGCTGCAACAGATGGGGTATCACTTCAAGCTGGATGATTTTGGTACCGGCTACGGCGGCTTTGCCTACCTGCAGAGCCTAGGGATCCGCCAGATCAAGATCGACAAGATGTTCGTCGATACCATAGGCACCAACGACCTCAAGCGCAGCGTACTGGATGCCATCATCGTCTTCGGTCGGGAATCGGGCATGGAGATGATCGCCGAAGGGGTCGAGAGCCAGCTGCAGGTCGACTATCTGAGCCAGCACGGCGTCTATCTGATCCAGGGCTACTTCTTCGGCAAACCCATGCCGCTGAAGACACTGACCCACTGGCAACGGGAGTGGCAGTCGCAACACCAGAAGGCCAGCTAACACAGAGATGGCAGGATCTGGCCGCGAAACAGTTTGGCCTGCGGCTCGACATCATCAGGTTGATGCTGGCGGTAGCGCCGTAACCCAGCCCAGCCCAGCCATCAGGCGGGTAAATCCCCCTGCAGACCCAGGTCCGGCTCCATGGTGAAATCGAAGCGGCTCCTGCCACCCCTTATTTACATTCAGCAACAAAATGATCTGCCCTGACGGGGATAACAACCTTTATCATAAGGAGCCGGTTATTGCGCAACCGATAACCGAGCAACCTGTTTATGTCATCCGGTCGTCAAGACCCCCAATAGAGAACCATTGCCTATGAAGACAGTTATCCGGCAAGAGATTGCCCTGCCCGTTGGCCTGCTGACCCTGCTCTTTTTCAAGACCCTGGGCAGTGACCTGCTGACAGAGACAACTCCGCTCGGGATCTATCTTCCTGTTTCGGCGGCACTACTGGCCATCGTCACCTGGGCCATCTTCTCGGTGGTGCGCCACTCCGATGCCCTCGCCATCAAGCTGGGCGAGCCCTTCGGCACCCTGATCCTCACCCTCTCGGTCATCTCGCTGGAGGTGGTGATGATCTCCTCGGTGATGCTGACCGGCGAGCCCAACCCCACCATGGCCCGCGATACCATGTTTGCGGTAGTGATGCTGGTGAGTACCGGTCTGGTGGGCTTCACCCTGCTGTTTGGCGGCTGGCGCTACCACACCCAGAGCTTCAATCTGGACGGGGTCAAATCCTATCTGGTGGCCATCATCCCGCTGGCCCTGCTCTGTCTGGTGCTGCCCAACTTCACCGAGGGCGGTGCAATCGGCAGTATGTCGCGCGCCATGTCGTGGATGCTGATCATCATCTCGATCCTGCTCTACGGGGTCTTTCTGCTGATCCAGACCCGCAGCCACAGCCACTTCTTCGTCGACAGCGATCACGAGGATTACGAGGAGCACCACGGCCCGCTGCAGAGCAACGTCTATCACACCATCCTGCTGCTCGCCTACCTGCTGGTGGTAATCCTGCTGGCCAAGACCCTGGCCATCCCCATCAACTACGGGGTGCATGTGATGGAAGCACCCGCCGCACTGGGCGGCTTTATCGTGGCCTGCATCGTGCTGGCCCCCGAAGCAGTCGGCGCCATCAAAGCCGCCTTCAACAACCAGTTGCAGCGGGCAATGAACCTCTACTTCGGCTCTGTGCTGGCCACCATCGCCCTCACCGTGCCTGCCGTGCTCTTTATCGGCTCCATGCTGGATCAGGAGGTACGCCTCGGCCTCTCCCCCGCCGATATGGTGCTGCTGGTCACGACCCTGATGGTCTGTAAAGTGACCTTCAGCAGCGGCCGCACCAATGTGCTCCATGGAGCGACCCATCTGGTGTTGTTCGTGGTTTATCTGTTCCTGATGTTCGAACACGAATAACCGCGTTCAACCAACGTCAGACACGCAAAGACCGCCCGATTGGGCGGTCTTTTGTCATCTGCTCCCGGCTCTCACCGGCGCCTGTGAAGCGGCTTCCCCCTCATCCCCCACCCTTCTCCCGCCAGGGGAGAAGGGTGATCAAGGCTTACAGGCTGGGCAGCACCCCGGCCGGGATCAGGTCGTTGTAGCTGGCACGGCCCAGCAGGGCGGCGGCCGCTTCGATATCCGGCGCGAAGTACCTGTCCTTGTCGTAGAAGCTCACCTCTGCCCGCAGTCGTCCCTTGGCCAGCTCGATCAGCTCGGTACTGCGCAGCGGCGCGCGGAAATCGAGCCCCTGTGCCGCCGCCAGCAGTTCGACTGCCAGAATGCCGCGGGTATTCTCCGCCATGTCAGCCAATCGACGACCGGCGAAGGTCGCCATGGAGACGTGATCCTCCTGATTGGCGGAAGTGGGCAAACTATCCACCGAGGCGGGATGGGCCAGGGTCTTGTTCTCAGAGGCTAGCGCCGCCGAGGTGACCTGAGCGATCATAAAGCCCGAATTCACCCCGCCGTTGTTGACCAGAAACGCCGGCAAACCGGACATCCGCGAGTCGATCAACAGCGCCATGCGCCGCTCGGACAGCGACCCAATCTCGGCGATGGCCAGCGCCAGGTTGTCGGCGGCGAAGGCCACGGGTTCTGCGTGGAAGTTGCCGCCGGAGAGGATCTCCTCGTCATCGGCAAACACCAGCGGGTTGTCGGAGACCGCGTTGGCCTCACACACCAGCACCTCGGCAGCGTGGCGGATCTGGGTCAGGCAAGCCCCCATCACTTGCGGCTGGCAGCGCAATGAGTAGGGATCCTGCACCTTCTCGCAGTTGTGATGGGACATACCGATCTCGCTGCCATCCACCAGCAGGTGGCGATAGCAGGCGGCCGCGTCGATCTGGCCGCGCTGACCTCGCACTTCGTGGATGCGGGCATCAAACGGCCGGCGGCTGCCAAGGGCGGCCTCCACACTCATGGCGCCTATGGTGATGGCACCGGCGTAGAGATCCTCGGCATGGAACAGCCCTTCCAGCGCAAAGGCGGTGCTCGCCTGAGTGCCGTTGAGCAGCGCCAGCCCCTCTTTCGGCGCCAGCGCGATGGGCTCCAGCCCGGCAATTTTCAGCGCCGTGGCGGCGTCGATCAGCTCGCCCTTGTGACGGGCCTTGCCTTCACCGATCAGCAGGCAGCTCATATGAGCCAGCGGCGCCAGATCACCGGAGGCACCGACGGATCCCTTCTTCGGCACAACCGGATAGACTTCAGCGTTGATGAGGGTCATCAAGGCCTCAAGCACCGTCAGCCGGATGCCGGAGAAGCCGCGCGCCAGCGAGTTGAGCTTGAGCACCATCATCAGCCGCACGGTAGCGTCATCCATGTACTCGCCAATCCCTGCCGCGTGGGAAAGCACGATGGAGCGCTGAAGCTCGTCCAGCTGCTCCACCGGAATGCGGGTGTTGGCCAACAGGCCAAAGCCGGTGTTGATGCCATACACCACCCGGTTCTGCTCGATCACCTTGGTAACCACAGCAGCTGAGGCGTGGATCCCCGGCAGCGCGGCCGGATCCAGTGAAACATGTACCGGCTCGCGGCTGACGCGGCGCAGGGTAGCAAGATCCAGCTCACCCGGAGTAATAGTCAATTCAAACATGGTGTTACACCTTTCCTTTGACACCGTTGGCGCCGTCAATCATCGGCAGATCCAGTTTCGCCTCATGAGCACAGTTGATGGCAATCTCGTAGCCGGCATCGGCATGGCGCATCACACCGGTGGCCGGGTCGTTGCGCAGCACCCGACCGACCCGCTTGGCAGCGTCATCGGAGCCGTCGCAGACGATCACCACGCCGGAGTGCTGGGAGAAGCCCATGCCGACCCCGCCGCCGTGGTGCAGCGACACCCAGGTCGCGCCACCGGCGGTGTTGAGCAGGGCGTTGAGCAGCGGCCAGTCGGAGACGGCATCGGAGCCATCCATCATCGACTCGGTCTCGCGGTTCGGGCTCGCCACCGAGCCGGAATCCAGATGGTCGCGACCGATGACGATGGGGGCTTTCAGCTCGCCGTTTTTCACCATCTCGTTGAAGGCCAGACCGAGCCGTACCCGATCCTTGACCCCGACCCAGCAGATCCGCGCCGGCAGTCCCTGAAACGCGATGCGCTCGCGGGCCATGTCGAGCCAGTTGTGCAGGTGAGGATCATCGGGGATCAGCTCTTTCACCTTCTGATCTGTCTTGTAGATATCTTCCGGATCGCCAGAGAGGGCCACCCAGCGGAACGGGCCAATCCCCTCGCAGAACAGCGGGCGGATATAGGCGGGGACGAAGCCGGGGAAGTCGAAGGCGTTCGCAACCCCCTCCTCAAGCGCCATCTGACGGATGTTGTTGCCGTAATCCAGAGTCGCCGCGCCGCGCTCTTGCAGGGTCAACATCGCCTCCACCTGACGGGCCATGGAGCGGCGGGCGGCGACGTTCACCTCCTGGGGCGCGCTCTGCTGCAGCTCGCGCCACTTGGCCACGCTCCAGCCCTGCGGCAGGTAGCCGTGCACCGGGTCGTGGGCGGAGGTCTGGTCGGTCACCACATCCGGTGTGATACCTCGGGCCACCAGCTCGGCGAAGACGTCGGCGGCGTTGCCGAGCAGGCCGACGGAGACGGCGATGCCGCTCTGCTTGGCCTCTTCGACCATGGCCAGCGCTTCATCCAGGCTGTGGGCCTTCTTGTCCACATAACGGGTGCGCAGACGAAAATCGATGCGGGTCTCGTCGCACTCCACGGCGATCATCGAGAAGCCTGCCATGGTGGCGGCCAGCGGCTGGGCGCCACCCATGCCGCCGAGACCACCGGTGAGGATCCAGCGGCCCGCAGGCGAGCCGTTGAAGTGCTGGTTGGCCACCGCGAAGAAGGTCTCGTAAGTGCCCTGCACTATCCCCTGAGTACCTATGTAGATCCAGGAGCCCGCGGTCATCTGGCCGTACATCATCAAACCCTTCTTATCGAGCTCGTTGAAGTGCTCCCAATTGGCCCAGTGCGGCACCAGATTGGAGTTGGCGATCAGCACCCGCGGCGCGTCCTTGTGGGTCTGGAACACCCCGACCGGCTTGCCGGATTGCACCAGCAGGGTCTGATCCTCCTCGAGCCGGGTCAGCACCTCGACGATCTTGTCGAAGCAGGTCCAGTTGCGGGCGGCGCGGCCAATCCCGCCATAGACCACCAGCGACTGGGGATGCTCGGCCACCTCGGGATCCAGATTGTTCATCAGCATCCGCAGCGGCGCCTCGGTGAGCCAGCTCTTGGCGGTCAGCTCGGTACCGCGCGGGGCACGGATCACGCGGTTAGGATCATGACGGGGATCCTGCTGTTGCACAGACATACACACTCCTTGTTGTATCAATAGGGTGCCTTTGGCGACGGGCGGCCAAAGGGTTAACGGGTCAACAGATGAACCAGTCGCGCGGCCACACGGGCACTGCGGTTATCCTGATCCAGCGTCGGGTTGTACTCGGCCAGATCGGCAAGCCTGAGCTTGCCGCTGGCCCGGATATGGGCGATCAGCGGTTCGATCACCGCCAGCTCCACGCCACGGGCGGCGGGGGCACTCACTCCCGGCATAACGGCGCCGGGCAGCACATCAAGGTCGATGGTCAGATAGAGGTGATCACAATCGGCGATAAAGGCGTCCAGCCCGCTTAGCAAGGCTGGCAGCCCGGTCTGGGTCATCGCCTCGTCCAGCACATGCCACACACCCAGCGCCTTGGCGCGGGCAAACAGGGCTTGAGTATTGGCGGTCTCGGCTACCCCGAGGCAGGCGTAGTGAAACGGTGTGCCCTGAGCGGCACACTGCTCGGCAATCTGGAAGAAGGGGGTGCCGGAGCTGGCCTGCTCCTGCTTCATCCGCAGGTCGAAGTGGGCGTCAAAATTGATAATGCCGACTCGCCCCTGACCCGCCAGATGCAGGTTGAGGCCGCTCCAGCTGCCGAAGGCCACCTCGTGGCCGCCCCCCAGCACCAGCGGGAAGTGGCCCAGTTCGAGCGCAGCGGCGACCCGCTCGGCCAGATGGCCGTGGGCGGCGTCGAGATTGCCATCGGTACAGCTCACATCCCCACCATCGTAGACGGGGCGACTCAGATGCCAGGCGGTGTTGGCCAGCAGCTTGCGCACCGCTTGCGGCGCACCAGCGGCACCGACACGCCCCTTGTTGCGGCGTACCCCTTCATCGCAAGCAAAACCGAGCAGTACCACACCGGCGGCCTCTTGTGCCCCGGCGGTCCAGGGCTGCACCTTGTCATGCCAGCGCAGGGCCAGTTCGCCATCTTCCGGATCCTGCCGCCCCTGCCAGAGCGACATGTCGATCGGGTTGAACTTATCCATGGAGGGTCTCCTCGCCGCTGAAGATGCGGCCTGCCAGCTGATCGACGCCGACCATGTAGCTCAACTCAGCCGGATGGGCGCAGTGCCAGATCAGGAAATCGGCCGCCATGCCCGCCTTGAGCTGGCCAAGGCGATCCTGCTCGCCGAGCGCTTTAGCGGCATGACGGGTCACCCCGACCATGGCCTCCAGCGGGGTCAGGCCAAACAGGGTACAGGCCATGTTCATGGCCATCCGCAGCGAGACGATGGGCGCGGTACCCGGGTTGATATCGGAGGATACCGCCATCGCCACCCCCGCCTTGCGCAGGGCGGCAACCGGCGGCAGCTTGGTCTCTTTGAGGAAGTAGAAGGCGGTGGGCAACAGGGTGGCGACCACGCCACGGTGGGCCAGCGCCAGGATCCCTTCCGGGTCCAGATACTCCAGATGATCCACCGAGAGGGCGCCAAAGTTGGCAGCGAGGGTGCTGCCACCGAAATTGGAGAGCTGATCCATATGCCCCTTCACCGGCAGGCCGTATTGATCCGCCGCCAGATAGACCTGCTCGGTCTGGGCCAACGAGAAGCCGATGTGCTCGCAGAAGACATCCACCGCATCGGCCAGACCCGCCTCGGCGGCAGCCGGAATGATCTCCTGACAGATGGTCTCGACCCAGCTGTCGGGATCGTCGCGATACTCCGGCGGAACCGCATGGGCCGCCAGCAGAGTGGTCTTGACCCGGATCGGCAACGCCTCTCCCAGTCGACGGGCCACCCGCAGCATCTTGAGTTCATCATCCAGCGTCAGGCCATAGCCGGACTTGATCTCCACCGTGGTGACCCCTTCGCGGATCAGGGATTTCACCCTCGGCAGCGCCAGCTCGAACAGTTGCTCTTCGCAGGCCTCGCGGGTGGCACGCACCGTGCTGATGATGCCGCCTCCCCGACGGGCGATCTCGGCATAGGGCACCCCCTGCTGACGCAGCTCGAACTCTTCGGCACGGCTGCCGGCGAAGACCAGATGGGTGTGACAATCGATAAGGCCGGGGGTGACCAGCTTGCCCTGCATATCCTGCCAATGGGCGGGATGCGGCCCCTTCAACTCGGCCATCGGCACCAGCGCGTGGATCTTGCCATCCTTCACGCCGATGGCGTGGAGCGGCAGCAGGCCGTAGTCGGCCAGCTCATCATTCAGGGTAGCGGGCGTCACGTTGAGCCAGACCCGCTCGCAGTTCAACAGTTCCTTGTTCATAGTGACCTCAAATGTATATACATATTCTTATAGTCGATCTCTATGACGAAAGGAAGAGCGAAATTCACATCCTGATAACAGCATCAAACTTAGAGTTTAAGCACAAAAAAGCCCACCAGGAGGCGGGCTTTGCAAAATCGAGTTGTATATACATTCACTCCAACTGAGTCTTGGAGCTTAGCTTGTAGCGGGAACCGGGGGAGAGCAAACGGGCATAGGAGACCAGATGCCCCTCCGACCAGGTACGCCGGTGCAACAACAGGCAGGGGGAATCTACGCGGATCTGCAACAATCCCGCCTCACCGGCGCTCGGCAGCACGGCTTCCACCACGTGCTCCATCTCCGAGAGGGGGCAGACATCCATCAGATAACGGTTGGGAGTCTGTTGGGTAAAATCCTGCTCGCCATAGCCCGGCAGGCGCCCGGCATCGACAAAGCGCTCCTCCAGCTGCAACGGCTCGCCATCGGCCTGATGGACGATCAGGCTGTGAAAGATGGGGGCGCCAACCCGTAGCCCCAGTTGTACCGCCACCTTCTCGTCGGCAGCCAGTCGCTGCAGCCGGATCACCCGGGCGCTGTACTCGCTGCCACGCTCGGCGATCTCGTCGGCAATATTGCGAATAGCCAGCAGCGGCGACTCGGTGCGCCTGTCCGCCACGAAGCTACCGGAACCGGCGGTACGCACCAGCCACCCTTCCGCCACCAGCTCCCGCAGCGCCCGGTTGACCGTCATCCGGCTCACGGTGAACTGCTCGCACAGGGCCGCTTCGGTCGGGATCCTGTCCCCCGCCTGATAGTGGCGTTCGCGGATCCCGTCCAGAATGTGCTGCTTGATCTGCAGATAGAGGGCTGGCGCCACGGTGAAGCTCCCTAGCGCCGACGGTGGGGCGGACGCATGTCCGGCCAGGCGCGATAGACATCGGGGATCTGATCCGGGCCGCTGATGCAGAGATCGAGATCGTGCAGCAAGCCATCCTTGATCCCGTAGATCCAGCCATGCACCGCCAGCTCCTGCCCCTTGCGCCAGGCGTTCTGGATGATGGTGGTGTGGCAGACGTTGGCGACCTGCTCGGCCACATTCAGCTCGCACAGGTAGTCGAAGCGCTCATGCTCATCCTCGATGGCCTCGAGCTCTTCACCATATTTGAAGTAGACATCCTTGATGTTGCGCAGCCAGTTGTCGATGAGACCCAGCTCCTGATTCTGCATCGCGGCCTTGACGCCGCCGCAGCCATAGTGACCGCAGACGATGATGTGCTTCACCTTGAGCACTTCTACCGCGTATTGCAGCACGGAGAGGCAGTTGAAATCGGTATGTACCACCAGATTGGCGACGTTGCGGTGGACGAAGACGTCCCCGGGCAGCAAGCCCATCAGCTGGTTGGCGGGGACCCGGCTGTCGGAACAACCAATCCAGAGGTATTCGGGGGCCTGCTGGGCAGAAAGAGTGGCAAAGAAAGCGGGATCTTCGGCTTTGATCCGTTCGGCCCACTCACGGTTGTTGGTAAACAGGTCGTTCAACAGTTTCACTTCTGCTCTCCCTAATGTGGCAGTGGCGGCAACATAACACACTCAAGGGTAACCAAAGCAAGGCCGACCAGATCCTTGCGAAACAAAAACAGGGCCATCAGGCCCTGTTTTTATGAGAGGAAGCATCAGGCTTCCATGGCATCTTTCAGCTTCTTGAGTGCGTTTTTCTCAAGCTGACGCACACGCTCGGCAGAGACGCCGTAGGTATCGGCCAGCTCCTGCAGAGTGGTCTTGCTGTCATCATCGAGCCAGCGGGCGCGGATGATGTGCTGGCTGCGCTCATCCAGAGTGGCGAGGGCCGAGCTCAGACGACGGGTCGCGTGATCGTCCCAGTTGTCATTCTCGATGGTCGCTGCCAGATCGGAGGATTTGTCCTCCAGATAGTGAACCGGAGCGAAACCGCCCTCTTCCTCATCGTCACCCACCAGATCGAACGCCTGATCGTAGTTGGCCATCCGCGCTTCCATTTCGGTCACATCAGCGGCAGAAACGCCGAGATCGGCCGCCACGGCCTGAACCTCTTCGTGGTTCAGCCATCCCAGACGCTTTTTGGATTTGCGCAGGTTGAAGAAGAGCTTGCGCTGGGCCTTGGTGGTCGCCACCTTGACCATGCGCCAGTTGCGCAGGACATATTCGTGGATTTCGGCCTTGATCCAGTGCACGGCAAAGGAGACCAGACGCACGCCGACCGTCGGGTCGAAGCGCTTGACCGCCTTCATCAGGCCGATGTTGCCTTCCTGAACCAGATCGGCCTGAGGCAGACCGTAACCGGCATAACTCTTGGCGACATGAACGACAAAGCGCAGATGCGACATAACCAGCTGACGAGCAGCCTCGAGATCGCCATCCTGCTGCAAACGCTCAGCCAGTTCACGCTCTTCCTCTGCGCTCAGCACAGGAATCGAGTTTACTGCCTGGATATAGCCTTCCAGACTACCTTGCGGAATCAGAGCCATAGTGCGCTGCAATGAAGTTCCCATCTGTTACCTCTTACTTTTCAATCGAATCAGTCTAACACCCTGAGAGGGTCTGTCTACTGACCGGATGCCATTCTGCGGCGTGTATCAAAGAACATGCCCAGTTTTAGACCGGCTTATCTTAAGCCTGCAGGATGAATCATGAATGAACAGTCAAAAAAAGGGGGTCACAATGAAGGACCCCCGAAAAGTAGCATGCTAAGTCCATTGTTGCGGAGCTCGCAACCTTCACATGCTTGCCAAGTCTGACGAGCAAGGCAGAGGGGCCACACCCGTATAAATGCTTCAGCTTTAATAGACTGTTTATAAATCAGAAGGTTCACTGGATCTAGCGAAGATCCGGAAGATCATTGTTATTCAGAATACTCTGACTATGGGGGCCAAGCCAGAAACGGCCCCTCTTTTACTTGATCCGCCTCTCAAAATCCAGCGATTTACTTTGATGACAAAGTAATCAGGATGGTTCGATGTCACGAATGTGGCGATGGACCGAGAACCAGGAGGCAATCAGCCCCAGCAGGGCGCCCAGCAAGATCAGATTGATCCCGTCTACCGCTCCCATGCCAACCAGCCGGAAGTTACTGTTATACAAGCCCGCCAGCTCCTTCACCACCCCTTCGCTCCAGATCACCATCACTTCGGTCAGCCACCAGGCCAGCATGCCGCCGATCACCCCGAACCAGATTCCGGTATAGAGGAAAGGACGATGAATAAAGGAATCGGTCGCCCCCACCAGCTTGAGCACTTCAATCTCGGAACGCTGGTTGAGGATGTTGAGACGCAGGGTATTGCCGACGATCAGCAACACGGCGGAGAGCAGCAGCACCGCAATACCGGTAATGGTGTGGCGCAGCAGGTTCATGATCCCCTGCAGCCGAGTCAGCCACTGCAGATCCAGTTTGCCCTGTTCGACCCCCACCTCGTTGTTGAGCTTGCTGAGCAGCTCGGCGGCCCCTTCCGGGTTCTGCCAGCGTGGATCCGGAATGACGCTCAGCACAGGCGGTAGCGGGTTGCTGTCCAGATAATCGAGGGCATCGCCAAAGCCTGAGATCTCGCGAAACTCCCGCAACGCATCGTCACGGCTCAGGTAGGTGACCGAATCCACCTCGGGATAGAGCAGGATCCTGTGCTGCAGATCGAGAATGCTCTGCTCCGGCAGATCCTTGCGCAGATAAAGAGAGATCTGGGAACTGCTCTGCCAGCTCCCCTCCACCACCTCGGCGTTTTTCAGCAACACGTGGAAACAAGAGGGCAGTGCCAAGCTGACGCCGAGCACCGCCAGCGTCATCAGTGAGGCGAGCGGATTGCGCCACAGCTCCCCGAGACTGGCAAACGCCTGCCGCACATGGTCAACCCCGTACATCATCAGACGGCGCAGCGGCGGTTGTTTATGACGAACGATAGCCATCAGAGCTCCTCCCCGGCCGAATACATGCGGCCCGCCTTGAGGGTCAGGGTGCGATAGCGCATACGGGCGATCAGCCCCAGATCGTGGGTGGCAATCAGTACCGAGACCCCAAAATTGTTGAACTCCTGGAATAGCCGCATGATATCCATGGAGAGCTGGGGGTCCAGGTTGCCGGTCGGTTCATCCGCCAGCAGCAGCGGCGGCTTGTTGACGATGGCACGGGCGATGCCGACCCGCTGCTGCTCACCACCGGAGAGCATCCGCGGCTGGTAGCGCTCCTTGCCGAGCAACCCCACCTTGTCCAGCGCCGCCGCGACCCGCTTGTTGATATCGGCGTGGCTGTAGCCATCGATCACCAGCGGCAGCGCCACGTTGTCGAACACGGTTCTGTCCATCAGCAATCGGTGATCCTGAAAGATCATCCCGATCTGGCGGCGAACATAGGGGATCTGGCTGCGCTGGATATGGCTAACATCATCACCATGAAAGAATACGCGGCCATCGGTCGGGCGCTCCATCACGCTGATCAGTTTGAGGAGGGTACTCTTGCCCGCCCCCGAGTGCCCGGTCAGAAAGGCCATCTCTCCCTTGCGCAGGTGAAAACTGACCTTTTGCAGCGCCTGATGGCCGCCGCTGTATACCTTGCTGACCTTGTCAAAACGAATCATAACGGTTCCCTGAAATTGACAAACCCCGACCGGAGTCGGGGTATGGAACACTTACTCATCACGGCTGAGCTGACTCATCGCGGCCGGACTTATTCATCGCGACTGAAGAGCGCCTCGATGAAGTCGTTGGCAACGAAGGGACGCAGATCGTCGATCCCCTCGCCCACCCCGATATAGCGGATCGGAATCTGGAACTTGTCGGCCACCGCGAAGATGACGCCGCCCTTGGCCGTGCCATCCAGCTTGGTGAGGGTGATGCCGGTCAGGCCAACCGCCTCGCTGAACAGCTTGGCCTGGCTCAGGGCGTTCTGGCCGGTGCCGGCGTCCAGCGTCAGCATGATCTCGTGGGGCGCCTCTTCATCCAGCTTCTTCATCACCCGCACCACCTTCTTGAGCTCTTCCATCAGGTTGCTCTTGTTCTGCAGGCGACCGGCGGTGTCGGCGATCAGCACATCAGCCCCGCGGGAGCGGGCGGCCTCGATGGCATCATAAATGACGGAAGCGGAGTCGGCACCGGTATGCTGGGCAATCACCGGAATGTTGTTGCGCTGACCCCAAACCTGCAGCTGTTCGACCGCTGCGGCACGGAAGGTGTCACCCGCCGCCAGCATCACGCTCTTGCCTTCAGCCTGGAACTGCTTGGCCAGCTTGCCGATGGTGGTGGTCTTGCCGACGCCGTTTACGCCGACCATCAGGATCACATAAGGCTTCTTGCTGGTGTCGATCACCAGCGGCTGCTCGACCTTGGCCAGCATCTCGCCCATGTCCTGCTTGAGCAAACCGTAGAGCGCCTCGGCATCCTTGAGCTGCTTGCGATCCGCGTGCTGCACCAGCCCCTCGATGATGCGGGTGGTGGTGTCGACGCCGAGATCGGCGGTCAGCAACTGGGTCTCCAGCTCTTCAAACAGCTCGTCGTCGATCTTCTTGCCACGGAACAGGCCGAAGAAACCGGAGCCGATATTCTCCTTGGTGCGCACCAGACTGCGCTTGAGGCGAGCAAAGAAGCCCTCCCGCTGCGGTTTGTCCTGGGTGTCGTCGTCTACCTTGGCGGCCAGCGGCAGGGCTGCCAGGGCGGCGGCCTCAGCCTCCATCGCGGCGACCAGGCGCATATCTTCCGCTCGCTGGGCCTCTTTGGCGATACGGGCTTCTTCCGCAGCCTGAGCTTCGGCGGCAATGCGAGCTTCTTCCGCGGCGCGAGCCTCGGCAGCGATACGGGCTTCTTCCGCAGCACGGGCTTCGGCAGCAATACGGGCCTCTTCCGCGGCGCGAGCCTCGGCAGCAATACGAGCCTCTTCCGCAGCGCGAGCCTCGGCAGCAATACGAGCCTCCTCCGCGGCGCGAGCTTCGGCAGCAATACGCGCCTCTTCCGCGGCGCGGGCTTCGGCGGCAATGCGAGCCTCTTCCGCAGCGCGGGCTTCGGCAGCGATTCGAGCCTCTTCCGCAGCACGAGCTTCGGCGGCAATGCGAGATTCTTCCGCGGCGCGAGCTTCGGCGGCGATGCGGGCCTCTTCTGCGGCGCGAGCCTCGGCGGCGATACGAGCATCTTCTGCAGCGCGAGCCTCGGCGGCGATACGAGCATCTTCTGCAGCGCGGGCTTCGGCAGCGATGCGGGCCTCTTCCGCAGCGCGAGCTTCGGCGGCAATGCGAGATTCTTCCGCGGCGCGGGCTTCGGCAGCAATACGAGCGGCTTCAGCGGCACGCTCCTCTTCGGCGATCAGCGCTTCGTTGACGATCACCGGCTCCAGATCGGAGGCGCACTCCTCCACCACCAGCGGGCCGTGGTCGTCCAGCTCGGTCGGCAGACAGCAATCATCTTGCAAAACGGAATTCTGTGCGCTGGCAGGCACTTCGGGGGCAACGGCCGGCGTACTATCGGAAACAGTGGTATCGGAAACAGGAGCGGGGGTAGCAGCGACCTCGGGCTCAACGGTAACGGGGGTGGCTTGGGGTGTCTGTGGTTGGACAGCCTCAGCCTCTTCTTTCTTGCGGCCGAAACCCAGCCAGGAAAACAAACCTTTTGCCATCTAAAAAATACTCACTTCGTTGGCTGACTGCTAAGATAGCCGTCCCTTGGCGGGTCGGCATAAAAATGAACCGCCTTATACTACCACTTTATTTTCTGACGATGAAACGCGATGCCCAGAGTGAAATCCAGCCGTAGCAACCCGAGCAAGAGTCCCGCCCCGCAAGGAAAATCGGGCTTTGTAAGAATCATCAGCGGCCAGTGGCGAGGCCGCAAATTGCCGGTCAAGGATGTGGAGGGGCTCAGACCCACCACGGATCGCGTCAAGGAGACCATCTTCAACTGGCTGGCTCCCCACATCCGTGGCACCCGCTGCCTCGACCTGTTTGCCGGCAGTGGCGGACTGGGACTGGAGGCGCTGTCGCGCTATGCCGAACAAGTGACCCTGATCGAGATGGACAAAGGGGCCGCCGACCAGCTCAAGAAGAACCTGACCGCCCTCGGCAGCAGTCAGGGTCAGGTGATCCAGTCTGATGCGGTGAGCTGGCTGCAAGGCCCCGCCATTCCCTTCGATCTGGTGTTCCTCGATCCGCCGTTTCGCCGCGAGCTGCTGCCGCAAGTGTGCGAGCTGCTGGAGCAGCGCGGCTGGCTGGCACCGGATGCCCTGATCTATCTGGAACGGGAAAAAGAGATGGCCGATCTGGCGCTGCCAGCCAGCTGGCAGTTGCTCAAGGACAAACAAGCAGGTCAGGTCTGCTATCAACTCTATCTGCGGGAGGTAAACAATGAAGCGAGTCTTTAATCTGTTGGCGATGGGGCTGATATTGTTCTTCTGGTTTGGCGTGCTGATGAGCCTGATTGCCCCGCTGCCCGGCAAACTCAACGGCTTTCTGCCGGTCTGCGGCGTGATCGTCGCCCTGCTGCACTGGCTGCAGGCCAGCATGATCAAGGCAGCTTGCAAACGCTACTTCGAGGTCACCAAGACCGAGTTTGTCACTGTGCTGATATTTGGCGTGTTTGGCATGGTCGACATTCGTCAGCGCCTGCAAGAGATCGTCAACGCCGCCCAGCGCGGCAATCTCTCGGAAAAACCATAAAAGAAAAGGGGACGGCGGTAGCCGTCCCCTAGAGTCGTGTCGTCCTGTCCGTAGAACTGCAATGCTCCCTGCAATCCCTGACGTTATCCTAATCCTTTGGAATATCCCCTTTCCAATCCGTTGGCGTGTCCTGCGGCGTTCCCGGCCTGGCAATTCATCCTGAACTGCTTCCCTGTCTCCATCCTGGAGGTGTCCATTACCACGTCCTGTGGGGTTCCTTGCGTCTTCCTGACAGATAACCATCCGGGTTATCTCACTTCATCCTGAAGTATTCCTCTCGCATCCGGCGAGGTCCTGTTCATCCTGAAGAACGATGTTCCGTTCGTTCTGCTCCCATCCCGAGAGTGTCCTGCCGCATCCCGCGGTGTTCCTTTATTCATCCGTGACGATAATCGTCCTGATTATCGAGCTCATCCTGAGGTGTCCCTTGTCCACATCCTGCGGACTATTCCATCTTTATGCGCTGCCCTGCATCCTGCCGGACCAGCTCCGTCCTTGTGAGACCAATACTAAGGAAATGCGCACCCCGAACAAGGGCCATCCGATGATAAAGATCCGATGCAGCTCCCATCTCAAAAAACGAACTTAAAAACTAACCCTTTAATATCAGTCATTTATTTAGTTTCACGGGAAAGTTCGATCATTCTGGCATGGCTTCGCGTACGGCTCAAAGCGCCAGCCTCTTACAGTCGCTATGGCAGATCTCTTACACGGGTTTCGCCCCCAAAAACGAGGCAGGAAAACGGTTCAATCCTGACGTTAAGACTTAAAAATTAGTTGAATAAATATGCTTAAAAAAACCGCAAAAAAAAGAGCCGAGACCAGGCTCGACTCTTCAACATTCCAATTTTTTAATCAGCTCAAGCGATTGGCCGGATTGAGATAGGCCTTGCGCAGCGATTCCGGTGCCAGCACCTCCAGTTCACCTCCGATGTTGTTCAACCAGCTGCGAAACTCCGGGGTGTCCTGCACTTCGGTCTCCACCACCACGCTGCGCTTGTCATAGCGGGTCATGCGCGGATTGTTGCCGGGGATCTGGTTATCCACCAGCGACTGGCTGTTGGCATCGATCCGGCCGACGAAGCGGATCGGACCGCTCACATCCTGATAACCCTGATCGCGGATCAGCTTCTGGATATTGAAATCCTTCGGCTGGGTGGCGCTGAAGTTGGTCAGCTCCACGTTCTTGATATGGTCAAACGGGATGCCGTAGACCTTGGGATCCAACTCGGAGAGGGTGCAGAGCAGGATCGGGCCGTCCGGCTGATTGAGAATGCCGAGCGGGTTGATACGATCGTAGCAGAGCCACACGGTGCGTTCTTTGATCACGCGCTGGATCTCGGCACTGAACTTGCGACCACGCCAGAGCGCATCGCGGATCAGGGTGCTGCGGCGGATCTCCGGGTTGCCGGCAAACGGACGCGGTGACTGATGGACACTCTCCAGCCAGCGTTCGGCCAGTTCGCTCTGGCTGTCGCGGATCACCTGGCTCGCCTTGTCGACCAGCGGATTCAATTCGGTCAGTACACTCGCCGGCAACAGTTGGCTCGCCTGATCACTCCAGGTTTTCAGGGCCACCGCCAGCGAGAGCGGCATGATATTGGCAAAGTCGTTGAGGCCGTGGCGCTCGAAGCACCAGCCATGGGGTTTGCTGCGTTCGTCCGAGGTGAGGTCGAACAGTCCCATGCCGGACATCTCCTCCAGGTCCCGTTGCACGGTACGCAGACTGACGTGGATGCCTTCCTCTTCCAGTTTTACCTGGAGTTGGCTGGCGGTCAGCTTGTAAGGGCGGTGCGGGATGCAACGCGCCAAGGTCAGTTGTCGTAACAGCTTCTTGCTCATGGTGCTTGCCTTCACTGGTTTAGCGTTGACTGTATGCTAGTCGTGACTTGCGACAGTCTATGTCGCAAGTTTTGCTGCGACAACTGTCGCCATTTTCATACAAAACACACTAAACAATTGATTTATAAAGACAATGCACTCAAAAAAGGAGCCGCTAGAGGCTAAAATTAGCCAGAAATCCCTCAAATGAAAGTTCTATCTTGCGATTTATTGTTAGCATAAAACTCCGATTAATTAATTCATCACAGAATATGATTTCAGGGTAGAGCATAGCTCTCCCCTTTTGCTCACATCAGCCACGACCAGGCTGACTTGGTGATGGCCGCGCCGACCATGTAGCCAAACACCGCCAGTGCCGCCACACCGGCCACCAGCTTCTGACCGCGGGCCGGGCGCTTGAGCGCCATGACACCCAGACCGATATAGAGCACCAGTGCAACCAGCTTGGCCATCAGCCAGGGTTGTTGACCAGGGCTCAACTGCAAGGCCACCGCCAGCAACACACCAAACAGCAGCAGGAAGGTGTCGTTGATATGCGGCAGGATCTTCAGCCACTTCTGCTGCAACCGATCGCTGCCAGCAAGCGCCAGACTCCAGCGATAGATAAAGAGCAGCAGACTGACCAGCGCCAGCGTCATATGCAGGTGTTTGAACATGGGGTAATAGGCAATCATTTTGCTTCCTTGTCGTCGTCGGGTAGCCCGCTGTTCCAGTTGTGGGCATGGATACGCTCCTGCCCCTCCTCATCGTCTTGCAACAGATCGGAGAGGATCTCCCGGTATTGCAGGCTCTTGTTGATATAAGTGTGTTCGTCATCCAGATAGTTGACCTGCTCGCGCAACAGCCAGTTATCGTGCTGCTTGAAGGTCTGCCCCGCCCGCCAGGCCTGGTTGGCCCGAAAACCGAGCTGGGTCAGGGCTTCCACCCCCAGATCGACCGCCGAGCCCAGGGTTTCCCGGTGCACGCTCTCGACCCCGTGGCGCAGGATCTCGTGGGCATGGGGTCGATCCAGCGCTCGCGCCAGGATCTTCAGGTGCGGGAAGTGCTTCTGCACCATCTCGATCACCGCCAGCGAGGTAGCCGGATCGTTGATGGAGAGCACCAGCAGCTTCGCCTTGTGCGCCCCTGCGGCATGGAGCAGGTCGATCCGGCTGGCATCGCCATAGAAGACCTGATAGCCGTACTTGCGCAGGGTCTCTATCTGGCTGGCATCCTGCTCGAGGATGGTGGTACCGATGCCGTGACCATGCAGCAGACGCCCCACGATCTGACCGAAACGGCCGAAGCCTGCGATGATCACCGGATGCTCCACCAGCTCAGGTTGCTCATGCTGCGGCGCGTCGCTCTGGTTACGGTAATCGAACCAGGGCTGGATCACCCGATCGTTGAGGATCAGCAGCAGCGGGGTGAGCGCCATCGAGAGTGCCACCACCAGCGTCAGCAGTGAGATGGTCTCACCGGGCAGCACCCGGTTCTGGGCGGCAAACGAGAAGAGCACGAAGGCAAACTCGCCCCCCTGCGCCAACGCCAGCGCGAAGGTCCAACGCTGGCTCGGCGAGATGCGGATGATGAAGCCGAGTGCCATCAACACCAGCCATTTAAGCACCATCAGGCCAACCACCAGAGTGGGTATCAGGAAAGGGTGTTCGGCAAACAGCCCGAAGTCGATCCCCGCCCCCACCGACATAAAGAAGAGGCCGAGCAGCAAGCCCTTGAACGGCTCTATGTCGGCCTCCAGCTCATGGCGATATTCGCTGTCGGCCAACACCACACCGGCGAGGAAGGAGCCAAGTGCAGGCGAAAGCCCCACCGACTCCATCAACACAGCGATAGCGATCACCAGCAGCAGGGCGGCGGCGACGAAGATCTCCCGCATATGGGACTGGGCGATGGCACGAAATACCGGCCGCATCAGGTAGTGGCCACCCAGCACGATGCCGGAGATGGCCGCGACCACCAGCAGACCATGTTGCCACCCCGCCAGCTCGGAACCGCCATTGCTGGCGACCGGCGCCATGGCCAGCAGTGGCAGCAGCGCCAGGATCGGAATGACCGCAATATCCTGAAACAGCAGCACCGCAAAGGCGGAGCGACCGCTCTCGCTCTGCATCAATTTACGCTCCTGCAGGCTCTGCAACACGATGGCGGTGGAGGAGAGCGCCAGAATGAGGCCGATGGCCAGCCCCTGTTGCAGCGGCAGACCGATCAGGTGCGCCACGCCGGTCAGTGCCGCCGTAGTGAGCAGCACCTGCAGGCCACCGGTGCCGAGGATCGGCCCCTTCAGCTGCCACAAGAGGGCCGGACGCAACTCCAGCCCAACCAGAAACAGCATCAGCACCACGCCAAACTCGGCGAAGTGCATCACGTCCTTCTGCTCCCCCACCAGCCCCAGCAGAAAGGGGCCTATGATGATCCCCGCCAGCAGGTAGCCGAGCACCGAGCCCAGCCCCCAGCGCTTGGCCAGCGGCACCGCGATAACGGCGGCGGAGAGGTAGATAAAGGCATCAAACAGGATCCCGTGGCCCATCAGTCAGCCCTCCGTGTGAACATCAGATCCGGCTCATAAGCTCGGCCAGCAAGCTGCCAGTGTTTCATCAGAGCACCTCCAACAAGTCGCGCAGATAAGGGCGCCCGGCCAGTTGCTCCGGGGTCAGCTGATCGTCACGCAAGGCGCAAAGCAGCTGGCGGTAGTCCTGCCCGCAGCGGCGCAGGGCGGCGGGATCCTTGATCTTGTGGAACGAGTGGAGCACAAAGGGCGGTAACCAGTTCATGCCGCACAATCTGGCCGCCTGTTGAAAGGGCAGCAGAAAATCGAGCAGCGGCCGGCTGTTGTACCCCTCGCTGCAGTAGGACTCCGGCGCACCACCGGTGGTAATGGCACTCAGCCACTGCTTGCCCTTGAGGGCATGAGCCTCGGGGCCGTAGGCGTAGCCATACTCCAGCACCAGATCCATCCACTCCTTCATGATGGCCGGGCAGGAGTACCAGTAAAACGGGTGCTGGAAGACAATAATGTCGTGCTCACAGAGCAGCGCCTGCTCCCGCTTCACATCGATAAACATGTCGGGATAGTGCTGGTAGAGGTCGTGAACCGTGACCCCCTCCAGCCCCTCAATCGCCTGCAACAGCTGCTTGTTGGCCCGCGAGCTCTGCAGCGCGGGATGGGAAAAAATAACCAGAATGCGTTTCATGACCACATCACCCGAACAAAGCCTTGCGGTGCAAGGCGAGGTAAACAGAAAAGGGGAGTCTGGGGAGCTGCATCGTAAAGGTGCACAGGAGAGCGACCTTATCAGGAAGCGCCATAGCCTGCCAACTCGGGGATCAGCTCCCGCAGTGCCGGATTGAGGGTCTGGTGAGCGGGATAGCAGAGCCCAATCCGGCGAAACATCCGCGGCCCGCTCACCGGCAGGGTACAGAGCCCCGCCTCATCCTCGACCAGCCCGTCCGGCAGAAAACTGATGCCGACCCCCGCCAGCACCAGCGCCATCACCAGCCCCTTGCTCTCGGCCTTGGCCACCAGATTGAGGGTAAGGCGGTCACAGGCCAGCAGGCCGATAGTCTGCTGATGGGCTTCGCAGGGCGGGCACTCAATAAAATCATAATGTTGCAGCTCGGCCAGCTCGATCCTTTCGCGACTGGCCAGGGGGTGATCGACCGGCACGCAGAGCACGTAATCCTCCTCCCACAGCGGCAGAAAGATCTCGTCCTCCCGGCGCAAGGCATCCAGCGTCAAGCGGCAGTCGGCGGGTGTGGTGTAATCGGAGAGAGTGAGATCCAGCTGCGGCAACACGCGCTGTACTTGCTGCAGCAGCCCGGCCACCCGGCGGCGGCTCAAGTCCGGCATGATGGCGATATTGAGCCTCGCACGCGTCGCTTTCTGGCGAAACAGCTCCGGCAGACGGCGCGCCTCCTCCACCAGCTTGACCGCGTGAGGATAGAGATAGTGGGCCGGATCTTTCGCCACCACCCCCTTCTTGCCCCGGACAAACAGGCTGTCACCGAGCGCCTCTTCCAGCTGGCGCAACCCCGCCGAGAGGGAGGGCTGGCTGACGTGGCAGCGCTCGGCCGCCGCCGTGATGTTCTTCTCTTCATAGATGGCGATGAAGAAACGCAGCAATCTCAAGTCCAGCATAAACCAACCATAGTTTTTTCAGATGATAACCAGCGGAAAACAATATTTATCACTTATAGATGCAGTGACTATAGTGATTGGGTTCCGTGCTGGCCAGCCACCTGTTTGCTCAAACCGACTCTTGAATCAGAAGGAAAGACCCATGTCCAAATCTCTCGTCGTGATCACCGGTGCCTCCGCCGGGATCGGTGCCGCCATCGCCCGTGCCTTCTCTGCCGCCGGTCATCCGCTGCTACTGCTGGCCCGCCGGGTCGAGCCGATGCAGGCACTGAACCTGCCCGATACCCTCTGCATCGGGGTCGATGTGACCGACACCGCCGCCATGAAAGCCGCCGTCCAGCAGGCAGAAGCCAAATTTGGCCCGGTCGGCTGCATGGTCAACAACGCCGGCGTCATGCTGCTGGGTCAGGCCGATGTGCAGGATCCCGCCGAATGGCAGCAGATGCTCAACATCAACGTGATGGGGGTGCTGAACGGCGTCCACGCAGTGCTGGCAGGCATGAAGGAGCGCCGCAGCGGCACCATCATCAACATCAGCTCCATCGCCGGTCGCAAGACCTTCCCGAACCATGCTGCCTACTGCGCCACCAAGTTCGCCGTGCACGCCCTGACCGAGAACATCCGGGAAGAGGTAGCCGATGTCGGCGTGCGGATGGTGACCATTGCACCGGGTGCGGTCGAGACCGAGCTGCTCAGCCACACCACTGACGAGAGCATCAAGGCCGGTTACCACGACTGGAAAGATCAGATGGGAGGCGTCATTGCGCCGGAAGTAATCGCCGATGCCGTGCTCTACGCCTGGAACCAGCCTGCCAACGTCTGCGTGCGCGAGATCGTGCTGGCGGCGACCCGTCAGCAACCTTAATCTTGGCTGACTGACACTATGGGGAGAGCTTGACCCTCCCCCGGGGCACAGGGTTACCATGTGCCCCTTGTTATTTTCGAGTCATTCCATGGTTCTCACCCGTCGCCAACTCGCTCACGCCCGTCGCTGGCTCCCCTTGTGGAGTCTGGTGCTGGTGTTGATGTCGTTTGGCAGCCGGGCCGCAACCGACCTCTGTACCCTGACTACCCACTGCAGCCAGAGCGAGCGCACCCTGGAAAAAGCGATGCCCTGCGGCAGCTTTACCACCGCCCTCTCGATGACGCTGGTAGGCAGCGACAGCCTGACGGTCGCCGTGCTGGAACCGGATACCCCCGACTTCGCCTCCCCCTCTCTCTTTATGCCGGACGCTCCGTGCGAGCGGCTCGAACGTCCCCCACGCACCCGGATCTGAAACGCATCCCGTATCGGGCATCTTTTCTTTCAATCTGAGGTGAGTGATGTACAAACCCCTGTTACTGGCCATGCTGGCCGGTACCGTCAGCTTTTCGGCCCTCGCGGCCGAGAAGATGACCGTCTACAAATCCAAATATTGTGGCTGCTGCCAAAGCTGGAACGAGCACATGGAGCAGAATGGCTTCGAACTGGAGGTCATCGAAACCGAACAGCTCGGCGCAGTGAAGCAGCAATACGGTATCGCGCCTGAACTAGCCTCTTGCCATACCGGTATCGTAAATGGCTATGTGATCGAGGGGCATGTACCGGCCGCCGATGTGCAGAAGCTGCTCAGGGAAAAACCGGCAATCCGTGGCCTGACCATTCCGGGCATGCCCCAGAGTGCGCCGGGCATGGATATTCCGGGCCATCCCTATGAGGTACTGAGTATCAGCAACGAGGGCGCGACCAACAGCTGGTCGAGCTACCCAGGCTGACGAAAACTGGTCATGAGAGGGCACTCCCATATCATGTGAGGCACACCTGAGCGGACTCTTGCCGCTCATGGCCAGAAAGAGGGCCGCTATCACGAGATAGCGGCTTTTTTTGATTACATTTCCTGCAATAACAAGGGATTGCTTGCAACCACCGGCAACAAGGGGCAGATTTAACGCCAATTCATGGAGCCGATGCTCAGGTCTACCAACCCTTTCCAGCGCCAAGGATGCGACATGTTTACCTTTTCCCGAGGAGTTCTGCTGCTAGCCTTTCTGACAGTTCTCCCCCCTACTTATGCCAATGAAGAGCCCGCCATGCTGACAAGCGAACATCCAATCCAGCCGCCCGTGGCCGCCAAACATCCCCGCACCCTGAAAAAACACGGGGATACCCGCATCGACAACTACTACTGGCTGCGTGACGACGAGCGGCAGAAGCCCGAGGTATTGGACTATCTCAAGGCCGAGAACGCCTATACCGAGGCCATGCTCAAGCCGACCCAACCCCTGCGCGAACAGCTTTACAAAGAGATGGTCGCCCGCATCCCCCAGCAGGATGAGTCGGTGCCCTATGTGAAGAATGGCTACCGCTACCAGACCCGCTATGAGCCGGGCAAGGAGTACGGGATCTACTCGCGCACCAAGCTCGGTGAAGAGCAGTCGAGTCTGCTGCTCGACAGCAACCTGCGGGCTGAAGGGCGCGAGTTCTATGCCCTCGGCGCCCTTGAGGTGAGCCGTAACAATCGCTGGCTGGCGGTGGCGGAAGATTTCCTCTCCCGCCGTCAGTACCAGATCCAGTTCCTCGATCTGGAGAGCGGCCAGTGGGCCACCGACAAACTGGAAAATACCTCCGGCAATCTGGTGTGGGCCAACGACAACAAGACCGTCTTCTATGTGCGCAAGCACCCGCAGACCCTGCTGCCCTATCAGGTCTATCGCCATACGCTCGGGACGGATCCGGCCACGGACAAGCTGGTCTATGAAGAGAAGGATGACTCCTTCTACATCAGCCTCTACGCTACCACTTCGGAAGATTTCATCGTCATCGCCCTCTCCAGCACCACCACAGGCGAAGCGCGGCTGATCGATGCCAACCAGCCGGAGCACGCCCCACGCCTGTTCCTGCCCCGTCAGGTGGATCACGAATACAGCCTGGATCACTACCGCGGCCGCTTCTATGTGCGCTCCAACAAGGATGGCAAGAACTTCGGCCTCTACGAGACCAAGGAGAGCCCGGTGGATCGCTGGAAGGCGGTGATCGCCCCCAATCCGGAGGTGCTGCTGGAGAGCTACGCCCTGTTCAAGGATTGGCTGGTACTGGAAGAGCGCAACAAGGGGCTGACCCGACTGCGCCAGATCAACTGGCAGAGCGGTGACGAGAAGGAGATCGCCTTCGACGATCCCGCCTATGTCACCTGGCTTGCCTACAACCCGGAGCCGGATACCAGCGCCCTGCGCTATGGCTACTCCTCCATGACCACCCCCGCCTCCACCTATGAGCTGGATATGGCGAGCGGCAAGCGCACCCTGCTCAAGCAGCAGCCGGTGGCCGGCTTCAAGGCCGACCAGTACGCCAGTGAGCGACTCTGGGTGACCGCCCGCGACGGTGTATCGGTGCCGGTGTCGCTGGTCTATCGCAAGGACAAGTTCAAGAAAGAGCAGGCCGATGCGCCCAAGAATCCGCTGCTGGTCTATGGCTATGGATCCTACGGCGCCAGCATGGATCCCGACTTCAGCAGCTCGCGCCTGAGCCTTCTGGACAGAGGCTTCGTCTACGCCATCGCCCATATCCGGGGTGGTGAAGAGCTGGGCCGTCACTGGTACGAAGATGGCAAGTTGCTGAAAAAGCAGAACACCTTCAATGACTTTATCGATGTCACCAAGGCGCTGGTTGAGCAAGGCTACGGGGCCAGGGATCAGGTCTACGCCATGGGCGGCAGCGCCGGCGGCCTGCTGATGGGGGCCGTCATCAATCAGGCGCCCGAACTCTATCGCGGCGTGGTGGCGCAGGTGCCATTCGTCGATGTGGTCACCACCATGCTGGACGAGTCGATCCCCCTCACCACCGGGGAGTATGACGAGTGGGGCAACCCGAACCAGAAGCCCTACTACGACTACATGAAGAGCTACAGCCCCTACGATCAGGTCAAGGCGCAAGCCTACCCCAACCTGCTGGTAACCACCGGACTGCACGACTCGCAAGTGCAGTATTGGGAGCCCGCCAAGTGGGTAGCCAAGCTGCGCGAGCTGAAGACGGATGATAACAAGTTGTTACTGAACACCGACATGGACGCCGGCCACGGCGGCAAGTCCGGCCGCTTCAAAGCCTACGAGGATATCGCGCTGGAATACGCCTTTATCCTGGATCTGGCCACCCCGACCAACTGATCTCTCATGACTCCGGCCCTTGTCATTCAAGGGCCGCATAAGAATCCTCTCGTAGTTTTTCCCTCTTCCATTTCCCTCCATATCAAATTAATCTTCGGCAAGAAAATGAATGATCGAGGTCATGTTTCTCAAGATTTAACTCCGCTATTTTGCCATTTCGTTTGATTTATGTTGGGTGAATGTGCTTAATCGGAGTGCTTGCAACTTTTTATTTGGCCCCTCAGGGGCCAATTTATCTTCGACCGACAGGAGGTCGGTAGCCTCACCACAGGATGAGGGTGACTGCCGGAAAGGGGGTGATCAACTCCCCCGCTTTCGCGCAACGAGAAGAGCGGGCAAGCCCGGCGCAGAACGGGATTGCCATCAATTTATCCGGGGATCGGATAAACAAAATCAAAGAAAAGGGAGAAAAAATGAAAGGATTAACTTTGGCATGCGCCCTGTCGGCGGCTCTGGTCGGTGTTTCATTCGGTGGTCCGGTACAAGCACAGGAGCGCTTCGTGACCATAGGCACCGGCGGTCAGACCGGCGTCTACTATGTCGCTGGCCAGTCCATCTGCCGCTTCCTCAATCGCGGCGCCGCCGATCACCAGATCAAGTGCAACGCCCCGGCCAGTGGCGGCGGTGTTGCCAACGTCAACGGCATCCGCAGCGGTGAATTCAACTTCGGCATCATGCAATCCGACCACCAGTTCAAGGCGATGAAGGGGCTGCCACCGTTCCAGGCCGAAGGGGCCATGGACGATATGCGCGCCGTCTTCTCCCTGCAGAGCGAAGTGTTCACCATCCTGGCTCGCCGCGATGCCAAGATCGCCAGCTTCGACGATCTGAAGGGCAAGCGCGTCAACATCGGCAACCCGGGCTCCGGCCAGCGTGACACCATGGAAGAGATCATGGCGGTCAAAGGCTGGAAAAAGGGTGACTTCGGTCTGGTCTCCGAGCTGAAACCGGCCGAACAGGCCTCCGCCCTCGGTGACAACAACATCGACGCCATGAGCTACTTCGTCGGTCACCCGAACGGCGCCATTCAGGAAGCTTCCACCACAACAGATGCAGTACTGGTACCTGTGACCGGCGCCGACATCGACAAGCTGCTGGCCGAGAAGAGCTACTACAGCAAGGCCGAGATCCCGGGCGGCATCTACAAGGGCAGCGACAAGCCGACCCCCTCCATCGGTGGCAAAGCGGTGCTCTCCACCAGCGCCAAAACCGATCCGGAAGTGGTCTATCAGCTGGTCAAGTCGGTGTTCGACAACCTGGATCGCTTCAAGCGCCTGCACCCTGCCTTTGCCGACCTGAAAGAGGCCGACATGATCAAGGTAGGTCTCTCTGCACCGCTGCATGAAGGGGCTGCCCGCTACTACAAAGAGCGCGGCTGGCTCTGATTGAAGGCCCCGGGGCCTTTGTCACTCTCTTCGACACCCGTCTGCCGCCTGATTGCGGGGGCGGGTGTCGCTCTTGTTGTACTCGTTGGCACAAGTTAACCCTATGCAAGATAAACAACTCTCTACCGAGGAACTGATCGCTCAAGATGTGGGCGCTCGCCTGCCGCTGGGCATCATGGGCTGGCTCATCACCGCGCTGGCGCTGGCCTGGTCGCTGTTCCAGCTCTGGATCGCCTCGCCACTCCCCTTCATGGTGGGGTTTGGCGTACTCAATGACACCGAAACCCGCTCCATTCACCTCACCTTCGCCCTGTTACTCGCTTTTCTGGTGTTCCCGGCATTTCGCTCCTCGCCGCGGGATCGGGTCCCCCTCGGCGATATCGCCCTCGGTCTGATCGCTGCTGGCGCCGCCTCTTACCTGTTTGTGATGTATGAAGCACTGGCGCTGCGTCCCGGCACCCTCACCACCGCCGATCTGGTGACCGCCTGTATCGGCATTCCGCTGCTGCTGGAAGCGGCGCGCCGCGCCCTGGGGCCGGCACTGGCGGTCATCGCTATCGTCTTTCTGATCTACAGCCTGGCGGGCCCCTGGATGCCGGGACTGCTGGCACATCGCGGGGTAGGCTTTACCGCACTGGCCAACCACCAGTGGATCACTACCGAAGGGGTGTTCGGCATTGCCCTTGGCGTCTCCACCAGCTTCGTGTTTCTGTTCGTGCTGTTCGGCGCCCTGCTGGAGCGGGCCGGTGCCGGTCACTACTTTATCCAGCTCGCCTTCAGCCTGCTCGGTCACCTTCGTGGCGGCCCGGCCAAGGCGGCAGTGGTCGCCTCCGGCCTGACCGGCCTGATTTCCGGCTCGTCGATTGCCAACGTGGTGACCACCGGCACCTTCACCATCCCGATGATGAAGAAGGTGGGCTTCAGTTCAGAGAAAGCGGGGGCGGTCGAAGTGGCCTCCTCGGTCAACGGCCAGATCATGCCACCCGTGATGGGGGCTGCGGCTTTCCTGATGGTCGAATACGTGGGCATCCCCTATGTGGAGATCATCAAGCACGCCTTCCTGCCTGCCGCCATCTCCTACATAGCGCTGCTCTACATCGTCCATCTGGAGGCGTTGAAACTGGGCATGCAGCCCATCGGCAACCATCAACCCAAACCCTGGCTGCGTCGCCTGACCGGTTTTGCCTTTGGCGCGGCCCTCATCAGCGGCCTGTCACTGGCGGTCTACTATGGCCTCGGCTGGCTCAAACCTGCACTGGGTGACTACGCTCTGCCGGGGATCTCGGTACTGCTGGCTGCCACCTATGTGGCCCTGTTGAAGATCGCCGCCAGCAATGAACCACTGCCTGCCGAAGATCCCGACAAGCCGCTCACCGAGTTGCCCAACACCCGCGCCGTGCTGCTCTCCGGCCTGCACTTCCTGCTGCCGGTGGTGGTACTGGTATGGTGCCTGATGGTGGAACGCCTCTCGCCGGGGCTGTCGGCCTTCTGGGGTACCGTGATGCTGGTGATCATCCTGCTGACCCAGCGCCCGCTGCTCAACTGGCTGCGCAAGGACGGCAAGCACGACTACGGCACCGTCGCTGACGGCGTGGTGGATCTGCGGGAAGGGCTGGTCGCAGGCGCCCGCAACATGATCGGTATCGGCATTGCCACCGCCACCGCGGGGATTATCGTGGGTGCTGTCTCCCAGACCGGGGTTGGTCTGGTGCTGGCGGATCTGGTGGAGTTCCTCTCCATGGGCAACCTGCTACTGATGCTGCTGCTCACCGCCCTGCTGAGCCTGATCCTCGGCATGGGGCTGCCGACCACAGCCAACTACATCGTGGTCTCCAGCCTGCTGGCACCGGTGGTAGTGACGCTGGGGCAGCAAAACGGGCTGATCGTGCCGCTTATCGCGGTGCACCTGTTCGTCTTCTACTTCGGCATCATGGCGGATGTGACGCCGCCGGTGGGGCTGGCCTCCTTCGCGGCAGCGGCTGTCTCCAAGGGCGATCCCATCAAGACCGGGATCACGGCGTTTTACTACAGCTTGCGTACCGCAGCGCTGCCGTTCCTGTTTATCTTCAACACCGATCTGCTGCTGATCGACGTGGACTTCGCCCACGGGGTGCTGATCTTCATCGTGGCGACCATCGCCATGCTGATCTTCGCCGCCGCCACTCAGGGCTGGTTCCTGGTGAAGAGCCGCTGGTACGAGAGCGTGCTGCTGTTACTGGTCGCCTTTACCCTGTTCCGCCCGGGTTTCTGGATGGACATGGTGCACGATCCCTATCGCGAGACCCCGCCTGCCCAGCTGGCCCAAACCATGGGTGAAGTGGAGGCGGAGAGCACCCTGCGGCTGCGGATCCTCGGTGAAGATGCAGTGGGCAAGCCACGCAAGTTCACCCTGCTGGTCGCCGTACCGGATGGGGCAAATGGCGAAGAGCGGCTGGCCAATCTGGGGCTGAGCCTCTATGAGCAGGATGGCAAGACGCTGATCGACAACGTCGCCTTTGGCAGCCCGGCCGCCACCATGGGACTAGAGTTCGATCAGGAGATCCTCACCGTCAAGGCGCCGACCGAGCGCTGGACCAAGGAGTGGATGTGGATCCCGGGCTTCCTGCTGTTCGGGGCGATCGTCTGGCTGCAGCGTCGCCGCAGCGTCAAGGCCGGTTAACCCACTGGGCAGATAAGACAGAGGGCCGCTATTGCGGCCCTCTTTTTATTGCCTTGCCCTCTGCGGCTCTTGCGATGAGCAACACTCATGGAAAAGGTAAACGGTGGCGAGCGGCCAAAAAAGTGGGGTGACATGTCCATGTCACCCCCTCGCAAATAGCATGTTCCATATTGGAGTCCGGCCACGCCGGGTCTCTGTTTCACTTTCCGATAGTTCGCGACCCATCTGAAGTGTGCGCCAATTGCAGCAATGCAACCGACCAGCTACCCGTTACAACCTTCATCCACACGGCAGACAAGCCACCGTGTTTGTCCTTGCAACTGAAATATTACGCATAAAAACAAAATAAAAAACGTTTTTATGCTAATTCCATTCACATCAGAGTACAAAAAACAGCCTTATCATCACCACTAAATTGTTATAAAACAGCAAGATAGATTCATGCATGGTTATTCACCCGCAAAGGGTATCAGCAATGGCTTACAAGGCTTTGCGAGATCTCGCACAAAAAATGGCCGCCTCACAGCCAACGGCGCAGGGGCAACCAGTCACTCAGGCGTGCTATCAGTCGCCTTGACCACCCTTCGGGTTTGCGCGGCAATCCACCCGCCTGCTCCTGCCAGCGAGCCAGCCACATTCGCAGCGCCTCGCAGATCGGCGGGCAGTGCAGATGCAGCATCAGCTCGGTATTGAGAAAGAGCGAGCGGGGATCGAGGTTGAGGCTGCCAAACAGCGCCCGCTCTTCCCCCAGCAGGATCAGCTTGGCGTGCAGGCTGCCGTGGCCATGGTCAAACTCGGCGACCCGGATCCCGCGCCGCAGCAACCAGCCGAGATAGCGCTGATAGGCGCCATAGACCAGCGGCACATCGGTGCTGGCCAGCGAGTTGGTGAGAATGTCGATGGCGACCCCCTGCTGGCGTAGCCGCGCCAGACGGTGCCGGAACCCGCGAGTAAGGATGAGGTAAGGGGTCACCAACCCCAGCGAGCCAGGATTGTCAGCCAGCTGGCGCCAGAGCTGACGGGCGGTGGTGGGACGGGAGATAAGCCCCTTGCCGGGACGGTCGAACCACACCTCTGCCCGCCCCTCGTGCCACTGCAGCGGTACATCGCTCTCGTCAAACAGCGCCGCGGGCAGATCGTAGACCGTCGCTACCGCCGGATCCGTCATGGTGAACAGGAAGTCGTTGACCACCTCTATTTCGGCGGGCAGCAACTCGCGGCGCAGCAGATGGCGGATGGGGTGACTCCAGCGGCTGTGCCAGAACTGCTCGAACCCCTGCACCATCTGCTGGCACAGTCCCCCCTGACAGGCGAGATCGAGATCCACGAAGGGAGCCTGCGGATCCAGACCGAAGTAGCGATCGCCTATGTTGCGCCCGCCGATCAGCGCCTGCTTGCCATCCACCAGCAGCAGCTTGTTGTGCATCCGGTGGTTGATGCGGCGAAAGCTGAGCAGCCCCTCCAGCAGCAGTGCCAGCGGGCGCCAGCCCCGCAGCCAGAAGGGGTTGAACAGCCGCACCTCGATCCCCGGGTAGTGAGCCACCATTTCCAGAAAGCGGTTGTCACCGGCATAGAGATCATCCACCAGCAGCTGCACCTTGACGCCGCGCCGAGCGGCGTGAAGCAGCTCGCTCAGCAGCAACTTGCCGCTGCTGTCCTCTTCCCAGCTGTAGTACTGCGCCTGGATCCGCTCGCGGGCATGGCGGATCCATTGACAACGCACCTTCAGCGCCAGCAGAGGATCGTCGATCAGGGCAAAGGATCCGGGGATCATGGTGTCATCCTGCTGTCATGGCCGGGTGTCATAACGCTGGCGAGCCTCTTCACATATTCAAAAGGAGTTGCTGATGGAACTGCATGATACCCCGATGTTGCGCTATCTGGGCCAGCTCAGCCAGCCAGATCTTATCCCGGCCACCGGCCCCGCCCACTGGTTTTTGCAACACAGGGACGGTGGCTGGCAATTGCCGACCGTGCAGGCGACCCTGCCGGTCAACCGGCTCAGGGCTGAGCCGCTTCGATAGCGGCAGCCTTGCCCTCGATCTGGGGCAGGCTGAAACGATAGGCCACGTAGTACTTGTAGATGGTGCCGACATAGTTGATCGGCCCCTGTCCGACTTCGTTGGCTACCAGCTGATCCACGTTGCCGAACCAGACGTTGGGATCGAGCCCCAGTTTCTCCGCCTTGCCTCGCAGCGCCTGCACCCGGTTCGGTCCGGCGTTGTAGGCGGCGAGGGCAAACAGGTGGCGGTTGAGCCGATCCAGCTTGGGATCATTGAAGTAGGTATCGAGGATCAACCGCATGTAGCGGCAGGCGGCCTCCACATTTCCCTCCAGCGTGGTGAGTCTGGCGCCGTTGATGCCGACCTCCCGCCCCGTACTGGGCAGCAGCTGCATGAGGCCCACGGCCCCCTTGGGCGAACGCGCCTTGGGATTGAGGCCGGACTCCTTGTAACCAAGCGCCGCCAGCATCAGCCAGTCAAGATCGTATTTATTGGCGTACTTCTCCAGCACCTTGCGAATGGTCGCGAGGCGCCCTATGGGATCCGGCGCCAGGATATTGCTCATCTGATCGCTGCGAACCAGCAGCCGGCGCAGGGTCATGTCGCTGTAAAGGCTGTTGCGGCTGACACTCGCCAGATAGCCATTGACCGCCTTGAGCAGCTCGGGGCTGTTCTTGCGCAGCGCCCAGGCACTGGTGCCGTTGCTGCGCAGGGGGATCAGCTTGTGGGCCTTGAGGCCGGAGATCATGCCACCCAGCCAGATCCGCCCCTTGTAGCTGTCGGTCACCGTCAGGGGAATAATGCCAGCGGCCACCATCTCCAGCAGATCGCCATCCTGCAGGTATTCGGGCACTGTCTCGATATAGAGGGGGCAACCCCAGTTCGCGAAACAGCCAGTTGAGCTGGCGCAGACTCTCGTAGTAGCTGGAGCTGGCGCGCACCCAGACCCTCCTGCCGGATAGCTGGGTAATGCGGCTGAAGGCGGGCAGGCTCTGCTGGCTCACCACCCACTCCTCTATGGATGAAATGAGCGGCCGGGAGAAGGCCACCTGTTCACGCCGGGTCGGGGTCACCGTCATGGTCGCCGCCACCAGATCGCCACGCCCCTCGGTCAGATAGTCCAGCAGCTTGTCCTGCCGCACCGGGATGTAGACCACCTTGAGTTTGACCTTCTCTTTGGCGAGATAGGTCTTGTTCAGCCAGCGTTCGAACCCTTGCAGCTGATTGACCAGAATGCCGTACTGGGCGCCGCGATCGAGAAAGTAGAAGCCGCGCTCATAGACCACCAGTGCCCTGAGTTCGCGCTTTTGCAGAATGCTTTCGAGGTCCCCGGGTTGGGGCAGACGCTGTGGCTTGAGTTCAGCCGCGAGCAGGGGAAAACAGCAGAGGGCCAGCAGCGCCCAGATCCAGCGTCGCATCACGATGGCTGCCCCTGTGCTGAGGTCACGCCTGCTGCCTGTTGGCAGCACGGATCACGATAGAGGGTGGGATTGGGGGCAGAGATCCATCGCTGCGTCATGATGTTTACGCCTTCTGTTGGCCGACTCGCGCCGGGCAAAAACGTCTGTGGGATAGAGTAACTATAGAACGCCGACCCACAGCAGAAGGGTCAACACGGCAGGCAAACCTGCCGCGTTATCAGACAACTCAGATAGAGCGGGCCCGCATTTCGAAAATCAGTTTTTCGGCGGTGCAAGTGAATTGCAGGCGGGCTTTCAGGATCACGCCGTTGGCGCCCTGGGTCAGTTCGCTGCTCACTTGAGCTTCGGCAGTGACCTGTTTGGCCAGAGCTTCATAGGCAGCCAGCTTGGCGCGGGCATCCGCCTCGGCCGCGGCTTCAATCACCAGATCCATCACATCGTCGCCTTCGCCGATGATGGTGCCGATCTCGGCAAAACAGCCGCAGCTGTCACAGGTTTCGTTCAGTTCAACTTTCTCGTCTACAGACATTTTCTACTCCTACTGCTTATTTCGGATGATTTGCGTCGTCACGCATCGCCTTGCGAAAATCTTTGATGGCGGTACCCAGATCCTCACCTGCAGTGGCAAGACGCTTGCTGCCGAAGACCAGCACAACAACCAGCAAGAGGATCAGCATATGCCAGATATGAATTCCACCGAGTCCCATAGGGATACTCCCTCACAAAGAGATATCTGTTACTTGTATCAAAATAGAGCGCAGGGATTGTTGGGCAAAATCAAGGCAGGTGCAAGTGAGCAAATAAATCATAGCCAAAAAATAGGGCGACCCAAAGGTCGCCATATTGATTGTGCTACATGTCCCCTCAACCGCTACATCCTGTACCAGTGGTTCATGCGAACCTGAGACCATTCGAGGATAAGATCGCCAAGATATGAAAACAAATGGTATAAATTCATCTTAGAATTGAAGAGGATTCATATCATGCTGCTGGAACAACTGGGTCGCATCGACCTCAATTTGCTGATTATCCTGCAGGTGCTGCTGGAGGAGCGCAACGGCAGCAAGGCGGCACGCCGCCTTCATCTGAGCCAGTCCGCCGTCAGCAAAGCCCTCGGCCGTCTGCGCGATACCTTCAATGATCCCCTCTTCATCCGCTCCGCCTACGGGCTGGAGCCCACCGGCCGCGCCCTTGCGCTGCAACAACAGTTGCAACCCATCCTGCTGTCGCTGGACAACCTGATCCAGCCGCCCGAGTTCGACCCCGCCAGCTCGGAGCGAGAGTTCGTCATCGCCAGCATGGACAGCGCCTTCACCCTGTTTGCCCCGCTCTACCTGAGCGAGCTGAAGCGGCAGGCACCACGGATCCGCTTGCGTTACGAGGAGTGGACCGAGAACAGTCTAACCGAGATGAGTCAGGGACAGGTGGACATCGCCTTCGCGGTGCGAGAGAACTGCATCAGCTCCGATTATCGGCTCGATACCCTGCCCGACAGCATCTGTCAGCGAGTGCTGGCGGTCGATGATCTCACCTGTCTGGTGCAGCAGCACCACCCCGCGCTGCGAGAGCCCAACTGGAATCTGGAGCACTACCTCAGCTATCCCCATGTGCAGACTTACTGCGAGGGGCGGGACCGCTGGATGCTGGATCACAAGCTGGCAGAGCAGGATCTCTACCGACGTATCGAGGCAACCGTGCCCTCCTTCGAGGCGGCACTACGGATGGGGATGCACTCCGACATGATAGTAACGCTCTCCCGGCTCTACGCCCGCCACGCCACCCAGGTCTATCCGCTGTTACAGCTGCCGCTGCCCATCGGGTTGGACAGCATCTCCCATCTACTCATCTGGCATCAGCGTCACAGCGAGGATCCGGGCCACCGCTGGCTGCGGGAGCTGCTGCTGTCCCTCATCATGAGCAAACTGGAACCCGCAGCGACCACTCACGAGTGACTGCACGTCCTCTCAACAGCAAAAAAGAACGGGGCTCTGCGTAGCCCCGTTTCATTCACTTCAAGATGTAAACCGCTCAGCCCTGACCGGTCACCGCCAGATAGTGATGCACCCCGTCCAGCAGCATCTGGACCGAGATCATCACCAACAGCATACCCATCAACCGCTCCACCGCAGTGAGTCCCCGCTCACCCAGCAGCTTGTTGAATACCTCGTAGAACATCAGGATCACCGCGCTGGCGGCCCAGGCCAGAAAGAGTGCCAGCGACCAGTCCACCATCCGGGTCGGCTCCTGATTGGCCAGCAGCATCAAAGAAGCCAAGATAGAAGGACCGGCGATCATCGGGATCGCCATCGGCACCAGGAAGGGCTCCTCGCCCGCCGCCAGCCCGGTCACGCCCCCTTCACTCGGGAAGATCATCTTGATGGCGATCAGGAACAGGATAATGCCCCCCGCAATGCTGACCGCCTCCTGCCGCAGGTTGAGGAAACCGAGGATCTGCTGACCGACGAACAGGAACAGCATCATGATGGCCAGCGAGAAGAGCAGCTCGCGCACCATCACCTTGCGACGTCGCTTGGGATCGATATGACGCAGGATAGAGAGGAAGACCGGCAGGTTGCCCAGCGGGTCCATGATCAGAAACAGCATGACTGCGGCAGAGAAAGTATCCATACAACGCCCGGGCTACGCCCTGAATAGGGAAAAGAGAGGGGGCGAAATATAGCAAAGGGCGAAGAATTGAGCGAGCGCCATGATGCGCTCGCAGCGGGATTAACCGTGGTTGCAGATCTTGTCGGCGCGGGTCTGGAAACCCTCGGCCGAGTCGATGAATTTGCCGCGGGCAGCCAGAAAGTCGATCAGCGCTTCCGCATCCATCTCGCTGGCGCTGCAGGTATGAAAACGGGCCTCGGCACCGAACCGCTCGGCCATCGCCTGTTTCAGGCTGGCACGGGTAAATTGCCCCCCTTGCGCCAGCATCATTTCCATCACTTCGTGACCATGAACCGATTGCGGCATCTCTCACCTCAATAATGAACATATTTAATGCCAATTAAATATCTCCACGCCCGGAGGGATCTTGATATAGGCCAATAAATTGCGCATTACCTGGTCAGGGGAGTGGTCACCGCCACCGCTTTGTCGATAATGTGGCAACCCGCGTCAGGGATCGCTACACTGGCGCCCCTTTTTGGCCATCGCAGACAATGTATAAGGATATTGGCGTCATGCTGTTCCATGGAGAGGCTCTCAAGCCCTGGCAGATCTGGACCCGCCGACCACTCTGGCTCAAGACCCTGATCGGTATGCTGACAGGGGTGGGGCTGGGCGTTGGCTTTGAAGAGCAAGCCCTGCTGCTCAAGCCCCTTGGCGTCCTGTTCGTCAACACCATCCAGATGCTGATGGTGCCTCTTATCTTCTGCTCGGTCATCGCCGGTCTCACCTCGCTGCTCAAGGGCAAGGCCCTCGATCGCATCGGCAGCAAGGCGATCTGCCTCTACTTCTGTTCGACCGCCATCGCCATCTGCATCGGCCTGATGATGGGCTGGCTGCTGGAACCCGGCATGGGTGCCGACATGGGCCCCTATGAGCGGGTCGGTATGTCGGAACCACCCACCCTGGCCAGCGTGCTGAGCCATCTGGTGCCGAGTAACCCGGTACAGGCGATGGTGGATGGCAAGATCCTGCAAGTGATCGTCTTTGCGGTGGCGCTGGCGGTCGCCCTCAATGCCAGCGGTCGCCGTGGCCGCCCCGCCATCCTCTTCTTCACCTCGCTGGCCGAGGGGATGTTCAAGCTGACCCAGATGGTGATGGCGCTCGCGCCTTACGGTGTCTGCGCCCTGATGGCCTGGATGACCGGCAAGTACGGTCTCGACCTGCTGCTGCCGCTGCTCAAGGTGATCGGCGCCGTCTACCTCGGCTGCCTGCTGCACGTGCTCGGGGTCTACAGCACCCTGCTGCTCCTGCTGGCACGGCTCAATCCGCTGCACTACTTCAAGAGTATCGTTGATGCCCAGGCGGTGGCCTTCACCAGCAGCTCGAGCAACTCCACCCTGCCCATCAGTCTGGCCTGCGCAGAGAAGCGGCTGGGAGTCTCCCCCGCCATCACCGCCAAGGTGCTGCCCATCGGCGCCACCATCAACATGGATGGTACCGCCCTCTATCAGGGAGTGACTGCGCTGTTCGTGGCTCAGGCATTCGGGGTGGATCTGCACATGGTCGATTACCTGACCATCATCAGCATCGCCACCCTGGCCAGTATCGGCACCGCAGGCACCCCGGGCACCGGGTTGATGCTGCTGACCCTGACCCTGACGGCGGTGGGCTTGCCGCTGGAAGGGGTGGCACTGATTGCAGGCATTGACCGGATCCTCGACATGGCGCGCACCACGGTCAATGTTTCGGGGGATATTCTGGTATCGGTGCTGATCGCCCGCAGCGAAAACGAGCTGGATCTGGCGACCTATCACGATGCCAGCGCAGGGGAAGATATCGAGTTCCCGCCGCGCTAGCGGAAGAGAGATCAGCTGTCGTGGGGATCGTGATGACAGCGCCAGCAGACGTCGAAGTTGGCGCCGTTCTCCTCCCCGCACTGGCCGCACAGCCAGCCGTTACCCTGACGCTGCTGGTAACGCTCGATGACCCGTCCCGCCTTGCTGCGATCCTCGGCTCGCACCATCAGGGTCACCTGCAACATGTCGACCGGCAGCTCGCCAAGGGCGCCAGACAGCCCCTCGCCATTGAGGCGCACCAGCACCCCTTCCGCCTCCAGCGCCCCTTTCAACGCGTGCGCCTCCAGGGTGTGTGAGGCGCGATAGAGATTGATCCAGTTATCCATAGCTCCCCCTTACAACAGCTTGTCGATGCCAAACTCGGCGCCGTTCTCAATCATGAAATCGATGAATGCCCGCAACTTGCGCGGCATCAGTTGCCGTTCCGGAAACAGCAAATAAATCGGCACCCTGGGTTGCTGCCACTCTGGCAGCAGGATCACCAGCTCGCCGCTGGCCAGCTCATCCTGACAGAGCATAGCGGGTAACGAGGCCAACCCCAGCCCCGCCTTCGCCGCCTCCCGGGCACAGGTAATATTATTGACCCGAAAACGGGATGGGGGGTCAACCAGCACCTCTCTGCCATCCAGCTCGAAGCACCAGTGAGAGGCGAGAAACCCGCTGCTCACCGTCACCCGCTCGTGGTTGGCCAGATCCTCCGGCCGCCCGATGACCGGGCTGCGGGCCAGATAGTCCGGGCTGGCACAGAGCAGCCGCCCGGTGCTCCAGAGTCGGCGCGCCGCCAGATTGGAGTCGCTCATGTCGCCAATCCGCACCACCGCATCCAGCCCTTCACTGATGGGGTCTACCACCCGGTTGGTCAGTTCCAGCTCCACCTGCAGGGCGGGATAGGCCTGCAAAAACTTGGCAACCAGGCGCCCGACCACCAGTTGCCCCGTCTCGATGGGCACCGCCAGTTTGAGGGTGCCGGTCACCTCCTGCTGGCTGGCGCTCAGCATCAGCTCGGCTTCGGTCAGGGCATCGACCGCCTTGCTGCAGTGCAGGTAGTACTTCTCCCCCTCCTCGGTCAAAGTGAGCTGACGGGTGGAGCGATAGAGCAGACGCACTCCGAGCCGCTGTTCCAGCTCGGCGATGCGGCGGCTGACCATCGCCTTGGTCATCCCCAGCTCGCGGGCGGCCCCCGTAAACGAGCCCTTGTCGACGATACGCACCAGAATTAACGCGGCATTGAGATCCATTGTTGCACCAGTGAAACTGTATATCTCGTGAACCAATACTAATCGAAACAGTTGACCAGTGTTAGCCTGCGCCCCTTAAGTTCAGGAATCACAAAAATGAGTCAACACAAAAAAATTCCCCTGCTGGCAGCCATGATATTGGCTCTGCTCGGTCTGCTGTTCGCCGGTTACTGGTATCTTCACGGCCGCTATTTTGAAAGCACCGACAACGCCTATCTGCAAAGTGAAGTGACCGGGATCAGCTCCAAGCTGCCCGGCTATATCCGCGAAGTGCTGGTCACCGACAACCAGCCGGTCAAAGCGGGCCAACTGATCGCCCGGCTCGATGATCGCGAATACAAAACCAGGGTCGCGGAGGCCGAAGCCGACCTGTGCCTCAATCAGGCGACGGCCGAAAATCTGGCGGCCACCCGCACCCAACAACTGAGCCTGATCCAGCAGGCCGAGGCCAAGGTCGCCTCCGCCAATGCCGAACAGCTGCGCGCCAGCCAGCAGGTCAACCGGATCAGTCAGCTCAACCAGCGCCACTACAGCTCGCAAGATAGTCTGGACGAGGTGCGTGCCGGCCTGCAGGTCAATCAGGCGCAAGCCCGGGAGGCCCAAGCCGCCCTGCAAGCGGCCCGTGAGCGACTGCTGGTACTGGATGCCGAGCGCAAACAGAATCTGGCCAAGCTGGCATTGAGCGAAGCGCAACTGGAGCAAGCCAAGCTGGAGCTAGGTTATACCGAGCTGCGGGCACCGGCCGATGGCATCATCGGCAAGCGCAGCCTGCGGGAAGGGCTCTACGTCCAGTCCGGTATGCAGGTCGCCAGCCTGGTGCCGCTGCAGCAGGTGTGGGTCGAGGCCAACTTCAAGGAGACCCAGCTCGCCCATATGCAGCCGGGCCAGAAGGTCGAAGTGGTACTCGATGCCTACCCGGATCAACCGGTCGAGGGGATCATCGACAGCCTGGCTCCGGCGACCGGCGCCAAGTTCGCCCTGCTGCCACCGGAGAATGCCACCGGCAACTTCACCAAAATCGTGCAACGGGTACCGGTGAAGATCCGCATCCCCGAGCCGGGCCCGCTGGCAGGCAAGCTGCTGCCGGGTCTCTCGACCGAAGTGATCGTGGATACCCGCACTCCTGATCCCGTGGTGGCTGCCAACTGATGGAACCCATTCCACGTCGCAACTGGATCGCGGTCATGGGGGGCCTTATCGGCGCCTTTATGGCCATCCTCGATATCCAGATCACCAATGCCTCCCTGAAGGACATTCAGGGGGCCCTGTCAGCCACCCTGAGCGAGAGCTCCTGGATCTCCACCTCCTATCTGGTGGCGGAGATGATCGCCATCCCCCTGAGCGGCTGGTTGAGCCGGGGGTTGAGTGTGCGCCGTTACCTGCTCTGGACCACCGGTGCGTTTATCGCCGCCTCCGTGCTCTGCTCGTTCAGCTGGAACCTCACCAGCATGATCGTCTTCCGGGCGCTGCAAGGCTTCACTGGCGGGGCGCTGATCCCGATGGCCTTTTCCCTCATCGTCACCCTGTTGCCGCTACAGAAGCGGGCCACCGGCATGGCGCTTTTTGGCCTCTGCGCCACCTTCGCCCCCGCCATCGGCCCGACCCTCGGTGGCTGGCTCACCGAGCAGATGTCGTGGCACTACATCTTCTATCTCAACGTGCCGCCGGGACTGCTGGTGATAGCCATGCTGGCCCACGGGCTTGATAAAAAACCGGTGGACTGGGCCGTGATCAAGCGGGTAGACCTCATCGGGATTGTCACCATGGCGCTCGGCCTCGGCCTGCTGGAGGTGGTACTGGAAGAGGGCAACCGGGAAGACTGGTTCGGCTCAAGCTTCATCGTGCGACTGGCAGTCATTTCGGCGGTGGCGCTGGTGTTCTTCGTCATCAGCCAGCTGATCCGCCGTCACCCGCTGGTCAATCTGCGGCTGCTGCACAACCCGCGCTTCGCGCTGGCCTGCTTCGCCTATCTGATCCTCGGCATGGCGTTGATGGGCTCCATCTATGTGCTGCCGCTCTACATGACCCAGATCCACAACTACAACGCGCTGGAAATCGGCGAGGTACTGATGTGGATGGGGCTGCCGCAACTGCTGGTGCTACCGCTGGTACCCAGGCTGACCCACAAGATAGACCCGCGCTATCTGGTGAGCTTCGGCTTCCTTATCTTCGCCGTCAGCTGCTTTATGAACGTCAACATGAGTGCAGACTACGCCGGGCCGCAGCTGATCCAGTCGCTTATCGTGCGGGCGCTGGGGCAGCCCTTCATCATGGTGCCGCTCTCCCTGGTCGCCACCGCCAGCCTGAGCCACGACGAGATCCCCTCCTCCTCGACCCTGCTCAACGTGCTGCGCAACCTGGGTGGTGCGTTCGGTATCGCCATCATCGCGACCCTGCTCGACAACGATACCCGCACCCACGTGCTGCAAATTGGCAGCACTCTGGCCGCCAGCAGTATCGAGGGGCAGAGCTATCTGCTGCAACTGGCCCAGAGCATGATGGCGCAGGGTTCAGGCCCAGAGATAGCCCAGCAGCAAGCCCACGCCATGCTGGCCAATACCATCAACCGGGAGGCGGCCATCATGGCCTACAACCAGGTGTTCTACATCATGGGGATCTTCCTGCTGATCGCCAGCGGCCTGATGCTGTTGCTCAAATCCCCCGCCCCACGGGCAGCAGATGCCGAACCGCTAGAGGCGTGAAACAACGCCGGGCATAAAACGAAAAACGGGCTAATGCCCGTTTTTCGTTATCTGTTACCTGCACTCAACCAGAAAGCGTTATCCCGCCAGCGACCCCGCAATCAGGAATTGCGCCGCGAAGTAGCTGCTCATCACCCAGGCACGAGCATGGGGAAAGGGGTGGCGGAAGCGATCGAGCGCCAGCATGCTGTCGGAGAAGAGGAACATCAGTGCCCCCACCAGAGCGGCGGCCGAACCGGCAGTGAGAGAGGCGTGCCAGGCACCGGCGGCCACCCAGGCCATGCCAATGATCACCAGCATGTAGCAGAAGACCGGGATCCGCATCTCCCCAAGCTTGCCCCACAGCAGGCCAAAGACCATGCCGGCGATCAGCAACAGCAGCAAACCATCCACCAGATTGAGCAACAACGGCCCTTGGGCAAAACCGACGATATAGCAGAGATGCGCGACAAGAAATGCCGCCAACCCCTGAATGAAGCGATCACTTGGCAGCATCAGCAGCACATCGCCCGCCAGCGAGAGACAAAGGCCGAGCAGGATCCAGGCGTGGGAACCGTCGTGGTCATAACTCTGGTAGCCGAACGCCAACGCAATGATAAGCAGCATGGTCAGCGGCTTGCTGATATAGAACTGGCGGCAGTCTGAACCGTAGGCAGCACGGATGTGCCACCAACCTGAAGCGATGATCAAGAAACTCAATAACATGCCCTGCTCCTCACCTGTTGCTCGCAGTCATACGGCAACCGTTTTTATCATGGTGCAGGGTAACAAATTCCCTACCCCAGTGGCAGGGGTGCTGATCAAATGGACAGACTAAGCCTAAAGTCTAATTGCCGCCCCGAGTGGTTCAGGGCATAAGTGACGGGTCTGGAGGATCACCATGGAAGAAGCTATGAAGAACTATCTGCCCGCCATCGATATCATGATGTGCCATCTGGGGATCAGCTTTGAGCAGGCCTGTGAACAACTGGGTCTTAGCCAGCAGGAGCAACAGGCACTGGATCAGTTGCAGCAACAGCAGAGCCAAGCCAACTAAGCCCTCCCGTTATTGGATATCATGATGCCCCATCTGGGGATCAGCTTTGAGCAGGCCTGTGAACAGCTGGGTCCCAGCCAGCAGGAGCAACAGGCACTGGATCAGTTGCAGCAACAGCAGAGCCAAGCCAACTAGCTTGAGTTGAATCATAAAAGAGAAGACCGCCAGCAGGCGGTCTTCTCCTTTAGTCTCTGTGATAATCGGACGGCATCATGCAATACCTGCCAGCAAACGACTCCAGTTGCGTTTACCTGCGATAAAGCCGTCCCGCAGGGCCCGGTACTCCAGTTGCAGCTTGAGGCGGTCATAGCGCGCCAGCGCCTTGCGCCTGCGCAGCTCCAGCAGCCGCTTGCGACTGGCGTAATAGTGTTGCAACTGCTGGCTCAGCTTGTCGTACTCCTCCTGCAGCAGCGCCTGCCACAGTTCGCGATCTTCCTGCTTGCGCAACTTGGCTTGTGCCCGTTTCAGCTGCATCTGCAGCCGGGCTTGTTCGATACGCTCCTCCGGCGAGGATCTGAGATCCCCCGCCAGACCACACCAGGAGGCGAGCCGGATCAACCACTTGGTCGGATCGAACTGCCACCAGTGAATGCCGTTGCGGTAGTCATTCTCGAACAGGTGGTGAAAGTTGTGGTACCCCTCGCCAAAGGTGAAAAAAGCCAGGATGCCGTTATCGCGAGCGGTATTGTGGTCGGTATAGGGCTGACTGCCCCAGATGTGGGCCAGCGAATTGATGAAGAAGGTGGTGTGGTGAGTCATCACCATCCGCAGTACGCCCGCCAACAGCAACATGCCGAGCATATCCCCGTGCCACAGGCCGAGCAGCAGCGGCAGCCCCAGATTGGCCGCCAGCGCCAGCGTCAGATAGTGACGGTGCTGAAACGCGACCACCGGGTTGTTCTGCAGGTCACGCACATTATTGTAATCGCCATAGCGATCTCCCTGATGCTCACGCAGCATCCAGCCGATGTGCGAATACCAGAAGCCGCGCCCCGCGCTGTAGGGGTCTTTATCGTTGTCATCCACATGACGATGGTGACGGCGGTGATCGGCCGACCAGTGCAGGGCCGAATTCTGCAGCGCCAACGCACCGCCGATGGCAAACAACCACTGCAAAGCGAGGTGCGCCTTGTAGGCCTTGTGCGACCAGAGCCGGTGATAGCCTGCGGTGATGGAGAGACCACTAAGGCAGAACAACAACAGGAAACTGGCCCACTGCCAGAGATCGTAACCGTGGCTCACGCCGTACCAAGGTACGACAATCAACGCCACTATCCCGGAGAGGGAGAACAGCAGGGTATTGGTCAAAATAATGGGGGGTCTGGCCATTTCATTGCATCCTTTCAGCGAACAGCTGTTAGCCATTTTCTATGGTGATTTCCTCACGGTCAATGGTAAAAAAGTAGGATACAAACCTGATCCTGAGGCGCCTTCGGGTTATCATTTGTCCTCGTTAAGCTGAAGGTGACTGATTTCGTGGGTATTCGCGCTCAACAAAAAGAAAAAACCCGGCGTACATTGATCGATGCTGCATTCAGCCAACTGTGCGCCAATCGGAGTTTCTCCAATCTCAGCCTGCGGGAAGTCGCTCGCGAAGCAGGTATCGCGCCCACCTCTTTCTATCGCCACTTTCGCGATATGGAGGAGCTGGGCCTGACCCTGGTTGACGAAGGAGGTCTCACCCTGCGCCAACTGATGCGACAGGCACGCCAGCGCATTGCCGGTGGTGGTAGTGTCATCAGCACCTCGGTGCAGACCTTTATGGAGTTCGTCGAGAACAACCCCAACATCTTCCGGCTGCTGCTGCGGGAACGCTCCGGCACCTCGGCCGCCTTTCGTCAGGCGGTGGCTCGCGAAATCCAGCACTTCATTGCCGAGCTAACCGATTATCTGGAAGCCACCACCGAAGCACCACGGGAAGATGCCTACATCCAGGCAGAAGCCATGGTTACCATCGTCTTCAGTGCCGGTGCCGATGCGCTCGACATGACCAGCGAAGAGTGCCGGGCACTCTCCGACCGAACAATTCGCCAACTGCGGATGATCGCCATGGGCGCCGAGGTACAAAACCAGAAGCGCCGTGAACCTCACCCATGACCACAGGATGGAGAACGATATGACTGAACAGCTTATGATCCCGAAAAAACCGCTCGCCATGGCCATGCTGATTGGTATCTGTGGCGATGCCTCTCTGGCCGTGCTGACCAACTCGGTCGTGCCTTTCTCCTTCTTTCCGCTGATTGCCCTCTGGCTGGCGGCCTATCAGCTGTTCCAGCACTATCGCCATGAACCCATGGTGGGCAACACCCCCATCTGCACCCTGCTTTGCTTCTTTATCGGTGTCTTCGGCCACTCCGCGCTGCTCAAGGTGCAATACCCGGAGCTTGGCAGCAACTTCTTCTCCCTGATCATGATGCTGCTGCTACTGGCTGCCCTCTCCATCAAGCTCGGCCTGAGCATTGGCAACAAAGAGAAGCGCTGATAAATCGACCGAGTGATGATAATCAGTTGATAGATAAAGCAAAGAGGCCTTCCCGTCGGGAAGGCCTCTTTGCTTGAACGGTACCTGATTAATCCGGCAATCTCGGTATTCCCAGCCTAGCCAAGCTGCTGGGCTTCAAGATCGACGTGCAGATGGAAGCGGAGGTGGTCAATATGGGACTGCCCTGTACTCAGCAAGCAACACAAGCCTGATTTGGCCGCCTCTAGACTCGCTCAAGTGACCTCGAATGAAGCCAACAAGGCTCGGATATAGCCCGAAAATGGTGGAAATAACCGGCTATCTGGCACTCTTACTTGGCAGGTAAAAGCCAGATATTGGCGGTTTAACGCGCTAAAAATACAAAAGCCCGGTCGTGAAGCCGGGCTTTGTATTGGTTCCGATGTGCAAATATGTAGGTCTTATGAGCAAAACCACCCATAGCAAAAAGGCCTTCCCATCTGGGAAGGCCTTCAAATTAGTGGCGGAGCGGACGGGACTCGAACCCGCGACCCCCGGCGTGACAGGCCGGTATTCTAACCGACTGAACTACCGCTCCGCATTCGGTTAGCTTGCGCTAAATTTTCTGCTGCTTCTTCTGAGGTGTCATCCTCGCAGCCAGTGACGTGATTCTTCACATCGCTGTTTAATTGGGTGCCTGGCAGTGTCCTACTCTCGCATGGCGAATGCCACACTACCATCGGCGCTACCGCGTTTCACTTCTGAGTTCGGCATGGGATCAGGTGGTTCCACGGCGCTATGGCCGCCAGGCAAATTCTTAATCCAGAAAGCTGACGTGAGTAACGAGGTTGCCTATTGGCTTGTCGCTATCACTGAATTAGTTAGTAGTTCGCTTGGTATTTGCTACAAGGCCCAGAACACTTCTTGGGTGTTGTATGGTTAAGCCTCACGGGTAATTAGTATGGGTTAGCTCAACACGTCGCCGCGCTTACACACCCCACCTATCAACGTTGTGGTCTCCAACGGCCCTTTAGGACCCTCAAGGGGTCAGGGATGACTCATCTCAGGGCTCGCTTCCCGCTTAGATGCTTTCAGCGGTTATCGATTCCGAACTTAGCTACCGGGCAGTGCCACTGGCGTGACAACCCGAACACCAGAGGTTCGTTCACTCCGGTCCTCTCGTACTAGGAGCAACTCCCTTCAATCATCCAACGCCCACGGCAGATAGGGACCGAACTGTCTCACGACGTTCTGAACCCAGCTCGCGTACCACTTTAAATGGCGAACAGCCATACCCTTGGGACCGACTTCAGCCCCAGGATGTGATGAGCCGACATCGAGGTGCCAAACACCGCCGTCGATATGAACTCTTGGGCGGTATCAGCCTGTTATCCCCGGAGTACCTTTTATCCGTTGAGCGATGGCCCTTCCATTCAGAACCACCGGATCACTATGACCTACTTTCGTACCTGCTCGACCTGTCCGTCTCGCAGTTAAGCTGGCTTATGCCATTGCACTAACCTCCTGATGTCCGACCAGGATTAGCCAACCTTCGTGCTCCTCCGTTACTCTTTGGGAGGAGACCGCCCCAGTCAAACTACCCACCAGGCACTGTCCGCGAGCCCGATTCAGGGCCCTGCGTTAGAACATCAAACATACAAGGGTGGTATTTCAAGGACGGCTCCAGCGCAACTGGCGTCACGCCTTCAAAGCCTCCCACCTATCCTACACATGTAGGTTCAATGTTCAGTGCCAAGCTGTAGTAAAGGTTCACGGGGTCTTTCCGTCTAGCCGCGGGTACACCGCATCTTCACGGCGAATTCGATTTCACTGAGTCTCGGGTGGAGACAGCATGGCCATGGTTACACCATTCGTGCAGGTCGGAACTTACCCGACAAGGAATTTCGCTACCTTAGGACCGTTATAGTTACGGCCGCCGTTTACCGGGGCTTCGATCAAGAGCTTCGCTTGCGCTAACCCCATCAATTAACCTTCCGGCACCGGGCAGGTGTCACACCCTATACGTCCACTTTCGTGTTTGCAGAGTGCTGTGTTTTTGATAAACAGTCCCAGCCATCTGGTCACTGCGACTCCCAACTGCTCCATCCGCAAGGGACTTCACTGTCAAGAGCGAACCTTCTCCCGAAGTTACGGTTCTATTTTGCCTAGTTCCTTCACCCGAGTTCTCTCAAGCGCCTTGGTATTCTCTACCCGACCACCTGTGTCGGTTTGGGGTACGATGACTTGTAATCTGAAGCTTAGAGGCTTTTCCTGGAAGCAGGGCATCAATGGCTTCCACACCGTAGTGTGTTCGTCTCGTGTCTCAGTGTTGTGTCTCCGGATTTGCCTAGAAACACCACCTACGCACTTTCACCAGGACAACCGTCGCCTGGCCCACCTAGCCTTCTCCGTCCCCCCATCGCAATTACAAGTCGTGCAGGAATATTAACCTGCTTCCCATCGACTACGCCTTTCGGCCTCGCCTTAGGGGTCGACTCACCCTGCCCCGATTAACGTTGGACAGGAACCCTTGGTCTTCCGGCGAGGAGGCTTTTCACCCCCTTTATCGTTACTTACGTCAGCATTCGCACTTCTGATATCTCCAGCATACCTCTCGATACACCTTCGCAGACTTACAGAACGCTCCCCTACCACTCACACATAAGTGTGAATCCGCGGCTTCGGTGCCTGGTTTGAGCCCCGTTACATCTTCCGCGCAGGCCGACTCGACTAGTGAGCTATTACGCTTTCTTTAAATGATGGCTGCTTCTAAGCCAACATCCTAGCTGTCTGAGCCTTCCCACATCGTTTCCCACTTAACCAGAACTTTGGGACCTTAGCCGGCGGTCTGGGTTGTTTCCCTCTTCACGACGGACGTTAGCACCCGCCGTGTGTCTCCCGGATATTACTTACTGGTATTCGGAGTTTGCATGGGGTTGGTAAGTCGGGATGACCCCCTAGCCCAAACAGTGCTCTACCCCCAGTAGTATTCGTCCGAGGCGCTACCTAAATAGCTTTCGGGGAGAACCAGCTATCTCCGAGTTTGATTGGCCTTTCACCCCCAGCCACAGGTCATCCCCTAACTTTGCAACGTTAGTGGGTTCGGTCCTCCAGTTGATGTTACTCAACCTTCAACCTGCCCATGGCTAGATCACCCGGTTTCGGGTCTACACCTTGCAACTAGACGCCCAGTTAAGACTCGGTTTCCCTACGGCTCCCCTATACGGTTAACCTCGCTACAAAATGTAAGTCGCTGACCCATTATACAAAAGGTACGCAGTCACCCCGAAGGGCTCCCACTGCTTGTACGTACACGGTTTCAGGTTCTATTTCACTCCCCTCACAGGGGTTCTTTTCGCCTTTCCCTCACGGTACTGGTTCACTATCGGTCAGTCAGGAGTATTTAGCCTTGGAGGATGGTCCCCCCATATTCAGACAGGATGTCACGTGTCCCGCCCTACTCGATTTCACATCAAGGTTGTTTTCGTGTACGGGGCTATCACCCTGTATCGCCGGCCTTTCCAGGACCGTTCCACTAACTTCCAAGATGCTTAAGGGCTAA
>NZ_JBQBEO010000002.1:125000-297500 GCF_051919525.1 Aeromonas sp. 6P | reverse complement strand
TCGGAAGAGTCGACATCGTGGTAAGAACCGAAGTGCAGACGCACACCCAGATCCATAACCGGGTAACCAGCCAGCGGACCAGATTTGAGCTGCTCACGGATACCTTTATCAACACCCGGGATGAATTCACCAGGAATGACACCACCTTTGATGTCGTTGACGAATTCGTAGGCTTTGCCTTCTTCCAGCGGGTACATGTCGATAACAACATGACCGTACTGACCGCGACCACCAGACTGCTTGGCATGCTTGCCTTCGATGTCTTTAACGGTGGTACGGATGGTTTCACGGTAGGCAACCTGCGGCTTACCTACGTTGGCTTCAACCTTGAACTCGCGACGCATACGGTCAACGATGATGTCCAGGTGCAGCTCACCCATACCAGCGATGATGGTTTGACCTGACTCTTCGTCAGTCCATACGCGGAAGGACGGATCTTCCTGAGCCAGACGGCCCAGTGCCAGACCCATCTTCTCTTGGTCAGCCTTGGTTTTCGGCTCAACCGCGATAGAAATTACCGGCTCCGGGAATTCCATACGCTCGAGGATGATCGGTGCGTTCGGGTCACACAGGGTGTCACCAGTGGTCACGTCTTTCAGACCGATGGCAGCAGCGATGTCACCAGCGCGTACTTCTTTGATCTCTTCACGCTTGTTGGCATGCATCTGAACGATACGGCCAAAACGCTCGCGCTTGTCCTTGACGGAGTTCAGCACGGTGTCACCGGAGTTGATCACGCCAGAGTAGACACGGAAGAAGGTCAGGTTACCAACGAACGGGTCGGTAGCGATCTTGAACGCCAGAGCAGAGAACGGCTCGTCATCAGAAGCGTGACGCTCGTCTTTGGTCTCGCCGTCCATTTTCAGGCCGTCGATAGCAGCAACGTCGGTCGGAGCCGGCAGGTACTCGATCACGGCATCCAGCATTGCCTGTACGCCCTTGTTCTTGAACGCGGAGCCACAGGTTACCAGGATGATTTCGTTGTTCAGCACGCGCTGACGCAGAGCACCTTTGATCTCTTCCTCGGTCAGCTCTTCGCCGCCCAGGTATTTTTCCATCAGGTCTTCAGACGCTTCAGCAGCGGCTTCAACCAGATTCATGCGCATTTCTTGCGCCTGTTCCAGCAACTCGGCCGGGACGTCTTCGTAATCGAAGGATACGCCCTGATCAGCTTCATTCCAGTTGATGGCTTTCATCTTGACCAGGTCAACAACGCCCTTGAAGTTCTCTTCAGAGCCGATGTTCAGCTGAAGGGGAACCGGAGTACCTTTCAGACGGGTCTTGATGTGCTCAACGCAGCGCAGGAAGTTGGCGCCGGTACGGTCCATCTTGTTGACGAACGCGATACGGGGAACCTTGTACTTGTTAGCCTGACGCCATACGGTTTCAGACTGTGGCTGTACGCCACCTACGGCACAGTACACCATCACGGCACCGTCCAGAACACGCATTGAACGCTCTACTTCGATAGTAAAGTCAACGTGGCCCGGGGTATCGATGATGTTGATACGGTGCGGTTGGAACTGTTTACCCATACCGGACCAGAAAGCGGTGGTCGCGGCGGAGGTGATGGTGATACCACGCTCTTGTTCCTGTTCCATCCAGTCCATGGTGGCAGCGCCATCGTGAACTTCACCGATCTTGTGACTTACACCGGTGTAAAACAGTACGCGCTCGGTAGTAGTAGTCTTACCGGCGTCAATGTGAGCGGAGATACCGATATTACGATAACGCTCAATGGGGGTTGTACGAGCCATTGTCATCCTCTTACTAAGGCGCTTGTCCCTAGATAATTAAAGGTGCGCAGAGTCAAAAGACCCTGCGCAAGCGGATTACCAGCGGAAGTGAGCGAAGGCTTTGTTCGCTTCAGCCATACGGTGAACGTCTTCACGTTTCTTGACAGACGAACCCTTATTGTCAGCGGCATCCAGCAGCTCGCCAGCCAGACGCTGAGCCATTGATTTTTCACCACGTTTACGAGCGGCATCAACCAACCAGCGCATTGCCAGGGCATTGCGACGTACCGGACGAACTTCTACCGGCACCTGATAGGTTGCACCACCGACGCGACGAGATTTAACCTCGACCGCCGGACGAATGTTATCCAGAGCTTCTTCGAATACGGCCAGGTGCTCTTTGCCAGATTTGGTGGCAATGATGTCCAGGGCGCCATAAACAATGGCTTCTGCAACAGATTTCTTACCGTCAACCATTACTACGTTGACAAATTTAGCCAGCAGCTCTGATCCGAACTTGGGATCTGGCAGGATTTTACGCTGACCAACAACACGACGTCTTGGCATTTCAAATTCTCCGTAACTTCAGGGATTACCCAAAACTAGAAAGCTATCTAACTAGAAACGAATTAACGTTTGGCCTTACTTAACGGAGAACCATTAAGCTTTAGGACGCTTCACGCCATACTTGGAGCGAGCCTGCTTACGGTCTTTAACACCGGCACAGTCCAACGCACCACGAACGGTGTGATAACGAACACCTGGCAAGTCTTTTACACGACCGCCACGGATCAGAACAACAGAGTGCTCTTGCAGGTTGTGACCTTCACCGCCGATGTAGGAGGTGACTTCGAAGCCGTTGGTCAGACGTACACGGCACACTTTACGCAGTGCAGAGTTAGGCTTCTTCGGGGTGGTGGTATATACACGAGTGCATACGCCACGCTTCTGAGGGCACGCTTCCAGCGCCGGCACGTTGCTTTTCACAACGAGCTTGATGCGTGGCTTGCGAACCAACTGGTTAATAGTTGCCATCAAAAGGCTCCTGATAATGACTTCATAAACGTGTGGAAAATCCTCCCCGCAGATACGGGGACGCGAAATTTTATGCCCTGTTGTCTGGGGAGTCAAGATTTATACAATTTGCGTCACAAAAGGGCAATTCGGATCCGTTTGATTTCACGACATCACCTTGAATTTTCTTGGAAATGTGCTTCTCAGCCACCCCAGGTGCGCGGGGAACCTTTTTGCGCAATCAGTGCCACCAGACCCGCCATATCGAGCACATTACCCACCCGATGCTGCAAACCGCGAGCTTGCAGATCTTCCTGCATTACATAAAGCGGGATACCCGCCAGCCGCGCGCTCCACTGGGGAGCCGATGCCGCAATCACGGCATCCTGCATCAGTACCAGCTCATCCTCGGGCTGAAGGTATGAGAGCGCCTCTGCCAGAGCCTGACTCTGAAAGGGAGAGTTCAATATCAGATGCAACATGGAGACCTCAAAAGCTGATGTGAGTCGAACATTGTGCCCAGCGCCGAGCCAGTTCCTGGCGCGGCAGACTCTCAACGGGGATCAGCAGATCATCCACTGTCACGCCACGCTCTGCCAGCGAGTCAGCACAAACATAGACCTCTTCGATGTCGTAGAGTTCCAGCATCTTGAAGGTGGGTGCGTAGTGGCGCTGCAAAATGGCGACAGGCTGCTGCTCCTTGAGCAGTTGCAGCACACCGTCCCCAATCAGGAAGAGGGCCAGCTCATCGGTCATGGCCGAGGTGGCCAGCAGGGCATCCAGTCCTTCCCGGCCGGCGGCATGGCCATGGGGGCCACGGCTGCAGATAAAGGCGATTTTCTTGCTCATGACTCCCCCTAGAACTGAACCAGCCGATCGGCGGTGAGCGCAGCCTCGGCCAACTGGCCCAGACCGCTCAGACAAAATGGCGCTTGCAGATTGAAGTGCACCAGCCCCGCCCCCTTGGCCTCCTGTTCATCGAGCACACCGCGTCGCATGGCAGCGGCGACGCAGACGTCGATACGGATCCCCTGCTCTTCTGCCAGCTCTCGCCACAGACGCACCAGGTCAGTCTCATCGGATGCAGGCAGATGCAAACCGTTGCCGTTGCAGACCCCATCCTGATAGAAGAACAGGTGGGACAAGGTATGCCCCTGTGCCAACAGGTTGCGGGCAAAACGATAGGCTGTGCTGGCCGATTGGGTGCCATAGGCAGGCCCCGTGACCAGGATGGCAAAACTCAGACTCATAGCAGGACTCCTGTGCTGACCCGGTCCATTTTACGCCAAAAACAAAAAAGCCCCTGCCAGGAGGGGCTTGATTCGATCTGTTGATCAGAGATGGGCAATCGCCTCGACCTCGACCAGCACATCTTTCGGCAGACGGGCCACCTCCACGCAGGAGCGGGCTGGCGCCGCGTCGCCAAAGTAGCGGGCATAGACCTGATTGAAGGCAACGAAGTTGTTCATGTCGCTCAGGAAGCAGGTGGTTTTGACCACTTTGCTGGCATCGGCACCCGCAGCGTGCAACACGGCAACCAGATTCTTCATCACCCGTTCTGCCTGCTCTTCGATGCCGCCAGCAACGATCTCCATGGTGGCAGGATCGAGCGGGATCTGCCCGGAGGTGAAGATCATCTCGCCAACCTTGGTAGCCTGAACATACGGACCAATCGCGGCAGGCGCCTTGTCGGTTGCAATCACTTCTTTAGCCATTCATCTATCCCCTTCTGGAATGAGTTACTCGTTCTCGTCTTCACCCTGCTTGCGCTGTCGGATGTAAAGATAAACGGTATGTTTTGAAATATTGAGTTTGTCCGCCACCAGATTGATCGAATCCTTGATGTCGAAAATGCCCTTCTCGAACAGCTGGGTCACGATGAAGCGGTTCTTGGCATTGTTGGCCACGGTGGGATCGCGGTTGATCTCGTCGATGGTGTTATCCACCGTCTGTGCAACCAGCTCTTCCACGCTGTTGGCGAAGGTCTCTGGTGACTGACGCGCCGCCTGCTGGGGCGTCGGGAAAAATTCGGCCACGAACTCGTGGAAAGGCGCATTGATGTGCAGGTTGATGCAAATAAGCCCCACTACTTGCCGCTCGCTGTTGCGAATGGCGATGGTGCTCGACTTCATCAGCGCGCCGGTACGGCTGCGAGCGAAATAGCTCTGGGTGTAATCCTGGCCAGTGCTCTCGATGTCCTTGAGCATGCGCAGGGCGAGATCGGTGATGGGCGCCCCGAGGGTGCGTCCGGTATTGAAGCCGTTGGCGATCTTGATCACCGACTCGTGCAGATTTTCCAGGGAGTGGAGTACTACTTCACAATGCTTGCCGAACAGCTCGGCCAAGCCATCGATGAGCCCATCGTATGAGCGCAACAATTCCCTGTCTTCATCTGTAAAAGTGCGGCTGATCAGCTGTTCTTCGGGAAGCATGGCTTCCTCGATACCGACAGTCATGTTCTACCCCTGTAATAACCATTCAACTTTCCCGAGTTTTAAATTGCAGGGGAGTAAAGTCAACTTTTTTTGATTTTTTACTCTACAACTTTGCTCTGGATCATCCTGAAACCCGCGCTGCGTCTACCTTTGCCGAGGAATTGGCCAACAAAAAGGGCTCCTTGAAGGAGCCCTTTTCAATCACGGATGACGAGTTACTCTTCGTCGAAGCTACCGGCTGCGTTCAGCAGATCCGCCAGGTTCTGCTCCGCTTCATCAGCGGTCACCTGCGGGGTACCAACAGCACGAGCTGCGGCAGCACGCTGGTTGATCCGGCTATGGTGGTAGGCAAAGCCGGTACCAGCCGGGATCAGACGACCCACGATGACGTTCTCTTTCAGACCACGCAGTTCATCACGCTTGCCACCTACGGCGGCTTCGGTCAGAACGCGAGTGGTTTCCTGGAAGGAAGCCGCGGAGATGAAGGACTCGGTGCTCAGAGATGCCTTGGTAATACCCATCAGTACATGACGGTAGGTCGCAGGGGTCTTGCCCTCGGCAACCAGCTTACGGTTGGCAATCTTCACACGAGCAACTTCAACCTGTTCGCCTTCGATCAGATCGGTATCGCCAGCGCTCAGGATCTCGCACTTGCGCAGCATCTGACGAACGATGACTTCGATGTGCTTGTCGTTGATCTTAACGCCTTGCAGACGGTAAACGTCCTGCACTTCGTTGGCGATGTAGTTGGCGACCGGGCTGATACCGCGCAGACGCAGGATGTCGTGAGCAGACTCGGGACCGTCCGCCAGCACTTCACCCTTCTCAACTTTTTCACCTTCGAACACGTTCAGGTTACGCCACTTCGGAATCATCTCTTCGTAGACGTTGCCACCATCGGTCGGGGTGATGACCAGACGGCGTTTGCCCTTGGTCTCTTTCCCGAAGGAGATGGTACCGGAGATCTCGGCCAGAATTGCCGGTTCCTTCGGTTGACGTGCTTCGAACAGATCCGCAACGCGCGGCAGACCACCGGTGATGTCCTTGGTACCGCCGGACTCTTGCGGGATACGCGCTACCGCGTCACCCACGCCCACGTTGGCACCATCTTCCAAGTTCACGATCGCCTTGCCCGGCAGGAAGTACTGGGCGGCTACATCGGTACCCGGGATCATCACGTCTTTGCCGTTCAGGTCGACCAGTTTAACGGTCGGACGCATCTCTTTACCGGCGCTCGGACGCTCGTTGACGTCCAGAACAACGATAGAAGAGAGACCGGTCAGCTCGTCGGTCTGACGAGTGATGGTCACACCATCGATCATGTGTTCGAACTGCAGGCGACCTGCCACTTCGGTGATGATCGGGTGGGTGTGCGGATCCCAGTTAGCAACGGTCTCGCCAGCACTCACGGCCTGGCCGTCCTTCACTTCCAGCACGGAACCGTAAGGCAGCTTGTGGCTTTCCTTGGTACGGCCCATGTCGTCCATGATGGTCAGTTCGGTAGAACGTGAGGTGATAACCAGTTTGTCATCGCTGTTGTGAACGAACTTGGCGTTCTGCAGCTTGATGGTACCGGTGTTCTTGACCTGGATGCTGCTTTCAGCAGCAGCACGAGATGCAGCACCACCGATGTGGAAAGTACGCATCGTCAGCTGGGTACCCGGTTCACCGATGGACTGGGCGGCGATAACACCGACAGCCTCACCCTTGTTAACCAGGTGACCACGGGCCAGATCACGGCCGTAGCAGTGAGCACAGTTACCGAAGTCAGTTTCACAGGTGATGGCAGAACGTACCTTCACACGGTCAACGGAGTTGCGCTCCAACAGGTCACACAGCTGCTCGTCGAGCAGGGTGTTGCGAGCAACCAGGATCTCGTCCTCGGTACCCGGCTTGATGACATCTTCTGCCACCACACGACCCAGCACACGCTCACGCAGCGGCTCGACCACGTCGCCACCCTCGATCAGCGGAGTCATCCACAGACCGTCAGTAGTGCCGCAATCGTCCTCGGTGATCACCATGTCTTGCGCCACGTCTACCAGACGACGAGTCAGGTAACCGGAGTTCGCAGTCTTCAGTGCAGTATCCGCCAGACCCTTACGAGCACCGTGGGTAGAGATAAAGTACTGCAGTACGTTCAGACCTTCGCGGAAGTTCGCGATGATCGGGGTCTCAATGATGGAGCCATCCGGCTTGGCCATCAGGCCACGCATACCGGCCAGCTGACGGATCTGGGCGGCGGAACCACGCGCACCAGAGTCGGCCATCATAAAGATGCTGTTGAACGAGGCCTGCTCTTCTTCTTCACCCAGCGAGTTGACGTTACGCTCTTTGGACAAGTTCTCCATCATGGCCTTGGAGACGCGCTCGTTGGCGCTGGCCCAGATATCGATAACCTTGTTGTAACGCTCGCCCGCAGTTACCAGACCTGACAGGAACTGGTCCTGGATCTCGGCAACTTCGGCTTCGGCTGCTGCGATGATGTCTTTCTTGGCATCCGGGATGACCATGTCATCGATACCAACGGAAGCACCGGACAGGGCCGCGTAGTGGAAACCGGTATACATCAGCTGGTCAGCGAAGATAACGGTGTCCTTCAGGCCCTGCTTGCGATAGCAGGTGTTCAGCAGACGGGAGATGAGCTTTTTGCCCAGCGCCTTGTTGGATACGCACTTGATCCAGTTCTGCGGATTGGCATCCAGATCAGCCTGTTCTGCAGCAGTCAGCACCTTCGGCTCGTCGATCAGGGCGTATTCCATGCCTTTCGGCAGGATCAGGCTCAGGATCGCACGACCAACGGTGGTGTTCTTCATCTCGGTGTGTTCACGCAGAGAACCGTCTTCCTGACGCAGGTATTCGGTAATGCGTACTTTCACACGAGCATGCAGATCGGCCAGACCGGCGCGATATACTTTCTCGGCTTCTTTCGGGCCGGCCAGCACCATACCTTCGCCTTTGGCGTTGATACGGGCGCGGGTCATGTAGTACAGACCCAAGACCACGTCCTGAGAAGGAACGATGATCGGCTCACCGGAGGCAGGCGACAGGATGTTGTTGGTAGACATCATCAGCGCACGCGCTTCCAGCTGGGCTTCCAGGGTCAGCGGTACGTGGACCGCCATCTGGTCACCATCGAAGTCCGCGTTATACGCAGCACAAACCAGCGGGTGCAGCTGGATTGCCTTACCTTCGACCAGAGTCGGTTCGAATGCCTGGATACCCAGACGGTGCAGAGTCGGTGCACGGTTCAACAGAACCGGGTGTTCGCGGATCACTTCGTCCAGGATATCCCAAACGACAGCTTCCTCACGCTCCACCATCTTCTTGGCGGCCTTGATAGTGGTCGCCAGACCGCGGGTTTCCAGCTTGCCATAGATGAACGGCTTGAACAGTTCCAGCGCCATCTTCTTCGGCAGACCGCACTGATGCAGACGCAGAGTCGGGCCTACGGTGATAACGGAACGACCGGAGTAGTCGACACGCTTACCGAGCAAGTTCTGACGGAAACGACCCTGCTTACCCTTGATCATGTCGGCCAGGGATTTCAGCGGGCGCTTGTTGGAACCTGTGATAGCACGACCGCGACGACCGTTATCCAGCAGCGCATCGACGGACTCTTGCAGCATACGCTTTTCGTTGCGCACGATGATGTCCGGAGCAGCCAGATCCAGCAGACGCTTCAAGCGGTTGTTACGGTTGATCACGCGACGGTACAGATCGTTCAGATCGGAAGTCGCGAAACGGCCGCCGTCCAGCGGTACCAGCGGACGCAGGTCCGGCGGCAGCACAGGCAGCACTGTCATGATCATCCACTCCGGCTTGTTGCCGGACTGCAGGAAAGCTTCCATCAGCTTCAGACGCTTGGTGGTCTTCTTGCGCTTGGTCTCGGAGTTGGTTTGATCCAGCTCCTCACGCATGGTTTTGACTTCACCTTCCAGATCGATAGCGCGCAGCAATGCCAGGATTGCTTCGGCACCCATCTTGGCGTCAAATTCGTCGCCCCACTCTTCCAGCGCATCCAGGTACTGCTCTTCAGAGAGCATCTGGCTGCGTTCGAGGTTGGTCATGCCCGGCTCGATTACGACGAAAGATTCGAAGTAGAGCACGCGCTCGATGTCGCGCAGGGTCATGTCCAGCAGCAGACCGATACGGGACGGCAGGGACTTCAGGAACCAGATGTGGGCAGTCGGGCTGGCCAGCTCGATGTGGCCCATACGCTCACGACGGACCTTGGTCTGGGTCACTTCAACGCCGCACTTCTCACAGATCACACCACGGTGTTTCAGGCGCTTGTACTTGCCGCACAGACACTCGTAGTCCTTCACCGGTCCGAAGATACGGGCGCAGAACAGACCATCACGCTCCGGCTTGAAAGTCCGGTAGTTGATGGTCTCAGGCTTTTTGACCTCACCGAATGACCAGGAGCGGATCATGTCAGGAGAGGCCAGACCGATCTTGATACTGTCAAACTCTTCGGTCTTGGTCTGAGCCTTCAAAAACTTGAGTAAGTCTTTCACGTGTTTCCCCTGTCAGGAGTCTAACCTCGGCGCCCCGGCTGCCAAAACAGCGGGGCGCCCACGTCAATTCTCGAACAATAAGAGCGAGCTCTTACTCTTCGTCCAGCTCGATGTTGATACCCAGAGAGCGGATTTCCTTCAGCAATACGTTGAAGGATTCGGGCATGCCCGGCTCCATACGGTGGTCGCCATCCACGATGTTCTTATACATCTTGGTACGGCCATTCACATCGTCAGACTTGACGGTCAGCATTTCCTGCAGGGTATATGCCGCACCGTAAGCCTCCAGGGCCCACACTTCCATCTCACCGAAACGCTGACCACCGAACTGAGCCTTACCACCCAGCGGCTGCTGGGTAACCAGGCTGTAAGAACCGGTAGAACGCGCATGCATCTTGTCATCGACCAAGTGGTTCAGCTTGAGCATGTACATGTAACCAACGGTTACTTTACGCTCGAAGCGGTTACCGGTACGGCCATCGAACAGATCAATCTGACCGGATTCCGGCAGATCGGCCAGCTTCAGCAGGGCTTTGATTTCGCGCTCTTTGGCACCATCAAACACTGGAGTAGCAACCGGCAGACCCTTACGCAGGTTACCCACCAGGGTACGTACGTCGTCATCAGACAGTTCGGCGATGTTCACTTGCTGGGTGTCCTTCTCGCCCAGGTCATAGACCTGTTGCAGGAAGTTGCGCATCTCGTGCAGCTCGCGCTGCTCTTTGACCATGCGATCGATTTTCTCGCCGATACCCTTGGCCGCAAGGCCCAGGTGCACTTCGAGGATCTGACCGATGTTCATACGGGATGGTACGCCCAACGGGTTCAGTACGATGTCGACCGGACGGCCGAACTCGTCATGAGGCATATCCTCGACCGGACAGATCTTGGAGATAACACCCTTGTTACCGTGACGGCCCGCCATCTTGTCACCCGGCTGGATGCGACGCTTGACTGCCAGATAAACCTTGACGATTTTCAGTACGCCCGGTGCCAGATCATCACCCTGGATAATCTTGCGACGCTTGTTCTCGAATTTCTTGTCGAACTCGGCTTTCAGCTCAACGTGCTGTTCAGCGATCTGTTCCAGTTCGGTCTGCTTGCCTTCGTCTTCGATGGCCAGTTCAAACCACTTGGAGCGATCGAGCTTGTTCAGACGATCTTCGCTGTAACCGGCGGCCAGCAGCAGGTTGCGGGAGCGGCCGAAAATGCCGTCTTCCAGGATCTTGAACTCTTCGGTCAAGTCCTTCTTCGCTTCCTTCAGCTGCATCTCTTCGATTTCTTTGGCGCGCTTGTCTTTTTCCACGCCATCGCGGGTAAAGACTTGCACGTCAACCACGGTACCGTACACACCGTTCGGTACACGCAGGGAGGAGTCCTTCACATCGGACGCCTTCTCACCGAAGATGGCGCGCAGCAGCTTCTCTTCCGGCGTCAGCTGGGTTTCACCTTTCGGGGTTACCTTACCGACCAGAATGTCGCCGCCCTTCACTTCAGCACCCACGTAGACGATACCGGACTCGTCCAGCTTGGACAGAGCGGCTTCACCCACGTTCGGGATGTCAGCAGTGATCTCTTCCGGACCCAGCTTGGTGTCACGGGAGATACAGGCCAGTTCCTGGATATGGATGGTGGTCAGGCGATCTTCCTGAACAACACGCTCGTTCACCAGGATCGAGTCTTCGAAGTTGTAACCGTTCCACGGCATGAACGCGACGCGCATGTTCTGACCCAGCGCCAGTTCACCCAGATCGGTGGACGGGCCGTCAGCCAGTACGTCGCCAGCCATGACCGGCTCACCCAACATCACGCAAGGACGCTGGTTGATACAAGTGTTCTGGTTGGAACGGGTGTATTTGGTCAGGTTGTAGATGTCGATACCGGCTTCGCCTGGCATCAGCTCATCTTCATTGACCTTCAGGACGATACGGGAGGCATCGACATAGTCGATTACGCCGCCACGCTTGGCCACTACGGTTACACCGGAGTCAACGGCCACAGCGCGTTCCATACCGGTACCTACCAGCGGCTTGTCAGCACGCAGAGTCGGTACAGCCTGACGTTGCATGTTTGAACCCATCAATGCGCGGTTCGCGTCATCGTGTTCCAGGAACGGGATCAGAGCGGCTGCCACAGATACGATCTGCTGCGGGCTCACGTCCATATACTGGATCTGGTCGGCGTTCATAAAGGTGGATTCACCTTTGTGACGGCACGGGATCAATTCATCTTTCAGACGGCCATCTTCGGTGGTCGCGGCGTTAGCCTGTGCGATCACGTACTTGCCTTCTTCAATAGCAGACAGGTAGTCCACTTCGTCGGTGATCACACCGTCAATGACCTTACGGTACGGGGTCTCGAGGAAACCGTACTCGTTGGTACGAGAGTACACGGACAGAGAGTTGATCAGACCGATGTTCGGACCTTCAGGAGTCTCGATAGGGCACAGACGGCCGTAGTGAGTCGGGTGTACGTCTCGGACTTCAAAGCCGGCACGCTCACGAGTCAAACCGCCCGGGCCCAGCGCGGAGATACGACGCTTGTGGGTCACTTCGGAGAGCGGGTTGTTCTGGTCCATAAACTGGGACAGCTGGCTGGAACCAAAGAACTCTTTGACTGCGGCGGAGATCGGCTTGGCGTTGATCAGATCCTGCGGCATCAGGGTGTCCAGGTCGCCCAGGGAGAGACGCTCCTTGACCGCACGCTCGACACGCACCAGACCGACGCGGAACTGGTTTTCAGCCATTTCACCGACAGAACGGATACGACGGTTACCCAGGTGGTCGATATCGTCCACTTCGTCGTTACCGTTACGGATGTCGATCAGGCGCTTCATCACATCGACGATGTCGTCTTTGGTCAGTACACCCGCGCCAGTCTCGTCTTCACGACCCAGACGGCGGTTGAACTTCATCCGACCTACGGTAGACAGGTCGTAACGCTCGGCGGAGAAGAACAGGTTTTCGAACAGCTGTTCTGCAGCTTCGCGAGTAGGCGGCTCGCCCGGACGCATCATGCGATAGATCTCGACCAGCGCTTCCAAACGGTTGGAGCTGGAGTCGACACGCAGGGTCTCGGACATGTAAGCACCGTGATCCAGTTCGTTGGTGAACAGAACCTCGAAATGCTTGAAGCCGGCTTGGGACAGGTTGGCGATCGCTTCCAGGCTCAGCGCCTGGTTGGCGGTCACGACCATCTCGCCAGTTTGTGGATGTGCGTAGTCCTTGGCAGCAACTTTGCCAACAACATACTCAACCGGTACCTCAATCTGGGTAACGGCGTCTTTTTCCAACTGACGGATGTGACGCGCAGTCACACGACGACCGGTCTCAACCACCACGGCGCCATTGGCCACGATGTCAAAGGTCGCTGTTTCACCACGCAGACGCTCCGGCACCAGATCCATCATCAACTTGCCATCTTTCACTTCAAAACCGATGGTCTCGAAGAAGGTGGCCAGGATTTGTTCGGAAGTGAAGTCCAGGGCGCGCAGAATAATGGATGCTGGCAGTTTGCGACGACGGTCGATACGGACAAACAGGTTGTCTTTCGCATCGAACTCGAAGTCCAGCCAGGAGCCACGGTAGGGGATAACGCGAGCGTTATACAGTACCTTACCGGATGAATGAGTTTTGCCTTTATCGTGGTCGAAGAAGACGCCCGGGCTGCGGTGCAGCTGGGAGACGATAACCCGCTCGGTACCATTGATAACAAAGGTGCCGTTCTCGGTCATGAGCGGAATTTCGCCCATGTATACTTCTTGTTCCTTGATGTCTTTGACGGTGCCGGCAGCTGCTTCACGGTCGTACAGAACCATACGAAGCTTGACACGCAGCGGCGCGGAGTAGGTCACTCCACGGATCTGGCATTCTTTTACGTCAAATACCGGCTCACCCAGGCGATAGCTGACATACTGAAGCTCAGCACTACCGGAGTAACTGGTGATCGGGAAAACGCTACGGAAAGCGGCCTCTAGGCCATATTCACCTTCCGGGTCAGCCTCGATGAACTGCTTGAAGGAGTCCAGCTGAATGGACAACAGATAAGGCGTGTCCAGTACCTGGTCTCGCTTACCGAAGTCCTTACGAATGCGTTTTTTTTCGGTATAAGAGTAAACCATAGGGTTCCTCAGCTCGCTGATAAGTGACCCACTCTGTCCCGCGGGACAGCTCTGTCTCAACACCGTTTTGTGTTGGCCCGGACGAAAGAAGACAGTCCGGATTGCTGGTGCACCGAGAGTCGTAAACGGTGTGAAATGCTCTCAGTCTACAGCGCAAAAAGGCTGGTGAACAAAAATTCACCAGCCCTAGCCTGTTTTATCAGGCTAATCTACATAAATGCAGATTATTTGATCTCAACAGAAGCACCGGCAGCTTCCAGCTCTTTCTTCAGAGCTTCAGCTTCGTCCTTGGACACGCCTTCCTTCAGGTTAGCCGGAGCAGCTTCTACCAGATCTTTGGCTTCTTTCAGGCCCAGACCGGTAGCGCCACGAACGGCTTTGATAACGGCAACTTTGTTGGCGCCAGCAGCAGTCAGAACTACGTCGAACTCGGTCTTCTCTTCTACTGCTTCAGCAGCAGCCGGGCCAGCCATTACGGCAGCAGCGGCAGAAACACCGAACTTCTCTTCCATAGCTTCGATCAGCTCAACAACTTCCATTACGGACATGGAAGCAACGGCTTCGATGATTTGGTCTTTAGTGATAGACATGACAAAAATTCCTGATGTTGAATAAACTCAAACAGCCTAAATAGGCGAGAATCAAGCAGCAGCTTGTTTCTGGTCGCGAACAGCAGCGATAGTACGAACCAGCTTGCCAGCAGAGGCTTCTTTCATAGTCGCCATCAACTTCGCAATTGCTTCTTCGTAAGTCGGCAGCGTGGCCAGACGATCAATTTGTGCTGCGGCGATAAACTCACCGTTAAAAGCGCCAGCCTTGATTTCGAACTTTTGGTTCGCTTTGGCAAACTCTTTGAACAGACGAGCAGCAGCGCCCGGGTGTTCGTTAGAGAAAGCAATCAAGGTAGGACCGGTAAATGCGTCGTTCAGGCACTCGTATTCGGTACCTTCTACCGCGCGACGCAGCAGGGTGTTACGCACAACGCGCATGTACACACCGGCTTCACGAGCGGTTTTACGCAGGACGGTCATCTTGTCTACAGTTACACCGCGAGAATCGGCAACAACTGCAGAAAGAGCGCCTTTGGCAGCTTCGTTGACTTCAGCAACAATTGCCTTTTTGTCTTCGAGTCCCAATGCCATTGGCTTAACTCCTGGATTGAATCCGGGTCTATTGACCCAGTACTGACACATCCCCCCTACCTTTACAACAGAGGGGAACGATGCGGTAGCAGGATTCCAGAAGAGAAAGAATCTTTCTCGCTGGGTTTCCGGCACCGTCTACGCAGGAAACATTAAGGCTTTGCAGCCTCCTGCGGTCTTGGACGGAGGTCGAAACCCCCAACCAATCAAGGCGCAAAATTATAGATTAAATTTTGCGCCTTGTAAAACCCATCAATTAGGCCTGAGCTTCCAGAGAAGCTTGGTCTACGGCAACACCGGCACCCATGGTGGTGGAGATGCTGACTTTCTTGATGAATTGACCTTTGGCGGAAGAGGGCTTGCCTTTTTTCAGGGCAACCAGCAGAGCTTCCAAGTTTTCTTTCAGCTGAACTTCGTTGAAAGAAACCTTACCCAGAGTGGTATGGATGATACCATTCTTGTCGTTACGGTAACGAACCTGACCAGCCTTGGCGTTCTTGACAGCTTCGGCAACGTTAGGAGTTACAGTACCAACTTTCGGGTTCGGCATCAGGCCGCGCGGGCCCAGGATTTGACCCAGTTGACCAACAACGCGCATGGCATCCGGGGATGCGATAACTACGTCGAAGTTCATCTCGCCTTTCTTAACCAGATCGGCCAAGTCATCCATACCTACCAGGTCAGCACCGGCAGCTTTAGCTGCTTCGGCGTTGGCACCTTGGGTAAATACGGCAACGCGTACATCACGACCGGTACCGTGCGGCAGTACAGTAGCACCACGTACGTTCTGGTCAGATTTACGAGCGTCGATACCCAGGTTGACAGCAACGTCAACGCTTTCAACGAACTTGGCGGTAGCCAGTTCTTTCAGCAGGGCAATGGCTTCGTTGATGGAGTACTCTTTGGTACCGTCAACTTTTTCGCGAATAACGCGCATACGCTTGGAAAGTTTAGCCATTGTCTTAATCCTCCACTACCAGACCCATGGAACGAGCGGAGCCTGCGATGCAACGTACTTTTGCATCCAGATCGGCACCAGTCATATCCGGCTCTTTGGTCTTGGCGATTTCTTGCAGCTGGGCAACGGTCACCTTACCAACCTTGTCTTTGTTCGGCTTGGAAGAACCAGACTTGATGCCAGCAGCTTTCTTCAGCAGGAAGGAAGCAGGCGGAGTCTTGGTTTCGAAGGTGAAGGAACGGTCGCTGTAAACGGTGATCACGACCGGAGTCGGTGAACCTTTTTCCAGCTTCTCTGTACGAGCGTTGAACGCCTTACAGAATTCCATGATGTTAACACCGTGTTGACCCAGTGCAGGACCAACGGGAGGAGACGGGTTGGCTGCACCAGCAGCAACCTGCAGCTTGATATAAGCTGTGACTTTCTTAGCCATTAGGAAAATACCTCAAAAATGGGTTCTAGCGCCTCGGAGACTTGCTCCTGCAAACGGCTCCCCAACTAATAAAGGGGCAGCGAATTATAGAGATATTCGCTGCCCCTGACAACCGTTAAACGTACAGAATTCAATCAGCCTTTTTCGACCTGACCAAAATCCAGTTCAACAGGAGTAGAACGACCGAAGATCAGTACAGAGACCTTCACGCGGCTCTTCTCATAATCTACCTCTTCAACGGTACCGTTGAAGTCGGCAAACGGACCATCAGCAACTCGCACCATTTCACCCGGTTCAAACAGGGTTTTCGGACGCGGCTTGTCGTGGGCATCCTGCAGACGGTTCAGGATGGCATCGGCCTCTTTGTCGGAGATCGGTGCCGGACGGTCGGAAGTACCGCCGATGAAGCCCATTACACGCGGTACGTTACGCACCAGGTGCCATGTGGTTTCATCCATGATCATCTGGACCAGGACATAACCCGGGAAAAACTTGCGCTCACTCTTGCGCTTCTGGCCAGCACGCATCTCGACCACTTCTTCGGTCGGGACCAGTACTTCACCGAACATGTCTTCCATGCCATGCATCTTGATATGTTCGCGCAGGGACTTGGCTACACGGCCTTCATAGCCGGAAAAAGCCTGCACGACATACCATCTCATACGTTGTTCAGTCATGGCTTATCCTTACACACCGGTAATCAGGTTGACCAACCAGACCAAGGCACCGTCCAGAACGAACAGCAGCAGCCCCATCACGGCGGTCACCGCCAGCACAATCAGGGTTGTCTGAATGGCTTCCTGACGGGTCGGCCATACGACCTTGCGGACTTCCAGGCGAGACTCACGGGCGAATGCCAGTGTTGCCTTTCCCTTGGTGGTTTGCAGGGCTACTGCACCAGCAGCAGCAATGACAACGACCACACCCAGGGCGCGGACGGCAGCGACAACATCGTTGAGCAGGTAATTACCCACTACAGCGGCCGCCAGGATAATGAAAACCAGGCCCCAAAGCAGGGTATCCTTGCTTCCGCCCTGGCTCTCAGAACTAACACTCATACAACCCACCTGTATCTGACGTAACCAAAGACACAAAAGCCCCGTACGAGACGAGGTATATGGCAGGGGCGGCAGGACTCGAACCCGCAACCATCGGTTTTGGAGACCGCTGTTCTACCAATTCGAACTACGCCCCTACACAAGAAAGCCCCTATTATAGGGGCTTTGCTTTATTTATGTAAGCCAAAGATTAAGCGATTACGCTGGCTACAACACCGGCACCTACGGTACGGCCACCTTCACGGATAGCGAAACGCAGGCCGTCGTCCATCGCGATCGGAGCAATCAGGGTAACAACCATTTTGATGTTGTCGCCCGGCATTACCATCTCTACGCCTTCCGGCAGTTCGATGGTACCGGTCACGTCGGTAGTACGGAAGTAGAACTGCGGACGGTAGCCTTTGAAGAATGGGGTATGACGACCACCTTCTTCTTTGGACAGTACGTACACTTCAGATTCGAACTTGGTGTGCGGCTTGATAGAACCCGGCTTGGCCAGTACCTGACCACGCTCTACGTCTTCACGCTTAACACCACGCAGCAGCGCGCCGATGTTCTCACCTGCACGACCTTCGTCCAGCAGCTTGCGGAACATTTCAACACCGGTACAGGTGGTAGAAACGGTATCTTTGATACCAACGATTTCTACAGTCTCACCTACTTTAACGATACCGCGCTCTACACGACCGGTAACTACGGTACCACGGCCAGCGATAGAGAATACGTCTTCGATAGGCATCAGGAACGGCTGGTCAATCGCGCGCTCCGGCTCCGGGATGTAAGTATCCAGGTGGCCAGCCAGCTCGATGATCTTCTCTTCCCACTGAGCGTCGCCTTCCAGCGCTTTCAGTGCGGAACCACGAACTACCGGCAGGTCATCACCCGGGAAGTCGTACTCGGTCAGCAGTTCACGAACTTCCATCTCAACCAGTTCGAGCAGCTCTTCGTCATCAACCATGTCACACTTGTTCATGAACACGATCATGTACGGGATACCAACCTGACGACCCAGCAGGATGTGCTCACGAGTCTGCGGCATCGGGCCGTCAGTCGCTGCTACTACCAGGATCGCGCCGTCCATCTGGGCAGCACCGGTGATCATGTTTTTAACGTAGTCGGCGTGACCCGGGCAATCTACGTGGGCGTAGTGACGGGTAGCGGTGTCGTATTCTACGTGGGAGGTGTTGATGGTGATACCACGCTCACGCTCTTCCGGTGCCTTGTCGATCTGGTCGAAGGCGAAAGCTTTACCACCGAAGTGCTTGGCCAGCACGTTGGTGATAGCTGCAGTCAGGGTGGTTTTACCGTGGTCAACGTGGCCGATGGTACCCACGTTAACGTGCGGTTTATTACGCTCAAATTTTTCTTTAGACATGATCGTCCCTCTAAACTAACGCTGAGTACGCGGTGGCAAGCTAACCACAGAACAGTTTATATGATGGATTTGAATCTGGTGGGAAAGAGAGAGGTACTGATGGCTGGTTCGCTTGCCGAACTCACCCTAGGGTGCGGCTCTGCTAACGCCTGAGCCATATCAGCATCTTGGAGCGGGCAGCGGGAATCGAACCCGCATCATCAGCTTGGAAGGCTGAGGTAATAGCCATTATACGATGCCCGCATTTCTCTAACCCAAAGAACTCAAACCGCAGAGAAATATGGTGGAGGGAGAAGGATTCGAACCTTCGAAGGCAGAGCCGTCAGATTTACAGTCTGATCCCTTTGGCCGCTCGGGAACCCCTCCAGACGCCAGATTGTCACAACGGTAATTCTGCTTGCACCCGTTGTGTTTATCGCTTTTGCACGGCAAATAGACGATAGACAGTCAAGCGTCGCGCATTTTATTGTAAGGTTTTGGGGGATGCAACCATTGAACCCGGCAAAATATGCTTTATTGCTGGGAAGTTTGCAAAAAAGCGGGGGCAAACAAGCCAATCCTGCTGCGTCCCTTGTCGCTCCCCCACCCTTGGTGTATGGTCGCCGTGCCCAAGAAACAGTGATGACACCATGACGACAGAGCATAACCCCTATCTGCAATTCACCCGCGAACAATGGGCGTTATTGCGCGATTCGGTCCCCCTGACCCTGACCGAACACGATCTGCAGACCCTGCGCGGGATCAACGAGAAGGTGTCATTGCGGGAAGTGGAAGAGATCTATCTGCCTCTCTCCCGCCTGCTCAATCTCTATGTCAAAGCCAAACAGCGTCGCAGCCGGGTGCTGGAGCAGTTCCTCGGCCAGTCCCGCGGCAAGGGCACCTACATCATCAGCATTGCCGGCAGCGTGGCGGGGGGCAAAAGCACCACGGCCCGTATTCTGCAGGCCCTGTTGGAGCGCTGGCCGGAACATCCACGGGTGGAGCTGGTCACCACCGACGGCTTCCTCTATCCCAACAAGGTACTGGAAGAGCGCGGCCTGATGCGCCGCAAGGGGTTCCCGGAATCCTACGACATCCGCCATCTGGTGGAGTTTGTCGCCAACATCCGCGCTGGTCACGAGAAGGTCGAAGCGCCGGTTTACTCCCACCTTATCTACGACATCATTCCCGATGAGAAGAAGGTGGTGGAGCAGCCGGACATCCTGATCCTGGAAGGGCTCAATGTGCTGCAAAGCGGCATGGATTACCCTCAGGAGCCCCATCGGGTCTTCGTGTCGGACTTCGTCGACTTCTCCATCTATGTGGATGCCGATGCCGAACTGCTGCGTACCTGGTATATCGAACGCTTCCTGAAATTCCGCAGCGGCGCCTTCTCGGATCCCGACTCCTACTTCCATAACTACGCCAAGCTGGCGGAGAGTGAGGCGACCCAGATCGCGAGCAACATCTGGCAAGATATCAACTATCTGAATTTGCAAGAAAATATCCTACCAACGCGTGAGCGAGCCAACCTGATCATGACCAAGGGCCATGAGCACGCCATCGAGCAGATCAAACTGCGCAAATGATGACAGCCATTGCCGGATAACGAAGAGGGGGCCCGCAGGCCCCCTCTTCTGTTTGGCATCATGAGTGGCCTTGCAGGCCCTCAGTCGCCCCGACGCAGGGAGAGCTCGCCCCCTAGATAGAATTTGATCCCTTCACCTGTCTCCAGTCGCAGGGCGCCGCGATCGTCGATGCCACGAGCGATGCCGCGGATCTCCTGATCCCCCATCAGCAGGCGCACCGGGCGACCGGCAAAGTGATCGAGCCGGTTCCACTCATCGACAAAGCTTGCCAGCCCCTGCTGCTCAAAGGTGTGCAGCGCCCGCTGCAAATGGACGATCATCCGGGCTGCCAACTGATTGCGATCGACCAGCTCGGGATTGATGTGGCGCAGCTCGGCCCAGGCCTGATCGATCTTCTCACCTTCGCGGGCAGGCATCGCCAGATTGAGACCGATGCCGATCACCAGATGACAGCTGGCCCCGGCGCTACCGCTCATCTCTACCAGAATGCCCGCCAGCTTGCGGCCCTGATAGTAGAGGTCGTTCGGCCACTTGAGCTCGACCCCCTGATAACCAAGGGACTCCAGCGCTTCAACCACTGCCACGCCGACCGCCAGACTGAGCCCCATGGCCGCCGCCATGCCTTGTTCTAGTCGCCAGTACATGCTGAGGATCAGCTGGCAACCGAACGGCGAAATCCAGGGTTTGCCACGACGACCGCGCCCAGCTGTCTGACACTCGGCCAGACAACTCTCGCCGGAGCGCAGCTCATTGACCCGATCCAGCAGGTGTTGGTTGGTCGAGCCGATGACAGGAAAACAGTGCACCGGCGCCATCGGGGCCAGTACCTGCAAGGTAGCCTGATCATAGAGCGCCATCGGTACCGCCAACCGGTAGCCTTTGCCGGTCAGGCTAAAGAGATCCAGCCCCAGCTCCTTGAGCGCCGCCATGTGTTTGCTTACCGCAGCCCGGCTGATGCCGAGCTGCTCACCCAGCTGTTCGCCGGAGTGAAACTGGCCGTCGCTAAGCAGAGTGATCAGGGTCTGTCTGATGGGAGTAAGGGTCATGAGAGCACCTCGTCGAGCCAGGTTTCACCGTGCGCACCCATAAAACGCACCTCGTGCTCCAGCACCACGCCAAACGTCTGCTCCACGCTGTCACGGACATGAGCCGCCAGCGCGATCAGCTCCATGGCACTGGCGCCCCCCAGATTGACCAGCACCAGCGCCTGCTCCTGATGAACAGCAGCACGGCCAATGGCGAAACCTTTCAGACCGCACTGATCGATGAGCCAGCCCGCCGCCAGCTTGGCCTGCCCTTCTCCAGCCGGATAGCAGGGCATCTGCGGGTAGCGCGACTTGAGCGACTCCGCCAGCGCGGCAGGCACCACCGGATTTTTGAAGAAGCTGCCGGCATTGCCGAGTACGGCGGGATCCGGCAGCTTGGCCATGCGGGTGGCACAGACGGTATCGAAGATGGCCTGCGCCGAAGGCGCGTCACCGAGGGCTGCCAGCGGGCCATAGCCCAGCACCGGTTGCCACGCCTTGGGCAGTTTGAGTCCGACGGCGGTGATCAGGTGAGAATCCTGATACTCGTGTTTGAAGATGCTGTCGCGATAACCGAAGCGGCACTCTGCCGCCACGATCCGTTCAATCTCGCCACTCTGCCAGTTGAACGCCTCGACATAGGCGCAGAAGTCGGCCAGCTCAACGCCATACGCACCGATGTTCTGCACCGGCGCCGCACCGACCGTGCCGGGAATAAGCGCCAGATTCTCCAGCCCGAACCAGCCCTGTTGCAAGGTATGGCGCACCAGCTGATGCCAATCTTCACCGGCCGCCACATGGAGCAACCAGTGATCGCCACCATCTTCAGCGGTAATCCCCTTGAGCCGGTTGAGCACCACCAGACCGAGAAAATCGGTGGTGAAGAGCATGTTGCTGCCGCCGCCCAGATTGAGGCGCGGCAGCTGGTTGAGCTGCGGATCGGCACGCAGGGTCGCCAGATCGGCAACCTGCTCCACCTCGGCCAGCCAGAGGCAATACGCATCGAGGGCAAGGGTGTTGAGCTTCAACAAGGAGGCGTTGGCATTCAGTTTCATCGGTCTATCCCGGCTTGGTGCAAGGGCGCAGTCTACCTCAAGTTGCACCATGACGAAAAACCCGAGCCCTTTTCGGGGGAATAGCAGTGGTTTAGAGTAGGCGACTTCAACTGCTGAGGAATAACTCATGAACAACCAGTTTGCCGTCATCGGCCTGGGCCTGTTTGGCAGCGCGCTGTGCGAAGAGCTGCAACGGCAAGATGCCGAAGTACTGGCCATCGATATCGACGAGAGCAAGACCCGGCAAATCGCCGCCCTCTGCAATCACGTGATCGTGGCGGATGCCACCGATGAGGCCACCGTGGCCGAGCTGGGACTGGCCAATTTCGATATCGTCTTCGTTGCCATCGGTGACAACCTGGAGACCAGCATCCTCACTACCCTCGTCTTGAAAGAGGCAGGCGTGAAGAAGGTGTGGGTCAAGGCACGCGACAAGTTCCACGCCAAGATCCTGCAGAAAGTGGGCGCCGACAAGGTGATCAACCCGGAGTGGGACATGGGCCGCCGGGTCGCCCAGAGCATGCTGGACAACCGGCTGTTCGACTATCTGGAGCTGGGCCACGACATGGTGCTGACCGAGTTCGTGATTGGCCTGCAACAGAATGGCCGGGAACTGGGCGACTTCCACCTGCTGCAACAGAGCGATTTCCAGCTGCTCGCCATCAAGCGTGGTGATGTGCTGCACAACGTACTGACCGGCAAGATGGAGCTGCAACTGGGCGACATCCTGATCCTGGCGGGCAACAAGCACGCTATCGACCACTGGCTCGAAACTCTATGATCAACTGGCGCAGCAGCTACGCCTTCGCCCTCCATCGGGAGCAGGACTCTCGCTGGAGCGAAGCCCGGCTGATCCTCGGCAGCTTTCTGATCATTCTGCTGATTGGCACCATCTTTCTGGTGCAACCCTCCAGCCACAATGGCGAGGTTACCTTCGTCAACGCCCTGTTTACCGCCACCTCGGCCATCAGCGTGACAGGTCTTGGCGTGGTGGATACCGGCACCGCCTTCACCCTGCAGGGGCAGATTTTCCTGCTGATGCTGATGGAGATCGGCGGTCTGGGCCAGATGACCATGACCCTGCTGCTGATCGCCATCTTCAGCAAGCGGGTCGGTCTGCGCCAGCAGGTACTGGCCAAGGAGGCGCTGGGACAGGAAGGCTCGGTCAACATCATTCAGCTGGTCAAACGGATCGTGCTGTTCGCCTTTATTGCCCAACTGATCGGCACCGGCATCATGGCGATCCGCTGGGTGCCCGAGATGGGGTGGGTGCACGGCCTCTATGTCAGCTTCTTCCACGCAGTATCGGCCTTCAACAACGCCGGGTTTTCGCTGTTTGCCAACAACCTGATGGACTATAGGGACGACCCCATCATCAGCCTGACCATCGCCGGTCTGCTGATCCTGGGGGGGATCGGCTTTACCGTCATCGTCGATCTGGTGCGCAACCGCCGCTGGCGCAAGCTGAAGCTGCACAGCAAGCTGATGCTGCTGATGACCCCGGCCCTGCTGCTGGCCGGTACCCTGATGTTCTGGCTGCTGGAACACAACAACCCCGGCACCCTCGGCAAGGCCGGTGTCGGTGGCCAGCTGCTGGCTGCCTTCTTCCAGTCTGCCAGTGCCCGTACCGCCGGTTTCAATACCATAGATATCGGGCTGATGACCCCGGCGGCGTTGCTGTTCCTGATGATGTTGATGTTTATCGGTGCCGGTGCCACCTCGACCGGTGGTGGTATCAAAGTCACCACCTTCGCAGTCGTGCTGCTGGCGACCAAGGCATTTCTGACCAAACGGCCCCATGTCACCGCTTTTGGCCGCACCCTGTCGCCCCAGATCGTGACACGCTCGCTGGCCATCATCATCGTCAGCACCATGGTGCTGATGCTGGCGATGTTCCTGCTGATGGTGACCGAGGATCTGCCGTTCGACAAAATCATGTTCGAGACCATCTCGGCATTTGCCACCGTCGGCCTCTCTACCGGCATCACAGCCTCCCTGAGCGAGCCGGGCAAGCTGATCCTGGTACTGGTGATGATCTGCGGCCGTCTCGGCCCGCTGACCCTGGCCTTTATGCTGGCCCGCCCGGTCGAGACCCGCATCCGTTATCCGGAAGAGAACGTCTATACCGGCTGACCAGCCATGAACACGGGGCAGCCACTGGCTGCCCCGTTTTTTTATTCGGCTTGTTGCTGCGCCTTGAGCCAGCGCCCCGGGCTCACCCCCAGCTCCCGCTCGAATGCCCTACCAAAGGCAACACTGCTGCTGTATCCCGCACCCAGCGCCACCTGCGCCATAGGCTCCCCCACCAGCAGTTGCTGGCAGGCGCGCGCCATGCGCCAGCGGGTCAGATAACCCAGCGGCGCTTGACCGACCCGCTCCTGAAACCTCGCGGCAAAGCGGGCCCGCGACATGCCGGCCTCCCGCGCCAGCGTGGCCACCGTCCAGGGTTCATCCCCACGCTGATGCATCACCGAGATCGCCTTGGCCAACTGGGGATCGGAAATACCTGCCAGCATCCCCTGCTGACACACCCCTTGCTCGACCAGATGACGCAGCAGCAGGATCAACAGTACCTCCAGCAAGCGGGAGATCAGCGGATCCTGCCCGTAGCGGGGGTGAAACGCCTCGTCAAACAGCTGACTCAGCACCGGCGTCAGGACAGGCAACTCACGTAGCGGCAGCACCAGCGAGCCCGGTAATGCCAGTTGCAACGGCGATGCGCCCCCCTTGCCGAATACGACATTGGCGCACACCAAATCACACCCCCCCAGCGTTCTGGGTTCAAGCTTGTGAGGACGTCCCCGAGGGAACAGGATCAGGGTCGGCTCCTCGAGCAGCAAGCTGGCGCCCCCCTCTTCACGCAGCATGACGGCACCGCTGCGCAGCAGATGAAGATGTCCGCCACTCGGATAATCATCACTGGAGGAGTTCTGGCACAGGTTGCCGGCGAAGAAGATCTTGGCTTCGGGGGAGGCATGAACCAACAGGGCAGAGAGCGGATCCATATTTGAGACGAATAGTATTTATTTGCAGACGATGAGTGATAAACCGTATCACGAATGACGGCACACTGTCTCCCGTACCTTCACTACCACAGGAGAAGATCATGAGCCGTATCCAACCCGTATCCCAGCCGCAACCCGCAGCCGCCCAGACCCTGGCCACCCTGCAACGCAATCTGGGCATGGTGCCCAACCTCTACGCCACCCTGGCCCACTCGCCAGCCCTGCTCAATGGCTTCCTGGCCTTTGCCGAGGCTCTTGGCAAGGGGCGTCTCACTGCCCCACAACGGGAGTTGCTGGCACTGGCCATAGGTCAAGCCAACGCCTGCCAATACTGTTTGTCTGCCCACACACTGCTCGCGGGCAAGGCTGGATTCTCGGCACAGGAGATCCGGGCTGCCCGACTCGGCCAGGCCTCGGCTCCCCTTGATCACGCCCTGCTGCAACTGGCAACAGCGCTGGTCAACCAGCGCGGGGTGATCAGTGACGAGCAGCTTGCTAGCGCCCGGGCCGCAGGCGTAGATGACGAGCTGCTGCTGGAGGTGCTCGGCCAGGTGGTGGTCAATACCCTGACCAACTATGGCAACCACCTGGCGGCGACCGAGATCGACTTCCCGCCCGTCACTCTGACCCCTTAAACAAGGAGCCCCCATGCAGCAACATGACAAAGGCTTTCTGGTCGCTCTGGCGGGCGTGGTATTGACCCTGCTCTGGATCGGCGTCTTCAAGTTTACCCCGACAGAGGCAGCCGCCATCAAACCACTGGTAGCGAGCCACCCCTTGATGAGCTGGCTCTATGGCCCCCTGTCGGAACAGAGCGTATCGAACCTGATCGGGGTGGTCGAGATAGTGATCGCCATCGGACTGGTCGTGGGTCTGTGGCAACCTCGCATCGGTTACTGGAGCAGCATGGGGGCTATCGTCACCTTCCTGGCGACGCTGAGCTTCCTGCTGACTCTGACAGGTGTCTGGAAAGTGGTTGATGGCGTGCCAGTCACCGAGTTCTTCCTGTTCAAGGATCTGGTGTTTCTCGGTGTGATTCTGCACTACCAGCACAGGATCCGTGCCAGCTTGTCCACTCAGGCAGCCTGACAACAATGCCTTTGGCGCCCAGGATGGGCGCCTTTTTTCGTTATGCAGCCCTGGTCTGGCGTTTGCTGGCCGTCTTGCGCGGTAGGGGCCCGCCAGTCGTGCTGGTTGCCGGACTCTTGCGCCAGGTAAAACGCCGCTTGCTGGTGCCCGGCACCTCCTTGGGCAGGGCGCTGAAGCTGGCGCCGGAGTCCTGCCGCGCCCCCTCGATCAGGCCGTTGAGCTGCTCGGTGAGCGGCCCCATAAACTGCTGGTAGCTGCCGTGGCGCTCGGCGATCTGGCCGAGGCTCTGCTCCCACAGCGCCGTCATATCCGGCGTGGTAGCTGTCGCGGGCAACGCCTGAACCAGCGCCCGTCCGGTCGGGGTCGCCTTGATGCTCTTGCCCTGACGCACCAGAAAGCGGCGCTTGAACAGCAGGTCAATGATACCGGCCCGGGTCGCTTCTGTGCCGAGCCCATCGGTGTCGCGCAGGGTCTTGCGGATCTCGGGATCCTGCACATAGCGGGCGATGCCGGTCATGGCCGCCAGCAGGGTGGCATCGGTGAACGACTTGGGCGGCTGGGTCATTTTCTCCTGCAGTTCGCCCCGCTCGCAGAGCAGTTGCTCTCCCTCTTTCAGGGCAGGCAGCGTGCCCGCCTTCTCTTCGTCGTCATCCTCCTCCACCCCGAGCAGCGCCTTCCAGCCCGCCTTGAGGATTCGCCGCGCCTTGGCCTGAAACAGGCCACCGGCGATGCGCAGCAGCACCTTGCTGTCGTTGTATTCGAACGGGGGATAGAACTGCAGCAGATACTGTCGGGCAATCAGGCCATAGAGCTTTGCCTCGTCGGCCCCCAGCGTGGCGGGGTTGCCCTGCTTCTCGGTGGGGATGATGGCGTGGTGGGCATCCACCTTGCTATCGTTCCACGCCTTGCTGCGGATCTTGCCGTCTGCCTCGCTCACCGCCTTGGCCAGCGCAGGCGCTGTGGCGGCGATGGCGCCGCGCACCTGCTCGGCCCGCTTGAAATGGTCGGTCGGCAGATAACGGCTGTCGGAGCGCGGATAGGTGATGAGCTTGTGACGCTCGTAGAGGCTTTGGCAGATGTCGAGCACCCGCTTGGCATCCATGCCGAAGCGCTTGGCGGCATCGATCTGCAGGCTGGAGAGGTTGTAGGGCAGCGGCGCCGCCTGCTTGCGGGCCTGCTCCTCCACCGATTCGACTTGCGCAGGCTGGCCGTTGATCCGGCTCACCACCTTGTCGGCCAGCGCCCGGTTGAGCACCCGCCCCTCCTCGTCCTGCCAGGGCAGACAGGCTTCCGATGGCAGCCACTTGGCGGTGAAGCGCTCGTTGCCCTCGGTCAGCAGATGGGCCAGCACCTCGTAGAAGGGTTTGGGCACGAAGGCCTCGATCTCGAGATCCCGCCGCACCACCAGCCCCAGCAGCGGGGTCTGCACCCGGCCAACCGAGAGCAGCTCACTGCAACCCGCCTTGCGTCCGAGCAGGGTGTAGGCGCGGGTCATGTTGATGCCATAGAGCCAGTCAGCCCGACTGCGGGCCAGTGCGGAAACCGCCAGCGGCACGAACTCCTTGTTGTCTCTGAGCTTGTCGAGGGCGCGGCGCACCGCGGGCGGGTTGAGATCGCTGATGAGACAACGCTGCACCGGCTTGGTTTTCGGGTAGCCGAGAAAGTCGATCACCTCGTCCACCAGCAGTTGCCCTTCCCTGTCTGGGTCACCGGCGTTGACCACGCAGTCGGCCTGCTTGATCAGCCGCTTGATGACGGTGAGCTGGGTTTTGGTCTTGGGCTTGGCCACCAGCTGCCACTGGGCGGGGATGATGGGGAGATGCTCCATCCGCCACTGCTTGAAGGCGGCGTCATAGACATCGGGCTCGGCCTGCTCCAGCAGATGGCCGATGCACCAGGTGACCACATCCCCCTGGGCTGTTTCGATAAAACCGTCGCCCTTCTTGTGGGGCTTGGGCAGGGCATCGGCAATGGCGCGGCCCAGCGTGGGCTTCTCGGCGATAAAGAGTCGCATCGGTGGCTACCTGCAATACTGTATATGCAGACAGTATACAACTGCCACCGCGAAAGCCCAACTGCCCCTATTCGTCAAACGGGTGATCGTGGATGGCGGCAAACAGCCGCGCCTGATTGAGCAGCGGCGCATAGTGGAAGGCATTTTCGCCATCTTCCGCCAGCAGGTAGTCGGTCAGCTGTTCGCGCACCGCCTCTTGCAGGGTCTCCAGCTTCCACGGCTTGGCAAGGTAGTAGTGCAACCCGCCGCGATTGACCGCTTCAACGGTGGCCTCCAGCCCGGCTTGTCCGGTCAGCAGCAATTTGCGGCTGGCCCGGGTGGAGGCTCGCCGGTTCAGCTCTACCAGAAAATCGACCCCCAGGGTTCCCGGCATGATGTGGTCACAAAGGATCAGCGCCAGCTTGTTGCCGTCGCGCTCCCACTCCTCCACCACCGCACGCGCCTCATCGACGCTCTCGGCGGCTTCCAGTTCGAAGTGGGAACGGAACGGGGCGAGATCGTGGATCACCGCATCCAGCACCTCCCGCTCATCGTCCACACAAAGGATCAGATAGTGTTTGTTCATTGCTCCTCCTTGGCGACATGGTTTGGCACGCCGCGCGATTGATGCTGGCCACGGCTCAGGCCGCATGCTCCTTGTTGTGATGAGGTTCGCCCCCGTAACCGGCCTGCCCCATGCCGTCCAGCGGCAGACAGACCCGCATCCGGGTGTAACGGCCCGGTTCGGAGGCCACCTCTATCCGGCCGTGGTGCTGCTGCACTATCTGCAGCGAAACGCTCAGACCAATCCCGAGGCCGAAATGTCCCTCCCGCTTGGTGGTGAAGTTGAGATCGAAGATCCGCTGCCACAGTTCGGGCTCGATGCCGCAACCGCTATCCTCGATCTCTACCATGACCCACTCGGGATCCAGCAATCCGGTGCGGATGGTGAGCCGCCCCGGGCCGCTCATGGCATCCAGACTGTTGGCGATCAGGTTGGTCCACACCTGTTGCAGGGCGATAGGGTGACAGCGCACCAGCGGCAACGGCTGGTACTCCTTGCAGAGCTCATGATGCTTGAGGCGGTTTTCGAAAATCATCAGGGTATCTTCCAGCCCCTCGTGCAGGTCTACCAGCGAGGGCTCGTCCCGATCCTGCCGGGCATACTGCTTGAGGCTCTTGACCAGATCGCCGATGCGACGGGCACACACCTCGATGTTGCGCAGGAAGCTGCCGGTCTGCTGGAACAGCTCCAGCCGGGAGAGCAGCGCCTCCCGCTCGTCGGCAGTGCGGCTGGCAAACCAGCGCTGCCAGTTAAGCTCGTCATCCAGATTCATCTGCACCGCCAGCCGCGCCTGCTGGCGATCACCAAAGCGCCCCTCTGCCTGCCGGGTCTTGTCACGGATCTCGCGGGTCGAGACCGGCTGGGAGGAGAGCGCCTGACAGAGGGTCTGGTTGCCCAGACCCTTGATGGGGGCAGGCAGTTCGAGATTGACCAGGTCAGGGATGGCGGCCCGCAGGGTCTCGCTGCCACGGATAATGGCCGCCACCGGGTTGTTCAGCTCGTGGGCTACACCGGCCACCAGCTGACCCAGCATCGCCATCTTTTCGCTCTCCACCAGCTGGGCGTGAGCAGCATCGAGGGAGTTGAGGGTCTGTTGCAGCCGCATCTCGGTACGGATGCTGTTTTGTAGGCGACGGTTGAAGTGGCGCAGCAGCAGGTTGGTAAAGGAGGGGAGCAGTTCGCTGCGCGCCTGCATCACCCGGGAGAATTGCAGCTTGTCGAGCTTGATCACCTCGGCACCGGTCAGAGTCACCCCGGTGGTGAAGGCGGGTTCGCCAGTCACGAAGGACATTCCCCCCACCAGCGAGCCGGTACGGTAGTGCACCACCTCCTGATCGACCCCCTGCTCGTCCCGCTTGCGCAGCACCACCTCCCCCTTGGCGATAAACCAGAGGAAGCTGTTGGGCTCCCCCTCGCGGGTCAGCACATGGCCCGGACTGTAGTGGCGGCAGACCCGCTCCTCGTCATTACCCTCGAAAAACTGATAGAGGCCGTCGATCACCACCCGGGAGAGTTCTTCATCGCTGCAGTGGGTGTAATCCATAAAGCCCTGCCGATAGGCAGCCAACTGGCGATCGACGTGGGCTCGCAGCAGCTTCTGGTTGTCGAGCACGGCGGCATAGCTCAGCAGATCCGCATCGGGACGTTGCAATACAAAGTGGCTCGCCTGCTCGATCACCGCCCGGCGCAGGCTGCCATCGCGCCAGGGGCGTTGCAGGTAGTAGTCGAGACGACCGAGGTTGACCGCCTCGATGATCGATTTCATCTCCGGCTGGTTGCCGAGCAGGATCTTGCGGCACGCCTCGTGACGACTGCCGAGGCGGATCAGAAAATCGGCCCCTCGCCCATCCCCCAGCTCGCTGTCACACACCACCACGGCGGGTGGCTGCCCCTTGCGATCCAGTTCGTCCAAGGCCAGCTCAGCCGACCCCTGACCGACCACCACCACCAGCGCGAAATGGCCGAGCAGCGGAGCCAACTCCTGTTCGAATTCGGCCAGCAGTTGCACGTTGGCGGCGACACACAGCAGTGAGAAAGGGCTAATCAGCGACACTCCGTTGAGGCTCACTGCTCACTATATCAGCGAATCTTGTGGGGTTTTGCGAGGGGGCTAACAGCTGTCGCGGAAAGTGCACAAATAGATAAAACAGAAAACAACTGAATTTAATTCGACAAATATATCAATAACAAAATAAAAGACAAAATGTGACAACAATCAAAAATATAAACCATGATGGAGGTCAACGCCTTATCCCTATCATTACTACTACTATTGGACTAGTACTATGTAGGTAATTATTGACCGTAGGAAAACGCCGCCATGATTGGAAAACTGATAAGAAAAACCTGGTTCTGGCTCCTGCTGCTCGGGGCCCTGCTGGGTGTCGCGGCACTGGGTGTCACCGTGACCGTGCTGCACAAGACCAGCTCCACCGAATTCTGCGTCTCCTGCCACTCCATGCAGACTCCGCTCGCCGAGTATCAGGGCAGTGTCCACTTCCAGAACACCAAGGGGATCCGCGCCGAGTGCGCCGACTGCCACATCCCGGGCGACCCCACCTCCTACCTGTGGACCAAGATCCGCGCCGTGAAGGATATCTATCACGAGGCGATCGGCACCCTGGATACCCCGGAAAAGTATGAAGCCCACAAGCTGCGGATGGCCCAGTCCGTCTGGGACGAGCTGAAAGCCAACGACTCCGCCACCTGCCGCAGCTGCCACAGCTACGAGGCGATGGACATTCTGGCCCAGCGCCCCAATGCCCGCGCCGAGCACCCGGTCGCCATCAAGGAGGGCCAGACCTGTATCGACTGCCACCGCGGTGTCGCCCACATCATGCCTGACATGAGCGGCCTGGCTGCCGCCGGTGCCAGCGAGCTGGCGCAGGCTGCGGCCCAGACTCCGGCCAACGTCACCACCCGCTACGCCATCGCCACCACCCCGCTGTTCCTCGATGCCGCCGCCAAGACCGACGAAGGCACCCTGATGCCCTCCACCAAGGTGGAAGTGCTGGCCAACGAAAACGGCCGCGCCAAGGTGCAGATCGAAGGCTGGCAACAGGATGGTGTGAGCGAAGTATTCTACGCCGCACCGGGCAAACGGATCCTCAGCGTACTGGTCGGCGATGCCGCCAAGAAAGCGCTGGTCACCGGCCAGAGCGAAACCGACAGCGCCACCAACCTCACCTGGCATCAGGTCAAGCTGACCGCCTGGGTCGACCAGAGCCAGCTCATCGGCGATCAGGGCAAGCTGTGGCAATACGCCTCCACCCTGATGTCCAACAACTGTACCGGCTGCCACGGCCTCACCGCGCTGGATCACTTCAATGCCAACCAGTGGATCGGCGTCATCAAGGGGATGGAATCTCGTACCTCCCTGACCCCGGAACAGGCTCGCATGTTGACCCAGTATGTCCAGAAACACGCCAGTGACATGAGCGCGGCCCACTAAGGCTGGCACAGAGGATAACCGTTATGACTTTTTTCAATGACAAGAAGACCAATCTGTCCCGCCGCAACCTGCTCAAGGGGCTCGGCGCCTGCGCAGCCCTGCCCCTGCTCGGCGGCATTTTTCCCAAGAGTGCGCTGGCACAAGCCATCAGCACCGCATTGAGTCAGTTCCCGACTCTGGTGCCCGCCCAGAAGGGCATTCTGACCGGCGCCCACTGGGGTGCTTTCGAGGCGATCGTCGAAGATGGTCGCATGGTGCGCGTCCAGCCGGTGGCCGATGATCCGGCGCCGAACGATCTCATCGACATGGCGCCGTTCCAGGTGCACGCCAAGAACCGCATCAAATACCCCATGGTACGCAAGAGCTGGCTGGAGCATGGCCCGGGCGCCAAACCCGAGCTGCGCGGTGCCGACGAGTGGGTGCGAGTGAGCTGGGACAAGGCGATCGAACTGGTGGCCGGTGAAATCCAGCGCGTGCAGAGTGACTTCGGCCCGCAGGCGATCCACGCCGGATCCTACGGCTGGAAGAGTGTCGGCATGTTCCACAACAGCCGCACCCTGCTGCACCGCCTGATGAACCTCTCCGGCGGCTTCACCGGTTATGCCGGTGACTACTCCACCGGTGCGGCTCAGGTGATCATGTCCCATGTGATGGGCTCCATCGAGGTGTACGAGCAGCAGACCGCCTGGCCCAACGTGGTGGAGAACGCCGAACTGGTGGTGCTGTGGGGGGTCAATGCTCAGGTCACCCTGAAGAACAGCTGGAACATGCCGGATCACGAAGGTCAGGCCGGCTTCAAGGCGCTGAAAGAGAAAGGCACCCGCATCATCAGCATCGATCCGGTCTACAACGAGACCGCCAAGCTGGTCGGCGCCGAGTGGATTGCCCCGAACGCCTACACCGACGTAGCCATGATGCTGGGTGTGGCCCACACCCTCTACAGCGAGAAGAAGCACGATCAGGCCTTCCTCGATCGCTACACCGTCGGCTTCGACAAGTTCCTGAACTACCTGCTCGGCAAGGATGACGGCCAACCGAAGAGCGCCGAATGGGCGAGCACAGTCTGCGGCGTCGATGCCAAGGTGATCCGCCAGCTGGCTCTCGACATGGCCGCCAAGCGCACCATGATCATGGCCGGTTGGGGCATGCAGCGTCAGCAGCACGGCGAACAGCCGAACTGGATGCTGGTGACTCTGGCCTCCATGCTGGGCCAGATCGGCCTGCCGGGCGGCGGCTACGGCTTCAGCTACCACTACTCCTCCGGTGGCAGCCCCACCGCCAAGGGTGGCATTCTGGCCGGTATCTCCGCCGGCAACGCGCCGAAGAACAGCCCGGCACCGATCCCGGTGGCCCGCATCGCCGACTGTCTCGCCAACCCGGGCAAGACCATCGACTTCAACGGCCGTAAGGTGACCTATCCGGACATCAAGCTGGTCTACGTGGCGGGCGGCAACCCCTTCCACCACCATCAGGACACCAACAACCTGCTGCAAGCGTGGCGCAAGCCGCAGACCGTGATCGTGCACGAGCCCTACTGGACCGCCACCGCCAAGCACGCCGATATCGTGCTGCCGGTCACCACCAGCTACGAGCGCAACGATCTGGAGATGGGTGGCGACTACTCCCAGCGCTATGTGTTCCCGATGCACCAGTGCGTCCCGCCCCAGCACGAGTCCCGCAATGACTTCGACATCTTCAGCGCCATCGCCGCCAAGCTGGGCGTGCAGGAGCAGTACACCGAAGGGAAGGACGAGATGCTGTGGCTCAAGCAGATGTACGACGGCATGGCGGCGCAGGCCCGCGGCGCCCGCGTGGCGCTGCCGCCGTTCAACATGTTCTGGGAGTCCAACAACTACATTCGCTTCCCGATCCCCGAGGCCAACCGCCAGTGGATCCGTCACGCCGATTTTCGCGAGAACCCGCTGCTCAACCCGCTCGGTACCCCGTCCGGCAAGATCGAGATCTTCTCCAACACGGTGGCGGGGATGGGTTACGCCGACTGCGCCGGCCATCCCAAGTGGTATGAGCCCAAGGAGTGGGTGAAAAGCGAGGTGGCGGCGCGCTATCCGCTGTCCCTCAACACCTCCCACCCGACCCAGCGACTGCACTCCCAGCTCGACAACACCCCGCTGCGGGACAAGTTCGCCATCGCCGACCGCGAGGCGATCATGCTCCATCCGCTGGATGCCAAGGCTCGTGGTATCGCCCAGGGGGATCTGGTGCGCGCCTTCAACGAGCGCGGCCAGATTTTGGTGGGCGCCCTGCTCTCCGAGGATGTGCGCCAAGGGGTGGTGCGGATCTGCGAAGGGGCCTGGTATGACCCGGCCAAGCCGGGCGAAGCGGGCAGCATCTGCAAGAACGGCAACGTCAACTGCCTCACCTTCGACGAAGGCTCGTCCAGTCTGGCACAGGGCAACTGCGGCCACATGGCCCAGTTGCAGATCGAGAAGTACACAGGACCTGTGCTGGCCAACACCGCCCACGCGGTACCGGCCAACGGCTAAGGCGATTGCCACCCAATAAAAACGGCGCCATCAAGGCGCCGTTTCTTTATCTGTCTGCCAAAGAGCACACATAGTCCGGACAGATTTAAAAATCCCCCTCTTCCATATACTCCTGCGCGCACTCCACCAGCTGCGGCCACAGCTCTTCCGGCACCCAGGCGTCCGGGTCATCTTCATCGCCATCGTACTGGCTCCAGAAGTAACGGCGCAGACCGGAAGCAAAGTCGTCGCTGATCTCCGCCAGCTCCGAGAGTGGCCCCAACCAGGCGATGCGGCGCAAGCCGGAGGCGAGATCGTTGATAGCATCCATCAGGGTGCGATCGTCAAAGCTCTGCTCCACCAGCAGGGTGAAGCGCTCACGCGCCTGTTCAGTCTGCTCCTCGTCCAGCTCGCCCACATCGGCCAGCAGATCGACATAATCTTCCAGCAGATAGGCAATCAGGCCATCCCGATCTTCAAACCACTGGATCTGGGCGCCCTTGACCCCCAGTACAGAGGCATCGAATGAATCGTCAAGATGGCACAGGGCCCACGGATCGTCGGTCATGGTTCTCTTCCTCAGGCTAAAACAAATGCCATATCTTATGCCTAGCTCTCGACCCTTGCCACCTTGGGCAACGAGAGGGAGGCGGCCAGCCCGCCCAGTTCGGCGCGGCCCATAATAAAGCTGCCTCGATAGGCTTCCGCCAGATCGGATACGATGTTGAGACCGAGACCGGAACCCGGCACCTTCTCGTCGAGCCGCACCCCGCGCAGCACCGCCTTGGCGATCTGATCCTCGCTCATGCCGGGGCCGTCATCCTCGATACGCAGGGTGATCCAGCCCCCCAGCTCGGCGCTGGAGATACGCAGCTCGCTGGCTGACCACTTGAAGGCGTTCTCCAGCAAATTGCCCACCATCTCGTCGAAATCCTGCTCCTCCACCCCGACCGCCAGATTGGCGGGCACTTGCAGATCCACCGTCTTGCCCGGATAGAGGCGGGAGAAGGCGCGGCAGATATACTCTACCCGCGCCCGCACCGGGGTCGAGACCCCGAGGATCTTGGCGGCGCCGGTCACCCGCGCCTTGCCGAGGTGGTAGTCGATATGGCGCTGGATCTGGTCGAGCTGCTCGCCGATGGCGGCCTGATCCTCCGGCGGCAATTGAGCCACCTGATTGCGCATGATGCTGAGCGGCGTCTTGAGGGCGTGGGCCAGATTGCCGGTGTGGGATCGCGCCCGCTGCAGCAGCTCGCCGTAGTGGTGCAGCAGCCGGTTGATATCCTCCACCAGCGGCTGGATCTCCAGCGGATAGCGCAGCCGGAAGCCCTCCTGATGGCCCTCGTGAACCCGCCCCAGTTCGCGGCGCAGCAGGTGCAGCGGCCGCAAGCCGTAGACGATCTGGAACATGAAGCCGAGCACCAGGCCGGCGGCGGCAAAGCCGAGGCCGAGGAAGAGGCTGATGCGGGTCTTGTTGAGGGTCTGGGTCAGGGCACTGCTGTCCTTGGCCATCACCAGAGTGAAGACCCGATCCGAACCGGGCAGCAGCACGGTACGGGTCATGATCAGCAGCGGCTCCTTGTTGGGCCCCTTGCCGACGAAGAGGTCGGGATCGCCAAAGGCGGACTTGAGGCCGTCGCTCTTCAGATTGGTATCCCACAGGGAACGGGAGCGCCCCACCACATCGCGGCCCAACTCCAGCTGCCAGTAGTAGCCGGAGTAGGGTTGATTGAAACGGGGATCGGAGAGGGAGCCGGTGACCACCGGCAGGCCGGTTTTGGCCACTTCCAGCCGGGAGAGCAGATCATAGAGCTGCAGGCGCAGACCGTCGGCCTCCGCCTCCTGCCAGTAGTTGCGCATCATAGTCTGCAGGCTGAAACCGGTGGCGAACAGAAACAGCCCGCACCACACCAGCGCGATGGCGACCAGCCGCCCCCGCAGGGTTCTGACCAGCCTCATTCGTTGATCCGGTACCCGAGGCCGCGCACTGTCTCAATCAGATCGGGGTTGGTTTTCTTGCGGATCCGGCCGATGAACACCTCCACGGTATTGGAGTCACGGTCAAAATCCTGAGCATAGATGTGGTCGATCAGCTCGCTGCGTGATACCACCTTGCCCCGATGCTGCATCAGGTAACCCAGCACTCGGAACTCGTGGGCGGTCAGCTTGATGGGGGTCCCTTCGTACCACACCTGCGACGCCGCCATGTCGAGCCGCACCCCGCCGATCTCCAGAATGGAGCTGGCGTTGCCCGCCGCCCGGCGCACCAGTGCATGGACCCGCGCCACCAGCTCGGCCACCTGGAACGGCTTGGTAAGGTAGTCATCGGCACCGGCGTTGAGCCCCTCGATCTTCTCGTGCAGCTGGCCGCGGGCGGTCAGCACCAGCACCGGGGTATCGATCCCCTTGCTGCGCCACTCCTTCAGCACGCTCAGGCCATCCCGACCAGGCAAGCCGAGGTCGAGAATGATGGCATCGTAAGGTTCTGTCTCTCCGAGAAAACCGGCCTCGTTGCCATCGTGGCAGAGGTCGGTGACAAAGCCGGATAGGCGCAGCTGTTCGGCCAGCTGGCCAGCCAGAATTTTTTCGTCTTCAACAATCAGAATTCGCATGAACAGGCTTCCACACAGGGGTTATTCATCATCCTCGACCGGGGGCTTTGGCGGTTCGAACAACCGCTCCAGATGGTGGCCCTTGGCCCACACCAGCTCAAGGTTGTCAGCCCGATAGGCCACCTTGATCACGCTATTCTCCCGATCGATGACTCGCAGTTCATAGAGCCAGATACCATCCTCTTCCCCCAGATCCACCCGCAACACCCGCACCGGCAATCTGGCCGCCACCTCCATCATTTCATGGAAGGGCCGAACCCGTCCCTCATGGACAGCTTGCTGCAGCTGGGCTTCATCAGGCGTGACCGCCTGTGCCAGCAACGGCAGCAATAACCCAAGCAGAGGGAGCGCTCTATTCATGGATGATTCATCTCCAAAAACCTAACATAATGGCGTTTATAGTCTGCCAGCCATGAATCCGGAATGAATATGATCCCGCGCAGTTTCCTGCTGATCCTTTGCCTGTTGAGTGCCACAAGCTGGGCGGCCCAGAGCCGTCTCGACATGGCCGGGCTGGTCAAACTCCTGCTGGCGCAAGGGTATCACGACATTCGGGAAGTGGAGCTGGAAGGGGACAAATTCGAGGTCAAAACCCTCAATCGCCAGGATCAGAAGGTGCATCTCATCGTCGATGCCTACACTGGCGAGATCAAACAACAAGAGGCCGATTAGGCCTCTTTTGCATTCCAGCGTCCCCGCATGGGGCGCAGCAGCTTCTCCCGCCTCGGCCAGAGCAGGGCGCAGGCCAGCAGCAGGTAGATGAGGGGCTCCCCCCAACCGCTCTTGAGCGACCACCAGTAGTGCACCGGCACCAGCAAGGCGATGACATAGACCCAGTTGTGCAGCTTCTGCCATGCGGCGCCCATGCGGCGCTGCAATGCGGGCAGCGAAGTGATGCTTAGGGCGGCCAGCAGCAGCAATGCCACCATCCCCACCACTATGTAGCTGCGCTTGACCAGCTCGCCGCCAATCAGCCCCCAGTCAAACTGCAGATCCAACCCCAGCCACGCCATGAAGTGGAGCAGCGCCCAGGCAAAACACCAGAGCCCGAGGGGGCGGCGCAGCTTGATGAGCTGCCCGTGCCGCCAGCGCTTGGCCAGCGGTGACACCAGCAGGGTGAGCAGCAGCAGGTTGAGCGCCCCCTTGCCGAGGTAGTGGATAAGCTCGGGCACCGGATCGCCCCCCAGCAGGCCTGCCGGAATGGCAAACCCCAGCCAGAGCAGGAAGCCGAGAGAGCCCAGATGCACCAGCACCCGCAAGCCGCTGATATGGGCCGGTTTCAATCTCAATACCATTGGCGCAGATCCATCCCCTGATAGAGCGAGGCGACTTCATCACCATAGCCGTTGAACATCAGGGTCGGCTGACGCTTGGCGCCAAACACTCCGCCTTCGCCGATGAAACGCTCGCTGGCCTGACTCCAGCGCGGGTGATCCACCTGCGGATTGACGTTGGCGTAGAAGCCATATTCGTTGGGAGCCAGCAGGTTCCAGGTGGTCGGCGGCATCTCCTCCACCAGCCGGATCGAGACGATGCTCTTGATGCTCTTGAAGCCGTACTTCCACGGCACCACCAAGCGGATCGGCGCGCCATTCTGGGCGGGCAGGGTCTTGCCATAGAGCCCCATCGCAAGGAAAGAGAGAGGATGCATCGCCTCGTCGATACGCAGCCCCTCCACATAGGGATACTCGATGCCGCCCCCCAGACTGGAGGCCTGCCCCGGCAGCTGTTTCGGATCAAACAGGGTTTCGAAGGCGACAAACTTGGCACGACTGGTGGGCTCGGCACGGCGGATAATCTCCGCCAGCGAGATGCCGTTCCAGGGCAGCACCATGGACCAGGCTTCGACACAGCGCAGCCGGTAGATCCGCTCCTCCAGCTCGCTCTTGTTGATAAGATCCCACACATCAAGGGTAAAGGGCTTGGCCACCTCCCCCTCCACCTTGAGGGTCCAGGGTTCGGGCTTGAGGTAATGGCCGTTGCGAGCCGGGTCGGACTTGTCGGTGCCGAGCTCATAGAAGTTGTTGTAACTGGTGGCCTTCTCTTCCGGTGTCAGCACCAGATTGGCCGGGCGCTCGGCAGGCTTGCTGTTGATCGGTTTGGTGGCTAACTGGGGAGCATCCTCTTTACCGCGCAGCAGATCGAGCACACCGGCATGAGTGGGAAACGCCAGGGTGGCCGCGCCCAGACCCAGCCCTTTGAGAATAAGGCGGCGGTCCTGATAGACGGCTTCCGGGGTGACATCCTGTTCGGTGAGGGGGTGGGCGGTACGACGCTTGATCAACATGAAAAACTCCCGGGGCTGAGTGAGGCAGTATGGATAAGACCCGCCCCGGCAGATTTTTATTTCACACAAATTTACATCATGTGGTGCAGGGGCAGTGCCTTGGCCATGGTGCCGACCAGAAACAGGACTACGAACACCAGCAGGGGAACGATCACATTTGGCGCCATCAGACTCACTCCATGAGCAGGACAGGGCCTCTAACTATGGCCGACTGTCAGGCCGGTCACCAATGAATTTTTTTCGCGAGCGCAAGCGTATTCCTGAGTTGAAAAGAGTGATGAAGATCACACACAATTCGGCCCCCGCTTGCCGCCCCGATTGCCGGGGGTAGGCTGCCCATTTTGCGAAGCCAACTGAAGAGTCGCCCCCCATGAGCCCACTGATCGCCATCGCCATCACCACTGGAATTCTCTCCGCCGTCTGGGGCTGGATTGCCGTCGCGTTCGGCCTTATCTCCTGGGTTGGCTTTCTCGGCTGCACCAGCTATTTCGCGTCAAGCGGTGGCTACAAGGCGCTGCTGCAGACCATCTTCTGCAACGCCAGCGGCATGCTGTGGGCACTGCTGCTGATCCATGGCGACAGCCTGTGGGGGGCGGGCGTGGCGGGTTATGTGATGACGGGGGTAGTCGCCACCCTGATGTGCGTACAGGCCAAGCAGCAGTGGCTCGGCTACATTCCCGGCACCTTTGCCGGTTGCTGTGCCACCTTCGGGGCGGCTGGCGAGTGGCGGCTGATCCTGCCCTCCCTCATCATTGGCGCCTTGTTCGGTTACCTGATGAAGGCGAGCGGCCTCTGGCTCTCCCATAAAACCCAGAAAGCTGACGCCGCTCCGGCGGTAGTTGATCCCGCCTGATTTATCCCTTCGATTTGAAGTTTGCAGCTTCGATACCGTGCCGATTCAATAACTTGTAAAAATCGGTACGGTTTCTGCCCGCCATGTTGGCCGCCAGGGTCACATTGCCCTCGGTGGTGCGCAGCAAACGGATCAGATACTCCTTCTCGAATTCGGCCCGCGCCTCGTTGAACGAGGGGATGCCGCCGCCACCGCCGCTCAGGGCGGACTCCACCATGGAGACCCCGATCACCGGGCTGCAACAGAGGCTGGCGAGCTGCTCCACCACGTTGCAGAGCTGGCGCACGTTGCCGGGCCAGGCAGCGGCCGCCAGCATCGCCAGCGATTCGGGCGAAAAACCCATGGCGGCGCAGTCACTGTGGCGGCTGCGGTAATCGTCGAGCGCCTGACGGGCCAGCAGGGGGATATCCTCGCTGCGAGCACTGAGGGATGGCAGGGTGATATTGGCAACGTTGAGACGGTAGAAGAGATCTTCCCGAAAACGCCCCTCCTCCATCGCCTTGACCAGATCCTGATGGCTGGAGCTGAGCACCCGCACCTCCGGCGTGCCCTGACCATACTCCTCCATCACCTGCAGCAGCTTGGCCTGCAGGGATTCGGAGAGGCTGCCAATCTCGTCGAGAAACAGGGTCGCCCCCTTGGCCTGCTCGAACAACCCTGACTGGCCATCTTCACCAAACAGCTGCAAGTCGAGTGACGCCCACGGAATGGCGGCACAGTTGATGGTATGGAGCGGCTTGTCGCGCCGCTGGCTGGCCTGATGCAGCGCCTGCGCCATCGCCCCCTTGCCGGAGCCTGACGGCCCCATGATCAGCACCGGCACCTCCATGGTCGCAATGCTGTGGGCCTGGATCAGCAGCTGCTCCAGCTGGGGATTGCGGGTCAGGATCAGCGACTGCCACTCCTGCTGCTGTTTCGGCCGCGTCAGACTCAACGCATGTTCGATGGTGGCGAACAGCTCATCCTTGTTGATGGGTTTGGTCAGAAAGCTGAAGACCCCGGAGCGGGTCGCCTGAATGGCGTCCGGGATGGTGCCGTGGGCGGTCATGATGATCACCGGCAACCCCAGCCACTGGGCCTGGATCCGCTCGAACAGCGCCAGACCGTCCATGCCGGCCATCCGCAGATCGCTCAGCACCAGATCGGCCCGTTGCTGACGCAACCGGTCGAGGGCCCCTTCCGCACTGTCGGCGGTATCCACTTCATAACCCTGACTGCGCAGCCGCATGCTCATCAGTTTGAGCAGGCTGACGTCGTCATCCACCAACAGGATCCGGCTCATGGTATTACCTCACGATTCTCGTTCAGCTTGCGCTGGTTGAGCTGGTCGTCGATAGCGGTCAGCTGCTCGATCTGGCGGCGCAGCCGCTGGATCTCCTGACTCTGGTCATCACGACGGCTGTCGCGGGCCAGCAGCTGCTCGCCGAGGGCGATCCAGCTACGTAAAAAGGCCTGCGCATCGAGACCCAGTTCGGGCAACATCTGCTTCAGGCGCGCCAGACCGGCGGTGCGATTAGCCACAGATTCGGCGGGGTGGGAGTCCACCATGGCCAGACTGACCCGGCTCTCCAGATCGTCGGCCCCTTTCAGACGCTGACGCTCCTGCACCCGTTGCTGGGGGTGACTGGCCAGCAGCCAGTCGGAGTATTGCAGACGCACCTGCATCTCCTTGTTGGCAAACTCCATCCGCTTGGCAAAAGCGATATCGGAGGACTCCCGCTCTGCCTGTTGCGGCAGCAAGGAGCAACCCGCGAGCAGCCCTGCCATCAGAGCTGGAAATACGCGTTGTATCTTCATAGTCCTCATTTCAACGTCAACCTGAAACAGACATCAGCCTGTTCATCCTCTACCAGAACCAGTTCCCCCCCCAGGCTGTTGGCAGACTCGCGGGCGATGGAGAGGCCCATGCCCGAGCCTTTCAAGAGACCTTGCCGCACAGTGCTGCCCTGCTCGAAGGGTTCAAAAATGCGTTGCTGATCGGCCACGGGGATCTTGGGCCCCTCGTTGGCCACTTCCAGCCAGCTTATCTGTTCATCCTGCCCTGCCCTGATCCAGATATTGCCCCCGCTGGCGCCGTAACTGACGGCGTTGGAGAAGAGGTTATCGAGGATCAGTCGTAGCCGGTAGGGCTCCGCCCACAGGGTAACCGGCACGGTCGGCAAGTGTACACGGATCTGCTTGGACTCCAATGCCAGCCGGTACTCGGCAGAAAGTTCCGACAACATCGGCAGCAGGGGGACGGGCTCCAGTTCGAAGGCCTCCTGCTGACTGAGCCGGTTGAAGTCGAGCAGCCGCTCGATCAGGGTCTGCAGGCGCCGACTGTTCTCATCGAGCATCTGGCAGATCTCCAGCTGATCCGGCGTCAAAGGCCCGACCAGCTGCTCGCAGAGCAGATCCGTCCCTTCCCGCAGCACCGCCAGCGGGGTCTTGAGCTCGTGGGATACATGGCGCAGGAACTGGTATTTCTGCAGCTCCAGCTCCTTGAGTTTGTCGTGCAGCCAGACGATCCGCTCCCCCAGCAATACCAGCTCGGCAGGGCCGTCAACCGGCTTGGGATCGGGTTCGACCCCGGCACCCAGACTCAAGATGCGCGACTCAATCTGTCGTACCGGGTGGATGATGAGGTAGGTGAAGATAAAGACCATCAGCAGGCTGAGCGCCGCCACTGCTCCGCTCACCCACCAGAGCTCACTGGTCAGTCCGGCAATGGTGAGCTGCACCCGATCCATGTGTTCGTCAACCCGGCTGCGGGTGACTATTTCGAGCTGCTTGTTGGCATCGTTGAACTGCTCCAGCTTGTCCCCCGCTACCGCCGCCCGGGCCAACGCGGCATCCTGCAGGCTGTCGAGCCAGGCCAGCCCCTGATCGAGACCGCTATAGAGCTGGCCATCGGTGATGGAGTTGCGGTGCTCCGCCAGCAACACCCGATAACCATCGAGTTGCTGCTGGTAGCTGGTGAGACTGCGGCGATCCCCCAGCACCGCGAAACGGCGCAAGGTGCGTTCGATATCGATGGCTTGCGCCGTCAGCAGGGTGGCGCGGCGGGTATCCTTGACCGCCCGCTCCATCTCGTCGCTGGTGAGCTGACTGAGGTGGGCAAGGGAGGTGCTGTTGTGCCAGATCATGCCGCCCAGCGGCATCAACACCAGCACAAATCCCATCAATACCACCTGCAGCAGGGAGCGTGGGCGAACCTTGGTCATCATCTCTTCTCTTGCATTCTCACCGGTGCGCCAGCATAGCCGCACCGCCCCAAAAAACAAAACCGGCCAACAGGCCGGTTTGTATTATCTGGATTGTGGTGATTCACGCCAACGCGACAGAGGCCAGACAGATAATCATGATCATCGCCAGCGCGCCCGAGGCGGTCAACAGCGCCCATTTCAGCTCCACACTCATGCAAACCTCCTTTCTGCCAATCAGTGCCGGATCACAATAGATAAGACAATGTTAAGTCATAGTTAATCCGATAACCGTGAGCTGCGTATATATTTCAGATTAGCCCAACCCCGGGAAGGTGAGCATGTTCTATCTGTGTAGCATTGGTTCCAATATTGACCCGCATATCCATGTCAGCCGAGTGCTGGCCGAGCTGCTTGCGAACGTCGGCCCCCTGCGGCTGAGTTCGGTGATCCGCACCAAGCCGGTGGGAATGCACTCCAGCCACGACTTTCTCAACTGCCTGCTGGTGGTGGAGAGCCCGCTCGATGCCGCCAGCCTCAAGCAGTACTTTGTCGCCCTTGAAGTGGCTCACGGCCGGGATCGCAGCGATCCGCTCTGCAAGGTGCACGACCGGCCGCTCGACATCGATATTCTGGCAAGCAACAGGAGCGGTGACTTTGCCTCGGCAGAGGTCGATTCCTATCTTGCGGAGCTGCTGGCCGAGCTCTACGGCCATGGCGAGGTGCATGACCCCAAGGTGGCGCTGCAAGTGACGCTCCCTGCCCCGTCGGGCAAGCTCAAACCCGGCAAGGGCTTGCTGACCCGGCAGGTCGGGCTGGAGCCGCTGGTGCTTGGCAAATCTTCAGAGAGTGGCCAGCGCGCGCCCGCCATCTACCTTGATGCTGGCCCCCGTCATATAACTGTTCCCCATCAGTAACTGCACCGCCTGCCAGATGGGCTCCAGCCCTCCCTCCCGCGCCAGCGGCGTTTTCGCCAACACCTGCTGGCGCCATGCCTCGTCATGCTCGTCGAGAAACAGGATTGGCCCCGGCTCTATGGTGTTGACCCGAACCGCAGGCGCCAGCTCCCGGGCAAAACTCGTGGCCAGCGAATGGGCTCCCGCCTTGGTGGCCACATAGCTGGCAAAACGGGGGGCCGGGGCATGAATATAGATATCGGTGATATGAATGATGCTGGCGTTGGGATTGCTGGCAAGCTGGGGGGCCAGCGCCCGGTTTAGCTGGAAGGGGGCTGCCATATGTACCCGGTAGAACTGCTCGAACTGGACCAGTTGCGCAGCCGGATCAGTTGCCTGCGGCTCGAAGGCCGAGGCGTTGTGGATCACCAGCGTCAGATCCTGATGGGCAGCCAGCACATCGATCAGCTTGCCAACATCCTCTTCCCGACCAAAATCCGCCTGCACCAGCTCGACCCCCAGTGCTGCCAGCGTAGCCAGCTCCGGCCGCTCGCTGCGATAGCTGCCCGTCACCTGCCAACCCGCCGCCACCAGCTGTTCACAGAGATAAAATCCGAGTCGGCGGCCGCAGCCCGTAACCAATGCACGCATACGATCTCCTTTCCCTTTCATGGTCTTGCATGAACGAAGCCCGCCTGCCAGCGGATCACCGCCGATGGCCAGTGCCTATCAATCCCTGCGGCACAAGCCATTGGTCGCGGGCCACCCACCCACGTCATAGTGGCGGCATCCCCCTCTTGCGGAGTCACCACCATGCTGAAAGTACACCACCACATGGGTCGCCTGACCCACTCCCTCACTGCCGGACTCGGCCTGGCAGAAGCGCTGGATCGCCTGCATCAATCGGGTCTTGGCGGCCTGCCGGTACTGGATGAGCAGAAACGGCTGATCGGCTTTCTTTCCGAACAAGATTGCATCCCCAGCCTGCTCACCGGCAGCTACCACTGCGATACCCGCACCCGGGTGGAGGATCTGATGAACCGCTCGCCCCTCTCGGTCGGGCCGGATGAGAGCATTCTGGATCTGGCTCGCCAGATGGCCGATGCCAAACCCAAGATCTACCCGGTGCTGCAACAGGGCAAGGTGATCGGCATCATCAGCCGCCGTCAGGTGATGCAGGCCCTCAACCAGCAGATGAAGGTGTGCCAGCAGACCTAGATCTGGTAACGCCCCTTGTCACCGATATCGAAGTGCAGGGGCATTCGCCACTTGGCCAGCGCCAGCAAGGTCAACAGGGCCCCGCAGACCAGCGCCACCAGTGCGGCGGCCCACTCCACCCGCAACCACTCCAGCAGCCATAACGCCGGCAGCAATACGGGCACCAGCTTGATGCCGGGAATAGCGAAGCAAAACTGCTCCTTGAACGCCAGCCCGGAGAGGGTCGCCAAGGCCGCGCCCAGCACCAGCGCATCTGGTGCCCCCACCGCTGCCAGGGCCAGTGCACCCCAACCAAAACCCTGAAGAATCAGGCGAATCCGCTTGTCGTAGATATGCAGCGAGAAGCCGCAGATTGCGCTTGCCACTGCCAGCGACATCAACCATTGTGCCGACGGGAGCAATGCCATCCCGCTCAGCAGCGCCGCACCGCGGCAAAGCAGCAACAAGGCTGCCGCACTCAAGCCAAGGCGGTAGAGCGAGACGGTCAACTTGTCGATCCCGTCCAGCGGGCTCTCGATTTCAGGATTTGCCATAAACAGTCGCTTCTAACGGATCAGGTGCCATCCAATATACTGGAATCAGGTCTTGGAATATCTTCAAACGGGCTCAGGAGACGTAGTTTGCGTGTGATCCCCCTGTTTTGGTTGCTGTTTCCACTCGGATTGCCCGCCAAAGAGCTGGTGATCTGCGGCACCATGGAGCCCCCGCTCAAGTATCTCGATGCCGATCAGAAACCCCGCGGACTCGATATAGACATAGTCACCGCCATCTTCGACAAGCTGGAGACGCCCTTTCGGATCGAGCTGGCCGACTCCGGTGCCCGCCTCACCCGCAATGCCGAAACCGGCGCCTGCGATCTGGTGATGACCCACTCCTACAAGGCAGAGCGGGAGAGTTATCTTATCTATCCCCAACAGGCCCATCTTCGCCACAGCTGGCACTTCTTCGTGCGCAAGGCGGACCTGATGAAGATCCGCTACGAAACGCTGGCCGACCTCAAACCCTGGCGCATCGGCGTGACCAAGGATTTCTCCTACACCCCTGAACTGGCAGCGGCCATGACCGACCCGACCTATCAGTTCCAGGAGATCACCATGAACCAGCTGCAACTGCGCAAACTGCTGGCCGGACGGATCGATACCGTGCCCATGCCGCTGGTCACCGCCTTCACCCAGATCAAGGAGGAGGGGCTGACAGGCAAGGTCGATTACCTGCCCAAACCGCTCAAGAGCAGCCCCTACTTCAACACCTGGGCCCGCGCACGAGCGGATGCACAGACCCCGGCCCTGATGGCGGCCTACGATGCCGAACTGCTGCGCATGAAGCGAAACGGCAGCCTCAAGGCCCTCTACGACAAGTACGCCATCCCCTATATCGAACCCTGATCAAGGGGTCAGGGTTTCACATCCCGCAGGATAGGGTTTTGCAGCGAAATCAGAGTTTCAGTGGACTGGATCTCGTCGATGGTCTGGATCTTGTTGATCAGCACTATCTGCAGCTCGTCGATGGAGCGGGTCATCACCTTCATGAAGATGCTGTAGTGGCCCGTGGTGTAGTAGGCCTCCACCACTTCGTCCAGCGCCTGCAGCTTGGCCAGCGCCGAGGGGTAATCCTTGGCACTCTTCAGATTGATCCCGATAAAGCAGCAGACGTCGTAACCCAGCTTCTTGGGGTTAACCTGCACCCGTGTCCCCTCGATGATCCCCGCCTGTTTCATCTTCTCCACCCGCACATGGATGGTGCCCGGGCTGACCGCCAGTTGTTTCGCCAGTTCGGCGTAAGGGATCCGCGCATTCTCCATCAGAGCGGTGAGGATGGCCTGATCGAGATTATCGATCCGGTAATTTTCCGGCATTTTTTTGCACTCCCGCTAACGATACCTCATTAAATGACGGCTTATTTTGAAGAAAAAAATACACAAAGCCTATTTCTATTATCGATTATTGAATTTAGTTGGCAATCCGTTGAAGAATCACCACATCCAACGGGGTTTGAAACAGGAATTCAGCATGAAACAGCACTACATTCGCAGCCAACAGCAAATCAGCTTCGTCAAAGAGATGTTCTCCCGCCAACTCGCCCAGCAACTGGGTCTGATGGAGGTGCAAGCCCCCATTCTGAGCCGGGTCGGTGATGGTACTCAGGACAACCTCTCTGGCCACGAGAATGCAGTGCAGGTCAAAGTGAAGACCCTGCCGGAGCACAGCTACGAAGTGGTCCATTCACTGGCCAAATGGAAGCGCCAGACCCTGGGTCGCTTCGGCTTCGGCCCGGGCGAAGGGATCTACACCCACATGAAGGCGCTGCGTCCGGATGAAGACAAGCTCACCCCCATCCACTCCGTCTACGTGGATCAGTGGGACTGGGAGAAGGTGATGCCGAGCGAGCGCCGCGATCTGGCCTATCTGCAGGAAACCGTGCGCGGCATCTGGGCCGCCATCAAGGCCACCGAGCGCGCGGTCTGTGCCGAGCATGAGCTGACCCCCTTCCTGCCGGCCGAGATCCAGTTCCTGCACAGCGAAGAGCTGCTGGCCCGTTACCCGGACCTCGATGCCAAGGGGCGCGAGCGTGCCATCGCCAAAGAGCTGGGGGCCGTGTTCCTGATCGGCATCGGCGGTGCCCTCTCCCACGGTGAGCGTCACGATGTGCGTGCCCCGGACTATGACGACTGGAGCAGCCACAGCGAGCTGGGTCTGGCAGGCCTGAACGGTGACATTCTGGTGTGGAACCCGGTGCTGCAAGACAGCTTCGAGATCTCCTCCATGGGGATCCGGGTCGATGCCGAGGCGCTGCGCCGCCAGCTGGCCATCACCGGCGACGAGGATCGCCTGCAGTACGACTGGCACCAGGATCTGCTGGCCGCACGGATGCCGCAGACCATCGGCGGCGGCATCGGCCAATCTCGTCTGGCCATGCTGTTGCTGCAAAAAGAGCATATCGGTCAGGTACAGGTTGGTGTGTGGCCCTCTGAAATGAAGGCCGCTATCCCGGGCATGCTGTAAACGCGTTTATTTCATCGGTCTGGCCTGTGCGCAGTGGCACGCGGGTCAGCCCTGAAGGTGTGTGGCGGTGCGGACTGAACGAGCGCAGTCCGGACATGCTGTAAGTCGCGTGGCCATCCCTGATGGCCCGCGGCGAAACCGGGGCTTGCCCCTGCGACCCGCTCAACCCACGCAAGGTCGCGTCACTACATTCCTCCCGGCAATCTTCGGATTGCCGTTTTTTTTTGCGCCCGAATCCCCGCCGCCAGATACGACAACGCCAGCCCGAAGGCTGGCGTTGCAAACATCGACACGAGATCGGTTACTGGGTCATGGTCAGGCCGTTGCTGTCGGCCCCCAACACCAGCTTTTTGCCCGGCACGATGCGACCGGAGAGCAGGGCCTGCGCCAGCGGGTTCTCCACCTTCTGCTGGATCGCCCGTTTGAGAGGCCGAGCCCCGTAGACGGGATCGAACCCGGCGTGTACCAGCTTGCCCAGCAGCGCTTCGCTCACTTCCACCTCGTAACCCTGAACTTCCAGTCGGCCCATCAGGCTCTTGAGCTGGATGCGGGCGATGGACTTGATGTGATCCTCGCCAAGCGGATGGAACACCACGGTCTCGTCGATCCGGTTGATAAACTCCGGTCGGAAACTGCGGGTCAGCACATCCATCAGCATGGCCTTCATCTCGTCGTAATCCTTCTCGGAGTGGTGCTCCTGAATCAGATCCGACCCGAGGTTGGAGGTCATGATCACCACCGAGTTGCGGAAATCGACGGTGCGACCCTGACCATCGGTCAGGCGGCCATCATCGAGCACCTGCAACAGGATGTTGAACACATCCGGGTGCGCCTTCTCCACTTCGTCCAGCAGGATCACCGAGTAGGGGCGACGGCGTACCGCCTCGGTCAGATAACCGCCCTCTTCGTAACCCACATATCCGGGAGGCGCCCCCACCAGACGGGCCACGCTGTGTTTCTCCATGAATTCGGACATATCGATCCGCACCATGGCATCCTGGGTATCGAACAGGAACTCCGCCAGCGCCTTGCACAGCTCGGTCTTGCCCACCCCGGTGGGCCCCAGGAACAGGAAAGAGCCGATGGGGCGGTTAGGGTCGGAGAGACCGGCGCGGGAGCGACGAATGGCGTTGGAGACCGCATCGACCGCCTCCTCCTGACCAATCACCCGGCTGTGCAACTGATCTTCCATCCGCAGCAGCTTGTCGCGCTCCCCTTCCAACATGCGGGCGACCGGAATACCGGTCCAGCGGGCCAGGACGTCTGCGATCTCCACATCGGTGACCCGATTGCGCAGCAGACTGGTCTCCTGCATCTCGGCCTGAGTGGCGAGATCCAGCTGTTTCTCAAGCTCCGGAATGCGGCCGTACTGCAGCTCGGACATCCGACCCAGGTCGCCTGCGCGGCGCGCCACATCGAGATCCTGACGGGCCTGCTCCAGCGCAGCCTTGATATGCTGGGTGCCGGCAAGGGCGGCTTTCTCGGCCTTCCACACTTCGTCCAGCTCGTTGTATTCCCGATCTTTTTCGCCAATCTCCTGATTGATCAGCTCCAGACGCTTGCGGCTGGCGTCGTCGTCCTCCTTCATCAACGCCTGCTGCTCCAGCTTGAGCTGGATGATGCGCCGCTCGAGGCGATCGAGCGCTTCCGGCTTGGAGTCGATCTGCAACCGGATGCTGGCCGCCGCCTCGTCGATGAGATCGATAGCTTTGTCAGGCAACTGGCGATCCGCAATGTAGCGGTGGGACAGCTGGGCCGCCGCCACGATGGCGGGGTCGGTGATCTGCACATGGTGGTGCAGCTCGTAACGCTCTTTCAGGCCACGCAGGATGGCGATGGTGTCCTCCACGCTCGGCTCTTCCACCAGCACCTTCTGGAAGCGACGCTCCAGCGCGGCATCTTTTTCGATGTACTGACGGTACTCATCCGGGTGGTGGCACCGACGCAGTGCAGGTCGCCACGGGCCAGCGCAGGTTTCAGCATGTTGCCCGCGTCCATCGCCCCTTCGCCCTTGCCGGCACCGACCATGGTGTGCAGCTCGTCGATAAAGAGGATGACGTTGCCCTCCTCCTTGGCGAGATCGGTCAGTACGGCCTTGAGCCGCTCTTCAAACTCGCCGCGATACTTGGCACCGGCCACCAGCGCCCCCATGTCCAGCGACAGCACCCGCTTGTTCTTGAGCCCTTCCGGCACTTCGCCGTTGATGATGCGCTGAGCCAGTCCCTCGACGATGGCGGTTTTACCGACACCGGGAGCACCGATCAGCACCGGGTTGTTCTTGGTGCGGCGTTGCAGCACCTGAATGGTACGGCGGATCTCGTCATCGCGGCCGATCACCGGGTCGAGTTTGCCGATTTCGGCCCGCTCGGTCAGATCGATGGTGTACTTCTCCAGCGCCTGGCGGTTCTCCTCGGCGTTGGCATCTTCCACCTTCTTGCCGCCACGCACCTTGTCGATGGCCGCTTCGAGTTTCTCCTTGGTCAGCCCCTGAGCACGCAGCAACTCGCCCAGCGTTCCCTTGTCGTCGAGGGCAGCCAGCACGAACAGCTCGGAGGAGATGAACTGATCCTTGCGCTGCTGGGCCAATTTGTCGCAGACGTTGAGCAGGCGGCCGAGGCCGTTGGAGAGCTGCACGTCCCCTTCCACACCGCTGACGCGCGGCAGGCGATCCAGCTCCTCACCGAGACGGGAGCGCAGGGCGTTGATATCCATCCCGGTCAGGGTGAGCAGCGGACGGATAGAACCGCCATCCTGATTGACCAGTGCGGTCATCAGGTGAACGGGTTCGATGAATTGGTGGTCACGACCCAGCGCAAGAGACTGGGCATCGGAAATAGCAATCTGGAATTTGCTGGTAAGGCGATCGAGGCGCATTGCACTCCCCCTTCAAACAGGCAGACGCCGCTTGCGCGGCAAACAACATAACTTTCTGAGATGAAAGATGAGGCCCGTACGGGCTATTTCAAGGGCATGGGCTGGTTATTTTTTCTGCAAAGCGGGGAGAGGGCAGGATCCCCGCCTCTCTCATACGGATCTGGTCTTGAGAGAGACGGGGTATTACTTGGCGGGTGATTGCTTAGCGGGCCAACCAGATAAGGGAGGCCATCCGGCCGGTCTGGCCGTCGCGACGATAAGAGTAGAACTGCTCGCTATCGCTGAAGGTGCAGTATTCACCACCATAGACGGCGGTGACGCCGGCACGGGCGAGGCGCAACCGCGCCAGCTGGTAGATATCCGCCAACCATTTGCCGTCGTTGGACGAAGGGACGAACGCTGCTTCTGCTTCAGCCTGCTCAGCCATAAAGGCCTCGCGCACCTCTCCCCCCACTTCAAATGCAGTGGGACCAATGGCCGGGCCCAGCCAGGCCAGGACCTCGCCCAGCTCACAGCCCATGGCGGCGATGCTTGCCTCCAATACGCCATCTTTCAAACCACGCCAGCCCGCGTGAGCGGCTGCGACCACGGTACCTGCCCGATCGCAGAACAGCACCGGCAGACAGTCGGCAGTCATCACGATGCAGGCCTGATCCGCCTCATGGGCGCAGGCAGCATCGGCATCCGGCGCCCGCTCATAATGGCTGCTGACCGGATGAACCACGGTGCCATGCACCTGATTAAGCCAGTTGAGGGGCCCCGGGATGGCGGCCGCCTGCTGCAAGCGGGCGCGGTTAGACTCGACTCGCGCCGGTTCGTCACCCACGTGGGCCCCCAGATTGAGACCGGCAAAGACCCCTTCACTGACGCCGCCATCCCGGGTGGTCGACAACGCCCTGACACACGCCGGGGCTGGCCAGTCGGGTTCGATCCATTTCATCTGTGACTCCTTCAATTCACCGATATAAAAACGGGGCTCCTGCAAGGGAACCCCGATTGGCATCTATTTGGGCCGGATGACGCCAGAAACCGACGCAGCAGGCCCTATCACATCAGTTCCAGACTAAATCATCCGGATTGGCGAGAGTATCCGCACGCAGCACTTCCATCAGCTCCACCATGTCTTGCGGTGTAGCTGAGTGCCACTGCATCACTTCACCCGTGATGGGGTGAGCCAGTTGCAGCATGGTGGCATGCAGCGCCTGACGGTTGAAGTTGCGCAGTGCCTGGGTCAGCTCGGGGGTCGCGTTGCGCAGCGGGCGCAGACGGCCACCGTAAGCGGGATCGCCCACCAGCGGGTGTTTGATGTGCGCCATGTGGACACGGATCTGGTGGGTACGACCGGTCTCCAGACGCAGACGCAGACGGGTGTGGCCACGGAACTTCTCGTGCACCCGGTAGTGGGTCACGGAAGGACGACCATTGGGCACCACGGCCATATGGGTACGCTGGGTCGGGTGGCGACCGATGGGCGCATCGACGGTACCACCTGCGGTCATGTGACCGATGGCGATCGCTTCGTACTCACGGGTGATCTGGCGCGCCTGCAACGCTTCCACCAGATGGGTCTGGGCGGGTACGGTTTTGGCAACCACCATCAAACCTGTGGTGTCTTTATCCAGACGGTGCACGATACCGGCGCGGGGCACCTCGGCAATGCCGGGGTAGCGGTGCAGCAGGGCGTTGAGGATGGTGCCATCCGGCGTACCTGCGCCCGGGTGAACCACCAGTCCGGCCGGTTTGTCGATCACCAGAATGTGTTCATCTTCATAAACGATGTTGAGCTCGATATCCTGGGCATCCCAGCGAGTATCATCTTCCAGCTCGACATTCACATGCACCTGCTGCCCGGCCAGAATCTTCTCGCGCGGGGTGTTGGCAACCTGACCGTCCAGGGTCACTCTGTCCTGTAAAATCCACTCCTTGATGCGGGTGCGGGAGTAGTCTGGAAACAATTCGGCCAGGGCCTGGTCGAGTCTCTGCCCGAATTGGTGATCCTGGAATTCGCCTGTCAGTTCAATATGCTGGCTCATGTATGGTCTCTTGAGCGGGGGGTATCAATTCGAAATAATCCGGGTATTCTAGCTTTTCTTTTAGCCAAGCATAACGGATACTTTGCCAATTTAGTGGAAATGGACCGGATGTTGTTGATGGGAAAGAAGTCTCACCTGCTGATGTCGCTCGCCTTGGTCGCTACCTTGATCACAGGCTGTTCCAGCACCAAACCCAAGGTACCCGACGAACCGCCGGAGACCCTGTACCAGAAAGCACGCCTCAAACTGGACGTTGGCAATTACGTGCAAGCCACTGAATTGCTGGAGGCTTTGGACTCTCGCTACCCGTTCGGCGCCTACTCCAACCAGGTGCAGCTTGACCTCATCTATGCCTACTACAAGCAGGATGATACCGCTCAGGCGATCGCCAATATCGACCGTTTTATCCGCCTCAATCCGGCGCATAAAAATATCGATTACGTCTTCTATATGCGCGGCCTGACCAACATGGCGGCGGATTACAACTTCTTCCAGAGCCTGTTCGGTATCGATCGGGATGACAAAGACCCGGCTTATGCCCGTCAGGCATTCCAGGACTTCAAGACCCTGCTGCAGAACTACCCCAACAGCGTCTATGCCGCCGATGCCCGCGCCCGCATGATTGGCCTGAAGAATCGTCTGGCCCGATATGACCTGAGCGTGGCCGAGTATTACGTGAAGCGTGATGCACTGGTCGCGGCCGCCAACCGGGCCAAGCTGATTGTCGAGACCTACCCCGACACAGCCGAAACCGAGAAAGCGCTGGAGATCATGGTCGAGTCTTACGACGCTCTGAAGATGCCGCAGTTGGCCAAGCATGCCCGCGAAGTGCTGGCCAAGAACTACCCGGAGAACCGCCTCGGCCGTGGCTGAGTGATACGGATCAACCGGTAACAAAAAACCGATGCCAAGGCATCGGTTTTTTTATCGCTGCAATTTACCCTCAACTGTTACCCGCAGATAGCTCTGTAGAGCTAGTTCTGCGTGACGGCGCCCTCCCTGCACCGTCATAGCAGAGCGTTACTTTGCGACGTTACCCGCCACGTTCAGGGCATCCCAGGTGCGGGAGAAGGGCGGCGCGTAGGCAAAGTCCAGCATGCCGAGCTGCTCGGTGGTCACCCCCATGGTGATGGCCACTGCCAGCGCGTCGATGCGGTGGACCGCCCCCTTGCGACCGAGGATCTGGCCGCCCAGCAGCCGCTTGCTGCCCGCCTCATAGACCAGTTTGACGTGAATGTCGGACTGACCCGGGCAGTAGTTGGTGTGGCACTTGTCCTTGATCACCACGGTGCGGTAATCGATGCCCATCGCCTTGGCTTCCTGCTCGGAGAGGCCGGTTCGGCCCGCCTCCAGCCCCAGCACCTTGAGCGCCGCAGAACCGAGGGTACCCGGGAACTCCTGCTCGGCACCCGCCAGGTTCTCGCCCACCATGCGGCCCAGCTTGTTGGCGATGGTGGCGAGCGGCACATAGACCTGCTGCTGCTTCACGCTGTGCCAGACGCTGGCACAGTCACCGGCTGACCAGACGTTGGCGAGCGAGCTGCGTCCCTGACGATCCACCTTGATGGCGCCGTTACCGAGCCGCTCGATGCCGGTATCGGCCAGAAACTCGGTGTTGGGCTTGACCCCGGTGCAGACCACCACGATATCAGCCTCGTACTCGCCCTGGCTGGTACGCACGCCGGTCACCCGGCCATCCCCCAGCAGCGCTTCAACTCGCTCACCCGGATGGAGAGAGACGCCCTGCTCGCGCAGTTCGGTTTCGATGTGCTGGGTGATCTCGCCATCAAACGCATCGGGGATGACCCGATCCGCCAGCTCGATAAGACGCACCTCTTTGCCTTGATGGACCAGCGCCTCGACCACCTCCAGCCCGATAAAGCCGGAGCCAATCACCACGGCGCGGCGATTGTTCTTGTCTTGCACCGCAGCTTTGAGCGCCAGCCCGTCGGCCATCCGGCGCAGACCGAATACCCCTTGCTGCAGCAAACCGGGGATGGGGGGCATCACTTCGCGGGCACCGGTGGCGATCATCAGCCGACCGTAGCGATCGGTGAAGGTGTCGCCGTTGTGCTCCACCACCAGAGTCTGGGCAGCCGCATCGACGCTCAGCACCCGATGGCCAATCTTGACCTCGATCCCCTTGGCGGCGAACTGCTCGGGGGAGAACTCGGCCATGTAACCGGGCTCCTGAAACTCGTCACCGACGAAGTAAGGCAGGCCGCAGGCACCGAAAGAGATCACTTCGGAGGCCTCATACACCACGATGTCGGCATCTTTGGCCAGACGGCGCGCCTTGGCCGCCGCACTCATACCGGCGGCTTCGCCACCGATGATCAGAATTCTCATTGTTTTTCCTCTCAATGGCGCAGGGAGGGCATGCCCTCCCTGCGGTCTATGACGGGAAAGAGTCACCCCTTTCCACGGGCAGATCAACCGACAGCAAATCAGATGGTGGACTCTTCGCCGTCCAGGCTCACTTCATGGTCGCTATTGAACACCGCCATGTCGGTCTGCCCCAGCACGCGACTGGTGACGGTCCCGGCGGTGATGGAGCCGGAGACGTTGAGGGCGGTGCGGCCCATGTCGATCAGCGGCTCGATGGAGATGAGCAGGCCCGCCAGCGCGACCGGGAAATCCAGGGCGGAGAGCACGATCAGCGCGGCGAAGGTGGCGCCGCCGCCGATCCCCGCCACCCCGAAGGAGCTGACGGTGATGATGGCGATGAGCGTCATGATGAAACCGGGATCCAAAGGGTCAATCCCCACGGTCGGCGCTATCATCACCGCCAGCATGGCCGGGTAGATGCCGGCGCAGCCGTTCTGACCGATGGTGGAACCGAAGGAGGCGGCAAAGTTGGCGATCCCCTCCGGAATACCCAGCGACTTGGTCTGGGTCTGCACGTTCATCGGGATGGAGCCCGCACTGGTGCGCGAGGTGAAGGCAAACGCCAGCACCGGCGTGATCTTCTTGAGGAAGCGCAGCGGGTTGATGCCCACCAGGCTCACCAGCAGCAGGTGCACGACAAACATGATGGCGATGGCACCGTAAGAGGCCATCACAAAGCTGAGCAGGTTGAGGATGTCAGCATAGTTGGAGCCGGAGACCACCTTGGTCATCAGGGCCAGCACGCCAAACGGGGTCAGGCGCAGCACCAGAGTCACCATTCGCATTACGATGGCATGCGCCACGGCCACGAAGTGGCTGAAGCTGGCGAAGATCTCCGGCTTCTTGCGGGCGATGCCGGTAGCGGAGAGGCCGATGAAGATGGAGAAGATCACCACGGCGATGGTGGAGGTCTTGCGCGCCCCGGTCATGTCGAGGAAGGGGTTGGCAGGAATGAACTCCAGCATCATCTTGGCAAAGGACATGCTCTCGACGCTGCCGAGGGTGGTCTGCAGCGCGGCGCCCCGGGCGCTTTCGGCGGCACCGGAGGTGAGCCCTTCAGCGGTCAGGCCAAACAGGTTGGACATCAGGATGCCCGCCCCGGCGGCGATGGCGGTGGTGAAAATCAGCACGCCTATGGTCATGGCGCTGATCTTGCCCAGCGCAGTGCCGCCATTGAGTTTCAAGATAGCGCTGATGATGGAGACCATGATCAGCGGGATGATGATCATCTGCAGCAGTTTCACATAGCCGCTACCCACGATATCCAGATAGTCGATGGTCTGAACAATGACGGGCGAACCTGCACCGTAAAGCAGTTGCAACGCGGCGCCGAACAGAATACCGAGCCCCAGACCGGCAAATACCCGGCGGGTGAAGCTCACATGTTTTTCCTGTAACCGGTAGAGAAAGAACAGCAAGATGGCGGCGATGGCCAGATTGCCGATAACGCTAAATGTCATGGTATGACTCCCCAAAAAGCGGGCTTGCGCCCGAGAAACAAGAGCAAGCGCCATGCTTGCCCTGGCAACCGTGTCAGACGGTCTGCGCCGTCGTGACAAGAACAAGGGGGTCTATCGCCCCCTTGTCACAGATTCACTGCTTCTGCTGTTTCGCTCGCATGATGTTGATGATTTCGATATCCGTGTCCAGCATCCCCTGTTTGGAGAGCTGCCCCAGGTTGGCGATGGTCTGATCCACGTCGTCAGAGACGATCCCCTCGCTCTGGGGAATACGGAGATTGTTGATGGCCATCAGCGACGACTTCACCGCCGCCGAGGTGGAGGTGGAGACCTTCATGGAGCAGGCACTGCCGGCGCCATCGCAGATGATGCCGGAGACATCGCCAATCATGTTGTTGATGCAGTGGCTGATCTGCTCGAACTGGCCGCCCAGCAGCCAGGTGATGGCAGCCCCCGACCCCATGGCGGCGGTGCTGGCGGCGCACAGGGCCGACAACTTGTTCTGATAGGTCTTGATGTAGATGGCCACCAGATGACTCATCACCAGGGCGCGGGTGAGCTGCTCGTCGCTCGCCTTGAGGAAGCGGGCGGCGGCGACCACCGGCATGGTGGCGGCGATGCCCTGGTTGCCGGAGCCCGAGTTGGACATGGCGGGCAGCATGGCGCCATCCATCCGCGCATCGGAGGCGGCGGAAGAGAGGCGCATCGCCAGCGTCATCAGATCGTCGGAGAGCAGCTTGCGCTCCACCTGCTCGGTGAGGATCTTGCCGATGCGCAGGCCGTAGCCCTGCAACCCTTCGTCCGCCAGCGCCTGATTCATGGTGGCGGCCTCGCGGATGAAGTCGATCTCGGCAAGGGGCACCTGCAGGGCAAAGTCGACGATCTCGCGCAGGCTCATAGTGGGCTTGTCGGCCTTGGCGGGCTGGATCTGCACGCCCGGGGCGCTGTCTTGCGCCATCAGCACCTCGCCATCCTTCTCCATCAGGATGATGCGGGTGTGGTCGGTGCAGATCACCACCCGGGCGCTATGGCCCTCCACTTCGGCCAGCACCTCGGCGTAGAGCACGTCCGGCACATCCTTCACATCCACCTTGATCACCGGCAGCAGCGCCTTGGCCGCTTCCACCAGTTCTGGTGTGAGGGTCTTGAGCACCTCCAGCCCGGCATCGGGATTGCCGCCGGTGATGCCGACCGCAGCGGCCACCGGCAGACCGATCATGCCGGTGCCCGGCACCCCGACCCCCATGCCGTTCTTGAACAGATTGCCACTGACCCAGACGCTGATGCGGGTCGGGGTCTCCCCCAGCAGCTTGCGGCAGTTTGCCGCTGCCAGCGCCACCGACATCGGCTCGGTACAGCCCAGGGCCGGCACCACTTCACGCTTGAGCAGGGTAATAAAGTCGGTCCATTGTGCTTTCATCGCAGTGTTTCTCATGTTCAGGGTGCCCGCAGGCAGTTATTGCTTGTTCAGATCCGCTTTGTGATTACGGATATGCAGATAAACAGTATGACGGGAGATGCCGAGCATCCGGGCAACCAGCTGGGCCGCCTCCTTGATCTCGAAGATCCCCATGTCGAAGAGCCGGGTCACTATCTCCTTGTTGCGCACCGTGCAGGAGAGCGAATCGTCCCGATCCACCTTCTCAATCACTTGAGTCACCAGATCATCCACCGAGCTGGCAAAGGTCTCGTTGTTGAGCGGCGCCGGTGCCGCTGGCAGCGCAAAAGTATCGAGCAGGCTGCCAAGGGAGGTATCCAGACTGAAGTTCACGTAGAGCATGCCGATGGGCTTGCCCTGCCGGTTGCTGATGGTGATGGAGGAGGACTTCATCAGCGTCCCGTCGCGGGTACGGCTGAAGTAGCTGCTCCACTGGCTGCCCGCCTCCCCCTGCAAGCGGTTGAGGGCAAAGTCGGTGACCGGCGCCCCCTCCCGACGACCGGTGACATGGCCGTTGGCAATCTTGATGACCGATGCATCCAGCGTATCGAACGCATGCAACACCACCTCGCACCCCGCGCCAAACAGCGCGGCCAGCGCCTCGACTGCGGGCTCGAAACTGGCGATCAGATGACGTTCTTCATCCGTTAACGAATTGATCTGGTCAGTGGTGGCTGCTGTGGACATATATGAGTAACTTTGAGTAAACCGCAGTTGATTCTACTATCAACAAGATCAACTAATGTTGAGCGGCATCCCCTTTTTGTTCGCCATTATGCCCACCTTTTAACAAAGTGCGACAAATTGTGAAGCGGCGCACAGCAGGGCGGCAACTCAGTGGTGATAGCGGGCCAGCAGCTGCTTGTAGGCGGGGGTCTGTTTGAACGCCTTGAGGGCAGAGGAGAAGCGGATAGCCAGCTGGTCGTGGCCGGGCTTGTGGGTAAACGCGAGGAAGTTGCGGTTGTCGTCGGTCAGCAGGCGCGAGCCGTGGTTCACCTGATCCTGCAACCCCTGAGTGTGCAGCAAGTAGCGACCGACCCGCTCGTTGAGCACCACCCCGTCCAGACGACCGGCCATCATCAGATGCAGCTGTTTGATGGCATTCCCCTCCCCCGTCATCGGCATCCGGAGCACCTCGGGATCGGTCAGAAAATCGGGGCTGTAGGCATAATCTTCCTGAATACCTATCCGCAGACCCTTGAGGTCGGAGAGCTGCTTGAAATCCACCGGACGAGCCGTCGGATAGAAGAGCACCTCGCCGCTGTAAGAGAGCGGCTCTTCGGGGTAGTGGAGCCAGTGCTGGCGGGAAGGTTCAAAGAAGACATCGAGCACCGCATCCCCCTGCCTGAGACGGGCCTGCTGCAGAACCCGCTTCCAGGGCAGCACCCTGATTTCAGTGCGATAACCCATCTGGCGCAACACGGCGCAGGCCAGATCGAGATCGGCGCCGGCCAGCTCGCCATTGTCACCACGCATCACATAAGGGGGCCACAGCTCGGTCAGCAGCGTCAGTGTCGGCGGCTCGTCCGCTGCTACGGCCGAACCAGCACCAAACAGGGAGACGAGCAGCCAGCCGTACAACCCGATCCTTCGCCAACCCTGACACCACATCATGGAGATCCCTCATGGTCCGTATGGATTGAGGATATACAAGGGATGAGCAATAAAAAAGGAGGCCGAAGCCTCCTTGATATCCACTCTCTGAATGGCACTTACAGTGCTTTCAGGATTGCCTCGACGCTGGCCTTGGCATCGCCAAACAGCATCTGGGTATTTTCCTTGAAGAACAGCGGGTTCTGGACACCGGCGTAGCCAGTGTTCATGGAGCGTTTGAAGCCGATGACGTTCTGCGCTTTCCACACTTCCAGTACCGGCATACCGGCGATCGGGCTGCCCGGATCTTCCATAGCGGCCGGGTTGACGGTGTCGTTGGCACCAATCACCAGCACGGTATCGGTATCGGCGAAGTCGTCGTTGATCTCGTCCATTTCCAGCACGATGTCATACGGGACTTTCGCCTCCGCCAGCAGCACGTTCATGTGGCCAGGCAGACGACCGGCAACCGGGTGGATACCGAAGCGCACCTTGACGCCACGATCACGCAGCTTCTGGGTGATTTCAGCCACCGGATACTGGGCCTGAGCCACCGCCATGCCGTAGCCCGGGGTGATGATGACGGAGCTGGAGTTCTTCAGCAGGTCAGCAACTTCCTCGGCGCTGGTTTCGCGGTATTCGCCCATCTCCTGATCAGCCGTGGAGGCCACGCCATCGGAGCCGAAGCCACCGGCGATCACGGAGATGAAGGAGCGGTTCATCGCCTTGCACATGATGTAAGAGAGGATCGCACCGGAGGAACCTACCAGAGCACCGGTGACGATCAGCAGGTCGTTGGAGAGCATGAAGCCCGCAGCTGCTGCTGCCCAACCGGAGTAGGAGTTCAGCATGGAGACCACGACCGGCATGTCGGCGCCACCGATGGAGGCAACCAGATGCCAGCCGAAGGCGAAGGCGATCAGGGTCATCACCAGCAGGGCGAAGGTAGAGCCGCCCGCGTTGACAAAGTAGACCATCAGCGCCAGAGAAGCGACCACGGCCAGCAGGTTCAGCTTGTGGCGGTGTGGCAGCATCAGCGGCTTGGAGGAGATCAGACCGCGCAGTTTGCCGAAGGCAACCACGGAACCGGTAAAGGTTACGGCACCGATGAAGACGCCCAGGAAGATCTCGACCAAGTGGATGTTCAGCATGGCGCCGGTCAGGTGCTCGACCTGAGCAACGCTGTTGGCCTGCTCGAACGCCGCACGGGCGGCTGCCAGGGTGGCATCCAGATTGGAACCGACGGAGACGACCACCTCAGCAGGTGCAGAGGGGTGCAGATCGATGAAGCTGTTGAAGCCCACCAGCACTGCCGCCATACCCACGAAGCTGTGCAGCACGGCCACCAGCTCGGGCATCTCGGTCATTTCGACCTTGAGTGCCAGACGCACGCCGATGGCACCGCCGATCACCATGGCCAGAATGATCCAGTGAACACCACTGGTCTCCGGGTTGAATACGGTGGCGAGCAGGGCGATAGCCATACCCGCAATACCGAACAAGTTGCCATGCTTGGCCGTTTCTTGCTTCGACAGTCCCGCGAGACTGAGGATGAAGAGCACGGCGGCAACGATATAGGATGCTGTTACCAGTCCTTGAGACACGTTAAACCCCCTTAATCCTTACGGAACATCTTCAGCATGCGCTGAGTGACGGTGAAGCCGCCGAAGATGTTGATACTGGCAATCAGCACGGCGATGAAGGCCAATGCGGTAACCAGAGTCGACCCTTGCCCGATCTGCAGCAGGGCACCGACCACGATAATGCCGGAGATGGCATTGGTGACCGACATCAGCGGCGTGTGCAGGGCGTGCGATACGTTCCACACCACGTAGTAACCGACCACACAGGCCAGGATGAATACGGTGAAGTGGGAGAGGAAGGCTGCCGGGGCAACGGAGGCGATCCAGCCGAAGGCGGCGATGCTGAGGGCACCGAACACGAACTTCTTGTTGGAAGGCTTGGCCTCTTCCTTCTTGGCTGCCGGTTTGGCGGCGGCCGGTTTCTGCGGGGCGGCAGAGACGGAGATGGCGGGCGGCGGGAAGGTCACTTCACCGGCCTGGATCACCGTCATGTTGCGCTGAACCACGTCCTCGAAGTCGATGGCGACGTTGCCGTCCTTCTCCTTGCACATCAGCTTCATCAGGTTGACCAGGTTGGTACCGTAGAGCTGGGAGGACTGGGCAGGCAGACGACCCGGCAGATCGGTGTAACCGATCACCTTGACGCCGTTGGCGGTGACATGCAGTTCACCCGGCACTGTGTATTCACAGTTGCCGCCAGCCTGAGCGGCCATGTCCACGATGACGGAGCCCGGCTTCATGCTGTCGACCATCTCTTTGGTGATCAGCTTGGGAGCCGGCTTGCCCGGGATCAGGGCGGTGGTGATGATGATGTCCACCTCTTTGGCCTGCTGGGCGAACAGCTCCATCTCGGCCTTGATGAACTCATCAGACATGACTTTGGCGTAACCATCACTGGATGCGCCGTCTTCGCCACCGAAGTCCAGCTTGAGGAATTCCCCACCCATGGATTCGATCTGCTCGGCCACTTCCAGACGGGTATCGAACGCACGCACGATGGCACCGAGGGAACCGGCCGTACCGATGGCAGCCAGACCGGCAACACCGGCACCAATCACCAGTACCTTGGCAGGCGGCACTTTACCGGCTGCGGTGATTTGACCGGTGAAGAAGCGACCGAACTGGTGCGCAGCTTCAACCACGGCGCGATAGCCACCGATGTTGGCCATGGAGGAGAGGGCATCGAGGGACTGGGCACGGGAGATCCGCGGCACCATATCCATCGCCATCACATTGATGTTGCGCTCGGACAGCTTCTTGACCAGCTCAGGGTTCTGGGCAGGCCAGATGAAGCTCACCAGAGTGGCGCCATCTTTAATTTGTGCGATCTCGGCATCGGTCGGCGCATTGACCTTGAAGATAAGGTCGGCTTGCCAGACATTCGGCACCACGCTGGCACCGGCAGCCTCGAAGGCGGCATCATCGAAGCTGGCCGACAGGCCTGCGCCGGTCTCGATGGCGACCTCGAAGCCGAGCTTTTTCAGCTGCTCGACGGTAGCCGGGGTCGCTGCGACCCGGGTCTCACCGGCGAGACTCTCTCTCGGTATTCCAATCTGCATGACTATTCCCTGATGGTTAATAAACAATCGCTGCCCAGTGTCTCACTTCTGACGAAACAAGACATGACCAAAGTGCAGGTCCAGGGCTCTTTGTTATGAAAATCAGTAGGCTTTACCTCAACCTCCTGTCATGGTCAGGCCCCCGCTTTTCAGGCGCGAAGGTGATTAGTATCAAATTTTGGAGTTTTATTACAACCGCAGTCCCGACGGCACTCGTACAGAATTCAGCCCATCCCTGGCTACGATTAAAAAAAACAAACCAAATTAGAGGCTTATACCAGTAAAAACGGCTGAAAAAAGTGATCCAACCAGTCAAAAAAAATGTTTTACCGGCCCTCTATCTTAGCGTTTTTTGTTCTTACGAAATCCGCTTTCGTCTCACTTCTCGCAGCGAAACGCCGAAAAGTAACATTTTCCCAACAAAAGCGGGGCCGCTCAGCCGCCAGATGGCGGGAGAGGGCCCCGGCAATTCAATCGTTTCGCCCGTTTGGCACCGATTGGCGGCCCTTACCAGGCCGCTTCATAAATATGCTGGCTCTGCACCAGATCGATATCGCCGTGCTCGCCCAGACGGGTCATGCCGTGCTCACCCAGCTTGCCGATCAGAGTGTCGATACCCAGATCTTTCAGACCGTAGTCGCGCAGTCGGGTCTTGACCCCCATCCGCTCGAAGAAGTCGCGGGTCGCGGCGATGGCATCATCGATGCGCTCCGCTTCGCTGCCGCTGTTCAAGCCCCACACCCGCTCTGCGTATTGCAGCAGCTTGGCATGTTTCTGTTTGCGCTTGGCCTGCAGCAGGGCAGGCAGCACCACCGCCAGAGTCTGGGCGTGGTCGAGGCCGTGCAGGGCAGTCAGCTCGTGACCCAGCATGTGGGTGGCCCAATCCTGCGGCACACCGGCGCCGATCAGGCCGTTCAACGCCATGGTGGCGCTCCACATGATGTTGGCGCGCACCTCGTAGTTGTGCGGCTCGGCCAGCGCCTTGGGGCCCTCTTCGATCAGGGTCAGCAGCAAGCCTTCGGCGAAGCGATCCTGCACCTTGGCATTGACCGGATAGGTGAGGTACTGCTCCACGGTATGGACGAACGCATCCACCACTCCATTCGCCACCTGACGCTCGGGCAGGGTGTAGGTGAGCACCGGATCCAGCACGGCGAAGCGCGGCATCACGAACTGCGAGAAGAAGTGCACCTTGTCGCCACTGCTGCGACGGGTGATGACGGCGCCCATGTTCATTTCGGAACCGGTCGCCGGCAGGGTCAGCACGGAACCGAGCGGGATGGCGGAACGCACTTCTCTGCCGACGGTCTCGAGAATGTGCCAGGGATCCTTGGCCAGATCGTAGTGCGCGGCAGCGGCGATAAACTTGGTACCATCGAGCACGGAACCACCGCCAACGGCGAGCAGGAAGTCGACCCGCTCGGCACGGGCCAGCTCCACTGCACCCATCAGGGTCTCGTAGGCCGGGTTCGGCTCGATGCCGCCAAATTCAAACAGGGTCATGCCAGCCAGCTCGTTGCGGATCTGCTCCAGCAAGCCGCTGCGTACCACGCTGCCGCCGCCATAGGTGATCATGACGCGGGCATCGCTCGGGAGCTGCTCGCGCAACTGGGCGATCTGCCCTTGGCCGAACAGGATTTTGGTCGGGGTATGGAGAGTAAAGTTGTTCATCGACATTGCCTTCTTCTGATAGTCAGGGCGGCCTGGCCGCGAAATCGTGATTGCATTTTTCTCCAGAATACCCCTACCATCAAGACAACATCCTGCTTGATTCTTGCCTATTTCTACAAAGCAGCAAAAACCGGAACTATCGAATCAAAGAGCACCCATGCAAAACCGTTACAGCGACCTCGCCGCCAGATTGACCCGCCACGTCACTGCACCCGGCATCACCCCATCACCGGTGAAACAGGTCAACCTCATCTATACCACCGAGCACCATGGCCGCACCCCGGTGCTCTACCAACCGCGGATGATCGTAATCCTGCAGGGGCACAAGGTGGGTTATCTGGCGGATCAGGTGTTTCGCTACGACCCCAACCACTATCTGCTGATGACCCTGCCGCTCCCCTGCGAGTGCGAGTGCTTCGCCTCCCCCGAGCAGCCGCTTATCGGTTTTACCATCGAGATCGATCTGGTCACCCTGCAAGAGCTGCTGCTGGAGCTTGGCGATGCCCTGCCCGCCCCCGCGCCGCAAAAGAGCGGCGTCCACTCGGTCCCCCTGTCCGAAACCATGTTCTGCGCTGCCGAGCGACTGATCGAGCTGATGGACAACCCGCTGCACGCCAGGGTGCTGGGGCCGCAGACGGTGCGGGAGATGCTGTTCCACGCCCTCACCGAGGGGGGCGGCCCGGCGCTGCAAGCGCTCGCCAATCGCCACAACCATGTGGGCCAGATCGCCCGGGTGCTGCATATGATAGAGTCCCGTTATGCCGACAACCTCACCATGGAGGAGCTGGCGCGGGAGGTGAACATGAGCGTCTCCGCCTTTCACCACCACTTCAAGGCGGTCACTGCCACCTCGCCGCTGCAGTACATCAAGTCGTTTCGCCTGCACAAGGCCCGAATGATGATGCTGCACGACGGCATCAAGGCGGGCACCGCGGCATCCAGAGTCGGTTACGAGAGCAACTCCCAGTTCAGTCGGGAGTACAAGCGCTTCTTCGGCAGCACGCCGACGGATCAGGCCTCCCGCTTCCGGGATGGCCAGCTGCGCATCATCGAGGGATAACAAGAGAGGGATTACTTATGCGTTCACTGCTTTGCCTTTTCACCGCTTTACTGCTGACGGCCTGTACCGGGATTGCCGATGGCATCCGCCCCGTTACCGGCTTCCAGCTCGATCGTTATCTCGGTACCTGGTACGAAATCGCCCGCCTCGACCACAGCTTCGAGCGGGGGCTGGAGCAGGTGAGCGCCACCTACAGCCTGCGGGACGATGGCGGCGTCAAGGTGCTCAACCGCGGCAAACAGAGCGATGGCAGCTGGCGCGAAGCCGAGGGCAAGGCCTACTTCGTCGGCAACCCGGACGAGGCGCGGCTCAAGGTGAGTTTCTTCGGCCCCTTCTACGGCGGCTACAACGTCATCGACCTCGACCCCGATTACCAGCTCTCGCTGGTGACCAGCTACAACCACGACTACCTCTGGCTCCTCTCCCGCTCACCCAACCCGCCCAAGGCGAAGGTGGATGCGCTGGTCGCCAAAGCGAAGTCGCTGGGCTTTGCCACCGACCAGCTGATTTGGGTCAAGCAGAACCCTTAAGCCAGTCGTGAAATAACAAAGGGCAGCCCGCGGGCTGCCCTTTTTCATGGAGAGTTGGTGGAGGATCAGAGCCGGAAGCGGCCGATCTCCTGCTCCAGCCGCTCGGTCAGCGACTTGAGTTCGGCCGCCTGCGCCGCCTCGTTGCCCGCCTGCTCGGCCAGCTCTTGCGAGACGTGGCGGATATTCTCGGTATTGCGGCTGATCTCGCCGGTCACCGAGGTCTGCTCTTCGGCAGCCGCCGCGATCTGGGTCGCCATGTCGCTGATGGAGCCGATCGCTTCGTTGATCCGGGCAAGGCTCTGGTTGGCCGCTTCCGCATCCTCGACGCTGGTACCCGCCAGCTGACGGCTGGTCTCCATGCCACCCACGGCGCGACGGGTGGTCTGCTGCAGGGTCTCGATCATCTGCTGGATCTCGTCGGTAGAGTCGTGGGTACGGCGCGACAGCACCCGCACCTCGTCCGCCACTACCGCGAAGCCGCGGCCCTGCTCACCGGCCCGGGCCGCCTCGATGGCGGCGTTGAGCGCCAGCAGATTGGTCTGCTCGGCGATGCCGCTGATGGTCGCCAGAATGCCGCTGATCTTCTGGGCATGGCTGTCGAGCTCATTGATGATCTGGCTGGCATCGGCCACTTCGTCCGCCAGACCGGTAATGCTGCGCTGACTCTGGCCAACCTGGGATTGGCCGGCGACCGCCAGTGCGACCGCATCGGTGGCGGTGGTGGCGGCAAACTCGGCGTTGCCGGCGATCTCCTGGGTAGCGGAAGCCATCTCGGTCACCGCGGTCGCCACCATCACGATCTCGTCCTGCTGCTGGCGCACCCGCTGACTGCGAGCCTGCGCCCCGGCCGCCTGGGCGCGAGACTGTGCCGCCAGCTCGACGGTCACATCCCGCAACCGGCTGACGATACCGTGCAGCCGCGCCACGAACTGGTTGAAGTTCTGGGCCAGCTGACCCACCTCATCCTTGCTGTGGGTGTTGATGTGAACGGTGAGATCCCCCTCGCCGTGGGCGATGTCGTGCAGGGCGTGCGCGACCCGGCCGAGATCGGCGAACAGGTATTTGAAGGTGGCGGTGAGCAGGGCGCTGAACACCAGCATCAGCACCAGGGTCAGCCCCACCAGCTCCCACAGCAGACTGCTGAGCGGCGCCTCCAGCACATCGCGATACATCACCATGGCCAGCAGCCAGTCGGTGCCCGGCACCGATTGTACTGCCAGCAGCACATCCCGCCCGTCGAGGGTGGCGGCGTGCAGCTCGCTGTTTTCGCGGCCCCACTGCTGGAAGGTGGCGGCAGAGAGTCCCGGCGCCAGCTCGGCGATGGGCTTGAGCGCCAGATCCTTCTGCGGATGGCCGACGATGAGGCCGCTGCTGTCGAGCAGCATGGCGTAGCCCTCACCCTGCACCTTCATCGCCAGCACCTCGTCGATCAGCTTGTCGAGCGCCAGGTTGGCCCCCACGGCACCAACCAGCTCGCCCTGATGGCGCACCGGCTCGGAAAGAGTGACCACCAGCTTCTGCATGGTGACGCTGACATAGGGGGCAGTGACGATCAGCTGACCCGCTTTCACCGCATCCTGATACCAGGGGCGCTCGCGCGGGTCATAGTTGCCGGTGTTGAGGGAGGGGTCCTGCCGGGTCATCACCCCCTGCGCGGAGCCAAAATAGGTGAGGCCGAAGCCGCCGGAGGTGTAGGCCTGCTTCAGGTGCGGCACCAGCTCGGCTTGGGGGTTATCGCTGATCAGATTGACCAGCGCATGGACGGTGTTCTTGCGATCCGTCATCCATTCGCCGATGGCGACCGAGTAGGCGTGGCCATAGTTGACCGCCTCGCTCTGGATGGCGCTCATGGTGCGGGATTTTAGGGTGTGAAAGGCAACGATGCCGAGCAGTGATGCCATCAGCAGCACTACGCCAAGACTGGTGGCCAGCAGCTTGCCGCGCAGAGAGAGGGTCATGATGACGAATCCTTGTTGTTGTGTCAGGCAGGGAAAACCCTGATGTATCAAAGGCTATCGGCCGCAATATGAACAGACTTTAGTGAATCTGTATATTTTCCCATCTATCAACAACAGAACGCGCTATTCGTGTGAACCAGATCGCTATTCCATGCTACTGACTCTTGTAACAACAAAGCAGCAGGCCGCCCGAAGGCGGCCTGTCACCTACCCCTGATATGCACCGGCGGAGTAGGTCAGCTCATAGCTGTGGCTGTAAATCTCGACGATATTGCCGAATGGATCTTCCATGTAGACCATGCGGTAGGGCTTCTCGCCCGGGTAGTACTCGCGCACCGGCATCCGCTGCTTGCCGCCCGCCGCGACGATGCGCGCCGCCAGCCCCTCGACATCCGGATCCTGCACGCTGAAGTGGAATACCCCGGTCTTCCAGAATTCGAAGTTGTTCTCACGGCGCTCGCTGTTGGGAAACTCGAACAGCTCGATGCCGATCTTGTCGCCGGTAGAGAGGTGGGCGATGCGAAAACAACCCCAGCCCGGGCCGAACACGTCGTTGCACATCACGCCGATGGCAGAGTCATCCTCGCTGATGGTGGTGGCCGGCATGATGAGATACCAGCCCATCACCTTGGTATAGAACTCGACCGCTTTGTCGAGGTCAGTCACCGTGATGCCGATGTGGGAGAAGTTGCGCGGGTAAGTCATACGTCACCTTGAAATTGTGTGTGGGAAACAGGTGACATGATAGGAAGGGGCGACATAATGAAAAATAAGGTCAAACTAATGGAAGGCATAAATTAAATTTATGGTTAATCCACTCTGGCTCCACACCCTGGTGGTGGTGCATGAAACCGGCAGCTTTACCCGTGCCGCCGAGCGGCTGGATCTCACCCAGGCCGCCGTCAGTCAGCATATCTCGCGTCTCGAGGCCGAATTTGGCCCCCTGCTGCTGCGCAAGCCTCGTCAGCTGGAGCTCACTCCGCGCGGGCTGGTGCTGCTCGACTTCGCCCGCCAGCAGGCGCAAGCCGCCGAACAGCTGCGAGCACGCCTCTCGGACGATGACCCTCACCGCGGCGCCATCACCCTCACCACCCCCGGCAGCATCGGCCTGCTGCTCTATCCCCTGCTGCTCGACCAGCAACAGGAGCACCTCGGACTCACCATCCAGCACCGTTTCGCCCCCACCCCCGACATAGTGCAGGCGGTACTGGCAGGGCGCAGCGATCTGGGACTGGTGGATCAACCACCGGAACACCCCAGCATCGCCGCCGAGCCCTTCGCCCGCGAGCCCCTCTGTCTGGTGGTACCCAACGACGGCGAGGAGCAGAGCTGGCAGCACCTCTGTCAGCTCGGCTTTATCGACCACCCGGATGGCCGCAGCATGGCACAACGCCTGTTGGGACGACGCTACCCCGGCCAGCGTGTTGACGAGATCCCGCTGCGCGGCTTTACCAACCAGATCGGCCTGATCCTGGAGCCGGTCGCCCGCGGCCTCGGCTTTACCGTGCTGCCCCGCTTCGCCGTCACCGCCTTTGCCCAGCAGGAGAAGATCCGGGTGATCCAGAGCAGCATTGAAGTGATCGACACCCTCTGGCTGATCTACCGCGCAGAGTGGCCGCTCCCCGCCCGCCACCAGCGGCTGGTCACCATCCTGAAACAGCGGGTTGCAGCACACTGAACGCTCTTGCGGCAGACATCGAGATCAATGTGGCCACAGTCACCGGACTGCTAACGGCAAGAAGGAGAAGAGAAAGGAGAGAGGGATAAATTGGCGAACACCGGAAATGCGAAAGGCCAGCTCAATGAGCTGGCCTTTCTGAAAATGGCAGGGGCGGCAGGACTCGAACCCGCAACCATCGGTTTTGGAGACCGCTGTTCTACCAATTGGAACTACGCCCCTGCAACAAACGAGGCGTAGTATACAAAGCGGGTTTCAAAGGTAAAGGCTTTTTTCACATTTTTAATGCGATTGCACAAATCCCGAACAAGTCGCGGTTGTTTGTGCAGCAAAGCGGGATAACTTGCTGTATTTGCAGCCCTGCCGGGGTAGGAATGGAACATAAATGGGGGTAGGGTGAAATCAGGTACCGGGAGGCCACTTATGCTCAATTACCGATTGCTCCAACAACTGGCGCCCCTCAACTTCAGGGATGAACGCAAGACAGAGTCCCTGCCCGCCTATCTTGAACGGGTCGCGCCGCTGGTGCCCTTTATTCCTGAAAATGTGCTCTCCCAGTGGATTTACCGCCATTGGCGCGGTTTTGAGTCCAACTGGAGCTTTATCGATCTCGCCAGCCATCAGTTCACCTGTGAAAGCTGGCCCACCGCGCAACTGGTAGAGCAGGTGGACTCCCGCCATATGGAGGTGATCGAGCGCTGGGGGGAGATGCTGCGCAGCAACCGCTATGTGCGCCGCTCCTGGCTCGGCGAGAAGATGCTGAGCGACGGCACCTGGCCCGAACCTGTCATCGTACTGGCGCCGGAGGAGGGAACCAGCTACCCGAACGGCCATCCCCTGCCCCGCCCCTACTGCCTGCTGGAAGGGCACCACAGACTCGGTTATTTGCGCGCCATGGCCCGCGATGGGGAATCGCTGCAAGAGACGCACAGAGTGTGGATTTGTCGTCATATTCCCGCCACTTAAACGTTTTTCACGCTGAAATTGGCATCGGAAATAAAATTTTGACAATTAAAAAAGCGGCCCTATAATCTGTCCGGTTTTGAAAAAGGTCGGGACGAAACGATGCAGTTTTTGATTCAGAAAACAGCCTTGCAGACGGGTGGTGCGCACCAGAGCGGCCCCGTTGTTTCCGGTTCCCACCCCAAAGATCCCCAGTTATTTTTAAAAAAAGCCCCTGTTTCAGGGGCTTTTTTTTGTGCCCGAAAAACCTCCAATGATGTCAAAGGGAATGCAGACGATGACCAATCCACTCTATAAGAAACATGTCATCTCCATTTCGGACCTGACCCGGTCAGAAATGGAACTGGTAGTCTCAACCGCACAACGGTTGAAGGCTGAACCTGACACCAGCCTGTTGAAAGACAAGCTGGTTGCCAGCTGCTTCTTCGAAGCCTCCACCCGCACCCGCCTCTCGTTCGAGACCGCGGTACAGCGCCTTGGCGGCAACATCATCGGCTTCGCCGACGGTGGCAACACCAGCGCCAAGAAGGGCGAGACGCTGGCTGACTCCATCAAGATCATCGGTTCCTACTCGGATGCGGTGGTGATGCGCCACCCGAAAGAGGGCGCGGCCCGTCTGGCCTCCGAGTTCTCCCGCGTGCCGGTCATCAACGGCGGCGACGGCTCCAACCAGCATCCGAGCCAGACCCTGCTCGACCTGTTCACCATCCATGAGACCCAGGGCCGTCTGGACAACCTCAACGTCGCCTTCGTCGGTGACCTGAAATATGGCCGCACCGTGCACTCGCTGGCCCAGGCCCTCAGCCTGTTCAACTGCCGCTTCTTCTTCATCTCCCCGGAAGCGCTGGCGATGCCGGACTACATCTGCGAAGAGCTGGAAGAGAAGGGTATCCAGTTCAGCGTCCACCAGACCATGGAAGAGGTGATGCCGGAGCTGGACATCCTCTACATGACCCGCGTCCAGAAAGAGCGCTTCGACGAGACTGAATACAAGCACATGGCCGCCAAGTTCATTCTGGAGCTGGCGACTCTGGAAGGTGCCAAGCCCACCATGAAGATCCTGCATCCCCTGCCCCGCGTCGACGAGATCGATGTGGCGGTCGACAAGACCCCCCACGCTTGCTACTTCCAGCAGGCGGAGAACGGGGTCTATGCACGCCAGGCGCTGCTGGCATTGGTACTGAACGAAACTGTCTGAGCTTAGGGGAATATCATGTCTGACAAGAACCAACTGCAAGTCGAAGCCATCCGTCACGGCTCCGTCATCGATCACATCCCCGCTGGCCAGGGCATCAAGATCCTCAAGCTGTTCCAGCTGGTCGAAACCCAGGAGCGGATCACCGTCGGCTTCAACCTGAAATCCGGCGCACTGGGCAAGAAGGATCTCATCAAGATTGAGAACACCCGTCTGACCGAGCAACAGGCCAACCAGCTGGCACTGTTCGCCCCGAAAGCTACCGTCAACATCATTGAAGACTTCAATGTGGTGAAGAAGCACCAGCTGAAGTTGCCGGAGTTCATTGCCGGGGTGTTCCACTGTCCCAACTCCAACTGCATCTCCCACAACGAGCCGGTGGACAGCTACTTCCGGGTGCGCGAAGTGAAAGGCGTGGTACGGATGAAGTGCAAATACTGCGAGAAGTCCTTCACTCAGGACATCGTCAGCGAGCGTTACTGATATCTGATTGGGCCCTGCTGGGCCCATTTTTGAACCCTGTCACATCACCAAATTTCCAGTCAGCTATAATTTGCCATCGCAAGATGGTAATGCCCGCTCATTCCCTGCATATAGATGGATTATCAGTGTTTTTGCCTGATAACTGACTGCTATGGCAGATATCGCGCGTTTACCTCCGGTCATCATCAAAGGAATTCGCCGTGGTCAAAACCCTCAGTCGTCCCGTTGCCCAAGAGCCCGATCTGGCCCAGCTGGATGCCTGTCGCCAAATCATCGGTCAGCACTGCTACAGCACCCAGGAAGAGATCCGCCGCGAGCTGTCGGAGCGCGGCTTTGCCGACATCAGCCAGTCCACCATCTCCCGCCTGCTGCGCCGCCTCGGCGTGGCCAAGGCCCAAAATGCCAACGGCAAGAAGGTCTACACCCTGGTCGACGAGCAGCTGGAACCCGCCGGCAGCACCCGCTCGATCCACGACATGGTGCGCGAAGTGGTACACAACCAGCAGATGGTGCTGATCCACACCACTCCGGGGGCCGCCACCGTGGTGGCTCGCCTGCTGGATCGCAACGCCAATCCCGAGATCATGGGCGCCGTCGCGGGCAACGATGTAGTGCTGGTCGCGCCGCGCCATATCAGCCGTACCCGTCAGGCCCACGCCGCCGTGGTGCGCACCCTGGCGCAGGCCCGCTAACCCCTTTCATCGAATGCATCGAGGCGACCTGCGGGTCGCCTTTTTGTTGCCTGCGACTTTGTGTCCATCACTTCTTGCGCCCATAAAAAACGGGAGCCCGCAGGCTCCCGTTTCATCTTGCTTGTTATCCCTCAGGAGAGCACGGCGCCCAGGCTCAGGCAGACCACGATCAGCACGGTCAGGATACCGAGCAGCGGAGCCACCCACTTCAGCCAGCGCACATAAGGCACCTTGGCGATGGCCAGACCGCCCATGACCACGGCGGAAGTCGGGGTCACCAGGTTCACCAGACCGGAGGCAGACTGGTAAGCAGTCACCACCAGATCGCGGCCCACGTTGGCGAAGTCGGCCAGCGGCGCCATGATCGGCATGGTCAGTACAGCCAGCCCGGAGGAGGACGGCACCAGGAAGGAGAGCACCACTTCCAGCACGAACATCACGTTGATAAAGACGATAGTGGAGAGGCCGGTCACGATCCCTTCTGCACTGTGCAAAATGGTGTGAGTGATCATGCCGTTATCCATCACCACCACGATACCGCGGGCGATACCGATGATCAGCGCCACCCCCAGCAGGTCACGGGCACCGTCGATAAAGTTGGAGGTCAGCTCCTCCTCGCTCATGCGGGAGATAAGACCAACGATGATGGCGGCAGCCAGGAACACGCCGGAGATCTGTGCCATCCACCAGCCCAGCACAGCCACACCATAGATCATCACGGCAAAGGCGGCGACGAAGATACCCAGCACGATTTTACGGGTCAGGGTGAACTCCAGCATCTGGTCGCTCTTGTTGCCGAGGAAGTGGGCACGGTTCTCTTCCCACTTGTCAGCTACTAGGGATTTGCTCGGATCGCTGCGCACCATCTTGGCGTAACGCATGACGTAGGCAACACAGAGCAGCCAACCGGCGACCAGCATGGCAACGCGCAGCCAGATACCGTCGGTGAAGGAGATACCGGCAGCGTTGGCGGCAATAACAGTCGCAAACGGGTTGATGGTAGAACCGAGAGTACCGATACCGGCGCCCAGCAATACGGTTGCCGCCGCCACCACAGGGTCAAAACGGGCGGCCATCATCACCGGCACCAGCAGGGTGTAGAAAGGCAGCGACTCTTCGGCCATCCCGTAGATGGTGCCGCCTGCGGCGAACAGCGCCATCAGGATCGGGATCATCCACTCTTCCCGGCCGCGCAGGCGGTCGGTCACACGTTCAATACCGGCATCAATGGCACCTGTCTTGGTCACAATGCCAAGAAAACCACCGATGATCAGGATAAAGAGAGAGACGTCGATGGCGCCTGCCTCATAGGTGTCGTGGTTGTAGAGGCCATCGATAGGTGCCAGCAGCACGTCGACGATCCCCTGGGGATTCCCCTCCACCAGTTTGTAGGTACCTGCCACCGGCACTTCTTTGCCGAGGGCTTCGTTCATGGTCATCTCATATTTGCCGGCCGGCACAATCCAGCTCAGGGCGGCCACCAGGGCGATCAGCACAAACAGTATCGTGTAGGCTGACGGGAACTTGAATTTGGTCATGGTCCAGCTTCCTTCTGTGGGTGTGGTATCCATGCAGGCTGCGGGTTGTAGGGTTAGAGGTATTATGCCGCTGTCACATGGTCGAAAAGCCGGGGGTCGCCCCCCGGCACCACTACTGCGACCTTAGTCGCCCAGCGTAGCAACCATCACTGCCTTGATGGTGTGCATCCGGTTTTCGGCCTCGTCGAACACGATGCTGTGCTCGGATTCGAACACGTCCTCGGTCACTTCCAGGCCTTTCATGCCATATTTGTCAGCCACTTCCTTGCCCATGGTGGTCTCGTCGTTGTGGAACGCCGGCAGGCAGTGCATGAACTTCACATCCGGGTTCTTGGTGGCGTTGATGACATCCATGTTGACCTGATACGGGGTCATCAGTTTGACGCGCTGATCCCAGGCTTCTTTCGCTTCACCCATGGATACCCAGACGTCGGTGTAGAGGAAGTCAGCACCCAGCACACCCTCTTTCACATCTTCGGTCAGGGTGATGCGTGCGCCGGTCTCTTCGGCGATCAGGCGACACTTGGCAACCAGCTCCTCTTCCGGCCAGAAGGCTTTCGGTGCGACCAGACGGATGTCCATGCCCATTTTGGCGGCGCCGACCATCAGGGAGTTACCCATGTTGTTGCGGGCATCACCCAGGTAGGCGAACTTGATTTGATCCAGACGCTTGCCCTTGCCGTGCTCCAGCATGGTCATGAAGTCAGCCAGGATCTGGGTCGGGTGGAATTCGTTGGTCAGGCCGTTCCAGACCGGGACTCCAGCGTAGGCGCCCAGCTCTTCCACGATCTCCTGACCGTAGCCGCGGTATTCGATACCGTCATACATGCGACCCAGTACACGGGCGGTGTCCTTCATGGACTCCTTGTGACCGATTTGGGAACCGCTTGGGCCAAGGTAGGAGACCTGAGCGCCCTGGTCGAAGGCCGCTACTTCAAACGCACAGCGGGTACGGGTGGAGGTCTTCTCGAAAATCAGGGCGATGTTCTTGCCGACCAGATGCTTGCGCTCGTAGCCACCGTATTTGGCTTTCTTCAGGTCGATGGCCAAGTCGATCATGTATTGGATTTCGCGCGGGGTGAAGTCCAGCAGTTTCAGGAAGTTACGGTTACGCAGATTAAAAGCCATGATGAGTTCTCTCTATATATGTTTCAGACCAGTTCGGGCAGTAGTGTTGACTACGCATTCTCAGTACAGATGTCGGTAATTACGCATGTACGGTGCGGGTGGCGACGATATTGGTGCCGGCTTCCCCTTTGAGGATGGCGAGGCCATCTTCCAGCGAGCCGATGCCGACCATGCCGCCGGTCGCTTTGACAAATTCACAGGAGGCTTCGACTTTCGGTCCCATGGAACCTGCATCGAACTTGACCCCTGCCAGCTCGTCCGGGCTGGTGACCCGCAGCGGACGCTGGGTCGGTTTGCCCCAATCCAGATAGACGGCATCGGCATCGGTCAGGATCAGCAGGGCATCGGCCTTGATCTGCTTGGCCAGATAGGCGGCAGACATGTCCTTGTCGATGACGGCTTCGATACCGGTCAGGCTCTGGCCATCCCAGGTCACAGGGATACCGCCACCACCGGTACAGATGATGAGGTGGCCCTGGGCAATCAGGGTTTCGATGGCATCGCCTTCAACGATGCGCTGAGGCAGCGGGGATGGCACTACACGGCGGAAGAACTTGCCGTCAGCCTTGACCACCCAGTGTTTCTCTTCTGCCAGGGTGCGGGCTTCAGCCTCTTCGTAGACGGGGCCGATAAATTTGGTCGGGTTGGCGAATGCCGGATCCTTGGGATCGACCTGCACCTGAGTCAGCAGCGCGGTGACGTTGCGGCTCGGCATCAGATTTTTCAGTTCCTGGATCAGCATGTAGCCGATCATGCCCTGGGACTCGGCACCCAGCACATCCAGCGGATAGGGGGACACCTTGGTGTAGGCGCTGTTTTGCAGGGCCAGCAGGCCGACTTGCGGGCCGTTGCCATGCACCAGCACCACGTTGTACTCCTGAGCGATGAGGGCGATGGTCTTGGCGGCAGTTGCAATGTTCTTGCGCTGGATATCCGCTTCCAGTGGCTCACCACGACGGAGCAGTGCATTGCCACCCAGAGCGACGACGACAGTTGGTTTTTTCATAGTGGTTAATCTCGAGTTTGGTTCTGTGTGGCGCCAGCTTCTGCCAGCGCCACGCCGTCTCATCAGATGCTGTCGCGTTCCATCGGGCAGCTCATGCAGCGGGCGCCGCCGCGGCCACGGCCCAGTTCATCACCCGGGATGGAGAGGACTGTGATACCTGCTTTGTCATATTTCTCATTGGTGTAGGTATTGCGCTCGTAACCCACCACCACGCCGGGACGTACGGTCAGTACGTTGTTGGCGTCGTTCCACTGCTCGCGTTCGGCTTCGAAGCTGTCACCGCCAGTGGTGATGATCTTCAGCTGATCGACGCCCAGTGCTTTCTCGATAGCAGTGACGAAGTAACCCTCTTCCTTGATGTTCATGCCGGTGGCGCCGCCCGGAGTCAGGCTCCAGCACTGCACGTCCTTGCGGATCACTTCCGGATAGACGGAGAAGGTGTCGATATCCATGTGGGTCATGACGGTATCCAGGTGCATGCAACTGCGGTGTTTCGGCAGCTCCATGGCGATGACCTGTTTGGCCTGACCATGTTTGAACAGGCTGCGAGCCAGGTGCTCGACACCTTGCGGGGTGGTGCGCTCGGACATGCCGATCAGCACGGCGCCGCGGCCGATAACCAGTACGTCGCCACCCTCGATGGTGGAGTTGTCGTAGTCACGCTCCTCGTCACCGAAGTACTTGATGAAGTCCTGACCGGCAAACATCGGGTGCCAGCGGTAGATAGCCTTCACATGGTTGGTCTCGCGGCGACGAGCCGGCTTGGCCATCGGGTTGATGGAAACGCCACCGTAAACCCAGCAGGAGGTGTCACGAGTGAAGAGGTGGTTGGGCAGCGGCTCGATGATGAAATCGGTCGGAGCGTGCATGCCCACTACCATGTTGACGCCGCTGTAGGGCATCTCGGAGTAGGTCAGGCCGCCGGAGAGAATGCGGGCCAGTTCACGGTGCGGCATGTCAGCCAGGAAGCAGCGCACGTCGTTGGCAAAAGAAGAGCCGAGGCGGTAGTCGGAGACCTGGTGTTGCAGCAGCCAGGTTTTGGCTTCCGGCACATCAAGTGTTTCGGCCAGCAGATTGGTCAGCAGGAAAACTTCGACATTCTGATCGCGCAGTACCTGAGCGAATTTGTCATGCTCCTGACCGGCACGTTCAACAGACAGGACGTCATCGAACAGCAGATCCTGGCAGTTGGAAGGAGTCAGACGCTTCAGACTGAGGTTGGGGCGGTGCAACATGACACGGCGCAATTGGCCAACTTCAGAACCTACATAAAATTTGCTCATGATTATATTCCGTCTAGCAGTGGTCCCTGCGAGTGATTGAATAGATTCCTTCTATTCATGCTCGTGGCTAAGGCGGGATATTCTTTATGTAGGGTAATCGGCTTATGTTCTATCCTGCCCTTGCCTTTCGAGACCGAGGTTAGCCCTGCGAATCACGACAAACTTAGACATTGATCACATTCACTCAGAACTGAATATATTCACCATCCAATCTATGACCCCGGTAGCAAATTGCGCATTTTCCACGCAAAGCGCACCGAATAACCATGCAAAACCACCCTGCTATATTTCAGATTGATTCATTTTTTATTCATGCCAGTTCACTGGAGTGATTAAATGCAAATAACAAAAACCGTTAAAAATCATCACTATAAATAACGTTACAAATATAATTTGAATATTACTCCCTAGGTATTGAATACATCACCGTGACGGGAGGAACGCGGGAGAAATAAATACTCACATCGACCACATTCACTGCATAAATCTTTTCTTGTTCCAGATCATGGCATTGATGCCAACCCCATCAGGCTCGGCCTCATAAGTCACCACCTCTTTGTGCAGTTCAACTTAATATGCACAAAGTCCGCATCAAGGTGGGCAGCCATCCTCGTCGGTCACCACAACGCCTTTTGATACTTTTTTCATTAATTGAATTTATTCGTCTCACCTTGCGCTGGCGCCAACCTCGACTTAACTCAGAAAGTGATCCAGATCACACAGGAATGGCACTACCAAGGAGTTGTTATGAAAATGAAACCCATGCTGTTGCTCGCGACTTTGCTGCTCTCTGCGCTCCCCACCCTCAGTCAGGCTGAAGGAGCCCCTGCCATGCCCATGGTGGTATGCCATGTCGACAAGGCCCCCCAGATGCTGGTGCCTGACTATGTCTGCCGCTGGCAGGGAGGCAGCGTTCATTACTAGTCGAAACAACGAGAGGAGCATCACTCCTCTCGCCTTGTGATGAGACAGGCCCCTCCTATACTGAAATCAGCGGTTTTCTCATGGATAGGGGAACGTCATGATCTTGTTGGTCGGTGGAGAGAAGGGGGGGGAGTGGCAAGAGCTGCCTGGCACAAAATCTGGCGGTCTACCTCAGATCCCAATTTCAGGGGGAGGTGTTACTGGTCGACTGCGACCCGCAGCGCACCACCTCTGACTGGATTCAGGAGCGCAACGACAACCCGGAGCTGCCACAAATCAACTGCGTACAGCTCTATGGCAATATTCGCAACGACCTGCTCAGCCTGAAAAACCGCTACGACTACGTCATCGTCGATTGCGGCGGGCAAGACAACCGGGCGCTGCGCTCTACCATGGCTGTCGCCACCCACGCCCTGATCCCCTTGCGTCCGAAACGCCGCGACCTCAAGACCCTGCCCCACATGGAAGATCTCATCACCACCTGCAAGATGGTCAACCCGACCCTCAATGCAGCAGTAGTGCTGACCCAGTGCCCCGCCCTGCCCAATCAGGTAAAACGCATTCTCGAAGCGAAAGAGGTTTGCTCCTCGTTCGGTGTCGACGTCCTGAACGCCATCACCTATGGTCGCAACGTCTATGACGACAGCGAAGAGAAGGGACTGTCGGTGATGGAGATCGAGCCGGATGGCAAATCCGCCGAAGAGATCCGGGCCATCGCCAAAGAGTTCCTGCAAGTGGGGGTGTGAGATGGGTCTGGCCGATCTGAAGAAAAAGCACCAGCTGCATCACCAGAAGAAGTTCACCGTCGACGAATTTATCGAAGATGCGGAGTTCTACGCCAAAGGCAAACCCAAGGTGGTCAGCCTTGAACTGGGCCTGCATCGTGACGAAGCCCTGTCGGCGCTGGCCTTTATCGAGAGCGGCGAGCACCTGAAGCCCAGCTACAAAAAAGCCACCTTCTCCATGAGCACGGTGGCCATCGACGAGCTGGGTAATCTGACCCAGCAAGACGGCATGAACAAGTCCCTGTTGCTGCGCCTCTTTACCCACTACTTCTCTTCGCTGACTCCTGAAGAGCGCCAGACCATCTATGAGCGGCTCAACCAGCGCTCATAATTTCTCCATTCAACCGCTCTTGTGTGCCTCGCCAACTCACCCCGAATGACCATCATCAGACTGCAAAATCTGTTTCTGAAGCAACCAAAACGCCATGTAAGAGATCTGCCATCCCAGGTGTAAGCCAACAGCCGAAAAGATCCCCGAGATAATCGGAAGATAAGATCTTAAAACATGAAGATGAACAGCTTAACTAGCTGTTTATAAATGAATAAATCGAAACTAACCACTTTCGAAATAGCTAATGACAAAAACGTTTTCCAATCTGGCGTTGTAGCCGGTTAGAAAATCCTTATAGTTACTCATGCACGGACGCAATGAAGTCGGTCAGGAAGATTGGCTGCCAGGGTTGGGCAAATGGACTCACCACAGGATGTGGTAAAGGACACCTCCCAGGACGGAGAAAGTGCGACGGGACAGGATGACTCGTCAGGCCAAGATGGCTAAAGGACACCCCAAAGGATTGGGAAGGGGAAACCTAAAGGAAGAGGTAAACAGTCAGGGATTGCAGGGAGCAACTTCGTTCAAGGATCTGAGCGATACGACTACCGGGGGCGACGCAAGTCGCCCCCATCTTTTTATCTGCGTTTCACCACGACCATTGCTTGATTCCCAATTGCTTTCCTCAGCGCAGAGACTTCTTACCAGAACCTTCGCGACCCGCTGCATAAGCAAAAATACATATGAAAGGGCGCCACGATGGCGCCCTTCTCTGTTTTCTAATCGGCAAACAAGCTTATATCACGCGAGAGAACTGCTGCTGACGCGCCTTGTTGCGCAAGTACACGTCGAAACACATGCAGATATTGCGGATCAGCAGCTGCCCCGTGGAGGAGACCTCCAGACCATCCTCCGTCATACGCACCAATCCATCGTTGATGAAGGTCTGCAGCAGCTTGAGATCGTCGGCAAAATACTCTCTGAAATTGAGCCCGTGCGCCTGCTCGACAGCGGCAAAGTTCAGACGGAAATCACAGATAAGCCGCTTGATCACCTCACGGCGGATCAGGTCATCCTGATTGAGCGAGCAGCCTTTCCATTGGGCATGACCCAGCTCTGCAACCTGTGCGTAATAAGTCTTGAGCTCTTTCTGGTTCTGGGAGTAGGCATCACCGATCATGCTGATGGAGGAGACCCCCAGCCCCAGCAGATCGCAATCACCTTGAGTGGTATAGCCCTGGAAGTTGCGGTGCAGCTTGCCCTCGCGCTGCGCGACCGCCAGTTCGTCATCGGGTTTGGCAAAATGGTCCATGCCGATGAACTGGTAACCCTGACCGGTGAGGAAGGCGATGGTGTCCTGCAGCATGGCCAGTTTCTCCTGCGGCGCAGGCATGTCGTCTTCTTTCAGCTTGCGCTGGGCGGCAAAGCGACTCGGCAGATGGGCATAGTTGAAGATGGAGAGGCGCGCCGGAGCCGTTTTGAGCACCTCTTCCAGCGTATGATGGAAGCTGGCACGATCCTGATGCGGCAGGCCATAGATAAGGTCGAGGTTGGTCGAGCGGAAGCCTAGTTCACGGGCCCGTTCCAACATGGCTTTAATAAAGTCGTTGTCCTGCTCGCGGTTGACCGCAACCTGCACATCCTTGTTGAAGTCCTGCACCCCGAGGCTGATGCGGTTGAAGCCGACGTCTCGCAGCACATCCAGCATGGTAATGGCAATCTCGCGCGGATCGACCTCGATGCTGAACTCCCCCTCTTCGGCGAAATGGAAGTGCTCACGCAGCATGGCCATCAGACGGCGCGTTTGCGCTTCATCCAGATAGGTGGGTGTACCGCCACCCCAGTGCAGCTGGGTAACCAGACGATGCTTGAAGAGCGGGGCTTGCGCCTTGATCTCCTGCTCCAGGTAGTCGAGGTACTCGTCAGCCTTGTGCTGATGACGGGTAATGACCTTGTTGCAGCCGCAGTAGTAGCAGAGCTTGTGACAGAAAGGGATGTGCACGTAGAGCGACAGATTGCGCTCGGGATACTGGCCGGCAGCGCGGACAAAATCCGGATAGCCGAAGCTCTCGTTGAACTCCAGCGCAGTGGGATAAGAGGTGTATCGCGGGCCACTGTAGTTATATTTTTCGATCAGGGCCTGATCCCACACAATCTGTTCTGCTTGCACGCTCGCTTCCTCTCTTGTTGTTATTGTTGGCTCACCGACCTAACTGAAAATCCTTCAGCTGGGCCACATCCTTGAGGATCTGAGCCTCCAGCTCGGCCTCGTAGCCGCTGCGTTCGAGATCCATCTTCATCACTTCATTGCGCTTGAGGGCGCGTCTGGCCTCATGAGTCGGCATATCTTTCACCTTCTCATACAGCCCGTACAGACCCGGGAACTCGGCAACGAACGCCCGCCCCCCCTTGATCTGCAACGCATCCAGCAGATTGGTCAGCCGAATGGCGCCTTCGGAGTAATCGCACTGCCCCTCCTGCACCGCATGAGCAATGACCCGCACGCTCTCCAGAATTCGTTCATTGCGAGCGGTAATCGCCTGCCACTGCATCGCTTGCTGTCGTCTCAGCCTGGCCAGCAGCATGCCTGCATAGATGGCCAATCCTGACAAAATCAGGCCGCCCAACAGGGCGGCCAGCATCCATCCACTCATCACTTTTTCTTCGGCTCAGGCTTGGGTTCCGGCTTGAAATCGACCTGGTTGAAACGGTCCCACAACTCCTCTTCGGAGGCCGGTTTCTGCTCGTCGAACTCGGCGTCATCGCCATCATCAAACGGCAGATCATCATCTTCATCATCGTCGTTGTCGATGATGCCCAGCTCATCCATCAGCTCCTGATAACGGTCGACACGCTGATCAACCCAGGCCTGCTCGGCCGCTTCCAGGGTTTCACCGGCATCAAGACGATCCAGCAGATCATTCAAGCGGTCATCGTTTTCGATGGAAGCCAGCTCCTGCTCGGGCGTCATCACCAACTTCTTCTCTTTCACCGCCTTGGGTGCTGCCGGCTTCTTCTGTTTGTCATCCACCACCAGAACTACCGGCTTGCGGGAACCGATACGCGGATCTTTGGACTGGCTGTTGCCAGACTTGTTCTTCGGCTGTTCAACTTGCTGACGAGAACCAGCCTTCAGGCCCTTGCGCTTGGCAGCCCGTTTACGCTCACGGCCTTCCTGAGCACTGACATCAGATTCTTTGCGCTTGCCAGTAGGCTTGCGAGTGGGTTGTTTGGCAGACATGAATGGCTAACTCCGAAAAAAAAACTGGTTTGACCCGTACCCGGGATGATCTCACCCGGTGGGATACGATGCGAGGAACAGTAAGGCTGGAACAGAGCAGGATCCCGCACCAATCAGGCCCAATCAGGCCACTGAACACCGCAGGATCGGTATCCTCTGGGCATGTTGCTGGTATTTTGACACAGAATGGCTAATCGGGTTAATGACCCAAAAGAAAAAAGGCAGCCGAAGCTGCCTTGATATGTTCATGCGTGCGCCATCCTGAATGGCAAAACAATCTGTTTCGTCCTCTCCGTGACAACTTGTCGCCGCATCATATCGTTGTGTGGTCATCCTGACCTTATATTGGTCGTTCCTGAATGTGCGTGTGCCTGTTTGACCCGTCTCGACCGCATCCTGCCATCGTGCCGGGGAGTCTGCATCCCGCAACCCCATCCCGCTCCGGAGATGGTCACCATCCTGATCCTTCAATCCTTTGCCAGCTCATCCGAGCCCATGGCATCCCGCCACGCCAGCCATCCTCTGCTCACAACACCCTGTCGTGAAACCGCCACCCAATCCGTGGATGAATCCATTAAGCCTACTGTACCAACTCTATAAAGCGGCTCAATCCACTCAAAACATTCTCAACATGTCGAAAAATATCAATACTTATATAATCTGTTGATAAATAATGATTATTTAATATTTTATGCAATTTTATGAGCCTTGGCCTGCCTTGAGAATGGGAGATCTCTTACAGAACGGGGGGATTAAACCGAGAATTATCTGAAAGCCATAAAAACAACGGGGAGCCCAGGCTCCCCGTTTCAACTTAAATCGACCGTATCGACTATATCAGTGCAGACCCGCCACATATTTGGAGAGGGCTTCGATATCCTGATCAGTCAGTTTCTTGGCAACGTCCCGCATCATGCCATTCGGATCGTTGTCACGCGTCCCGGCACGGAATGCGGTGAGCTGAGCCTTGATATAGGCAGGATGCTGGCCGGACAGGTTTGGATACTTCGCCTGTTCGACACCCGAGCCACGGGGACCATGGCAAGCCGTACAAGCTGCCAGACCGCGACTCATGTCACCACCCATATAGAGTGCCTTGCCCGCTTCGACCACGTCGTCAGGGACAGCGATAGGGGTAACCTTCAGGCTGGAGAAATAAGCCGCCAGGTCATCCATGTCCTGTTCCGACAAAGGTAACGCCATCGGCCCCATCACTGGCGCAACCCGGCCAATTTGACCAGAAGCGGCAGCCTTCAGTTCAACTAACTGCTTTTTGATATATGATGCGTGCTGACCAGCAATTTTGGGGTACATATCAACCAGGCTGTTTCCGTCCGGTCCATGACAAGCCGCACAAACGGCAGCCTTGGTCTGTCCCGCAGCGGCATCGCCCTTGGCTTGTGCCATCCCCGTTACGCCAACCATCAGAGCAAGAGTAATGACTAGGTTCTTCATGGCGTTCCAACTTTTCGTTATTAGGCTTCCAGATCCCATGCCGCTGAAGGCATGTTAAAATAAACGCGTTTAAGCGACGCTATTTTACACCATTTTACAAAAAAGTAACTCTATAACCCTCTATCTCCATGGGGAATTTACGTTGGATACACAAACTCTGAATTTCAATAAGGTGCATTTTGTGACCAGCGCACCCGACATCCGTCACCTGCCAAATGATGGGGGTGTCGAGATCGCGTTTGCCGGCCGTTCCAACGCCGGTAAGTCATCTGCATTGAACACCTTAACCAAACACAAGAACCTGGCGCGCACCAGTAAGACACCCGGTCGTACCCAGCTGATCAACCTGTTTGAGCTGGAACCGGGCAAGCGTCTGGTCGACTTGCCGGGTTATGGTTATGCGCAAGTTCCGCTGGAAATGAAGCTCAAGTGGCAAAAGTCACTGGCAGAGTATCTGCAGCGCCGTGAGTCATTGAAAGGTCTGGTGATCCTGATGGACATCCGCCACCCGCTCAAAGATACCGACATGAACATGCTGGAGTGGAGCTCGCACCGTCAGTTGCCCGTCATGCTGCTGCTGACCAAGGCTGACAAATTGAGCCCCGGCCCGCGCAACAACCAGGTGATCAAGGTGCGCCAGGCTGTTGCCAACCTCGGTTCCCAGATCCAGGTTGAAGCGTTCTCCTCCCTCACCAACATCGGTGTGGAGAAGCTGGCGCAAACCCTGACCGAATGGTACGTCAGTGGTGACGATACCGACCTGCTGGACGCTGATGAACAACAACCTGTCGAGGAGTAATCCACTCCTCGCTCTCCTTGCAATTGGCGGAGAACTCCTCCGCTGATTGAAAGGGTTTCAGATTGCCGCTTTCACCTGCCTCACGACAAACACCCCGCATTCGCCTCCCCAGTTATATCCATTACCGCTTACAGTTCATATAGATAGGCAGTTAATTCACGAGAGAAATTAACCTCTAAAGACGTTGAGAGCGTTTTCAAATTCGTTCTTTCAAAACGAACCAGAATTACAAAAAGAGACAAAGATGAAATTTAATTACAAGGCCTAACCGAAAGGGATAAAAATGAGGCCGGACGACAGTGATGCCATCCAGCCTGAAATAATAAGTTCAAAAAATTGGGAAGAAGCTGAATCTTGAGTACCAGACGACAGGTATTCCTCAAGAAGCAGCCTCATTCTATCAAATGCATCGCCAATTTAAAGCATTTACTCTAAATGATGTGCATAAAAAAACACCCCGACGAGAACCTCATCGGGGCAGCTATTCAGCCACATTCAATTACGTGAAATAAAAGGTCTGAAAGATAGAACATCTTACCTCTGTACCCTACGCAGACAACTGTACAGCAAAGCAGCAGAAAGTGAAAGTAATTTATGTAATTTAGTTTCACAACTTACAGATTAAGAAAAAATCTTTTATCTTCATACAGATAAAAAAATCCCCAGTACGAATACCGGGGAGTTATAAAGGTGACTAGCTAGCACTTCCTCAACTATCTAGTTAGTCAGCGTCATTTCAAAGTAGTTCCGCTACAAAACAAAAAAACTTTGAAAAATCAGAGATAGATAGCGCCATCTTCAGCAAACTCTTGTTCTTCAATGAGTTTTTCAGCCATGTCTTCAATATCAAAACGTACACTTTCGAAGGCTCTGACGATGTCATCCTCTCTCGTCAGCGCCAGACCTGTCATTCTCTCCAGTCGCCGCTGGCTGATGTAACAATCTATCAGCGCCCCCATCTGCTGGGCAGGAAAACGCACCCGCTGTTCGTCAGCCTGCCACTCCATCAGGTCGGGAAACAGAATACCCTGGTTCATATCACCCCCAAGTTACGCTTCAACTCTCTCAATACCTGTTTAGTCCCGGGACGAATTCCGCGCCACACGGTAAACGCTTCGGCGGCCTGTTCCACCAGCATGCCGAGTCCATCCATGGTTTGACGGGCCCCATGCTGTTTGGCCCAACTGATAAAGGCCGTATCCGAGGCGCCATACATCATGTCGTAGATGGCAATATCAGTGTGGATCAGGGCGGGAGTCAACGGCGGCAGCTCCCCTTGCAGGCTGGCAGAAGTCGAATTGATAACGAGATCGAACGGACCAGCCAACTGCTCATAGGCCTGGGCAGTCACAGGCCCCAGATCGTGGAATTCGGCAGCCAACTGTTGCGCTTTTGTGTGGGTGCGGTTGGCGATCACCAGCTCGCTCGGCAACTCAGCCAGCAGCGGCGCCAATGCACCACGAGCCGCGCCACCGGCCCCCAGCAGCAGGATCCGGCTATCCGCCAGCGTCACACCATGGGACTTGAGATCGGCGACCAATCCGGCGCCATCGGTATTATCCCCCAGCAACACGCCATCATCGGTCAGCTTGATGGTATTGACCGCGCCCGCCCGCTTGGCCCTCGGGCTCAAGCGATCGACCAGAGTGAATGCCTGCTCCTTGAAGGGAACGGTGACATTGCATCCCTTGCCCCCTTGGTCAAAGAAGGTGCGCAGGGCTTGGGCAAACTCGTCGACGGCGGGTTCAACCAGCCCATACTCCAGCTCTTGCTGGGTTTGTCTGGCAAACAGGGTGTGAATGAAGGGGGACTTGCTGTGGCGCACCGGGTGGCCAAAAACCAGATAACGATCCATCAAAGAGTTCCATCAGAGGGCAATATTCCGATTTAACGGGTTTTCGCACTCGGGAACAAGCCGAATAACGGCCAGTAAAAAGGGACCATCATGGCCCCTCGGGTCACAGCCACTCTCGCGGCGTGAGGTAATCGGTGTAGAGCAAGGCTTCAGGAGTGCCCGCTTCCGGCTGCCAGTCATACTCCCAACGTGCCAGCGGTGGCATCGACATCAGGATCGACTCGGTACGTCCGCCGGTCTGCAGCCCGAACAGGGTGCCACGGTCATACACCAGATTGAACTCCACATAACGGCCGCGACGATAGAGCTGGAACTCCCGCTCCCGCTCGCCATAGGGTAGAACCTTGCGTCGTTCAATGATCGGCAGGTAAGCATCGAGATATCCCCGACCTACCGCCTGCATAAAGGCAAAGCAGTCGGCAAAGGGCCAGCGATTCAGATCGTCGAAGAAGAGACCGCCCACCCCCCGCGTCTCGTTGCGGTGTTTGAGGAAGAAGTAGCGATCGCACCAGGATTTGAACTCGGGGTAGATCTCATCACCAAAGGGCCGGCAGAGATCACGGGAGACCTGATGCCAGTGCAGCACATCCTCGGCAAACGGGTAGAAGGGCGTCAAATCGAAGCCACCGCCAAACCACCAAATGGGCTCTTCACCCTCTTTCTCGGCGATGAAGAAACGGACGTTGGCGTGGCTGGTCGGCACATAGGGGTTGTGCGGATGGATCACCAGCGACACGCCTATCGCCTCAAACTTGCGACCGGCCAACTCTGGCCGATGGGCTGTAGCAGAGGCAGGCATGGCATCGCCATAGACATGGGAGAAGTTGACGCCCCCCTGCTCGATCACCGCGCCGTGGCGCAGCACACGGGTGCGACCACCGCCACCGCCTTCACGGCTCCATGCATCTTCCACAAAGTGTCCACTGCCATCGGCCTGCTCCAGACCACGGCAGATCTCGTCCTGCAACTGCAACAGGAAGGCCTTGACCTGGGCCACATCCGGTTTGCTCATCTTGTCTCCAGTCAGGCAGGATCGTGAACGCCCTGTCCATTTTTATAGTTAAATCAATCCGGTGAGCTCACCACTCAGCAGATTGATAGCAAATCATGACGTATCCGCCTGCTCAGGAGGGGCGAATAATGGCGCCGGTTCGGGCGTCCTTGATCTCGGAGGGGTTAGCTTGACCACCCACTTCACCGGGCAGGATATAGGCCAACTTGCTTGCCAGCCGCTCACCAATATCGGCCACCCGACGGGCAGGCTCCTCACCGGTCAGGTTGGCGCTGGTAGAGACCAGCGGCTTGCCAAAGGCACGGCACAACGCCTGCACCTGAGGATGAGCCGTCACGCGCACCGCCAGGGTCTCGAACTGCCCGGTCAGCCAGGCCGGCGTCGTTGCACGGGCAGGCATGATCCAGGTAAAGGGACCGGGCCAGCTGGCTTCAACCCGAGCCAGTTGCTCACCGCTAAGTTGGCTCAGATCGATGTAGTCCTGCAATTGCGCCAAATCGGCAGCAATCAGGATCAACCCTTTCTCCACCGGACGCTGCTTGATGGCCAGCAGTCGCTGCACCGCCACTTCGGAGTCGGGATCACACCCCAGACCAAACACGGCCTCGGTCGCATAGGCAATCACCCCTTCCTGTTGGAGGGCGGCAACTGCCTGTTCAAATTCATTTGGCATAGGAAAAATGCGGCAGCCTGGCTGCCGCCTCGTCACTTAGTAGCAAGTTGAATCCATACGGCGGCGACCACAACAAAGTGACGTTTTGCTGTAGCACAGGAAAAATACGACACATCCGGATCGCCACCCGTTCACTTACTTGAGTTGAGCCTGCAGGGCGGCATCCTTGGCCATCACCTCTTCGGCATTCTTCTGGCGTTCGGCCCGAACCTTGGCCGCCAGTTCATCATCGGCTACTGCCAGCATCTGGGCTGCCAGATAACCTGCGTTCTTGGCACCGGCTTTGCCGATCGCCACGGTCGCCACCGGTACACCACCCGGCATCTGCACGGTGGAGAGCAACGCATCCAGCCCCTTGAGCGGGCCACCATCGATGGGCACCCCGATCACGGGACGAGTCGTGATGCCGGCTACGGCACCCGCCAGATGTGCCGCCAGACCGGCAGCACAGATAAAGACCTTGCAGCCACGGGCCTCGGCATCGGTCACATACTGATGGGTCGCAGCCGGCGTGCGGTGCGCGGAGGTGACTTTGACTTCCACTGCGATATCAAATGACTTGAGCACCTCGAGGGTAGTCTGCATCACGGGGAAATCAGAATCAGAGCCCATCAATACGGCAACAAAGGGTTTATTCATGGTGGGAATTTCCTTACTCCAAGTGGGGGGTTGAAGTTCACCGAAAACGTTTCAATCCGGTTGCGGCGGCGGGATTATACCTGCTCACTTTGGTGGCCGCATTTCTTTTGCGGACAGACCCAACGCAGAGTTCCCCTCACTTTTTTCTCAACCATGATGCCCCAGCCACACTCGGGGCAGGGCATGGGGATCGGTTTGTCGTTCACCACATATTTGCAGTGTGGATAGCCATCACAGGAGTAAAACTGCTTGCCGTAGCGGGAAGTGCGGCTCACCAGATGACCCTTGCCGCACTCGGGGCAGAGGATCTGGGTATCATCGCTCTCCTGCAGGGATTCGATGTGCTGACAGGCCGGATACTGGGTACAACCGACAAACAGACCGTAACGCCCCTTCTTGATCGCCAGCGGCTCTCCGCAATCGGGACAGGCAGAGCCTTCGAGCACCTTTTCGATGTCGCGGCCGGATGGCGTCAGGGAGCGTATGTAATCACAGGCAGGATAGGCAGAACAGCCAAGAAAGGGGCCATGTTTGCCCTGGCGGATCACCAGCTCGGCCCCGCACTGCGGGCACGGCTCGCGCTCGAAGGCATGTTCGTGGGCTGAAAAGAGGTGATGATCGATTTTTGACATGGGCCGCGCCTTGAAATCCAGATGGCCTGAATTCTACCAGCGCGGCACCGGACTGTCAGTGAATGACGCCGTCTGACTCATCAAACACCAGCTCTTCCATCTGCTGGTAGGCATTTTCACTGCCCGGTACGTTGAACAGCACCATCATGACGACCCACTTCAGGTCATCCAGCTCGATATCCGGCTTGTCCAGCTCGAGCAGGCGCTCGATACAGATCTCGCGGGTTTCGGCATTCAGCACCTGGGCCTGTTCCAGAAAGAGCAGGAAGCCGCGGCACTCGGTGCTGAGGCGTGCCAGCTCTTGCGGAGCATAGATACGCATCGAGCCTTGCGCACTGGCGGTGACATAGACCTCCCGCTCGCTATCGTGCAGATTGGCCAATCGCTCCAGCCAGTCGAGCGCCTTGTCGATCTCTTCTTTATCGAAACCGGCCCGGCTCAACTCGTCGGTGAGCTCATCCTGCTCGACCATCACATCTGCATCGCTGTGGATGTAGGTCTCGAAAAGGTACATCAATACATCAAACATGATTCGCCCTCCTCGCTCTGACGTATCCACCGGCTACCGCCATCACTGCACCGGCCAGCTCCAGCTCTACCAACCTGCCCAATACCACTTCGACAGGAAGCTGGGCCCGCTCGGCAACGGTATCCACGCTCGTGGTCTCATAATCTACGTTATCCAACAAATCGGCATAAGGCAATTCGCTATTATGCGGTTGCTCAGATGGTATGACCGACGGATCTGGCCGTGCGACCCACTCTGGCAGCTCTTCCACTATATCGGCCGCACTCAGCACAAGTTTGGCCCCCTGCTGAATTAATCTGTTGCACCCTATCGCCTGGGCATTTTGCGGGGCGCCGGGTACCGCAAACACTTCGCGCCCCTGTTCAAGCGCATAGCGAGCGGTGATCAGCGAACCGCTCTGCTCGGTCGCCTCCACCACCAGAGTTCCCAGCGACAGACCACTGATAATACGGTTGCGACGAGGAAAATGTTCAGCCAGCGGTCCTTTATCCGGCGCCAGCTCGGAGATAAGCAAACCACCGCTCTCCAGAATCTGGCCTGCCAGCCCCTGATGACGTTTGGGGTAGAGGCAATCCAGCCCGGAACCCAACACGGCAAGGGTGATACCGCCACCAGCCAGCGCTTGCTGATGGCAGACACCATCGATACCGAGCGCAAGGCCCGAGGTGATGGCCAGCCCGCATCCAACCAGCTCGCTACAGAGGCGGGAGGCATTATCTTTGCCTGCATAGGTCGGATGGCGTGTCCCCACCATTGCCAGCTGGGGTCGCGACAGCACAGCAAGATCGCCACGACAGTAGAGCAACAGGGGGGCCGCGGGAATTTCTCGCAACAAGGGTGGATAAATCGGGTGATCTTGCGGAATAAGGAGATTGTCAGGCAAAGCAGCCCAAGCCAGGCTCTGCTCAACCACTGGCGAGGGCCAGCGCAGTTGCTTGATCTGCTCTGACGATAACCCCATACCATGCAATTGCGCTTCATCGCTCTGGAACAGGGCACAATACTTCCCCCAGCCCGTTCCAACAGACGTGCAGCGGTCACCGGACCGATACCGGTGACCGCATCGAGAGTTAGCCAGAGCGCCAGACGCGCGTCGGGGTAGTTCACGTCAGAAGTGAGTGACCTGATAGCCCGCACTCACCATGTCGTTACTCTGCATGATGAGACCGTAACTCAGCTTGTCATACACCTTGAACAACATGACGCGGGCAATCGCTTCAGAGGGCAGTGGTGCCTTCTTGTTGCTGCTGTAAAACACCCGGTTAAAAACCGACGAGAGCTCCTTGTACTGTACATCGCCATTCTTGGTAACCAGAGCAGCACCGGGTCGTCTGACATCCAACACATCCCCGGCGACCAGTTGATCACGGCCACCTCGGTTGATCAGCACCACATCAAACTTGCCACCGCCCCGGGTCTTGTTCGGCAAATCGATGATATAGCCCGGCGTGATGGCAGGTGCCGCTTTCGGTGTGAAGACGGCGGGCATGTTTTCCTGAGCCGGCAGCGGCATCACCTTGTCGCCCTGCAGCACTTCGCGCTGGTTATGAGTGAGGGTAACTTCAGTCCGCTCGCCATCAAGACGCGCCACGGCCCGCACCACACCGGCAAAGATCGCCTCCTGGCCCAGCAGTTCACCGGTTTCGCGATCCTTGTAGACCACTCCGGGGTGATAAATGCCATAAACCTGCCCCGGCGTCAGGGAGCCCTGCACATAGAGGGTGTCCCCCTCCAGCATGCCGATATGCTTCTGATCCGACCCCAGCAGATAGGGCAAGGTTTTCTGCTGCTGGCTGTCAGCCAGAATATGGTCGGTTTGCAGGAAGGGGCCGATCTCGCTGATAGGCAGGGTCGGAATGGGGTTGGCTTTGTTCTCGTAACGGGTTTTCGGGCCGAGACGGATGACTTGCTTGCCACCCTGCATCGCCTTGCCGAGTCGGGGTTCACCATTGACCCAGCTCAGATGCAGTACATCACCGGGGTAGATCCAGTGAGGATTGGCTATCTGCGGATTGATGTTCCAGAGACGGGGCCAGAGCCAGGGTTCGGAAAGATACTTGCCGGAGATATCCCACAGGGTGTCGCCTTTTTGCACTACATAGCTTTCGGGGTAACCCGCTTTCAGCCTCAGCTGATCGGCCAGTGCTGCCTGACTCACGGTCACCAGCAGGCAGGCGAGGATGGTTTGCTTCAGATACATAACACTCCCTGTTACTTCTGTACGCAAAGTGTTGCTGTTTTTTGTCGGCGTAAATGACTAGAATTACGCCAATATTGACTGCATTTATACGAAACTAAAGAAAAAACTATGGCCATTCTAGATGTATTGCGTTTTCCCGATGAGCGCCTGCGCACCGTTGCAGCCCCTGTCGAGACCTTTACACCCGAGTTACAACAGATTGTAGATGATATGTTCGAAACCATGTACGCGGAGGAAGGCATTGGCCTGGCCGCGACTCAGGTCGACATTCACCAGCGCATCATAGTGATCGATGTCTCTGAAAACCGTGAAGATCCTCTGGTATTGATCAATCCGGAGGTCATCGAGCAGTGCGGCAGCACCGGTATCGAAGAGGGTTGCCTCTCCGTGCCCGGCAGCCGTGCTCTGGTGCCTCGCGCTGAACAGATCAAAATCCGCGCCCTGGATCGCAACGGCAAGCCATTCGAGCTGGAAGCCGACGATCTGCTCGCCATTTGCATCCAGCATGAGATGGATCATCTGGTCGGCAAGCTGTTTGTGGATTACTTGTCCCCGCTCAAGCGCCAGCGCATTCGCCAGAAGCTGGAAAAGATGGCCCGTGAAGATCGCAAAGTCCTCTGAGGATCTGCCCCATTGAATAAGCTGAAACTGATTTTTGCCGGTACTCCCGACTTCGCCGCCCGTCACCTGGCGGCGTTGTTGTCTTCCGACCACGAGGTCGTTGCCGTTTATACCCAGCCTGACAAGCCCGCTGGCCGTGGCCAGAAGCTCACCGCCAGCCCGGTCAAAGAGCTGGCACTGGCCCACAACCTGCCGGTTTACCAACCTGCCTCTCTGCGCAAGGAAGAGGCGCAAGCCGAGCTGGCGGCCCTTGGCGCCGATCTGATGGTGGTGGTGGCCTATGGCCTGATCCTGCCCAAGGTGGTACTCGATACCCCGCGGCTGGGCTGCATCAACGTCCATGGCTCCCTGCTGCCCCGCTGGCGCGGTGCCGCACCGATCCAGCGCTCTATCTGGGCGGGCGATGCCGAAACCGGCGTCACCATCATGCAGATGGATGTGGGACTGGATACCGGTGCCATGATCCGCAAGGTCAGCTGCCCCATCGCCGCTGACGAGACTTCCGCCAGCCTCTATGACAAGCTGGCCGAGCTGGGCCCGCAAGCACTGGTCGACACCATCAATGCCATGGCCGCCGGTGAAACCGCTGCCGAGGTGCAAGATGATGCGCTGGCCAACTACGCCGAAAAGCTCTCCAAGGAAGAGGCCCGCATCGACTGGTCGATGGAGGCGGTTGCCATCGAACGCTGCATCCGCTCGTTCAACCCCTGGCCCATCAGCTGGTTTGAAGTGGCTGACCAGACCGTCAAGGTATGGCAAGCCGCCGTCATTGACAGCGACCACGGCCAACCCGCCGGCACCCTGCTCAAGGCCGACAAGCAGGGGATCGATATCGCGACCGGCAAAGGGGTACTGCGCCTGCTGACCCTGCAACCGCCCGGCAAGAAGGCGATGTCCGTTTCGGATCTGCTCAACTCTCGCCGCGACTGGTTTGAACCCGGCACGCAATTGAATTGAACTGGATTGAATTGACACAAGCGGGGCCCAGGCCCCGACTTGCGCATCTAAGGTAACTCTATGAAAACACGTGCACAGGCCGCTCTCGTTATTCAACAGGTGCTGGATCAGGGTCAATCCCTCTCCGCTGTTCTGCCTGCTGCCCAGGAGAAAGTTGCACCTCGCGATCGCGCTCTCCTGCAAGAACTCTGCTACGGCACCCTGCGCTGGCTACCCCGCCTCGATGCGGCAGTCAACGAGATGATGGACAAGCCGCTCAAGAACAAGAGCCGCATTTTCCACTACCTCATCCTGGTCGGTCTCTATCAACTCATCTACACTCGCATTCCGGCTCACGCCGCGGTGGCCGAGACCGTCAACGCCGTCAAACTGCTCAAGGGCACCTCCCTGCGTGGCCTCATCAACGGCGTGCTGCGCAACTTCCAGCGCAGCGCCGAAGTCATTTTGCTGCGTATCGACCGCGTTCCCAGCATTCGCCTCGGTCATCCGGAGTGGCTCACCAAGCGCCTGCGTCAGGCCTATCACGATGAGTGGGAATTCATCATGGAGGCGAACAACCAGCGCCCCCCCATGTGGATCCGCAACAACAGCCAGCGCCAGAGCCGCGATGCCATGCTGGCTCGCATGGCTGAAGCCGGCATCAATGCCGTGGCCGGTGAAGAGGGAGAGGATTGCATCCTGCTGGAGCGTCCCTGCGATGTGACCAAGCTGCCCGGCTTCGAGGTCGGTGACTGCTCGGTACAGGATGGTGCAGCACAACAGGCCGCGGCACTGCTCGACCCGCAACCGGGTGAGTGGGTGCTGGATGCCTGCGCCGCCCCCGGCGGCAAGACCGCCCACCTGCTGGAGCGTCAGCCCAAGCTGGCCGGGGTGGTCGCCGTTGATGCCGACGAGAACCGCCTCAAGCGGGTGCAGGAGAACCTGGATCGCATCGGCCTCACCGCCAAAGTGATCCACGGCGATGCCGCGGCACCGGAACAGTGGTGGCCGGAGGGCCAGTTCGACCGCATCCTGCTGGACGCCCCCTGCTCCGCCACCGGTGTTATCCGTCGCCACCCCGACATCAAGTGGTTGCGCCGTGATCAGGACATCCGCGAGCTGGCCGAGCTGCAGCGCCGCATTCTCAATGCCCTCTGGGGCAAGCTGAAAAGCGGCGGCACCCTGCTCTACGCCACCTGCTCCGTCCTGCCGGAAGAGAACCGCGAACAGATCCGCGCCTTCCTTGCCGCGACCAAAGATGCCAAATTGGTACCGTTGCACGAACAGGACACCCCGGACTGCCCGGGTCGCCAGTTCCTGCCGGGTGAAGCCGAGATGGATGGCTTCTACTACGCCAAACTGGTCAAGCTCTGAACCGGGCATGACAAACCTCATTCGGGAGAGCAGCCAGATCCATTCTGGCGCTCCCCTTTACAGCATCAACGTGAGTAGACGTTCCCTATGAAAATCATCATTTTGGGAGCCGGCCAGGTCGGCGGCACTCTGGCCGAGAACCTGGCCGGAGAGAACAACGACATCACCATCGTCGATACCGACAGTGAGCGCCTGCGCGAACTGCAGGACAAGTTTGACCTGCGAGTGGTCAACGGCCATGGCGCTCACCCCAAGGTGCTGCGCGAAGCGGGAGCTCAGGATGCCGACATGCTGGTCGCCGTCACCAACAGTGACGAGACCAACATGATCGCCTGTCAGGTGGCCTACTCCCTGTTCAACACCCCGAACAAGGTGGCGCGGATCCGCTCGCCAGCCTATCTGACCGAGCGGGATCGCCTGTTCCTGCCGGAATCGGTGCCGGTGGATCACCTGATCGCGCCGGAGCAGTTGGTGACCGACTATGTGCGTCGCCTGATCGAATATCCGGGTGCCCTGCAAGTGGTTGATTTTGCAGGTGGTCGCGTCGGTCTGGTGGCGGTCAAGGCCTACTACGGTGGCCCGCTGGTGGGCAATGCCCTCTCCACCCTGCGCGAGCACATGCCTAACATCGAAACTCGGGTAGCGGCCATCTTCCGTCAGGGCCGCCCGATCCGTCCGCAAGGTACCACCATCATCGAAGCGGATGACGAGGTCTTCTTCGTCGCCGCCGCGGGCCATATCCGTGCCGTGATGTCGGAGCTGCAGCGCCTCGAGAGCCCCTACCGTCGCATCATGATCGTCGGTGGTGGCAACATCGGCGCGGGTCTCGCCCGCCAGCTGGAGAAGCGCTACAGCGTCAAGCTTATCGAGCGCAACCAGAAGCGGGCGGAGCAGCTCTCCGAACTGCTGGAGAACACCATCGTCTTCTGCGGCGATGCGGCTGATCAAGAGCTGCTGGCCGAGGAGCATATCGACCAGATCGACGTCTTCATCGCCGTGACCAACGAGGATGAGGCCAACATCATGTCGGCGCTGCTCGCCAAGAAGATGGGTGCCAAGAAGACCATGGTGCTGATCCAGCGCGGCGCCTACGTCGATCTGGTGCAGGGTGGCTCCATCGATATCGCCATCTCGCCGCAGCAGGCCACCATCTCGGCCCTGTTGACCCATGTGCGCCGAGCCGATATCGCCAACGTATACAGTCTGCGCCGCGGCGCTGCCGAGGCGATCGAGGCGATTGCCCACGGTGACGAGAACACCTCCAAGGTGGTCGGCAAGACGGTGGGCGAGCTCAAGCTGCCGCCGGGCACCACCATAGGTGCCGTAGTGCGCGGAGATGAGGTGCTGATAGCCCACGATCGCACCAAGATCCAGCAGGATGACCACGTGGTCATGTTCCTGGTGGACAAGAAGTACATCCCGGAAGTGGAGCGGCTGTTCCAGCCAAGCCCCTTCTTCCTGTAACGTCTTCATGCGCACAGGCTGTCAAACCAGACCCGGCTCAGCTCCCCCAAGGGGATGGTCCGGGTCTTTTGTTAATCAACGACCAGGTTATCGAACATGATCAAGCTGCGTCCCATTATCTTCACCCTCGGGCTGGTGCTCTCCAAGCTGGCGCTCTTCATGTGGCTGCCCACCTTGCTGGCACTGCTCACCGGCTCCGAGGGATTCGTCGAGTTTCTCAAATCGGTGCTGATCACCCACGGCGCCGCCCTGCTCTGCCTCCATTACGGGCGCAAGGCGGAGTTCCACCTGGGGGTGCGGGAGATGTTCCTGCTCACCACCTCGGTCTGGGTGGTGGCCTGCGCCTTCGGCGCCCTGCCTTTTGTTTTCATCACCCACATCAACTTCACCGACGCCTACTTCGAGACCATGTCGGGGGTAACCACCACGGGCTCCACCGTGCTCTCCGGCCTCGACAACATGGCCCACAGCATCCTGTTGTGGCGATCCATCCTGCAGTGGCTGGGCGGGGTCGGCTTTATCGTGATGGCGGTAGCCGTGCTGCCCTACCTCAACGTCGGCGGTATGAAGCTGTTCCAGACCGAGAGCTCGGACTGGTCGGACAAAAGCGCCCCGCGTGCCAAGACGGTCGCCAACAACATCGTCGTGGTCTATCTGGTGCTCTCCATGCTCTGCTTCATGGCCTACTGGGCCAGCGGCATGAACATGTTCGAGGCGATCAACCACGCCATGACCACTCTCAGTACCGGCGGCTACTCCACCTCCGATCAATCCATGTCCCACTTCTCCAACTCGGCACACTGGATTGGCACCCTGTTCATGTTCCTCGGTGGCCTGCCCTTCCTGCTCTATGTGCAGAGCCTCAACCACAGGGACAACAGCCTGTTCAAGGATGCCCAGGTGCGAGGCTTCTTCTGGCTGGTGGTGTGGGTCACCGTCATCATGACCTTCTATCTGTGGGAGAGAGATCTGTTCGGCTTCTGGGATGCCCTGCGCATCAGCTGCTTCAACATCGTCTCGGTGCTCACCACCACCGGCTACGGCCTTGGTGACTTCGGCACCTGGGGGCCGCTCGCCAGCATCGTCTTCATCGTGCTGCTGGCTCTTGGGGCCTGTTCAGGCTCCACTGCGGGTGGTCTCAAGATCTTCCGGGTACAGGTGGCATTCGCCCTGTTCAGAAAGCAGATGCGCCAACTGATGCACCCTTCTGCTGTCTTCCCGCAGAAGTACAACGGCCGGACGGTCAATGACGCCATCATCCGCTCGATGATCTCCTTCGTACTAGCCTACTTCGCCATCATTCTGGTGATAGCTGCACTGCTGGGCGCCATCGGGCTTGACCCCCTGACGGCCATCTCCAGCTCCATCACCGCCGTTGCCAACGTCGGCCCGGGCATGGGCCCGGTGGTCGGCCCCAGCACCAACTTTGCCAGCCTGCCGGAATCGGCCAAATGGCTGCTGTCATTCGGCATGCTGCTGGGACGACTGGAGATCCTGACGGTCGCCGTGCTCTTCTTCCCCTCCTTCTGGCGCCAGTAATCCCTCACTGCAAGCCAGCAAAAAGCCGCAGCGTTCATCCGCTGCGGCTTTTTTATCTCACCCATCCCCACGACCTTCGCTCAACGCTCATCAGCCCCATTACCGGATAGCCTGAACGAGCTCATCAGGATGGCCAGAGCGGATCACAGGCATAAAGAAACGGACCCAAACCAGAGGTTTGGGTCCGTTTATCAGTGAACCATCAGCGGCCGCAAGGGCTGCCGAGACTCAGCACATGGCATTAACCACGGCCAGAGCGCTTACGATCCAGCTCGGTCAGCAATTTCTTGCGGATACGGATGTTCTTCGGAGTCACTTCTACCAGTTCGTCGTTATCGATGAACTCGAGAGCCTGTTCCAGAGTCATGCGGATCGGCGGAGTCAGCACTTGAGCTTCGTCGGTACCGGAGGCACGCATGTTGGTCAGCTGTTTGCCTTTCAGGCAGTTAACAGTCAGGTCGTTGGAACGGGAGTGAATACCGATCACCTGGCCTTCGTACACTTCGGTCGCGTGACCGATGAACAGACGACCACGGTCTTGCAGACCGAACAGGGCGTAGGTCAGGGCCTTACCGGTAGCGTTGGAGATCAGCACGCCATTCTGACGCTCGCCGATGCTGCCACCCTTGTGCGGACCGTAGTGGTCGAAGGTGTGGTACAGCAGACCGGTACCGGAGGTCATGGTCATGAACTCGGTCTGGAAACCGATCAGGCCACGGCTCGGGATCATGAAGTCCAGACGGACACGACCCTTGCCATCCGGCGTCATGTTGGTCATTTCGCCTTTACGCAGACCCAGTTGCTCCATCACGGAACCCTGGTGCGCTTCTTCAACGTCCACCGTTACGGTTTCGAACGGTTCTTGCAGAACGCCATCAACGGTACGCAGGATTACTTCCGGACGGGACACAGCCAGTTCGTAACCTTCGCGACGCATGTTTTCGATCAGGATGGAGAGGTGCAGCTCACCACGACCGGATACACGGAACTTGTCCGGATCATCAGTCTCTTCCACGCGCAGGGCCACGTTGTGGACCAGCTCCTGGTTCAGACGCTCCAGAATGTTACGGGAGGTCACGAACTTGCCTTCTTTACCAGCGAACGGTGAGGTGTTGACCTGGAAGGTCATGTTCACGGTCGGCTCGTCAACGGAGAGCGGCGGCAGGGCTTCAACGGCACCGTTGTCACAGATGGTGTCGGAGATTTTCAGCTCGCCCAGACCGGTGATAGCGATGATGTCACCCGCTTGCGCGTCGGTAACTTCAGTACGGGAGAGACCCAGGTAACCCAGCACCTGACCGACTTTACCGTTACGGGTCTTGCCGTCAGCACCAACGATGGTGACTTGCTGGTTGGTCTTGACGCGACCACGGGTGATACGGCCGATACCGATAACGCCCACGTAGGAGTTGTAGTCCAGCTGGGAGATCTGCATCTGGAAACCACCTTCGGCATCAGCCTTCGGCGCTTCAACGTTGTCAACGATAGCCTGGAACAGCGGCTCCATGTTCTCGGACTCGACGTCCTGATCCATGGTGGCCCAACCGTTCAGTGCAGAGGCGTAAACAACTTTGAAATCCAGCTGTTCGTCAGTCGCGCCCAGGTTGTCGAACAGGTCGAATACCTGATCCATTACCCAGTCAGGACGAGCACCCGGACGGTCAACCTTGTTGATGACCACGATCGGCTTCAGACCCTGAGCAAACGCCTTCTGAGTCACGAAACGGGTTTGCGGCATCGGGCCGTCTACGGCATCAACCAGCAGCAGTACGGAGTCAACCATGGACAGTACGCGCTCTACTTCACCACCGAAGTCGGCGTGACCCGGGGTATCAACGATGTTGATGCGGTAGTCATTCCAGCGGATCGCAGTGTTCTTGGCGAGAATGGTGATGCCACGTTCCCGTTCCAGATCATTGGAGTCCATGATCCGTTCCTGGCCTTCCGTGGAGCGGTCCAGGGTGCCGGACTGCTGCAGCAGCTTATCAACCAGAGTCGTTTTGCCGTGGTCAACGTGCGCAATAATCGCAATATTGCGTAAATTCTCTAACATTCTCGCCTCAATCACCGGGTAAAATTGGGCGCTAATTGTACTCTTGCCTTTGTGATCTGCCTAGCAGAATTGCAGTACATTCGCGCATAACAACAGATCTGGATCATAGACCTCTCTGACAAACCCTGCTTAGATGGGCGGTGACCGTATTTCGCGCACCATTACAGTGCACCAAAACGATCCACCATCGCACTAAATTGATGCAACGCGAGTCGAGATCGCCTGATTTTGGGGAGCCTCTTCAGCGAGATTGCCCTGAAATCAAGCTGTCACAAACTTGGCACGATACTGGCTTATGTGAATACGACGACGCATTCACCCAGAGAGTTTTAACACCGGAGGTTACTTAGCATGTCAGCCCAGAACGTTTTGGCCCTGATCCAGGAACACGAAGTCAAGTTTGTTGATCTGCGCTTTACCGACACCAAGGGTAAAGAGCAGCATGTATCCATCCCTGCTCACCAGGTTGATGAAGATTTCTTCGAAGACGGCAAGATGTTCGATGGTTCCTCCATCGGCGGCTGGAAGGGCATCAACGAATCCGACATGGTACTGATGCCGGACGCAGCCTCCGCCAAGCTGGACCCGTTCACCGAAGAGACCACCCTGAACATCGTTTGTGACGTGCTGGAGCCTGCCACCATGCAGGGCTACGACCGCGATCCGCGCTCCATCGCCAAGCGTGCAGAAGATTTCCTGAAGTCCAGCGGCATCGCTGACACCGTGTTGTTCGGGCCGGAGCCGGAATTCTTCATGTTCGACAACATCACCTTCTCCAACACCATGGGCCACAGCTTCGTGAAAATCGAATCTGAAGAAGCCGCATGGAACTCCGGCACTGCCTATGAGCATGGCAACAAGGGTCACCGTCCGTTCGTGAAAGGCGGTTACTTCCCGGTTGCACCGGTCGACTCCTCCCAGGATATCCGTGCCGCCATGTGTCTGGTGCTGGAAGAGATGGGCCAGGTCGTTGAAGCTCACCACCACGAAGTGGCCACTGCCGGTCAGAACGAGATCGCTACCCGCTTCAACACTCTTACGCTGAAAGCTGACGAAGTACAGGTACTGAAGTACGTGATCCACAACGTGGCCCACGCCTACAACAAGACCGTTACCTTCATGCCGAAACCCATGTTCGGTGACAACGGCTCTGGCATGCACTGCCACCAGTCTCTGGCCAAGAACGGCGTCAACCTGTTCGCTGGTGACCTGTACGGCGGTCTGTCCGAGATGGCTCTGCACTACATCGGCGGTATCATCAAGCACGCCAAGGCCATCAACGCCTTCGCCAACCCGACCACCAACTCCTACAAGCGTCTGGTTCCGGGTTATGAAGCGCCGGTCATGCTGGCCTACTCTGCCCGCAACCGCTCTGCCTCCATCCGTATCCCGGTGGTACCGAGCCCGAAAGCCCGTCGTATCGAAGTGCGCTTCCCGGATCCGGCTGCCAACCCGTACCTGGCCTTCGCAGCCCAGCTGATGGCCGGTCTGGACGGTATCATCAACAAGATCCATCCGGGCGATGCCATGGACAAGAACTTGTACGACCTGCCGCCGGAAGAAGCCGCAGAAGTGCCGACCGTTGCCGGTTCTCTGGACGAAGCCCTGGCCGCTCTGGATGCTGACCGCGAGTTCCTGACCCGTGGCGGCGTGTTCAGCGATGACTTCATCAACTCCTATCTGGAACTGAAACAGCAGGATGTTGACCGTGTGCGCATGACCCCGCACCCGCTGGAGTTCGAACTGTACTACTCCGTCTAAGTCTCAGCAGACTGGCCGTTTAAATCAGGTCAGCTTGCTTAATCGTGACAAAACCCGCCATCTGGCGGGTTTTTTCTCTGATAGGATTAAGCAAAATACCGTCAAGGAGAGATGGATGAACAACAAGCATGGCATAGGGGTGCTCAGCCTCCTGTTGCTGACCTCGTTCGGTACGGATGCGGCCAAGGTCTACTCCTGGGTCGATGGCAATGGCATCACCCACTACTCGGATGCGCCACCACCCGGCAAAAACGCCAAAGAGGTCGATCTGCGGGTCGCCCCGCTGCTGGGCAGCAGCGCGCCCAGATCGGTGCAGGTGGATAACTTCAACAGCCTGACCGGCGCCGATGCCAAGAAAGAGAAAGAGGCGGCCAAGCTGACCATCGAACTGCTCTCCCCGGAACAGGGCAGCACCCTGCGCGACAACACAGGCAACATCGTCTTTCAGGGCACCATCAGCCCCAAACCTCCGACCCAGTATGATGTGCGCCTGACCCTGGATGGCAAAGCCGCCCCCATCGTCAGCAACAGCCTCTCTGTCCGGGTCGAAAACGTCGATCGCGGCGCCCACGAGGCTCAGCTCGAGCTGCTCGCTAAAGACGGTACGATCCTTGCTAAATCCAGTGCAGTCACCTTTTACCTGCATAGAGCGAGCGTGACGCCGGCTCCCAAACCCACCCCCAAAGCCGACTAGGGGTGATATAGCGCACCGATGCGGGTAAACTCTATGCACCATATCGGTGCATAACAGGTGTGTAGCACCGTTTTAGGGAGAAACCTGTGCCAACCCGCTCGGACAACGCCAAAACACTCTTGGATAATTTGCTGACCGCCGTGATCCTGATGGATGAGCGGCTCTGCATCCAATTCGTCAACCCGGCGGCTGAACAGCTGCTCTCCCTCAGTGAACGCAGGCTGATCGGCATCGAACTGCCCCATCTGCTGGAACATATCTCCCTCGATTTGCAGCGGCTCAAGCAGTGCCTCGCGTCAGGGCAAGGCTTTACCGATAGCGAAGTGACTCTGGTGGTAGAGGGAGAACCGCGACTGGTGGAGCTGAGCGCCACCCCGATGGCCGACCACGAACAGCGTCTGCTGGTGGTGGAGCTGCGCAAGATCGACCAGCAGAAGAAGATCAGCCAGGAGCAGCAGCAACATGCCCAGCAGCTGGCAGCCAAAGAGCTGGTGCGCGGGCTGGCCCACGAAATCAAGAATCCCCTCGGCGGCCTGCGCGGCGCGGCCCAGCTGCTGCAAAAAGAGCTGCCGGACCCGGCGCTGCGCGAATATACCGGCATCATCATCGAGCAGGCCGACCGGCTGCGGGTGCTGGTCGATCGGCTGCTCGGCCCCCAGCGCCCCGGCCGTCACCAGATGCACAATGTCCATTCGGTGCTGGAGCAGGTACGCCGACTGGTGGAGCTCGAACTCCCTCCCTCTGTTCGCATCGAGCGGGATTACGACCCCAGCATCCCCGAATTCGAGATGGAGCCGGATCAGCTGCAGCAGGCGTTTCTCAACATAGTGCGAAATGCCGCCGAAGCACTGGGGGATCAGACCGGGCTTATCCGTATCAAGACCCGCACCGCGTTCCAGATCACCATCCACGGCCAGCGTTACCGGCTGGCGGCGGAGATCAAGATCATCGACAACGGCCCCGGTATTCCGGACGCCATTCGCGACACCCTGTTCTATCCCATGATCACCGGCAAGGAGGGGGGAACCGGGCTTGGCCTCTCCATCGCCCAGAACCTGATCGACCAGCACAAGGGGCGGATTGACTGCATCAGCTGGCCGGGTCACACCGAATTCACCATTTTTCTACCGCTTCGCAAGTAAGGGAACCCCATGACCGCCAAAGTGTGGATCGTCGATGACGACAGTTCTATCCGCTGGGTGCTGGAGCGCACTCTCGGCAGCGAAGGCTTCAACTGCGAGAGCTTTGCCGATGGCGAGGCCCTGCTGCACGCCCTTGAGCTGCGCTCGCCCGATGTGATCCTCTCCGATATCCGGATGCCCGGCATCGATGGTTTGAGCCTGCTGGAGCAGATCCACCGCCGTCAGGCCGATCTGCCCATCATCATCATGACCGCCCACTCGGACCTCGACAGCGCGGTCAACGCCTACCAGCGTGGCGCTTTTGAATATCTGCCCAAACCGTTCGACATCGACGAAGCGGTAACCTTGGTGCGTCGCGCCGAGAATCACCTCAAGGAGCAGCGCACCAAGCGCAAGTCTCGCCAGCAAGAGGCCACCGCCACTCCCGAGATCATCGGTGAGGCACCGGCGATGCAGGAGGTGTTCCGCGCCATCGGTCGCCTGTCACGCTCCAGCATCTCGGTTCTGATTAACGGCCAAAGTGGTACCGGCAAGGAGCTGGTCGCCCACGCCCTGCACAAGCACAGCCCGCGCGCCCACAAAAACTTTATCGCTCTCAACATGGCGGCTATCCCCAAAGATCTTCATCGAATCGGAGCTGTTCGGTCACGAGAAGGGGGCCTTTACCGGCGCCAACAACATCCGCCACGGTCGCTTCGAGCAGGCCGACGGCGGCACCCTGTTTCTCGACGAGATCGGCGACATGCCGCTGGATGTGCAGACCCGGCTGCTGCGGGTCTTGGCCGACGGCCAGTTCTACCGGGTAGGCGGCCATCAGCCGGTGCAGGTGGATGTACGGATCATCGCCGCCACCCACCAGAATCTGGAGAAGCGGGTCGCCGATGGCGAGTTTCGCGAGGATCTGTTTCACCGCCTCAACGTCATTCGCATCCACATCCCCGCTCTCAAGGAGCGCCGTGAGGATATCCCCCAGCTGGCCCGTCACTTCCTGCTGCGCGCAGCCAAAGAGCTGAACGTCGAGGCCAAGAGCCTGCACCCCGATACCCAGGCCTATATCAGCCGCCTGCCCTGGCCGGGCAACGTGCGCCAGCTGGAGAACGTCTGCCGCTGGCTCACCGTGATGGCCTCGGGGCAAGAAGTGCTGGTCGGCGACCTGCCTGCCGAGCTGCTCACCCCCATCACCAACAGTGCCGAACCGGGTCAACCGGCGATGCCAGGTTGCTGGCAGCAGCAGTTGCAGGAGTGGGTGGCCAGCAAGCTGGCGCTGGGAGAAACCGACATCCTGGCCGATGCCATGCCCCAGTTCGAACGGATCATGCTGGAGACGGCGCTGGAGCACACCCACGGCCACAAGCAGGAGGCGGCACGCCTGCTTGGCTGGGGTCGCAACACCCTGACCCGCAAGCTGAAGGAACTCGATCTCTCCTGAGTCCCGGGGAAAAACGATTCCCATCACGCCCTGACAAATCACCGCCTGCCAGAACCCCGTTTAACCATAAACGGGGTATCTTTTTTGAAAGCCCCGCCTAGAATGGCAGGCTTTCAAACCTGACTCGACGAGGGCGCCCCCATGATTGACAGATCTCTCCCCCTGACCGACCTGCACCGCCATCTGGACGGCAACATCCGCCCGCAAACCATCCTCGAGCTGGGTCGCCAACACAATATCCAGCTGCCCGCATTCGAGCTGGAAGCGCTGCGCCCCCACGTACAGATCGTCGAAAACGAGCCGAGTCTGGTTGCCTTCCTGAAGAAACTGGACTGGGGTGTGGCCGTGCTGGCTGACTATGAAGCCTGCCGCCGGGTCGCCTACGAGAACGTGGAAGATCTGCTGCGCGCCGGTATCGACTATGCCGAACTGCGTTTCAGTCCGGCCTATATGGCGATGGCCCATAAGCTGCACCCGCAAGGCGTGGTTGAAGCCATCATCGACGGCGTGGCCGCGGGCAGCCGTGACTTCGGCATCAAGGCCAATCTGATCGGCATCATGAGCCGCACCTTCGGCACCGAGCAGTGCAATCAGGAGCTGGCCGCCTGTCTGGCCCACCGCGACAAGCTGGTCGCCATCGATCTGGCCGGTGACGAACTGGGCTTCCCGGGCGAACTCTTTGTCGCCCACTTTCGCAAGGTGCGCGATGCAGGCATGCGCGTCACCGTACACGCCGGTGAAGCCGCTGGCCCCGAGAGCATGTGGCAGGCCATTCGCGAACTGGGTGCCGAGCGTATCGGCCACGGTGTCAAAGCGATTCAGGATCCGGCCCTGATGGCCTATCTGGCTGAGCACCGCATCGGCATCGAATCCTGCCTCACCTCCAACGTCCAGACCACCACGGTGGCGAGCCTGACCGAACACCCGATCCGCCAGTTCCTTGCCGCCGGTGTGCTGGCCTGCCTCAACACCGACGACCCGGCAGTAGAGGGCATCGACCTGCCCCACGAATATGAGGTGGCTGCCCCGGCCGCCGGCATGACCGCAAGCGAAATCCGCACCGCCCAGCAGAACGGCCTGACCCTGGCCTTCCTGAGCGATAGCGAGAAAGCCGAGCTGAGCGCCCGCGCCGCCAGCCGCTGATCCACACCGGCACTGCAAATAGAAACGGCCCACTTCGGTGGGCCGTTTCTATTTACGGAGTTCTGAAGATGGGTAAGCGCTAGGCAGACGGTAGATAGTAAAAGGCCCAAACAGGGTTTGGGCCTTTGCTGATGACGGTGCAGGTAAAAACTACTCCTGCTCCTTGTCGCGCTCCAGCGCCCGCTCCACCAGCGGCTCGGGCAGACTCTTGGTCACCTCCACCCCCAGCTCGCGGAAACGCTCGACCTGCGCAATCAGGTTGCCACGGCCGTTGACCAGCCGTCCCATTGCCTTGTCGTAGCTCTCCTGCGCCTTGTGCAAGCTGCCGCCCATCTGCTGCATCTCCTCGACAAACAGCCGCAGCTTTTCGTAGAGACGACCGGCCCGCTCGGCAATCTGGCGGGCATTCTGGTTCTGCCGCTCGTAGCGCCACAAGTTCTCGATGGTGCGCAGCGCCACCATCAGGTTGGTGGGGCTCACCAGCAGGATGTTGTTGTCGAGACCGTAACGCACCAGCGAGGGATCGGCCTCCATCGCGGTGAGGAAGGCGGGCTCTACCGCCACGAACATCAGCACATAGTCGAGGGTGCGCACCCCGGGCAGCTGCTGGTAATCCTTGCGGCCCAGCTCGCGGATATGGTTGCGCACCGAGGCGACGTGCTCCTTGAGCGCCACCGCCTTCTCCAGCTCGTCCTCAGCGTTGTACCAGCGCTCGTAGGCGGTCAGCGACACCTTGGCGTCGATGATGATGTCCTTCTCTTGCGGCAGGTGGACGATGACATCGGGCTGGTAGCGCTTGCCCTTCTCCCCCTCGATATTGACCTGGGTGTGGTACTCGTGGCCCTCGCGCAAGCCGCATTCGCTGAGGATCCGCGCCAGCACCACTTCACCCCAGTTGCCCTGCTGCTTGCTGTCACCCTTGAGGGCGCGGGTCAGCGCCGCCGCCTCCTCGGTCATGCGGGCGTTGAGCTCGGCAAGACGCTCCAGCTCGAACTTGAGGCTGTGGCGCTGGGCCGTCTCCTGGGCGTGGGTCTCCCCCACCTGACGGCGAAAACCCTCGAGCTGCTCTTTGAGCGGGGTGAGCAGCAGATCGAGGCTGTTCTGGTTCAATTCGCGGAAGTTGCCGGAATTTTGCTCGAAGATCCGGTTGGCGAGATTCTCGAACTGCTGGCTGAGACGCTGCTCCGCCTCCTGTTGCAGTTGCAGCTTCTCGGCGGCGGCCAGCCGTTCGCTGCGCAGGGTCGCTTCCGCATCCTTGAGGCGGGCGGTGAGCTTGATCAGCAGGGTCTGCTGCTGATCAAGCTTCTGCTGGCCCTGCATCCGCTCATCCTGCAACTCGTCGAAGCGATCCTGCAGCGCCTGATAACGCTCCTGCGCCAGCATCAGCTCCTGAGCCTGCGCCGTGGCGGTACGTCGCCCGATCAGCCAGCCAAGCCCGAGGGCCAGCACGGCCGCGGGCAGTAAGATCCCCCAGAGCCCGGGGTCGATCATTTACGGCTCCGCTGACGCAGGAAGAGTTCGAGATAGCGGTTAACCAGGATCCAGATCACCACGTAGACGAGGTAGGCGGCCAGCACCACCCACTTGTGGGTGTTGACGCCGGTATCGAGCTCGGTGAACTCGATACCCTTGATGCGGCAGTAGGCCCACATCAGCAGGGGAAAGACATAGAGCAGGGACGCACGCCAGAGAAATAGCCACATATGTTTTCATTCAACCACGTAAAAAGACCCGCCTAGCTTACACAAGGGCAACTGCGCTTGCGATCCTGACGGCCGCTATTCTCTGGCCTGCTTCCCGAAACTTCGATAAAATTAACCCCTAATAGGTATCAGGGGCGAGCATGACTCACTATTTCCTCCGTTGGCTGACACAAGGTTGGCAAGCTTCCCGCAAGCCCGCCGTGGTTTGCCATGAAGCGCGCCCGCCGTGGGCCATCGAGGAGTCCCAGTACCTCTCCCTCTGCACCCGCTGTGGCGAATGTTTCAAGGCCTGCCCGCGCGGTCTGCTCAAACCGGCCACCCAGGAGGAGTACGAAGGGAGCCCCATCGCCGGTACGCCGGTACTCGATCTCGCCTGCGGCCAGTGCAGCTACTGCGGCAGCTGCGCCAGAGCCTGTCCCACCGGCGCCCTCGACCTGCAACTGGGTCGGCAGGTGCAGACCCGGGTCCAGATCGAGGAGAGCTGTCAGGCACGGCAGGGCTTCTACTGCCTGCTCTGTGAAGATGCCTGCCCGCAACAGGCGATCAAGGCCACCGCCGACGGCATCAACGTCAATATGGATGCCTGCAATGGCTGCGGTGCCTGTGGCCTCGCCTGCCTGCACGGCGCCATCACCCTGATCCGCCAGCCAGGCAGTCGTTAAAAACCACCTGCGTACAAAAGCAAAAGGGGCCATCAGGCCCCTTTCACATCTTGTTCGATATTCCACGCCCCGTCAGGCCATGGTCACAATAGTCTCTTGCTCGATACCCAGCAGGTGGCAGAGACGATTGGGATCGCGCACCGCATCGGCCAGGGTGTACTCACCCAGCACTTCGAGGAAGGCGTTCATGGCGCGGCGCAGAATGCCCTGAATGCGGCAGCCACCGGAGAGTCGGCAGTTTTCACGCTTGCAATCGACCGGACAGAGCACATGCTCCATGTCCATCACCACATCCCGCAGGTTGATAGAGACTGCAGAGCGACCGAGGCGGATGCCACCGTGCTTGCCGCGTACCGTCTCAATGTACCCCTTGATGCCAAGCTGGTGCACAATTTTGACCACGTGGTTGCGAGAGATGCCGAAGGTATCGGCCACTTCGGTAATGGTCGACAGACGATCCCCCGGCTGAACCGCCAGGAAGGTCAGGGTACGCAGGGCGTAGTCGGTAAATCGTGTCAGTTGCATGGTCGCACTTGCCTCTTACTACAAGCCAGGAATCAGGACGACAACATTGAGCTAAGAGGCAGGAGACAACCGGTTCGCCTCTGTTTGCCAATTGGTTCGCCAGAGGGGGCCTGTCTCTTAATCTGAGTTGCGGAGTGACAGGTTAAGAGCAGCACAACCGGGTGTCGATGAAGATGCACATAAATCGACACTTTCTTTGATTGATCGCAAACTTGCCGGGTTAGCCCGGCGTTTGCCCGCTTTATGGCAGGTAAATCTCCCGAATAGTTCCCCTTACCAAGCCCCTTCGACCAGCAGCCATATGGCCTGCGAACCGCCCCTCAATCGACAGTCAAGGAGGTGGTTCAGTGGGGTTGTTTCAACCAGTTTTTCAGCGCAAACGAGGGGATGGAGCTCTCGGAGGCGACGGCAAACGCGCCCCAGTCCACCGCGCACTGCAACGCATCCTTGATCGCCATGCCCCGCGCCAGACCATGGATCAATCCGCCAGCGAAGGCATCCCCCGCCCCCGTGGTATCGACCACAGATACTGGCCGGGCGGCAACCCGGATCTGCTCATCGCCGTGGATGGCCACTGCGCCCGCCTTGCCCTCGGTCAATACCAGCCATTCGAGCTGCTCCCCCGCCAGCTGGCGGGCATGTTGCCAGGGGTCGTTCACCTCGCCGAGATCGGAGCGGGAGGCCACCAGCACATGACAGGGGCGGCGCGCTTGGCCGCCCTTGGGATACTGGGCTACCACGAAGCTCTTGCCGAGCATCTGGCGCATGTAACTGATGATGGCGGTACCGGGATAGTTCACATAGAGGCAATCCACCCCCTCCAGCGGCAGATCGCCGGGCAGGTCGGGACGCCGCGGGCGGCGCAGTATGGTGCGCTCGCCGGTGGAGTCCACCAGGATCAGCAACTCGCCGGTCTCGCCGCCAAAGCGCTCCACATGGCTGCAATCCAGCCCGTAACCGGCCGCCTGCTCCAGCAGCCAGTCGCCGGTCTCGTCCAGCCCGATGCGGGAGGCAATGGTCACCTCGTGACCTGCCCATACCAGCCCTATGCCGGTATTGGCGGCGCCACCGCCGAGCCTGCGCCCCTGATCCACATATTGCAGCCGGGCCCCCGCCACCAGCGGTTCGGAGAGGGAGAGCACATGATCACAGTTGAGATTGGCAAGCAGCAGAATGCGGGACATAGAGACCTCGGACGATGGAGATAGCCCTAAAGAGACAGGCTGAACCCCGAGTAGAGCCCAGCCTGACAGAAGAGACAACCGGCAGCGATCGGGAATCCGATCGGGATCAATAGATGGGCAGCTCCACCCCGGCCAGCAGCTCGTCGATACGCGCCTGACTCGGCTGCTGCATCACGCTCTGGATCACCTCTTTGGTGAGGTGGGGCGAGAAGGAGCTGATGAAGTCATACATGTAGTTCTGCAGCAAGATGCTCTTGCTGAAACAGATCTGCGCCGGACAGGGCTTGAACAGATGCTCCAGATTGATGGAGACCAGCCCGGGGCTGTCGGTGTCGTTAGCCACCAGCGAGGAGATGATGCCTATGCCAAAGCCCAGCTCCACGTAGCGCTTGATCACCCCGGCGTCCATCACCGTCATGTAGTAGCTCGGGGTGAGACCGGCGGCATGGAACACCTCGTCCTGCACCTGACGGCCAGTGGCGCCACTCTCGTAGCTGAGGATCGGGTAGTGGCAGAGCTGCTCCAGCGTCGGCTTCTTCACCTTGGCCAGGGGGTGATCCTGCGGCACCACCAGCGAGAGGGTCCAGAGGTAGGCGGGCAGCGCGATCAGCTCCTTGTCGAAGCCAATCTCGTGGGCAACGATGGAGAAATCGGAGTAACCCTTGCTGATCTGCTCCTTGCTCGCCGACATTACCGGATGGAGGTGGAACGAGATCTTGGGGTACTTCTTGGTGAAGTAGGTGACCGACTTGGGCAGCAGATAGCGGGCGATGGTGTGGGTAGTGTGGATGTTGAGAGTGCCCACGGTCGGATCCAGATACTCGCGGGAGATCGCCTTGATTTTGCTCTCGATATTGAGCATCGCCTCGGCACACTTGATGATCTCTTCCCCCACCGGCGTAATGCGGTGCAGGTGCTTGCCACGGCGCTCGAAAATCCGCACCCCCAGCTCGCTCTCCAGCAGGCCAATCTGTTTGCTGACCCCCGGCTGACTGGTGAAGAGCGCATCGGAAGCCACGGACACATTGAGGTTGTGGTCCCGGATCGCGATCAAATACTTCAATTGCTGTAGTTTCAAGGCGTCACACTCTCACACTGGTTTGGCTCAGACAGGTTTGGCTCAGGCCGGGACGGCAATCAAGCCAGACAAACAGGCCGCCACATGGGCGGCCAGTGTACCATCCGATCCCGACATCTCAGCGCTTGATCCTTCATTTTGCTACAAAATCTAGCATCCGAAGGGGTGGCTGACAAACCGGGTTCAGGCCGCGCCAGCCCGCAGCGGCAGGATCCCCAGAAACTGCAGCAGCCACTGCATCATGGTCGCCGAATCCACCTCCCCCTCCAGCGAGGAGAGGCTGCTCTGATAACGCTCATCGGGTAGCAGGCCGCGGCGTCGCTCGATCAGCGCCCGGTTATACTCCACCGAGAACTCCGGATGTCCCTGAATGGCCACTATGTTGTTCCCCTGCAGGAACATGAAGTTGGGACAAAAATCGTTGCCCGCCAGCCGGGTTGCTCCGGGGGGCAGCAGGGCCACCTGATCCTGATGACTGGCCAGAATGCGGATCTGATCCCGCGCTGGCGCCATCCAGGGCTCATCTGCCAGCATGGGATGCACCGACACTCCCAGCCCCCATCCCTTGGTGGACTTCACCACCTCGCCACCGAGCGCTTGGGCGATCACCTGATGACCGAAGCAGACACCGGCCAGCTTGACGTCGGCATCGTGCGCCTGACGGATCCACGCCCGCAGTGCCTGAATCCAGGGGATATCGCTGTAAGCATCGTGGCGCGAGCCGGTGATTAGCCAGGCATCGCACTCATGCAGATCCTCCGGCAGCTCCCCATCGAGAGCCGACCAGACCCGAAATTCCAGTTCGGGGGCTAGGGCCGCAAAGCCCCTGATAAACATCTCGGAGTAAACGGGGCCAAAACGATCCGCCAGATCGGGATCGAGCCGGTCACAATCGAGAATTCCCAATCGCATCTGTTGTTCCTTTACAGAGTTCGCCCCCGCCAATCAACGACCGGCGGGGGCAAGAGGTTAGGCCATGAGCACGCGCCAGCGCGTCACTTCATGGTCGGCATGGAGAACTCGGCACCACTGCGCAGGCTCTGGGGCCAGCGCGCCGTCACCGTCTTCATCCGGGTATAAAAGCGAACCCCGTCCGGCCCGTGCATGTTGAGCGGCCCGAAGATGGAGCGCTTCCAGCCACCAAAGCTGTGAAACGCCATCGGCACCGGAATGGGGACGTTCACCCCTACCATACCGACCTGCACCCGCGCCGTGAAGTCCCGCGCGGTGTCGCCATCGCAGGTAAAGATGGCGGTGCCGTTACCGTACTCGTGCTCGTTGATGAGTCGCAGCGCCGTCTCGTAATCCGGCACCCGCACGATGGAGAGCACAGGGCCAAAGATCTCCTCGCGGTAGATGCGCATCTCGGGGGTCACCTCGTCAAACAGGCAGCCCCCGATAAAGTAACCCTCATCGTGGCTCAGGGTGCGGCCATCGACCCGCAGCACAGCCCCCTCGGTCACCCCCTGATCCACGTAGCCACGGACCTTGGCCAGATGCTCCTTGCTGATGAGCGGCCCCATCTCGTTCTCCGGGCTCTGGCCCAACCCCGGGCCCACCCGCAGTTTTTCCACCAGCGGCGTCAGCTTGGCTACCAGCGCATCGGCGGTCTCGTCACCCACCACCACGGCTACCGAGATCGCCATGCAGCGCTCGCCCGCTGCCCCATAAGCAGCCCCCATCAGGGCGGAGACCGCCTGATCGAGGTCCGCATCCGGCATCACCACCATGTGGTTCTTGGCACCGCCCAGCGCCTGCACTCGCTTGCCATGGGCCGAGGCGGTGGCATAGATGTACTGGGCAATGGGGGTGGAGCCGACAAACGACACGGCACCGACCCGCGGATCGGTCAGCAACACATCCACCACCTCCTTGTCACCGTTCACCACGTTGAGCACGCCATCCGGCAGACCGGCCTCCTTGAGCAGCTCGGCCATCCGCAACGAGAGGGAGGGATCCTTCTCGGAGGGCTTGAGAATGAAGGAGTTGCCGCAGGCGATGGCGACCGGGAACATCCAGAGCGGCACCATGGCCGGGAAGTTGAACGGGGTGATACCGGCGCAGACCCCCACCGGCTGCATCATGGAGTAGCTGTCCACACCGCGGCCGACGTTGAGAGAGTGTTCCCCCTTGAGCAGATGGGGAATGCCGCAGGCAAACTCCACCACCTCCAGCCCGCGGGTCAGCTCACCCTGCGCATCGGAGAAGACCTTGCCGTGTTCACGGCTGATGAGCTGGGCCAACTCGTCCCTGTGCTGCTCCATCAACTCCTTGAAGCGGAAAAAGACCCGGGCCCGCACCAGCGGCGGGGTTTGCGACCAGTCGGCAAAGGCGCGCTCGGCGATGGCGATCGCCTCCTGACACTCGGCGGCGCTCGACAGCCCCACACTCCCCTGCTGGTTGCCGCAGGCGGGATTGAAGATGGCCCCCTGGCGCTCGCTGCGACTCTCCTGCGGCTGGCCGTTGATGAAGTTGCTGACCCTGTATGTCATGTATCCTCCGTGATAACTGATGTGGTAAATGCGCTGAGCAAACCAACGCAAGGCCCCGCAGTGCGGGGCCATCAAATGGATTAAGGTTGTACCTGCAGGGCATCCTGCAGCAGGGTGAAGAGATCGTCGATCTGGCTGCGCTCGATAATGAGAGGTGGCGACAGAGCGATGATGTCGCCGGTCACCCGGATCAGAGCCCCCTTCTCGAAGCAGCGAACAAACACCTCATAGGCGCGCCTGCCCGGTGCATCCGGCATGGATTCCAGCTCGATACCCGCTACCAGCCCGTAGTTGCGCACATCCTTCACATGCTTGCAGCCCTTCAGCGAATGGGCCGCCTCCTCCCAGTAGCCCGCCAGATCGGCGGCGCGGCTGAGCAGGTTCTCGTTGCGATAGATCTCGAGGGTCGCGAGCCCCGCAGCCGCAGCCACCGGATGGCCGGAGTAGGTGTAGCCGTGGAACAGCTCGATGGCCCCCTTGCCTGCCGCCATCATGTCGTCATAAATGTGCTTCTGCACCAGCACCGCGCCCATGGGGATGGCGCCGTTGGTCAGCCCCTTGGCGCAAGTGATCATGTCGGGGATGACGTCGAACTCCTGTGCTGCGAAGGGGGAGCCGAGGCGACCGAAACCGGTGATCACCTCGTCAAAAATCAGCAGGATGCCGTGCTTGGTGCAGATCTCCCGCAGCCGCTTGAGGTAGCCTTTGGGGGGCATCAGCACGCCAGTACTGCCAGCGATGGGCTCGACGATCACCGCCGCGATATTGCTGGCATCGTGCAGGAAGACGATCTTCTCCAGCTCGTCAGCCAGCGCCACATCCTCCTCGGGCAGCCCTTTGGTGAAGGCGTTCTTGGCGATGTTGAGGGTATGGGGCAGATGATCCACCCCGGTCAGCAGGGAGCCGAACCACTTGCGGTTGCCGGGAATGCCCCCCACCGAGATGCCGCCAAAGCCTACCCCGTGATAGCCACGCTCGCGGCCAATCAGCCGGGTGCGAGTGCCCTGACCGCGAGCCCGCTGCCAGGCCAGCGCGATTTTCAGCGCGGTATCGACCGACTCGGAGCCGGAGTTGGTATAGAAGACGTGACCGAACCCCTTGGGGGCGATCTCCACCAGCTTGTTGGCCAGCTCGAACGGCAGGGGGTGGCCCATCTGGAAAGTGGGGGCGAAATCGAGATGGGAAATCTGCTGGGAGACCGCCTCGGCAATCTCGCGCCGACCATGGCCCGCGTTGCAACACCAGAGTCCGGCTGTGCCATCCAGTATCTTGCGGCCATCCTCTGAGTGATAATACATCCCCTCTGCCGACTTCAGGATACGCGGCGCCGCCTTGAACTGCTGGTTGGCGGTGAACGGCATCCAGAAGGCGGACATGTCGGAGGGCGTATTGATGTCGCTGATCGGTTTCATGGTCACCTCATCCTTAAGGTGTTTAGCAACTGTCGGCCAATGCCTATTAAATTAAACACCTGAATCCATAAAAAAGGGCCCGTTATCGCCCTGTCTGGTGCCACCCCTAGCTAGACGCATCAGCAGGGTGGTATAAGACATTTAACACAATTTTAATAATAGTAAACAGTCAAGGAGTGTCTATAGATGGATATCGGTCACCGCCTCAAGGCGGTTCGCACCAAGGCAGCCCTCTCCCAGCGCGAGCTGGCCAAGCGCTCCGGTGTGACCAACGGATTTATCTCCCAGATCGAGAAAAATCAGGTGAGCCCCTCTGTCGCCTCCCTGCGCAAGGTGCTGGAAGGCATCCCCATGTCGCTGGCCAGCTTCTTCACCGAAGAGACCGAAATGGGCACCGAAGTGATCTTCCGCGCCGCCGATATGCCGGATCTCGGCACTCACCCCATCAGCTACCGGCTGGTCGGGCACAGCCGTGCCAACCGTGCCATCGGCATGTTGCAGGAGGTGCTGCCACCGGGCGCCGACACCGGCGACGACATGCTGAGCCACGAGGGTGAAGAGTGCGGCATCGTCATCAAGGGCGAAGTTGAAGTGACCGTGGGCGAGCAGATCTACCTGCTGGGTGCCGGGGATGGCTACTACTTCGACAGCCGCACCCCCCACCGTTTTCGCAATAGCGGCGAGCAGGAGTGCGTGCTGATTTCGGCCAACACCCCCGCCAGTTTCTGACATTCAGAGGCGCATCGGCAGGGGGGCAATGTTTAATGAATTGTTACAAGATGGATTTACAAGCGGCAGGATGTTTAGCATATTGATACGCGGAAACTGACTTTTGCCGGTTCAAGGAGTGAACATGAGTGACCTGACCCTGGCCCAGTGGCAACACAAGGCCGCCCATCTGACCCTGCCCTCGCAAGCCTTTATCAACGGCAGCTATCGGGATGCTGTCAATGGCGCCACCTTCGATTGCATCAACCCGGCCAACGGCAAGCTGCTGACCAAGGTAGCAGCCTGCGATGCCGCCGATGCCGAACTGGCGGTACAGGCTGCCCGTGACGCCTTCAACGACAAGCGCTGGAGCGGCCTGCCGCCGAAACAGCGCAAACAGATCATGCAGCGCTTCGCCGAACTGATGCGTCTCAACAAGGTGGAGCTGGCGCTGCTGGAGTCGCTGGATATGGGCAAACCCATCGGCGATGCCATGGGCTATGACGCCCCCGCCGCCGCCAACTGCATCGCCTGGAACGCCGAAGCGATCGACAAGATCTACGATCAGGTCGCCCCGGTGGAGGAGTCAGCACTGGCGCTGGTGACCCGCGAAGCGCTCGGGGTGGTTGCCGCCATCGTTCCATGGAACTTCCCGCTGGTGATGGCCTGCTGGAAGCTGGGCCCGGCGCTCGCTACCGGCAACTCGGTCATTCTCAAGCCTTCCGAAAAATCGCCCCTGACCGCCCTGCGTATCGCCGGTCTGGCCAAGGAGGCGGGTATTCCGGACGGCGTGTTCAACGTGCTGCCGGGCTTTGGTCATACCGTGGGCGAGGCGCTGGCCATGCATATGGATGTGGACTGCATCACCTTCACCGGCTCCACCAAGATCGGCAAACATCTGGTGGAGTGCTCCGGCAAGTCCAACCTCAAGCGCGCCTTTATGGAGTGCGGCGGCAAGAGCCCCAACATCATACTGGCGGATGCGCCGGATCTGGACGCCGCGGCCAAGAGCGCCGCTGGCGCCATCTTCTACAACCAGGGCGAGGTGTGCACCGCCGCCTCCCGCCTGCTGGTGCAAAACAGCATCAAACCGCAATTTATGGAGCGACTGCTGGCCCATGCCCGCGAGTGGATCTCGAGCAACCCGCTCGACCCTGCGACCCGTATCGGCGCCATGGTGGATCACATCCAGATGGAGCAGGTGCTGCGCTATATCGAGATTGGCAAGCAGGAGGGGGCCAAGCTGCTGCTGGGTGGCAACCGCACCAATATGGAGAGTGGCGGCTTCTATATCGAACCCACCATCTTTGACGACGTGACTCCGCAGATGCGCATCTTCCGCGAGGAAATCTTCGGCCCAGTGCTGGCGGTGACCGGTTTCGATACGCTGGAAGAGGCTATCGCGCTCGGCAACGATACCGACTACGGCCTGGCGGCGGCGATCTGGACGGCGGATCTCAACAAGGCGGTGAAAGGCTCCCGCGCCCTGCGCGCTGGCACCGTGTTCGTCAACAACTGGGACGGTGGTGACATGACCATGCCGTTTGGCGGCTTCAAACAGTCCGGTAACGGTCGCGACAAGTCACTTCATGCGCTGGAGAAGTACACCGAGCTGAAAAGCACCTGGATTCAGCTGGAATAACACGACAAAGCAGCAGTATCGGATCAAAAAGGGGGAGAAATCCCCCTTTTGCATTTTTGGCCTTCCATCACCGGGCTCAATCCTTATAATGATAAAAAAGCCAACATGTTAAATATAAAGACAAAAATGCTATTTTTTCTGGGAAGCGTACTTTTTCTGGTGATCGGTTTGCCCCTGCTGTTCTTCGTGCTGGGGCACGGCGAGGCCTACGTGACCTGGGGCCCCTGGATCTCCGCCATCGCCCTGATGTTGTGGCTGTTGATGGACGTCGACAAGATCCGCCGCGGTAAAGGCTGACCGGCCAGCCACCCTCCTCCTATCCCTCAAACTTTGTTTATTCGCTTCTTTCCCCGCAAAAGGATCGCTACACTGATTTTTTGCGATGTTTTCCCGCATCCAACGCTTCAGTAAAGGTCATCCGCATGCCGCAACAGATCCAGCGTCAGGGCGTCATCTACGCCCTGTGCGCCTATACCCTTTGGGGCATAGCCCCCATCTATTTCAAGACCATCTCTGCCGTTCCGGCCGCCGAAATCCTGACCCACCGGATGATCTGGTCCTGCGTGCTGCTGATGGTACTCACCCTGGCAGGCCGTCAGTGGCACAAGGTGCAGGCGGTGCTGCGCCAGCCAAAAGTGTTGCTCACCCTGGCGTTTACCTCGGTTACCGTCGGCGGCAACTGGCTGCTGTTCATCTGGGCCATCAACAACGGCCATATGCTGGATGCCAGCCTCGGCTACTACATCAACCCGCTGTTCAACGTACTGTTGGGAATGGTGTTTCTGAACGAGAAGCTGCGCCGCCTGCAGTGGTGGGCGGTGGCGCTGGCCTTTGCCGGGGTGGCGATCCAGCTTATCGCCTTTGGCTCCTTGCCCTGGATTGCGCTGGTGCTGGCGTCGAGCTTTGCCATCTATGGGCTGGTGCGCAAAAAACTGGCCCTCGATGCCCTCACCGGTCTGCTGATCGAAACCATGATCATGCTGCCGCCAGCAGCCATCTATCTGTGGGGCTTTGCCGACAGCCCCACCAGCCATCTCACCCAGAACGACTGGCACCTCAACCTGCTGCTGATCGCCGCAGGCGCCGTCACCACGGCCCCCCTGCTCTGCTTCACCGCCGCCGCGACCCGGCTCAAGCTCTCCACCCTGGGCTTCTTCCAGTACATAGGCCCCAGCCTGATGTTCATCCTCGCGGTCACCCTCTATGGGGAAGCGCTGGCGATGGACAAACTGCTCACCTTTGCCTGCATCTGGAGCGCGCTGGTGCTGTTCAGTCTGGATGGGCTGCGCAGCGGCAAAGCCGCGCCAAGCCGTACCTGACACCGCCTCACCACCATCGACCCCGGCTAATCAGCCGGGGTTCTTTTTCGTGCCACCAGTGGCCTTCAGACTGCGACTTCCCCTTCTCCAGAGCCGACTCGCCATCAACAGACCACACCCGAGTCTCACTATCCTGCCAGAGAGCTATGCTATCCATGAACAGAGCCGAATGGAGACAACATGCTCAAGCACATTCACGACAGATCCCTGCTTTTTGGTCAGGTTCTGGGGATCATGGTCATTATCACGCTGATCTCCATCAGCTTTTTCGGGCTTTATTCGGTCCGGAGCGCAGCCGATCAGATGGGACAGGGGAAGGATGTGGTAGCCGATATTCTGCCGCCGCCCCTCTACCTCATCGAATCCCAGTTGCAGGTCTACACCCTGCTCCATGCCAAACCGGAGGAGCGGGAGGCCCTGCTGCAAACCCTCGTCCGACTGCAGCAAGAGTTCGAGAGCCGTAACCGCTTCTGGCAAGAGAGCAGCCTGAACGAGCCCCTCAGGGAGCTGCTGCTGGGGGAGCAAAAAATGCAGGGAGAGCTGTTCTGGCAGTTGCTCAACGACAAGTTTGTCCCCGCCATCAAGGCGGGGGATCTGGCGCAGGCGGGCGCGATTGCGGCACGCCTGCACACCCTCTATAACGCCCACCGGCTAGGGGTGGACGCCACCGTCATCCGCGGCAACGAGTATGCCGCCGAACAGATGGCCCATCTCGCCAACACCACCCGACTCTGTTACGCCCTGCTGTTGTGCGCCGCACTGCTGGGGGCCGGACTCATCTTCTGGCTGGGACGCCCCACCCAACAGCGGCTGCTGGCCGCAGGCAAAGCCACCGCCGCCATCGCCGAAGGGGAGTTGAACCGCCCCATGCCGGAGCCGGGCCTCGACGCCATCGGCGAGCTGATCCGCCAGATCGGGGCCATGCGTGACCAGCTGGCAACCCTGGTGGAGTCACTGCAGCGCAGCGCCAGTACGCTGGATGATCGCGCCACCAGCCTGACCGCCATGGCACAACGGCACACCGATGACAGTCAGGCACAGGTCGGGGCGGCCCACCATATCGAACAGGCCATCGAACAGCTCACCCACTCCATTGAACAGGCGGGTAGCCAGCTGCATCAGGTGGGGGAGCAAACCCTGCAGTCAGCAGAGCGGGCACAAGAGGCGACACTCGCCATCCACACCGTGGAACAGGTGATCGGGGAGCAAGTCACGGGCGTGAAGCAGGTCTCCCATACCATTTCGGATCTGGCTGGCCTCTCGCAGCAGATTGCCGGGCTGGCGGGCGCCATTCACGATATAGCGGAGCAGACCAATCTACTGGCGCTGAACGCCGCCATTGAAGCGGCGCGGGCAGGTGAACAGGGACGCGGTTTTGCCATGGTGGCGGATGAAGTACGCTCGCTGGCGACCCGCACCGGCAGCGCCACCACCGAGATCAACACCATCATCGGCAAGATCCAGGATGTCAGCCTGCGCGCCGCCAGCGAGATGGATACCGAGCTGGCCCGGGTCGAACAGGCGGTCACTCACACGATGACAGCGCGCCAGAGCGTCGCCCGGATCGCGCAGAGCTGCGAGGAGATCAACCAGCGCATCGCTCAGGTCGATCAGTTGATGAGCGATGAGAGCCGGTTGGTACAAGGGATCCACCATCAGGTCGGCGAGATGTCGCGGTTGGCTGCCGAGGCCAACCAGAGCGCCAGTCAGGCCGCCGAAGAGGCGACCATGGTCGCCCAGCACGCCCGCATCCTGACCAGGCAGACTCACCACTTCCATCTCGACACCACCCGCCATTGATCCCCGGCGCTGACGGGAGTCAGCGCTCCCCTTTTTCTCTGCACTGGTTAAATGGGTAGCATTAGACTCCATGAGGGAATAGGATCCGCCCCTCTAAAAACCAACTTCAAGGATCAACTGACATGACTCGAAAATGGTCGCTCCCCATCGTGGCAATCGCGGGGGGAGCGTTACTCTGGCTTGGCAATACTTTTGGTATGAAATGGGCTCTGATGGCCCTGATCGGATTCGGCTTCGGCTTCACCCTCTCCTTCAGTCGCTTCGGCATCGTATTCGGTTGGCGCGAAATGCTGACCAAACGCAACAGCTACTACGTGCGGGTTCACCTGCTCACCATCGCCATCGAAATTCTGCTGTTCACCACCTTCCTCTCCTTTAGCCACGCCCTCTTTGGCGATGCCATGGTGGGTAACGTGATGGCTATCGGCATTCCTTTCATCGTCGGTGCCTTCCTGTTCGGCATCGGCATGCAGCTGGCTGGCGTCTGCGCCACCGGCACCCTTTACTGCTGCGGCGAGGGACAACCCCGCTTCTGGCTGGTGCTGATCTGCTACGGCATCGGCACCCTTATCAGCAACCAGTTCCGCCCCGAACTGGAGGCTACCTTCTCCAGCCATGTGGTATTGGCCCGGGATCTGACCGGCAATATCTGGAGCGGCATGCTGCTCAATCTGGCGCTGGTCGCCGCGCTGTTCCTGCTGTTTCGCAACAGCGAACTCAAGCGCACCGGCGAGCTCAAGCCCCTCTTCAGCGGCGGCAACCTGTTCTGGCGCGATGGCCGCTTCACCGTGCTGACCGGCGGCATCATCATCGCCCTGCTCAACTCGTCCGTGGTCGCTCTGCACGGCTCGGCCTGGACCATCACCGGCGCCGTCTATGACATGGCGCTGCGCGGTGCCTCCCTGTTTGGCCTGTTCGAGGGGAACCCCAAGCTGGCCCAGCCGCTCTTTATCAACCCCATGGTCGGCATGTTCTGGCTCGGTATTCTGGGGGCCATGCTGGCGCGCTGTTTGAGCGGTGGCGGCACCTTCGCCCCGATGCGGATCGGCAACAGTCTGGCCTCCATCCTCGGCGGCCTGCTGATGGGAATGGGCGCCATGTACGCTGCCTGCAACCTCGGCGGCTTCTTCGATGGCACCGCCTCTGGCAGCCTGCATGGCTGGGTCTGGATGCTGATGGCCCTCGCTGGCAGCCTCATCGGCATTCGCCTGCGCCCGCTGTTCGGGCTCTGAGGCTCAACATCGTAAACACCCCATAAGAAACGGGAGGCTAAGCCTCCCGTTTTTACATTTATCGATCCCGTTGCTCTGCTTATTGGACAGGCTGGGAGACCCCTTCCAGATGGATTTCTACCCGGCGATCCGGTGCCAGACAGGCGATCAGCTCCTGCTTGGAGCGGCTGGCACAGCTGTTGCCAGTGACCGGATTGGCCTTGCCACGCCCCTCGACCCGCACCTTGTCGGCATACAAACCTTTGGATACCAGATAGCTGGCCACGCTCTGGGCACGCTTCTCGGAGAGGGCCAGGTTGTAGTTGTCGGAACCGATGCGGTCGGTATAACCGATGACAGTTGCGACGCCATCTTTCGGATTGGCCGCCACAATCTGGCTGAACAGGGCATCAAGCGCCTGATTGGCAGCCGGTTTCAGGGTCGACTTGTTGAACTCGAACAGCACATCGGAACTCAGGCTGAAGGTCTTGGGCGCCACCACGACCGCAGGGGCCGGTTCAGCAGCCGGAGCTGGCGCAGGTGCGGCAACCTCGCCCCCTTGCTGGCCGAAGCGATAGAGCATGCCGAACGAGATCAGACCGTTATCCAGCTCGATGCCGGAGCGATCGAGCGAGGTATCGCCCAGCGGCGTGGTGTACTGGTACTCCAGACGGGCAGCCCAGTCACGATCGATGGTGTACTCGGCACCCAGCGCCCCGACGAAGGCGGCACCATGCTTGTTACCACTTTCCTTGATGAAATCGGTAGCAGTGCGGGCTGATAGCTCACTATTGGTCCAGGCATAGCCACCACCAATCCGGCCATACAGATCGAACACATCGTTAACCGGGAAGCTGATCTTCATGGTGGCCTGAATCATCTGGCTCTTGGCTTCACCTTCGATCTGACCCCGCTCATCTCACCGGATGAGGTGTACTTGCCAAACCAGTCATAACCCAGCTCAAACGCCAGATTAGGGTTAACCTGGTACCCGGCAAACGTCCCCAATCCAAGAGCATCTTGGCTAGTACCTGTGTTGCCGAGCGCTCCCAAGGTGCTGGAAACCACCTGCTTCTGATCGACGTCAAAATACTTTGACCAACCGGCCTTGCCACCGACATACCAGGTATTGTCCTGAGCGGCAGCCTGCACGGCTCCGGCCGCCAGCAAACCACTGACCAATACGGCAAGCATGGATTTATTCATATTTTCGCCTCTGCAATAAGTCGTTATGGGCGCCTGAGTGCGCACTTTCCCTGTGTGAAGCCGTCAGGCGGCCTCTCCGCTATTCAGGGTATCCCATCCGAACGCAGCCTCAAATGACCAGCAGCTCAGGAGTGTGAAGCGGCCTGCATTATCGCGGTATCGTCGGTCAAAATGGTCTTTGCCAGCATTCTGGCCTGCTCCAGCGCCAGTGGCTGCTGATAGCTGTGAGCCATCACGATCGCCCCCTCCAGCAACAGGCAAAGCTCGGTGGCCTGTGCCAGAGAACAGTTGAGCTGGTTTATCACCCAGCCCAGTAACGCCTGCTTGTGGGCCATCACCAGCTTGCGCACCGGATGGCGCGGGTCGGCAAACTCGGCGCTGGCGTTGATAAAGTTGCAGCCATAGAAATCAGAGCGGCCAAACCACTCTGCGAAGCCGTCAAACAGCGCCTGCAGGCGAGCTTCACGTCCACTCACACCGGCCAGCCGCTGGTCAAGCAAGGCGAAGAACTCCCGGTCACGAGCGAGCAGCACCTCCTCAATCAAGGCATCCTTGGTCGGGAAGTGGCGATAGAGGGTGCGCTTGGTACTACCCGCCTCGGCCCAGATGCGATCTATGCCGGTGGCATGAAAGCCATGACGGTTGAACAGACGGTAGGCCGTCGCCACCAGTTGTTGACGCTTCTCACTCATGATTTGCCTCTTGAAGTACACCGATCTGTCTACCTAATGTGCCTAATCAGTTCTGGCAAACCAAGAGGAAAGCATGATGACGAAATGGTATGGCCCGTTATGGGCAGGTGTGGGCGCCGCACTCACCATCGGCATATTGGGATGGCTCAATCTGAGCTGGCATGTCGCGCTAGTCATGGCACCTTTCGGGGCCAGCTGTGTGTTGCTGTTTTCCCTGCCAGATAGTCCGCTGGCGCGCCCCAAAAACGTGCTGGGTGGACACCTGCTGACGGCCTGCGTCGGACTGGTGATCGGCATGCTTCCGCTCCCCGCTGAAGTGCAGATGGCTCTGGCAACCGGGCTGGCCATCGCCCTGATGCAGGGACTGAATATTCTTCACCCTCCGGCTGGCGCCAATCCCTTGCTGATCCTGATGACAGGACAAGAGCCAGCATTCCTGTGGCAAACGGTGCTGCCCGGTACCCTGCTAGTGATGGCGCTGGCCCATGGATTTCAATGGCTCAGACAGAAGTTCCCAATTGCAGCCTAAAAACTGAGGGAGGCCAACGCCTCCCTCCTTCTTCATAGCGATCTCGCCATCAACTAGCCAGGAATAAACGGTAGGCGGGGTCGTCGCTCACCTCTTTCCAGCCGTAGCCAATCTCGCGCAGATAGTCGTGGAAGGCGGCTACGTCATCGTCCGGCAGCTCGAAGGCGCAGAGCACCCGGCCGTAGTCGGCACCGTGGTTACGGTAGTGGAACAGGCTGATGTTCCAGCGGCAGCCGAGGGTCTCGAGGAAGCGCATCAGGGCCCCCGGCTGCTCCGGAAACTTGAAGCTGTAGAGACGTTCGCCGAGGGGCCGGGCCGGGCGGCCGCCAATCATATAGCGCACATGATTCTTGGCCAGCTCGCTCTCGGTCATGTTGACCACCGGATAGCCGTTGCCACCGAGCTGATCGATGATCTGGCCCAGCTCCTCGTCACCGCCGGTGAGGCGCACCGAGACGAACAGCGAGGCCTGCTCGGCATCGGCGTAGCGGTAGTTGAACTCGGTCACCATGCGGGGGCCAAGCTGACGGCAGAAGTCGAGGAAAGCGCCCTTACGCTCGGGGATGGTCACCGCCAGCATGCCCTCGCGCTTCTCGCCGATCTCGCAGCGCTCCGACACGTAGCGCAGGCTGTGGAAGTTGACGTTGGCGCCGGACAGAATGGCTGCCATCCGCCCCCCTTTGACCAGTTCCCGCTCGCTGTAGGCCTTGAGGCCCGCCAGCGACAGGGCCCCCGACGGCTCGGCAATGGCGCGGCAGTCGTCGAAGATGTCTTTCAGCGCGGCGCAGATCTGGTCGTTGGAGACGGTCACCACCTCGTCCAGATACTGGTTGCAGAGGCGGAAGGTCTCCTCGCCGATGCGCTTGACCGCCACCCCGTCCGCAAACAGCGAGACTCGCTCCAGATTGACCGGCTCGCCAGCCGCCATGGCAGCCTTGAGACAGGCGGAACCCTCCGCCTCCACCCCGATCACCTTCACATCCGGCAGCAGTTGCTTGATATAGACCGCCACCCCGGCGGCCAACCCACCGCCGCCCACCGGCACGAACACGTGGGTGAGGTGAATGTCCTGCTCCAGCAACTCCTTGCCGATGGTGCCCTGCCCGGCGATCACCTCGACATCGTCGAATGGAGGGATCAGGGTGTAACCCTCCAACTCGGCGAGGCGGCGGCTCTCGGCATAGGCCTCGTCGAAGCTGTTGCCGAACAGCATGACGTTGCCGCCCTGCCGGCGTACCGCATCGATCTTGATATCCGGCGTGGTCTTGGGCATCACGATGATCGCCTTGATGCCGAGCTTGGCGGCCGACAGGGCGACCCCCTGCGCGTGGTTGCCCGCAGAGGCAGCGATAACGCCGTGATCCTTTTGCTCCTGGGTCAGAGTGGCGATCTTGTGGTAGGCGCCACGCAGCTTGAAGGAGTGGACCGGTTGCAGATCCTCCCGCTTCAGACTGACATGGTTGCCGAGCCGCTCGGACAATTTTTTAAGGGTCTGCAAAGGGGTCACCCGCGCCGCCTCATAGACGGGAGAGAGCAGCACCTTGCGTAGATAATCAGCCGCAGAGACCATGACTTACTCCCCCAGCATCGAACGATCACGCACCGCACCCTTGTCGGCGCTGGTGGCGAACATGGCATAGGCGCGCAGGGCAAAGGAGACCTGACGCTGACGATCGAGCGGCTTCCAGCCACGAGCTTCCACGGCGACGCGGCGGGCAGCCAGCACGCTGTCGGCCACCTCCAGCACCATGCTGCGGGCCGGGATATTGATGCTGATGATGTCGCCATCCTCCACCAGACCTATGGTGCCGCCGGAAGCGGCCTCCGGCGAAACATGGCCGATGGAGAGGCCCGAAGTACCGCCGGAGAAGCGACCATCGGTGATGAGGGCGCACGCCTTGCCCAATCCCATGGATTTCAGATAGGTAGTGGGGTAGAGCATCTCCTGCATACCCGGGCCCCCTTTCGGCCCTTCGTAGCGGATCACCACCACCTCGCCCGCTTTCACGGTACCGTCGAGGATGCCGTTCACCGCGCTCTCCTGACTCTCGAACACCCGGGCAGGGCCACGGAAGGTGAGGTTCTCCTCATCCACCCCGGCAGTCTTGACGATGGCGCCGTTGAGCGCGAGGTTGCCGGAAAGCACGGCGAGGCCGCCCTCCTGGCTGTAAGCGTTGTCCAGCGAGCGGATGCAGCCTTCGGCGCGGTCCAGATCCAGCTCTGGCCAGCGGCAATCCTGACTGAACGCCTTGGTGGTGCGGATCCCGGCCGGGCCAGCGCGGTAGAAGTCCACCACCTCCTGACTCGGCTGGCGGCTGACGTCATATTCATCGAGCTGTTCAACGAGGGAGCAACCCAGCACGGTACGGGTATCCCCATGCACCAGACCCGCTTTTTCCAGCTGGCCCAGAATGGCGACCACGCCACCGGCACGGTGCACATCTTCCATATGGTATTTCTGGGTGGAGGGCGCCACCTTGCAGAGCTGCGGCACCTTGCGCGACATGCGGTCGATATCGGCCATGGTGAAGTCGACGCCCGCCTCCTGCGCCGCCGCCAGCAGGTGCAGCACGGTATTGGTGGAGCCGCCCATGGCGATATCGAGCGCCATGGCATTCTCAAACGCCGCCTTGGTGGCGATATTGCGCGGCAGGGCGGTCTCGTCATCCTGCTCATACCAGCGTTTGGCCAGGGTCACGATGCGCTGACCCGCCAGCTTGAACAGCTGCTCGCGATCGGCGTGGGTCGCCAGCATGGAGCCGTTACCCGGCTGGGAGAGGCCGAGCGCCTCGGTCAGGCAGTTCATGGAGTTGGCGGTAAACATGCCGGAACAGGAGCCGCAGGTGGGGCAGGCACTGCGCTCCACCTGTTCGCTCTGGGCGTCCGACACCTTGGGGTCGGCCCCCTGGATCATGGCGTCTACCAGATCCAGCTTGATGATCTGGTCGGAGAGCTTGGTCTTGCCCGCTTCCATCGGGCCGCCGGAGACAAAAATGACCGGGATGTTGATGCGCAGGGCGGCCATCAGCATCCCCGGGGTGATCTTGTCGCAGTTGGAGATGCAGACCATGGCGTCGGCACAGTGGGCGTTGACCATGTACTCCACCGAGTCGGCAATCAGCTCCCGCGATGGCAGGGAGTAGAGCATGCCGCCGTGGCCCATGGCGATGCCGTCATCCACAGCGATGGTGTTGAACTCCTTGGCAACACCACCCGCTGCTTCGATTTCGCGCGCCACCAGCTGACCCAGATCCTTGAGGTGGACGTGGCCCGGCACGAACTGAGTGAAGGAGTTGACCACGGCGATGATGGGTTTGCCGAAATCCTGATCGGTCATTCCGGTGGCGCGCCACAGGGCGCGGGCCCCGGCCATGTTACGTCCGTGGGTGGTGGTGGCGGATCTCAACTTCGGCATTGTCTCTACTCCCTGAATGCCCATATGGGCTCGATGCGTTATGCGGTGATGATACGAGTGGATCGGAATCGATCCTGGTGAGCACTCCTCTGGAAAGCGCTCACCGGAAGCGACTCGGGGAGGCATGGAGCCTCCCCTCTCTCATCAGTCGTTGACGGGCGTCAGCCAGCCCCACTTGTCTTCAGTCTTGCCATTGAACAGGCCGAAGAAGGCGTTCTGCAGCTGCTCGGTCACCGGGCCACGGCTGCCAGCGCCCACCTTCATTCGATCGACGGAGCGCACCGGCGTCACTTCGGCGGCGGTGCCGGTCATAAAGATTTCGTCTGCCACATAGAGCGCCTCACGGGGCAGCGCCTGCTCGCGCACCTCGTAACCCAAGTCACGCGCCAGCGTCATGATGGTGTCACGGGTGATGCCGGGCAGGATGGCGGCGGTAGCAGGCGGGGTGAACAGCACGCCGTTCTTCACCAGAAACAGGTTCTCCCCCGCGCCTTCGCTCAGGTAGCCATTCACATCCAGCGCCAGCCCTTCGGCGAAGCCGTTGCGCTTGGCCTCCCGGCTGATCAGCTGGGAAGACAAATAGTTGCCGCCCGCCTTGGCGCCGGTGGGGATGGTGTTGGGAGCGAGCCGGTTCCATGAGGTGACGCACACATCCACCCCGTTTTTCAGCCCCTCCTCCCCCAGATAGGCGCCCCACGGCAGGGCTGCCACCATCAGGTCCACCTTGGCATCCAGCGGTGGATGCAGCCCCAGCCCCACGTTGCCGACAAAGGCCAGCGGGCGCAGGTAGCCGCTCTTCAGGCCGTTCTCGCGCACCACGGTGCGGCAGGCTTCATTCACTTCGGACTCGCTGTAGGGGACGTCCATCCAGTAAATCTTGGCGGAGTCGAACAGGCGGCGGGTGTGCTCCTGCAGACGGAAGATACAGGTTCCTTTGGGGGTATCGTAGGCGCGCACACCCTCAAACACCGAGGAGCCGTAGTGCAGGGCGTGGCTAATCACGTGCACCTGAGCATCTTGCCAGGGCACCAGTGTGCCGTTGAACCAGATGTACTTTGGTTGAGAGGCTGATTGGGAAGGCTGTGACATTGGCTTGGCTCCTTAAGCTCTGATCCGGGGTTGCTGTTCCAGTGCATCGACCCGGGAGACGTCCACCAGCTTCACCAGCTGGCTCCACAACTGCTGGATGGGACGCACCGACTCGACAGTAACCGTGATCCGCAGCTGTTGGCAATCCTGCTCCATATTAAGGGCGCAGAGATTGAAACCGCGGTGACGCACCACCCGCAGCACCCGCTCCATCACTTCGGGTCTGGGCTGGGCGTGGATATGCAGGGTGTGTTGTGCAAATGCTGGCTGGGCAAGGGTGTGCGGGTTCATGGGCGTTGCTCCATCATCTGGTGGTTGGCGACTCCCGGCGGAACCAGGGGCCAGACGTTTTCTTCCTCTGAAATAGCCACATGCAGCAGGTAGGCACTCTCGCTTGCCAGCAGGCGATCGAGGGCTCCGGCTATCTGCTCCTTGCATGTGATGGTCTCGCCCGGAATGCCGAAAGCAGCAGCCAGGGCGACGAAATCGGGGTTGTCGGAGAGGATGGTCTCGCTGTAGCGGCCATCGAAAAACAGCTCCTGCCACTGGCGTACCATACCGAGGCGCTGATTATCCAGCAGCACCATCTTCACCTTGAGCTGGGCCCGGCGGATGGTGCCGAGCTCCTGCACGTTCATCATGAAAGAGCCGTCACCGCTCACCAGCACCACTTCATCCTCCGGGCGCGACATCTTGGCGCCGATGGCGGCGGGCAGACCGAAACCCATGGTGCCAAGACCGGCGCTGGAGAGGTGGTTGCGCGGGCTGGTGAAGCGCATGTGCTGGGCCACCCACATCTGGTGCTGACCCACGTCGCAGGCCACCACGCTGCTCTCCGGCAGCCGGGCAGAGAGCTGCTTGAGCAGGGCTGGAGCGTAGATGGCCTGACCCGGGTGGTCGTAGCGAAATGCATATTCGCGGGCCATGGCGGCGCAGTGTTCACGCCATTGGGCGATGTCGAGAGTCATGGCGAGGCGCGGCAACACCTGTTTGAGATCCGTGGTGATACCCACCTCGGCGGCGCGGCGCTTGCCAAACTCGGCGGCATCCACATCGAGATGGATCACCTTGGCCTCGGGAGCAAACTCCTCCAGCTTGCCGGTCACCCGATCATCGAAACGGGCGCCCACCACCAGCAGCAGATCGCACTGCTGCACCGCGTAGTTGGCGGCCTTGGTGCCGTGCATGCCGAGCATGCCCAGATAAACGGAACTATCGGGGTCGAGCGCTCCAATCCCCTTGAGGGTGGTGACCGCAGGCATGCCAGTTGCGGCAGCAAAGTCGCGCAACTGCTGCTCGGCATTGGCCATGCCCACTCCGCCACCGACGTAGAGCACCGGACGCTCGGCGGCAGCGAGCAGAGTGCGGGCTGCGGTCAGCTCCGAGGGATTGAGCACCTCCGGCTCTTCCACCGCAAACAGCGGGCTCTGGGCAGGCACGGCGGCCAGTTGCACATCCTTGGGGAGATCGATCAGCACAGGGCCGGGGCGACCTTCGGTGGCGATGGCGAAAGCTTCTGCCAGCACGCGCCCCAGATCGGCGGCATCGGTCACCATGAAGGAGTGCTTGGTACAGGAGAGGGACATGCCGAGCACGTCGACCTCCTGAAACGCATCGGTGCCGATGGCGGAACAGGGCACCTGACCGCTGATGGCCACCAGCGGCACCGAATCGAGCAACGCCTCCGCCAGACCGGTTACCAGATTGGTAGCGCCGGGGCCGGAGGTGGCGATGCAGACCCCCACCTGACCGGAGGCGCGGGCATAACCGACCGCCGCCATGGCGGCACCCTGCTCGTGGCGGCAGAGCTGATGGGCCAGACCACCGTCATACAGGGCATCGTAGACCGGCATGATGGCCCCGCCCGGGTAACCAAACACCTGGGTCACACCCTGTTTCTTGAGAGCCTGTACCAAAAACTGCGCGCCGTTCATGTGGAAAATCCTGTCCTTTGGTCGAAAAAAAACCCCCGAGCTGTGAGGCTCGGGGGTCGCTTGTTTCGTTCTGTCCGGTGGTGGGTCTATCCCTTGTTCCGTGCAGCTAAACGAGCCCCGAGCGGTGAGATAATAATCACCACTAGGACCACAATAATGCTGACGAAACGGGAGGCCATGTTCATAGTTACAACCGGAAATCCTGTGAAATTGGGGCGGTTTCTACCGCGAATGGCTATTAGAACTAGCACGGTGATTTTTATTGGGCAAGCCTTTTTTCTGTGACAACCCACTGATTTTGGCTATTCCTCAGCCGGAACTCTGGAATAAAAAACCAACAACAAGCAGTTAGTCAGAACATATATCAACTCAAGGACGGGATTTATGTCATTAGCTGTGGTTTATAGCCGTGCCAGCCTCGGGATCTCGGCCCCGCAAGTTACAGTGGAAGTTCACCTCTCCAACGGCCTGCCCGCCTTCAACATGGTCGGCCTGCCGGAAACCTCGGTGAAAGAGTCGCGGGATCGGGTGCGCAGCGCCCTGCTCAACGGCAATTTCGAGTTCCCGAGCAAACACATCACAGTTAATCTGGCCCCCGCCGACCTACCCAAGGAGGGGGGCCGTTTCGATCTGGCCATCGCCATCGGCATTCTCGCTGCTTCCAAGCAGATACCGGCAAAATACCTGCTCGATCACGAATTTTTAGGGGAATTGGCCCTGACCGGAGAGATCCGTCCTGTGCTCGGGGTGCTGCCCGCCGTGCTCGCCTGCCGGGATGCGGGACGGACTCTGCTGGTGCCGCGGGAGAACGGCCCCGAAGCTTCCCTTATTCAGGATGCCGAGGTGCGCACCGCTCACCAGCTGTTGGCCGTCACCGCCTGGCTGGCAGGCCAATACGAACTGCCGCTGCCGGATCCCCAAAGCGCGGAGAGCCTGCCCGACGTACCGGATCTGCAGGATGTGATTGGCCAGTCACAGGCCAAGCGGGCGCTGGAGATCGCCGCCGCCGGCAGCCACAACCTGCTGTTCATCGGCCCGCCCGGCACCGGCAAGAGCATGCTGGCAAGCCGTCTGCCCGGCATTCTGCCGCCGCTCAGCGAGCAGGAAGCGCAGCAGACTGCCGCCATCCACTCCATCGGTGGCCTCACCCCGCGCGCCGGTCACTGGCACCACAGACCCTATCGCACGCCGCACCACAGTGCCTCCGCAGTAGCGCTGGTGGGCGGTGGCAGCCACCCGCGGCCCGGCGAAATATCGTTGGCCCACAACGGGGTGCTGTTTCTGGATGAATTGCCCGAATTCGAGCGCAAGGTGCTCGACTCCCTCCGTGAGCCGCTGGAAACCGGCCACATCACCATCAGCCGGGCCGCCCGTCAGGTCGATTTTCCCGCTCGCTTCCAGCTGGTGGGCGCCATGAATCCCAGCCCCTGTGGCCACTATGGCGACGGCCAGACCCGCTCCAGTCCGGATCAGATCCTGCGCTACCTCGGCAAGCTCTCCGGCCCCTTTCTCGACCGCTTCGACCTGACGGTGGAGGTGCCACTGCTGCCCAAGGGGAGCCTGACAGGCAAGGCGGAGCGGGGGGAGTCTAGTCAGCAGATCCGCGATCGGGTGCTGGCGGCGCGAGAGCGCATGCTGAGCCGTAACGGCAAGCTCAACAATCTCCTTGATAGTCGTGAAATCGAAGATATTTGCCGCTTATCACCGCAAGATGCCGAATTTTTGGAGAACGCCATCCAGAAGCTGGGGCTCAGCATCCGGGCTTGGCATCGCATCCTGCGGGTGTCACGCACCATCGCCGATCTGGCCGGGCAACCCGCCATCGGCAAGGAGCATCTTATCGAGGCGCTCGGTTATCGCGCCATGGACAGGCTGCTGTCGCGACTGCGCAGCAGCTGACAGAAGGGAAAGGGTGAGTCCAACCCCGTAACGGCTCTGAATGGTCTCGCAGGCAATCGGCTGATATTATGGCCACAGATCTGACCACTTGATGGCCCTTTATCGACAGCGAGACGGACCCGACTCATGCCCAACAAGCTGACAGAGCGACTGCGCGGCAGCCTCTCCACCCTGCTCTATTTTTTCAACACCCTCTTCTGGTTTGTCCCCATCTTCTCGCTGGGTCTGCTCAAGCTCCTGCTCCCCCTCAAGGGGTGGCGCACCCTCTGCAACTGGCTGCTCGATGGCTGTGCCAGCTGCTGGATCGGTTTCAACAATCTGATCCAGAAAACCATCATCAAAACCCCTTTCGAGGTGGTCGGAGTGGACAAAGGGCACCGGAATGAGTGGTATATGGTGATTGCCAACCATCAATCCTGGGTCGACATACTGGTACTGCAGCGGGTTTTTAACCAAAAAATCCCCTTCCTGAAGTTTTTCCTCAAGAAAGAGCTGATTTGGGTACCTTTTCTCGGTCTGGCATGGTGGGCGCTCGACTTCCCCTTCATGCGGCGATATTCCAGGAAATTTCTGGAAAAGCATCCCCATCTGAAGGGAAAAGACATTGAAACAACCCGTAAAGCCTGTGCCAGGTTCCGCCACATTCCAGTGAGTGTGATGAACTTCGTCGAAGGCACCCGCTTCACCAAGGGCAAACATCAGAAGCAGGGTTCGCCCTATCGTCACCTGCTCCACCCGAAAGCAGGCGGCATCGCCTTTACCCTGGCAGCCATGGGTGACCAGTTGCATCAACTGGTGGATGTCACCATCGGCTATCCGGACGGCATCCCCAGCTACTGGGACTTCATGTGCGGCCGGGTCGGGCAAATCAAGGTTCAGGTCCGCTATTTGCCGATCGACCGCAAATTGGTGGGGGATTACTTCAATGACCCCGAGTTCCAACAAGAGTTTCAACAGTGGTTGAACGGGATCTGGCACGAAAAGGACCAGACCCTGAGCCAACTGCTGGCAACCAAGGCGCAGTAAACATTCATGCTATCCCTGCTTCCCGGCCCCCTGGTGCTGATCATCAGTGCGGGCCTGACCATCCTTTTCACCGCCTTGTGCGCCAGTCTGATCCTGCTGGTGTCGCTGGCCAAACTGCTGCTGCCGATCCCGGCCTTTAGCCGCGCCTGCAGCCGCCTCAACAACCGCTTCATGCGCCTGTGGCTGGCCTGCAATGCGCTGGTGATCCGCCTCACCACCCGTATTGACTGGCAGGTGGAGGACAATACCAAGCTGCGCAAGGATGGCTGGTATCTCATCATCAGCAACCATATGAGCTGGACTGATATCGTGGTGCTCGGCCACCTGTTCCGGGATCGGCTGCCGGTGCCCAAGTTCTTTATGAAGTACGAGCTGATCTACATCCCGCTGTTGGGGCTCGCATGCTGGGGACTCGATATGCCCTTTATGCGCCGCTATTCGCGAGAATTTCTGTTACGAAATCCGCACCTGCGCGGCAAGGATATCGAGACTACCCGCAACGCCTGCGAGAAGTTTCGCCATATCCCCACTACCGTCATCAATTTCGTGGAAGGGACCCGCTTCACCGAGCAGAAACGGGATGCCGCCCGCTCCCGATATCGCCACCTGATGCCCCCAAGGCGGCAGGGCTGGCCTTTACGCTGGCCGCCATGGGCGAGCAGTTCGACAGCCTGATCAACGTCACCATCCGCTATCCGGACAACGCCGAGACCCCGTTCAAGGACTTCCTGATGGGACGGGTAAAACGCATTCAGGTGCGGATCGAGGAGCTGCCGGTGGATGAGGCGCTGATTGGGGATTACTTCAACGACAAGCAGTTCAAACGGGGTTTTCAGGAGTGGCTAAACCAGCGCTGGCAGGAGAAGGACGAGGTGCTGGAGGGGTGGCAGAGCGGTCAGTCACCGCTGCCGGTTGCCGCCAAATCCGGGGAAGAATCCAAAGAGAGTGCCGAGGCCAACTCGGCCAACTGATCCTCGGAGAACACTGCAATACCGTGGCGGCGCAGCAGGGCGGTGGTCTTGCCCTCGCCCGCTACAGAAACACCTTCAAAGCGGCCGTTATAGATACGGCCGCTGCCACATGAGGGGCTCCCCTCTTTCAGCAGGGCGAAGCGAATGCCCTGCGCCTGACAAATAGCCAACGCCAGCTCGGCGCCGCGATCAAACTCTTCAGTCACATCCAGCCCGCTCGCCGTCACTACACGCTCGCCCTGCCGCTCGGCAGGGGGGCGCGGGGTCGGCAAACCGCCAGCCACTTCGGGGCAGAATGCCAGCACCCGTCCTTCGGCTCCCAGCGCACTCAGCCAGTCGCTGACGATCCCCTTGCTCTGGCCGTCGTAACGCACCGGCTGACCCAGCAGGCAGGCACTCACCAGCACCTCGTGCACGCCGGCCTCACTCATGCTTCCGCTCCATGCATCACCTGATCGAACATCACGCAGCAGGGGCTCTCCAGCCGGTAGAGGATAGCGGGGCGCTGTTTGCCGGTGCGCTTGCGGCCGGTATCCACCAGAATGTCGGCGCGATGAATCCGCTTGCGAAAGGCGGCCGTATTCATGGGTGTTTGCAGGATGATTTCGAAGGCGCGCTGCACCTCGGATAGGGTGAACTCGGGCCCCAGCAGTTGCAGCGGCAGGGTGCTGTAGCGGCTCTTGATCCGCAGCCGCTCCAGCCCCTTGGCGATGAGCTGGACATGGTCGAAGGCGAGGCTCAGCCCCGGCAGGTTGGCGAGTGGATGCCAGCAGCCGTGGATCGCCTCCACTTCCGGATCCACCAGACAGAGATAGACCAGGGTCGTGGACCAGCCGCGGGGATCCCGCTCCAGATTGCCGAGAGTACAGACCTGCTCGCTGTAGCAGTCGCCCAGCCCCCACTCCGCCAGCAGACGGCGCAGGGCAGCGTCCAGATCCCGGTCCAGCGTCTCGTCGATGCGCAGGGCAGGCAGTTGCCAGCAGTGGGCAAACGGGGGGCGATCGCGGGTCTCCAGTAGCAGCTCGAGCCGCTCCTCATGCAACCGCAGCACCACCATATCCAGACTCATTCTCAGCATCCCGATCGCCCTGCTCGCCTTCCATTAATGTTTGGTAGATAATATCACACGAATAGTATTTGCAGGAGCCAATCATGGGAACCGTCGCCAGCCTGGATATTGATGCGCAGAAGGGCTTTACCCCCCTCTGCCCGAACGAACTGCCCGTCGCGGGCGGGGATGATATTGTGGCTGCGCTTAACGCTCAGGCCACCCTCGCCACGCTACGGATCGGCAGCAAGGACTCTCACCCAGCCAATGCCGACTGGGCCGTCTCTGACTCTGCCGGTATGCTGCTGCCGCTGGATCTACCCAACGCCGATCTCACCTGGCCGGTGCACTGCGTGCCGGGCAGCAAGGGCTTCGAGTTGCTCGACGGCCTGCCCGCCCCCATCGACTACGACTTCTTCGTCTGGAAGGGGGTTGAGCCGGACCTGCATCCCTACGGCACCTGCTTCCACGACCTGGCCGAACGGCGCAGCACCGGACTCATCGAATTCCTGCAAGCCCGCAAGGTCGATACCGTACTGGTCGGCGGCTTGGCCACCGACTACTGTGTCAAAACCAGCGTGCTGCAATTGCGCCGCGCCGGTTTCCGGGTGATCGTCCATCTCGATGCCTGCCGTGGCATAGCGCCCGCGACGGTTGCCAGCGCCCACACCCAGATGACCAAGGCTGGCGCCGAACTGGCCCAGACCCTGACCGATGTTCAACGCCTGCTGGACGCCTGATATGCCCCCAATCCTCACCAGCCAGCTCGATAGCGGCGCCTGCAATCTACATATGCGGCTGGCGTTCGCCCACCTGCGAGGAGCCTGATATGCCTCCAATTCTCACCAGCCTGCTCGACACCGACGCCTACAAACTGCACATGCAGCAAGCGGTGTTTCATCGCTATCCGGATGCCGAGGTGGTGGCCGAGTTTCACAGTCGCAATGAAGAGGATCTACTGCCCATGATGGGCCAGATCGAGGAGCAACTGCGCCTCGCCGGCTCCCTGCGCCTGACCAAGCCAGAGCTCGATTTTCTGGCCGAGCGTCCCTTCTTCACCCCTGACTACCTCGACCACCTGCGCCGCAAGCCGCTCGATGCCTCCCTGCTGAAGGTGTTCGAGCAGGATGGCCGCATCAATGTACGGGTCGAGGGGCCGTGGCAGGATGTGATCCTGTGGGAGATCCCGGTGCTCGCCATCATCAGCGAGATGCGCAACCGCTTCCGCTACCCCCAGTTCGGCGTCAGCCACGCGCTGGAGCGGCTCGACCAGAAGATCGACAAGCTGGAGCGGGAGCTGAGCAGCGACGAGATGAACGAGTTCAACCTCATCGACTTCGGCACCCGCCGCCGCTTCTCCCACGCGGTGCAGGATACCGTGGTGGGTCGCCTCAAGGAACGTCTGTCGGCGTTTCGCGGCACCAGCAACTACCTGCTGGCACAGAAGTACCGGTTGCCCGCTGTCGGCACCCAGGCCCACGAGTGGTTCCAGGCGCACCAGCAGCTCGGCTTCCCGCTGGTGCACAGCCAGCGCGCCGCCCTCACCAGCTGGCTGGACGAGTTCACCGACCATCTCGGCATCGCCCTGACCGACTGCATCACCATGGATGCCTTCCTGCGCGACTTCGATTTCGAGCTGGCCAGCAGCTATCAGGGCTTGCGCCACGACTCCGGCGATCCCGTGGTGTGGGGCGAGAAGGCAATCAGCCACTATCAGCGCCTCGGTATCGACCCCACCGACAAGACCCTGGTCTTCTCCGACGGCCTCAACCTCGACAAGGCGGTGCAGCTGTTCCGTCACTTCCGCGGCCGCATCAATACCAGCTTCGGCATCGGCACCAAGCTCACCTGCGATCTGCCCGGTGTCAACCCGATGAACATCGTCTTCAAGCTGATCGAGTGCAATGGCGGCCCGGTTGCCAAGATCTCCGACAGCCCGGGCAAGACCCTCTGCCGGGATGCGGACTTCATCCGCAACCTCAAGCAGGCGTTTCACGTCGGGGTCTGATCTTCCCGAGTGCCAAAAAACAAAAGGCCCGCCGGTTCTCACCGGCGGGCCTTTTTATCGACTCAAGGAGTATCAGTCTTTCTTGGCCAGCAGGAACTGCACCAGCTTGTCGAACTGCCCCTGAGAGGAGATAGACTCAATCTTGATCATGTACTTGCCGTTCACCAGGAAGGCCGGTACGCCACGAATGTTGTAGCTCTCCATGTTGCGATCGAACTGGGAGACCATGCCGGAGACCGCGAAGCTGTCGACGGCACCGTCAAACTCCTCCGCCGGGACGCCGTTATCCACGAAAATCTTCTTCACATCGTCACGGCTGGTCGGATACTGGCGCTGCTGCATCTTGCTGAAAATAGCCGGGCTAACCTTGTCTTCGGCATTCAGCAAATGAGCCACGGCATAAGCCCGCTGCATCTCTGGGCCCATTTCGCCACCCATGAAATTCACCGGATTCTTTTTGAAGGGAACCCCTTCCGGCAAGCCGGCCTTGAGCTGGTCAACGATGGGTTCGAAGGTAGCGCAGTGCGGACAGAAGTAGGAGAAGAACTCCATCACTTCCGGTTTGGCGGTCGCGGTCTGTTTGACCACCTCATAGTTAACGCCCTCCTTGAACTCGGGGGCAGCGTGAACCATGGGGATCATCAGCATGGCAGCAAGGAAAAATAGAACTTTTTTCATGATGTTTCCTGTTAGGGGATAACTGTGAGGCACGCCCGGCGAACCGAAGCAGTGCCAAGCCTATTGTTTCGCCATGCTGACGTCAATGATCAGGGCCGGAGATCGAGTCCTGCTTGCCACGCAAGATCCCTTCCATTTCACCAGTTTGGCATCAGGCTCAACGGCGGCGACTTCAGTGCCTCCAGCTGATCGTGCAGGGTCGCTATCTGTTGGCGCCAGTAGTGATCGGTATTGAACCAGGGGAAGTGACGGGGGAAGGCGGGGTCTTCCCAGCGCCGTGCCAGCCAGGCCATGTAGTGGACGATGCGCATCGCCCGCAGTGGCTCGATCAACGCCAGTTCACGCGAGTCGAACTCCATAAACTCCTCGTAGCCCGCCAACAGGGTGTCGAGCTGGATCTGCTGCTCGTGGCGCTCACCGCTCAGCATCATCCAGAGATCCTGAATCGCGGGGCCGGTGCGGCAATCATCGAGGTCGACAAACATGGGACCGTCCCGCCACAAAATGTTGCCCGGATGGCAGTCGCCATGCAGTGAGATCTGCGCCACATCGAGGGTCATGGCGTCGCTGACATGCTTGATCAGCTCGTCCAGCACCCCGAAAAATTGCTTCGCCAGCCCGCTCGGCAGCCATTCGCCGGACGCCAGCAGCTGACGTGGTTCGTGCAACATGCTCTCCACATCGAGCCGTACCCGATGGTGAAACGGCTTGCTGGCACCGAGCTGATGGATGCGACCGAGGAAACGCCCCACCCACTCCAGCTGGTCGAGGTTATCCACCTCGAACTGGCGGCCACCGACGCTCTGCCAGATGGCAAACGGGTAGCCCTCGTGCTCCAGCAGGGTCTCGCCCGCGAAGGCGAGCGGCGCGGCGACCGGGATCTCAGCCTCCGCGAGACGGGTGGCAAACTCGTGCTCCTCGAGGATCTGGGCCCGGCTCCAGCGGCCGGGACGGTAGAACTTCACCACATAGCGGCGACGATCCTCATCCTGAAACTGATAGACCCGGTTTTCGTAGCTGTTGAGCTCGATAAGGCCCGAATCTAGCCGCAGGCCGCTGAGATCGAGCGCATCCATGATGAGGTCGGGATTGAGATCGGAATAGTTGAAACGCATGTCATCCACCATAAGAAAGGGGCGCCGTTGCGCCCCATTCTATCACTACTGCCCGCCATTGCCGTGCTCGCTGGTGACCGGACTGGTGTCACACCCGGCCCGCCGCCGCAAGCGGTTACAACCGGCTGATAAACTTGCTGCCCTGGCGCAGGTTGCCCTTGCTGTCATCGGGCGCCGCCCCCTCCCGTTTCAGCACGAACTGGATATCCAGCGTCGGCCGCTTCAGGTTATAGGGATCGACCGCCAGACTGACCGGCAGGGTATAGATCTCGCCCGCCTTCAGGGTCACTTCGCGGGGACCGAACCACTGATACTCGGGCAAGCCCTCCACATCCAGCTGGTAGGTCTGGGACTGCAGGGTCTTGTTGAGGATCTTGAGGGTGTAGGTGTTCTCGATAAGCCCCTCGCTATTCTCGCGGAACAGCTGGTTGCGATCCCGCAGGATATCGAGTCCCATCGGCATGATGGACATGGCGTTGTAGACAAATACCCCCAGCATCACCGCCATCACCAGCCCGTAGCCAATCAGCTTGGGCCGTGCTACCTGAGTGGAGTCGTTGGCCAGCTTGTGCTCTGTGGTGTAGCTGATGAGCCCTTTCGGATAACCCATCCGCTCCATAGTCTGGTCGCAGGCATCGACGCAGGCTCCACAGTTGATGCACTCGTACTGCAGGCCGTCGCGGATATCGATGCCGGTCGGGCAGACCTGCACACACAGATCGCAGTCGATACAGTCACCCAGCCCCAGCGCCTTGGGATCCGCCTTGCGGGAACGGGCTCCACGGGTTTCGCCGCGCTTGGTGTCATAGCCAACGATGAAGGTGTCCTTGTCGAACATGGCGGACTGGAAGCGGGCATAGGGGCACATGTGGATGCACATGATGGCGCGCATCCAGCCCGCATTGCCGTAGGTGATGATGGTGAAGAAGAGCACCCAGAACAGCACCCATCCGCTAGCCTGCAGGGTGAAGAGATCCGGCACCAGTTCAGTTACATCCTGGAAGTAGGCGACGAAAGTCAGGCCGGTTACCAGCGAGATCGCCAGCCAGGCCAGATGCTTGGCTCCCTTGCGGGCCAGCTTCTCGCCGCTCCAGGGCGCCTCGTCCAGCTTGCGCCGCTTGTTGGCGGGCCCTTCCAGCTTCTCTTCAAACCAGATGAACATGAAGGTCCAGACCGTCTGCGGGCAGAGATAGCCACACCAGACCCGACCGAGGAAGGTGGTAATAAAGAAGAGTCCGAAGGCGGCGATCATGAAGAGCCAGGCGAGCAGGGTCAGATCCTGCGGCCAGATGGTGGCGCCAAAGATATGGAACTGCTGGTGACCGAGGTCGAACAGCACCGCCTGTCGCCCGTCGTAACGCAGCCAGGGCAGCAGCACGAACAGCGCCACAAAGAACCAGCCCATGGCCTTGCGCATCCGCTGCCAATACCCTTTCTGGGCCCGCACATAGATGCGGTTGCCCGGGTTGAATCTGTCGTCGCTGGCTTTGAACGTATTGGGGTTGAAGGTCCCGGTTACGCCCTTGTCGGTGACGTCCTTGATATCGATTTTATCGTGGTCGGCCATTGCAAGACATCGCTCCCTTATTTGTTATGGAGCGGATTATATCTTAAACAGCATGCTAATTGTGTGGATTAGATGTATCTAATATTGGGGTTGGATCGCAATTTTCGGCAACAAAAAAGCGCATCACCACGAGGTGATGCGCTTCCGCTAAAGATTCACTTGATTCCGCGAGCCTTGAGCAGTGCCTCTTTGAAATCGGGCACATGATCCTTGGCCAGACCGGGGATCATCGCCTGCTTGTCGGATTCCCGCATCTTGAGGTGATAGATCAGCATGTCGTCGGTCAGCTCGGACAGAGGCCCTTCAAATCCCGCTTCTTGGGCCAGTTTGGCAACAAACTGCACCAGGCTGAGATCCTGTTCCTTGATCCAGGCAGGCTGCAACAACTCCAGCAGCTCTTCGATACGATGACATTGCATAGACAACCTCTTTAATCTGTCACGTTAAATTCAGGCAACCTTACCCATCAAGGCTACTTCGATTCGATCCCGCCCATTATGCTTGGCCTGATACAGGGCCGCATCCGCTTTTTGGATCAAATCGGCGATTTTCATGCTGTTGTCCGGTATCAGTGTCGCAACACCAAAACTACATGTGACCCGACCGGAGACCAGTGACTTCTGGTGCGGGATGGCCAGCTCCTTGAGCGCCTGCCGCACATTGTCGGCCACCTGCAATGCCCCCTGCATGCCGGTGCAGGGCAGCAGCAGGGCAAACTCTTCGCCCCCGTAACGGGCCGCCAGATCATCCTCGCGCCGCTCCACCTCGGCCAGCAGCCCCGCCACCTGTTGCAGGCAGTCATCCCCCAGCTGATGGCCGTAAAGATCGTTGAACTGCTTGAAGTAATCCACATCCACCAGCACCAGCGACAACGGCGCCCGGGCGCGATGGCAGCGCCGCCAGGCCCGCTCCAGAGAGTCGTCGAGATGGGCGCGGTTGGCGATGCCGGTCAGGCCGTCGAGGCGGGAGGTGAGACGCAAATGCTCGGAGACCGCCTTCAGCTCGGCCACCAGTTCGGCGTTGGAGAAACGGTGGTGGAGCGAGGCGATCTGATCCCGCCGCATCCGGCGCAACAGGGTCGGCAAAAAGACAAACAGGTAGCCCGCCAGCATGCAGGATACGATCCGCTCCTGCTCGTTGCCATTGCCCAGCTCGAACAGCATCGCCATGCCCAGCGGCAGGGCGGAACCATAGAGGGTACGGCGGCTGCCAAACAGCATGATGGCGCTGCCGGTAAGAATGAGGCTGGAGAGCATCATCATGGCGGCCCGGTAGGTATCGGGCAGCTTGTCCATGTAGAGCAGCACCCCGAGAGCCCAGATGATTGAGGTGATGGTGGCTCCGATAAAGAGCTCCCGCTCCAGCACCGGCAACGGAGTCTGGTGCAGGCGGGCTCGACGCCAGCGCAGGTGCCAGCCCCGACCCAGCAGCCACAGGAAAGTGCCAGCCAGCCAACCGAGCGCTTCGATGGCGGGTAGATAGTCGTGAAACAGCAGACTCCAGCCAAATGCCAACACGCCCAAACAGGGGAGACTGAACGATGCATGGGTATAGAGCTGGGCCATAATGGCCTGCTTAACCTGGCGTGTCACACTCTGGGTCAACTGAGTACTCCTGTACAAGAGCCGAGCAGTCTACCATTACCCCCTGACCCGCAACAATAAAGCGCCGCTTATTAAGAAGTTAATCAATCAATATCGATTTCTTCTGCGCTGGCAGGTGAGTCTTGCTCACCCCTTCTCCAATTCGTCGAGGATCGGGCACTCGGGATTTTCATCCCCGTGGCAGCAGCAAACCAACCCTTCCAGGGAGGTAAGCATGGCCTGCAACCCGGCGATGCGGGCGCGCAGATCGACGATCTTCTCCTGCGCCAGCTTCTTCACCTGGGCGCTGGTTCTGTGTTCATCCCGATAGAGCGCCAGCAGCTCCTGACACTCCTCCAGATTGAAGCCGGTCTCCCGCGCCCGCTTGACGAAACGCAACTCCCGCAACGCCCCCTCGGTGTAACTGCGATAGCCGTTGTCACTGCGTACCGGGGCTGTGATGAGGCCAATGCTCTCGTAATAACGGATAGTCTTGGCGGTCAGCCCAGTGGCCTTGGCAACCTTGCTGATGTTCATTTATGCCTCCTTACTGATCGGGTTGGATGCTGGCCCGTGCGCCGCCCTGGGCTGCCAGCGTTTCAGTAACAGGGAATTGCTCAAAACTGTGATGCTGCTCAGGGCCATGGCCGCCCCCGCCAGCTCGGGGCTGAGGTAACCCAGTGCCGCCAGCGGAATGCCGATGATATTGAACACAAAGGCCCAGAACAGATTCTGCTGTATGGTGCGCCAGGTCGCCGCCGAGATATCGATGGCATCGGCCACCAACCGCGGGTCAGATCGCATCAGGGTAATGGAAGCTGTCTCCATCGCCACATCGGAACCGGAGCCCATGGCGATACCGACATCCGCCGCCGCCAGCGCGGGGGCGTCGTTCACCCCGTCCCCCACCATTGCCACCAGCCCGCGGGTTTGCGCCCGCAGCGCCGCGACCTTCTCCACCTTGCCGGCTGGCAGTACGGAGTCGAAGGCCCCGTCCAGCCCCAGCTTGGCGGCGATATGGGCCACCGGCGCCGGCGCATCGCCACTCACCAGCCAGCTGGCGATGCCGCGCTGGCGCAGGGTGGCGATAGCTTGCAGACTCTCGGGACGCAGGGTATCGGCCAAAGCCGCTATGCCAACCACAGCACCGTCGATGGCAACCCAAACCCGGGTCGCGCCGTCGGCGGCCTGTTCAACCTGTTGTGGAACTACAATGCCGAGCTGGGCCAGCAAAGAGCCATTGCCGATAGCGACCCTGTGGCCCGCCACCTGACCGACTATGCCGGCGCCGACCCGCACCTCGACCACCTCCGGCTGGGGTAGTGTCGCATCGTTGCCGACCGCCTCGCGCATGGCCCGCGCCAGCGGGTGTTCGCTCGCCTGCTGCAGGGCGGCGGCCAGGCACAGCTGCTCATCGTTGCCGCTCCAGCTGGCCAGCACCGGCTTGCCCTGAGTGAGCGTGCCGGTCTTGTCGAAGATCAGCGCCTTGATGGCGTGAGCCTTCTGCAGGGTATCGACATCTTTGATCAGAATGCCGTGACGCGCCGCCACCCCGGTGCCGGTGACAATGGCCGCAGGCGTTGCCAGCCCCAGCGCACAGGGACAGGCGATCACCAGCACCGCCACCGCTGCCAGCAGGGCCTGACCGAAGTCGTTGCTGATGGCGTACCACACCAGCAGGGTGAACAGGGCGATGGCCATCACCACCGGTACGAACACGGCGGAGACCTTGTCCACCAACTGTTGCAGCGGCGCCTTGCCCATCTGGGCACTCTCCACCAGTGCGATAATCTTGCTGAGACTGGAGTCCTCCCCCACGGTAGTGGCTTCGATCTCCAGAACGCCGGAGCGGTTGATGGCTCCGCCCAGCACCTTGTCGCCCACACTGCGCGGCACCGGCAGGCTCTCGCCGGTGAGGATCGACTTATCCAGCTCGCTGGCGCCGCTCACGATTTTGCCGTCCACCGGCACCCGCTCACCCACCAGCACCCGCAGCCGATCGCCGCGCAGCACCTCATCGATGGCGACGCTCTGCCAGCTCTCGCCACGCCAGACGGTGGCGGTTTCCGGCCGCAGCGCCATCAGTTCGCGAATGGCGGACTGGGTGCTGCGTCTGGCCCGAGCTTCCAGCAGTTTCCCCAACGAAATCAGAGTAATGATGATGGCGCTCGCCTCGAAATAGAGCTTGCCGCTGGCAGCCATCCCCAGCGTCAACAACAGATAGAGACTGTAGAAGTAGGCGGCGCTGGTGCCGGTAGCCACCAGCACATCCATATTGGCTGCGCGGTTCTTGATGGCGAGCCAGGCGCCGCGATAGAAGCGGGCGCCGATCCAGAACTGCACCGGTGTGGCGAGCAGCAGCTCCAGCCAGGCGGGCAGATGCCAGGGGAACAGTCCGGCCATGGCCAGCATCCCTACCAGCAGCGGTAGGGTGAGCAAAGCCGAGACGATGACCCGGGTTTGTGCCTGACGGGCTGTGGCGGCTTCCTGCGCTTCCCGCTCCAGCAACTGTTGGCGGCGGCCGCTGGCCGAGCCTTGTGCCAGCTGGGCTCCAAAGCCGAGCGCCTCGACCTGCTCGCGCAAAGCGGCTGGCGTCTGCATCCCGGGGACCAGCACGATCCGGGCCTGTTCGATGGAGAAGTTGACCTCGGCCGAGATAACGCCGGGCAGCGCCGCCAGCATTTTGTTCAGTCGAGCCGAACAACCGGCACAAGTCATACCGGTAATTTGAAACAAAAAGGTCTCGCTGCCGTAGTCGTAACCCTGACTCTTGATGCTTTCGAGCACCGCCGGCAGGCGGTCAGGGCTGGCCAGCTCGATGGCCGCCTGCTCCAGCGCGAAGTTGACGGTGGCCGATACCCCGTCGAGTTTGTTGAGGCTGGTCGCGATGCGGCCTGCGCAGTTGGCGCAGCTCATGCCGCTGAGCGGCAACTGCAGATGAATGGGTGATTGAAGGTGAGTGGTCATGTTGTTCCTCCCCGGAACCCGTCGGCACCACAAAACGCCGACGGGCAAACCCTAACCTTTACTGTAAGGGAAAGCTCAAGCCACATGATCCACTTTTTGAAGATGAAAAAAACGGCGCCCGTTTGCTGCCAGAGAGCAAACGGGCGCCGCATTCAACTATTGCGCGGTGTGAGCGGAGCTCAGATACCGTACTGGGCGCGATAAGCCTTCATTGCAACAAGCTGTGCCGCCAACTCCGGCTGCTCGGCCTGCTTCTCTTCCAGATAGGCAATCAGGTCGCTCATCTGGATGATGGCGATGATGTGAGCGCCGTAGTCACGCTCCACCTCCTGAATGGCGGAGAGCTCGCCCTTGCCCTTCTCCTGACGGTCCAGCGCGATCAGCACGCCCGCCAGCGAGGCGCCGTTGGCCTGGATCAGATCCATGGATTCACGGATGGCGGTGCCGGCGGTGATGACGTCGTCCACCAGCATGATGCGCCCCTTGAGCGGGCTGCCCACCAGATTGCCACCCTCGCCGTGATCCTTGGCCTCCTTGCGGTTGAAGCACCAGGGCACATCCACATCGTGCTGCTCCACCAGCTGCACGGCGGTGGCGGAAGCGATGGGGATCCCCTTGTAGGCCGGGCCAAACAGCACATCGAACTCGATGCCGGCATCCATCAGCGCGGCGGCATAGAAGCGGCCGAGACGGGCCAGATCGCGGCCGCTGTTGAACAGACCGGCGTTGAAGAAGTAGGGGCTTTTACGACCGGATTTCAGGGTAAATTCACCGAATTTGAGGACCTGTTTCTCCAGGGCGAACTCGATAAATTGACGCTGGTAGGCTTTCATTCTGGCTCCTTGCTTGGCTTGTCGTTGTCTTGTGTGGGGGTATAAAAAAACGCGGTCAATGCCGCGTTTGCAGGATCTGTTGACGCTTCGTCACAGCCGCGACGGAGTCGGTTTTTGCGCAGAACTAGGCATGAGATGCGAAGTTTGGTAATCCAAACGAGGCATCGAATAACGACGTTATGCACAAAAACCGCCCCGTCCCTACGGGTTGCGTGGCAAAGGATGCCATGCGTTGTTGCAGGACTTGCCAAGGGAATAACCATTGGCGGCATCCTGCGCCTAGCCTGGCATCCTTTGACACTGCAACGCGACTTGTGCCGAAACATCAACAGGTCCTGGTATCAGGAGAGCGACTGCTTCTGCAGCGCAATGATGTCGGCGATGCCGCCCTTGGCGAGGGCCAGCATCTCCAGCAGCTCTTCGTGGGTGAAGGGCTCGGCCTCCGCGGTGCCCTGCACCTCGATGATGCGACCATCTTCGGTCATCACCACGTTCATGTCGGTCTCGGCGGCGGAGTCTTCGATGTACTCCAGATCGCAGATGGCTTCACCCTGATACATGCCGACGGAGACGGCGGCGATCATCTGCTTGAGCGGGCTCTGCTTGATCATGCCCTTCTCAACCATCCAGTTCAGCGCATCCACCAGCGCCACGCAGGCACCGGTAATGGAGGCGGTACGGGTGCCGCCATCGGCTTGCAGCACATCACAGTCAACTGTGATGGAGTGCTCGCCCAGCGCAGTCAGGTCTACCGCCGCGCGCAGGGAGCGGGCGATCAGACGGGAGATCTCCAGAGTACGGCCACTCTGCTTGCCGGAGGCCGCTTCGCGGTTCATCCGGGAGTGGGTGGAGCGCGGCAGCATGCCGTATTCGGCAGTCACCCAGCCCTGATTCTTCCCTTTCAGGAAGCGCGGCACGCTGGTGTCGACGCTGGCGGTGCAGAGCACGCGAGTGTTACCGAACTCCACCAGCACTGAGCCTTCTGCATGTTTGGTGAAATTGCGGGTAATGGTAACCGGGCGAAGTTGCGCGGCACTGCGATCGCTTGGACGTGACATGGAACGGACCTCTGGGCTGGCTCAAATTGGCGGGGGATTATAAGTGATCCCGCCCCAAATATCAGCCGCTAAAACCACGGCATCGGCTGACGAGCAGGGCCGGGCTGAGTATACTGGCCGCACACTTCATCAAGCCCGGAACAATCAATGATTCACAGCATGACCGCCTACGCCCGCAAGGAATTCAAGGGCGACTGGGGCACAGCCGTTTGGGAAATTCGTTCGGTCAACCAGCGCTATCTGGAAACCTACATTCGCCTGCCGGAGCAACTGCGCAGCCTGGAGCCGGTTCTGCGTGAGCGTTTCCGCGCCAAGCTGCAGCGCGGCAAGGTGGAGTGCAACCTGCGTTTTGAAGCCGCTCAGGCCGCCGCCAGCCAGCTGCACATCAATGAAGAACTGGCCAAGCTCATCATCGACAGCGCCAGCTGGGTAATGAAAGAAGCGGGCCAGGGCCAGCTCAACCCGGTCGACGTGCTGCGCTGGCCCGGCGTCATGGCCGCCGCCGAGCAGGACATGGACGCGGTCGCCACCGAGCTGCTCGGCGGTTTTGACCAGACCATGGAAGATTTCCTCGCCTCCCGCGCCAGCGAAGGGGCCAACCTCAAGGCGCTGATCGAACAGCGTCTGGCCGGTATTCAGGTGGAAGTGAAGAAGGTGCGCGTCCACCTGCCGCAGATCATCGAATGGCAGCGCCAGAAGCTCACCGACCGTCTGGCCGAAGCCAAGGTGGAGCTGGATCCGGCCCGCATCGAGCAGGAGATCGTCATGCTGGCCCAGAAGATCGACGTGGCCGAAGAGCTGGATCGTCTGGAGATGCACATCAGCGAGACCAACAAGATCATGAAGAAGGGTGGCGCCTGTGGCCGTCGTCTCGACTTTATGATGCAGGAGTTCAACCGCGAGTCGAACACCCTTGGCTCCAAGTCCATCAACGCCGAAGTGACCCAGTCCGCCGTCGAGCTGAAGGTCCTTATCGAGCAGATGCGCGAGCAGATCCAGAACATCGAGTGATCGATTAACCCTCGCTTGCCAATAAAAAGAGCCCCTGATTTCTCAAGGGCTCTTTTTTATGACTACGGCAGAAGCGGTAGAGGCAGGTTCTCAGCCGGGGTGGTGGCCGGCTCGCTGCACTGCCACCTCGGCAGGCGACCTGGGCTGCATGATGATCAGTGCCATTACCCCCAGGATCACCGCCAGCATCACCGAGCCAAAGCGGATCATGCCATCGCTCAGCGCATCGATGCTAGTCGAGGTGATCGAGTAGAACACCAGTACCACATAACTCGAATAGAGCAGCTGGATCGAGTTGTAACTGGCCTTTTTCTCGACTGCGTGGATCCCCATAAACAGGGCGCACACCAGAGTGACCCCCAGTTGCCCAATCAGGTTGGTTTGAAACACGCACATGATCAGGGGCGGCACGGCATAGAGCACGCTGGCATAGGTGGTCAGCAACCGCCGGATACCGTAGTTGTGCCCCAGCGCCGGATTGGGATCCTTGATAATCAGCGCGACCACGATGGCAATGATGGTGCTCTGCTCCAGATCCAGGGTGATACCGACACAGAGAGTGGTCAGCACCAGCACCGCCTTGAACAGGGTGTGCCAATCCTGATGAGGCGTCTTGCCTGCACTGTTGGCTGCAGCAGCGGCATCCGTTAGCGGCTCACCACCCGGGAAGATGAAATAGGCCAGATACGCGGTAAACCCTGCCACGAAGATGTTCTTAAGCAATGCCAGCGGTATCTGGTCGACCGAAATCCCCTTCTGTTTGACGAACACCGCAATCATGGCCGTCGCCACGATGAGCAGGATTGCTATCAGGTCTTGCGCGTTTTTTCGGGTGCGATCCATGCACCAGTAGAATACGCCCAGCAGCGCGAGGTAATAGACATGGGGGTAATCCAGCAACAAGGTTGCCAGCCATGCCTGTATCCAGGAGGTCAGATACAAGACCCCGGCCATCAGAAACACCATGATGAGCGGTGGCGGATTATGGGTGGTGGTGAGAAATACCGCGCACATGGCCGGAGCCAGCAGCGGTAAATCCGTACCAAAGACAAATTGCCAAAACAGCAGTAGCACCGGAAACAGCGCTACCCGCAGCAAGGCATTGGCTGGACTATGAAACATAGCTTATGTAGCTCCATGCCCATATCCAGATATCTGCCAGCCGCTCACCCAGATAGGACTCTCCCGGGTAGAAGGCGACGACAGCACGACCACCGAAACGCGGGTTCACGCCGGGCGGAAGGTCATCAAACTGGATATTGACCGGGAAGCGCTGGGCGCTTGGCTGGGAGGTAGGGGAATCCAGCAACCCGGTGCCGGTATTGACCTGCAGGCTGCCATTGCCACTGCTGCCAAAGCCGATGGAAGTGATTTTGCCGGTGAAGACCTTACCCGGATAAGCATCAAACACCACCTTGACGGCGTCATCCCGCTTCAAATAAGCCAGCGAGTTCTCCCGCACCATGGCGGTCAGCCAGAGTTTATCGGTATTGATGAACGTCAGCAGCGGCTGGCCTGCGCTGGCATAGTTGCCTTTGGCCAGCGCCAGATTGGTGATAACGCCATTGGCGGGCGCCTTCAGCTCGGTATGCTCGAGATTGAGGCGGGCTTGGGCACGCTTGTTGAGCACGGCCTGAATCTCGGGGTTCTCTTCACCGCGCGGGCCAATCTCAAAACGGGCCTTTTCCAGCGCAGAGACGGTTTGCGCCAGATTGGCCTCGGCGGTTTGCAGCTGGGTCAGGCTGTCATCCATGGCTGCACGGCTGATTGTGCCCTTTTTCAGCAGGGCCCGGTAACGCTCCACCTGCAATCTGGCGTTGTTGGCCGCAGCGCGGGCGGAAGCCTCATTGGCTTTCGCAACCTTGATGGAGGCAGAATCGGCATGATAGGACTGGGCCGCTTGCTGCAAAGCGAGCTCGGCCGCCTTCTCCTCCAGCTCAAACGGGGCTTTCTCGATGGTGACCAGCAGTTGCCCTTTCGACACCTCATCGTTATTGGCAGCATGGATGCTGGCCACCGGGCCAGATACCTGCGGAGCAAGACGGATCACCTCGCCATTGACCCTTCCCATATCGGTCATAGGGGTCACCCGATCGGCCCACAGGCTGTAAATCCAGAGAATAAAAACCGCCAGGAAAATACCATAAGTCAGCGAACGGGCCTGCTTGGTCTTGTCCTGTGCGGCAGGCACGGTAGCGGCCGTTTTCTCGGTTGCCGCGCTCTTCGGATCACTCATGAGGGTTATTCCTTTTCTGAAATAAATGGGGAGGCAGAATCAATCCAGAAGGCTGACTTTCTTGAAAATCAGATTCTGCTTGGTGCGATACTCGATAAACAAGGTGATAACAAAAGCAAATCCACCGACCAGAATGGCGGCCCAGAAGCTGGAGACGGCCATTTCACCCATGTATTTGGTCCAGATCACCGCCAGCGCCACAAACCAGCCGAACAGGGCGGCACACTGGGTAATCGCGATAGGCAGCATGGTGCGCAAGAACGAGGGATTGAAGCTGCTCTGCAGCGCAGGACGAGCCTTGTGCAGATGGCTGACGAACAGCTTTGCGGTGATCAGCGACAGTATGATCCCCAGACCAAAGGTCAGGGATACTGCCTCGCCCCACACTGATGTCTGCTCGTGGGCAATGGCATTGACCGACAAGGGAACAGAATCGACCCCCTTGAAATGCCAGTGTGCAATCAAGCCGTTGATCACACCGTTAATCAAGCCTGCGACAAGAGAGTCCTGAAGCCGGATATCTGGTTTTGACATTAATTAACTTCCTCATCACTGAATACAAAAATGGCTACAAATGCGAAGAGCCGACTCTGGCATATTCACAGCTCGGCCTGCTCCCATCTATCTGATTGGGGATGATACTCGATTCTTGATGACTCTGTTATGTATACGAGCTTCCACTGAAGCCCGGCATACCCTAACCAATCGGCATCACCAGCGCCGGTTGGTGCGGGTCGCTCAGCCGCTCGGCCAGATAGTCCACAAGCAGCCGCACCTTGGGGGAGAGGTGGCGGTTATGGGGATAGAGAGCCCAGATCCCCTCGGCCGGCGCTCGCAGTTCCGGCAGCAGCTCGATAAGCTCCCCCCGGGCCAGATGGTCACTCACGTAGTAGTCCGGCAACTGGATGATGCCGATCCCCTTGAGCGCCGCATCCAGCAGGGCATGGCCGCTGTTGCACTGCAACAGGCCGCGCACCCGCACGCTGTGGGGGCGACCATCCAGAGTGAAGTGCCACTCGTCGCTGTTGCCCACCAGACAGGTGTGGCGGGTGAGCTCGGAGAGGCTGTTGGGTATGCCGTGGCGGGCGGTGTAAGCCGGTGAGGCGCACACATAGGGCACCCGCTGCGCCAGCTTGCGCGCCACCAGCGTCGAATCCTTGAGATGACCTAACCGCAGCGCCAGATCGTAGCCTTCATGCACCAGATCCAGCAGCTGGTTGGTGAGGTTGAGGGTCACCTCCAGCTGGGGGAAGCGCACCATGAAGTCATTCACCAGCGGGGCGATGCGGCTCTCGCCGTAGGAGACGGGGGCCGTGATGCGCAGCGACCCTTGCGGCACCGCCTGATGGCGCCCCACCGCCAGCTCTGCCTCGTAGAGGTTGTCCAGCAGCTGACGACAGTGGCGATAGTAGATCTCGCCAAGCTCGGTGAGCCGCACCTGACGGGTGGTGCGCAGCAGCAGCTTGGCCTGCAGCCGATCCTCCAGCTGCGCCACCTGACGGCTCACTTGCGCCACCGATACTCCCAGCTTGCGTGCCGCCGGAGTAAAGCCCCCCTGCTCCGCCACGCTGACAAATTCACAGATCCCTTCCCAGCCGAACATTATTACCTGTGTGTAAAAGTGATTTGAGATTTGCCCTCATTATCACCAAATCGGCGGGAAACTACACTGACTGTCCGAACTCATCTCTGTTCACCCTGCTCAACAAGAAGGATGTCATTCATGGCACAGGTTCAAAGCATCAAGTGTAAGGCCGCCATCGCCTGGGGTCCGGGTCAGCCCCTCTCCATCGAAGAAGTCGAGGTCATGCCACCGCAAGCGGGCGAAGTGCGGGTGCGCATCGTCGCGACCGGCGTCTGCCACACCGATGCCTTCACCCTCTCCGGTGAAGATCCGGAAGGGGTCTTCCCCTGTATTCTCGGCCACGAGGGGGGCGGCATCGTCGAATCGGTCGGCGAGGGCGTCACCAGCGTCAAGGTAGGCGATCACGTGATCCCGCTCTACACCCCCGAGTGCGGCGAGTGCAAGTTCTGCAGATCCGGCAAGACCAACCTCTGCCAGAAGATCCGCGCCACCCAGGGCAAGGGGCTGATGCCGGACGGCACCACCCGCTTCTCGAAAGATGGCCAGCCCATCTATCACTACATGGGCACCTCCACCTTCAGCGAATACACGGTGCTGCCCGAGATCTCCATCGCCAAGGTGGACCCGGCCGCCCCGCTGGAGGAGGTCTGCCTGCTCGGCTGCGGCGTCACCACCGGCATCGGCGCCGTGATGAACACCGCCAAGGTGAAGGAGGGTGAGAGCGTCGCCATCTTCGGTCTGGGGGGCATCGGCCTCTCGGCGGTGATCGGTGCCCGTCTGGCCAAGGCCGGTCGCATCATCGCTATCGACATCAACGAGAGCAAGTTTCCGCTTGCCCGCAAGCTGGGCGCCACCGACTGCATCAACCCGAACGATTACGACAAACCGATTCAGGAGGTGATCGTCGAGCTGACCGACGGCGGCGTCGACTTCTCCTTCGAGTGCATCGGCAACGTCAAGGTGATGCGTGCGGCGCTGGAGTGCTGCCACAAGGGTTGGGGCGAGTCGGTCATCATCGGCGTCGCCGGCGCGGGTCAGGAGATCAGCACCCGTCCGTTCCAGCTGGTGACCGGTCGGGTCTGGCGCGGCAGCGCCTTCGGCGGGGTACGCGGTCGCAGCGAACTGCCGAGCTATGTGCAGCGCTACATGCAGGGTGAGTTCCGCCTCGATGACTTCATCACTCACACCATGGGGCTTGAGCAGATCAACGAGGCATTCGATCTGATGCACCAAGGCAAGAGCATCCGCACCGTCATCCACTACTGAGCATGATCGCCCCGCCCGCCATCGTGGGCGGGGTACAGGAGTCCTTCGATGAATCTGGAGATTATCAGCAGCAACAAGAGCTTCGGCGGCTGGCACAAGCGCTATCGCCACCACGCCAGCGTGCTCGGCTGCGAGATGAATTTTGCCATCTATCTGCCGCCTCAGGCCCTCACCGGCCAGAAAGTCCCAGTACTCTACTGGCTCAGCGGCCTCACCTGCACCGATGAGAACTTTATGCAGAAGGCGGGTGCCCAGCGTATCGCCGCCGAGCTTGGCATCGCCCTGGTGGCGCCGGACACCAGCCCCCGCGGCGACGGCGTAGCGGACGATCCCGGTTATGACCTCGGCATGGGCGCGGGCTTTTACGTCAATGCCAGCCAGAGCCCCTGGCAGGCGCACTACCAGATGTATGACTACGTCACCCGCGAACTGCCTGACTTGATAGAGACCCACTTCCCGGTCTCGACCCACCGCGCCATCAGCGGCCACTCCATGGGCGGTCACGGTGCGCTGATCGCCGCGTTGCGGGAGCCCGGTCGCTACCGCTCGGTGTCGGCATTCAGCCCGATCTGCCATCCAAGCCGCAGCCCCTGGGGCCAGAAGGCGCTCGGCGCCTATCTCGGCAGCAATCCCTTGTTGTGGCAGGAGTGGGATGCCTGCCAGCTGCTGCGCCACCAGCCGGTCACGCCGCTGCCCACCCTAGTAGATGTGGGGCTGGATGATCCCTTCCTCGCCGAGCAGTTGCATATCGATGCGCTGGCCGAAGTGGCCGCCAGCAAGGAGTGGCCACTGGAGCTCAACCGCCACGAGGGCTATGACCACAGCTACTACTTCGTGGCGAGCTTTATCGAGGCGCACCTGCGCTTTCACGCCCGCCACCTCTGATCAAAACAGGCCCGTTGCGGGCCTGTTTCAGTTGTGGTGATCGGTTGATATCAGCTGCCCGCTCGGGTCACGCCGCCGGAGCCTGCGATCTGCTGCTCTACCTTGGGATCGCCCCAGTAGGCGATGTTGCCTGAGCCGGCGATGCCGACTTTCAGCGTCTCCTGCGCCCGCACCGCCACATCACCGCTGCCGGCGATATTGACCTCTACCTGGTTGCCGCGCATCTCGCTCCCGAGCACATCGCCAGCACCGGCAATGTTCAGCTCGATGGCCTGTGCCGAACCGCTGCCCAGCTCCAGACTGCCGGTGCCTGCGATATTCCCTTCCAGCCGTTTCAGCTCCAGCTGACTGGCGACGATACCACCTGTTCCCGCCACTGACAGCTCCAGCGCCTCGCCCTTGAAGCCGTGCAGATCGCCGTTGCCGGTACCTGCCAGCGCCATTTCACTGAGCTCTGGCAGGATGATGGTGATCTCCAGCGGTTCGGTAGGCCGCAGTCGGTAACCCTCCTTTACCTCGATCTCCAGCTTGCTGCCGCGCTCACTCAGCTCCAGATACGGCAAGAGATTTGCCTGCCCCTTGATCAGGATGCCGCGCTGCGCCCCCGCCACCAAATGGAGGGTGGCCGGAGTTCCCGCCAGCACACGGGTCACCCGCTCGCCCAGTGCCTGCTGGCGCTCGACCACAGCCCCCGCGCCGGTCACTCTGGTCTGATCCAGCCAGTGACACCCACTGAGCCCCGCCATCAACATGACAACCATCATCCATTTCATCGCTACTCTCCTCCTTATGTGTTGGCCACCCAGGGCCAATTGGTTTTCATGCTCTGCAAAGCGTGAGCCAAAAATTAACCTAATGATTCAAAAGGAAATAACTTTTTCACCCAGAACAGAACGAAGAATTAAGAGAGCCATTTAGACCATATTTTGGTGAAAATAACCATTCTCGAACGGATATGATCGTGGCTGATTGGCGGGTCGTCCTGCCGGTCACTATGCTGACAGCCCGTGGAAGTTTTTAATTGCCCTGCCGGTCTGTTGAGCCAATAGTGGTACTTCGTGCGTACCAAGCTCTCCATTGCGGTAATGTCATTACCACTGTCTTGTCAGTCTTCACTGCCAACAAGGAGTCAGAGCGTGACCCAAGCAAGCCCTCTCTATGCCACTGCCATCGGTCTGCCGGAGCCGACTCGCACCCCGCTGCTGACCGGCAGCGATCCCGAGCAGAAACGGCGCGAGCTGCTCACCTACTTTTGCCAGACCTTCGATCTCTACGATTCGCTGTTCGACTGTCTGGCCGATGAGCGGGCCTGGTTCAACAAGGCGATCCCGCTGCGCCACCCGCTCATCTTCTACTACGGCCACACCGCCGCCTTCTTTATCAACAAGCTGCTGGCGGCGCGCCTGATCGATCAGCGGCTGGATGCCCGCATCGAGGCCATGGTCGCCATCGGGGTGGACGAGATGAGCTGGGACGATCTGGACGAGACCCACTACGACTGGCCCAAGGTCAGCGAACTGCGCAGCTATCGAGCCAAAGTTCGTACGCTGGTGTGCGATTTCATTCGCCAGATGCCGCTCACCCTGCCCATCGACTGGCAGAGCCCGGCCTGGGTGATCCTGATGGGGATAGAGCACGAGCGCATCCACCTCGAGACCTCCAGCGTGCTGATCCGCCAGCTGCCGCTCGCCTGGGTGCGACCGCAGCCTTATTGGCCCGCCTGCACTGAAGCCCGCCACCGAATTGATCAGGTGCCCGCCAACAACCTGCTGCCGGTGGCCGGCGGCAAGGTGTGCCTTGGCAAGCGGGACGCCACCTACGGCTGGGACAACGAATATGGCGAGCGCCATATCGAGCTGGCCCCGTTTCAGGCCAGCCGCATGCTGGTGAGCAATGCCGAGTACCTCGCCTTCGTACAGGCGGGCGGCTACGGCCAGCAACAGTGGTGGGATGAGGAGGGATGGGGCTGGTGCCAGTACGCCAAGGCGCAGATGCCCACCTTCTGGGTCGGCGACCCCGCCGAACCCGGGCAGTTGCAGCTGCGGCTGATGACCGAGCAGGTCGTCATGCCATGGGACTGGCCGGTGGAGGTCAACCAGCTGGAAGCGGCTGCCTTCTGCCGCTGGAAGGCGGCCCGGACCGGACTCCCCATCCAGCTGCCGAGCGAGGCGGAATGGATGCTGCTGCGCGAGCAGCTACCCGGCGATCAGCCGGACTGGACGGAGGCACCCGGCAATATCAATCTGGCCCGTTTTGCCTCCTCCTGCCCGGTGGATGCCTGCCCGCAAGGGGAGTTCTTCGATCTGGTGGGCAATATCTGGCAGTGGACCAGCACCGCCATCGACGGTTTCGACGGCTTTAAAATCCACCCGCTCTACGACGACTTCTCTACCCCCACCTTTGATGGCAAGCACACCCTGATCAAGGGGGGCAGCTGGATCAGCACGGGCAACGAAGCGCTCAAATCATCCCGTTACGCCTTCCGGCGCCACTTCTTCCAGCATGCGGGTTTCCGCTATCTGGTCTCCCGTTATCAGGAACCCGTTATCGTGAATCCCTATGAAACCGACACGCTGGTCGCTCAGTACCTCGACTTCCAGTACGGCCCGAGCCACTTCGGGGTCGCCAACTACGCCAAGACGCTTGCTGATCTTGCTGGCGAGCTCTGCAGCAACCACCAGCGGGCGCTGGATATCGGCTGCGCCACCGGCCGCGCCAGCTTCGAACTGGTCCGCCACTTCCAGCATGTGGACGGGGTCGACTACTCGGCCCGCTTCATCGATGTGGCGCTGGCCCTCGCCAGCCAGGACAGCTTCCGCTACGCCATTCCGCTGGAGGGTGAACTGGTGGAGTATTGCGAGGCGCGCCTGTCGAGCCACGGGCTGGGGGCGAGTCAGGCTGAGCGCATCCACTTCAGTCAGGGGGATGCCTGCAACCTCAAGCCCAAATATGACCACTATGATCTGGTGCTCGCCTCCAACCTGATCGACCGGCTGCGGGAGCCCGCCCGCTTCCTGCGGGATATCGCTCCCCGGCTGCGCAGCGGTGGCCTGCTGGTGCTCACCAGCCCCTACACCTGGCTGGCGGAATATACCCCGCCCGCCAACTGGCTCGGCGGCATTCGTGAAAACGGCGAGGCGCTCACCACCTATCAGGCGCTGCAACGACTGCTGGCGGCGGAGTTCGAGGAGCACTGCCCGCCGCGGGATGTGCCCTTCGTCATCCGCGAGACCGCCCGCAAGTACCAGCACACGGTGGCGCAGCTCACCGTCTGGCGCAAACGCTAATCCGCCGATCGGCATGCAGATGAGAAGAGGGAGGCCAACGGGCCTCCCTCTTGTTATGACAGCAAATACGGCGCGAGTATCACTCTCCCTGCTCGTGATAGCGGCGCGCCAGCACGGCGCAGACCATCAGCTGGATCTGGTGGAAGATCATCAGCGGCAGCACCATCACCCCGACGCTGGCGGCCGGGAACATGACGTTGGCCATCGGCACCCCGTTGGCGAGGCTCTTCTTGGAGCCGCAGAAGACGATGGTGATCTCGTCCGCCTTGTCGAAACCGAGACGACGGCTGATCCAGACGTTCCAGCAGAGCACCAGCGCCAGCAAGACGCAGCTCAGCAGCACGATACTGGCCAGGTCGTACCAACCTACTTGGTGCCAAATCCCCTGCACCACCGCCTCGCTGAAGGCGACATAGACCACCAGCAGGATGGAGCTCTGATCCAGCTTGCCGATGAGCGGGCGGTGGCTATCGACCCAGCGGCCGATGAGCGGACGGGACAAATGCCCCACCACAAACGGCAGCATCAGCTGCACCATGATGGACTGGATGGAGTGCCAGGTGTCGATCCCCTCCCCCTGCACGTGGATCATCATCCCCACCAGCACCGGCGAGAGGAAGATGCCGAGGATGCTGGAGGCCGAGGCGCTGCACACCGCCGCCGACACATTGCCCCCCGCCATCGAGGTGAAGGCGATGGCCGACTGCACGGTGGCAGGCAGGGCACAGAGATAGAGGAAGCCGAGGTAGATGGCCGGGCTCAGCCAGCCCGGTACCAGCGGGGTGAGCAGCAGCCCGAGCAGCGGAAACAGCACGAAGGTGCTGAGCATCACCACCAGATGGAGCCGCCAGTGACCGAGGCCCGCCAGCAGGTTCTGGCGCGACAGCTTGGCGCCATGCATGAAGAACAGGAGAGCCACCGCCAGCTTGGTCAGCAGACCGAACCAGACGGCTGCCTGCCCCTCGCAGGGAAAGAGGGAGGCCAGGGTGACCACCGCAATCAGCACAACAGTAAAGGGATCCAGACGCACGAAAGGTCTCCATCAGAAGGGCATCCTGCTGCCGTGGCGACAGTCAGGATTGGGGAGGACAAGAAACAGAGCGGGAGATGTCTGGCACCTCCCGCTAAAGCGAACCTCCAGCTTACCCCGATAACGGAGAGGCGCAAAGTTGAGCGGCGAATAATTGTTCATCAATGCTTAACGCCTTCGCCATATCGAGCAGCAAAAGTTGACGATAAACCGGCCCTGACAGCTCCCAAACGGCTAAAAATGGATAAAAAAACGGGCGACCAAGGCCGCCCGTTCCGCTTTCTCACCCAGCCGATCAGCGCTGGCTGGCCAGCGTGCCGTTGCCGGTTTTCTTCTCATTGCCGGCGAGCTTGCGGGCCTGCCGCTTCTCGAAGCGGGAGATCCACCAGTAGGCCAGCGCCGAGAAGACCGCGGTCATGAAGACGTTGATGAAGAAGGCGCGCACCAGATCCACCCCGGCCGGGAAGGCGGAAGCACTCATGCTCACCACGAAGATGGCGATCAGCACCGACACCACGCCCATCCCGAACTTGCGCGACCCCATGCGGAAGTCGCGGGGAGTGTCGTCATGTTTCCAGCGGAACACGAAGTAGGCCACCATGATGAAGATCGGCGGCAACATGGCGGTACCGGCGGTGAGGTTGATGGCAGTGTTCATCATCTGCTGCACCGACTCGGAGCCGAAGCCGTTGACCACCAGCATCGCGAACACGAAGACAAACTGCCACCAGGCGGCGCGCACCGGCACGCCGTGCTCGTTGAGCTGGGTGGTCTTCTCGCCGTAAACCCCCTGCGGGATCTCGGAGAAGTGGATCTTCACCGGCGCCGAGGTCCACATCATCATGGAGCCGAACATGGCGATAAACAGCACCACGCCGACGAAGCGGCCCACCAGCGCCTCGGAGAGCCCGAAGTACTGGGCCATGCCGGTGAAGATCTCCACCATGCCGCCGGCATAGGTGAGGCTCTCGCGCGGCACGAACACGTTCACCAAGAGGGAACCGACCGCATACATGGCACCGATGACGATACCGGCACTGATGATCACCTTGATGAAGGACTTCTGGCCGCCCTTCACGTCATTGAGGTAGGCCGCCGCCGTTTCGGCACCGCCCGCCGCCTGGAAGATCCAGCACATGATGCCGAGGGTCGCCCAGTTGACGGTGGGAGTCATCGCCTCCAGCGTGATGGGCTGGGCCGGCACATGATCGCCACTCAAAGCCATCAGGGCGCCCAGCACATAGATGGCGAACAGGGCAAATACCCCGTAGGCCACGATCTCGGCAATTTTGCCGAGCCAGCTCGCCCCCTTGGTGGAGATATGGGTCGCAGCCGCAAACAGCACGATGGAGATGATCGAGGTGACCATGGGCGAGAAGCTGTACTCATAGCCCAGCATGGCGTAGGAGGCGTAGGCAATGACGTTGGGCAGCAGGGAGACGAACCAGAACAGGTTCACGAACCAGTAGAGAAACGAGCCCAGATAGGCCATCCGGGTGCCGAGCGGTTTTTTCAGCCAGTCGTACATCCCCGACTCGGAGTTTTTGTTGGCCGAGACGAACTCGGCAATGATGAAGACGAACGGGATGAAGTAGACGATGGTCGCCAGCAGGAAGATAGGGGCGGAACTGAGCCCCAGCTCGATGTTGTTGTTGACGATGTTGCGGACGTTGAACACGGCGGTAAAGGTCATCGACAACAAGGCAAACTTGCCTATGGTGCCGCGTACGGATTCAGACATGGTGTCCTCCAATGGACTCGCGCTCCCTGCGGGGAACGCTGTGACTCTGTGATGTGTTCGGCAAGGGTCTGTCGGCCCCGCCCTTTACTCTCTTGTTATGATCGGGCCACGAGGACGACCTCGTTGGTGAACCGGTACCGTCTCCCGCACCGGCTCGCAATACCATTCAGACGATCGGGGTGCCCGGCGCCATCGGCACCCGCGGTTGCAACAGCACGCTCTGGCTCTCGTCCGGGGTCTCGGCGCAGAGCAACATGCACTCGGATCGCTCGCCGCGCATCTTGGTGGGCTTGAGGTTGGTCAGTACCACCACCTCGCTGCCCATCAGCTCCTCTTCGCTGTAGTAGGGCACCAGACTGGTGACAGTCTGCAGCGGCCGCTCGCCACCCACATCGATCTGGACGATGTAGAGTTTGTCGGCACCGGGGTGACGCACCACCTCCAGCACCTTGCCCACCTTCATCTCGACCCGTTTGAATTCGGCAAACTCGATCGTCTCGCTCATGCTCTTTTCCTTTTCTGGTTCAACGGTTTGCGGGTGGCCAACGGCCACCCGGTTTGATTGAGAGTCAATGCAGTGGCTATGGTGTCTGCATGGCAACCTGCGCCGTCGGCTGGGCCTCTTTCGCGCGTGCTTCGGCGCTGAGGGAGGCTTCGTAGCGGTTGTACTTCCACCAGGCGAAGCCGAGGAAAATCACGATCCCGCCGACGTTGTAGAAGATGATGGTCATGATGTCGGCGCCGGTCGGGAAGGTGGAGGCGAGGAAGCCCACCGAGAAGATGGCGATCAGTACCGACACCACGGCGATGCCGGTGGTGCGCGAACCCATCCTGAAATCCCGCGGCAGGTGGTCGAGCTTCAGCCGCAGATTGAGGTAGGCCAGCATGATGAACAGCGGCGGCAGCATGGAGGCGGCGGCGGTCATGTTGATGACGGTGTTCATCAGATCCTGCGCTGTGTTGGAGCCCAGGGTCGGGATCACCATCAGCGGCAGCACGATGAGGTACTGGATCCAGGCAGCGCGGGCGGGTACGCCGTTCTCGTTCAGCTCGACGGTTTTCTTGCCGAAGATGCCGGCCGGGATCTCGGAGAAGAAGATTTTCACCGGGGTCGCGGTCCACATCAGCAGGGAGCCGAACATGGCGGTGAAGGAGACCAGCCCGACGAAGCGGTTCATCAGGATCTCCGGCAAGCCGAAGTAGGCCGCCAGCCCCTCGAACACCTGCACCGAGCCGCCGGTGTATTTCAGGGTGTCGCTGTGGACGAACACGTTGATCAAGAGCGATGCGATGGAGTAGAGCACCCCGATAAAGATCCCGGCGACGATGATCACCTTCACGAAGGATTTGGAGCCCCCTTTCACGTCATTGACGTAGACCGCCACTGACTCGGCGCCACCGGCTGCCATAAAGATCCAGGTAGTGATGCCGAGGAAGGCCCAGCTGAAATCGGGGATCATCGCCTCTACCGTGATGGGGTCAGCCGGCTGCACCCCGCCCACCAGTGCCGCACCCGCCAGCAGGATGTAGGAGAGGGTCAGCAGCAGCATCAGGGACGAGGTCACCGAGGTGATGGGACCGAGCATCCTGGCACCGTTGGTAGAGACGTAGGTGGCAAAGGCAAACAGCACCATGCTCAATGCCGTGGTCGCCACCGGAGTGAGAATGTACTCGTAGCCGAGAAAGGCATAGGAGGCGTAGGCGATAACCCGCGGCAGCAGCGAGGTGAAGAAGAACAGGTTCACGAACCAGTAGGTGTAGGCGGAGATAAAGGCCCAGCGCCCGCCGAGGGAGCTCTTCACCCAGGCATAAACACCCGCTTCGGAGTTCTTATTCAGTGACACAAATTCCGCAATGATCAGGCAAAACGGAATGAAGTAGAAAATGGTGGCCAGAAAGAACATCGGGGCCGAGGCCAGACCGATTTCGATGTTGTTGTTGATGACGTTGTTGAAGCTGAATACCGCCGCGAAGGTGAGCGACAGCAGACCAAACTTGCCTATCGTATTGCGTTTGGAATCAGACATGGTGCATCTCCAGACCTGTAGTTATTGCCGCGAAAGGGCGAGGCATGGGTTGTAGGGTGAGCCCCGCCCTTCCGGCTTTTATCAGTGCAGAACCAGCGGCTTGTTATTTGTTCTTGAAGTAGCCGCCTTCGACGGTGACCTTGATGATCACCTTGCGCACCGACCCGTCGCCGACAAACCTGTAAGCCTCGTCGTTCTCGAAGATCACCACCTGACCGTTGCCGACTTTCTGGCGCTCACGCACCTCGCCTGCCAGCCACTCGCGGTCTGTGGTGTCGTCATAGGCCTGCTCGACCGCCAGCTCGCTCTTGGCAGCCCACTCCACCGTCTCTTCCCCTTCCAGGTAGTAATGGACGTCGAAGTAGCGGCGCTGCCCCTCGAACAGTGAGGTGGCCGGGCTGGCCCCCTCCTGCAAGCGGTAGGTGAGGGAGTCACCGATGGAGTGGCAGATACCGGGCTTGAGGTTGGCCAGGTTGTTGATGGCCTCCACGCAGCGGCCCCACTTCTTGCCCTCCCGGTAGATGTTTTTGAACAGAGTCAGGTTGTCCAGGGTGATCATGCGAGGTTCCTCCCGCCGTTGATGGTGAGATCGAGCCCGGCCAGCGCAGCCGGATTGAGGTTGCCGCGAGCGATGGGCAGCAGGGTCAGGCCGAAGCTGAACGGCTCGAAGCGCACCCGCCAGGAGTCCAGCACCTCGGAGCCCCAGGAGTTGGAGCCGAGCCCCAGTACCTTGTGATCCAGATTGAGGGTGAGATAACCGCTCGGTTCCAGCTCGTTGATGTGCTGCGCCGCGTGGATATGCTCCCAGCTGTAGGGCCAGACGCTCAGGTTGATGGGGGCATCGGGCCGCACGTAGAGACCGGCGCCGTGGCGGTTGGTCAATGTCGCCCAGCGCACCTGCTGGCGGTTGCCGTTGTCCTGCGGGAAGGGGTAGTGCTCCCACATCTCGCCGACTGTGCTCTGGAAGCTGTCGATCCAGTTGCTCTGGCGGCTGTCCTGATAGTTCTCGCCCGGCCCCATGCCGTAGTAGTGCACCCGGTCGAGATCCTGACGAATGCCCAGCTCGAAGCCGATCTTGGGGATGATGTCGTCATAACCGCCGTAGGGCTGACCGGAGAGTGCCACGTGCAGCTGACCGTTCGGGCTCAGGGTGTAGACGTAGCGGCAGCGCATGCCAAAGTCGAACACCGGCGGCGCAATCAGACTCTCGACCGTTACCTCGACCGCCTCGCCCAGCTGACGCCAGCTCAGAGTGCGGAAGTGCTCCTGCATGATCTGCAGGTGGTTGGGGTGCCACAGGCTCTCGTACTCCTGCTTGTGGTTGTCAATCATCGGCTTGAAGAAGGTGAGACGCGGCGAGCGCTCAATCAGCTCGATACCATCCTGCTGCCAGCTCACCAGCTTGCCGTCGAGGCGCGAGAAGCGCAGGGCGAAGCCGCTGCCACTTAGGGTTAGGTCAAGGCGCTCATCGGCGATATGCAACGGGGTGGCGTTGGGATTGGCAAAGGGCTGCAGCTGGCGAGTCGACTCTTTCAGCTGGAACTGGTACTGGCCCAGCTGGTGCTCCGCCGCGCTATAGCGGGTGGCACTGGCCTTGATGACCCGCAGCTGGACGAAGGTTTCCCTACCATCGAGGGATGGCAGTTCGAGTTGCAGCTCTGTGGTGGCACCGGGGGCAACCCCTTCCAGCCGGATTTGCTGGCTGGCCAGCAGTTCGCCCTCGGCCTTCACTTCGACCAGTAGACGGATATCGTCGAGAGTGGAGAACCAGTAGCGGTTTTCCACCGCCAGCTTGCCGCTGGCCAGATCCAGAGCGCGCACCTTGACCGGGCAGATCACCTGCTTGTATTCGCGCAGGCCAGGCCCCGGGGTCTGATCCGGATAGATGAGGCCATCCATGCAGAAGTTGTAGTTGTTGGGGTAGTCGCCGTAGTCGCCGCCGTACTTGTAGACGGCACGCCCCTGCTCGTCCTGATCCAGAATGCCGTGATCGCACCACTCCCAGATGTAGTGGCCCTGAATGTGGGGATGGCGGTCGAACACCTGCTGATATTCGCTGAGGCCACCCGGGCCGTTACCCATGGCGTGGGCGTATTCGCAGAGGATGCGCGGCTTCTCCATCGGGAACTCGCCGAAGCAGTTCATCTGGGAGACGCGCGAATACATGGTGCTCACCACATCCACCACCTCGGCATCGCGATCCTCTTCGTAGTGCACCAGCCGGGTCGGGTCGATCGCCTTGCAGCGCTGGTACATGGCTCTGATGTTGCAGCCGTAGCCGGACTCGTTGCCAAGCGACCAGATGATGATGGAGGGGTGGTTCTTCTGGGCGTGCACGTGGCGCTCGATGCGATCCACGAACACCGGCTCCCAGAAGGGGTCGTCGGTGATGCGGCTGAGATCGCCGACGTTGGCAAAACCGTGGGTCTCCACGTCGGTCTCCGCCATCACGAACAGACCGTACTGGTCGCACAGCTCGTAGAAACGCGGGTCGTTCGGGTAGTGGGCGGTGCGCACCGAGTTGAGGTTGTGCTGCTTCATCAGCACGATATCGCGTTCAACACGATCCATTCCGACCGCACGGCTCTTGAGATGGTCGTTGTCGTGGCGGTTCACCCCGTGCAGCTTGAGGTAGTGGCCGTTGACGTAGAAGAGGCCATCCTTGACCTTGATTTCACGCACCCCGACCCGCTGCGGGATCACTTCCAGCAGCTCGCCCTGACTGTTGTAGAGGGAGAGTTGCAACTGATAGAGGTAAGGATCTTCGGCGCTCCACAAATGGGGGTTGGCCAGATCCAGCGTGAAGCGGCAATCACACTTGCCGTCGATGGCGAGATGATCGAGGGAGCCACTGGCGATCTCGCGGCCTTGATCCAGCAGGGACCAGACCAGACGGTGATCACGGGCGGGCGCCCCCAGATTTTCCAGCTGGATATCGCAGCTCAGGGTGGCACTTTGATTGTCATCGGCCAGCGCGGTGCGGATAAAGAAGTCCTGCACATGGGTGGCCGATTTGCCCACCAGATAGACGTCGCGGAAGATCCCCGCCATCCACCACATGTCCTGATCTTCGATGTAAGTGGAGTCAGCCCACTGCATCACCCGCACTGACAGCAGGTTCTCGCCAATGTTGGCGTAGGCGCTGATATCGAACTCGGCGGTAAGGCGGCTCCCCTTGCTGAAGCCGACATAGTGGCCGTTCACATAGACCTCGAAGTAGGTCTCCACCCCGTCAAACTTGATGATCACCTGCTCGCCGCCCCAGGCCGGGCTCAGCGTGAAGCTGCGCTGATAGGCGCCGGTGGGGTTGTTGGTCGGCACGAAGGGCACGTCGATGGGGAAGGGAAAACCTTCGTCGGTGTACTGCAGCTGGCCATGTCCTTCCATCTGCCACATGTTGGGCACAGTGATCTGGCCCCACTCGCTCATGGGGCTGTGATAGAAGGCCTCCGGTACCTGCAGGGGGTGGTCGAAGTAGTGGAACTGCCACTGGCCGCCAAGGCTCAGAAAACGGCGGCTCAGCTCGCGCTGCATGGTGGCCGCCAGCGCGTGGTCGGCATAAGAGAAGAAGTAGGCACGCGGGGCCAGCCTGTTTTCACCAACGAATTGGACGTTTTCCCAGTTATTCACATGTCCTCCCGGAACAAGGCAACGTTAACTGGGTAAACTCTAGATAAACATTTACTAAATATAAGCTTTGGATTGGTAAAGTTTTAACCTGATCACAATGAACAGATGGTTTTGTGAGCGAGATCAGAAGCGGGAGATAAAGGAGGGCAAGATATGGATGAGTGGCATAGATGTTGATAGCCGTTGGCTGAACTGCAATAAAATCAACTATAAAACAATACGATATGACGTCACGGGATGATATGGGAAATAAGTTTACTTGGGAGAGGAGTCGCACCACCGCAAGATGGCACGACTAAAAAGCAGAGTATTTTACTAAAATCAGCGAGTGGTGCCACGCAGGGTCAACTTGCTCGGTACCAGTACCCGAAGGGGAATATCACGCTCGTCACGCAGCCGCTCAACCAGCAAATTGACCCCCTGGGAGCCCATCAACTCGGAGTGGATCCGCACCGTGGAGAGCGGCGGGAAGGTGAACTTGGCGGTCGGGATATCGTTGACGCTGATAAGCTCGATCTGCTGGGGAATCGCCAGTCCCTTCTCATGAATGGCACGCAGCACACCGATGGCGATGGAGTCGGAGGCGACAAACAGCGCCTTGGGCCAGTCACCCGCCAGCATCTCCTTCGCCAACTGGTAGCCGGAGGCACTGGAGAAGTCCCCACGATAGAGGTCGTTCTCCTGCACCACCCCCAGCCGCTGACCATAATCCCGGAAGGCCAGTTCGCGCAGATCCGGATTCTCATCCTGGCCACCGATATAACCGATGCGCTGGTGTCCCTGAGCGATAAAATAATCCACCACTTGCTGGCTGATCAGGGCGAGATCCACATCGACCGAGTCGAACTCTCCCTGTGAACGGCAGTCGACAAACACCAGCTGGCTGGAACAAGACCTTAGCTGGACGAGACGTTCGGCTGTGAGGGTACCGACCACCAGAATGCCATCCACGGCGCTCAGTTCGCGCCCTTCACCGCAGTTGTAGAGATGAGTCAGTTCGATATTGAGGCGGGCACTTTGGGTCTCGATGCCATAACGGATAGCGAGATAGTAAGGGTCGTTGACCTCGGTACTCTGGGGATAGGCATAGACCACCAGAAAGTGCAGCTTGCTCTTGTGTACCCCCTTGCGGGCGCTGCTGGTCTTGTACTCCAGCCGTTCGGCAATCTCGAAGATCCGCTGCTTGGTCTCTTCCTTGACGCTCAGGCTGGGATCCTCGTTCAGTACCCGGGATACCGTGGCGAGAGAAACCCCCGCTTCCTGTGCAATTTCCTTCAACGTAGCCATCAATACCTCGCTGGCAGCATCACGTGTTAATCGGCAACGGCTAAAGAGTAACGGGCAATCCCTTGATAGCCCAGCACTTTTACTAAAATGCCGGCGGCATGGCAGATTTTTGGAAGTCAGAAATGCAAAAAGGCCTCCCGAATGGGAGGCCTCTTCTAAATAGGTGCCTGACAGTGTCCTACTCTCGCATGGCGAATGCCACACTACCATCGGCGCTACCGCGTTTCACTTCTGAGTTCGGCATGGGATCAGGTGGTTCCACGGCGCTATGGCCGTCAGGCAAAAGCTTTTAAAACTAACTTGAAAATGGTGCTGATACCCAGAATCGAACTGGGGACCTCATCCTTACCAAGGATGCGCTCTACCGACTGAGCCATATCAGCACACTAACCGGTAAAGACCACGCTGGGCGTAATCTTGAAATTGGGTGCCTGGCAGTGTCCTACTCTCGCATGGCGAATGCCACACTACCATCGGCGCTACCGCGTTTCACTTCTGAGTTCGGCATGGGATCAGGTGGTTCCACGGCGCTATGGCCGCCAGGCAAATTCTTAATCCAGAAAGCTGACGTGAGTAACGAGGTTGCCTATTGGCTTGTCGCTATCACTGAATTAGTTAGTAGTTCGCTTGGTATTTGCTACAAGGCCCAGAACACTTCTTGGGTGTTGTATGGTTAAGCCTCACGGGTAATTAGTATGGGTTAGCTCAACACGTCGCCGCGCTTACACACCCCACCTATCAACGTTGTGGTCTCCAACGGCCCTTTAGGACCCTCAAGGGGTCAGGGATGACTCATCTCGGGCTCGCTTCCCGCTTAGATGCTTTCAGCGGTTATCGATTCCGAACTTAGCTACCGGGCAGTGCCACTGGCGTGACAACCCGAACACCAGAGGTTCGTTCACTCCGGTCCTCTCGTACTAGGAGCAACTCCCTTCAATCATCCAACGCCCACGGCAGATAGGGACCGAACTGTCTCACGACGTTCTGAACCCAGCTCGCGTACCACTTTAAATGGCGAACAGCCATACCCTTGGGACCGACTTCAGCCCCAGGATGTGATGAGCCGACATCGAGGTGCCAAACACCGCCGTCGATATGAACTCTTGGGCGGTATCAGCCTGTTATCCCCGGAGTACCTTTTATCCGTTGAGCGATGGCCCTTCCATTCAGAACCACCGGATCACTATGACCTACTTTCGTACCTGCTCGACCTGTCCGTCTCGCAGTTAAGCTGGCTTATGCCATTGCACTAACCTCCTGATGTCCGACCAGGATTAGCCAACCTTCGTGCTCCTCCGTTACTCTTTGGGAGGAGACCGCCCCAGTCAAACTACCCACCAGGCACTGTCCGCGAGCCCGATTCAGGGCCCTGCGTTAGAACATCAAACATACAAGGGTGGTATTTCAAGGACGGCTCCAGCGCAACTGGCGTCACGCCTTCAAAGCCTCCCACCTATCCTACACATGTAGGTTCAATGTTCAGTGCCAAGCTGTAGTAAAGGTTCACGGGGTCTTTCCGTCTAGCCGCGGGTACACCGCATCTTCACGGCGAATTCGATTTCACTGAGTCTCGGGTGGAGACAGCATGGCCATGGTTACACCATTCGTGCAGGTCGGAACTTACCCGACAAGGAATTTCGCTACCTTAGGACCGTTATAGTTACGGCCGCCGTTTACCGGGGCTTCGATCAAGAGCTTCGCTTGCGCTAACCCCATCAATTAACCTTCCGGCACCGGGCAGGTGTCACACCCTATACGTCCACTTTCGTGTTTGCAGAGTGCTGTGTTTTTGATAAACAGTCCCAGCCATCTGGTCACTGCGACTCCCAACTGCTCCATCCGCAAGGGACTTCACTGTCAAGAGCGAACCTTCTCCCGAAGTTACGGTTCTATTTTGCCTAGTTCCTTCACCCGAGTTCTCTCAAGCGCCTTGGTATTCTCTACCCGACCACCTGTGTCGGTTTGGGGTACGATGACTTGTAATCTGAAGCTTAGAGGCTTTTCCTGGAAGCAGGGCATCAATGGCTTCCACACCGTAGTGTGTTCGTCTCGTGTCTCAGTGTTGTGTCTCCGGATTTGCCTAGAAACACCACCTACGCACTTTCACCAGGACAACCGTCGCCTGGCCCACCTAGCCTTCTCCGTCCCCCCATCGCAATTACAAGTCGTGCAGGAATATTAACCTGCTTCCCATCGACTACGCCTTTCGGCCTCGCCTTAGGGGTCGACTCACCCTGCCCCGATTAACGTTGGACAGGAACCCTTGGTCTTCCGGCGAGGAGGCTTTTCACCCCCTTTATCGTTACTTACGTCAGCATTCGCACTTCTGATATCTCCAGCATACCTCTCGATACACCTTCGCAGACTTACAGAACGCTCCCCTACCACTCACACATAAGTGTGAATCCGCGGCTTCGGTGCCTGGTTTGAGCCCCGTTACATCTTCCGCGCAGGCCGACTCGACTAGTGAGCTATTACGCTTTCTTTAAATGATGGCTGCTTCTAAGCCAACATCCTAGCTGTCTGAGCCTTCCCACATCGTTTCCCACTTAACCAGAACTTTGGGACCTTAGCCGGCGGTCTGGGTTGTTTCCCTCTTCACGACGGACGTTAGCACCCGCCGTGTGTCTCCCGGATATTACTTACTGGTATTCGGAGTTTGCATGGGGTTGGTAAGTCGGGATGACCCCCTAGCCCAAACAGTGCTCTACCCCCAGTAGTATTCGTCCGAGGCGCTACCTAAATAGCTTTCGGGGAGAACCAGCTATCTCCGAGTTTGATTGGCCTTTCACCCCCAGCCAC
>NZ_JBQBEO010000002.1:75000-120000 GCF_051919525.1 Aeromonas sp. 6P | reverse complement strand
GCCTGCTTCTCCAGCTCCGCCAACCGCAGCTCGATCTCCTGGCTCTGCTGGTGCAGCAGCTTGGGATCGATGGTGGTGCCGAGCAACTCCATCCGCGCCAGTACCGGCAGCAGGGGCAGTTCGATCTCGCTGAATACCTTGGCGAGACCCGGCACGGCCTCCAGCTGACCCCACAGGGTCTGGTGCAGACGCAGGGTGATATCGGCATCTTCCGCCGCATAGGGGGCCGCCTGCTCCAGCTCGATCTGGTTGAAGGTGAGCTGTTTCACCCCTTTGCCCGCAATATCTTCAAAGGAGGTGGTCTCGACCCCGAGGTAACGCTTGGCCAGCGAATCCATATCGTGACGACTGGCGGTGGAGTTGAGCACGTAGGACTCGAGCATGGTGTCGTAGGCAATACCCTGCAGGTCGATGTCGTGGTTGAGCAGCACGTTGCGATCGTACTTGAGGTTCTGCCCCACCTTGAGACGAGTCGGATCTTCCAGCAGCGGCTTGAGCTTGCCGAGCACCACGGCCTCGCTCAGCTGTACCGGTGCCCCCAGATAGTCGTGGCCAAACGGCACATAAGCAGCCTTGCCCGGCTCAACCGCGAAGGAGACGCCGACGATCCGCGCCTCCATGTAATCGAGACTGGTGGTTTCGGTATCGAAGGCAAACAGCGGTGCCGCTTTCAGCTGTTCCAGCCAGCCGTCAAACTCGGCTTCGTCCAGAATGCAGCGGTAGTCGGTTTCGATGGCGGCAACCGGAGCGGCGCTCTCATCGCCAGCTTCGTCCTGTCCGGCGCTCTCGCTCCCCTCTCCACCACCGGATTCCAGCTCCTTGATCAGGTTGCGCAGCTCGTATTCGCGATAGACCGCCAGCAGGGACTCCTTGTCGACCGGCTTGAGCAACAGCTCTTCCAGACTCTGTTCCAGCTCGACATCGGTCTTGATGGTCGCCAGTCGATAGGAGAGACGAACCTGCTCCTCCTGCTCGCGGAACTTGTCGGCGAACGCCTTGGAGCCACGGAAGCCGAGCGCAGCTACCTTGTCGAGGTTGGCGGCAATCTCGTCGATACTGCCAATTCCCTGCAGCAGAGCCAGTGCGGTCTTCTCGCCGACACCGGTCATGCCGGGAATGTTGTCGACCTTGTCCCCCATCAGGGCCAGATAGTCGATGATGAGCTCGGGCGGTACGCCGAACTTCTCGATCACCCCTTCCCGATCGGTCTTCACATCTTTCATGGTGTCGATCAGGGTGACATGGTCGGAGACCAGCTGCGCCATATCCTTGTCACCGGTGCTGATCAGCACCGGCAGCTGCTTCTCGGTCGCCTGGCGGGCCAGGGTGCCGATCACGTCGTCGGCTTCAACCCCCTCCACCATCAGGAAGGGGAAACCCATCGCCTTGATCATCTGGTGGATCGGGGCAACCTGGCTGCGCAGATCGTCCGGCATGCTGGCGCGGGTCGCCTTGTACTCGGGATAGATGTCGTCGCGGAAGGTCTTGCCCTTGGCATCAAACACCACGGCCACATGACAGTCAGGATATTGCTTGCGCAGGCTGCGCATCATGTTGGCCATGACACGGACGGCGCCGCTCGGCAAACCGGTCGATGTGCGCAGATCAGCCTGCTGGGAGGCGAAGAAGGCGCGGTAAAGATAAGAGGAGCCGTCGACCAGAATAAGGGGGTTGCTAGGGGCCATGAAATCGTCCTGCCAGAGATAAACAGCCGCTAGGATGCCACAGGGCCCCCCTCACACCAAGGGGCGCAGCAACAGCACACAGCGCCTGATAAAGGGACTCAAGCTGTGGATAACTCTGTGTTCAAAAATGGGGCGCATCAGAGCGCACAGTGATAAAACTGTGCGTAAGAATATAAAAAGCCATTAAAAACAATATATTGAGATCGTAAAAACCGATCGCAAGACAGTTAGAATGATCTCGATCAATGTGGAAAAAGATTTAAGGGAGTAGGTACGGCAGGATCCAAAACGAAACAATCCTAGCACAGCAAGATGACTTGACCAGCGGAGGGCGAGCGATAACCATACAAAAGTACAACAATCCATCCTGGCTCACATTTTCAACAACGAGGAGTTTGCCATGAAAAAAGTGGCCGTGATTTTGAGTGGCTGCGGTGTCTTTGACGGGGCCGAAATCCACGAGGCCGTCATCAGCCTGCTGGCGTTGGCCCGTCAGGGAGCCGCCGTCCAGTGCTTCGCCCCGAACGTGTCGCAACTCCATGTCATCAACCACCTGACCGGTGAAGTGAGCGAGGGAGAGAGCCGCAATGTGCTGGTCGAAGCGGCCCGCATCTGCCGTGGCCAGATAAAGGATGTGGCCGAGCTGGATGCGGCCGATTACGACGCGCTGCTGGTGCCCGGCGGCTTTGGCGCGGCCAAAAACCTGTGTGACTTTGCTATCAAAGGAGCCGAATGCCAGATCCAGCCCGATGTGCTGAAAGCGTGCCAGAGCTTTGCCAAAGCCAACAAACCGGCCGCCTATATCTGCATCGCACCCGCCATGATCCCGCTGATCTATGGCGCCGGGACGCTGGCGACCATAGGCCATGACGAGGGTACCGCCAACGCCATCGAGGCGATGGGCGGCAGCCATCTCAACTGCCCGGTCAACGAATTCGTGGTGGATCAGGAGCGCAAGGTGATCTCCACCCCCGCCTACATGCTGGCCAACAATATTGTCGAAGCGGCGGATGGCATCGAGAAGACTGTCAAACAACTGCTTGCGCTGTAATCTCAACCCTGCCAAAAACAGACGGGCCGCTCATGGAGCGGCCCGTTTTCAATTCTGCCTGAAGGCGATGAATTAGATGGTTTCGCCCATCTGATCCATTTTGCCCAGCAGGGCACGCAGACGCTCCTGCCATGCAGTGTGCTCGTTGCGCAGCTGATGGTTCTCGTCTTGCAGCTTGCTGTTCTGCTCTTTCAGCTCGTCCAGCTCCATCTTCAGCAGGGAGATGTTGTCAACGGCGGATTGTACTTTGGATTCAAGTTGCTCAAGGACTTCTAGTGACATATGCATACCTGTTTGTTCAATTGCGATGCCCCACAGAGGGCGATTCAAGCGCGTGAAGCCAGCATACCCCGAGCGCATCGGCACAAACAAGCCAGTGCGCTGTAAAATGCGCCTTCCATAGATGTATTGTCTAAATATGCGTCTATTTTTCTCGCATCCTGCGCCCGAGCCGCGACAACACACTGAACCATGCGTAAAAGACCCCGCCGCCCGCGCATCATTTGCCCCCTCCTGACGGCGCCGCCGTTATCCATGCAAGGCGATATAAGCCCCCAGCAACAGACAGGCGACCACATACATCAGCAGGCCGTAGAGCAGGTTCCAGCGCAGGATCAACCCGGCACTGAGGTTATAACGGGAGGCCAGCGCCAGATTGGATCCGGAGAGCGGACTGGTGCCGGTGGCAAGCCCCCACCCCAGCAGGAAACACATACCGAGCAGGCTGGGATCCGGCGCCAGCGGCCATAGCAGTGGCGCCAACCCGGAGATGCTGATGAGCGGATGCACCCCGACGATGGCCACCAGCAAAATCAATAGCAGAGTGAGGGATGCCTCAAGCCAGCCAAAGTGGTTGAACAGCGGCAGGCCGTGACCGGCACCGAGATCGATGACCGACAACGCACTGTTGATGCCTGCCGCCAGCAAACCGGCCCCCAGAAACAGCACCAGCTGACCACCGATGGCGGGAAAGCGCTCCACCACCTGCCGCTTGAGGGCCGCCTTGCGCCCGGCCCTAGGCATAAAAAGCAGCGCCAGCAGCGGGGCCACCAGCGCGATCACCGCCAGAATGCCGAGCTGGGGCCAGATCTGCTTGATGAGCAGTACCAGCAACGCCAGCGTGACCGGCAACCCCAGAGTCTGCAACCGCAGCGGATAACCGGCAAAGTCGGCCACCCCGATCCGCTCCACCTGCCAGGCGGTCAGCCCCATCGCCAGCAAGGCGGCGAAGATCCCGAACGGCAGAATATGGGAGAGCTGCAAGCCCGGCGCATAGGTGAGCGCCACCGCCATGGCGACAAAGAAGGGTGACCAGAAGGCAGCCGCACAGAAGATCCGGCTCAGCACCATCACCTGACGCCGCTCCAGGGTGCCATTGCGCTCCAGCCGATCGCCGATGATAAAGAGCACCGAGAGGTTGATGACCGCCCCCAGCAGATTGAGGCTGGCCATAGTGCTCCACAGCCCCTTTCGCCCGGTCCAGGAGGTGGTGCCGGTCAAGAGACCCGAGGTAGCGAGATTGAGGGTGCTCACCGCGGCAAACATGGTGAGCATATTGATGTTGGGCAGCAGCCAGTCACCGGCGGTGAGGGGCGCGCCCTGCCACCAGGAGAAGATCAACAGCAGCAGGGCGGCACCATACAAGGCCAGCGCCTGCCGCTTGGCGGCACCCACCAACCAGGGCCAAGTGAGCAGTGACGCCCCCCAGGCCGCCATGGCCGCAGGCCAGGGGGAGAGTCCCAGATAGAGATGCAGCAGGTTGAGCAGCCACATCCCCAAAATCAGATAACCCGACCAGCGTTTGGCCATCGACTACTCCGGCCGGGAGATCAGAGACACTGATCCATATCCAGTGAAGGCTTGTCGCACTCCGGACGGCCGACGATCTTGGCGGGTACGCCAGCGACCGTGGTATGAGGCGGCACCGGGTTGATCACCACGCTGCCCGCGCCAATTTTGGCACCCACGCCCACTTCGATATTGCCGAGCACCTTGGCGCCCGCCCCTATCATCACCCCTTCGCGGATCTTGGGATGGCGATCGCCGCTCTCCTTGCCGGTACCGCCGAGGGTCACGCTCTGCAGGATGGAGACGTCATCTTCAATCACCGCCGTCTCGCCCACCACTATGCCGGTGGCATGGTCAAACATGATCCCTTTGCCGATGCGGGCGGCCGGGTGCACATCCACCCCGAACACCACCGAGATCTGGTTTTGCAGATAAAGGGCCAGCGAGCGGCGCCCCTGACGCCACAGCCAGTTGGCGACCCGATACCCCTGCAGGGCATGGAACCCCTTGAGATAGAGCAGCGGGGTGGAGAAGAGATCGACCGCAGGATCCCGCTCCTGCACGGCGCAGATGTCGGCCGCCACTACCGTCAGCAGCTCGGGCTCGCTGCGCAGGGCCAGCTCGATCACCTCGCGCAGGGCGATGGCGGGCATGGTGGCGCTGTCGAGTTTATTGGCCAGCTGGAAGCTGAGGGCCGAACGCAGATTCTTGTGATTGAGAATGGTGGAGTGGAAGAAGCTGGCCAGCATCGGCTCCTGGGCCGCCATGCACTGTGCTTCTTGCTGAATTTTGTGCCAGGTTTTGGCAACCAGTTCATCCATGTTGCAGCCTACTGTTGTTCTGGGTGAGGGCTCTGTTGTTCTTTTGTCAGCACCGAGATGGGGTCCATGTGGATGATGACATCCATCCGCTCGAATGCCTGGCGTACCGCCAGTTCGGCTTCATCGGCGATCTGATGGGCCTTGACCAGGGGGATCTGATCATCCAGTTCAAGATGCAACTGTACGAATCGGGTCGGCCCGGATTGACGGGTGCGCAGGTCATGTACGCCGTGTACACCTTCTACGGCACAGCAGAGCGCCATTATTCTCGCTTGTTCTTCCGCTGGCAACTGACGATCGAGCAGCGCCTGCACCGACTCGTAGCCGATGTGTCCCGCCCCCCACAACAGGAATAGCCCGATCAGGATGGCAAACAGGCCGTCGGCCCAGTACCACCCCTGCCCCGCCAGCACCAGCGCCAGCAAGACACCGGCATTGAGCAGCAGATCGGAGCGGTAGTGCAGCATGTCGGCCTTGATGGCCACACTGTTGGTCTTGCGAATAACGAAACTCTGAAAACTGACCAGCAGCAGGGTCAGCACGATGGATCCGCCGCTGACCCAGAGACCCGCCTCCAGCCGCAGGATAGGCGCCTGATTGAGCAGGGATGAAATTCCGTGCATCACCAGCAGCAGGGCGGAGCCGGAGATAAAGGCCGACTGGATGAGGCCCGCCAGCGACTCCGCCTTGCCGTGGCCGAAACGGTGTTCGTCATCGGCGGGGGCAAGCGCATAGCGAATGGCCAGCAGGTTGATGATGGAGGCACTCACATCCATGAAGGAGTCGGTGAGCGACGCCAGCAGGGTCGACGAGTCGGTCATCAGCCAGGCGATCAGTTTGCCGATGATCAGCAAGGTAGCGGTGGTGACCGCCGCTATGCTGGCAAAGGTCACCCAACGGGAATATTGTTGATGGCTCAAAACCGGCTTTCCTCTGGCGATGAAAAACTTATTATACCCTGACCCCGGCGTCAGTTTGGCGCGAAAATCTGCGGAATAACACCAGATGAACAGAATACTCCTGGTCGACGACGATCTTGAATTGACCCAACTGCTCACCGAAATTCTGACCCTGGAGGGATTTCAGGTCACGGTCGCCGAGGATGGTGAAGAGGGGCTGCAACGGCTGGCGGAGCAGAGCTTCGATCTGGTGCTGCTGGATGTAATGATGCCCAAACTCAACGGCTTTGCCATGCTGACCAAGCTGCGCAAGACCCACGATACCCCGGTGCTGATGCTGACCGCCCGCGGTGACAGCCAGGATCGGGTCAACGGTCTGGAAGCGGGTGCCGACGACTATCTGGCCAAGCCATTCGATGACAGGGAGCTACTGGCCCGGGTACGCGCCATCCTGCGCCGTACCCAGAGCGTCCCGCCCCAGCGCGGCAGCTCCTCCGACGAAGTACACTTCATGGATATCGTGCTGCAACCCGGCCTGCAGCAGGCCCGCTGCGGCGAACAACTGCTGGAGCTGACCGCCACCGAGTTTGGCCTGCTGGAGTGCCTGCTGCGCAATCCCGGCCAGATCGTCAGCAAGAGCCACCTCTCCGAGCAGGTGCTGGGCAAGAAGCTGGAACCCTTCGATCGGGCCATCGACATGCACCTGAGCAACCTGCGCAAGAAGCTGCCGGACCGCACCGATGGCCAGCCCCGCTTCAAAACCGTACGGGGGCGCGGGTACCTGTGGCTAGAGCAAGAATAGAGCGCATCAACTCCCTAAACGGGATCTCGACCCACATCTTCCTCTGGTTCTGGTTCATGCTGCTGGTGATGCTGGCCGCCGTGATCAGCCTGCCGACCCTGGATCCCCGCAACCAGATCCCGCTGCCGACCCACGAAGTGGCGCGGATGCAGAACAACGTGCAGGCCCTGCTCAACGCCGCCGAGCCGGATCAGGATTTCGATCTGGCCAAAGCGATGGACAAGATCGCCATGCTGCCGGTGGACAACGTCTACCTGCGCGACGAGAAGGGGCAGATCCAGTCCACCACCCATCCGCGCAAGTTCGTGGTGCGCTTTATGGTGGATGCCGATGATCCGGCCAATCCCATGCTGGGCAACGAGGATCGCAAGGCGATCGCCGGCCCCTTCCTGATGGAGCACCACGGCCATCGCTATCACGTCTATTTCGGCCTCAATGCCGAGAACCCCTACCTGTTCCTGTTCATACAGGTGCTGGATCACCCGATCCGCATTCTGGGCATCTCGATGCTGGTCAGCACCCCGCTCTGCCTGCTGCTCGCCTGGCGGCTGACCCGCCCCATCCTGCAGTTACAGAAGTCGGTCTCCCAACTGGCGGCTGGCAATCTGGAAGTACAGATCCCCAACCTGGGACGGGGCGACGAGATCGGCCAGCTGGCGGACAACGTCAGCCGCATGGTAGAGACGCTCAAGAGCATGATCCAGAAGCAGAAACAGCTGCTTTCCGATATCTCCCACGAGCTGCGCAGCCCCCTCACCCGGATGCAACTGGCGCAGGCGCTGATCCGCCGCAAGCAGGGTGACAGCGCCGAGCTGGCGCGGATCGAATCGGAGATCGGACGGCTGGACAAGCTGATCGGCGATCTGCTGGATCTGTCGCGAGTGCAGCAGCATGTGGAGGCGCCGGTGGTACATCCGCTGGCCGACCTGCTGGAGCCCATCCTCGAAGATGCCATGTTCGAGGCAAACCAGAGCGGCAAACAGCTCAGACTGCCGCCACTGCCCGCAGAGTCGATCCAGATGTGGCCCGAGCTGCTGGCCCGGGCGGTGGAGAACCCCCTGCGCAACGCCCTCAAATATGCCCGCGAGTTCATCAAGGTGGACTGGTATCGGGAGGGACTGGAGTGGGTGATGACCATTCGGGATGACGGCCCCGGGGTGCCTGACGAGCAGCAGGCGCTGCTGTTCCAGCCCTTCTTCCGGGTCGATGATGCCCGCAACGCCAAGACTGGCGGCACCGGGCTGGGGCTGGCCATAGCCTCGGAGGCAATACAGCGCCACGGCGGCACCATTGCGGCCAGCAACAATCACCCGACCGGGCTGACCATCACCATCCGCTTGCCCATCGCCTGATCCTTTTCATCCGGACGGGCGCTGGGTATGCTGGCGCCCCTTCTTGGCTTTACATCTCTTTGCAGGAGCTCGTCATGCTCGATATCGTCCTCTACCAGCCGGAAATTCCGCCCAACACCGGCAATATCATCCGGCTCTGCGCCAATACCGGTTACCGGCTCCACCTGATCGAGCCGCTGGGATTTGAGTGGGATGACAAGCGGGTAAAGCGGGCGGGACTCGACTATCACGAGTTTGCTGAGGTGAAGCGCTGGCCGAGCTATGAGGCTTTTCTGGCCGCCGTGGCGCCCAAGCGGGTGTTTGCCTGCACCACCAAGGGCCGCACCGCGCACTCGGCAGCACAATATGCCCTTGGCGACGCCCTGCTGTTTGGCCCGGAGAGTCGCGGCCTGCCCATCAAGATCATCGAGAGTCTGCCATTCGAGCAGCGGCTGCGCATCCCTATGGTGCCCCAGAGCCGCAGCATGAACCTCTCCAACGCGGTATCTGTCTTTGTCTACGAGAGCTGGCGCCAGCTCGGCTACGACGGTGCCATGTAAGCGCCACCGATGATCAGTGGCGGGCGTCGAGCAGATGCCCGCTGCGCTCCAGCCGCCAGCAAGTAACCCCCAGCGACAGACCTCGCCCCACCATCAGCGCCGCCATCGCCGCCCATAACGCGGCCACGCCCCAAGACTGACAGAGCCACCAGATCGGGAAGAAGCCGCCAAACGCGGCCAGCAACATGCTGTTGCGCATCTCCCGCGCCCGGGTCGCCCCGATAAATACGCCATCCAGCAGGAAACACCAGACCGCCAGCAAGGGCATAGCGATCAGCCAGGGAAGCTGACGATGTGCCTCCGCCACCACGGCCGGAATGTCGGTGATATAGCCGATAAGGTGGGCACCAAAGAGGGCAAACACCAGGGTAAAACCACTGGCGATGAGGGCGGCCCAGCCCAGATTGAGCACGATGGCCTCCCGCAGTTTCTGCCGATCCCGCTGACCGATGGCTCGTCCTACCATGGCCTCCACCGCATAGGCAAAACCATCGAGCCCATAGGAGATGAGCATCAGGAAGTTGAGCAGCACCGCATTGGCGGCCACCGCCACATCCCCCAGTCGTGCCCCTTGCAGAGTCATGAAGGCGAAGCAGAGCTGCAAACAGAGGGAGCGCAGGAAGATATCGCGGTTGAGGCCGAGCAGCCGCACCATGGGCGCGAGCTGTCGCCAGCGCTGCCAGCCATCCTGCCACACCGTCGGCGCCAGTTGCCCCAGCTGACGGCGTACCAGCCAGATGCCGACGGCCAGCGCGCAGTAGTCCGCCATGACCGAGGCCGCCGCCACACCCCGTACCTGCCAGCCAAGCCCCAGCACAAAAAGGGCATCGAGCGCCATATTGACCAGATTGGTGAGGATCAACATCACCATCGGGCTGCGGGCATCCTGCATCCCCAACAGCCAGCCCATGATCACCAGATTGCAGAGCGCCGCCGGAGCGCTCCAGATCCGCACCGCCACGTATTGGCCCGCATAGAGCTGCACCTCGGGCGAGCCGCCACTCAGGGCGATCAATCTCGGCAACAGGGGGAAGAGCAACAGAAGCAGCATCAACCCCAAGGCGATAGCCAGCCCCAGTACCCGCAGCAGGGTATCAAGCTGGGCACGACCGTCGGCGGCGCCGTGCGCCTGCGCCGTCAGCCCGGTGGTCGACATCCGCAAAAAGCCGAGCAGCCAGAAGATGAGGTTGATCAGGGTCGCACCGACCGAGACGCCCCCCAGAAACCAGGCCTGACCGAGATGACCGATCACCCAGGTGTCCACCAGCCCCAGCAAGGGGGTGGTGATATTGGAAAAAACCATGGGCAGAGCGAGCGCAAAGACGGCGCGGTGGCGAGAGGGATCTCGCCAACAGGGAGCAACAGCTGGGGTCACGCTCAGTGGCCGGCCAGCTTCAGAATGCGGGCGAAGTCAGAGAGCATAGTGGCCATCTGCACTCTGGGCACCTGACCCGGCGCCACTTGCGGACGGAATACCGCCTGCAGCTTGCCCTTGGGATTGATGAGCACGATGGAGGCGGAGTGATCGATCAGGTAATCCTTCTCCCCCTGATTGGCGATGGAGTAGATCAGCCCCAGATTGCGCACAAACGGGAACAGTTTGTCGTGGGGGGCGGTGGCCGCCTTGAACTCGGAATTGAAGAAGGCGGTATAGGTCTTGAGACGTGGAATATCATCACGCTGGGGATCCGCCGAGATAAACACCACCTGACTGTCGGGCGCCATCTTCTTCAGCTGGTCATAGACGGAGCGCATATCTGCCAGGGTGGTGGGGCAGATATCGGGGCAGAAGGTGTAACCGACAAACAGGAAGGTCCAGTGCCCCTTCAGGTTGGCAGGGGTGAACGGCTGGTTGTCCGCATCGGTAAAGGCAAAATCATTGATGTCCCGCCCCGCCGGATAATAATCGGCCTGTTCCGGCTGCTCTGGCTGCGTGGCGTAAAACACCAGAATCAGACAGGCTGTCAGCAGCAGAAAGAGCAGGGGATAGCGGAGCTTCATCATAACAAGAGACCCTTTCAGTTCGAGGCAGATGGCCAGCAGTGACCGGACAAGAGGGGGGCATTGTACCCCAGCGAGCCGCCAAGGTGGTTCAACCTTGTGCAACGCCCTGTCAGGAGTCGACCATTTGGCATAATTAATCGCCAGTTGCGGCCATAAAAAAACCGGCCCCCTCGGGTGCCGGTTATGGATGGATTTGTTTGTCTCTTCTGCTCAGGGGCGAACGTTGCGTCCCTGCTGCAACATCTTGCCGATGGCCCGCACGCCGATGGGAATCACGGGGGCCAGCCAGCCCTCTTCCCCCTGGCGATCACCGTGACCCCGTTTGAACAGCAGCACCAGACGCACCACCTTCTCTTTCGGGCATCCCAGCCAGAGCGTCCAGTGCGAACCACGATGGTGCAGCCAGAGACCGTAAAACCAGGTCATCCGGCTACCTTTGACAAAACGGGTGATTGACGATTCCGCTGGCGCAGCCCCAGCCTCTGAATCCCATGGCGATCTTGATGCCATACCAGTCCTCCTTGACCGACAGGTCATGTTGCTTCGTCGGCCTGAACTGGGAACAGGCCCGTCACGACTATCTGCAACCATTACGAGTGGTCCCCTTTGCCCGACAAGGCTCGGGATCTCCCCACTCCCCCTTCATATCCCGTGAAGGTGTACTGCCCGATTCTCGTTGTTACCGGCCCTCCCGTACCGACGCATTGCGATGGTCAGAGGGAGGCGCCAAGGCCTGTCTCGGCGACAGGGCACTGATCTGAGCATATATCTGAAATGGATGATTGGTAGCCGGTCGCGCAGGACAAAAATGCCGCCGCCGATGATCTGTTTGATATGACAGGGAAAGTGCGCCAGAAACAGCACGGCCTCCCGAAGGAGGCCGTGTGGCAAACGCAGTTGGCGGGGATGATTACATCCAGTCGGCGTTGCGGATTACCCCGACAGCCAGCCCCTCGATGGTGAGCTGCTGGCAGGAGAGATCCACCTCGATGGGGGAGAGCTCTTCATTTTCCGGCAGCAGCCATACCTGACTGCCCTTGCGCTGGAAGCGCTTGACGGTGACATCCTCATCGAGACGGGCAACCACCACCTGACCGTTGCGCACCTCCTGGGTCTTGTGCACAGCCAGCAGATCGCCATCCAGAATGCCGATGTTCTTCATGCTCATCCCCTGTACCCGCAGCAGAAAATCTGCGCGCGGGTGGAACAGGGCGGGATCCACCTGATAGTGGCTCTCGATATGCTCCTGAGCCAGAATGGGTTCACCGGCGGCAACCTTGCCGATGAGCGGCAGGCCGCTCTCTTCCAGCACCTCTTCCTCTTCGAGCAACAGGCGAATGCCGCGGGACGTGCCCGGCATGATCTCGATGACCCCTTTTTTGGCCAGGGCCTTCAGATGTTCTTCGGCCGCATTGGCCGACTTGAAACCAAGCTTCTGGGCAATCTCGGCACGAGTCGGCGGCATGCCGGTCTCGCTCATGTTCACCTTGATCAGCTCCAGCACTTCGGCCTGGCGGGGGGTAAGGGGTTTCATAGAATTGGCACCTGTCTTTTTATACAGCACACTGGCAGTATATACAGTGCAGTGGCCAAGGCAAGGCGCAGCTGACATTTGTCGCAACCAACCCCCTCATTTACTGCTGTTTTGATCCTGCGCAGCTGACTCATCGTACCTCTCGGCGACAAGGGGCTGTCGATTTGCTATGCTCACGCCGCATTTTTTTGGAGAGCAGACGCACATGTCCCTAGGACAGAAGATTTCCAGAGCCATCTTGCAATGGCCGGTCAGCGGCTTGGTCAATCACAAGAGCCTGCCGGAAAATCCCATCACAGAACTCAATCTGGATCCGGCCAGACCCATCGTCTATGCCCTGAAAACCAGTTCGATCACCGACCTGATGACCCTGCAGCAGTGCTGCGAGGATCTCGGTCTGCCCGGTCCCTTCACGCCGCTGGAACTGAACGGCCAGCTGCTGCCGCGCTATGTCTGTCTGGACCGTCCGCCTCCCCTGTTTGGCAAACGCAGCAAACCGCTCCCCTTCCTGCAAGAGTTCCACCAGCTGCTGGACCTACACAAGCAAGATCCCGAGCTGGATATCCAGGTGGTGCCCGTCACCCTGTTCTGGGGCCGCGCTCCGGGTCGGGAAGGGGAAGAAGCCTCCGGCCTCAACATCATCAGCAGCCTGGCGCCGAACCGGCTGAAGAAGGCACTTATCGTGATCCTCAAGGGGCGCGAGAATCTGGTGCGCTTCTCGCCGCCGCTCTCCCTGCGCTACATGGCGGACAAGCACGGCACTGACGAGGCCATCGCCCACAAGCTGGCACGAGTGGCCCGTACCCACTTCAGCCGTCAGCAGCTGGCTGCCACCGGCCCGAAACTGCCGAACCGCAACCTGCTGTTCAAGCAGCTGCTCGACTCCGCGGTGATCCAGCAGGCGATTGAAGAGGAGGCCCAGCGCGAAGGGATCAGCCTCGAGAAGGCGCAAAAGCGTGCCCATGGCTACATGGACGAGATCGCCTCCAACTTCTCCTACCGGCTGATCCGCCTGGGCGAGAGCTTCCTCGGCTGGCTGTGGAACAAGCTCTACCGCGGTTTGTCGGTCAATGGCGCCGAGAAGGTGCGCCAGCTGGCGCAGGAAGGGCACGAGATCGTCTACGTTCCCTGCCACCGCAGCCACATGGACTACCTGCTGCTCTCCTACGTCATCTACCACCAGGGGATGGTGCCGCCCCATATCGCGGCAGGCATCAACCTCAACTTCTGGCCGGCGGGCCCCATATTCCGCCACGGCGGCGCCTTCTTCATTCGCCGCACCTTCAAGGGCAACCCGCTCTACAGCACGGTATTCCGGGAATACCTCAACCTGCTGTTTGCCAAGGGTTACTCGGTAGAGTTCTTCACCGAAGGTGGTCGCTCCCGTACCGGCCGTCTGCTGCCGCCCAAGACCGGCATGCTGGCGATGACCCTGCAGGCAATGATGCGCGGGCTGGACAGGCCGGTCACTCTGGTGCCGGTCTATCTGGGTTACGAGCACGTGATGGAGGTGAACACCTACCACAACGAGCTCAAGGGCAGCCGCAAGGAGAAAGAGAGCTTCCTGCAGGTGCTCGGCATCCTGCGCAAGCTGCGCAACTACGGCCGTGGTTTCGTCAACTTCGGCGAACCGCTGACCCTCAACAGCTACCTGAGCGAACATATCCCCGACTGGAAAAAGCACATCGGGGAAGAGGAGCGTCCGGAGTGGATGGCGGGCACTGTCAACAATCTGGCCGAACTGCTGATGACCCGCATCAACGGCGCTGCCGCGGTCAACGGCCTGACCCTGAGTGCGCTGGCGCTGCTGGCCGCCGAGCGCCACGCCCTGACCCGCGACGAGTTGCAGGCCCAGCTCAACACCTATCTGGATCTGCTCAAGGCGGTGCCCTACAGCCCGCAGAGCACCATTCCGGATGAGGATGCCAAGACCCTGCTGGATCAGGCGATGGAGCTCAACAAGTTCGAGGTGAGCGAGGACAAGCTGGGTCAGATCATCAGTCTCGACCGCTATCAGGCGATCCTGCTGACCTACTACCGCAACAACATCCTCCACCTGTTCGCCATGCCCTCTCTGGTGGCGGCATTGATCGAACGGTGCGAAGGGATCTCCCGCAGCGAGATCATGGCCCGTTGCATCGACATCTATCCGCTGCTCAAGACCGAGCTGTTCCTGCGTTATGAAGAGGATGAGCTGCCAGCGCTGGTCGACAGCCTGCTCGACGCTCTGCAGACCCAGCAACTGATCGAGACCCGCGATGACGGCTACTGGGTCAATCCGGCCAACCAGATGCGCCTGCTGCTGCTGGCGGAGAGCATTCAGGAGACCCTGCAACGGTACGCCATCGTGCTGACCCGGGTGTTGGCCCAGCCTCACATCGAGGCGGAGCAGCTGGAGGCGGACGGCCTGATGATGGCAGAGCGCCTCGGCACCCTGCACGGCATCAACGCCCCCGAGTTCTTCGACCAGAAGCTGTTCAGCACCCTGATCCACACCTTGCGCAAAGAGGGTTACCTCTCTCCCGAGTGCAAGCCGGATCTTGGCCGCTTCCAGGCGCTGGCCGACAACATAGTGCCGCTGCTGAGCAACAAGATCCGCCGCACCATTCAGGCGGGCAATCAGCTCTAATCAGCAACGCAAACAAAGAAGGCCGCATGATGCGGCCTTCTTTTTTATCGGAGTCTGCGCGGGAACATGTCACGCCAGCAGGTAATCGAGCACCAGACCGGCAAACACCAGCGCCCCCACATAGTTGTTGTTGAGAAACGCCTGGAAGCAGGCTTCCCGCTGCCGCTCGCGAATAAGCCGCTGCTGATAGACAAACAGCACCGCCGCCCCCAGCAATCCCCAGTAATACCAGCCCCCCAGCGTCATCAGTTGCCCGACCGCCAGCAACAGCAGCAGCGTCGAGAGTTGCAATGCGCCGATGATCCGTTTGTCGTAACGACCAAACAGGATGGCGCTGGATTTGAGGCCGATCTTGAGGTCGTCATCCCGATCCACCATGGCGTACTGGGTGTCGTAAGCCACCGTCCAGAGCAGATTGGCAAAGAAGAGCAACCAGGCCACCAGCGGCAGGGCATCCGCCTGCGCCGCATAGGCCATCGGGATCGACCAGGAGAAGGCCATCCCGAGCACCAGCTGGGGATTGGAGATAAAGCGCTTCATGAAGGGGTAACTCACCGCCAGCAGCAGGGCGACAAACGACAGGCCGATGGTGAGCGGATTCATGGTCAGCACCAGACCAAACGAAATGAGCGCCAGCACGAAGAAGAGCGCCAACACCTCCCACGGTTTGACTCTGCCCGTGGGCAAGGGGCGACCGGCGGTGCGTTTGACGTGGCCATCGAAGTTGCGATCCGCATAATCGTTGATCACGCACCCTGCCGAGCGCATCAGAAAGACGCCGACCACAAACACGGTCAGCACCCAGAGATTGGGTAGGCCACCAGCGGCCAGCCAGAGCGCCCACAGGGTTGGCCACAGCAGCAACAGAGTACCTATGGGCTTGTCGACGCGGGCCAACTGCATGTAGGCAAGTCCCCGCTCCTTGGTTAACAGATTCACTCCAGCTCCTTGTCACAGACGAGAGAGGGCAGAAACAGCTCGTGCACCAGCAGTGGCCACTGCCCCAGAAACAGACGGGAACGACGCCCCCAGACAGTGGCGGCCGGGCAACGGGGATTGGCGGCAATATCGAAACGGGCCAGCTGCAGATGATCGCGGCGGACAGGCTCATGGCCAAATACCCGCTCACCCAGCGGCTGCTCGCCAAGCTCGGCAATGCCGCTCCCTTGCAATGCGTCATCGGCAAACAAGGTCCAGCCCAGCACGGCGGGCCCACGATCCCCATGCAGGATCACCTCGCGGCAGGTACCGGCCGGCGAGGCCGAATCCACCAGCCACTGCTCATCGGCAGTAAGGGCGACCGGGTGATTGCCCAGCCACTCCACCGAAAAGTGGCGATTGTGCTGACGCAGCCGCCGGGTCATGGAACCTGGCTCCAGCAGCCAGGGGCGCAAGCTGGCGGGCAATTCGCAACATTCGGGGGCCAGCCACCCGCTTAACGGCGTGAGGGGAACAGTCAACTCGGACTTCACAGCTTCACCATCCAGAGATTTCCGTGTTCAGGTTAAAATCCGGTTTATTATCCGTAAATCAATAGCGAAATGTAAGAACATCCGTGCTTGACGGCCCCGATGGCAACATCAAAAATGGGTTATCTCTTGCTGATGAGCCATCTATATGAAGATCTTCAAAATTCTGCTGGTGTTGTTACTGAGCTGTGGCGCCCTGCAGCAGCAAGCTCTGGCTGAAGATGAGCCGCCCGCCGAGGGCGCAGAGGGGGCTGCCAAGCCCGGTTTCTCCTACCACGCGCTCGATCCCGACATCATCACCAACTACCTGAGTGATAGCAAAACCCTCGGTTATATCCGGGTCACGGTAGAGCTGATGGCGGAAAACGAAGCCGACCTCAAACTGCTGGAGCAGCATGACCCGCTGATCCGCGATGCCATCATCCGCCTGATTGGCAGCAAAAATGCCGATCAAGTGAAGTCCCTGACCAACCGAGAAGAGCTGCGCAAGGAGTGCGAGACAACCGTCAACGAACTGCTGGTGAAAGAGACCGGCAAGAAAGCGGTGCGCGAGCTTATCTTCACCAAGTTCCTCTACCAGTAATCCCTCCCGAAACAATCGCTTATTGGCATATCGGCCAATAAGCGAGCTTTGCCGGTTTATTCGAAATGAAAATCGATTACAATACGGGCCGTCAAGTCGTAGAGGTAGTCGTCATGGGCAGCAAAACCCTGTGTGAATGGCGCCGCCACGAGATCCCCACCGATCTCAAGGCGTTGCGCAAGATAGTCCGCAAACCCAAGTTTGTCTGCAGCAAGTGCGCCCGCAGTGCCAATGACAAGGGTTACCTCTGCCAGCCGCTGCGTTTGAAAGAGGAGTAACGCCCCTCCCTGTCAGGGCGTTATTGATCGGTCCACCCCTGACGTCCCTGTTCGAACAATCTGCGCGCCTGGGTATCATTCGGGCAAACGCCGCGATACTCCTCGCCTGAGCGGCCAGCCAGATAGAGGTGCTCGGGGCGGCAATACCATGCCAATCCCTTCTGATGTCCCTGCTTCCACAGTTCGGCATCCACCTTCTTGCCACACTGGCCCTGATGGAACTCGATCCGCTCGGTGGTGAAGCCCAGCTTGCCATCCGCCTCCCCCACCTCACTCCACACCTTCTCGCAGGGATCATCGTTGGAGACACAGCCACCCAGCAGGGCAGCCAACAATATGATGGAGAGTCGCATAGTCATCCTTGAGCGTCATTTGGGCAGTTCATTCTACCCAGCGCCCCGCCCCTGACCAAGGACGAACGCTCAGCCATGTGAGCGCGGCAAAAAAATCAGGCGGGCCCAAAGCCCGCCTGTTCGTTCAATGCCGTGGTTCACTGGTCATCGAAAGTGTCATCATCCTGCCAGCTTTCATCTTCCCACTGATCCAGCTCTTCTTCCCAGGAATCCGGCTCCCAATCATCATCAGAGGAGTCGTAATCCGGCTTGTGTCCACCCATCTTCACTCTCCTTGGATAGTTCACCCGCACTCCAATTTTATCCGGAATTGTCGGGCTCGCCAGTCAGAGAGAGTTCAAAGTTTGACCAGGGTGCGACCGGCGATCTGGCCTTGCGTGATGGCCTCGGCGGCCTCCACTACCTGCTCCAGCCCAATCTCGGTGACCGCCTGAGCGAAGAAGCAGGCAGGAAGATCTCGTGCCAGTCGCTGCCACGCCAGTTGACGACGTTCAAACGGGCACATCACCGAATCGACCCCCTGCAACCGCACGTTGCGCAGGATGAAGGGCATCACACTGGTAGGCAGATCAAAGCCACCCGCCAGCCCGCAGGCCGCCACGGCGCCGCCATAGTTCATCTGAGCCAGCAGCTTGGCCAGCACCTGACTGCCGACGGTATCGATGGCACCGGCCCACAGCTGCTTCTCCAGCGGTTTGGCAGGCACCAGCAGTTCGCTGCGCGGCACGATGCGGCTGGCACCCAACGCAGTGAGCATGGCGCCCTGCTCTTCGGGACGACCGGTCAGCGCCGCCACCTGATAGCCCAGGGCCGCCAGCAGGGCGACCGAGGTGGCCCCCACACCGCCTGCCGCACCGGTGACCAGCACCTCGCCGCTATCTGGAGTAATGCCCGCCTCTTCCAGCGCCAGCACGCAGAGCATGGCGGTGAGACCGGCGGTACCGATGCACATGGCCTGGCGCTCATCCAGCCCGGCGGGCAACGGCACCAGCCAGTCCCCCTTGACCCGCGCCTGTTCGGCCATGCCGCCCCAGTGCCCTTCGCCCACGCCCCAACCGGTCAGCACCACCTTGTCGCCGGGCTGATAGCGGCTGTCGGCAGATTCGAGCACGGTACCGGCGAAGTCGATGCCGGGCACCAGCGGCCACTGGCGCACGATCTTGCCTTTGCCGGTGATGGCCAGCCCGTCCTTGTAGTTGATGGAGCTGTAAGCGACCGCTACCCGCACTTCACCTTCCGGCAACTGGCTCTCGGCCAGCCGGGTCAGAGTCGGTACAGTCTTGCCGTCTTGGTTTTCCAGTAACAGAGCCTTGAACATGGTTGCCTCTTTGATGACGAGTGAAACGGGGATCAGCTGCTTTGGCGCTTTTGCAGTTGAAAATCGAGAGCCAGAGCAGTGCCCATCACGGGCTCCCCGGCCAGTTGGCGCAGGATCAGCTCGGCAGCCTCCTGCCCCATTTTGCGATAGGGGATCCTGACCGAAGTAAGGGTCGGATAACAGGCGCGCGCCACATCCAGATCGTCAAATCCGGCGATGGCGAGTTTGCCCGGCACATTCAAATGGCGACGCTGGCACTCGAACAGCACGCCAGCCGCCAGTTCGTCGTTGACGCAGATCAGCGCGTCCAGCTCGGGCCAGCGCAGCAGAAATTCACCCAGCATGGTGGCGCCGGTGCTGAAACTGGGCCGCTCAGAGGTGTTGATGATGGCATCGGGGGAGAGGTAGTTGTCGAGCAGCGCCTTCTGCCAGCCCTGCATCCGCTGTTGCAGCATCCACTGCTCCTGACGGGCACAGAGAAAACCTATATTGCGGTAGCCCCGCTCGATAAGGTGGTGGGTGAGCTGATAACCGGCATCGAAGTTGGAGACTCCCACATTCATGTCGATGGGACTGCGGGCCATGGCACCCACTTCCACCACCGGCAGGCGGGAGGCTTTCAGGCGAGTACGGATCGTCTCGCCGGGATCGCCACCAAACAGTACCACCGCCGCCGGATTGTGCTGCAAAAAGCTGGTCAGCAGGCGCTCTTCCTGCTGTTTCAGATGCTGGGCATCCCCCAGCATGATCTGGTAACCCTCCTCGAGCAGGGTCTGTTGCAGGCCAGCGATCATCTCGCTACAGCCCGCTTCCGCCAGACTCGGGACGATGACTACGATGGTCTGGGAAGTCGCAGAGGCCAACGCCCCGGCGGCCCGATTGGGGATATAGCCGAGCTCTTCCACCGCGGCTTCGATGCGCTCGCGCATCCTGTCGGAGACCATCTCCGGCGTGCGCAGGGCACGGGAAACCGTCATGGCCCCCACACCGGCCAGCTGGGCCACATCGTTGAGGGTCACCCGACCCGTGCTACGGCGCTTTTTCGCTTCTGACATCCATCCCATCCTCGGCTTGCGGCTGCTCACTTTAAGGCAAAAGAGCGCCACTGACTATTTGCTCAGGGCCGATTCTACTCTCTTTCCCCTACCGCAGGGGCAGGATGGCTCCCGTTAATGGGTGAAGTGATAGCGCTATCACAGTTTGATGTTAGCGCTATCTGATAGCGCTAACTTTCGCGATCACCCTCACAGTTTCACCACTGCAAGATCGATAGATTGGCGCCATCTTAACTAGCCGGATCACCACCATGCTGACTCAACTGCTGACCGAGGATGTCATCCGCATCGAACCCGCAGCCCGCGACTGGCGTCATGCCATCGAACTGGCGACGGTGCCCCTGCTGGCCAATGGCACCATCGAGCCCTCCTACGTGGCGGCACTGTTTCGCTCTCATGAAGAGCTCGGCCCCTACTACGTGCTGGGCCCCGGTCTGGCGATGCCCCATGCCCGCCCCGAGGACGGCGTCAACCGGCTGGGTCTGGGGCTGACTGTCATCAAGCAGGGGGTCAACTTCGACTCCGAGGGCAACGACCCGATCCGGCTGCTGATCACCCTGGCAGCCAGCGACAGCAACTCCCACGTGGAGACCATCGCCCAACTGGCCGAGCTGTTTATGAATGAAGAGGACGTGGCGGCCATTATCGCGGCCGACACCAAAGACGACATCCTGCGCATTCTGGCGCGCTATTGATCTGCGCCACTGCGCACCTGACAGAGGAAGAGACAATGAAAATTCTGGTTGTATGCGGTCACGGTCTGGGCACCAGCCTGATGATGGAGATGAGCATCAAGAGCATCCTGAAAGAGCTGGCAGTCACCGCCGAGGTGGATCACCGCGATCTGGCCTCCGCCGGCAGCGAAACCGCCGAGATCTTTGTCGCCACCCGCGACATCGCCGAGCAGCTGCAATCCATGGGGGTCAACGGCCGTCTGGTGGCCCTCGACAACATGGTCGACAAGGCCGCGATGAAAGAGAAGCTCGCCACCGCCCTGCGCGAACTGGGCGCCCTCTAAGGATCCTCCATGCGGCCTGCGGGCCGCATCTTCCGTTGCCAGGAGCTGACCATGGAATTTTTCAACTTTCTGATGTTTGACGTGCTGTCCGAGCCCGCCGTGCTGGTCGGCCTGATCGCGCTTATCGGCCTGATTGCCCAGAAGAAACCGGTGACCGAGTGCATCAAGGGCACGGTCAAGACCATCATGGGTTTCGTCATTCTGGGGGCCGGTGCTACCCTGGTGATCAACTCGCTGGGTGACTTTGCCGTCATCTTCCAGCACGCCTTCGGCATCAAGGGGGTCGTCCCCAACAACGAGGCCATCGTCTCCATCGCCCAGACCTCGTTTGGCAAGGAGATGGCGATGATCATGTTCTTCGCCATGCTGGTGAACATCCTGATCGCCCGTCTGACCCCGTGGAAATTTATCTTCCTGACCGGTCACCACACCCTGTTCATGTCGATGATGGTGGCAGTGATCCTCTCTGCCGGCGGCATGAGTGGCGCGCCGCTGATAGCGGTGGGCAGTCTGGTGGTCGGCGTAGCTATGGTCTTCTTCCCGGCCATCGCCCACCCCTTCATGAAGCAGATCACCGGCTCCGATGACGTGGCGCTGGGCCACTTCTCCACCTGCTCCTACGTGCTCTCCGCCCTGATCGGCGCCAAGTTCGGCAACAAGGCCCACAGCTGCGAAGATGTGCAGGTACCGAAGAGCTTGCTGTTCCTGCGCGATACCCCGGTGGCCATCTCCTTCACCATGGGCATCATCTTCCTGGTGACCTCCGCCTTCGCTGGCCCCGAGTTTGTCTCCAGCGTCGCCAAGGGCAAGCACTGGTTCATGTTCTCCCTGATGCAGTCCATCACCTTCGCCGCCGGTGTCTACGTCATCCTGCAGGGTGTGCGGATGGTCATCGCCGAGATCGTTCCGGCCTTCAAGGGGATCTCCGACAAGCTGGTGCCGAACGCCAAACCGGCGCTCGACTGCCCCATCGTCTTCCCCTACGCCCCCAACGCTGTACTGATCGGCTTCCTGTCGAGCTTTGCCGCCGGTCTGGTGGGGATGGCACTTCTCTACGTGATGGGGCTGACCGTCATCATCCCGGGCGTGGTACCGCACTTCTTCGTCGGCGCCGCTGCCGGGGTCTTCGGCAACGCCACCGGTGGTCGTCGCGGCGCCATCCTGGGCTCCTTCGCCAACGGCCTGCTGCTGCTCACCATTCTGCCGGTGTTCCTACTGCCGGTGCTGGGCGACCTCGGTTTCGCCAACACCACCTTCAGCGACTCCGACTTCGGTGTGGTCGGCATCCTGCTGGGGCTGATCGTTCGCTAATTCCGGTCACCGCCAAAAACAAAACGGAGCGCATCGCGCTCCGTTTTTTTATGGCTGAGATGTATGAAAGGCTGAAACTCAGTCGTTCTCCAGCGCAGTGAGGCAGTGCGAGAGAGTGCGCGCCAGCGCACCCTGATTGCGCAGCACCACGGCGCGGGCCTGCTCCCCCATCTCGCGGCGGGCACTTGCATCAGCAAACAACTGGCTCACCTGCTCGCCCAGCTCGGCGGCATCGGCCACGATGGCGGCGCCACCCTGAGCCACCAGCTGGCGGGTGATGTCGCTGAAGTTGAAGTAGGCGGGCCCAGTCAGGCAAGGCTTGCCTAGCGCCGCCGGCTCCAGCAGGTTGTGACCGCCAATCTTCACCAGACTGCCGCCGACGAAGGCCACATCGGCCGCCGCCAGCATCAGCGGCAGCTCGCCCATGGTATCGCCGAGATAGACCTTATCCTCCGCACGCACCACAGCACCATTAGTGCGCCGCACGCAGCCATGAGAGGCACACAGTTCGGCCACCCGGTCGAACCGCTCGGGGTGGCGCGGTACCAGAATGAGCAGCGCATCGGGATGGCGTTTGAGCAGCAGGTCGAAAGCGGCCAGCACCTGCTCATCCTCACCCTGATGGGTGCTGGCGGCGATCCAGACTGGCCGATCCGCCCCCAGTTGCTGGCGCAGGGCGCGACCTTTGGCCTGCACCTCGTCACCAAACTGGATGTCGAACTTGATGGAGCCGGTCACTGCCAGCCGTGAACGATCGATACCGAGACGAGCGAAGCGGTCGGCGTCATCCTGATGCTGACAGAGCAGATGGGTCAGCGGCCGGCTCAGGGCATCGAAAGCGCCGTGGAAACGGGCATAACGCTGGCAGGAACGCTCGGAGAGGCGGGCATTGATGATGGTCACCGGCAGATGGCGCGCCTCGCAGGCGGCCAGCCAGTTCGGCCACAGCTCGGTCTCCATCACCCAGAGCGCGCGCGGCTTGAAGGTGTCGAGAAAGACGGCAATGGCCCAGGGGTAGTCGAGCGGCGCGTAGCGATGGATCACCAGATCCCCCAGCTTGGCAGCCTGATCGGCGCCGGTGCGGGTGGTGGTGGTGAGCAGGATCGGCAGATCGGGCCGCTCCGCTTTCAGGGCGCGAATGAGCGGCGTAATGGCCAGCGTCTCCCCCACGCTCACCGCATGGATCCAGAGCGGGGCCTCCTGTCCGGTGGCGGGCAGCCGCCCGAGATGCTCGGCCCAGCGCTTGCCAAAGCCTGGCTTGCCTTTCTTCGGCTTGTAGAGGGCCAGCAGCGCCAGCGGCAATCCCAGATGGATCAGCAGGTTGTAGAGCAGACGGTAGGGCATCTTACTGACTCTGCTCCAGCTTCTTGCAGGCATCGACCACCTGCTCCGGCGCCAGGTCGATCAGGCACTTGAGATGGCCGAACTTGCAGGTGCGCTTGAAGCAGGGGCGGCACTCGATGTCGGTGTGGACGATCTCGACCCGATCCGCCAGCGGCGGGGTATAGAGCGGCGAGGTGGAGCCATAGACGCCCACCAGCGGCCGGTTGAGGGCGGCGGCGATGTGCATCAGGCCGGAGTCGTTGGAGATGACCCGGCTGGCCAGCGCCATCAGATCGATCGCCTCGTGCAGGCTGGTCTTGCCCGCCAGCACGTGGCAGTTGGGGCGAGTCAGCAGGTTGACCCGATCCCGGATGGTGTTGGCCACCGGCACATCCTTGTTGGAGCCGAAGATCCACACCTGCCACCCCTCGTCCAGATGCTGCTGAGCCACCACGGCGTAGTGCCCCTCCGGCCAGCGCTTGGCCGGGCCAAACTCGGCACCGGGGCAGAGCACCAGCACCGGGCGGGCGCGATCCAGCCCCAGTCGCTCCAGCGCCTTGCTCTGGTTGACCAGATCGACGTGCAGAGAGGGGTGGGGAATGGTCGGAATATCGGCCCGGCTCTTCATCTGCTCCTTGGGATAAGCGAGCGCCAGATAGCCCTCCACCATCAGCGGGAAGGCGGACTTGTTGCTGCGCATATCGTTGAGCAGGCCGAAGCGGTGCTCCCCTTTCCAGCCGGTACGCACCGGAATGCGGGCAAACCAGGGGATCAGCGCCGATTTCATGGAGTTGGGCTGGACGATGGCCTGATCGTACTTCTCGGCCGCCAGCTGCTTGCCGAGGCGGCGGCGCGCCACCAGCTTGAAGTCACCGTGGCCAAGGGGCATGGTGATCGCCTTGTCCACCTCCGGCATCCGCTCCAGCAGGGCGCAGCACCAGGCGGGGGCCATCACGTGCAGCTCGCACTCGGGATGGTTGGCCTTGATCGCCTTGTAGAGACTCTGGGACATCACCATGTCGCCGACCCAGGAGGGGCCGATCACCAATATTTTCATTACGCGTCTTCTCTCGGGTCTGGCCCGGCGGTTAATCATCACTGGGCGAGATTATGCCCCAAGAATGGTCGGATAAATAACAGAAGATCCTTACCTACCCGCCCTGACAGGGGAGACCAGCCGCCACCCGGGTCATGCCCCGGCCACGCTTTTAGGCTAGAATGGGCGCCAATTCGAGCATGTCCCGCCAGACGGGCAACAACCGAGAGCCCCATTTCGTGAAAAAACCGACTCTGGCTGCCGTTCTGATCGTCAAGAATGAAGCCGACAACCTGCGCAAGTGCCTCGCCTCCCTCGACGGACTGGTGGACGAGATCGTCATTCTGGACTCCGGCAGTCAGGACGAGACCCCGGCCATCGCCGCCGAATTTGGGGCCCGTTTCTTCGTCAACGCCAAGTGGCCCGGCTTTGGCAAACAGCGCCGACTGGCCCAGTCTCATGTGCAGTCCGACTGGGTGCTGTGGCTGGATGCCGACGAGCGGCTCACCCCCGAGCTGAAAACCGCCATCGCCAACGTGATGGCCAATCCGGCCAGCGACACCATCTACTCGCTGCCGCGCCTCTCCTGGGTCTTTGGCCGCTTTATCCGCCACAGTGGCTGGTATCCGGATCGGGTGCTGCGCCTCTATCCCAAGGCGCTCACCGGCTACAACGAGGCGCTGGTGCACGAGAAGGTGGAAGTGCGCGCCAACATGAAGATCGTCAACCTCTACGGCGACCTGCACCACTTTACCTATCGGGATCTGGAGCACTATCTGGTCAAATCCGCCGGTTATGCCCGCGCCTGGGCCGATCAGCGCACCGCTCGCGGCAAGAAGGGCTCCCTCAGTCAGGGGCTGATGCACGCCGTCGGCTGCTTCATCAAGATGTACCTGCTCAAGGCGGGCTTCCTCGATGGCAAGCAGGGGTTGCTGCTGGCGATCCTCTCCGCCCACTCCACCTTCGTCAAATACGCCGACCTCTGGGTGCGCCAGCAACCGCAGCAGCCGGAATAACCGTCATACGAAACAGGGCCCCGAGGGGCCCTGTTTGCATTGCTGCATACGTTACTTGCGCCAGAAAGGCGCCGCCCAGCGGGCCATCACCGGAACCATGGTCTTGGGATCGAGCTGACTCATATCCTCCGGGTGGTCGCTATCCTCCGGCGGGCTGAAGGCAAGGTGGCGCCCTTCGCTGTTGAGGGGCTTCCAGCGCAGCGGAGTAGCGGAGCGGCGCATCGGGAAGAAACCGATGGTCGGCACATCGAGCGCCCCGGCAATATGGAGCGGGCCGGTACTACCGGCGATAAACAAAGCGGCGTTGGCCAGCACCTGACAGAACATCGGCAGACCATCGCTGGAGCGGTAGATCCAGCCGTTGCCGCCGTGGGCCAGCAACTCGGCCGCCAGCTGTTCGGCCATCTTCTCCTCACCCGGGCCTGCGGTCAGCACGCACTGCAGCTCGGGGCAGGCCTGATTGAGCTTGATGATGATGCGGGCATACTGCTCGATGGAGAGATTGTTGGCCGAACCGCCGCTACCGGCATGCACCATCAGCCAGGGGCGGCTGGCATCGAGCTTGAGCTTGAGTGCCAGCTGCTCGCGCACCTGCCGCAAGGTCTCCTCATCGAACCGCAGGAAGGGGGTCTGGGGCTCCACCACGGCCACCTGCTGATCGGCCAGGAAGCGGCGGATCAGCTCCAGGTTGTACTCGGACTCCGGCTTCTGGGAACGGGAGCGGCGTTGCACCAGTCGCTGGTTGTAGAGCACCTGCGCCAGCTTGGTCGCCGGGGCCAGCCGATAAGGGATGTGTGCCTTCCACACCAGCATGGCGTTGCGGGAGTTGGAGAAGAGGCAGATGGACGCGTCGAACGCCGCCGCCTTGATCCGTGCCAGCAGCGCTCGCTGTTGCTCCTTGTCGGCACGCACGCCCGGATCGATGATCACCTCGTCAATCCAGGGGCAGAGCCGGGCCAGCGGCGCCGTGTAGGCCGGAACCAGGGCAGTCACATGACACTCCATGGAGCCTTTGAGCATGGCGAAACTCGGCCACGCCAGCATGAAGTCACCAATCTTGTCATTGCGAACGACCAGAATACGTTTCATAAAAAATCCCTTTGCTCCCTGTCACCAATGCAGGGAGGCTTGATGCGCGATGGCGTATTCTTGCCTGATGCACTGCTATTCTCAAGCGACGACCTTATAATGCGACCAAATTTCCAGGTTGCAGGACCGCAAAGATGACTACCAGGGTGATTTATCCCGGGACGTTTGATCCCGTTACCAATGGCCACGCCGATCTCATCGGCCGCGCCGCCAAGCTGTTTGACGAGGTGGTGGTCGGGGTCGCCAACAGCCCGAGCAAGCGCCCGCTGTTCGATCTGGCAGAACGTGTCCAGCTTGTCCAGCAAGTGACCAGCCAGCTTCCCAACGTCAAGGTGGTGGGCTTCTCCGGCCTGCTGGTCGATTTCGCCAAAGAGCATCAGGCCAACGTGCTGATCCGCGGCCTGCGCGCCGTCTCCGACTTCGAGTACGAGTTCCAGCTGGCCAACATGAACCGCCGCCTGATGCCCACGCTTGAGAGCGTCTTCCTCACCCCGGCGGAGGAGAACTCCTTTATCTCCTCCACCCTAGTGAAAGAGGTGGCGCTGCACGGCGGTGATATCCGCCAGTTTGTCGACCCCGTGGTGGCGCAGGCCATCGCCGCCAAACAGCAGCAGCGCTAATCCCTCCCCTGATTGGCAGAAACGAACAAGGGCTACCCGCGGGTAGCCCTTGCCGTTTCTGTCTCGCTATGGAGAGGTCAGCCTGCTTGCCAGTTACTGACGGGCAAACCGCTCATTCATCTCCTGCACCAGCAGATCGAGCCACTCGTAGCGGCGCCGATACATGGCCCGCTTCTTGGAGGCGATCTCCTCCAGCGGCTTGCGCGGCTGGGCTTGCAGAGCGACGAAGTTGGCATCCACATCCTGCGCGCCGAATTCCTGCCACAGCTCGTCATAATCGGCCTGCAAATTGGCTTTCTGCTTGCTGCTGTAGCGCTTGGCCTGAAACACGTGGGCCCGCTTGCGCACCGCCAGCACCTCTGCCGCCCCCATGGCCTGCGCCAGTTGCAGCACCAGCTGCACCAGCAGGGATTTGGGCCGCAGGCCATGCCCCTCTTTGGTCAGCTCGCGCACCCGATCCTGGGCATTGTCGACCGCAGGCTCCGGCCCCTGCATGGAGCCGATCATCAGAATCAAACGATCCACGCTGCCCGCCAGCGAAAAGGCGCAGCTGTAGAGGCGCTGCCCCTCGCCGTTGACGATGGAGAGCGCCAGCTCGGCCTCGCGGCGGAAGGTGCCATCGTGGCGCAGCAGAATGCGGCAGCCGCTCTGTGGATAGTGCCCCAGCGCGATCCCCTCGCCCAGATAGAGCGGGTCGATCAGCTGCGGGTAGCACTCCAGCAGCAAACGGTAGTGATTTTCCAGCATCTCGGCCCGCTCACGGGCGCTGGCACAGGCGAAGCGATAGGGTCGCATCGGCTTGTCGAGCAGCTCGGGATAGACCGCCGGCAGCGCCTTGAGCGAGTCGCACTGAAACAGACTGAAGACCCGACTCAGCGACTTGCGATAGAGCAGGCTGCGCAGCACAAACTTGCCGCGATTGAAGGTTTTCCGGTCACATCCCTCGGGGTAGAGGAAGCGGGCCATAGATTTTGCGCAATAGCGCTCCTGCCGGGATAAATATTCCCAGTCTATTGATTTAACTGTCATTTTTATATTCTCAAACCGCCTGAACGGTCGGGATACTAGTGACAGCTGTGCAAATCTTCAACAGAGTGGAAATACGCTGTTACAACTTCCCCCGGATCGGGGCAAAAAGTGCGCTCAGCGCTGGCAATGACTGCAAAAAACCGTGGTGCGCTGGCCCATTCTTGTCTCGGTCAGCAGGGTGTGACAGTGGAAACAGGGCTGACCGCCACGGCCGTAGACCTGCAACTGCTGCACGAAATAGCCCGGCTTGCCGTCGGCACTGGTGAAATCCTTGAGGGTGGTGCCGCCCTGTCTGATGGCTTCGGCCAGAACCCGCTTGATCTCGGCCACCAGGGTTCCCAGCCGCTCGGCACTGATATTGCCCGCCGCCCGTTTGGGGTGAATGCCGGCAGCATAGAGCGCCTCGTTGGCGTAGATGTTGCCCACCCCGACCACCACCTGATTGTCCATCAGGAACTGTTTGATGGCGGTGCTGCGCCCCTTGGCGCGCCCCTGCAGGTAATCAGCACTGAAGGCATCGGTGAGCGGCTCTGGCCCCAGCTTGGCGAGCAGCGCGTGGGCTTCGGCCGGTTCCCGGGTCCAAAGCAGGGCGCCGAAGCGGCGCGGATCGTTGAGCCGCAGCAGCTTGCCATTCTCCAGCTCGATATCCACGTGGTCGTGCTTCTCGGCTGGCATGCCGATATCCAGCACCCGCAGGCTGCCGGACATCCCCAGATGAAGGATGGCGGTGCCGAAATCGGTCTCCAGCAGCAGGTATTTGGCGCGGCGACGCACCCGATGGATGGTGAGGTCCACCAGCTCCTGAATCTCACCGGGGATCGGCCAGCGCAGGCGGCCATCCCGCACCACCACGCGCGTCACCTTGATACCGGTGAGCCAGGGTGAGATCCCCTGACGACTGACTTCAACTTCTGGCAATTCAGGCATGGGCACCTCGCAAGGAAAAGGAACTCAGGGGGCAGGACGCAGCAGATCGCGATACTGCTCGGCAGTGAGGGCGAGCCAGAGACCGGAGGGCAGCTGAGCGCCATATTGGCCGCTGTTCTGATAGAGGCCGATCTCGACCGGATCGCTCTGGCCGGCAATCCACACCTTGATGGTCACCGGGGTACCGCGCACCACCTCGCCGGGGGGCAGCAACCAGCTCTGCCAGCGCGCCAGACGGGCATCCAGCTGCGCCGTGTCGAGCCCCAGATCCGGCATGCTGCGCCAGCCCTGACCAATCCGCTCAATCTGCCAGCTCGGTCCCTGCCAGGTGAGCACCACAGACGCATCCGGCAGCAAGGGGCGAGCCCGCTTGGCGCTGTTCTCCTGCTGGGCAGTCTCCATACGATGCAACAGGGTGATCACGATCAGCACCACCACAATGATCACGTTATTCCAGCCTTTGCGGCTCAATTTGAACATGGCAAGCCTCCCTTTGAACCGGCAGTGTACTGAATTCGGCGCATAAAAAAACCCGGCACGAAGCCGGGTTTTTGGGAATGCAGCATCAAGTAATTACTTGATTTTGCCTTCCTTGTAGATCACATGCTGACGAACAACGGGATCAAACTTTTTGATCTCCATTTTTTCGGGCATGGTGCGCTTGTTTTTGGTAGTGGTATAGAAGTGACCAGTACCGGCGCTGGAGTTCAGGCGAATTTTCTCGCGAATACCTTTAGCCATGATCTAATTCCTTATACCTTAACACCGCTGGCGCGCAGTTCAGCCAGAACCACTTCAACGCCACGCTTGTCGATGATACGCATGCCTTTTGCGGATACGCGCAGGCTTACGAAGCGTTTTTCACTCTCAACCCAGAAACGGTGAGTGTGCAGGTTCGGCAGGAAACGACGCTTGGTGGCGTTGTTAGCGTGCGAACGGTTGTTACCAACTGCCGGGCGCTTGCCGGTTACTTGGCATACTCTAGACATGTCAGTCTCTCCAAATCTTACTTCATTGCTCGAGCAAATATCTGCCCCGCTGGCCTTCGATTGCGGGGCAAACAGAAGGCGGCATTTTATACAGCATCCGTGATCAAAGATCAACTAATACGGTGCTAGAGCACAGTTATAGCCAACCGCGCTCGGCAAAAGAAACCGTGATGCCATCACCGATCACCAAGTGATCCAGCACTCTGATATCGATCAGGGCCAAAGCGGCCGTGATCCGATCCGTGATCTGGCGGTCGGCCCTACTGGGCTCGGCGACGCCGGACGGGTGATTATGCGCCAGAATCACCGCGGCTGCATTATGTTTGAGCGCGATCTGCACGATTTCTCTTGGCCAGACGCTCGCCGAGTCGATGGTGCCGAAAAAAAGCTCAACAAATTGAATGACTCTGTGTTGATTGTCGAGCAACAGCAGGGCAAACACCTCACGCGGCCGATCCCGCAGCTGGGCCTGCAGATAGTCGCGGGTCAGCTGGGGCGAGGTGAGGGCATCACCCCGTTGCAGCTGCTCGGCCAGATGGCGTCTGGCCATCTCCAGCACCGCCTGCAACTGGGCATATTTGGCCGGGCCAAGGCCGTGCGCCTCGCAGAATGCCCGTTGATCCGCCCCCAGCAAACTGCGTAAAGAGCCGAATTGATTCAATAGATTACGTGAAAGATCCACTGCACTCAGGCCATTGACGCCAGTGCGCAGAAAGATGGCGAGCAGCTCGGCATCGGAGAGCGCCGCAGGCCCCTGACGCAGCAACTTCTCTCTGGGGCGTTCATCTTCCGGCCACTCTTTGATGCTCATTTGTCTCTCCCTCATCCCTGTTGAGAAAAAACATAGCAAAAAATTGCGCGCGCCCGACCACACCCCTTGATGCCAACCCCTGTCGTCATCCATTGCCTGTGGTATCTTAGCCGACCAGTCAGAATGAGCCGGATAGAGAAACAGCAGATGAGATTGGCCGATAAACGCATCCTGTTGGGTGTCAGTGGCGGGATCGCCGCCTACAAGAGTGCCGAGCTGGTACGCCGCCTGAAAGATCAGGGCGCCGAAGTGCGGGTGGTAATGACCCGCTCCGCCAAGGAGTTCATCACCCCACTGACCCTGCAGGCGGTCTCCGGTCATCCGGTGGCCTACAGCCTGCTGGATCCTTCCGCCGAAGCGGGCATGGGCCATATCGAGCTGGCCAAGTGGGCCGATCTGGTGCTGATCGCCCCCGCCAGCGCCAACCTGATGGCGCGGATGGCTGCAGGCATGGCCGACGAACTGCTGACCACCCTCTGTCTGGCCACTCCGGCGCCCATCGCGCTGGCACCTGCCATGAACCAGCAGATGTATCTCAACGCCGCGACCCAGGCCAACCTCAAGACCCTGGCCAGCCGCGGCATTCTGCTGTGGGGGCCGGATGCAGGAAGCCAGGCCTGTGGCGATGTGGGCCCGGGCCGGATGCTGGATCCCCTCGAACTGGTGGATCGCTGCTGTCAGCAGCTGGCCGCCGAGCCCTTGCTGGCAGGCGTCAAGCTGCTGCTCACCGCAGGGCCAACCCGCGAGGCGCTGGATCCGGTGCGCTACATCAGCAACCACAGCTCCGGCAAGATGGGTTACGCCATCGCTCGTGCTGCCCGTGAAGCGGGCGCCGAAGTGACGCTGGTGAGCGGCCCGGTAACGCTGGCTACACCAGCTGGCGTCACCCGCATCGATGTGGAGAGCGCCGAGCAGATGCATCAGGCGGTGATGAGCCGGGTCGGCGAGTGCGACCTCTTCATCGGCTGCGCGGCGGTGGCCGACTATCGCCCCGAGCAGGTCGCCAGTCAGAAGATCAAGAAGACCGGCGACAACGACCAGATGGTGGTGACGCTGGTGAAGAATCCCGACATCATCGCGGCCGTTGGTGCCCTTTCAGACAAACCCTTCACCGTCGGATTTGCCGCCGAAACAGTGGATGTGGAACAATACGCCCTCGACAAGTTGCAGCGTAAGCGGCTGGACATGATCGCCGCCAACGATGTGTCCCGCGAGGGGCAAGGCTTCAACGCCGATGACAACGCCCTGACCGTGTTCTGGCAAGGGGGCAAGGCCCCGCTGCCGCTGGCCGACAAGCTGACGCTGGCCCGTCACCTGATCGCCCTGATTGCGCGCCACTACCGGCACTGAGCGTCCCAAAAGAACAAGACTCACGGCGCCCCGCCTTGCCAAGAGGGGCGCCAATACAAGATCCAACTGAAAAAGCGATTCATGACTACACAAATTGAACTGAAGATTCTGGATGCCCGTATCGGTACCGAGTACCCGCTGCCCGCCTACGCCACACCGGGCTCTGCCGGCATGGATCTGCGCGCACTGCTGGATGCGCCGCTGACTCTGGCTCCGGGTGATACCACCCTGGTGCCGACCGGTCTGGCCATTCACATCCAGGATCCGGGTCTGTGTGCCACCATCCTGCCCCGCTCCGGCCTCGGCCATAAGCACGGCATCGTGCTGGGCAACCTGGTCGGTCTCATCGATTCCGATTACCAGGGTCAGCTGATGGTATCGGTCTGGAACCGCGGCAAAGATGAGTTCACCATGCAACCCGGCGAGCGCATCGCCCAGCTGGTGATCATGCCGGTAGTTCAGGCCAGCTTCCAAGTGGTCGATGAGTTCAATCAGAGCGAACGGGGTGAAGGCGGTTTTGGTTCTTCTGGTCGCCAATAACAGACCACACCAGCCCGATGGGCGGTGCTTAATAATAGAATCAAGCCATTGTTTTTTTAGGGGAATCCATGGCAAGCAGTAATCAGAAACAGAGTCGGCGCGATCAGATCCTGCAGGCGCTCGCCCATATGCTGGAAACCAGTCCGGGTCAGCGTATCACCACGGCCCGTCTGGCGGCCGAGGTCGGCGTCTCTGAAGCAGCCCTCTATCGACATTTTCCCAGCAAGGCGCGGATGTTCGAGGGGCTGATCGACTTTATCGAGGATTCCCTGCTGTCACGGGTCAATCTGATCATGGCGGAAGAGAAGGACACCATGGCGCGTTGCCACCATATCCTGCAGCTGCTGCTGGTGTTCGCCGAGCGCAATCCCGGCATTACCCGCATCCTCAATGGCGACGCCCTGCTGGGTGAGCACGATCGGCTGCGGGATCGCATCAGCATCCTGTTCGACAAGCTGGAGACCCAGATCAAACAGGTGCTGCGCGAGAAGCGGCTACGCGAAGGTCAGGGCTTTCAGCTCGACGAGACCATGCTGGCCAATCTGCTGCTGGCCTACACCGAAGGCCGCATCAGCCAGTTCGTGCGCTCCGAGTTCAAGCTCAAGCCGACCGCCGGTTTCGAAGATCAGTGGCAATTTATCCGCAGCCAATTGCTGCAGAGCTGATGGTTTTTCGCATCATTCAGCAAAAAGAAGGGAGGCTTTGGCCTCCCTTCTTTTTTGTGTCAGGTTTTTATGGCAGAAAAGAAGTACCAGATGCGACCCGTACTGTCGCGCTGCGGTGTTAGATTTATCCACCATAAACCTTTTAGAACCTGACAGGACATCCTATGGAACCCGAAATCATTACCGAAGCGCAGACCTGGCTGGTCAATAATCAGGGACTGCTGATCGAATACGGCGTCAATATCGCCGCCGCCCTGCTGACCCTGCTGGTCGGCTATATCGCCGCCAACATCGTCAGCGGTGGCGTGGTCAAGGTGATGCAGGCCCGCAAGCTGGACACCACAGTCACTCACTTCGTTGGCAGCATCCTCAAATACGCCATTCTGGTGTTCGTGGTGATCGCCGCACTGGGACGTGTCGGCGTGCAGACCGCCTCCTTCGTCGCCATTATCGGTGCCGCCGGTCTGGCCATCGGTCTGGCGCTGCAAGGCTCGCTCTCCAACTTCGCCGCTGGCTTTCTGCTGATCATCTTCCGCCCCATCAAGGCAGGCGAGTTTATCGAAGTGGCTGGCACGTCTGGCGTGGTGCAATCCGTTCAGCTGTTCACCACCACCCTCACCTCCGGTGACAACAAGATGGTGGTAGTACCGAACTCCGCCATCCTCAACGGCACCATCGTCAACTACTCCCGCATGGATACCCGCCGCGTCGACATGACCTTCGGTATCGGCTACGGCTCCGATCTGCGCAAGGCCAAGCAGATCCTCGAGCGTCTGGTGAATGAAGAACCGCGCATCCTGAAAGATCCGGCCGCTACCATCGCCGTCGCCGCGCTGGCCGACTCCTCGGTCAATATCGTGGTGCGCCCGTGGGTCAAGACCGGCGACTACTGGGGTGTCTGGTTCGACTTCCACGAGAAGGTGAAGCTCACCTTTGATGCCGAAGGGATCGAAATTCCCTTCCCGCAGATGGTGATGCACATGCAAAAACCGCAGGCGTGATCGCGGTAAAGCAGCAACCCACAATGCCAGCCTTCGGGCTGGCATTGTCATTTCCGGCGCGCCATCCGCTGCATAATCAGGCCGGCGGAATGAAAACAATTTCAGAGCCGCGGGCTAGCCCCAATCATGAGCGAGCGCAAGATCCCCCTTGCTTTCGTGACTCATAATCCCGATGTTCTGGTTGTATACTCCCGACGGTTGCCCCATTGCGGTAAAAGACAATCGGTAAAACTCTGTTACACGGGCCGCTCGGCCGGCTCGCTATAATGCTCGGATAATAAGGTTTGGCGGGACCTTGCCTGCAAGGTTCAAACACAACTTGGCATTTCAGGAATCCTATGAAAAACATCAATCCAACCCAAACCCAGGCCTGGCAGGCACTGGAAGCCCACTTTGCAGCAAACAAAGAGACCCGACTCAAGGATCTGTTCGCGCAGGACCCGAAGCGCTTTGACAAGTTTTCCCTTACCTTCGGTGGCGACATCCTGGTTGATTACTCGAAGAACCTGATCACCGAAGAAACCCTCAAGTTGCTGGTTGATCTCGCCAAAGAGACCGATCTTCGCAGCGCGATCGATGCCATGTTCAATGGCGAAAAGATCAACATGACCGAAGGGCGATCCGTACTGCACGTGGCCCTGCGCAACCGCTCCGACCGCCCCATCGAGTGCGACGGCAAGGACGTGATGCCAGAAGTGAACGCCGTACTGGCCAAGATGAAGGGCTTCTGCGAGAAGATCATCTCCGGCGAGTGGAAAGGCTACACCGGCAGGGCGATCCAGCACGTGGTCAACATCGGTATCGGTGGCTCCGATCTGGGCCCGGTAATGATCACCGAGGCACTGCGTCCCTACAAAAACCACCTGCAGATGCACTTCGTCTCCAACGTCGATGGCACCCATATCGCCGAGACCCTGAAGAAGATCGATCCGGAAACCACCCTGTTCCTGGTGGCCTCCAAGACCTTCACCACCCAGGAGACAATGACCAACGCCCTGACCGCCCGCGACTGGTTCATCAAGATCGCCGGTGACAAGGCCCACGTTGCCAAGCACTTCGCTGCCCTCTCCACCAACGGCAAGGCCGTGGCCGAGTTCGGTATCGACACCAACAATATGTTCGAGTTCTGGGACTGGGTTGGCGGCCGCTACTCCTCCTGGTCTGCCATCGGCATGCCCATCGCCCTCTCCGTCGGTTTCGAGAACTTCGAAGCCCTGCTGCAAGGCGCCTTCGAGATGGACATGCACTTCGCCACTGCCTCCTATGAGCAGAACGTGCCGGTGCTGCTGGCGCTGATTGGCCTGTGGTACAACAACTTCTACGGTGCCGAATCCGAAGCCATCCTGCCGTACGATCAGTACATGCACCGCTTCCCTGCCTACTTCCAGCAGGGCAACATGGAATCCAACGGCAAGTACGTGGATCGCAACGGTAATCCGGTTGACTACCAGACTGGCCCCATCATCTGGGGTGAGCCGGGTACCAACGGCCAGCACGCCTTCTACCAACTGATCCACCAGGGCACCAAGCTGATCCCCTGTGACTTCCTGGCGCCAGCCATCAGCCACAACCCGATCGGTGACCACCACCCGAAACTGCTGGCCAACTTCTTCGCCCAGACCGAGGCGCTGGCCTTCGGCAAGAGCAAGGAAGAGGTTGAAGCCGAGTTCCTGGCTGCTGGCAAAACCCTGGAGCAGGTCAAGGATCTGGTGCCGTTCAAGGTGTTCGAAGGCAACCGCCCGACCAACTCCATCCTGTTCAAGAGCCTGACCCCGAAAACCCTGGGTGCCCTGATCGCCATGTATGAACACAAGATCTTCGTACAGGGCGCAATCTGGAACATCTTCTCCTTCGACCAGTGGGGCGTGGAGCTGGGCAAACAGCTGGCCAACAAGATCCTGCCGGAGCTGGGCAACAACGAGGCTGTCACCAGCCACGACTGCTCCACCAACGGTCTGATCAACACCTGGAAAGCGTGGAAAGCCTGATTTATCCAGCCTTTCTGAATGCAAAAGCCCCGCTCGATGAGCGGAGCTTTTTTATGACTGTCAGGCTGATTGTTCTGGCTGGCCGGTCGGGTGTCCAGTCCGACCGGCGACGGGGATCGTCATCCCCGCCCCTTCATCATCCAGCCCGATGCCGGCTTAACCGCCGACGGCGATACGTTTCATGTCCTTCATGTAGCCGCGCAGTACCTGACCGATTTTCTCGATCGGGTGGTTGCGAGTCGCTTCGTTGGCCGCCAGCAGCGCCAGGTTATCCACGCTCTGCCCTTCCGCCTTGCTGGCACCCAGATCACCCGCCTTCAGGGTCGGCATGAAGTGCTCGCGCAGCAAGGGCACGGCGGCATTGGCGAACAGGTAGTTACCGTACTCGGCAGTATCGGAGATGACCACGTTCATCTCGTACAGGCGCTTGCGAGCAACTGTGTTGGCGATCAGCGGCAGCTCGTGCAGGGATTCGTAGTAGGCGGACTCCTCGTAGATACCGGAAGCCACCATGGTCTCGAACGCCAGCTCGACACCCGCCTTGACCATGGCCACCATCACCACGCCATTGTCGAAGTACTCTTGCTCGGCAATCTTGCCTGCAAACGCCGGGGCGTTTTCGAAAGCAGACTTGCCGGTCTCTTCGCGCCAGCCAAACAGCTTGGCATCGTCTTCGGCCCAGTCGGCCATCATGCCGCGAGAGAATTCACCGGCGATGATGTCGTCCATGTGCTTCTCGAACAGCGGGCGCATCAGGGTCTTGAGCTGCTCGGAGAGCTCGAAGGCGCGCAGCTTGGCCGGGTTGGAGAGGCGATCCATCATCAGGCTGATGCCACCCTGTTTCAGGGCTTCGGTGATGGTCTCCCAGCCGAACTGGATCAGCTTGCCGGCGTAGGCAGGGTCTGTGCCTTCGGCAACCAGCTTGTCGTAGCAGAGCAGGGAACCGGCCTGCAGCATGCCGCAGAGGATGGTCTGCTCGCCCATCAGGTCGGATTTCACTTCCGCCACGAAGGAGGACTCCAGCACGCCGGCACGGTCGCCGCCGGTAGCAGAGGCCCACGCTTTCGCGATGGCCATGCCTTCGCCTTTCGGGTCATTTTCCGGGTGAACGGCGATCAGAGTCGGTACGCCGAAACCGCGCTTGTACTCCTCACGCACCTCGGTGCCCGGGCACTTGGGAGCCACCATCACGACTGTGATGTCGGAGCGGATCTGCTGACCCTCTTCCACCACGTTGAAGCCGTGGGAATAGCCCAATGCGGCGCCCTGCTTCATCAGCGGCATCACGGTTTTCACTACGTCGGAGTGTTGCTTGTCCGGAGTCAGGTTCAGCACCAGATCGGCGGTCGGGATCAGCTCTTCATAGGTACCGACCGCGAAGCCGTTGTCGGTAGCCTTCTGCCAGGAGGCGCGCTTCTCGGTGATGGCAGCCTTGCGCAGGGCGTAGGAGATATCCAGCCCGGAGTCGCGCATGTTCAGACCCTGGTTCAGACCCTGGGCACCACAGCCCACAATCACCACCTTCTTGCCCTTCAGCACGTTGCAGCCGTCCGCGAACTCTTCGCGCTGCATGAAACGACACTTGCCCAGCTGGGCCAACTGCTGACGCAGGTTCAAGGTGTTGAAATAGTTAGCCATGGTGATTGCTCCGTTCGATTGATTCCATGCCGGATAGCGGCGTTGTCTGAACCACTATAGCGCGGGACACTTATTGCCTGAACTGATATATTCGAAACAGTACGTTGCAATAATTGAAACGTTAATCCTTCATAATTGCCTGCTAAATGTACCGCGAGATGGCAGAAACAAGCCGCCAACCGCTGGATATCGGGCACACATGCCGCGCCAGGAGCTGAAAGATGGACCTTCGCAATCTCGAGCTGTTTCTCCACCTCGCCGACTCCCTCCACTTCGGCAAGAGCGCCGATGCCATGGCGGTCAGCCCCTCCACCCTGAGCCGCGCCATCCAGCGGCTGGAGCAGGAGACCGGCTGCATCCTGTTCGAGCGGGACAACCGCTCGGTTCGGCTCACCCCCGCCGGCGAGAAGCTGCGCGAATTTGGCGGCGGCCTGTTGCAGGAGTGGCGTCAGCTCAAGCAGGAGCTCAAACGCAGCGATGAACCGCTGCAGGGGCGGCTGCGGGTCTTCTGCTCGGTCACCGCCAGTTACTTTCTGCTGCCCGAGGTGCTGGAGCGCTTTCGCCGCCGCTACCCCCAGCTGGAGATCAAGCTGGAGACCGGCGACCCGGCGCTGGCGGTGGACAAAATCCTGGCCGACGAGGCCGATCTCGCTATCGCCGCCCGTCCCGACGCTCTGCCCGCCAAGCTGGAGTTCGCCAGCCTGCAACTGGTGCCGCTGGTCTTTATCGCGCCGCGCAATGCCCCGCAGCTGAACCAGTGGTTCCGTCAGGGCGAGCCGGACTGGGAGCAGCTGCCAGTTATCCTCTCCGAGCAGGGGCTGGCCCGCAAACGCAGCGATCAGTGGTTTCGCAACAAGGGGATAGCGCCCAACATCTATGCCGAAGTGGCGGGTAACGAGGGGATTGTCGCCATGGTGGCGCTCGGCTGTGGCGTAGGATTGGTGCCGGCGGCGGTGATCGACCACAGCCCGCTCGGCGACAAGGTGCGTCATCGACCTCAAACCCGCCTTCAAACCATTTGATGTGGGGATCGGGGTGCTCAAGAAGCGGCTGGAAGAACCGCTGATCCGCGCCTTCTGGGATACCGCGCAGAATCAGGGCTCACTGCGCTGACACCGGTTTATAGATAAGGGCCGGATCGGCCATCATGACGCGACTGGGCTGCGGCAAGTCGGGGTTATGCAGCTCGAGGCGCACCCGCTCATCCAGTTTCAGCCGCCGAATGGTACTGCCGAATCCCTCTTCAAAGACCCGGTCAAAAGCACCAGACTGCCGCGCCCGCAGCAGGCCAAGCTCGATGCGCTGGGCCAGCTCCGGATATTTTGGCGAGACAAAGAAGAGCAGCGCCAGCGGATAGCGAAACACCAGACGGGGCTCGATGGCGAGATCCGGATGCTGCCTGAGCTCATCCTCGACCTCGATGACCGAGCGCAGGAAGCAGTCAAAGCGCTTCTTGCGCAGCATGTTGAAGAGCGCCTCATAAAGATTGCCCACCGTCACCTTGAGGCCGTTAGCCCGCAGCAACTGGGTGTCTGGCCAGGATCTGTGCTGACCGATGGAGAGCCCGGCGCGATGCCAGTCTGCCAACGACCCGATCGAGGCAAAACGTCCCTCATCCCCCTGCCGAACCAGACACACCCGCCACCCCAGCAGCCCCTTGGCCAGCGGAATGTGGATTGCCAGCAACTCCCGTTCTCGCTGACCATCCGGGGCAAAGACGCCGACCTGAACCAGCTCACCGCTGCGCAGCTCCTTCACCGCCCGCCCCTGCTCCATTTGCGGGCTGGATACCAGCTGATAGGGGCCATATTCGGGCACGGTGAGATCGAGGGAGAGGCGCAACAACTGGACGACGGCGGGGTTGGGGTGATCCAGCAGCAGATTCCAGGCGCGGATAGGCTGCTCGGTTGCCGTTGCGCCAACCGTCCACAGTGCCATGCACCACCACCAGACTCTGATCATCCTGCGCACCATCCGTGCCTCATGCTCCTCGCCATACTATAACGTCAGCCAGCGCCTCCACTGTGCCCTCTCTGAAAGATGTGTGAGCGCTCTCGTGTCAAAAGTGACAATAGGCAAACCCGTCAGGTCATCGCAGACTGGGCGTTAATCAACACACGCCAAGGCGCAGGGAGGAGAGCCATGAAACAGCATCTGGTAGAGATCAAGGGTTCAACCCTGTTTGACGAGTATCTGCAAAGCATAGGCGTGCCCAGCACGGCGCTCGACCGGGAGCAGGATATCTATCTGCAGGAACGCCACCTGGGAGCCATTCGCCGGGTGCAGGGCGAACTGCGCTTTTATCTGCGTGCCAATGCCCTGAACAAACGGTGATCAGGATCCGGTCACAGAACCCGCAGCAAAGGCGTATTAGACTGGTATCTTCCCCCTTTTGTCGGGAGTGCCCATGAAAGCAAGCGGTCTGGATCGGCTGTTCAAACCCCACTCAATCGCCGTGATCGGCGCCTCGACCGACCCGCTCAAGGCGGGTCATGTGATCGTGCGCCACCTGCTGGCGGGCCAGTTCAAAGGGCCCATCCTCCCCGTCACTCCGCGCAACAAGTCCATCGCCGGTGTGCTGGCCTATCCCGATATCGCCAGCCTGCCGCTAACCCCGGATCTCGCCATCATCTGCACCAGGCGGGAGCGGGTCTTGCCGTTGCTGGAAGCGCTCGGCCATAAGGGGGCGGGGGCGGCCATCATACTGGCCGCCGACTTTTCCCCCGAGGAGCGGCTGGAGCTGAAACGGGTCTGCCAGCAATATGGCATTCGCCTGCTCGGCCCCAACAGCATGGGGATGCTGCTGCCCGGCCAGGGGATTAACGCCAGCTTTTCACCCATTGCCGCCAAGCCGGGACAGGTCGCCTTTCTGTCGCAATCCGCCGCCGTCAGCACCACCATTCTGGATTGGGCCAAGCAGCATGAACTGGGCTTTTCCGCCTTCATCTCCCTTGGCGATCACTGCGACATCGACTTCGGCCAGCTGCTGGATCAGCTCTCCCGCGACAGCGTCACCCGCGCCATCTTGATCTACATGGACAAGTTGCACGACGCCCGCCACTTTCTCTCGGCGGCGCGAGCAGCCTCGCGCAACAAGCCGATCCTGGTGCTGAAAAGCGGGCGCCACGATCCGGCCCACGGCCTCGACAACGTCTATGATGCCGCCATCCGTCGCGCCGGCATGTTGCGGGTACGGGATACCCACGAACTGTTTGCCGCGGTGGAAACCCTCAGCCACTCCATGAACCTCAAGGGAGAGCGGCTTGCCATCATCTCCAACGGTCGCGGGCTGGCCAATATGGCGGTGGATGTACTGCTGGAGCGGGGCGGCAAGCTGGCTCGCCCGCCGCTCGATATTGGTAGCGATGCTACCATCACCACCTATCAGGAAACGCTGGACAACGTGTTGCAGGAGGATGGCATCGACGCCATTCTGATCATCCACGCCCCCTCGCTCACGGCGCCAAGCGCGCCGCTGGCCAGCCATCTTATTGCCCATCTGAAACAGCATCCCAGAGCGCGCCGTTTCAACATCCTCACCAACTGGGCGGGCGAATACTCGGCGCAGGAGGGGCGCAAACTCTTTACCGAGGCGGGCTTCCCGACCTACCGCACGCCGGAAAGCGCCATGGCCGCCTTCATGCACATGGTGGAATACCGCCGCAACCAGAAGCAGTTGATGGAAACCCCGGCATCCCTGCATGGCAACCAGCTCAATGTAGATCTGTGCCAGCAGCTGATCCGCCAAGCGCAGGAGCGCAAACAGCTAAGATTGGATACCCATCTGGTGCACCCGATTTTACAAGCCGCCGGTCTCTCGACCCTGCCAACCTGGATCGTCACCGACGCCATCGAGGCGACCCTCACCGCCGAGCAGATCGGCTATCCAGTAGCGGTAAAACTGCGCTCGCCCGATATCCTGCACAAGTCTGCCGTGCACGGGGTGGTCCTCAATCTGCGCACCTCGGCCGAAGTGGCGCAAGCTGCAGATGCCATTCTGGACAGGGTCAAACAGCATGATCCGGGCGCCCGCATCGAAGGCTTGCTGGTGCAGCGGATGGCTCGCCGCAGCGGCGGCCTCGAGCTGCGGGTACGCATCCAGCAAGACGCCATCTTTGGCCCCGTCATTCTGTTGGGTGAGTCGGGTGCGGAACCGCAGGAGATGGTCGCGGCGCTACCGCCGCTCAATCAGGCGCTGGCTCGTTACCAGATCATAGGAGCCCTCAAGAACCGCAAGATCCGTGAGCAGGCCACACCGGAGCGACTGGATATCGATGCCTTGGGCCAAGTGCTTTGCCAGCTCTCCGAGCTATTGCTCGCCTTTCCTGAGATTCAGGAACTGGACCTACACCCGCTGCAAGCGTGCGGCGCAGAGATGGTGGTGCTGGATGCCAGCCTCACACTGGCTGACCCCGCCATCCCGACCAGCAACCGACTGGCGATCCGCCCCTATCCTACCGAACTGGAGGAGGGGGCCTGGCTTAAAGATCAGCGCCATATCCTGCTGCGCCCAATCCGGCCGGAAGATGAACCGGCTCACAAGCAGTTCGTACTGCTGGTCTCCGATGAAGACAGGTACAAACGCTTCTTCGCCGATGTGGGTGAACTGGGTCATGAAGAGCTGGCTCGTATGACCCAAATCGATTACGACCGGGAGATGGCCTTCGTGGCTGTGGGGCAAGATGGCGAGCTGCAGGATCAAATCCTCGGCGTGGTACGCGCCATTTCGAGCCCGGACCAGAGCGATGCCGAGTTTGCCATTCTGGTGCGATCGGACTTGAAAGGGGTGGGGCTCGGCAAATTGATGATGGAGAAGATCATCCGCTACGCCAAAGAGCAGGGGATTGGCCAGTTATCCGGCATGACCATGCCCAGCAATCGCGGCATGGTCAACCTCGCCAAACGGCTTGGCTTCAAGATCGACGTGCAGATGGAAGAGGGGGTGGTCAATATGGAACTGCTCTGTAGCCAGCAAGCGACAGAAGCCTGATTTGACCACCTGAAGAGGCGTCAAAATGGCTGCAAATGAAACTGGCAAGGCTCAGATATAGCCCGAAAATGGTGGAAATAACCGGCTATCTGGCACTCTTACTTGGCAGGGAAAAGCCAGAGATTGGTGGTTTAACGCGCTAAAAATACAAAAGCCCGGTTATGAGGCCGGGCTTTGTGTTGGTTCCGGTGTGCAACCATCGGGGTCAGTGGGTAAAAATGCCCATAGCAAAAAGGCCTTCCCATCAGGGAAGGCCTTCAAATTAGTGGCGGAGCGGACGGGACTCGAACCCGCGACCCCCGGCGTGACAGGCCGGTATTCTAACCGACTGAACTACCGCTCCGCATTCGGTTAGCTTTCGCTAAATTTTCTGCTGCTTCTTCTGAGGTGTCATCCTCGCAGCCAGTGACGTGATTCTTCACATCGCTGTTTAATTGGGTGCCTGGCAGTGTCCTACTCTCGCATGGCGAATGCCACACTACCATCGGCGCTACCGCGTTTCACTTCTGAGTTCGGCATGGGATCAGGTGGTTCCACGGCGCTATGGCCGCCAGGCAAATTCTTAATCCAGAAAGCTGACGTGAGTAACGAGGTTGCCTATTGGCTTGTCGCTATCACTGAATTAGTTAGTAGTTCGCTTGGTATTTGCTACAAGGCCCAGAACACTTCTTGGGTGTTGTATGGTTAAGCCTCACGGGTAATTAGTATGGGTTAGCTCAACACGTCGCCGCGCTTACACACCCCACCTATCAACGTTGTGGTCTCCAACGGCCCTTTAGGACCCTCAAGGGGTCAGGGATGACTCATCTCAGGGCTCGCTTCCCGCTTAGATGCTTTCAGCGGTTATCGATTCCGAACTTAGCTACCGGGCAGTGCCACTGGCGTGACAACCCGAACACCAGAGGTTCGTTCACTCCGGTCCTCTCGTACTAGGAGCAACTCCCTTCAATCATCCAACGCCCACGGCAGATAGGGACCGAACTGTCTCACGACGTTCTGAACCCAGCTCGCGTACCACTTTAAATGGCGAACAGCCATACCCTTGGGACCGACTTCAGCCCCAGGATGTGATGAGCCGACATCGAGGTGCCAAACACCGCCGTCGATATGAACTCTTGGGCGGTATCAGCCTGTTATCCCCGGAGTACCTTTTATCCGTTGAGCGATGGCCCTTCCATTCAGAACCACCGGATCACTATGACCTACTTTCGTACCTGCTCGACCTGTCCGTCTCGCAGTTAAGCTGGCTTATGCCATTGCACTAACCTCCTGATGTCCGACCAGGATTAGCCAACCTTCGTGCTCCTCCGTTACTCTTTGGGAGGAGACCGCCCCAGTCAAACTACCCACCAGGCACTGTCCGCGAGCCCGATTCAGGGCCCTGCGTTAGAACATCAAACATACAAGGGTGGTATTTCAAGGACGGCTCCAGCGCAACTGGCGTCACGCCTTCAAAGCCTCCCACCTATCCTACACATGTAGGTTCAATGTTCAGTGCC
>NZ_JBQBEO010000002.1:2500-70000 GCF_051919525.1 Aeromonas sp. 6P | reverse complement strand
GGTTGCACATCGGCAAGGTGTGCAGGTCGTGCATCACCACTTCGCATCCCGGCATCTGCTCCAGCATGACATCGACTATTTTGCGGGTTTGGCCATCCCGAGAGGAATAAAGCACCAGAATCTTGTCCATAACAACCTCAACTACGCCAGAATGCAGGAGTAAACAGTACCAGAAGCGTGAAAATTTCCAATCGGCCAAACAACATAGCCAACACCAGTACCCACTGGGCCGCTGGCGAGATATTGCCGAAGTTGGCTGATACCTCTCCCAAACCCGGGCCTACGTTGGTGAAAGCCGCAGCCACAGCGGTGAATGCGGTCACTTCGTTCAGCCCCGTCATCAGCAACAGCAGCATGAACATAAAGAAGAGAATAATATAGGTGGCGAAGTAGCCCCACACCGCCTCGACGATGCGCTCGGGCACCGCCCTATTCCCCAGCTTCAAGGTATAGATGGCTCTGGGGTGAACCAACCGCTTCAACTCGCGCATCCCCTGCATGAACAGGATCATGAAACGCATCACCTTGATGCCGCCGCCGGTACTGCCTGCACAACAGCCAATAAAGGCGGAGAACATCAGCAGCATGGGCAGGAACGAGGGCCAGTCGGCATAGGTCGTGGTGCTGTAGCCGGTGGTGGTACCCAGAGAGACCGCCTGGAACAGCCCGTGGTTGAGCGCCTCTTGCCAGGTGGCGTAGTGTCCGTGGGTCAGCAAGGCGACAAAGCAGATCATCACCAGAGTCGCCTGGATGGCCAGAAACACCTTGAGTTCAGAATCGTAAAGGTAGCGACCGAGCCGCACCGGGCGGTGAGAGAAGACGGTAAAGTGGAGCGCAAAGTTCACGCTGGCCAGCAGCAGGAACACCACGGTAATCAGGTTGATGACCGGACTGTTGAAGAATCCGATGCTGGCATCGTGAGTGGAGAAACCACCGACCGACAGAGTAGAGAACGAATGGCAGACCGCATCGAACAGCGTCATTCCGGCGAGCCAGTAGGCCAGCGCACAGAGCGCGGTCAGCAGCAGATAGATGAACCAGAGCGCCTTGGCCGTTTCGGCGATGCGCGGCGTCACCTTGGTATCCTTTACCGGCCCCGGGATCTCGGCGCGATAGAGCTGCATGCCCCCGATCCCCAGCAGCGGCAGTATGGCCACCGCCAGTACGATGATCCCCATGCCCCCCAGCCACTGCAGCAGCTGGCGATAGAACAGAAACGCCTTGGGCAGATTATCGAGCCCGGTCAGTACCGTTGCGCCAGTGGTGGTCAGGCCGGAAAAAGATTCGAAGAAGGCCTCCGAGACCGACATATCCGGCACGTCGCTCATGATAAAGGGCACCGCCCCCACACTGCCCAGCACGGTCCAGAACAGCACCACGATGAGGAAGCCCTCTTTCGAGCGCATCTCCTTCTTGTGATAGCGGTTGGGAAACCAGAGCACCACCCCGAGCAGCAGGGCGATCAGAAAAGAGCTGACAAACTCGGCACCACCACCATCCCGATAGCCAAAGGCCACCAGTGCAGGCAACAGCATGGTCGAGCTGAACAGCGCAACCAGCAGGCCAACAATGCGAATAATGCTAAGGATGTGCATTACAGCTCCCTTTCCCCAATTAAAGAGCGATGGATTCTAGCCATCTAAGGGGCTGAGGGATACCCGCCCATGAGTCCGGTCGGTCAATTCACGGTCCACCTGAGCCCAAACCAAGGACTCCCACGCCACCTGCAAGGTGACCTGCTGACCGTAATCCGCCGCCAGCAATTCGCCGTTGTGACTGCTGATCAGCGACTCGACTGTCCCCATGTCACCGTAATCGCAGTGAATGAGGGAGGGAGTGCGCGGCACCTTGAGCAGGGTGGGCAGCTGCTTGAGGGCGGCACCGACGCCGCCCCCATAGGCTTTGACCAGTCCACCGGTGCCAAGCTGGATGCCGCCGTAGTAACGCACTACCACGGCGCAAATTTCACCGATCCCCGAGCCCATCAACTGGGCCAGGATCGGCTTGCCCGCGGTACCGGACGGTTCGCCATCATCGCTGAAGCCATAAACCTGACTATCTTGCGGCGCGCCCGCCACAAAGGCCCAGCAGTGGTGGCGAGCGGCCGGATGTTGGCGCTTGATCTCGTTGACCCACCCCTTGGCCGCCTCGACGGTCGGGGTGTGGGCGATCAGGGTAATGAAGCGACTCTTCTTTATCTCTTCGGTCAACTCCAGCGGGGCAGCCGGAATAGAGTACGCTGCCGCCATCAGAGCCCTGCTTGTCTGGTCATGTTCTCCACCCCATTGGCGTGCAGCACCACGTTGTCTTCGATGCGGATGCCGCCGAACGGACGCAGCGCCTCCACCTTGTTCCAGTTGACCCGCTTGCCCTGTTCGCCCTGACGCAGCGGCTCCAGCAAACTGTCGATGAAGTAGAGTCCCGGCTCGATGGTGAACACCTGACCCACCTCCATCACCCGGGTGCAGCGCAGATAGGGGAACAGCTCGGGCGCCGCCAGGTGGGTGCCGCGCTCATCCTGCATGAAACCACCCGCATCGTGCACCTGCAAACCGAGGAAGTGGCCGAGGCCGTGGGGGAAGAAGACATTGGTCACCCCGGTGTTGATCATCTCGTCTACCGACATGTCCACCAGCTCGGTGGTTTGCAGCAGGCGCGCCAGCTTGTGGTGCATCTGCAGGTGCAGCTCGCTGTAGCGGCGACCCGGTTTGATCTCCTTGATGATCTCCTGCTGCTGCTCGTCGAGGGCGGCAATTAGATCGGCAAACTCGCCACGACGCCACGCCCAGGTACGAGTGATGTCGGAGGCATAACCGTGAAAATCGACGCCGGCATCGATCAGGAAGGAGTGGCGCTCCGCATCCGGCACCCGCACGGCGGACAAATGGGTGTAGTGAAGGATAGCCGCATTGCGGTTGATGGCGACGATATTGCCGTAGGGCGCCTCATTGGCCCCCTGCCCGACCGCTTTCATGTAGGCCAGATTGATCTCGAACTCGCTCGCCCCCGCCATAAAGGAGTCCTTGGCGGCGATATGGCCGCGCACCCCAATCCGGTTCGCCTCACGCAGGCACTCCAGCTCGTAGGGGGTCTTGTAGGCGCGGTGATAGTGCAGGTAGTTGAGTACCGCCTCGGGATTGGGCTGGGTCAGACCAAGCAGCTCGGCTACTTCCAGATGACCGCCCAGATAGGCCCACTCCTGCTTGTTGCCCGGCAGATGATCGGCGACTTGTTCCGGTCGGGTCAGGAAGCGGATATCGAAGAACTCGACCCAGAAGGCATTGGGCAGATCCGCCACCTTGTGCCAGAAATCGACCGGACGATAGAACAGCAGGATTGGTTTGTTCACCCCGTCCACCAGCAGCCAGCAGTGGGGATTGTCCAGCACCGGCAACCAGGCCTTGAAGTGCGGGTTTACCTTGAACGGGTAATCCTGATCATCGAGGAATATACGGTGGGTCTGGCCGGAGTGGATGGCCAGCCCGCCAAGTCCCTGTTGCTGCAGGATATCGCGGGTGCGTTGCTGCAAAGTATCGAGATGCTGGGCAAAAAGTTGGCTGTAGCTGCTCATGGCGTCCTGCTCCGAGGTGAATGTGATTGCAGCATAACATCAAGCGCTTGGCGGCTCGACCCGTCAAGCAGCCGCTTCGTGAGGTAACGCATACGTTACAAACGTGTTTGTTATCAACAGAGAACCAGCCGTTAACAAATCAAAAACAATTCAATACACTGCCGGTAGATACATGAAGTCAGGGATTACTCATGGACAACCTCTGCCTGTGGCAACCGGATCCGCTCGGGATTCAGCAATCCAACCTCTACCGTTTTATGGCGGAGGTGAACCGTTTCCACGGCTTGCAGTTGCAGAACTACCCGCAGCTTTATCAATGGTCGGTGGAGAAGACCACCCGTTTCTGGCCGCTGGTATGGCAGCACTGCGGCGTCAAGGGCGAGCTCGGCAACATAGTGGCGGAGAACCGTCAGGATATGCAGCGCACTCGCTGGTTCCCCGATAGCCGCCTCAACTTCGCCGAAAACCTGCTGCGCCGTCAGGACGAGAGCCCGGCCATCATCTCCCGCATCGAAGGTAGCCCAAGCCGTACTCTGAGCTGGGGTGAACTGGGGGAACAAGTTGCCCGGCTGGCTCAGTGGCTGCGTCATCAGGGGATTGGTCGTGGCGATGTGGTCGCCGCCTATCTGCCCAATATCCCGGAAACCGTGGTAGCCATGCTGGCAACCACCAGTCTGGGGGCGATCTGGACCTCCACCAGCCCCGACTTTGGCGAGGCCAGCGTGGTAGAGCGCTTCGGCCAGACCCGGCCGCGAGTGCTGTTTGCCGTGGATGGCTATCGCTACAACGGCAAGGCCATCAATATTCAGGACAAAGTAGTAGGGGTCGTCAGCCAGATCGGCAGCATAGAGCAGACGGTGATGATCCCCCTGCTCGGCAACCCGCTGCAGCTTGGCCACAACTGGCAGCAACTGCTGGCGAGCCAGCCGGACGCCAGCCTCCAGTTCGAGCCGATGGCCTTCAATGACCCGCTCTATATCCTCTATTCATCCGGCACCACCGGCAAACCCAAGTGCATCGTGCACGGCATCGGCGGCACACTGCTGCAACACCTGAAAGAGCACCAGCTGCACTGCGACATCAAACCGGGGGAGCGGATCTTCTACTTCACCACCTGCGGCTGGATGATGTGGAACTGGCTGGTAAGCGCCCTCGCCTCCGGCGCCACCCTGGTGCTCTATGACGGCTCGCCGTTTTACCCGGATGGCAATGTGCTGTGGGATCTCGCCCGCGACGAGCAAGTCAGCTTGTTCGGTACCTCGGCCAAATATCTTGATGCGCTGCACAAGCAGGGTTATGCCCCCATCAAGAGCCACGACTTGCCGTACTTGCGGCTGATCTGCAGCACAGGATCTGTGCTGTCGCCGGAGGGGTTCGACTACGTCTACCAGCAGATAAAGCAGGATGTGCAGCTCAGCTCCATCTCAGGTGGCACCGATATCTGCTCCTGCTTCGTCATCGGCAATCCACTCAGCCCGGTCTATCGCGGCGAGAGTCAGGGGCGCGGCCTCGGTCTCGCGGTGCAGGTATTCAACGAGGCGGGCCAGCCGGTGCAGGGGGAGAAGGGCGAGCTGGTCTGCACCAAGCCGTTCCCGGCCCAGCCCATCTACTTCTGGGGCGACGAGAATGGCGACAAGTACCACGCAGCCTACTTCGAGCGGTTCGACAACATCTGGTGCCACGGCGACTGGATCGAGCTGACCCCGACCGGCGGCATTCTGTTCTACGGCCGCTCCGACGCCACCCTCAACCCGGGCGGCGTGCGCATCGGCACCAGCGAGATCTATCGCTATGTTGAACAACTCGACGAGGTGGAGGAGAGCATCGTCATCGGCCAGCAGTGGCAGCAGGACGAACGGGTGGTGCTGTTCGTCAAGCTCAAGGCGGGCTGCAAGCTGGATGAGCCGCTGCGCGAGCGGATCCGCCAGCAAATAAAGCAGCACTGCACCGCTCGCCACGTGCCCGCCCGCATCCTGCAGGTGGATGCCATCCCCCGCACCAAGTCCGGCAAGATCGTCGAACTGGCGGTTCGCGAAGTGGTACACAACCGGCCGGTCAACAATACCCATGCCCTCGCCGATCCCGAGGTGCTGAACCAGTATCGCAACCGGCCGGAACTGGCCAGTTGATAACAAACTCACATCCATCCGGGGCGCCACAAGGCGCCTCTCTTTCGCCTGTTTTGTGATGAAGAGCTTTTACTCGAGATCTGTTAAACAAATGTTTTAAATAGGTGTTGAAAATGTCTCCTTTTGGATCAATAGTGAGCCTCGCCCCCTGCTGGGGATTAAGGAGCACCACTCCCCACTGAGTGGGAACAAGGAGACACTCTCATGATCTACCAAGGCGAAACCCTGTCGGTCAGCTACCTCGAAAACGGCATCGCCGAGCTGAGGTTTGATGCCCCGGGTTCAGTCAACAAGCTGGATCGCGCTACCCTGCTCTCCCTGAGCGAAGCGATCGCCGCATTACAACAAGAACGTGAACTAAAAGGTCTGATCCTCACCTCTGGCAAAGACGCCTTTATCGTCGGAGCCGACATTACCGAATTCCTCGAACTGTTCGATCTGCCGCAGGACGATCTGCTCGGCTGGCTGAAAAAGGCCAACGACATCTTCAATGCCATCGAAGATCTGCCGGTTCCGACCCTCTCCGCCATCAAGGGACACGCTCTGGGCGGCGGCTGCGAGACCATTCTCTCCACCGACTTCCGTCTGGCTGACACCACAGCCAAAATCGGCCTGCCCGAGACCAAACTCGGCATCATGCCGGGCTTTGGCGGCACAGTCCGTCTGCCGCGGGTAATCGGCGCCGACAACGCGCTCGAGTGGATCACCACCGGCAAGGATTACCGTGCCGATGACGCCCTCAAGGTGGGCGCCATCGACGCCGTGGTTGCACCGGACGCACTGCAGAGCGCTGCGCTGCAGATGATCAAGGACGCCATCGCGGGCAAGCTGGACTGGCAGAGCCGTCGCGCCGCCAAGAAAGCCCCGCTGCGCCTCTCCAAACTGGAAGCCATGATGAGCTTCACCACCGCCGCCGGCATGGTTGCCGCCGTGGCGGGCAAACACTATCCGGCGCCGATGACTGCGGTGAAAACCGTCGAAGCCGCCGCAGGTATGGGCCGTGACGAGGCGCTGGTCGTTGAAGCACAGGGCTTTATCAAGCTGGCCAAGACCGATGTCGCCAAGGCACTGGTCGGTATCTTCCTGAACGATCAGCACATCAAGGCGCTGGCCAAGAAGGCGGCCAAGCAGGCGAGCAAGGCCACTGGCCACGCCGCCGTACTGGGTGCCGGCATCATGGGTGGCGGCATCGCCTACCAGTCTGCCAGCAAGGGCATTCCGGCGGTGATGAAGGATATCAACGAGAAGGCGCTGGCACTTGGCATGAATGAGGCCACCAAGCTGCTCAATGGCCAGCTCGAGAAGGGCCGCATCGATGGCATCAAGATGGGCCAGGTGCTCTCTGCCATTACCCCGACCCTCAGCTATGACAACGTCAAAGGCGTGGACGTCGTAGTCGAAGCCGTGGTCGAGAATCCCAAGGTGAAAGCCGCCGTACTGGGCGAAGTGGAAGGGATCATTGGCGAAGACGCCGTGCTCGCCAGCAACACCTCCACCATCCCAATCTCCCTGCTGGCCAAGGGGCTGAAGCGCCCGCAGAACTTCTGCGGCATGCACTTCTTCAACCCGGTGCACCGCATGCCACTGGTGGAGATCATCCGCGGCGAGCAGACCTCCGATGAAACCATCAACCGCGTGGTGGCCTACGCCGCCGCCATGGGCAAGTCCCCGGTGGTGGTCAACGACTGCCCGGGCTTCTTCGTCAACCGGGTGCTGTTCCCCTACTTCTTCGGCTTCAACAAGCTGGTCGCCGATGGCGCCGACTTCGCTGCCGTCGACAAGGTGATGGAGAAGGAGTTTGGCTGGCCGATGGGCCCCGCCTACCTGCTGGACGTAGTCGGCATCGATACCGGTCACCATGCCGGTGACGTGATGGCGCAGGGCTTCCCGGCACGCATGAGCAAGGAAGGTCGCACCGCCATCGACGTGATGTACGAAGTGAACCGCTTCGGTCAGAAGAACGGCAAGGGCTTCTACGCCTACGAGCAAGACAAGAAGGGCAAGCCGAAGAAGGTGGCTGACGCCGCTGCTTACGAGCTGCTGGCCCCCATTGCCAAGCCGAAACAGGATTTCGACAAGGAAGCCATCATCGCTCGCATGATGATCCCGATGATCAACGAGGTGGTGCTCTGTCTGGAAGAGGGCATAGTCGCCACGCCAGCCGAAGCCGACATCGCGCTGGTCTACGGTCTGGGCTTCCCTCCCTTCCGCGGCGGCGTGTTCCGCTATCTGGACACTATCGGTCTGGATCGCTACGTGGCCATGGCCGACCAGTATGCCGACTTGGGCCCGCTCTACCGCGTCAGCGACTGCTTACGCGAGATGGCCGCCCAAGGCAAAACCTTCTACTGATTGCGGAAAGGAGATCCATTCATGAAAGACGTAGTCATTGTCGACTGTATCCGGACCCCGATGGGCCGGTCCAAGGGCGGCGCCTTCCGCAACGTGCGTGCAGAAGATCTGTCCGCGCACCTGATGAAATCCATCCTGCTGCGCAACCCCAACCTCGACCCGAACGAGATCGAGGATATCTACTGGGGCTGCGTGCAGCAGACCCTGGAGCAGGGCTTCAACATCGCCCGCAACGCCGCGCTGCTGGCCGGTATTCCGAAGCAGGTGGGGGCGGTTACCGTCAACCGCCTGTGTGGCTCCTCCATGCAGGCGCTGCATGACGCTTCCCGCGCCATTCAAGTGGGTGATGGGGATATCTTCATCATCGGCGGCGTCGAGCACATGGGTCACGTACCGATCAGCCACGGCGTCGACTTCCACCCCGGCATGGCCAAGTCGGTGGCGAAAGCCTCCGGCATGATGGGGCTGACCGCCGAAATGCTCGGCAAGCTGCACGGCATCAGCCGTCAGCAGCAGGATGAGTTTGCCGCCCGCTCCCATCGCCGTGCCTATGCCGCCACCGTGGAAGGACGTTTTGCCAAGGAGATCGTCGGGCTGGAAGGCCATGACGCCAGCGGCGCCCGCTTCTTCTACGACTACGACGAAGTGATCCGCCCGGAGACCACGGTCGAAACCCTGAGCCAACTGCGCCCGGTGTTCGATCCGGTCAACGGCACCGTCACCGCCGGCAGCTCCTCGGCGCTGTCCGATGGCGCCGCCGCCATGCTGGTGATGAGCGCGGATCGCGCCAAGGCCCTCGGCCTCACGCCACGCGCCAAGGTTCGCGCCATGGCCATCGCCGGCTGTGACGCCGCCATCATGGGTTACGGCCCGGTGCCGGCGACCCAGAAGGCGCTCAAACGTGCCGGTCTGACTGTCGGTGATATCGACCTGTTCGAGCTGAACGAGGCGTTTGCCGCCCAGTCTCTGCCTTGCGTGAAGGATCTGGGTCTGCAGGATCTGGTGGACGAGAAGGTCAACCTGAATGGCGGCGCCATTGCGCTGGGTCACCCGCTCGGCTGCTCCGGCGCCCGCATCTCCACCACCCTCATCAATCTGATGGAGGAGAAGGATGCCACCCTGGGGGTTGCCACCATGTGTATCGGTCTGGGTCAGGGCATCGCCACCGTATTTGAACGAGTGTGATAACCAGCCGGATCGACGGGATGCACTACTGAGAGTTGTCCCTTTTCGGGGCCAGTCTGACTGGCCCCTTTTCAAGTCTGTGACGATCGCCACACGGGGTGCTCGTCAGTGGTCAGAAGCTGTCTGTTGGCCGTCCCGTTTGGGTCGGCCTTTTTTCGTTTTAATCTTATCAATAGGCTGTTATTGCCTTAAACCTCACATTAGATAGGGGGCTTGCTTGCTTTTTACTCCCCCGACAGGTTCAATCTGCACAAAAAAATGGGTGGATGCACATACATATGTCAATGAGCAAACAACTGCTGATCGTCGATGACGACCAAGAGATCCGCGAGCTGCTCAATGAGTACCTGACCCGGGCGGGCTTTCAGGTATTGACGGCGGCGGAGGGCAACGAGATGCGTCAGCAACTCGCCCAGCACAGCCCGGACCTGATTATTCTGGACATCATGATGCCCGGCGAGGATGGTTTTACCCTCTGCCAGCAGATCCGTCGTGACTCCCAGGTGCCCATCATCATGCTGACCGCCGCCTCCGACGAAGCGGATCGGGTGATCGGCCTCGAACTCGGCGCCGACGACTATATCGCCAAGCCGTTCAGCCCCCGCGAACTGCAGGCCCGCATCAAGGCGCTGCTGCGCCGCGCCGAATTCCGCCAGCCGGAAAAAGAGAAAGAGCCGAGCCGCCGCCTGCGTTTTGCCGAGTGGACCCTCGACACCCTGAGCCACCAGCTGACCCATGACGATGGCAGCCTGCTGGATCTCTCCGGCAGCGATGCCATGCTGCTCGGCATGTTCCTGCAACAGCCCGGCGTGGTGCTGGATCGCGACACCATCTCGGATGCCACCCGCGGCCGCGAAAGCCTGCCGATGGAGCGCGGCATCGACGTGCAGATCAGCCGTCTGCGCCAGAAGCTGGGCGATAACGGCAAGAGCCCGCGCATCATCAAAACCATCCGCGGTAGCGGCTACATGCTGATCGCCGAGGTGCACGAGCTGCCATGAGCAACAAGTGGTCCTGGGGGGCGCTGGTGCCCCGCTCCCTGTTGTCACGGATGATCCTGCTGCTGTTGCTGGCCATCCTGCTCTCCCAGACCATTCTGACCGGCATCTGGATGCAGCAGATCCAGAAGCGGGAACTGGAGGGGATGCTCAGCACAACCCGCAACCTCGCCATGTCTGCCGCCTCCACCGTCAACTTCTTCAAATCCCTGCCGCTGCAATATCGCCACATCGCGCTGGACCAGCTGCGCAACATGGGGGGCAGCCGCTTCTTCGTCTCGCTCAACGAGGAAGAGATACACATCAACGCCATCCCCGACAGCGAACGCAAGACGCAGGTGCTGGAGGAGGTTCAGGGAGTGCTGACCCGCAAGCTCTCCGACGCCATGGCGATCAAGGTGGACTTCTCCCGACCCGATGACCTCCACGTCTTCAACAACGACACCCTGCTGGCGGATCTCCCCTCCTCCTGGGCCCGCTACACCCTGTCGCTGGAGCCGCTCAATCCGCCGGTGCTGGTGACCCAGATCGAGATTGAAAAGGGGGAGTGGCTCTATCTGGCGGCCCTGCTGCCCGCTCCCTACATGACGCTGGATGACACCGTCATGCCAAGCAACCAGGTGCGTTTCATCGCCCTGATGACGGTGTTCCTCTGCTTCTTCACCTTTATGCTGGTGCGCTGGCAGACCCGCCCGCTACGCCGTCTCGCCAAGGCGGCGGTGAATCTGGGCAAAGATATCGACCAACCTTCGCTCAAGGAGGAAGGAGCATCGGAAATCGTGGCGGCGACCCGCGCCTTCAACATCATGCAGCACCGCATTCGTCGTTATATCGACGATAGAGAGCGGCTGTTCAGCTCCATCTCCCACGACCTCAAGACCCCCATCACCCGGCTGCGGCTGCGGGTCGAACTGCTCGATGACGAGGTGCAAATCGCCAAGTTCAACAAGGATCTCGACGAGCTGGAGCTGATGGTGAAAGGGGCGCTGCAGACGGTCAAAGAGACCGACATTCACGAGAATATCGAGGAGATCGACATCAACGCCCTGCTTGAGCAGATGGCGGAGTCGATGAACCTGCACGACGAGCGGCTGACCATCGAAGGGCACTGCAAGTGGCCCTATCGCGGCAAGCTGCTGGCGCTCAAGCGCTGCATCGGCAATCTGGTGGACAACGGCATCAAATATGGCCAGCGGGTGCGCATCATCATCATGGATGACGAGGAGATGCTGATCCTCTTCATCATGGATGAGGGCCCCGGCCTGCCGGACGATCAGTTCGAGCGCATCTTCGAACCCTATTACCGGCTCAGCACGGATCAGGCCGGCACCGGCCTCGGCCTAGGCATCGCCCGCAACATTGCCCACGCCCACGGCGGCGATCTGGTGCTGGAAAATCGTCCGCAAGGTGGCCTGCAGGCCACGCTCTCCCTACCAAGGCAGTAACCTTATGAAGTGGTTGTCTTTTTCTGTCATCGCCCTGCTCTCTGCTCCCGTTGCCGCCTCCCAGGTGGAGGTGCTGCACTGGTGGACATCCGGCGGCGAAGCGAAAGCGGTCGAAGTGCTCAAATCCGAGTGGACCAAACAGGGCAACCAGTGGAACGACTTTGCAGTGCAGGGCGGCGGCGGCAAGAGTGCCATGACGGTATTGAAGAGCCGGGCACTGGCCGCCAACCCGCCAGAAGCGGCCCACCTCAAGGGCTACGAGCTCAAGGAGTGGGCCGGGCTCGGCTTCCTGCGCGATCTCACCCCCATGGCCGAACACCTCGGCTGGTACAGTCAGATGCCGCCCATGGTGCGTGCCACCCTCAGCCAGAATGGCGCCCTGATGGCGGTGCCCACCGGTATCCACCGGGTCAACTGGCTGTGGCTCAACCGCAAGGTGTTCGAGCTCAACAAGCTGACTCCGCCCACCGACTGGGCCCAGTTTGTCATCGTCGCCGACCAGCTTAAAAAACGGGGCATCACTCCGCTCGCCATCGGCAACGAGCCCTGGCAGCTGGCAGTGTTGTTTGAAACGGTGGCGCTCGGTGAGGGGGGTAAAGAATTCTATCGCAAGGCGTTCCTCGAGCAGGACAGCGCCACCCTGACCGGCCCCGACATGGTGCGGGTGTTGACCCGCTTCCAGCAGCTGCGCGCCTACGTGCCGCAAAAATACGCCGGTCTGAAGTGGCATCAGGCCACCAATCTGCTGGAGAGCGGTGGCGCCGCCATGCAGGTGATGGGGGACTGGGTGAAGGGGGAGCTGAGCGCGGGCAACTACCGGCCGGGTGAGGATATCGCCTGTCTGCCGAGCCCGGGCAGCGCCGGACTGTTCAGCTACAACCTCGACTCCATCGCCATGTTCAAACAGCGGGATCCGGCCCAACTGCAGGCGCAGGGCGATCTGGCCCAGCTGCTGATGACGCCGCAATTCCAGGAGGAGTTCAATCGGGTGAAGGGGTCGATTCCGGCGCTGACCAATCCCGACATGAGCAAGTTCGACCGCTGCGCCGTCCGCTCCTATCAGGATTTCCTGCTGGCGGAAAAGCAGGACAACCTGCTGCCCAGCATGGCGGAAGGGATGGCAACGCCGACCAATATGCGGCAGGCGATCCTCGATGTACTGAGCAACTTTTTCAACGACCCCAAGGCCAACCCGGAGCAGACGGCGCTGCATCTGGAGCGGGCGATGCGCTCGACCCGCTGATCCGGGCACATTGCCAAACGACAGAAATGACAAAGGCGGAATTGCTCCGCCTTTGTTGTTGAATCGTCATCCGATTCAGGATTGATCGTTCTCGTCCTCATCCTCGTCATAGTAATCGCTGAGCTCGATCCAGAGCCCCAACCCGACCATCACCATGGAGCCGAACCAGGTACCGGTGTTCCCGATCGGGCTGCCCATCACTATCATGGCGAAGGACAAGAACCCCATGCCTGCATAGGCTTGTAATCTGCCGTAGGAGACCTGCATATTCACCTCCTTGTTGAATATGGTTCAATTTTTATATTACTCGTCCGGCGCAAGCTGGATAGGGCCGAATAACATTTCGGTTACATATGCTGGTTGATGGGGCGTTTGTTTGATTATTTTTTAGCCCTGAGTATCATTGGCAGCCGAATAGGTTGAAGGTTGATAATAGATGAGTGATTTATTCTGCGATGCGACCCACGAGTTGGACGCAATCGGGCTTCGTTGCCCGGAACCCGTTATGATGGTTCGCAAGAAAGTGCGGCTGATGGCGGATGGCGAGACCCTGCTGGTCAGCGCCGACGATCCTTCAACCACCCGCGACATCCCCAGTTTCTGCCGCTTTATGGATCACACCCTGGTCGCCAGCGAGACAGAGCAGGCCCCCTACCGCTATCTGATCCGCAAGGGTCAATAAGCCCCCGTACCGGAGCACTCCATGACAACCATTACCCGAATCGGCACCACCCAGCGTTGGTCAGACGTGGTCATCCACAATGGCACCCTCTACGTGGTGGAAGTGCCCGTCAGCGAAGAGGCCGACATCCACCAGCAGACCCGCGAAGTGCTGGCAAGCCTGCAACGCCTGCTGGAAGCCAACGGCTCCGGCATCGACAAGATCCTGATGGCCAATATCTATCTGAAAGACATTCGGGACATCGCTGCCTTCAACGAGCAGTGGGATGCCTGGATCCCGGCTGGCACCGCACCTGTTAGAGCCTGTGTACAAGCCCGTCTGGCCCATGAAGGCTACAAGGTGGAAGTGCAGCTGACAGCGGCTGTCTAAGAGGCGCTTATCCCCCTCATCCCCGCCCCTTCTCCCACGAGGGGAGAAGGGAGCAAGCAACAAGGCGCCATTGCTCGCAACGGCGCCAATAGAAAGGCCCCACCATCACTGGCGGGGCCTTTTCGTTACCGAAACCTGAGCGACTTAGGCGGTCGGGGTCAGGGTAATGGTCACGCGGCGGTTCTGGGCTTTGCCAGCGGCGGTGCTGTTGGTAGCAACCGGCTGATCCGGGCCCACGCCGGTGGTGGAGATGCGGCTACCTGCTACGCCCTGACCAATCAGCTGGGCGGCAACGGCATCGGCACGATCGCGGGAGAGCTTCATGTTCAGATCGCGGGAACCTGTACTGTCGGTGTGACCGACCACGTTCAGGCGGGTCTTGTCGAACTCGGCAACGACCATGGCCACGCCGGAGAGGGTGTTGGCACCGGCCGCTTTCAGCTGGGAGCTGGAGCTGTCGAAGGTGACGTTGTTCGGCATGTTGAGGATCAGCTCATTGCCATTGCGGGTCACGCTGACGCCGGTGCCCTGCAGCTTCTCGCGCAGCTTGGCTTCCTGCACGTCCATGTAGTAGCCGATACCGCCACCCAGGGCCGCGCCAGCAGCAACGCCGGTCAGGATGCCCTTCTTGCGGTCACCCTTGCTGGAGGAGAGCGCACCTACGGCCGCACCGGCAGCGGCGCCAGCCAGCGCGCCCCAGGCACCTTTGGAGGTCTGGGATTCACCTGTGTAGGGGTTGGTGGTACAGCCGCTCAGGGCAACGGTCAGTGCCAGAGCAGGCACCAGGATCTTGGCTCGCATGAAAAAACCTCTGTGAAAACAATCCGGCACCATGCCGGGGGCCGGATTGTAACGCGCTGGCACGCCATTGTCTGACGCAAGCCTGAACAGATGGCGAGAGTGGTGTTTTTTTGGCCAATCGGCGGGCGGTCAGCGCGGTAACTGACACTCGGCGTGGCAAGGACAGCTGACCAGATGATCGTTCACCATCCCCACCGCCTGCATAAAGGCGTAACAGATGGTGCTGCCGACGAAGTTGAAGCCGAGCTTCTTGAGCGCTTTCGACATGGCATCCGACTCCGGCGAGGTCGCCGGAATATCGCCGTTGCCCTGCCGCTGATTGACGATGGGGGCGCCGCCCACAAAGCCCCACAGGTAGTCGGCGAAGTCGATCCCCTGCTCCTGCAACGCCAGATAAGCGCGGGCATTTCTGATGATCGACTGCACCTTGAGCCGGTTGCGGATGATGCCGGTGTTCTGCATCAGCCGCTCTACATCCTGCTCGTCGAACCGGGCAATCTGCACCGGATCAAAGTCGGCATAGGCGCGGTAGTAGCTCTCGGTGCGCTTGAGGATGGTGATCCACGACAGCCCCGCCTGCTGGCCGTCGAGGCAGAGCTTGGCAAACAGCTCACGCGAGTCATAGACCGGCCTGCCCCACTGTTTATCATGGTATTCAATGTATTCCGGGTCTTTGGTCACCCAGGCGCAGCGCAGTTCCATTTCCTCTCCCTCGTCATTTCAGCGGTTTGCCCGACCCTGCCCACTCTGCAGGCGGCACTGCTCACATCATATACCGGACATCCCGCCCGACCAGCCACAGCGCAGCACCATCCCGCGAATCCGCTGCAATTTCGCCTATTATCCGACCATGCCAGACGGTATACTCCCTCGGTTCACATTCAGCAAATCTTGCTCTGATTTTCACTTCGCGCGAAAAAAATTATGCAAAAATTCGATGTCAAAACCTTTCAGGGCCTGATCCTGCAGCTGCAGGACTATTGGTCCCGCCAGGGCTGTACCATCATTCAGCCGCTGGATATGGAAGTGGGTGCCGGTACCTCCCACCCCATGACCTGTCTGCGTGCCCTGGGCCCGGAGCCCATCGCCTGCGCCTACGTGCAACCGTCCCGCCGTCCGACTGACGGCCGCTACGGTGAAAACCCGAACCGCCTGCAGCACTACTACCAGTTCCAGGTGATCATCAAGCCTTCCCCCGACAACATTCAGGAACTCTATCTGGGCTCCCTGAAAGAGCTGGGCATGGATCCCGAGATCCACGACATCCGCTTCGTGGAAGACAACTGGGAAAACCCGACTCTGGGTGCCTGGGGTCTGGGTTGGGAAGTGTGGCTGAACGGCATGGAAGTAACCCAGTTCACCTACTTCCAGCAAGTTGGCGGCCTCGAGTGCAAGCCGGTCACCGGCGAGATCACCTACGGTCTCGAGCGTCTGGCCATGTACATTCAGGGCGTGGACAGCGTCTACGATCTGGTCTGGTCTGACGGCCCGCTGGGCAAGACCACCTACGGCGACGTGTTCCACCAGAACGAAGTGGAGCAATCCACCTACAACTTCGAACACGCCGATGTGGAGTTCCTGTTCCACTGCTTCGAGCAGTACGAGAAGGAAGCCCAGAACCTGCTGGCACTGGAAAAACCGCTGCCGCTACCTGCCTACGAGCGCATCCTCAAAGCCGCTCACTCCTTCAACCTGCTGGATGCCCGCAAGGCCATCTCGGTCACCGAGCGTCAGCGCTACATCCTGCGCATTCGCACCCTGACCAAGGCCGTGGCAGAGGCATACTACGCCTCCCGCGAAGCGCTGGGCTTCCCTATGTGTCAGCGCAGTGAGAACAAGCAAGGTTAAGGAACGGACATGGCACAACATACATTTCTGGTAGAGATCGGTACTGCTGAGCTGCCGCCCAAAGCCCTGCGCTCCCTGGCCGAAGCCTTTGCCGACAACTTCAAAGCCGAACTGACCAAGGCCGACCTGGCCTTCGGCGACGTCGAGTGGTTTGCTTCACCGCGCCGTCTGGCGCTGAAGGTAAGCGAACTGGCTGGCGAACAGCCGAGCAAGAGCGTCGAGAAACGCGGCCCGGCCGTGGCTCAGGCGTTCGATGCTGAAGGCAAGCCGACCAAGGCTGCCGAAGGCTGGGCCCGTGGCAACGGCATCACCGTTGAACAGGCCGAGCGTCTGGTCACCGACAAGGGCGAGTGGCTGGTTCACACCGCCAAGGTCGAAGGCCGTCCGGCCAAAGAATTGCTGGGCGAACTGGTTGCCTCTGCACTGGCCAAGCTGCCGATCCCGAAAATGATGCGCTGGGGCGACAAGACCATCCAGTTCGTGCGTCCGGTCTTCACCGTGACCCTGCTGCTGGATGGCGAGCTGGTTCCCGCTCACATTCTGGGTATCGACTCTGCCCGCACCATCCGCGGTCACCGCTTTATGGGCGAGAGCGAGTTCACCATCGACAACGCCAGCCAGTACCCGCAGATCCTGCAGGAGCGCGGCATGGTGATTGCCGACTTTATGGCCCGCAAGGCCAAGATCAAGGCTGACGTCGAAGCGGCCGCTGCCGCCTTCGGTGGCGTAGCCGATCTGGACGACGCCCTGCTGGAGGAAGTGACCGCACTGGTCGAGTGGCCTGTGGTGCTGACCGCCAACTTCGAAGAGAAGTTCCTGGCCGTTCCCGCTGAAGCACTGGTTCACACCATGAAGGGTGACCAGAAGTACTTCCCGGTCTACGACAAGAACGGCAAGCTGCTGCCGAAGTTCATCTTCGTCACCAACATCGAGTCCAAAGACCCGAGCCAGATCATCAGCGGCAACGAGAAGGTGGTTCGCCCCCGTCTCTCTGACGCCGAGTTCTTCTTCAAGACCGACCTCAAGCAGACTCTGGCCTCCCGCCTGCCGCGCCTTGAAACCGTGCTGTTCCAACAACAGCTGGGTACCGTCAAGGCCAAGGTCGAGCGCATCGAGACCGTTGCCGGCTTTATCGCCGAGCGTATCGGTGCCGACGTGGCTCAGGCCAAGCGTGCCGGTCTGCTCTCCAAGTGTGACCTGATGACCAACATGGTCGGCGAGTTCACCGACACCCAGGGTGTCATGGGGATGCACTACGCCCGTCACGATGGCGAAGACGAAGCAGTGGCCGTGGCCCTCAACGAGCAGTACATGCCGCGCTTTGCCGGTGATGCCCTGCCGTCCGGTCTGGTTGCTTGCGCCGTCGCGCTGGCCGACAAGTTCGACACTCTGGCCGGTATCTTCGGCATCGGCATGCTGCCGAAGGGTGACAAAGACCCGTTCGCCCTGCGTCGCGCCGCCATCGGTGCCCTGCGCATCATGACCGAGAAGCAGCTGGATCTGGATCTGGTTGAACTGGTGGAAGAAGCGGTACGCGTCTACGGCGACAAGCTGACCAACAAAACCGTCGTCACCGACGTGGTCGACTTTATGCTGGGCCGCTTCCGTGCCGCCTATCAGGACGAAGGCATCGGTGCCGACGTGGTGCTGGCCGTACTGGCCCGCCGCCCGACCCGTCCGCTCGACTTCGATCGTCGCGTCAAGGCCGTCAGCCACTTCCGCTCTCTGGATGCCGCACTGGCTCTGGCTGCCGCCAACAAGCGCGTGAGCAACATTCTGGCCAAGGTCGAAGGCGAACTGCCGACTGCCGTCAAACCGGAACTGCTGATCGATGCCGCCGAGAAGGCGCTGGCCACCCAGGTTGCCGAACTGCAAGCCGAACTGGCCCCGCTGTTCGCTGCCGGTGACTATCAGGCTGCCCTCACCCGTCTGGCCGCCCTGCGCGAGCCGGTCGATACCTTCTTCAACGAGGTGATGGTGATGGCCGACGACGAAGCCCTCAAGGCCAACCGTCTGGCACTGCTGAACAACCTGCGCAACCTGTTCCTGCAAGTCGCGGATATCTCCCTGCTGCAGTGATTCTGGTTGAGTAAGTGATATAAAAAACGGCGCCGTTAAGGCGCCGTTTTTATATCCTTATATATTTTTCCTATAGCCGAGCTGGTTGCAAAATTTTATCCAACTGCTTTTGTACATTTTCAAATTGCTTTGAAAATAGTTCTGCATCAAGAAAGTAACTTGGGTATGCCTTTTTCAAAGTTTTAATCGACTCGGAAGTTACTAACACCACTTGGATATTTCTCCCAGCATGCGCCTCCGCTTCTTTCAAGGAATAATCAATATTTGCTTGTTCAATATCCTTGAGTTCATAGCTTTTTATATTCGCCATCCTCTTATCTAAATCAAGAGTGATCAAGTGATAGTGACCACTGGCATTGTCGTCTTTTATCTGACGAGCAACAACACGAAAGCCAGAAAGTTTTTTGATAACATCAAGAGATTTTTCTTGTTTTAATAACTCTTCAAACGTTTCCTGATCGGACAGATCCGCAAACTGAGGAATCCTTGGCGTGCTCTCAAGAATGGCGAATGCAGAACTGGCCAACGCAAAAAAATCAAGCCACTTATCTGGGCCTTCGCTAGATTTTAAAGAATGATTTAAAAAAGTCCCCATCGTTTCCACTGCTGTAGCCCAAGCATGCTGTAACTGAGTTCTAACTTGCAGCTCTATTGAAAAACCATCAGGACAAACAAATATTTGATGGACACTTCTGTAACCTGATTTTTTGGGATAGTTAATATAATCCTTACCACCTTTAGCCACAGAAAAGTCTTCCACTCCTTTTTTATATAATTTCTCTACCTCTCTGACCTTCTGCATGTTTTTAACGACAACTCTAATACCCCCAATATCCTGCATCCTAGAAAGCATCATCTTGGGATTTCTAGTTAACTTGGATAGTATTGATGGTGTTCTTTTTAAACGTTGTGACACAAGAGCAGATGCATCAATTTCATCTACCCAGTTAATTAGAGATGTATGGAATTTATCTAGTGGTTGCACATGGCATGCACGCCAGCTATCTAACACTGTTTTTGCATGATCATGTATCTCAGCCCCTTGATTTAAAAGAGATGCGCCAGCCTTATTGACAGCCTTTTTAGAAAATTCACAAACATTTTTAGACATTATCTCGCACTCTTTATTAAGGATGCCATATATATACCTAAACAGTAATAACAAAACAATCATTTGAGGCTAATTTTTACTTTAAATACTTATAACCAATATATTCTGTCCGTAGGTTCGATTAGCCGTCAGGCGTAATCGGACGCTCGCGTAAATAGATTCTCCCGCCATAACAGCCAACCGATTTCCCCCTACGGCTGGCCGCCCCTGAATCACGGCAACAACCGTAATCAAAGCCTCTCGTTCGTCCGATTACGCTGCGCTAATCGAACCTACAGGGCATTGGCTGGCGCTATATGCCGGTTGATCAAGATCGGCCATTGCCCTTTGCAGGCCGTGGATGGGCCAAGCTGCGGCATCGGGGCACACTGCAAACATGCATAAGTAAAAATTTGGTCATTCTTCGAAAACCCATAAATTTTGTTTATACAAACTACCTCGGCTGAGTTGGCAGCCACCAGTGGCGTTTACGGGTGCCAGCAGGCCATCGCCCGATCTCTGGCAAACGAGCGGAGTCATCCTCACCTGCCATTGCCACCAATCTTGCAAGAAGCCGGGTAAATGCCGGTACGTAAACCCCCAGGTTTGATTCGCCGTCAGGCGTAATCGACATTCGTGTAAATCGACTCTTCCATGATAACGGCAAGCCCTATCCCACCTCTGACTGGCCGCTGGAACAACTGTGTCTCGTGTGTCCGATTGGGCTTCGCTCATCAAACCAGCATCAGACGGTGAGATGCGGTGTATGCAAATGGGCACCGAGCGTCACGAAACGCAACATTTATCGAACATCACTCTCAACCTGCTGGTATGCAGGTTGAGTTTTTGTTGATAGATATATTTACAACTGTTGCAAATCGCTTTCTTTTTAAGCTAAAACATCCCATATTACTTGGCTCACCCTATTATCTAGTTGAACCACAAGCTATAGATATATATATTAATTACATTAAATGCAATTAGGCTACAGCATGGAAAAACTGGATTTTATCTCCTGGCAACTGGAACGAACGAGAGGAAAACGATTCGAGAATTATGTCATAACTCGAATTTGGCATTTGCTGAATGATTTGGAAATCAAAATCATCACTCAACAATATGTAGCAAGGCCATATGGTAGAGCGTTGACAGACCTATACTTCCCTCAATTATCACTACATATTGAAGTCGATGAGCCTCACCATTTGACGCAAGTTGAACAGGATCGGCTAAGAGAAAATGACATTATCAATGCCACTGGACATCAGATTATAAGAATTGACACCTCAAGAGGAATTGACAAACTCCACGAGGACATAGATCAAGCTATTCTTCTTATCAGGAAAATGAAACAGCAGAAATCCAACTTTATTAAATGGGATATGGAAATGGAACAATCATCCAAGACATATATAGAACGCGGTTATATTGACTTAAGTGATGATGTGGCCTTCGATAAAATAGTGAGTGCAGTAAACTGCTTCGGTCATAACTATGCGGGGTGGCAACGAGGGGGTGCCTCGCACGGGATAGAAGAAAATACTATCATTTGGTTTCCCAAGTTATTTCCAAACGGGGAGTGGGAAAATAATATATCTGATGATGAAACCACTATTTACGAGAGGAATATCGATAATGAAAAAGCTAAAGCCCACATATTAAAAACAATAGACGATGGGATCCACACCAGAATTGTATTTGCGAAAGTAAAAGATAATTTTGGCAAGACAAAATATAGATTCAAAGGAAAATACGTTCTTAATATTGAACAAACCAACTTCACAACGGGCTTGGTTTGGGAACGTATCGCAAGCAGGGTCAAGACATATAAACCCAAAGACTGAGGTCAATTCAGGTCATACGCTTGCAGGTTGAGTGAAGCCATCCTTTCCCCTGAGCCCCACGTTGGGTCGGGCACCGCCCGATCCAGCGAAAGATACCCCCCCCCTCTCCCAGATAGCAGGAATTACCCTGCCGGAATCGATGAGCTGTTATCATTTGAGTCAGTCCCCAGCGCCGCCACGCCCCGAGAGGAGAGTCATGGATATACCTGCCGCCCCGTCCCCCGCCATCTGCCAGCTGTGTCAGGAGAAAGCAGATCTCGACTTCGACTTCACCATGGCCTTTCAGCCCATCATCGATTGCAGCCAGCGCACCATCTTCGGCTACGAGGCGCTGGTGCGGGGGCTCAACAACGAGCCGGCGCAGAGCGTGATTGCCCGGGTCAACGATGGCAATCGCTACCGCTTCGACCAGCTGTGCCGGATCAAGGCCATCGCACTGGCCGCCCGGCTCGATATGCGGGGCATGCTCAGCATCAACTTTCTGCCCAATGCGGTCTACCGCCCGGAGCGCTGCATCCGCACCACCCTGCAGGCAGCCCGCGAGCATCTCTTTCCCATCGAGCAGATCATGTTCGAGCTGACCGAGGTGGAGCAGGTGCAGGATAGCCAGCATCTCCGCAGTATCGTCGATCACTATCAGGCGCTCGGCTTCAAAACGGCGATCGATGACTTTGGCGCCGGTTACTCGGGCCTCAACCTGCTGGCCGATTTTCGCCCCGACATCGTCAAGCTCGATATGCACCTGCTGCGCGGCATCGACCAGGACCCGACCCGGCAAGCCATACTGCGCCACTGTCTGGCCCTGTTTGCCGAGCTGCAGATCACCCCGCTGGCGGAGGGGATAGAGACCCGCGAAGAGATGGCCTGCCTGCGGGAGATGGGCGTCAGCCTGATGCAGGGCTATCTGTTTGCCCGCCCCGGCTTTGAAAACCTGCCGGAAGTAGATTTCGCCAGCTTGTAAGCCATATCAACCGCGGCTGCGCAAACATCCGGCTCCATAGCGCTGGATGACAAGCGGTTTAGCCAGCACCACTGCTATGATGCTGGCACCTGTTCATCAACGACCGAGATATCATGAAACGCAAAACCATGGCCCTACTGGTGGGCACCCATCTGCTGGTCGCGGCGGCAGGCTTTGCCGCTGGTGTCTACACCCTGCCGATCCTGATCGCGCCACCCGCACCTGATACCGAGCAGGTAGCGGCCTGCCAGCAGCAAGCGAGATTCCACGGCACCTTTCGCCGGGATCTGAAAGACAGCGATCGGCTGCACTGGGGGGAGGGCAAGGTGAGCATAGGGCCGGATGCCGTCAGCCTGATGGGCAAGCTGGCACCCGGGCCGGACTACCAGCTCTACCTCTCCCCCGAGTTTGTCGAGACCGAAGCCGATTTTGCCCGCCTCAAGGATCAGATGGTGCGAGTCGGACCGGTGAAGACCTTCGACAACTTTATCGTGCCGCTGCCCGCCACGATCGATCCGGCCCGCTACAGCAGCGTGATCGTCTGGTGTGAAACCTTCGGCCAGTTCATCACCGCCGCCCGTTATCAGGATGAGAGTCCGGAGCAGTAACCTCGCCCCAGACCCGCACCATGAAAAAGGGCTGACATCGCTGTCAGCCCTTTGGCTATCCGATCCGCTCGTCATTAACGCTCCGGCTTGGTCATCTCCCGCAGCAGCTGATCGATGCAGCCCACTACCTGCTCTGAGTTCTGCTCGATCTCGCGATAGAGCGCCTCTGCCTCTTCATGCTTGTGCTGATTTTTCAGCTCGATAATCTGCTGGATCACCTGATGCAGTCTGGCGTGCGGGGCGGCGATCGCCCTGAAGGCGGGTTGATCACCACAGCATGCCTGCCCTTCGCTGAAGTACCAGTGGCCAAGGCGGCACTCCTTGTCGCTGACCGCCTCGCTGCGCGACAGCACCTCCTGCCCATCCAGATAGGCCCGCACCCGAGTCTTCCAGCCCATATGAGCGGCGCGGGCGCGACTCAGCACCATCCGCACGTTGGAGCCATCCTGGAACTGCCCAGCCAGATCCCCCAGCTTGTCTACCAGGGTCGCCACATGGCTGGCGATATGAGCGGTATCCCGCGCCACCAGCGTGGTGGCCTGGGAGATCTCGTGGACGCTGACGATATTGCGGGTGATCTCGTCGCTCACCGACGACTGCTCCTCTGAAGCGGCAGCGATCTGGGTGTTCATGTCGCGAATGCTGTTGACCGCCCCCTTGATCCGGCCGAGGGCTTCTCCCGCCTGATTGGCCCGCTCTACCGACTCCCCCGCCCGCGAGACGCTGTGTTCGATCATGGTCACCGTGGTGCCCACCGCCCGTTGCAGTTGCTCGATGGTGCCGCGGATCTCGGCGGTGGAGTGCTGGGTGCGCCCGGCCAGCGAGCGCACCTCGTCGGCCACCACCGCAAAACCGCGCCCCTGTTCACCGGCCCGGGCCGCCTCGATGGCGGCGTTGAGGGCCAGCAGGTTGGTCTGCTCGGCGATGGACTGGATCACCGCCAGCACCGAGCCAATCTGCTCGCTGGCCTTGGCGACCTCTTTCACTGTGTTGCCCGCGCTGGCGATCTCCTCGGCCAGCTGTTCGATCATGTTGACGCTCTGCTGCACCACCTCATCGCCGGTGACCGCCTGATTGTCCGCTTCGTTGGCCGCTTCGGCCGCCTGTGCCGTGTTGTTGGCCACCTCGTGTACCGTACTGGTCATCTCGGTCATGGCGGTAGCGAGCTGGGTGGTCTGCTCCTGCTGGCGCGTCATGCTACCAAGGTTGCCTGCCGCACTGCGCGACAGCCGCTCGCTCTCGCCAGCCAGTTCGCCCAGAGTGGCAGTGAGCTGGCTGATGGTGTCGCGGATCTTGGCTACAAAAGCATTGAACGCCGACCCGAGCCGACGGATCTCCTCCGGCCCCGCCACCGGCAGCTTGCTGCCGAGATCGCCGGAGCCATTGGCCAGCGCCTCCAGCGCCTTGACGCTGTCGAGCAGCGGACGGCTAAGACGCGCCAGCAGCAGCACCAGCGCCACCGCAATCAGAGCGGTGCCAAGTAGCACGATCATTACCATCTGCCAGCTCTGGCGTACCAGTGCGGCTGCAACCTCACTGTGATCACGCGCCAACTCGATCACCCCGACCGCCTTGCCGGAGAAGTCGCGCAACGGTGCCGCCATAACCAGAAAATCGCTCCCCTGCTGCTTGATGGTGGTGAAGCGGCTCTCTCCCGCCAATACCTCCTGATACCAGTCCACCGACTCACCAAGCATGGAGGTACCAGTCAGCATAACGAGCTTACCCTGTTCAAACAGATAGATGGCAAGGCGACTGTCCTTGCCCAGCAGATCGGCAAACAGCGAGGTGTCGAGGACGCGGCCAAACTCCACCGAGCCGACCGACTGGCCATTGAAAGTGACCGGCACTACGCCGCGGATCCCGGTGCCACCCTGACCGGTCTCCAACCCGCCGACCGGTTGATGATTGCGGTTCACCTCGACCACAGCCAACCGTGTAGTAGAGAGGTCGTCGCCATGATTTGCGGGCTTGTGTACCCGATAAAGGGAAATAGCCGGGGGAATGTGAAAGTGAAACTGCTGGATCCCCTGCGCCTTGAGGGCGGGCCAGAGCGGCTCAAACAGATTGGCGAGGGTCTGCCAATCCTTGTCGGCCACAGCCCTGGCTGCATCCGGCCGCTGGGCGATCAGGGTTGCTGCCAGCACGGTTTCATGGCTGGTGTTTTTGATCACCGCTTCCACATTCTGGAGCTGGCTCCGCAGTGCAGCCTGCTCGGCCGCGAGCGCCCGCTGGCGATTTTCAAACAGATTAAAGGTAAGCAGCACCACGGCGAGCAATACGATGCCGCCGATTGCCAGCAGCGTGATCTGGTGACCCAGCTTGCGAGGGGGGAACATAAGACACCATCCTTGACAGTCATACCCAACCTACAGGATGGAACGGTTAAGTCGGGAGTCCATCAGAACTTAACCCTTTGTTGATATTGATCAAACGATTAACAAGCAAAATGCGAGGCAGCTCAAACGGGGGGAATATTCACTCACAAGGCCGAGATCGGCACTGCGAGCCACAGGTTGAAAGTAACCCGCCCATAAACAAAAACCCCCTCGTGACAGAGGGGGTTTTTCGTTTTGGCAACGGGTGCGGATTAACGCAGCGGTTTGACCGAGCGGCGGACAATCAGCTCGGGCTGTACCGTCATCGACTCCACTTCCAGCTCCTTGTTGCGGATCCGGCTGACCAGATGCTTCACCGCCAGCTGGCCCAGTTCGGCCTTCGGGTGACGAATGGTGGTCAGCGGCGGGCTGGAGAAGCGCGCCATCTCCACATCGTCGTAGCCGATGATGGAGATATCGTCCGGCACCTTGACTCCGGCTTCCCAGGCAGCGCAAATCGCGCCGATCGCCATGGGATCGTCGAAGGCAAAGACCGCGGTCGGACGAGGCTGCAGGGCCAAGATGCGCTGCATGGCATCGAAGCCGCTCTGGCTCTCGTAGTCCCCTTCAAAGACCTGTTCATCTTTAAGGGTCAGACCGTGCTCGCCCAGCGCATCACGTACCCCGTCCAGTCGCTGCTGGGTGGTCGGCTTGGAGAGCTGGCCAGTGATGCAGACGATGTCGCGGTGCCCCAGCTCCAGCAGATGGCGAACGGCCATGCGGGCGCCGATGCGGGCGTTGTCGTTGATGACGTTGGCGAAATCGCACTCCGTGCCCCAATCCAGTACCACCTGCGGCACGTTCTTGTGGATGCGCAGCATGTCACGCAACGGGGTGTCGATATCGGTACCCAATACCAGCAGGCCATCCACCCGTTTTTCCATCAGCATTCTCAGGTAATGCTGTTGGCGAGGCGGCTGGTTTTCGGTGTTGCAGAGGATCAGGCTGTAGCCCTGTTCGAAGCAGTACGCTTCAACCCCTTGCACCACTTCTGCGAAGAAGGGGTTTACGCTGGTGGTCACCAGCATACCAATGGTCTTGGTCGAATTTATTTTAAGACTGCGCGCTACCGAGTTGGGCGCGTAGTTGAGTTCTGCCACCGCCTCAATCACTTTCTGGGTCGCGTCTTCGCTGACCCGCCGAGTGTGGTTGAGCACATGTGAGACGGTGGAGATGGATACGCCTGCGCGCGAGGCGACATCCTTGATAGTGGCCATCTCTGTCTCCTGACTGTCAAAGGCGGAACATTAGCAGATTTCCCGAATAAAGGCTTGGTTTTAACGAGCTCTGCCACGGAATTGTCAATGCCGGCTAATTTAGGCGCTCATTTCTGTTTGCGCAAATGGATTGTGGTCAAAATGGGAGCGCTGTCAGAGTAAAATATCGCCAGATTAATCCTCTGGCGTTTGTCAGAATCGCCTCTCGTTACCAAGATGTTAAGTCAATAAATCAAAATTAAACTCTGATTATCCTAAAATAACAGGTCATTTATTTCAAAATCCGCCTATCCGACCCCCTCTGGTTAGTATCTTTAACAGCTTGTTATTGCCCCGTGAGGAATGATAGAACCATACCTATAGCCGGATGCACGGGATGTAGATCCGGAATGGCACACGGAAATGAAACAATCCACTGATTAAGGGACGAATCAATGCATAAGTTGAGCAAAATCACAGTTGGCGCAGCGGTTTCTTTGGCTCTGTTTGGATCGATCTCCATCGCCCACGCGGCAGACACCATCAAGATCGGTATCGCAGGCCCGGTCACTGGCCCGGTCGCCCAGTACGGGGACATGCAGTTCACCGGCGGCAAGATGGCGGTCGAGCAGATCAACAAGGCTGGCGGCATTAATGGCAAGCAGATCGAAGCGGTCGTCTATGACGATGCCTGCGATCCCAAACAGGCGGTGGCCGTTGCCAACAAGGTGGTGAACGACGGCGTCAAGTTCGTGGTCGGTCACCTCTGCTCCGACAACACCCTGCCCGCCTCCGACATCTATGAAGACGAGGGGATCCTGATGGTCACCCCCGCCTCCACCAACCCCAAGATCACCGAGCGCGGTTACCAGCTGACCCTGCGCACCATCGGCCTGGATAGCGATCAGGGCCCGACTGCCGCCAAGTACATCATCGAGCAGGTCAAACCCCAACGCGTGGCCGTTATCCACGACAAGAAGCAGTACGGTGAAGGGATCGCTTCCAGCGTCAAAGCCGCGCTCGACAAGGCTGGCGTGAAAGTGGTGGCCTTTGAAGGGATCACCGCCGGTGACAAGGACTTCTCCGCCCTGATCGCCAAACTGCAGAAAGAGAACGTCGATTTCGTCTACTACGGCGGCTATCACCCTGAGCTGGGTCTGATCCTGCGTCAGGCTGGCGAGAAGGGGCTGAAAGCCAAGTTCATGGGCCCGGAAGGAGTCGGTAACAAGGATATCTCCGCCATCGGTGGCCCGGCTTCCGAAGGCCTGCTGGTGACCCTGCCGAACAAGTATGATCTGGTGCCTGCCAACGCCCCGCTGGTGGCGGCGTTCAAGGCCAAGGGTCAGGACTCCTCCGGCCCGTTCGTCTGGACTACCTATGCCGCGGTGCAAACCCTGGCCGCCGGTATCGCCAAGGCGGGTGAAGATGACCCGGCTGCCGTTGCCGCCGCCATCAAGGCCGCACCGATCGATACCGTGATGGGCCCCCTGACCTGGGCACCGAACGGTGACCTGAAAGGCTTCGAATTCGGTGTGTTCCAGTGGCACGCTGACGGTACTTCCAGCCAAGTCAAATAATCTGCCGATCGGGGGTGAGTACGCTCACCCCCTCCTCTCTTTGCGGGCAAGTACAGGGAACGCAGTATGTCCGAACACCTCCTCTATCTGGTTCAGCAGCTGCTGAACGGATTAACCATAGGCAGCACCTATGCGTTGATCGCCATTGGCTACACCATGGTCTATGGCATCATCGGCATGATCAACTTCGCCCACGGCGAGGTGTATATGATCGGCTCCTATGTCGCTTTTATGGTGATGGCGGGGCTCATGATGATGGGCATCGACAGCACCTTTCTACTGCTGGGGGGCGCCTTCCTGGTCAGTATTATCATCACCGGCACCTATGGCTGGAGCATCGAGCGGGTCGCCTACCGGCCACTGCGCGGTGGCAACCGGCTGATCCCCCTCATCTCCGCCATCGGCATGTCGATCTTCCTGCAGAACATGATGCGAATGGCGCAGGGCTCGCGCGATATCGCCATGCCCAGCCTGATCTCAGGCGGTTGGACCCTGGGGGGTGAAGATGGTTTTCAGGCCAGCCTCTCCTATATGCAGCTGATCATCTTCGTGGTGACTTTCATCACCATGCTGGCGCTGACCCAGTTCATCGGCCGCTCCCGCATGGGCCGCGCCTGCCGCGCCTGTTCGGAAGATATCAAGATGGCCAACCTGTTAGGGATAGACACCCACGTAGTCATCTCCATCACCTTCGTGCTGGGGGCCGCGCTGGCTGCCGTCGCCGGGGTGCTGCTCGGCATGTATTACGGCGTCATCAACCCCTACCTCGGCTTTATGGCCGGTCTGAAGGCCTTCACTGCCGCTGTATTGGGCGGTATCGGCAGCATTCCGGGCGCCGTACTGGGCGGCCTGCTGCTCGGCGTGGTTGAAGCGCTCACCGCCGGTTATCTCAGCACCGAGTACAAGGATGTGATGGCGTTTGCCCTGCTCATTTTTGTGCTGCTCTTTATGCCGACCGGCATTCTGGGTCGTCCGGAAGTGGAGAAAGTGTGATGAAACATCAATTTATCCACGCCTGTATCGCCAGCCTGGTGCTGCTGGTGCTCTCTTTCTGGCTGCTCGGCTTCAAGCTGGAGACCGATGGCTCCAGCCTGCAGGTAGTGAGCCGCCTCGATGTGTCGCTGGCCTGGCTACTGGGGGGCGCCACCCTCGTTTTCTGGTTCCAGATGCTGCGCGGCCAGATCGCCAAGCTGTTTCAGGCCTCCATCAGCGGCTTCTCGGTCGGCTTCACCAAGCTGGTGCTGCCGAGCCCGGAAGAGGCGCCCAAGCTCTATAACCTCACCGCCGTGCTGGTACTGCTGTTCGCAGTGAGCTGGCCCTTTATGGCCTCTCGCGGTGCCATCGATCTCGCCACCCTCACCCTGATTTACATCATGCTGGGGCTGGGGCTGAACGTGGTGGTCGGCCTCGCCGGTCTGCTCGATCTCGGCTATGTCGGCTTCTACGCGGTCGGCGCCTACAGCTATGCCCTGCTCAACACCTACTTCGGGCTGAGCTTCTGGGAGTGCCTGCCCATCGCCGGGCTGATGGCCGCTACCTTCGGCTTTCTGCTCGGTTTCCCGGTGCTGCGGCTGCGGGGGGACTATCTGGCCATCGTCACTCTGGGTTTTGGCGAGATCATCCGCATCCTGCTCAACAACATGACCACCCTGACCGGCGGCCCGAACGGCATATCCGGCATCCCCAAGCCGACGCTGGGGGGTCTGGAGTTCAACCGCACCGTCAAGGATGGCGGCTTTGATACCTTCCACAACTTCTTCGGCATTACCTACAACGCCAACCACAAGGTGATCTTCCTCTACCTGATGGCCCTGGTGTTGGTGGTGGTGACCCTGTTCGTCATCAACCGCCTGCTGCGGATGCCCCTTGGCCGCGCCTGGGAAGCGCTGCGGGAAGACGAAATCGCCTGCAAATCGCTGGGGCTCAACCCCACCATCATCAAGCTAACCGCCTTCACCATAGGCGCTACCTTCGCCGGCTTTGCGGGTAGTTTCTTTGCCTCGCGGCAGGGCTTTATCAGCCCGGAATCCTTCGTCTTTATCGAATCGGCCATTGTGCTGGCGATTGTGGTGCTGGGTGGCATGGGCTCCCAGATCGGGGTGGTGCTGGCGGCCATCGTGATGACGGTGCTGCCGGAGCTGGCCCGCGAATTCAACGAGTATCGCATGCTGATGTTCGGCCTCTTGATGGTGTTCATGATGATCTGGCGGCCACAGGGATTGCTGCCAATGACCCGTCCGCATCTGGAGTTGAAGAAATGAGTACACATCAGAAGTTAATGGAAGTCTCTGATTTGTCGATGCGCTTCGGGGGCCTGCTGGCCGTCAACGGGGTAAAACTGGATATCGACAAGGGCGAGGTGATCTCCATCATCGGCCCCAACGGCGCGGGCAAGACCACCATCTTCAACTGCCTGACCGGCTTCTACAGCCCGAGCGGCGGCACCATCCGCTACAAGGGTGAGGAGATCCAGGGGCTGCCCGGCCACCTCATCGCCCGCAAGGGGATTGTGCGTACCTTCCAGCACGTGCGGCTGTTCAAGGAGATGACAGCGGTGGAGAACCTGCTGGTTGCCCAGCACCAGCACCTCAACACCAGCTTTATCGCCGGTCTGTTCAAGACCCCAGCCTTCCGCCGGGCGGAGCAGGAGGGGCTGGAGCGGGCCGCCTTCTGGCTGGATAAAGTGGGCCTCAAGGATCTTGCCAACCGCGCCGCCGGTAACCTGGCTTACGGTCAACAGCGCCGCCTCGAGATCGCCCGCTGCATGGCGACCCGGCCCGAGCTGCTGATGCTGGACGAACCGGCTGCCGGCCTCAACCCGAAGGAGACCGACGAGCTGGACGAGCTGATCATCAGCCTGCGGGACGAATTCGGGGTCTCGGTGCTGCTGATCGAACACGATATGAAGCTGGTGATGGGCATCTCCAACCGTATCTTCGTGGTCAGCCAGGGCACCCCGCTGGCCCATGGCAAGCCGGATGAGATCCGTAACAACCCGGCAGTGATCAAGGCCTATCTGGGCGAGTCGTAAGGAAAACAAGATGTTAGAACTTCGCAACGTATCGACCCACTACGGCAAAATTCAGGCACTGCACGATGTCAGCGTCGAGGTGAAAGAGGGGGAAATCGTCACCCTGATCGGTGCCAACGGCGCTGGCAAAACCACCCTGCTGATGACCCTCTGCGGCGAACCCAAGCCCAGCAGCGGCTCCATCTGGTTTGAGGGGGAACAGATCAGCTCCCTCACCACCGCCCGCATCATGCGCAAGGATATCGCAGTGGTGCCGGAGGGGCGTCGTATCTTCGCCCGCCTGACGGTGGAGGAGAACCTGCTGATGGGCGCCTTCTTCGTCGACAAGGCAGAGCAGCATGGCCTGCTGGATCAGGTATTCACCCTGTTCCCGCGCCTGCACGAACGCCTGCAACAACGGGCAGGCACCATGTCCGGCGGCGAGCAGCAGATGCTGGCCATCGGCCGTGCCCTGATGAGCAAACCACGCCTGCTGCTGCTGGATGAACCCTCGCTGGGGCTGGCCCCCATCGTCATCCAGCAGATCTTCGACACCATTGAGCAGTTGCGCCAGAAGGGGATGACCATCTTTCTGGTGGAGCAGAACGCCAACCAGGCGCTCAAGCTGGCCGACCGCGGCTATGTGCTGGAGAACGGCCACGTGGTGCTGCAAGACACGGGCGCCGCCCTGCTGGCCAACCCGGCAGTGCGACAAGCTTATCTCGGCGGTTAACCCACTGCCCCGCATGCCATATCGACAAGGGAGCCGCTGGCTCCCTTATCTTTTGTGGGGTTAGTTTGCGCCCAAGCTTGCGGTACACTGGCCCGTAATCAACCTATTCGCAGGACATCCCGATGGACCAGTTTGCCCATATCAATGCCCATAATGCCCACCAGAAACTGAGCGCGGGTGAAGCCCGTCTGGTGGATATTCGCGACCCGCAATCCTTTGAAGCGGCCCACGCGGTCGGCGCCTTCCACCTCACCAACGGCACGCTGGTGCGCTTTATGAATGAAGTGGATTTCGATACCCCGGTCATCGTGATGTGCTATCACGGCAACAGCAGTCAGGGGGCCGCCCAGTACCTGCTGCAACAGGGTTATGACGAGGTCTACAGCATGGATGGCGGCTTCGAGGCGTGGCGCCGGGAGTTTCCCATCGAGGCAGGCGAGGCATGATCCAGCTGCTGGTGCTCGACAATGCCCGCATGGCGCAGGCGCTGGTGGACTATCTGGCGACGCTGGGCATCTCCTGCGAGCTGACCCAGTCCGAGCTGGGGGTCACCATCTGGTTGGCGGACGAGCTACGCCTCGCTCAGGCCCAGCTGGAGGTGAAGCGCTTTCTGGCCGAGCCGGGCCACCCGCGCTACATGGAGGCCTCCTGGCAATCCGGCCGCGCCGATGCCCGCATCGACTACAGCAAGGGGATGACGGATCCCATCACCGACTTCCTCCATCAGGCGGGGCCACTGACGCTGGTGGTCATCATCGCCTGCCTCGCCATCTACGGGATCGAGGCCATCGGCCTGCCCATCTACGATGAACTGGCCTTCCACCCGACGCTGGCTCAGTTCACCGACTGGCAGGCGTGGCGCTATTTCACCCCCGCCCTGATCCACTTCTCGGTGCTCCATCTGGTGTTCAACTTGCTGTGGTGGTGGTATCTCGGCGGCCAGATCGAACAGCGCCTCGGCAGCGGCAAGCTGCTGATCCTGCTGCTGGTGGGCGCCGCCCTGCCCAATATCGCAGAGTTCTTTGCCAGCGGCCCGCTGTTTGGCGGCCTCTCCGGCGTGGTTTATGCCCTGCTCGGCTACTGCTGGCTGCGCAGCAAGCTGCAACCGGCCTGCGGCCTGACTCTGCCACCGGCACTGATGGGCTTTATGCTGTTCTGGATGGTGCTCGGCTTCTTCGACATGCTCGGCACCAGCACCGCCAACATCGCCCACCTGGCCGGCCTGCTGGTCGGCCTGCTGCAAGGCTGGCTGGATCGCAACCACCAGCCGACCTGATTTTTCAGCAGTTTCAGAAACGAGAACGCCGCCCCGAAGGGCGGCGTTTGCTTATGGTCTGCGCAGTTACTGCTTGAGCAGGGTGTCGTCAGTCACCTTGACCGCCGCACCGCCACTCATAAAGAAGCTGGCGAACTGGGTCTGGCTCTCGGTGGTGACCGCGCCAGCCTGATCGAAGTTCTCGTCAGGAGCCAGCAGCGAGCTATGGCCCCCTTTCAGGAAGCGCGCAGCATGGTGACCCGCCGGGAGCACGCCGGAACCCTTCAGCTCTTGCAAACCCAGCACCCGGAACAGCGGCTCGGTGCCACCCAAAGGCGCGGAGGCGATGCTGTTGGGGATCACCTGATCCGGTAAGCTGAGCGCTCCATCACCAACAATTTCGGTGGCGAACAGCGGGAAGCTCTTGGCGACGCCACTGCCCAGATTGATCGGGTCGGCAGAGTCCAGCACTGACTGGGCGGCAAAGGTATAGCTCTGCAAGGTGCTCGCAGCCCCCGCCTGAGTAGCCGCATCCAGACTGGGCAGGAACTCGTTCACGAAACAGGTCGGCACCGCCGTCTGGCAACCGGGAGCATAAGCCTCAAACCCGGCCTTCAACTCAGGACTGCCCGAGGTGAGCACGCTCATCTTGATGGTCGGCCCGAAGCTCGGCGAGTTGAGCAGCAGCGGGGCGATGCCGCCACCCGGCATCGCAAGACCGCCGGTATCGAACTTGAACAGGGCATCAGCCTGAGCACTGCCGGTGGTCTGGTTGGCAACAGCCAGCAGATTGGCCCCGGTAATGGCACCGAGTGAGTGACCGAGGAAATGCACCTTCAGACCAGCACCACCCAATTGGCCACCCAGCCCCTTGGCATTGGCCAGACCGACAGCCAGGCGAAGGCCAAGCAGATCGGCCACGCTCTGTTTCAGGTTGTCCCGCGCCACCGTCAGATAACCCAAATTCAGATAGGGAGTCGGGTTCTCGGAGGTGGTGACGGTATCCATGCTGCCGCTCAGGGCATAGCCACGCTCACCGTGCAGCGGGTGATCGATCACCACCACAGCAACCACCTTGTTCACTGATGGGTCTAACCCGGCACCTATCTGGCTCAGCGCCAGCGCATAGGCGTTTTCCTTGATGGAGGTGACCCCGTGCTGATAGATGATCACATCGGTGACAGTGCTGAGGTCAGTGGTGGGGGCAAAGATCCGCAGCGGTACAGATTGTACTTCGGTCAGGGTCGGCAGCGGGTTGAAACGACCGATATTGCGCTCGGCATCCAGCGGCTTGCCACCCGAGGTCAGGGTCACCCCGATCAGCTTGCTCGCCTCCCTCAGCAGATCGGCCTGACGGCTCGGATCGGCAATCAGCTCACCCAGCAGTACTGGGTCCACACCCGCCCCGACCAGCCCACCGATCACTTCGCTATCACCCGCTTTCAACGCATTGGCGATGGCATAGAGGCTGGGAATGGCGCCATGCCAGGATTGGGTCTTGGCCTTGTCCCAGGAGCCAGCTATCGCTGGAGTAGAGAGGAAGTAAGGGAGTTTGACGGTGCCGGTATACACCTTGGTCGCCGCCGCGACGCCGTTCAATGTGGCATTAGCAGCCACAGCTGCAGCAATCGCATCCCGATCATCTTGAGGCAAGAATGGCTCGTTCGCCAGCTGTGTCAGGAAGGGCACCCCGCCATTGAGCGCATCAATCGTATAGGTCCCCGGCAGGTTGGTGTTGCCTTTGGCGTCCTGCTTCCACAACGATGCGGCATCCAGGGTCGGGCTCTGCAACACGGTGGCCGCAGCTCCCTTCACAGCCAGCAGCACATCGGCGCCAGATTGGGTGGCAAACCAGTCGGAGAAGATCACCCGATCGCCGGTAATCCCGGTAGCGGCCTTGAACAACGCTTCCTGCAGCGCAATCAGGCTGCTGATGGTCTGCTCCTGCGCGGTTGCGCCAGCTGTCGATTTGAAGCTGCTGTAATCGCCGCCTGCCTTGAGCGGTGTGCCACGACTGTCCTTGAGCGCATCGGTCGCCACGATCATGTAGTAAGAAGAGGGATTGAGCGGCTTGAGCGGAACCAGATTAAGCTTGCCGTCCCCGCCGGTGACCACAAAGTCGGTCCCATAAACCAGTGGCTTGCCGCCCTTGACACCGTTGGGTTGCAGAGTGACCGGATCCAGCGTGAGCTCGAGCAGGTAGAGGGGCGCAACGGCAGAGGCATACTCGCTGGCCGCCGGTGCCGGCACAGATACCCCGGTCACGGTCGCCGGTACCAGCTGGACGGGTTGGGTGGTTGACCAGCCATCCAGGGTGGAGAGGGCAGATACCGGGTTCGACAGATCAGCAGTTTCTGTCGAAAACTTCAGGGTACCGTCGCTGGCACGTGGGGCCAGCACGCTCGGGCGAAGTCCATTGGCTCCACTCAGGGCATAGTCCAGGGAGCTGGTAGTATCTCCCTTGTTGTCATCTCCACCACATCCGCTCAGCAGAGCGCTGACAACAGCTGCATAAATTAGCTTCTTCTTCATTTTTTATTCTCTTTTTATAGGGTTGTTATCCATCACCAGCCAACGAGGCCATCACGACCGCGACTGCAAGACGTTAACATAAAACCAACAACCAACGAGACTCATGTTGGTCATCTTCTGCTCAGGTTTGTGGAGAGAATCAAGGTTTTACGTCAACAAAGGGGCGCAAGGGTAACAACAGTGAGTGATTAACCAGACCCGACCAGCCAGCGGGCACCATCACGACTAAAAAGCCGCCGCGATCTCGGCAAAGTGAGGGAATTGTCGGTAGAATGTCCGCCAACGCTTAAGGAGGACATCATGATCGACCCGAAGAAACTGGAAGAGATCGCCAAGCAGGTGCACAACTCCCTGCCACCCGGCATTCGCAGCATGGGTGAAGAGGCCGAGAAGAAGATGCGTCAGGTACTGCAAGCGCAGCTGGGCAAGCTGGATCTGGTCAGCCGTGAAGAGTTCGACGTGCAGACCAAGGTGCTGCTGCGTACCCGGGAAAAACTGGCCGCCCTCGAAAGCAAGCTGGCTCAGCTCGAGCAGCAGCTCGGCGCCAAAGGCGAATAACGAAAACCCCAGCTCAGCTGGGGTTTTTGCTTTGTATTGAACCTGTAAAAAGCATCACACCTGAAGCAGATACCAGGCCCGCTTGCCGCGCGCCTTGGCCTCGTACATGGCCCGGTCGGCCACCTCCAATGCCTGTCGGAAGCTCAATGGTTGCTCCTCCCACAGGGCGATGCCGATACTCAGCCCCACCCGCTGCGGGCAACCGGGTTTGGGCACGTAACCATGCATCCGGCAGATCAGGGCATCGGCCAGATCAGCCAGAGCATGGTTTGATACATCACGATGCAGATAAACCACAAACTCGTCACCGCCGTAACGGCCGCACAGGGCAGAGCCCGGCATAATGAGACGCAACCACTCCGCCATCTGCTGCAGTACCAGATCACCACAAGCGTGGCCCAACTGGTCATTGATCCCCTTGAAGTCATCCAGATCGATAAAGAGCAGTGCCCCCGTCCCTTGTGGCGGCTGTAGAGCGAACGCCTTGCCAAATCCCTGCCGGTTGAGCAGGCCGGTGAGCGCATCGCAGTTGGCACGCTCTGCCAGCCGCTGCTCATAAGCCTTGCGCTGGGTGATATCGATATGGGAGCCCATGATCCGCAATGGCCTGCCCTCATCATCCCACTCCACTACGCGACCACGATCCCACAGCCAGGTGATCTCCCCGGCCGGGCTGATGGTGCGGTATTCAGCTTCGTAGAAGGGCGTTTTCCTCTCAAGGTGGGCAAAGTAGCTGCCCATGGCATGGGCGCGATCGTCGGGATGGAGCTTGGCGCTCCACTGATCGAAATGAGGGGCCATATCGCCAGCCTGAAAGTTCTGCAGATTGAAGACCCGCAGTTCGCCGGTGGGAATGGTGCCCTGCCAGAGACAGATGCCGGTGCCATCGAGGGCGGCATTGAGCTTCTCCTGCAACAGGCCGTTTTCATGCTGCAAAGCGGCGATCTCTGCCTGCAAACGGGCAAACGCATCACCACCGGAGGAGGGTTCCGGCATGGCGGCCAGCTCAGTCGCGCAGGGTGCCTCCCGATCATACCCGGGTTGCCCCCTTGCCTCTTTGCTTAACACTGCGCCTCCTTGTGCTTGCTCTATGGATGCTCTTGTCAATCCAAACAAAGATGCCACCAGCCAAGCCAGATTAGTAGCCATTCATAGCCAAAATATTGAAAAATAATGGGATAACGCCGCGATAATCCAACCATTCGGTACGATCAGGTACTGCGGCAGCCACAAAAACAAAAGCCCCCGGCAAAACCGGGGGCTGCGTCATCCAAGCGGGGATCCCGTCAGATAAATTCGTAGGCGTCACCGAAGATGCGCTCCGGCTCGGCGCCGAGGATCTTGAACTCCTCACGCGCGGCCCCCGCCATCTCGAAGCGACCGGCGACATAGATGTCGTAGTCGTGGAGGCTGACGAAGTCATCCATGATCGCCTTGTGCACCAGTCCGCTCTTGCCGGTCCAGTCAGCATCCGGCTCCTGCACCACCGGGATAAAGGTGAGCGGCGCATAGTCACGCTCCCACTGCTGCATCTGCTCCAGTTCGTAGAGCCAGTGAGCCTGACGTACCCCCCAGTAGAAGAACACCGGGCGCTTGCTGCCTGTGTCGATCAGATATTCCAGAATGGAGCGGGCGTAAGAGAAGCCGGTGCCGCCCGCCATCAGGATCAGCGGACGGGGAGACTTATCGCGCAGGAACGCCTTGCCAGCCGGCAATTCGACCTCGATCTCCCCCTGCTCGCGCATGCGGGCCAGCACCTGACCGGCATAGGCGTTCTCGGGAGTGGCACCAATTTGCAGCTCCAGCACGCCCGGGCGGGTCGGCGAGTTGGCGATGGAGAAGGGGCGCTTGTCCGAATCGCTCATCACCACCAGCAGATACTGGCCCGGCTTGAAGCTGATCGCTTGCTGCGGCGTCAGAGCCACATGCCAGATGGTGTCGACATATTCGCGCAGTTCCTCTACGCGGCATTTGATACGTTGCATTCTTGTCCTTGTGGCGGGCTCGCTCGGCCCGCTTCGCTCATTGTTTCACTATGGAGTGACGACCAGCAGCCCTGGCCCCGTCAGTCGAGAATACTCAAATCAGTGCGGATCGCATCACTTTTTGCAGCAAAGCTGTCATGTTTGCCTCATCCGAGGATATTGAGCTCATCCCAGATGGTATCGACCTTCTGCTTCACCGCCTCATCCTGAACTATGGGCTGACCCCACTCCCGATTGGTCTCTCCCGGCCACTTGTTGGTGGCATCCAGCCCCATCTTGGAGCCGAGGCCGGAGACCGGCGAGGCGAAGTCCAGATAGTCGATCGGCGTATGCTCGATCAAGGTGGTGTCCCGTGCCGGGTCCATCCGGGTGGTGATGGCCCAGATCACATCCTGCCAGTCGCGAGCGTTGACGTCGTCGTCACACACCACCACGAACTTGGTGTACATGAACTGGCGCAGGAATGACCAGACTCCCAGCATCACCCGCTTGGCATGGCCCGGGTAACGCTTCTTGATGGTCACCACCGCCATCCGGTAGGAGCACCCCTCCGGCGGCAGATAGAAGTCCACAATTTCGGGGAACTGCTTCTGCAGCAGCGGCACGAACACCTCGTTCAGCGCCAGACCCAGCACCGCCGGTTCATCGGGCGGACGGCCAGTGTAGGTGCTGTGATAGATGGCATCGCGCCGCTTGGTGATGTGGGTGATGGTAAAGACCGGGAACTCGTCCACCTCGTTGTAGTAACCGGTGTGGTCGCCATAAGGGCCTTCCGGCGCCAGCTCGCCCGGCTCCAGATAGCCTTCCAGCACGATCTCGGCGCTGGCGGGCACCTCCAGATCGCAGCTGATGGCCTTGATCACTTCGGTACGGCTGCCGCGCAGCAGACCGGCAAAGGCATATTCGGAGAGAGTATCCGGCACCGGCGTCACCGCGCCGAGAATGGTCGCGGGATCGGCACCGAGTGCCACCACCACCGGGAAGCGCTCACCGGGATGGGCCTCCTGCCACTCGCGAAAATCGATAGCACCGCCACGATGATCCAGCCAGCGCATGATCAGCTTGTTTTTGGCGATCTTCTGCTGGCGATAGATGCCGAGATTCTGGCGCTTCTTGTAGGGGCCACGGGTGATGGTGAGGCCCCAGGTGACCAGCGGTGCCACATCGCCGGGCCAGCAGTGCTGGATCGGGATCTGGTCGAGATCGACCGCATCTCCCTCCTGCACCACCTGCTGGCAGGGGGCGGAAGAGAGGCGCTTGGTCGGCATGTTGAGCACCTGCTTGAAGATCGGCAGCTTCTCCATCAGCTCCTTGAATCCCTTGGGCGGCTCGGGCTCCTTGAGATAGGAGAGCCAGACCCCGACCTGACGCAAGGCGCCCACATCGGGCTGGCCCATGCCCATGGCAACCCGATCCGGGGTACCGAACAGGTTGGTCAGCACCGGCATGGTGTAGCCTTTGGGATTTTCGAACAGCAGAGCCGGGCCACCCGCACGCAGGGTGCGGTCGCTGATCTCGGTCATCTCCAGATAGGGATCTATCTCGCGGGTGATGCGCTTGAGTTGTCCGTTTTGTTCCAGCTGCGCGATGAAATCACGCAAATCCTTGTATTTCATGCAAGTTCCCAACCGGGTTCAGGAGGTCACGCATTATAACCCTGGCTGCCCATCGGGTGTACCCGAATCAGGCAGCAGACTCGGTGCTGCGGGGGGGAGATCACGCTGGCCGAGGCGTCTGGCAAGGCCGGAGAGCAACTGGGGTTCATCCACCTCCATCAATAGACCGGCCACCAGCGCCCCGTATTGGCGGTTGGAGAGCTCGGCCAGCAGGTATTTCTGGGCTTGTGGCGGCAAAGGAGAGAGGGCGCTCAGCTGGCGCAGGGCCGGCTCTCTCAAACCGGGATTGCCGCTGGCGGCAATCAGCAGGGAGCTGGCCGTATTGCCATGATGGAAGCGGTTGATGGTGGCGAGTGCGCGCAGCGCATCCTGATCTGCCGGCCGCCGCCACAACATGCCATAGAGCGCCGGTTCACCTGTGCGCAGCAGCAGATGGAGCAACAGCTGATTGTCGGGCAGATAGATATTCCGGCTGGCCAGCGCTTGCGCCTCCCGCATCCAGATCGATTGCGGCAAGGCGTCGAGGGCCAGCAACAGAGCTTGCTGCTGCATGGCAATATCGGGGTTACTGCTGTAGTAGATGGACTTTAGCTGGAAGTTGCCCTGGGCAAGTTGCTGCCGATAACGCTGCACCAATGAGTGCAGTTGCCATTCGCCCAGCAACTGACGGGCCTGCGCGGCAAAATCGTAGACAGGTTGCTGCACCAGAAAACCGTCTACCTGCTGCTCCTGCAGCCACTCGGGAGCCTTGTCGGCCTGTGCCTCGACCCAGCATTGCAACGCGGGGGACGCAGGAGCGGTAACCGGAATATCCCGCAGCAGCTGCAACAGCAGGAACTCCCGCTGCTCGCGGCTCAGGGTCGCCAGCAGAGAGTCGATGGCGGCAAATTGTCCTTGCTGCAGACGGCTCGCCAGATAGTGCCGATGCGTCTGCAGCGTCTCGGCTGTCACCGTAGCCGGAGCACTCTGCGCACAGACTGGCATTGCACTCAGCAATCCCAGCAATAACCAGACAACAGGCTTCATGACGTCTCCATCCATGCGACATCGGGATCTCATACTACTAGGGCAACCGGAAAACAGATAAACAAAAACCGCGACCAGGGCCGCGGTTTCGTCATTTTCTGACCGGACTTACTTCTGCTGGCGCCGCATGGCGTCGAAGAACTCGTCGTTGGTCTTGGTCATCGCCAGCTTGTCGATGAGGAACTCGATACCGTCGATCTCGCCCATCGGGTGGACAATCTTGCGCAGGATCCACATCTTCTGCAGCTCGTCACCAGTGGTCAGCAGCTCTTCCTTGCGGGTGCCGGAGCGGGTGATGTCGATGGCCGGGTAGACACGCTTCTCGGCAATCTTGCGCGAGAGGTGCAGTTCCATGTTGCCGGTACCCTTGAACTCTTCGTAGATAACCTCGTCCATTTTGGAACCGGTATCGATCAGCGCGGTGGCGATGATGGTCAGGCTGCCGCCCTCCTCAACATTACGCGCGGCGCCGAAGAAGCGCTTCGGACGGTGCAGGGCGTTGGCGTCCACACCACCGGTCAGTACCTTGCCGGATGACGGGATAACGGTGTTGTAGGCGCGAGCAAGACGGGTGATGGAGTCCAGCAGGATCACCACATCTTTCTTGTGCTCGACCAGGCGTTTGGCCTTCTCGATCACCATCTCGGCAACCTGAACGTGACGGGAAGCAGGTTCGTCAAAGGTGGAAGCGATCACTTCACCTTTCACCATCCGCTGCATCTCGGTCACTTCTTCCGGACGCTCATCGATCAGCAGAACGATCAGTTCACAGTCCGGGTGGTTGTAGGCGATGCTCTGGGCGATGTTCTGCAGCAGCATGGTCTTACCGGCCTTGGGCGGCGCCACGATCAGGCCACGCTGACCTTTACCGATGGGGGAAGCCAGGTCCAGTACACGGGCGGTGATATCTTCGGTAGAGCCATTACCCCGTTCCATACGCAGACGTTCGTTGGCATGCAGGGGGGTAAGGTTTTCAAACAGGATCTTGTTGCGGGAGTTTTCCGGACGGTCGTAGTTGACCTCATTGACCTTGAGCAGTGCGAAGTAGCGTTCGCCCTCTTTCGGTGGCCGGATCTTGCCGGAGATGGTATCGCCGGTACGCAGGTTGAAGCGGCGGATCTGGCTCGGGGAGACGTAGATATCGTCAGGGCCTGCCAGATAGGAGCCGTCTGCACTGCGCAGGAAGCCGAAACCATCGGTCAGGATTTCCAGCACACCGTCGCCAAAGATATCTTCACCACCCTTGGCGTGCGCCTTGAGGATTGCAAAAATAATATCTTTCTTGTGCGCCCGAGCCAGATTTTCCAACCCCATGGATTCGCCAAGCTTGACCAGCTCGGACACAGGAGTGTTCTTTAATTCAGTCAGATTCATAGTGGTGAAAGTCTGTAAGCAAGGATTGAAATGAGGAGACAGTCTGCTGGATTGATGCTGATCGGATTTGATTGCCAGGCTGTGGTTAGCAAAGAGTCAGGCAAAAAGGTTAGCAAACGAGCGATAAACTAGCACCAATCGGGATGAGCGTCTAGGTGATAAAACACAAGGAGCGCATTATTGCAATGCGCTCCTCTTTAATTATTACAGGTTGCCGTCCAGGAACTCTTTCAGCTGAGTCTTGGACAGTGCACCGACCTTGGTCGCTGCCACTTCGCCATTCTTGAACAGCAAGAGGGTCGGGATACCACGAATGCCGTACTTGGGCGGAGTATCAGAGTTATGGTCGATGTTCAGTTTGGCTACGGTCACGCGACCTTCGTACTCTTGGGCAACTTCTTCCAGGATCGGGGCAATCATCTTGCACGGACCACACCACTCGGCCCAGAAGTCGACCAGAACGGCGCCATCGGCTTTGATTACATCTGCCTCGAAGCTGGCATCGCTCAGCTGAACAATCTTGTCACTCATCTCCAACTCCAGTCAGTAATTAAGGCTTTATTGACATATCAACAAAGGCAATAGTTGCCCTATTTGAAATGATCCTGTTTATTATTGCAAGCCTAACCTGATAACCTACCGCCATGAGCAAAACACACTTAACGACCGACAAATTCGCCCAAATGGGCCTCGAACCCGAAGTTCTGGCTGGTCTGGAATCAAAGGGATTTCACTATTGCACGCCCATCCAGGCACTGTCTCTGCCACTGCTGGTAGAAGGTCATGACCTCGCCGGTCAGGCCCAGACAGGAACCGGCAAGACCATTGCCTTCCTGGCCGCGACATTCAACTATTTGCTGACTCACCCGCTGACCAAGCCCCGTCTGGTTAATCAACCCAGAGCCATCATCATGGCACCCACCCGGGAACTGGCAGTACAGATCTATAACGATGCCGACAGCATTGCCGCCTCTACCGGCCTGAAACTCGGCCTCGCCTACGGCGGCGAAGGTTACGACAAGCAGCTGGCCGTGCTGGAGCAGGGCGTCGACATCCTGATCGGCACCACTGGCCGCATCATCGACTACTTCAAGTCCAAGGTGATCGATCTGAGCAACATTCAGGTCGTGGTACTGGACGAAGCGGATCGCATGTTCGATCTGGGCTTCATCAAGGACATCCGCTTCCTGTTCCGCCGCATGCCGCCCGCGACCGAGCGTCTGAGCATGCTGTTTTCCGCAACCCTCTCCCTGCGTGTGCAGGAGCTGGCCTACGAACACATGAACCACCCGGAACATGTGCAGGTAGAGCCGGAGCAGATGACCGGCGTGCGGATCAAGGAGGAGCTGTTCTACCCCTCCAACGAAGACAAGATGTTGCTGCTGCTCTCCCTGATGGAAGAGGAGTGGCCGGAAAAAGCGATCGTCTTCGCCAACACCAAGCACGTCTGTGAAGACGTCCATGCCTGGCTGGAAAACGACGGCCACCGCGTAGGTCTGCTGACCGGTGACGTGCCGCAGAAAAAGCGGATGAAGATCCTCGAGGATTTCACCAAGGGTGCGCTCGATATTCTGGTCGCCACCGACGTGGCCGCCCGTGGTCTGCACATCCCTGACGTGACCCACGTCTTCAACTATGACCTGCCCGACGACGCCGAAGACTATGTACACCGTATCGGTCGTACCGGTCGTGCCGGCAAGAGCGGTCACTCCATCAGCCTGGCCTGTGAAGACTATGCCTTCAACCTGCCGGCCATCGAGGAGTACATCCACCACGCCATTCCGGTCAGCAAGTACGACCGTGAAGCGCTGCTGGATGACGTGACCCCGCCGAAACGGGTGTTCCGCAACCGTCAGCCGGTGAACCGCAACATGCGGGATCGTCAGGGCGGTGGCAACAGCAACAACCGTCGTCGTCCGCCGCGCAAGAGCTAAGGACAGGCCCGTTGCACAACTCGCCTCTCTATGCCGCTATCGACCTCGGCTCCAACAGCTTTCATATGCTGGTGGTGCGCGAGGTCGCCGGTGCCCTGCGCACCGTCGCCAAGGTCAAGCGCAAGGTTCGCCTCGCAGCCGGGCTCGATCCGGAATTTCGTCTCAGCCGTGCCGCCATGGAGCGAGGCTGGGACTGTTTGCGTCTCTTCTCCGAACAGTTGCAGGACATTCCGGCCGACAACATCCGGGTGGTGGGCACCGCAACCTTGCGGCTTGCCACCAACGTCGACGAGTTCCTCAGCGAAGCGGAACGGGTACTCAACCACAGCATCGAGATCATCTCGGGCGAGGAAGAGGCCAAGACCATCTATGAAGGGGTCTCCTGGACCTCCGCCGGGGAAGGCAACCGGCTGGTGATCGACATCGGCGGTGCCAGCACCGAACTGGTGATCGGCGAACATAGCGAAGCAAAACTGCTCAACAGCCTGCACATGGGCTGCGTCACCTGGCTCAACAATCACTTTGGTGATGGTGAGCTCTCCGAAGCTCGTTTCGAGCAGGCGATTGCCGCCGCCAAGGCGGTGCTGGAGAAGGTGGCGGAAGATTACCGCGCCCTCGGCTGGCGCACCTGCGTCGGCGCCTCCGGCACGGTACAGGCGCTGCAAGAGATCATGCTGGCGCAAGGGAAGAGCGAGCGGGTCACCCTGCCGAAGTTGCAGGAGTTGATGGGTCAGGCCATCGCCTGCGGCAAGCTCGACCGGCTGCAACTGGAAGGGCTGGCGGCCGAGCGGCTGACCGTGTTCCCCTCCGGCCTCGCCATCCTGATCGCCATCTTCGAAACACTCGATATCGAGAGCATGACCCTCGCGGGGGGCGCCCTGCGTGAAGGACTGATCTACGGTCTGCTGGGCAACAATCACGACTGTGATGCCCGGGATCGTACCGCCGACAGCCTGATCAGCCGCTATCAGCTGGATAAAGAGCACGCCGAACGGGTGCGCGATACCGCCGTCGAGGCGTTCAACCAGCTGCAACCGGCCTGGCGACTCTCCAAACGCTACGGTCGCCCGATCTTGCGTTATGCCGCCCTGCTGCACGAGATCGGCCTCTGTATCGAGTACAAGAAGGCGCCGCAACACGCCGCCTACATCATCGACAACATCGATATGCCGGGCTTTACCCCTGCGCAAAAGAAGCTGTTGTCGGCCCTGCTGTTCAACCAGCGGGACGAATTCAAGCTGGAACCGCTGGAAAAGCAGGGTGCTGTCACCGGTCGTCAGGCGATCCGGCTGGCCCGTATCCTGCGCATCGCCCTGATCCTCTGCATGCGCCGCACCCAGGGCACTGTGCCCAGCTTCACCCTGCAGGCAGAAGAGGAGTCACTGACCCTGACCCTGCCCAAGGGCTGGATGGATGAACACTACCTGCGCGCCAGCGAGCTGCGGCTCGAGGTGGAACGCCAGCAGAAGATGGGCTGGCCGACCCGCGTACAGGAAGCCTGACTCAGCAACCCGCCTGTTTTGGAGCCGATCATGCCGGATTATCAACCCATCAGCTGCGATCTCTACGACTGGCTCGAAATTGCTGCCAGCTGGCAACTACCGGTGACCCTCACCAGCCGCGATGGTCGCCAGCGGGATGACAAGATCCGCACCATCGAAGCCAGCGAAGGGGTCGAGTATCTGCTGCTGCACAGTGGCGAGCGGCTCAGTCTGGCAGAACTGGCGACCCTGCGCCTGAACTGGCAAAGGGAAGAAAAGCTGATCCGCTTCGCGCCAACCAACTGAATCCAATACGAAAAAGGAGGGCCAACATGACGTTGGCCCTCCTTTTTGCATCTGCGGCTCACACCGGCCGTTAACCCGCTGCCAGCGCCGCCATCACATAGACATCGAAGCGGTTGCTCTTGGTTTCGATGGCCATGCTGGGCTTCTGTTCATTGAGCCAGCCGGCGTAGTCGGGGCGTTTCACCACCACCCGCTTGTTCGCCATCTTGAGCGCGGCAGGCAGCAGGGCATCCGCATCAAGATCCGGCCCCACCAGCGACTGGAACACCCGCATCTCCTTTTTCACCAGCGCCGACTTCTGCTTGTGGGGGAACATGGGGTCGAGGTAGATCACCTCGGGCCGCTCCGGCAGCGCCAGCAAGTTGTCCACCGCCGGACCTTGCAGCAGGTGCATCCGCTCGCTGACCCAGGGGCCAATCTCGGGATCCTGTGCCGCCCGCGCCAGCCCGTCCTGCAACAGAGCAGCCACCACAGGGCTGCGTTCGATCAGGGTCACCTTGCAACCGAGAGAGGCGAGTACGAAGGCATCGCGCCCCAGCCCGGCAGTGGCATCCACCACGGTCGGTGTGGCACCGGCCTTGAGCCCCACCGCCTTGGCGATAGATTGACCGCGACCGCCACCAAACTTGCGACGATGTGCCACCGCCCCTTCCACGAAGTCCACATAGACGGCACCCAGCTTGGGCTCGTCCAGCTTGCGCAGTTCCAGTCTCTCTTCAGTCAGTACCAGCGCAAACGGAGCCGGAAACTCCACGTCGGCAAGGCGTAAACGCAGGGCGTCGAGCTCGCCATCACGGGCGGGGACTTCACTGAAAACCTGAATATGGGGCATAGGAGACAGACTCATGGCACGTACAGAAGCGGCCATGATAACAGAAGCGGTGGATCAGCTCACGACAGTGAGGTTCATCCCCTGACGGTTGAGAGCGAGGTAATCAATGAGATCGTCATAGGCCAGCGGGCGGCTGAGCAGATAACCCTGGGTGAAGGCGCACCCCTTCTGACAGAGGAAGTTGAGTTGCTCGCGGGTTTCTACCCCCTCAATCACCACCTGCATACCGAGGTTGTGCACTATGTTGATGATGCCGTCCAGCAGCATCCGATCCTGCTCGTTGAAGGGGATATGGCGCACAAAAGAGCGGTCGATCTTGACCAGATCCACCGGGAAAGAGCGCAGATAGTTGAGGGCCGAGTAGCCGGTACCGAAATCATCGATAGCCAGCTTGCAACCCGCCTCGCGCAGGGCATCGATCCGCACCCTGTGCTGATCACTGCTCTCCATCAGCAGAGATTCGGTGATTTCGATGACGATGTCGGCAGGATCGAGCCCGAAGTGCTGGATCACCTTGAGCCACTCGCTCGCCTCGGGGTCGATAGTCTGGAACTCCATGGTGGAGCGGTTAATCGACATCTGCAGATCAGGGAAGCCGGACTGCTGCAACCGAGCCAGATCCCGGCATGATTGCCACAACACCAGCGCACCCAGCCCCTGAATCAACCCCGCCTCTTCCGCCAGCGGGATAAACTCGGCTGGCGACACCTGTCCCCACTGGGGGTGATACCAGCGCACCAGCGCCTCAAGCTTGGCGACCCGACCGCTGCGGTTGTCCCAGATCGGCTGGTAGGCCATGGTTAACTGCTCCAGCTTGATCGCCTCCGCCAGATCCTGTTGCATCTGGTGGCGCTGACGCACCTCTTCCCGCATTGAGGAGCAGTAGGTACCGATCAACCGCCCCTGCCGCTTGGCGGCAAACAGCGCTTGTTCGGCGTTGCGCAGCAGCTCGTCACTCTCGCTACCATCGACGGGGCAGAGGGTCATCCCCACGGTTGCCGTAACATAGAGATGCTGGTTGGCCAGCATGAAGGGGCGGGTAAAGCTACCGATAACCTGCTTGGCAAACACCTCGGCCTGACGACGGGTGACGATGCCTGGCACCAGAAAGGCGAACTCGTCACCACCGATGCGGGCCACCAGGTCCTCGGTGCGCACCCGGCTCACCAGCCGGTCCGACACCTCCCGCAACAGGGCGTCACCGGCATGGTGATCCATGCTGTTGTTGACCGCCTTGAAGTTGTTGAGGTCGAGCACCATTAGGGCGAAGCGCTCGCCCCGCTCGCAGAAGCGGCTGAGACAGCGACTGAACAGCCAGCGGTTGGGCAGGCTGGTGAGGTTGTCATAGTTGGCCTGTGCGGCGATCTTCTGTTCGGCCACCTTGGTCTGGGAAAGATCGCTGAAAATGGCGATATATTGCTGAATTTTGCCGGCTTCGCGCAGGGTGCTGATCATCAGCTGCTGCGGATAGAGCTTGCCGTTCTTGCGCTTGTTCCACACCTCGCCACGCCACACCCCCACCCGCTCCAGCGCATGGTACATGTCGGCATAGAAGGTCTGATCGTGCAGCCCCGACTTGAGCAGGCTGGGGCGCTGGCCTCGCACCTCGTCACTGCTGTAGCCGGTGATCTGCTCGAAGGCCGGATTGACCGAGATGATGCGGCTATCGGCATCACAGACCAGGATCGCCTCGGAGAGATTGTCATAGACCCGGTGGGAGAGCTTGAGCTGCTCCGCATGGCGCTTGAGAGGATCGATATTCTCCAGCAGCACCATCAGGTAGTCCGGCTGCTGCTGCTTGTCACGGATCAGGGTGACGGTTACCCGCCCCCACAAGATCTGCCCCCCCTTGCAGAAGTAGCGCTTCTCCCGGGTGAAACTGCTGCGCTCGCCACGGCGGATCTCTTCGTAGCAAACGAGGCTGCCCTGCCAATCCTCGGGATGGTTGATGTCGGAGATGGATCGCTGCAGCAACTCGTCGAGGGGATAACCAAGCATCTGCTCGATGGCCGGGTTGGCCCAGAGGATACGGCCAGCCAGGTCCAGCTTGCCGATCCCCACCGGAGCCTGGAACAGCATGCTCTGCAATGCATGGGACGGTTCAGGCAGAGGGGAGGGCAGCTGTCGTTGCAGCATCAGCGCCAGCTCGCGACCCGCCAACGGAGCCAGCAACCGGAGCAACCCCATCACCTTGCTCATATTGGCCTGCGGCTGACGATAAAGCAGGGCGCAGATACCTATGGTCTCGCCATCTGCATTCCTGAGGACAATCCCGGCATAGGCCTGAGGTTGCCACTCCTGTGCAAGGGGAACGTTGGCAAAGAGCTGAAGCAGACGATCGCTGAACCAGGCTTCCCCCTCCTGCCAGGTAATGGCATCGGGAGAATCAGTGATTGGCAGCGTCAGGGTATCGGGGTCAAGAGAGGAGGGATGGGCAGCCTGAACCGTAAGATGGGAAGCATTTGATTCCCTGCTGGCGATCAGGACGACATCAGCCATCACAGCAGCGGCGATTTCACTCACAAAGGTATCGAAATATCCCTGGCCGCTCGAATGAGCCAGACTGGAGATGATTTGATAGACGGAATCGAGTGCTCGCCTCATGGCAAGTGGCTTTCTCTCCTTGAAGGTTAGAACACGACTCTACTGAAGAGCTGTGAGCAGTGCAAATATGCAATCAGCAAGATATTAAAAAGCCTTGAAAAAAGGGACCAAAAGGTCCCTTTTTGTCGCAGAAATCACGACTTGATCCCACTATGCCGCAAAACAGTGTACCTGCTTGAAGCTCACACAGGCGGCGGGTCAGGAATCTCAGGCAGCGATCCCGCTGTGTCGCAACAGCGCATCCACCTTGGGCTCACGACCACGGAAGGCTCGGAACAGCTCCATCGGCTCCTTCGAGCCACCCTTCTCCAGAATATTCTTCAGGAAGGATTGGCCGGTCGCCGGGTTGAAGATCCCCTCCTCCTCGAAGCGGGAGAAGGCATCGGCAGAGAGCACCTCGGCCCACTTGTAGCTGTAGTAGCCCGCCGCATAGCCGCCCGCAAAGATGTGGGAGAAGCTGTGCTGGAAGCGGTTGAACGCTGGCGGCGTCATCACTGCTACCTGACTGCGCACCTCATCCAGCAGCGCCGGGAGCTGTGCCGGATTGGCCGGATCAAACTCCTGATGGAGACGGAAGTCGAACAGGGCGAACTCCAGCTGGCGCAGCATCTGCATCGCAGCCTGGAAGTTGCGGGCGGTCAGCATCTTCTCCAGCAGCTCGGCAGGCAGCGGCTCGCCGGTCTCGTAGTGGCCGGAGATAAAGGCCAGCGCCTCGGACTCCCAGCACCAGTTCTCGAGGAACTGGCTCGGCAGCTCTACCGCATCCCAGGCCACGCCGTTGATACCGGCGACACCGGCCACATCGATGCGGGTCAGCATGTGGTGGATGCCGTGGCCAAACTCATGGAACAGGGTGACCACTTCGTTGTGGGTGAACAGCGCTGGCTTGCCATCCACCGGGCCGTTGAAGTTGCAAGTCAGGTAGGCCACCGGCTTTTGCAGCGAGCCATCCTGACGGTAGCGACGACCCAGACAGACATCCATCCAGGCCCCGCCTTGCTTGTGCTCGCGGGCGTAGAGGTCGAGGTAGAAGCTGCCGCGCAGCTCGTCGTCGGCATCGAAGATGTCGTAGAAACGCACATCAGGGTGCCAGGTGTCGATGCCGAGACGCTCGCGCACCTTCATGCCGAACACCCGCTTCACCACCTCGAACAGCCCCTTCACCACCTTGCTGGCGGGGAAGTAGGGGCGCAGCTGCTCATCGGAGATGGAGAACTTGTGCTGCTTGAGCTTCTCGGCGTAGTAGGCGAGATCCCAGGCTGCCAGCTCGCTCTGACCATGCTGCTCGGCGGCGAAGGCGCGGATCTCCTCCAGCTCGGCCTTGCCTTGCGGCAGGGATTTGGCCGCCAGATCGGTGAGGAAGCTCACCACCTGTTCGGTCTTGTCCGCCATCTTGGTGGCCAGGGAGAGCTCGGCATAGTTGGCGAACCCCAGCAACTGAGCCAGTTCGCGGCGCAGGGTGAGCAGCTCGCTCATGATGGCGGAGTTGTCCCACTTGCCCGCATTGGGGCCCTGATCGGAGGCGCGGGTGGTGAAGGCCTCATACATCTCGGCGCGCAGCTCGCGGTTGTCGGCATACATCATCACCGGCAGATAAGAGGGGATATCCAGCGTGAACAGCCACCCCTCTTTGCCTTTAAGTTCAGCCATCTGACGGGCAGCGGCACGCACGCTGTCGGGCAGACCGGCCAGCTCGGCTTCATCGGCCACCAGCTTGTGCCAGCCCTGGGTGGCATCCAGCACGTTGTTGCTGAAACGGGAGGCCAGCTCGGAGAGGCGGGCCTGAATTTCGCCGTAGCGCTGCTGCGCCTCGGCAGGCAGACCGATGCCGGAGAGGCGGAAGTCACGCAGGGTATTCTGGATCTCCTTGCGCTGGGCGCCGCTCAGCAGCGGGAAATCATCGCTCTGGGAGAGGGCCAGATAGGCCTGATAGAGCCCTTCATGCTGACCGACATAGGTCTGGAATTCGGAGAGCAGCGGCAGGCAGGCATCATGGGCCTCGCGCAGCGCTTCGCTGTTGAGTACGGAGTTGAGGTGGCTGACCGGTGACCAGATCCGTGACAGACGGTCATTTACCTCTTCCAGCGGGGCAATCAGGCTATCCCAGGTATGGGGATCACGCTGGGCCAGCACATCGCTGATCTTCTGCTTGCAGTCAGCAATCGCCTGAATCACGGCAGGCTGAACCTGCTCCGGCTTGATCTGGCTGAAAGGGGGCAGTGAATCCATTGTCAGCAAAGGGTTATTCATCCCGGTTACCTCTTGTTTGGTCTTGAACAGACCGCTTTAGCAGCTCTGTATGGCTTTCTAACATGTGGCCAAGCCACGCAATAATCAAGCGGGAATCCGCCGCAACCCTGTACTTTTCCAGCCATTGCGACCCGGATCTCTGCCGTTGCTGCAGTTTTGCTATCAACAGCCAGTAACAGAATGAATCTGTGGGCCTTTTTTGGCTCTTACCGCTACTTTCAAGGGGCAAAAAGTCGCCATTTACCGGCGCCACAGCTGCCAGCCAAGTACCGTCATGCTCAATCATGGAAACGGACAAAATGTGGTAACTGTAACAAATTATCAATATTTTTCAGTAAATTAGAATCAAAACCAACTATTGATTAATTTATTTTCAAGCATCTATCATAGGCAACCTGCCATGCAGGTCACTTGATTCTCTGTGCTGCACAGAAATCGGGTGAAAAAGGCAAAGTGACCCGAAAGGGCGCGACGCAAAGCCACCGGTCTAAGGGAAAACACCTATGACAGCGGGGCTGCCCCCGGGGACGTCCGGTCACAACCGACGCCCCATTTGCACCGTACGGAGAGACGATGAACAAACTCAAATTATCCCTGCTTGGCTGCCTGCTCGGCATGGGCGCCCCCATGGCATATGCCGCCAGTGCCGGTCAGGCGATGGTCAACCCCCAGTCCGGCGTAGTGGTCGGCTACTGGCACAACTGGTGTGACGGCTCGGGCTACAAGGGCGGTATCGCCCCCTGCGTCAAGCTCGATCAGGTCAACCCGCAATATAACGTGGTCGATGTCTCCTTCATGAAGGTGTATGGCAGCGATCCCATCCCCACCTTCAAACTCGACCCGGCCATCGGCATGAGCGAAAGCCAGTTTATCGAGCAGATCGCCGAGCTGAACCGTCAGGGCCGTGCCGTGCTGCTGGCGCTGGGCGGTGCCGATGCGCACATCGAGCTGCGCAAGGGTCAGGAGCAGGCCTTTGCCGACGAGATCATCCGTCTGGTGGAGACCTATGGCTTCGACGGGCTGGATATCGACCTGGAACAGGCCGCCATCACTGCCGCCAACAACCAGACCGTGATCCCGGCGGCCCTGCGTCTGGTCAAGGATCACTACCGCGCTCAGGGGAAAAACTTCCTCATCACCATGGCGCCGGAGTTCCCCTATCTGACCCAGACTGGCGCCTACATCCCCTATATCCGCAATCTGGAAGGCTACTACGACTGGATCAACCCCCAGTTCTACAACCAGGGTGGTGACGGTATCTACATCGATGGGATCGGCTGGATTGCCCAGAACAACGATGCCCTGAAAGAAGAGTTCATCTACTACATGGCGGATTCGCTGAGCAACGGAACCCGCGGCTTCTACAAGATCCCCCATGACAAGCTGGTGTTCGGCATTCCGACCAACATCGATGCCGCCGCCACCGGCTATGTGCAGGATCCGCAGAAACTCTACAACGCCTTCAACCGCCTGAAGAGCGAGGGGCAACCGCTGCGTGGCGTGATGACCTGGTCCATCAACTGGGACATTGGCCGCAACGCCGCCGGTCAGTCCTACAACGAATCCTTCATCAAGAACTACGGCCCCTTCATCCACGATCAGGAGATCACGCCTCCGGTCGACAACGGCAAGCCGGTGTTCAGCGGCCTGAGCGATACCCGCATCAAGCAGGGTACCGCCTTTGATCCGCTGGCCGGTGTCAGCGCCAACGACAAGGAAGATGGCGACCTGACTGGCCAGATCCAGGTGGAAGGTTCGGTAGATAGCCAGCGCATCGGCCTCTACCCCCTCACCTACAAGGTGAGCGATCGCGACAACAACGTCACCGAGCAGGTACGCACCATCGAGGTCTACAGCATGAAGCCGGTGTTCAGCGGTGTCACCGACACCACGCTGGAGCTGGGTACCCCCTTCGATCCGATGACCGGCGTCAGCGCCCATGATGAAGAAGATGGCGACCTGACCGCCCAAATCAAGGTCAGCGGCAACGTCGACAGCAGCAAGGTCGGCCGCTACACCCTCACCTATCAGGTGAGCGACAGCGCCGGTCAGCAGGTAACCCAGCAGCGCAACGTGACCGTCAGGGAGCAGGGCGCCGTCTGTGAAAACAGCTGGGATGCCAAGAAGGTCTATGTGGGCGGCGACATCGTCAGCCACAACGGCAAGAACTGGCTGGCAGGCTGGTGGACCCAGAACGAAGAGCCGGGCACCACGGGTGACTGGGGCGTCTGGCGCGTACAGGGCGACAGCGACTGCGGCGGCACAACGCCACCCGCAGAAGGCAGCAGCGACTTCACCGTCAGCGCCATGGCGAGCGAGTACACCATAGTCAACGGTCAGGTCAGCATCCGCTTCAACGTGACCACCGCCAACCTGGTACAGGTCACCGCGACTCTGGAGCAGAGCGGCCACAGCCACGGTACCACCAGCAGCCAAGTGAACGGCACCAGCCCCCTGATACTGCAGGGCAGCAATGTCACCGATGGCAGCTACGACGTCGTGATCACCGGTCTGGCAGATGGCCAGCAGCCGGTGGTGCAGCGCTTCCCGGTTGCGCTGACCGAAGAGAGCAGCGGGGGGAGCGAAGGTGACTACCCGGCCTACGCCCCCAACACCAGCTATCAGGCCGGTGATCGGGTCAGCAATGCCGGTGGCAACTATGAGTGCAAACCCTGGCCCTACAGCGGCTGGTGTGGCGGCTCGACCAGCCACTATGCGCCGGGTACCGGCAGCCACTGGAGCGATGCCTGGACCAAGCTGTAATCATCCGCTCGTGACCAAAAGAGAGCCATAACGATAGAGGGGGAGCCATCGGCTCCCCCTCTCGTTTATCTCTTCAACCCGGCTTAACGGGCATCTTCCTTCAGCCACTGCGCTACGCGCTTGGCGAAGTAGGTGAGGATGCCATCGGCCCCGGCCCGCTTGAAGCAGAGTAGAGACTCCATGATGGTCTCCTTCTCTTTCAGCCAGCCGTTCTGGATCGCCGCCATGTGCATGGCGTACTCGCCGCTGACCTGATAGGCGAAAGTCGGCACGCCGAACTGATCCTTCACCTGACGAACCACGTCCAGATAGGGCATGCCCGGCTTGACCATCACGCTGTCGGCCCCTTCCTGAATATCCAGCGCCACTTCGTGCAGGGCTTCGTTGCTGTTGGCCGGATCCATCTGATAGGTGGCCTTGTTGCTCTTGCCGAGGTTGCCGGCAGAGCCAACCGCATCACGGAATGGGCCGTAGTAGCAGGAAGCGTACTTGGCGGAGTAGGCCATGATCTGGGTGTTGATGAAGCCATTCTCTTCCAGCGCAGCGCGGATGGCGCCGATGCGGCCATCCATCATGTCGGACGGCGCGACGATATCGACCCCGGCCTCGGCGTGGGAGAGCGCCTGCTTGATCAGGATCTCGGTGGTGATGTCGTTCAGCACATAGCCTTCGTCATCGATAATGCCGTCCTGACCGTGGGTGGTGAACGGGTCGAGTGCCACGTCGGTGATCACCCCGAGCTCCGGGAAGCGAGCCTTGAGGGCGCGCACGGTGCGCTGGGCCAGCCCGTTCGGGTTGTAGGCCTCTTCCGCCATCAGGCTCTTGCTCTCCAGCGGAGTGACCGGGAACAGGGCAATAGCAGGTACGCCCAGCTCCACCAGCTCGGCTGCTTCCTCCAGCAACAGATCGATGGAGAGACGCTCCACCCCCGGCATGGAGGGAACGGCTTCACGGCGATTCTCCCCCTCCAGCACGAACACCGGATAGATGAGATCGTTGACGGTCAGTACGTTCTCGCGCACCAGACGACGGCTGAAATCATGTTTGCGCAGACGGCGCAGGCGGCGGCCCGGAAAGGCGCCCGGAAGAGTTGTAGCCATGAATCACTCCTGGAGAGGAAGTTGGAAGAACGCGGCGGAGGTGGCCCGGGTATTGGCCAGCAAGGCCTCGGGCGCTTCACCACGACAGGCCGCCACCACCTGAGCGATGTGCGGCAAAAAAGCGGGTTCGTTGCGTTTCGGGCGCGGTTTCAGATCTCGCGGCACCAGATAGGGGGCATCGGTCTCGATCATCAGCCGACCGGCTGGAATGCGGGCCACCTGCTCGCGCAGCAGCTGGCCGCGGCGTTCGTCGCAGAGCCAGCCCGTCACCCCGATATGCAGCCCCAGCGCCAGACACTCGTCCAGCTCCTCATCGGAGCCGGTGAAGCAGTGCAGCACGGCTCCCAGTAGTTTCGGCAACCAGGGACGGAGGATCTCGATAAAACGGGCGTGGGCATCGCGGCAGTGGAGAAACACCGGCATCCCGAGCTCGGCGGCCAGTGCCAGCTGGGCGTCGAATACCGCATCCTGCACCGGACGGGGGGAGAAGTCGCGGTTGTAGTCGAGGCCGCACTCGCCAATAGCCACCACCTGCGGCAAGGCTGCCAGCTCGCGCAAGGCGGGCAGGGTCGCCTCATCGACACTCTTGGCATCGTGAGGGTGTACCCCGGCGGTGGAGAAGCAGTAGCCCGGCCAGCGGGCGGCCAACCCGGCGCTCTCGCGGCTACCAGCCAGATCGGTACCGGTGAGGATCAGCGCTTCCACTCCGGCGGCGCGGGCACGGGCAACCAGCTCAGGCTGTTCACCGGCGAACTGGCTGCTGGTCAGGTTTAAACCGATATCGATCATGGAATGAGACGTTCCGAACAAAAGGAATACATATCAGGTATTTGAAAACCATCTACCGAATGGGGTCTTACCATACGCCTCGAATGGGAGCATGAAAAGAGGAAGGGAGCCTAAGCTCCCCTCGTTCTGCTATTCCTGCGGACTTAGTCATCCTCTCGCCGTCCGGCAAACAGGTGACGAACAGAGCCTCAGCTCTCCACATCCGGTTGTTCCTGTTGCTCTTCATCCTCTTTCTTCACGTAGAAGCGGGCGAAGAACAGACCTATCTCCCACAGCGCCCACATCGGAATGGCGAGCAGGGTCTGGGAGAAGACATCAGGCGGCGTCAGCAGCATGCCGACCACAAACACCCCGACGACAACGTAGGGACGTTTCTCCTTCAGGTTTTGCGGTGTGGTCACGCCGGTCCAGCAGAGCAGTATGGTGGCCACCGGAATTTCGAACGCCACCCCGAACGCGAAGAACAGGGTCAGTACGAAGTCCAGATAGCTGGCGATGTCGGTCGCCACCGTCACCCCTGCGGGTGCTGTGCTGGTGAAGAAACCGAACACCAGCGGGAACACCACGTAGTAGGCGAACGCCATCCCCGCATAGAACAGCAGGGCACTGGAGACCACCAACGGCATGATCAGGCGCCGCTCATGCTGGTACAGACCGGGGGCGATAAAGGCCCAGGCCTGATAGAGCAGATAGGGGATCGCCACGAAGAAGGAGACCACCAGGGTCAGCTTGATCGGCGTCAGGAAGGGGGTCGCCACATCCGTCGCGATCATGCTGGTCCCTTCCGGCAGCTGGCTGAGCAGCGGCTGGGCCACAAAGTCGTAGATGTTGTTGGAGAAGTAGATCAGCGCCAGAAACACCACGAGGATGGCGGTAATGGAGCGCAGCAAACGGGTTCTCAGCTCAACCAGATGGCTGATCAGGGGTTGTTCGGCCTGACTCATGGCTTCACCTCCCCTTTTACTGCGGAGTCGCTGACCGGCACCGGCTCACTCTCCCGCTGGCTGTTGACCGGCGGCACGTCGTGGCTCAGCTGCACCGCAGGCTCCACCGGTGTGGCAGGCTCAGCCTGGACGACCGGCTCGGGGCGCGGCGGACGGATCTCGTTCTCCACCTGATAGGGGCGATTGACCGACTGGGCCGCCGCTTTGAGCTGTTCGATGGACTCCTGCAGCTCGGGGCTCAGGTTGCTCATCTGCAACTGTTCCGCCTTCTTGAGGTCGTTATGCAGCTCTTGCAACTTGAGCTCCTGCTCCAGCTCGGACTTGACCGAGTTCGCGGTCGAACGAATGAGGCGGATCCAGTGGGTAGCCGTACGGATGGCAACCGGCAGCCGCTCGGGCCCCAGTACCACCAGTGCTACCACACCGATAACGACCAGCTCCCAAAAACCGATATCGAACATGGCTTAGGCCTGGTCTTTGTCTTTCTGCTTGGCGGTCTCACTGCTCTGAGTGGCCGCTTCGTTCAGCTGTTTCGGGGGAAACTCGGCATCTTTCTGCTCGGCCTTGGCATCAGCCGGCTCGTCGGAGAGGGCTTTCTTGAACCCTTTGACCGCCGCGCCCAGATCACCGCCAATGCCGCGCAGTTTCTTGGTACCGAACAGCAGCACGACGATGACTGCAATGATCAACAATTGCCAAATACTGATACCACCCATGATTTTCTCTCCAGAACAGGCGCCTGACGGCGCGGTTGTTGATTAATGGGAACGGGTTCGCAACCAGCCGACCAGCCAGCAGAGGGCTGCACCGGCGAGACTGGCTTGTCCCCACTCAATGTGTTGTTTTTGGGTCAGCAAGAATACACCCGCCAATAGCAGGCTGGCTCCAACCCCTAAGAGGTAGCGGGCCTGCCCCTGCCGACGGCTGTGACGGCGGAACTCGGCAAACATCTGGTCGAAATGACGCTGCTGATGACGGGTCTGACGCAGAGTCTCATAGACCAGCTCCGGCAGCTCCGGCAGCTTCTCCGCCCAGAATGGCGCCTTCTCCTTGATGGCGTTCAATACCGATTTTGGCCCCACCTGTTCGTGCATCCAGTTCTCGAGGAACGGCTTGGCGGTCTGCCACAAATCGAGCTGCGGGTAGAGCTGACGCCCCAACCCTTCCACATAGAGCAGGGTCTTTTGCAGCAGCACCAGCTGCGGCTGCACCGTCATATGGAAGCGACGCGCGGTGTTGAACAGGTTGAGCAGCACGTGACCGAACGAAATTTCGGAGAGCGGCTTCTCGAAGATGGGCTCCAGCACGGTGCGGATGGCGAACTCGAACTCATCCACCTTGGTGTCTGCCGGTACCCAGCCCGACTCCACATGCAGCTCCGCTACCCGGCGATAGTCACGGTTGAAGAAGGCGAGGAAGTTCTCCGCCAGATAGCGTTTGTCTTCCCGATTGAGGGTACCGACGATACCGCAGTCGATGCCGATCCAGAGCGGGTTTTCCGGATGTTCGTAAGAGACGAAGATGTTGCCCGGGTGCATATCGGCATGGAAGAAGCTGTCGCGGAACACCTGGGTGAAGAAAACCTCTACCCCGCGCTCGGCCAGCAGCTTCATATTGGTGCCGTTGGCTTCCAGCGCCGGTATATCGGAGACCGGAATACCGTAGATGCGCTCCATCACCAGCACCTGCTCGCGGCAGAGATCAGTGATGATTTCAGGCACATAGAGCGCCTCGGAGCCGGTGAAGTTGCGGCGTAACTGGATGGCGTTGGCCGCTTCGCGCATCAAATTCAGCTCGTCGAGGATGGTCTTGCGATACTCCTCCACCACCTCGATGGGTCGCAGCCGCGCGCTCTGGGGCACAAAACGGGCCACCAGACGTGCCAGCGCCTGCATCAGCCGCAGGTCAGCCTCGATAACCGGCTCGATGTCGGGACGGATCACCTTGATGACGATCTCGCGGCCACTCTCCTTCAGGCGGGCAGTATGCACCTGGGCGATGGAGGCCGACGCCAGCGGCGTCTCGTCGAAGTCGTCAAACAGGGTTTCGATGGGACAACCCAGGCTCAGTTCGATCTGCTGGCGCGCCGCCTGACCACAGAAGGGGGGCACCCTGTCCTGCAGCAGGGCCAGCTCCTCGGCAATGTCCGGCGGCAACAGGTCGCGGCGGGTCGAGAGCATCTGGCCAAACTTGATGAAGATGGGGCCAAGGGCCTCGAAGGCGAGGCGGATGCGGGCACCGCGGCTGAGATCCGGTTGCCTGTTCTTGAGCCAGAACAGGGAGCGACGGGCCAGACGACCCGGCCAGGGTTGATAGCGGGCGGGCACCAGCTCGTCGATGCCCTGCTCCAGCAGGATGGTGATGATGCGATAGAGGCGTTTGAACTCCTTCGGGGTCATCAGGTCACCTGCTGTTCGAAGCGGGCCAGCCGCAGTTCGACGGCCTTGAGCTGCTGGGCCAGCACCTCGACGTCATCGTTGAAACTCGCCACTTCCAGTGGGCCGGGGGCGAGGCGGGCCTCTTCGGTCAGATATTCCGCCAGCTGGCTGCGGGTGCGGCACAGTTCGCGGCCGACCAGACGACGCGCCTGACGGGCACCGCTGAACAGGGTGTGGGCCAGCACGTCGCCGGTATAGCGCGACAGCTCCTCCTCCCAGTCGATATCCAGCTCACCCAGCAGCACGCTGAATGCCTGCACCAGCTGGGGATCACCGCTCAGATCCAGCTTCTCCTCGCGGATATAGCGGGTCAGGGCGGACGGGTCTTTCAGCAGACCGAGGGCGGTCAGGGAGAGACTGAGCACCGCATCCGCCTCCCCTTCATGCTGGGCCAGCACATCCAGCCGACGCTCGGAGAAGACGAACCAGAGCGGCTTGAGTTCACGCAGCTCCAGCTTGAGCACCTTGCCCACCAGTTTGCGCAGCCGCTCCGGGCTCTGTTTGTCCAGCGCCAGCAACTGGTTGAGGCTGGTTTCGATCACCGCGGTGACCATGGCATCCATCGGCATAGGCAACCTTAAAACTTGTAACCGCGGTGCAGGGCGACCACACCCTGAGTCAGATTGAAGTACTCCACCTGCTCGAAACCGACATTTTCCATCATGCCAGCCAGGGTCTGCTGATCCGGGTGCATACGAATAGACTCTGCCAGATATTTGTAGCTTTCACTGTCGTTCGCGACGATTTCGCCCATTTTCGGCAGCAGTTTGAAGGAGTAGAGGTCATAGAGCTTGGCGATCACTTCACTGACCGGCTTGGAGAACTCCAGCACCAGCAGACGGCCACCCGGCTTGAGCACCCGGAACATGGAGGCGAGCGCCTTGTCCTTGTCGGTGACGTTGCGCAGGCCGAAGCCGATGGTGATGACGTCGAAGTGGTTATCCGGGAAGGGGAGCGCCTCGGCATTGGCCTGCACGTAGGAGACGTTGTTGGCGACCCCCAGATTACGCAGCTTGTCGCGGCCCACTTTCAGCATGGAATCGTTGATATCCGCCAGCACCACCTGACCGGTCTCGCCGACGATGCGGGAGAACTTGGCGGTCAAGTCACCGGTACCACCGGCCAGATCCAGCACCTTCTGACCCTTGCGCACACCGGAACAATCGATGGTGAAGCGCTTCCACAGGCGGTGGATGCCGAACGACATCAGATCGTTCATCAGATCATACTTGGCTGCCACCGAATGGAAGACACCTGCTACCAGAGTTTCCTTCTCGGTCGCGGCCACGGTTTTAAAGCCAAAATGCGTTGTCGTTGCTTGTTCTGACATCCCTTAAACACCCATAGAGCAAAGAATGGCCGCCAGTTTACCAGAGCCACTGGCGTCCGGACACCTTAAACCCGGCTCGCAACCAACTGCATGCCCAGCACTACCATAGCCAGACAGAGGAAGAGATTGAGACCGATATTGAGCAGCGCTTTCAGATAGGCTCCATGTTGAGCCAGCACTACCGTATCGAGGGCAAAGGAAGAGAAAGTAGTCAGGGCACCGAGGATCCCCACCATCAGCAACGGCTTCATCGGGTGTTCTACCACATGACCATGACTGATGAGGGCAAATGCCACCCCCATGATGAAAGAGCCCACCACGTTGACCACCAGAGTCCCGTAAGGAAAGTGGCGCCCCAGCAGCAAGGCCATCAGTTCGGCAATCCCAAAACGAAGGCAGGCGCCGATGGCGCCCCCTGCAGCAACATAGAACCAGGTTTGCATGGTGTCACTCCCTCAGGGTCAGGCCGCCATTATGTCGCAATGGCGGCCCTTGTGCCCAGAGGCGGAACTAATCGACATCCAGCCTGATTGAAATCTCAGCGGCGAAAATCGATGGGCTCTGGCTGACCCAGCACGATCTCGGTCTGGGCCGGGCGGGTCTGGGCAATCACCTTGCCGTGGCGGATCGAGTAACGCACCGGCACCTGACGGCGCACCGCATCGAAGCCGTTCTCGGCGGGCAGGACCAACAGGTTGGCCGGTTTGCCCACCTCGATACCATAGCGATCCTGCACGTTCAGGGTGCGGGCGCTGTGGCTGCTGATCAGCTTCAGACCGTCGTTGATCTGCTCGTAACCCATGATCTGGCAGACATGCAGCCCCATGTGCAGCACCTGCAACATGTTGGCAGTGCCCATGGGGTACCAGGGATCGAACACGTCGTCGTGACCGAAGCAGACGTTGATGTTCGCCTCCAGCATCTCCTTCACCCGGGTAATGCCGCGACGTTTGGGATAGGTATCGAAGCGCCCCTGCAGGTGAATGTTCACCAGCGGATTGGCCACGAAGTTGATGTCTGCCATCTTGAGCAGCCGGAACAGGCGGGAAGCATAAGCGCCGTTGTAAGAGTGCATGGCGGTGGTGTGACTGGCCGTCACCCGATGGCCGATACCCCGCTCGTAGGCGAGAGTCGCCAGCGTCTCGATGAAACGGGATTGCTCGTCATCGATCTCGTCGCAGTGCACATCGACCAGAACCTGATACTTCTCCGCAAGATCGAAGATGTAGTGCAGACTTTCGACCCCATATTCCCGGGTAAACTCGAAGTGGGGGATCGCGCCAATCACGTCTGCCCCCAGCTTGAGCGCCTCCTCCAGCAGTGCCTTGCCATTGGGGTAGGAGAGGATCCCCTCCTGCGGGAAGGCGACAATTTGCAGCTCGACCCACTCCTTCATCTCCTCCCGCACCTCCAGCATCGCCTTGAGCGCCACCAGATTGGGATCGGAGACATCAACGTGAGTACGGACAAACTGGATGCCGTTAGCGACCTGCCACTTCAGCGTCTGGATGGCGCGCAGCTTCACATCCTCATGGGTCAGCAGCGCCTTGCGCTCGGCCCAGCGCTCGATCCCCTCGAACAGGGTGCCGGAGAGATTCCAGCTCGGCTCACCGGCCGTCTGGGTGGTATCGAGGTGAATGTGGGGTTCGATAAAGGGGGCGATCGCCAGACCGCCCTCCCCGTCCAGCACCCGACCGGCGACGGCATGTTCGTCATGGGGTTCGATGGCGGTGATGACCCCATCCTGACAGCGGATCTGCCAAAATCCTTCCCGACCGGCCAAACGAATATGTTGAATCAGCATTTGTTAGCTTCCTGTACCAGAACCGGCCGCTGGGTGAGGCGAACCAGAATGAAATAGGTGAAGGCGGCGCCCAATACCGCGTTGAGTGGCACTATGCCCGGCAGCCACTTGCCGACAGCCACCCCGACTGCCGTGGCGACCAGTGCCTGCCAGCGCACCGTCTCGAACTGCTGATCGGCAAATTGACGGTAACGCTCACGATTGAGCAGGAAATCCATGATGATAATGCCACCGATCGGCGGAATTGCCGTACTCAAAAAGGCCAGCCAGCCGACAAAGTTGTTGTAAAGCCAGAGGGCGCAAGCCGTACCGATGAGGCCGTTGATCACGCTGAGGGGCTTGCTCTTGAGACCGGTAATGTTGGCAAAACCGAGGCCGGAGGCGTAGAGAGCGTTGTCGTTGGTGGTCCAGATATTGAGGCCCAACACCAGGATGGCGGGGATCAACAGTCCCTGCATCAGCATCACTTCCGAGATATCGGCCTGACCGGTCACGGCCGCACCGGCTGCGCCGAAGACGAACATTAGCGTGTTGCCCAAAAAAAACGCCACCATGGTAATCATGACGGCGCCCCAGGGTTTGCGACCAAATCGGACAAAGTCGGCGGTCAGGGTTCCTGCACTGATAAAGGAACCGACCACCATGGTCAACGCCGTGGTGAACTCGATGGGATTGCTTGGTTGTACCTGCTGCAGTGCAGCCATGCCACCGGTCGAGGTCACCGCCAGCCAGACCGAGTAGCCGCCAAGCAGTGCAATGGCCGGTACGGCCACAAAGCTCAGCACCATCAGGGCGGAGATGCCGAAGTAGACGGTCACCGTCATCAAAATGCCCGAAATGGCGATCAGCCAGTTCACATCTATGCCGGTCGCCTTCTGCACCGGCAGGGCAAACATCGCCACGCCAACGCCAAACCAGCCGACCTGAGTACCGCCGAGCAGCAGGGATGGCAGCCAGGAACCTTTCACCCCAAAGGAGTAACGAGCCAGCAGATGGGTAGAGAGACCGGTTGAGGCACCGATATAACCGAGACAGGCTGTGTAGATACCCAGCAGCAAGTTGCCGAGCAGTACCGCCTTGATGAAGTCATCGAACACCAGCCCGGTGCCCAGCGCACCACCGGTCCACATGCTGGCAGAGAAGAAGGTCAGGCCTAGCATCACCAGCATCAGCGACAGCACACCTTTGCGCCCTTTGGCGGGTACCGCCCCCAAACAGTATTCGTTATCCTGCGCCATGCTCTCTCTCCACGTAATAGGCAAAACGCGCCGGATTTTACATGTAAAACGTTTTACGTCAATCAATCATGGTTAAATCTATGGATAAAACCATCAATAGCAGTCAAATGAGTAACACATTAGGACTCAAACCAGCAGATAAACAGTGTCGGCTGCAAGCAGAAGGGGGTTCGGGAATAGGGAATGTAAGGGGATATCAAAAAATGACGGATGCAAAAAAGCCTCCCTTTTCAGGGAGGCTTTCTATTTAATGGTGCTGATACCCAGAATCGAACTGGGGACCTCATCCTTACCAAGGATGCGCTCTACCGACTGAGCCATATCAGCACACTAACCGGTAAAGACCACGCTGGGCGTAATCTTGAAATTGGGTGCCTGGCAGTGTCCTACTCTCGCATGGCGAATGCCACACTACCATCGGCGCTACCGCGTTTCACTTCTGAGTTCGGCATGGGATCAGGTGGTTCCACGGCGCTATGGCCGCCAGGCAAATTCTTAATCCAGAAAGCTGACGTGAGTAGTGATGTTGCGCTTGGCTTGTCACTATCACTGAATTTGAGTAGTTCGTTCTATTTGCTACAAGCCTTAGAACACTTCTTGGGTGTTGTATGGTTAAGCCTCACGGGTAATTAGTATGGGTTAGCTCAACACGTCGCCGCGCTTACACACCCCACCTATCAACGTTGTGGTCTCCAACGGCCCTTTAGGACCCTCAAGGGGTCAGGGATGACTTATCTCAGGGCTCGCTTCCCGCTTAGATGCTTTCAGCGGTTATCGATTCCGAACTTAGCTACCGGGCAGTGCCACTGGCGTGACAACCCGAACACCAGAGGTTCGTTCACTCCGGTCCTCTCGTACTAGGAGCAACTCCCTTCAATCATCCAACGCCCACGGCAGATAGGGACCGAACTGTCTCACGACGTTCTGAACCCAGCTCGCGTACCACTTTAAATGGCGAACAGCCATACCCTTGGGACCGACTTCAGCCCCAGGATGTGATGAGCCGACATCGAGGTGCCAAACACCGCCGTCGATATGAACTCTTGGGCGGTATCAGCCTGTTATCCCCGGAGTACCTTTTATCCGTTGAGCGATGGCCCTTCCATTCAGAACCACCGGATCACTATGACCTACTTTCGTACCTGCTCGACCTGTCCGTCTCGCAGTTAAGCTGGCTTATGCCATTGCACTAACCTCCTGATGTCCGACCAGGATTAGCCAACCTTCGTGCTCCTCCGTTACTCTTTGGGAGGAGACCGCCCCAGTCAAACTACCCACCAGGCACTGTCCGCGAGCCCGATTCAGGGCCCTGCGTTAGAACATCAAACATACAAGGGTGGTATTTCAAGGACGGCTCCAGCGCAACTGGCGTCACGCCTTCAAAGCCTCCCACCTATCCTACACATGTAGGTTCAATGTTCAGTGCCAAGCTGTAGTAAAGGTTCACGGGGTCTTTCCGTCTAGCCGCGGGTACACCGCATCTTCACGGCGAATTCGATTTCACTGAGTCTCGGGTGGAGACAGCATGGCCATGGTTACACCATTCGTGCAGGTCGGAACTTACCCGACAAGGAATTTCGCTACCTTAGGACCGTTATAGTTACGGCCGCCGTTTACCGGGGCTTCGATCAAGAGCTTCGCTTGCGCTAACCCCATCAATTAACCTTCCGGCACCGGGCAGGTGTCACACCCTATACGTCCACTTTCGTGTTTGCAGAGTGCTGTGTTTTTGATAAACAGTCCCAGCCATCTGGTCACTGCGACTCCCAACTGCTCCATCCGCAAGGGACTTCACTGTCAAGAGCGAACCTTCTCCCGAAGTTACGGTTCTATTTTGCCTAGTTCCTTCACCCGAGTTCTCTCAAGCGCCTTGGTATTCTCTACCCGACCACCTGTGTCGGTTTGGGGTACGATGACTTGTAATCTGAAGCTTAGAGGCTTTTCCTGGAAGCAGGGCATCAATGGCTTCCACACCGTAGTGTGTTCGTCTCGTGTCTCAGTGTTGTGTCTCCGGATTTGCCTAGAAACACCACCTACGCACTTTCACCAGGACAACCGTCGCCTGGCCCACCTAGCCTTCTCCGTCCCCCCATCGCAATTACAAGTCGTGCAGGAATATTAACCTGCTTCCCATCGACTACGCCTTTCGGCCTCGCCTTAGGGGTCGACTCACCCTGCCCCGATTAACGTTGGACAGGAACCCTTGGTCTTCCGGCGAGGAGGCTTTTCACCCCCTTTATCGTTACTTACGTCAGCATTCGCACTTCTGATATCTCCAGCATACCTCTCGATACACCTTCGCAGACTTACAGAACGCTCCCCTACCACTCACACATAAGTGTGAATCCGCGGCTTCGGTGCCTGGTTTGAGCCCCGTTACATCTTCCGCGCAGGCCGACTCGACTAGTGAGCTATTACGCTTTCTTTAAATGATGGCTGCTTCTAAGCCAACATCCTAGCTGTCTGAGCCTTCCCACATCGTTTCCCACTTAACCAGAACTTTGGGACCTTAGCCGGCGGTCTGGGTTGTTTCCCTCTTCACGACGGACGTTAGCACCCGCCGTGTGTCTCCCGGATATTACTTACTGGTATTCGGAGTTTGCATGGGGTTGGTAAGTCGGGATGACCCCCTAGCCCAAACAGTGCTCTACCCCCAGTAGTATTCGTCCGAGGCGCTACCTAAATAGCTTTCGGGGAGAACCAGCTATCTCCGAGTTTGATTGGCCTTTCACCCCCAGCCACAGGTCATCCCCTAACTTTGCAACGTTAGTGGGTTCGGTCCTCCAGTTGATGTTACTCAACCTTCAACCTGCCCATGGCTAGATCACCCGGTTTCGGGTCTACACCTTGCAACTAGACGCCCAGTTAAGACTCGGTTTCCCTACGGCTCCCCTATACGGTTAACCTCGCTACAAAATGTAAGTCGCTGACCCATTATACAAAAGGTACGCAGTCACCCCGAAGGGCTCCCACTGCTTGTACGTACACGGTTTCAGGTTCTATTTCACTCCCCTCACAGGGGTTCTTTTCGCCTTTCCCTCACGGTACTGGTTCACTATCGGTCAGTCAGGAGTATTTAGCCTTGGAGGATGGTCCCCCCATATTCAGACAGGATGTCACGTGTCCCGCCCTACTCGATTTCACATCAAGGTTGTTTTCGTGTACGGGGCTATCACCCTGTATCGCCGGCCTTTCCAGGACCGTTCCACTAACTTCCAAGATGCTTAAGGGCTAATCCCCGT
>NZ_JBQBEO010000001.1:0-4158 GCF_051919525.1 Aeromonas sp. 6P | reverse complement strand
GTTCAGTTACGTATTGCTAAGGTTAAGACTACTTTCTGCCTTTGCGAGAACAGCACCTGCTTACGGTTCACTACTCACGACGATGTTTTTTTTGGTACCTTTTTTTTCACCGGAAAGGACCCGTAAAGTGATAATGATTATCATCTACATATCACAACGTGCGTGGAGGCCATCAAACCACGTCAAATAATCAATTATGACGCAGGTATCGTATTAATTGATCTGCATCAACTTAACGTAAAAACAACTTCAGACAATACAAATCAGCGACACTGAATACGGGGCAACCTCATGTCAACGAAGAACAGAACCCGCAGAACAACAACCCGCAACATCCGCTTTCCTAACCAAATGATTGAACAAATTAACATCGCTCTTGAGCAAAAAGGGTCCGGGAATTTCTCAGCCTGGGTCATTGAAGCCTGCCGTCGGAGACTAACGTCAGAAAAGAGAGCATATACATCAATTAAAAGTGATGAAGAATGAACATCCCGCGTTCTTCCCTCCGAACAGGACGATATTGTAAATTCACTTAATTACGAGGGCATTGCAGTAATTGAGTTGCAGTTTTACCACTTTCCTGACAGTGACAGACTGCGTGTTGGCTCTGTCACAGACTAAATAGTTTGAATGATTAGCAGTTATGGTGATCAGTCAACCACCAGGGAATAATCCTTCATATTATTATCGTGCTTCACCAACGCTGCCTCAATTGCTCTGAATGCTTCCAGAGACACCTTATGTTCTATACATGCAATTACAACATCAGGGTAACTCATAGAAATGGTGCTATTAAGCATATTTTTTACACGAATCAGATCCACGGAGGGATCATCAGCAGATTGTTCTTTATTCATTTTGTCGCTCCATGCGCTTGCTCTTCATCTAGCGGTTAAAATATTACTTCAAATCTTTCTGTATGAAGATTTGAGCACGTTGGCCTTACATACATCTGTCGGTTGTATTTCCCTCCAGAATGCCAGCAGGACCGCACTTTGTTACGCAACCAATACTATTAAGTGAAAACATTCCTAATATTTGACATAAATCATCAACAAAACACAAGGAGGTCAGACCAGATTGAAACGATAAAAACGATAATGCAAACTACGCGCCCTCGTATCACATGGAAGGTTTTACCAATGGCTCAGGTTGCCATTTTTAAAGAAATATTCGATCAAGTGCGAAAAGATTTAGACTGTGAATTGTTTTATTCTGAACTAAAACGTCACAACGTCTCACATTATATTTACTATCTAGCCACAGATAATATTCACATCGTGTTAGAAAACGATAACACCGTGTTAATAAAAGGACTTAAAAAGGTTGTAAATGTTAAATTCTCAAGAAACACGCATCTTATAGAAACGTCCTATGATAGGTTGAAATCAAGAGAAATCACATTTCAGCAATACAGGGAAAATCTTGCTAAAGCAGGAGTTTTCCGATGGGTTACAAATATCCATGAACATAAAAGATATTACTATACCTTTGATAATTCATTACTATTTACTGAGAGCATTCAGAACACTACACAAATCTTTCCACGCTAAATCATAACGTCCGGTTTCTTCCGTGTCAGCACCGGGGCGTTGGCATAATGCAATACGTGTACGCGCTAAACCCTGTGTGCATCGTTTTAATTATTCCCGGACACTCCCGCAGAGAAGTTCCCCGTCAGGGCTGTGGACATAGTTAATCCGGGAATACAATGACGATTCATCGCACCTGACATACATTAATAAATATTAACAATATGAAATTTCAACTCATTGTTTAGGGTTTGTTTAATTTTCTACACATACGATTCTGCGAACTTCAAAAAGCATCGGGAATAACACCATGAAAAAAATGCTACTCGCTACTGCGCTGGCCCTGCTTATTACAGGATGTGCTCAACAGACGTTTACTGTTCAAAACAAACCGGCAGCAGTAGCACCAAAGGAAACCATCACCCATCATTTCTTCGTTTCTGGAATTGGGCAGAAGAAAACTGTCGATGCAGCCAAAATTTGTGGCGGCGCAGAAAATGTTGTTAAAACAGAAACCCAGCAAACATTCGTAAATGGATTGCTCGGTTTTATTACTTTAGGCATTTATACTCCGCTGGAAGCGCGTGTGTATTGCTCACAATAATTGCATGAGTTGCCCATCGATATGGGCAACTCTATCTGCACTGCTCATTAATATACTTCTGGGTTCCTTCCAGTTGTTTTTGCATAGTGATCAGCCTCTCTCTGAGGGTGAAATAATCCCGTTCAGCGGTGTCTGCCAGTCGGGGGGAGGCTGCATTATCCACGCCGGAGGCGGTGGTGGCTTCACGCACTGACTGACAGACTGCTTTGATGTGCAACCGACGACGACCAGCGGCAACATCATCACGCAGAGCATCATTTTCAGCTTTAGCATCAGCTAACTCCTTCGTGTATTTTGCATCGAGCGCAGCAACATCACGCTGACGCATCTGCATGTCAGTAATTGCCGCGTTCGCCAGCTTCAGTTCTCTGGCATTTTTGTCGCGCTGGGCTTTGTAGGTAATGGCGTTATCACGGTAATGATTAACAGCCCATGACAGGCAGACGATGATGCAGATAACCAGAGCGGAGATAATCGCGGTGACTCTGCTCATACATCAATCTCTCTGACCGTTCCGCCCGCTTCTTTGAATTTTGCAATCAGGCTGTCAGCCTTATGCTCGAACTGACCATAACCAGCGCCCGGCAGTGAAGCCCAGATATTGCTGCAACGGTCGATTGCCTGACGGATATCACCACGATCAATCATAGGTAAAGCGCCACGCTCCTTAATCTGCTGCAATGCCACAGCGTCCTGACTTTTCGGAGAGAAGTCTTTCAGGCCAAGCTGCTTGCGGTAGGCATCCCACCAACGGGAAAGAAGCTGGTAGCGTCCGGCGCCTGTTGATTTGAGTTTTGGGTTTAGCGTGACAAGTTTGCGAGGGTGATCGGAGTAATCAGTAAATAGCTCTCCGCCTACAATGACGTCATAACCATGATTTCTGGTTTTCTGACGTCCGTTATCAGTTCCCTCCGACCACGCCAGCATATCGAGGAACGCCTTACGTTGATTATTGATTTCTACCATCTTCTACTCCGGCTTTTTTAGCAGCGAAGCGTTTGATAAGCGAACCAATCGAGTCAGTACCGATGTAGCCGATAAACACGCTCGTTATATAAGCGAGATTGCTACTTAGTCCGGCGAAGTCGAGAAGGTCACGAATGAACTAGGCGATAATGGCGCACATCGTTGCGTCGATTACTGTTTTTGTAAACGCACCGCCATTATATCTGCCGCGAAGGTACGCCATTGCAAACGCAAGGATTGCCCCGATGCCTTGTTCCTTTGCCGCGAGAATGGCGGCCAACAGGTCATGTTTTTCTGGCATCTTCATGTCTTACCCCCAATAAGGGGATTTGCTCTATTTAATTAGGAATAAGGTCGATTACTGATAGAACAAATCCAGGCTACTGTGTTTAGTAATCAGATTTGTTCGTGACCGATATGCACGGGCAAAACGGCAGGAGGTTGTTAGCGCAAAAAAAAAATTCCAAAAAAAAAATTCCAAAAAAAAAAAGCGACTAACAAACACAATCTGATGGCAGGTGCTGTTCTCGCAAAGGCAGAAAGTAGTCTTAACCTTATGGGCGAGACCCGCGACGAGCGTCTGGCGGAGTTCTGCGCCATCAACCCGAGCGAGCACGTGGTGGCCCTGCGTGAAGCGAGCCTGCTGCAAATCACCGGAGAAAACGGCAGCGAGCATCTTCGGTACTGGACGCACAAGCAACTTAAGATCTTCAAACACGGTCAGGAGCCGCAAGCCTTTATGGACGCAGCCCCGCTGGCCGAACTGACCCCCTTCAAGGTCGGCTGAGCCACGCAGAGCGCCGTGCCACTTGCAAGCGGATAGCGAAACCGTAAAAACAAAAGAGGGATGGCTCAATGCCATCCCTCTTATCGTCATCTTTCAGCTGGTTGCAGCCTGCTTATTCACCTGCAGGGTCACCAGCACCTTGCGGGCACCGCCATCGACGCGATGTTCGCCAAGCCGAATCCCCTGCCAGGTGCCAGCGCCAGCTGACCATCGCCAATCGGCAGTTGCAGGCTCACCCGAGCAGGGAAGATTTGATGTGGGCGGGCGTG